>SHNF01000018.1 GCA_004295085.1 Planctomycetota bacterium | reverse complement strand
CTTTCCCCCGGCCCCGACCTGTACGGCCGCATCCCGGCCGCGGCGCGCGCCGCCGCGCAGGGCGCCGCCGCCCTGGTCGCCCTCGGTCGCGCCGCCGCGGCGGCCGGACGCCGCGCCTACCGCCTGCCCGCGGATCGCATCACCGTCATCCCGCAGGCGGCGCTGCCGCTGCCGCGGACCCGCCAGCGCCCGAGCGCCTTGCGGGCGCTACAGGGGAGCACCGAGCTCGTCCTCGTTCCGACCGGCATCCGCGCCGTGAAGGACCCGCGCCGCGCCGTCGCCGCGCTGGCGCCGCTGGCGGCGCAGCGGCCGCAACTGCGCCTGTGGGTCGCGGGCCCGGCGCTCGATGCCCGTTACGCGCGCCGGCTGCAAGCGGACCTGCGCCGCCACACCTTCGCGCGCTGGCTGGGCGCGGTGCCGCGGGCACGATTCCTCCCGTACTACCGCGCCGCGCGCGTGATCCTGAGCACCAGCCGCGCCGAGGGGGGCCCGCCCAACGCCTTGCTGGAGGCCGCGCCGGCCGGCCGCCCGGCCCTCGCCAGCGACATCCCGGCCCACCGCGAGTTCCCCGGCGCTCCCGCCCTCTTCCGCACGGACGCCGAGCTCCGCCGCAAGCTGCGCCAGCTCCTCGACGATCCAGGCGCGGCTTCCCGCCTGGCGCAGCAACAGCGCCGCCGCGCCCGCGCGCGCTTCTCGCTGCAGCAGGAGGCCAGGGGCTGGCGCAGCCTGGTGCGCCGGGCCGCGTCTCAGGTACCGGTCACGGCCAGCGGCACAGGAAGCCGGCGCCGCCGCCGATGACGCTGCAGTGCGACGCGGCCACGAACGCGCTGCACACGCCGGTGGGCGCGCCGTTGAAGTTGGTGCACACGCCGCGGCTGCCGGCGCGCACCGAACACGCAGAACCAGCCGTCAGCGTCGAGCAGTTCGTGGTCGCGAACAGCCCGGGCGAGTTGACCATCGAGCAGAAGTTGCGCTGATTCCCGCCGTTGAGCACCGAGCACTGGTGCACGCCGCCGGAGGCGCCGGCGCTCAGCGTGGAGCAGAAGTTGCCGGCGGTCTGGGCCGGATTCTCGGCCGAGCAGCCCTGGCGCGCGCCGGGCGCGATGACCGAGCACGCGATGCTGGTGCCCGGCGGTCCGCCGAGGGCGCTGCAGGCCGAGCCGGCGACCGGGTTGAAGGGCGGCAGGAACACGGAGCAGCGCGCGCCGTTCCCGCCGGTGGCGGAGCAGGCCGCCGCCGTGCCACCAGCGCTGCTGAGCAAGGCCGAGCAGCGCTGCTGCGCGTCACTGAGGGCCGAACAGCGCACCGCAGCGGCGTTGGTGGAACAGGCGGGAGGGTTGCCGAGGTCGGTCGTGTCCACCGAGCACACGCCGCCAAGCACCAGGAAGGGCAGGACCGAGCTCGGCAGGTGCCCGCGCGCGGATCCTGCGGCCGCGGACGACCACGGCACGCTCGAGGGCCGTTGCAGGAAGGCCGCGGCCGCCGCCGGCGCGGGTTTCCAGGGCGCGGGTGCCGCGCCGCCGCGCTCACCCGTCAGAGCCATGACCGGGATCGTCGCGCTGGCGGCCAGCGCCAGTCGTCGCATCCAGTGCCTGCTGTGCATCGCTGCATCTCCGAGCCTGGGAAAGGAGAGGACGGAAGCTCCTCACAGCAGACCACACGGCGCCGGGATGTCAACCGGCCGGCGTCGAGCGAGCGCACCGGGGGCTGGCGGACGGCCCCCCGAGCGCCTATTCCTTGTCTGCCGTGGCCTGGGCCATCTGTTGCGCCACCCTGGACAGCCTGGAGCAGGAGCTCGCCCCCTACTTCGGCCGAGAAGCGCTCGAAGCCGTGGTGCGGGGCGCCGGCCGCCGCTGCGGCGGTTCGACGGCGGAGCTGGCCGGCCCTGCGGAGCGCAGCGGGAAGCCGGAGACGGACCCGCTGCTCGTGGTCGAGCGGGTCCTGCGCAGTGTGCCCGAGCTGCCCCTGGAGCGCAGCGGCGGCTCCTTCCTGCTCAAGGAGCCCGCCCCGACGCCGCTGCAGGCGGTCTGGCTCGCCGGCTTCCTGGAAGGCGCTGACCCTCGGAGGCGGTCGGTGCAACTGGAGCGGCAGCACGGCTGCAGCCGCCTGCGTTTCGGCGTGGAGCCGGCCGCCGAGCTGCGAGCGGAGGACTTCCGGCTCCCGGCCACGGGCCCGCTGATGCCGCACCAGCTCGCCCAGGTGGCGGACCTCAGCGACGACGCCATCCTGTTCGTGGACACGCAGCAGCGCATCCGCGCCTGGAACAAGGGCGCGGAGACCTTGTTCGGCTACCGCGCGGAGGAGGCCATCGGGCGATCCTTCGACCTGCTCCTGCCGGAGGACCTGCGCCGGCGCGGGGAGCTGGAGCTCATCCAGGCCGAAACCGAGCGCACCGGGACGCTGCGCCACTACGTGACACGGCGGCGCACCCGCGACGGGCAGGAGCGGCTGGTGTCGCTCACGCGCACCGTGATCCGCAACCGCAAGGGCGAGATGGCCGGCTGCGCCGTCATCCTGCGCGACATCACCGAGCCGGAGCGGCTCAAGCAGGAGTTGAAGGCGGCGCGCCAGCTCGCCGAGATCGGCGAGATCGCGGCCCAGGTGGCGCACGAGGTGCGCAATCCGCTGGCCGGGATCCACGGCGCGCTGCAGGTGCTGCGCCGCCGCCTCGATCCCGGCCCCGAGGAGGAGCAGGTCTTCGACGAGATCGCGCGCGAGATCGCGCGCCTCGATCACACCGTGACCGATCTCCTGCGCTTCGGGCGCCCGGCGCAGCCGCGCACCGAGCGCGTGGACCTCGCGGCCTGGCTCGAGGACTGGACCCGGCGCATGGCCGGAGAGGCGGACGGCCACCGCGCCGCGCTGCGCCTCGAGATGCTGGCGCGGCCCCAGGCCTGGATCGATCCGGTGTTCCTCGAGCAAGTGCTGCGCAACCTGTTCGAGAACGCGCTGCGGGCCTGCGGACACGGCTGCGAGATCCGGCTGCGGCTGGAGGAGGACGGCGCGCGTGCGCGCATCCTGTTCCGGGACAACGGCCCCGGCATCTCCGAGGAAGCGTCACAGCCGTTCTTCAGCGCCGGCGCGCGCGGTGCCGGACTGAGCCTCGCCATCTCCCGCAACCTGCTCAGCGCCCTCGGCGGCAGCCTCGCCGTGCTGCCCAACGACGGCGGCGCGGTCATCCAGATCCTGCTGCCGCGCGCGGCCTAGCGGGCGCAGCCGGCGCCGCGCGGCTGCCTTCCCTGCACTTGCCAAGCCGCGCGCACGGCTTATCAGGAGCCCGGAGGGTCGCCATGCAGGGAGAACACGTCATCCTCGACGGCAATGAGGCGGTCGCGTCGGTCGCCTACCGGGCGAGCGAGGTCATCGCGATCTACCCGATCACGCCGGCCTCGACGATGGGTGAGCTCGCCGATGAGTGGGCGGCCGAGGGGCGGGGCAACCTGTGGGGAGCGACGCCGGCGGTGGTGGAGATGCAGAGCGAGGGCGGCGCGGCCGGGGCGGTGCACGGCGCGCTCCAGGCAGGATCCTTGTGCACGACCTTCACCGCGTCCCAGGGCCTGCTGCTGATGATCCCCAACATGTTCAAGATCGCCGGCGAGCTGTCCCCGGCCGTGATCCACGTGGCGGCCAGGACCGTGGCCACGCACGCGTTGTCCATCTTCGGCGACCACAGCGACGTCATGGCGGCGCGCACCACCGGCTGGGCCATGCTGTGCGCCGACTCGGTGCAGTCGGCCCATGACCTGGCGCTGATCGCGCACGCGGCCACTCTGGAGTCACGCGTGCCGTTCCTGCATTTCATGGACGGCTTCCGCACCTCGCACGAGGTTGTCAAGATCGAGCGGCTCGGCGACGAGGTGCTGGCGGCCTTGCTGCCGGAGGCCCTGGTCCAGGCCCACCGCGGGCGCGCCCTCAATCCCGACCGCCCGGTGCTGCGGGGCTCGTCCCAGAACCCGGACGTGTTCTTCCAGGCCCGGGAAGCGGCGAATCCGTTCTATCTGCGGGTCCCCGCGCTGGTCCAGGAGGCCATGGACCGGCTGGGCGAGCTCACCGGACGCCGCTACCGCAGCTTCGACTACACCGGCGCGCCGGACGCCGAGCGGGTGCTGGTGATGATGGGCTCCGGCTGCGGCGCGGCCCAGGAAGCCGTGGACGCGCTGAACGCCCGCGGCGGCCGGGTCGGCCTGCTGCGCGTGCGCCTGTACCGGCCGTTCGACGCCTCCGCCCTTGCCGCCGCCCTGCCGCGGAGCGTGCGCCGAGTCGCCGTGCTGGACCGGACCAAGGAGCCGGGCTCGGTCGGCGAGCCGTTGTACCTCGACGTCCTCAGCGCCCTGGCGGAGGCCTGGAGCGGCAGCCTGCCCAGGGTCGTGGGCGGCCGCTACGGTCTGAGCTCCAAGGAATTCACTCCCGCCATGGCCGCCGCGGTGCTGGAGGAGCTGGCGCGGCCGGAGCCGAAGAACCACTTCACGATCGGGATCCACGACGATGTCACGCGCACGAGCCTGCGCTGGGACCCGGCCTTCGAGACCGAGCCGGCCGACGTCCGCCGCGCCGTGTTCTACGGGCTGGGCGCCGACGGCACCGTGGGCGCGGCCAAGAACTCGGTGAAGATCGTCGGCGCCGGCACTCCCTTGTACGCGCAGGGCTACTTCGTCTACGACAGCAAGAAGTCCGGCGCGGTCACCGTCTCGCACCTGCGCTTCGGGCCGCGCCCGATCCACAGCACCTACCTGATCGGCAGCGCCGGCTTCGTCTCCTCCAGCCAGTTCCACTTCCTGGAGCGCATGGACGTGCTGGCGACGGCGGCGCCCGGAGCGACCTTCCTGCTGAACAGTCCGTACCCGGCGGAGGAGGTGTGGGAGCGGCTGCCGATCGAGGCGCAGGAACAGATCATCGCCAAGGCGCTCCATCTCTGGGTGGTGGACGCGGCGGCGGTGGCGCGGGAGGCCGGCCTCGGCGGCCGCATCAACACGGTGATGCAGGCCTGCTTCTTCGCCCTGGCGGAGATCCTCCCGCGCGCGGAGGCGGTGCAGCGCATCAAGGACGCGATCCGGGACACCTACGGCAAGCGCGGCGAGGCCGTGCTGCAGCGCAACTTCGCCGCGGTGGACGGCGCGCTCGCGGCACTGCGCCGCGTGGACGTGCCCGCGGCGCCGCGCGGCGGCGTGCGGCGCGCGCGGCCCGCCGCCGCTGCCAGCGATTTCGTCCAGCGCGTCACCGGCATGCTGCTCGCCGGCAAGGGCGACCTGCTGCCGGTGAGCGCGCTGCCGGTGGACGGCACCTTCCCGGTGGGCACGGCGCGCTGGGAGAAGCGTGGCATCGCGGTCGAGATCCCGATCTGGGACGAGGCCCTCTGTATCGAGTGCTCGCTGTGCGCGCTGGTGTGCCCGCACGCGGCGATCCGGATCAAGACCTACGACGCGGCGGAGCTGGCGCAGGCTCCGGCAGGCTTCCGCCACCGCCGGCGCACGGCCAAGGACCTGCCGGGCGAGTGCCTGACCGTGCAGGTGGCGCCGGAGGACTGCACCGGCTGCGGCGTGTGCGTGGACGTGTGCCCGGCACACGGCAAGGATCCCGCGGATCGCAAGTCCCTGCGCATGGAAGCGAAGGATCCGCACCTGGAGCGCGAGAAGGCCGGCTTCGACTTCTTCCTGCAGCTTCCGGAGGCGGACCGGAGCGCGCTGGACGTCGCGTCGGTCAAGGGCTCGCAGCTGCTCCAGCCGCTGTTCGAATTCTCGGGCGCCTGCTCCGGCTGCGGCGAGACGCCTTATCTCAAGCTCCTGAGCCAGCTCTTCGGCGAGCGGGCGCTGATCGCCAACGCGACGGGCTGCTCCTCCATCTTCGGCGGAAACCTGCCGACGACGCCGTGGAGCACCAACCTGGAGGGGCGCGGGCCGGCCTGGTCCAATTCGCTGTTCGAGGACAACGCCGAGTTCGGCCTGGGCATGCGCCTGGCGCTGGACCAGCAGCTCGACTACGCGCGCCAGCTGCTGCGCCGGCTGTCCGGCACGCTCGGCGACGCCGTGGTCGAGCCCCTGCTCCGCGACTGCCCGCGCGACGAGGCGGCGCTCGCGGCCCAGCGCCAGCGCGTCGCGGCGCTGGCGGAGCGCCTGCGCAATCTCGACGGCGAGGACGCGCGCCGCCTGCTCGCGATCAGCGGCGTGCTGGTCCCGCGCAGCGTCTGGATCGTCGGCGGCGACGGCTGGGCCTACGACATCGGCTACGGCGGGCTCGACCACGTGCTCGCCAGCGGCCGCGACGTCAACCTGCTCGTGCTCGACACCGGGGTGTACAGCAACACCGGCGGGCAGGCCTCCAAGGCCACGCCGCGCGGGGCCGTGGCGCGCTTCGCCGCCGGCGGCAAGACGGGGCGCCAGAAGGACCTGGGCCTGATCGCCACGACCTACGGCGATGTCTACGTGGCCCAGGTCGCCCTGGGCGCCAACCCGAAACAGACCATCCGGGCCTTCGTGGAGGCCGAGAGCTGGGGCGGGCCGTCGCTGATCATCGCCTATTCGCACTGCATCGCCCACGGCATCGAGATGTCCACGTCCATGAGCCACCAGAAGGCGGCGGCGCAGAGCGGATTCTGGCCGCTCTACCGACACGACCCGCGCCGTGCGGCCGGCGGCGGCCACCCGTTCCAGCTCGACAGCCACAAGCCGCGCATCCCGTTCCAGGAGTTCGCCGCCGGGGAAGCGCGCTTCACCATGCTCGCGCGCCAGGACCCGCAGGAGGCGCAGCGCCTGCTCGAGCTGGCGCAGCAGGACATCGACGAGCGCTGGCTGCGCTACCAGCAGCTCGCGGCAAGCGCGCGCCAGCCGTGTCCCGCGGTGCCCGCGGCCGGCGAGGCCTGCAGCCCGGCCGCCGGCGCCTGAGTTCACCCGGCGCCGGGCAGACCGTACTTCTCGATGCGATAGCGGATCTGGTCGCGGTTCATGCCGAGCAGGCGCGCGGCGCGGCTGCGGTTGCCGCCGGAGCGCCGCAGCGCTTCCTCGACCCACTGCCGCTCGAGCTGCTCCAGGTTCACCCCCTCCGGCGGCAGATCCAGCGTGGCGCCTGCCGCCGCGGCGGAGAGTCCCGCCACCTCCGGCGGCAGATCGGCGCAGCCGACCTCCGGCCCCGGCGCCAGCAGCGCGGCGCGCTCCACCGCGTTGCGCAGCTCGCGCACGTTGCCCGGCCACGCGTAGCGCTCCAGCGCGTCCAGGGCTTCGGGGCTGAAGCCCTGCAGTGCGACGTCGAACTCGCTGCGATACAGCGCCAGGAAGTGCTGTGCCAGCGGCCGGATGTCCTCGCGGTGCGCGCGCAGCGGCGGAATCTCGACCGGCACCACCTTGAGGCGGTAGTAGAGGTCGGAGCGAAACCGGCCGGCAGCCACCTCCTGCTCCAGGTCGCGGTTGGTCGCGGCGATCACGCGCGCCTGCAGCCGGAGCGGACGCGTGCCGCCGACACGGCGGAACGTGCGCTCCTCGAGGAGCGTGAGCATCTTGGCCTGGATGCCCGCCGGCAGGTCTCCCACCTCGTCGAGGAACAGCGTGCCTCCGCAGGCCAGCTCGCACAGGCCCTGCTTCCGCTCCTTGGCGTCGGTGAAGGCGCCGCGCTCGTGGCCGAAGAGCTCGGACTCGAGCAGGGTTTCGGGTATCGCGGTGCAGGACACGGCGATGAAGGGCCGCCGCTCCGGATCGCCGGCGGCCGCGTGGAGCACGCGCGCGGCCACGCCCTTGCCGACGCCGGTCTCGCCCGTGATCAGCACCGTGCCGGCGCCGCTGCGGCCGATGCGCTCGAGCAGGTCGAGCAGCCGGCGCGTGGCGGCGTCGGCCGCCACCGGCCAGAGCTCGGGGCTGCCACGCGCCTGCAGGCGGGCGATGCGGCGCAGGTCGCGCCGCTCCAGCGCGCGGCCGGCCGTGAGCAGCAGGTCATCGAGCTCGAAGGGCTTGGCGACGTAGTCGTAGGCCCCTGCCCGGATCGCCTCCACGGCTCCGCTCAGGCTGCCGAAAGCGGTGATCACGAGCACGGGCAGGTCGCCGTCCTCGGCGCTCAACTCCGCGAGCAGCTCCATGCCGCTGCCGTCGGGGAGCTTGAGGTCGAGGATCAGCAGGTCCGGCCAGGACTCCGCCAGCCGCCGCCGCGCCTCGCCGAGCGACGCGGCCTCCTCCACCTTTGCGCCGGCGTCCTCCAACGCTGAGCGCAAGCTCCAGCGGATCATGCGCTCGTCGTCGACGACGAGGATCTCGGGCGGGGTTCCAGGGAAGCGGAACGGCTCTGCCATGGGATGGTTGTCCATAACCTAGCGCGCCCTGGAGCGGGGAAACTTCCGCGGGAGAGTGGGGAATCCTTCCTGCGCAGCTTTACGGAGGATCCGCTCCACAGCTCTTGCCCTCATCGCAAGTCACTTCCTCTGAACGACTTGCGCAAGCTCCCCGGAGGGCGTCACAACTCTGTCATTCGGGAATGGTTCTGGCAGGTGGAAGGCCAACTCCAGATCGGACTTTCCCGTGAGCAGATCTCCCCGACTGATCCATGCAGCCCGCGTTGCGGGCGGCTTCCATCGCGACCTCCTGTACCCGCTCCTGGCGGATGAGGCTCGCTTCCTGAGGCAGCGGGCCGGGCTGGTTGCTTGCCTGGCCTCGGAGCCACTGCCTTTCCTGCCCGACCTCCGGCCGGCCACGGCCGCTCCGCCGCCGCGGCCCGCCGCCGAACACGCGGCCGACCCCCTGACGATCTACTGGGCCGACCTGCGCCGCCTGCCGCCGACCTCCCGCGAGGAGGAGTTCATCCTCGCCCGTGCCATCGAACTCCTGCGCAGGGCTCTGCTCCAGATCATCCTCGAGGATCGCTCGGGGGCGGCGCGTGCGGTGGCCTTCGAGCACCTCTCGCCCTACTCGCCGGTGCTGGAGTCGGCGGCGAGACAGGCGCGGCCGGCGCACAGCCCGTCGTGCGCGCCGGAGGGCCTCGAGCTCCTGCGCCAGCGGTTGCACGAACTGCAGGCGGTCCAGCACGAGATGGTGACGCGCAGCCTGCGCCTCGTTCCCTCCGCCGCCAAGCGCTACGCCAATCTCGGCGTGGCCTGGGAAGACCTGATCCAGGAAGGCAATGCCGCCCTGCTGCGCGCCGTGGAGCGCTACGACTGGCGCGAGGGCGCGCGCTTCTCGCACTACGCCACCTGGTGGATCCAGCAGGGCATCCTCAAGGCTCTGAGCTGTCAGGCGCGCATGGTGCGCCTGCCTGTCTACCTGGCGCAGGTCGTGCACCGCGTGCGCGCAGTGCAGGCCTCCAGCCCCTTTGGCATGGATCCGCAGCAGATCGCGCGGCAGGCGCGCATCAGCGTCGACCGCGTCGAGCGCGCGCTCGCCGGGGACCGGTCGTGCCTGTCCCTCGACCGGCAGCCTGCGTGCGTGGGCGACGACGGCGGCGGCCACTGGCTCGTGGATCAGCTCGCGGACCAGCGGCCGCCTGCAGAGGAGAAGGCGCCCGGCCAGGATGAGCTGCGCCGCACCATGGCGGCGCTGCTCGACCGGCTGCCGTCCCGGGAGGCGCGCGTGCTGCGGCTGCGCTTCGGTCTCGAGAACGGCCGCACCTGCACGCTCGAGGAAGTACGCATGCAGCTCGGCGTATCGCGCGAGCGCGTGCGGCAGCTCCAGTCCCGGTCGTTGCAGCGCCTGTCCCAGGCGCTGCCGCGGCGGGCCCTGGCGCGGTTCCTCGAGGCAGCGACCACCGACTGACCGGCGCGGACGGCGCGGGCGGTGTTCCATTCTCCAGCGGCCGCCGGAAGCGGGGGACGGATCCGGACGTCCGCGGCGCACGGCATCTTTCCGCAGGGTTCGGGCAGGACCCGCCGGATACTCCAGTCCGTAGACTCCCTATCTCCCCACGAACGCGGCAGGTCCCGCCCTGCGTGTGGATAAGCCCGCATGCACCGCGCCGCCAGGGGAAAAAACTGGCACGACGCGCAGGACAATCCCGGACCCGCGGGCCGGCTCCACCACAGCGGGCCTTGGCAGGACCGCCACCGGGGGTTATCGCAGGCTGCGGAGCGCCACCCCGATCGCACGCGGCTCCGCGCGCTCGAGCCATCCGGTGAGGCCTTGCACATGAACTCCGTGCAGCAGAGGACGACCGACCGGCGACGGATGCTGCGTTCGCCCGGAAGGCCGCTCGCGCTCGGAGTGCTGGTGCTGCTCGGGAGTTGCAGCCCGGAAAGCGCGGAGGAGACGCTGCCAGGAGCGCCGCAGCCTCTGGCAGCCATGCCCCCCGGCGGCGCGCCGCCGGGCGACTCCGAGCTCGCGCCTCCGCCCTTCTCCGACGGCATCTTCCCCTGCTCGGACTGTCACACGCCGGACCTGCCCGTCAACACCGAGCGGCGCGCGCTGGAGCTCGCCCACCAGGAGATCGAGCTGCGCCACGACGAGGAGCACCGCTGGTGCCTGGACTGCCACGACGCGCAGAGCCGCGACAATCTCCATCTCGCGGGCGGCATGCTCGTCCCCTTCGAGGAGTCCTTCCGCCTGTGCGGCCAGTGCCACGGCGACAAGTACCGCGACTGGCGCGCCGGCGTGCATGGCCGCCGCACCGGCCAGTGGAACGGAGCGAAGAAGTACCTGCTGTGCGTGAACTGCCACAACGCGCACCATCCGGCGTTCGAGCCGCTGCAACCGCAGCCGCCGCCGCTGCGGCCGGGAGGGGCGCCGTGAACCGGCGGGAATTCCTGTGCTCGCTGGCCGGATGCGCCGCCGCGGCCACCGCTGCCGGCTGCCTCGATCCCACCCACACCGGCTGGTTCCGCAAGCGCTTCCGGGAGCTGGCGCCGGCCGACGTGGCCGCGATCCTGGAGGGTCTGGAGCGCGAGCACGCCGAGCGCTTCGGCAAGGAGGCGCAGGTCGGCGCGCAAGCGGCGCTCCCCGGCGTCGAGTTCGGCTACGCGCTCGACATCTCGCGCTGCGTCGGCTGCCGCCGCTGCGTCTACGCCTGCGTGGAGGAGAACAACCAGAGCCGGGAACCGCAGATCCACTGGATCCGCGTGCTCGAGATGGAGAAGGAGCGGGGCATCGACTTCGCCGAAGCGGACGCTTACTACGACGCCGAGCAGGTGCCGCGGCCCGGGCACTTCTACCTGCCGATCTCCTGCCAGCAGTGCCGCAACGCGCCGTGCGTGAAGAGCTGCCCGGTCGGCGCCACCTGGCAGGAGCCGGACGGCATCGTGACGATCGACTACGACTGGTGCATCGGCTGCCGCTGCTGCATGGCCGCCTGCCCCTACGGCGCGCGCCACTTCAACTGGGCCGAGCCGGCGGTGCCGGCCGAGGAGCTCAACCCGAACATGCACTACCTCGGCAATCGCGTCCGGCGCAAGGGAGTGGTCGAGAAATGCACCTTCTGCATCCAGCGCGTGCGCAGCGGCCGCTACCCGGCCTGCGTCGAGGTCTGCCCGGTGGGCGCGCGCAAGTTCGGGAACCTGCTCGACCCGGACAGCGAAGTGCGCTACGTGCTCGAGCACAAGCGCGTCTTCGTGCTCAAGGCCGAGCTGAACACCCGCCCGCGGTTCTACTACTTCTACGGGCTCTGAGCCGATGCTCGGCCTTCGCAACTTCGGCCACTTCCTCGCGGGCAGCCTGCGGATCGTGCTCCGCGGCGGGCCGGTCTACTGGACCTGGCTGGGCTGCCTGGTGCTCCTGATCGCGCTCGGCGCCGGCGCCTACGCGCGCCAGCTCGATCGCGGCCTCATCACCACCGCCATGCGGGACCAGGTGTCATGGGGCTTCTATATCGGCAACTTCACCTTCCTGGTGGGCGTGGCGGCGGCTGCGGTGCTGCTGGTGATCCCGGCCTACGTCTACAACTGGAAGCCGATCAAGGAGGTGGTGATCCTGGGCGAACTGCTGGCGATCTCCGCGATCACCATGTGCGGCCTGTTCGTGGCGGTGGACATCGGGCGCCCCGAACGCTTCTGGCACCTGATCCCCGGCCCGGGCAGTCTCAACGTCCCCTCCTCCCTGCTCGGCTGGGACGTGCTCGCGCTGAACGGCTACCTGGTCCTGAACCTGGTGATCGTCACCTACCTCCTGTTCACGCTCTACCGCAACCGCCGGCCCGACAAGCGCATCTTCACCCCGCTGGTCCTGATCTCGATCCCGGCCGCGGTGGGGATCCACACCGTGACCGCCTTCCTCTACAACGGACTGGCTGCGCGGCCGTTCTGGAACGCCTCGATCCTGGCGCCGCGCTTCCTGGCGTCGGCCTTCTGCTCCGGCCCGGCGGTGCTGCTGATCCTCATGCAGATCCTGCGGCGCACCACCCGCTTCGAGATCCAGGACAGCGCGATCTGGAAAGTCGCCGAGCTGATGGCCTACGCCATGTTCCTCAACCTGTTCCTGCTCGGCGCCGAGGTCTTCAAGGAGTACTACTCCGACACCGAGCATCTGGTCCACATGCGCTACATGTACACCGGGGTCGGTGCTCACGACCCGATCGTCCCCTACATGTGGGCTTCGCTCGCCTGCTCCGCGCTGGCATTCCTCCTGTTCCTGCTGCCGCGCACGCGCCGCCATCCGCTCTACCTCAACCTCGGCTGCCTGCTGATCTGGGTCGGCGTCTACCTGGAGAAGGGCATGGGCCTGGTGATCCCGGGCATGACCCCGGACACGCTGGGCGAGATCTACGAGTACTTCCCCACCTGGAACGAGATCGCGCTCAGCGCCGGCATCTTCGCGGTCGGAGCGCTCGTCTTCACCCTGCTGGTGAAGATCGCCACCCGGATCATGCTGGGCGAGTTCCGCCTGCGGCCTGCGGGCGGCGCCTCGGGCGCAGCCCTTCCCACCGCCGTGCCAGGAGTTAGCTGACCGTGGTACCGATTGCCAGCATGGCCCGCCGGATGCGCCCCCTTCGCCACCACCGGATCTGCCACGGATCAGCGGCCGTGCTGCGCGCCGCTTCCGCGCTCCCGCTGGCCGCGCCGCCGGCGCAGGAGAAGAGAGCCAAGCAGGGCGTCGCCAAGCACGTCGGCGCGGCCAGGTGCCGGAGCTGCCACAAGCCGGAATCGCCCAGCTACAATGAATTCAGCAGCGACGAGCGCATTCTCGAGATCCGCCACCTGCATCCGAACCGGACCGAGCCGCGGGTGAAGACCTCACAGGAGATGAAGACGGCGGGCGGTCAGGCCGCCGGCCGGAGGAAACGACCATGACGCCCACCGCAAAGTCCAATGAAGCCGCGGCCAGGACCTCCGCGCTGGCCGCTCGGATGACCTACCCGGGCGGCAGCGTCGCGCTGCCCCTGCTGCGGGGCAGCGAAGGCGAGCTCGGCGTGGACATCCAGAAGCTGCGCTCGGCGACCGGGATGATCACCATGGACCCGGGCTATGCCAATACAGGCTCGTGCCGGAGCGCCATCACCTTCATCGACGGAGAGAAGGGAATCCTGCGCTACCGGGGCTACCCCATCGAGGAGCTGGCCGCGAAGAGCAGCTTCCTGGAGGTGGCCTGGCTGCTCATCCACGGCGAGCTGCCGGAGAGGACGGAGCTGGCGGAGTTCACGGCGGAGATCAAGCGGCACACGATGCTGCACGAGAACTTCCGCCAGTTTTACGCGGCGCTGCCGAAGGACGCCCACCCGATGCCGGTGGCCGCCGCCGCCATCGGGGCGCTCGCGACCTTCTACCAGCAGCCGGACAAGGACCGCGGGGTGCACGACGCCGTCATCCGCCTCGTCGCGAAGATGCCCACCATCGCCGCGTGGTCCTACAAGCACTCGCTGGGCCAGCCGCTGCTGTATCCGCGCAACGACCTCGACTACTGCTCCAACTTCCTGCACATGATGTTCGCCACGCCGTGCGAGGCCTACCCGGTCGACCCGGTGATGGCGCAGGCCCTGGACCTGCTGCTGATCCTCCACGCCGACCACGAGCAGAACTGCTCCACCAGCACGGTGCGCATGGTGGGGAGCTCGCAGGCCAACCTGTTCGCCAGCATCTCCGCCGGCATCAGCGCGCTGTGGGGTCCGCTCCACGGCGGCGCCAACCAGGCCGTGATCCAGATGCTGGAGCGCATCGCCGCCGAGGACGGCAGCGCCGCGCAGTTCGTGGCCCGGGCCAAGAACCGCAACGACACGGCGCGGCTCATGGGCTTCGGCCACCGCGTGTACAAGAACCACGACCCGCGGGCCAGGATCCTCAAGGAGACGTGCGCCCGGGTCCTGCAGCGCGCCGGCGCCAGCAGCGAGCTGTTCGAGATCGCGGTGCAGCTCGAGGAGATCGCGCTGCACGACGAGTACTTCATCGAGCGCAGGCTGTACCCGAACGTGGATTTCTACTCCGGGATCATCTACATGGCGCTCGGCATCCCCGTGAACATGTTCACGGTCCTGTTCGCGCTGGGACGGCTGCCGGGCTGGATCGCCCAGTGGCTCGAGATGCGCGAGGATCCGGACTTCAGGATCTACCGCCCGCGGCAGATCTACACCGGAGCGCCGCTGCGCCACTACGCCCCCCCCGCTCCCGGGGCCTGAGATCCGGGATCCCCCGGCTCCTCCTGCATCCAGCGCCGCAGCTTGTCCAGGAACTCGGCCTCGTCGTAGATCGGCTTGGACTGGTAGTCGTCGGCGCCGGATTCCGCCAGCAGGCGCTCGCGGTCGCCGGCGAAGGCGTGCGCCGTGAGCAGGACCACCGCGGGCGCGGCGCTGCCGAGCTCGCGCTTGAGCCGGCGGCACAGCTCGACGCCGCCGGCCGGCTTGCCGTCCAGGCTCAGCCCCGGCAAGGTGACGTCGAGGAGCACGAGCGCGGCCGGCTCCTTGCGCAGCACGCGCAGCAGATCTTCCGAGCGCTCCGGCTCGGCCACCGGCCAGCCGGCCACACGCTCGAGCAGGTCGCGCAGGTAGCGGCGGATCAGGCCGTCGTCCTCGACCACGTAGATCGGCTTCATGATCCGGCCGGCACGGGGCGGCCGGACTCGAGCTGCCGGCGCACGGCCTCGAGGAAGGCGCTGCGGTCGGCCAGGATGTCGCCCTTGCTCCAGAAGGCATCGTGCCAGGCGTGGCGGAGCTCGGTCTCGAGGAAGCCGCGGTCGTGGCCGCTGAGCAGCCATTTGGGGACGAGCAAGGTGGCTGGCTGGGAGGCCAGCGCCTCGAGCAGCGAGAAGCCGTCCTGCATGCGCTCGCCCCCCTCCGTGGGCATGGCGACGTCCACCAGCAGCAGGTGGTAGATCTCGGTGCGCGCCGACGCCAGCGCCGCCTCCACCTCCCCCGCGGCGTCCACGCGCGCGCCGCAGCCCTCGGCCAGCCAGCGGCCGAGGTCCTCGCGCCAGACCGCGTCATCGTCCACCAGGAGGATGCGGTGGCGCGCATCGGCGCGGCCGAAGGTCCCGGTCCGGCGGCGGCGGCGGCCGGCAGCGGGAAGCGTGAACTCGAAGCTGGCGCCGCAGCCGGCTCCCGCGCTGAGCGCGCGGATGCGCCCGCCCATCCTCAGCACGAGACGGCGGCAGATGGCGAGGCCGAGCCCCAGGCTGCCGCCGCTGCCAGCGCCCTGGGAGAAGGGCTCGAACAGGCGCTCCGCCAGCTCCGGCTCGATGCCGGCGCCGCTGTCCCGCACGCGCGTGAGCGCGTGGCTGCCGCCCGGCAGCGGCTCGACCTCGATCGTGGCGCCGCCCTGGCGGGTGTGCTGGAGCGCGTTCTGCAGCAGGTTGGACAGCACCTGCTCGTATCGGTCCTGGTCGGCGGAGACCTGCAGGTCCGCGCCCGGCCTCACCACCAGCGACAGCCCGGCCTCGCGATAGCGTGTCTCGAAGCGCCGCGCGATCGCCTCGGCCGCGCTGCGCGCGCCGAACTCGCGCAGCTCGAGCCGGCCCTTGCCGAGCTCGAGCTGGGCCAGGTGCAGCAGGTCGTCCACCAGCGCGAGCAGGTGGCGTACGGCCTGCTGCATGTCGCTCTCCGCGGAGGAGCGCTCCTCCGGGCTTCGATACACGCCGCGCTGCAGCAGATTGAGCAGACCCAGCAAGCCGGTCAAGGGCGTCCGCAGCTCGTGGCTGGTCGCGCGCAACAGCATCTCCTGGGAGCGCAGCGCCTGCTGGAGGTGCTGGTTCAGCTGTGCGGTGCGGTCAGAGGCGGCGCTCTCGCGCGCCATGGCCAGGCCGTGGTAGGCCGAAACGAGCAGCACGGAGTCGAAGCTCAAGGCCCGCTGCAGCCGGTCGAGCGCGCCGGCCAGCCCTTCCGGACGCCCCGCCGGCCAGCGGCGCACGAGCTGCTGCGTGAGCAGGTTCCCCAGGTTCGCATGGGCCAGCAGCGTGAGATCGAGCGGAATGCCCTCGCGGATGTGCCGGTTCGCCATGCGCAGGGCCAGCCCGGCGCGCAGGCTGCCGTCCGGGGGGGACGTGAGGAAGGCCTCCAGCCACTCCTGGAGCGAGCCGTGCAGGCGCTGCAGCCGCTCCTGGCTGCGGATGAAGTCCCACGCGGCGGTGCTGCGCAGGATGGACGCGTAGAACTCGCCCACCACCGGCGGGATGGCCTCGATCAGCACGGCCGCCACGTCGGACAACTCGGGCGGCTCGCCCAGGAAGGGGCGCGCCTCCGTCAGCAGGCGGCTCGGGCTATGCGGTCCGGGCGCCGTCATTCGGCCTCAAGTCAGGCCAGCCCGTGATGCTCCAGCCAGCGCTGGGCGTCGAGGGCGGCGGCGCAGCCGGTGCCCGCGGCGGTCACCGCCTGGCGGTACACCGCGTCGGCGACGTCGCCGGCCGCGAACACGCCGTCCACGCTGGTGCGGGTCCCGGGGCCGACCTGCAGGTAGCCGACGGCGTCCTTCTGGAACTCCGGCCCCAGGAACTCCGTGTTCGGCTGGTGGCCGATGGCGACGAACAGGCCCTGCGTCGCGAAGTTCTCGATATCGCCGCTGCGCGGGTCCTTGAGCAGCAGGCCCGTCACCTGCTTCTTGTCGTTGTGCTGGATGTCGGAGACCTCGCGCCAGGTCTTCCACTCGATCTTCTTGTTCCTGAGCGCGCGCTCGTGCATGATCGGGCTGGCGCGGAAGGCGTCGCGGCGGTGGATCACCGTGACCTTGGGCGAGAAGCGCGTCAGGAAGTTGGCCTCTTCCATGGCCGTGTCGCCGCCTCCCACCACCGCCACCTCCTTCGCCTTGAAGAAGGCGCCGTCGCAGGTGGCGCAGGCGCTGACGCCGTAGCCCATCAGCTCCTTTTCCTTGGGCAGGCCCAGCAGCTTGGCGCGCGCGCCGGTGGCGATGATGACGGCGTGCGCCTCGTAAGACTCGCCCTCCTCGTCCGTGATCACGAACGGCCGGCGCGAGGTGTCCAGCTTGGTGGCGTTGCGGAACTCCACGAACTCGGTGCCGAAGCGCGCGCACTGCTCCTTGAACAACTGCATCAGCTCGGGACCCATGATCCCGTGCGGGAAGCCCGGGTAGTTCTCCACCTCGGTCGTGATGGTGAGCTGCCCGCCAGGTTGATGCCCTTCGAACAGCAGCGGCTTCAGGTTGGCGCGGGCGGCGTACAGCGCCGCCGTGTAGCCGGCGGCGCCGGCTCCCAGGATGACGAGGTTTCGGGTCATGGATGCGGCCGCAAGGGCCGCATAGGATAGGCCAGGATCCATAGATGGACCAGACCTTCGCCACGGACCGGGAAACCCTGGAGCGCGCAGCCGTGCTCCGCTTCATCCGCTCCTCCGGCCCCGGCGGCCAGCACCGCAACAAGGCCGAGACCGGCGTACGCCTGTTCCATCCCCCCAGCGGGATCACCGTGGCCGCCACCGAGCGCCGCAGCCAGTTCCAGAACCGCGAGCTGGCGTTCGAGCGCCTGATCGCCAAGCTGGAGGATCGCAACCGCAAGCGCAAGCCGCGCGTTCCGACCGCCAGACCCAAGGCCGCCGAGCGCACGCGGCTGGAACAGAAGCGCCGCCGCGGCACCACGAAACAGGAACGGCGGGATCCCGAGGCGGAGTAGTCGCCCGGGGTCGTCACCGATCACAGGATCGTTACCAGGCAGCTTCCGCCGTCCCCGCCGACCGGACTAAGCTGGGGCCGGCTATCGCCATGAACCTCCTCTTCCTCCTGCTCGTGCCGTTCTCCGCCCAGGATGGCGCGCCGCCGGCAGATGAGCCCATCGCCCCCGCGGACGAGCAGCAGGAGGATGTCCACCCGCCGGAGCTGGAGCCGGACGCGGGCGCCGAGCCGCACAAGGCCTGGAAGTGGACCTCGGCCAACGGACTGCGCTACACCTGGGTGCTGCCCAAGGGCTACGCGCCGGACGCGCCGCGCGACCTCGTGCTGATCTGCCACGGCACCGGCCTGGACTACCGCTGGGGCAGCGCCAACTATCCGCCAGGAGAATTCCGGCCGGACGACGTCGTGATCTCCGTGGACGGCCCCCTGGAGGGCCCGGGCGACACCCGCCTGTTCGCCAACAGCTTCGACAACATCAAGGAAGCGCGCGTGCTGCGCGACTTCCTGGTGGAGCTGCGCGACCGCTTCGCGGTCCGCCGCGTGTTCCTGTACGGCCACAGCCAGGGCGGCTTCTTCGTGGTCTATTTCGCGGGCACGTATCCCGAGCTCGTGGACGGCGTCGTGGCGCACGCCTCCGGTCACTGGAACTACACGCAGGACGACACCGGTCTGAACCACATTCCGCTGGCTTTCGTGCACGGCACCGCCGATCCGGTCGTGCCCTTCGCCAACAGCTTCGGCTCGCGCGAGCACCTGGTGGAGAAGCGCCGCTTCAAGCTGTGCCGGCTGCTGCGCCTTCCCGGCTACAGCCACTGGCCCAGCGTCGGCGCGGCCAGCGCGTGCCTGGACTGGTGCCGCGGCATGCGCACCGAGGACCGGAACGAGGCGCTGGCGGCAGCGCGCGCCATCCTCGCGCCGCAGGCTGCGGATTCCGTGACCCGCTACGCCGCGCCGGTGGCCTTCGCCATGGCGTACGACGTGCTGTGCCGCCTCGAGGGACCGAGTCCCGTGCCGTTCCAGGACGTGCCGCGCGGCCTGCTGCGCGAGGTGCGCGCGGAGAAGGAGCGCGTCAACAAGCACGCCGCGCTGCACGTCAAGAAGCTGAGCAAGCAGTTCAACTCGCCCGACGACCTGCGCCTGGACGGCAAGCTGTGGCTGGGCTACCTGGCCGCCTTCCGCGAGGACTTCCGGGGCGTGGACGCCGCCGAGGAGTACTTCCGCAAGCTCGACTATGACGCGCAGTTCGCCCGGCAGCGCGAGGCGGCCGCCAAGATCAACCAGGTGTACTACGAGGAAGGTGCGGACGGCGACCAGCCCCGCGACGTCAAACCGGTCTTCCGGACCGTGGTGGAGCAGCTCCCCGATGCGTTCCTGTTCGAGGCCTATCCCGTGGACCTGCCCAGGCAGATGGAGGACTGGTACGCGCAGGCGGCGCAGTGGAAGATCCCCCGGGACGCCCTGGACCAGTACCCGAACTTCGTGGCCTGGAGGAAGGCCTGGGAGGACGGCGCCAAGGCCTATGCGGAAGCGCTGAAGGAGTGGAAGTGAGGTCCCCGAACAAACGGCGGCGGGACCGCACTCCCGCCGCCTGAAGAGAGTTCGTAGGAAGAAGCCGCCGCCGTCACGGCCAGCGGCACAAGGCCCCGCCCGGACCGCCGATGAGGCTGCACGTGGAGGGGGCCGCGAACGTGCTGCACGACGCGGCCGGCGCCGGCGCGAAGGCGGTACAGATGCCGCGGCTGCCCGGCAGCACCGAGCAATCGCTGCCCGGAGAGAACGTAGAGCAGCGCTTGGCCAGGCTCGGCTGCGCCGCGTTGCCGACCGAGCACAGGTTGCGCGCGTTCGCGCCGCCGCGCAGGACGGAGCACTGGATCACTCCCACCGCGCCCGTGCTGGAGAAGGTGGAGCACGCGTTCTGCTGCAGGCGCGCCGGGTTCTGCGCGGAGCAGGCCTGGTCGGCCCCCGCCGCCATCACCGAGCACTGGGTGTCGGAGCCGGGCGAGCCGCCGAAGGCGCTGCACTGCGATGGCCCCGCCTGCTGGATTGGAGGCTGCAGCACGGAGCAGGTGCGGGCGGTCCCGCCCAGGGTCGAGCAGATCAGCGGCACGTTCACTCCCGCGGGAGCGAAGAACGCGGAGCAGCGCTGTGCGCTGTCGCAGTGCGCCGAGCAGCGCGGCGCTGCGTTGCTGGTGGAGCAGCGCGGGACCGCGGCGTCGGTCGAGTCCACCGAGCAGATCGCGCCGGTGGTGGTGAAGGGCATGGCCGAGGTCGGGAGGTGCGTGCGGCCGCTGCCGCCCGCCGAGGACCAGGCCGCCGCCGGAGACTGCTGTCGGAAGGAAGCCAGGGCCGGGGCGGAGCAACGCCAGGCCGATGGGGCGGCTTGGCTGCGGGCGGGGACCAGCGCCCAGGCCGACGCCGCAGCGACCCCGATCCAGGCCAGGGGTGAGACAGGAGAGCGGGAGTGCAAGAAAAGGTCTCCGGTGCTGCCGGGGCGCTTCCAGCACAGCACAAGATCGCCAAAAGTCAACTCCGGAGAAACCGCGGGGGCGGCGGGGATCGCGCCCCCGCCGCCCTGCAAGTACGAGCGCCAAAGCGGCCTACGGCCAGTGGCAGCTCGCGCCGGAAGCGCCGCCGATCACGCTGCAGTGCGAGCCGTGCGCGAAGACGCTGCAGGTGCCGGCCGGGGCCGCGAACGTGGTGCAGCGGCCGGTGTTGCCGGCCAGGACGGAGCAGCTCGAGTTCTGCGCGAAGGTCGAGCAGAACTTCGGAAACGCGGTGATGGAGACCTGGCCCTTGACCGAGCAGGAGTTGCCCGCGGCCGAGGTGCCGCCGCTCAGCACGGAGCAGTTCAGGCGTCCCGTCCCGCCCACGACGGGATGCGAGAAGGTGGAGCACTGGTTGAACTCGGTCTGCGCCGGGTTCTGGGCCGAGCAGAACTGGCTGGAGCCGCCGCGCATGACCGAGCACTGGATGCTGGTCCCGCCGAAGCCGCCGAAGGCGCTGCACTGGGACGGACCGTTGGGCGGTGTCCCCGGCTGCAGGACCGAGCACACGGAGCCGGTGCCGCCGAAGGTGGAGCAGAGCGCACGGCGCGTCACCCCCACCGGGCTCAGGAACGCCGAGCAGCGCTGCTCCGCGTCGCACTGGGCCGAGCAGCGCCCGGCCGTGGTCGACAGCGCCGAGCAGCGCGGCGGGTTGCCCGCGTCGGAAGTGTCCACGGAGCAGGTCTGGCCTATGGGGCCGCCCAGCGTGGACTTGGGCAGGTGGCTGCGGCTGCTGCCGCCGGTGGCGGATGACCAGATCTGCGGCGGAGTCTGCTGCAGGTACTGCGCGGGAGCCGCGCCCGGGGCCTGCCAGCCCGGCGCCGAGGCTTCACCGTGGTCCGGAGCCAGGAACCAGGCCAGGCCGGCCGGAAGGATGAGGAAGGAGAGCTGGCGGAAACATCGCATGGCATGGAGTGGGTTCGTTGTGGATGAGCACCAGGGGTGGAGGGCCGGACGCAATGCCGCCCCATCAGCCTCCTTTCCCGCGCCGGCGCCGTTCTTGACGGAAGATGAATACCGGCCGCCTTGGGCAGTATCCCGCTGCAGCTCCTAGCGCGGCCGATAGCCGCGGCGCTCGGGCAAGGACAGGCCGCACAAGTGCCCGAACACCTCGAAGGCGGCGGCATACCGGCGGAGCTCGTCGCGCCCGGGATACTGCATGCAGTGGCCCATGTGCTCCACGTCCAGCACCTCGGAGCCTTCCACCGCCACCACACGGCCCTGACCCAGCGCGGCCACGCCCAGGCGCAGCTCCGGCTCCGGCGACGCCGCCTCCTCGAACTCGAGGCCGTCCACGTAGAGCGGGTAGCGGTCGTGAGGGTGACCCAGGTGCTCGCGGCGCGCGGTCACCACCAGGCGGCCTCCGGCGCTGACCCAGGAGCGCACGGCCTCGATCCAGCCCGCCGGCGCTTCCGGCTGGCCCAGCTCGACGTCCGGATTCATGATGACGAGCACGTCCAGTTCGGAGAGCACGGCCGGGTCGCGGCGCACCACGCGCGTCTCCATGCCCAGCCGCTGCGGCGTCTGGATGAAAGTCATGAGGTTGCCGTGCGGCGGCATGTCCTCGGGCTGGGAGCCGAGCACCGCCGGCAGCCAGGCGTGACCGCCCTCGCGCACGAAGCCGACCCGCACCGTGCCGTCCACCGGCTCGGGCACCGCCACCGCCGCCGCGGACACGTGCGCGGCCGCCAACGCGCCGGCCAGCCCGCCAAGCGCCACGGCGGCCGCGGCGGCGATCCAGCCCTCGGCGCCGGCGCGGCCGCGCAAGGCCAGCAGCAGCGCGGCGCTGCCGAGCACGGCGAAGGCGAGGCCCAGCCAGGCCGCGGCCGAATTGCGCCGGTTCAGCCAGGTCACGCCGCGCTGGATGAAGTCGGAGTGGGACCAGGTGTAGTACGCGAACGAGCTGAGCACCGTGGAGTCGCTGAAGGCCAGCACGCGGCCGCGGCCGGCGCGCGCCGCGGCGGCGATGACGAGCAGGCCATGCGCGTCGGCCGGATTCGGCGCGCGCGTGCCGAAGTTGCTGCCGTGGGCGTAGTCGCCGGCGGTGCTGGCCGAGCGGCGCAGGGTCAGCACCGGCCGCGCCGGGCCGCTGAGGCGGATCGAGCACGGCGTCATGCACTCGAACACCTCCAGGCCGGCGCTGACCGGGTGCTCCGGAACGAGGCCCGGCCGCCAGTAGTCGAAGCCGCCGGTGACCGCGTCGTTGGTCGCGTCGAAGCGGAAATCCAGGCCGTAAGGCCCGCCCAGCGGCCGCAGGTACGTGCTCATGCCCATCAGGTCCGTGTGATCGCTGATCAGGAACAGGCCGCCGCCGTCGGCCACCCAGCCGTGGATCGCCGCGATCTCCGGCTCGGCCAGCGGCTGCTCCGGGGTCTTGAGCATCAACACATCGAACTGGTCCAGGTAGTCGCGCGTGTACGCGCGCTCGGCGTTCACCGCCACCGCGTAGCGGTGCGACAACTGCTCCACCATGGCCGAGAACGAGTAGGCCGAGAAGTCGCCGTAGCGCTGGGTATCGAGCAGGCGTCCGGCCGGCTCCCAGGCTCCGGTGAGACGATCGTCCACCAGCACGCGGCCCGACTTGGGCCGGCCCGGATCCTCCCAGGCGAAGGCGCTGCCGAAGCACAGGCCGGCCACGCCGGCGCAGGACGCCGCCCACAGCCACGCGCGCGCCGGCGCCGGCGGCCGCCAGCCGACCGGACCTTCGGTCCAGGCCATGGCGGCCGCGGACAGCAGCAAGGCCGCGGCCATCCCGGCGGGACTCCAGAACAGGACCAGGGCCGGCGGAGCCGTCTGCGCCAGGACCTCATCCACGCTGCTGTAGCGCAGCACCAGGTAGCCGTAGCGCAGCCCGAAGAACAGCAACGGCAACAGCAGCAGGCGCAAGCCGTCGGACAGCAACGCCGGCGTCGCGTCATTCCGCGGCTTGCGTTCCCGCAGGCACAGGATCAGGCCCCCAGCCAGCCAGAATTGCAGCAGCGGCCGCATGGCCGTGAGCCCCCAGGTGGGCGCGAATTCCAGGGCCCCTTGCGCTTCGTCGTACAGCAGGCGGCCGCCGCGCCAGGCCACCGGCTCGCCCGCCAGCTTCGCCAGCGCCCAGGCCGCGGCCGAGAACGCCGGCATCTCCGGCTGGCGCGCCGCTTCCCACCAGGACAGCAACGCGTCGCCGGCGCCGGTCACCGCGGCCATGGAAAGACCCAGCCCCAGGCCCAGCCACGGCCGCCCGCGGCGCCAGCCAAGCAAGGTCGCGAGGGCGACGCCGGCGGCCAGCAGGCCGCCGCCGGTCCAGGTCGTCCGGGCCAGGCCCAGCACCGGTGGTCCGAGGTCCGCCGGGATGTAGGCCGGGCGCAGCAGCGTCCACGCCGCGACGCACGCGGCCGCGGCGAGCCAGGCCAAGGCGTCGCGCCGCGGCGCTGCGGCGGCGGACGTCGGCCCGCTCATTCGCCCTCCGGCCGGACCGGCGGCCCAAACACCGGCTTCACCTGCTCCGGTGCGCCATCCAGGTAGCTCACGAACACGTCGTGGAGGAAGCGCAGGTTTCCCCCCCACCAGCCCCACATGCCTTCGATGTTGTCGTTGCTGAAGAACCGCGTGTCACCGAAGACCAGCAGCCAGCCGCGATCCACGGGCACGGCGGCCGCCAGCACAGGTTCGCCGTAGCGGTACAGCGACTCCGCGCGCGTCTCCGGCGCGAACTGCAGCGGCGATGCGTTCACGAAGCGCGGCTCCAGCTCGGCCTGGCGGCCCTCCGGGGGCACCGGCCCCAGGCTGTGGGCCTCCACGTCCACGCCGAAGTGGCGCAGCAGGGGCCGGGCGCCGGCGGCGTCCGGCGCGGAAGCGGCTACCAGCACCGTGGCGCCCGCGCGCAGCGCCTCCTCCAGCGTCCGCACCTGACCGTGCGAGAACTCCTCGCGCGGCCCCACGAACGCGACCGCGCGCGCGCGCCGCAGCACGTCGCCGTCCCAGTCGTGCAGGTGGTACGCGAACAAGCCGGAGCGCGCGGCCCCGGTCTCCAGCGGCCCGAGGGTGTTCCAGCGGGCTTCGTAGTGCCCGACTTCCGGGAACTGCGACTGGTCCACCAGCAACGCGCGGCCGAGATCGCTGCGCCGCAGCGTTTCCGCGGCGTCGTAGCGCGGGGACGCGGCTGCGCCCAGCACCAGCGCCACGCCGGCGCCGGCCATGGTCCGCTGCGCGGCGCCGCCGCCGTGTAGGGCCAGCAGCAGCGCACCCAGCAAGGCCAGTGCGGCGGCGGCGGCCTCCAGCGCGTACGGACTGGCCAGCGCGGGACGGCGCGCGAGCTGGCTGAGCAGCGGCTCGACGTGCGGCGCGAAGAACCAGGGCAGGCCGCCGTTCTGGTAGCCGGAGGTGTCGCCGTAGACGACCACGCGCCCGCGTCCCAGGCGCAGCCCGGCCAGCAGCGAGAGATCGCCCAGGCGCTCCTTGCGCTCCCAGGCGTAATCCCCCAGGTACGAGCCCATGACGTTCTCGCGGTAGCCCAGGTCGCTGAAGGCGTAGCGCGCCTGGATCAGGGAGCGCGCCGGCGGCGCCAGCTCCAGCGACGCGCCGATGGCGATGCCGGCCGCGCGCGGATCCTGCCAGTGGCCGAGGATTCCGGGCTTCCACTCCACGTCGTCGGCCCATCCCTGGCCGGTGTGATAAGCGGAATCGAAACGGAACGTGACGCCCCAGGGTTCCAGCAGCGTGTTGCAGCCGCGCATGAGCCCGAACACGTCCGTGTGATCGCCCAGCACCAGGATCGAGCCGCCGTCGCGCACGAATTCCTCCAGGCGCCGGCGCTCGTCCTCGCTCCAGGTCTTGTGGCAGTTGATGAGGACCAGGACCTGCGCCCGTGCCCGGCTGAATCCGGGCAGCTCTTCCTCCGGCAAGGCCTGCACGTCCCAGCCCGCGTTGCGCAGGTACAACGGCAGCTGGCCGAACATGCCCCCGGAGAACGCGCCCAGTTCCTGGAAGGTCGGACGGTCCCAGTCCAGGCCGCCCATGTTCAGCACCGCCAGGCGCCGGTCCGGCGCGCCTTCGCCGCGCCAGCCGCTGAGCGCCAGCGCCAGCACGGCGCCGGCGCCCAGACCGAGGCCGGCAGCCCGAAGATCGCGCCGCTGCAGGCGCAGCGGCGCCGCCGCGCCCGGTGCGGCGCCGCGCCCCCATCCCAGCCACAGAGCGCCGGCCAGGCCCGCCAGCGCCCACGGCATGGATTCGAAGATGTGCGCGGGATGCCCGTGACCGGCATGCGGGCCCAGGTGATCATGCCAGGCTGCGGCCGCGGCCCACTGCAGCGCCAGGGCCAGGGGAACGGCCAGCGCGCCGAGCAGCACCCAGCGGCGCCCCGTGCCGGTCCGCCGCGGCCAGAGCACCGCGAGCAGCGCCAGCACCCACAGTGCCGCGGGCAGCGCAGCCGCGGAGGGGCCGAAGCTCAAGGCATCGCCCGGCCCCGGCGTGAAGGCGTTGCCCAGCCAGGACGCGACGGCCGCTCCGCCGCTGTCCGTGCCCGGGATCCAGCCGAGCAAGGCGGTGCCCAGCGCCGCCAGGAACAAGCCGGCGCCGAGGCCGGCCAGTCCCGGAGCGCACAGCAGCGCGACCGCGCCCGCATAGGCGCTGCCGCGCGCCAGGGTGACCGGCAGCGCCGCGGCGGCCAGAACGCAGGCGGCAGCCGCCAGGTGGCGCAGCCCGCGTTGCTGGAGGTTGCGACTCCAGCCGTGCACGGCCAGGACCGCCAGGGCCAGGACGGCCGCGCCGAAGCGCGCGCCCGCCACCTGCGGGCCGGCGAGCCCGTGCAGGCACAGGGCGCCGAGCCAGGCCACGGCCGCGATCAGCCCGTTCACTGTGCCACCTCCAGCACCACCGGCTGCTCGCTGCCGGCGGGCACGTCCAGAGAACCGAGCAGCAGCGGATCCGCCTGCGCCTGCGCGATCCCGTACACGCGGTACGGTCCGGGAGCCACGTTGCGCACGCGCGCCACGCCGTGCGCATCCGGAGTCGCGCTCCACACCCGCTCACCGCTGGCGTCCAGGAACTCGAGCTGCGCCGGGCGCGGAGTGCCGGCACCGAAGCGCACTTCCAGCGCGCCGGGCCACAGGCGCAGGTCCAGGCGCGCCTCGCCTTCGTCCTCGCCTTCGACGCCGGCGAGCTCCACGCCTTCCAGGCGCCACATCTCGTCCGGCTGCTGCGGGCGGCGCGCGAAGGCCACGTAGCCGCCGGCGTGCAAGCCGACGAAGCGGTAGAAGCCGTGGGCGTCGGTTTCGGCCCGATCGGGACGGCCATCGCTCCCCTGCACGAAAACCTCGGCCTTCTCCACCGGCTGGCCGGCGTGATCCAGGACGAAGCCGTACACGCAGCCGCGCGGGCGGCCGCGGTCGTCGAGCAGGCCCAGGCGCAAGGGCTCGCTGGCCCGGCCCACCCAGTAGCCCTTCGGGTAGCTGCGACCCTTGAGCGCGAAGCCGCAGCGCGCGATCAAGGGTCCCGGCGCGGCGGCCACGAACACCTCGCCGGCGGCGTCGCTGCGCCCGGCCAGGGGCGGGGCGCCAGGGATCTCGACCTGCACCGGCAGATAGGCGCGGTCGGTGCGGATGGACACCTCCAGCGCCGGCGCCGGATGGACGCTGAGCTCCGCGGTGCCCGCGGCCACGGCCTGGCTCCAGGGCGCGCATCCGTGCGCCTCGACCAGCAGCCAGCCGGCGACCCCGGGCAGATCGTCCAGGCGTGCGACGCCGGCGGCGTCGGCGTCGGCGCTGCGGCGGGTCGGATCCGCGGCCTCGGTCCAGGCGAGGGGATCCAGCGCGAACGGATCGGCGGGCGCGAACGGGACGCTCTGCCAGTAGACGCGCGCCGCCAGCGGCGCGCCCTCCGCGGAGGCCACCGCCACGGACAGGGACTCCGGCGCGCCCAGGCGCAGGCGCAGCGGCGTGCCGTCGTGCTGGAAGCGCGCGCGCGCGACGGACTGGCCCTGGCGCGCGATCAGCTCGTAGCCGCCACGGAACAGGACGCCGGCGGCGGCGCGGCCGTTGACCACGGTCTCCGCGTGCGTGCTCCAGCCGCAGCGGCGGGCGCCGTCGGGCAGGAACTCCAGGTGCAAGGGACCGTCCTCGGCGTTCTCCAGCTCCAGCGACAAGGGCGCGCGCGCGGCCAGGGTCACTTCCTGCTGCTCGCGCCGCAGCACCACCAGCAGCGGTGGATCCCCGACCAGCAGGCGCGGCGCGCCGCTGGCACTGCGCACGGCTTCCGGGACCTGCACGCGCCCTTCCGCGTCGGCGCCGGCCTCCAGCGCGGGCAGGCCGAAGCAGCGGGGCAGGAAGCGCACGCGCTCGCCGCGCGCCGGGCGAGCGTCCGCCTCCAGCAGGCGCAGCGTCCAGTCCGGGGCCGGCTCCAGCGTGGCGTCCACGTCGCGGGCGCCGTAGCCGTCGGCGAACGAGATTTCGGTGAGCGCGGCCGCCGCGTGCCCGGCCTGGCGCGCCAGCGCCATCTTGCTGCCGTAGCTCAACTGGCGCAGCTCGTACCGGCCCGCGGCATCGGCGCGCGCGCCGCGCTCCGGCTGCGGCTCCGGCCAGCCGCCGGGCGGCACGGCCGCCGCGGCGGCGGACAGGGCTTCCACGGTGAAGACCTGCACTTCCGCCCCGGCCACCGCCCGGCCGCGCAGGTCCACCACCGCGCCGGAGAAGACGTTGGCGCGGTCGCGCAGGAACTCTTCGAGCGGGATCTGCGCAAACTCCGCCCGCTCCGCCGCGCGCGCCGCCACGACGCCCTGGTTGTCGGCCGAGCTGCGGGCCGCCCACCAGGCTCCGGCGAGCAGCAGGAGCCATACGGCGGCCATGAGCAGGGGGGCGCGCATGCCTTGCGGACTCATGTTTGCATGGAGGTCAGCGTTCTTGACGACGAATCCGCCACTGGTCCAGGGCCACCGCCAGGATGATGATGTGTCCCACGATCATCTCCTGCACGTAGTTGGGCCAGCCGAGCGCGGTGCAGCGGTTGCGCAGGTAGGCCATCAGGAAGGCGCCGGCCAGGGTGCCGGCCATGGAGCCCTGGCCGCCGCTGAGGGAGCCGCCGCCGATCACCACGGCGGCGATCACGTCCAGCTCCAGCCCGATGGCCACCGTGGGATCGCCCTGCGTCAGCCGCGCGAATTGCATCACGCCGGCCAGGCCGGTCAGCAGCCCGGCCAGCGCGTAGATGAGCACCTTGGTGCGCGGCACCCGGATCCCGGACAGGCGCGCCGTGGCCTCGTTGCTGCCGATGGCCAGCGCGTGGCGTCCGAGGATCGTGTAGCGCAGCACGCCGGCCAGCAGCACGGCCAGCCCCAGCATCAGCCACACGCCGGGGGCGAACACGAGCCAGGGCGGATCCGGAGCCGGGCGCACCCAGTGCTCCAGCCCGTGCGTGGGCGCGTTCACGGGAACGCTGCCGGAGATCCACTTGGCCGCCCCGCGATAGAAGCCGAGCGTCCCCAGCGTGGCGATGAACGGCGGCAGGCGCAGCAGCGTGATGAGGAGGCCGTTGTAGAGGCCGCACGCGGCGCCGGTGACCAGCGCCACCGGCAGCGCCAGCCACACGGAGTGCCCGGCGCGCAGGACCATGGCCGCCGCCACGCTGCTCAAGGCGATGGCGGAGCCCACGGACAGGTCGATCCCGCCGCTCACGATCACCAGCGTCATGCCGAAGGCAGCGATGCCGACGATGACGGTCTGCACCAGCATGGTGCGCAGGTCGGTCAGGCTGACGCCGAGATGCGGCGGGATCGCGTAGAAGAACGCCACCACCAGCAGCAGCCCGAGGAACGGCTCCAGCAGGCGCAGGAGCCGCCTCATGCCGCGATCCCCTTGCCGCTGGCGGCGGCTTCCAGGATCGCCGCCTCGGACCATTCGGCCGCGGGCCGCGCCGGACCCAGGCGCCCGCGGTGCATCACGGCGATGCGGTCGCACACGCCCAGCAGCTCCGGGGTGTAGCTGGACACCATCAGCACGGCCTTGCCGCGGGCCGCCAGCGCGCCGATGAGCTGGTAGATCTGGGCCTTGCTGGCGACGTCCACTCCCCGGGTTGGCTCGTCCAGGAGCAGGACGTCCACGTCGTGGTGCAGCAGCCGGGCCAGCGCCAGCTTCTGCTGGTTGCCGCCGGACAGCTCGCCGGCGCGCTGCTCCGGGGAGCGCGCCTTCACGCCCAGGCGTTGCATCCATTCCGTGGTGGCCGCGCGCATGTGCCGCCGCCGCAGCCAGCCCAGGCGGGCGTAGCGGCCCAGGTCGCTGAGCAGCAGGTTGTCCTCCACGCTGCGCGACAAGGCCAGGCCCTCGAGCTTGCGGTCCTCGCTCAGCAGCCCCACTCCCTGGCGCAGGCGCCAGGCGGGGCCCGGGCGCGCCGCCGCGGTCCCGATGCGCACCGCGCCGCGGCGCACCGGCTCCAGGCCGAACAGCGCGCGCAGCAGCTCGCTGCGCCCGGCGCCCACCAGTCCGGCGATGCCGAGGATCTCGCCGCGGTGCAGGGTGAAGCTCGCGGACGCGGGCAGGCGGCGTCCGGCCAGGCTCTCCACCTCCAGGATGGGCGCGCCCGGCGCGTGCTCCACGCGCGGAAACATCTCCTCCAGCTTGCGCCCGACCATCTGCTCCACCAGCCGGCTGGTGCCGGTCTGCGCCAGCGCGCCGGCGCCGACGCTGCGGCCGTCGCGCAGCACGGTGTAGCGGTCCGCGACCGCGCGCACCTCCTCCAGGAAGTGCGAGATGTAGATCACCGACACGCCGCGCGCCGCCAGGGCGCGCACGAGCTGGAACAGGTGCTCCGTGTCCGCGAGCCCGAGGCTGCTGGTCGGCTCGTCCAGGATCAGCACGCGGGCGTCCGCGAGCAGCGCCCGGGCGATCTCCACGAGCTGGCGCGCCGCCGGCGACAGCTTGCGCACCGGGATCTCCGGCCGGATCTCCGGCCGGTGCAGTCGCTGCAGGACCTCGATCACGCGCGCGCGCCAGCGCCGGGAGCGGATCACGCCGAGCGTGTGTTGCTCCACGCCCAGCACCAGGTTCTCCTCCACCGTGAGGTGCGGAGCCAGGTTCAGCTCCTGGTACACGATGGCGACGCCGGCGGCGCGCGCCGCCAGCGGACCGGACGGCGCGTACGCGGCGCCGTCCAGGCGCATGCTGCCGGCGTCGGCGCGCAGGGCGCCGGCCAGGATCTTCATGAGCGTGGACTTCCCGGCGCCGTTCTCTCCCAGCAGCGCGTGGACCTCGCCGGCCTGGACCGACAGGTCCACGCCCTGCAGCGCCGCCGTGGCGCCGAAGCGCCGGACCAGCCCGTGCATCTCCAGGCGCGGCGCGCTCATGCACCGGCCGCCGCGGCGCCATGACGCGCCACCGAGCGTTCCACCTCGTCCACCGCTTCCGCCGGCCCGGACCAGCCCAGCGTCTCCACGACCACTCCCTCGAGCTGCTTGTACGTTCCGAAGAAATGCTCCACCTCGCGCAGGAAGTGCGCGGGGACGCGGCTCAGGTCGCGGTACTCGGAGAACAGCGGGTCGCTGTGCGGCACCGCCAGGATCTTGGCATCGCTGGCGCCCTTGTCGCGCATGCGGAACAAGCCGATGACGCGCGCCGCGATCAGGCAGCCGGTGAAGGTCGGCTCGTTCACCATGACGAGCGCGTCCAGCGCATCACCGTCCTCGGCCAGGGTCTGGGGGACGAAGCCGTAGTCGCCGGGGTAGAAGCTCGCGGAATAGAGATAGCGATCCAGGCGGAACAGTCCGGTCTCCTTGTCCAGCTCGAACTTGTTGCGGCGTCCCTTGGGGATCTCCACCACCACGTGCACCACTCCCGGAATGCCGGGGCCAGGGGGCACGCGCGCATACAGGCTCCGCTCCGGCACGCGCAGGCGCCTTAACGCCGGTCCAGGACGCTGAGGTCCGGGTGCAGGAGCGCTGCGACCTCCGGCTGCTGCATGTTCTCCCGCGTCGCCACGGCGACGCCCGTGTCCACGCGCTGCTCCACCGGACGGCCGCACGCGGCCTCCACGGCGGTCTTGACGCCCAGGTAGCCCATCTTCACCGGGTCCTGGATCACCAGGCCGTCCAGCTCGCCGGCGGACAGGGCCGTGACCAGTCCCGCGCTGGCGTCGAAGCCCACGAAGCGTACCTTGCCGGCCAGCCCGCGGCTGCGCAGGGCCAGCAGCATGCCGAAGGTCGAGGACTCGTTCGGGCAGAACACGCCATGCACGTCGGAATACGTCGCCAGCAGGTTCTCGGCCGCGTCCTGGGCCGAGGCGCGGCTGGCTCCGGCGTAGCGCCGCGGATCCACCAGCTCGATCCCGGCCGCCTGGGACACCGTGTCCACGAAGCCCTGCTCGCGCTGCATGGTGCTCTCCGAGCCTTCCATGTAGCGCAGCAGCAGCACCTTGCCCCGGCCGCCAAGCACCTCGATCAGGCGCTGCGCGCCCAGGGCGCCGCCGCGCCCGTTGTCGGTCGCCACGTAGCTCACGTAGTCCGTTCCGGCGGCGCCGGCGAGGCCGCTGTCCACGATCACCACCGGGATCCCGGCCTGGGTGGCGCTGCGCACCGCCGGGAGCAAGGCGTTCTGGTCCATGGGCGCCAGCACGATCGCGTCCACGCGCGCGCTCACGAAGTTCTGCACCAGCGACACCTGCTGCTCGCGGTCGTCCTCGCGCTCCGGGCCGCGCCAGATCACCTGCACGTCGCCGAGCTCCTGCTGCGCGCGCGCGCCGCCGGCGTGGATGGACTTCCAGAACTCGTGGGTCGTGCCCTTGGGAATGAGCGCGATGCGCAGCGCCGCGTGCTCCGCGCCGTCCGCGGGTTCGACCTTGCTGCAGGCCCAGAGCAGCGGCGCCGCCGCCCAGATCAAGATCCGCGCGTTCCGCATGGGCCGGCATCATAGCCACGACCGGCACAGCAGCACGCGGCCCCGGAGCGGCCGCCGGGGCCGGGCTAGTCGAACGGAATCCGGGCGCGGCGGCTGATGTCCCGCAGGTCCTCGATCACGGCCGGGAGCAGCGGGATGCCGCCGGCGCGCCGTTCCTCCTCGGCCCGGCGTTCGGGGTCGCCCGGGATCAGGGGGCCGCTCGTCCCCGGAGCCGGCCGGGTGGCGCGGAACGTGCGGATCCACTCGTCCATCTGGCGCTTGAACTCGTCCGGCTCGATGAAACCGTCGATGCGCAGCGCGCCGAAGAAATGGCCGATGCCGCGGCCGACGGAACGCGCCGGAACCTCCTGGCGCAGGGCGAAGGGCGGCGCAAACGGCCCCCAGTTGGCGCCCGAGAGCACGCAGCACAGCACGTCCACCATGGCGGCCAGCGCATAGCCTTTGTGGCCGGAGCGCTCGCGGTCGCTGCCCAGCGGCAGCAGGGCTCCGCCGTCGATCATGGCCTGCGGATCGGTGGTGGGCCGCCCGTCGCGGTCGACGGCCCAGCCTTCCGGGATCGGCTCGCCCTTGCGCCGGGCGATCTCGATCTTGCCGTAGGCGGCGGCGCAGGTGGCCAGGTCGATGACCACGGGCGGCTCCGTCCGCGCCGGGAAGGCGATCGCGATCGGATTGGTGCCGAGCATGCGCTCCGCGCCCCACAGCGGCGCCACCAGCTTGGTGGAGTTGGTCATCGCCCAGCCGATGAGGTCGCGCTCCAGCGCCTGCAGGCAGTAGTAGCCGGCGATGCCGAAGTGGTTGGTGTTGCACACGCTCACCCAACCGGAGCCGGCCGCCTGCGCCTTGTCCATGGCAATGGCGTTGGCCTGCGGGCCGACCACCAGGCCCAGCCCGTTGTCGCCGTCCACCGTGGCGGTGCTCGGCGTCTCGCGCACGATCCGGACCCGCGGCCTCGGATTGATCCGCCCCAGACTCAGCATGTCGAAGTAGCTGTGCAGGCGCGCCACGCCGTGGCTGTCGATGCCGCGCAGGTCGGCCCGCGCCAGCACGTCGGCGGCGACGGCCGCGTCGCCGTCGGGCACGCCGAAGTGGCGGAACACGGCTTCGGAGAAGCTTCTCAGGGATGCGCTGGGGTAAGTCTTGGTTTCCATCAGGTGAGCCGGGGCAGGATTCTGGCGGCGAGCCCGGCGCCGATCTGCAGCGAAGCCGTGGCCGCCGGCGACGGCGCGTTGCACACGTGCAGGACGCGCTCGCTCTCCAGGATCAGGAAGTCGTCCACCAGGGAGCCGTCAGGCCGCAGCGCCTGGGCGCGCACGCCGGCCGGGGCGGGCTCCAGGTGCCCGGCGCGAATTTCCGGCACCAGGCGCTGCAGCGCGCGCACGAACGCCGACTTGCTGAAGGAGCGCCACATCTCCCCCGCTCCCGTGCGCCAGTGGCGGGCGGCGAGGCGCAGGAAGCCGGGGTAGGTCAGCGTTTCGAACAGGTCGCGCAGGTTCACGTCGCGCTTGCGGTAGCCCTCGCGCGCGAACGCGAGCACCGCGTTGGGCCCGCACTCCACGCCGCCGCCGATCGTGCGCGTGAAGTGCACGCCGAGGAACGGGAACGACGGATCGGGGACCGGGTAGATCAGGTTGCGGCACAGGCCGCGCGCCTGCGGCTTGAGCTCGTAGTATTCGCCGCGGAAGGGCACGATCCTGGCTCCCGGATCCCGGCCGCCACGGCGTGCGACCCGGTCGGAGTGCAGTCCGGCGCAGTTCACCGCCAGCACGGCCTCGCGCGGGCCCGCGTCGCTCTCGACCACGACCGACTCCGGCCTGGACCACAAGCGCGTGACCCGCGCGCCGGTGCACACGCTGCCCCCCGCCTCCTCGATGCGCTGGCGCAGGCGCGAGCACACCGACTTGTAGTCGACGATGCCGGCCTCCGGCACGTGGATGGCGCGGACGCCCGCCGCGTGCGGCTCCAGTTCAGCCAGGCGCTCCCGTTCGATGAGCTGGCAGCGCACCCCGTTGGCCAGTCCGCGCTGCAGGATCCGCTCCAGCGCCGGCAGCTGGCCGGCGTCCACGGCCACGATGAGCTTGCCGCAGATCTCGAAGGGAATGCCCTCCCGCCCGCAGAACTCCTCCATGGCGCGTTTGCCTTCGCGGCAGTTGCGCGCCTTCTCGGAACCAGGCTGGTAGTAGATGCCCGAGTGCAGCACGCCGGAGTTGTGACCGCTCTGGTGCCGGCCCACCGCGCTCTCCTTCTCCAGCACCTCCACCGCAGTTCCGGGCCGCCGCTGCAGCAGCTGGTAGGCGGTGGCCAGTCCGACGATGCCTCCGCCGATGATGACGACGTCGTGGCGCGGCACGGCGGATCAGGTGTCCAGATCCGCGCTGTCCAGGCGGGCGGCGTCCCGGAGCCGGGTGAAGCGGTCCATGGTCTCGCGCACGCCGGCGCTCAGAGGCGTACGGTGCAGCGGTCCCAGCGCGCTGTCCAGCGCCCGGCCGTCCAGTTCGGCCGGAATGGGCAGCTCCGGCCCCGAGAACCGGATGTCCGCGCCGGGCGCCTGCTCGCGGATCAGCCCCACCACGTCCGCGACCGCGGCCGTGTCGCCGTGCACGTTGAACACGGAGGCTCCGTCCGGCGCCCGGTCGGCGGCGGCCAGGAACGCGGCCGCCGCGTCGGCCGCGTACAAGAAGTCCGTGGAGCCGCTGAAACGGATGCAGTAGGGGCGGCCGAGCACGGCCGCCTTCATGGCCTTGGTCGGGCCGCTGGTGAGCCCGAAGTCGCGTCCCACGCCGTACACGGTCAAGGGACGCAGTCCCACGCTGTTCAGGCCATGATCGAGCCAATAGACCCGGGCGTTGCCCTCGTTGGCCCGCTTGAAAACGCCATAGTGGGTGCTGGCCTCCGCAGGCTCGTCCTCGGCCACCGGCCGACCGTCCACGCCGCGGCCGAACACCGCGGCCGAAGAGGCATACACCACGCGCTCGCAGCCAAGCTGGCGGGCCGCTTCCAGCACGTGCAAGGTGCCCAGCACGTTGACCCGGGCTCCGAGCAGCGGCTCAGCCTTGCACACCGGCACCTGCAGGCCCGCCAGGTGGATCACGTGGCGCGCGCCACTGGCTTCCAGGGCCCGGAGCACGGCCGCCGCGTCGGTGACGTCGCCGTGGATGAACCGCACGGAGGCGAGCTGCGCATCCTCGAGAAGCAGGCGCAGACGCCTGGGGTCTCCGGCCAGATCGAAGGCCACCGCCACGTCGCCGCGCTCCAGCAGCGCCTTCACGACCCAGGCGCCGATACAGCCGTGTGCGCCAGTCAGGAAGTAGGCGCGCATCTCAGCCCTCCGTGACCAGGGGCAGCGGCGCGCGCGGCGTGGCAGCGGGCGGCAATCGGTACAGGCGCGCGGCGTTCTCTCCCAGGAACGCGCGCTTCTCGGCCGGCGCCAGTCCGTTGTCCTCGTCACGCACGAAGGCCAGCGCTTGCCGGTAGCCGAAGTCCACCATGGTGCGGGGCCAGTCGCTGCCCCACATCAGTTTCTCCATGCCGACTTCAGCCTTGGCGCGCTGCACGGCCGCGATGGCGCCACGGAATGGGTAGCCTTCGGCGCGGAACAGCCACAGGAGGCCGCCGCCTTCGACGTACACGTGCGCATGCCGCGCCAGACGGATCTGGCTCAGCCAGTCGCCGCGGGTCACCATGCCGAAGTGGCCCACGGCCGCGCGCAGGCGCGGGAATTGCGCCAGGACACGCTCCATGGCCGGCACCTGCGCAGCGCCGGGGGCAAGGTCCATGGCGAGCACGCGTTCCTCGGCCTGCATGCGCTCCCAGATCGGCGCGAAGCGCGGATCGTCCAGCCGCACCCGATCCAGCAGGTGCGCGGCACTGAGCTTGAGACCGCAGAAGCCCTGGTCGAACAACCGGAAGGCTTCCGCCGTCACCTGGTCCGGACGAAAGAAGTCGGGCAACGCGTGCACGAAGAACCTGTCCGGCCAGCGTGCCACCACCTGCAGCAGGTAATCGTTCTGCGGCCCGTCCATGTACTCCTGCACCACCACTCCCACGTCCACGCCGGCCGCATCGAACTCCGCCAAGGCCAGCTCCGCCCGGGCCAGGCCATCGAGGAAGCTGGCCGGCATGCCGAGCATCTCACGCTCCCCAATGCGAATCCGGCCGCCGCCTGCGGGCAGCACGCGCACTCCTCCGCCCATGCGGCCGTCCACGCGGCTCCACAAGTGCATGTGCGCGTCCACGATCACGGGAGGTCGAACAGGAGCAGTTCCACCGGACGGCGCGGGATCAGGTGCAGGTGCCACGTGTCGCTGAGCGCGGCGCCGTCGCCCGAGCGCAGTGGGTGCCCGTTCAGCTCCAGCTCTCCGTGGGCCACCTGCACCCAGGCATTCCGCTCGGGGCGCAGCGCGAAGTCCAGCGCGTCGGCGCGCTCGAGAATCCCGGCGTACAGGTCCACGTCCTGGTGCAGGGACACCGAGCCTTCGCGGCCATCGCGAGAGGCCACAAGGCGCAGGCGACTGCGGCGCTCCGCCTCCGGAAAGTGCTTCTGCTCGTACCCCGGCGCCAGGCCGCGCGTTTCAGGCACGACCCAGATCTGCAGCAGGTGCAGCAGCTCGGCCTTGCTGGCGTTGAACTCGCTGTGCAGGACACCGGTGCCCGCGCTCATGCGCTGGACATCCCCGGGCCGGATCACGGATCCGGTGCCCAGGCTGTCCTTGTGCTCCAATGCTCCCGCCAGCACGTAGGTGAGGATCTCCATGTCACGGTGCCCGTGCGTCGGGAACCCCGCGCCTGGCCGCACCCGATCCTCGTTCAGGACCCGCAGGTGGCGGAATCCCATGTGCTCCGGGTCGTGATAATCCCCGAAGGAGAAGGTGTGCCGCGTGTCCAGCCAGCCAAAATCGAAGTGCCCACGTTCCTCGGAGCGGCGGATCCGAATCATGCTTGCACGCGGGCCAGGCGCTTGCCGTAGATGACCTTGTCGTCGCCCACGCAGTAGTAGTCGCGGATGCGCGCAAGCTCGGAATAGCCAGCGCGTTCGTAGAAGCCACGGGTGTCCTCGTAGGACGGCTTGGAGGCCGTCTCGATCAGCAGCATGCGGCCGCCGCTGCCGCGCACCGCCTGCTCGACCGCGTCCATCAGCGCCCTGCCGATACCTCGGCCATGGGCCTCCGGCGCTACCGCGATCCAGTACAGATCGTGGACCCCGTCCGTCATGGGCGCCGCGCCGTGACAGGCGTAGCCGAGGACTTGGCCGGCGTGCTCCGCCACCAGGAACCGGTATTCGCCGCCGGGCCGTTGCAGTCCCGCGTCAACCAGTTCCAGTGCCACGGCGATCTCGTCCTCGGAAAACGCGCCCGTGGCGACGAGGATCCGGTGCAGTTCGGCGCGGTCCGATGGTTGCAGCGGGCGCAGGCGCGTCAGCGCGAGCGAGTGCGGAGCGGACGATGCGAGCGATGAGGGCGTCATACGGGAGGCCTCCCCGAGCGGCCGCATGCGCGAGCCCGGCACCGGGAGAGAGGTCAGGGTTGGCATTCACTTCCAGCACCAGCGGGCCGCGCGCGGCGTGCAAGCGCAGGTCCACTCGGCCGTAGTCGCGCAGGTGCAAGGCGCGGTACGAGGCCAGGGCCGACGATTCAATGCGCCCGCGGATGGCGGCATCCAGATCTCGAGCAGGGACCGGCGGAGTCTGCCGGTACACCGGGCTGGACTCGTCCCACTTGGCCTCGTAGGTCAGCAGACGCGGATGCCCAGGCGGCAGAGCGGAGTAGTCGATCTCCGCCAGCGGCAGCACTTCCGCCGTCTCACCCGCGCCCAGGATGGCGACGTTGAACTCCCGCCCATCCACGAACTCCTCCACCAGCGCCGGCTGTCCGTAGGTATCGATCACCCAGCGGGCGCGTTCACGGGCCGCGCGCGCGCTGGCCGCGATGCTGTCGCGGCTGACACCATGGCTGGCGTCCTCGCGGGACGGCTTCACGATGAAGGGCGGATGCAGCCCCTCCATCGGCTCATCGCCACGCGACATCTCACAGCCCGCAGGCACCGCCACTCCCGTGCCCTGCAGCACTGCGCGGGCCAGGGGCTTGTCCAGGGCCAGTGCGCAGGCTATCGAGCCGGAGCCCGTGAACGGGATGCCGATCAGCTCCAGCAGGCCGGCTACAGCGGACTCGAGGCGCGCGTCACCCTGCAGCGCCTCCACGAGGTTGAACACCACATCCGCCTGCGCGGCGGTGATCGCCGACGCCAGCGCAGCCGGATCCGGCGGGGCGGCAACGGTCACCACGTCCCAGGCATTGCGCTCGCAGGCCCGTGCCACAGCAGCGGCCATCTCGGTCGCTGCCCGAACCGCCATCCCATCCGCTGGCGTGCCCCGCGCGAGGCCAGCATCCGCGTTGTGGAGCACAGCCACGCGCATGGTCCGGGAAGAGTCTAGCCGAAGGCCCGCTCAACCCCGAAGCCGCCACTCCGAGGCTCCGGCATGGAGCCGCCGGATCGTCCACAGGGGCACTCCAGCTGCTAGTTACAGCCTTCTATCCTTGTGAGTTTTGCGGCCTCCGGTCCAACGTCCCCAGGCGGAATCCACAATGAACCCGATCAGCGCCGTGTAAGGCATGCCGCTACGAACGGCGAGCATGGGAAGGTCGCCGGTCACCGGATTCAGGCCCGGAAGCGGATTGATCTCGAGGAACTTGGGCGCGCCATCGGCGCCGACGCGCACATCCACGCGGGCTACATCGCGGCAGCCCAGGGCGCGGAAGGCATCCAGAGCCACCTGCTCCACCTGTTCGACGAGCCCCCTCGGCTGTTGTGGCGGGACCAGGTACTCGACCTCCTCCTCGTAATTGCGCTTGACCTCCAACGAGTACACGAAGTCCTCGAGCCGGCCGCGCCTGGGACGGATCTCCATGACGCCAACCACCCGGGCCTCCCTCCCGGTGCCGAGCACGCCAGCCGTGAACTCCGGGCCGCCGCAAAACTCCTCCACGAGCACTGGTTGGTGGTAGTCGCGCAATAGCCGCTCGACCTCGACGCGCAGGGCCCGTGCGTCGGCGACGCGGGAGCACTTCCGGATTCCCATGCTGGAACCTTCGAACAAGGGCTTGGCGATCAGGGGGTAGCGCAAGGACAGCCCTGCGCTCTGATCGACGCTTTCTACGACGGCGAAAGACGGGGTAGCCACGCCCTGCGCCGCCACCGTGCGCTTGGTCATGGCCTTGTCCAGTGACAGAGCCAGAGCCAGGGGATCGCTGTGCGTGAACGGAATGCCGAGCATCTCACAGACCGCGGGCACATGCGCCTCACGAGAGCGCGTGCCGTGCCCCTCCGCGATGTTGAACACCAGCGCCGGAGGCTGCTCCAGGACCAACTCCACGAAACGGCGGCCGCCGCCCAGCCGGCGCGGGATGCAGCCATTGGCGCGCAGCGCCTCCGCGACTGCTTCGACCGTTTCTTCAGAGTCGTACTCTTCGAGGCGATCCTCCGGCGCTCCTGAAGCAGGCGAGAAGTCCTTCCTCAGGTCGTAGGCGATCCCAACTTCCATCGTCTAGCTGCCGCAGCCCGGTCCGCGAACATTGTGACCGCGATGCACCCAGCTGCTCTTGCCCACAACGGGCAGCTCAGGCCCGGTCCTGCTGCCGTTGCCAGCACGCAGCCCGTTCCCCTTGGCGTGCGGGCCGCCTGGGCGTTTGGACACGAGCTCCCCGCCGACGCGGCTGAGGTCCGATTCGCTGACCTTGGCGCGGCCAGCGCGCTGGCGCGTGTAGGCGGGTTCCAGGTACTCGAAGACCTTGCCCTGGAAGTTGCGCAGGAGGGCGCGGCCTTGCTTTTCGTCGTAGTGGAGCAAGTACTGCGGCGCCACCGGAATCTTGCCGCCGCCGCCCGGCGCGTCCACCACGAAGGTCGGGATGGCCAGACCGCTGGTGTGACCGCGAAGGCCTTCCATGATCTCCAGGCCCTTGCTGATGGGAGTGCGGAAATGCTCGCCGCCGCGGATCGGGTCGCACTGGTACACGTAATAGGGGCGCACGCGCATCTTCATCAAGCCGTGGACGAGGCCCTTCATGCTGTCGACGCTGTCGTTGACCCCCTTGAGCAGCACCGCCTGGTTGTTCAGGGGAATGCCGGCGCGGATGAGCTTGTCGCATGCGCGCGCTGCATCCGAGGTCACCTCGCGCGGGTGGTTGAAGTGCACATTGATCCACACCGGGTGGTACTGCGCCAGCATGTCGACCAGCTCGCCATCGATGCGCTGGGGCAGGGACACGGGCACGCGCGTGCCGATACGGATGATCTCGAGGTGCGGGACAGCCCGAAGCTTGGACAGGATCCTCTCCAGCTTGGCGGTGCTGTAGGTCAATGGGTCGCCGCCGGACACGATGACGTCGCGTACCTGGGGGGTGCGTGCGATGTAGTCCACCATGGCGTCGATCTCGACGTCCGGCGTGGCGTCCTCGTACATGATGCGCTTGCGCGTGCAGTAGCGGCAGTAGATGGCGCAGGAGTTCGAGATCACCATCAGGACCCGGTCCGGATAGCGGTGCGTGATCCCGGGCACCGGCGAGTACTGTTCCTCACCGAGAGGATCTTCGTCGCCCACCGCCCGGAACACGAACTCCTCCTCCAATGGCACGACCTGGCGCAGAATCGGGTCGTCCGGGTCGGCGGGATCGATGAGGCTGAAGTAATAAGGCGTGATGCCCATGCGGAAGTCCTTGAGGACCTCCCGCAGCTTGCCCCATTGCTCGGTCGGGAATGGCAGCAGCCGGTACAGTTCGTCCAAGGTGGTGATGCGGTTGCGGAACTGCCACTTCCAGTCGTTCCACTCCTCGTCCGTCACTCCCGGGAAGAAGCGGGCGCGTCCGGCGGCGGCGGCTTGCGTGCCCGGGAAGAAGTCCGGCCGAGCAGCGCCACCCTGCAGACCGCCGGGCGTTCTACCTGGAGGGTTCGAGGATGCGGAATTGGGGCCCGAGGAGGGCTCGGAGGAAGCCACCTCGGAGGTGGACAGGCGAACCTGAATCATGGCTGCAACAGCCTTGCGATTGGGGTGCTCCGGCTCATCGCGGGGAGCCGATTCCCGGTCCCCTGCCCTTGCGGCGGGGAGGATTCCGGCCGTTTCGCCGGAACACGGACGCTGGCTTGCCCCCCCGACCAGGACGCTGGTGGAGGCAGCCAGGGGACGACGGGCGCGTCACGCAGGGAGCCGACAGGCTCAACCTGCTCTGGAACGCCGCGGCGGCTGGGTTTCATCTCGTCTCTTGTGGTACCGGAGGGTCAGGGGGAATCTTGGCACCACAATTCGTGGAGTTCAACCCTGAACCAAAAGCTTTTTGGGATCCTGCCTATCGGGAGCCGGGCATGACCATGCGGACTGACGAAGGCGTTCCCCAAGCACGCGTCTACGCGTCGGCGGCGCAGAGCTTCAGGAAACTTCCGGCCTTCTTGAAGGATCCCAGACGGAAGCCGGCCTTCCAGATCGCCAGGCGCCGTTCCACCGGCACCCCTGTGGCCAGGGCATCAAACTTGGCTCGGATCTCCTCGTCGTTGAGCGGGTCCCGCGGGTCGCCCTTGGGGTAGTCGATCTGCTTTTCGAAGCGGCGCCCGTCCCCGGTGCTCACCAGCACGTGGCAGCGTTGGACCTGGGGGAACGCCGCCTCGAACTCCGGCTCGGCCACCACCTTGATCCTTCGGATCAGCTTGTGGATGCGCCCATCACGGATCACCGCTTCCTCGAACAGGTCCGGCGTCACGCGGCCGAAGACGATCCCGGCGGCAATGCAGTAGGGCAGGCTGTGGTCCGCCGTTTCCCGGGTCTTGGGCTCGTACTTGGAGGGGTCGCTGAGGATGTCCGCGGCCTTGCGCAGGGTCCGGATCCGCACCTCGGCGATGTCGTCCGCGCTCAGGCGGTTCTCCTTGCAGATCGCGATCGCGCAGGAGATGGGGGCATGCGTCAGCGCCTCCGTGGGGAAGGCCTTCATGCCGCAGCGACGGATGCGCCAGTCCCGGCCCAGGTCGTCGAATACCTCCCACTTCCACTCGTTGCGCATCACGTGAGCCAGGCCCTCCTTGCCGTCAAAGACGTGGGCCGGCCCCACGAAGCCCCTTTGGGCCAGCAGCGCCGCCTCCAGGCCGGCCCGGGTGGCCAAGGGGTCCACGGTGTTCTTCATCATGGTCAGGTGACCGGCGGTGACCGCTCCCAGGGTGCAATTGGCCGACCCGGAGATGCCGGCGGCGTGCTGGAGCTGCGCTGCGTTGAGACCCAGGGTCTTGCCCGCGGCATACGCGGCCGCAAACGCGGTCAGCGTGGCGTGGTGCCAGCCCAGCTCGCGGATGCCCGGAAACGACGCCTCGCACAGCCGTTGCTCGACTTCGTAAGCCACGACGATGCCCAGGACCATGTCCTTGCCCGACCTTCCGGCCATCTCGGCCGCCGCCATGGGCCCGCTGATGATGTCGGACGGGTGGCAGGGATCCTGCTTCCAGTAGATGTCGTTGTAGTCCAGGGCCCGGATCGCAAGGGCGTTCAGGAACGCCGCCTGGGTGGGCGCCACCTTCGACCCGTCGCCCAGCAGCCGGCAGACCTTCTTGCCACCCTCTTCCTCCACCAGGGTGCGGACGATCCTCCAGTCCGGGGTCCGCCAGCCGCCGAAGGCGCAGCCGATGCTGTCCAGCACGAAGCGGCCAACCTCGCGCAGCACTGGACGGGGCAGATGCTCGTACTTGAGATCCTCCACCCATCGGGCAATCCGGTGGGAAAGGAACGACTCATTGGTTCTGGCGGTGTCGAGGACCATGGGGCCGGGAAGGATATCGGCGCTGGCCGGCGGCATGGAATCGGCATCCTGCGGCGTGGACGCTTTCCGGGCCCAGGCCGGCGCCTGTACGTCGCGGAAGCCGGCCGCCGGCCTGATCCCATTGAGAGCGCCCGCCTTGGCAGCGGCGCGCGGCGGCGCACCGCTGGTCGCACGGATCCGATCGCGCAGCTGGCGCACGGTCCAGCCCTCGAGCCGGCAGAGCTGCGCATAGAACAGCCGCGCCAGGGAGCTTTCCACGGGCAGGAGCGCCGTGAAATGGCTCCAGCTCAATTGTCGTGACAGCGTCACGACAATTCGTTCCTCCGGGAACCGCTCCGCGAACTGCACCATGCGGAACAGGTTCTGCCGCCCGAAACCCAGTCCGAAGTCCTTGGCCAGGGCCTGACCCAGCTCCTCCACGATCCGGGCTCCGTACTCGCCCCTCCCCTCGTGCAGCAGCTCGGTGCACACCCGCCGACCGACGCGCCAGTACAAGAGCACCAGGGCGCTGTTCACCGAGCGGGAGACCTGCGCCTTCGCCCCCTGGATGAGGGTGCGCACGTCGAGCATCAACCGCTCCTTTCCCGGAACGGCCAGCGCTTGGACTTCCGCCCTGGGGGGATGACGGAATGCCCCGCAACGGTTACACGTTTCGCGGCGCCGGCCGTGGAAGCCTGGCCTCGCTAGGCCGGAACGCGCACGCAGGCCTCGGCCACGGCCCGACCCATGTCCAGGGTGGAGGCCTTGCCGCCCATGTCGTAGGTGCGGACCTTGCCCTCCTTCACCACCCGTGCGACCGCGTTCTCCAGGCGCGCGGCGGTGGCGCGCTCGCCCAACCAGTCCAGCATGAGCTTGGCCGCCAGGATGCAGGCCAGCGGGTTCACCTTGTACTGGCCGGCGTACTTCGGCGCGCTGCCGTGCGTCGGCTCGAACACGGCCACGTCCTTGCCGATGTTTCCGGCGGCGGCGAAGCCAAGCCCTCCCACCAGCTGGGCGCACAGGTCGCTGATCACGTCGCCGAACAGGTTGCTGGTGACGATGACGCCGTAGTTCTGCGGATTCTTGATCAGCCACATGGCCATGGCGTCGATGTTGGCGTCCCACATCTCGACCTTGGGGAACTCCCTGGCCACGTCGCGGGCGGCGCGCATGAACAGGCCCGAGGTCTCGCGCAGCACGTTCGGCTTCTCCACCACGGTCACGCTCTTGTAACCGTGCTTCTGCGCGTACTCGAAGGCCGCGCGCACGATGCGCGCCGCGCCGTTGTGCGTGATGATGCGGGTGGTGAGCGCCATCTGATTGCCGGGCACCTTGGAAAAGGCCTTGAACGCCGGATGCTTCTCCAGCACCGATCGGATCTCCCCCTCGACCGGGAAATACTCGATTCCGGCGTACAAACCCTCCGTGTTCTCCCGGAACACGACCAGGTCGATGTCGTCGCGGTAGTTGAGCGGGTTGCCCGCATAGGCCTTGCACGGGCGCAGGTTCACGTACAGGTCGAACAACTGGCGCATGCGCACGATCGGGCTGCGGTAGCTCAGGCCTTTCCCCTGCAGCTGCGGCGCCAGCTCGGCCTCGGCTTCCTCCTTGGGCTTGCTGGTGATGGCTCCGAACAAGGTGGCCTGCACCTGCCGGATGCCGTCCACGGTGCGCTTGGGCAGTGCATCGCCTTCCTGGCGCCAGAACTCCCAGCCGATGTCCAGCGGCACGTACTCCGCGTCGAAACCCACCGCATCCAGCACGATGCGGGTCGCTTCCATCACCTCGACGCCGACGCCGTCGCCGGGCATCCACCCGATCTTGTACTTGGCCATGGCTCGCTCTCTGGCTGGGGGTGCCGATGAATCTGGGGCGAATAGGCTAGCTGCGCAGCGGCGCGGCTCCAATCGCCGTCACCGGACGCAATGAACCCCCTCCGGCCCACCCTGCTCTGTCGCACGCCGGAGGACCGCAGCGTGGAGCTGCTGGTCTGGCTCGTGCAGCAGGCCCTTCGAGGACAGGCCGTGGTGCTCTCCTACGAGGCGGCGCACGGCCTGCTCTGGCCGGAGGCCAGGCGGGGCGCCTGGGGCCAGGCCCACGCCCAGCAGGTCACCGCCCTCGCCTGGCGGACGCCGGAGATGACGCTGCTCGGCCTCCAGCACGTGAGACTCGACAGCTTCATAGTCAACAAGACCGCGCGCCTGCCCGGCGACGGGCATTGGTCGGCCGATCGCTACGGCGAGCGCGAGTGGCGCACGGTCCCCGGTAGCGCCAGATTGATCGCAAGCTAGGGCAGTTGGACGTCCAGACTGAGGTCGGACTCGCCCTGCGGCACGTCCACCGGCGCACCTAGCGGCTGGCCGCTGTCGTCCACCGCCTGGACGCGCAACGCTCGCCGCGGGGCGGAAGGCCAGCGCAGGACGCCGGGCGGACGATCCGGCGGCAGCCAGGAAACGTCTTCCGGCCCCCAGGGTGCGTCCTCCCAGCGCAATCGCCGAACTCGCGGCGAGGGAGCTCCGTCCGGCTCGAAGCATCGTAGTCGTAGAGTGCGTGAAGGCTGCATTTCCACGCGAAGGCTTGCAATCCTCTCCGGGGAGAGCGGTTGGAGGTCCAGATACTCGGCCGCATAGCCGTCTGCCCGCACTTCGACGCGCTCGAAATCCGAGGCCCAGTTCTTGAGGGCGATGGTCCCGTCGTTGGAGTCCTGGCGGAGGAAGGTCAGGTGCCATCGACCCTCCGCCGTCCACAGCTCGACGCGCACATTCGGAATCCGCTCGCCGCTCCCGGCGTCGACCGCCTCCAGACGGAAGCTGTTCAGCTCCGGCACGGGCAGCACGATTCCTGTCGCGCCGGCAGCAACGGTGAGAGACGGTACGTCACGCAGCTCGGGCAGGCGCAACTCGTAGATGCCGGCCGGAAGGCCCTCGAAGTGAAACCTCTCATGCCCCGACCGGGCCAAACGCTTGTGGGATCGGACCGCCGGATCAAGGGGCCGAAGCTCCACCTCGGCGGTCCAGCTGTCGGCCGACACACCCTGAAGGAGAACGCGCCCGCTGATCTCGAACAGAGCTTGCTCCGCTGGCAGCCGCAGCAGCAGCGTGAGCTCTCCACCGGGCTGCAGTACAGGCGCGGTCTTCCAATCCGAGCTCTCGACCGACTCAGGGCCGACGCGCATGTGTGCAACCGGCCTCGACGGGGCAGGGATCGCGAAGCGGCACTCGCCGGAGGCGTCCGTGATCGCCAGGAGCTTGTTTCCGGTCTGCTCGGGCCGGTACAGGTTGAAGGTAGCCGCGCGCACCCGGTCCTCTCGCGGGTCCTGGCTGTCGGACAGGATGGCAGGGGTCACTTCAACCTCGACGCCCGCCCGCGGCAGTCCGTGCGCGTCAAGCACGCGCACCGTCACGTTGGCCGTGCACGGATCGAGATCGAGACGCCAAGGCGGGTCGGGCATCTCGGAGCGGGCCAGCCACAGATAGCTGCGGGTTTGCCTTGAGGGCGCTTCCAGGGTCAGATCGAAGTGGTCTGGCCAGCCTTCCTGACCCGAGGGGATCGGCAGGACGCCGAAGCCATGCGCGTCGGTCAGGACCGTTCCCGTGATGCGCGGCGGTGTCCGCACGCCAGCCAGCATGGCGACTGAGTGCGGCACGTAGCCCTCCTGCCTGGGGTGCCGGCGGCCCATTGCCATGGCCGAGTAGTGCACCCGGATCGGCTCGCTGACCGGCTGGCCGCACTCGACGACAAGGAATGGCGTCGCCGGAAGCGGCCGCAGCAGGACGCGCACGGGATCCTCGGGCGTGTCCACCACGCTCATGTGGCATGGCAGGTAACCCTCGGCTTCGACCAGGACTGAAAGTGGCAGCTCGCCCTCCAGCGCTTCCACCTCCGCAAGACCACCAGAGGCGGGGATGATGGCCCGCGGGTGGCCCTCCTCGTTCCAGGCCCAGGCAGGAAGCCCCGTCACGCGCGAGAAACGCGCGTCAAGGATCGGAAGGCCGGTCGTCTCGTCGGTTGCGAGCAGGCGCGCGCGCTGCGGATAAGGACGCACCGGCAGCAGGATCGATCCGGGTGCATCCGGAGTTAGCTCGACCGAGAGCGGCGCCACCATCGCGGTCCCTCGGCCGCGGCCGTGGAGGACGGCGGATCCGAAGGCCTGCGCGTGCAGGAGCGCGAGACCGTCATCGCCGCTGAGCGCGAGGATGTCTTCCACTCCCTCCATGCGGAGGAGCACCTCGACGCCGCGGACCGGCGCACCGGTGCGCTCGTCCACGGTACGCACGCGGAGGGAATGTCGGCCGTCGAGCTGAACGGTCACGAATGCCGGCGGATCTGCCGGCGGGTCGGTGATGGTCCCCAGCGACCATCCGCTCGCGCGAACGTCCACCTGCCCATAGAGATCCCAATCGCGCGCCGGCCAAGGCAGGGTGAAGCGCCCTGCGATGTCCGTGGTGGCGCCCGCTTCGGCTCCCCATAAGTAGGCGTGCACCACCGCGCCCGCCACCGGCGCGCCATCGCCGCCGAGGACGACGCCGGTCCAACCGGGAACGCCCGCGGCGCCGGTTGTGGAGTGGGCCGCGTTCGCTGTTGCGGCGAGCGCGCGGCGCTCGGCCGGCGGCTCGGGCGTGCCCGGGGGCGCGAGGTCCGCCGCGGGCGCCTGAGCCTCTTGATGGTCGTGCTGGCTGCTTGCGGGCGCGCGCCATGGGCGCAAGAACAGGAGCGCAGCGAGGAGCGCGAGCACGGCGACGCCCGCGGCGACGGTCTGAGCCTTCACGGCCATGGCAACACCTCCCAGGAGCCCGGGACGACCGGTGGCAGCAAGCAGCAGGCACGAAGCGCGCCAGTGGGTTCCGACGGTGTCGCCGAGGCGCGCGCGGAGCTGCTCCAGGGCGCGGCGCAGGCGCGTGCGGACGGTGTTCACGGGAAGGTCGAGGGCGGCGGCGATGCGGCGCGGCGGCAGGCCCTCGAAGAAGCGCAGGAGCACGACCTCGCGGTAGATCGGGTCCAGGCGCCAGACCTCTTCGACCAGGCGGCGCTGCAGGGCGGCGCGCTCGAAGGCGTCGGCGGCGGCCGGCGACGGGGCCGGGCGTTCCGCGGCCGCGCGCTGCTCGCGGGCCTCGCGGCGCCGCTCGCTGCGGCTGTGATCGGCCGCGAGATTGCGCAGCACGCGGTGCAGCCAGGAGCGCAATGAGGCCTGCTGCTCCGGCGGCCGGGCGCCCAGGGCCGCGACGTAGGCGTCCTGGCTCAGGTCGTCGGCCGCCGCCTCGTCGCGGACCAGGCTCCGGGCCAGCGCCCGCACCCATCCTGCGTGGGCGAGCAAGGCCTCGAGGTCGCGGCGGGCCGGCACCGGGTCCATGATGTACCGGAAAGACGCCGCCGGGGCCGGTTTCGATTCAACCGAGAAGGCTCAGGGCGTCCAGCAGCCGCCCGGAGGTCGTGAACGTGGCCTGCGGGAACTGCTTGCGGGCCACGGCGAGCTTCTCCGGGGCCCCGTCCACGAAGAAGACCGGGATATGGCGGTACTTCTTGGTTTCCGTCGTGACGGCGGCCACGCGCCGGCCGTGGCTGGGGAGGCGCGCCAGCGAGACGACCAGGACGTCCGGGGGGCTGGCCTTGAAGGTCTTCCACGTATCGGCACCCGTCTGGCTGTCCCAGTGGTAGACAACCGTGTGCCCGGCGGCGCGCATGGCCCGCACCGCGTCCAGGGCTTCGTCCTCGTGCCAGTGCACATAGAAGACGCGGGCCATGGCTCCGGTCGACCGCTCAGTCGGCCAGCGCCGCTTCGATGGCCTGCTGCAGATCCGGAGAGTCCGGAGCCACCTTGCTGGGGAAGAAGGCCTGGACGCGGCCGTCCTTGCCCACCAGGTACTTGCAGAAGTTCCAGCCGGGAGCTTCGCGGCCCTGGGTCAGGAACGCGTACACCGGCGACTGGCCCGCGCCCGGCTTGGTCACCACCTTGGCGAACAAGGGGAACGTGACCTGGTAGTTGTCGGTGCAGAACTTGCGGATCGCGGCGGCGTCGCCCGGCTCCTGCCCGCCGAATTCGTTGCTGGGGAAGCCGAGCACGACCAGTCCGCGCGGCCCGTAGTTCTCGTGCAGCTCCTGCAGGCCCGCGTACTGCGGGGTGTAGCCGCACTCGCTGGCGACGTTCACCACCAGCGCGACGCGCCCCGAGAACTGGGACAAGGCCGCGTCCTGACCGTCCAGGGACGGCGCGGACAGCGCGTACAGGGAGTCGCCGCGCGGCGCGGCGCCGCTGGCGCCCCCGCCGCTGGAGGAAGCGCCCTCGGGCTCCAGGAGGAAGTAGTCGATGCCCACCATGTACTCCGGCTTGGCCTGTTCGTTCTTGCCGTCGATGCGCAGCGCCAGGCGCCGATCACCCGCGGCCAGGTCCAGGACGCCGAGGTCGACCACGGCGGGCACCACCCCGTCGTGGTAGAGGTCCAGCGACGGGGTGATGACCTTGCCGTCCAGCATCACGGTGACCACGCCGTAATCGCTGGCCTTGGTGAACTGCGCCTTCAGGGCGTAACGGCCGGCGGCCGGGACGGGCAAGGCCAGAACCATGGTTTCTCCCGGCTGGGCGCCGGTCCACCACAACTGCTTCTCGCCGCTCCACTGGGCGCCGTAGCCGGACATCTCCTGCACGTTGGCCTTGCCGCGCGTCACGGCGGTAACGCGCAAGGACTCGGCCTCCAGCGCGCCGGGCACCCGGAAGACCGGGTACTCCGCCAGCGGGCGTGCCACCCGCTCCGCCGCCGGCGGCAGCGGCGGCAGGCCGTGCTTCGCCGTGGGCGCCGCGTACCAGTAGGCCACCGTGGCGTAGTCCATCCGGGCGCTTTCGTTCCAGTGCCAGACCTCCAGGTCGAAGGTGAAGGACTTCTGGAACGGCACGTGGTCGCCGATCTGGTAGCGGTTGACGCTGGTGAAGCCGTAGTTGCCCGGCCCGTCGCAGCGGGCCTGCGCGTGGAACGGGTGCGAGAACAGTTCCGGGCTGCACCACGCGTAGCCGAAGTAGTCCTCGGTGCCGGTGCCGAATGTGCTGGGGAAGCTCTCGCCGTCCACGTAGAACTTCTCGTCGCCTTCACCCCACCACTCGCGCACCGGGTTGCGCACGCTCAGGCTGCAGCCGATGAAGCGGCCCGGCCCTTCCGCCTCCAGCACGCGGTAGTCGCGCATGGGCCGCGTCGCGAAGTCGCGCTCCTGCTTCCAGGCGGCCCGCAGGGTGAGCGGGCCGCTGCGCACCCGGTCGAACCAGACCTCGGTGCGCAGGTTCGCCGGCTCCGTGCCTTCATTGGTGAACCGCACGTGCAGGTCGCCGCTGTAGGTGAGAGGCAGGCGGCTGTAGCACTTGCCGTCGGCGCTGATGCCGGCGTAGTACGTGGCGAACGGCACGAGGCCCGGCCCGGCGCCGAAGAAGTCGCCCACCGGGCAGTCCACCAGCGGCGTCTCGCTGTCCCCCGAGGTGATGTGCAGGCGCACGGAACGCAGCATCGCCGGCACGTCCTGGACCGCCGCCAGCGGCGTGAACCAGACCCAGATCTCGCGCACCGTGCCCTCGCCGCGCACCGACTGGTCCAAGGTCTTGCCGGGCATGATCTTGCCGGTCAGGTTTGTGCTGCGCTCCGGCCGGTACGGCGGCGACTGCTGGCTCAGGATCGCGCACACCTCCTTAATGGCCGGGGCATTGTCTTCCAGCAGCGCCGCCGACAGCGACGGCACCTTCGTCTCCGGCGGGAACAGGCGCACGTTCACCTGGTAATAGAAGCCGCCGGCCGTGGCGCTGAGCTTGAGATGTTTCTGGAACGGCAGCGGCAGGTAGCAGTTCCAGCCCTTCGCCTGCACGCCGCACAAGGGATCCAGGAACGGCGCGCGGTCGCCCTGGCACAGCTCCTGGAACGGGATGGTGAGCGCCGGCTCGGCGGCCCCGTCCACGTAGAACAGCAGCTCGCCGGCGGGGTTCGCCGACCAGATGCGCTGGATCACCCCCGGGCCATCCACGTCGGCCAGCACGTACTCCGTGCGCGTGCCGCCGCCCGGCAGCGGCACCTGCTCCACGCGCAGGAAGTTGCCGGCGTCGTTGTTCGCGAACCACGCCTCCGGCTGGCCGGGGCCGGCCTGGCTGGCCCGGTCATAGGAGGAGAACTGGATGCAGCGCTCCCCCTGCGCCGGCGGCTGCGTCAGGAAGCGCAGGTCCCAGAACTCGGTCAGGAAATCGGGGTAGCGGTATTCCCGGGCGGCGGCCGGGTCCTGGAGCAGGGCGAGGGCGAGTGCGGTCAGCATGGATCGAATCCTGGAACGCAGAGTCTATCCGGGCGCGACCGGTGCTGGCGGCTCGGACGCGGCCGGCGCAGCGCCCAGGCTCAGCAGCGCGCGCACCGGGTAATGATCCGAGGAATAGCGCCCCTGCGCCTCTGTGCGCACGATGCCGGCGTCCGCCACCCGCCATTCGGCGCTGCACAGCACGTAGTCGATCTTGGCGCCGCCGCCGCCTCCCTGGAAGCCATGGAAGGTGCCGCACTCCTGCGCGTCCGGGTGCGCCACGCGGAAGCTGTCGACGAAGCCGGCCGCGCGCGCCAGGTGCAGCGGCGGCGCGTCCTCGCCGGCGTTGAGGTCGCCGAGCAGCAGCGCCGGCAGCCCCGGCGCGATCGCGCGCGCCCGCGCCAGGATCAGGCGCATGGACTCGGCCCGAGCCTTCCCGCCCGCGTGGTCCAGGTGCGTCGCGAACACGGCGAAGCGGTCGCCGCCGCTGCGCTCCTTGACCACGACCCACGCACACAGCCGCGGCAGCGCCGCGTCCCAGCCGACGCTCCCGACCTTATCCGGCGTCTCGCTCAGCCAGAACTGCCCTTCTTTCTCCACGTCGAAGCGCTCCTGGTCCAGCAGGATCCCGGTCCACTCGTCCTCCCGCCCGCCGCGGCGGAACGCGCCGGAGGCCCGGTAACGCGGCAGCTTCTCCAGCACGAAGTCGAGCTGGAACGCCAGCGCCTCCTGCACCGCCACCACGTCGGCGCGCTCTTCGGCCAGCACCTGCAGCACCAGGTCCTTGCGCTTGTCCCAGGCGTTGTCGCCGTCCGGGGCGGTGCCGTAGCGCACATTGAAGGTCAGCGCGCGCACCGGCGGGAACGGGCGCGCGGGCGGCGCGGGCGCTTCCTGCGCCCACGCGAGAGCGGCGGCGGCGATCAGCACGGCTCCAAGGTATAACGAGCACGCCGTGTTGCCGCTCCTCGCCCTCGTGCTGCAAGCCCCGCAGTCCTTCGCCACCACCGACCTTTCCGCCAGCCCCAATGCGGTCCTGCGCCCGGTTCCCGCCGGCGACGTCAAGCTGCTGCCCGGCTTCTGGCTGGAGCGCGTGCAGGCCAACCGCAGCTCGTTGCGTGCCGGACACGAGCAGCTGGCGAAGATCGGCGCCTTCGAGAACTTCCGGGTCGCCGGCGGCAAGGCAGGGAAGCACCAGGTCTTCGTCTTCACCGATTCCGACGCCTACAAGTGGCTGGAAGCCGCCTGCATCGAGCTCGCGCTGCGCGGCGGCGACCAGGAGCTGCGCGACCAGGTCCACGGCTTCGTGCCGCTGATCCTCGCTGCCATGCAGCCGGACGGCTACGTGATGACAAAGTACACGATCGAGAAGCTGCCGCGCTGGCACAACCTGGCCAACGACCACGAGCTCTACTGCATGGGGCACCTGATCCAGGCGGCGGTCGCGCACCGGCGCGCCTTCGGCGACTCGGAGTTCTTCGCGCGCGCCCGCGCCACCGCCGACATGATCGCCCGGACCTTCCCCGGCGAGCGCGAGGGCGCGTGCGGCCATCCCGAGATCGAGATCGCGCTGGTGGAGCTGTACCGGGAGACCGGGGAGAAGCGCTACCTCGACACGGCGGCCTATTTCATCAACCGGCGCGGTGTGGAGCCGCAGGTCGCCGGCGGCTCGGAATACATGCAGGACCACGTGCCCTTCCGCGAGCAGCGCGAGGCGGTCGGGCATGCCGTGCGCGCGCTCTATCTCTATGCCGGCGCCGCCGACGTCTACCTCGAGACCGGGGACGAGACCCTGCCGCCGGTCCTGACCGATCTCTGGAACGACCTGCACTACTACAAGACCTACGTCACCGGCGGCGTCGGCGCGCGGCATGACGGCGAGGCCATCGGCGCGCGCTACGAGCTGCCCAACAAGGAAGCCTACTCCGAGACCTGCGCCGCCATCGCCTCGGTCCTGTTCAGCCAGCGCATGCTGTGCATGACCGGCGACGCCCGCTACGGCGACGCCATGGAGACCGCGCTCTACAACAACATCCTGGCCGCGGTCTCGCTCGACGGCAGCAAGTTCTTCTACGTCAACCCGCTCGAGTCCGACGGCGGCCACCAGCGCAAGGACTGGTACGCCTGCGCCTGCTGCCCGCCGAACATCATGCGGACCATCGCGAACATCGGCGGCCAGTTCTTCCTGGCCAAGGACAACACGCTCTACCTAGACCTTTACGGCTCCGCTCAGATCGACACCGAGCTCCCTGGAGGCAAGAGAGCACACTTCGAAGTGCTTACGGGCTACCCTTGGGACGGGGAAGTGAGAGTTCGCTCGCTCCCTGGTAATGAGTGCGTGGACCTCGCCTATCGAAAGCCTTCCTGGTGCCACTCCGAACTTCAAAGAAGCGGCGAGCACGACCGATTCCAGCCGGCATCTCTCGGATTCGTGCACTTTCGAACGAGCAATCCGGACGCGGTCCACCTCCGCGTCGAGCTTCTGATGCAAATGGACGGAATGCGCTCGAATCCGGCAATTCAAGAAAACGTCGGATCGGTCGCGCTGCGACGAGGCCCTCTCGTCTATTGCTTCGAATCCGTGGACAATGCGGCAGTGGACGTTCTGAACGCAAGGATATGCTTGCAGATGGGATCTGACGGCTTTGGATGGCGTGAATGGGGATCCCCGCAGGAACTGCGCAATGCTCAAGCGCTCACCGGTGTCGGCGCCCCAGCCGCGCCTGCAGCGGCAAGTGTGCCTGCGCCCGATCCGCTCTATTGGTCACTGACAAGCACCCTGGACGCCGAGCGCAGCGTCGCGATGAAGGCGATCCCATACTACTCCTGGGCCAACCGCGGCGACTCGCGGATGCGAATCTGGATGCCGGTAGCGCCGTAGGATCAGGTGCGAACATCGACTTGGCGGACCGGCCGCAGCGCAGGCGGCGTTTGCACCTGACCCCGTATGATTGGCGGCCGGAAAGGTTACATCTGACCCCATGCAGAACTACGTCGAGAAGATCGTCCAGAGGTACGCGGTCGGGCTGCCGGCCGGGCACGAGGTGCACAGCGGCGACTACGTGATGGTGCGGCCGCTGCACGTCATGACCCACGACAACACCTCGGCGGTCATGGAGAAGTTCAAGGCGATCGGCGCCACCCGCATGGCGGATCCGAAGCAGCCGGTGTTCGTGCTGGACCACGACATCCAGAACAAGGATCCGAAGAACCTGAAGAAGTACGCGGCCATCGAGGCCTTCGCCAAGGAGCACGGGGTCGACTTCTATCCGGCTGGACGCGGCATCGGGCACCAGGTGATCACGGAGGAGGGTTATGTGTGGCCCGGCGCGCTGGTGGTCGCCTCGGACTCGCACAGCAACCTCTACGGCGGGCTGGGGGCGCTGGGGACGCCGGTGGTGCGCACCGACGCGGCCTCGATCTGGGCCACGGGCCAGACCTGGTGGCAGGTGCCGCCGGTCGCGAAGTGCGTGCTGAAGGGGCGGCTGCGCGCGGGCGCGACCGGGAAGGACGTGATCATCACGCTGTGCGGGATGTTCAACAACGACGAAGTGCTGAACCATTGCGTGGAGTTCGTCGGCGACGGCGTGGCGGAGCTGCCGATCGACCAGAGGCTCACGATCGCGAATATGACGACGGAATGGGGCGCGCTGGCAGGAGTGTTCCCCTGTGATTCGAAGACGATTGCATGGTTGCGCAATCGTGCAACGGTCGGCGCGAAAAAGGTGTCCCTGGACCGCGTGGCGGCACTGGAGAAGGAGCTGCCGAAGCTGCAGCCGGACCCGGGCTGCTACTACGCGAAGAAGCTGGAGCTGGACCTCGGCACGGTCACGCCGCACGTGAGCGGACCGGACACGGTCACGGACATGACCAGCGTGGCGGAGATGCAGCGGCGCAAGGTGCCGGTGCAGAAGGCTTACATCGTGTCGTGCGTGAACAGCCGCGTCGACGACATCGCCGACGCCGCGCGCGTGCTGCGCGGCCAGAAGGTGGCGCCGGGAGTGGAGCTGTATGTGGCCGCTGCGTCGTCGGAAGTCGAAGCCGAGAGCGCCAAGCGCGGCGACTGGCAGGTGTTGCTGGACGCCGGCGCGAAGCCGCTGCCGCCCGGCTGCGGGCCCTGCATCGGGCTCGGCGCAGGATTGCTGCAGGACGGCGAGGTCGGGATCAGCGCGACCAATCGGAATTTCAAGGGAAGGATGGGCAGCCGCAACGCGCAGGCGTACCTGGCCTCGCCGGCGGTGGTGGCGGCGAGCGCGGTCTCGGGCTTCATTTCGGGCCCGGAAGGGATGCCGGAAGGCAAGCCGCAAGGAAGCTGCCGGGTCGCGCCGCGGCCGGAGCGACCGAAGCAGAAAGTGCCGATCCTGCCGGGCTTCCCGGAGCGCGTGGAGGGTGAGTTGTTGTGGTGCGACGCGGACAACCTGAACACGGACGGGATCTATCCGGGCAAGTACACGTACCGCGAGGATCTGAAGCCGGAGGAGATGGCCAAGGTGGCCATGGAGAACTATGACCCGAGGTTCCAGGAGCTGGCGCGGGCCGGCGACGTCTTGGTCGGCGGCTACAACTTCGGGACGGGATCGAGCCGCGAGCAGGCGGCGACGGCGTTGAAGTACCGCGGGCTGCCGCTGGTGGCGGCGGGCTCGTTCAGCGACACCTACAAGCGGAATGCGATCAACAATGGTTATCCGCTGGTGGATTGCCCGGAGCTCGTGGACTGGTTGCGCGAGCGCTTCGGCGAGAAGGCGGCGACCCGGCGCACCGGGCTGATGGCGGTCGTGGACTTTGCCGCGGCCGAGATCCGCGTGGACGGGCGCAGCTTCGCCATGGCGCCGCTGGGGCCGGCGGCGCAGGAGCTGGTGATCATGGGCGGGCTCGAGGCGCTGGTGGCGCAGCGCATCGGAGCGCCCGCGGACGCGGGGAAAGGTTAGGTACGACCCCTATTTCTCCACCCACCAGGCGCGCTCGGACTCGAGCAGGCCGTCGTCGTCGCGCAGGACCCAGGGATGGTCTTCGTCGGGCAGCTTCGTGCTGTCCTGAACCCGGCAGATCACGCGCACGCGCGCGGCGGTCAGTGCGGCGGGATCCAGGCGGAAGCGGTGCCAGCCGTCCTTGCCGGCCCTGGTCTCGGCGTCGGGCTCGGCGCGGATCGGCGCGAGCGGGCCGCGGTCGCGGCGGGTGCCGTGGAGGAACTCGCCGCGCCGCCGGGGCGCGGGCGGCACGTCCGCTGCGGGCAGCACCCACCAGCGCACCTCCAGGGAGTGCCGGGACGGCCGCATGGGCTGGACCGCGAAATCCAGCGGTGCTGCGGCGCGCAGCGGCGGCAGCGGCTCGGCGAAGGGGTCGCCGGCGGCATCGGGATGCGGCGGCGGCGCGCAGGCGTCCACCGGATCCACCAGCTCGTAGATGGACAGGATCATCTGCTCGCGGCACACGCGGCAGAAGTCGGCGCCGCTGTCCATGGCGCAGCCCGACGCGGTGGCCTTCCAGGCGCCCTTGGCGCGGCCGTCGGCGCCCTCGAAGGCGCCGACGCCGGGCACCTGGGCGTCGATCCAGTGCTTCCAGGGCAGGCGCGCGCCGTCGGCGCTGTCGCTGACGTTGATGCCGCTGCGCCCGGTCCCGCGCGCGCCGGTGTCGCTGCTGTACTCGTCCAGGAGGCCGGCGAAGGCATGCCCCCACTCGTGGAAGACGGTGTTGCTGGGCCCGCCGCCGATGACGGCCACGCCGCCGCCGCCGGTGCCCAGCGTCCCGGCGCGCACGAACACGATGGCCAGTCCGTCCTGCTCCGGAAGCTGCGCCAGGGAGTCGCGCACCAGCTTGTGGTCCACGGCCACCTGGCCCTGGGCGGCGCCGGAGTCGTGTCCGTTGAGTGCCGTGGAATACTCGCGTCCGCCCATGTCCACGCCGTCCTCGGCGCTGGCCAGGTTGGCGCGCAGGAAGTTGTGGTAGCCGAAATACTCGCCGAACAGCGCGTGGCGGCGGAAGTCCTCCGGCATGCGCTCCGCCAGCTTGTCGAAGCTCGACTGCTTCTTCAGCAGGTAGCCGTCGCCGAGCAGCACGACGTCCACGCGGTTCGCGGACGGGCCGGAGCGCACGAGCCAGGACCAGCCGAGCAGGGCGTTGGCCTGGGCGCGCCGGGCGGCGATCCGCCCGGCGGCGGTCTGCGGCTGCTTCTTCGCCAGCGCCGCGTAGCCGGCGGCCGCCTTCTCGTAGCGGCCCTTGCCGGCCTCCGTCTCCACCCGCGCCAGCTCGGCGCGCGCGTCGGCCTCGGCGGCAGGCTCGCTGAGCAGCTCAGCCGAGTAGAAGTAGTGGCGCACGGCGGCGAGCACCGCGGGCTGCACCTGCGCCTCCTGCTCCAGCCAGGCGGCGAGGCCGCCGGGGTGCGCGTCCCACAAGGCCATGACCGCCAGCAGCGGGGCCGCGTCCACCTTGCGCGTGCCGTCGTTGTCGGTGAAGTCGTCCAGGATCTGCTCGCGCGGGACGCCGGCCAGCTCCAGCAGCATCGCCACCAGGATGCCGGTGCGGTCCAGACCGTCGCTGCAGTGCACGAGCAGCGGATGGTTGGCGGGATCCGCCAGCAGCTCGAGCAGACCGCGCTCGGCGGCGCGGTTCTGCTGCCACAGGTCGCGGTAGGCCTGCACCGGGTCCGGAGACTGGGTCTCGACCACCATCGGCAGATGCACCAGCATCGGGCTGCGCCCGAACGGCGCCGGGTCCGCGCCGGTCTCCAGGATCTCGGACAGCCCGCGGATGTCCACCACGCGCCGCACGCCGTAGCGCTGCAACTGCGCCAGCGCGTCCGGAGCGGCGCGGGTCAGCGCGCCGCTGCGGAGCAGCACGCGCGCGCGCACGCTCGCGCCCTGCGGGCCGGAAAAGCCCGAAACCGGGCGCGCGTTGCGCACGCCCTCCAGGCGGCCCGGCCAGGCGGCCCCGCCACCGTCCTGGCGCGCGGCCGCCCCCGCCGCCAGGGTCAGGGCCAGGACGGTGCAACGGAACCCGGCGCCGGGCAAGGGCACGCTGGATCCTAGCTGCCGGGAAGGGCGTCTCTGACCCCCTTCATACGGCCTTCATGTGGTACAGGCACGCGTCGGCGTGCTGGAAAAGGCCGGCCAGGCTGAAGTCGTCCGCGAGCTCGGTGCTGGCCACGCCGGAGGACAGCGTGAGCAGGGGATCGGCGTCCGGGAGCGCGCGGCGCGCGGCTTCCCAGGCGTGCGCGCGCAAGCGCTCCGCGGCGGCCCTGGCACCGCCGGCGCCGGTCTGGGGCAGCAGCAGCGCGAACTCGTCGCCGCCCCAGCGCGCCACGAGGTCGCTGTCACGGCTGTTCTGCTGCAGCGCGGACGCCACCGCCTGCAGCAGGCGGTCACCCGCGGCGTGCCCGCGCTGGTCGTTCACCGCCTTGAAGTCGTCGAGGTCCAGCAGGATCAGGCTGACGGGGAAGCGATAACGGCGCGCCTGGGCCAGTTGCAGGCCGCCGATGCGCTCGAAGGCGCGCCGATTCCACAGGCCGGTCAGGGAGTCGCGCCAGGCCAGCGCCTCGAGCTCGGCCACGCGCAGGCAGGCCCCGCGGGCGGCGCGCAGGCCGGCGCGCAAGTCCTCCGGCACGCGGGCCAGGTCCGCGTCCGAGAGCGCAGCCAGCCATGCGAGGGCGGATTCGGGCCTGGGTCGCGGGCGCAAGCGTAGAGGATTGGGGTGACGGTGGCCGCCAACCAAGTTACAACAGAGCGCGTGGATGCGCCGGCGACGTTCCTGCGGGAGGGAGAGCGGCTGCTGCTGGCGAGCAACCGGCTGCCCGTCACCGTGCAGCGCGACGAACACGGGGTGCGCGCGCAGATGTCCTCGGGCGGGATCGCCACCGGGCTGAGCCATCCGCACCGCGAGGGCAAAGGGCTGTGGATCGGCTGGCCCGGCGCGCCGTCGCCCGATGGCACGCTCGACGCCGAGGTGCAGGGCGCGCTGGCGGAGCAGGGGATGGTCGGGATCGCGCTCACGCCGGAGGAGCACGAGGCCTACTACAACCGCACCTGCAACCGGGTGCTGTGGCCGCTGTTCCACTACTTCACGCACAACGTGACCTTCCGTCACGACGACTGGCAGGTCTACGAGCGCGTCAACCGCCGCTTCGCCGACGCCCTGCTGGAGCACGCGCGCCCGTCCGACATCGTGTTCGTACACGACTTCCACCTGCTGCTGGTGCCGGCCATGCTGCGCGAGGCGCTGCCGGAGCTGCGCATCGGCTTCTTCCTGCACATCCCGTTCCCCTCGTCCGAGATCTACCGCATCCTCCCCACGCGCGCCGCGGCGCTGCGTGGCATGCTCGGCGCCGACATGATCGGCTTCCACACCCTGGATTACGTGCGCCACTTCCGCAGCGCCCTGCGCCGTGTCCTGGGCCTGGACGTGCGCAGCGCCGAGGTGCTGCACGAGGGTCGGCGCGTGCGGCTGCTGGCCGAGCCGCTCGGCATCGTGCCGGAGGAGTGGCAGGAGCGCGGGCGGACCCCGGAGGTGGCCGCGGAGGTCGCGCGCCTGCGCGAGGCTGCCGCGGGACGGCGCGTCATCCTGGGCGTGGACCGGCTGGACTACACCAAGGGCATTCCGAACCGCCTGCGCGCCTTCGGCGAGCTGCTGCGCAGCGACCCGTCGCTGGTGGACCGGGTCATGATGATCCAGGTGGCGGTGCCCTCGCGCGTGGAGGTGGAGGAGTACCGCCGGCTCAAGGACGAGGTGGACCGGATCGCGGGCCGCATCAACGGCGAATTCGGGCGCCCGCGGCACGTGCCGCTGCACTACTACTTCCGCAGCGTCCCCCCGGCCGTGCTCGGCGCCCTGTACCAGGTGGCCGACGTCGCGCTGGTGACGCCGCTGCGCGACGGGCTGAACCTGGTGGCCAAGGAATACGTGGCCGCGCGCCAGCGCGACGACGGCGTGCTCATCATCGGCGAGTTCACCGGCGCCGCCTGGGAGCTGGGCGAAGCCATCCACGTCAACCCCTACGACCCGGTGGCCATGGCCGGCGCGCTGCGGCGCGCGCTGGAGATGAGCCCGGAGGAGCAGGCGCGGCGCATGGCCCCGATGCGCGAGCGCGTGCGCCGCAACAACGTGCACGTGTGGGTACGCCACTGCGTGGACGCGATCCGCGACGCCCAGCATCTGTCGCCGACGCCGCTGCTCGCCGGCGAGGTCCGCCGCGCCGAGGAGGAGCGCTGGCGCCAGTCCCGGCAGCGCCACCTGTTCCTGGACTACGACGGCACCTTGCGCGAGTTCGAGCCGACACCCGAAGCGGCGGCGCCCACCCCGGAGGTGCTGCAGCTCCTGAACGCACTGACGCAGGTGTCCGGCGTCAGCACCTGGGTCGTGAGCGGCCGCCCGCCGCAGGTGCTGGAGCAGTGGCTCGGTGCCACCGGCTGCGGCTTCGTGGCCGAGCACGGCGCCTTCCTGCGCCGCCCGGGCGAGCACGAGTTCAAGCTCATGTTCCGGCGCCCGCCCGAGACCTGGCGCCCGCTGATCCTGGAGGTGATGCGGCGCTTCGCCGACCGCGTGCCGGGCAGCCACATCGAGGAGAAGCCGCTGGGCGTCGCCTGGCACTACCGGCAGTGCGATCCCGTGCTCAGCTCCTGGCAGGCCCGCGAGCTGTTCCAGCACCTGGACGAGTTCCTGAGCAGCGAGCCGCTGGAGGTGATCCACGGCAGCAAGGTGATCGAGGTGCGGCCCATGGGCATGGACAAGGGCACCGCGGTGCACATCCTCATCCGCGAGACGGCCCAAGCCAGCGACTTCGTGCTGGCGGCAGGTGACGACACCACGGACGAGGACATCTTCCGCCTGTGCGGCAAGGACGCGCTCACGCTGCTGGTGGGCGAGCGCGAGAGCGCCGCCCGCTACCGCGTGCCCGACCCCGCGGCCATGCGCCAGCTGCTGCGCGACTGGCTGGCGCTGCTGCCGCAGGCGCAGGCGGCGGCGGCCGAGGCCGGCCGCCGCCGCTGAGCGCCCGGGCGTGGCTACTGGATCACCCGGAACTCGATGTCCGAGGAATTGCCGAGCTCCGCCGCCTGGATCCAGACATTGCGGCCGGCGGCGTTGTTGGGAACGTTCCGCACCAGCGTGGCCGACCCGGCGCCGTTGGCCGCGATGACTCCGCCCTGGACCGGGTTGCGCAGCCCCACCGAAGTCTGCAGGGCCGGCAGCACCGTGGCCTGCATGCCGGTGGTGGAGTAGTAGAAGTACACCGTGGCGAAGGGCGTGGCGCCGCTCGCGGTGATCGTGGTGCTCTGGCCGTGGGTGAGGGTGGCCGGAACCGTCAGGGCCATGCTGCCGGTGACCGCCAGCTCGATGGCGCGGCGCAGGTTCACCAGCCCCCAGCCGTACACACGGTCGTTGCCGGCGGCGCCCAGGTCGTCGCAGCAGGCGAACAGCCGGGCCTCCACCTCGTTGGGAGTCAGGAACGGGTTGGCCGACCAGATCATGCTGGCGATGCCGTTGGCGTGCGGCGTGCTGAAGCTGGTGCCGCTGGTGAAGGTGTAGGTGCTGCCCAGCATCGTGGTGTAGATGTTGTCCCCGGGCGCCACCACGTCCACGACGTCGCCCCAGCTGCTGAACCAGGCGCGGTTGTCATTGATGTCGGTGGCGCCGATCACCTCCGTGTCCGGGTAGTCGAAGCCGCCCCAGTCCCAGCCCTCGTTGCCGGCGGCGTAGAAAAACAAGCCGCCCAGGTTCTTGACCTCGGTGCCCGTGGTCCCGACCTCCGGGTAGCTCACGCCGCTGTAGCTGGCGCTGGCAGTGCGCGCGCCGTTCTGGACGGCCCAGCGCGCCCCTTCCAGGATGTCGGTCAGGTAGGCGCCGCCGCCCGGCGAGTCCGTGGTGCGGATCGGCATGAGCCGGTTGCTCCAGGAAACCCCGGTGACGCCGATGCCGTTGTTGCCGGTGGCGGCGATGCAGCCCGACACGGCGCTGCCGTGCCACATCACGTCAAACACCTGCCCGCCCGAGGACTCGGGCAGGTCGCTGACCGAGTTGTAGCCGGACACGCGGTTCTGCAGGTCCGGGTGGTTCAGGTCGATGCCGGTGTCGATGAAGGCGGCGATGGTCTGACCGTCGCCGGTGTGCAGGTCCCAGCCCGCCTCCGAGTTCATGTTCTGGTGCTGCCATTGCTGGCCGTACAGGGGGTCGTTGGGCGCCACCAGCGGGAAGCAGCGGAAGTCCGGCGTCGCGTACTCGTAGTCGCCGGTGCCTTCCAGGAGGCGCGCGAAGCTGTTCTCGTCCCAGCCGTCCGGGAGCGCGACGACGTGCTCGTCCACATCGGCGTAGTACTTGATGCGCCACTCGTCCAGGAATGCGGCTGCGGCCTCGCGGGCGCGCGTGGCCGCCTCGGCGCTCAGGCCGCGGCGCAGCAGCGCGTCCTTCTGCACGGGCCGCACGACCATGCGGCCGGTGAACTCCTCGTAGCCGGGACGGTCCCGGAAGGGGCCGAAGGCCAGTGGATGACGCTCCTGGGCCGGGGCAATCCCGGCCGCCGCGAGCAGGAGGAAAGAGGACAGAGCAAGGGATCTCATGGATGCTCCCGAATCAATGGTTATGGGGGGCAGGCGACCGGGCGCCGGCAGTCCATCAGGCTAACGCCCTCCACGCTGGTTGCGGGCCTTCTCCGCCGGGGCGTGGCGTGTGCGCGCGCCGTCTCAGGCCGCGCTGGAGCGCTCGGAGTGCGCCGAGCGCTCGGAGGACTCACGGAACGCCTGCAGGGCGGCCGTGATCTCGGGCGCCGACGGCAGCCGGCGCAGCTCCGTCATGGCGCGCCGGGACAGGTCGCGCGGCGACCAGATCTCGGCGACGAACTCCCAGTCGCTCTGGTCCAGGACCGGCGCGCCGGGCACTCCGGACGTCCCTCTTCCTGCGGCCGCGCGGCGGCGCAGGCTCCAGTGCTGGAAGAAGGCGGACAGGATCATGCTGGCTCCGGCGGGACGTGGACGCTACGGCAGTGCCCCGAGGACGGGATTCGCGGTGGAGCAGGATCTCCGGGGCCGCAGGCTTCGTCCCCTTGGATGTCCCCGGCCGCCGGGGGTTTCCGGAAGCCGGGGGCGGGCAAGGACAGTGTCCAGGCCTCCGGTCAGGCGCCGGCCAAGCGCCGGTGAAGCCCGGGTGACCCCGCGCCGGGTCCCGGCGCCCTCCGGCGCGGCGGAATGGCGCCGGAGCGCCGGTCTTGGCCCGACGGAACAGTGCAGCATGCAGCCCCTCGCCCTCCTCATGCTCCTTCTACCGCAGGCCACGGCGAGGTTACAGGATCCGGAGGGCCTCGCCCGCAGCATCGAGGTCCCGCTCGACCACGCGCAGCCTGCCGATCCTGCGCAGGCTTCCCCGGGCCGCGCTGCGCTCCGTTACGAGCTCGGCGCGCCTTTCGACCCGGCCCGGCCGACGCTGCTCGTCATCGCCGACGCGCAGCAGTTCTATCTGCGCCCGGGAACGGTGGCGCGGCTGCAGCACGACGAATTCGGCGACGCCTTCAACGTGGTCGGCATCTTCGGCCGCGGGACCGGGGAGGAGTTCCTGCAGGCGGCGCTCGACGCCGAGGGCCGAACTGACTGGGCCCGGGCCTGGCGCCTGTTCCACAGCTTCCAGTACGTGGAGGACATCGAGTCCGTGCGGACCGCCGTGGTGGGACAAGCCGGCCAGGTGCTGCTCTACGGCGTGTCCGGCGGCGCGCTGCTGGTGCACGAGTACCTGGCGCGCCACGGCCAGCGCGTGCAGCGCGCCTTCACCGCGGCCGCGGTCAACCCGTTCCTCATGGGACGGCTCGGCTTGTGCTCGGACCGCTTCTGGGAGGAGCTGGGAGCGCACGACCCCGCCCTGCAGCAGGAGCTGCGCCGCGCCCTCGAGCGCCACCGCGGCGAGCGGGACATCCTGGCCATGACCTTGCAGCGCCAGAACTTCTTCGTGCCGGCGGAGCGGCTGCCGCAGGCCCGTGCCGAGCTGATCCGCGCCCTGTCGGCGGGCGACGAGGAGCGCTACGCCGCCGCGCGCACGGAGTACCAGGTGGACGTCGTGCGCACGTTCTTCGATGCGCCGGCGGGGATCCCGGTCCGGGTGCGCGAATTCGAGTTCTTCTACCCCGCGGGCGTGCAGGAGAAGATCGGCGGTGCAGCCTTCTTTCCCGATCTCGAGAACCAGTACAACTTCGCGCGGCCCCTGATCGAGCTGTGCGACGCCGGCCGGATCCCGGCGCCGGCGTTCGACACGGATCCCGCCCACGCGCTGCGCACGGAAGTGCTGGTCCTGGCCGGGCGCTGGGACCACGCCGTGGACTACCGCTCCTCGATCGCGCTGGCGGCCCTGTACCCGCGCGGGCGCCTGCTGCTGGCGGACGACGACCACATGTTCCAGAAGCTGAAAGGCGACGCCTCCTACCGGCGCCTGATGGTGGCCTTCCTGGCCTCCGGCTTCGACTCCGCGCCGTTCCAGGAGGCCATGACGGGCGTGCGCCCGCACCTGTGGCGCGAGTGAGCGCGTCCGCGCGGAGGCGCGCTCCGGTTTCGAACACGAGCGGCTAGAGCGGCGGCGCCGCGCCGCGCCACGCGGCCAGGATGGCGCGCACCAGCTCGGGCGGGACCTCGGCCGGCTCCGCGCTCGGCCGCACGGCTTCCCGGCCCAGGCGCAGCGTCATCTCGTAGCTGTCCAGGTAGTCCACGCACCCGGGGCACACGGCCAGGTGCTCCTCGAACCTCACCCGCTGCGCGGCCGCCAGGGCGCCGGAGCGGTAGTCGGCCAGGAAGTCGATCAGCTCTTCGCAGGTGATGAACATGCGCGGGTGCCTTGCATGTGGGGGTCCAGGAGCTCGCGCAGCGCCTGGCGGGCACGGTGCAAGCGGATCTTCACGGTGTTCTCGTTCACTCCGAGCGAGGCGGCGGCCTCCGCGCCGTCCAGCCCCTCGACGTCGCGCAGGAGCAGGACCGTGCGGTACGTCTCCGGAAGGCGGTCGATGCTGTCCGCCACCAGCTTCTTCAGCTCGCCGGCCTCGGCGGTGCGCGTTGGATCCTCGGGCCAGGAGGCGCCGGAGTTGCGCCGGTGACCGCTCCCGTCGAAGGCCGGGAGCAGCTCCTCGATCGGCTGCTCCGGCCGGCGCGTGCGCGCGCGCTGCTTCATCAACGCGGCGTTGACCGCGATCCGGTGCAGCCAGGTGGAGAGCTGCGACTGGCCCTGGAAGCCCCGGATGGACTTGAACGCGGACAGGAAGGCGTCCTGCAGCGCGTCCTGGGCGTCGGCCTCGTTGCGCAGCAGGCGGCGCGCCACCGCCAGCATGGGCCCGCCGTATTGGCGCACCAGCTGCACGTAGGCGTCGTCGTCGCCGGCGCGGAGCGCTTCCACCAGCGCCGACTCAGGGCGGTGCGGAGCGGTCGCCTCGGGAGCGTCGTCCACTGCCGCACTCACTGTAGCGGGCGCCACGCGGGCGGCCTCAGGCGCTGGCGGGACGGCGCGCGGCCCGCAGGCCGGGCAGGGGCAGGCGCCGTCCGGAGTGGGCGGCGCCTCGCAGGGAAGTGCCGGTCATGTGGCGTTGGATGCCAGCGCGCCGGCGCGGTTACGGGGCGAATCCGGTGCGCCCACCGGTCCGTATCCTTGTATTCGGTGCAACCGAGGGATGCGGATAGCATCTCGAACTGCCAATCCGGCGCCCCACTGTGACCTTTGGCGCCCGGACCAACCCATCCGACAACCACTCCCACGAACACGATGAAACTCTCCCGCAACCAGCGTCGCGGCTTGCACGCCTCCGCGGTGGTCCTGGCCATGTCCGGCCTGATGGCCGGAGTCACTGTGGGCTGCGGCAAGTCCGACGAGACCAGCAGCTCCAGCGACGCCATGGCCGACAAGCACGCCTGCGCCGGCATGAACGCCTGCAAGGGCCAGGGCGGTTGCAAGACCGCCGAGCACGCCTGCAAGGGCCAGAACGCGTGCAAGGGCCAGGGCGGCTGCGCCACCGTGGCGCACCACTCGTGCAAGGGCCTGAACGACTGCAAGGGCCTCGGCGGCTGCAAGACCGAGGCGCACGCCTGCGCCGGCCAGAACGCCTGCAAGGGCCAGGGCGGCTGCGCCGTCCCGGTGCAGCACAAGTAACCGGAGGATGGGTCATGGCGGCCCCGGACGTCCGGGGCCGCCCGGCCCGCAGCATGAACAACCGTTTCGGACTGGCGGACCTGGGGCTGGGCGTCGGCCTGCGCACGGTGCATTACGGCCACGTGCTGGAGCGCCAGCCGGCCGTGGACTTCTTCGAGATCCTCTCGGAAAACTTCATGAACACCGGGGGCCGGCCGCTGCACATCCTGGACCAGGTCAGCGCGCGCTACCCGGTGGTCCTGCACGGCGTGTCCATGAACCTGGGCAGCACCGACCCGCTGGATTTCGCCTACCTGCGCGAGCTGAAGGCCCTGGCCGAGCGCTGCCGGGCGCGCTGGCTGGGCGACCACGTGTGCTGGACCGGCGTGGCCGGCCGCAACAGCCACGATCTGCTGCCCCTGCCCTGCACCGAGGAAGCGCTGCGCCACCTGGTGGCGCGCACGCGCGCGGTCCAGGATTTCCTGGAGCGGCCGCTGGTGCTGGAGAACGCCTCCACCTACCTGACCTTCGCCGCCTCCACGATGCCGGAGTCCGTGTTCCTGCAGCGCCTGGCCGAGGAAGCGGACTGCGCGCTGCTCCTGGACGTGAACAACATCTACGTGTCCTGCCGCAACCACGGCTGGGACCCATGGGAGTACCTGGACGACATCCCGCTGGAGCGCGTGGTGCAGATCCACTTGGCCGGCCACAGCGATCACGGCACGCACTGCATCGACACGCACAGCGGCGCCGTGATCGACGCGGTGTGGGACCTCTACGCCGCCGTCATCCGCTGCGCCGGGCCGCGCGCCACCTTGCTGGAATGGGACCAGGACATCCCGGCCTTCGAGCAGGTGCACGCCGAGGTGCTGAAAGCCGGGCGCTACCGCGCGGCGCTGGCCGCATGAAACTGGTCCGGCTGCAGCGCTGGATGCAGGACGCGGTCCAGACCGGCGCGACTCCGGCGCGGGTGGACGCCGTGGTCCTGCCGTCGCGGGCCCTGAGCGCCGCCGAGCGCCTCGGGATCTATTCCGGCATGTACTTCTCGCGCCTGCTCGAAGTGCTGGAGCAGGACTTCGCCGCCGTGCGTCACGCCACCGGGGCCGCACGCTTCGCCGCGCTCGCGCGCGCCTATCTGAACGCGCATCCCTCCACGCACCCCAACCTCAACCAGCTCGGCGCGCACTTCGCCGGCGATCTGCTGCGCCGCAGCCGCTTCCTGGGCGAGCTGGCGCGCCTGGAGCGCACAGTGCAGGAGGTGTTCGACGCCGCGCGCTGTCCCAGCCTCACCGAGCCGGACCTCGCAGCCGTGCCGCCGCAGCGCTGGGCGGCCATGAATCTGCGCCTGACGCCGAGCACGCGCCTGCTCGCCTCCGCGTACCCGGTGAACGCCTACTACCAGGCCTTCCGCGAAGGGCGCCGGCCGCGGCGGCCGCGGCGGCGGAACGAATGGATCCTCCTGTGGCGCAAGCCCGACTACGGCGTGTGGCGGCGGCCCCTCACGCGCGCGCAGTTCTCGCTGCTCAGCCGCCTCGACGCCGGCCGGCCCCTGGCCGAGGCCCTGGAGGCCGCCGTCGCCCTGGATCCGGAGCTCGCCGGCGCCATCCAGCCCTGGTTCCGCCAGTGGAGCGCCGAGGGCATCTTCCAGCGACCGCATGCCTAGGCGTTCCCGCTCCGCGTAGTGCGCCCGCTAGCATGAGGCGCATGCCGGAGCTCTCCCGCAGGCACCTCCTGGGCGGCGCCGCGCTGCTCGCGGCCCTGCCGCGCCGACTCCAGGACGCAACGCTCCCCCTGCGGCCGCTCGGCAGCACCGGACGCTCGCTGCCGATCCTGGGCCTCGGCTGCTACCCGCTCGGCGCCCTGGACTCCGAGGAAGACGCCCTGGCCGTGGTGCGCCGCGCCTGCGAGACCGGCGCGCGCTACTTCGACACCGCCCCCAGCTACAGCGCCGGCCGCAGCGAGCGGCGCGTGGGCAAGGCCCTGGCCGGCCTGCCTCGCGACCAGTTGTACGTCGCCACCAAGACCCTGGAGCGCGACGGCGACGCCGCGCTGGCCGAGCTGGAGCAGTCCCTGGAGCGCCTCGGCATGGACTACGTGGACTGTTTGCAGGTCCACGAGGTCCGCAGCGCCGACGAGCCGCTCGAGGACGTGTTCCGGGCGCTGCAGTCCGCGCAGGCCAAGAAGAAGGTGCGCAGCATCGGCGTCACCGGGCACCGCGATCCTCGCTTCGTGCTGGCGGCGCTCGAGCGCCATCCGTTCGCCTCCGCGCTCGTGCCCATCAATCCGCTCGACTGCCATCACCTCTCCTTCACGCGCGATTTCGCGCCCAAGGCCCGCGAGAAAGGCGTGGCCGTCATCGCCATGAAGGTCTATGCCGGCGGCGCGCTGCCCGCGCACAAGCCGGACCTTGCCGCGACGGACCTGATCCGCTTCGCCCTGGCCCAGGACGGCGTGTGCGTCGCCGTCCCCGGCGCCGACTCGATCGCCCGCTGGGATGAAGCCCGGGCCGCCGCCGTCACGCCCGCTCCCAGCGCCGAGGACCAGGAAAAGCTCATCGCCGCCGCCGGCCCGCACCGCAAGAAGTCCAGCGAGTGGTACAAGAACGAGTCCTGAGGGACTCGGCCCGGATCCGCATTGCGCCGAGGGTGGCGTCAGCCCAGCAGCTCGAAGTCGGTGAAGTCGGCGTGGTGGAAGATGATGCACTCGGGCGTGCGCGGGTAGGGATCGCCTTCCTTCGAGTGCGCCGCGATGACGTGCAGGACCGGCGCGGGCACACCCTCGGCGTGGGCCAGGGCCACTCCGGTGAACGGGTGGCGCAGGAACTTGCCGACGCTGCTCTTGCCCCACTTGCCGTCCTTGTAGGAGTACTCCAGGAACTTGCCGGCGTCGGCCAGCAGCGCGCCGGCCACCAGGGTGTCGCGGTCGGCCTTGAGGCGCTCGCCGTAGTATTCGTGCAAGGTGTCCCACATGGCCGCGCACATGCGCGCCACCGCGCGCTTGCTCACGGCAAAGGGCACCGGGTCCTTGGTCAGCAGCGAGTTGGGGATGTTCTGGATGTCGTCCGGAGTGAAGCCGCCCTCCTTCAGGGCGCGCAGCCACGTGCGCTCGCATTTTTCGCGCAGCTCGCTGCTGCGGATGAGCTGGAACTCGGGCACGAGCTGGCGCAGGCGCTCCAGCTCGGAGCTTGCGGCGGTCGAGGACGGCATCGGAAGGAGATAGTAACTTCGCCGCATGCTGCTCCTGTCCGCCGCCCTTGCCCTGACGCTGCAGCAGTCGGAGGAGCGGATCCTGCGGCCGGAGGAGGAGCTGGTCGCCACGGAGGCGCCGACCTGGCGCGTGAACGTGGGCGTGAAGGAGCTGCTCGACGCCAATTTCGACAGCTCGCCCGGAGAGCTCGGCCTGCGCCGCTGGAGCGGCAGCCTGACCTATGCGTTCCCGGCCGGAGCCACGCGCATCGGACTGACGCCGTACGCGCGCGAGTACGACTTCCGCTTCAGCGGGCGCACGCCGTTCGGGACCGGGGAGCCGTTCGGCGACATCCACGTGTTCGGCTTCGACGTGGACGCCGCCCATCCCGTGGCCACGAACCTGCAGTTGTACGGGAGCCTGGACCTGGAGCAGGCGCAGGAGAGCGGCGCGCAGCTGGGCGCCAACACCGCCAAGGTCCTGAGCTACTTCGGCTGGGAGATGAGCCCGGAATTCACGTTGTTCGTAGGCGTGTTCCACCTGCACGGCATCGAGGACAACATCACGGTGCCCGTCGTGGGCTTCGACTGGGACTTCTGGAAGGAGCTGGCCGTCGTGTCGGACGAGGACGGCACGCGCCTGGAGTACCGTCCCAGCCCGGTCCTGCGCCTGGACCTCGGCGTGGACGGCGACGTGTTCCAGGCGCGGCTGGGTCCGTCGGCGGCGGCTCCGGACGGCGTGCTGCAGTACGTGGAGCTGGACCTGGGCGTGCGCGCGGTCTGGGAGCCGTACCAGGACCTGCAGTTCGTGCTGGGCGCGCTGCTGGAGGCCTTCGCCGACGTGGAGCTGCAGGACTCCGGCGGCGGCTTCCGCGGCAACGACCGGCTGGAGCCGGCACCCGTGCTGTACCTGGCGGCGCGCCTGCGCTTCTGAGGCCGCGACCGGCTATCCTGCGCGCATGCTGCGCCGAATCGCGCCGCTCGTGCTGGGCCTCGCGGCCTGCGCGCCCATGCCGCCCTCGGAGCTGGCCGAGCTCGATCGGGCCATGTTCGGCTCGTACCGGCACGGCAACGGGCGCCTGGACGTGCCCATCGGCCACGACGGGCGCGTGAACGCAGCGCTGGTGCTGCATCGCGACGGGATCGAGCACCGCGACGGCAGCTTCGAAATCGAGACCTTGCCGGCCCTGGAGCAGGCGTGGCGCAGCGGACGCGTCCCGCGTTACGGCGTGGTGGGCCACGCCGGCGGCGCGCGCCTGCGCAGCCTGGCCGTGGAAACGCGCCTGGACGAGACCGGCGGCATGCACGTCTATGCCGTGGCCCGCGCGCTGCACCCCTTCCCCTTCACCATGCAGTTCGAGGCCCGGGCCGGCGCGGAGACGCGCGCCATCGGCACGGCCCGCGCGCAGCGCTGGGGGCCGGGCATGTACCACGCGCACCTGGAGCAGGAGATCACGGACCAGCGCCTGGAGTGGGACGGCATGGAGGCGACCATCACGGAAGACGGCAGCGGCCAGACCAGCGCGCGGTCGGTTGCGATCCGTCCGGTCTGGTAGCCGCCCGGCCGGGACACGCGCCTTATCCGGCCTTGCGGAACAGCAGCTCGATGTCCGGGTCCACCACCGGGACCTTGATGGGAGCGCCGGCCAGCGTCAAGGACGTGTCCGGCTCGCGCACCTCGAAGCGCTGCTTGTGCTCGCTGCCGTCGGCGCCGGTCCACTTCAGCGTGAGCGCGAAGCGGTACGGATCGCCGGCCTGCGTCTGGCGCACGCGCACGCCGTCCTCGCGCCACTCGAACTGCAGCTCGGGGCAGCCGGGACGGTCCAGCCACTGGCGGAAGAACCAGCCGAGCTCGCGTCCGGCGGCCTTCTCCACGGCGGCCTGCAGCACCGGCGTGTCCACGGCGCGGCCGCTGTTGCCCAGGAAATAGGCGCGCAGGCCGGCGAAGAACGCCTCGTCGCCGATCTCGCCGCGCAGCATGTGCAGCACCCAGGCGCCCTTGGGGTAGGCGTTGGGATTGATGACCGCGTCCGGCTCGGGGAACTCGCGCCAGCGCACCGGGTAGGCCCGGCCTTCCGGCGAGCGCAGCCAGTCGCGGCGGTGGCCCTCCATGGCCTGGGCCAGCGGCGGCCCGCCGGTCTGGCTCTCCAGCCACGGCCCGAAGTACGAGGCGAAGCCTTCCGACAGCCACACCTCGCTCCAGTCGGCGTAGCCGACGGCGTCGCCGAACCACTGGTGGGCGAACTCGTGGGCCAGGATGGGCACGCCGGCGCGCTGCGTGTCGAAGATGTTCTGCATCAGGAAGGTGTTGCCGGCGTTCTCCATGCCGCCCCAGCGCGTCGGGATCTGCACCGTGGTGTACTTCTCGTAGGCATAGGCTCCGAAGGTCTGCTCCATGTGCTGCATCCACTCGGCGTGGTGCTGGAGCGCGCGCCGCGCCTTGGGCACGTCCTTGGCGTAGACGAAGTGCGGGATCAGGCGCGGGTCGCCCTCTTCCTCCACGCGCGCGAACGGCGCGGCTGCGAAGGCCAGGAGGTAGGTGGGCAGGTCCGAGCGCGTGCGGAAGCCGTGCGCGGCGAAGCCCTGCGGCGGCCAGTCCGGCGCCAGCGGCGGCGCCTCCAGGCCGCCGCTGGCGATCACGGCGAAGCCCTCCGGCGCGGCCAGCAGCAGCTCGAAGGCCGCGCGGTCGTTGGGATGGTCCTCGCACGGCATCCAGCCGCGGGCGCGCGCCGGGAAGTGGTCGGTGAACACGGCCGGCTCGCCGTAGCGGGTCTTGGCGAAGTACAGGCCGTCCGGCGGCTGGCCGGCCAGCAGCGCGCGGAAGCGCACCTCCTGCTCCGCCGGCACGCCGCCCGGGAACTGCAGCCGCAGGCGCGCGCCGTCGCGCACCGCTTCCAGCGCCTGCCCGTCCGCGTCTTCGAAGCGGATGTCCCAGCCATCCGCCGCCACCGAGTCCAGGGTCAGCGCCGTGAGCGGCGCCAGCGCGCGGAAGCGGTACTCGACGCTGCCTTCCACGCGGCCTGCGGCCGGATCCAGCAGCAGGCGCACCTGGTAGTGCAGCGCGTCAGCCTCCGGGTAGTCATGCCAGGCCGGCGATCCCACCGGCGCCGGCGCCTGCGCGATCAAGAGCAGGGACAGGATCATGGTTGCTCCTCCTCCTGGCCGTCGGCGTAGCCGAGCTCCGCCAGGCTCTTCCACTCGCTGTCGCTCAGCGCCCGGGAGGTGTCCTCGGACCTGGGCATGTCCTCCAGCATCTGCGCCAGGGCCGCGCGCATGCGCGCGGCGACCTCCGGGTGCTGCGCCGACTGGTCGGCGTCCTCGCCCTCCGACAAGCGGAACAGGCGGGTCCAGCCCGGGTCCTCGGCGCCCTGCAGGAACTTCCACTCGGCGTCGCGCAGGCCGTACTTGTGCTCGCCCTCCTGCATGCGCTGCAGCATCGCCTCCATGTACATCCCCCGCGCGAACAGGGGCCGCTGCGCCAGCGGGCCGCTGCCGCGCGCCGCGGGCAGCAGGCTGACGCCCTGGACGCCCGGCATCGCCTTCAAGCCGGCCAGCTCCAGGAAGGTGGGGGTCACGTCGATCTGGCTGGCGAGGTCGGCGACGCGCCGGCCGCCGCCGGAGCCGTCCGGCAGGCGCAGCACGGCCGGGATGCGTTGGGTGGCCTCGTACAGGCTGGGGGCGTGCGTGTTGACGTAGCCGCCCTCGCCGAAACACTCTCCGTGGTCCGCGATCAGCAGGACCGCGGTGCGCTGCAGGCCGGGATCGCACGCGTCCAGCGCGGCCAGCACCTGGCCAAGGTAGGCGTCCAGCTCCATGATCTCGGCACGCTGTCCCAGCATGTTCGTGGCGCTGCGGGCCGGATCCACGGGCTGCGGGCGCGCTCCCGCGGCCAGCGCCTCGGCCTTTGCGAGGTACGGCGGCGCCGGGTCGTGCGGGCCGTGGGCGTCGTAGAAGTGCAGCCACAGGAAGAAGGGCGCCTGCGCCTGCGCCAGGTACTCCTGCGCGCGCTCCAGCACCCGGGCGCCCTCGATCGCGGCTTCCATGCGGTCGGAGTCGGCGGCGCGCAGCAGCAGCTTCTGCAGCTTGGCCACGGTGTACGGATCGATGGGCTGGAAATCCACCATGCGGTCGGCGATCCCCTCCCCGCCCAGGCGGTCGTCGTAGACCCGGAATCCGCGCGCGAAGCCGAACTGGCCGCGCACCGGGAACGCCGCCACGAAGGCCGCCGTGTCGTAGCCGTTGGCGCGCAGCGCCTGAGCCAGGGTGGGCACTCCTGCGCTCATGGTGGTGTCGCCGTTGCTGCGCAGCCCGTGAGTGGGCGGCATCACGCCGGTGAGCAGGGAGGCGTGCGCGGGCCCGGTGATCGGCGCCACGGCCAGCATCTGGTCGAACACCACGCCCTGGCTGGCCAGACGCTCGAGCTGCGGACTCTCCAGGCCCGCGCCTCCGTACAGCGGCAGCATGTCGGCGCGCACCGTGTCCCAGGTGATCAGCACGAGGTTGGGCTTGTCTGCGGAATCCGCCGGCGGCTGCGGCGCCGCGCCGTGGACGATGCTGCGCGCGCTGCCTATCCAGTACGCGGTCAGGCCCAGGCCGAGCGCGATGACCAGGCTTCCGCCCCACAGCAGGCGCCGCGAGCCGGGGGGCCGCCGCGCCAGGGGGACGGCGAGCACGGCCACGGTCAGAAGTGCACACGCGGCCAGCATCCAGATCCTGCCGGAATCGGTCTTCGGCAGCGCCCGCTGCCAGATCGAGCCCACGTACCCCAGGCTGGCGACCAGCAGCGCCGCCGCCAGGGCCGGGCGCGGCCAGCGCGCAGCGCCCGCGAAACGCTCCAGGAGCCGCGCGAGGCCGGCGGCCGCGACGCCCAGCACCAGGCCGATGAATCCATACCAGGCCAGCGGGAACAGGAAGAAGAGGACGCGCAGCAGCGGGTGGGCCAGCACGTCGAAACGTCCGGGCGTGGCCAGCCCCAGCCCCAGCATCAGCAGGCCGGCCGCCAGGCCGGCGCGCAGGCCGAAGGCCGGGAGGTCGAGGCGCGCTCGCTGCGGCGGGTCGGAAGTCTGCACGGAGGCCGCCGTCACGCGCCCGCGCTCACGCCACGCCGGCGGGCACGCGCGCCAGGATCGCGCCGACCAGGCGCTCGATGCCGTCCGCTGCCTCGGCGATGTCGCGCGCCAGCATGTAGGCGGGCGTGCTGACGATGTTGTTGCGCTGGTCCACGTGGATATCACGCACCGGACAGGCCACGTGTTTCACTCCCATGGCCTCCAGGGCCGTGGCGGTGTCCAGGTCGTTGCCGATGGTCAGCTCGGGACGGGCAGGCGCGCCGCGCAGGACCGCGGCCACCAGCGCCGGGCTGATGCAGATGGCCCCCAGCGGCTTGCCGGCCTGCAAGGTCTCGCGCACCACGCGCGCCACCTCCGGCTCGACGCTGGCCTGCGCGCCGGCCACGGCGAAATTGCACAGGTTCTTGGCGGCGCCGTAGCCGCCAGGCAGGATCAGGGCGTCGAAGTCGCCGGCCCGCACCCGGGACGCGGGCACGATGTTGCCGCGGGCGATGCGCGCCGCCTCCGCCAGGACGTTGCGGGTCTCGCCCGGCACCACCTGGCCGCTGAGGTGGTTCACCACGTGCATCTGCGGGATGTCCGGCGCGAAGCACAGTGCCTGCGCGCCGGCCCGGTCCAGGGCCAGCAGCGTGAGCACGGACTCGTGGATCTCGGCCCCGTCCAGGTAGCCGCAGCCGGACAAGCACACCCCGACGCGCACCATGGCGCTCATTCTACGGCGGAGGGCCCATCGTCACGGTCCTCGTCCCCGGGGGGAGCGTGCAAGGGGCGGACCACCACATCGCCCACGAGGCGCGCCTGGCAGGCCAGGCGCACACCGCGCCCGCAGTGCAGGCCCAGGAGCGCCGTCCGCTCCAGCACCGAAGGCGGCAGCAGGCCGCTGTCCGCGCCGTCCAGCACCTGGACCCGGCACTGGCCGCACTTCGCGGACTGGCAGCCGAAGGGCAGCGCCAGGCCATGGTCCAGGGCGGTGTCGAGCAGCGTGCCGGAGGATGGCGCTTCCAGCACGCGCCCGCCCGGCTGTACCCGGATCCTGGGCACACTCACTCCGCCTGGAGCGATTCCGGCGGCGGCGCGGGCGCGCGCAGGCGCTCCACCGGCCGGCCGCCGACGAGGTGCTGCTCCACGATCTCGGCCACGTCCGCCGCCTGCAGGCCGCGGTACCACACCCCTTCCGGCCATACCACGCAGTGCGGGCCGCCTGCGCACTGTCCGAGGCAGCTCGTGCCCACCGCGCGCAGCGCGCCCTTGAGCCCGCGCTCCTTGAGCGCCAGCTTGAATGCCGCCAGGAGCGCGTCGCCGCCGGAAGGCCGGCACGACTCCTTGCCGGCGGCGCGCTCGTTCTGGCACACCAGGATCATGCGCCGGGGCTGCATGCTCACTCCTTAGGACCGCCGGCCGCCCAGTTCTGCGCCAGGACGCGCGCGCGCTCCGGCCAGCCGACGCCGCTCGCGGCCCGCTGGCGGAACAGCGCGCGCGCACGCAGGACCTCATTGCGGTGATCCCAGGGCCCGGGCAGCTGCTGCTGGATCTGCGCCTTCCACGCGTCCGCGCCACCGGCCGCCGCCACCTCGCGCGCCACCTTGTTGGGACCGAGGCGGTAGGAGAGCAAGGCCAGATCCGTGTCGCCGTGCCAGCGCCGCTGCAGTTCCGCCAGGTACCAGGCCCCCAGGCGCAGGTTGTCCTGCGGCGTGAAGGGCGGGCCGGGAATCTGGTGCAGGGCCGCGAGCTCGGCCGCCGTGCTCGGCACGAGCTGGCACAGCCCTTGTGCGCCGGTGGACGACACCGCGGCCGGATTGCCGCGGCTCTCGGCGTACACCAGCCCCGCCAGCAGGAATGGATCCTCCAACCCGGCCTCGGCGGCCGCGTGCAGGATGCCGGCGGCAAAGGTCTCCACGCGCAGCACCGGATCGCTGTCGCGCTGGCAGATGACTCCCAGCGCTGTCACAGCGAACAGCGCAACCACGAACAGCGTCAGCCGCTGGCGCGGGCCTGCAGCCAAGCGTGCCATCCTTGTGCCGTCTGCTGCACCACCGGCTTGGGCGTGTGGCCCGTCAGCGCGGGAGCGTCCACGCCGGTGAGCTGATACAGGTAATACGTCGCGGCGGGACGCAGGTCGCCGGGCCCGCTCTCCAGCAGCCGCAGCAGCGCCTGCGCGCACTCGGTGGGATGCTTGGCATCCGGCTGCGTGAACTCGTCCGGCAGCGGCAGGCCGCAGTCGGCCGCGGCCTTGGCCAGCCAGATGGAGGGACTGCGCCGCGAGTTGTCGCGCCACCAGGCCGTGTACACGCCCGCCGGATCCGGCGTGTTGCGGAAGTCCACGCACAGGCTGAAGGCCAGGGCGTCCAGGAGCTCGGGATCGTTGGGCGTCTCCGCCAGCAGGCCGACCAGGAACGGCGCGGCCACCGGATCCCCCAGGCGCCCGGCGTGGATGGCCGCGCGGCGCGCCGCCATCGGCTGCAAGGTCTCCAGGTGCCGCTCCAGCACGGCGCGCGCGGCCGCGGCGCCGCGCTGCTCCAGCGCGCGCAGGAACGGGACCTCCAGCGGCGTCGCCGCATACTCGGGGAAGAGGGCCACGAACGCTTCCTCCACCGCCTTGCCCGGCACGTGGCCGAGCGCGTCCACGGCCGCCAGGCGGATGCCGTTGTCCTCGTCCCGCGCCGCCAGCGCCAGCGCCGGGACGCCCTCCACCGCCCGCAGCTGGCCGAGCGCCCACAGCGCTTCCTTGCGCACCTCCTTGGGCTGGCCGGGCTCGGACCGGGCCAGCACCTGCGGCAGGACGCTGCGATCGCCCAGCTCGCCCAGCGAGCGCAGCGCCATGCGCACCACCAGAGGATTGGGATCCTCCACGGCGGCCAGCAGGGCGTCGCGGCCGGCGCCGCCGGCCCGTCCCAGCGCGCGCGCGGCGGCCACGCGCACCGGCAGGCGCTCGTCCCGGCGCAACACTTCGGCCGCGGCCACGGGGCCGAAGCGGATGAGGCCTTGCAGCAGGAGATCCGAGCGCAGCGGTTCTTCCAGTCCCGCCAGCGCGTCCAGGAACGGCCCCAGGACGTCGGGCGCGGGCACGCGCAAGCCGGCGCCGAGCAGCAGCGACGCCAGCGCGGTGTCCCCGGCCCGCGCCGGAATCTCCGCCAGCAGCTCACGGCCGAGCCGCGCGTCCCAGACGCCTTCCAGCTCCGGCTCCGCCACCAGCTTCTCACACCACGCCGCCAGGGTCGCGTCCGCAAGCCGGGGCGCGCAGCCCAGGCTCCACTCCACGAGGCAGCGGCGCCGCTCGAGCGCATCGGCGCGATCCCAGCGTTCCAGCCGCTCCAGCACGAATGCGCGCTCCTCGCCGGGCGCGCCCAGCGACTGCCAGGCGCTCTCCTGGTGCAAGCGCTCGAGCCGCTCCAGCACGGCCGGCAGCCAGCTCGCTCCCGACTGCCCGCGGAAGGTCAGGCGCTTGCGGCGCGTGCCGGCGTGGATCTCCAGGCGTAGGCCCACCGGCTCCTCCGGCGGTCCGTACGTGCCCGGCAGCACCGCCACCTCCAGCAACTGCGCCTCATCCAGGGCCGCCACCATCGCCTCCAGCCCGCCGTCGCCGAGCAGGCGCGTGCCGGGGCCGGCGGCCGCAGCGCCGGAGCCAGCCAGCACGCGCGCCGCGCCGTCACCGCGCTGCCAGCTCACCTCCAGGCGGGCGTAGTCCGCCGGCAGCAGCGGCAGCACCCCGCGCACCGATCGGAAGCCCTCGTAGTTGGCGGCGTGCCAGGCCAGCCAGGCGCTGCGGTCCTGGCCACGGAAGTCCTCGCCGGTGATGCGCTTGAGGCTCTCCTCGGCCAGGGGTGAGAAGCGCGCGTACTGCGCGTAGAAGGCCTTCCCGCCCACGGCGCGCACCAGCGCGTGCAGCACCTCGCCCTCGAGCCGCCCGATGCCGTCCTCGCTCTCCGAGCGGAAGTGATACTCGGCCAGCGCCGCCGCGGCCGCCCCCGACACGAACAGGTCGCCCGTACCCAGCGCCAGGCGCAGCCGGGCCAGCATGGCCTCGTCCACCAGCAGCACGCTCACCGCCTGCTGCTGGCGCAGCAGCCCGTGCACCACGTATCCCAGCTCGGGCCCCAGCTCCGCCGCCAGGATCCGCTCCCGGATCCAGGCCACCTCTTCCGGCCGCCCGCTGCCGGCCAGGGCCTCCGCCGCCTCGAAGCACACGGGCACGGACGCGTCCGCCAGCGCGGCTGTAAGCGCCGCGCGCACGTCCTCATTGCCGGTGAAGCTGCGCAGCAGGCGCGCCGCGCGCAGGCGCACGTCGCTGTCGCGGCCGTTGCGCAGGTAGTCCAGCAGCGCCGGCACGTGGCTGTCGTGCGGCAGCTTGGCCAACCGCCCCTCCACCGCCGAGCGCACCGTTCGCTGCGGGTGGTCCAGCAGCCTTGCCGCCGTCTCCGGCAGCCAGCCGCCGTTGAGGCGCGTGGCCGCCTCCAGGCACGCGCTGGCGGAATCGAGCGTCCCCGCCACGGAGGCCGCGGCCGCCAGCGCCTCCGCGTCCTCGCGCTTGCCCACCGACACCAGCAGCCGCGACGCCAGCACCAGTGACGGCGCGTGCGGCGAGCCCAGCGCCTTCAAGGCCGTCTCGCGCGTTCCCAGGCCCATGGACCTGAGCTCGTCCAGATACGTGCGGAGCGTCGGCTCCTGGATGGCCGGCTCGCGCTCGAAGCGCGCGAACACCTCCTCCACCCGGTTGGCCGCCGGCACCGTCCAGAACCCGCTGGGCGCAACCAGTTCCGGCGCCTTCACTTGCGGCTGCGGCTCCGGCTTGGGCTTGGGCGGCGGGGCCGGCAGCTCCAGTTGCCCGCGCTCGCGCTCCGGCGATGGCGCCGGCTGCTGGACGGCCGCAGCGGCCCCCGCGACAGCCGCGAGCAAGCCGGCGACCAGGGTCAGGCGGGGGGGTGACGTGCTTGCCACTGCGGGGGTCCGGACCGGCAACGAGGCGACAGGATACCCATCCAGCCTCGAACCGAGCACCGATGCCAAGGTGTAGCCCGCCTTTCCGCGCGGGAAACTCGAACTACGCGGTCAGGCCGGCAACGTCCGAGGCTGCCGGCCCGGCCGCCAGGAATACCTGCACTTCCGGCCGGCGCAGGCACTCGAGCAAGTCCTCGTCGCGCTCGGGGTCGAAGGCGCTGAAGTCGGCCCGGCCGTGCTGGCGCAGGCCGTGCAAGGCGCCGGGACCGCGCTGGCGCAGGTCCTCGCGCGCCACGCTGAAACCGTCGGCGCAGGCTTCGAGCACGCGCAGGCGTGGCTGGGAAGCCGCCTCCGCGAACATCCAGCACGCGCCGCTGCGCGCGCCGGCACCGCGGCACAGGCGCCCGCGCAACTGGTGCAGGCTGGCCAGGCCGAGCCGCTGCGCCTCGAGGATGCACATGAGCGGCACGTCGGGCACGTCCAGGCCGACTTCCACGACTGTGGTGCCCAGCAGGACCTGCGCGTGGCCGCGGCGGAAGCGCTCGACCGCGGCCTCCACCTCGGCGCCCGGCATGCGGCCGTGGATCAGGACCGCGGACAGGCCGCTCCAGGGGCCCTGGAGCAGGGCGCGGGCGCCCGCCAGCAGGCCGGCGGGACCATCGATGCGCGGGTACACCACGAAGGCGCGCTCTCCGGCGCGCAGGCGCGGGAGCAAGGCCGCCGCCGTGGCCGGCCATTCGGCCAGGGGGCGAACCTGCGTGCGCACGGTGGCGCCGGCCGCGGGCCGGGCGCGCAGTTCGATCGGCTCGAGCGCGCCGTAGCGCGCCCAGGCGAGCGTACGCGGGATCGGTGTGGCCGTCATGGTGAGGACATGCGGCTGCGCACCCTTGGCGAGGAGTGCCGCTTTCTGGCGCACGCCGAAGCGGTGCTGCTCGTCGAAGATGACGAGCTGCAGGCGCGCGAAGTGCACCTCGCGGCCGTAGAGCGCGTGCGTGCCGATGGCGATGTGCGCGCGCCCGGTCGTGAGTGCGTCCAGTGCCGCGGCGCGCGCGGCGGCGGTGTCGTCGCCGAGCAGGCCGATCACGTGCAATTGGGAAGCGTGCAGCCAGCGCCGGAAGGTGGCAAGGTGCTGGCGCGCCAGGATCTCGGTGGGCGCGAGCAGCGCGGTCTGCCCGCCTTCCACGGCGAGCGCCAGGCTCAGGGCAAAGGCCAGCGCCGTCTTGCCGCTGCCGACCTCGCCGTGGAGGAGGCGGCGCAAGGGGGCGCCGCCGTCCAGGTCGGCGCGCAGCACCGCGAGCGCGCGCTGCTGGTCGGCGGTGAGGGCGAAGGGCAGGCGGGCGCGGATCCGCTCCCACACGCGCGGCTGCGTGGCGCGCCGCGTGGGGACCGCGGGCTCGCTCCGGCGCCGACGTTCCAGCGCCAGGATCTCCTCCCAGGCCAGGCGGCGGCGGCCCGTTTCCGCGGCCGCGAGGTCCGCGGGCGCGTGCAGGCTGCGCAGGGCCTGCCCCAGGTCGGGCACGCCGGCGGCGGCGCGCACCTGCGGCGGCAGCGCGTCCGGGATCTCGAGGTCCAGCGCCAGCGCGGCGGCCACGGCACGCGCCAGAAGTGCGCGCGGCAGGCCGTCGGTTTCCGCATAGACCGGCACCAGGACGCTGCGCTGCAGATCGGACTCCGCGAGCACGCGCGGGGCGAAAAGCGTCAGGCCGCGACGGCGCGCCGCGCGTCCTTCGAGCAGGAGCAATCGTCCCGCGGGGAAGGAATCGCGCAGATAGGGCTGGTTGAAGTAGACGGCGCTGCCCGCGCCGCTGGCGTCGTCGATGCGCAGGCTCAAGGTGCTGCGCCGGCCGCGGCGCCACAGCGACGTGCTGCGCACGCGCACGCGCACGCGCACCCGCTCCCCGTCCGCCACCTCGGCCAGGCGGCGCAGCGGCGGCGGCGCCTCGTAGCGGCGCGGCAGGCAGCGCAGCAGTTCGCCCACGGTGCGCAGGCCGAGCGCCTCGGCCAGCAGCGCCGCGCGCCTGGGCCCGACTCCGCGCAGGCTGGTGAGCGGCTGCTGCAGCAGGTGGCGGAGGGCGGGGGAGGCGCTCGGCACGGCGGCGGCCAGGTCAGTGCACGGGCTCGCGTCCGGAAGTGCGTCGCAGGGCCCGCTCCAGCCGGTCGAGGTACTCCTCCATCCCGAACAGGGCCCGCGCCGCCTGCCGGCCCGTTTCACCGAGGGCGCGCAGCGCGGCCTCGTCGCTGCCGAAGGCCTGCAAGGCGTCGGCGGCGGCAGTCGGACGGAACGGGTCCACCAGGGCACCGCCGCCGGTGCGCGTGACGATCTCCGCCGGCGCGCCGTGGTCCGAGGCCAGGACCGGCGTGGCGAGGAGCAGGGACTGCAGCGCCGGCAGGCCCGAGGGCTCGCACCAGGGCAGGCACAGGCACGAACGCGACGCGGCCAGCAGCTCCCGCGCCTGGCGCTCGGCCAGCGCGCCGTGCAGCGCCACCTGCGCTTGCAGGCCGCGCTCGGCCGTCCATCGCTGGATCCGGGGTTCGTCGGTTCCGGGCCCGAACACCTCGAATCGCTCCGGCGCTCCCCTGCGCTGCAGTTCCGCGGCGACTTGCAGGACGCCGTAGAGGTTCTGGTCGGGGTCGCTGCTGGCCGGCACGGCGATGCCGCGCCGCGCTGGTGCCGGCAGCGGCGCCGGCGGCGGAGCCTCCGGGACGCCGGGTTCGAGCACCTCGGCCAGGCGTCCGAAGGCGTGGCGAAAGCAGCGCGCCGCGTAGCCGCTGCCGACCAGCACTCCTTCCACCGCGGCCGCTGCGTGCCTTTCCGCCGCCAGAGCCCGCACGTGGCTCAGGCGCCGCAGCGACCAGCCGCGCTCGCGCTCGCGCCGCCGCTCGAGGGCTTCCAGGGCCGGGTGCCCGGCCTCCACGAGACCGCTCGCCTGCGCCGCCAGCAGCTCGCGGTGCGTGGCTTCCACCGGCAGGGAATCGCGAAACGCCGGGCAGTACCAGAGGCGCGGCCGGGCACTGCCCTGCGTGGCGTGCAGCGCCGCACGGCCGTAGGGATGCACCACATCGAAGCTGCGCAGGGCGTCGCGCCAGGCGGCGCCGGCGGCGCGCAGCGCTGCCGCCGGGGCGTCCTCCTCCAATGCCGGGATGGGACGGATCCAGGCCGTCAGTGGGCCGGCCTCGGGCCACTCGGGCGCCGGGAAGCCGGCCGTGAACACCGCGACCTCGTGCCCGCGCGCCAGCAGGCCGGAGGCCGCTGCCACCACCACGCCGGCCGCTTCGCTGCGCCGAGAAAGGTCCGCGAGCACGAAAGCGACGCGCATGGGGGCCGCAAGGGTGAATCCTACAATTCGGCCTCATGGACTTGCGCCGCGATCTTGCGCGCGCTGAGCGCGCCGTCTAGTGGCGGATCCGGCTGCTCCGGCGGCAGGCGCGGGCTCCGCTTGGCCCGCCTGGAGGCAGGCGCTGGCCCTGGCGGCCCTCGCCGTGCTCGCCTACCTTCCGGGCATCGGCGCGCAGGAGTTCGTGGGCACCGAGGACTTCCGGGCCCGCATCGCCGCCGAGACCGTCGCCTCCGAGCATCCGCTGCTGCCGACCTATTACGGCCGGCCGATCCTGACCAAGCCGCCCCTGCACTACTGGGCCCTGGGCGGAGTACAGGAGCTGGCGGGCACGCGCGCGCCCTGGAGCGCCCGCCTCCTGAGCCTGGCCGCTCTGGCGGCGACCGTGGCCATGAGCGGTGCCGCCGCGCGTGCGGCGGGAGGACCGCGCGCGGGCTGGATCGCCGGCATGGGCTACCTGCTGGGCGCGTACATCCTGAAGAACGGGGTCAACGCCGAGATCGACCCCCTCTTCGCCTGCTTCGTGGTCGGAGCGGTACTGGCCTGGTGGCAGGCGCAGGGCGGAGAAAGCGGCCAGACCGGCCAGGGCGGCACGGCGCGCCGCTGCGTGCTCTACGCCGCGTTGGCCGGCCTGCTGGCCGGCCTGGCTGTGCTCACCAAGGGCCCGGCTCTGGTGCCATTCGCCGCCGGCGCGGCCTACGCCACCTGGCGCTGCGGACGCAAACCCACCTGGGCCGTGGTGGCGGCAGCGGTGCTGACGTTCGCGCCGCCGGCGCTGCTCTGGCCGCTCGCGCTCCACCAGCTCGACCCTGAGGTACGCGCCCTGGCCATCACCGAAGGACCGGGGATGTTCTTCGCCTGGGACGGCCGGTTCCTGGTGCGCACGCTCCTGTTCCCGGTGACCCTGTTCTGCGCCTGCCTGCCCTTCACCGTGCCGGCGCTGCTGCGCCTGCGCGCGCCCGGACGCGCCGCCCTGGACCGCTACTTGATGGCGGCCGTCGGCGGCGCCTTCGTCCTGCTGCTGTTGAACGCCACCAAGAGCACACGCTACCTGCTGCCCTGTTTTCCGCTGCTGGTGGTCGCCGGAGTCCTGCGCCTGGAGCTGCTGGCACGCACCGGCCCGTTCGTCCGAGCCGTGTGCGTCCTGTTCCTGCTCGCGGCTGCGGTCGCATTCCCACTGACCTTTTCCACGCTCAGCTTCAGCGGCGCCCTGGCACTGGCGGCCCTGGCCACCGCCGCCACCGCCGGTTTCCTGCTGGCTCGCCGGGCTCCTGCCGCCGCGCTGGCGCTGCTGCTGGTGCCGGCGCGGGCGTTGTTCACGCAGGTGTACGTGCCGCGCTGGGAAGCCGGAGAGGACTCCGTGCGCGCTGGCGTCGCGGAGCTGGCGGAGCAGCTGGCGGGCGCGCGCAACCTGGGCGTGGCCACGCTGGAGACGCCGCGCATCCTCGATCCACTGCAGAAGCGCATCACCTACTACGACCACCCCAAGGACCTGGCCGAAGCGGTGCGCGGCGGCGCCCGCTTCGACGCGCTGCTGCTGGGCACGCAGGAGTTCGAGCACGAAGTCCCGGGCTTTGCGCCGGCCGGCTTCGTGCGCGTGGGTGACAAACATGTTGCAGTTCTCCTGCCGGAAACCCCGTGATCATGCAGGATTCCGCTCTCAACTCCTGATCGCAAAGCAGCTTAGGGAAGCCCCTCTGAAGCACCCCTGGATTCGCGAATTTCACTCGAAGTGGAAGCGTCCCAAGCGTAAGAGAGGAGCAACTGAGAGTCCGCGGGGGGCGGGCCTCAGTTGGCTATGCCAACCTCCAGTTTGGGAGGAGGGGCGCCGCTGCTGGGGGGTTGCGGCGCCTCTCGTTTTTTAAGCCCACGTTCCAGCGACCTATCATGGCGGCCGTGGCGGAGTTCCGGGATCGCTATGGCCCCTGGGCGCTGGTCACCGGGGCCTCCGCCGGTCTCGGTGCCGCCTTCGCGCGCGCCCTGGCAGCACGCGGCCTGCACCTCGCGCTGGTCGCGCGCCGGGCGGAGCAGCTGGAGGCCCTCGCCGCCGAGCTGCGCGCCGCCCGCGGGGTGGACGTGCTGCCGATCGCCGCCGACCTGACCGCCGCCGATGCCCTGGCACGCGTGCAGTCGGCCCTGGCGTCGCGCGAGGTCGGCCTGCTGGTCAACAACGCCGGCTTCGGCGCCGCCGGCGCCTTCCTCGCGCGGGACCAGGCCTGGCAAGCGCGCATGGTGCGGCTGAACTGCGAGGTTCCGGTCGTGCTCAGTCATGCCTTCCTGCCGGCCATGGTGGCGCGCCGCCGTGGCGGGATGATCCTCGTGGCCAGCACCGCCGCCTATCAGGCCACACCTTATATGGCGGTCTACGGCGCCACCAAGGCCTTCGACCTGCTCTTGGGCGAGGCCTTGCACGTGGAGCTGCGTCCCCACGGGGTCGATGTCCTGGTCCTCAGCCCCGGATATACCGAGTCCGAGTTCCACGCGATCGCCGGGGTGCGCGGCCCGGCCACGGGCTTGCGCATGCGGCCGGAGCCGGTGGTGGAACTGGCGTTGCGCCGGTTGGGACGCGGCAGCGCCGCCATCCCGGGCCTGGCCAACAAGGCCATGGCCTGGAGCACGCGCCTGGTGCCGCGCTCCTGGGCGGCGGGCGTGGCGGCGCGGGTGCTGCGCCATCGCAACACGCGCGACGCAGCGCCGGGAACCGCGTGAGCGCCGACGCAGTCATCTTCCGCTGAGCCGGGCCCTGGCCCACTGTACGGCCTGCTCCCGTGACGCCACGCTGCCCTCGAGCTGCAGCTCGAAGGCCGCGCGCAACAGCTCCCCCATCGCCGGTCCCGGCGGCATGCCGAGCGCCAGCAGGTCGCGGCCGCGCAGGAACGGCTGCGGCTTCTCGTCGCGCACGTTGAGCTCGGCGGCGCGCTGCAGCAGCCAGGGGCCGGGCTCCCATTCGTCGAAGCGCATGGGCACGCCGCGGCCGGCGGCGTCGGCGAAGGAGACGCGCAACAGGGCGGGTATGTCCACGCGCAGCGCCAGCCGGCGGATGGCCGCGTCCGAGACCTGTTCCCGGGCCTGGTAGAGCTGCATGGGGCGCAGGTGATCGCGCACGAAGGCCTCCACTTTCTGGATCAGGCTGTCCGTGCGCGTGATGCGCTGCAGGAAGGAGCGCGCCGGCGCCACGCCGGCCTCGTCATGCTCGGGGCTGCGCCAGCGGCCGCGCTCGAATTCGGTCTTGAGCGGCTTGCCGAGGTCGTGGCACAGGACTCCCAGCATCTCGGCCCAGGGATCGGCCATCTGCTCCAGGAGGGCGCGCCCGGCGTCCAGGCTCAGGCAGGTATGCACGAAGACGTCGCCCTCGGGGTGCCACTCCGGGTCCTGCGGCACGCCGCGCAGGGTCGCGACCTCGGGGAAGAAGCGCAGCGCGTCCAGCTCCTCCAGCGCCGCCAGGCCGGCGCCGGGCTGGCGCCCGCGCAGCAGGATCTGGCGCCACTCGCCCTCCAGCCGCTCCATGGGCAGCTCGGCGAGGTCCAGGCTGCGGCACAGCGCGACGGTGTCGGGATGCACGCTCCAGCCGAAGCGCGACACGAAACGCGCCGCGCGCAGCACGCGCAGCGGGTCCTCGGCGAAGGCCGGCGAGACGTGGCGCAGCACGCCGCGGCGCAGGTCCTCCAGCCCGTTCCAGGGATCCAGGACCTCGCCGGTGAGCGGATCCTGCAGCAGCGCGTTCACGGTGAAGTCGCGCCGGCGCGCCGCCTCGCGCACGCTCATGTGCGGGTCGGCGCTCACCGCGAAGCCCTTGTGGCCGGGGCCGGTCTTGCTCTCGCGCCGCGGCAGGGAGATGTCGATCGCGCCGCCCGGCGTGCTCAGGTGCAGCACGGCGAACTGCCGGCCAACCAGGTGCACGGCGCCGAGCTCGCCCGCGAGGCGCTCGACCACCTCGGGCGCCAGGCCGTAGACCTCCAGGTCGGCCTCCTCGCTGGCCTGGCCCAGCAGGCCGTCGCGCACCGAGCCGCCGACGAGCAGCGCGCGGCCGCCGGCGGCGTGCGCGCGCTCGCTCAGGGCACGCACGTGGCCGGCCAGCTCCGGCCGGGCGAATCGGGGCTCGCAACGCAGGTTCATCGGCGCAGCTCGATGCAGGCGACGCCGGTGGCCGCCGGCGCCTCGCCGGCACCATAGCGGGCCGCCGCCAGCGCCGGGGCGGGCGCTGTGCGCCAGCCGCGCCGGTACGCGAAGTACTCCACCGCGGTCGCGCCGGCGGCACCGCCCAGCACGTCCAGCAGACGCCGCAGGCGCACGGCGTCGTACTGGCGGAACCAGCCGTGGTGCTCCGCCCGCCCGTAGGGCACGGTCACGAGCGCGCGGCCGCCGGGGCGCAGCACGCGCACGATCTCGGCGGCCGCCTGCAGATCGCCGTCCTCGGCCGCGGGGCCGGGCGCGGCGCCATAGCGGCGATTGTCGCAGCCGACGTGCTCGAGCGTGGACACCGCCAGCACCAGGTCGAAGCAGGCGGCTGCGAACGGCAGCGCGCGCAGGTCGGCGCGCACGCCGGCCTGCGGCCCCTGCGCCAGATCGGCGCCGTAGACGCGGCGGCCGGCGCCGCGCATCAGCGCGTGCCACTCCGGATCGGCGTGGGCGTAGCCGAGGTCCAGCACCAGGCCGGCGGCGGGCAGCCGCTCCAGGACCCAGGGGACCTCCACCCAGCGCTCCGTGCCGCCGCGCGTGAGAGCCGGCTGCAGCAGCAGCTCGCGCAGTGGCGCGCGCCACAGCAGCCTGGGTGGAAAGAAGCGCGGCAGCGGCGGCCATAACGCCAGCCATACGGTCAACACCAGGCCCAGGGCGAAGGCGGGGCCGAGCGGCAGGAGGCGCCACGGCGCGTCGGCTCCCAGCGCGCCGGCGAGCGCCAGCAGGGCGCCGCCGCGCGCCGACCAGCGCAGCAGCGCTCGCGGACGCGAGCGCAGGCGCGGCGGCCGCTGCAGCGCCTGGGCCAGCAGGAAGAAGAGCACGGCCGCGCCGGCGCACCCGGGGAACAGCCACGGACCACCGAGGAACAAGCCGGGCAGCAGGGCGAAACTGGCTGCGGCCGGATACATGGCGCGCGCGGCCGCGGCCGCGCGCGTGGCCTCGTAGGTGCTTGGAACCGGAATCCCCCCGGCCACGGCGCCATGATAGGAGCGATGGGCGCCGGCGATTCCCCGCTGTTCGACGCCGCGGCCTTCGCCGAGCGCTTTCGCGGCGGCGAGGACGAGATCCGCGCGCGCCTGCGGCCGTACCTGCGCTTCTTCCGGGCGCCGGAGCGCGAGATCCTGGACTTCGGCTGCGGGCGCGGCGAGTTCCTGGACGTGGCCCGCGCGGCCGGACTGCGCGCCCGCGGCGTGGACCGCTCGCCGCTGCTGGTGGAACGCTGCCATGCGAAGGGGCACGATGCGGCCGCGGGCGACGGCTTCGCGGCGCTGGAGCGCTGCCCCGACGGCTCGCTGGGCGGGCTGGTCGCGGTGCACGTGGTCGAGCACTTCGAGCTTGCGGAGCTCGCGCGCCTGCTGGAGCTGGCGTCCCGCAAGCTCGCTCCCGGCGGCACCTTGCTGCTGGAGACGCCCAACCCCCGTCACGAAGTGGCGCGGCGCAACTTCTGGCTGGACCCCACGCACCGGCGGCCGCTGCACCCCGAGCTCCTGGATTTCCTGGCCGGGCGCGCCGGCTTCGCGCGCCGGGAGATCCACTACCCCGGCGAGGACGACTACCTGCTGCGCCAGGAGCGGCGGCGCCGGCGCTCGCTCTGGGAACGCCTGGTCGGGCGCCGCTACGCGCGCCAGGCCCCGGCCGCGGCCCCGCAGCGCCTGCTGGACGCCGACGAAGGCGCGCAGTTCCCGGACTACGGACTGGTGGCCTGGCGCTGAGCCGGCGGCGGGAGGAACGCCGCGTCCGGGACCTCCGCCGGCACCAGCGCCGCGCCGCTTTCCTCCCACAGGTACATCCGGTGCGTGCGCTCGGACGCGGGATCGAGCCGCCGGTAACGCTCGACCTTGGCCTCGCGCGCGGCGCGGTCGTGCAGGGCCAGGTCGTAATGGAGGATGTGCGCGCGGCGCAGCTTCCGGCCCCATCCCCGGCCTTCCTTGGGGAAGTTGTGGTGGATCGGAGAGCGCTGCAGGTCGTAGCGGAACGGCCGGGCGTTGCGGAACAGCCGCAGCTGGTGATCGGGGTAGTGCAGCGGCGACTCCAGGCGGAACCAGCGTCCGTCGCGCCGCACCAGCCAGGAGCGGCGCAGCTTGTACCAGCGCTGCCACGGGCTGCGGACCAGGCGCGGGATGGCGCGCAGCGCCGCCTCGTCCAGCAGCTCGTCCGAGTCGAGGATCAGGATCCAGTCACCGAGCGCCTGGTCGCAGGCGAAGTTCTTCTGGGCCGCGATGTTGCCGTCGAAGGGCCGCCGGTACAACCGGACCTTGGCGCGGGTGGCGGCGATGTCCGGCGTGGCGTCGCGGCTTCCGCCGTCCACGACCACGACCTCGTCGGCGACGCGCTCCAGACACTGCAGTACCGCCGCGACGGTGCGTTCGTTGTCCTGCGTGAGCAGCACGCCGCTGAGGCGCCGGTCCAGGCTCACGGGCGCGCTCCCGGGCGCAGGATCTCCTGGATCTGGCCGCGGTGGAACTGGACGCGGAAGGCCAGGCGGTGGCGGCTGCGGCGGCGCAGCAGGCTGGCCAGAGCCCAGCGCGCCCAGGAGCGCGCCAGGCGCACGCGCGCGTACCCGGCGGCGATCGTGACCTCGCCGAGAATGCGGCGCATGCGCACGTTCTCGACCCCCTGGATGTAGTAGCCCCGCGCCACGTAGTCGCGCGTCATGCGCGCGGGCTCCACCGGGTGGTAGACCACGGCGTCCGGGCAGTAGAGCAGACGCCAGCCGTGCGCACGCAGCCGGCAGGCGACCTCGGTGTCCTCGCCGCCGCGCAAGCCGGTGGCACGGCTGGGGCCGAGCTCCGCGCGGTACGGGTACTGGAGCAGGAGCTCGCGCCGATAGGCGCAGTTGGCGCCGAAGGGCGCCAGGAAGATCCCGCGCCGGTACTCCTGCGGGAGCGGGCCAAGATCGTGATAGGGGCCGAGGAACGTGCTGGGGCCGCGCGCCACGATCCGGCGGTACCACTCCGGCGGGCCGCCGGCCGGATACACCGGCAGCACCCGGCCGCCGCATCCGGCGACCCCGGAGGCGCCGGCGCGCAGCGGCGCCGTGATGGACTCCAGCCAGCGCGGAGCGGGCGTGGCGTCGTCATCCAGGAAGGCGACGATCGCGCCGCGCGCCTCGGCGACGCCACGGTTGAGCGCGTGCGACTTGCCGGAGCGCTCCTCGAACAGCACGCGGTGCGCCAGCGCGCGCCAGGCGTCGCGGTACGCCGCCGGAAACGCCGCTTCCGGCGCATTCACGACCAGCAGCACTTCCGCCGGCAGCGCGGCGGCCTGTTCCTGCGCCTGCCGCAGTGCTTCGGGCAGCAGCGGGTTCTCGCCGAGCGTGGCGACCAGCACGGTGACAGCCGGTCCCGGCACGGTTCAGCCCCTAGCCGGCGAGGGGGCCTCCAGGCGCGGCTCCGCCAGCGCCGGAAAGCGCTCGATCAGGCGCCGGGCCGCGTACACGTTGGATCCGCGGTGCACGCGGTCGGCGCGCGCGCGGCACAAGTGGAAGTGCGGCGCCAGCAGCTCGTCCAGCGCCCGGCGGTCCTCCTCGGAGTGATACTCCAGGTACAGGATGTCGGTGCGCGGCAGCCATTCGCCCAGGTCGCGCAGGATCGGCAGCTCGCAGCCTTCCGTGTCCACCTTCAGGATCGACACCTCGCTCAGGCCGAGGCGGCGCAGCTCGGCGCTGGCGCGACGCAAGTCCACGGTCTCCCCCTCCGCGCGCGTGTCGGGACTTATGGACAGCGAGTTCTGCATGGAGCTGGTGGCGCCGTAGCGCAGGGGCAGCGTGCCGTCGCGCTCGTGCAGGCCGTAGGGGAAGCAGCGGATGTTGGGGAGCTGGCGGCAGTTCTCCTCCAGGAAACGGTAACTGGCCTGCGCCGGCTCGAAGCTGTAGACGGCAGCCCGTGGATACGAGGTGGCGAAGTACAGCGCGGCGCAGCCGACGTGGGCGCCGACGTCCACGATCACGCGCGCCTGGTAGTCGGGCTGCGCCAGCAGCGGATACTCGCCACCGGCGAGGACGCCGTGCAGGTACGGCAGGATTCCGGGCGTGTGCGGGTAGCACAGTTCCAGCAGAAGTCCGTTCACCTGCACCGGGACCCGGCGTGCCTCTCCATACACCTCCCACCCGCCGGTGGGCGGGGCGCTGCGGGCTGCATACGCAGACTCGAGGGCGGCGCCGTCGGCCACCAGGTCCACGCCCAGGGCCAGGTAGAAGGCGGTGCGCTCGCTCTCATTGGCCGAGGGCAGCGCGGCCACGGCGTGCACGGCGCGTCCCAGCCGCGGCAGCTCCCGCTCCGGGATCGCGCCGCCCACGAAGCAGCAGGACGGCTTGCGACCCCAGCCGAACACCTTGCGGCGCGCCCGCCGCAGCGCCCGCCGCGCCGCGGCGGGAGGCGGATCGTGCTCCGGGTCGTGCCGGAAGCACAGGGCCAAGCCCCGGCGGTGGCGTCGCGCCACCGAGCCGAACTCGCGGAACAAGTACTCGAGCTCCTCGGCGAAGTCGTAGCGGGGCCACACCAGAAGCCGGAACGGCGCCGAGGTCGCGATCGGCCAGAGGTCGCTCTGCTTGCCGGGGACCAAAGTGCCTAGAGTATAAGAGCATGACTTCTCCACGAGGCGTGCAGCCAGCGTGCATCCCGTGCAGCGCGCCGCACCTGCTGCGTCCGAGCCGCCCGCGTCGCCCGTGACGTCCGCGTCGCCCTTGGCGTCCGCGCGCCGGACCACGCGGGTCCTGATCGGGCTCGGGTCCGGGCGTTGCGGCACCACGTCCCTGGCCGAGCTGCTGAACCGCCAGCCGCGGACCGCGGTGACGCACGAGTATTTCGGCTACGACCTGCCGGCGCGCGGCGGCGAGCCCTTCGTGGACGCGCTGCTGGATCTGGCCGCCCGCTCCGGCATGGACGCGTACGGCGACGTCGCCTTTGGCTACCTGTACGCCGTGGAGCACCTGCTGGCGCGCTGCCCGTCGGCACGCCTGATGTGCCTGCAGCGCGACCGCGCGGAGACCGTGGACAGCTTGTGGCGCTGGAGCGGCCCGCGCCACCACTGGACCGAGCACGACGGGCTGGAGTGGCAGTGCGATCCCTGGGACCACTGTTTTCCGAAGTTCGGGCTGGCGGACAAGCGCGCCGCCGTGGAGCGCTACTGGGACTCGTATTACGCCGCAGCGCGCGCCTGGGAGCAGGCGCGTCCCGACGCAGTGCGCGTGTTCCCCATGGACGCGCTCAACTCCGAATCCGGCCAGCGTGCCATTCTCGACTTCGCCGGTTACGCGCCGCAGGACATGCGCCTGCACGTGGGGCTGCGTCTCAATCCCCTGGAGAAGGCGCGCCACCTCACGGCATGAGCCCGCAGCCGCCTGCCCGCGCGCCGGAGCTCACCGTGGCGCTGCTGGAAGAAGATCCGGGACCGGGCCTGGCGCGTAGCCTGCTCAGCCTCGCGTCCCAGACCGTCGCCGTCCCCTGGGAGGCGCTGGTGGTGAGCCGCTCGGGCGCGGGTGCGCGCCAGGCGGGCACTCGCATGGCGCCCCTCCGGGCCGTGCAGCCGGCGCGCTGGAGCCCCTGGAGCGTGCGCCAGGCGGCCTGGGGCGCGGCCCGGGGCCGCTGCCTCATCCTGATCAGCGCCGGCCTGGAATGCCTGCCCGGCTGCGTGGAGCGGCTGCGCCGCTGCATCATGGATTCCGGCCAGGCGCTGGCCGCGGGGCGCGTGTTCCCGCGCCTGCCGCCGGCGGCGCCGCGCGTGCTGCGCGAGGCGCTGGACCAGGGTCTCGAGGTGGTGGAGCGCTACGACCTGGGCCTGGCGGAACGCCCCGTGACGCCCGCCGATCCGGCGCCGCGGCCGCGTCACCTGCTGGCCGTGCGCACGGACACGCCGCGCTCCGGCCGGGACGGGGACTGGCTGGAGGCGATCCGCCGCGAGCGCGGCCTGTACTACTGCGCCGGCGCCACCGCGGTCCGGAGCTTCACGCTCGAAGAGCTGGACGCCGCGGCGCTGGCACAGCGCTGGCAACGGCTCGGACGCCTGCTGGCGGCCGAGCAGCTGGCGGCCGGAGGCCGGCGCCCGGCGCTGGCCTGGCGCGCGCTGGTCAAGTGGCTGCGCTCCCGCGAGCGCCGCCGCGGCGCGCGCGGCGGCGCGGACCTCGAGGCCCTGCGCCGGGACCTGCGCTATCACGTGCACAAGGGCCGCTGCCTCGAGTCGCTGGGCCTGTGACCGCGCCCTTGCAGCTGGCCGTCGTGGCCGCGGACTTGTCGCAGCGCGGGGGGGCCGAAGCCGTGGCCGTGTGGACCGCGCTCGGGCTGGCGCGCCGCGGGCACGCCGTGGCGCTGTACACGGCGGCCTTCCGCCCGGAGCTGTGGCCGGAACTGGCGGAAGCCGAGGCGCTGGTTCGTCTCGTGCCGGCGGTCCCGCAGGCAGGCCACCTGCAGCGCGCGCGAAACCTCGCCCGTGAACTCCGCCACGAGCTCGACCGCTGGCCGCTGGTGTACGCGCACGGCGATCTCGCCTTGTGGTGGACCGCGCACACCCGCGCGCCGGTCGTATGGCTGTGCCACGAGCCGCCGCGGCGCCTGTACGCGCCCGTCACCGACGCCTGGCTGGAGCGCGCCCGGCACCGGGACGGCGCCGACCGTGACCATCCGGCGCTGGCTGCGCTGCAGGCGCAGTCGACCGCTCCGCTCCGGGATCCACGCCGGGCGCTGCGGCGCTGGCGCGAGCGGCGCCACGACCGCCGCTGCGCGCGGCGCGCGCGCCACGTGTTCGTCAACAGCAGCTGCAGCGCACAGGCCTTCGCGCGCGTGTACCGGCGCAGCCCCGAGGTGCTCGATCTCGGCGTCCCCGCGCCGGCGCCGCATCCCGCCTGCGCCGAGCGCCGCGGCCTGGCCGTCATCAGCGGCGGCAACCCCAACAAGAACCTGCACGGAGTGCTGGCGGCCGCGGCCGAGCTGGCCCGGCGCCGGGCCCTCCCCGACCTGACCTGGCATGTCTGGGGCCCGGGCACGGACGCGCCGCCGTTCCGCGCCCGGCTCGCGGACCGCGGACTGCAGGAGCGGGTCCTGCTGCACGGTTTCCTCAGCAACCCGGAAGCCGACGTGCGCCTGCGCGGCAGCCGGGCGCTGCTGTACCTGCCCTTGTGCGAGCCCTTCGGCCTGGCGACGGTGGAAGCGCTGCTGCGGGACACCCCGGTCGTCGCCAGCGACCACGGCGGCCCCGCCGAAGTGCTGGCACGCTGCGGCGGAGGGATCCTGGTGGACCCGCTGCGGCCCGAGCGCGTGGCCGAGGCGCTGCAGCGCACGCTCGGCGACCCGGCCCGGGAAAGCGCGCTGCGCAGCGCGGCCCGGCAGGCGTCCGGGAACGCGCGCCGCCTGTTCGATCCGGAGCTGTATCTGCAGCGCACCGAAGCGCGCCTGCGCGCCCTGCTGGGCCGGTGTGCGCCGGCTCAGTTGTCTTCTCCGGCGTAGCCGAGCTCGTGCACGAACGCCTGGTCGGACTCGTCGGTGAGGCCGCGCGCGTCCGGCCGCGCGCCCGCGGAGCGGATCATGTCGTGCGCGAGGGCGAGCAGGCGCGCCACCGTCTCCGGCTCCTCCGCGAGGCGGTCGCGCGCCTCTGCCGGATCCGCGTCCACGGCGTACAGCTCGCGCGGCAGCAGCACGTTCTGGCCGTCGCGGAAGTGCCACTCGGCCAGCAGCTTCCAGCCGCCCGCGCGCACGCTGATGTGCTCGTTGTAACGCGCGAGGTGGGGCCGCTCCCCGGGCGCGCCGCGCAGCAGCGAGCGGCCGGGCAGGCCGTCGCACGGCAGTCCGGCCAGGTCCAGGAGCGTGGGCACCACGTCCTCGAGCTGCGGCGGCTGCTCCAGGCGCCGCGCTGGCACGCCCGGGCCGGCCAGGACGAACGGGACCCGCACCAGCTCCTCGTACAGCGAACAGCTGTGCAGCGTGAGCGCGTGTTCGCCGAAGTGCTCGCCGTGGTCGGAGGTGAACAGGATGACGGTGGGCCGGCCGCCCTCCTCCAGCGCCGCCAGCAGGCGCCCCAGCAGCGCGTCCACGTACAGCACTTCCTCGTCGTACAGGCGGCTCAGGTGCTGGAGCACGCCGCGCGCCTCCGCGCGCTCGTGCTGGAGCTGGTCGCGCAGCCCGCGCACGAAGGCCGGCTGCCTCCAGTCCGTGGGATCGTCGTAACCGGGCGCCAGCGGCGCCGGTCCGGCCAGCCTCCCGGCCACCGACGGCGCCGGCGTGTACGGATGATGCGGATCGATGTAGTGCACGAACAGGAAGTACGGGCGCTCGCCGCGCTGCAGCTCCCGGATGTAGCGGAGGGCCCGCTCCGTGACCAGACTGTGGTCGGTGCGGCCGCCCTCGCCGCGGCGCGGCACCAGCTTCTGCTCGATGCAGCGCCGCAGTGCCTCCTCGGGCACCAGCCAGCCGGTCCAGGTCTTCTTGTCCACCCAGCGCCGGAACTCGCTGCGCACGCCGATCCCGACCGCGGCGCCGTCGTCGTAGGCCTCGAAGCCGCGCTGGAAGCCGGTTCCCGCGCGCAAGAAGCCGTTGCTGACCACACCCGCCGTGCGCCAGCCGGCGGCGAGCAGCCGTTCCGAGACCAGGGAGGTGCCGGGGCGCATGCGCTCGACCGTGTTGCGCACGCCGTGCTGCAGCGCGCTCTGCCCGCTCAGCATGGTGGCGTGCGCGGGAGAGGTCTGGTTGCTGGAGGACAAGGCATACTCGTGCCACAGGCCCTGCTCGCGCAGGCGCGTCAGGTTCGGCAGCAGCGGCGCCAGCTCCAGCACCCGGTCCGCGCGCAGCGTGTCCACGGAGATCAGGACGATGTCGGGGGCCGCGGCGGGGACCGTGGCGGAGACCGGCTGCGCCGGCAGCGGCGGCTGCGTCCCGGGCGCCAGCGAGGCCGGCGGCAGCAATGCCAGGACCGGGAGCGCCGCCAGGCCCAGCGCGACCACCGCCGCAGCGAACGGCCGCGGCAGCGGCAGCCGGGGTCCCAGCCACAGCGCCAGGAACACGCCGGCCGGCAGGCCGAGCCAGCCGTAGCCCTCCTGGGGCAGGAAGCAGGCGAGCAGCGGCGGCAGCGCTGCCGCCGCTCCGAGCAGGAAAGCCGTCCCGGGCGCAGGCGCCGGCCGGCGGAGCCGGCGGCAGGCGAGCGCCGTCAGGCCGCCGAACAACGCCGCCACGGCGATGTTCCCGGCCAGCAGCAGCAGCAGGCCCTCCCGCCAGAAGCGCGCCGTCTCCAGCCCGGGATGCACGACCGCCTGCGCCGCGCCCACCAGCACGGCGCCGGCCAGGAGGAACAGCAGCACGCGCTACTGCTCCTCGCCGGCGTAGCCCAGCTCGTGCATGGCCTGGAGGTGGCGTGGATCGGTTTCCAGCCGCGCCTCGGCGCCGGTGTCCGCGCGGGCGACGGCCTCCTGCAGGCGTGCCAGCAGCCGCGCCGCCACCTCAGGCTCCCCGCTCAGGAGATCGGTGCTCTCCTCCGCGTCCGCCGCGAGGTCGAAGAGCGCGGTCGCCTGCACGCGCAGCCGCCCGTCCGGGCCGCGGTCCAGCAGGCCGTGCAGCTTCCAGCGCCCGTCGCGCACAGCGATCCACTGGGAGTAGCGCTCCACGTGCCCGGTTTCCGCGAGCTGCTGCGCGCGCAGATCGCGGCCGGGAAGATCGTCGTGGCCGAGCCCGGCGCAGGCGAGCAGGGTCGGAGCCACGTCCTCGAGCTGCGGCGGCGCCGGAAGCCGGCCCGGGGACACGCCCGGACCGGACAGCAGGAAGGGCACGCGCACCAGGCTCTCGTAGATCGAGTTGGAATGCAGCACGAGGCCATGCTCCCCGAACTGCTCGCCGTGGTCGGAGGTGAACACGAGCACCGTGGGACGGCCGGTGGCCTCGACCTGCGCCAGCAGCTCGCCCAGCATGGCATCCACGAACAGCACCTCCTCGCCGTAGAGGTCGTGCATCTGGCGCAGCAGCCCGGCTGCCTGCGCGTCGCCGGCTGCGGCGGCCTCGCCGAGCTGGACCAGCATGCGGTGCTCGCCCGGCAGGATGCCGCCGGGCCGGTAGCGCTGCGGGATCTCGGGACTGCCGTACAGCCGGCCGGCGGTGGCCTCCGGCGGCCAGTACGGTGCGTGGGGATCCATGTAGTGCACGAACAGGAAGTAGGGAGCCGCCTGCGCCTGCAGGGCGCGCAGCAGGCGCAGGGCGGAGTCCGTGGTGTGGCGGCCGTTGCCGCTGTCCCCGTGGATCACGCTCCAGCCCGAGCCGTGGAGCCAGGCGCGCACGGCCGCCGGGAACTCGCCGAGCCCCAGCCACCGCCACCAGGAGCGGCGGACGACCTGCTCCTCGAAATCCTCGCGCGGGCCGCGGCGCACGATCGGCGACTCGTCGTAGACTTCGAAGCCGCGCTCGAAGCCGCTGCCGCGCCGCAGCATGGCGTTGCTGACCACGCCGGCGGTCGTGTAGCCCGCCTCCCGCAGGCGCTCCGCCAGCATCGGGACGTCGGCGCGCAGGCCGTACTCGTTGCCCGCCACCCCGTGCATGAGGGCGCTCCAGCCGCTCAGCAGGGTGAAGTGGGCCGGGCGCGTGGAGGAGCTGGAGGAGAGCGCGTACTCGGCCCACAGGGAGCGGTCGCGCAGGCGCGCGAGCGCCGGCAGCGGCGCCGCGGGATCGGCCACCGCATCCGCGCGCAAGGTGTCCACCGAGATCAGGACGATGTCGGGGCGGCCGCCCGCCGGCGCGGCGCCGGCATCCGGCAGGTCCACGGCGCCCGAGGGCGGCGCGAAGGCCATCCACGCCAACAGGAGCGGGGCCGGCGCGGCCAGGGCCGCGAGCGCGGCCCGCGCAGGCGTCGCGCGCCGGAGCGGCGGCAGCAGCCACAGCGCCGCCAGCGCCGCCAGCGCCGCCACCGCGGCTGCGTGCGCGAGCCCCAGCATGGCCACCGGCAGCAGACCGAGCGCGACGCCGAGCCCGAGCAGGATTCCGCCCGGCGGCCGGGAAACCCGGGCGGCGCGCAGGACCGCGAACACGAGCAGGCCCAGCGCCACCGCAACCAGCAACGCGCCGCTGACCTGCACCAGCACGGTCTCCCGCAGGAAGCCGGGCAGGACGAAGCGGTCGAAGAACAGCGCGCCGAGCAGCGCCGCGGGCCCCGTGCTCGCGGCGAGGGTCAGCACGATCGGAAACGGGTGCACGGGCTGGCGGAACGAGGCGTCGCAATTCTAGCCGCCGGACGGCCGATAGACTAAGCCGACGAGACCCATGCCGGCGAGCGCGGCCACGCTGAGAGCTTTTATCGAGGAAACCTATCGGCAGGGCCGGGTCGAGGGCGAGAACGGGCGCGTCTTCGAGCTGTTCCCGATCGGGATCACTCAGCCCGCCGGAGAGTTGCTGCGTGACATCGTGGTGCAGGCGGCGCCGGTGCGCTGCCTCGAGACGGGCCTCGCCTACGGCCTCTCCGCCCTGTTCATCTGCGAGGCGCTGCTGCGGTCGGGCCAGCCGGAGGTCCGCCACTGCGCCATCGATCCTCGCCAGGGCTGGCGTTTCGACAATGCCGGGCTGCGCTCGCTGCGTCGCGCCGGCCTGGGCGACCTGGTCGAGTTCCATCGCGAGGACTCCCAGCTCGTGCTGCCGCGCCTGCTCGCGGAGGGACGCCGCTTCGACTTCGCGTTCGTGGACGGCGACCACAACTACGACGCCGTGTTCGTGGACCTCTACTTCCTCCACCGCCTGATGGCGCCGGGCGGGCTCATCGTGGTGGACGACCTGTGGATGCCCTCGGTCCGGACCGCCGTACGCTTCTTCGAGACCAACCTCGGCTACCGCTGCGAGGGCGTCGGCGAGGCGGCTCCGCCGGCCGCCCGCGGCTGGCGCGGCCTGTTCCGGCGCCCGGAGCGTCCGGCCCGCATGGGACTGCTGCGGCGGCCGGAGAAGACCGAGGAGCGCGCCTGGGATCACTTCATCCCCTTCGCCTGAGGCCCCGGGGCGGCGCGTTCCGGCGCTACAATCTCGCGTGCGAATCGCGCTCCTGGCGCTGCTCGGCGCTGCGGCCTGCGGATGCGGCAAGGACGAGGTCAGCGGGCCTGAGCGCCCGAACGTCCTGGTGTTCGTCATCGACACCCTGCGCGCCGACCAGCTGAGCTGCTACGGCTGCCCGGACAACACCACGCCCAACCTGGACGCCTTCGCGCGCGAAAACGTGCGCTTCCAGCACGCGTACGCGCCGTCCCCCATGACGGCGCCCTCGCACGCCAGCCTGTTCACGTCCACGTATCCGGCCACCCACGGCGTGTGGAACGAGGTGCCGCTGCAGAACGGCGAGAACGCCCATCCCCGGCTCGCGGACTCCGCCGTCACGCTGGCCGAGGTCCTGCGCGACGCCGGTTATGCCACGGCGGCCATCGCCGACGGCGGCTGGATCCAGAAGAGCCGCGGGCTGGACCAGGGCTTCCAGCACTTCCACTCCAAGACCCTGGGGGTCGTGGACCGCGTCACGGCGGCGCTGCAGTGGCTGGAGCAGCGGCGCGGGGACCGCCCGTTCTTCCTGTTCCTGCACACGTACCAGGTGCACGCGCCTTACCTGCCGCCGCCCGGCTACGAGGAGCGCTTCGCCAAGGACTACCAGGGACCGCTGCGCCAGGTGCTCGCCGACGCGCGTGCCTACGCCGACTCCGGCCAGGTGGACAACGCGCTGACCGACATCCACGACCGCTTCTTCAAGCCGACGCTGGCCGGGCTCGGCCCGGAGGACCGCGAGTTCCTGCGTGCGCTCTACCGCGCCGAACTGTCCCTGGTGGACGAGGAGTTCGCGCGCCTGCTGGGCTACCTGCGCCTGAACGGCCTGCTGGACCACACCATCGTGATGGTGACCTCGGACCACGGCGAGGAGTTCGGCGAGCACGGCGTGTACACCCACGCCCAGGTGTACGACGAAACCTTGCACGTGCCGCTGCTGGTGCACGTGCCCCACGGACCGCGCGGCCTGGTCCGTTCCGATCCGGTGGACCTGGTGGACCTCGCGCCCAGCCTGCTCGGCGCCCTGGGCCTGCAGCCCCCGGCGGCGGCCCAGGGGCGCGTGCTGGACCTGGCGCAGGCCGCAGCCGAGGCGCGGCCACGCCCGCTGGTGGCCGAGAACAACCATTACAAGGCGCAGATCGCCTACCGCGAAGGCCCGTGGAAGGCGGTGGTGCACCTGCACGAGCCGCTCGGCGTCGCCGGCCGGCTGGAGGTGTACAACCTGGAGGACGATCCGCAGGAGCGCGCGCCGCGCGCCGGCGCGGTGGAGTTCGAGCAGCGGGCGCGCGACGCCATCGTGGCCTGGAGGCGCACCACGGCGGAGCTGCGCGAGCGCTTCCAGCTGCAGCCGACCGTGGTGACCACCGACGAGATGCCGGAAGAGCTGCGCCAGGAGCTGCAGGCGCTCGGCTACGTCGGCGGCGACGAATGACTCAGCCGCCCGGCGCGGCGTAGCCGACCTCGTGCAGCAGGCGCTCCTCCTCCGCACTCAGCTCCGCCGGCGCCGGCGCGCGCGCGCCCGCCAGGGCCTCCTCCGCCAGGGCGCGCAGGCGCGCCGCCTGCCCCGGTTCCTGCGCCAGACGGTCCGCGCGCTCGTCCGGATCGAGCTCCAGGTGGAACAGGGCGCGCACCTGCACGCGCGCACCCGCACGCCCGACGGTCAGGTCGCCGATGAGCTTCCAGCCGCCGGCGCGCACGCCGATCTGCTGGTGGTCGCAGGCCACGTGCGGGCGCGCCGGCGGCGGCGCGGCCGCGAGATCGGCCCCCGGCAGGTCCGCCGCCGGCAGCCCGGCCAGGGACAGCAGCGTCGGCGCCACGTCCTCCAGGTGCGGCGGCTCGGCGTAGCGCTGCGGCGCGACGCCAGGCCCGGCCAGCAGGAACGGCACGCGCAGCAGCGGCTCGTACATGGAGTTGGCGTGCAGCATGAGCGCGTGCTCACCGAACTGCTCGCCGTGGTCCGAGGTCACGAGGATCACCGTGGGGCGGCCGCCGTCGCGCAGCTGCGCCCGGATCTCGCCCAGGCACTGGTCCACCAGCAGCAGCTCCTCCCAGTACAGCTCGTGCTGGCGCGCGGCGCCGGCCACGGCCTCCGGGACGCCGGCCTGCAGGTCCGCCTGCAGCCGGCGCAGCAGGGCGTCGCTGCCCGGAGCGTCGCCGGCGTAGCGCGCCGGCATCTCCTGCGCGCGGTAGAACCGGCCGCGCGCGTCCGCCGCCGGCCGGTACGGATGGTGCGGATCCATGTAGTGCACGAACAGGAAGAACGGCTGCTCTTCCTGCTGCAGGGCCCGCAGGTAATGCAGGGCGCTGTCGGTCGTGCGCCGCGTGAGCTGGGCCGGCTCGCCCGCGGACTGGAAGTGCAGCAGCGCGCGCGCCAGCCACGGCGTCAGGCGCCGGGCCGGCACGATCCAGCCGGCCCAGGTGTGCTTGTCCACCGCCCGGCTGAAACTCAGGAGATCGCCGAACGCGGCCACTGCATGGTCGTCGTAGGCTTCGAAGCCGCGCGCAAAGCCGGCCCCGGCGCGCAGCACCGGGTTGCTGACCACGGCAGCCCTGCGGTAGCCGCCTGCGGCCAGACGCTCCGCCAGCGTCGGCAGCGACGCGTCCAGCACCTGGTGGTTGTGGCGCATGCCGTGCTCCAGCACCGGCAGCCCGGTGAACAAGGTCGCGTGCGCCGGGCCGGTCTGATTGCTCGGCGCGAGCGCGTAGTCGGCATCGATCCCGGACGCGCGCAGGTCCGAGAGCTGCGGCAGGGACGCCGCCTGCTGGCGCAGCGCATCGGCGCGCAGTGTGTCCACGCTCACCAGCACGATGTCCGGGCCGGCGGCAGCCGGCGCTGCGCCGGGCGCGCCGCGCGCGAGCTCCGGCGGCGCGCCGGCCCGTTCCAGGGAAGACGGCGCCAGCCACAAGCCGAGCGCGAGCAGGGCGCAGGCCGCCGCCAGCAGCGGATGCAGCTGGGCCGGCGGCGCCAGGCGGCGGCCGAGCAGCGGTGCTCCCGCCCACAGGAGCGCCGCCGCCGCCCAGCCGTAGGGTTCGTCGGGCAGCCAGGCACTGGCGCAGGGCGCGGCGGCCAGCCCGACCCCCAGCCAGAACGCGGTTCCCGGGCGCGCCGGCGGCGCGCCCAGCCGCTGCGCCAGCGCTACGAGGGCGGCGAGCGGCAGGGCCACCAGCAGGTTCCCCGCGACCGTGACCAGCAGCATCTCGCGCAGGAAGCCGCCCTCGGGCAGGCCGCGGCGCAGCAGGCCGTCCACCACGCCCAGGGCGCCGGCGCCCGCAAGGGCGGCCACCGGCGCGGTCCACCGGGCGCGCGCTTCAGCGTTCACGGGCCTGGCGCTGCAGCTCCCACAGCTTGGCGTAGCGCATCAGCTCGTACATGCTGGCCATGCACGCCAGCACGAAGCCGGCGCGGCCGTCGCGAAAGCCGCCGCGCAGCAGGTAGGCCTTGAGGAAGCGCAGCGGCGGCTGCGCCAGCATGCGCAGCAGCGGAAGGCGCCGCCCCTGCGCCAGGCTGGCGTGCGCGGCCCGGCTGGTGTAGCGGTCCATGCGCGTGATGTGATCGAACAGGTCCTGGTACGGATAGTGCAGGATGTCCCCGTGCAGGCGGCCCACCGGGCCGTCCACGAGCACGCGATCGTGCGGATCCTCGCCACCGAAGCGTCCGCGGTCGCGGCGGAACAAGCGCAGCTTGTGGTCGGGGTACCAACCGCCGCCGCGGATCCAGCGGCCCAGGTGGTAGGCGCGCCGCGGCATGTCGTAGCCGGCAGCCGCGGGCGCGCCGCCCTGGAACAAGGCCGTGATCTCATGCTGCAGCGGCTCGGAGATGCGCTCGTCGGCGTCCAGGGACAACACCCAGTCGCAGCGCGCGTGGGACAGCGCGGCGTTCTTCTGGGACACGAAGCCGTCGAAAGGGCGCTGCTCGACGCGTGCGCCCAGGGAGCGGGCGAGGTCCATGGTGCGGTCGCAGGAGCCGCCGTCCAGGACGACGACTTCGCGGGCGAACGGCACGCTGCGCACGCAGGCTTCCAGCTGCGATTCTGCGTCCTGGGCGATGATGCAGACGGAAAGCGGGACTTGGTCGCCGGCCGCCATTGCGTCACACTCTAGCCGCGCTCGTGGCGAACCCGTTCCTGGATCCGCAGTGGCCTTCCGGACTCGCGCCCGACCCGAAGCTGGCGCAGGCGTGCGGCCAGGGGGTGGGCGGGCGCCGCTACCTGCGCCTGTTCCAGGCCGGCCCATGGGGTGACAGCTTGTTCGTCAAGGAATACGGCGCCGGGCGGCGGGCCCTGCGCCAGGCGCGCTCGGAGTTCGCAGCGGCCGCCGTCGCGCGCCGTGCCGGCGCGCCGGCGGTGCGCGCCTGGGCGGCGCTGGAAGCCGGTGGCAAGGCCTGGTTGCTGTGCCAGGACGCCGGAGTGGACGCGGCCCTGGACCGCGAGCGCGCCTGGGCGCTGTGCGAGCCTCTGGCCGAGTCCGTGGCCATGTTCCACGCCGCCCGGCTGCTGCACGGCGATCTGCACGTTCGCAACGCGCTGCGCGCCAGCGACGGCGCCGTGCTGTGGACCGATCTGCGCCGCCTGCGCCGCCTGCGCCGCGGCCGGGAGGAAGCGGCTTCCGGCGCGGACCTGGGGCACCTGCTCGCCTCCCTGCTGCCGCTTCCCCCGCGCGCGCTGCTGCATTTCGGCCGCGCCTACCTGCAGCGCCTGCGCGGTGCCGCGCCGGCGCCGCCGGAGACCAAGGCCTGGGCCGCCGGCGCCGCCGCCGCCGGCTGGAAGCGCTTTCGCGAGCACCAGTGCAACCTGGACCGGCGTGCACGCCGGCAGCAGCGCCGCGAGCAGCGCGGACTGCACCCGCAGGTCTGGCGGCAGCCGGCGCTGGCCGCTGCGGCGCCGGAGCTGGAAGCCGCCGCCGCCGCCGGGCACGCGCCGCTCAAGCTGGGCGACCGCTCGAGCGTGGTGCGCGTCGCCGGCGGCGGCGGACCGCTGGTGGTGAAGCATTTCCGGCGCACGAAGGCCCTGGATCCGCGCGACGCGCTGGGCCGCTCGAAGGCGCTGCGCAACCTGGACGCGGCCGAACGCCTGCTGCGCCGCGGCTTTCCCGCGGCGCAGCCGCTGGCGGCCTGGTCGCGGCCCGGCGCCGGATCCTGGCTGGTGCTGGAAGATCTGCCGGGCCACCTGCCGCTGCACGAGGCGGTGCTGCGCGTGCGCGGCGCGCAACGCGCGGCGCTATTGCGTGAGCTGGCGCGGCTGGTGCGCCGCCTGCACCTGTCCGGAGTGGCGTACCGCGACCTGAAGCCGAGCAACCTGCTGGTCGATCCGGAGCGGCACGACTTCATCCTGGTGGACCACGACCGCAACCGCTTCCTGCGCCGCGCGGTGCCGCCAGAGCTGGCGCGCCGCGACCTGGCCGCGCTGCACGCGGGCCTGCCGCCGGAGGTGCGCGCCAGCGAGCGCCTGCGCGCGCTGCGCGCCTACGACCCGCGCTGGAGCCGGCGCGAGATGTGGCGCGCGCACGTGCGCCCGCTGCTGCGCGAAGCCGCGCGCCGGCGCCATCGCTGGATGCCGCGCCGCCTGCTCGGCGGCGCACCGCAGCCATGACCCGACTCCGCGTCGGCTTTGACGTCAGCAGCGCCGTGAAGGACCACGGCCGCGGCATCGCCGCGTACGTGCGCGCGCTGCTCGCGGCCCTGCCGCAGGCCGCGCCGGAGATCGACGCCGTGCTCTACATCCGCGGCCGGCGCTGGTGGCGGCGGCGCAGCGTTGCGGACCTGCTGGAGCAGCAGCCGCGGCGCTGGCTGCTGGAGCCCGTGCTGCGGCCGGGCCGGGATCTGGACGCGTTCCACGGCCTTGGTGTGCGCCTGCCCGCGCTCGCGCGCGTGCCGCGCAGCTTCACGCTGCACGACCTGCGCGGCCTGGACGCGGTGGAGCACACCGATCCGCGCTGGGCCCGCATCCGCAGCGCGCGCCTGCGCGAGACAGTGCACCGGGCCGACGCCATCGTGTGTCTGAACGAGTTCGGCCGGCGCCGGCTGCGGCATCATTTTCCGGCGTTCCCGGGCGAGCGCACCGCCGTGATCCCGCACGGTCTGGATCACGCACGCTTCCGGCCGCTGCCCGCGCAGCAGGTGGCGCCGGTGCTCGCGCGCCACGCCCTGCACCGGCCGTACGTGCTGCAGCTCGGTCGCCTGGACCGGCACAAGAACCCGGAGACGAGCCTGCGCGCCTTCGCCACGAGCGCGGCGCGGTCCTCCGGCCTGCTGCTCGTGTTCGCCGGCGGCGCGGAGCCCGGCTACCAGTCGGCCCTGGAGGCCCTGGCGCGCCAGCTCGGCGTCCACGCGCATGTGCGCTGGCTGGGCGCCGTGCCGCGCGACGACGTCCCGGCGCTCTACGCCACCGCCGCCGCCGTGCTCGTGCCCTCCTACTACGAGGGTTTCGGCCTGCCGGTGCTGGAAGCCATGGCCTGCGGGGCGGCCGGCCTCGTGTCCTCCGGAACCTGCCTGGAAGAACTGGCGGGGGACGTCTGGCCGGCGGCCGATCCGGCCCAGCCCGAATCGTTCCGCCGCGCCCTGGACCGCCTGCTGCTGGACAGCGGCCGCCTGGATCGAGCGCGCGCCGGCTCGCTGGCCCGCGCCGCCGCCTTCACCTGGGAGCGCTGCGCCCGCAGCACCGCCGACTTCCTGGCCTTCAGTGCCCGCCTTCCCGCGGGGACCCGCGCCGGTTAAGGTGAAGCCGGCCAGCACCGGACTGCTGCGCGCGTAGGCGCTGCGACCCGCGACCCCGGCGTCCATGCCGAAGCTCATCCGCACCCTCTCGCTCCTGGCTCTGGCCATCCCTGCCTGCGTCGTGCCCAGCGACGCCCGCTGGGGCGGCGTGCACGCCAACGGCTACGCGGCCGGCTACTACAGCAACCTGGGCGGCAGCGTGTCCACGCGCACCCAGGCCGGCGGCGGCAGCACTTCGGGCAGCTTCAACGTGGACCGCGTGGGCCAGGGCAGCCACACGCTCAGCTCCGCGGCGGAAGTGCGCGCCGGCTTCGCCCCGCTCGAGCTGGCGCTCTCCGGCTTCGACTACTCCGAGACCGCGGATGGCAGCTTCAACGGCGCCTTCCTGGGCCAGCAGTTCAGCGGCGCCGTGCAATCGGACTTCGACGTGCGCGCGGTCAAGGCCACCGGCGGCCTGGACGTGGTCAACAACGGGCAGTTCCGCGTGGGCGCGCTGGTCGGCGGTCACTACCTGGACGCCGACATCAGCCTGACCGACAGCGGCAGCGGCGCCAGCGCCCGCTTCGACGACCAGGTCATCGTCCCCGTCGTCGGCGTGCGCGCCGACGTCGCCATCCTGCCCGAGATCCTGCGCGCCGGCGGCGAGATCACCGGCATGGACGTCAAGGTCGACGAGTACGACGCCACCTTCTTCGACATGATGGCGGCCATCTATTACACGCCGGTGCGGCCCGTGGAGGCCGTTCTCGGCTGGAGGTACACCTCCATGGAGCTGGACGGCGACTTCACCAGCAAGGACTCCGTCACCATGGACCTGGAGTTCTCCGGCCCGTTCCTGGGCGTCGGCCTGAGCTTCTAGCTACTGCGCCCGGTACACGTACTCCACGCTGGCGCTGCCGTTCGGCGCCAGCGTGAGCTTCTGCTCCTGCGGGCCCAGCTTCTCGTGCCAGGCGCGCAGCGTGTACTCGCCCGGAGGCACGCTGTCCCAGCGGAACGTGCCGTCGGCGCCGGTCACGGCGTAGTACGGGTGGTCGAACACGCCGAGGAACGCCGTCATCCACGGATGGACGTCGCAGGTGACGAGCACGGGCACCTCGTTGCGCCGGAACTCGTGGGTCAGGCCGGTCTGGCGCGGCGCCATGTTGGTGTTGATCCCCTGCCCCAGCTTCGACTGGAGGTTGACGTTGTGCGCCTCCGCGTCGCTGCTGCTCAAGACCAGGGGCTGCCCGACGCGCATGCCGAGGACGTGCGGCACGAACACGCAATGCACCTGATCCAGACGGGCCGACTCGCGCGGGACCTCGAACGCCAGGCCCTTCGGCAGCCCGCGCTGCACGTAGACCAGGACGTTCTGCACGCGCCCGTCGCGCACGAGGTACCACTCCCGCGTGTACTTGCCTCCGGGGTGGTGCGCGGCGCAGGTGGGCGCCACGCCGATCCCTTCCATCGGATTGGGCGGCACCTCGCCCTCGAACTTCACCACGCCCGCGATCGTTCCGTAGGTGCCGGGATCCGGGGGCGGGCCCTGGGGCGCGGCGGCATCCTGCTCCGCGCCACCAGTGCCAGCGGACGCAGGTGCCTCCTCGCCGCCACACGCCGCCGCAAGCCCGACCGCCGCCAGGAGGAATCGCAGGGAGGTGCTGGCCATGCCTGGTCCTAGGCTTGCAGCCGGGTTTGCTCCAGAGATGGCCGTCTAGAAGCCCTTGACGCCGGGCGCGATCTTGTACCAGCCGTACACGGTGAGGAGGCCGATCACGATCATGACGCCCAGGAACGCCAGGTTCGGCAGGCCCATGACCCGGTCGCTGAACAGCGTCGGGATGCTGTTGCTGACCATGGTCAGCAGCAGGGGCACCGACAGGTAGGTGTTGACCTTGCTGGCCTTGGTGGCGGTCTTCACCCAGGCGTCCTCCGGCTTCTGGCCGTCGCGCACCGCCGTGATGATGCGCTTCTGCTTGGGCCAGATGATGAACCACACGTTGTAGGCCATGATGGTGCCGAACAGCGCGCCGGTCAGGATCCACCACGTGCGGTTGGAGATGACCTCCTTGGTGGTGCCGTCATCCAGCAGCACCGTGGACTGCATCACCGCCGGACTCATCATGTAGACCAGCCCGAACAGGAGGACGCCGGTGATCCAGGTGGTGGCGGCGCCCATGCGGAACCAGAACAGCGCGCGCGGCATGAGCTGCGGCACCACCTTGCGCTTGGTCTCCGCGTCCATCGTCGGCGCGAAGTTGGCGTTCACGAAGTTGAAGAAGTACAGGTGGCCGATCCAGACGATGCCGGCCAGGATGTGCAGCCAGCGGATGAAGGTGTGGAGCAGGTCCATGCCGATGCTGCTGCCGGCGGCGTCCTGGAGCGCGGTGCCGAAAGGAACCAGGAGTTGGGTGATCATGCTTGCCGTTTCCAGTTGGGGGCCAAGGGTTTAGGAGCAACGCCGCCCGGATTCTAGCCCCGCCCCCGGCGGCACCGGGCCAGCGGCCCTAGACTGCTTCGGAGCTGCCGGCCCGCGCATGTTTCCGCTCCACGACGACAATCCGCGCCACGGGACCCCGCTGATCACGCTGGCCCTGATCGCGGTCAACCTGCTGGTGTTCGTGTACGAGCTCACCCTCCCGCCCGGCGCGCTGGAGGACCTGTTCCACAGCTTCGGCTTCATTCCGGCACGCTTTTCGGGCGAGGTGCAGCTGGTCACGGACGGGCACGTGGTCGGCGGCGTATGGCTGACCCCAATCACGAGCATGTTCCTGCACGCCGGATGGATGCACGTCGTCGGCAACATGTGGATGCTGTGGCTGTTCGGCGACAACGTGGAGGACCGCTTCGGACACCTGCGCTTCCTCATCTTCTACCTGGCCTGCGGCCTGGGCGCGACCGCGCTGCACCATCTCACCGCAACGGCCTCGGAGATCCCCACCGTGGGCGCCTCCGGGGCCATCTCCGGGGTCATGGGCGCGTACTTCCTGCTGTTTCCGCGGGCCCGCATCACGACGCTTGTGTTCCTGTTCTTCCTGGTGGACCTGGTGCAGATCCCCGCCGTGGTCTTCCTCGGGCTGTGGATCCTCATCCAGGTCGTGTCCGGCAGCATGACGCTCGGCAGCGCGGGGGACGTCGGCGGCGTGGCTTTCTGGGCCCACGTCGGCGGATTCGGCGCCGGGATCCTGCTGCTGCCGTTCATGTTGATCGGGCGCAGCGTGCCGCGCACGGCGCTGTGGCGGAGGCACGGGTGAACGGGCCGGCGCGCTGGCGCCGCTGGCTGCTGGCGCTGCTGGCGCTGGGCGCGCTCCAGCAAGGCCTGATCCTGGCCGGGCACTGGGCGCACAACCCCTTGGCGCGCGTGCCGCTGGACGACGCCAGGGTGTACTGGTCCTGGGCCGGCGACATCGCCGGGGGCGGGCTGGTGGGCGACACGCCTTTCCTGTCCGCGCCGCTGTATCCGTACTTCCTCGGCCTGGTGCGCGCCTGCGGGGGCGGCCTGCTGGCGGCGTACGTGCTGCAAGGCCTCATGCGCCTGGCCACGGCCGCGCTGCTCGCCTGCTCGGGCCGGCGGCTGGTTTCGCCGCAGGCGGGCCTCGGGGCGGCGCTGCTCTACCTCCTCCTGGCGGATCCGGCGGAAGCCACCGGTCGCATCCTGAACGACTCGCTGCAGGCGCTGCTGGCCGCCGCGCTGCTGTGGCAGGCGCTGCGCGTCGCGCCGCAACGCCGGCCCGGCGGGATCGTGGTCTTCGGCGTGATGACGGGCCTGAACGTGCTGGCCAATCCGCCGCTGCTGGCGGCCATCCCGGTGCTGGTCGCGTGGCTGGCGCTGACGGCTCCGGCGCCCGCATCGCGCTGGCACGCCCCGGCCGCGGCGGCGGCCGCAGCGCTGCTCACGATCGCACCGGCCACGCTGCACAACCGCGTGGCGAGCGGCGAGTGGATCGCGGTCAGCGCGCAGGGCGGCGTCACTTTCTCCCACGGCAACGCTGCCGGCGCCGACGGCACGTACCACCCGATCCCGGGTGTCACCGCGGACCGCGTGCAGCAGAACCGCGACGCCTTCCGTGTGGCCGCGGAGGCCGCGCAAGACGCCGCAGGCGCGGGGGACGCGCACGGCGCGGGCGGCGTGGCGAGCGGCGGCTGGCGGCGCACCAGCGCGTATTTCCTGCGCCGCGGCCTCGCCTACTGGGCCAGCGAGCCCGGCGCCGCCGCGGCGCTGCTGCTGCGCAAGGCGCGCTGGTTCTTCACCGGACAGCACTACGGCGACGTGTACCTCGCGGGCGGCCGGGACCGGCGCGAGGGCCTCTGGCCCACGCTGCTGCTCGCGCCCCTGCCCGCGGCCTGGATCACCTTCCCGGCCTTCGCCATGCTGCTGCTGGTATGGCGCCGCTGGCGCGACACGCTGCCGCTGCTCCTGCTGGTCCTGGTGCCGCTGGCCGTGGTGCTGGCGTTCTTCTACAGCCCGCGCTATCGCATGCCGGCGCTGGGGCCGATGGCGGTGCTCGCAGCCTGGAGCCTGCACGCGCTGCTCGCGGAGCGGCGCCGGATCCTGGCCGGCGCATGGCTGCTCGGACCCGTGGCGGCGTGCGTGAACGCGCGCACCAGTTTCGACCGCCCGCAGGCGTTCGCGGCGCAGTACGACCAGAAGGTCGGCACCGCGCTCCTGGAACAAGGCCGTTATCCCGAGGCCGAGGCGCGCTTCCGCAGCGCGCTGCAGCGCCAGCCCGGAGATCCCGGCTTCAGCACGTCGCTGGGCGAGGCCTTGCGCCGCCAGCAGCGCAGCGGCGAGGCCCTGTCCCTGCTGCGCGCCGCCGTCACCGCGCATCCGGAGGACCCGCTGCTGCGCCGCACTTTGGCCGTAACCTTGGCCGAGGAAGCCGTCACCAGCGGGGACGACTCCCTGGCGGCGGAAGCGGAGCTGGAGTTCCGCAGGCTGCTGCAGCAGACGCCGGAGGACTGGCTTGCGCTCGACAACCTGGGCCGCTTGCTGGAGCGGCAGGGCCGCGCCGGCGAGGCCGTCTTCCAGTTCTTGGAGGGGCTCCGCTGGGCCCCGGAGAACGCGCTGCTCGCCCAGCACCTGGAGCAGGCCCTGGCCCGGGTTCTGCCGTACTTTCGCGCGAACGCCGCCGACCCGCAGACGGCGGCGGCCGGCGCCTGGCTGGTGGCCCACCTGCCGCAGGCCGGCCCGAAGCTGCTGGACGAGGCCCTGGCCTGGGCGCGGGCCGCGCGGCAGTCCTCCCCCTCCGATCCGGACTTCCTGGATACGCTGGCGGCCGTTCACGCCCGGCGCGGCGAGTTCGCGGACGCGGTGGCGGCCGCCTCCGCGGCCCTGGAGGCGGCCCGCGCCGGCGGGCGGGAGGACCTGGCGGGCGAGATCGCGGTCCGTCTCGCCCGCTACCAGGCAGGCCGCACTGACCTAAGCGAGAACTGAGCCAACGATGCGCCGACCAACCCTCCTGCGGCCCGCGAAAGATCGCTCCAAGCTCCTCCGGGTGGAGGACTTGCGCTGGACTTGCCCGCCCTCCTGGGTGCAGGGCGCGGGACGCGAGCGGGCCGGTGTGGATCCCCTGCCTGACCTCATCGGCCAGGAGCGGGCGCTCCAGGCCCTGGAGATGGGACTGATGGTCCAGGCCGCCGGCTACAACGTCTTCGTCAGCGGCCTGGGAGGAGCCGAGCCGGTGGAAGAGGTGCGCCGCCTCATGGGCCGCCTGCGCCGGACGCGGTCAGCGGCCCGCGACCACGTGTACGTCCACAACTTCCAGGATCCCCTGCGGCCGCAGCACCTGAGCCTGCCGCCGGGAGGCGGGCCGTTCCTGCGCATGGCGCTGCGCGACTGGGTGCGGGCCCTGCAGCGCGAGATCCCGCGCCTGCTGGAGAGCGAAGAGCACCAGCAGCGCCGCCGCGAGCTGCGCGACCGCTCGCGCACGGCGGAGAAGCGCGTGTTCCAGAGCCTGGCCCGGCGCGTGCGCGGCCGCGGCCTCAGCCTGGTGGAGGTCGAGGAGCACAACGGGCGCCGCTACGACCTGTACCTGGACGTGGACGGCCAGGCCGTGCCTCCGGATTCCGCCGGCCAGCTCCCGCCGCGCAAGCGGCTGGCGCCCGAGGACCTGCGCCGGCGCATGCGCGCGCGCGAGCGCCTGCTCGGCGACCTGGAGCTGGCCAAGCGGCGCGCGCGGCGCCTGTCCCTGCAGCTGCTGCGCGACCTGCAGAAGCTGGACGAGGAGCGCGCCCGCGTGGCCGTGTCGGAGCTCACCGAGGCCACGCGCGACGAGCTGGCCGCGTCCGGCGCGCTGGCGCTGTGGCTGGAGGACTGCGGCGCGTTCGCGCTCACGCATCTGGACCTGTTCCGCCGCCAGGGCGGCGCCGAGCGCGAGGAGGCCTCCGGCGCGCCGGAGGGCGAGGACGAGATCCCCAAGTCGCACCGGATGGGCCTGGAGGTGTTCGAAGTCAACGTGGTGCGCAGCACCGACTGCGACGGCTGCCCCACGGTCCTGGAGCTGCACCCCAACTACAGCAACCTGTTCGGGACGGTGGAGCGGCGCGTGATGGACTCGGGCCCCGGCCACTACCACCTGGCGGTGCGGCCCGGCTCGCTCATGAGCGCCGACGGCGGCTTCCTGATCCTGAACGCGCGCGACGTGTTCAAGGAGGCGGAGGTGTGGCGCGCGCTCAAGCGCACGCTCCAGAACCAGCGCCTGGAAGTGCACGCGCTGGACACGCTCTCCCCGCTGGGCGCCACCGGCGTGCGCCCGGAGCCGGTGAGCCTCGACCTCAAGGTGGTGCTCATCGGCGACAACGAGCTGTACGAGATGCTGCACGAGTCGGACTTCGACTTCCCGCGTATTTTCAAGGTGAAGGCCGAGTTCGACGACACCTTGCCGCTGGAGAAGGCCTACGTGCAGCGCTTCGTGCGCGCCATCCGCGAGCTGGGCCGGCGCGAGCGCCTGCTGCCGTTCGCGGCCAGCGGCCTGGCGGCCCTGGTGGAGCGCGCGGTGCGCGATGCCGGCCGGCGCAACCGCTTGAGCGCCCGCATCAGCGCGCTCGCCGACTACGCGCGCGAGTCCTCGTACTTCGCGCGGCGCGCGCGCCGGCGCGCCATCGATCGCCGCGCCGTGGAGGAGGCGCAGTGCAACTTCCGCCGCCAGCACAGCCTGGAGGCGGAGCAGCACAACCGCCTCGTGCTGGAGAACGTGTACGAGATCGCCACCGGCGGCCGGCGCGTGGGCACGGTGAACGCGCTCACGGTGGTGACACTGGGCCCCCTGGACTTCGGGCGCGTCGCGCGCGTGTCGGCCGGCGTGTCCGTCGGCGAGGAGAGCTACCTGAGCGTGGAACGCGAGGTGGAGCTGTCCGGTCCGATCCACAGCAAGGGCGTGCTGCTGCTCGAATCCTTCATGCGCGGGCGCTTCGGCCAGATCCGTACCCTGCCCATCAAGGTGGCGCTGACCTTCGACCAGGCCTACGGCCCCATTGACGGCGACTCCGCCAGCAGCACCGAGGTATACGCGCTGCTCAGCGCCGTGGGGCGCCTGCCCGTGCGCCAGGACCTGGCCGTGACCGGCGCCGTCAGCATGGACGGGGAGATCCTGGCGGTGGGCTCGGTCAACGAGAAGGTGGAGGGCTTCTTCGAGCTGTGCGCGCGCCGCGGGCTGACCGGCTCGCAGGGCGTGATCCTGCCGGCCAGCAACCGCGAGGACCTGATGCTGGACGGCGACGTGCTCAAGGCAGTGAAGGACGGCCGCTTCCACGTGTACGCCGTGGAGACGGTGGACGAAGGCATCGCCCTGCTGACCGGCATGGAAGCAGGCGCCCGCGGCCGCGACGGCCGCTACCCCATCCAATCCGTCATGGGGCAGGTGGAGGCGCGCCTGGAAGCCTTCGAGAAGGCGCTCAAAGGCGACCGCAAGCTGCGCTGGCCCGGGGCGGCCGCGACCGGCGCCTCCGAGCGCAGGGAAGCCGCCCGTCCGCGCCGGCCCACGTCCCGGTAATCCGGGCCGGCGCCGCGGCAAGGCAGGCATTCTTCCGCGGCGCCGCGACAGCCCGCTTAGCGCCCAACCTCCCCCCAAGCCCATGCAATTCCGCCTCCCACCGCTGCTCCTGTCCGTGCCGGCCGTGCTGGCACTCCTTTCCACACCGGTCCTGGCCCAGGCGAACGCCCAGGGCGACTTCAACGGCGACGGCTTCGACGACCTCGCGGTCGGCACGCCCTTCTTCGACAACGGCAGCCTGCTGAACGTGGGCGCCGCCAACGTCATCTTCGGCAGCGCCGCCGGCCTGGCCTTCAACGGCAACCAGCGCTTCGTGGCCTTCAACCTGAACTTGACCGAGGTGGCTTTCGACCAGCTCGGCACGGCGCTGGCCGCCGGCGACTTCAACGGCGACGGCTTCGACGAGCTCGCGATCGGCGTCCCCGGCAAGGACGGCCTCTCCATCAACAACTCGGGAATGGTGGCGGTGGTCCCCGGCTCCGCCACCGGCCTGAACACGATCCAGCGCACCATCCTCACCCAGGTCAGCGACTCGCAGGAGTCTGGCGATTCCTACGGCAGCTCCCTGATCGCCGGCGACTTCAACGGCGACGGCTTCGACGATCTCGCCATCGGCGCGCCCGGGGAGGGCATCGGCAGCGCCACCGCAGCCGGCGCCGTGGAGGTGCGCCTTGGCTCCGCCGCCGGGCTGGGGAGCACCGGGCAGTTCTGGCACCAGAGCATGGCGGGCGTGCTGGACACCGCCGAGACCAACGACCGCTTCGGCGCGGTGCTGGAGGCCGGCGACTTCAACGGCGACGGCCGCGACGAGCTGGTCATCGGCGTCGCCACCGAGGACGACGACGCCATCTCGAACATGGGCGTCGTGCACGTGCTGATCGGGACCGCGACCGGCTTGACCGCGATCGGCGACCTCCTGCTCAGCGACTCCTGCGACGGCGAGGAGGCGGAGGACCAGTACGGCTTCGCCCTGGCCACGGGCGATTTCAACAACGACGGCTTCGACGACCTCGCGATCGGCGCCCTGTTCGAGGACGTGGGCACGGTCATGAACGCCGGCCAGGTGGAGGTGCGCTACGGCAGCTCCTCCGGCCTGAAGAACGCGGTCCAGTGCTGGAACCAGAACACGGGCGGCGTCCTGGACAGCGTCGAGGCCCTGGACGTGTTCGGCTGCGCGCTGGTGGCGGCCGACTTCAACAACGACGGCCGGGACGATCTCGCGATCGGCAGCTACGGCGAGGACATCGGCAGCGTCGTGAACGCCGGCGCCGTGAACGTGCTGCTCGGCTCTGCCGCCGGCCTCACCGCCACCGGCGACCTGTTCCTCCAGGACACCGCCTGCGACGGCCCCGAGACCAGCGACAACCTCGGCCTGGCGCTCGGCGCCGGCGACTACGACGGCGACGGCCGCGACGACCTCGCGATCGGCATCCCCAACGAGGACAACAGCGTGACCAACGGCGGCGCGGTGCAGGTGGTGCCGGGCCCGCTCACCGGCGTCACCGCCGAGTGCTGGAGTCAGGACACGGTCGGCATCATCGGCGTGGCCAACCCGGGGGACGGCTTCGGCCGGGCGCTCGGCCGCTGAGGAGGCCTAGGGCGTCCACTCCAGCGTGAAGCGCGACACGCTCACGAAGCCCCAGTGTCCGCGCAGCGCGTCCCGGCCGGACGTGAACGCGTACTGGCTTCAGCCCACGGTCCCGTCGCCGGTGAGCTGACACCACTTGACCGTGGTGCCGGGAATCCACTGCGGCTCCTGCGGCGCAGCGGCGGCCAGCGCCCACAGACCGACGATCATTCGGCTCCGGGAGAACCCAGCTCGGCGAGCAGGGCTTCGATCCGCGCCGGCTCCATCTCGCCGCTGGAGGAGCGGATGCGCTCGCCATGGCGGTACGCCAGCGTGACGGGCAGGACCATGTCCTCCAGCTGAAAGACCGGTATGAAGTTCTCCAGGCGGCGCTCCGTCACGTATAGCGTGGGGAACGGCATCTCCAGGGCGCGCCAGCGTTCCTCGACCATCCTGCGGTTGGCGTCCACATCGCCCTCGGCCGCGGCCCAGTCGGCGTTGACGCCGAGGAAGCGCACTTGCGGGTGCGCGCGCGCGGCCGCGGCGAAGGCCGGCAGCTCGGCCATGCACGGGGGACACCAGGTTGCCCAGAAATTCACGATCAAGAGGCCGGCCTCGGCCGACTCCTGGATCAACGCCGCCGCCTCGGAGGCGGACACGGCGCGCGCGGTGGCGTGGGACAAAGACGATGCCGCCGGAGCCGGCTCTTCCCTCGCGCACGCGGCGGCGAGGAAGAACGCGGCTCCGGCAGCAAAGATGGCGGAGCGGCAGTTCCGTTCCGCGCTCATGCGCTCACGGCTGGGCTGACTTGGCGCGCTTGATGCTGCAGCCGGTGGCCGGAGTGGAAGTGGTGGCCGGAGCCTTGCCCGCCTGCGCGGCGTCGATCGCGTCCTTGAGGTAGTTCTTGCGCTCGGCGCCCGCCAGCTCGTCCTTGGCGTCATTGTCGATGGCGCCGGTGTAGATCACGCGGCCCTTGCCGTCGATCAGGTACACCTGCGGCGTGGTCTTGGCGCCGAACCAGTCGGCGACCTTGTTGCCCTCGTCGAGCAGCACCGGGAAAGGCACCTTCTGCTCCTTGGCGACCTTGGACACCTTGCTCGCGTCCGCGACTTCCCCGGCGTTGCTGTCGATGGCCACGAACTGCACGCCCTTGCCGTTGTACTCCTGGTAGAGCTGCCCCAGATCCGGATTCCACTGCATGACCCACGGGCAGTCGGTGGACCAGAAGGTCAGGACGTAGAGGCTCTTGTCCGCGTCCTTGGCGTCCTTGCCCTTGAACCAGGTGGCAAAGCTGAAGGATTCGCCGGAAGCGCTCCGGAGAGTGAGGTCCTTCAGGAAGCTCACGTCGGCGCCGGCATCCACTGCTTTGGAGGGCTTGCCGGACTCCTGCGCCGCCTTGGCGCTGTCGGTCTTGCCGGCTTTGCCGTCCTGAGCGTAGCCTGGCGCCGCGGCCCAGCCGAGAGTCGTCAACAGAGCAGGAACGATCAGAATGCGTTGCATGGGTTTCCTCGGGAAGAGGGTTCTGAGGGATGGCCACTACGGGCTCCCGACCTCACTGTAGTATCTTTTCCAGACCGCCCATGCGCTGCATCGACCCGCACATCCATTGCTTCAGCAGGGTCACGGACGACTACGAGGCCATGTACCTGGCCGGGGTCCGGGCCGTCGTGGAGCCCTCGTTCTGGCTGGGCCAGCCGCGCACAAGCGCCGCCACCTTCCGGGACTACTTCTCGGCCATCCTGGAGTTCGAGCGCAAGCGCGCCGGGGACTTTGGCATCCAGCACCGCTGCACGATCGGGCTCAATCCCAAGGAGGCCAACGACGTCCGGCTGGCCGACGAGGTGCTGGAGATGATCCCCGAGCTCCTGCGCCGTGAAGGAGTGGTGGCAGTGGGCGAGCTGGGCTACGACTCGATCACACCGGCCGAGGAACGGGCCTTGGTCCGCCAGGTGGAGATGGCGCTGGCGGCGGAACTGCCGATCCTGATCCACACGCCGCACCGGGACAAGCTCCGGGGCACCCTGCGCAATATCGACATCCTGAAGGACTTGAACGTTCCTCCCGAGCGCGTGGTCATCGACCACAGCACCGAGGAGACGACCAAGGTGATCCTGGAGGCGGGCTACTGGGCCGGCCACACCTTGTATCCGGAGACCAAGCTGTCGCCGCACCGCTTCATCAACCTGTTCTTCGACCTGGGTGTAGAGCGGATGATGGTGAACAGCAGCGCCGACTGGGGCAAGTCCGATCCCCTGATGGTTCCACACGTCGCCGCCTTGCTGGAGCGCCGCGGCGCGCGCCTGGGAGACGTGCAGCGGCTGGTCTGGGACAACCCCCTCCTCTTCTTCGGGGCCGAGCGGATGCGCCTTCCCGAGGAGGAGCCGGTGGGAACGGCCGTCTAGTCCCGGAGCGGCGCTGCGCCTAGAAAGTCGCAAAGATCCCTGTAACCGGAGCGGGCCAAACCGTTATCCCAGGGTGCAAGGAGCTTTCCGCTCCGCATGGGGAATCCAAGGGAATCCAAGGGGATGCATGGAGGCGCCGTGGCCTTGGGGGAAGGACACGGCGCCTTTTCCATGCCGCCGGGCTAGCGCGGGTTGCGCGTGGTGAGCACGGCTTCCAGGGTCACGAGCTTGCCATCCCGCCACACCCCCAGCCGGACCTTGTCCTCGGGCGCCAAGGCGTTCACACGGGCGATGAGATTGGCCCGGCCCAGCACCTCCTTGCCGTTCACGGTGAGGATGACGTCGCCACGGCGCAAGCCTGCGGTCTGGGCCGGGCTGCCGTCAGCCACCTCCTTCACGCGGGCGCCAAACGGACGCTCCAGGCCGGCCAGCTCGGCGTAGCGGGCGGTCACGTCCTCGGTTTCGGAAACGCCCAGGTAGGCGCGCCGAACCTCGCCGTAGGCGATGAGGTCGGCGACCACGCGCCGGGCGATGGCCGCGGGCACCGCATAGCCGATCCCCTGCCAGTTGTTGCCGCGGATGGCGGTGTTCACGCCCATCACCTGCCCGCGCATGTCCACCAGCGGGCCGCCGGATGAGCCGTGATCAATGAAGGCGTCGAGCTGCAAGAAGTCCTGCACCACCAGCGGCTCTCCCGGATCGGCGATCTCGCGGCCCAGTCCGCCCACGATGCCGAGGCTGGTGGAGCCGGTCAGGTCCAGCGGGCTGCCCACGGCCAGCACCATGTGACCGGGACGCAGGGCGTCGCTGTCACCCCAGGCCAGCTGCTGGCGGGCGAATCCCGGCAGGATGCGCAGGACCGCGATGTCGGTGCCGGGATCAGTGCCCACGACGTCGGCCTGGACGTGACGGCCGTCGTACAGCGTCACGGTGATGTTGGCGTCCACACTGCGCACCACGTGCTCGTTGGTGACGATGTAGCCGCGCGTGGCGTCCACCACGAAGCCGCTGCCGAACACCGTGGACTGGAGCCCGGGATCCTGGCTCAGGCGGACGGTGCCCTGCAACGCCCGCAGTGCCAGCACGGCCGTGGCGTCGGAAATGGCGGCGAGATCGGCTTCCGGTGGCCCCTGGGCGGCGCCCAGGGCCAGGATCAGGGCAGCGGAAGCGGGCAGGGCGACGAGGCAGACGCGCGTGTTCATGGTGGCTCTTGGGCCCATCTATACGCTGGATGTGGTGCCCGCGACATGCCTGCGCCAAAGAAAGCGCTGGAGCGAGCGGGGCATCCCGTCTTCCCCGGCATACTGCCCCCGAACCCGATGCGACTCGTCCCCGCCCTCGTGCTTGTCGTGGTGGCGGCCCTGGCGGCCGTCCTCTTTCTGATTCCCTCGTCCAGCGAGCCAGCACCCCCGAAGCCGCAGCCCGAGTCGGGCAGCCTCGACCCTGCGGATCCTGCGGCCGCCCCCGGTGCGGGTCCTTCGGCCGCGGCCAGCGGCGAGGGCAGCCGAGAAGCCCTGCCGGCAGGGCCATTGGCGAACGCCGGCGCGCCCTCCGTCTCCGCAGCCCCGGCGGATGCCGCCACCTTGATCGTGCGCCTGGTGGACGGACAGGACCGGCCTGCGGCGGGCGCCAAGGCCTGGTTCCGCTACGGCGATGACGAAGTCGGCGCCGAGCTCGGTTTCGGTTCGCGCCGCATCCTGCGCCTGGGCCAGGGGACCGGAGACGCGGCTCCCGAGCCCGTGGTCGCGGACAGCGACGGCGTGGTGCGGCTGACCGGCATCGCGCCCTGGCGGCGGCTGGAGCTGCACGCCGGCGGGCCACGCTGGGTGCACACGGAGAAGGAAGTGTCGCCGCTCGGCTCGTCCGAGACGCGCGACCTGGGCGCGATCGCCCTGGCTCCGGGATGCGAGGTGCACGGCCAGGTCGCGGATGCCGCGGGCAAGGGTGTCGGCGGCGCCCGGGTCACGATGCAGCTCCCGGGGAGCGGGAACAGCATCTTCGTTGCCACTCCGCCGAACTTCCGCGCCACCGCGGACGCGGATGGACGCTACGCCCTGGAGGGCATTCCGTCCGGACGCTACGTGCTCATTGCCCAAGCCCAGGGCTTCGTGGAGGCGCGGCAGGACCCGGTGCGCATCAGCGCCGGAACCCGGGACCTGGCCGCGGACCTGCGCCTGGACAGCGGTTTCACCCTGCGCGGGCGCGTGGTGGACGACGCCACCGGCCAGCCCGTGCCCACGGCCTCGGTCCGGCTGCAGCGCGGCGGGATGCGGATGATGATGGAGGACGAGGGGCCATTCGTGCAAGAAGCACGCACGGGCCAGCCGGTGGCTGCGGACGGCAGCTTCACGCTGGCAGGCGCCACCGGGGCCGGCAAGGAGCGCGTCGAGGCCTGGGCGGAGGGTTACGGGCGGGCTACCGCTCCCGCCACCCGTATCGGCTCCGACCTGGAGCTGCGCCTGAAGCGGCACTGGCGCGTCACCGGCCTGGTGCTCGATCCTGCCGGCCAGCCGGCGGCGGACGCGAGCCTGCACCTGCAAGGGAATCGCGAGGGCTTCGGCGGCATGGAGGTCGCCACCACCGGCCCGGACGGCCGCTTCCAGTTCGCGCCGGTGATGCCGGGCGAGTACACGCTGCGCGCGGCTTCGCCCCTGGGCCGGCTGGACCTGCCGGACCTGACCGTCAGCCCCGACATGAAGCCGCTGGAGCTGCGCCTGGAAGCCGGCAACGCGCTGGTCGTGCAGGTCGTGGACCAGAACCGGACTCCGGTGAGCGGCGCCGACGTGGAGCTCAGCACCAGCAACGTGCAGCGCGTGATCCATGACGGAGGCAACGACACCATCGAGATGGTGCGCGAGGACGGGTGGCAGCCGGCGCGGCGCGGCCGCAGCGCGGACGGAGGCTACGTCCGCTTCGAGAACCTGCCCCTGGGCCAGTGGCAGCTTCGGGCCGAGAAGGCCGGCCATGCCGGCATCTATCAGAACGTGGAGCGCAGCGCACTCTCCGAGGAGACGCTGGTCGTGGTCTTGCCGCAGGCGGCCTCGTTGCGTGTGCAGGTGCTGGACACCCTGGGCCAGCCGGTGCCGCGCGCGGTCGTGCAGCTCCACCCCACAGGAGTAGCGGCAGAGGAAGAAGCCGAGGAGCCGGTCCAGCGCTCGCAGGTGTCTCCACCGGCGGACGCCCAGGGCTGGGTCGCGTGGAAAGCCCTGGCGCCAGGCCAGTACCTGGCCTCGGCCGGGGCGGATGAGTCGGGCCAAGCCATCTTCATGGGCGACGCCCGGCTGCGCCTGTTCGGGGAGGAGTCGGAGCAGTCGCAGGAACCGTCCGCGGACGCGGCGCCCGTGGAGCTGATCCCGGGCCAGGTGCACGAACTGCAACTGGTCGTGCGTGCCCTGGCCTTGCCGCGGGTTCGCGTCACGCGTTATGGCCAGCCTGTGCCCGGCGCCCGTGTTCAGTGCACGCGCGGCAGCGGCGACGAGACCGGGATGATGTTCGGCTTTCCCTTCGGCGGCGGCGGCGGCCTGGCCACGGACGGCTCCGGAGTCGTATCTCTAAATCCGTGTCCACCAGGAACTTACACGATATCTGCCAGCTCCGGCAGCCACTCTCCCCAGACCCGGAAGGAGGTCGAGCTGGGATCTGGCCGCCAGGAGATCGTCGTGGAGCTGGCGACCGGGACGGTAAGGGGCACGGTGGTCGGAGCCGGAGGCCCTGTAGGCGGCGCCCGAGTGCGGCTGACCCCGTATTCCGCACCCAGCGAAGGCGAGGGCGAAGGCCAAGAGGACCGGCAAGGAATCATCGTGTTCAACGCCGTCACGACCGGTGCTGAGGACGAGGATGGAATGCACTTCGAGTCACTCTCCTTCACTCCTGGCGAAGCCAACACAACTACTGCTCCGGATGGCACTTACGTTTTCGAGGACGTGCCGGCGGGCGACTACGAGGTCAAGATCCAGGCGCGCAATCACTCGGCGTGGAGCTCGGAATCCTTCCGCCAGGACGGCCGCTCCGACCTGGATCTGGGGATCGCCAGCCTGAAGGGCGCTGCGGTGCTCACCGGCCGCCTCATCGGCGGTCGCCGGAGCGGGGACGGCGACTTCGGCTGGGACGTGCTCGGCCTTGAGCCCGAGGCCGGCGGCGAGAGCTACTTCGCGCCGGTGGACAGGGACCGCCGCTACCGCTTCGCTGATCTGGCACCGGGCACGTACCGCCTCACCACCTGGGCCGGCGGCGAGCAGCACAAGAGCGATCCCATCCGCGTGGAGGCCGACCGCACGACCGAGTACGACTTCATCGTGCCGTAGCACGCCGTCGATGAACTAGGGCTCGGCGGGCGCAGCGGCGGGACATACAATCTTTGGCCCGCTTTCGCTTCGCCGCGCCCATGTTGGCCGAATACGCCCCGCTGCTCGCCTGGCTGGTCCTGGTCATGGCCTTCGTGGGAGGCTTGTTGGCGCTGACCGCCTGGATCGGCAGGGCCCGGCCGGCGCCAGGCAAGGCCGAGACCTACGAGTGCGGCATGCAGCCGATGGGCGACGCCCGCGGCCGGTTCTCGGTGCACTACTACCTGGTCGCAGTGCTGTTCATCCTGTTCGACGTGGAGGCCTTGTTCCTGGTGCTGTGGGCCTTGCGGGCGCGCGAGCTGGGAATGAGCGGGCTGATCGAAGTGGGCCTGTTCCTGGCCGTGCTGGCCGTGGGCTGGCTGCACATCTGGCGGCGAGGAGGGCTGGAATGGGATCGCTGATCGAGGCGCCGGTGCCCGCAAGCGTGGGAGGGCAGGGCTTCTTCACCACCAAACTGCAGACCCTGGTGAACTGGGGCCGCAAGAACAGCCTGTGGCCCATGCCGCTGGGGCTGAGCTGCTGCGCCATCGAGATGATGGCCATGGTCGGCCCGCGCTACGACCTGGCGCGCTTCGGCGCGGAAGCGATGCGCTTCACGCCGCGCCAGTGCGACCTGATGATCGTGGCCGGCACCCTGACCTGGAAGATGGCGCAGGCGGCGCGCCTGGTGTACGACCAGATGCCCAATCCGAAGTGGGTGATCGCCATGGGCGTGTGCTCGTCGTCGGGCGGCATGTACAAGAACTACGCGGTGGTGCAGGGCATCGACTCCATCGTGCCGGTGGACGTGTACGTGCCCGGCTGCCCGCCCCGTCCCGACGCCGTGATCGACGCCGTCATCAAGATCCAGAGGAAGATCGAGCAGGATCGCTCGCTGAGCTCGCCTCCGGTCGCGTGAGAGTCCCCTCCGATCAGGTCACCGCGCAGGCGGCGGAGCTGAGCCAGGCGCTCCAGGCCCGGCCGCGCCTGCAGGTGCACGAGGGCCTGGACATGCCGGTGATCGAGGCGCCGCGGGAGGAGCTGGCCGGATTGATGCGCGAGCTGCGCGACGCGCAGCGCTTCGACCACTGCGCCTTCGTGACGGCCGTGGACCGCCTGCCGGACCAGCCGCGCTTCGAGGTGGTGTACGCGCTGTACAGCATCGCCCGCAACCGCTGGCTACGCGTGAAGACCCGCTGCGGCGAGGACGACCCGCGCGTCCCCAGCGTGACCGGGATCTGGCCCGGCGCCGACTGGCACGAGCGCGAGTGCTACGACATGTTCGGCGTCGTGTTCGACGGTCACCCCGACCTGCGCCGGATCCTGATGCCGGAGGAGTTCCCGCACCATCCGCTGCGCAAGGACTTCCCGCGCGACGGCATCGAACCGGACCGGCTGTACCGGCAGTGGGAGGCGGCGCGCCGCGCGCCGCCGGGGGGCGCATGAGCGAGGCCGCCGCCATGCAGGCGCGCCGCGCGGCGCGCGAGCGCTGGTTCGAGTACACGGCGCACGGACCCGCCGACCCGCTGCACGGTGATCCCATGGCGCTGAACATGGGGCCGCAGCATCCGTCCACCCACGGCGTGCTGCGCCTGCGCCTGCTGCTGGACGGCGAGACCATCCTGGAGGTGGACCCGGACGTCGGCTACCTGCACCGCGGCAAGGAGAAGATGGCCGAGGACCTCGGCTGGCGCAAGTTCTTCCCGCACACCGACCGGATGGACTACTGCACGCCGGTCATGCCCAACCTCAGCTACGCGCTGGCGCTGGAGCGCCTGGCGCACGTGGAAGTGCCCGAGCGCGCGCAGGTGATCCGCGTGCTGTTCAGCGAGCTGGGCCGCATCGCCGCGCACCTGATCTATACCGGCACCACCGGCATCGACCTCGGCGCGGTCACCATGTTCTTCTACTGCTTCCGCGAGCGCGAGAAAATCCTCGACATCCTGGACCAGTGGAGCGGCCACCGCATGAACAACACGTACGTGCGGCTGGGCGGCGTGGCGGCCGACCTCAGCCCGCGCGTGGTGGAGATGGTGGACCAGTTCAGCCGCGAGTTCCCGGCCAAGCTGGACGAGTTCGAGGAGCTGCTCACCGGCAACCGCATCTGGTACGGGCGCAACAAGGGCGTGGCGGAGATCTCGGGCGAGCAGGCCGTCGCCATGGGGCTCACCGGCCCGAGCCTGCGCGGCAGCGGCGTCGCCTACGACATCCGCAAGGCGCAGCCGTATTCCGGCTACGAGCGCTACGAGTTCGACGTCCCCATCGGGACCTGCGGCGACTGCTACGACCGCTACCTGGTGCGCATCGCCGAGATGCGGGAGTCGTGCCGGATCGTGCGCCAGGCCCTGGAGCGGCTGCCCGGCGCCGCCGGCGACCACCTGGCCCATGACACGCGCTTCGTGCTGCCGCCCCGCGGCCGCGTGGCGACCTCCATGGAGGAGCTGATCCACCAGTTCAAGGTCGTGACCGCCATGGCACTGCCGCGGGGCGAGGTGTACCAGGCCATCGAGTCGTCCAAGGGCGAGCTCGGCTTCTACCTGGTGAGCGACGGCACGCCCCGGCCGGTGCGCGTGTACACGCGCTCGCCCAGCTTCGTGTCCATCCAGGCCATCCCCACCCTCGCGCAGGGCCACCTGCTCAGCGACATGGTGGCCATCATCGGCAGCCTCGACTTCGTCATGGGAGAGTGCGACAAGTGAACGCCCTGGTCACGCCGGAGCTGCGCGCCGAGTTCGACGCGCTGTGCGGGCGCTACCCGCAGCGCCGCGCCGCGCTGCTGCCGATCCTGCACCGCGTGCAGGACGTGCACGGCTGGATCAGCCGCGCGGCCATGGAGGAGATCGCGGACTACCTCGGCATCCCGCCGGTGGAGGTGCAGGGGGTGGTGAGCTTCTACCCCATGCTGCGCCAGGAGCCCGCCGGCCGCCACATCGTCTCGGTGTGCAAGAACATCTCCTGCGACCTGCTCGGCTGCCGCGAGCTGCTGGCGGCCATCCAGGGCCGCTTCGGCGTCAAGCCCGGCGAGACCAGCGGCGGCGGCGCGTTCACCTTGTTCGCGGCGCAGTGCCTGGGCGCCTGCGGCTACGGCCCGATGATGGACGTGGACGGCACGTACCACGAGAACCTGACCCCGGAGGCGGCAGTGGAGATCCTGGAGAAGCTGCGGTGAGCGCGCCGCACCCGCTGGAGGTCCCGCTGCTGACGCGCCGCCTGCACCAGGCCGGTTACGACGGGTCCCTGGCCGCTTACCGCGCCGGCGGCGGCTACCGCCAGTTCGAGCGGGCGGTGACCAGCCTGACGCCCGACCAGGTCACCGACATGATCAAGGACTCCGGGCTGCGCGGCCGCGGCGGAGCGGGCTTCGCCACCGGTCTGAAGTGGTCGTTCATGCCCAAGGAGTCGGTGAAGCCGCACTACCTGCTGGTCAACGCCGACGAGTCGGAGCCGGGGACCTTCAAGGACCGGCTGCTGATGGAACGCGACCCGCACCTGGTGGTGGAGGGCGCCGCCATCGCCGCCTACGCCATCCGCGCCCGCCAGGTGTACGTGTACGTGCGCGGCGAGTACCGCCATCCGCGCGCCTGCATGGACCGCGCCATCGCCGAGGCGCGCGCGGACGGGTTGCTGGGCCGGAACCTGTTCGGCACGCCGTACTCGCTGGAGATGCACACGCATCCCGGCGCCGGCGCCTACATCTGCGGCGAAGAGACTGCGCTCATGGAGAGCCTGGAGGGCAAGCGCGGCCACCCGCGGCCCAAGCCGCCGTTCCCGGCCGGCTTCGGCGCCTGGGGCATGCCCACCACCATCAACAACGTGGAGACCGTGGCCACGGCGCCGGTGATCCTGGAGATGGGAGCGCTCGAGTACCGCAAGCACGGCACGCCCAACTCCCCGGGCACGTTCCTGGTGGGCGTCAGCGGCCACGTGAAGCGGCCGGGCGTGTACGAGCTGCCGCTCGGCATCCCGGCGCGGGCGGTGATCGACGAGGTGTGCGGCGGCGTGCGCGGCGGGCGCAGGCTCAAGGCCTTCTACGTCGGCGGCTCGTCCACCGGCCTGCTGCCGGCCCAGCACGCGGACGTGCCTCTGGATCACGACTCGGTGCGCAAGCTGGGGGTGATGCTGGGGACCGGAGGGCTGGTGGTGATGGACGAGAGCGCGTGCATCGTGCGCGCCACCATGGTGCTGGCCGACTTCTATGACCACGAGACCTGCGGGCAGTGCTCTCAGTGCCGCGTCGGCATGGAGTGGTGCTACCAGATCATCCGCCGCATCGAGCTGGGCCAGGGCCAGCCGGACGACGTCGCCACGCTCCTGGACCTGATCGAGAACTTCGCGGGCGGCAAGACCATCTGCGCCTTCGCAGACGGCGCCGCCATGCCGTACCGCACGGCCATCCAGGCCTTCCGCGCGGAATGGGACGAGCACGTGCGCCGCGGCGGCTGCCCCTTCGCGCAGTCCGGCGAGCGCGCCCTGGAGGCCGTGCACGCCTGAGGGCTAAGGAACCACGGATGGCCGAGCTCATCCCGATCACCATCAACGACCGCGAGCACCAGGCGCCGCTGGGCGCGCGCCTGATCGACGTCATCACCGAGATCACCGGCGAGGAGATCCCGCGCTTCTGCTACCACCGCGACCTGCCGGTGGTCGGCTCGTGCCGCATGTGCCAGGTGGAGATCGAGGCGCCGGCGCCCGGCAACGTCCTGCGCAAGGCCCTGGCGATCTCCTGCCGTACGTCCGTGCAGCGCGGCATGCAGGTGTGGACCCAGTCTCCCGCGGCCCAGAATGCGCGCCGCGGCGTGCTCGAGTTCCTGCTCAAGGACCACCCGCTGGACTGCCCGATCTGCGACAAGGCCGGTGAGTGCCCGCTGCAGGACTACACCTACCGTGAGGGCCAGTCGGAAGGCCGCAGCCACGACCCGCGGCGCAAGCGCCGCAAGCGTGTGTCCCTGGGCGACGTCATCGTGCTCGACCAGGAGCGCTGCGTGCTGTGCAGCCGCTGCGTGCGCTTCTTCCCGGCCGTGGAAGGCCGGGAGCAGCTGCAGGTGCTGGACATCGCCAACCGCTCGGTCATCGGCACGTTTGACGACCGGCCGCTCACCGGCAACTACCAGGGCAACCTGGCCGACATCTGCCCGGTCGGCGCGCTCACGCTGCGCAAGTTCCGCTTCCAGGCGCGGGTGTGGAACACGCGGCCCATGCCCAGCACCTGCACGCGCTGCAGCCGTGGCTGCGCCATCCAGGTGGATGCTTACCGGGGCCGCGTGGTGCGCATCCGGCCGCGCTACGACGCCGAGGTGAACAAGTCGTGGATGTGCGACGTCGGTCGCTTTACCTTCGACGACTGGAACCTGCCGGGGCGCCTGGCCACCGGGATCCAGGCGACGGCGGGCGGCGCCACGGATCTGGGAGTGGACGGCGGCGCGCAGTGCGCCGGGCAATGGCTGGCGGAGGCCGGCGCCGCCGCGCTGCTGGTCGGCTCGCCCTGCCTGACGCAGGAGGAGGGCCAGGCGCTCCTGGAGCTGGCGCGCGGCCTCGGAACGGACGCGCACTTCCTGGCGCCGGAGCCGGGCGCCGGCGACGGCGTGCTGTACACGGGCGACCCCGCCCCGAACCGGCGCGGCCTGACCGACCTCGGCCTGACTCCGATGAGCCCTGAGGACCTGCGCCGCCACCTGTCCGGCGCCGGCGCGAGCCTGCTGGCGGGCGAGAAGATCCTGCACTTCCTGCACGGCCTGGACCCCGGCAGCGGCGACGTGGCCGTGCCCGCCACCAACGCCGGCCCGCGCTCCATCGTCATCGACACGCACCCGCGCGAGGGCTTCGGCCTGTGCCTGCCGGCACGCAGCGCCGTGGAGAAGGGCGGCACAGTGCGCAACGTGCAGGGCCTGGACCGGAGGCTGCGGCCCGTGCTGCCGGCCCCTCCCGGCGTTCCGGACGGCGTCGCGCTGCTGGCGCGGATCGCCACCGCGGCCGCCCGACACGGAGCCCTGGTCGGATGACCGACGCTCCCTGGTTCCGGCCCGCGGTCACCATCCTGGCGGCCTTCGGCGCGATGATGAGCCTGGCCGCCGGCATGACGCTGGTGGAGCGCAAGGTCAGCGCCTTCATCCAGGAGCGCCATGGCCCCAACCGCGTGGGGCCGTTCGGCCTGCTGCAGCCGCTCGCCGACCTGATCAAGTTCGTATTCAAGGAGGAGCTGGCGCCCGACCGCGCCAATCCCCTGCTGTTCCTGCTGGCGCCCGCCCTCGCCTGCCTGCCGGCCATGGCCACCTTCGCGGCCCTGCCGTTCGGCTTCCTGGACGGCAAGCCCATGGTGGTGGCGAACCTGGACGTCGGCGTGCTGTACGTGCTGGCCGTCGGCTCGCTGGGGGTGTACGGCATCATCCTGGGCGGCTGGGCCAGCAACAACAAGTACTCGCTGCTCGGCGGCTTGCGGGCCTCGGCCCAGATGGTCAGCTACGAGATCTCCCTGGTGCTGTCGCTGGTCAGCGTGATCGCGGTGAGCGGCAGCCTGAACCTGAGCGAGATCGTGCTGGCCCAGGACCAGCGCTGGAACGTGCTGGTGCAGCCGGTGGCGGCGCTGGTGTTCCTGGTGACCATGTTCGCCGAGACCAACCGCCACCCCTTCGACTTCGCCGAATGCGAGCCGGAGCTGGTGGGCGGCTTCCACACCGAGTACTCGGGCATGCGCTTCGCGCTGTTCTTCCTGGGCGAGTACATCGCCATGGTGGTGATGTCCGGCTTCATGGCGGTGCTGTTCTTCGGCGGCTGCGACGTGCCCTTCCTGGCTATCGCCGCCACGCCGTGGTGGGCCGGAGCGCTGGCCATGGTGGTCAAGATGGGTTTCTTCCTGCTGCTGTACGTGTGGGTGCGCTGGACCCTGCCGCGCTTCCGCTACGACCAGCTCATGTACCTGGGCTGGCGCGTCCTGCTGCCGCTGTCCCTGGCCAATCTGGCCGTGACCGGCGTGGTGCTCGCGCTCGACCGGCAAGGAGCCGCGCAATGACGGTCCGCCGGCACAGCTTGTCCTGGTCCGAGCGCCTGTACCTGCCGGCGGTGGCCAGGGGGCTGGCCATCACGCTGCGCGCCATGTTCCGGCCGCGCTTCACGCGCCAGTACCCGGAGGAGCCCATGCCCAAGTACCCGGTGACGCGTGGCCAGCCGCGGCTGGTGCGCAAGGAGGACGGCGCGCCGGCGTGCGTGAGCTGCGGCTTGTGCGAGTACGCCTGCCCGGCCTTCGCCATCACGATCGACGGCGGCGAGACCGAGCGCTTCATCGAGCGCGAGCCCAAGCGCTTCGAGATCGACATGCTGCGCTGCATCCTGTGCGGCTTCTGCGAGGAGGCCTGCCCCAAGGACGCGATCTTCATGAGCCAGGAGCTGGAGCTGGCCGGCTACACGCGCGAGGAGCACGTGCTGGGCCTGGAGCAGCTGCTGCGCCCGGCGTCCGACTTCGAGGAGCGCATGCGCTACGTGGGCGAGATCAACCACCGCTGGCACGCGACCGAGCTCGCCGCCCGCGCGCGGACCGGCAACAAGGACGCCGCGGCCGCCGGCCACCCCTGAGCATGCGCGAAGCCCTCTTCTACCTGTTCGGGGCCGGAGCGCTGTTCGCGGGCGCGAACGTGGTGTTCCGCCGCCACGCGGTGCCGGCCGCGATCTGGCTGGTGGCCTGCTTCTTCTTCCTGGCGGCCGAGTACCTGCTGCTCGGCTTTCCGTTCCTGGCCGCCATCCAGGTGCTCATCTACGTGGGCGCCATCATGGTGCTGTTCCTGTTCGTGATCATGCTGCTGGACCTGCACGGCGCGCAGCCGGTGCAGGCGCAGGCGCGCTTCGCCGCCGGCCTGGCCCTGGCGCTGGTGATCACGGCGCTGGCCGCCGCCGCGGCCGCGGGGGGCGAGGCGTTGGCCGAGGCGCAGGCGCCGGACATGCCGGCCCTCGTCGAAGCCTTGTTCACCACCTTCCTGGTGCCCTTCGAGGTCACTTCCCTGCTGCTGGTGGCGGCCATCGTCGGCGCCCTGACCCTGGGCCGCAGCCCGGACATCACGCCGCCGAAGCAGCGGATCCGGCCCGGGAGGGACACCATCCGCATGGTCGGCGGAGCCCCGCCGCGCGACGAGGCTCAGGCCGGATGAGCACGACGCCCGTCTACCTCCTGGCGGCGCTGCTGTTCGGCCTTGGCGTCATCGGCTTCCTGCGGCAGCGCAATGCCGTCATGATCCTCATGGCGGTCGAGCTGATGCTCAACTCCGCCAACCTGACCTTCCTGGGCGCGGCGCGGGCGCGCGGCGACGTGGACGGCAGCATGATGCCGCTGTTCCTGATCGTGGTCGCCGCCGCCGAGGCCGCGGTGGGCCTGGCCCTGATCCTGGCCCTGTTCCGCAGCCGCCGCACCTTGGATATCGAAGTCCCCCGCAGCCTGCGCGACTGAGCCGACCGTGGATGCCCCCTGGCTCTGGCTGATCCCCCTGCTGCCGTTCGCGGGCGCGCTCCTCAATGGCCTGCTGCACGCACGCGTGCTGCGCGCGCGCGCGGCCGCGGGCGCCGGCCACCCGGCGCATGGCGCCGGCCACGGCGGTCATGGCGGCCATGGCGATGCCGCCCCGCATCCGCTGGAGCGCTGGGCCGGCATCCTGGGCACGCTCCTGGTCGCCGGCGCGTTCCTGGTGGCGGTCCGGGCCTTCTTCAGCCTGCGCGGGCTGGAGGTGCACGAGCGCGTGCTGCGCGCGCCGCTGGAGACCTGGATCCGCAGCGCCGAGTTGGACGTGGGCTGGTCGCTGGTGGTGGACCCACTCAGCTGCACGCTGGTGCTGGTGATCACCGGCGTGGGCGCGCTCATCCACCTCTACAGCACCGGCTACATGCACGGCGACCGCGGGTACGCCAAGTACTTCGCCTACCTGAACCTGTTCGTCGGCATGATGCTGATGCTGGTGCTCAGCGACAGCCTCGTCGGGCTGTTCCTGGGCTGGGAAGGCGTCGGCCTGTGCTCGTACCTGCTTATCGGCTTCTGGTACGAGGACGGCGCCAAGTCCGATGCGGCGCGCAAGGCCTTCATCGTCAACCGCATCGGTGACTTCGGCTTCTTGATCGGCATGTTCCTGCTGTTCTGGTGGAACACGGGCGCGCCCAGCCTGAACCTGGCGCAGATCAACCAGGCGGCGGCCGACGGGCAGTTCGCTCCCGGGGTCCTCACCCTCGCCTGCCTGTGCCTGTTCCTGGGCTGCTGTGGCAAGTCGGCGCAGATCCCGCTGCACGTCTGGCTGCCCGACGCCATGGCCGGGCCGACGCCGGTGTCGGCCCTGATCCACGCCGCGACCATGGTGACCTCGGGCATCTACCTGGTGGCGCGCCTGAGCCCGGCCTTCGCGCACGCGCCCGGGGTGCTGCACGTGATCGCGCTGGTCGGCGCGGCGACGGCCTTGTTCTCCGCCAGCATCGCGCTGGCCCAGCGCGACATCAAGAAGGTGCTGGCCTACTCGACCGTGTCGCAGCTCGGCTACATGTTCCTGGGGCTGGGGGTCGGCGCCTTCGGCGCGGCCGTGTACCACCTGGTGACGCACGCCTTCTTCAAGGCGCTGCTGTTCCTGGGCGCTGGCTCGGTGATCCACGCCCTGGCCGGGGAGCAGGACATGTTGCGCATGGGCGGGCTGCGCAAGTACGTCCCGGTCACGTATCGCAGCATGCTGCTGGGCGCGTGCGCCCTGGCCGGGATCCCGCTGTTCTCCGGCTTCTTCTCCAAGGATGAGATCCTGTTCAGCGCCGCCACCGGACCTTACGGAGCCGGCAACTGGCTGCTGTGGCTGCTGGGCAGCGCCGGCGCGCTCCTCACCGCCGTGTACACCGGCCGCCTGCTCGGGCTGAGCTTCTTCGGCCCGGAGCGCTTCGACCGCCAGCGCGTGCACCCGCACGAGTCGCCGCGCAGCATGACCATCCCCCTCGTCGTTCTGGCGTTCCTGTCGCTGGCGGGAGGGGTGCTCGGCAACCTGTTCCTGCATCCGCTGGAGGAATGGCTGCACCCGGTGGTGGGCGGCGCCACCGTCGTCGCGCGCGGGGAGCACCATGCCGCGCACGCGCTGGAGGTCGGCCTGCTCCTGTTCGCTGCCGCGGTCGCCGCCGGCGGCACGTACTACGGCTGGAGGCGCTTCCGGACCGGCGTCGAGGCGCACGAGCGGCAGCTGGAACAGCCGGGGTTGCTGCGCACGCTCGCCGATGCCTGGCACGTGGACGCGCTCTACGACGCCCTGGTCGTGGCGCCCTTGAAGAGGCTGGCCGCCGGCGCGGCGGCCTTCGACACTCACGTCATTGACGGCGCGGTGAACTTGGCCGGCGCCGCCGGCCGCGCCGCCGGTGGCGCCGTGCGCCGCATCCAGAGCGGCTTCGCCGCGCACTACGCCCTGTGGTTCAGTCTGGGCGCGGCGATCCTGCTGCTCGGCCTGTGGCTGGGAGCGCGCGCATGAACCAGGCGCTGCTGCCGCTGCTGCTCGGGCTGCCGCTGGCCGGCGCCTTCCTGGTGCTGCTATCCCCCGCGGGCGAGCGCCTGCAGCGCTGGATTGCCATGGCCGTGGCGCTGGCGACCGCGGCGCTGGGGATCCAGCTGTTCGTGGCCTTCCAGGCCGGGCAGGAGGGCTTCCAGTTCACGTTCCAGGCGCCGTGGTTCCGCCTTCCCGGCGCCGGCGAGGTGCAGATCGCCCTCGGCGTGGACGGCATCTCCGTGCTCATGGTGACCCTGAGCGCGCTGCTGGTCCCGATCGTGCTGCTGGTCTCGCCGGGCCACATCCTCACGCGCACGCGCGAGTACCTGTTCTGGCTGCTGCTGATGGAGGCCGGCATGCTGGGCGTGTTCCTGGCGCTGGACCTGGTGCTCTTCTACGTGTTCTGGGAGCTGTCCCTGATCCCGCTGTACTTCATCATCGGCATCTGGGGCGGCGAGAACCGCATCTACGCCACCATCAAGTTCGTCCTGTACACCCTGGTCGGCTCGCTGGTGATGCTGGTTGGCCTGATCCGGGTGGCGCTGGACCGCGGCACCACCGACGTGGCCGCGCTCCTTCGCGACGACCTCGACCCGGAGCTGCAGCGCTTCGCCTTCGCCTGCTTCGCGCTCAGCTTCCTGATCAAGGTGCCGGTGGTTCCGTTTCACACCTGGCTGCCGGACGCGCACGTGCAGGCGCCCGCCGGCGGCTCGGTGATCCTGGCCGGCGTGATGCTGAAGATGGGCACCTACGGGCTGCTGCGCTACGGCGTACAGATGTTCCCCGCCGCTGCCGTGGAGTTCGCGCCCTGGCTGGCCGTCATCGGCGTCGTCGGCATCGTGTACGGATCGCTGGTGGCGTGGGCGCAGCGCGACTTCAAGAAGCTGGTGGCGTATTCCTCGGTGGCGCACCTCGGCTTCGTGGTGCTGGGCAGCTTTGCGCTGAACGTAACGGCGCTGCAGGGTGCCGTGCTGCAGGGAGTGAACCACGGCATCAGCACCGGCGCCTTGTTCCTGCTGGTGGGCGTCCTGTACGACCGGCGCCACACGCGCGAGCTGGCCGCCTTCGGCGGCCTGGCCCGGACCTTCCCCGCGTACGCCTTCCTGCTCGTGATCGCGACACTGGCCTCGGTGGGCCTGCCCGGCACCAACGGTTTCGTGGGCGAGCTCCTGATCCTGCTGGGCGCATTCCGCAGTCTGCCGTGGCTGGCGGTCCTGGGTGGCCTCGGCGTGGTGCTGGGGGCCGTGTACATGCTCGGCATGTGCCGGCAGGTGCTGTTCGGACCGGTGACCGACGAGCGCAACCGCAGCCTCGAGCCCCTGAAGCCCGCGGAATGGCTGGCGCTGGCCCCCTTGTGCGCCCTCATGCTGTGGATCGGCCTGTACCCGGCGCCGCTGCTGGACCGCACGCGGCTCGCATGCGAGGCCCTCGTGCGGCGCGTGCAGCCCTATCAGGCGGCGGAAGGCGCGGCCCTGACGCCACCGCTCCCGCCCGGCCAGGAGCCGCGCTGATGCCGTCCGCCCTGACCGCCGCCGACTGGATGCTGGCCGCGCCACTGCTGTGGCTCACCGGTGCCGGCGTCCTGATCCTCCTCATCGACGCCCTGCGCCCGGCGCGCCTGGCTGAGGCCGTTGTGGCGCTGCTCGGCCTCACCGGCGCCGGCTGGTTCGTGCTGCCCCTGCTGCGCGAGTCCGTGAGTGGCTTCGCCGCCGGCGGCGGCGCGGTGCCCATGCTGGTCTCAACCCCGGGACTGGCGGCGCTGGCGCTGCTGTGCCTGGGCTCCGCCTTCGTGGCCGGCGCCCTGGGCCTGCGGCGTCTGGTCGAGTACGAAGGCGGCCGCCACGGCACCGCGTTCTGGACGCTCCTGCTCTTCTGCCCCGCCGGCATGCTGCTGACCTTGTGGAGCAACCACATGGCCACGCTGTTCCTGGGCATCGAGACCTTGTCGCTGCCCCTGTACGTGCTCGCGGCGCTGCAGCGCAACGACGAGCACAGCGTCGAAGCCGGCCTCAAGTACTTCCTGCTCGGCGCCTTCGCCTCCGGCTTCCTCGGCTTCGGGATGGCCCTGGTCTACGCCGCGACCGGCCGCATGGACGCGGCGGCCGGCCAGGAGGCAGCGCTGGGTCCGATGGCCGCCGTCGGCCTGGGCATGCTGCTCATCGGCCTCCTGTTCAAGGCCGCCATCGCGCCCTTCCACCTCTGGGCGGCCGACGTGTACCAGGGCGCGCCCACGCCGGTGACCGCGCTCATGGCGGCGGGCACCAAGGCCGCGGCGGTGGCGGCGCTGTTCCGCTGGTCTCCGGGAATCGAGCTGCTCCCCCCCACGGCCTGGGCGATGCTCGGCACCCTCACGCTGGTCGTCGGCAACCTGAGCGCGCTGAACCAGGCCAACCTGAAGCGCATGCTGGCGCTCTCCGGCGTGGCGCACGCCGGCATCCTGTTGTACGCGCTGGCCGCCAACGCCGCCGGCCTGCGCACGGGAGGGTCCGGGGGAGAGTACGCGGACGGCCCATTCCAGTCCCTCAGCTTCTACCTGCTCGCCTACGGTTTCGCGTCGCTGGCCGCCTTCGGCGCGCTCGAGCTGCTGGAGCGCCACAGCGGCGGCCGCAGCGACGACGACGCCTTGCGCGGCATGGCGCGCCGCCACCCGCTGCCCGGAGCCGTGCTGTGCGTGGCGCTCCTGAGCCTGGCCGGCTTCCCCTTCACCGCCGGGTTCCTGGCCAAGTACTTCGTGTTCGTGGAGCTGATCCGGGTCGGCATGACCGGCTGGGCGCTCGCGGGCATCCTGCTCACGCTGCTCGCGTTCGGCTACTACCTGAAGGCCCTGGTGAACCTGTTCATGCGCGAGCCTGGCCCGCAGCGGCCCGCCATGGTGCCGGCCGACGCCTTCGCCGCCGCGGTGCTGCTGGTTCCCGCCATCCTCAGCGTCGTCTTCGGCGTGTGGCCGGCGCCGCTGCGGCTGTAAGGATCAGGACGATGCGCCGGACCGTCCTGCTCGCCGCGCTGATCGCGGGTTGCGCGCGCTCCGCGCCGCCCGAGGTCATCGGCGTCCTGGCCCCGCCGCGCCCGCTGGACGTGATGGCACGCGAAGCGGCCGAGCGCCTGCTTGCCTCCCCTGCGGACCTGACCCTGGACGGCGCCAACGGCCTCAGCCGGCTGGGTGCACGCCTGGAGCGCGCGGACTGGGTCGCGGCCGCCCGCCAGCACTTCGAGGAGCGGCTGGCCAATTCCGCGCCCCTGCTCCCGGCCGAAGCCGCCGCCTTCCGCGAGCGCTGGAGCGAGGTGGACCTGGATCCGCGCTGGCGCGCGCGCCTGCTGGCGGAAGGGCAGCCGGCCAGCCTCGCGGCGCCCGCGCCGCGCGCGTCCTTGGAAGCCTGCAGGGTCGCGCTCCTCGGCGACGACCCGAATCGCCTGCTTTGGGCCTGGGGACGGGCGCACGACTGGTTCGGCCACGTCTGGATCGAGGGCGCGCGCGCGGCCCTCGGTCTGGACGGCTTCGAGATCACCCCGGTCCGCGATCCGGAACCTGGATGGCGCGCGCGCGACACCTTGGGCGTCGCGCGCTCCTTCGCGCTGCGGCGGGCCGGCGACCACGCCGGCCTGATGTGGGTGGACGCCGGCGGCGAAGTGTTCCTCGCGGCTGCGTTCGGCGGCGAGGCCGGCGGCCACGCCCATTGAACGCCATCGGCCCCGGCGCCATGCGGCGCCGGGGCCGGCTGCACACGACGGGCCAGCGCCCGCGCTGCTGAGCGGCGCTACTCCGGGCCGTCCTTCTTCGCGCCCGGCTTCTCCTCCGGGGTCGCGCTCTTCTCCTTGGCCTGCACGCGTTGCGCCAGGTTCTTGTAGGCCTCGCTGCGTGCCTTCTCGGAGATCGGGTTGGTGCCCATGAAGCCGTCGAACAGCGCCCAGCTGATGGCCGCCGAATCCGTGGTGCCCACCTGCTTGTCATTGGACGTGGCGGTCAGGCGGCCGCCACGATCCCAGTAGAAGCTCAGGACCGTGCCGGCCTTGAGCTCGGAGGGCACCAGCGCGTGGAACTTCTCCAGCGCGGCCTGGTCGGCCTCCTCCTTCTGTCCGGCATCCTGCTCCTTGCCCTTGGCCTTCACGCGTTCCTGGATGGTCTGATCCAGCCAGTAGCGCAGGTCAGCCGCCGTGACGTCGCGCGCCATCACCAGGCGCACCGACTTCGGGAAATCGTCCGCCAGCAGCTGGCGGTAGAACTCGGTGTCCTTCTGCAGCGCCGCCGCGTCCTTGCCCTGGTAGCGGGCCAGGTGCTGCTGCATCTTGGACTCGTCCACGTAGATGCCGACTGCGTAAGCCGGCTCCTTTTCGCCGGGCTTGCGCGCGGCACCGGTGCCGATCAGCACGTGCGCGCCGCCGCCCGGCGCCTGCGTGGTGGCCGGGAACTCGATCTTGGTCTCCGGCTCGACGACCGACGCCTGCTTGGCCTTCGGCTCAGCCTTGTCCTGGGGCTTCTCCTGCGGCTTTTCCTGGGGCGGTTTGTCGCCCTTGGGCGGATCCTGCGCCGCAAGTCCCGGCACGCCGCTCAGCGTGAGCGCCAGCGCCAGGAATGAGTAACGGAACGAAACTGCTTGCATTTGGTCCCTCCACGAAGTGAATGGATCGTGAGGTGAAGTGACGTCACGCCCGCAACAGGCACCAGCGGCCCGCGCGTCGCGCGCCTCAGGGGATGGGGCCGGCCGCGCCGCAAGGCATTCGTTCCTCGCGCCGCCAGCAGGCAGCTATTCCTACGTCACAGGCCCGGGGAAGACGCAGAAACTTTCCCGGGAAGGATCCGGGGCGCTACAAGACGAGCTAGTTGTTGCTCTTGGCGGCCACGGCGGTCCGGCGCAGCTCCGCGTGCAGGCCTTGCAGGAAGTTATTGCGCGCGCTGGGGGAGATGGCGTCGGGGCCGAGGAAGATGTCGAACAGGGCCCAGCACAAGGTGTGCGACTCGATGACACCCTTCTCCTGATTGTTGACGCTGGTGTACAACTTGCCGCCCGGCTGCCATGTGAACACGATCGTGTCCCCCTCCTTCATGTTGGTGCCGAAGTAGCCGCGGAAGGTATCCATGATCTTCTGCGAGCTCTCCAGATCGGCCGGCTTGCTCTTCTCCTTCAGGCGCGGCTGCAGCTCGTCCTCGAACGCCTCGCGCATGTCCTCGGCGTCCACGTCGCGGACCAGCACCAGGCGCAGGGTCTTGCCATGGTCGCCGAGCACGACGTCCTGCCCGAATTCCTGGTTCTTCTCCAGGCGCTCCGCCTTGAGCTCCTTGTATTTGCCCAGCACCCGGATCGCGGCCGGCAGGTCCACGTAGTAGCCGATGGCGTACACCTTCACGTTGAAAATGGTGCGCGTGCGCACCCCTGTGCCCACCAGGGTGTGCGTGCCGCCTCCGGCCGCCGGCAGCGTGCGCTGGAACTCGACCCCGGTCCGCTCTTCCTTGACCGGCTTCTCGGGCAGCCGGCCCTTGTCCTGGGCCGCGCCCACCGGAGCCAGGATCGCGAGAAGTGCCAACGCCGGCGCGAGGAAGCTCTGCATGGCCCTAGTCTAGCCCCGGGTCTACCTGCAGCAGGACCTTGCCGAACGCCTCCCGCGCGTCCAGCTTGCGGTGCGCGTCGGCCACCCGCTCCAGCGGAAATCGGCTGTCGATCACCGGCCGCAGCCGCCCGGAGAACACGTGCTCGGCCACCTCCTTCTGCTCGCCCAGGCTGCCCATGGTCGAGCCCAGCACGCTCAGGCTCTTGAAGAAGACCGGCGCAATGTGGAGCGTCATCTCGCCGCCACTGGTGACGCCGCAGGTCACGATGCGCCCGCCCCTGGCCAGCGCCCACACGCCCTTGGGCAGCGTGTCCGCGCCCACGTGATCCACGATGATGTCGAGCCCCTTCTTGCCGGTCCAGGCCTTGGCCGCGGCGGTCCAGTCCTCGCGGCGGTAATTCACGCCGCTCTCCGCCCCGTTGTCCAGGCCCTTCTGCACCTTCTCATCGCTGCCGGCGGTGATCATCACGCGCGCCCCCCACAGCTTCGCGATCTGCACCGCGGCCACGCTGACGCCGCTGCCGGCCGCGTGCACCAGCACCAGGTCGCCCGGCCGCACGCCGCAGCGCTCCACCAGCATGTGCCAGGCAGTCAGGTAGGTCAGCGGGAAGGCCGCGGCGCAGTCCAGCGGGAAGCCGTCCGGCACGGGGATCAGGTTCTCGAGCTTCACCACCGCGTAGTCCGCGTCGCCCCCGTCCCCGGTCTCCCCATAGATCCCGAAGTGGCGGCACAGCTGCTGCCGGCCACCGGCGCACATCCGGCACGTGCCGCACGAGAAGCCTGGAGCGACGGTCACGCGCGTCCCGGCTTGCACGTCCACGCCGGGCCCGCAGGCGTCCACGACGCCGCTGAAGTCGCAGCCCGGCGTCAGCGGCAGCGGGAACTTGTGCCCCGGCACTCCCGCGCGCACCCACTTGTCCAGGTGGTTCAGCGCCGACCACGCCACGCGGATCCGCACCTGCCCGGGACCGGGCTCCGGAACCGGCGCGTCCTCCAGCCTCAGGACTTCGTACCCGCCATGCTCCTGAATGCGCACTGCCCGCATGCCGCGGATTGTAGGTGCGCGACGCGGTGCGCCGCGGCGCGCGGTTCAGCTGCCTTCGAACGAGGGCTTGCGCTTCTCCTCGAACGCGGTGAGGCCTTCGCGGGCGTCGCGGGACGTGAACAGCTGCTGCTGCAGCTCGCGCTCCAGGGCCAGGCCGGCTTCGAGCGGCAGGCCGCTGCCGCCGTGGACGGCGCGCTTGATCGCGCCCACGGCGAAGGAGGCCTTGTGCGGCGCCGTGAAGCGCTCGGCGTAGGACTGCACGGCCTCGCGGAAGCCGGCGAAGTCGAGAACCTTGTGCACCAGGCCGCAGGCGCGGGCTTCGTCGGGGCTCATGAGCGTCCCTTCGGCCATCAGCTCCAGCGCGCGTGCGGCGCCGAGCAGGCGTGCCAGGCGCTGCGTGCCGCCGGTGCCCGGCAGGACTCCGAGGTTCACCTCCGGCAGGCCGAGCTTGAACTCCTTGTCGCTCAGGGCCGCGCGGCGCGCCAGCCGCAGGTCGCAGGCCAGCGCCACCTCCAGCCCGCCGCCCACGCAATGGCCGTTGAGCGCGGCGATGGTGAGCTTGGCGGTGTTGCCCAGGCGCAGCAGGGTCTCGTTGGCGTGCAGGCAGAAGTAGTACTTGAAGCGCGGCGTGACGCTGCTGAGCATGCGGATGTCGGCGCCGGAGCAGAAGAACCGGTCGCCGTCCCCGGACAAGACCAGGACGTCCACGCCGTCGTCCATGCGCGCGGCCAGGATGGCCGCGTCCAGGTCGCGCATCATCTCGTAGGAGTAATTGTTGGCCGGAGGGTGGCGCAGCTCCATCCAGGCCACTCGGTTGAGCACGCGTGCGCGCACGCGCCCGTTGGGGTAGCTGGTCCAGTCGGAAGAGAGCATGTCAGGGATCGGGGACGAGGACGACTTTGCCGAGGTTCTCGCGCCGGTGCAGGATGCGGTGCGCCTCGGCGGCCCGTGAGAAGGGGACGCGCGCGTGGACGTGCGGGCGCAGCGCGCCCTGCTCCCACAGCCGCAGCAGCTCGGCCAGCCAGCGCGCGGCCAGCTCGGCGTGCTGCCACATGCGGCCGAGGTTGACGCCCAGCACGCCCTGGTTGTGATTGATGAGGGCGATGGGACCGAGCCGCCACCACGGAATGGCGGCAAGGTTGCGCAGCACCCGCACGAGGCTGCGCCGTTCGCCGCCGGCGTTGGCGGAGAAGCCATACAGCACGATGCGTCCGCCGGGACGCAGCAGCTGTAGCCCTTCGGCCCAGGAGCGGCCGCCGACCGGATCGAGGACCAGGTCGAACGAGCCGGGAGGAAGCTGCGCCGGCAGAGGCGCGCGTGCATCCACGAGCTGGTCGTAGCCGCGCGCGCGCAGCCACGCGTGCTTCCCCGGCGACGCTGCGCCCACCGCCACTGCGCCGCGGCGGCGGATCAGGTCCAGGGCCAGCAGGCCGACCCCGCCCCCGGCGCCGTGCACCAGGACGCGGTCGCCGGCGCGCAGGCGGCCCATCTCCTCCAGCATCATCCAGGCGGTGAGCCCGTTCACCGGGATGGCGGCCGCGGCGGCCGCGTCCAGGCCGGACGGACGGCGCACGGCCTGGGCGGCAGGCACGCACAGGCGCGATGAATAGCCGCCAAAGCGGGTCAAGGCCAGGACCGGTTCGCCGACGCGCGACGGTTCGGCGCCGTCCCCGACAGCGTCGATGCTTCCGGCCGCCTCGTAGCCGACCACCGCCGGCAGCCGCGGGGCGTCCGGGTAGAGGCCCATGCGCGCCATCAGGTCGGCGAAATTGACGCCGGCGGCCTCGACCGCGATACGCACCTGCCCGGGCCCGGGGCGCGGATCGGGAGCCTGGCGCAGCTCCAGCACCTCGGGCGGACCGATGCGGGGGATCCAGACCTGTTGCACTCACTCCAGCACGCGGCAGGCGCCGTCGTGCTGGGCCGCGAGCTTATACAGGAACTGGCGCGCGCCGAGGGGAGCCGCCAGGGCGATGGTGCTCACGCGCACGTGACGCCAGCGGTTCCAGCGCGCCACCTGGTTCAGGATGCGGTAAGGCCGCACCTCCCCCACCGTGGGCTCGCCGTCGCTGAGCAGGATGACTTCCTCCACCCCCGGGTGCTCGAAGGCCAGCTCCAGGGCCGCAAGGATGTTGGTGCCGCCGTCGAAGCGCCGGTTGCGCAGCCAGCCGGTCGCGGCCGTGAGCTGCTCCTCCGTGCGCGGGCTGAGGCCGCCGTCGCGCCCGGACGGCGCGGGCCCGAAGGCGGCGGCCCGCTCGGAGAAGAACACGATGTTGAAGCGCGCCTGCGGCTCGAGGCGCGGCAGAGTGCGGATCAGCTCCTCCACCGCCATGCTGCCACGCGTGTGGCGCGGCTGCTCGGGCAGAAGGTCGTTCATGGAGCCGGAGGAATCCAGCACGAACACGACCCGGTCGCTGCGGATCGGGATCCCGAAGTAGCTCAAGGTCTCGGTCTCGGCCTCGACCGCCGCCGCGTCGCGGCGAAACGGCGTGCCTTCGGCCTTGTGCTTGAGCAGGAAGTACTCCCAGGTGCGCGCGTCCAGGCCGACGCGGTATCCCGTGAGCTCCTGGAGCAGGGCCACGGTCTCGCGGCCGGGTCGGCCGCTGCAGCGGTCCAGGACCCGTACCAGGTAGGGCGCGTCCTCCAGGTCGGGATGGCGCCGCAGCACCGCGAGGGCCTCCATCAGCAACGGGCCTTCGGCCCGCTCCAGGGCGCGCAGAGCCTCCACGCGGGCGAAGGGAGACTCCAGGTCGGCCAGGGCGCGCAGCGCCGCCACGCGGGCCATGTCCGGCTGGAGCGTGCCGGCCAGGACCGAGCGCGCGAAGGCGACGCCGCCGTCGGCGTCGAGGTGAGCGATGGCATAGACCGCCTCGGCGCGGGCCTGCGCGTCGTCCTTGTCCGCGATCTTGCGCAGCACCGGCAGCGCGCCCGGCTCGCTGCGCCCCAGGCAGCGGGCGTAGTCGGCCAGCGCCGGCCCGTGCGCGAGGTTGCGCAAGGCCAGCAGCGGCTCCAGGGGCAGCGGCCCGTCGCCAGCGGCAAGATCCGCCAGGGCCTCCGCCCGCAGCTGCGCCGAGGCGGTGTCGTCCGCCAGCACCTGGAGCAGCGCCTCGGTCCGCGGCGGCTCGATCTGGAGCGGCGGACCGAAGCCTTGTTGGGCCAGGAGGAGGGCGCAGACCAGCATGCCGCCATCACCATAGTCGGCCACGGCGCACCGGGAACCGCGTCCCTACACTGCCCCGCCATGTTGGTGCAGATGGACCTGGACCTCCCGGGCCTGGAGGAGACGTTGGCCGCGATCCTGCCGCTGGGCATCCAGCCGCTGCGCCTGCACTGGAGCGGCCGCGCCCTGCGCCTGGACGCAAAGGCGCCGTTCCTGGGCGCGGTGACCCTGACCGCCGACGTGCACCTCCAGCCGGGGAGCATGGTGCTCTCGCGTTTCGAGCTGGAGGGCGCCGGCCTGGCCAAGGCCATGGCGCTGCAGAAGCTGCGCGAGGCCGTCTCCGGCCTGGACAGGCGCTGGAAGGGCCTGCGCGCCTACGGCGAGCCCGAGGGCGATCGCCTGCATCTTGCCTGGACCTGATCCGGACCGCGCGCTTCTCAACGAGGACCCCACGACATGCTCCGCCGCCTGTTTCACGGCCTGCTGCTGGGAGCTCTCCTGATCGGCCTGGCCGGCCTGGTGGAGACGGCGCGCGTGCTGCGGGATTACCCGTACCACCGGGACCCGGGCACCTGGCTGCAGGCCCTGCCCCTTTACCTTGGCGCTGGCGCCGTCCTGGGCCTGGTCGCGGCCGTCCTGCTGCCCTGGATCACGCGCCGAAAGGAGCGCGAGGCCTACCCCGGCCTGTTCCTGGGCATCGCCATCGGAGTCGCGGCCGCGACCCTGGTCTACCTGCTGCGCCTGCACTTCACGCGCCTGGCCGGCGTGCCCTTCTTCAGCGCCCCGAGCCTCCTACCGACGGTGCTGGCGCTGGCCGTGGCCCTGGGCGTGTATCTGGCTCTGTACTGGCTGGCCCGCGGCTCGTACGGCTGGATGCTGGCCAGCTTCTTCAGCCCGGCGCTGGCTGCCGCCGGCGTGGTGCTGCTGGTGCTTGCCGCGTTCGTCGGCACCCTGCTTCCGGTGCAGAAGGCGCCGCTCAGCGTGGCCGCCGCGCCGGTGCCTGCTCCCGGCGCGCCCAACGTGCTGCTCATCGTGCTGGACACGGTGGCGGCGAGCCACCTGAGCACCTACGGCTACTACCGCGCCACCTCGCCGGAGCTGTCCACCATCGCCTCCGAGGGGGTGGTGTTCGAGAGCGCGTTCTCGGCGGCCCCCTGGACGCTCACGTCGCACGCATCCTTGTTCACCGGTCTGCAGTGGAGCACGCACCGCACGGGCTGGGAGCATCCACGCCTGGACGACGGCCTGGAGCGCTTCGGCGAGCACGCCTTGAGCGACTTCCACACCTTGCCCGAAGAGCTGGGCAAGCGCGGCTACGACACCTGCTGCATCGCCGAGAAGAGCTGGATCACGGCCGACGCCGGGCTGACGCAGGGCTTTCACAAGGTGTGGGACTTCACGCGCCCGGATGCCGCGCAGCGCACCTTCCTGGGCGGGCTGTGGGCGAAGTTCGCGCCCCGGCTCAAGCTCCTCCGGCGGCCGCCGCCGCCGGACAAGGGCGCGCAGCGCGTGGTGGACCAGGCGCTGACCTGGCTGGGCGGCGGGCGCGGCCGCAGCGCCGAGCGGCCGTTCTTCCTGTTCCTCAATCTCAACGAGGCCCACGGGCCGTACGACCCGCCCGACGCCACGGCCGGCGCCTTCCTGCCCGACGGCGTGACCCTGGAGATGGCGCGGGCGCTGAACCAGTCGGACGAGCACACGCGCGCCTTCGAGTGCGGCAAACGCGAGCTGGAGCCGCGCGAGCTGGAGATCCTGAAGGCGTTGTACGACGCCGAGATCCTGTACCAGGACCAGCAGCTGGGGCGCCTGTTCCAGGGCCTGCGTGACTTGGGCCTGATGGAAGACACGCTCGTGATCGTCACTTCCGATCACGGGCAGGAGTTCGGCCTGCACGGGCGGCTGGGCCACCAGTTCGCGCTGGTGGACGAGCTGGTGCACGTGCCCCTGGTGATGCGCTACCCCGAGACCTTGCCGGCGGGCACGCGCGTGCCGCACATGGCCTCGCTGGTGGACGTGTTCCCCACGGTCACCCAGTTCGTGGAGCGCGTGACCGGAGCGCCGGGCGCGCGCACGCCGGAACTGGACGCCCTGGAGGGCGTCAGCCTGCTGGACTGCATCGGCGACGGCGCGGCACCGGCGCGGGACATGGTCATCTGCGAATACGACAACCCCATGCCGCACCTGCAGACGTACCCGTGCTGGGACGCGCAGGAGCCGGACGCGTTTCCGCTGCTGAAGTACGCGCGCCGCATCCAGGCCCTGCGCACCCAATCCCTCAAGTATGAGAAGTACGGCGACAGCGCCGAGCGCCTCATCGACCTGAAGCGGAACCCGGATGAGCTCGAGCCGCAGGACACAGCGGCGGATCCGGCCGAGGAAGCGCGCCTGCGCCAGCGCCTGGAGCGCCAGCTCAACGCCTTCCAAGCGCGGCGCCTGGTGCTCGACAACCCCATGAGCAAGGCGCGCAGCATGTCCAGGAGCGGGATCACGTCCGTGGCGGCGCAGATCGAGCAGCTGGGCTACACCGGCGACCTGGACGCAGCCGGCGGCGCCGAACCGGCGGCGCTCCAGGCCCTGGTGCCGCCGCCGTTCGTCGAGATCCGCGCCCCAGTGCCCGTGAAGAAGGACTGAGCCGCGCGCCCCCCCGCCTACCGGGTGGGGCGCAGGTCCCAGATCTCGGCGTGGCCTTCCGTGCGGGAAGGCGGTCCGAACAGCCGCACGAGGATGGCGCGGGCCTGGCCCGAGCGCTGCGCCAGGGTGGTGACCAGGTTGGCGGCGGCGAGCTGGCGCCACACGTCGAAGTCGCGGATGGACGAGTTGAAGCGGTACGGCGCCAGCGCGATCCGGAGCTTGGCGGCCAGCGTCAACTGCTCCGGATCGGGGAGGGCGCGCTGCGGCACCGGAAAATCCGGGCCGTGGTGGAACACGATCACGCCGATGCGCTGGTCCTCCAGCAGCTCCTGGCGCCACGCCTCGAGGGTGGCCGCGTCGAGCGCGTCCACGTCCACCGCCTGGAACTGCGGCAGGAACTCCATGTCGTTGTCGGTCGTGCTGGGGAGCAGGGCGCGCATCAGGGGCGACTGCAGCGCCCGCAGCGCCGCCGGCATGATGTGCGAGATGTAGCCGCCGGTCAGCGGCTTCTCGTGCTGCGTCTGCAGGTACATGGAGTAGCCGTCGCGGAAGTCCAGGGGCAGCTCGAGCACCGCGAGCGGGCGCGCATCCTGCGCCAGGTCGGCGTACACGGAAGCAGGCCGCAGCTCCACCGGCTCGTGCCGGGCCGGCTGCATCTCCAGGGCCACGGCGGCGCAGGCCAGCGCCGCGGCAGCGGTGCTCCAGGCGGTCCCGCGCCGCTGCAGGCGCCGCTGCAGCTCGCGCAGGCCGAAGGCGCCCAGCACACCCAGGCTCAGGAACACCAGCACCAGGAAGCGGTGCGGGACGCGGATCAGGTTCAGCACCGGCAGGTGCGGAAACAGCGCCATGGGCAGGGGGACGGACTCCAGATGGCGGTTCAGCACCACCAGATACGGCCCCTGCAGCAGCAGGAAGGACAGGCCGAACAGCCACCACCAGGGTCGCTGCGCGCGGTCGCGCGCCCGCCACAGCGTCCAGGCCACCAGCAGGCACAGCGCGTAGCCGAAGCCGACGGTCCAGAAGTGATAGAACGGGGAGCCCTGCGGCCGCGTGCCGAGCAGCTGCATCTCGCCCACGTAGCGGATCGGCACTTCCAGGCCTTCCGCGCCCACGCTGCGCATCTCGCGCAGCAGTGGCACGGCGCCTGGGAGGACCAGGAGCAGCGCTCCGGCGCCGGCCAGCGCCAGCTGCAGCCACAGCCGGCCGTCGGCCCAGCGGCGGTCCCGCCATAGCAGCGCCAGCAGCACCACGGCACCCGCCATGGCGCAGAACACCGGCTGGTACCAGTCCACGTAGCCGGCCAGGGCCAGGGTCAGCGCCGCCCAGAACACGTGCCACCAGCGGCCGTGCTCGTAGATCAGCAGCAGCGACAGAAGGAACAGGGGGATCCACTCGAAATGCGCGTTGTTGAGCTGCGTGATCATGGGCGTGTGATAGGCGTTGAACGAGTACACGACGCCCGCAAGGAACGCGCCCCAGGCGCTGCGCGTGACGTGATACGCCAGGGCCCACGCGCCCAGTGCGCTGGTCACGAAGGCGGAAAGGAACAGGACGGTGTGCGTGGCCGTGAGGCCGAGGAAGTCCTGCAGCGCCAGGCCGGGCAAGGTATTGGCATAGGTGATCGTGTGGAAGGCCAGCGAGGTCCCGGTGGGATGGAACAGAACATCGCAGGACAGGAACGGCCGGTCGGTCTCCCAGGCGTAGCGCGTCCACCACAGGTTCCAGGTGTTCTGGAAGTAGTCGCGGCCCACGGAGAAGTGCGCGGCGGGCTGCGCGAACATCGGCCAGAAATAGAGTGCGGTGAGCGCGAGATAGCCGGCAACGGCGTACGCGAGCAGGCGGCCGGCGCGCGCACGCCCTTCCGGCGGCAAGGGGACGGACATGGCGGGAGAATAGCCTTACGCGAGCCAGCGGTGTACGGCGGCGAGGCTTATGCTGCAGGCGTTGGCGGCGGCGTACACGGCCAGGTCGTAGCGGTTCCAGCGCCAGGAGGGGCGGCGCCGGCGCATCAGCAGCGACAGCACGCCGCATTCCACGGCCAGGTTGGCGGCCAGCAGCAGCAGCCAGGCGGCGAGCCAGCTGTGCGCCGGGGCCGGGCCGGGCGCTGCGGCGTCGCCCAGCGCGCCGCTGGCGCGCACCAGCAGGCCCAGCGCCAGGCTGGCGCCGTTGGCCACGAGCGTCATCTTCAAGGTGGTGCTGAAGTTGCGCCCCAGGGCGAACCACACGGCCCACCATTCGCACAGCACGGCCGCGGCCAGCACCAGCGGCGCGGCGGTGTCGGCGATCAGCGCGGCGAGGGGGCTCACTCGTTGGGCGGCTGCTCGCACAGCTCCCGGAGATGCTCCAGCGTGTAGATGCCGGTGTCGTGCCCGTCGCCGAACAGGCAGCGGTACGCGTAACGTCCGACCGGCTGCATGTCCGCCAGCATGAGGTCGCCGGCGATCAGCGCCGGATCGAGCAGCCGCCTGCCGGTGGTCTCGCTCACGCACGCGGCGCAGGGGCAGCGCAGGCGCAGCTGCCGCGGGCGGAGCTCGGCGCGCAGGCCGTCGCTCCACTGGAAGACGACCCCGGCGTCGCTCCGGCGCAAGCCGGTCAGGTGGGCATCCATGGCGCCCATTGTCGCCTCCCGGCGACTATCTGGGAACCGTGGCCACCGCGCCGCGCGCGCCGGCGTAGCGCTGGCGCACGTTCTCGCGCCCCATCTCCCGCAGCCGCTCGTCGTTCTTGTGCAGGCCCAGGTCGTGCGCCTTGGACACCACGCTCTTCACGGAACGCCGCAGCTCGCGGGCGATGTCCAGGTTGGAACGCACGGGATAGAGGGCGCTCAGCCGCTGCACTTCCTCCACGGTCCAGCGCGGCATGCGCGTGCGCCGCGCGGTCTGGTAGCGATGCGTGAACGCCTTGTCCTTGGCCAGGCACAGCTCCCGGGCCTTGGCGTGGATCTCTTCCTCGCCACGGCTCAGGATCAGGGCCAGGTCGGCGTCGGCGCGTGTACCGTACAGCCGCTTCAGGGTCTGGAGCTCCGACGCGCTCCACGCGCCGGCGATGTGCTGGCTCCTCAGCTCGGCGACCTTGCGCAGCACGTCGCCCTGCGCGCGGCGCAGGATCAGGGCGATGGTTTCGATCGGAGCCGCGCCGAGGTAGTTCTTGAGGTCGCGGATCTCCTTGTGCGTCCAGCTGCCGCTGCGCGGCTCGCCGTGGAACACGCGCCGCGCCATGCGGCGCACGCTCTCCAGCGTGCGTCGGAGGTCGCGCGCCAGCTGGGCGTCCGAGCGCATGCCGTACGAGCGCTTGAGCCGCTCGATCTCGGCATGGGACCAGGGGCCCTTGCGCCGCGCACTCCCGTTCTTCACGGACATCACAACGGGCTTGCGGTCCAATCCGAGCATGGGATCGGCGACCCGGCGTGCGGGCGCAACCCCACCAGTATGTCGCGGCTCCGGGCCCTGGCAAGGTGCCGGCGCCGGGCGCGCCCGCTTCAGCGCCCGCTGCGGCGCACCATCTCCTTCCAGTGGGCAGCGGCCGCGTCCTCCAGCAGGCCCTGCGCCTCTCGGGCGGTGGCGCAGGCGGCGGCCCGCACGGCCAGCTGGCGCAGCGCGCCGATGTCCGCCGTGCGCAGCAAAGCCTTGGCCTCGGCCACGAACGGCCCGGCCACGGACAGGCTGCGGAAGCCGGCGCCGGCCAGGAACAGCGTTCCGGCCGCATGCCCGGCCATTTCTCCGCACACCGACGTCGGCAGCGCGAGCCGCTCGCCGGCGCGCGCAATGGCGCGCAGCACGCGCAGGTGGGCCGGGTGGTAGGGCTGGTACAGCTCGCTGACCCAGGGGTTGTCCCGGTCCACCGCGTACAGGTACTGCACCAGATCGTTGGTGCCGACGCTGAAGAAGTCGCACTCGCGCGCCAGATCGCGCAGCGCCATGGCCGCCGCCGGCACTTCGATCATCACGCCCAGCGGCAGTCGCTGCAGCGACCCGTTGGAGTCGGCGTACAGCTGCTCCACGAGCGCTTGTACCTCGCGCAGCTCCTCCAGTGCGCTCACCATCGGCAGCAGCACGCGCGCGTCGCCGCTGCGCCTGGCCACCGCCAGCGCCCGCAGCTGCACCAGGAACAGGTCGCGCCACTGCAGGCTGACGCGCAGCCCGCGCCAGCCCATGGCCGGATTGGACTCGTGCGGTGTACGGAAGTAGCGCAGGCGCTTGTCCCCGCCCACATCCAGCGTGCGGAACACCACCGGACGCCCCGGAAAGCGCTGCAGCACCGATTCGTAGATCTCGCACTGTTCGCGCTCGCTGGGGAACTCCGCCCGCTCCATGAACAGGAACTCGGTGCGGAACAGCCCGACTCCTTCCGCCGCCTCCGGGTCGAAGAGCTCGAGGTCGCGCGGCGACTCCAGGTTGGCCAGCACCTCGATCCGCGTGCCATCCGCGGTCCGCCCGGGCTCCCGGGCCAATCCGGCGACGGCGCGGCGCACCTCCTTGCGCTCCTCCGCCAGGGTCAGGGCCTGGACCTGTTGCTCGGCGTCCACTCCGGCCAGGACGCGGCCCTCCTCTCCGAACACGATCACCGGCTCGCCGTGGCGCACGCGGTCGGTGGCGTTCTCCACGCCGATCACGGCCGGGATGGCGAAGGAGCGCGCCAGCACGGCGCCGTGGCTGAAGCGCCCGCCGCGGGCGCACACGATCCCGCGCACCGGATGACTGTGACTGCGCGTCACCAGCGAGGGCGTCAGCTCTTCGGCCACCAGGATGATGCCTGCGCCCGAGGGCATGCCGAGGGCGCTCCCGTCCTCCAGGTCCAGCTCGCGCAGCACCACCTGCCAGGGATCGCGAAGATCTGCGGCCCAGTTCTTCATGGCGCCGCCTTCCAGGCCGTCGAACAACTTTTCGAACTTGTTGATCAGCTGCTGGATCGCAAACTCCGGGGCGAGGCGCTCGTCCCGCATGAGGCGCCGGATCAAGCGCAGCGCGTCCGGATCCTTCAGCACCGCAACTTGGGCGCCGTAGATGGCCGCGTCCTGGATGCCGAACTCGCGGGCGGTGGCCGACTGCACCCGCTGCAGCGCCTCGATCGCTCGGATGCGGGCGGTTTCGAACCGCTCCATGGCCTCGGCGACCTGGCTGGCAGGCAGCACGCGCCGGGCGATGGCCTCGTGCCCGCTGCGCACCACGACGAAGGCCGCCCCGATCCCCACGCCGGGGGACACCGAGACGCCCTTCAGCTCCTGCCGGGTCACTGCCAGAAGGCTAACGCGGCGGACGATTCAAGCCGAAGCCGCCGTCGCGGCGCGCTCGGCCGACTTCTCCGGCCGTTTCCAGGCGGCGATCCTGCGCTCCAGGACCTGCGGCAGCTCGCTCCAGGCCACGCGCTCCTGGGTCATCGAGTCGCGGTCGCGCAAGGTCACCGTGCCGTCCTGCATGGTCTGGCCGTCCACGGTGACGCAGTACGGCGTCCCGATCTCGTCCTGGCGCCGGTAGCGCCTGCCGATGCTCTGGTTCACTTCCAGGGCGGTGCGGAAGCGCGGGCGCAGCATCTGCTCGATCTCCTCGGCCTTCTCCGGCATGCCCTCCTTCTTCACCAGCGGAAACACGGCCACGGTCACCGGCGCAATGCGTGGATGGAAGCGCAGCACGACCCGCGTCTCCTCCCCGTCCGGCTCCTCGTCGTAGGCGTCGGCAAGGAACGTCATCGCCGTGCGGTCGCAGCCGGCCGCCGGCTCGATGACGTACGGGACGACGTGGCGCTTGTTCTCCTGGTCGAACCAGGCCAGCGGCGTGCCCGCGGCCTCGCTGTGGCGCTTCAGGTCGTAGTCGGTTCGGTTGGCGATGCCCTCCAGCTCGCTCCAGCCGAACGGGAACAGGTATTCGACGTCGGAGCAGCCCGCGGCGTAGTGCGCCAGCTCGTCCCGTTCGTGCTCGCGCAGGCGCAGCTTGTGCGGATCGATGCCGAGCCGCAGGTACCACTGGAACCGCTCTGTGCGCCAGTACTCGTACCAGTGCGGCGCCGTCTCCGGCTCACAGAAGTACTCCATCTCCATCTGCTCGAACTCGCGCGTCCGGAACACGAAATTGCCCGGCGTGATCTCGTTGCGGAAGGACTTGCCGATCTGCGCCACTCCGAACGGGAGCTTGGGGCGCATGGAGTTGAGCACGTTGTTGAAGTTGATGAAGATGCCCTGGGCAGTCTCCGGGCGCAGGTACGCCACGTTGGCGCTGTCCTCCACCGGTCCCACGTAGGTCTTGAACATCAGGTTGAACTGGCGCACCTCCGTCCAGTCCGTGGTGCCGCTCTGAGGATCCTTGATCCCCGTTTCCACGATCAGCCGGTGCAGCGCCCCGTTGTCCCCGTGCGCGGTGTGCAGCCGGGCCAGCAGGGCTTCGGCCTCCGCGCTCCTTCCCGCTTCCGCCAGGGCCCGGGCGTGCCCCTCGATCAGGTGGTCGGCACGGTAGCGTTGCTTGCTGGTCTTGTTGTCGATGAGCGGATCGCTGAAGCCGCCGACGTGCCCGGAGGCCTTCCATACCTCCGGCGACTGGATGATGGCCGAGTCCAGGCCCACCACGTCGCGGCGGGCATAGACCATGCTCTCCCACCAGGCCTCCTTGACCCGGCGCTTCAGCTCCACGCCCAGCGGCCCCCAGTCGTAGGTCGAGCCCTGCCCGCCGTAGATCTCGGACGCCGGGAACACGAAACCCCGGCGCTTGCACAGGGAAACCAGCTTGTCCATGAAGGACACCTTGGGCGTCGGCCGGGCCATGGGGGGGAGAGTCTACCTCCCGGAGGCTGCGCGGCGCGGCGCCGCGTCCTAGTCCAGGAGGTCGTGCTCGACGGAATACGAGCCGTCGTCGTTCTTGTTCAGCCACACCACCGTGACGCGGCGCCGCTCCACGGGCACGGTCAGCTCCCAGCTCCCGCTGTCGACCAGGTGGCGTGAGCCGTCGTGCTCCCAGCGGATCGGCGCGCCGATGCGCACGCGCCAGGTTCCGGGCAGCACGAAGTATCCCGGCCGCAGCGAGCCGGGGGCGCGCCGCTCGCGCGCATGGTCGGGCGTCGGGTCCAGGGACCATCCGGCGCCCGGCGCCGGCGCGCCAACCGGCTCCAGGCGCAGCTCGCGCGCCAGGTAGAAGCCGGTTTCGCCGCGGCAGCGCACCTGCAGGCTGCCGGCCGTGGCGCCGCGGATCTGGAGGTGGCGCACCTCGCCCGCGCGCAGCTCCACGCGCCTGGTCTCCAGCACCGTGAACGGCTCGCTGGTCGAGAACTCCAGGGCACAAGGCGTGGCGCGCAGGCGCGCGACGCCCTGGCCCAGCGCGGGCAGGCGCGCTGCGCCGCGCGGTCCCTCGCGGAAGCGGGTGCGGCCTTGCTCCGGCAGCGGCTCGCGCCGCGCCGACAGCCTGCCGGCTTCCACGGGCCAGGCCGGATCCAGGCTCAGCTCGAGCGTGGCCACCGCGAGATCGAGGTCGAACGCGCGCGCCTGGTCAGGGATCTCGTGGCGCACGTTGCTCGGCTCTCCCAGCCACGCATCCTCCGGCGTCAGGCTGAAGCTGACGCCGGACTGCGGTGCCCAGTCGATGCTCCAGCGCCCCAGCTCGTCCGCACGGGCGTCTGCGGACCAGCCGGCGGCCGCCCAGAAGTGCAATTGGCTGGGAAAAACCGGTTCGCCGCCGGCGGTCACCGTGCCGGAGATCGTGCGCACCGCGCCCAGGTCGAACACCGCCTCGAACGGGCCTTCCGGCATCTCCAGCTCTCCCAGGGCGATCGGCGCCGGCCGGCCCGCGGGCAGCAGCTGCACGCGGTAGCTGCCTTTCGCCACCTCCAGCTCCGCGACGCCGCCGGCCAGGGCCGACGACGGCACCGACGGCTTGTCCGTCCAGCCTTCGCGCAGGAGGATCTGCGCCCCGTCCAGCAGCTCCGGCGGATGCGCGAGCACGGTCAGGCGCAGCGGATGGCGCCAGCGCAGGGGCACCTCGTAAGGACCGTTTCCCTCCAGGCGCTGGCGCGCCAGCACGATGCCGCTGGCCCGGTCCCGTACCACCACGCTGGTCGTGGTGGACTGCCATCCGCCGGCCAGGGCGAAGCTGCCGTCGCTCTGCAGCGTGTGCCAGGCGAGCGCGTCCGGTTCGCGCGCGGGATCCGGAATCAGCCCGTCCGACCAGCCGCTGGCCCGGCCGGCCGCGGTCGCAACCTCGAACGCGGCGCCGTCGGTCGCTTCCGGCAGCAGGACCCGTCCCAGGCGCGGGAAATGGTCCACGACGATGTTGGGTGGCGCCGCGGCATCGACCTGGTTCGGCTCGGACAGGTGCAGCCAGGCGCGCTCGCCCTCGCGCACCTGCAGCGCCCAGATCCGCCCCAGCGTCTCGGCCGGCACCTGCACCCAGCCACCGGCGTCGGAGGTCACCGCGGTCGCGCTGTTCGGAAACGCCACCACGGCCCCGGCCAAGGGCGTGCCGTCGGCGCGCACCAGCCGCACCAGGAAGCTCTGCTCCGAGGTCAGCTCGACGCGCTTGAGGCGCGGGCCCAGCGAGACGGCGCGCGGTTGATATCCGTCCGCGCGCACTTCCAGCTGGCAGTTCTCGCCGCGGCCCGGCACGATCAATTCGCCGAGCGTGTTCGAAAGCGCGATCGGGACGGGCAGGTCCGCGAAGCGCGCGCGGTACACCTCGCCCTCGAACCGCCATTCGCGGCTGACCAGGATCCGCGCGCGCGCGCCGGCTACGGGCAGCTTCGTGCGCCGATCCGCGACCACGACGGTGAGCGGCGCCTCCGGGCGCAGCACCAGGCGCGGCACGTCCGGAAGGCGGACCGACTGGAAGCCGATGGACCAGCCCTCGGCCCAGGCGTACACGTTCAGCCAGGGCCGCTTGAGATCGAAGCGCACGTCGAGGGTGAAACTGCCGCCCGCGTCCGTGGTCGCGGTCGCCGCGCTCTCGGCCTCCAGGACCAGGGCGCCGGCAATGCCCTTGTGCTCCTCGTTGAGCACGAAGCCGTGCAAGACCACCTGGGACGTTCCCGCGGCGGCGGCGGCCGGCGGGGCGGGCGAAACCGGCGGCTCCACCGTCAGCGGCTGCGGCAGGTCGCGGCGCACCGTCTCCGCGAGCAAGGCGCCGACCGGCGGCTGGGCGCTCCCGTCGTCGGTCTCCTGGCGCGCGTCGCTGCGGCGCTCCTCGCGTCCGCTGAACGCCAGCCAGCCCAGCACGACCGCCACCACGGCCAGTCCAGGCGCCAGAAAGCTGGAGCGAGCGCGCATCGTCCGACTGCGGCCTACAGCTTAGCGCGCGGCGTAGGCGCGCCCGGCCGGGACCTGTACCAGCTCCCGCGTCTCCACGCGGAAGGCGGTCAGGCTGCCGCCGTGCACGCAGCCGGTGTCCAGGCCCAGGGCGACCAGGCGGCCGGCGCGGCGGTGCGGGCGCGGCTGCCGGTGCGGAACGTGCCCATAGAGCGCCAGATCCGGTCCCGCGTACACGTCGTGCCACAGGGGCTTGCCGGGCAGCGCGGCGATGCGATGGGTGCGCACCAGCGCGTCCGGCGGCGTCTCGGACGGCTTCCTTCCCGGAAGCAGGCCGGCGTGGAGCACCAGCCACCCAGGTCCCTCCAGGAAGTACGGGCGCCGCTCCAGGAGCTGCAGCATGCGCCGGAACTGGTCGTCCGTGACCTGCGCCAGCGGCGCGTGGCCGTCTCCGCGCCGGTCCAGGCGCGAGAGCTCGGAGGGGATCGGCGGCGCGTCAGATCCGTCGGCGCGGCGTCCCGCAAGCCCGGCCCGGCGCAGGAGGGCACGCTCGTGGTTGCCGAGCACCAGGGAGACGTTGGGCCGCGCGGCCAGGAGCTGGCACACGCCGTAAGGATCCGGACCGCGGTGGTACAGGTCGCCGACGCTGATGCAGCGGTCCTGCGGGCCGAGCTCGATCCGCTCGAGCAACGCGTGCAGCTCTTCCGCGCAGCCGTGGATGTCCCCCACGACCCACGTGGACGGCATGCGCGCGATTCTAGTCCGAGCCCTGGGCCAGTGCCGGGCGCGGCATGCGGCCCATGATGGAGACCACGCCGCTTTCCGGCTGGTAATCCAGGCCCAAGTGCAGCTCTTGGCCGGCCGTGACCACGAATTCCGTGCTCCAGGCCTCGGCCGGCCCGGACCAGGCCGCGGGATCGGTCACGTGCGAGGAATGGCGCAAGGGACCGTGCATGGTCACGCGCCAGCGTCCCGGCGGCAGCAGGTGCATGGCGCGAGCGGTGCCCAGCTCCTCGGGAGTGCGGCCGCGGCTCGGCTCCACCTGCACCTCCTTGGGCGCCAGCGAGCCGTCCGGCCACGGCTGATCCACGGCCAGCGGCTCGTACTGGATGCTCTGGGGCTCATAGTCGGCCTCCGGCCAGGGCGCCACCACGACCGTGCTGAACGATGCCGGGCGCAAGGTCACGCGGTGGTACTCCCCCGCGCGCAGCTCCAGCGACATGGGCTCGCACAGGATCTGCGCCGTGCCCGGGCGGAAGATCAGGAACGAAGGCGCGATCGGCACCACGATGGGCTCCAGCGCCGGATCGCCCGGGAGGGCGCAGCCGCGCGTGCGCTCCACCAGCGCCACACCGTCCTCCGGCAGCAGCTGCTGCAGCAGGGTCACGCCGGCGGCCACGCCCGGCGCGAGTCCCACGCCTTCGAATACCACCCAGGATGTCGGCAGGTGCTCGATCACCTCGGTCGCACCGGCCGGCAGCAGGCGGCGCTGCGGGCGTCCCAGGCCTTCGCCCAGCAGGCAGCTGGCCGGCAGGTACTCCAGCACGCCGCCTCCGGGCGGCGGGTCCGGGATCTCCCAGGCACCGGTCTCGTCGCTGGTGGCGGCGACGGCCGCGTACTGGGGATCGCCGGGGTGCAGCAGCACGGTGCAGCCGGCGCAGGGCTCACCGCCGGCCAGCACCACGCCGGTGAGCCCCGCCCGCATCGCGCCCGGCGCCGCCGCCGGAGCCGGAGCCGCAGCCCCGGACTCCGCGGGCGGGCCGGGGGTGGCCGGCAGGCTGGCGGCGGACCCGGCTGCAACCAGCTGCACGGGCGGCTGCTGCGGCACGGCGGGCGCCGATTCGGGCTCCACGAGCTGGCCGACGCTCTCGGGCGCGATCTGTGACGCGCTCCGGTTGGCGCTCGGCCCGGCGCCAGCGGGCGCGCCGTCGAGCGCTGTCATGCAGATCCAGCCGAGCGCGCCGCCTCCGAGGAAAGCGGCAAGGTAAGGAAGTGCGTCCTTCTGCACAGGGGGAGGCGTCCAGAAAGCGGGCGAACGCGCGCAGACTAGCTCGCGGTGCCGAGCGAATTCAAATCCCAGGCCTGCTCCAGCTCCGCCATCAGCTCCGGCAGCAGCTCACCGCGCGGGTCGAAACGCAGATCCGCGGCGGCGAACAGATCCGGCAGCGGGCGCGAGCCGCCCAGCGCCAGTCCGGCCCGATACCGGCGCACCGCGCCGGCAGGATCGGCGCGGAAACGGTGCCAGACCTGCAGCGCGCCGATCTGGGCGATGGCGTACTCGATGTAGTAGAAGGGCACCTCGAAGACGTGGCCCTGGCGGTGCCACTCATGAGCCTGCTCCTCGGCCAGTCCGCTCCAGTCCAGGCCCGGGAGGAAGCGTTCGCGCAAGGCCACCCACTGCGCCTGGCGCTGCGCGCGCGTGTGCTCCGGGTTCAGGTAGAGCCAGTGCTGGAAGGCGTCCACCGTGGCCATCCACGGCAGGCTGCGCGCGATGCCTTCCAGGGCGCCGAGGACGGCGCGCCGGGCTTCGGCCGGCGGATACACGCCGGCGAGGCGCTCCATGGCCATGGCTTCCATGGCCATGGAGGCGACCTCGGCGAACTCCATCGGCGCGCTGCGGTAGTCGTGCAGCTCTTCGGCGCGGCAGCGCAGCAGGTGCTGCGCGTGCCCGCTCTCGTGCAGCAGCGTCTCGACGCCGTCGTGCGTCGGCGGCGAGTTGGCGAAGATGAACGGAAGTATGTAGCTGTTGAAACCCTGGCGCGCAGCGGGCAGAATTCTGGGAGCCTCGGAGGTGGCCATGCGTCGTTTGCGCACGGTCCGGCAAAACCCGCGTGCGCGGGTCCTCCAGCCTGAGCCGGTGCGCGGTAGGGCGCGAATCAGGCGCTAAGACGGTTCCCGTCGAAGCACGGCAATCCAAGGCCGCCGGGTCGGACCTACTTCCGCCCGGCGGAACCCTTGTCCGGCGGCTCAGGCTTTGGCTTCGGTGGCTTCTTGCCGAGGAGCTTGTCTATGGCTTCGCCGGGGTCTCCCTCGATCCGCAGCCGGTCCGTTGGCCTCCCCATCTTCTTCCCGCCCTTGTCTTTGCCCTTCGGCATCTTGATAGCATAGTCTGGCCTCCGTGGCGGCGGCATGGGTTCCTCCTGTTGGGAAATACCCCCGGCGGGAATCGAACCCGCAAGGCCCGCTAGAGCCTCCCGGTTGCAAACCGGGTGCGTTTGCCGTTTCGCCACGGGGGCTTGTGTCTAGGCGCTCAGCACCCGCATCGGGCCTTGCCCGGGCAGGAACATAGCGCAGAAACTTGAGAGATCCGCCTTCGCAACTGTCGCCACTTCGGCCAGGCTCAGTTTGCGGCCCTCTCTGTGGTGCTGGATCACGGCATCTATCAAAGTAGGACGCTCCTGTTCAACTGATACTGGTTCGTGCTTGCGCCAGCCACGGCGGCTGATCTCGCTCATGATTCCGATGTAGCGGCTTTCGCTGATTACGCCGAGATCTTTAGCCCGACGCGCGAGGGCCTGGATTGAAACGCGCCACCGGTGCTTGAGAGCCGTCAGCCGCTCAAGGGTGACCGGGTGGTAAAGCTCGGGTCTGATGTCTTCCTCCGGCATCAAGAACTCGGCCGCGAACCTGTCGGCTTCGCGCTCTGCATCCCGGCCAGCCGATCCGTAGGCGTGCATGATGAGATGCCCTACTTCATGGGCAATGATCCACCGCTGCCTATCACCTGGTTTTGACCGGTTCACGACAATAACCGGCGGGCTCGGCGGATTGTGGAAACTCCTTCCGTCGTCCTTCGGCGTTGCGAACTCCAACAGGACGACGATGCCGCCGCTTCGTTCCACTCGTTCGGAGAGCCCGAGCGCCGGGCCGCTTGCGAGGCCCCACCGCCTTCGGATCTGGCGGGCGATATCCTCGACCGAAGCGGCATCCTCGGGCTCGACAGGCTCGAACCCTGGGAATACGTTGAGCTTCAGGCCGTGCAGCAGGCCCTCGATTCTTACCTGGAGAATGTCAACCTTCCGGTCCATCGCCTTTAGCTTGCGAGCCGGAGCAGTCTTGAGCGAGCGCTGGTGATAGAGGCCGGTTTCCATGACGCGCTGCGGCGGGCGTGTTGAGAAAAACCCTGGTGCCTGTCCGAGGACCCGCGCAAGTTCCGGCAGATCCTCCGAAGGCAGTGGCCGCAGCCCGCTCTCGATCTTCGAGACCTTGGTTTGCGAGTACGCAATCCTGATCGCAAGCTCTTCCTGAGTCAGATCGCAACCTTCCCGTGCGATGACGATCATCTCGGGGTAGATCGAGTCACTCATTCTCCGGTTCCAGTCTCGCGGCCGGCATCCGTTCCGGGCACATCCTCGATGTGCGGGGTCCAAGGCTCGGTCTTGTGATCGTGGCCGGTTCCGGCTCCGAACATCTGCTCAAGATCCAGCATGTCGTAGATTTGGATCCCGTCGGTCAGCTCCAGGACTACGCGCGGCGAGGCGGTCAGGTAGTCGCGTCCGAAAGCGGAGGCGACAACGAGGTGGAGGAACCCACTTACTTCCAGGTCCTGGTCGAACTCTGCGAAGGGCAGCAGCCCGGCGCCCGCGAAGAACATGGCCGTGCGCAGGGTCTTGTTGCGCTTGGGCAGGAGGTTGGTATCGGTTGCGTGCCTCCATGCCGAGGCAGGCTAACCTGCGCCGCGCTACAGATCCATATTCTAGGCGCGTTTTATGCGCAAATTTTATGCGGACGCGCAAGTCAAGCATAGACAGGTACTTACCGGAGTTCATGCGGACGACGCAGCTCATTATCCACTTGCATACAGTTCCAAAAAGTCGTAACCTACCTTCATGACCCGCGGCATCAAGCCCCCGCCCGACCCCATCCTGGAAGCTCTTAGGCTGGCAGCCACCGACGAACGGATCGCCGCCGAGTTCCTGGAGGCCCGCCGGTGGGGTGACCAGCCGGCCTGCCCCCGCTGCGGCGCTGTGGCAGTCTACTCCATGCGGAGCGCCGACGGCGAGCGAAACAAGGACCACCGCTGGCGCTGCCGGGAGTGCAAGCGCATGTTCACCGTGCGGACGGGAACGGTCCTGGAAGAGAGCCGCATTCCGCTGCGCCATTGGTGCCACGCCTTCTGGAGAGCAGTCAGCAGCAAGAAGGGCGTCAGCGCGTTGCAGATCAGCCGGGAATGCCGCATCAGTTACAAGAGCGCGCTTTACCTCATGCACCGCATCCGCGCAGCGGTCAGCGACAAGCCGGGCGAAGCCGCGAAGCTGTCCGGAACGGTCGAAATGGATGCAACCTGGGTAGGCGGCAAGCCGCGCTACAAGGGCATCAGCAAGCGCGGGCGGGGCACCAAGAACGCGCCGGTGTTCGGCATCGTGGAGCGCGGAGGCGAGCTGCGGCTGAATGCAGTCGAGCGGATCACGTCCAAAACGCTCAAGGCCGCCATAGCTGCCAGCGGAGGCGTTGACCCCACCACTCGGCTCATGTCCGATGAAGGGACCGAGTTCATCGGAATAGGGCGTGCGCTGGCAGGCGGCCACCAAACCGTGAAACACAAGGCCAAGGAATACGTCCGGGGCGAGGTCCACAACAACACCATCGAGGGCGCCTTCAGCATCTTGCAGCGCGGCGTCTATGGCACGTTCCACAGCATCAGCCGGAAGCACTTGCCGCGCTATCTGGCCGAGTTCGAGTTCCGCTACAACACCCGCAAGCTCAGCGACTCGGAGCGGGTTGGGATCGCCATCCGCAAGGCGCAGGGAAAGCGGCTGCTCTACGCCGATCAGGTGGCCGGCAGGTGAGCGCGTGGATTCCGACCGTGCCGCCCGTCTTGCCCTCACCTTTCATCAACTACATACTTCCGAAGATGAACGGCACGCGCTCGTCCTCGAAGTGCTCCAGGAAGCCGCCGGGACGCTTGTGCGGGCGCGTCTGCAGGTCCAGCAGCCCGCGCTGCTCCATCCAGCGCAGGTCCTGGCCGAACTCGAGCTGCACGCGCTCGAGGACGGCGGCGGCCACCGCCACCTGGCCGGCCTGGTCCTGGAACGGCTGGAACGGCGGTCGCTGTTCCAGGTCCACGGCCAGGTCCCAGGGGCGCAGGAACGCGAGCCCCAGGCGCTCGCGCCGCCGCCGCCACATGCGCTGCAGCACCGGCAGCACGTGGCGATGGATGTTCTCGTGCAGCGCCAGACAGTCCTGCGGCGTGTAGTCGAAGCGTCCGTAGGCGGCGTGGCGGAAGTCACGGTAGCTTGCGAAGCCCGCGTTGGCGGCCATGCGCACGCGCAGGCGCAAGAGCTGGTCGAACAGCTCCTCGTAGCGCTCGCGCTCCAGCAGGCGGCGGCGCGCGCCCGCGCGCCAGGCCGCTTCGCGCGTGGCGCGATCCGGATCCTCCAGGTACCGCGCCAGCTCCGGCAGCGTGTGCGTGCGACCGCGGAACGGCACCGTCAGGCCGCCGCTGAGCGCGCCGTACTGCACGCACAGCCGCTCCTCCTGGGCCTCCAGTCCCACGTTTTCCGGCCGGAACAGGCGCGCGGACAGCTCGACGTCGCGGTCGTAAACCTGCCAGCGCGCGGAGTCCAGGGCGCGGCGCAGGCCGCACGCCAGGTACTTGCGGTCCAGGCGGTCGGCGGCGTTCTTCACCTCCGCCAGCACTTCGACCTGGAACTCGAGGTGGCGCCGCTCCGCCTCGGCGTCGTCGGTGTGGCAGGCGTTGGCGACGTTGCGGCGCGCCGCTGCCGCCGATACGAAGGCCTCGAGCTCGCCGCGGTCCAGGATCCAGCGCTCCAGTTCGCCGCGCTTGCGCAGGTCCCGCGCCTCCAGCTCGGCGTACCAGGGCGCGATGTCCTCCCAGCGCTCGGCCTGATATCCGGCCGGCAGATAGCGCTGTGCCGGCGCCGGATACCGATCGGCGGGCGCGCTCACGCGTGGTCCAGCTCGGCACGGGCCGGACGCAGCATCAGCTCGCGCACGGCGCGGCGCGGCTCCAGGCCCTCGAACAGGATGGCGTGCAGCTGCTGCGTGATCGGCATGTCCACGCCCAGCCGTCGGGCCTGCTCGCCCACCGCCTGGCAGGTCCACACGCCCTCGGCGACCGTCTCGGTGCCTGCGAGGATGTGCGCCAGCGTCTCGCCGCGGCCGATGCGCTCCCCCAGCGCGCGGTTGCGCGAGTGGCGCGAGTAGCACGTGACCATCAGGTCCCCGGCACCGCTCAGGCCGAAGAACGTGTCGCGCCGCGCCCCCAGGCCTTCGCCGAAGCGCGCCATCTCCATCAGCCCGCGCGCCACCAGCGCGGCCTTGGCGTTGTCGCCGAGGCCGAGCCCGTCGGACACGCCCGCCGCCACCGCAATGATGTTCTTGAGCGCGCCGCCCAGCTCGACGCCCACCGGATCGTCGCTGGTGTACACGCGGAAGCTCTCGCTGCTCAGTCGCTCCTGGGTCTGCGCCGCCAGCGCCGGATCGGACGCGGCCACCACCACCGTGGTCGCGAGGCCGCGGCCCACTTCTTCGGCGTGCGAAGGCCCCGACAGCACGGCGACGCGGCGCGTGCCCGCCACCGCCGCGAGGATCTCGCTGGGGCGCTGGAAGGTGTGCAGCTCCAGTCCTTTGGCCGCGGACACCGCCGGCAGGGCGGCCAGCCGTCCGCCGAAGCGCGCCAGGGTGGCGCGCAGGTACTGGGTGGGGACCACGGCGTAGAACTCGTCCGCTGCGCGCAGCGCGGCTTCGGTGTCGGCGGTCCACAGGATCTCCGGCGGAATGGGCACGCCCGGCAGGAACTTGCGGTTCTCGCGGCTGCGCGCCACCTCCGCGGCGTAGACGGAGTCCACGCTCCAGACCGTCACCGCGCGGCCGGCACGCCGCAGGCTCAAGGCCAGGGCCGTGCCCCAGCCGCCGTCCCCGAGGACCAGGGAGCGGCTCACGCGGGCTTGTTCCGGCCCAGGCGCCGCTCCTCGCCGCGCAGCAGCCGCGCGATGTTGGTCCGGTGCGTGTACCACAGCAGCGGGCAGGCCGCCGCCGCCACGATCAGCACAGGCGTGCGCTCGCGCGCGAGGATCCACACCGCCACCGGCAAGGCCAGGGCGAACACCAAGGAACCCAGCGACATGTAGCGCGTGAGCACGACCGGCACGAGCATGGCGGCGCCGGCGAGCGCGAGCGCCGCCGGGGCCAGCACGGTCATGCTGCCGATCAGGGTGGCGACGCCCTTGCCGCCGCGAAAGCCCATGAACACCGGCCAGACGTGGCCGAGCAGGGCGCCGCCGCCGGCGGCGGCTCCTGCCTCCCAGGCGCCGTCGGTCCACGCGTGACAACCGAGCCACGCCGCCAGCGCGCCCTTGCCGGCGTCCAGCAGGAAGACCAGCAAGCCGAGCCCGCGGCCCAGCACCCGGCCGGCGTTGGTGGCGCCCAGGTTGCCGCTGCCGGCAGCGCGCAGGTCCACGCCCCGAACGCGGGCCAGCAACCAGGCGAACGAGACGGAGCCCAGCAAGTAGCCCGTGAGGGCGGCGAGCGCGATCCGAGCCGGCTCCGGCATGGGCGGAGAGGATACCGGCAAATCCGCCCTTGAACCCCCTTGACCTTGTCCCAGTTGCCGCTATGAGAGGGGCCTTCCCGCCTCCTCCGTGACCTCCCTGGAGTTCGGCCGGAAACTCATGACGTACATCATCGCTGAACCTTGCGTGACGACGAAGGATACCGCCTGCGTGGATGTCTGCCCCGTGGAGTGCATCTACGAGTCCGAGCCGCAGCCCGGGACGCTCAATCTGCCCATGTTCATTCACCCGGAGGAGTGCATCGACTGCGGTGCCTGCGAGCCGGAATGCCCGGTGGACGCGATTTTCGCCGAGGACGACCTGCCTGAGAAGTGGGCTGCTTATCTGCAGGCCAACGCGGATCTCGCGGTCGCGCACGACCAGGCCTGATGCAGGTGCAAGAGGCGGCGCCCGCAAGTACGGCGAACATTCTTCAAATGGAGCGGCCGAAGGGACTTGAACCCTCGACATCCACCTTGGCAAGGTGGAGCTCTACCACTGAGCTACGGCCGCGAAAAAAGCGCGCGCTAGGTTAGGGACGGGCGGGAGAACTGTCAACGCGGCGCGCTGCGGCGGCAGGCGCCGCGGCCGGCGTGGCATCCGCCGCCAGGGGCTGGGCCGGCGCGCCCTGCAGCCCGAAGACCTCGACGGCGCGGCGGCGGACCAGCTCCCGCACCTGCTCCAGGGACAGATCCGTGAGGGGGATCTGCCCGCCCGCCATGCGCCCGTGCCCGCCGCAGGATCCTTCCTCGCCCACGATCACCTTCAGCGCCGGCAGGGCGTCGGCGCCCGGGGCGTCGGTACGCAGGGAAACCTGGTAGCGGCCGTCGCAGGCGCCGCCAGCCAGCGACCATTGCTGCCCCTCCAGGCGCAGGAACCAGTCGGCGATCTCGGCTACGGATTCCGGGCTGGAGACTTCGTGCAGCAGCACCAGCATGAGCGGGCCGAGCACCTCACCCGCCTGCAGAGCCTCTGCCATCTGGCGGAAATAATCGCGCGACAAGGGCGGATGGTTCACGGCCCCTACGATCTTGGGATCCGCCAGCCGCTGCAGCTCCAGGTAGGCGACCTCATCCGGCCGGGTCGCGTCGCGGGCCAGGTCGTTGGTGTCGTAGCGGACGCCGCAGAACAAGGCGGTGGCTGCGCGCTGGTCCGGCTGCAGGTCGAAGGCGCGCAGCAGGTGGTAGACCATCGTGGAGGTGGCGCCGTATTCGGAGTCCACCCAGAAGAAGGGCACCGCGGCGTGGCTGGCCGCGTCGTCCGGCCCGCGGTGATGGTCCACGACCACCAACAAGGGCAGGGCCCCGGGCGGGTGGGTGTGAGTGAACCCCGGCTGCGAGTCCACCAGGACGATGCCCTTGAACCGGGCCGGGTCCACTCCGCCCTTGGGAATGGTGCGGATGTCCAGCAAGCGGCGCATGGCCGCGTTCTCCGCGCGCCGGATCCGTCCCTCCAGCACCAGGTCGGACCCCAGGCCCAGGCGCTGCGCCAGCAGGTACTGCATGCCGACCAGCCCGCCCAGGCCGTCCGGATCGGGATGCCGGTGTGTCGCCAGCACGAGCCTGCCTTCGCTGGGCAGGGCGGCACGGAAGGCGGCGACGTCAGGCAGGCTCATCGAATCCCCAGGCCTGCCAGAGCAGACCGGGCCTCCGAGGCGATCCCAAGAGCATAGGACGGCGCCAGGGCCAGGACGCGCCGGGCGGCCCGCGGCATGTATTCCGCGAGCAGGCGCCAGTCCACCTTCCCCTGGCCGGGCGGCAGGAGGTCTCGGCCCTCAGCGTAGTCCTGGAGCGTGGCTCCGAGCATGCGCGAGCCGAAGCGATCCAGCCACATTCCGGGCTCCTCCAGGCGCAGGTCGGAGCGCGCTTCCGCCACGGCGCTGTCGTGCCAGTAACCGACCGCCGCAAGGGCGGGATCCGCCAGGAGCAGGGCCAGGGACTCCGGGTTCAGCAGGCCGGCCGGCGATGCCTCCGCCGCCAGAGCCACGCGCACGCCCGCGCCCATGCGCTGCGCGGCGAACGCAAAGCGTGCCAGGGCCTCCAGTTGGCGCTCCCGGCCGGACCCGGGGGCAGAGAGGAGGACCTCCAGGGCTTCGTCTCCCGCAGACACCGCCTCGCCCGCGCGCAAGCGCGCCAGGATGCGCTCTCCCCGCTCCGCCGCGCCCGGTTCCTCCTCCACTCCTCCGGTGATGATGAGCAAGCTGCCCCCCAGGGCGGCGAGCTGCGACAGGGCGCCTGGAAGCAAGGACGTGGCCCGCTCCTGGCGGCCGTGGTCGGCGCTGGCCGCGCCGGTGGCCGACGGACGTTGATCCGGGGCCAGCAGGGCGTCGAACGCCGCGGCCCGGAATGCCAGGCGCGTGGCGCGGCGCGTCCGCTCCAGCCCGTCCAACTCCAGGGGAGGATCGCCGGGCAGCAGCGCCACGCCACCGAAGCCGGCCTCTGCCGCCTGCTGCAGCTGCTGGGCTGCGAGCCGCGGCCGACCGGCAAACCAGCCGGAAGAGATGTCCATGTGCGTCCGAAGGGATTCGAGGGGCCCGATTCTGCGTGGCCTCCCGCCTTCCCATGAACCTTACCTACCTCTGCAGCGTGACGTTGTCCCTGGGCTGTCAAGCCCAGGGCGTTCCCCAAGACCCCGGACTGGAGGCACAGCTCGCCCGGCTCGAGGCCCAGGCTGCCCAGCTCGAAGCCATCCTGGCCGAGCTGGAGGCCAAGCATTCGGTGGAAGCCGGCCAAGTAAAGCGCGCCGAGGTCCATGCCGGGGCCGTTCAGGGCGCCACCGAATCCTGCACGGAAGGCCAGGACCTGGCCGCCTTCTACCGCGACGCCGGCGCGGCCGCCGAGGCTTTCGCCGAAGATAGCGCTGTCTGGCACGCTCTGGCCGGAGCAGGCGTACCCGGGAGATGGACCGATGAGTGGACCGCGGACTGGATCGAGGGCTGCAAGTGCGGCGGCTGCGGCGCCGGCGGTCCCGCTGCCTGCGAAAAGTGCAAGGAGCACTGCCAGGCCGCAGGCCAGGACGTACGCGCGCGCGTGCTCGAACTTGGCGGCGGCGACGGCGACCGCTGCAAGGGCTGCGCTCCGATGGCGCTGTCGGTGGGTCCCGGAGGCAGGCTCGTGCTGCCGGGCGGTCGCGGCGGGCAGGTGATCCGCCTGCGCGGCCTCGCCGGCGCCGGCGCCGGACAGGACGACGACTGCAAGGGCTGCGCCCCCATGGCCATGGCTCTGGACGGGCACCGCGGCGCGCTGGCCTTGTCGGGCGCACGCGGCGAGCACGTGCTGCGCCTGCGCGCTCGGGCCGCCGCAGGGGCCGAGGACGACTGCGACGGCTGCGCAACCGCGCCGCACGCCGCTGCGGCGCCGCGCGCCACCCTGCAAGCGGTGCCCGCACCTGCCGCCCAACCGCGGATGCGGAGCGCGGCTCCCGGCGGCGCCGGTGACGCGGCGCTCGAGCGCCAGCTGGACCAGCTCGAGGAACGTCTGGCCCGCATCGAGAGCCTGCTCCTGCACTCCAAGCCGTACTGACGCGCGCGGCTAGACCCGGACTTCGCCCTCCGGAATGCGGACGTCGCGGCGCGCCGCAAGCAGCGGGTCCACGACTTCCGTCAGGAACTCATCCACCTGTTCCGGCGCGCGGCCGATGAAGCGCGCCGGATCCAGGAGCGCGGGCAGCGCCTCACGGATCCGCGCGAACGCCGGGTCGGCGCCGATGCGCGCCAACAGGTCGTTCTCGCCGTCGCCGGCCTTGAGGCGCGCCGCGGCTTCGCGCGCGTGCACGCGCAGGCGCTCGTGCAGCTCCTGGCGGTCGCCGCCGCCCTGCACGGCCGCCAAGAGCAGCTCCTCCACGGCCAGGAACGGCAGCTCGCTGCGCAGGTTGCGCTCGATCACGCGCGGGTAGACCACGAGGCCGGAGACGACCTCCTGCGCCAGCAAGAGCACGGCGTCGGCCGCCAGGAACGACTCCGGGATGGCCAGGCGGCGGTTGGCGGAGTCGTCCAGAGTGCGCTCCAGCCACTGGTTGGCCGCGGTGTGGTGGGCGTTGGGCATGAGCTCGATCAGGAACCGGCTCAGGCTGCTGATGCGCTCGCAGCGCATGGGATTGCGCTTGTAGGGCATGGCCGAGGAGCCGATCTGCCGGCTGCCGAACGGCTCCTCCAGCTCGCGCCGGTGCGCCAGCAGGCGCAGGTCCACCGCGAGCTTGCTGGCGCTCACGCCCACGCCGGCCAGGGCTTCCAGCACGAGGCAGTCCCACTTGCGTGGATAGGTCTGGCCGGTCACCGGCACGATGCGGCGGAAACCCATCTTTGCGGCCACGCGCCGCTCCAGCTCGCGCACCTTGGCGTGATCGCCGCCGAAGAGCTGCAGGAAGGAGGCCTGGGTGCCGGTCGCGCCCTTGATACCGCGGAACGGCAGGGCTTCGACCAGCGGCTCCAGGCGCTCGAGGTCCAGCAGGAAATCCTGCAGCCACAGGCTGGCGCGCTTGCCCAGCGTCACCGGCTGCGCCGGCTGGAAGTGCGTGAAGCCGAGGATCGGCTGGGCCCGCTGCGCCGCGGCGAAGTCGCGCAGGGCGCGGATCACTCCCAGCAGCCGGGCGTGCACGATGCGCAGGCCCTCGCGCATCAGCAGCAGGTCCGCGGCGTCGGTCACGTCACACGAGGTGGCGCCGAGGTGCAGGATGCCCCTGGCCTCCGGCGCCTTCTCGCCGAAGACGTGCACGTGGGCCATGACGTCGTGGCGCAGCTCGCGCTCCAGGCTCTCGGCGCGCGCCCAGTCCAGATCCTCGCGCGCGGCGCGCAGGGCCGCGATCTGTGCGGGAGTGATCGGCAGCCCCAGCTCCTGCTGGCTCTCCGCCAGCGCGATCCAGAGGTCGCGCCAGGCCAGCACCCGCCGGCGCGGCGAGAACAAGGCGGCCATGGCCGGGCTGGCGTAGCGCGCGGCCAGCGGCGATTCGAAGGCGGTGTCGGGAGCGCTCACGAGCGGGCGAAGGGCAGCGGGAGGTCGCCGGCGATGGCCGGCACGAAGCCCCAGAGCGCGACCAGTGCGCCCAGGCAGGCGGCGAGCTGCCGGCCGGCGGCGCGGTCGGTGGGATGATCGCTCGCCCAGCGCGCCGCTGCCAGGGCCACCACGCCTCCCAGCAGGTCGCTGCCCAGGTCCACGCAGGACGCGCTGCGCTGCGGGTTGCGCTGCTGGTGCCATTCGTCCAGGAAACCGGCGCCCAGGGTCGCGCCCAGGACCAGGGCCCAGAGCAGGGGCTGCCGCGGGGCGAGTCGCGGAAACTGCAGGAGCACGCCCAGCGCGAACAACGCGTACAAGGGAACGTGTGCCAGGTTCAGGGCGTAGGCGCGGCTGAAGGAGGCGGCGCCGCCGGGCCCGCCGGCCGAGGATGCGGCCGCCACCAGGCCGCCGGCCGCCAGTCCGAACGCCAGCCGCAGCGGCGCCGGCCAGGCGGTCAGCCGGCGATACGCGCGGGCGATCACGCCTGCTCTCCCTTCACGATCAAGCTGACGCGCACCAGCCCGTTCTCGCCGCGCTGCACCTGCAGATCCTCCGAGAGATTGAGGATCAGCCACAGGCCCCGGCCGCGTTCGCTCTCCGGGGACGGCAGCACGCCGCTGGCCTCCAGCGCGCGCACCAGCCCGACCAGGTCGCGGTTGGCGTCGCATTCCACCTGCAGGCGCACGCCCCGCGCGGTTCCTTCCGCCTCCACGCGCACTTCCCGGCCGCCGGCAGTGGCGGCCACGGCGTTGTGCGTCAGCTCGCTGATCAGCAGTCCGGCGTTGTCCACGACCGCCGCGGGCGCGCCCTCGCCGCGCAGCCGCTCCTGCACCCGGCGGCGCAGCTCCGGCAAGGCCTGCTCCTGAGCAGGTGCGCGGAACGCCGCCTTCCAGCTCATGACGCCGTCTCCACAGGAAGCGGATCCAGGTAGAAGGAAAGATCCAGCGCGGGCGAGGAGTGCGTGAGCGCCCCCACCGACACCCGGTCGATGCCGCTGCCCCGAAGCTGCGCCAGATTGTGCGCGCCGAAGCCGCCGCTGGCCTCCAGCACCGCGTGCGGAAAGCGCGCCTTCAGGCGGCCGGCCACGCCTGCGAGCGCAGCCGGCGGAAAGTTGTCCAGGAGCACGTAGTCGGCGCCGGCGGCCAGCGCCGCCGCCGCCGCCTCCTCCGAACGCGCTTCCACGCCCACGATCTTGCCGCGGGCGCCCAGGCGCGCGCGGCGCACGGTGCCGGCGTAGTCGAGCCCGCTCAAGGCGAAGTGGTTCTCCTTGAGCAGCAGCTCGTCCGCGAGGTCGCGGCGCTGGTTGCGGCCGCCTCCGTGGCGCACCGCGGCCTTCTGGGCGTCGCGCAGGCCGGGCACGGTCTTGCGCGTGTCCAGGACGTCCACGTCCCCGGCCGCTGCGGCGCAACTGGCCGCGTGCGTGGCGACGCCGCTGAGCTGCTGCAGGAAGTTCAAGGCGGTGCGCTCCGCCGCCAGCAACCCGCGGGCACGGCCGCTGCAGCGCAGGATCACCTCGCCCGCCGCAATCGCAGCACCATCGCCGCGCCGCCACAGCAGCTGCACGTCCGAGTCGCACTGGCGGAAGGCGGCGCCGGCATACGCGCAGCCGCTCAGGACGCCGGCCTGGCGGGCCACGATCTGCCCTTGGGCCTGCGCCGACGCTGGCACCACTGCCAGGGTCGTCACGTCCTGGAACGCGGCGTCCTCCTCGAGTGCGCGTGCGACGATGGCCTCCACCGGATCCACGGGCCCAAAGAATAGCCCTGGCGCGGTGTCCGGCGGCTTCACGGCGACCCGGATGGAGGCCGCACTGGCGGCGGCGGCGGCGGAGGCGCCACTCCAGTCCACCCTTCGCTGCGGTACCAGGCGCGCACCTGCTGCTCCAGGGTCTCGCCACAGCCCGGCAGCAGGTGCAGGCGCTCCGGCGTCAGGGGCTGGCCCAGGAAGGGGCGCAGCTCCACGATGCGCCGTCCCCTGGCCTCGCCGATGCCGGGGAGCCAGGTCAGCCGCACCCAGTCCGCGCCGGCAAGCTCGGGCAGCGCGGTGGGCGGCCCGCTGGCGGGATCCATCAGCTCCGCCGGCGCCGGCGCGAAGCGCAGCGCCAGCGTGCGCAGGCAGCCCGCCAGCAGCAGGACCGCGACGATGCGTCCGTGCAGTTCCGGCTCTTTCATGCCGGAGGTGACGGATGGCCGGCCGCCGGGTTACACCGTTCATTGCCGGCGGGCCCCGCGCGGCAGGGCCGTGCCGGTGCGCGGACCGGGTGCGCTCCCGGCCTGCTCCTGCGGCGCCGGAAGGGCGTCCTGCAACAAGGCACACAAGGCGAGCGCCAGCGCGTCGCTCTCGTCGGCGCTGGCGTAGCCCGCGTGCAGGTCGAGCTGCAGTCCGACCAGGCGCGCGATCTGCTCCTTCGTGGCCGCGCCAGCCCCGGCGACGCGGCGTTTCACCAGGGCCGGAGCCAGCTCGGTCACCGCCAGGCCCAGCTCGGCCGCGGTCACCATCACGACACCGCGGGATTCTCCCAGCCGCAGCGAGGAGCGGGCGTTCTTGCCGAAGAACGCCGACTCCAGCGCGAGCAGGCCCGGCTGGTGTTCGCGCACGCAGGCCGACAGCTCCCGGCGCAGGCGCAGCAGGCGCTCGCCCAGCGCGACCGGCGGCCTGCCGAGCCGCCACGCGCCGGACGCGATGCAGCGCGGCGTGCCACGGCGCGCCTCCAGCACCGCCCAGCCGACCACTCGTGTTCCAGGGTCGATTCCGAGCACGCGCAGTGCCGTCACACCCGGATGCTAGCGCTCCGGGCGGCCGCGGCGCCAGCCGGGATAGACTCCCCGCATGCCGAAGGACACGGCGGCGGTGGTGCTCGCGGCTGGAAGCGGCCGCCGCCTCGGCGGTGGGAACAAAGCCCTGCTCCTCCTCGGCGGCGAGCCGTTGCTGGCCCACAGCCTGCGCGCGCTGGCGGCGGCGCCCTCGGTGGCCGAGATCACGCTGGTCCTGCCGGCCGCCGACCTCCGCGCCTTGCAGGAGCGCTACGGCGTGGACGTCGCGGCGCTGGGCGCCACCCGCGTGGTCGACGGCGGGCCTGAGCGCTGGTTGAGCAGCCGCAACGGCTGCGCCGCCGCCGACGCGCTTCTTCCCTATCTCCTGGTGCACGACGCCGCCCGTCCGCTGGTCCAGCCGGAGCTGGTCGAGGCCGTCCTCGCCGGCGCCCGCCGCGCGGGTGCCGCGCTGGCTGCGGAGCCGCTGGACGACACGCTGAAGCTCGCAGACGCGGACAGCCGCGTGCTGCGCACGCTGCCGCGCTCGGGCCTGTGGCGCGCGCAGACGCCGCAGGCGTTCCGGCGCGAGCTCCTGCTGCAGGGCTTCGCGGCCTGGAGCGAGCGCACGCCGCCGACCGACGAGTGCATGCTGGTGGAGGCGCTGGGCGCGCGCCCCGTGCTGGTGCCCGCACCGTCCAGCAACTGCAAGGTGACGCGCGCCGCGGACGTGGAGCTGGCGGAGGCGCTCCTGCTGCAACGGCGCTCCGCCGCGACATGAGCGAGGCCTTCCACGCCGCGCCGCGCATCGGCATCGGCTGGGACCGCCACCGCATGCAGGCCGGCCGTCCCTGCGTGCTGGGCGGCGTGCGCCTGGAGTGCCCGGTCGGGCCCGCCGGCCATTCCGACGGCGATGTGCTGCTGCACGCCCTGGCGGACGCGCTGCTGGGCGCGGCGGGCCTCGATGACCTCGGGACGCTGTTTCCCGACACCGACCCGCGCTACGCCGGCGCCGCGTCCACGGAACTGCTGCACGCGGTCCTGGAGCGCGTGGCCGCAGCCGGCCTGCGCCCCGCCTGCGTGGACGTGGTCGTGGTGTGCGACCGCCCGCGCCTCGCGCCGGCGCGCGCCCGCATCCGCGGGCAGCTGGCCGGCTGGCTGCGCCTCCCCCTGGAGCGGGTCAACCTGAAGGGCAAGACCAGCGAGGGCGCGGCCACGGTCGAGGCCGTGGAAGCCATGGCGGTGGCCGCGCTGGTGCCGCTCTAGCGTTCGAAGCAGATGCCGTCGAAGATGAAACTCTCTCCCGCGGCGAGCTGGACGTCCACGCGCAGGCGCACGGCGCGGATCCCCGGCAGCACCAGGGTCACGTCCGCGTTCTCCAGGCCGCCGCTGGGGCGGCCCAGGTTCTCGCTCACGGAGCCGAGCGGCGCGCCGGTGAAGTAGTCCTCGGCCGACAGCATGACGGCGCCCTGGCCGGGCCCCTTGGCGGTGTGCAGGACGAGCTGGCGCGCGATGGCGGATCCGGTGACGTACGAGCCGTCGAAGTCGGCGCGGCGCGCGTTGCGGCCGAGCATGCGGATCTGATAGCCGAGGCTGGCCGGACTGACCAGGTTCCATTCGAAGGGACGGTCCGGCATCGGGTTGGCGGGGTCGTTGGGCGCGTACGGGGTCAGGTCCGGATGGTCGTTGTCGCGCCACGACTCGTGGGTCAGCGGATTCCAGGTGCTGCCCGGGCGGTCGTCGGTGGCCAGCAGGCCGTACTGGGTCGCCAGCACCACGGTCCGGTCGCTGGCGAAGTTCGGAGACACCGTCATGGCCTGGACGTACCAGCCCGGGTAACCGGTGCCCACCGTCTGCCACTGGTAGCTGGGGCCGGTCAGGTCCAGCTTCAGCAGGCCCTGGGCCCAGCTGCTCATGTAGACCACGGGCCGCGCGCCGAAGTCCGGCGCCGCGGCAATGTCCTGGGGCAGCGTGTCCGTGCCCAGGTTGAGCGCCATCGGCTGCATCACCGGGCCGGAGGCATAATCCCACAGTATCGCCATGTATGGCGCGCGCCGCAGCGCCACGAACACGCGCGGGTTCGCGGGCCGGGAGAAGGTCGGATCGGCCACGACGCCCATGATCAGGCTGGGGAAGCGGTAGACCAGCGTCCATTCGGTGTCATTCAGGCGGAACAGGTCGCCTGAGACCTGCCGCGAGGCGTACACGTCGCTGCGTCCGGCCGCCGTGCTGGCGTCGTACGTGGGCGCGATCGTCATCTGGTCCACCGAGGTCATGGTGGCTCCACCGCTCACGCGGTCCAGCATCACGCCGGTGAGACCGCAGTCCTCCGAGCGGTACGGCGGCTGCTCCCAGGAGCACCAGTACAGGGTGCGATCGCTGCCGGGGACGCCGCGCGCGTCGAAGTTCGGCGAGATCGAGATCACCCGGATGTAGCCGTCGACGCGGTCGCCGGTGGTCCCGTCCGCAAGCGGCGGGATCACCCAGCCGGTGGTGTTGTACGGGTTTCCCAGCGCCACGCGCGGACTGAACCAGAGCAGCATGTTCTCCACGCCGCCCACCACGATCATGCCGTCCTGCGCGTAGTTGGGGGAGATCTCGATCTCCTTCTGGTACGCCATGGGGCAGCCCAGGCCCAGGACGCTGGCGTCACTGCTGCTCAGGTCGCTCACCACCACGGCCGAGCCATAGCCGGAGCCGAAGGCCAGGAGCGCGCCGTTCTGGTCCATGCCCATGGCGACGTCCCGGGCCTCGCGGTCGGAGCGCAGGCCCTTCTGCGTCCAGTGCACACCGTTGTCCTTGGTCTGCCACAGGCCTTCCAGCCGTGCGTTGATCAGCATGGAGTCCTGGGCGTAGTAAGGCGACACGGCGCAGGCCTGCTTGTACTTCTGCCAGCCGTGCACCTCGGCGCCGTAGGGACCGGATCCTTCCTCCGTGGCCAGGTCCTGGCCGCTGCCGAAGTCGGTCCAGGTGAGTCCGCCGTCGTCGCTGCGCAGGAAGCCGGTCGGACGCCCGAAGTAGTACGGCCCGAAGGCGAAGAAATGGCGCGCGCCGTTGCCATCCGGCGGTGTGGCGCACATGGTCTCGATGCCGGTCCCGAACTGGGCCACGCGCGTGAAGCTGGCGCCGAAGTCGGAGGAGCGCCACATCTCTCCGATCTCGCTGAAGCCTCCGTAGCGCGGATCCTGGCGCAGGCTGCCCGCGCACAGGATGCCGGAGGTGGCGTAGTCCTCGGCGAAGGCCATGGACATGAGGCGCCACTGGGTCGGGTCCGCAGCCGGCACGCTGAACTGCGCCTGCGTCTGCCAGGACAGGCCGCCGTCGGTGGAGAGGTAGAGCACGCCGTTGACGATGGCCGCCACGGTCTTCAGCGGGCCGTTGGGAGCCGTGCTGGAATAGCGCGGGCTGACGGCGACCGACGCGGTGCGTGTCGGCATGCCGGTGACCAGGGACTTGCGCCACCTCTTGAGTCCGTCATCCCAGCCATAGACGTTGCCGTGGAAGGTCACAGCCAGCACGGGGCCGTCCGAGGTCGCCTCTGGCACCGCCAGGTCGATCACGTCCAGGTCCCCGGCCTCGAGGCCGGTGTTGGCGGTGATCACCTCGCCGTTCAGGGGGTCGTACGTCCAGATCCCGCCGTTGGTGGCGATGAAGAAGCGCCCCGGGTGCAGGTTGCCGGCATAGACCAGGTCTGCCGGCGCCATGACCTCCAGGCCGGCTCCCGCCACGACTGTCCATGACAGGCCGTCGTCCCGGCTGCGCATGACTTTGGTCAAGCCTCCGGAACCAGTCACGATCTCCATGCCGCCGCCCGGAAGCGGCGCGATGGCCGTGGCGTTGAGCGAATCGTGCGGGATGTGGAGCATCCCGCCCAAGGAAGCCCCCCCCGTAAGGACGGGACTCCACAGACAAAGCAGGTCCAAGAGGTGCATCGGGGGATCCTGTGCCGATCGGTCTTGCGGTCCGCCGCTCCAGCGGTGCGCGCGGGGACAGTGATCCTCGATTCTATCCCGAAAAGCTCGCGGCAGCCAGTTGTAAGCGCTTGCTGCCGCGTAGGTTTCCGGAGGCTCGCCCGAACCTAGAACAGCGCCGCGGCGAGGGCCAGCAGGAGCAGGAGCAGGCTCACGGCCAAACTCCTTAGGAGGCGGGCGCCGCCGCCCGGCTGGCCTCCCGCGCTGCCGGCGCCGGCCTGCGGCAGCTCTCGGGCCAGAAAGGCTGCATAGTCCGCATCGGTCATCTCCTCCGGCAGATCCACACCCGCTGACTCGGCTTCGTCCGACCACCCGGTCGCCGCGTCGCTCCCGCACTCCCGGCACGAGGGGGCCCTGGGCGGCACGTCCGCACCGCAGTGAGGGCAGGGGAAGGAAGCCGCCATGGCCGGGACTATGTCGCGGTCGCGCAGCGTCTCCAAGGAGGAATTCCGACGGACCAGCCGCGCATCCGCTGAGCCGAAGCCGCGCGGTCAGGTTTCCGGGAAGGCATCCGGCACGCTCGCGTCCTTCGGCCGGGTGTCCAGCAGCAGCTCGGCGGCGCCCTGCAGGCGCCACATGGTGGCGTAGATGCCCTGGCGCTCCAGCAGTTCCTCATGACGGCCCTCCTCCACGATGCGGCCCTGGTCCAGCACCAGGATGCGGTCGGCGGAGCGGACCGTGCTCAGCCGGTGGGCGATGACGAAGGTGGTACGCCCCTGCATCAGGTTCGCCAGCGCCTCCTGGACGCGGCGCTCGGACTGGGAGTCGAGCGCGCTGGTGGCCTCGTCCAGGAGCAGGACGTCGGCGTTCTTGAGCAGGGCGCGGGCGATGGTGACGCGCTGCTTCTGGCCGCCGCTGAGCCGGGTGCCGGCGTCGCCGACCTGCGTGTCCAGGCCCTGCGGCAGGGCGCGCACGAACTCGTCCACGTGCGCGGCGGCGCAGGCCGCGGCCACCTCGGCGTCGCTGGCGGCGGGCCGGCCGTAGCGCACGTTCTCGGCCAGCGTGGTCTGGAACAGGAAGGGATGCTGGCTCACGACGGCGAGGTGATCCAGCCAGTCGGAGAGCTTGAGCTCGCGCAGGTCCGTCCCGTCCACCAGGATGCGGCCCTGCGTCGGGTCGTAGAAGCGCGCCACCAGGTCCAGGAGCGTGCTCTTGCCGGCGCCGGAAGCACCCACCAGCGCGACCACCTCGCCGCGGCGGGCGCGGAGACTCACGTCGCGCAGCGCCGGGCCCTCGCCGGCGCCGTAGTCGAAGCTGACGTTCTCGAAGCGGATCTCGCGCTCCAGGCCGGCATAGGGCCGCTCCCGGCCGGTCACCGGCAGGTCCGGCTGGATGTCCATGACCTCGAACACGCGGTCCACCGAGCCCATGGAGGAATAGATGACGGACATGGCCTTGGTCAGGCGCTTGACGCTCCCGAACATGGTCATGGCCGCGGCCACGAACACGGTGAGGGCGCCGAAGTCGGCGAACACGGGCCAGCGCTGGTTGGCCAGCGCGATCAGGCCCAGGCCGATGCCGACGCCTCCGGTGGCCAGGAACTGCGTGAGCGACAGGCTGGTGGACTGGGCCTTGACCATGCGCTCGGTCTGGTGCACGAACTCGGCGTTGACCTTGCGGAATTCCTCGATCTCCCGTCCTTCCATGCGGAAAGTCTTCACCACGCGGATGCCGGAGAACATCTGCGTGAGGTTCTGGGTGGAATCCCCCAGCTTCTGCATGGAGCGGGCGCTGCGGCGGCGCACCGCCGGGCCGAACTTCCACACCGGCCAGGCCAGCAGCGGGATGCACAGCAGCACGCCCAGAGTGGCGACCGGCGCCACCAGGAAGGCCACGGTCAGGGACGCCAGGATGTTGAACGGCTCCTGGATGATCTCCTCCACCACCAGGTTGAGGATGCGCAGGCTCATGCCGACGTCGGCGGTCAGCCGCGACAGCAGGTCGCCCAGGCGGCGTCCGGTGTGATAGCGCATGCCCAGCCGCATGACGTGCTCCGCCATGTCCTGGCGCAGGTCGGTGACCATCCACACGCCCAGCATGCGCGACAGCCGCAGGAACCAGTACTGCAGGAACGCGAACACCAGGCCGATCGCCAGCATCACCGCCATGAGCGCGAGCACCGCCGAGACGCCCTCGCTCAGGCCGAACAGCCGCACTCCCTCGAGCCAGCGGTCCACGACGCCGCCGTCGAAGCCGGTCTGCAGCAGGCGCGCATCGGGCGACGCCGCCGGATCCCCCTGCGCGACCTCCTGCGGGAACAGCCGCTCCACCAGCGGCTGGAGCAGCAGCAGGTTGGCCTTGGATCCCAGCGCCGCCGCCGCGCCCAGAGTGACGCACAGCAGCGCCTGGCGCCGGTAGCGGCGCAGGTACGGCCACAGCCGCCGGTATGCCTCGCGGATCTGGACGGACCGGGACAAGGCCGGGGCCGGTACGGGCGCCGGCTACTTCTGCGCCGCGGCCTGGTTCACGAACTCGCGGAAATGCAGCGAAAGGTAGTCGTCGCCCACCAGGAAGCGGTGGCGATTGACGTCGTCCTCGGTGCTCTGCCCTTCCACCGGCTCCAGGAAGATCTCCCGGGTCGCGGGCAGGCGGTCGTTGACCCGGAAGAAGAAGTAGCCGATGGCGCCGCGCACCGGGCCGTACACCGCGCCCTTCTCCGCTTCAAAGAAGATCTGGTCGGCCAGGTTGACGCCCGTGACGAAGTCCTGGTATTCGGTCTCGCCCAGGAACTCGCGCAGCGGGTTGAGCTCCAGCGGGCCGAGACGGCCGCGGTGCGGCTGCGGCATGCCCTGCGCGGCGCCCGGATACGCCTCCGGATAGTCGCTGTATTCGGCCAGCACCGCGCTCCATTCGGCGCCTCCGGCCAGCTTGGCCTTGGCTTCCTCGGCGCGGGCTGCGGCGGCACCGAACGGATCGCCGGTGCGCGGGAACAGGCCGGTGCGCGGGTCGCGGGCCGAGATCAGGATGACCTCGGCGTCCACGCGTGCGCCCGCCAGGAAGCTGCCGCGCAGTGCCAGGTGCTCCTGCAGCAGGTCAGCCGGGTAAGGATCCGGCAGGGACTTGCGGAACGACTGGCGCAGCCGGTGCCAGCTGCGATAGGCCTCCATGGTCGGAAAGCCCAGGAACTGCAGAGCGACCTGCTCGTAGCTGATGATGGAGCCCTCGTACTCCTTGGCTTCCGCCACCATCAGGTCCGCGGCCTCCTGCGGCGACATCAGGACGCCGCGCTTGCGCAGCGCCTCCTGCGTCTTCCACAGCGTCTCCACCCAGGCGACCGCGTTGCGCTTGTCCACCGGCCCCACGACCGTCCAGCACTTCGCGAGCAGCTCGTCGGTCGGCACGGAGACGGATCCGACGCGCAGCGCGACGCCCTCGGGCAGGCCCATGAACGGCTCCCGGCTCGGGACGTTCTTCGTGAGCCAGCGCAGCACGGGGCCGCGCATGATGAGGGTGCGCATGAACTCGTCGACCGGGTAGTCCTTGCCTTCGGCCTTGGCCTGGCGCATGCTCTCGCGCAGCTCCACCATCTGCGTGTCCCAGTACGAGTTCTCGCTGCCGGCCTCGAAGATGCGCTTCAGCAGGTCCTCCGGCCACTGGTCCGGATCCTCGGGGAAGAACATGCCGTCCAGCAGCAGGTTGGTCCGGAGCACGTCCTCGCGGTAGGTCTCGGGAGTGAAGCCGAGCAGGTCCAGCTGCTCCCAGAAGCCCAGTCCGGAGGGGTTCTCCTGGGAGCCCACCTCCTCCATCTTCTGCTGCAGGGCCAGCTCGACCGCGCCATCCGCGATCTCCACCTGCTGTAGCGGCTCGCCCTCGGCCTTGCGCCGGTCCAGCTCGTGCTGGAGCATGAGCTGGATGGTGACGTGCTGCACGTGGTTGGCGCCGGCCGAATAGATGAGGGCGCGCTTGACCGCTTCCTCGAAGGAGATGCCGTCCGGGCCCGTGCGCCGCGCCGCTTCCGGGGTGATCCCGAGATCGAACTTGTGCTGGGCGGACGGGGCGCCGCCGGCCTGAGCGGCCAGCGCCGCGCCGGCCGGCGGCGCCACGGCGGCGCGGAGCGGCTGCCAGGACACGCCGGCGAGCAGGCCGGCGGCGAGTGCGGGAAGGATGACGCGCGAACGCGGGCTCATGGGTTCTCCGAAACTTTGGAAGCCGGACATTCTACGGAGGATAGCCGGCAGCGGCGCGCGATAATTGCAATATGGGCCACCCCATGTTCCGCGGACCGTGGCGCCGAGCCGGAGCCCTGGCCTGCCTCCTGCTGCTGCCATGGAGCGCCGGCTGCGCCGAGCGCCGCGGCCTGTGCATCGGGGACACGCGCATCCGCGCAGCCGAACTGGACCTGGCAGTCGCCGACCTGCGCCACGGTTTCGGCGCCTACGGGGACGGCACCTTACGCTGGTACCTGCTGGACCACGGGATGGGACCGGCCGCCATCCTGCACCACTACCTCGCGGAGGAGAGCGCGGCCGCCCTGCGCGCCGCCGGCGAGGCGGTGCGCCGGCTGCGCGCCGGAGCCAGTTTCGACACGCTGCTCGAGGAACGCGGCCGCGTGGACGGAGGGCGGGAAGTGCCCGAGACCCCGACGTTCCCGCGCACGTTCGAGCTGGGCGGCCCGGTGGCCGCCGCGGTGGCGCCGCTGGAGCCGGGCCAGTGGGCCGGTCCGGTGAAGACGGTGCGCGGCTGGGAGATCGTGCGTTTGCGCTTCCGCGCCGATCCGGTGCGCAGCCGCGCCGGGGTGATCGTGGACCGCCTGATCTACCCCGTGGGCGGTCCGGCCGACCAGGAGCGCGCCAGGGCCGACTGGAGCACGCTCCCCCTGGCGGGAGACGCGCGATACCTGGAAGATCTGCCCAGTGATTTCCGCCGCGGCCGCGTGGCGGAGGGAGCCCGTCCATGAACCTCATCCTCGCCGCGTTGGCGCTGTGCGCCGCCGCGCTCCAGGGCCAGGAAAAGCCGGCTCCGGAAGCCAGGCGCGCCTTTCCGCGCCTGAAGCCGCCAGAGCAGGAGAGGCTGGAACAGGCCTTGTTCCAGATGCGCAGCGCCAAGACCGCGGAGGCCCGGGCCGAGGCGCGGGCGGCGGTGGTGGCCGCCGGCGCGGGCGGCGTGCCGGCCAGCCTGCGCGCCTTTGCCAAGTTCGAAGCGGAGCGCGCGGGCGAGCTGCGCGGCGTCCTGGACAAGACCTTGGCGGAGGCCGACCTGGATCTGGCGCTGGCGGAGTCCGGTCCCAAGGCGGCGCCGGCGGCACGCCATTACGTCGTGCGCCGCATCGCCGACAGCCGGCGGGACGACGCCCTCAAGCACCTGGCGCCCCTGCTGCAGGACGCGGACGCCGAAACCGCCTTCCAGGCGGCGCGCGGCCTGGCCCTGCGCGACGACACGGCCTGCGTGCCCGTGCTGCACAGCGCCGTGCGCGCGCGCTGGAAGGACGAAGAAGCGCTGCTGCGGGCGGAGCTGGCACAGGTTCCGCGCGGCGCCCTGTCCGCTCCGGTCTCGGGCCTGGTGGGCGTCGGCGCCCGGGAAGACCGCCTGGCCGGAATCCGGCTGTTCGCCCTGGTCGGCGTCCGGGAGCACGCCCGCGTGCTGCGCGCCGCCCTGGATGACACCGACCAGCAGATCCTGCTGAACGCTGTGAACGCCTGCCGCGCCGTGGTGGACGGCGAGCCGCCGCTGGAACGGCCCTCCAGCCCGCAGTTGATCGAGCAGGTGCAGCTGTGGAAGTCCAAGCTGTGAGGCAGCGCGCGCTGCTGCTGGCCGTGTCCGCCCTGGCCTGCGCCGTGCCGCTGGCCGCCCAGGGCAAGGGCAAGCGCGTGTGCACCGTGTGCGAGAACGACGCGACGCTGCTGGCGCGCAACGGCATGAGCCACGGGCCGTTCCCCTTCGCCAAAAGCGACACCGGAGCCATCGAGAGCGAGTACCTGTTCCTGCCGGTGTGGATCGAGACGCCGCACCTGCGCATCGGCGCGGAGCTGGAGACCTGGAAGGTGCCGGAAGAGGAGCGCAAGGCCTACCGGGCGGAGCTGGAGGCGCTGGCCCGGAAGTGGCCGGAGATCGATCCCAAGAAGATGACGCTGGACCCGTGGCTGCGCGCGCATCTCCTGGCCGACCGCGCCGAGCGCTTCTACGCGCAGTTCATGCAGCTCATGGGCTCCAGCGACGCGGTGTTCGCCGACCCTGAGAAGAACCGCATGAGCGGCTGGGGACCGTACGCCGGGGAAAGCGACAAGTTCGAAGTCATGATCTTCCGCGGCCGCCACCTGTACGCCGAGTTCATGCAGAAAGTCTGGGGACTGCATTACGTCAAGCCCCAACGCTACAACAACCTGTCGCGCGACTGCATGTGGTTCGGCTTCTCCCAGGAGGAGGACGGCATCCGCCACGACCAGCACGTGCACAGCATGGTGCGCCACAACCTCGCGCATAACTTCCTGGACGGCTACCACCACTATTCCTATGAGATGCCGGTGTGGATCACCGAGGGCTTCGCGCACTGGGCCGAGATCGACAACGATCCCCGCTTCCACATGTTCGACTTCGTGGAGGGGGTGTTCCAGGAGCCGAAGACCGTGTCGAGCTGGCCCGCAGAGGTGCGCAAGATGGCGGTCGGCGGCGAGACCGTGCCCTTCACCCAGCTGCTCCACCGCAAGTCCTTCGCCGAGCTCGATTTTGAGGACCACCTCATGGCCTGGTCCAAGATCGACTTCCTGATCCGCACGGACGCGGTCAAGTTCGGCAAGTTCGTCACCACGCTCAAGAACCGCCGGGACGAGCGCGGCTACCCCGACGGCTCCAAGATGGACGACGCCCAGCGCGACGCGCTCAAGCAGTTCTACGGCTGGACCTGGCAGCAGGCCGAGGAGCACTGGAAAGAGTGGGTCCTGGCCACCTACCCGGTCAAGTAGGGCGGCGCTACAGCCGCGTGATGCTCAGAAAGACGCGCAGGGGGCCGGACACCGAGGGGGCCTCGTACGTGAGAGGCACGTACAGGCTTGCTCCGCTGCCCGCGGGCGCCGGCTCCATCACCTCGACCGCCGGCCGCCATGGCCTGGCCACGGTGCCCACCTGCAGCAGGCGCCCGTTGATGCTCTTCAGGAACGACATCAGCTTGGGCGAGGACAGCGAGCCGCGGTCAGCGAAGCACAGGCGCAGATTGATGCCATGAGCCGGCGCCGGCATCGTGTCGGAGGAGCTGCTCAGGTTCGGATAGCCCAGGTCGGTGGACTGGATGCCCACCCCGTCCCAGGTCAGCTCGTGATAGCCGACGTCCGCCAGGGCCGAGCCGTCCGCGGCGTACGCGAAAGCCAGCGAGATCGAATCGCTGGCATCCATGCGGCTTGTGGCCAGGTTGGGACGCCGGACCAGGTTCCCGGCACTGGCGCCCTGGAACGCCGCCGAGGCCAGCTTCAGCGGCTGGGTGCTCCCCGGATCCGCGTACCAGTTCACGAACACCCGGCCCTCGTTGAGAGTCGCCCCCTGGTGGCCGGTGCGCACATAATGCTCGTAGGCGAGCACCAGGTTGCCGGAATCGTCGCGCACCGCGTCCGGCAGGATCTTGCCGCCGACAGGCTCGCCTCCGATGGGAGGGTCGTCGAAGGGAAAGTCGTCCTCCAGCACGTAAGGCCCGTCGATCAACGGCGGCACCACGCTGAAGTCTGCGCGCAGGTAGCGCAGGTCGTACTCCCGGTGCGGGGCTTCCTGGATCTCGTCGTCGGCATAGACCACGGCAACTCCGAGCGGATAGCCCGGGATCTCCACCAGGTCCGGCATGATGCCGGCGCTGAGGCCGTCCACCAGCGGATCCAGGGGAAAGCCGACGCCGGGCGCCTCGCGGTCCACGAAGAAACCGCCCACGCGGTCCGGCACGATGCGCACGCCCTCGACGCGCTGCAGCAGCCGGTCGCTGCTGGCACGAGGCCAGACCACGAAGAAATCACCCCCCGCCGCCAGCACGTCGGGCTTGCGGCAGCCCTCGACCCCGGAGGTGAACACGTGCGCGTCCGCCGCGCCCAGGATGATCTGCGTCACGCCGGCGACGGGAAGGTCCCACAGGCCCGCGCCTCTGTAGTACATGTAGGCCCCTTCCACCTGCAACGCCCCGTCGCCGAGGTCGGGACGGCGTGACGACCAGGCCACGAAGACGTCGCCCGAGCTGTTGATGGCGAGGGTCGCATGGTCCGCATCGGAAGAGGTCTGTGCCGGAAGCTCGATGTTCTGGCCGGTTGTGAACGTCCCGCCCTGGGCGGCGGGCGCCGGAGCGGCCAAGCTCTCCAGGGAAGTCGAGACACAGAGGAAGGAAGCGGCAAGCGGCAGGGGTAGCAGCATGCTAGGGTGGAACCGTCCGCGGACTGGAGGGAGCGAAAGCTGAAGAGGGAGGAACGGGTACGGGAGGCTGGGCATTTTGCCAGACTTTCTCAAGGTATTGGTGAAGTCCTGAGCCGCCGGGATTCCGGCGCCGGTACCCGTCCGGATGATCGTTGACCCCCCCTTCCGGTTACGCTCCCCGACCTGGGCCCGCCCGGTGGCGACGCTCCGGCTTGGGAATCCCTTCCGTGCCGCCGCCCACTGCAGCCTGCTGCCGCGCGGCCCGGATTCCGGCATGGAGTTCCCGCGCGCGCTCGTCGTCCTGGACACCGAAACCACGGGGGCCCCGGCGGGAGCGCGCCTGCTGGAGATCGGCGCCATCAAGGTGCGGGGCCGCAACGTCGTCGGCCGCTACGAGACCTTGCTCTATCCGGAATGCCCCATCCCGTCGAAGGTGACCGCGGTGCACGGCATCGCCGACGCCGACGTGGCGGCCGCGCCCACCGCCGCCGAAGTGCTGCCGGAGTTCCTGGAATGGACGGAAGGCCTGCCGATCCTGGCCCACAACGCGCCCTTCGACGCTGCCATGCTGGCCAGCGAATGCGCGCGCCTGGGCCTTCCCCTTCCCGACAATCCCATGTATTGCACGCTGCAGGGCGCGCGCCGGCTGTGGCGGCTGCCCTCGTATTCCCTCGAGAGCCTGGTGTCCGAGCTCGGCCTGCCTACCGGGCGCCACCACCGCGCCACCGAGGACGCGCAGCACGCGCTGCACGTGTACTGGCGGCTGCGCGAGGGCTCGCCGCATCCGCCGCCGCGCTGCCTGCTCGGCCCCGGTCTGCCCGTGCTGCGCTTCGCCCCGGAGCGCCCGCGCCTGCCCAATTCACGCCGCTTCCTCCTGGACGCCGCACAGCGCCGGGACGCGGTGGACCTGAGCTATCTGCTGCCGGACGGCCGCGTGGCGCAACTGCGCGTCACGCCGCGCTTCTTCTACCGCCGTGGCTCCCTCACGATGATGGAGGGACTCTGTCACGACGTGCTCTTCTACAAGTCCTACCGGCTGGACCGGGTGCTCGCGGCGCGCGTGCAGCGCGACGCTCCCCCGGTGGAAGTACGTAGAAACGGCTGGCGTGGCCGGGCTTCCGCTGAATAAATCTGGAGCCGCGACTTCCGCGTAGCTTATACTTCTATTACGATCCATCCACTGGGTCGCGGCGCGGGGAAAGGGCTTCGTTTGCGTCGCGGCCTGCAAGTTCTTGTCTCTGCCGGAATTAGAAAGGTCCTCGTTTTGCGGACCAGAAAAACATGCCTGATACCAACCTCATTCCCTCAGGCGTGGGCTCAGGGTCTACGCCGAATCCGTCCGACGACTACGATCTCGAAGATCTGGAACAGGAATCTCCGCGCGGTCCAGAGGACCTGGCGGCGAGTCCGGTCGTCCTCGATCCCAACGAGGAGCCCGGCGCGCTGACGCGCGAAGACCTGGAGGATCGCTACCTCGACTTGAAGGACGAGGTGTGGCGGCTGCGCCGCCTGATGAACCTGAATCCGGCCACGGGGGAGCTGCCGAACAACGGCGGCTACGCCTCGCCCGGCGGGTTCCTCAAGCGCCAGCGGGTGGCCGTGTTCGTGGACGTCCAGAACATGTATCACTCGGCCAAGAAGACCTACGGGCGCAACCTCAGCTACGCCAAGATGCTGCGCCACTGCGTGCGCAACCGGCGCCTGATCCGGTCCATCGCCTACGTCATCGAGCGTGAGGGCATCGACCAGGTGTCCTTCCTCGACCACCTGCGCTACTGCGGCTTCGAGGTGCGCCGCCGCGAGGTGATCGAGCGCGCGGACGGCTCGCGCAAGGCCGAATGGGAGCTCGGCATCGCCATGGACATGCTGCGCATCGCCGAGAAGGTGGACGTCATCATCGTGGTCAGCGGCAACGGCGTGTTCGCCGACGTCGCCCCGATCCTGCAGGCGCGCGGCGTCAAGTTCGAGGCCTGCGCCTTCCGCGAGAGTCTCTCCGACGTGCTGGCCCGCGCCGTGGACCAGTACCACATCCTCACCGAGGACCATCTGTACAAGTAAGCGGGCGCTTGCCCCACCTGCGTTGGAACCGGCCGGCCGCCTGCGCCGGCCGGTTGCGTTTTGCGCCGGCCGGGCGCGCCCATTCCGCGTTAGACCGGGCCGGGTTCCCGCCAAGAAGCGTGCACACGAGGAACCCATGCGCAACACCCATCACAGTCTTTCCTGGCCGGCGGCGGCGGCTCTGCTGGTCTTCCCTGCCCTGGCCCGCGCGCAAGGCCGCGCCGGCGACTACAACGGCGACGGCCACGACGACCTGGCCGTTGCCGCGCCTTACGAATCAGCCGGAAGCGTGTTCGCGACCGGCGCCGTGCACGTCTTCTATGGCGGCTCCGGAGCCGGCCTGAGCGCGTCCGGGGACCAGGTCTGGACCCAGAACAGTGCCGGCGTGGTCGACAGCGCCGAGAACAGTGACCAGTTCGGCCGCGCTCTGACCCACGGCGACTTCGACGGCGACGGCTACGACGATCTCGCCATCGGCGTGCCCTTCGAGGACATCGGCAGCACTTACGACTGCGGCGCCGTGCACGTGCTCTACGGCAGCGCCTCCGGCCTCCAGGCCAACCGGGCCAGCGATTTCTTCCACCAGGACAGCCTCGGAGTCCCCGGCACCAACGGCAGCGCCGACAACTTCGCGGCGGCGCTGTGCACCGGCGACTTCAACGGCGACGGCTACGACGACCTCGCCATCGGCGTCCCGTACGAAGACCTGTCGCTGCTCGGACTTCCCATCAGCAACGCCGGCAGCGTCACCGTGCTGCTCGGCTCGGCGGGCGGACTGACCACGGCTGGAGCGCAGGTCTGGAACCGCCTGCTGTTCCCGGTCGGCCCGTCGGCCGCCAGCGGCGACAACTTCGGCGCCGCGCTGGCCAGCGGCGACTTCGACCACCAGGGCCACGACGACCTGGCCATCGGCGCGCCCTTCTCCGACGTGGGCGGCTTCAGCGACGCCGGCTCGATCAACGTGCTCTACAGCGGCAGCGGCGGCCTGAGCGCCACCAGCATGGACTACTGGGACCAGGACGTCAGCGGCGTGCCCGGGAGCGCAGGCAACGGCGACCGCTTCGGCTACAGCCTGGCCGCCGGCGACTTCCGCGGCAACGGCACCTACGCCCTGGCCATCGGCGTCCCCTTCGACAACGTGCAGGGCAGCGGCGGCGAGGGCAGCGTGAACGTCCTCTACGGCAGCAACGTCATCGGGCTGGGCGCCAGCGGCGCGCAGCTCTGGTACCAGGACTACTCCACCGTCGCCGGCAGCGGCGCCTCCTACGACTGGTTCGGCCAGTCCCTGGCCGTGGGCGACTTCGACCAGAATGGCGCGGAGGACCTGGCGATCGGGGCCATCTCCGACGACGACTCCGGCGTCGCGGACGCGGGCGCCGTCAACGTCCTCTACGGCAAGACCTACCTCGGCAGCCTCACCGCCGGCTTGTTCGTGGAGCGCAACCAGCAGTGGCATCAGAACAGCGCCGGCGTGCTGGACCTGGCCGAGGGCGGCAGCGGCGTCAATGCCGGCGACTCCTTCGGCCGCGGGCTCCTGGCCGGCGACTTCGACGGCGACGGCGCCGCCGACCTCGCGGTGGGCGCCAACGGCGAGGACATCGGCACGCTCGAGGATGCCGGCTGCGTGAACGTGCTGTACGGAGCCTCCGGCACCGGCATCACGGCCACGGGCGACCAGCTCTGGACCCAGGACAGCGCCGGGGTACTGGACGCCGCCGAGGCCAACGACTACTTCGGTTACACCCTCGGCTGATGCCGCGCGCGCGGTCCCAGCGGCCGGCGCCTTCCCCCGGGCGCCGGCCGCTCCCGTTCCTACAGGCGCTGCAGCAGGAACTCGCTCATCATCAGGTACAGGTGGCGGCGCTGGTCAGGATCACTGACGCCGTGACGGTTGCGCGGGTACAGCATCAGGCGGAACTGCTTGCCGGCTTCCTGCAGCGCGTAGGCGAGCTGCAGCGTGTTCGCCAGGTGCACGTTCTCGTCCAGGGTGCCGTGCACCAGCAGCAGCTCGCCGTGCAGGTCGGCGGCCGCTTGCACCACGCTGCTGCGCCGGTAGCCGTCGGCGTTGTCCTGGGGCGTCGCCATGTAGCGCTCGGTATACACGGTGTCGTAGTTGCGCCAGTCCGTGACCGGCGCTCCGGCGATTCCGAGCCGGAAGCGCGTGCTGTGCGTGAGCGCGTAGGCCGCCATGTAGCCGCCGTAGCTCCAGCCCCAGATGCCGATCCGGGCCGGATCGGCCAGTCCTTTCTGCAGCAGCCAGTCCAGCCCGTCCTCGATGTCGCGCAGCTCGGTCTCGCCCAGCCGGCGGTAGCTCACGGCGGCGTCGGCGTGAGCCTTGCCGCTGGCGCTGCGCGCATCGCAACTCCACACCAGGATGCCGGCGCGCGCCAGCGCCTGGTGCCACAGCTCGTTGCGGCCGCCGAACTGGTCGCGCACCACTGGCGACTCCGGGCCGGAGTACTGGTAGACCAGCACCGGCGCGCGCTGGCCGGGCCGCAGCCCGCGGGGCGGCAGGTAGCGCGCCTCCAGCTCGTGGCCCTCACGGTTGAGCACGCGCACGAACTCCGGCTCGATGAAGCCGCTCGCCGCCAGCGCGTCGCGGTCGCCGCGGCTGAGGCGACGCACCAGGGTGTCGTCGGCGCAGCGGCGGATCTCGGTGGCGCCCGGGTCCTCGGCGTTGCTCCAGGTGTCCAGGAACCACTGGAAGCCCGGGGCCATGTCGATCTGGTGCGTGCCGCGCGCCTGGGTCACGCGCGCGCGCGGGCTGAGGTCGAGTGGGAAGCGCCACAGGTGCCGCTGCAGCGCGTCGCCCTCGTCGGTCGTGGCATAGACTGCACCACCAGCCTCGTCCACGCCCTCCACGCCCAGCACCTGGAAATCCCCGGCGCTCAGCGCGCCGATCAGGCCGCCGTCGCGCCGGTAGCGGTAGAGGTGCTTGCGGCCGGTGCGCGCGCTCTCCCACAGGAAGCCGCCGTCGCCGAGCCAGTGGATGGGTGACGGCTCCACCCAGTCCCCGGACGATTCGGTCAGCACGACGCGCGTGGCGCCGGTCGTGGGGTCTCCGAACACGAGGTCCAGCCGGCTCTGGATGCGGTTGCAGACCTGCAGCACCACCTGGTCGCCCGCGGGCGTCCAGTCCACGCGCATGACCAGCCGGTCCTCGGCCGGCCAGGCCGCGAGATCCAGCCACACGATTTCGCCGCCGGCGGCACTGACGCTGCCCACTTGCACCAGCGGATTGTCCTCGCCGGCCTTGGGATAACGCCACACCTCCTGCCGGCCGTACTGCGGAATGTGGTCCTCCACCCGGTATTCGCGCACCGGGCTCTCGTCCAGCTGCAGGAGCGCCAGCCGCGCCGAATCCGGAGACCACCAGAACGCGCGCCAGTTGCCGCGTCCATAGATTTCTTCCTGGTACACCCAGTCGAGCACGCCGTTGAGCCGCTCGGGACCACCGTCCTGCGTGAGCCGCGTCTCGGCCGCCGGGCCTTCGGCGGCTCCATCCAGCCGGGCCACGAACAAGTCGTTGCCGCGCACGAAGGCCAGCCGCGTCCCGTCCGGGGACGCGCCTGCATGCTCAGGCGCGCGGCCGTGCTCGTCCGGCGCGGCCACCTCGCGCGCCACGGGCTCGCCGAAGCTCCACGCGTACACGCGCTGCTGGTGGCGGATCAGGAGGCCGGTCGGCGTGCCGCCGGCGCCGCGCAGCAGCTCGTGGCCGGACTCGCTGGCCAGCTGGGCGGCGGCGTCGGCGCCGATCGGTGCCAGCGCGGCCAGGGCCTCGTGCAGGGCCAGGCGGTCGTACAGGGGCGTCCAGGCGCCGCTCTCGACCTCCACCTTGTGCAGCCGCGGCGGCTCGCCGGCCGCCGCTTCCGGCGGACGGCCGACCACCAGGTAGTGCCGCGCGTCGAGCCATTCCAGGCCCGGGGGCGGCACATTGCGCACCTGCTCCAGCAGGCGGAACACGGCGTCCACGTCCACCGTGGGCTGAGCCGCAAGCTCCTGCGGCGGAGCCGGCGCCGCCGCGGCGCCGGCCTGCGCGGCGGACCCGGACTGGCATGCGAAAAGCAGGAAGGACGGGATCATCAAGCACCCGGACGGCGCTGCGTATGCGGGACGGTTCAAGGACGCAAGTCTAGGCGCCCCATCCGCCTCCGCCCGGAGTCGCGATGACGACGCGGTCCCCGGGCGCGACCGCGACCGCCGCGGCGAGGCGCAGCCGCCCGCGCTTGCCGGCGCGCGTCATCCGGTCGCGTCCGGGGCGGCCGGGGCCACCACCTGCGGCCCCCGGGGGCGCGCTGGCGCGCCGCGTCGCCACCAGCGTGACGCGCGCGGGCGCCAGGAACTCGAGCTCCTTCACGATGCCGTCGCCGCCGCGCGCGCGCCCGTGCCCGCCGCTGCCGCGGCGCAGCTCCAGCCGGTGCACCCGCACCGGCAGCTCCGACTCCAGGACCTCCACGGGGGTGTTGCGCGTGTTCGTCATGTGCACCTGCACGCCGCTCGCGCCCGGCCCGGCCGGCCCGCCGCCGGCACCGCCGCCGATGGTCTCGTAGTAGACGAACTCGCGGCCGTCGCCGCGCCGCCCGCCGAACAGCAGGTTGTTCATGGTGCCTTGCGAGGCGGCCGGGATCCGCTGCGGCAGCAGCACGGCCAGCGCCAGCAGCAGCACGTCGACGATGCGCTGCGAAGTCTCCACGTTGCCGGCAGCGACGCCCGCCGGAGCCTCCGAGGACACCACCGAAGCCGAAGGCAGGCGCAGATCCACGCGCCGGAGCGTGCCGCTGGTCTCCGGCAGCTCCTCCGGCGCCAGCGCCTGCAGCACGTAGAACAGCGCGCTGTAGGTGATGGCGCGGTGCGTGTTCCACGAGCCCGGCACCTGCGGCGAGGAGCCGCGGAAATCGAGCGCCAGCCGGCCGGCGCGATTGCGCAGGCGGCAGGCGATCCGCGGCGTTCCTTCTCCGTCCAGGAAGTCCGCGGCCGACGCCTCTCCCTGGGGCCAGGAACGCAGCAGCGCTGCGGTCAGCGTCTCGCCATGCGCCAGGAGCTGGCGCATCCCGCCCTCGATCCCGCGGGCAGTAAACCGCTGCACGAGCCCGCCGAACCGCTCCTGGCCGCGGCGCAGCGCCGCGCACTGGGCCTGCAGGTCCGCCTGCCGCGCGCCGGGATCGCGCGTGTTGGCCTGCACGATCCGCCACACCTCGGTCACCGGCCGGCCCTTGCGCACCAGGTGCAGCGGTGGCAGGCACAGGCCCTCTCCGAACAGGTCCTTGGCCCCGGACATGCTTCCCGGCTCGGCGCCGCCGACGTCGGCGTGGTGGGCGCGGTTGAGCAGGAAGCCGATGCGACGCCGCCCGGCGTGCAGCGGCGCCAGCACCGTCACGTCGTTCAGGTGCGTGCCGCCGCGGTGGGGATCGTTGAGCACGATCACATCGCCCGGGCCCGGCTCGACCTCGCGGAGCACCGCGGGAACGGTCAGGTGCGCACTGCCCAGGTGCACTGGGATGTGCGCGGCGTGTGCCACCAGGTCGCCGCGCGCGTCCAGCAGCGCGCACGAGTAGTCGCGCCGCTCCTTGATATTCGGCGACACCGCGCTCTGCTGCAGCGCCAGGCCCATCTCCTCGGCCACGCTGGCGAACAGGTGGCGGAAGACCATCAAGGGCACCCCTGCGGTCCGCGAGCCAGGCACTGGCTGCAGAATATCGGCGCCGTGAGCTCCCCCGCCAGTTTCCTCCTCCCGCCGCTCCTGCTCGCCGCGTGCGGGCAGCCGCCACGGGATGCGCCAGCACCCCAGGTGCCGCCGCCGCAGGGGCCGCTGCCGAGCCCCCGGCAGCTCGCCTGGCACGAGCGCGAGTTCTACGCTTTCGTGCACTTCGGCCCCAACACCTTCACCGGAGAGGAGTGGGGCCGTGGCGACGAGGATCCGGCCGTGTTCAACCCCGGCGCGCTCGACTGCCGGCAGTGGGTGCAGGCCTTCCGCTCCGCCGGCATGACCGGCGTCGTCCTCACGGCCAAGCACCACGACGGCTTCTGCAACTGGCCGTCGCGCCACTCGCGGCACACGGTGGCGCACACGGCGTGGCGCGGCGGCCGGGGCGACGTCGTGCGTGAGCTCGCGGACGCATGCCGCGAGGCCGGCCTGGCCCTGGGCGTGTACCTCTCGCCCTGGGACCGCAACCACCCCGACTACGGCCGCAACGACGCCGCCTACAACGACTTCTTCGCGCGCCAGCTCGAGGAGCTGCTGCGCGGCTATGGCCCGCTGTTCGAGGTGTGGTGGGACGGGGCCAACGGCGACCGCGGCGACCCGGCGAAGTTCCAAGAATACGACTGGAATCGCTTCATCGGGCTGGTGCGCCAGCACCAGCCGGAGGCCGTGATCTTCTCGGACACCGGGCCCGACATCCGCTGGATCGGCAACGAGAGCGGCGTTGCGGGCGCGACCTGCTGGGCCACGATGCACAGCCGGCGCATGGACCCCGGCTCCGGCGACCCCACCCCCGCGCAGCTCAACGCCGGCGAGGAAGGTGGAGACGCGTGGCTGCCCGGCGAGGTGGATGTCTCCATCCGCCCCGGCTGGTTCTGGCGCGCGCCCGAGGATGCGCGCGTGAAGAGCGTGCCGGAACTGGTGAAGATCTACGAGGAATCGGTCGGGCGCGGCTGCAGCCTGATCCTGAATGTCCCGCCCGATGCGCGCGGGCTGATCCACGAGACGGACGTGCAGCGCCTGGCCGGGCTCGGAACCGTGCTGCGCGCGACCTACGGGCCCGGCACCAATCTCGCCGCCGGCCGGCCGGCCCGGGCGAGCAGCGCGTGGGGCGGGGATCCGGCATTCGGCGCCGGCGCCGTCACCGACGGCGACCCGCGCAGCTCCTGGGCGGCCGCGGACGGTCAGACTGCCGCCTGGATCGAGATCGACCTCGAACCGGGCACCGTTTTCGACCGCGTGGTGCTGGCGGAGCCGATCGCCCTGGGCCAGCGTGTCCGGCGCTTCACGGTCGAGGCGCGCGACAACGGACAGTGGAGCGCGATCGCCTCCGGCACCACCATCGGCCGCAAGCGCATCGTCGTTCTCGACACGGTCATCACCGCAGACGCGCTGCGCGTCTCGGTCCTGGACGCGCGCGCCACGCCGCTGCTGTCCGAGCTGGGCCTGCACCGCCTCGCCGCGCGCTGAGAACGCGCGCGGTCGCGGCGTCACGTCTAGGTTCCAAGCTCCGGCCACAGCCAGGCGAAGGTACCGGCGGTGACTAGGCCGTAGACGACGCCGTCGAAAACGAACTTCAACGCGGTGCCCCAGGAAGTGCCCCTCCAGATGGCGTTGGGAATGTTGCCCGCGGCGTAGCCCACTACGGCCACTGCTTCTTGTAGATCGGAGTCGCCATGTGGATGATGGAGCTCACCACGAACACGAGGACCGCCGAAAGCAGAATCGGCAACCAGAGCTCGGTCAGGAATTCGATGAGCTGCCTCCTTGGGGGCGCGGATTGCAGTCAAACCACGGAGAAGGGTAGTTCTCAGCCCCGGCGCAACTCAAGGGCGCCGAAGCCGTCCACCGTGGCCTGCCAACCCGCGGGGACGACCGTGGTGGCGGAGTACTCGGCCACGATGGCCGGTCCCTTGAGCTGCGCTCCTGGCAGAAGTTCCTCACGGCGATACCAGGCGGCGCTGCACCGGCCCCCGCCTTCCGGCAGGAGGACGCGGCGGCGCTCGAAAGGCCGGGGAGCATGGCGGCGCTGCGCCACGCGGCGCCAGGGGGAAGCCGAGGGGCCGTCGGCGCGGACCCGGACGGCCACCAGGATCACCGGGCGATCGTTTTGTGCGTAACCGAAGCGAGCCCTGTGCGTGTTCAGGAAGCGCTCCCGCGCGCGCGGCCCTTCGGGCAGGGCGAGTTCTCCCGCCTGGCCTTCGCCGCGCAACTCGAGGGTTGTTTGCACCCGAATCCGTGCGCGCGGGACGCCTTCGGCTTCCAGTTCGGCCAGGGCTCGCTCGACCAGCCCGGCGAACAGCTTGCTCCGTTCGCCTTCGGGCGGCAGCGGCCGGAGCACGCTCATGGCCAAGGTGCGGCGCGGCGCCGCCGTCGCCAGCCCCAGCGCGCTGAACGCGCCCGGCAGCGGCGGAAGCAGCACGCGCCGCATGCCGAGACGGCCGGCGAGCCAGGCGGCGTGCAATCCGCCCGCCCCGCCGAACGCGTACAGCGTGAGGCCGCGCGTGTCGTGTCCCTCGGCCAGGCTCACACGACGCAGCGCGCGCTCCATGTCGGCGGTGGCCACCGCCAGGATGTCCTCGGGCCGGGCGCCGAGCGCGCGCACGGCGTTCTCGGCGGCGGCCAGGTCCAGGGGGAATCCGCCGCCGAGGAAGGCCTGCGGGTGCAGGCGGCCGGCCAGCAGGTGCGCGTCCGTCACCGTGGCGGCCCTGCCGCCGCGGCCGTAGCAGGCCGGGCCGGGCTCGGCGCCGGCCGAGTCCGGGCCGACGCGCAGCGCGCCGCCGCGGTCATGCGCGGCAAGGGAACCGCCGCCGGTTCCGACCGAATGCACCGGCAGCCCACGCGTGAGCAACGGCAGGCCCGCGAGCTGCAAGGACTGCAGCGGCAGCTCGCCGCCGCGCAGCAACGCCACGTCCGTGCTGGTGCCGCCCATGTCCAGGGTCAGGACGGAGTCGTCACCGCGCGCGTCCGCCAGGGCGCGGGCGGCGGCCAGTCCGCCGGCGGGGCCGCTCAGTGCCAGCGCCACCGGCCGCTGCGCCGCCGCGGCGACGCTGGCGGTGCCTCCATCGCTGCGCATGACGCACAGGCGCGAGCCGGCGCCGAAGGCGCGGCGCAGCGCCGCGTCCAGGGCGCGCAGGGCCGGCGCGACCACCGGCTGCAACGCGGCGTCGGCCCAGGCGGTGGTGAAGCGCTCGTATTCGCGCTGCTCGGACGCGACCTCGCTGCTCAGGATCACAGGGACGCCCAGGGCCTGCAGCGCCCGACCCAGTGCGTGCTCGTGCGCGGGATTGCGGTAGCTGTGCAGCAGGCCGACGGCGATCGCCTGCGGCGCCAGTGCGGCCACCGCCGCCGCCACGCGCGCGATTTCGTCGCCGCTCAGCGGGATCAGGATCCTGCCGTCGGCGTCCAGCCGCTCGCGCGCCTCGACGATGCGCCGGCGCGGCTGCGGCGGGCGCGGCGGACGCGGCTCCAGCGCGTACACCCGCTCGCGGTCCTGGCGGCCGATGGCCAGCACATCGGCGAAACCGGCCGTGGTGACGAACGCGACGCGGCCCAGCCTCCCGGTCAGGAGCGCGTTGGTGGCGTGGGTGGTGCCGTGCACCAGCTCGACCGGACCGCCTCCGGACTTGAGCAGCCCGCGCACGGCCTCCAGCACGCCCAGCTCCGGTGCCCGCGGCGTGGTGGGCACCTTGTGCACGCGCCAGCCGCCCTCCGGCGCCGGCGCCGCCGCGTCGGTGAAGGTGCCGCCGGTGTCCACGCCGACGCGCTGCATCGGCTCAGTTCGGGTACAGCAGCGCTCCCGTCTCGTGCCGGGCGCCCTGCGCGTCGCAGACCGCGAACACGCGCTCGTCCTTCCCGGCGCGCAGGCTGGCGCATCCGAACTGGCCGTCCTTGCGCAGCGCGTACAAGGTCAGGTCGAAGGACGGCCGGTCGCCGGCCCACAGCGCCGGCTGCCAGCGGGACTGGCGCCGTGCGTATTCGCTGACCCGGCGCAGCGCGTGCAGGCAGGCTTGCGTGGGCTCGTCGCCGGCGCGCATGCGCTCCACCACCAGCCACGACACGCCGGACAGGATGCTGGCTTCGCCGCGACCGGTGGCGCCGGCGCTGCCCACGTCGTTGTCGCAATACAGGCCGCAGCCGATGAGCGGGCTGTCGCCCACGCGGCCCGGGATCTTGAAGGACAGACCGCTGGTGGTGGTGGCGCAACCGAGATCGCCGTTGGGCGCCAGCACGGAGCAGTGGATCGTGCCGTAGAGCCGGCCTTGCGCGTCCAGCTCCAGGTCGCTACCGTCGGCGGGCGAGAGCCAGTCATCGTTCCGGCTGCGCGCGGCGCGCCAGCGCAGCCAGATGGCGCGCGCCTTGTCCGTGAGGAGGTCCTGCTCCGGGAAGCCATAGCTGCGCGCGAAGCGCTTGGCGCCTTCTCCGACCAACAGCACGTGGTCGGTGTGCTCCATCACGAAGAAGGCCACCTGGGCCGGATTCTTGATGTTCTCGATCGCGGCCACCGCGCCGGCGTTGGCGCTGGGCCCGTCCATGCAGGCGGCGTCCAGCTGTACCACGCCCTCCTCGTTGGGCAGGCCGCCGTAGCCCACGCTCATGTCCTCGGGATCGTCCTCATTGATGGCGACACCCATCACCGCCGCGCGCACCGGACGCTCGCCGCCGGTGACGCGGCGGTAGGCCTCCTGCACGCAGCGCAGGCCGTTCTTGGAGGAGATGACGACGGCGCCGCCGGCGCGCGCGGCGCGCCCGTGCAGTGTGGCCGCGGTGGCGATGCCGGCGGAGGCGGCCAGCATCTGGCGGCGGCTCAAGGGGGAGTTCATGGTCCGGGATTGTGCCACTTCCAGGCGTCGCGACCCGCCTGGTCCGGAGCCCGGTAACCGGGCATGGCGCGATCCGTTACGCCGCCGTAACGGCCGGGGCGGGCGCGGCGCTCACGGAGAAGGCGTGCTGTTTGCTGTAGGGGCGGCTCCGGCGCGTACCCCCTGCGCATTCGCTGCCGGGCACTGCAGGAGTCCGTGACTCACATGACCCAAGCCTCTCTTCTCACGCCCGCACTCTGTGCCGGGATCGGACTGGCGCTGGCGTCGGCGCCGGCCGCCGCCCAATGTCAGGGCCACACCCGCAATGGTGCGGCCCATGACTGGTTCGGCTGGTCCGCGGCCAACGCCGGCGACGTGGACGCCGACGGATACGCCGACTTCATCGCCGGCGCGCCGCAGAGCGCCCTCTACGGCTCGGCCGCAGCGGGCTACGCCGTGGTGGTCTCCGGCCGCCGCGGCCTGGAGCTGCACCGGCTCACGGGAACCATTCCCGGCGGCGCCTTCGGCGAAGCGGTGGCCGGCGCCGGCGACGTGAACGCGGACGGTTTCGCCGACCTGATCGTCGGCGCCCCGCGCACCTCCACGGGCGGCGAGGCCACCGTCTTCTCCGGCGCGGACGCCGCGCCGCTGCACCACATCACGGGCAGCGCGGGCGGCTACACCGGTGCCTCCGTGGCCGGCGCCGGTGACCTCGACCGCGACGGCTTCGACGACTTCCTGGTGGGTTCGCCCGCCGAGTTCGGGCCGTTCGGCTACGGCGGCGCCGTGCGCGCCTACTCCGGCCGCGACGGCACGCTCCTGTGGGAAACCGGCTCGCCGGGCTACCGCGACTACTTCGGCTCGAGCCTGGACGGTCTGGGCGACGTGAACGGCGACGGCTGGCCCGACGTGATCGTGGGCGCCAGCGGCACCAACCTGCCCGTGGTCAACGCCGGCGCCGCCTACGTGCTCTCTGGCCGCGACGCCACGACCTTGTACACGCTGCGCGGCTACGAGCTGGACGACTTGCTCGGCACGGCGGTGACCGGCGCGGGCGACATCAACCAGGACGGCCTGGCGGACTTCGCCGTGGCCGCGCCGCAGGCCTTCGGCGTCGGCGCGGTGCAGGTGTATTCCGGACAGACAGGCCAGACCATGCTGTTCCTGCACTCGCCGGCCACGCGGCTGGCGCGCGCCGGCGACCATGACGGCGACGGCCGCCCGGACCTGATCGCGGGCAACCCGGCGGCCGAGGCCGGCTTCCCGTTCGCCGGCTCCGCGGTGGTGTACTCGGGCTGGACCGGCGCGGTGCTGCGCAGCTTCCAGGGCAGCAGCGCGCAGATGTGGCTGGGATGCGCCGTGGCCGGACTGGGCGACCTGGACGGCGACGGCAGCTCCGAGCTGCTGGTCGGCGCCTACGGCGACGACCGCGCCGGCCCGGAGGCCGGCAGCGTGACCGTGTACTCCTGCGACGACTTCGTGCTGAGCGGCCCCTTCCCGGGCCTGGCCGGCGCCGGCAACACGCTGATCGTCAACGGCGCGACGCCGTTCCAACCCGTGGTCTTCGCCTTCGGCACGCAGCTCGGCTCCACCGGCGTGCCCGGCTGCGGCATCCTGAGCTTGAACATCCGTCCGGTGCAGCGCGCCCAGGTGGTCGACGCGGACGCCAGCGGCACCGCGGCGCTGCCGTTCTTCGTGCCCGCCTCGAAGTCCGGAACGGCGGCGCTGTTCCAGGTGGCGGAGCTCGGCGCCTGCCGGGTCAGCAACCTGGTGGCGCACGTGTTCCCCTAGCGCCACGCCCTAGTCGCGCGCGAACAAGGCGGCGGTGCGCTGGCGCGCCGCCGCCGGGATGCCATCGGGGGCCGTCATCACCGCGCCGCGCAGGACGTTGCGCCACGGCGACGGCCCCAGCGCCGCGATCCTGGGGACGGAGCGGCGCACCAGCTCGCGCACGCGTTCGGCATTGGCCATGGCGGTGGCGACCACCTGTTCCACCGTCACCGAGTCGTGCTCCGGATGCCAGCAGTCGTAGTCCGTGACCATGGCCACCGTGCAGAAGGACATGCCGGCCTCGCGCGCCAGCCGCGCCTCCGTGGCGTTGGTCATGCCGATCACCCGGCAACCCCAGGAGCGGTACAGCTCCGACTCGGCCCTGGTGCTGAACTGCGGGCCCTCGATGCACAGGTAGGTGCCGCCATCGTGGAGCGTGATCGGGAGGCCGTGACCGGCCTCGAGCACCGCGCGCCGCATGCCGGCGTCCACCGGCTCGGCCATGGGCACGTGCGCCACGATGCCGTCGCCGAAGAACGTGCTGACACGCCGGACGGTGCGGTCGATGAACTGGTCCACGAGCACGAAGTGGCCGGGCGCGCATGGATCCTGCAGCGAGCCCACGGCGGAGATGCTGAGCACGCGCTGGCAGCCGAGCTGGCGCAGGGCGTACACGTTGGCGCGGTACGGCACCTCGGTGGGCAGCAGGCGGTGGCCGTTGCCGTGGCGCGGCACGAAGGCCAGAGGCACTCCCTCGTACTCGCCCAGCAGGAACGGAGCGGAGGGATCGCCGTACGGCGTGGACAGCGTCACGCTGCGCGCGTGGCGCAGCCCGGCGATGTCATACACGCCGCTGCCGCCGATGACACCGAGAAGGGCATGGTCGGTCATGGTCAGTCGTGGGGTCTTGTGTCTTGTGGTCCTCCCCGGGACTTCGGCCGCGGGGCGGGAGGCCTCGGGGAGCCCGCGTCGCGCGGCGCCGGGAGGACCGCCTGCCAGGGCGTCTGCCCCTCGGCGTCGGGGTAGGTCTGGCAATGGCGCGAGATCCACAGCTTGGGCGGGCGCGCGGCGCGCTCGGTGGGCAGCAGGAGGCGCTTGGCGACCAGGGTCGCGTACTGGCCGCGCGGCAGGTGGAAACGCAGCCGCATCTTGTGGCGCTCCTTGTAGATGTCGTCGCGCTCGGCCGGAGCAGCGCGCGCGTGCTCGGGGAAGCACAGCAGCGGCCGGTCCTCGCCCTGCGGGCGGAAGCCGGGGACGTCGAGCGCCAGGAAGCGCTCCGGATCCACGCCCTCGGCCCGGAACACGGACTCGTAGTAGCGCCGCGCGTCGTCCGAGAGCTGCATGCCCCGGCCGAACAATGGCAGGTGCACGGAGCGCAGCGCCGCCGTCACGCCGGCGTCCAGCACACGGTGCACCGGCAGCGCGCCGTCGTCGCTGGGGAGCCAGCCGAGCTGCTCCGGCGGCGTCACGCCGCGGATCCACAGCGCGGCCGCGTGGTTCCAGAGGTGCGACTGGTACGCGAACAGGTGGATGGTGCGCTCGCTGGTGGAGATGCCGCGGCGGAAGGCGCCGATGAAGTCGTCCGGGTGCTCGTGCAGGTACTCGAACAGGCTGGCGCCGCGGCCGCCGCGGGCGTAGCGCACCAGCGCGTCCCAGTTGCCCCAGCGGCGCGCCACCTCGGCCTTGTAGCGCTCCACCCCCGCGTCGCCGTAGGGCGAGGGGGCGGTGAACAGGTCGCGCAAGGCTCCCTCCACGTCGCCGCGCAGGAGCTTGCGCACGATGAAGCCCTGGCCGTGGCGCAGGCTGCCGAAGCGCTGGTCGTCGAAGTACGCCGGCAGCCCGCCGTTGCGCACCTGCAGCAGGTTGACGCGCACGCGCCGCATGTCGTCGCCGGAGAGGTCGCGCAGCACCAGCTCGAAGGAATTGCGCAGGTTGTCGCCGCTCTGCAGCGCCCGCGTGGCGGTCCCCTGCCACTCGACCGAGAGCGCGTCCTCGCGCAGCTTCACGCGGCGGCCGCCGAGCACCGTCATGAACTGGCTGGTGACCGCATCCTTGTCCTTGAGCCCGGCGTACTCCACGGCGGAGGCCGGGACGCCGGCGGCCTCCGCCAGCAGCCCCACCGCCTCCGGAGTGGTCAGGCCACGCTTGGTGACCCGGTACAGCGACCAGGGGCCCGGCCCGAGCAGGTCCCCGCTCTCGTTCAGGACCTCGGAAACCCGGAAATCACTGAGCTGCCGCTTCAGGCGCACCACGCCACCTCTCCAGCTTGCTCAGCAGCACTCGGAAGTCCTTGGGGTAGCCGGCCTCGATGCGCTGCTCCCCGCCTTGCAGCAAGGCCACGCGCACGCTATGGGCGTGCAGCGTCAGGCGGGCGATGAGGGGCGTTTCCTGCTGCCCGGGCTTGGCCCGGAAGCCGCGCTTGAGATCCGACAGCAGCAGTCTATCCTGGCCGCCGTAGCGCGGATCCACCGCCAGCGGATGGCCGATGCTGGCCAGGTGCGCGCGGATCTGGTGCGTGCGCCCGGTCTGCGGGCGGCACTCCAGCAGCGTGTAGCCGCGGAAGCGGCGCAGCGGCGCGTATGCGGTGCGCGCCGGCTTGCCGCGCCCCTCCGCCACCACGTGCATGCGCCCGGCGTCGCGCGCGTCCGGCATCAGCGGCGCGTCCACCACGCCGGCGGCGGCGACTTCCCCCATCACCACGGCGTGGTAGATCTTCTCCACGGCGCTCCGCTCGAACTGGCGGCGGTAGTGACGCTCGCCCTCCAGGGACAGCGCGTACAGGAGCACGCCGCTGGTGCCGAGGTCCAGGCGATGCAGGGCGCGCGGGCGCGCCGCGGGCAAGCCGTCGGGCCGGCGCCGTCCCTGCGCCCAGTCCAGCAGCGCGCCGGTCAAGGTGACCGGGTGCTCGCCCCAGCGCCCGGGTTCCACCGGGAAGCCCGCCGGCTTGTTCACCGCGATCAAGTGCGGGTCCTGGTACAGGATCTCGAGCGCCAGCGGCGCCGACTGCACTTCGCGCAGCTCCTCGCCGGGCGCTTCCACCAGCACGACACGGCCCGCTCCGAGGCGCTCCCCAGGCGGCACGCGCCTGCCGTCCACGGTGACCTGCCCGCCGCGGATGAGCCGGCGCAGCGCGCCCTTGGCCACACGCGGCCAGCGCAGGGCCAGGAACTCGTCCAGCAGGATCCCGGACAGGTCGTCGGGGACGATGAGGGTCTCGTTCACGCTCCGTCTTCCAGCGCCAGGACCCTGGGCAGGTTGCGGTAGCGCCCGCCCAGGTCCAGGCCGTAGCCCACCAGGAACAGGTTCTCCTCGAGGCGCAGCACGCAGTCGTCCACCTGGATCGGCAGCGCGCGCCGCGCCGGCTTGTCCACCAGCACCACGGTGATCACCGACGCCGCGCCCATCTCCTCGCCGAGCACGCGCACGGCCTCGCGGAGGGTGCGCCCGGTGTCGAGAACGTCGTCCACCAGCAGGACGTGCCGGCCAATCACGTTCTCGGCGTGCGGCCGCCAGTCTGCATGCGGCGCGCGCTGCGGGTCGCGCGCGGCGCCGTAGCTCTGGATGCGCAGGAAGTCCATCACCAGGCCGGGCTGCAGTCGGCGTACCAGGTCGGCGGCGAAGATGACCGCGCCGCCCAGGACCACCACCACCGTGACGTCCTTGCCCTCCAGCCGCGGGCGCAGACGCTCCGCCAGGGCGTCAAGCCCGGCTTGCAGCGCTGCCTCGTCCAGGATCACCCGGTGGCGGAGGTTCTCCATTGCGCTATTGTCCGTGCCGGCGCTATCACCGGGAACCCCGGCGTTCGCCGGCCCACTCCATGCTCCCCAGCCTCGAAGAAGCCCGACGGCTGCTCGCCTGCTTCTGCTCCCTGGTGATGGACGGGTATGCGCCGGCTCCCAGCCTGGGCCTGCCGGCGGCGGCCGGCGCGCGTGCCGACGGCTTGGCGGCCGAGCTGGAGGATCTGGCGCGCCGCTGCGGCTTCGCCGGCGATGCGGCGGCCGCCGCCCGCGCCGTGGCGGCTTCGGTCCCCGGGTTGCGCGAGCGCATCGCCCTGGACGTGGACGCGGTGCTGCGCAACGACCCGGCCGCACGCTCCCGGGAGGAGGTGGAGGCCTGCTATCCCGGCATCCACGCCGTGGCAGCGTACCGGCTGGCCCATCGCATCCTGCGCGCGGGGGTGCCGGTGCTGCCGCGCATGCTGGGCGAGCTGGCGCACGGCGCCACCGGCATCGACATCAACCCGGGCGCGCGCATCGGTCATTCCTTCTTCATCGATCACGGCACCGGAGTGGTGATCGGCGAGACCAGCGATGTCGGCGACCGCGTCATTCTGTACCACGGGGTCACCCTGGGCGCCCTCAGCTTCCACCACGATGCGAGCGGCCAGGTGATCCGGGTGGAAAAGCGCCACCCGACCGTGGAGGACGACGTGGTCATCTACTCCAACGCCAGCATCCTGGGCGGAGACACGGTCGTGGGCCGTGGCTGCATCATCGGCGCCAACGTGCGCGTCACCAGCAGCGTGCCGCCGGACACGGTGGTGATGCAGCAGACGCCGCGCCTGCACCAGCTGCGCCGCTCCCCCAAGGCATGAAATCCGGCGCGGCGCTGGCGCTGCCTCTGGCCCTGGCGCTGCCCCTGGGCCCGGCACGAGTGCCGGACGCTCCGCTGGCGCTGCCCTTGGCGCCATTGCGTTCGGCAGCTCCGCACCCGGAGTCCATCTCGTACCTGCTGCTGGAGGCGCGGGACGACGGCCTGGCCCTGGAGTTCCGCCCGCAGGCGCTCACTCTGATCGAAGTGCGCAGCCTCGGCCTGGACCGCGACCACGACCTGCGCCTCAGCGCCCTCGAGCTGGAGCAGGGATGGCCGGACATCCAGGACTACCTGGAGGCGGCGCTGGAGCTGGCGGTGGACGGTGTCGAGTGGCGCCCGCGCTTCGAGGAGCACGGCTTCGCGCGTGCGGAAGAGGCCGGAGATCCCCTGGCCTCAGGCTCGGAGCGCCTGCTCTTGCGCGCGGTGCGGCCGCTGTCCCGCGCGCTCGGGCAGCTGCGCGTCCGCAGCGACCTGTTCTACGAGGACGGCAACCCTGACCACCGCGTGCACGTCACCGCGCGCGGGCTGAGCTTCCGCGACGAAACCACGTTCCTCGACGCCGGGCAGCGCGAGGCCGTGTTCCCCCAGGAGTCGCAGTCGGTCCTGGGCGCTTACTTCCGTATCGGCTGGGGGCACGTGCTCGAGGGCCATGACCACCTGGCCTTCCTGCTGGCCTTGCTGCTGGGCGTCTCCGGACCGGGCGCGCTGCTCGCCGCCGTGACCGCGTTCACGCTGGCCCACAGCCTCACGCTGAGCCTGTCCGCGCTGGGCGTGATGGCGCTTCCACCCGGCGTGGTGGAGCCCGGCATCGCCCTCAGCATCCTGCTGGTGCTGTGGCTGCACCTGGCGCAGGGGGGCGTACGCGCGCGGCCATGGATCCCGGCCTTCGCCTTCGGCCTGCTGCACGGCTTCGGTTTCGCGGGCGCCCTGGGCGAGATCGGTCTGCCCCAGAGCGCCCGGCTGCTGGCCTTGCTGGGCTTCAACCTGGGGGTCGAAGCCGGCCAGTTGACCTTCGTGGCGCCGGTGGCGCTGGCGGCGGCGCTCGTGGTCTCGCGCCTGCGCGCGGAGGCACGCGAGGACGCGCGGCTGCTGGCCGGAAGCGCACTCGGCGCTGCTGCGTTCGCGCTCAGCGCCCGCGCGCTCCTGGTGCACCTGTGGCCGGCGGCGTTTCCGGCCTGGCCGGAATCCCTGCGGCCGCTGCCGCTGGCGCTGGCCCTGGCCGCGCTCCTCGCCCTCGCGCTGCGGCGCCGGCGTTCGCCGGCGGGCCGGCCGCTCCTGCCGGCGCTGGGCCTGTCGCTGCTGCTCTACTTGCTCTTCACCGCCGGGCGCTTCGCGGGCGACCTGGCGTAGGCGTGGGCTTTCTCGGCCGCGAGCAGCGCGCGCTTGAAGTCCAGCCCGCCGCCGTAGCCTCCCAGCCCGCTTTCCGCAACCACGCGGTGGCAGGGCACGATCAAGGGCAAGGGGTTGCGTGCCATGGCGTTGCCCACGGCCCGCGCCGCCCCGGGCGAGCCGCAGCGGCGCGCCACGCCGGCATAGCTGAGGGTCCGGCCGCCGGGCACCGCCGCCACGCACCGGTACACGCGCCGGAAGAATCCGCTGTCCCCGGGCAAGCGCCAGCGGCCCGGGAAGGACGGCGATCCGCCCGCCAGATAGCTGCGGAGCCAACGTGCCCAGGCCGGTCGTGCGGGAGTTTCGTCGCCCCGAGGCCGCCAGCGGCCCGGGAGGTCCAGGCTCACGAGGGCGCCTCCGGCCTCGCTTCCGAAGCGGAACCTGCCGCGTCCGGTCTCCGCAACCTCGTAGCGCAGCGGCGGCACGCGTGGATAATAGCCGGGTACCGCTCCATGAACATGGAAGAAGGCAAGATCGAGGCGCGACTGAGCCGTCTCGTGGTGGTGGATGGACACGACCAGCAGTTCATCCAGCTACGCGAGGCGCACCCACGTGGCGGGAAAGCCCGCGAGATCACGATGGTGATCGGGCTGAACGAAGCTGCCGAGATCCGCCGCTGCCTGCAGAACGAGTCCATGCCGCGACCGCTCACGCACGAGCTGGCCTACCGCATCCTCGGCCAGCTGGGCGGGCGCCTGCAGGAGGCGGTGATCCACGATCTGCGCGAGGGCACTTATTACGCCGAACTGCGGCTGGAGCATCAGGGAACGGTCCTGCACGTGGATTGCCGCCCCAGCGACGGCATCGCGCTGTCCTTGCGCAATCGCTCCCCCATCTACATCCTGGAAAAGGTGTTCGCGGCCGCGTCACGCGAGGATTGAAGCGGGCGCGGCGGCGCGCGGAGAGGTGCCGGAGCGGCTGAACGGACCGGTTTTGAAAACCGGGAGCCCTCGCGGGCTCGTGGGTTCGAATCCCACCCTCTCCGCCAATCCAGGGGCTTTCCCGGCCTTCCGTGCCGGGATTCCGAGGCACGCCCCTCTGCTACACTTTTCCGCTGCTTCGAGCGGAGAGGTGGCAGAGTGGCCGAATGCGGCAGCTTGCTAAGCTGTTGTCGGGAAACATTCCTGACCGAGGGTTCGAATCCCTCCCTCTCCGCCATACTCCCTGGACGATGAACGCCCTCGCCGGGCTGAAGGGTCGTCGCGTGTTGGTCCTGGGGCTGGGCGCCTTCGGTGGCGGCTCCGGCTGCGCCCGAGCCCTCGCCCGCCTGGGCGCCGAGGTCACGGTGACCGACCTGCGCCCGCCGGAGCAGCTGCGCGAAGCCCTGCAAGAGCTGGACGGCCTGCCCGTCCGCTACGCCCTGGGTGGGCATTCCGAGGAGCTCTTCGCTGCCGCCGAGCTGGTCGTGGTCAACCCCGCGGTGCCGAATGACTCGCCCTGGCTGGCCGTGGCCCGCCGCTGCGGCTGCACGCTGACCACGGACTTGAACCTGGCTCTCGCGGCGGCGCGGGATGTGCCGGCGTTCGCGGTCACGGGCACGCATGGCAAGTCCACCTGCGTGGCCTTGGCCCGGCACCTCCTCGGGGGGAGCGGCGCGCGGGTGACTCTGGCCGGCAACCTGGGAGGCTCGATCCTCGACAGCGTCGCCGGACTGGGCCGCTCCGGCCGCCTGGTGCTGGAGCTGTCCTCGTTCCAGACCGAACGCCTCGAGCTCCCCGTCCCTGCCGCCTCTTCCACCCCTGCGGCCTCTGGCGGCTGGCCGGCGGTGGCGGCCGTCACCAGTCTCAGTGCCGACCATCTTGACCGCCACGGCAGCGTCGAGGCCTACCACGCCGCCAAGCGGCGCCTGCTGGCCTTCCAGGGCGCGGAGGACCTCGCCGTCCTGCCGCTGGACCTGCCTGACCGGCGCTCCTGGGCGGAAGCGGCCCGCGGGCAGGTGCTGTGGCTGAGTCCCGGCCCGCTCCCCTCTGGCCAGGAGGGATACTGCGTGGCCTCCGGGCAGGTGGTCGAACGGCTGAACGGCCGGGAACGGACCCTGTTCGCCCTGTCTGCCGCCCCGTTCCAGGAGCCTTACCGCCTCCCTTCCCTCCTGGCGGCGGTGGCCGGCGCCCGCGGCCTGGGCCTGCCTGCGGAAGAGGTCGCGGCGCGCTTGCGCAGCTTCCAGGGCCTGCCGCACCGCATGGAGCAGCTCCCGGCCCCGCGCGGCCTCGCCTACATCGACAACGGCGTGGCCACCCACCCGGAGCCGACCGTGGCCGCCCTCGAGCACCTGGGGACGTCGGTGGTGCTGGTCGCTGGTGGCAAGGACAAGCACCTGCCCTTGGATGAGCTGGCAGCAGCGTCCCGTGGCTGCCGCCGGCTGCACCTGTTCGGCAGCGGCGGAGAGCGTCTGGCGCGCCTGTGCCGGCAGCAGGGACTCGAGCCCACCTTGCACGCGGGCTGCTCGGCGGCGGTGGCCGCGGCCCTGGCCGACGCGCAGCCCGGCGACGCCGTGCTGTTCTCCCCTTCGTTCTCGTCCTACGACGAGTTCCGCAATTTCCGCGACCGCGCCCTCGTGTTCCGCGAATCCTGCCGCAGAATGCTCGCGGACGCGCAAAGTTCCGTGGGTGACACCAGCACCGCCACGTACTAATGATGAGCGTGGAAGCGTTCCCCTGCCAGTCCTGCCAGAAGCCCAACGCCACCGTGCACCAGATCGAGGTGGTGTACCCGGAAGGCCGCGAGCCGCAGCTCCACCACCTGCACTTGTGCGGCCCCTGCGCCAAGTCCGCCGGCATGCCGGTTCCGGCCAACGTTCCCTCCTTCCCCAAGGTGGTGAGCCTGCTGAGCAAGGCCTTCCTGGCGCCGCAGGCCATCGTCCCGGCCGGCAAGGACACGGCCTGTCCGGAGTGCGGATGGAGCCTGCGGGACTTCCGCCAGACCAGCCGCTTCGGCTGTCCCAGGGACTACGAGGTGTTTTCCGAATTCGTAAAGGATCTGCTGGAGCAGCTGCACGGCTCCAACGAGCACCCGGCCTCGCCCGCCGACGCCGAGCTGGGGCGGCTGACGCGGGAGATGAACGCGGCGGTGGAGCGCGAGGACTACGAAGCCGCCGCGCGCCTGCGCGACCGCATCCGCGAGCTGGAGACCCGGCTGGAGCACGGCCAGGAGACCAGCTCCGAGGACGCCGGAGACGCGAAATTCGGAAGCGCCAGCCATTGAACGAAAAAATGGGAATCCCTAAGGAAGTTGGCGTCGCGGCATCCGATACCACCCTGAGGAGGTCCCGACCCGCTGTAACCCATGTTTGACCGCTTCACTGAACGTGCCCGCAAGGTGATGGGCTTCGCGCGCCGCGAGGCGCAGCGGCTGCATCACGAGTACATCGGCACCGAGCACATCCTGCTGGGCCTGATCCAGGAAGGCCAGGGCGTGGCCGCCAACGTGCTGCGCAGCATGAACATCGACCTGGAGAAGATCCGCCGCGAGGTCGAGAAGATCGTCAAGGCCGGTCCGGCGACCGAGCCCTCGGTGCAGATTCCGTTCACGCCGCGGGCCAAGAAGGTGGTGGAGCTGGCCCTGGAGGAAGCCACCAATCTGGGGCACAACTACATCGGCACCGAACACCTGCTGCTGGCGCTGCTGCGCGAACAGGAGGGCATCGCCGCCCACGTGCTGATGGCGCTGGGCGTGAAGCTGGAGGAGGTGCGCCAGGAAGTGATCGAATTCCTGGGCGGCACGGTCCAGGAGGAAGAAGAGGAAGCGGAAGAGGAGTCGAGCAGCGTGGAGCAGTCGGCCCAGCCGCAGGCGCAAGGCAAGTCCAAGACGCCGGCCCTGGACGCCTTCGGGCGCGATCTCACGGAGATGGCGCGCAAGGGCGATCTGGATCCCGTCATCGGGCGTGCCAACGAGATCGAGCGCGTGGTGCAGGTGCTGTCGCGGCGCACCAAGAACAACCCGGTGCTGCTGGGCGAGCCCGGCGTCGGCAAGACCGCCATCGTGGAGGGCCTGGCCCAGTCCATCGTCGGCGGCAACGTGCCCGAGGTGCTGCGCGACCGCCGCATCGTGGTCCTGGACCTGGCCATGATGGTGGCCGGCACCAAGTACCGCGGCCAGTTCGAGGAACGCATCAAAGCGGTGATGACCGAGGTGCGGCGGGCCAAGAACGTCATCCTTTTCATCGACGAGCTGCACACGCTCGTCGGCGCGGGCGGGGCCGAGGGCGCGATCGACGCCTCCAACGTCCTGAAGCCGGCTCTGTCCCGCGGCGAGATCCAGTGCATCGGCGCCACCACCCTCGACGAGTACCGCAAGCACATCGAGAAGGACGGCGCGCTGGAGCGCCGCTTCCAGCCGGTGATCGTCGAGCCGCCGAGCCGCGACGACACCATCGCCATCCTGCACGGGCTGCGCGAGCGCTACGAGAAGCACCACAAGGTGCGTTACACCGACCGCGCGCTGGAAGACGCCGTGGACCTGAGCATCAAGTTCATCAACGGCCGCTTCCTGCCCGACAAGGCCATCGACGTCATTGACGAGGCCGGCGCGCGCCTGCGCCTGCGCACCATGACGCCGCCGCCGGACCTGCGCGAGATCGACCGCAGGATCGCCGAGCTGGACCGCCTCAAGGAGGAGTCGGTCACCAACCAGAACTTCGAGGAGGCGGCGCAGCGGCGCGACGAGGCCTACCAGCTGCGGCGCAAGCGCGAGGCCGTGATGGCCGAGTGGCGCAACAGCGAGTCCGGCGAGAAGCGCCGGGCCGTGGTGGACGAGGAAATCATCGCCGAGACCATCTCCAAGATGACCGGCATCCCGGTCACGCGCCTGGAGAAGGCCGAGGCCGAACGCCTGCTGCACATGGAGGACGAGATGGGGCGCACCGTGGTGCACCAGCAGGAGGCCATCCGCGCCATCAGCCGCGCCGTGCGCCGCAGCCGCAGCGGGCTCAAGGACCCGAAGCGCCCGACCGGCTGCTTCCTGTTCCTCGGCCCCTCCGGCGTCGGCAAGACCTGGCTCAGCAAGCAGCTCGCGCGGTTCATGTTCGGCGACGAGGAAGCGCTGATCACGGTGGACATGAGCGAGTACATGGAGAAGCACAACGCTTCCCGCCTGGTCGGCTCGCCGCCCGGCTACGTGGGCTACGAGGAAGGCGGGCAGCTCACCGAGAAGGTGCGCCGGCGCCCGTACTCGGTGGTGCTGTTCGACGAGATCGAGAAGGCGCACCCGGACGTGTACAACATGCTGCTCCAGATCATGGACGAGGGGCGGCTCACGGACTCGTTCGGGCGCCACATCGACTTCCGCAACACCATCGTCATCATGACCAGCAACATCGGCGCCCACCACATCCGCGACGGCGGCGGCCTGGGCTTCAACGTGTCCGAGGAGCTGACGCTGGAGAAGGTCAACGCCTCGATCATGGACGAGGTGCACCGCTACTTCCGGCCCGAGTTCCTCAACCGCCTGGACGAGGTGGTGCTGTTCAACCCGCTGCGCCGCGAGGACCTGATGACCATCGTCGACCTCGAGCTGCGCCACGTGGAGAAGCGCCTGCGCGACCGCAAGGTGGTCCTGCACCTCAGCGACGCCGCCAGCGACTTCATCCTCAAGAAGGGCTACAACCCCGAGTACGGGGCCCGTCCGCTGCGGCGCACCATCGAGAAGCTGATCGAGGACCCGCTGGCGGACCATCTGCTGCGCGGCGATCTGCCGGAGAACGCCCTGGTGGAGATTGACCACCAGCAAGGCAGCGAGGACCTGAGCTTTCACGCCATCGCGGTGCCGGACGAGCGCACCACCGCCTCGGCGGGCGCCGCCGCGGCCGGCGGCGAAGCGGCTTCCGCCGACAGCGCGCCCGCGTCCTGAGCTCCGGGGCCGGAGTACATTCCGGCCCCATGCGCGAGCTGCTGGCGGCGCTGCGCTCCGTTCCCGCAGGCGGAAGCGTCCTGTGCTGGGGGGACGCCGCCGCGGCGCAGCTCCTGCACGAGCGCCGCCGGGACCGGGTCACCGCCGCGGATTTCGACGGCCGCGCCCGCCTGCCCTACCTCGACGCCAGCTTCCTCGCCGCCGTGTATCGGTCCGAAAGCCAGGTCAACGCCGCGATCGCCGCCGAGCTGTGCCGCCTGGCCAGCCGTTACGCGGCCGTGTGCTACGCCAGCGGCCTGCTCCGGGCGCGCCACCGCGCGATCGAGGTCTTGTTCCGGGCGCACGGCTTCCGGCCGCTGTCGCGGGCCGCGCGGCGCCTGTGGCTGCGTCCGGAGTGGTGCGCCGTGTACTTGCGCGACCGGCCCTAGCCCTCGGCGCGCAGCCAGGCCAGGACCTGGGCCGCCTGGGCGCCGGCCTCGCCGCCTTGCGCGGCCACCTCTTCCAGCAGCGCCGGGGAGTTGTCCTGCACGCAGCGGCGCAGGGTCCCCAGCAAGGCACCCACCGGCCGGCGCTCCATGCCCTCGCCCGCGCCGACGAGGTTCATCCATGCGACGGCGGTCTCGTTGAGCGGCTGGACGCGGGCCCGCAGCGCCTGCATGGCGCCGTAGTCCCACAGCACCGATTCGCAGCTCAGCCCGGCGCCGCGCGGATACGCAGCGCGCGCCTGGAACTGCACGAAGCTGCTGTCCAGGCCCAGGTAGCCGTTGCTGCGCAGGAGCGTGCCGGGCATGCGCACGCGCAGGGTGAACTCCAGCTCGTCCAGGCTGAAGATGGACATTTGCCCGAACAGACCGAAGACGCGCGCCAGCATGCCCTGCACCCAGCGTTCGCTGCCCTGCGGTCCGCCGAAGCGGACATCCATGCGCCGGCGGAACTCCTGCGCGAAGGGGCCATCGAAGAGCAGGCTCTGCACGTTCGGAACCACCACCTGGCGCCCGCCCTCGGGCGCGCGTGGCTGCAGCGCCGGCGCGACCCATGCGGCCACGGCGTCACGCACCTCCGCGGGCACGCCGGCATCGGCCTCGCCCGCGGCCCAGCGTTCCAGCCACTCCGGCCGCAGCTCCAGGCCGTAGCGGCGCAGCAGCGTGCACACGCGCGCCAGGGAGGAACGCAGGGCGGCCTCTCCGCCGGCGGCGTCCAGGCCCTGCAGCTCGCGCCAGCACAGGAAGGCCAGCTCGCGCAGCATCCTGCGCAGGTCGTCGCCGAAGCGCGCGTGCAGCACGGTCTGGTCATAGTCCGGCCCTAGCAGCTCGCGGAAACTGGCCTCGGTCAGCTGCGCCACGGTTTCGGCGGCGTCGTCCAGGGCCGACTGGATCTCCTGCTCCTCGACCGCGTCGTGCACGGTCTCGGAGTAGGCGTAATGGCGGAACAGCAGCCAGTCCGTGCAGCGGAACGCGGTCGCGCTGGAGGCGCTGCGCTCCATGCCTTCGGCCACGAAGGCGAAGGGCGAAGCCGCCTGCGCCGCATCGCTGAAGCTGGCCACCGCGCGGAACAGGCCCTGGCCCTCCTCGAGCACCGCGTACGCGCCGCGCGGCAGGCGCAGGTTCTCGGGCAGGTCGGCCGCGTTGCCGTCGTCGCTGCTGCGGATGGTCACCGTGCGGATGGCAGTACCGAAGGGGCCGACCTCGGTGACGACTTCGACGTGCGTGCGGCGGCAGGCGGCCAGCCCGGCGGCGACGGCGGCGGCGGCGACCCAGGGAAGGACGCGCACGGCTCCAGGATACGCGTTAGGATGCCGCGCGTGAGCCTGCGCCTCGTTGTCCTGCTGGCCGTCCTCTCGGGCTGCATGAAAGCGCCGGAGCCGCCGGCGTCCGCCGTTGCGGCCGATCCGCATGCGGGCCTCGACCTGTCTCCTGCCGGGCAGGCCGGGCCGTCCGATGAGATGCCGCGCTTCTCCATGCCGGCGCCCGAAGGCTGGACCGCGGTGACGCCCGACCAGTCGTTCTACCTGGCCAAATGGACGCTGCCGGAGGGCGGACAGGCCACGGTGTCGTTCAACGTGGGCTCTCCGGCGCAGAACCTGCAGCGCTGGTACGGTCAGTGGGAAGTGCCGGGCCAAGCGGCGGCGGCGGCGGCGGAAGTGAGCACGCTGGAAGGCACGCCGTGGAAGAACACGACGGTGGTGCTGCGCGGGACGCTGCAGGACACGCGCCAGCTCGGCGGCGGCCCGCCCCGTGAGGACTGGATGCTGGTCGGAGCCATCCTGGAGCCGCCGCAGGGCCCCGTGTTCGTGAAGGTGATCGCCCCACGCTCCGTGCTCGAGCCGCAGCTGCCGGCCCTGTGGGACGCCGTGCGCTCCGCCAGGATCGAGCCGTAACCTTTTGCGTTGCGTCCGTCTTCTACGGCGTGAAGACGGACGAGGATCGGGCATACCTGGCGCTGAACGCCTTGCCCGGCATGGGACCGGTCGCGCTCTCGCGCCTGGTGCGCGTGGCAGGCAGCGCCGCCGCCCTGCTGGAGGCGCCGGAGCGCCATGCCGCAGGCGCGAAGGGCGCGCTCCTGCGCGGTTGGACGCGCGAGCGCCTGCGGTCGCTGGCCGAGCAGGAGGCACACCGGCTGCAGCGCTGCGGTGCGGCGTACTTCACGTGCAAGGACTCGCGCTACCCCGAGCCCCTGCGCAACCTGCACTTCCCGCCGGCGGTCCTGGCCTACCGGGGCAGTCTGGAGGCCTTGGAGCCGCAGCGCCTGCGCATCGCCGTGGTCGGCGCACGCGCCTGCACTCCGTATGGACGGACCCAGGCGGCGCGCTTCGGGTCGGGCCTGGCCGCCGCCGGCGTGGTCGTGGTCTCCGGCGCCGCCCGCGGCATCGACCAGGCGGGCATGGAAGGCGCGCTGGACGCGGAGGGCGCCGTCGTGGCCGTGCTCGGCTCCGGGATGGATTGCCCTTACCCACCGGAAAACCGCCCGCTGCTGGAGCGGATCGTCGCGGGCGGCGGCCTGCTGCTCAGCGAGTTCCCGTGCGGGCGGCCGCCCCTGCGCATGCACTTCCCGCAGCGCAACCGGGTTCTGGCCGGCCTGGTGCGCGGCGTCCTGGTGGTGCAGGCGACGAACAAGTCCGGCAGCATGATCACGGTGGACTGGGCCATCCGCCTGGGCCGGGAGGTGTTCGCGCTGCCGGGCCCGGTGGATTCGCCGGTGTCGGAAGGCACCCATCAGCTGCTGCGCGACGGCTGCAGGCTCGCGGCCGCGCCTTGCGACATCCTGGAGGAGTACGGCTGGGCACGCGGCGGCCAGGCTCCACCGCTGCCCTTGCAGCTCGGCGCCTCCGCGGTGGCGCAGGCCCTGGCGCAAGGCGACGCCAGCGCGGACGACCTGGCGGCGCAGCTGCATCAACCGGTGGAGGCCGTGCTGGTGGAGCTGGCGCAGCTGGAGCTGAACGGCGCGGCCGTGCGCCTTCCCGGCGGTGTCTATCATCGCTGCGGCCCGGCGGCGCGCCGCGCGCACGCACCCCGAACCGGGCCGAACGGTTGAAGACTCGCCTGCCGCTGCTGCTGCTGCTGCTTCTGCTGGCCGCGTGTGACGGCGGCCGGACGCCCGGCGGCGCCGCCGTCTGGGACCCTTGCGGGCGCGGGGACGCGTACCGCGTGCTCGCCGGCAGCGCGCGGGAGGAACGCTGCCACGTCCTGACCCGATGGTTCGGCCTGGACTCCGCGGCCGTTGCCGCGCCGCCGCCGGAGATCCTCAGTGACACGCGCGACGCCGTGCTCGTCTCCACTCCCAGCCATCTGCAGGTGGAACTGGGCCAGGGTTCGGACCGCATGCTGCGCGCCGCCGTGCGCCGGCTTCCGGAGGGGGAGGCCGGTGCGCGCCCGGCCGCCGCGGGCCCCGAGCTCGTCGCGGAGGTGTTCTGGCGCCGCGGTGCCGCCGTGCTGTCGCTGGCGCGCGTGTCGCTGCCCGAGCCCGGCGCACCGCGCGACAACCCCTGGCGCGAGCTGGCAGCGGCGCTGCCGGACGGGCCGGGAGCCCTCGATCTGGTGACGCGCTGGGCCGATCCCGCCGGCTCCGCCAGGAGCGGTCCCCAGGTCGCATGGGGCGCGCCGCGTGTCACGCGCGCGGCCGCGCGGCAGCGGCCTCCGGATGTCCTGCTCCTGAGCGTGGACGCCTTGCGCGCCGATGCGCTCGCGGCGGCGCCACGGCTCCACGCGCTGCTCCGGCGCGGCGCGCTGTGGCCGCGGGCGGTCTCGCCTTCCAACTGGACGCTGCCGTCGTACGCGTCGCTGTTCACGGCCATGGACGCGGACCGGCACGGCGCCGGGCGCGGTCCGCTGCCGGAGCACGCCGCCGGCGCCGCGCTGCCGCGCGACTATCGCGGCATCCGACCCGGCCTGCCCACGCTGGCCGCGGCGTTCCGCGCGGCGGGCTACGCCACGGCCATGGTGCACCAGAACCCGTTCCTCGAGCCCTGGTCGGGACTGGACCGCGGCTTCGAGCGCTACGTCCGCAGCGCCGACGACGGCGCCACCGGCGTGCGCGTGGCCTCGGAATGGTGGAACAGCGAGCCGCACCGCCCGCGCTTCCTGGTCCTGCACCTCATGGGCCCGCACCTGCCCTACGCGCCGCCGCCAGGCGCAGCGCTGCCTCCGGATCCTCTGCAGGCGCTGGACTGGCGTGCGTTCCTGGCCGCAGACCACGCCCCGGAGCAGCGCAGGGCCTTCTTCCGGCTGGACGAGCCGCAGCAGGCCGCGGTGCGCGCCCGCTATCACGCCGAGGTCGCCGCGGTGGACGCCGCCGTGGCCCCATGGCTGGAGGAACTGCTCAGCTCCGCGACTCCGCCCGTGCTCGCCTTCCACAGCGATCACGGCGAAGAGCTGTGGGACGAAGGCAGCTTCGAGCACGGCCATTCCTTCACGGACGCGGTGGTGCGGATCCCGATCGGCCTGGTGTGGCCCGGCCACGTCGCGCCGCGGGTGCACGAGCACCTGGCCGGCGCGGTGGACCTCGGCCCCAGTCTGCTGCGGCTGGCGCGGGTCCCTGCACCGGCCGGCTGGGAAGGCGACCTGTTCGCCCCGCGGGCGGCAGTGCGCAGTCTGCAGCCGCTGTATCGCGCCGAGCACGGCGGACGCGTGTTCGCGCTCGCGCCCGAGCGCGCCCAGTGGCTGCCATTCGACCCGCGGGCCGGCGCGGACGGGCCGCCGGCGGTCCTGGATGAAGCCTTGCAGCGCGCCCTGGCCGAGCTCGGATACGCCGAAGCCGCGCCGCGCTGAGCGCGCCGCTTCAGCGCGGCCGCAGGAGCAGCAGGTCCACCACTTGCGCCACGCCGCCGATGGCAATGACCGCCAGGCTGAACTGCAGGAAGCGGCGCAAGCTGCCCTTCCAGATGGCGGCGGGCTCCTCCTCCCGATAGCCGCTGACCACCATGGCCAGCGCCGCGCTGAACGCCACCAGCAGGCCGAGCTGCCCGAGCAATGAGGTCATGCAGCCCCGGCGGCGGCGCGACCCGGCACGCCGCGGGCGGCGGCCAGCCAGTCATCCTCGGCACGGTGATAGGAATCCAGCGCCGCGATCACGGTGAAGAAGCCGGCTGCGGTCGTGAACAGGAGGCCCGCATCCTGGTACGGCAGCACCGACGGGAAGCGCTGCGGCTCGCACAGGAAGGCCGTGATCCACCCCACCGGCCCCAGCAGCATCTGTCCCGCCCAGTAGTACGGGTGGCGCTGGCGGTCGAAGTCGGCGAAGTCGCCGAGCGTCATGCCCAGGGCGAACAACCCCACGATGGTGCCGCCGAACAGCCAGGTCTTGAAGCGCCGGCCGCTGAGCCAATGGCCCAGGCCGGGCAGAAGCAGGGTGGCCAGGGCGGCGCCGCCGGGGGACACGCGGCGCTGAGCCAGCGGCTCGTCGCGCACCAGGCACAGGCTGGAAGCGTGGGCGGCGGCGAAGGCGCTCAGCACGCCGGAGGCGCCGCTCATGAGGTAGCCCAGGTTGCGCCAGGGCAGGTGCTCCGGCAGGTGCCCGCCGGCCTCCACGCTGTGCATCTTGGCGAGCACGGCCGCGAACTGCACGCCGAGGAAGTTCCCCATCTCGGGGATGAGCAGCATCAGGATCGGGCGGCCGCCCAGGTGGATGAGCTTGCCGTAGTCGAACTGCGAGTTGCCGGCCAGGCTCAGACCGCCGAACAGCAGACCCTGACACAGGATCGCCCAGAACAGCGCCCAGCCGAAGCGCCCGGCCTGGAGGTGGCCGGCGCCGGGCAGCAGCAGGGAAAGCCCGACTGCCCGCTCCATGCGCTTGCGGGTGGGCTCGGCCGGCGCCAGGGCTTGCATGGCAGCACGGTTTCTAACAGAGGCGGCGGCCTGCCGCCAGATTCCTAGAATTCTGCGGCATGACGGTACGCACGGCGCATTACCGCATCCTGTACCGCGACATCGATTCCATGGGCTACCTCTACTACGGGCGCTACATGGCCCTGTTCGAGCTGGGCCGCGTGGAATGGATGCGCGATGAAGGCTGGCGCTACCGCGACTTCGAGCAGCAGCTCGGTCTGATGCTGCCGGTGACCCGGACCTGGTGCCGTCACCTGGCCCCCTTGGTGTACGACGACCTGGCGCGCATCCAGACCTGGATCGACGGCTGGAGCACCGCCACCGTGCGCTTCGGCCACGAGGTGTACAGCCAGGAGAGCGGGCAACTGTGCGCCACCGGCAGCGTGGAGCTCGGCTGCGTGGACCGGGACCGGCGCCGCCCGGCGCGCCTGCCTGCGGCCTTCCAGGAGCTGCTGCAGCGCGTGGCCGGCGACCGGGGCGGGCGCAAGCGCGGTGTCTAGGCGCCGGCCGGGGCGCGGCGCGGCCGGACGACGCGCCGGGCGCGCACCGTCGCCACCTTGTGGCGCCGGGCCGCCGCGCGCTGGCCGCCCGTCGTGAAGTTGGGGAAGCGCTTGCGCGCGTACGCCAGCAGCTCTTCATAGGTGCGGAACTCGCGCGCATAGCGCGCCGGATCGTCGCGGTCGCAGTTGTCCGGGGTATAGGCCACGCACACCTTGGGACGGTTGTCGTAGATGGAACACAGGTTGTTCCGTCCCAGCTTGCGGCAGCGCGTCTCGAACTGCAGGTACCACCTGCCGCCGTCCACGTACAGGGACACGCCTTCGTGGGCCACGAACCACAGGTAGTCCTCGAAGTCTTCCATGCGGCGCGGACCGTCGATCTGCACGGCGATGTACGTACAGCACTTGGCCGGCAGGCAGGTGGCGCACTTGCTGTGGATGTGCAGGCCGTCCACAAGAACCAGCGGCGGCAGGCCGGGCGGAGTCGGGCGGACTTCAGTCATGACGGAAGGCGGCCCAGGGTATCGCCCGGCCTCGTTTTGAACAGCACTGATTTCGTGCTAAATTAATGGCATGCTGCGTCTCACGCGGCGCACGGAATACGGCCTGATGGCGCTGGCATTGCTGGCCCAGAAGGGCGGGCCTGCGGGTGGCTTCTGCTGCGTGCGCGAGATCGTGGACCAGTTGTCCGTACCGCGCCGCCTGCTGGCGGAGATCCTCAAGGACCTGTCCCACGCCGGCCTGGTGTGCGCGGCCCGCGGCCCCAGCGGCGGCTACCGCCTGTGCCGGCCGGCTTCCCAGCTCAGCCTGGCCGAGGTGGTGGCAGTTTTGGAGGGCCCGCACTTGTTCGCCGACTGCACCGGCGGCGGCCGCTGCGGCCTGGAGCACGGCTGCACCATCCGCAACGGCATCCGCGGCGTGGCCGCGCGCATCCAGCGCCTGCTGGCGGACGTGAGCGTGCAGGACATCGCCGGCGCCCGCCCGGCCCCGGCCCCGCAGCGGCTCGAGCTGGAGCTGCAGCGCTAGCCATGCCGGCCGCACGCCCCGACGCCATCTACATGGACAACCACTCCACGACGCGGGTGGACCCGCGCGTCGTGGAGGCGATGCTGCCGTGGTTCACCGAGCGCTACGGCAACGCCGCCTCGCGCCACCATGCGTTCGGCTGGGACGCGGAGGCGGCGGTGGACGCGGCGCGCCGGAGCATCGCCGGGGCCGTCGGCGCGCAGGCGCGCGAGATCGTGTTCACATCCGGCGCCACCGAGTCCAACAATCTGGCCATCCTGGGCGCCGCGCGCGCCGGGCGCGGCCGCCACGTCGTCACCTGCGCCACGGAGCACCCGTCGGTGCTGGACTGCGTCCGTGCGCTGGAGCGCGACGGCTGGGCCGTGACGGTGCTGCCCGTGGATCGCCACGGCCTGGTGGACCTGGAGCAGCTGGGCGCGGCGCTGCGGCCGGACACGGCCCTGGTGTCGGTGATGCACGCCAACAACGAGGTCGGGACCATCCAGGACGTGGCCGCGATCGGCGCCTTGTGCGCCGCGCGCGGCGTGCTCTACCACTGCGACGCCACCCAGTCGCTGGGCAAGGAGCCCGTGGACGTGCGCGCCGCACACGTGGACTTGCTGAGCGCCTCGGCGCACAAGTTCCACGGCCCCAAGGGCGCAGGATTCCTGTACGTGCGGCGCGGCGCGCCGCGCTTCCCCCTGCAGCCGCTGCTGCACGGCGGCGGCCACGAGCGCGGCCTGCGCTCCGGCACGCTGAACGTGCCCGGAATCGTCGGCATGGCGCGGGCGCTGGAGCTCGCCCTCGACGAGGGCGCGCGCGTCCAGGCGCGGGTGCGCGCGCTGCGCGACCGCCTGCAACAGCGCCTGACCGCCGAGCTGGACCTGGTGGCCGTGCACGGCCACCCGCAGCGGCGCCTGGCCGGCAACCTTAACGTGTCCTTCGCCTGCGTGGACGCCGGCGCCCTCATCGCCGCGCTCGATGGCATCGCCGTGAGCACCGGCTCGGCCTGCGCCAGCGCCGACCTCCGGCCCTCCCACGTGCTCCGGGCCATGGGCGTGCCCGACGACCTGAGCCGCTCCTCCCTGCGCTTCGGCCTGGGCCGCTTCAACAGCGCGGCGGAGGTGGAGACCGTGGCCGATCGGGTGGTCGCCGCCGTGTCGCGGCTGCGGGCGCTCTCGCCCCAGTACGCCATGCGCACCGAGCCTCTTCCCTCCGCGGCCTTCCAAAAGCCGTAGAATCACCCTACACAAAGCCATGGAAACCACCCAGACTCCCATCCGCGTCTCCGCGCCGGCCGCCCAGGAGATCAAGCGGCTGATCGTCGAGCACAAGCTGCCGGAGACAGCCGGCGTGCGTGTCGGCGTGCGCGGCGGCGGCTGCTCCGGGTTCAGCTACGCCCTGAATTTCGACTATGACGCCGCCGAGGGCGACGTCGTGTTCAACCAGGACGGCGTGCGCGTCTTCTGCGATCCCAAGTCGTACATGTTCCTCAAGGGCGCCACCCTGGAATACAGCGAGGGCTTGCAGGGCAAGGGCTTCCATTTCGTCAATCCCAACGCCAAGGGCTCCTGCGGCTGCGGCGAATCATTCTCGGTCTGAGCCGGGAATCGCACCCATGTCCCTCGAGTTCCAGAGCCTGGACTGGAGCCAGGTGGAGGAGATCGCCAAGATGCTCCACTACCAGGATCCCGGTGTGGATCCCTTCAGCGTGAGCCTTGGCGACCTGTACGAGCGCGTGGTCCGTTTGCCGCGCTTCGTCGGCCGCAAGGAACAGGCCACCCAGCAGGTCCTCGAGGACATCCAGGACGCCTGGTACAACCTCACCCAGGCCGAAGAGCCCTAGGGCGCGGGCCTAGGCGCTGCGCTCCGCAGGCAGGCCGCGGATGGACTGGCGTTCCCGGTCCAGGATCTCCTGAGCCATGCGCAGGGCTGCCTCCACCGTGGTGACGTGCTCGCTGCGGGCGCGCTGGATCACCGCCGCCACCGTCTCTCCGATGCGCCGCAACTCGGCGCTCCAGTCGGTGCGGCCGGTGCGTTCGTAGCCGGCGCCCTCGATCAGAGCGCCGCTGTTGAGGACGAAGTCGGGCACGTACAGGACGCCGCGGCGCTGCAGCAGGTGGGCGTGCTCGGGGCGTGCCAGCACGTTGTTGGCGCAGCCGGCGACCACCTTGCCGCTGAGGCGCGGGATGGAGACGTCGTGCAAGGTGCCGCCCAGCGCGCACGGCGCAAACACGTCGGCCTCCACCTCGTGGATCCGGCCGGCGTCCACCACCTCCACGCCGGCGACCGCCGCCTCCTGGGCCGCCTCCGGATTGGTGTCGGCGCCGATCACGCGCGCGCCGGCCGCCAGCAGCCGCCGCGCCAGGGCCAGCCCGACCGACCCCAGTCCCTGCACGGCGACCGTGACCCCGCGCAGCGCGTCGCTGCCGCGGACCGCGCGCAGGGCGGCGCGCAGGCCCCATTCGGCGCCTTCCGCCGTGGCTTCGCCCGCCGGCCGCAGGCGGTCGCCGTGGTGCGCCAGCCAGCGCGTCTCTGCCGCCAGCGCGCGCCGGTCGGCTTCCGTGAATCCGATGTCGGGCCCGGCACGGTACACGCCGCCCAGCGACTCGATGTGGCGGCCCAGCGCTGCCATCGCAGCCGGCCGGTCCAAGATGCGGTCGCCCATGACCACGGTCTTGGCGCCGCCGCCGGCCACTCCGGCGAGCACACACTTCCAGGTCATGGCGCGGGACAGGCGCAAGGCATCCGCCGCGGCCTCCTCTTCGTCCCGGTAGCGCCAGATGCGGATGCCGCCATAGGTCGGGCCGCGGCGCGTGTTGTGGAGCGCGATCCAGGCTCGCAGCCCGGAGCGCTCGTCCAGCGCCGCCACCACCCGTTCATGGCCACTGCGGGCCATCGCCTCCATCAGCTCCATAGCCTGGCGCGGACTGGCGGGAAGAAGCCGCCGAGCCTCGCAGTCCCTATTGTAGGATCCACGCCGCATGCAGTTGCGCCGTTTCGGCTTTCCCCCCGTGCTGCTGGCCCTGGCCGCGTGCTGGCCGGGCTGTGCCGCAGCGGGGCCGGACAAGGACAAGCCCTACGTCCTGGAGGAGTATTCGCCGCCGCCCGGCCGGGGCGAGCTGAGCACGGGCCAGCTGATCTTCGAGTGCGAGCGCCACCTCGGCGCCTGGCAGCGGGCCATGGCGGCGCAGCGCTCGCCGCAGAATCGCGAGGACATCCAGGGCATCGAGCTGGCGCTGCGCTCGCTGGCGCACCGCGAGCAGAAGCGCCTCGAAGAGCAGGCCATGTCCGGACAGCCCCGCAACCGCGCCGTGGCGTCCGCGGCCCTGGGCTTCACCCGCGAACCGGAAGTTCTGTCCATCATCGCCAACAACGTGGCCGATCCGGATCCCATGGTGGCGGCCAACGCGCTCCTGGGCATTGGCGTGCTGGCGCTGCCCGAGACCCCGATCCGCCCGATCCACGAGGCTGTGCTGCGCCCCACGGCCACGCAGGACGTGCGCCGCAACGCTACCTTTGCCGCCTTCCAGATCGCCCAGAAGGAACGCAGCGATCGCGACGGCACCCTGGCTGCCATCTTTGCCGTGGTCCTCGATAATCCCGACCCGACCGTGCGCGCCCAGGCGGCCGCCGGCCTCGGACTGGCCCGGGCCGCGCACATGGCGCCGCCGGTGGCCGAGCTCCTGGCCAACGACCCCGACGCCCAGGTGCGCACCGCCGCCGCCTATGCCCTGGGCGAGATCGGCGCGCCCGGCTCCGCGGCCGCCCTGGTCAAGGCCTTGAAGGATCGCGACAAGCTCACGGCCGGCACGGCGCGCGCCTCCCTGGTCAAGCTCCACGGGCGCGACGAAGGGCCGGACCCGGGCGACTGGGAGCGTGCGCTCGGCCTGGACTGAGCGCGATCCGGCATGACCCGCGGCGGCAACCTGCGCGCGTCCGCAAAGGCCGGGTGCTTCACGGAATCGGTCATCCGCGAGATGACGCGGGTGGCCAACCAGCACGGCGCCATCAACCTGGCCCAGGGCTTTCCGGACTTCCCGGCCCCGGCCGCCCTCAAGGAGGCGGCCGTGCGCGCCATCCGCGCCGACGTCAACCAGTACGCGGTCACCTGGGGCTCGCGCGCCCTGCGCCACGCCATCGCGCGCTTCCTGCAGCGCCGCCGCGGCGTCGCCGTGGACCCCGACACCCAGGTCACCGTGTGCTGTGGCGCCACCGAGGGCATGATCGCGGCCATGATGGGCGTCCTCGATCCGGGCGACGAGGTCCTCATTCCGGAGCCGTTCTACGAGAACTACGGCCCCGACGGCGTGCTCAGCGGCGCCCAGCCGCGTTGCGTGCCGCTGGGACCTGGCTTCGCGCTGGACCCGGAAGGGCTGGTCCGGGCGCTCACGCCGCGCACCCGCGCCGTGGTCCTCAACACCCCCCACAACCCCACCGGCCGCGTGTTCACGCAGGACGAGATCGGCGCGCTGTGCCGCTTCGTCCAGGAACACGACCTGCTGCTGTTCACGGACGAGATCTACGAGGAGATCCTGTATACCGGGCCGCACAGGACCCTGCTGCTGTGGCCCGGCATGGCGGAGCGCACGCTGGTCGTGAGCGGGGCCAGCAAGACCTTCAGCGTCACCGGCTGGCGCGTGGGCTGGGTCATCGGCCCCCCCGCCCTCACCGCCGGCGTGCGCAAGGTGCACGACTTCCTGACCGTGGGCGCGCCGGCGCCGCTGCAGGAAGCGGTGGCGGAGGCCCTGGACTGGGACGACGCGTACTACGACGGCATGCGCGCCGAGTACCGGGAGCGCCGCGATTTCACCGTGCAGGCGTTGCGGCAGGCCGGCTTCGCCTGCGACACTCCGCAAGGCAGCTACTACGTCATGACCGACTGCAGCCGCTTCCTGCGCCCAGGCGAGAGCGACACGGACTTCGCGCTGCGCCTGGTGCGCGACGCCGGAGTGGCCACCGTGCCCGGCAGCTCCTTCTACGCCAAGCCGCCCGGCGGCGCGCGCCTGGTCCGCTTCTGCTACGCCAAGAAGATGGAGACGCTGCGCGCCGCCGCGGCGCGCCTCGAACAATGGAGCGCACGGGCGTGATCGCGGCGCTGGCCCTGCTCGCCGCCTGCAGCCCGCAGGCCAAGGTGGACGTCCATGCCAGGGTGGCGCAGGCGCGCGGCATGGCGCTGGAATCGCCCTCCAGCCCCGCGCAGCACTACTTCCTGCAGGGCCGCGTCGCCTTCCGCACCGAGGGCGTGGGCGAGTACGTGCAGAAGTGTGAGCTGCTGCTCGCCGGGCCGGCGCACATGAAGTACGTGCTGCGCGCCGGCGTCATGACGCAGATCTTCCTGGTCGAGTCGCCGGAGAAGGTGTGGCTGCGCAAGCCGCGTACCGAGAGCTACGCCGCCTACGACGCCGGCGCCCTGCCCAAAGAGTGCTGGGCGCGCTGGACCCTCGCGCGTTTCCCCTGGGGCTGGAAGGAGGCGCTCCCGGGCGCGAAGACCCAGCTCTACAAGGGCGGCGAACGCGACCTCTCCCTGCCCAGCCCGTACGGAGAGTGCGTCCTGACCCTGGGCAAGGACTTCCTGCCGCTGCAGCTCAAGCTGGGCACGCTCCAGCTCAACGTCTCCGGCAATGCGGCCCGCGCCGGGCGTCCCTGGTTCCCCGCCGTCTGGACCTGGACTCACAACGGCAACCGCTGGGAGGAGACCTGGGAGCAGGTGGACGACGCGGTGCTGGCCTTCGACGAGACCTTCGCGCCGCCGGAGACCGGGGTCCCACGGGGCCAGTGGCGCGTGGACGTGGTGCGCGACCTCGGCGCCGCCGTCCCGGCCGCGGCCGAGGACCAGCTCGGCCTGCTGCAGCTCCCGGCCGAGCGCTTCCTGGTGGGCCCCTGGCCGGCCGAGTGGGCCGCGCCGCTGATCGCCGCCGGCACCCTGGAGGCCGCCACCTGGCGGCTCCTCGGCCCTGCGGAGCCGCAGGCGGCCCTGGCCTTGCGCGCGGATCCGCCGGCGCCGCTCCCGCCGGGCGTCTCCGTGCTGGCGCAGCCTGCGGGCCTGTTCCTGCGCTGGGCCACCTTCCGCGTCAGCGAGCCGCAGGCCGGCGCCGCGCTGCTGCAGGAAGCCGCGCAGCAGGGCAAGCTCAAGCCCCTGGGACCGGTCATGGCGCTGCTCTCCTCCACCGGCGAGCGCGGCCGCAGCGAGTGGCTGTTGCCGGTGGAGCCGCCGGCGGCGCACTGACGATTCGTCGCAGCTTCGTTCTGGCGCGAGGCAGCCGGCGCGTCACGGCTCCGCGGCGGCCGGAGCTCAGATCGCAACCTCGCTGGGGCCTCCGGCCGGGGTGAACCACATGACCTCGGTCTCGCGGCCGGTGGCTTCCTTGTAGGCGGCGGGCACGCGGCGGCCGAAGTCATCGCAGGCGCCGGGCTGGACCAGGGCCACGACGCAGCCGCCGAAGCCGGCGCCGGTCAGGCGCGCGCCGTAGCAGCCGGGAACGGCCTGCGCGGCCAGAGCCAGCGCGTCCAGCTCCGGCGTCGAGACCTCGTACAACTCCTTCAAGGAAAGATGCGTGCGGCTCACCAGCTGGCCGAAGGCGGCGAGATCGCCGCGGCGCAGCGCGGCGGCGCCGGCTTGCGTGCGCTCGGTCTCGCCGATGACGTGCTGCACGCGCCGCTGCAGCACCGGCGGCAGCAGGTCCTGGAGCGCCTCGTAAGTGCTGCGGTGCACGTCGCGCAGGCAGGTGATGCCGGGGACCTGCTCCTGGATGATGGCGAGAGCGCGCGTGCACTCGGCCACGCGCTGGTTGAAGGCAGACGTGGCCAGGTTGCGCTGCACGCCGCTGTCGATGATGCCGATGCGCACGCGCGCGCCGTCCAGCGGCAGGTGCTCGCGCGTCAGCTCCAGGCAGTCGAGGTAGAGCAGCGAGTTCTCCCGCGCCAGGATGATGGCGGCCTGGTCCAGGATGCCGCAGCGCACGCCCACGTAGACGTTCTCGGCCTCGTGCGCGTGGCGGATCATCTCGTCGGGGTCGGGCGCGCGGCCGAGCAGGTGCGCGGCCGCATACACCGCCACCGCCTCGATGCTGGCGGAGGAGCTGAGGCCCTTGGCCATGGGCAGGTCGGCGCACACGGCCACGTCCAGGCCCGGGAACGGTCCCCAGGCGCGCTGCGAGCACCACAGCGCGCCCTCGACGTAAGCCGACCAGCCCTGGGTGCGACCGGGACGCAGCTCGGCCAGGGGCACGTCCACCGGCTGGTCCGGGAAGTTGGAGCTGCGCAGGCGCAGGAGCCCGCCGGCGCGCGCGGCGAAGGCGGCGCAGGTGCCCTTGCTGAGGGCCACCGGCATGACCAGGCCGCCGTTGTAATCCACATGGGCCCCGAGCAGGTTGGCGCGGCCCGGGGCGAAGAACAGGCGCGGCCGCTCCCCCGACAGGCTGGAGAACAGCTGCATGGTCTGCCCGATCAGGCTGCGCGGAACCGCCACGGCGGAAGGTTACGATGTCCAGTCTCCGGTCGCCCCCGCCGAGAGCACGATCCCTGATGCACTGGCTGCCCACCGTCCTTCTCGGCTGCGTCGCCCAGGACCCGCTCCCGGATCCGCTCGCGTTGGCGGTGCTGGAACAGGGCGGGAAGACGTACACGGCGCGCGACGTCATGGAGGCGCTGCGCCGCTACGACGACACCTTGCCCCCGGCGGTCGAGCGCGACGCCGACTACCGGCGCATCTACCTGCGCTCCGTGCGCTTCCTCGACCAGGTGCACCAGTTCAGCAACCTGCTGGCGGTGGAGGCCGCCGGCGTGCCCGCGGTCGGCCGCGCCGTCCTGCTGGCAGAAGCGGCCGCCTGGGCGGCCGACCACGGCTCCAGCCTGCCGCCGGAGCCGGTCCTGGCCGCGCACGGCCTCGAGCTGGAGTGGCGGGCGCGGCTGCTGAGCCAGCAGCCGGCGGAGTACGGCACGGCACAGCTGCGCGGACACATGCTGGCGTCGGTGCCCGAGTTTTTCTGCGAGCTGCGCATGGCCGCGATCCGCGTGCCGCTGGTGGACCGCAACGACGGCTCCGCCCTGCCCGCGGACGAGCGCAAGGCCCGTTATGATTTCGTGGACGGGCTGGCGCAGCGGCTGCACGCCGGCCAGATCACCTGGGAGCAGGCCTACGAGGAGGCGGCGCAGCGCTACGGCAGCGCCGGCGGCGATCCGAAGCTCCTGGGAGCGCTCGGCTGGCTGAAGCGCCGCGACCTGCGCCGCTTCGAGGAGCCGTTCCTGCGCCACGCCTTCGCCGACCTCGGCTTCAAGCGCATCGAGCAGCCGGTGCTGCGCGGCCCCATCGTGGGCGACTTGTGGATCTACCTGGCGCGCGTCGAGGCGGTGCTGGAGCGCGGCGTGGTGGAGCTGGAGCGGGTGCGGCCGCAGGTGGAGCGCTCCCTGCGCGAGAAGACGCTGCAGGCGCAACTGGCGCAGGTCTGTTCCCAAGTACAGCGCAGGATCCTGGCGCCCGTGTTCCTGCCGGAATGAGCGACCCCGTCCTCGCGCTGGAAGCTCTCACCGTCCGCTACGGCCGCTTCACGGCCCTGGACGGCGTCGGCGCCACCTTCCACGGCGGCGCGCTCGGGTTGCTCGGGCCCAACGGCGCCGGCAAGTCGTCCATGCTGCGCGCCATCCTGGGCTTGGTGCACCCGGCCGGCGGGCGGATCCGCGTGCTCGGCCAGGACACGGCCACGGCCGGGCCGCGGCTGCGCCGGCGCCTCGGCTACATGCCGGAGCGCGACAGCTACATCGTCGGCATCTCCGGCGTGTCCGCGCTGGCGCACCTGGCCGAGATCTGCGGGCTGCGCCGCGGCGACGCCATGGTGCGCGCCCACGACGTGCTGCACTTCGTCGGCCTGGGCGAGGAGCGCTACCGGGAGGTGGCCACGTACTCGGTGGGCATGCGCCAGCGCTACAAGCTGGCGGCGGCCCTGGTGCACGATCCCGACGTGCTGATCCTGGACGAGCCCACCAACGGACTGGATCCGCAAGGCCGCGTGCGCATGCTGGAGCTGATCGCCAAGGTGGTGCGCGAGCACGGCATCCACCTGATCCTGGCCAGCCACCTGCTGCCGGACGTGGAGCGGCTGTGCAACGACGTGTGGGTCCTGGACCGCGGGGAGCTGAAGAAGGCCGACACGGTCGCCAACCTCACGGCCGCGGCCCGGGGCGCCAAGCGCGTGCGCCTGCCCGACGGCGCCCGCGCCGCCTTCACCGCGGCCGCGCAGGCCGCCGGGCTGCACGTGCTGGGCGACGGCCACGACAACGAGGTCCTGGTCAGCCTGCCCGACGGCGTGGTGGAGCCGCGCCAGGTGTTCCAGCTGGGCGCCCAGGCCGGCGTGCCGGTGCTGGGCGTGAAGGCGGCGGCGCGCTCGCTGGAGGACGCGTTCCTGGAGGCCCTGGAGGGCCAGCCCTGATGGCCTTCCGCGCCGCCGAGTACGAGCGCTTCAGCGGCACGCGCAGCAACGCCCCGCCGTGGTGGCCGTTGTGGCACGCCACCTTCCAGCGCGGCTGGGCCAGCCGCTGGATCCGCATGATCACCTTCGGCGGCATCGCCATCGCCGCGATCATCAGCCTGATCCTGTACTTCGTGCAGAAGGTGGTGCCGGAGTGGCGCGCGATGCTGGAGGAGATGGGCCAGCGCGTGGGCGGCGAGGGCCCGTCGCTGCGCTTCGACGCCGAGATCTACCTGATCCTGCTGCACTGGTTCGTGTATCCGGTGCTGGTGCCCATGGCCATGCTGCTCGGCTACGACCTCATGGCGGGCGACCTGCGCGGCAACGCCCTGGAGTCGTACTTCTCGCGGCCGATCACGCCGCTCGGCTACCTCGCCGGGCGCTCGCTCGCGTTCGTGAGCTTCCTGCTGCTGCCGACGCTGGCGCCCATGCTGTGGATCTGGTGCATGGACGTGTTCACCGCGCCGGCGGGCCACTTCGCCGCGGTGCGCATGGTGCCGCTGGGACTGAGCGCGGCCCTGCTGCTGATCAGCCTGAGCCTGGCGCTGTTCATCCAGGCCCTCACCACCATCACCCGGAGCGGGCTGTGGACGGCGCTCGTGTTCGTGATCCTGTTCATCCTGTCCGGCGGCATCGGGCCGGCGCTGGCGGACCTGACCGACCAGCGCGCCTTCATGGCCCTGGCCTTCTGGGACAATATCTTCAGCGTCGCCAACGGCTTCCTGGGCTACCCGGAACCCGCCCGCCAGCACGCGCCCTTCGCCCTGTCCGTGTCCATCCTGGGCGGGATCACGCTGCTCTGCTTCCTGTACCTGCTGGCCAAGGTCAAGCACCGGGCGCTGGTGGGATGAGCGCGCCCGTGATCCGCTGCGTGGGCCTCGCCCGCTGGTACGGCGAGGTGCAGGGCCTGTCCGGCCTGACCGTGGACGTGTCGCCCGGCGTCGTGGGCCTGCTCGGGCCGAACGGCAGCGGCAAGACCACGCTCATGCGCCTGCTCACCGGCCTGGCCCGGCCCACGCGCGGGCACGCCGAGCTGTTCGGGACGCGGGTCTCGCCGGACCAGTGGGCCGTGTTCCGGCGCGTCGGCTACGCCCCCGGCGACGACGTGCACTTCGAAAGCGAGCGCGGTAGCGACTTCCTGGCCTTGATGGCGCGCGTGGCCGGCGACGGCCCGATGGCGGCGCGGGCGCGCGCGCGCGCGGCGCTGGAGAAGGTCGGCATGGAGGAGCTGGCAACCAAGAAGCTGAGCACCATGTCCAAGGGCATGCGCCAGCGCATCAAGGTGGCGCAGGCCCTGCTGCTCGAGCCGGAGCTGCTGCTGCTGGACGAGCCGCTGAACGGCATGGACCCGGTCAGCCGGCGCAAGACCATCAACCTCGTGCGCGCCCACGGCGCCGCCGGCGGCACGGTCCTGTTCTCCTCGCACATCCTGCACGAGGTGGAGTCCGTCACCGACCGCATGCTGCTCCTGCACCACGGCCGCCTGCTGGCCGAGGGACGCCTGAGCGAGATCGTGGGCCTGCTGGAGCGCAAGCCGCGGCGCGTGCAGATCAGCAGCGGCAGCCGGCGCGAGATCGCGGCGGCGTTGCTCCAGGAGGACTACGTCTCCGGCGTGTCCTTCGGCGACGACAGCCAGCTGCTGCTGGAGACGCGCGACCTGAACCGCCTGCTGGACCGGCTGCAGGCGTACGGCGGCGCCGGCCAGATCGAGAGCATGGAGATCGCCGACGAGAACCTGGAGAGCGTGTTCGACACCCTGGTGGGCAGCGCCGTATGAGCTTCTCCCCGCAGGTGCTGGCCGTCCAGGCCTACTCCTTCCGCCGGCGCATGCTGAGCTGGAAGGCGCTTCCGGCGCTGATGGTGGCCCTGGTGCCGACGTTCATGGCGCTGGTCTTCCGCTTCTTCGCGCCGCACGAGCAGGGTGGCACGCCCACCCCGTACCGCATGTACGGCGAGATCCTGGCGCCGATGTGCCTGTACTTCGTGCTGCCCTTCCTGAGCATGCTGGTGATGCTGCCGATCCTGGGCGAGCTGTACGAGAAGGGCGCGATCGCCTACCTGCTGACGCGCCCGGCGCCGCGCTGGGTGCCGCTGCTCGGCCTCTACTCGGGCGGGCTGCTGGCGCTGCTGCCGCTGGCGGTCCTGTGCGCCACGCTCCCCGCGCTGATCCTCAGTCCCATCAGCGGCGGCGTGGAGCTGCGCTTCTGGCTGCAGCGGGTCGTGTTCCTGTCGCTGGTGCTGTGGATCGGCGCCGCTCCTTACGGCGCCCTGTGCCTGTTCCTGGGGGTGTGGTCGCGCAAGGCGGTGCTGTGGGCGCTGGCCTTGCTGATCGGCTGGGGATCCATCGCCGGCAGCATCACCGGCCCGCTGCGCGCCTTGTCGCCGCACCGCTACCTTTTCGGCCTGCTGCGCAACTGGCTGGACCTCAGCAACACCCTGGGCCAGTTCTCCGTGCCGGATCCGGACCCCCCGGGCACCTTGCTGTCGCTGCTGGTGCTGGCGGGCTACGTTCTCGCCTTCCTGGTCCTGGCCTACCAGGCCATCCGCACGCGGGACGTGCTGTAAGCCATGCCGCTCCACGCGCGCCTGGCGGACTGGCCGCGGCGGCCCGGGCAGCTGCCGGCGACGCAGCGGCCCGCGCGCGTGCTGCTGGCCGATCCCGGCCGCTTCGACATCGCCGAGGTCCAGAACGTGCACATGGCGGGAGCGGACGGCCGGCCCCGGCGCGTGGACCGTTCCGCGGCGCGGCGGCAGTGGCAGGCGCTGGCCGACGCCTACCGCAGCGGCGGCGTGGCGGTGGATGTCCTTCCGGCCGTGCCGGGGCTGCCCGACCTGTGCTTCACGGCCAACCCCTCCTTGTATCTGCCCCTGCCCGGCGGCGGCGGCGAGCTGTGGCTGGCGCGCATGACGCATCCTTCGCGCCGGCCGGAGGTGGAGCAGCACGCCGCCTACGCCCGCGCGCGCGGCTACGTCCTGCGCGAGATGCCGGCGCGTGTCACCCGATTCGAAGGCAGCGGCGACGGCGTGGTGCATCCCGGACGCTTCCTGCTGCACGCCGGGATCGGCGCCCGCACCGAGCGCGCGGCCTGGGAGGCGCTCGCGGCGGCCCATCCGGAGCTCGACATCCTGCTCTACGCGCTCGCGGACGAGCGTTTCTATCACCTGGATACCGCGCTGGCGCCGCTGGACGAGCGCAGCGCCCTGCTCGTGCCGCAGGCCTTCGACCGCGACGGGCTGGAGCTCGCGCGCGCCGCGTTTCCTGACGCCATCGAAGTGCCACTCGACGAGGCGCTGCGCTTCGCCGCCAACGCCCACTGCCCGGACGGCCGCCACGTCCTGATCCAGCGCGGCTGCGCGCGCACGGAGGCCGCGCTGCGCGAGCGCGGGTTCACGCCGGTGCCGCTCGAGACCGGCGAGTTCATCAAGTCCGGCGGCTCGGTGTTCTGCCTGAAGCAGGCGCTGTAGCGGATCAGCGCGCGGCCCGCGCCGCCGGGCGCTGCGGCGCCTCGCGGCTGGACGTGGCCTGCTCGATCAGCCGGTCGCACAGCGCGCCGAAGGGCACGCCGGCCAGGGCCATCAGCTTCGGATACATGGAGATGGCCGTGAAGCCGGGGATGGTGTTCACTTCGCTGATGACCAGGCGCCCGGTGTGGCGGCCCAGGAAGAAGTCCACGCGCGCCATGCCGCGCAGGCGCAGGACGCCGAACACCGCCAGCGCCAGCTCCTGGAACCGCTCGACCATGCGCGGATGCAGGTCCGGCGCCGGGGCGAGCAACTGCGCATCGCTGTTGCGGTACTTCTCCTCGTACGAGTACCAGGTCCTGGGCCGGATCTCGCCCACCGGACTGGCCAGCGGCGGATCGCCGTCGAGCACCGCGATCTCCAGCTCGCGGGCGTCGTAGTAAGGCTCCACGAGCGCGTAGCGGCCGTGCCGGAACGCCTCCTCGAGGGCAGGACCGACCGCGTCCCCGGACTCCACCTTGCTGATCCCGATGCTGCTGCCCAGCCGCGCCGGCTTCACGAAGCACGGCAGGCCGCGCTGCTCCACCACCCTGGCGCAGACGCCGGCGGGATCCAGGCGGAAGTCTCCGGCCTCGACGTCGGTCCAGGGCAGCACGGGCAGGCCGGAACTGCGCAGCACGTGCTTGGTGAGCGACTTGTCCATCGCCAGGGCCGAGCCCGTGGTGTCCGCGCCCACGCTGGGGACGCCCAAGAGCTCCAGCCAGCCTTGCACGGTGCCATCCTCTCCGCAGGGTCCGTGCAGCACCGGGAACACGCACTCGGTGCCGGGCGGCAGGCTGGGCGGGCCGCCGGGCTCGAGCACCGGCTGCCCGTTCAGCAAGGCCAGCGACGCTTCCGCGCCCAGCCAGCCGCCGGAGCGGGTGATGCCGGCCAGGTGCAGGTCGTAGCGCGCCGGATCCAGGTGCTGGAGCACGGCGCGCGCCGAGGCCAGGCTCACATCGTGCTCCGCGGAGCGGCCGCCGAACAGCACGGCCAGGCGGAGCGGAGCGCGACCCGACATGGGCCGCGCAGTCTAGCGGAGCCCGCCGCACGTATGCTGGCGCGGCGCGCTGCGCTGCGCGTTGTGCCGTGACTGCGCTCCTCCTCTCGCTGCTGCTGCAGGCGCAAGCGCCGGCGCAGGCGCCGGCGGCGGCGGTCCCGGCGCCGATCCCGGACCCGGCGGTTCCCGGACGGGGCAACCCGGACCTGGACGTGCAGCACTACGAGCTGCACCTGCTGCTGGCGCCGCCGCAGCCGCGCCTGAGCGCCTGGGCCCGCGTCGAGCTGCAGGCGCTGCGTCCGCTGGACCAGGTGGAGCTGGACCTGCACCACCAGCTCCGGGTGCAAAGCGCACACGTGGGCGGCGAAAGCGCACGCTTCGCGCAGGCGCGGGACCGCCTGCGCGTGCGCCTGCCGCGGCGGGCGGCGGCGGGCCAGGTGCTGGCGGTGGAGCTGCGCTACGGCGGCCCGCTCCCGGAGGAGCCGTCCCAGGGCGAGCCCGTGGGCTTGCTGGCGGACGCCCGCGGTCTGGTGAGCTATCTCGAGCCCGACGGCGCGCACCACTTCTTCCCGTGCAACGACCACCCCAGCGACAAGGCCCGCTTCGACGTGGTCGTGCGCGTGCCGTTGGGCAGCTACGCCGCGGCCACGGGCGAGCTGCGCGGCCTCGGATTCGAACCCGGCAGCCGCAGCTTCCACTGGGGAACCGACCGGCCGACCGCGCCGTACCTGCTGGCGCTGGCCGCCGGGGCGTACGCACCCATCCTGCGGCCGGGAACGCCGCCGCTCCTGGACCTGGCCTGGCCGGAGGACGAGGAGCAGGTACGGAATTCGCTGGCGGACACCGCGCGCATGATCCCGTTCCTGGCCGAACGCTACGGCCCGTACCCGTTCGAGCGCTACGGACACGTCTTCACCGCGCGGGCTGTGGGCGGCCTGGAGAACCAGACCATGACCGTGCTCGGCCGCGAGGCGGGTCTGGATGGCGATCCGGCCCTGATCGTGCACGAGCTGGCCCACCAGTGGTTCGGCGACTGGGTCAGTCCGCGCCAGTGGCGCGACCTGTGGCTGAACGAGGGCTGGGCCACGTATCTCGAGCTGCGCTGGCGCGAGGCGCAGGGCGGAGCGGAAGAGCGCGCGCGCACCCTGCGCCCCTGGCGCGCGAGCACGCTGCGTCTGGCGCAGCGGCAGTCACCCTGGACGCTCGCCGATCCGGATCCGTCCAACTTGTTCGACGCCGACCTGGTCTACAACAAAGGCGGCATGGTCCTGCACCTGCTCGCGGAGTACCTGGGACGGCAGCGCTTCGACGCCGCGGCGGCGCAGTACCTGGCGGCGTTCGGCGGCGGCAACGCCGGCACCGAGGACTTCCAGGCGGCCATGGCGCAGGCCGCGGGCGAGGACCTGGGCGATTTCTTCCGCGCCTGGGTGTACGGCCGGGACGTCCCCGTGATCGAGAGCCGCCTCGCGGTGCAGGCGCGCGCGCGCGGTTTCCACGCCGTGCTGCGGCTGCGCCAGACGCAGGACGGCCCGCCGTATCCGTTCGCGAGCCGGGTGCGCTTCACCGGCGCGGGCGGCCAGGGCGAGGCCGAGGTCACGGTGCGCTTCACCGGGCGCGAGGCGCAGGCGTACGCCGACCTGGAGTTCGAGCCGGTGGCGGCCGAGCTGGATCCGTACCGCGAGGTGCCTTGGAAAGCGGCCCGCGACTAGGCCACCGCACGGCCAGGAGCGCGGCGCTGCTGCTGCCCGCGCTGGCGGCGGTGCTGCTGTTCCTCCCCATCCTGCGGCACGGCTTCGTGTACGACGACCTGCCCATGCTCCAGGACAACGCCTACCTGGGCTCCTGGAGCGGCCTCTGGGAGGGGTTCCAGGTTCCGCTGTGGGAGACGGTGTCCAAGTCCCGGTTCGCCGCCAGCTTCTACCGGCCGGTAGGCATCGCCGCCTTCACCGTCCTGCGCCAGATCGGAGGCGGCGATCCTGCGCCCTTCCACGCCGCCAGCTTGCTCCTGCACGCGTTGTGCTCCACGCTGGTCGCGCTCCTGGCGCTGCGCCTGGGGCTGCGCCCGCTGGTGGCGGGCTGCGCCGGCCTGTTGTTTGCCGCGCACGGGGCGCACGTGGAGACCGTGGCCTGGGCCTGCGCGCTCACGTACCTGCTGGCGACGGCCTTCTCCCTGCTGGCCCTGATCGCCCTGGCCGGCGGGCGCCTGGGATGGTGCGCCGCACTGCTGCTGCCGGCAATGCTGTCGCAGGAAACGGCCTTCGGCGCCGCCGCCTTGTGCTTCGCCATCGCCGTGCGCACGCGCACGCCGCGCTGGCACGCTGGCGTGCTGCTGCTGCCGGTGGCGCTGGTGTACGTGCTGCGCTGCCTGGTCTTCCACGACTGGAGCGCCGGCCTGCTCGGGGAATCCGTGTTCGACGCCGTGGACCCGGCGCGCGGCTTCGGTCTGGCCGACCAGGTCGCGCTGGCCTTGTCCATGATCGGGCGCTACCTCGGCTTCCTGCTGTGGCCATGGCCGCACCAGCCGTTCCGGCCGCTGCAGCTCGACGTCCAGGCCGGCGACCCCGGCCTGTGGGTGCCGGCTGCCGCCGGGCTGGCGGCGATCGTGGTCGCGGCGTGGATCTGGCTGCGCCACGGCCGGCGCGCGCCGCTGGTGCTGTACGGCCTCGGCATCCTCATGGCCGCCCTGGTGCCGGCGCTGAGCGTGTGGAACCTGGGCCAGTTCGCTTTCGAGGAACGCTACCCGTATCTCGCGTCCACGGGCTTCTGCGTGCTGCTGCCCGGACTGCTGCTCGGCGCGCGCGCCGCGCCGCCGCCGCGGCCGCGGCTGGCCGCCGGACTGGCGGTGGCGGTCCTGGCCGTGGCCGGGAACGCGTATTCGGCGGCCGTCACCCTTCCGCACTGGCGTGACAACCTGACGTTCTTCGGCTGGGCGCGGGAGGCCGCCCCCAACGCCGTCATCTCGCACGTGGAGTACGCCGGCGAGCTCCTGCGCCGGGCCGAGGCGATGCCGCGCGGCGCGCCCCAGCGCGAGGCGGCCCTGGAGGCGGCGCTGCAGGTGCTCAGCCAGGCCCAGGACCTGCGACGCCAGCCGTGGTTCATCCACCCGGTGGACTGGATGCGTCTGCACACCTTGATCGGCAGCGCGCTGCTCCTGGAACAGGACCTGAGGACGGCGGAGGCGTTCTACCGGACCTTGCTCGAGCACACGCCCGGGTCCCCGGACGCGCACAACGGCATGGGCACCGTGCTGGCCATGCGCGCCGCCCGCGCGCTGGAGCGCGGCGAGGATGAGGCCGCGCAGGCGGACTTCGCCGCGGCCTTGTCCCATTTCCAGACGGCGCTGAACGGCGATCCTTACCTGCGCGAGGCGCTGCTCGGGGCGGGCAAGTGCCTGACCGCGCTAGGCAGCGCGGACCAGGCCGTGGCGCCGCTGCAGCGCGCCTTCGAGATGGGTCCCGGCGATCCGGCGTACGCCGAAGCCCTGGCCGAGGCCCTGATCCAGACCGGCCGCTACGGCGAGGCCCGGCGCATCCTGGCGCGGCACATGCAGGAGCACGGCGACAGCTTCGCCGGCCCGTTCATGACCGGAGTGTCGTTCGCGGCGGAAGGCGAGCGGTTGCGCTTCGAGGGCCGGGCCGATGAGTCCCGGGCGCTGACCCTGCAGTCGCTGCCGTGGTTCGAGCAGGCCCTGGAGCGCGGGCCGGCCAACGACAAGGCCGCCTTCAACGTCGGACGGGCCTGCGTGGAGCTGCAGCGCTACGCGGAGGCCCTCCCCTACCTGGAGCGCGCGTTCGCGGCCCGGCCGCAGGATCCGGGCTACGCGCTGTACCTGCTCACGGCGCAGGAGCAGCTCGGTTTCCCCGCGCAGGCTGCGGCCACGATCCAGCGCCACCTGGAGGCGGCACCCGGCTCACCGCTGCGGGCCGAGCTGGAGGCGGCTCTGCCGCAGCTGCTCGAGCGCATCCCCAGGGAGCCCTCGCGCTAGCGCTATGCTGGCCGGCGTGAGCGCGGATCTCCAGCCGGGCGTGCTGCTCCTCGCGGATCCCAGCCTGACGGACTCGAACTTCGAGGGCAGCGTGGTGCTCTTGTGCGCGCACGGCGCGGAGGGTTCGCTCGGGCTGGTGCTGAACCGGCCGCTGGATTTCCGCGTGGACCAGGTCCTGGAGGATCCCGGTCCGTTCCAGGGCGAAGAAGCGCCGATGCTCTGGGGCGGACCCGTGGGCCTGGACCGCCTGCACGTGCTGCACGCGGGAGCGGCCGGCGCGCACTCGTTCGCCGTGTGCGCAGGCGTCACCTTCGGCGGCGCGATGCAGGAGCTGCTGCGCCTGCACCAGGCCGGGGCGCCCGTGCGCTTCTTCCTGGGCTATTCCGGCTGGGACGCGGGCCAGCTCGAGAGCGAGCTGCAGGCCGATTCCTGGCGGGTCGTGCCCGCGACCGCCGAGGAAGTGTTCGACGCCCGTGTCGAATCGCTGTGGCGGCGGCTCATGGCGGCCCAGGACGCGCGCTACCATTGGATGCGGCACGCGTCCACGGATCCGCGCGCCAACTGAGCGTCCCTAGCGCTCGTGCTCGGTCTCGCCGGCCAGGCCGCCGCCGTCCTGGACGTCGATCCAGACGGTCGTGACCTGGCCCTTCCGGACCAGGGCCGTGCCCTCCCAGACGGCATCCTCGCCGGCCAGGGCCTCGCTCTCCTCTCCGCTCCATTGCGGCACGATGGGGCCGCGCACGGACACGCCCCACTGCCCCGGCTCCAGCGCGTAGCGCACCAGGAACGGCTGGCCGCCGGACTCCCAGCGCGAGCGCAGCGCCTGCATCTGGTCCGCTGCCAGCGGCGGGGTCGCGCCGCTGGCGGCCACGTCCACCTGGGCGCGAAACCAGCCCCTCTGGCCGCGCAGGCGCACGCACAGCAGGCCCAGTTCGTGCGCCGCCAGGGACACGGTGTGCACCTGGCCCTCGCGCACCTCCACCTGCTCCGGCACCAGGCTGTGAAAATCGTCCTGCACGTGGAAGCGCACCAGGCTCGGCGTCACGCGCACCGTCACCGGCGCGGCGCCGAGGCTCGGCAGGCGCGGCGCCTCGCCCCAGTAGTTGGAACTCCGGCCGGCTTCCGGCAGCGGCAGGCGCTGCACGCGGATCCGGCCGCGGTCCACCTCGCCCAGCTCGGCGGCGGTGAACTGCAGAAACCCCACCGGGATGCGCACCGCGTGCTCCTCGACGCCGGCCGGCACCGGGCGCTCGGGGCGCCCCGGCTCGGTCAGCCAGGGATCCCCGGGGCGCAGGCGCAGCCTCAGCTCGCCCGCCGGCACGCCGGTGGCGCTGAAACGGCCGCCGGCGTCGGTGGCGGCGCGCATGCGGAAGCCCTGGTTGTCGTACAAGCTCACGGTGCACGGGAAGACCGGCTGCCCGCCCGCCTGCACGCTGCCCCGCAGCGTGCGCAGCAGCCCCAGGTCGAACTCCTGCTCGTGCGGCGCCGGCGGCATCCGCAGCTGGCCCAGCTCGAAGCTGGCGCGGCGCCCGGCCAGGGTGATGGACACGTCGTAGACGCCGGGCTCCAGCGCGATCACGCTCACGCCGGCCTGCACCGGCGGCGCCTCGATCCAGCTGGCCCAGTCCTGCGCGTCCTCCCGGCTCAATTGCACTTCGGCGCCCTCCACCAGCTCCGGCGGCTGCGACAGGAAGCGGAGAGTGGCGACGTCGGCCTGCGGCAGGGTCAGGTCGTACGGGCCGTATCCCGCCGTTTCCTGCTGCAGGACCACGCGCTGGTCGCTGCGGCGGCGCACGATCAGGATGGTGCGCTCGCTCTGCCAGCCCTGCTCCAGGCGGAACGCGCCGTCCTCGGCCACGGGCGCCCACAGGAGCTGCTCCGCGGCATCCGTGGGGTCGGGGATCGCGCTCTCACCCCAGTCCTCGTTCAATGCGGCGCTGGCGAGCTCGTAGTCGGCGGGCGCGCCCCGGCCTGCCGTCTCCAGACGTCCCTCGCGCGGGTAATGGTTGACCACGATGCGCGTGCCGGGCGCCAGCGGGCCGTCCGCCATCTCCGTCTCCGGCTCGTCCGGGAACTCCATCCAGCGCAGGCCGTCGCGCACCACCCGCAGGCTCCAGTATCCGCCGCGCGCCAGCGGCGGGATGACCACCCAGCCGCCGGCATCCGTCGTGCCCACCGGATCGCCGGTCGCGAAGCCCACTTGCGCGCCGGCGAACGGGGTCTGGTCGGCGAGCACGAAACCGATGCGCAGCAGCGCGTGCGGCCGCAGAAGCACCACGCCGTCGAAGCGCTCGTCGTCCGCGCCCCACAGGCCGCCGAGCGCGTCGTCGTAGCCCTCGGCGCTCACCCACAGCACGTAGTCCTGCCCGCGCGGCACACGGATGGCGCCGTCCACGTCGCTCGCCTTCAGCGCCATCGGGATCTCGATCCAGCGCGTCTGCTCCAGCAGGGCGTCCGCGCCCAGCGGCTCGGCCCGCACCACCGCGCGCGCGCGCGCGCCCGCGATCGGCGCCTGGTCGCCGTAGCGCGCCACCTGCACCTCCGCGCCGGCGTCGGCGCGCAGCCGGATCAGCACCGGATCGTCCTCCCGCGCCCAGGTCTGCGCCACCTCCATGCCCTCGCGCCAGGCCACCAGGTTGCGGCCGCCCCGGTACGTGCGCAGGTCCAGCAGCGCGATCCGGAAGCGGCCGTCCGCGTCCGTGAGCACGGGCTCGCCCTCCACGCCGCTGATCACCCAGGCCCCGGAAACGGGCTGGTCCTGCTCGTCCACCACCTGCCCCTCCAGGAACCGGCCGCCCTCGGCCGGCGCCGCAGCGGCGGCTGCCGCCGGCGACGCCGGTGCCGCCGCGGCCGCAGCGAGGTCCTGGCGGCCGCCCGCGCCGCCGGCCTGCGACGGGCGGCCCTGGGCCGAGGCCGCCCCCACGGGCGCCGCCGGATCCTCCGCGCCCGGTGCCGGGGCGGACGGATCCGCCCCTCCGAGCAGCAGCACGGCGACCAGCGCCCCGAGCACCAGGACCAGGGTCAGCGCGATGACGGCGTTGCGCATTCCGCTCCGATCAGGCGTGAGAACCGCCCACCCGTGGCGCGGTGCCGGTCCGGGTGGGCGGCCGCATCATTGCACCTGCGTCACCGCAGGAGGATCACATTGCTGGCGGTGCACGAGCCGAGGTCCAGCGCCTGCACGTTCACCACGCCGCAGGCGCCCACAGGCACGTTCACCGAGCCGGACTGCCCGTTCCCGCCGGGACCGATGTTGATCGTGATCGGGGCCAGGTTGATCGGCCGGTCCAGTCCGAGCTGCGTGCCCGCGCACGGACTCCCGGCCGGGATGGTGAATGAGCCGGTGGAGCTGGAATACACCAGGCGCACCGTCCCGCCGGGCGTCGCGCCCGACACCTGGAAGTTCATGGCGCCGCCGCAGGTGCCGACGACCTGCAGGTGGAAGCTCGGCCCGCCGCACTCCGGAACGGCGAGGTCATAGACGTACAACGAGTCCGGCGTCGGGTCGATCTGGTGCAAGGCCACCATGGACAGGAAGCCCGGGTTGCGCGGGTCCACGTAGATGTCGCAGCCGCCCGCGATGGGCGTGCCGACTCCGGCCACGCCCGTGAAGGTCCTGCCCGTGAACGTCATCGTGGTCGGGTCCAGCTCATCGGCGCGCACCGCCGGCGTGCCGGATTGCGACCATCCCCAGAGCGTGTTCGAGCACGGGTCCCAGGCGAAGCCGTAGAAGGCCGCTCCCGGATTGGCATACGTCGCGTGGATGGTGCCGTTCAGGTCGAACTCGAAGATCGACAGGCTGAAGTCGCACTTGTAGAAGCGCCCGGTGTTGGGATTGCGCGCCAGCGCCCGCACGGTCCCGGCGCCGGTGATGGTGTACACGTTGGTGTTGGTCAACGTGCTGCCATTCCACGTGTACTCCGCGATCCGGCCGACCTCCTCGCCGAAGTACAGCTTGTTGTTGGCCTCGTCGGCCTCGCCGTCGCGCCCGCCCCAGTTGGAGGCCATGCTGTTGTACTGCGTGACCTCACCCTGGTACACCCCGTTGGTGTCGAACCAGTAGATGTACTTGGGGCTGGCCGCGTTGGGCGCGCCGCCCGTCACGAAATACCGGCCGAACGCGTACTCGACTCCGAGCATGCGGATATTCGCCGTGGGCGGCCCGTTCTCCACGTCGAAGGGGCCGGCGACGACCGAGCCCAAGGCGAACTGAGTGAGCGGCTCGGCGCCGGCGCGGGGGTCGGAGAACGAGTCATTGCTCGCCGACTGCGGCCACGCGGCGGTCGCCAGCACCAGGGAGGCGGTCAGGGTACGCAGAACGCGCAACATGGATCACTCACAATGAGCAAAAGGATGAAGGACGGCTGGTCCCCGGGTATGCGGGGAGCCGATGGGAGAAGTCCAGCATAACGCCGGTCCGAAGCCGGCTCCCAGGAAGCCGCAACAAGCGCGGGGCGCCGCGTGAGCGGCGCCCCGCGAAAGATCAGGGGATGCGCGGGCTAGTGCAGCACCTCGTTGGCATTCGAGTAGGCGCCAAGCCAACCATCCGAGGCCAGGGCGGCGCGGATGCTGCCGTTGTCGAACAGGCCGTAGGCGAAGGCCCGGCGCGCCACGTTCATGTTCGGAATCGGCGAAACCGGAGCCCACAACCCGGTCGTTGAGTTGAACAGGTCCGTCGTGTTATTCCACACGCCCCAGTTGCCGCCGTACGTGAGGACGTACGGGCCGACGGCAACGACGCCGCAGCCGGCGCGGTCGACCGGAATGTTCGGCAGATTGTTCCAGGTCATGCCGACGGGGTCGTAGTACTGGAACGACGTCCCGGTGCCGAAGCCGCCGACCGCGTACACCCGGTTCGTGGAGCTGGCGTATGTGCCCGTCAGCAGGTAGCGCGCCGCGGTCATCGCCGTGTCCGCGGTGAAGGTGTGCGTCGTGGTGTCGTACCGGTAGCACTCTGTCGTGGGGATCGAGCCCACCTTGGCGCCGCCGGCGAGGAAGATCGTGTTCGCGCTGATCCTGACCGCAAGAGCGCCGTAGCGACCGCCGCCGGGAATCGCGGTCGGTCCGGTGGCCCAGGTGTCGGTCGCCGTGTCGTAGATCTGGACCTCGGCGCGGAACGCGGCGGTGACGTCGTAGCCGCCGAAAACATAGATCTTCGATCCGACCGCCGCGGTCGCGCCCATGATGTTGCTGACCGCGATCGGCATGACGGAGAAGGAGGGTCCCCACGCCATCGTGGGTCCGTCGAAGATCTCGACGACGCTGGCGCGCCCACCGCCGGTCGTTTCGCCTCCGATCAGGTAGAACTTGGCGCCCACCCAGTTGCCACCCGGACGGGAACGGCCGGTGCCGTTGGCCGCCAGGTTCATCCAGGAGTAGCGCGCGCCGCCACCGCTCGAGGCGACGACTTGGGGATCCAGGGGGTTGCCGTAGTCGCTTTCAGGGTTGCCCTGGGCCGCCGCGAAGGGCGCCAGAGCCAACACTGCCGCGGCGAACGCAGAGAGTCCGTTCAGCTTGTGCAGCATGACTTGTTCAAGGAACAAACGGGGACAAAAGGAATGCGGGAAGGCCGGGAAGGCCGCTACCGCCTATGCAAGCGGTTCGAGTCTAGCACGGCCTTCACGCGGCCCAAGTCCCCGGCCTAGAATGACCAGGGCCCGTACGTCGCATCGGCCGTGACCACCCCTTCAGTCCCCGGCATCGCAGCCAAGATCCTGGACGGCCGCCGCATCAGCGCGGCCGAGGCCTTGGAGTTGCACGAGCGAGCCGGCATCGCCGCGTTGAGTTGCCTGGCCGACGAGGTGCGCTGGCGCAAGCACCCGCAGCCGGTGGTCACCTACATCATCGACCGCAACCTCAATCCGACCAACGTCTGCATCACGGATTGCGGGTTCTGCGCCTTCTATGCCCGTCCCGGTGACAAGGACAAGGCGTACGTGCTGGACCGCGAGACCATCTACCGCAAGATCCAGGAGACCGTGGACGTGGGCGGGGTCCAGATCCTGATGCAGGGCGGGCACCACCCGTACCTGAGGCTGGAGTGGTTCGAGGAGCTGCTGGCCGACATCAAGGCGCGCTGGCCACGGCTCCATCTGCACGCGATGAGCCCGCCCGAGATCGTGCACCTGTCCAAGCTGTGCAAGATTCCGACGCGCGAGGTCATCCGCAGGCTCCAGGCGGCCGGCATGGACAGCATCCCGGGAGGCGGCGCCGAGATCCTGGTGGACCGCGTGCGCGCCGTCATCGCGCCCAAGAAGGCCAGCACGGACGAATGGCTGGCGGTCATGCGCGAGGCGCACGAGGAGGGGCTGCGGACCACGGCCACCATGATGTTCGGGCACGTCGAGACCATCGCCGACCGCATCGAGCACCTGCAGCGCCTGCGCGAACTCCAGGACGAGACCGGCGGCTTCACCGCCTTCATCGACTGGACCTTCCAGCCCGGCGGCAACCCCATGGGCGCGGACATGGCGGCCCGGGGCTGGCGCAAGGCCACCCACGCCGAGTACTTCCGCACCACGGCGGTGGCCCGCGTGTTCCTGGACAACTTCGACAACCTGCAGGCGTCCTTCGTGACCCAGGGAGCGGACGCCGCCACCGTGTCGCTGCGCATGGGCTGCAACGACTTCGGCAGCGCCATGCTGGAGGAGAACGTGGTCAGCGCCGCCGGCTGCCACGAGCTGGTGGCGCTGGAAGACATCGAGCAGCGCATCCGCGCGGCCGGCTTCGTGCCGCGCCAGCGCAATCAACGCTACGAGATCATCGACGCCCGCGGTCCCGCCCCGCTGCCGGGCGAGCTCGACGGCTGCGGTGCCGCCGCCACCGGGCGCCACACCCGCGAAGCTGCGTTCGTCTAACGCCCGCAGAATCGCCGCCTTTGGTGCCACTCCGGCACCAGTGTTCCTGCCGCCGAAAGGGTGGGTACGACCCTCACCATTCCAGCGCCGGCCGGAAGGATCACTGGCGCACGGCCGTCTGCAGGATCAGCTCCTGGCGATAGCGGTCGAAGAGAGTGGACTTCGAGAGCGTGCCCAGGAAGACGCCGTCGCGCACCACGGGCAGCACCCAGGCGCCCGAGCGCTCGAACAGGTCCATGGCCTGCAGCAAGGGGTCGTCGGCGTGGACCACGGGGACCGCGGTGTCCATGACGGTGTCCACGGGCGTGGCCTGGCGCAGCACCTCGTCGAAGATGAAGGGCCGCAGCGCCGAGAAGTCGAGCATGCCGAGCAGCCGGCGCGTCCCCGGCTCGACCACGGCGAAGTGATTGCGGGTGGTGGCGCCCACCAGGCGGGCCAGGTCGTCGAGCGTCCGGCCGGCCTCGATGGAGGCGGTCTCCGCGTCCAGGACCTCGGCCGCGCGGATGTCGGACAAGATGCGGCGGTCGGTGCCCGGCCGCAGCAGCGCGCCGGCGCGCGCCAGCTCGCGCGTGTAGTAGGAGTAGGGCTCGAACAGGCGCGCGGCCAGCACGCTGAACACGGCCACGAGCACCAGCGGCAGGGTCAGCCCCCAGCTCGACGTGGTCTCCAGCACCAGGAAGATGCCGGAAAGCGGCGCATGCAATGTGCCGGCGACCAGGCCCGCCATGGCCACCAGGGCGAAGGTCTCCGGCGGCGAGAACCCGGCCGCGGGGAACAGCAGGCGCGCGGCCTCGCCGAGGCTGAAGCCGAGCAGCGCTCCGAGCACGAGCGAAGCGGCGAAGATGCCGCCCACGGCGCCGCTGCCGAGCGTGAGGCAGGTGGCGAGCAGTTTCCCGAGGATCAGCAGGGCCAGAAGCGTCAGGCCGGCGTCCAGCCCGCCGGCGAGCAGCCGCGCCACCGTGCTGTAGCCCTCGCCGATGGCCCCCGGCAGCGCCATTCCGATGATGCCGACGCCCAGTCCGCCGAGCGCGGCCCGGTACCACGGCTTCCCCAGCACCGGCACGGAGCGCAGCCGGATCGATTGGCGATGCACCAGGCGGATGCCGCGCACCAGCGCCACCGCCAGGACGCCGGCCAGCGCGCCCAGCGGCAGGCACAGCAGCAGGTCCACCGTCGCGTAGGAGGCGGCGGGATGCTGGAACGCTCCCTGGTTGCCGAGCAGCACGCGCGCGACTTCGGTGGCCAGCGTCGAGCTGAGCGCGATCGGCAGCAGCGCGGCGAAGGACCACTCGGCCAGCACGACTTCGACGGCGAACACCAGGCCGAACAAGGGGGCGTTGAACACCGCGGCCACGCCCCCGGCCACGCCGCAGGCCACCAGCAGCACGCGCTGGCGCTCCGGCAGGCGGAAGAGGCCGCCGACGGTGCTTCCGGCGGCTGCTCCGCTGGTCACGATCGGGCCCTCCAGTCCGGCCGAGCCGCCGCTCGCCACGCTCACGAGCGCGCCGGAGATCCAGCTGAAGATGCTGCGCGGGTGCATGCTGCCGCCCTCCTGCAGCACCGACTCGAGCACCGAGCCGACCGCATGGCCCGAGGGCTCGCGGAACAGCCCGCGCACGATCCAGATGCTGAGCAGCGCCCCGATCGCGGGCAGCAGCACCGCCCAGAGCTGGTCCCGGAACGGCTGCAAGGCCTCGAACAGGAAGTGCACGCCGCTGCGCAGCAGCACCCCCGTGAGGCCGGTGGGCACGGCCACCAGCACCGCGAGCAGAAGCAGGAGCCACGGCAGCCCGGTCCCACGCTCCCGGAGCCGCGGCGCGTCGGTGCGCAGGGTGTCCCTGGGCGGGGAGGCTGCCATGCCGGTGGCATTCCTATAATCCGGCGCCCCGCTGCGCGCGACCCGGAGCGGCTGCGAATCCGGCGGCGAGACCTACATGGAGCTGGGGCCGCGGCGCACGCGCACGGTGCCGTGCTCGTTGCTGACGCGCACGTGCAGGCCGGCGCCCGAGGGGCCGCCGGACATCCGCACCTCGAAGGGGCTGTCGTCCTGGTCCGGCAGGCTCAGGTAGGTCTCCACGTCGCCGAAGCTGCTCTCGACCTGGAGCTGCGCGTCGGCGTCGCCGGGGATCTCGACTTCCACCGCGCCGAAGGAGTTGTCCACCTCGAGGCGGCGGGCGTCGCGGTTGCGCAGCTCCACGTCCACCTGGGCGAACTCGTTCTCCACCGTGACTTCCGCGCCGTAGCACTCGAGCTCCACCGGGCCGAAGCCGTTGCGGATGTCGGCGTTGCCGCGCACGTCGCGCGCGACGATGGCGCCGTGCTCGTTGCGCAGGCTCACTGCGCCCGCGCCGCGCACGTCGATCCGGGCGAAGGAGTTGTGCACATCCACCTCGTCGCCGGCGCCCCGCACCTCCACCGCGCCGAAGCCGCTGCGCACCTCCACGCGCCCGCGGATCTCGCGCACGAAAGTGGGTCCGAACTCGTTGCGCAGATGCACGCGCGCGCCGGCCGGCAGGCGCAGCAGCAGATTCGACTCGATGCCGTTCAGGTCGCGGTCGGGCTCCGGCAGGGTCACTTCCAGGCGCGCGTGATCGCCGCTGCCGTCGACGCGGATGAGCAGGCCGCGCAGGAAGGTCTCGGCGTCGGTGCTGTCATCCGCCCACACCTCTCCGTCCCAGCTCCAGCCGTAGGAGCCCTCGCTGGCCTCCACCTTGATCCAGCCGAACTTGTTCACGACCTCGACGGAGGCCGGGGCGGTGGCGAAGGCCCCCTCCTCGTGGCGGGACAAGGACACCCCCTCGTGGTCGAAGGAGTAACCCCCGCCGTGATGCGCGGCGCCGTCCAGGTCGATCTCGATCGAACAGCCGGCGGCGAGCAGGGCCGCCAGGGACAGCAAGGACGGCAGGGACAGGCAGGCGGAGGGCGTGCTGCGGGGCATGGCGCCATCTTATTGCGGACCGCCGGCCCGCGGTTTCAGGCCTGCGGCGGCTCCCGCTCCGCCACCGTGCGCAGGATCTCGGCATCGGGGGCCTGGCGCGCCATCAGCTCCACGAACGCCGGCAGGCGCAGCATGTAGGCCACGCGCGACAGGAGCTGCAGGTGCTGCTGCGCCGTCGGGCTGAGGATCAGGAAGACGGCGTGCACCGGCTGCTGGTCGATGGAGCGCCAGGCCACCGGCTGCTCCAGGAAGCCAAGGACCAGCGCGGGCTCGGCGCCGAAGGCCGGCGACGGGGTGCGCGGGTGCGGCAGAGCGATGCCATGGCCGATGGCGGTGGAGAACAAGCGCTCGCGCTGCTTGAGCTGCTCCCACAGGTCTTCACGGCGCGCGCCTTCCGGAAGCGGGCAGGCCGCGGCCATGGACTGCAGCACATCGTCCGGCGTGGCGCCGCGCAACCCGCGCAGGATGCCGCCGCGGCGCAGGGCCTCGCCCAGCGGCTGGCGCCGCGGCGGCGACGCCGCCGGCCGGGAGGCGCGCACGCTCAACCCCTGCGCCCGGGCCCAGCGCTCCAGGTCGTGCGCGTCGAAGCTCCATTCCGCGCCGTCGGACCGTCCCTTGAGCAGGCCCTGGCGCGCCCAGCGGCGCACGGTATCGGGTGAAACGCCCAGCATGGCGGCGGCTTCCGGAACGGTGAGGACCATGGCGTGGAAGGGAAACGGGCCGGCTATCCTAGCGCCGATGCGCCGGGCTCTCGGAGTCCTGCTGGCCGCTTGGCTGGCCCTCAACGCCTGGCTGCTGGCCCACCAGGGCGGCGCGCGCGTGCGGGAAGACCGCGCCGTCGCCGGCGAGCCGACGCTCGGCGGCAAGCACGCCCGCATCCTCGGGAATCCGGAACTGCTGCAGCCGCTCGACGAGCTGCTGCGCCTCGCCGCGGAGTCACGCCGGCGCGGCGACGATCGCGTGCTGCTGGTGACGCCGCCGCAGTTCGGGCTGCTCATCCCGCTGGCTCGCCACCATCTGTTCCCGGTGCAGGTGCTCGACCAGGTTCCGGGCGAGCGCGGCGCGGACGCATTGCTGGAGGAAGCGCGCCGCGTCGGCGCCCGGACGGTGCTGTGGTTCCGCCCTGCGCGCGGTTGGACCACGCTCGACACCCGCTCGGAGCGCGGATCGTGAGCCTGGGGGACGGAGCGGCGAGCGTGGGCGCGGTGGCGCTCCTGCTGGCCGCGGGGATGGGGCTGTCGCGGTGGCTGCGCCCGCAGGCTGGCTTCGGACCGGAAGTGTTCGGCCTGGCGTTCGCGACCGGCGCGGCCTGGCTGGCCTCCGGCCTGTGTCTGTGGGAAGCGATCCTTCCGCCCGCCCGCCTGGCCGTGATCCTGCTGCCGGCGGCGGCGGCCGGCCTGCTCGTTCTTCCGTCACGGTCCAGGCCCGCCGGCCCCGGCGCGGCGGAATGGCTCGGCTTCCTCCCCGCGGCCGCGGTCGCCCTGTTCTCGCTGTGGCTGGCCGCGCAACGCCCAGTGTGGAACGTGGATGCGCAGATGCGCTGGATGCTGCACGGGCAGTGGCTGCACGAGTACGGCACCGCGCTGCCGGAGCGCGTGCAGGACCCTTCGTGGGCGCCCGCCCACCCGGCATACCCGCCGCTGGTGCCGGCCGTGATCGCGCTGGCGCTGGGCCTGGGCTCCGACCGCGATTTCGGCGTGCGCCTGCTGTTCCCCTGGTTCCTCCTGGCCATGCTCGGCATCGTGTACGGCTATGCGCGGCGGCGCGCGCCGCGCGCGGCGCCCTGGCTGACCCTGGCCTTCGCGCTCACGCCATGCCTTGCGTATCTGCCGCGCTACCTGCGGGAGCCTGGCGCGCCGGCTACGACCGGTCTTGGCAGCGACGATCCCATGGCCGACGTGCCGCTGAGCCTGATGCTGACCGCCACCAGCGTCGTGTTCCTGGATCTACTCGCCGAGCCGCGACGGCGCACGGCGCTGCTGTGCGCACTCCTCGGCGCCGGCGCCGCGCTCACCAAGCAGGAGGGGATGGCTTTCGCGCCGTTGATGCTCCTGACCGGGCTCGTCGCGTGTGCGATCACGAAGCAGCGCGAGCGTGTCGCCGGCGCCGCCATCGCCTTCGCCGGCGCCGCCGGCGCCGCGGTGTTGTGGAAGCTGCTCTCGGCGCGGATGCCGGTGATGCCGGGTGAGGACTACGTCGGGGCCGGGATCAGCGCCGTCTTCAGCCATCTGGACCGGCTGCCGGCAGTTCTCGGTCGCTTGGCGACTGAGATGACGTCCTTCGCACTGTGGGGGCCGCTCTGGCTGGTGCCGCCCCTGTGGCTGGCGGTGGCACTGGTCCGGCGCCGGCTCCTGAGCCTGCCACAGCTGCTGCCGGCACTCTGGCTGCTGCTCGCGCTCGGACTGATCGTGGCGGCCTTCCTCGCGACGGGCTGGCGCGACGGCAGCTACGCCTGGCTGATGGACGTGTCCCTGACCCGGCTCCTGATCCATCACGCGCCGCTGTGCGCGCTGCTGGCGGCGCAGTTGCCGGAGCTGGCAAGGGCCCAACGGGGCTTGCCCCGGCCAGTAGACTAAGGACCGGTGCGCCGCGCTCTGGCCGTACTTGCCGTCCTGCTCGTGCTCCTTCCGGGGAGCAGCGGCTGGGCGGCCTTGTCCGCCTGCGACCTTGCCGCTCCCGGCTGTTGCTGCGGAGACGGCTCCGGCGACGGACCGGCATTGCTGGCGGACTGCCCTTGCGGTTGTATCGCCCCTCCGTCCGTACCCGAGTCCGGTCGCGGGAGTCAACCGGAGCGCAGCCTGCCGGAGCCCGTCCCGCCGGGTTCCTGGACCGTTTATCACGAGAGCGAAGCGCTGGTGGAGCCGCCGACGGCGCCGGAAGGATGTTCCCGCCGCCCAGGATTGCAGCCGCCTGCGCTCGAGAGACGGAACCTGCTTTATTGCGTGTTGCTGTGCTGAGAGCGAGTCGCCGGCCCTTCTGAGCCCGCCGCCATTGCGCGGCGATGCTGCGTCCGCGCGAGCGGCGCTGCTCCAGATCTCACGGATCGATCTGGCCTCACTCGACTCACGCACAGGCAACCGTCATGAAGATCATCCTCGGGCTGGTTCTCGTGGTCGTGGCTTTCGCCGCCGGCGCCTGGCTCGGACCGCGCTGGCTGCGGACCGCGCCGGAAGCGGAATCCAGCGCCGCTCCGGGGCGCGCCGGCACGCTCTGGACCTGCGGCATGCATCCGCAGGTGCTCCAGAACGAGCCGGGCGCCTGCCCCATCTGCGGCATGCAGCTGACGCCGACGCGGGGCGAGGCAACGCCGGTTGCTCCGCAAGGGGAACGCCGGATCCTCTACTGGTGGGATCCGATGATGAATCCGCCGTACGTCTCGGATCAGCCGGGCCGGAGCCCGATGGGCATGGATCTCGTGCCGCGCTACGCCGACGAGGTGAGCGCCGGCTCCGAGGTGACGATCGATCCGGTGATGGTGCAGAACATGGGGGTCCGGCTCGCGACCGTGGAGGCCGGGAGCTTGGAGACCACGGTGCGCGCCGTCGGCTTCCTCAAGGAGGCGCAGCCCAACATTCACGACATCACGCTCAAGTTCGGCGGCTACGTGGATGCCCTGTTCGCCGACACCGAGGGCGTGCAGCTCCACCAGGGCACCCCCCTCTTCACGCTCTACAGTCCGGAGCTGCTCGTCGCCCAGGAGGAGCTGATCGCCGCTCGCAGGATGCTGGCGCGGCTGCCGGACAGCGCCGCGGAGGAGCTGCGGAGCCAGGCGCGCGGCCTGGCAGACAGCGCGCGCCACAAGCTCCGGCTGTGGGACCTCTCCGACGACCAGATCGAGGCCGTCGAGGCGCTGGAACGGGCGGACGGGCGGGTGACCGTGCACAGCCCGGCCGACGGGATCCTCGTGCAGAAGGACGTCGTGCTGGGCGCGGCGGTGGCGCCCGGAGCGCGCCTGCTGCGGATCGTGGATTACTCTCTGCTCTGGCTGGACGCGCAGGTCTACGAGTACCAGATCCCCCTGCTCGGCCCCGGCCAGCGCGGCGTGGCGCGAGTCCTGGCGTTCCCGGGGCAGGAATGGGACGGCGCGATCGTGTTCGCCTCGCCCTCCCTGGATCCGGCGACGAGGACCGCGACCGTGCGCATGGCGCTGCGCAACGAGGACCTGCGGCTGCGACCTGGCATGTACGCGCGTGTCGAGTTCGCGGTCCGCCTGGCCGAGCAGGCCTTGCTCGTGCCGCGGGAGGCCGTGCTGGACACGGGCACCCGGCAGGTCGTTTTCGTCGCCCGGGGCGGAGGGAAGTTCGAGCCGCGGCACGTCCGCATGGGCGCCGGCGGCGCCGAGGGCGCGGTACAGATCCTCGACGGGCTGGCGCGCGGCGAGTCCGTGGTCGTCAGCGGCCAGTTCCTGATCGACACCGAGAGCCGCATGCGCGAGGCGATCCGCAAGTTGCTGGAGGTGGAGCAGGCGCCGGCGCCGCATGCCCATCCCTCCGTTGCGGCGCCCGCCGTGGAGCCGCTCGCGGTTGCGCCGGAGATCACGGCGCGCGTGGACGCGCTGCTGCCGCCGTATCTCGAGCTGAGCGCGGCGCTGGCCGCCGATGGCTTCGACGCCGCGGCGGCCGCCCGCCTGCAGGAGGCGGCCGCGGCACTGGCGCAGGCCCCCATGTCCGAGGCGGCGGACGCCGGGCGCGCGTTGGAGCAGGCCGCGGCGGCGCTGCGCGACGCTCCCGCGACCGAGCGCCGCCGGCGCTTCGGCGCCTTGAGCGAGACCCTGGTCCAGCTCGCGGGACGCGTTCCGCCGTCTCCGGCCGCGGCCGGAGAGCTGCACGTCTTCTATTGCCCGATGTTCCCCGGCCACTGGGTCCAGTCCGGCGCGGACGTGCGCAATCCCTTCTACGGCAGCGAGATGCTGCGCTGCGGCGACCTCGTGCGGCCGCTCCGCCCCAGGTGAGCTTCGATGATCCGCCGCCTCATCGCCTTCTCGGTCCAGAACCGGTTCCTGGTCCTGCTGCTCGGCGCCATCGTGGTCGCGCTGGGCTTGTGGGGAGTGCGCAACATCCGCCTGGATGCGATCCCCGACCTGTCCGACGTCCAGGTGATCGTCGTCACGGAGTACCCGGGGCAGAACCCACAGGTCGTGGACGACCAGGTCACCTATCCGCTCGCGAGCGCCATGCTGTCCGTTCCCGGCTCGACCTTCGTGCGCGGCTACAGCATGTTCGAGCTGAGCTTCGTGTACGTGCTGTTCGAGGATGGAACGGACATCTACTGGGCGCGCAGCCGCGTGCTCGAATACCTGAACTTCGCGCGCGACCGATTGCCGGCGGGCGTCGAGCCGAAGCTGGGGCCGGATGCCACCGGCGTGGGCTGGGTGTACCAGTACGTGCTCTACCCGGGCTATTTCTGCGCCGCGCATCCCAAGGGCATGTGGCGCGATCCCGAGCGGGGAATCTGGCACGCGCGGCCGGAGGACGCGCCGGAAGACCGCCGCGACCAGCTGGAGAGGGTGCGCGCCTTCGAGCAGGAGGACCGCTGCCCGCTGGACGGCACCACACTCCTGCCCGCCAATCAGGACCTCGCGCAGCTCCGCAGCCTGCAGGACTGGTACCTGCGCTACCCGCTGGCGGCGGTGGAGGGCGTGAGCGAGGTGGCGCCCATCGGCGGGTTCGTGCGCCAGTACCAGGTGGTGCTGGACCCCGACCGCCTGCTGGCCTACGGCCTGCCGCTCCGCGACGTCGTGACGGCGATCCAGCGCAGCAACAACGACGTGGGCGGGTCGGTGGTGGAGATGTCCGAGCAGGAGTCCATGGTGCGCAGCCGCGGGTATCTGCGCGGCCTCGAGGACCTGGGCGCCACGCCGGTCGGGCTCGGCTCGAGCGGCACCCCGCTCCTGCTCCGCGACGTGGCCACGCTCCAGATCGCCGGCGAGGCCCGGCGCGGCATCGGCGAGTACAACGGGATCGGCGAGGCCGTGGGCGGCGTCATCGTGGCCCGCTTCGGCTCCAACGCCTACCAGGTGATCCAGGACGCCAAGGCCAAGCTGTTCGAGCTGGAGGACGGCCTGCCGCCGGGGGTCATGGTGAAGGCCACCTACGACCGCTCGGCGCTGATCCAGCGGGCGGTAGGCACGCTGCGCACGGCCGTGACCGAGGAGCTGGTCGTCGTCGCGCTGATCTGTCTGCTGTTCCTCGCGCATGTCCAGAGCGCGCTCGTGGCGGTGCTGGTGCTGCCGATCGGCCTGCTCGTCTCCATCCTCGTCATGGTGGCGCTGGGGATCAACGCCAACATCATGAGCCTGGGCGGGCTCGCGCTGGCCATCGGGGTCATGGTGGACTCGGGCGTCGTCATGATCGAGAACGCCCACAAGCACCTCGAATGGGAGCGGGAGAAGGCGGCGCGCGGGGCGGCGCCGCGCAGCCGCGCCGCCGTGATCCTGGAGGCGGCGCAGGAGGTCGGGCCCAGCCTGTTCTTCTCGCTGCTGATCATCACCGTCTCGTTCCTGCCGATCTTCGTGCTGGGCGAGCAGTCCGGGCGCCTGTTCAAACCGCTGGCTTACACCAAGACCTTCGCCATCGCCGCCGGGGCGATCCTGGGCGTGACCCTGGTCCCTGTGCTGATGGTCTACCTGCTGCGCGGCAGGATGCCCGCCGAGGAGCGCAATCCTCTCAACCGCTGGTCCATGGCCGCCTACGAGCCGGCGTTCCGGCTGGTCATGCGCCACCCGCTGCTGACCTTGCTCGCGGTGCTCCTGCTCGGTGCCTCGACCATCCTCCCCATCTCCCGCATCGGCAGCGAGTTCATGCCGGCACTGGAGGAGGGTGACCTCCTCTACATGCCGACGACGGACCCGAGCATCAGCGTCACCAAGAGCAAGGAGGTCCTGCAGCAGACCGACAAGCTCATCAAGACGTTTCCGGAGGTGGTGAGCGTGCACGGCAAGATCGGCCGGGCCGAAACCGCCACGGACCCGGCGCCGCTCTCCATGATCGAGACCGTGATCCAGCTCGAGACCGACCGGGACAAGTGGCGCACGCGCACGGTGGAACGCTTCTTCAGCCCCTGGCCCGGCTGGCTCAAGTGGCCGTTGTCCGCCACGTTCTGGCCGGAGCAGCGGCGGATCACGATGGAGGAGCTGATCCACGGCTGGGAGGACGCGGACGGCACCCGTCATCCCGGGCTCAACACGGCCGCGAGCCTGCCCGGGGTCGCCAACGCCTGGCCGTATCCGATCGAGAACCGCATCAACATGCTCTCGACCGGCATCAAGACGCCGGTCGGGATCAAGATCCTCGGCCCCGACCTGGAGGTGCTCGCAGACCTCGCCGAGCGCACGGCCACGGCGATGCGCACCATCCCGGGCACCCTGAGCGTCTACCCGGAGCGCAGCTACGGCGGCTACTACCTCGACTTCGACGTGGACCGCGAGCAGGCCGCGCGCTACGGGCTCACCGTCGGCGACGTCCAGGACGTGATCATGACCGCGATCGGCGGCATGAACATCACGACCACTGTGGAGGGCCTGGAGCGCTATCCGGTGAACGTACGCTATGCGCGCGAGCTGCGCGATGACGTGGCGGAGCTGCAGCGCGTGCTGGTGGCCGCCCCGTCAGGGGCGCAGGTACCGCTGGCCCAGCTCGCCGCGATCGGCATCCATCCCGGTCCGCCGATGATCCGCAGCGAGAATGCGCAGCGCACGGCCTGGATCTTCGTGGACATCGCCGGGCGCGACCTGGGCGGCTACGTGCAGGAGGCGAAGCGCGTCGCCGAGGAGATGGTGCCGATGCCGCCCGGCTATACGCGCGTCTGGTCCGGCCGCTTCGAGTACCTCGAGCAGGCCAACGAGCGGCTCCGGCTCGTCATTCCGATCACCTTCGTCCTCATCATCCTGCTGCTCTACATGAGCAACCGGAGCTGGTTCCGGGTCGGCGTGATCCTGCTCGCCGTGCCCTTCAGCCTGATCGGCGCCTTCTGGTTCCTGGACATCCTCGACTACAACATGAGCCTCGCGGTCTGGGTCGGCATCATCGCGCTGCTTGGCGTGGACGCCGAAACCGGCCAGGTGATGCTGCTCTATCTCGACACCACCTTCGATCGCCACAAAGCGGAGGGCCGCATGCGCTCGAAGAAGGACCTCCATGCCGCGATCCACGAAGGCGCCGTCAAACGCATCCGGCCCAAGACCATGACGGTCGCCACCGACATGATCGGCCTCTTACCGCTGCTGTGGGCGACGGGCAGCGGCGCCGACGTCACCCGCCGCCTGGTCGCCCCTCTCATCGGCGGGATCACCGTGAGCTTCGTGATGGAGCTGCTCGTGTACCCGGTCATCTTCTACCTGTACAAGACCTGGATCCACCGCAAGGAATGGGCCGCGGCGGCCGCGGAGGCGACATGAAGCAAGGTCTCCCGCTCCCGCTCCTGCTCCTCTCCGCTTGCGCCATCCACCCGGAGGGCGAGGACGCCGAGCGGGACCGCGCCGCGGCGTACGGCAGCGCCTACGCGCGGTCGCTGGACGAGCGCGAGCTGCCCGTGCTGGGAGCCGGCGCGACGGCGGCTGACTATGTCCGCCATGCGCTGCTCGCCAACGGCGAGCTCGAGCAGCGCTACTACGAGTGGGTGGCGGCGCTGGAGCGCATCCCCCAGGAGGCGAGCCCCCCGGGCACGCTCGCCCTCAGCTTCAGCCACATGCTGGACGGCGGCGCGAGCGCCTGGGACCGGACCACGCTCGCGCTGCAGACCGATCCCATGGAGAACCTGCCGTTGCCGTCGAAGCTGGAGACGGCGGGCCGGCGCGCCCTGGAAGAAGCGCGGGCGGCGGGCCTCCGCTTCGACGAGATGCGCTATGAGCTGCAGCGGCGCGTGCTGGTCGCCTGCGCGGAGCTGGCGCTGCTGGACGAAGTGGCGGGCATCGCCGAGGAGAACGCCGCCCTGATCGAGCTGCTGGCGGCGGTGGCCGAGCCCCGCGCCCGCGGCGGGCTGGCGCCCCAGCAGGACCTGGTCAAGCTGCAGCGCGAGCTCGATCTTGCGCGCAACGAGCTGCGGAATCTCCGTGCTGGCGCGCCGGGATTGCAGGCCGAGCTGAACGCGCTGCTCGGCCGCGAGCCGCAGGCGCCGGTGACCGCGGTCTGGCCGCTGCAGCGCGCCCTGGAGGGGACGGACGAGCAGCTCCTGGCCCGCATTGCGCAGCGCAATCCCCGGCTGCTTGGTCTGGACCACGAGCTGGCTGGCGGAGAGCAGGGGCTCGAGCTGGCGCGCCAGGAGTACCTGCCGGACTTCGCGCTGTCCGCCGGCATCGTCGGCAGCGTCAGTCAGTTCGTCGGCGGCATGCTGACACTGCCGTTCCTGCGCCGCGAGGCGATCGAAGGCGGCATCGCGCAGGCGCGCGCGGAGCTCGCGGCCATCGCGGCGCTGCGCCGCCAGGCCGGGCTCGACCTCGCGGCCCGGGCCGTATTGGAGCTGTACCTGCTCCGCAACCTGGACCGCCAGCTCGAGCTGTACGCAGGCTCCCTGCTGCCGCGTACGGAGCAACTCGTCGATCTCTCGCGCGCCGCCTACACGGCGGGGCAGGTCCCGCTGGTCGAGCTGCTCGAGAGCCAGCGCATGCTGCTGGAGGTCCGGCGCGTGGCCGCGCAACTGCGCGCCGAGCGCGTGAAGGCCCTGGCCGAGCTCGAAGCCCTGTCGGCATCGGACCTGAGCCAGCCGGCCGATCCATGAACATGCCGCAAGCTCCCGCGCCACCCCTCATTTCGGTCGGCGGCGAGGTCCTTGAGGTCGTACTCGACCAGCTCATGCGGGACCACGCCGATGCCCTCGATGCCGCGCCCGCCGTTGAAGCACCCCTTGTTCGAGGCCACGGAGACATACAGCGCGAACAAGCCCGAAGGCAGCTCGCACGCACGGCACCAGAACATGGCGCAGCCGGTGCGCTCGCCTTTGCCGTCTTCCGGCCAGCGCGCGTCCCTCGTCTTGTCGCGCGGCTCGACGGTCGCGTGCCCGTCCCCCAGGCGCGCGAGCAGCCGCGTGAGCAGCACCAGGTGCTGCTGCTCCGTCTTGACGCTCTTCGCCTCTTTGGTGAATTCCTTCGAGACCGCGGCCCAGTCGATGCCCTTCAGCTCGAAGAAACGCCCGCAATTCTCCTGCAGCGTTTCCAAGGCAAATTGAACGTCTTCCTCATATGGTTTCTGGGTCGCCTGCGCCGAGGGGACCACAGAAGCAGCCATGACCAGCGTGCGAACAGCAGCGGATGCTGACACCTACGGTTGATCGTCCAAGACGCCTGTCGGGACTTCAATGCCCTTCCAGCGGCTTCGCACGCCACAACAAAACCGTTCGCCGTCGGATCAGTTCGTGATCGCAGTGACTCCCAGTGTCGAGAGGGTGAAGACCTCCGCAACCGGCCCCTGGGACACGATCACCGCCTGGCTGTACACCTGGGACCCGATCAAGGCAGGATTGGAGGGTACTGCGACGGTGACGAATCCTTCTCCTGCCGCATCGAGGACTCCTACGAGGTTCGGTCCGGAGGCGGAAGCGCGAAGCATCGCAGAACTTCCAAGCTGCGTGTGCCAACCGCCAACAACTTCTCCATGCATGCCGGCGAACCGAGTCGACGCCAGCAGTCGGAACGGCTTTCCAGCAGCGGTGGGGATGGACACAGTGGCTGTCACAGTACTTCCGATCCGCGCCACATGGGGAGCGAACAGGGTCTCCAGGCCGAGGATCACCATGTACATGGCGTAGTAACCCCGGCGCCCGTAGGTCGGCGTGGCTACGGTCCGGGCCGTCTCGGTGAAGCCATCCCGGTCGATATCTCCTACAAGGAAGTGAGACGTGTAGCCCTGCGAGCTTGGTGCGTCCATCAGGTCCGTATTCCACGGGCGAAGATCCTCCGGGTACTCTTCATATGCGATCAGGCTACCATCCTGCGCGCTCACATGCGCCATGCCCCAGCGAATGACTGTCAATGGAGCGCCATCCCATCTTTCAGCGAGCATGCAAATCTCCGTTTCGCCAGGCGCGCCGGGGACTCCCGTGAGGAAGCACGGGTAGACGAAGTAGTATTTCTGCGTCGTGGGCGGAAGAACGTTGTCCAGGATACGGTTGCTGACCTCCCAAAGGGTTGCGCCAGTTGCCCCATCCATGGCAGTGATCGTTTCTGGCGCTTGTGCGACGCTGACCAAGTCCGCCGTTCCATCCCCACTGATGTCCCAGCCTACGATCGTGTGCCTGTAGATCTCGTTCGTGAGGATGCGGCGTTCCCATATCAGATGTCCGTCCACGCCCGACAATGCCCGGAAGAGCGCCAGAAACGGCAATTGCCCTGGAATCACGTCCAGGATCCATTCGGACACGAAGTCGGCGATTCCGTCTCCGTCGAGATCCGGAGGTGGATCCGGTGACGAGTAGGAAACCGGGCTGAAGCTCTCCCAACTGGTCGCGTAGTCCTGCCACACCACTGTGAGGCTTTGACCGTCGATCAGCCCGGAATACACGTACGCGAACGGACCTGTCTCGACACCCTGATAGAACAGGTCGTCGTATCCATCACCGTTGATGTCGCCAGCCCACCAGATACCGGTGAAGCCATTCATTTGTGGCACGGACGCGGCCGGTGGGGGCGGCAAGGGGACCGATCCAAGCGCCTGGCCGTCAGGCAGGCTCCACAAGAATGGCCGCGTGAAGTACAAACTATCCGGTTGGATCAAGACCAGAGCCAGTCCATTGGGACGACCAACGAGAGCACACAGCGGTCCCCACCATGCACCAACACCCACTGGCTCTTGCGGAGCGGGAAATCGATTCTTGAGAGTGAAAGGCAAGCCGGATCCAGCGCAGACGACGAGCTGAAGATCCTGGTGGTAGTTGTGCGGAATACCCTGCGCGCGGGAGTTCGATCCAAGCAGTAGACAATCAGCCTGGCCGTCATGGGTTGGATCCCCAAGAGGAACCAGGCTCCCCCAAGTGAAGTAGCTAGTTGAGGGGATTGGATTGGGCTCAAGCACGGCTTTGATGACCCATTCGCGGTCCACTACTGCTGCAAGGCGCCCGGCAGCAGGCTCAATGGGGATTTGGGACGGGAGGTCGCCAAGCATGAAGACGACCGAGACTAGGGCTACGGAGAAGCTCATAGCTCCTCACCACCCTTGTCACGCTGGCCGGACACCACTGAAGGGCGCGTCGTGTCGCCACGGTAGTCCGTTGCAGCTTCGACCGCGTCGAGAACGAGAAAGTTCGGAGAGCTGCCCCAAGGGTTGGCGTTCGTGGTCAAGAAGAACTGGGAGGCATCGGTGCTTGCATAGTTGATGGGACCTTGAAATGGTGCCGGCGCAAAGGTCGAAGACGGCCCGAACGAGGCCCCAGGAGGCTCATAGGATCGCATGCCACCGATGCCAATCGCGGTTGCCGGAACGCCCGTGCTCGTATCTGCCGCACGAACAGCGATGAGGCCAGTGCCGTAGTCAGAGTTCGTGGACGTTGCCCTCTGCAAGATCGTCTCCCGGAAGTGAGTGCGCAGTAATGCTGCTCCATCGCTCCATCCGAAGAGGCTAGCCGTTCCTGCAGTCTGGACGACATTCGCGGTCCAGTTGTTGGCGTCTCCGTTCCCGATGAGTGCGCAGTGCTGGAGAGGTACCAGAAGATACGGGCCAATGTCTTCCGGATAAGGAGCGTCTTCCGCGAGCTCGGCAAAGTAGCCACCGCTGGCATTGTTCCAGATGTAGGTGTTGACGAGGCGCAACGATGCAGCAGAAAAGTAGCCGGCATTGTTCATGAAGTTGCCTGTGGCCTGCGTGCGCAGACCGTACTCGCCATTGTTGCTGATGTCACAGCGGTTCATGTAACCCTGGCCGTAGTGCTCCGGGAAGCTGCTTGGCTCGCCGTTGTTCCCGGCGACGAGACTACGTGAACCCGTGGGGAAGAAATCCCACGTTCCACCTACGATCCCACCCTGTAGGTTGCCTGAGGCTGAGCCCGTGCCCGCTGCCATGCTCACTCCACTGCCATCATTATAGTGGAAATCGCAGCTCGTCATCTGGGCGTAGAGCCCGTTAGGGAAGAGATTCGTATCGCGCTGCACGTTGCCGCCTGAGTGCAGCCACACGCCGTTGCCAGTATTGTCCCGGGATATCAGGGTGGCTGCGTCGAGAGCCAGGTAGCCTTCAAGCGTGAACATGTGGACTCCGGAATAGAAGAAACTGCCTGCACCGTGCGTGACCTGCAGACCTGTGTCGCGAACGGTCACTCCACCCGCCACTTCGATCTCACCACGCGTATCCGTGCCGGCGGTTGCATGGATACCTGCCATCCTAAACTCCCGGATGGTGGTGCCGGAAAGACTGACCTTGTATCCAGCCGTGTAGTCGTCCTTGAAGCCAGTGCTCGTTGCCGTGGCGGCATACAACCCAACATCCCATCCCGCGGACGATGCTCCCTGGCCATCCCACACACCTCCGCTGACGGCAAGGTCGACGGATGCGATCCCCGATGCGCGCAGATTGTAAGGTGACATGTCCTCATGCTCATCAGTGATGCCGGAAGCATAAACCTCAATTAGCCGAGTTCCAGTCATCGAGAGGTCATTCATGTCCGTGATCGGATTCTGCCATCCCTGGGGGCTCATTGTCGTGAAGAGCCCTTCCGTAGTGAGGTTGACTACCTCGGAGCCGGCGCGAATCCGGCCAATCTGCCCAGCGAAAGTCTCGAGTCCTTGGAAGCGCAGCCCGATGCTCTGATTCTGATAGATCGGCTCTGGCGAAACATCAGGAAAGGATCGATAACCGAGCTTGCAGTCCTTGACCGTAATCGTAGCCCGCGATCCGCGGTCCATCGCCGCCGAGAGGCCTACGACATTACGTACGAGACTCACGTTCTTGAGGGTCAAGTTCACGAACTGGCCACCAGAGTTGTCAGCCAAGACGGCAACAGGACCGCCGACAAACGTGATGTCCTCGATCTTGGTGGTCAAAGAGTCAGTTGCGCTCCCTGCAATAGTAAAGAGAGCAGGCGGGATCGGCGGCGCGTTGTCCGTGCTCCAGACTACAACGGATGGCCCGCTAATGTTCATGGTCACACGCACTCCGGGCTGGATGGTGATGGGAAACGTCTCCGGGAGGTTGAAGTTCGGAGAATAAGTCGTCTCTGAGTAGGCAACTACATCGCCCTCGTTGTCTCGCATCCCTTTGATCACGATCACATCGCCGGCAACGGCCAAGTTCGCGGCAGAGGTGATGTTGCGGTAGGTGGCATTCGGGTTCGAGCCGTCAACGAGGAAGACCTGCCCTACCTGCGCCGTCAGAGGGGAGGCAGCGAGCATTGCCAGAAGGACGCTTGAGGGGTTCATGAGGGGTCTCAGGAAGGTGATCCAAGCCGCCGCGCGCCCAGCCCGGAGGGATGTACAAGTGCGCGGCTTGTTCGACCAATAACCCCCAACTTAGAGCACCGTTCCTGCCTTTTCGTGTCCAGCTAATGGCTCTTTGGCAAACGAAGGGATCCGATCCTAAGACTTTGTGTCGGAGAGACCTGCGCTCGCGCCGTACCAGCGCGCGAGGCGTTCCGGCGACACGCCTATGCGGTAGAGCGTAGGGAAGGTGTTCCAGGACAGGAAAGAGCGCAGCGGGCGGGACTGGAAGCGGCGGCCGGAGACCTGGACGACGACGGGGACGCGCCGGATCGGGCCGAGGCGCAGCAGGCGGCGCGCGAACTCGATGTCTTCCATCAGCGGCTGGTCCGGCATGCCGCCGATCCGCTCGTAGATGCGCCGGAGCGTGAAGACGGCCTGGTCGCCGTAGGGAATGCGCGCGCAGCGCGAGCGCAGGTCGGCGATGCCGATCAGCCAGCGCGCCGGTCCGGTCAGGCCGTCGCGCCGGTGGCGCACGCGGAAGGCGCCGGCCGACCAGCGGGGATCGGCGAGGGTCTCGGCGACGTGTCTTGCGGCGTCCTGCGGCAGGCGGGCGTCGGCGTGCAGGAAGAGGAGGGCCTCGCCGATGGTTACATCTGAACCTTTTCTTATCTGCGTGCCGCGACCGCGCGGCGACTGGACGATGTGGTCGGCACCCGCGGCCCGGGCTTCGGCGAGCGTGGCGTCGCTGCTGCCGCCGTCGGCGACGATGATCTCGAAGTCGCCGGGCAGGGCGCGCACGGCGCGGATGCAGTCTCCGATCTCTCGCTCCTCGTTCAGGACAGGAACGACGACGGAGATCTTCAGCGCCGCCACTCCAGGATCTTACGCAGGACCTTGGCGGCGGTGGGAGTGAGCTTGCGCCGCATGCCCTCGTCGCCGATGCGGCCCCAAACCGAGACCTGGGTCGGGTAGGGATGGATGATGGAGGAGAGGGCGCCGACCTTCTGGCGCTGGGTCACGGCCAGGCAGGCCTCTCCCAGGATCTCGCCGGCGTGGGCGGCGACCACCGTGGCGCCGCGCAGCCGCCCGGTCTTCTTGTCGATGATGGCCTTGGCGAAGCCCTCGGCGTCGCCGTCCAGCACGGCGCGATCCACGTCCTCGAAGGGGATCCTGATCTCCTCGAGGTCGAGGCCGGTCTCGTTGGCGTCGTGCTGGTAGAGGCCGACGTGGGCCGCCTCCGGGTGCGTGTACGTGCACCAGGGGATCGTGAGCGCGCTCACCTTGGCGCGGCCGAAGAAGAGGGCGTTGCGCAGCACCAGCCGCGACATCGCGTCGGCGGCGTGCGTGAATTGCCACTTGCCGGCCACGTCGCCGGAGGCGTAGATGCGCGAGTTGCTGCTGCGAAGGTACTCGTCCACGACCACCCCGCGCTGGTCGGTCTGCACGCCGGCTTGATCGAGACCGAGGTTCTCGATGTTGGGCCGACGTCCTGTGGCCAGCAGGATCTCGTCGCAGGGCGTCTCGTGGGTCTCCTCGCCGCGCTTCCAGATGACGATCCTGTCCCTGCCGCGGCGCTCGGCGCGCTCGAGCTTGCCGTCCAGCTCGAAGCGCACGCCGGAGGCCTCCATGGCCTTTTTCACGATCGCGGAGGCCTCCGGGTCCTCGCGCGGGAGGACCTTGCGGTCGTGCGTGATCACGGTGACCTGGCTGCCGAACAGGGCGAAGGCCTGCGCCATCTCGCAGCCGATCGGTCCGGCGCCCACCACGACCAGGCGGCGCGGCAGCTCGGTGAGCGTGAACAGGTCCAGGTTGGTGCGGTAGCCGGTTTCCTGAATACCGGGAACGTCGAGCTCGACGGGCCGGCCTCCGGTCGCGATCAGCGCGCGCGAGAAGCGGAGCCGGACGCCGTCGACTTCGACGGTGTCGCGGCCGGTGAAGCGGGCGACGCCCAGGAAGACGTCCACTCCGAGCTTCTGGAAGCGCTCGGCGCTGTCGTGCACGGCGATGTCCGCGCGCAGGCGCCGCATGCGCTGCATGAGGGCGGCGAAGTCGGGGCGCAAGTCTGCCGGCAGATGCAGGCCGAACTCGGGGCCGCGGCGCGCCTCGGCCACGGCCTTGGCGGCGCGCAGGAGCGCCTTGCTCGGCACGCAGCCGTAGTTGAGGCAGTCGCCGCCGAGCAGCTCGCGCTCGACCAGCGCGACCTTGCCGCCAAGGCCCGCGGCGCCGGCCGCCGCCACCAGGCCCGCGGTGCCGCCGCCGATCACCACCAGGTTGTAGCGGTCCGCGGGCTTCGGGTTCTGCCAGCGCGGCGGCGCCACCAGCGCGCGCAAACGCTGGTCGTAGATGTCCTGCTGCAGGATGGCCACGGCGCGCTCCAGCCTACTGGTTCGCGTCCGCCGCCTCTGTCGCGACCTCCGGCGCCGCCTCGCGGAAGGCCTTGCGCGCGATGAGGGTGATGTACACGGTCACGACGACGGTCGCGGCCAGGCCGGCCCACTTCAGCACAGTTCCGGCGCCGCCCGCAGACGCGCCGCCGCTCACGATCTGCGACACGTCCTCCAGGGTGGAGCCAAGATAGACGTACAGGAAGGTGCCCGGCAGCATGCCGACGAAGGAGCCGAGAACGTAGGGAAGGAGCGGCATCCGCGTCAGGCCGAACAGGTAGTTCAGCGGACCGAACGGGATCACGGGGGACAGGCGGGTCAGGATCAGGATCTTCAGCCCGTCCTTCTCGATGGCGCGGTCCAGGGCCTTGAAGCGCGGGCTGGCGCCGAACTTCTGTTCCACCGGCTTGCGCAGGAGTGTCCGGGCGAGCAGGAAGGCCACCGTGGCGCCCACGACGCTGGCCGGCGACACGATGGCGGTGCCGACGACCGGTCCATAAATGAAGCCGATGGCGAGGGTCAGAGCGGATGCGGGCACGAGGAGGGCCACCGCCGCCACGTAGACCAAGCCGATCAGGAGCGCGCCGAGCACCCCGCGCCCGCGCACCCACTCCACGAACTCCGGGATCCGGTCCCGGAGCAGGAAGAAGGCCACCAGCGCGGCGGCGACCAGCGGAAGGAGCAGGAGCAGCTTCTTCATGCAGCGCAGGCAGGCTGCTGGGAGGCGAGCGACGCCGTGGCGTCAAGGAAGTCGAGCGCGCCGGCGCGGAGCGGATCCTCGCCGGCGCTGCTGCTTCGCCGAGCTAGTGCTTGACCGGCACGGCGCAGCCGCCCTGGCCCTTGCACGCGTTCTGGCCGGCGCAGGCGTGGCTGGCCGTCTTGCAGCCGCCCTGGCCCTTGCACGCGTTCTTGCCCGCGCAGCTGTGGTGATCCACCGTGGCGCATCCGCCCTGGCCCTTGCACGCGTTCTGGCCGGCGCAGGCGTGGCTGGCCGTCTTGCAGCCGCCCTGGCCCTTGCACGCGTTCATACCGGCGCAGGCATGCGCGGCCATGGAGCTCTCGCTGCTCGAGCCCTGCTCGTCAGGACTGGTGCAGCCGGCAATGCTGCCGGCGAACAGGCCGGACACGGCCAGGGCGACCACGGAAGCGGCGCGCTGGACGCGCGCGTTGCTGCGGCTGAGGTGGGACTTCATGGATTGCGTTGCTCCGGATCTGGGACTAGGGGCCGGCGCCGCTGCGCCGGGGTACTGCTTGGATGACGGGTGCTCATGGTACGTCACACGCAATCGCGGGGATCTCCTTCCTGGAGCCGGGCGGCCCGGGCGGACCGCTAGACTCGGCGCCCCGGGAACGAGGTCCTGCCATGCCCGATGACCGCAACGCCGTGGACCGGCGCCACTTCCTGAAGGCCGCCGGAGGCGGAGCCGCCGCGCTGCCCCTGCTCCCGCTGCTGCGCCAGGAGCCGGCCGCAGCCGCGCGCATCAGCCATCACGTGCCGGCCGAGAAGAAGCTGGATCCGCAGTGGGTGCGCGCGCTGACCGCGAAGGGAGAGCGCAAGGTGTACCGCGGCGACGCGCTGGACACACTGGCCATGCCGGTGGGCGGCATCGCCGCCGGCCAGCTGTACCTCACCGGCGCGGGGCGCCTGGCGGAATGGAACCTGTTCCAGGAGCATCGATTCTCCGGCTACGGCGCCGCCAATTACCAGCGGCGCACGCCGCAGTCGGACCTGCCGCACCAGATCCTGATCACCGCCGAATGGGCGGACGGGCGCGCGGAGACGCGCAGCCTGGACCGCACCGGCTTTCCCGCGCTGGAATTCGCGGGCGAGTATCCGCTGGCCTTCGTCACGTATGCCGCGGATGACTTCCCGCTGCGGATCACGCTGCAGGCCTTCTCGCCGTTCATCCCCTTGCACGCGGCCGATTCGGCCCTGCCTGCCGCCATCCTGTGCTACGCGGTGGAGAACACTTCGGGCCAGGCGCTCGGCTTCACGCTGCGCCTGCGCGTGGAGAGCCCGGCCGGCCGCAGCAGCGCCGCCGACGGCATGGAGCTGGTGCGCACGGTCGAAACCGGCGACGACGATGCCAGCGCCGCCCTGTGGGTGCGCTTCGGCGCGCGCGAGCCCGGGAGCGCGCGCGGCGCAGCCCCGATCGTGATCGCCGATTTCGAGGGCCGCGACTATGCCGGATGGACCGTGGAGGGCGCGGCCTTCGGCCCCGGTCCGGCCACCGGCACGCTGCCCGACCAGAACCCGGTGAGCGGCTTCCTGGGGCAGGGGCTCGTCAACACGTACCGCGGCGGCGACGGGCCGCACGGGCGCCTGCTGTCGCCGGAGTTCACGCTGGAGCGGCCGTATCTCAACTTCCTCATCGGCGGCGGCAAGCATGCCGGCAAGACCTGCGTGAACCTGCTGGTGGACGGACAGGGCGTCGCCAGCGCCGAGGGGCGCAACAGCGAGCTGCTGCTGTGGCACTCCTTCGACGTCCAGGCCCACCTGGGCAGGAAGGCGCGCGTCGAGATCGTGGACGCCGAGAGCGGCGGCTGGGGCCACGTCAACGTGGACCAGATCCAGATGGAATCCCGGCCGCGGCGCGGGCGCGCGGAGCCCTGGGCCCGGCGCCTGGACAACGGCGGCGTGGCATTGGGCATCCTGCCCGGCCCGGAGCTGGAGAACGCGCCGGACACCGAGGCCTGGAGCCACGAGTACTCGGAAGAGGAGGCGCTTGGGCCGCAGGCGCCCTGGGGCGGCGTCCTGTGGCACGGCGGGAGCCTGCGTCCGGGCGGGCGCGGCGAAGCCACAGTGATCCTGGCCTGGCACTTCCCCAACAAGGAGCATGGCGTCTTCTACAACACGCGCTTCGCCGGGGTTGACGACGTCATGCGCTACGTCGCGCGCAACTGCGCACTGCTGCGCGAGCACACGGAGCGCTGGCACGCAACCTGGTACGACAGCACCCTCCCCCACTGGCTGCTGGACCGCCTGCACGCGCCGGTCGCCAACCTGGCCACGGGCCTGACCGAATGGCGCGGGAACGGCCGTTTTTGGGCCTGGGAGGGCGTCGGCTGCTGCGAAGGCACCTGCACCCATGTCTGGAACTACGCGCACGCGCTCGGCCGACTGTTCCCGGAGCTGGAGCGCAGCGTGCGGCGCCACCAGGACTTCGGCGTGGCCTTCCACGACACTGGCCTGGTCGGCTTCCGCGGCAACGACTGGTACGCCGCCGACGGCCAGTGCGGCACCATCCTGAAGGCTTACCGCGAGCACCTGTGCAGCCAGGACGACGCGTTCCTGCGCGAGCACTGGCCCCGGATCAAACAGGCGCTGGAGTTCTTGATCGGCCACGACGGCGACCAGGCCGACGGCCTGATCGAGGACTCGCAGCACAACACCTACGACATCAACTTCGAGGGCCCGAACAGCTTCGTGGGCGCCCTGTACCTGGCCGCGCTGCGCGCCGGGCAGGAGATGGCGCAACGCATGGGCGACTTCGCCTTCGCCGGGCGCTGCCGCGAGCTGTCCGAGCAGGGCTCGCGGCGCAGCATGGAGCGCCTCTTCAACGGCGAGTACTTCATCCAGGAAGTGGACCTGCAGCAGCATGGGAAGTGGCAGTACGGCCCCGGGTGCCTCGCCGACCAGATGTTCGGCCAGGGCTGGGCGCACCAGCTCGGCCTGGGCTACCTGTATCCGCCCCAGGCGGTGCGCGCGGCCCTGCAATCGGTCTGGAAATACAACTGGGCGCCGGACATCGGCCCGCAGAACGCCGCGCACCCGCCCGAGCGCTGGTTCGTGACGCCGGGGGAAGCCGGGCTCTTCACCTGCACCTGGCCGCGCAGCGAGTATCTCAAGGAAGGCGTGCGCTACCGCGAGGAGGTCTGGACCGGCATCGAGTACCAGGTGGCCGGACACATGGTCTGGGAAGGCATGCTGACCGAAGCGCTCGCAATCGTGCGTGCCATCCACGAGCGCTACGACGGCCGCAAGCACAACCCCTGGAACGAAGTCGAATGCGGCGACCACTACGCGCGCGCGCTGGCGTCCTGGGGCGTCTTCACCGCGCTGTGCGGCTTCGAGTACGACGGCCCGGCCGGCCGCATCGCCTTCGCCCCGCGCCTCAACCCCGAAAACTTCCGCGCCGCCTTCACCGCCGCCGAAGGCTGGGGCACGTACGAGCAGCAGATGGCTCCCCAACGCTTGACCGCCACCTTGAAGCTGCGTTGGGGACGTCTTGCTCTCCAGCAACTCGGCTTGCCTCTGCCTCCGGATGCACGCAGCGCGCGGGTGCGGGTTCGCCTCGCCGGAAAGGAAGTGCCCGCGAACCTGTCGATCACGGACGGGCAGGCCGTCGTGCGCCTGGACCCGCCGTTCGCGCTGGAGGCGCCCGCGGACCCTGAGACGGCTTCCGTGCTTGAGATTCAGATCGAGAGCTGACGTGACCGCGAAGAGATCCGGAGATTGCCGAACCTCCGAATCCCTACGCCGGGCTTGGTTCCCCTCCGGCGCAGTGGGGCCGGCTGGCGACCGACCGGGAAGAGACTTTCCTTGCGCGGACGGAACAGAAGTGCTAGCCTGATTGATTCATCGAGCCGAATCCACCGTCAAGTGGCGGCTCACCGATTGGAATCTCTCCCGAGTGTGGCTTTCGTCGGTTGTTCCGTTGCTCGGGTCGGTCAAGAAAAGACATGAACATCTACGTAGGAAATCTACCCTTCAGCGTTGATGACAACGCCCTCCGCCTCTTGTTCGAGCCGTACGGCCCGGTCCAATCGGCCACGGTCGTCATGGATCGTGAGACGAGCCGCCCGCGCGGCTTCGGCTTCGTCGAGATGGGCGCCGCGGAAGGCCAGGCTGCGATCAAGGCCTTGAACGGCTTCCGCCTCGAGTCTCGAGAGCTGAAGGTCAACGAAGCCCAACCGAGGGAAAGCCGCGGCCCGCGGGGTGGCGGACCGAATCGCCGATAAGCCCGCTCGCGCCTCGGCCGTAAGCCTCGAGGACTCGCTTCCTCAGCCCTGCTCCAGCAGGTTCATGCAGCACTTCTTGTACTTGCGGCCGCTGCCGCAGGGGCAGGGGCCGTTGCGGTCGATCTTCCGGCCGCGGCGCGCGAGCTGGTCCTCCTGGCCGGTGGCGGCGGCGAAGGCGCCGCGCAGCGCGCACACGTAGGCGCCTTTCGCGCGGCCGCCGGACAGGCGCCCTTCAGCCGCCAGGAACTCCAGGAAGGCGCCGCAGAGGGCTGGAGCGTGCTCTCGGGCCTCCGGGGACAGGTTCAGGCGCGCCACGCGCTGCAGCAGGGCAGTCTTGAGGTCTTCGTCCTCGACGTCTTCCGGCTCCACGTCGCGCACGGAGCAGGCGGCCAGAAGGAAGGTAGCGAGCAGCGACGGCTCGCGGGCGCCGGGCGGGAAGGCGCGCGCGGCGTCGCTGGCGCAGAAGTCGGCGGCCCAGTTCTCGACGCGCTCGCGCGCGTAGGGGTGGCTCATTTCGGGTGCTGCTCCGCGTGGTGGCGGCGCAGCAGGTCCTCGCCGAAGTCGTCGCGGTCGCGCCAGCAGGTGTGCACGTGGTTGGCGCCGCCCTGGGTGTTGTCGTACTCGATGACGAAGGTCGGGCCGCTGATGCGGTAATAGTGGCCCTGGCCGGGCTCCGCGCCGCCGGCCCAGGCGAAGCGCAGCTCGTCGGCGTTGCCCGGGCTGATGCGGGCCAGCTGGGCCTTGGCCAGGTCGGCCCGCAGGTTGTTGGCGTACTCCTGGATCAGGCGCCACAGCAGCGCGTGCTGCTCGGCGTTCATGGCCGACCAGGGCAGCCCGACGGGCTGGTCGAAGTCGGGCGCCTTGCCCGGGCCGAACAGGATGTCCGCCGGCGCGTCCTCGGCGATCACGGCCTGCTGGCGCTGCCCGGCGTCCAGGGAGCGCAGCAGCTCGCGGCCCAGGTCCTCTTCGGCCGAGAGCAGGCGCCAGCCGGCGTGCGGGCCATCCGCCACCTCGGCCGGATTGGCGCCGAGGAAGGACGGCGTCGTGGCCGCGCGCTCGTCCGCGACGGCGCTGAAGTTGAGGGACAGGTGATGGCCCTCGACGCGCCATCCCCAGGGGCCGCTCCCCGGCTCGCCGAACACCGTGACGTGATAGAGGCCGGGATCGCGGCCGGCGTTGTCCTCCAGATCGCGCAGGATCGCTTCCAGCTGCAGGACGCCGGTGGCCTTCAGGTAGCCGCCGGAGCTGAGCGCGCTGCGCAGGAGATCATGGGCCGCGCGCCGCTGCACCTCGCTCATGTCCCGGAGCGCGAGGCCGCGCCGGCTGCGCGGGACGAAGTGCCAGTTGCGGCGCTCGGCGTCGTCGAAGGCAACGAGCGCCTGCTCGCGCTGGCGCGCGTCGAGCGTGGCTACGAAGCGCCGGGCCGCGCCGGCCATGGCGTCGCCGGAAGAGAAGATAGAGGGAGAGGCGGCGCCGGCCAGGAACGTGGCGATGCCGAGGGCGGACCAGAGGGCCCAGGCGCGCATACCCTCATGATAGGTTCAGGCAAAGCGCGGAGGGGCGGCTTGCGCCGCCCCTCCGGACCACGCGGGCCGGTGACCCGCGGGCAGCGCCGGCGGGATCAGTAGCCTTCCTCGAAGTCCTCCTTCTCGCGCTCGCGGCCGCGTCCGCCACCGCGTTCGTTGCGGTCGCGCCGGTCGGGACCCCCGCGATCGCGCCGCTCGAAGCCGCGACCGCCCCCTGCCCCGCCTCCCGCGTAACCGCCGCCGCCGCCACCACCCCCGCCACCGAAGGCGCGGGCCGGGCGGGCTTCCCGCGGCCGGGCCTCGTTCACGACCAGGCTGCGACCGCCCATCTGCGAGCCGTTGACGGCGGTGATGGCCGCGCGGCCTTCCTCGTCCTTGGCCATCTCCACGAACGCGAACCCGCGTGACCGGCCGGTCTCACGGTCCGTGATCACGCTCACGGCGGTCACTTCGCCGTACTGGCCGAACAAGGTGCGGAGCTCCCCCTCCTGCGTGGTAAAGGGGATGTTGCCAACGTAGATGTTCACCATTCCTCGGATCCGACTGATGCCCGAAGTGAAGAGGGGAAAAAACCGGCAGCGATCCTTCGGGCAATCATCACAGTCGGTCCGGGCACACCAGTTCAGGCTAGGGTCTTTCTCTGGATCCCGCGTGCGGTCCGGGGTCAAACTCCCAGACCGATTGGATTATCCAGCCGGCAATCCAGGGCTTCAATCCCGCCCGCCGGAAAATGTCCACAGGCCGGACCCGTGAATGGCGGCCGGCACCTCCGTTTCACCAGTGAACGCGGGCACGGGATCCGGGCGGAACTTACACTCGGGCCCATGACTCCGTTGCGCTCGACCCCGGCACGCCGGCGCGGCGACGCCTACGAGATCATGGAAGCGGACCGGCGACGCTTCACTGAGGACGGCTTCGTGCACCTGCCCGGCGTTCTCGACGAGGACGAGCTTGCCGCCGTGGAGGCGACCTTCCAGCGCTTCCTGCGCGGGGACATTCCGGTGCCCGGCAAGGACTTCTGCGACATGTCCAGCGAATACTCGCGGCGCGCCGAGGACTTCTCCGTGGTCAACATCATGCTGCCACGCAAGTACCACCCGGCCTGGCGCGGCAACCTGTACGAGCGGCGCGCCGCCGCGATCGCCGGGCAGCTGTGCGGGCCGGGCATGGTCCTGGACTACGACCAGCTCCTGGCCAAGCGCCCGGGCCGGCAGGACGCGGTGTTCCACTGGCACCAGGACCTGGCCTACTGGCCGGTGACCGAGGACACGCGCACCGCCACCTGCTGGCTGGCCGTGGACGCTGCGAGCGAGGAGAACGGCTGCCTGCGCTTCGTGGTGGGCTCGCACCGGGAGCCGGAGCTGCGGCCGCACCTGCCGATGGGCGGCGACCGCGGCAAGTCGCACACGCTCGTGGCCGTGGTGGACGAGGCGCGCGACCGCATCCAGTGTGTCCCGGCGAGCCGCGGCGACGTCGTGGTGCTGAGCGAGCGCGTGGTGCACGGCTCCGGGGGCAACCGCAGCCGCGACAACTGGCGCCGCGCCTACGTGGTGGCCTTCCGCAGCGCCGAAACCGTGGCGGCGGAGCGGCGCATGGGCTTCACGCACTCGCACAACGACGCCCCGGCGGCGCTGAACGCCGTCGCCGCCATGCGCCGCGGCCGGTCGCTGGACCCGCCGCAGGAGCGCCCGGCGCCGCCGTATTTGTCCTAGAATCATCGGAATCCGATGAGCCCGCGCACCCTGTTGTTGCTGGCCGCGACTCTGTCCGCGGCCCCCCTGTGGTCCCAGGAGCGCCCGGTGGAGCCGCGTCCGTGGCCCTTCGAAGGCTCGGACATCCCGGTCAACCCGCGCATGCACTTTGGGGAGCTGGACAACGGCATGCGCTGGGTGTGGATGGCCAATCCCAAGCCGGAGGAGCGCAGCTACCTGCGCCTGCACATCAACGCCGGCAGCCTGGCCGAGGGCGAAGGCGAGCGCGGGATGGCCCACTTCCTGGAGCACATGGCCTTCAACGGCTCGCGCAACTTCCCGGCGGGCACGCTGGTGGAGTGGTTCCAGAAGCACGGCATGGCCTTCGGCGCCGACACCAACGCGTTCACCAGCTTCGGCGAGACCATCTACCAGCTCGACCTGCCCGATTCCGGGGCCGACTCGCTGCGGGAGGGCCTGCAGGTGCTGCGCGATTTCGCCGACGGCCTGCTCATCGACGAGCAGGAAGTGGAGGCGGAGAAGGGCGTCATCGACGGCGAGGAGCGCGAACGCGACTCGGCCGGCTACCGCGTGCTGGTGCAGATGCTGCGCCTGGCCATGGACGGAACGCGCGTGCCGGAGCGCCTGCCCATCGGGGTCCAGGCGGACCGTGACGCCTTCACTGCGGCCGGCGTGCGCGCGTTCTACGAGAAGTGGTACCGGCCCGAGAACGCGACCCTGATCCTGGTCGGCGACCTTGGAGAGCTCGACCCGGAGGGCTTGATCCGCGAGGCGTTCCGCACCTGGGCCGCCCCGGCGGCGCCCCTGGCGCAGGAGCCGGCGCCGGGCGCGCCCAGCTTCGCGCACCGCTTCTTCAGCGTGTTCGAGCGCGAGATTCCCTCGGTCAGCATCGAGGTCGCCATGCTGGAGCCGGACGTTGAGGAGCGGCTGACGCGGGCCGAGATGCTGCGGCGCATTCCGGCCCAGTACGCGCGCAGCATGCTCAACCTGCGCCTGCAGGAGCTGGCCAAGGAAGACGGGGCGCCGTTCCTGCGGGCGTTCGCCAGCCGCGCCGAGGGCCCGGACACGCTGGGCGTGTTCCAGGGCGAGACGCTGCGGATCACCTGCAAGCCGGAGCAATGGCGCGAAGCCCTGGCCGCCTGCGAGCAGGAGCTGCGCCGCGCCCTGACCTACGGCTTCCAGCAGGCGGAGCTGGAGGAGGCGCGTTCCAACGCGCTGCGCGAGCTGCGGGAGAGCGTGGAGCAGGAGGCGACCGTGGGCAGCCCGGCGTACCTGCAGGCCCTGCTCGCGGCGGCCGAGAACCCGGCCATCCTGGCCGACGCACGCACCACGCTGGAACTGTTGCAGCCGGCCATCGAGAAGCTGACGGTGGAGGGCTGCCGCATGGCCCTGGCCGGGTCCTGGAGGACGGGGACGCTCATCCTGGCCGCGACCGGCGGGCTGGATCTCGGGGCGCAGGCAGGCGAGCTGCTGGAGCAGGCCTGGGAGGGCAGCCGCAAGGTGGAGGTGGAAAAGCCTGCGGAGATCGCCGCGGACGCGTTCGCCTACGCCTCCAGCCCGGACGACCCGGGCGTGGTGGCGGAGCGCGAACACGTGGAGGACCTGGACATCCACCGCGTGCAGTTCGAGAACGGCGTGCGGCTGTGGATCAAGAAGACCGCCTTCAAGGACAAGCAGGTGCTGGTCTCGGCGCAGCTCGGCGCCGGCTCGCTGACCTTGCCACCGGAGCGCTATCCGCTGGTGTACGTGGCCGACCAGGTGTTCGACCGCTGCGGCCTGGAGGCGCACAGCGAGGACGATCTGCGCCGGCTCACTGCCGGCCGCGTGGCCGGCGTGTCGGTCTCCGTGGGCACGGATGCGTTCGTGTTCAGCGGCTCCACCACCTCCGAGGACCTGCTGCTGCAGTGCGAGCTCATGTGCGCCTACCTGCAGCACCCGGGCTGGCGCGAAGAAGGCCTGCGCAGCTTCCGCAAGCGCGTGCCGCAGACCTACGAGATGCTGCGCCACCAGCAGGCGGGTCCGATCATGACCGACTTCATTCCCGCATTGCACGGCGGCGACCCGCGCTTCGGCCTGCCCCCGCAGGCGGCTGTGGAGGCGGTGACCCTCGAGCAGATGCAGGAGTGGATGGCGCCGCACCTCCAGTCCGACCCGCTGGACGTGGTGTTCATCGGCGACCTGGACGTGGAGGAGACCGTGGCCGCGGCGGCGCGCAGCTTCGGCAAGCTGCCGCCGCGCTCCGCGCCGGAGGACGTGAGCGCCAACCTGAGGTTCCCGGGCATGCGCTCCGGCCTGCGCCAGGAGCACGCGGTGGACACGCAGATCCAGAACGCCCTGATCCTGGTGGCCTTCCCCACGACCGACGGCCGTGATCCGCGCACGCGCCGTGCGTTGACGCTGCTCGGCGAAGTGGTGGCCGACCGGCTCAGGGTCGAGGTGCGCGAGAAGCTGGGGGCGAGCTACAGCCCGGGCGCCGCAGCCGAGTCCAGCACCGTGTTCCCCGAGCTCGGCTTCCTCATGATGCAGGCCGTGGCGGCGCCCGACCAGGCCGAGCCGCTGCTGGCCGAGTGCCTGAACGTGGCCGAGTCGCTGGCCGAGGACGGCGTCACCGGCGAGGAGCTGGAGCGCATGAAGGAACCGCTGCTCAAGCACGTGCGCGACCAGCAGGAGACCAACGGCTTCTGGCTCGCGGCCGTCAGCGACCTGCACAACCGCCCCGAGGCGCTCGAGGACGTGCGCAGCGTGTGGAGGGACCTGGAGGCGATCTCCGCGGAGGAGCTGAGCGAGCTGGCCCGGCAGTACCTGCCCAGGGAGCGCGCTTCCGTGGTGATCGTGCAGCCGCAGGCGGCCGCGGCCGACGCGCAGGCCAAGCCCGGCAGATAAGCGCCAGGGCCGCGTCACGATCCGGCACGGCCCAGCCCCTTCTCGCCGCGCGCCACCACCACCGCTGCCGAGAGGTCGCCGGTCACGTTGAGGGTGGTGCGGCACATGTCCAGGAAGCGGTCCACGCCCAGCACCAGGCCGATGCCCTCGACCGGGACGTGGACGAGGCCGAGCAGCATCGCCACCACAGGCAGGGAGCCGCTCGGGATGCCTGCGGTCCCGATCCCGCTGACCACGCAGATGGCGCCGATCGTCACCTGCTGCTGCAGGCTCAGCTCCACGCCGTAGAACTGCGCCAGGAACAGCACCGTGACCCCGGCGAACAGGGCGGTGCCGTTCTGGTTGGCGGTGGCGCCGATGGTCAGGACGAAGCGGCTGACCTCGGCCGGCAGCTTGAGCTTCTCCTCGGCCACCTTGAGCGTGGTGGGCAAGGTGGCGTTGCTGGAGGACGTGGAGAACGCCGTCACCATGGCCTCGGTGATGCCGCGGAAGAAGGCGCGCGGGCTCATGCCGCCAAGCAGGCGCACCGCCAGGGAATACACCACGAACTGGTGGATGCCGAGAGCCAGCAGCACGACGCCCACGTAGCGCAGCAACTGCTCCAGGATCTCGTAGCCGAGCCGGGCGGTGAGGGTGAACAGCAGGGCGAACACGCCGATGGGCGCCAGCGAGATGACCACGCCGATCAGGCGCATGCACACGTCGTAGAGGCCCTGCAGGGCCGCCTCGAAGCGCCGCGCCCCCTCCGTGCGGGTGAGGCACAGGCCGACGCCGAACAGCAGGGAAAAGAACATCCATCCCAGGTAGTCGCCCTTGGCGGCGGCCTCCAGCGGATTGGTGGGCACGATCTGGATCAGGAAGTCCTTCAAGGTCGGCGCCGACTTGGCCGCCGCGATCACCCCGGATGGGTCCTGCGCGTGCGCCACAATGCGGGCGCGCAGCTCGTCGCTGATGCCGCGCCCCGGGCCGAGCAGGTTGGCCAGGAGCAGGCCCAGGGTCACCGCGATCAGCGAGGCCACCACGGTGTAGGCCAGCGTCTTCAGCCCCATGCGTCCGAGCTGCCCCAGGTCCTGGAGGCCGGCCACTCCCAGCGTCAGCGCCGCGAAGATCAAGGGCAGCACCAGCAGGAACAAGAGGCGCAGGAACACCTGGCCGACCGGGTCCGCGATCGAATCCACGAGGATGTTCACGAGCCCCGGCGGCAGCAGCGTGTGCGCCGCGACGCCAGCAGCGGCGCCCAGCCCGGCGCCGAGCAGGATGCGGACGTGCAGCGGCCAGCGCACGCGAGGAGGCTAGCATGGCGCCGTGGCGCTCCCGCTGCTCGCGCTGGGCTTCCTGGCGCTCCTGCTCGCCGGTTATCACCTGTACGGGGGCTTCGTCGCACGCCGCCTGCGCCTCGACGACGCGCGCCCCACGCCGGCGCAGTCCGTCAACGACGGCATGGACTTCGTGCCCGCGCGGCCCTTCTACCTGTTCGCCCAGCACTTCAGCGCCATCGCCGCCGCCGGCCCGATCGCCGGCCCGATCATCGCCTGCCAGAGCTTCGGCTGGCTGCCCTGCCTGCTCTGGATCGGCTTCGGCGTGGTCTTCATCGGCGCCGTGCACGACTTCACCAGCCTGACCGCGTCGGTCCGCCACGGCGGCCGCTCGCTGGCCGCGATCGCGCGCGAGTACCTGGGAGCGCGCGCCGGAAGGGCCATGATGGGCTTCATCTGGATCGCGCTGGTGTACGTGATCATCGCGTTCGCTGACATCACCGCGGGAACCTTCGTGAGCGGCACCGAGGAGCTGCAGCAGGCCGGGACGCGCTTCAACGCGGGCGGTGCCGTGGCGGCCGCGAGCGCCATGTACCTGCTGCTGGCCGTGGTGATGGGGCTGCTCCAGCGCTGGCTGCGGCCGCCGCTATGGCTGCTCACGCTCGTGTTCGTGCCCGCGACCTTCGGCGTTGCCTGGCTCGGCACCCTGGTCTCCGAAGTCCTGGTTCTCGATCACCTGGGCTGGGCCCTGATCATCCTGGCCTACTGCTGCGTGGCCTCCGTGGCGCCCGTGTGGGCCCTGCTGCAGCCGCGCGGCTACCTGGGCGGCTTCGTCCTCTACGCGGCGCTGGCCATGGGCGTCATCGGCGTCCTGTTCGGCGGCTACGACATCCAGCAGCCGGCCTTCAAGTCCTGGAATGCGGGCGGGGCCTCCGGGGCGCTGTTCCCCTTCCTGTTCGTGACCATCGCCTGCGGCGCCTGCTCCGGCTTCCACGGGCTGGTCTGCTCCGGTACCACGTCCAAGCAGGTGGCGAAGGAGTCGCACATGCGGGTGATCGGCTACGGCGCCATGCTGGCCGAGGCTTTCGTGGCGCTGATCGCCCTGGTGACGGTGATGATCGCACGGCCGGAGGACCTGGCCGGCGCCGCGCCGGGCACCATCTACGGCAACGGCATCGGCCGCTTCATGACCCTGCTGGTCGGCGAGCATAACTACCGCTTCGCGGTCACCTTCGGCGCCATGGCCTTCTCCACGTTCGTGTTCGATACGCTGGACGTGACGACGCGCCTGGGCCGCTACATGGTGCAGGAGCTGACCGGCTGGCGCGGGCGCGCGGGCGCCCTGGTCGGCACGCTGCTCACCATCACCTTGCCGCTGCTCTTCCTGGTCTTCGGCGGCGGTGGCAGCTGGGCGCGCTTCTGGACCCTGTTCGGCGCGTCGAACCAGCTGCTCGCGGCCCTCACGCTCATGGCCGTGGGCGTCTGGCTGCACGCGCGCCGCCGGCCCGCCGGCTTCGCGCTCGTGCCGATGTTGTTCGTGCTGGTCGTCACGCTCTGGGCGCTCATGCGCCTGCTGCTCGCGAACCTGGCGGCCACGCACGGGCTGGACGTCGAGCTGCTCAACGGGCTGGGCGCGGCCGCCTTCATCCTGCTGGCGCTTTACCTGGCGGCGACGGCGCTGGCGCGCCTGCGGCGGGCCCCGGAAGCCGCGCGCGCCGGCGCCTAGAATCAGTCGCGATGGCCGCATCGAAGCGCTTGTACATCTGCGAGCCGCAGGCCGCGGTACCCTGACCGATCCCTCCATGCTGCCGCCGCTCTTCCTTGCCCTCCTGCAGGATTCCGCTCCCCCCGCCCTCCAGTTCACCAAGGCGCGACTGCTCGCGCCCGGCTTCGGCGACGATGCCAGCATCCTCCTGCTGGCGGACCTGGACGGAGACGGTTTCGGCGACCTCATCGCCGTGCACCCGGGCGATCCGGGCAGCGTGGACGTGGCCTTGAGCGTGCGCGGCGGCAAGCACGCCTGGCCGGGGCAGGTGCTGGCCGATCTCGGCGGAGGCGTCGTCTCCGCCGTGGCACGCCCCGGGGCGGAGGGACGCAGCGAGATCCTGATCACCCGCGGCGACGGCGAACGCCGCGTGGCGGCGCGCGCCGCCGATGGGAGCTGGTCCGTGCGCGAGGAGGGCGGCACACTGCCGCCGCCGGACGCTGCGTCGGCAAGCGCGGAGCCGCGCGCCCTGACCGGGGACTTCGACGGCGACGGCCTGGAGGATCGTGTTGCGGAGGGGCGGCTGCGGCTCGCGGCCGCGCCGGATGCGCCCCTGGACCTGCCCTTCCTGCGCGACTACCCGGGCGCGGGGATCATCGCCGGCGACGTCAACGGCGACCGTTGCGACGATCTGATCGCCTTCCGGCGCGACAACGCCTGGCGGACGGGTCGAGACGTCCTCGCCTGGCTCGCGTACGGCGCGGGCGCTCCGGACGCGGACGGCGACGGCCTGGACGCCGCCACGGAGGCGCGCCTCGGCAGCGATCCGCTGGACGCCGACACGGATCACGACGGCCTGCTGGACGGCTGGGAGGTGCGCGGCGAAGGCGCTTTCGACCTGGCGGCGCTCGGCGCCTCCCCCACGCACAAGGACTGCTTCGTGTACGTGCAGCGCAAGGAGGACGTGGACGGCGCCCACTGCCGGCGCGAGATGGAGCGCGTGGTGCAGTACTGGGCCAGCCTCGGCAATCCCAACCCGGACGGCAGCACCGGCCTGGCCTTGCACCCGATCTGGCTGCCGCCGCTGCCCGCGGCCGACGCGCGGCCCTGGTGGGAGCTCGGCGAAGCCATGATCCCGCCGCTCGCGCGCGGCCTCGCCCACTACATGATCATCTACAACGGCGGCGGCGGTCAGGCGGGAGAGATGGCGGAGTCGGGAGGCTGCGGCGCGGGCGCTTTCTATGCCAGCTTCCTGCACGAGTTCGGCCACCAGGTCGGCCTCGGTCACTGTGGGGGCGACCTTCCGGGCGGCTGTCCGACCTACACCTCGCTCATGAGCTATTCCTACAGCTACGGCTTCAACGACGACGGCAACGCCATCCACTACAGCCGCGGCGAGCTGGCCGACCTGACGCTCAACGAGACCCGCCTGGCCGAGAGAGTGGCCAAGCCCTACACGAAGCTGTCCTTCCTCGAGAAGGGGCCGTACGCCTTCCGCCTGAAGGCCGAGGGCGAGGCCACCTGGATCGACTGGAACCGCAACGGCGTCTTCGACACCGATCCGGTGCGCGCCGACATCACCGACGTGTACGGCGTCGACGGCGGCGTGCGCCACGGGGTCGGGAAGACCATGGTCGCGCCGGCGCTGGCGGCGCACGCGGGGCAGACCTATCTGTTCGCGGTGGAGCGCGACCGGCGCCTGCTGTGGCGGCGCTGCCTCGGCGAGGGCCAGTGGAGCGATCCGCAGGAGATCCCGGACGTGGCCATGACGGGCGATCCCTGGGCCAGCTCCAGCCAGGGCGAGCTCTTCCTGCTGGCGCCGACCGAGGCCGGCGTGCTGGCGCTGCACGCCCCCAGCGCCGAGGCGCTGGCGGGTGCGCCGCGTCTCCTGCTGCCCGACAGCACCGGCTGCGGCGTGAGCGCCGTGGTGTTCCAGGGACGCCTGCTGGTGCTGCTGTGGCGGGATGCCGCTTCCCCGGTGCGGGCCCTGGAGTGGAGTGGCAGCGCCTTCGGCGCGGCCCAAGAGCTGCCCGGACTGCGCTGCGACGCCACGCCCGGAGCGGTCGAGGACCCGGACAGCGGCGAGCTGGTGGTCGGCGGCAGCTTCACCAGCGGCGACCAGCGTGGATGGAGGCTCACGCGGCTGCGGCGTGTGCCCGAGGGAGGCTTCGCCGAGGCCTCTTCGGAGGTCGTCGGCGGCGACGGCGCTGGCTGGTACGGCAACTCCCGGCCCGTGCTCCTGGTTGAGGACGGCACGCCGAGGCGCTTGCACTTCATCGCCGCAGGCGTGTGCGGGCCCAACGCCTGCTTCTACGAAGCCATCCCCATCGGCGACCGGAGCCAGAATTCCGGATGGCGCCTGCGGCGCTTCTACGACGAGTGGACCACCACCCAGTCGCCGGTGGCGGCCTGCTGGCGCGAGGGCGAGCTGGTGCTGGGCTTCCGCTGGTTCGGCGACGTGCACGGCGACGACAACGACAACCTGCTCGTGAGCCAGCACGGCCTGGGGATCACCGACGCCGACATGCGCGATTTCGACGACGTCAGCGCCATCGCCGACGTGGGCCTGTCGCATTCGATCCCCTGGCGGCGCGCCGAGGCGCGCTGAGCCGGGAGCCGTGGCGCTTGGTGCCGGGACGGCACCAAACGCCACAGTTTCCGGACTCGCGTTCCGGACGGCGCTAGATGGTGATCCGCGTGCCGTCGAACTTGGTCAGGCTGAACGAGTGCGGCTCCTGGTAGGTGAGCTTCTGCTCTTCCAGGATGCCGATCGCCACCGCCTCACCCAGCTTCAGGCCTTCCACGCCGTCGGTGCGCCAGTGGATGCCGCCCATGTTGCGCCCGGAGGCGACGTTGGCGGCCACCTTGTTCAGCTCGCCGCCGATCGTCATCTGGCCGGCGTCGAGGCCGCGGTACGGGCGCACGTCCGTGCCGTTGGCGACGACCTCCATCGGGTTCGGCCACTGCGCCTCGTCGTCGAACCAGGCCTTGAGGATGGTCACGCAGGCGCCGGCCACGGTGGCGTGCCCGGAACCGTAGGCCGGGTGCAGCGGGCAGGCCTCGGGCCAGGGCTGCGGCAGCAGGTAGGTGCCGTACTGGCTGAACACGTCGGCCACGGCCTGGCTGTTCAGCACCTCGGCGTCGATCGGGTAGCTGGCGACGCCGGTCAGGTGGTTGTGGATGCGCCCGCCGAACTCCTCGGGGCGCAGGCGGCGGTGCACGTACCACTTCTGGAACCAGACGGCCTTGAGCGCCCGCGTGGCGACCTCGGTCACCAGGCTCATGAGGTGCATGGGGCTGAAGGTGCCGAAGGCGTCCGTGCGCGTGTAGCGCGTGTAGGGGTTGCCAGCGTCCACGGCCGCGCCCATGCCCATCAGGCGCAGGGTCGCGACGAAGTACGCCTGGTACAGAAGGTCGAGGTGCACATAGGTCGCCAGGTCGCGCCCGTTCCGCGGCATGCGCTTCACGGAATCGAAGGGCTCCAGGGCGCCGGGGTCGAAGCCGTTCTGGATCGCCAGCCAGTCGGCGTAGGTGGTCATGTAAGTGGCCGGAAGTCCCACGGTCATCCGGGCCGGGATCACCTGGGCGCCGATGTTGACGTCCGCCATGAAGAACTGCGACACGTAGGGCCCGACCACGTCGCCAGGCGTGGAGAAGCGGAACAGCGTCTGCGGGGTGACCTGGCCCAGCATCTTCGGTCCGCGGAAGTCCGAGCACTGGTTCAGGTCGGCGCAGGCGGCGGCAACCGTCGCGTCTGTGTCGTAGCGCGAGAACGGGACGTCCCGGCACAAGGCCATCCAGTACAGCTCGATAATCTCGCCCGAGTTCTCCGGGCTGTCGATGCGCGGCGCCGGCGGCATGGCGAGGTGGGAGCAGTCCGGCCCTTCCAGGTCGGTGGCGAGGCCGCACTGCGGGTTGCGCAGCTTGCGCGTTCCGCCCAGCGGGATGGACTCGAAGGCCGCCTCGCTGCCGGTGGTGAGCGCGTGGATCAAGGCCGCATACGCCACCGGGTCCACTTCACCCAGGCTGTTGTGCGGCATCCCCTTGCTGAAGTTGGCCACGTACGGATATGCCGCCTCTTCGCCGTTGTCCGGGTGCGAAGGCAGGGGCCGGTTGTAGGCGATGTCGGCCGCCTTGTAGCGCACCTCGCGCACCTTCTTGCGGCGCTTCTCGCCGAGGATCGGGCCGATCTCGGCCTTGGCGCGCGGTTGCATGGGCGTGCCCGGGATCCCGGTCATGGTCAGGGCAGCGGCGCCGGCGCCCAGGCCCACGCGGGTGAGGAAGGCGCGGCGATCCACAGGGTCTGCGGCTGCCGCGTCGGGAGGGGTCGTGCAAATCTTCGGTTTCATTGCCGTCTCGGTTCGAAGAAACGCTGAGGAAGGGCGAGCCGGCCGGCGGGAGTTCGGTGGGCTTTCCGAGGGAGTTCGGAGCGCCTATTCCGGCTCGCGATGGCGTGCAGATTTAGCGTCCGGGATCACGCAAGTATCACGACAGCTCCCGCCCGGCGCCGGGGACCGCGGCGGCCTCAACGCCGCCCGGAGCGCTGCTGCGCCAGGGCCAGCAGGCGCCGCGACTGGAACTGGTTGCCGGCCGCGGCATAGATCTCGGAAGCTCGCTCCCACAGGCGGGTCTCGCCGCCGCCGGGGCGCAGCGCTTCGGCGATGAGCGGCAGCGCCTCCTCCGTGCGGCCGGCCAGGTGCAGGGCCCAGGCGGCGGTCTCGTAGGCGCCGATGTCGTGGCGCACCTCGTGGAGGTCCGCCAGCGCCAGCTCCGCGGCCGCCCTGGCGTCGCCGCCGTGCTCAAGCCAGTACTCCGCCAGGTCGCGCAGGTGGCCCAGCTCGTTCTTCTCCAGGTCGTCCAGCATGTCCGCCTCGGCCTGCGCGTACCAGCGGGCCGCCTCCTCGACCTTGCCCTGCGCCGCCAGGGCGTCTCCGAGCCGGATCCAGTAGCGAGGATTCGGCGCTCGCTCCACCAGCTCACGCAGTACTCGCTCCGCCTCGGCTGGCTGGCCGCGCTTCGCCAGGACCTCGGCGCGGCCGTGGGCAGCAAAGTTGGAGTTCGCGTCGAGCTGCAGCGCGCGATCGAAGGCCGCGCAGGCCTGATCGAGGTGCTCGCGCTGGAGGTACAGCTCCCCGATCATGCTGTGGCACCAGGCCAGGTCGGCGGCGGGCGATTCGAGCAGCCGTCCGGCCTCCAGGCCGTCGCGGAACAGCCCCAGGGCCTCGTCGAAGCGGCCGTAGGCCTCGGCGATGAGGCCCAGGCGGGCCAGGGACTGGAGCGTCAGCCCGCGCTCCTCCAGGCGCCGGAACGCCATCTCCGCCTCGACGTAGTTGCCGAGCGCGTAGTGGATGTCGCCGATCAGGGACCACACGAGCCCGTTGTCGGGTTTGCGGAGCGCCGCGCGCCGGGCGGCGTCCAGCGCCCCCTCGAAGTCGTGGCGCCCCAGCCGCGCGTAGGCCAGGCCGGCGCAGGCGTCGGCGCTGTCCGGGCTCTGCTCGAGCCAGCGGCCGAACAGCTCCTCGGCGCGCGCGAGCGGCTCGTGGTCGCCGCTGCGGCGGCCGAGCTGGAGCTGTTCGAGGGCGAGCTTGCTGAGCGCGACCGTGTCCGTGGGATCGGCGGCAAGACGCTGCTCCAGGCTCTGGGCGGGCGCGAAGGCGGCCGCGCCAAGGAGGAAGACGGCGACCGCGGAGAGGCGGGTGTGCGGCATGGGTCGAGGCGGCGGGGAGAGGAGGAAGTCGCCGCCGGTCCGGCTACTCCCCACGTGCCGGGCCGGCAGCGCTGCCACTTCTCTAGAGCGGCTGGTGCGGCTCCGCGAGGTAGGGGAAGGTGCTCAGGAACGACTTGTCGTTGGCGCCCACCAGGTCCGTCACGCCGGTCTGGTTGAAGATGAAGAAGAACAGCGTGTCGATGACGTCGTCCGCCAGCGCGCGCCCGTTGGGGTAGCCGACCGGCACGGACGGGTCGTACTTGATGGTGTCGGGAACGGCCACGCCGGCCAGGATGTCGATGTTCGCCTGGGAGGTGCCGAGCGCCGTCAGGCTGGCCACGATGGTGCCGGCGAAGTCGGCGGCGTCGTCCGCGGGCTCGCCGATGTTGAACAGGTCCTTCAGGTTGAGCGGGATGAGCGCCGTGGAGATCGCAGGGTTGCCCATGCGCTCGATCTGCTCGAAGTCGCCGCCGGTCTTGACCAGCTGCCCTTCGTCCGAGCGCACCACCGTCACCTTGCGGCGCGCGGTCTCGCCCCAGATCTGCAGCGTGCCGGGCCCGTTGCCCATGAGGGCGGCGAGCGGCAGCTCCGCGACGATGGCGGAGACGTTGAAGCCGTCGAAACCGTCGTTTCCGGAGAAGGTGCCGGTCCCGTCCAGCGTGCGGTTGAAGCCGACCAGGTCGAAGAAGAACGGGTCGTCGCGCGGGCCGCAGAAGAAGCGGCTGCCGCCGGGACCGTGCGTGATCAGCGGCGGATTCGGCGTGGGCTCGACGGTGGGCGGCGTCACCGGCCCGGTGACGTCGCCGATGTTGCCGGGCAGGTTTACCGTGAAGGTCTGGAGCCCGCCCGTGGGCACGCGGTTGCTGAACGTGAAGGCCGCGAACTCGTCCGGAACCGCGTCCCCGGTGTTGTCGACGTAGAACGTGTAGCGGACGTTGGGCGAGAAGTGGCTGCCCTCGTTCTGGTCCCGCTCGATGAACGGGTTGACCGTCATCACCAGGACCAGGAATTCCGGGTCGTTCGGATTCGGAAAGACGTAGACGTCGTTGATGTCGGCGATGGGGTCCTCCTGGATGAGAGGAGCCTCGCGGTGGTCGGCGGCCAGGGTCAGCGCGCCGATCAGGCCCACGGCGGCTGCGGCGCCGCCGAGGAGCATGAGGAAGCGGGGATGCATCGGGTTCTCCGGGCGGATGGACTGGGTTGGACACGGCTGGCGCGGGCGTGCGCTCCGCGCGCTGTCTGCAGCAGCTACGTCCAGGATCACGGCCCGGATTCCGGATCGGGAATTCCGGCTCCGGAGAGATCCACGGACCGCGCGCGACCGTACTCCTCGGATCGGACAGGCCGCCCGCCGCGCCCGGATCCGCAACTGCAGCACCCCCCCGCTAGAATGACCCACAGCTCGAACGGCCAGCGCGGGCCGGTGGACGATTCCAGCCGCGGCGGTTTCGCCTCCCCCGGCCGGCCGTGCAGCCATCCAGCGCCCATGACCCCCGCGCCCGCCCGCAGCTCCGACCAGCACCTGCTGGCGCGGGTGGCCGAGGGCGACCTGCACAGCTTCGCCGAGTTCTACGATCGGCACGCGGCCCGGACGCTGGGGTTGATCCACGGCATGGTCCGGCACGCCGCCGACGCCGAGGACCTGCTGCAGGAGGTCTTCGCCCAGGTCTGGGCCGAAGCCGGCCGCTACGACCCGCAACGCTCCCAGCCGCTGTTCTGGCTCGGCCTCATTGCCCGCTCGCGCGCGCTGGACTCCCTGCGCCGCGCCCGGCGCCGCGGCGACGGACCCGGCGCGGCGGAAACGGCGCAGCAGGACGGCGTGGCCGACGCGGCAGAGCTGGCCGAATCGGCCGGCTTGGTGCGCGGAGCGCTGACCCGCCTGCCGAGGGAGCAAAGTGAGGTGATCCGCCTGGCTTTCTATCGCGGATTCACCCATGCCGAGATCTCTGCCCTGCGCGGCATCCCTCTCGGCACCGTCAAGACGCGCATCCGCCTGGGCATGCGACGCATGCGCGAGATCCTGGCCCAAGTGAAGGTGTCCGCGTGATGAGCATGGAGCACACCCTCGGGAATCCGGAAGAGCTGGCCGCCGGGTACGCGGCCGGCGCCATGAGCGCGCAGGAAGCCGCCGAGTTCGAGGCGCATCTCGCCTCCGGCTGCGCCGCCTGCGCCGCGGAGATGCGTGCCCTGGAGCCGGCGGTGGCCGACCTCCTCGCCGGCGCGCAGCCCATGCCGCCTTCCCCGGGGCTCCGGGCCGCGGTGCTGCGCCGCGCGACGGCCCTGGTGGCGGTGTCGCAGGCGCCGGCGCAGGCCCCGGCGCTGCAGCCGTGGAAGAACTGGTCCTCCACCGGCGGCACGGACGGCATCTTCTACCAGCACGCCGCCGTCGACGGCCCCTGGGAGGAAACCGGAGTGCCCGGCGTGAGCGTGCGCCGCCTGTTCGTGGACCGCGCCAACGACCGCATGACCGCCTTGTTCCGCATGCAAGCCGGCTCTTCCTACCCGAGCCACCGCCACCACGGCGACGAGGAGTGCTGGGTTCTGGAAGGCGAGCTTCAGGTCGGAAAGGTGCGCATGCGCGCCGGTGACTTCCAGCGCGCCGCCGCCGGCTCCCTGCATCCGGCCCAGCACACCGCGGGCGGCTGCGTGCTGCTGATCAGCGGCTCCCTGGAAGACAAGCTCGTGCGCGCGTGACCGGCGCGGCGGCGCGGCCGGTGGTGCTCGTGCTCGCGCGTCATTTTGCGCGCGGCCCGGTGAAGACGCGCCTTGCGGCGGACATCGGCGCTGACGCCGCGCGCGCCGCCTATCGCCGCGTCGCCGAGGCGGTCTGGACCGGACTCGCGGACCCGCGCATCACCCGCTGGCTGCTGGTCGAGCCCGCGGATGCGGTCGCCGAAGCCTCGGACTGGCTGCCGGGGGCGGGCCGCGTGCAGGCGCAGGTGCCCGGGGACCTGGGAGAACGCCTGGCCGCGGGCTTCCGCGCCGCTTTTGCCGCCGGCGCCCCGGCGGCCCTCGCCGTGGGCACCGACGCGCCCGCGGTGACCGCCGAGCTGGTGCTGTCGGCCGCGCAGGCGCTGCAGCAGCACGACGTGGCCATGGTCCCCAGCCTGGACGGCGGCTATGCCCTGATCGGGATGCAGCGCGCGCACCTGGAATTGTTTCGCGACATTCCCTGGAGCAGCGCCACGGTCCTCGCCAGCACGCGCGCGCGCCTGCGAGCGGCCGGTCTGCGCTGGAGCGAGCTGGCGCCGGTGCGCGACCTCGACACGCTGGAGGACCTGCGCGCGCTGCAAGCCGAGGGACTCCTGCCCGCGTGAGGGCGCGGCGGCGGTGTCCTAGAATCAGGACGCCGCCATGCGCCGTCCGTACCTGGTGCTCTCGGCGCTGTTCCCGGCGCTGCTCCTTGCCGGCTGCGGCGGGACGCTCAACCTGCCCGCGGCCGACACGGCGCCTGCGGCTTCCGCCGCAGGCACGAGCGCGCCGCCGCAGCCGGCGCCGCCGGCGCCGTGGCAGCGCGTGGTCGTCATCGGCGCCAGCGCCTCGGCTGGCTTCGGCACCGGCATGGAGCTGGGCGAGGACGTGCCGCTCGCGGCGCTGCTGGAGCCGATGCTGCGCCTGGAGCACGAGCCGGCGCGCAGCTACGCGAGCGCCATGTTCTTCCTGGATCCGACCTTGTACGGCGGCAACCAGGTCGCCGATGCCTTGGAAGCCGAGCCGACGCTGGTGCTGGCCCTGGATTTCCTGTTCTGGTACGTGTACGGCCTCAAGCCGGATGAAGCGACGCGGCTGCGCGACCTGGAGCAAGGTCTCGCACTGCTGGACGAGTTCTCCTGTCCCGTGCTGGTGAGCCTGATCCCGGACATGAGCCCTGCCGTGGGCAAGATGCTGCTCGAAGGCCAGGTGCCCAAGGCCGAGACCTTCCCCAAGGTGAATCAACGCATCCGGGAATGGGCGGCGCAGCGGCGCAACGCCGTGCTGGTGCCCATGAACGAACTGGTGGACGAGGTGCGCTCGGGCCGGCCGGTGCGGGTGGGAGCCAGCCAATGGCCGCAGGACGCGTCCGCGCGCATGATCCAAGCCGACGATCTGCACCCCACGGTGGAAGGCCTGGCGGCGCTGGCCGCCACTGCCTTGCAGACGCTGGCGCGCGACCTCGCCGGCGTACCGCTCGATGCCTTCACGCTGGATCCGCTGCAGGCGGCCGAGCAAGTGCGCGCGGAACGCTTAAGATAGGCGCGATGGAGCTCCCTCCGGAGGTCCTGGAGCGGCGCGCGCAGCGTGCCGGGCTGGACGGGATGCCGTCCCGGCTGGCCCGGGGCGAGCGCCTCACGCCCGCCGACGCCCTGGCCTTGTACCGGAGCGACGACCTGGCCCTGCTCGGCCTGCTGGCCAACGGCGTGCGCGAGCGCCTGCACGGCAACCTGGCCTATTACAACGTCAATATCCACATCAACTACACCAACTGGTGCAACAAGTTCTGCGACTTCTGCGCGTTCCAGCGCCGCCCCAAGGACGCGGGCGCGTACTGCATGACGCCGGAGCAGATCCATGACGAGCTGAAGCAGGCCAATCCGCAAGCTACCGAGGTGCACATGGTGGCGGGCGTGTGGCCGGCGCTGCCCTACCAGTACTACCTGGACATCTGCCGGGCCGCCAAGGCCGCCCGTCCGGACATCCACGTGAAGGCGTTCACCATGGTGGAGGTGGACCAGATCGTGAAGAGTGCCGGCAAACCGGTCGCCGACGTGCTGGACGACCTGCGCGCCGCCGGCCTGGACAGCATGCCGGGCGGCGGCGCCGAGGTGTTCAGCGAGCGCGTGCGCCAAGACCTGTACCCGCTCAAGATGGGCGCGGCGCGCTGGATGGAGCTGGCCCGGGCCATCCATCGCCACGGCTTCCGCACCAACTGCACCATGCTGTATGGGATGACGGAGACCCTGGAGGAGCGCGTGGAGCACCTGCGCCTGCTGCGCGAGCTGCAGGACGAGACCGGTGGCTTCCAGACGTACATCCCGCTGGCCTTCCATCCGGCCAACACCGGGCTGGATCACCTGCCCTACCCGAGCGCGCCCGAGCGCCTGCGCAGCATCGCCGTCGGCCGCCTGTTCCTGGACAACGTGCCCCACGTCAAGGCCTACTGGATCATGCTCGGCATCCCGGTGGCACAGCTCGCCCTGGGGATGGGCGCCGACGACCTGGACGGCACCGTGAGCCAGGAACGCATCTACCACGACGCGGGCGCCGACACGCCGCAGTCCATGACCCGGGCGCAGCTGCACCAGCTCATCCGCGAGGTTGGGCGCGTGCCTGCGGAGCGGGACACGCTGTACCGCGTGCTGCGACGTTTCGAGGGCGGCGACCCCCTGGAAGACCTGCAGGCGGCTGCGCCGCTGCCGCCCCCGCTGCGTGTGGCCGCCCCGGCCGACTTGCCCGCGGGAGCACGGTCGGTCGGCTGATGCTGCGCGTCGGGACCGTTCCTTACCTGGTGGCCCGCCCCCTCACCGAGGGACTGGGCCGGCTCCCCGGAGTCGAGCTCCGGGTCGCCCCTCCGGCGGAGCTGGGACGGGACCTGGCCCAGGGGCGCCTGGACGTCGCCCTGGCCTCATCCATCCTGTCTTTGGAGAACCCGGAGTGGCGGCTCTGGGAAGAGGGGCCGCTGATCGCAGCACCCCGGGCTGTGCGCTCGGTGCTCCTGTTCCTGCGGCCAGGGCTCTGCGGCCCGAACAAGGTCCAAAGCTTGATTCTTGACCCTAACAGCCGCACCGGAGCCGCCCTGGCGCGCATCCTGCTCCGGGACGCGTACGCCGCCGAGTTCGAAGAGCGGACAGCACCACCGGGCAGTGACCCGTTCCGTCTCGGCGCCGACGCGGTCCAACGCATCGGCGATCCCGCCCTGGAAGCGGTCGTGGATCACCCGGAATGGGAATGTGTGGATTTAGGCGTAACCTGGAATGACCTGACCCGTCTTCCATTCATCTATGCAGGATGGATCGGCTCCTCAGGATTCGACCCGGCCTCGGCCGCCGGCGTGCTGCTGCCCGCCGCCGAGCGCGGCCTGGCGCGGCGCGAGGCCTACGTGGATGAAGGTGTGCGCAGCCTTGGCCTGGAGCGCCAGTTCCTGCGCCGTTATCTCTTCGAGGACATGGCTTACCGCCTTCCGGGCGCCGTGGTTCGCGCCTCCCTGGCCGAGTTCGGCGCCCGTCACCGCCGCAACCTCCACCCAACGACCGGCACCGGAATCCGGTAATCGTCGGTCCACTCCGGACTAGGACTAGGAGGTGAAGGGATGGATTCGCCGGCTGTGGTCCCCTTGTTCCCGCTGCCCAACGTCCTGCTGTACCCGGACGCCATCCTGCCGTTGCACGTGTTCGAGCCGCGCTACGTGCAGATGGTGGAGGATTTGCAGGAATCCGGGAACGATCGGATCGCACTGGGCCTGATGCGTCCCGGCTGGGAGCCGAGCTACTTCGAGAACCCGCCGGTGTTCGACGTCGCGGGGCTGGGTCGCATGCTGCAGTGCAGCCGCACCTCCGAGGGGCGCTTCAACATCCTGGTGCAGGGTCTCACGCGCGTGCGCCTGGTCGAGGAATCGCCCAGCGGACGCCTGTACCGCACTGTGCGCGTGGACGAGCTGGCCGAGATCCCGCCCCCCGACTCGCCGGACGTCGCGGGCCTGCACCAGTCGCTGCGGGAAGGCCTGATCGAGTTCGCCGAGGGCTCGCTGCTGCTGAGCAAGTCCGCGCCGCTCAGCTACCTGGCCGACATCCTCATCGTGGCGCTGCCGCTGGACGTCGCCCACAAGCAGGAGCTGTTCAGCATCCTGGACGTGGAAGAACGGGCGCGCCGCGTGCTCGAGTGTCTGCGCGACATCAACGACCGCCGTCGCAGCCTGAAGGCCGCCGGCAGGCGTTCGGGCAAGATGCCCTGGAACTGAGCTTCAGCGCCGGCGCGGCAGGAACCTCCCTTTGCCCCCCATCTGCTCGCGGTAGCCGGGGATCCGGAACAGCAGCCGCTCCTCGGCGCGGATGCGCCGGGCAAGCACGGGCGCGTGCGCGAGATTCAGCGCCAGCAGCGCGATCCAGGCGCCGCCGGCCGCCGGAATGGCCAGGAACTCCAGGATCACCGCCAGGTAGTTGGGATGGCGGATCCAGCGGTACGGGCCGCGGCTGACGATGCCCGCCTCACTGCTCACGACGGCGCGCACGTTCCAGGCGGTGCCGAGCGCCTGGAGGCTCCAGTAGCGCAGCGCCTGGGCCAGGCCCCAGGCAAGCCCGGCCGGAACCGCCAGCGCGGCCGGTGCGCCGCGGCCGCGCCACAGGACTTCCAGCCCCGGCAGGACGATCAATCCGGCGTGCAGCGCCACCATGCCCGCGAACGCCCGCCGCGATGCCGCGGCCACGCCGGGGCTGCGCGCCTGCCGGCGCAGGTTGCGCCGCGACCAGGCCAGCTCCGCCAGCCGCTGTGCCGCCGTGACGCCCAGCAGGCCGGCGTAGAGAGGAGGAAAGCCCAAGCCCGCCGGGACCGGCTACTTCCAGGTCACGAGCACCGGGTTGTGGTCGGAGGCGTCCATGATGGCCGCGCTCTCCAGCACCTTGCCGCCGGCGAGACCCTGCGCCAGCGCCGGTGTGAGCAGCACGAAGTCGATGCGCTCGCGGTAAGGCTCGCGGTTGAAGGTCACGGACGGCGTGCCGGCGCAGGCATCCACGAGGCCCAGACCCAGGAAGGCCTGCACGGTGTCGGAGCCGGCCTGGTCGTTGAAGTCGCCCGCGACCAGCGCACGATACCCGGCATCGGATTGCAGCTCCCCGGCCAGGATCGCGGCGGCGGCCTGCGCCTCGGCCGCGCGCACGGCGTCGGCTTCGTCGCCTCCGATCTGCGACTTGAGGTGCACCACGTACACGTCGGCGTTCAGGGGTGCGCCGATGCGCACGCGCAGCAGGTCGCGCAGGAAGCGCTGCTTGCGCCCGCCCGCGCCCGTGAACTCCACGTGGCGATAGCTGGTCACCGGCCCCACCGGCAGCCGCGACAGCAGGGCCACGTCGATGCCGCGGCCGTCATTGCCTTCGAACTGGACCACGGCGTAGCCGCTGCCGGACAGATGCTCCTGCACGAACTTCTCCAGCACGTAGCGGTTCTCCACCTCCTGCACGCACAGGACGTCCGCGTCGAGGTCCCGGATCACCTGGGCCAGGCGCTGCAGGCGTCCCTCGCTCGCGTACTGCGGCTGGGTGATCTCGTCCTGGGTCCAGGGGTCGTCGAAGACGTCGTACAGGTTCTCCAGGTTCCAGGTGGCGACGCGCGCCGCCGGCGCCTGGGCCGTGGCCGCAGCGGCGGCGGGAACCGGAGCCCCGGCCGGAACGTCGTCCTGCAACATCATCACGAGCGCGATCAGCATGGCGCCCGCAGTATAGGCACGAAGCGCCGGACGCGGCAGCGGCGGCGGCTTCCGACCGCCGACGCCGGGCTCAGTCCGCGAGAACGGTGATCTGTCCCGGCCGCTCCAGGACGATCTGCGCCACGCCCTGATGCTCCTGGACCTTCCCGGTCAGGCGCACGCGCTTGCCCTGGAACAACTGCTCCGGCGGCTCGGGGTAATCGGGGAACGACGACGCGAAGATGACGCCGTGGAACTTGCCGCGCCAGTCCTCGGCGAAGTTGAGGAAGCAGGCGCGCCCGCTGTTGTGGGTGCGCACGATCCGCCCTTCCACCGCGATCACCTCGCCGACGTGAGCGGCCGCCTGCTCCCAGGGCACGACCCGCTGCGCCGGCTGCTCCACGTCCAGGCGCCGCGGCGGAATGAGTCCCGCGCCCGGCTCCTCGTCCGCCCCCTCCGCAGCTCCCGGCTCCGTTCCCGCTGCCGGCACCGGCGCTGCCGGCTGCGGCTGGGGCGCGGCCTCGGGCGCGGCCTCGGGCGCAGGCGTTCCGGCGTGCTGTGCGGAGCGTGCCGCCTCGGCCGCCCGCAGGGCTTGTGCGGCGTCGCGCTCAGCCTCTTGTTGCGTGCGGGCGGCCAGCAGGAAGAAGGCGCCGCCGGCCAGCAACAGCAGCAGCAACACCGCGACCAGCACCGCCAGGATCACGGCCGGACTGCCGTCGTCCCGCGGCTTCATGCGCGCACCTCGAGCGGGCGTCCGCTGATCTCGGCCAGCGCCGCGCGCACGCGCGCCACCGCCTCCTCGGCGTCCACGATCGCGGTGGATCCCCCGCGGCGCGGTTTCCATTCCACCTGGCGCTGCGACGCGTCGCGCCCGACCACGATGCGCAGCGGGATGCCGATCAGGTCGGCGTCCTTGAACTTGGCGCCGGGGCTGACCTTGGGCCGATCGTCCCACAGCACGTCCACGCCCTCGCCTTCCAGCGCCTCGTGCAGCTCGGCGGCCAGGTCGTCCTGCGCCGCGTCGCCGGCCTTCATCTGCACGATCAGGACGCTGTAGGGCGCGATCGGCAGCGGCCAGATCATGCCGGCCTCGTCGTGGTTCTGCTCGATGGCGGCGGCGGCCACGCGGCTGATGCCGATGCCGTAGCAGCCCATCCAGGCCGGCTGCGTCCTGCCCTGCTCGTCCACGAAGCGGCACTCCATCGCCTCCGAGTACTTGGTGCCGAGCTGGAAGATGTGCCCCACCTCGATCCCGCGCGTGATCTCGAGGGCGCCCTGGCCTCCCGGCGCGAGGTCGCCGGCCTGCACCTGGCCGAAGTCCGCGGTCTCGGGCTGCGGCAGGTCGCGGCCGAACCACACGTCCAGGTAGTGCGTGTCGGTCTCGTTGCCGCCGCACAGGAAGCCGTGCACGCCTTCCACGGACCGGTCCGCCACCAGGCGCACGCCGGCGCCCAGCCCGATCGGCCCGGCGAAGCCTGGTTCCGCGCCCGTGGACGCACGCACCAGCTTCTCGTCCGCCAGCTCGACCTTGAGCGCGTCCAGGAAGTTGGCGAGCTTGACCTCGTTGAGCGCGCGGTCGCCGCGGCACATCACCGCCACCACGCCTTCGCGGTCGCGCCACAGCACGCGGTACAGGACGGTCTTCAGCATGCGCGCGATCGGAAGGTCCGGGAACATGCGCTGCAGGTCCTCGCAGGAGCGCGCGCCCGGCGTCGGCTCCTTGTGCATGGGCCGCTGCGGCGGCGCGGCCGGCGGCGGGGGGATGACGCCGGTGGCCTTCTCGACGTTGGCCGCGTAGCCGGTCTCCCGGCACACCGCGATCGCGTCCTCGCCGGTGTCGGCGTCCACCATGAATTCCTCGCTGCCGCTGCCGCCGATCGCGCCGGGATCGGCCTCCACCGCGGTGAAGCGCAGCCCGCAGCGCGTGAACACGCGCGTGTACACCGCGCGCATGGCCTGGTAGGACTCCTTCATGCCCGCGGGCGTCGCGTCGAAGGAGTACGCGTCCTTCATGATGAACTCGCGCCCGCGCATCAGACCGAAGCGCGGCCGGATCTCGTCGCGGAACTTGGTCTGGATCTGGTACAGGGTCAGGGGGAGCTGCTTGTAGCTCTGCAGCTGGCGCTTCACGAAGGTGGTGATCACCTCCTCGTGCGTGGGGCCCAGGCACAGCTCCGCGCCCTTGCGGTCCTGCAGGTGGAACAGGATGCCGTCGTTCACGTAGCGGTCCCAGCGCCCGCTCTCCTCCCACAGCTCCCTGGGCTGCAGCGCCGGCATCAGCAGCTCCTGGCAGCCGGCGCGGTCGTGCTCCTCGCGCACGATCTGTTCGATCTTGCGCAGGGTCCGCCACAGCATGGGCCCGTACACGTAGATGCCGGCCGCGACCTTCTGCAGGAAGCCGGTCCGGGCCATGAGCGCGTGGCTTCGCACCTCGGCGTCGGCGGGATCGTCGCGCAGCGTGACGAACAACAGTCGAGTGAGGCGCATGGGAGCGGAGATTCTAGGGACTCTGCTGCGCGGCGGACCCGCGGGCGGCTCCTGCAGGACGCGCGCACCGCGCGTGCACAAGTGCCTCAGCGCCCCTTCAGCGCCTCAGGAGGGCGATTCGCGCCTGTGTTTCCCGTACGATGTCCTTGTCCATGGCCCGCCGTGCCCTGCCGATCGCTTTGGGAGTCGCCGTGCTGGCGGCGGTGGCCTACCTGTTGTGGCAGGGGCCGGGCGGGCGCACGCCGGCGCCGCCGGATGCAGCGGGCCCGGATCCGCGCCGCGGCCCCGCCGCCGGAGCCGTGGACGCGGGCGAGGCCGTGCATCGCGGCGCCTCGGGTGGTCGGGTCGAGCGGCCCGCGGAGGAGGACGGGACGGAGGCGCCGGTGCTGGCGCGCGGGGATGCGACGGTGCCCTCGTTCCGTGGACGGCTGCTGCTCCCGGACGGCAGACCGGCGCCGAGCGCGCGCGTGCAGGCCTTTGGCATGGTCGGCTGGGCCATGTACGTGGATGCGACCGACCTGCGCTCGCGCCCGCTGGTGGAGTGGGAGACCGAGACCGCGCAGGACGGCAGCTTCCAGTTCCCCGAGCCGACGCGCGACGGGCTGCGCTTCGTGATCCGGGCCCGCGCCGGCGAGCTGCCGCCGCTGGAGCGCAGCAACCTGCCGGCGCAGCCAGGCCGGACGCGCGACCTCGGGGACCTGCAGCTGGCCGAAGGCTACGCCGTGAGCGGCAGCGTCGGCGATCCCGACGGACATCCTGTGAGCGGCGCGACGGTAGTGCCGATTCCGGAAGCCGACAGCGCCAGCTTTTCCACCTGGTTCCGGGAGAACGTGCCGCCGATCGAGGGCTACGGCGTCGAGAGCGATGCCGCGGGCCGCTTCACGCTGCGCAACCTGCCGGCCGGGAGGCTGCGGCTGCGGGCCGCGGCGCCGGGCTTCGCGCCCGGCTTCAGCGCGCCGGTGAGCGGCGCGCCCCGGGCGCAGGTGGACGGCGTCACGCTGGTGCTGCCACGTTCCGAGGGCATGGACGGGGTGGTCACCGCGCCGGGCGGCGCGGCCATCTCCGGCGCGCTCCTGCAGTTGACGGTGGAGAACGACGAGCGCCTGGAGACGCGCAGTGACGCGGACGGCCGCTTCCACCTGGATCCGCCCTCGAGCGGCGGCACGCTGCAGCTGACCGCGGTGGCTCCGGGTTACTGGCCCGTGCGCATGGCCGTGAGCGCGGCGCAGCGGCGCCTGCCGGTGGAGGTGGCCCTGGAGCCCCTGCCGCCGCTGGTCGGCTACGTGGAGGACGGCGCCGGCAACCCGCTGGCCGGCGCCACGGTCGCCTTGTTCGAGGCGCGGCGCACGCGCGACGACTTCGGCGATCCCGCCTCGCTGCCGCGCAGCGCCGGCGCGCTCTCGGCCGGCGACGGCAGGTTCCAGCTGACCGTGGACCTGAGCCGCAGCAGCGAACGCAAGTTCCAGGCGGCGGCCTGGGCCGAAGGCTACGCGCCGGCCTTCTCGGAGGTGCTCACCATCGATGAGCGCGGCGGCAATTACCCGCCGGCGCAGCCGCTGGCCCTGACCCTGGGGCCCGGGCTGGAAGCCCGCGGCGTGGTGCTGACGTCCACTGGAATGCCCGTGGGTGGCGCGCGCGTGCACCTGCGCCGCCTGTACGCGCTGCGCGGGGGCGCCGGGCGCCGCGTGCTCGTCGCGGAGACGCGCCGGCCCGGGAACATCTACCGGGCCGCGAGCAGCGGCGCCGACGGCAGCTTCCGCTTCGGCGGGCTTCCAGAGGGCGATTACCGCCTGGAGGCGTACAGCCCCGGCTTCTCGCCGGCCGAGAGTCCCGACTTCCCGCTGGTCGGCCAGCCGTACGAGGCCGTGCTGACCCTGCCGGCGGCCAGCTCTCTCGAGGGACAGGTGGCGGGAGATCGCTCGCAGCTGGGGCAGTTGCGGGTCACGGCGACCTCGTCGCGCACCGACGCGGTGGATGCCCTGGTGGACCCTTCCGGTTCCTTCCGCTTCACCGACCTGCTGCCGGAGACTTACGAGCTGGTGCTGCGTGAGGTGGATCCCGGCCTGCGCGGAGCGGGCGCCTTCTCGTTCGGCGCCGGCGAAGGACTGGCGCGCCGCTCCGACGTGGTGGTCGCAGCCGGCGCCACGGAGTTCGTCACCCTGGAGCTGGACCTGTCGGAGCGCGCCAGCCTGGCCGGCCGCGTGCGCATCAACGGCGTGCCCGCGCCTGAGCTCAACCTGTTCCTGGTGCCGCGCGACGTCGGCCGCGGCGCCGAGGATCCGCGCATGTTGTGGCGCACGCTCTCGAGCCGGCTGCGCAGCGTGTCCACCGATTTCCGCGGCGAGTACCAGTTCTCGGCGCTGGATCCCGGCGACTACTGGCTGGTGGTGGAACGCGGCGACACCTGGCCGCGCAACGTGTTCGACTTCGACCCGCAGGACAGCGGACCTGGCGCCGGACCTGCCGGCATCAGCCGCCTGGCGCTGGCGCTGGCGCCGGGAGAGCACACGCGCCGCGACCTGGACCTGCTGCACGGGCGGATCGAGGGACACGTCGCGCGCCTGGAGAACGGCAAGTCGCAGTCGGTGCGCGGCGGCACCGCCGTGCTGCACCCGTCCGCGAGCCTGGAGGGCGTGGCCGAGCGGCGCGTCAACGTCGGCCGGGACGGCAGCTTCGGCGCGGAGATGCTGGCCGCCGGCACCTGGAACCTGAGCGTGCGCAGCGGCGACTACGTGATGGAGACGCCGGTGCAGGTGCCGCCCGGCGACACGCTGCAGCTCGATCTGGTCCTGGAAAAGCAGGAATCCAAGGAGCCCAGGCCGATTCAATAGGCGCATGGGCTGGCGCTGGCACCGGATCGCGCCGTGGCTGGCACCGCCGGCCACGGTGCTGGCCATCCTGGTCCTGGGCCACTTCCTCGGCGGCGAGCCGGCCCCGACCGGCGACTTCGCCTTCCCGGAGCCTCCGGCGCCGGCTCCGCCCGACCCCCCGGCGCAGGAGCTGGCGCTGTCGCTGCTGCGCCCGGACGGCAGCCCGGCGGAGGGCGCGATCGTGATGCTTCTGCATCCGGAGCCGGGAGTGGCCGTCGCGGGCGCCGACGGCGTCGGGCGCCTGGCGGTGCGCTCCCCCGGCCCTTACCGCCTGTGGGCGTACCTGGACGGGCACCAGCTCCTGGAACCGGAGCCGTTCCACGAGCCGGCGCCGCGCGGCCTGCTCTTCCAGCCCCTGCCGGAAGCGCCGACGCGCGTGCGTCCGCCGGCGCAGGTGGCGGAGCGGCGCGTGCGCGTCGTGGAGGCGGACACGCGCGCGCCGCTGGCGGCGGCGCTGGTCCTGGCCGGCGAACACGCCGCCGGCGAACACCCGTTCTCGCTGGCCATCACCGGCGCCGACGGCAGCGCCGCCCTGGCCAGCGCGCCGCCCGGCCCGCTCGTCGTGCACGTGTACGCGCCGCTGCTCCCCGCGGAGCCGGCCTGGCGCCTGGCGAGCCGCGCGCTGAGCGGCGAGGAAGCGGTCGCCGCGCCACTGGAGATCGAGGTGCCGGCGGCGCGCATCGCCCTGCGCAGCCTCCCCGCCGGCGAGCTTCTGGACGGCGCGCGCGTGGACGTCGCCGCTGCGCTGCCGCTGGTCCTGGTGCCGCCGTCCGGCGCCTGGGACTGGCCGCCGCTGCCGCCCGGACGCTACCGCTTCCGCGTGCTGGACCAGGAAATGGAGGCGGACGTGCCCGCGGGCGGCTCCGCGCTGGACTGGTCCGGCGCCTCCACCCGATCCGGCTCCTCCGGCATCCCGGGCGAGTAGACGACCAGGAGTGTGGCCGCGCCGCGGAAGGAATGCGCCGTGCGCCGCGGGATCAGGAACAGGTCGCCCCGGGCAACGGGGTAGGACGTCATCTGCTCGGGCGGCACGAACTCGGCGGCGGCCGGGCCGACCTGGAAGGTCCCGGAGCCGTCCAGCACGTACAGCCATTCCTCGCGTCCGGCGTGGTAGTGGAGCCTGACCTCCCCGCGCACGACCAGCAGGCGGCCGTCGCTCGCCGGAGCCGGCCAGGCCTCCGAGCTCTGCATGCCGGGCGTCCCCTGCGGATGAGCCTGCCTCCAGGCTTCGGTGTTCACGTAGTGGAACTCCGCCGGCGGCGCGCTCTGGCAGGCGGCGGCGAGGAACGGCAGGAGGAAGAGGCGTTTCACGGCGCGTAAGGCTCCAGGTGTCCGCCGGACGATCCGTCCGGCACGAAGCGGAACACGGGACGGCCGCCCAAGCCTAGCTGCGCCAGGGCGTCCTGCGTGCGGCGCGGTCCCTGCAGCTCCCGCACCAGCACGGTCTCGTCCGGGTCGAATGGAGGCCGGGAAGGAGTGTAGTACTTCAGCGAGTCGTTCTGCCGTTCCGGGTCGCGGAAGAACGGCAGCAGCACCACCGAGCCCGCGGGCGCGGCCGCCGCGGCGGCTTCCGGTGCATGGCACAGCGCGCTCTGCTCGCGCACGATCCCGAGACGATATCCGCCGAGCAGCACGGCCCCGGCCGCCAGCGCGCCGTAGATGCCGCTCCGCCAGCGCGGCGGCGCCGCCGCCGCCGTCGCCTGCACGCCCAGGAGCAGCAGGCCGAGGCTTTCGAAGGCGTACAAGGGCCCCAGGTATGCCCAGTGGCCGCGGTACCAGTGCGCGGCATACGCCACCGGCAGGAGCACCGCGAGCGCCAGGGCCGAGCCGCCGTCGTGCGCGCGCAGCCGCCACAGGCCGAGAAAGCCGAGCGCCGCCAGGCCCAGCACACCGGTGCCCACCGACCAGCGCGCGGCGTGGTCCAGCAGGCCGTCGAGCAGAGCGCCGCGGCCGTACACGTCCAGCGGGATGGTGCCCGCCGGATCCAGCCAGGGTCCGAACTCCACGGCGTAGCGGTGATACGGGAACGACAGCAGATCGCCGGTCTGGACGGCGTTGTAGCCCAGCGCCAGCAGCAGCAGCGGGATGCCGCCGGCGAACGCCCCGGCGAGCGCGCCGAAGCTGCGGCGCTCCGTCTTCCACATCAGGCCCGGAACGCAGGCCGCCGCGAACAAGACCCCGGTCAGCGGCCGGATGCAGAAGATCCAGCCGGCGCTGGCGCCGATGCCCAGGCCGGACAGGAAACGCCGCGCGCCGCTCGCCTGCTGCTCCCGTGCGCACAGCAGGCACCAGTAGCCGGCCAGCGCCGCCGGCAGCGTGAACACCTCGGACTGGTACGAAGCGTGCACCAGGAAGAAGAAGGGCGACGCCGCCAGCAGCAGCGGCGCCGCCAGAGGCGCGGCCAGCGGCGCCTGCACGCGCATGCGCCGCGCGATGGCGTGCAGCAGCAGCACGTCGGCGAGCGCCAGCAGGGCGGGCGCCAGCCACGGGGCTCCGGCCGCCGTCCCCGGCGCCAGCGCCAGCGACGCTCCCGGCGAATACTTGGCGTAGCGTACGCCGCGCGCCGTGTCCTCGTACACCTGGCGCTGGTGCAGCGGACACAGCTTCATCTTGTCCTCCGGCCGGCACGCCGGCTCGGCCAGAGGTTCGGACAGCCGCCCCTCCGCGAACAGCTGCGCCTGCAGCAGGTAAGCCCGCTCGTCGCTGCTGATGGGCGTGTCGAGCAGCAGCGCCTGCAGGGCTACCGGCAGCACGGCCAGCCCGAGCGCCGCGGGCAGGACGAAGCGGATGGGACGCTGCGCGCGCGGCCCAAGCAGCGCGCACGCGCCGCCAAAGCCGAGCGCGGCGGCCGTCAGCGGCAGGTCCAGCGGCTGCAGCAGCGGGCGCCTGGTGTCCTGCGGCAGCAGTGCCGCCGCCACGGCCGGCACGGCTCCCAGCAGCAGCGCCGCCAGCAGCACGCGCCAGGAAACGGCCGGCCGCGCCTCCATGGCCGCGCAGGCTAGCAAGTCCGGGCGTTCCTAGACTGTCGCGCGTGGACCGCGTACGCCGCGTCCTGGCCGCCGTGCAGCTCGCCTGCGCGGTGCTGCCGCTGCTGTTCCTGGCGCTGGCGCTGCGCAACGCGGCCGGCGCCGGCTTCACGCCGGACGCGCACGACTACGGCCGCCAGCGCTTCAAGCCGGAGGAGGAAGTGCACAAGGTCGTGCAGGACTGGGTGCGGCTGCAGCGCGATGCGGCCGGCAAGACGGTGGCCATCTGGGGGCTGGCCGCAGAGCCGGGCGGTCACCCTTCCGCGACCAGCGCCGGCGTGCTGCTGGCCCGGCAGCTGGCCGAGAAGGGCGCGGCGGTGCGCGTGCACGATCCGCGCGGCGCCGCGACTGCCTTGCTCCCGGCCACGGTGCAGGTGGCGGCCGACCCGTACGCAGCGGCGCAGGGCGCCGCGGCGCTGATCCTGGCCTGCGAGGAACCGGAGTACGTCGCGCCGGACTTCGCCCGGCTCAAGAGCGTGCTGGCGCAGCCCCTGCTGCTCGACTGCTACGGCGGCTGGAACAGCGGCGCCGCCGAGACCGCCGGACTCGTCTACTGGCAGTACGGGCAACCGGCCTTTCCGGCCTGGCTGGACCCGGAGTTCCGGGACACGGTCGCGTCGCTGGCCGCGCAGACCGATCCCACCGACGGCATCCTGCTGATGCCGCGGGCGCCGCTGGCCACCTACGCGCCGCGCTCGCGCTGGTTCCTGCACCTCAACTACTTCCTCTACCCGCGCCGCCTCTATCTCCCCTACCCGACCGAGGCCAGCGGGACCATGGTGCAGTACTGGGACTGGGTGAACCGGCTGCGCGCCGAAGGGCCGCCGCAGGGCCCGGTGTGGCAGGGCGGCGCCCTGGCGGAGGCCCTGGCGCAGACCGGCGCGCGCTGGCAGCTCCGCTACCTCCCCAACAGCGACTTCCGCCGCAACGACTGGCGGCTGCTGCCGGCGCACGAGGAGCCGCAGTGAGCCTGCTCGGCGGCCTGCTGGTGGCCTTGAGCGCGTGGCTGGGCGGGCGCGCCCTGCTCCCCTCGCGCTCCGTCCTGTCCCGCGACGCCTGGGAAGAGCAGGCCGTGGCTTATCTCGCCGGCGCGGCCGCCCTGCTGGTCGCGGCCATGGCCTTGACCTGCGCCGGACTGCCGCTGCGCGCGCCGCTGGTCTGGGGCCTGCTGGCCGCGGCCGCGCTCCCCGGCGCCTGGCGCGTCGTGCGCGACTTCCGCGGCGCCGAGCGCTGCGCCGCCTGTGCCTTGTCCGGCTGGCAGAAAGCGCTGCTCGCCGTCCTCGGCGCCGGCTCCGTCCTGGTCACGCTGTCGCTGCCGCTGAACGAGTTCGACCCGATCCTGCACTTCGCGCTCAAGGCCAAGGTGCTGTTCTACGGCGGCGACATCCTGGATCCGGCCTTCACCGGCATGGTGGGCCCCGACGGCGGTCCGGCGCGCGTGGGCCGCCTGATGACGCACCCCAACTACCCGCTGGGCGTGCCCTTCCTGCAGGCCTTCGCCGCCCACGCCGGCGGCCGCTGGGACGAGCGCTGGGTGCAGGTGCCGCTGGCGTTCTGGGCGCTGTGCCTGCCGGCGGCGGTCTCCTTCGGCCTGCGCGCCTTCGGACCCGGCGCGCAGCGCTGGGGCGCCCTGCTGGCCGCCGCCACGCCGGCCCTGTACGCGCGCAACTTCCTGCAGGACTTGCTCCTCGGCCGCGGCGGGGAGCCCGTCCTCGCGGGACTGCGCGGCTCCACCTCGCTCGGCAGCGCCGACCTGGCGCTCGCGGCGCTCCTCGCCGGCGGCTGCGCCCTGCTGCTGCGCGTGCGCCGCCAGCCGTGCCGGCGCGCCGCGGTGGCCGGCGGCCTGTGCCTGGCCGGCATGGTGCTGATGAAGAACGAGGGCCTGGGCCTGCTCGCCGTCCTGATCGCCGCCCTGGCGCTCGCCGCGCTGCTGCAGCGCTTCCGCGCCTGGAAGCCGGCCGCCCTGGTGCTGGCCACCGCCCTGCTCGCCAGCGCCCCCTGGCTGGTGCACCGCAGCCGCCTGCCCGCGATCGACGAGAACTACACGCAGCAGCTCGCGCCCGGCAACATCCTGGCGCAGCTCGGCGCCCGCGAGCCGCTGGAGAAGACGCGCGAAGGCCTCACCGGCGAGCTGGACGACGCTTCTCTGGCGAACCCGCCCTCGCGCCCCGCCACCTTGCTGCGCGTGTACTTCCTGGAGTTCCTCGACGTCACCACCTGGGGCGTGCTGTGGCTGCTGTTCGCGCTCTGTCTCCCGTTCCGCCGCGGCGACCCCGAGTCGCGCTGGCTGGCGTTGTTCGTGCTGGGCGGCCTGGCGCTGTATGCGCTGGTGCTGCTGGTGACGCCATGGGCGCTGGACCAGCTCTCCGAAACCGGCATCCCCGATCGCCTGTTCCTGCACGTCCTCGCGCCGGTGGCCATGGTCGCCGCCCTGGCGCTCGAGCGCAGCCGGCGCGGACCCGCGACCGCGTGCGTCTCCGCGCCTCGTTCCGTTTAGAATGACGCAATCGTGCGCGCGGATCTGCGACTCGGGAAATGCCTCCTGGCGGGGTGGATCGCCGCCGCCGCGGGCTGCGGCGGGAAGGAAGACCAGGCGGATGCGGGTCCCCTGCCCTCGAACGGGCGGCCGGTGGTGATGATCTCGATCGACAGCCTGCGCGCGGACCACTGCTCGGCGTACGGGTACCGGCCCAAATTCGCGCCCGAGGAGAAGACCACCCCGTTCCTGGAGAAGGTGGCGGCGGAAGGGGTGCGCTTCGCGGCCGCCAGCGCGCCGACGTCGTGGACGCTGCCCAGCCACATGTCGCTGCTGACGGGGATGGACTGCTACGAGCACGGCGTGCGCAACCGGATGGTGCGGCTGGACGAAGGCAGCGAGCACATCGCCGGGAGGCTGCGGCGGGCCGGCTACCAGACCGCCGGCTTCTTCTCGGCGCCGTTCCTGCACCCGGCATGGGGCTTCGGGCACGGCTTCGACCACTACGAGGGCGCCGCGCCGTACCTGCAAGGCCTGGGCGCGGTCGAGGCGATCGCCGACACGGCGCAGGGCGCGCTGCGCCCGCTGCACGACGCTTCACACGAGGACAAGCTGTGCAGCGAGCGCGTGGTGGACGCGGCGCTGCGCTGGCTGGAAGAAGGCCGGCGCTACGAGCGGCCGTTCTTCGTGTTCCTGCACCTGTGGGACCCGCATTACGACTACGAGCCGCCGGACGCGTATGCGCAGCGCTTCCATCCGGGCTACGCCGGGGCCGTGGACGGGCGCGACTTCATCAACCCCAAGCGCCGCTACCAGGGCGAGGACCTGGACCGGGTGATCGCGCTGTACGACGCGGAGATCCGCTACACCGACGACCAGATCGCGCGCTTCTGGGCCCGCCTGGAGGAGTGGGGCGTCGCCGACCGCGTCATCCTGTCCGTCAGCAGCGACCACGGGGACGAGTTCTACGAGCACGGGCAGAAGGGGCACCAGAAGACGCTGTACGAAGAGGTGCTGCACATACCCTTGCTGGTGCGGGCGCCGGGCCTGGCACCGCCGGGGACGGTGGCGGCGGGCAGCGCGGGCCTGTACGACCTGGCGCCGACCCTGCTGGAGCTGGCCGGAGTGCCCGCCTGGCCGGAGCGCGGCGGCCGCAGCCTCCGGCCCCTGTGGGAACGCCCGGCCGATCCCGGCCGCGCCGTGCTGCTGGACCTGGAGATGAACGAGGGCTTCCGCCAGCGCGGGTGGCGCAACGGACCGGAGAAGGTGCTCTGGAACGCGGTGAGCGCGTCGGGAGAGGTGTACGACCTGGCCGCCGATCCGGCCGAGCAGGCGCCGCTGCGGCTACAATCTTTGGCCCAAAACGAGGTGGGACGCCGCGCGTGGGCAGCCATCCAGGCGGCAGCCCGGCACGCCGGGCACACGCGTTCCATGGAAGAGCCCGAGGCGATGACGCACCTGCTCAGCGAGCTCGGGTACACGGAAGACACGTCCACCACAGAATCCCCGCACTGATCCATGCACATCGCGATCGTCGGAACCGGATACGTCGGCCTGGTCGCCGGCACTTGCTTCGCCGAAATGGGCAACCAGGTGCTGTGCGTGGACATCGACCAGGACAAGATCCTGCGCCTGCGCCAGGGCCAGATCCCGATCTACGAGCCGGGCCTGGAGGAGCTGGTCAAGTCCAACGTGCGCGACCGGCGCCTGCAGTTCACCACGTCGCTGCGCGAGGCGGTGGAGGCCGCGCGCGTGGTGTTCATCGCCGTGGGCACGCCGCCGGGCGCCGACGGCGCCGCCGACCTGAGCGCGGTGCTGGCCGTGGCCCGAGAGATCGGCCGCTGCGCCAACGGCCCCAAGCTGATCGTGGACAAGTCCACGGTCCCCGTGGGCACGGCGGCCCGGGTGAAGGCCGCGGCCCAGGCCGAGACCCGCCATCCCATCGACGTGGTCAGCAACCCCGAGTTCCTGAAGGAAGGGGCGGCCATCGACGACTTCATGAAGCCGGACCGGGTCGTCATCGGCGCCAACTCGCCGCAGGCCTTCGAGATCATGGACGAGCTGTACGCGCCGTTCCTGCGCACCGGCAAGCCCATCCTGCGCATGGATCCGGCCAGCGCCGAGCTGACCAAGTACGCGGCCAACGCCATGCTGGCCACGCGCATCTCCTTCATGAACGAGATCGCACGCCTGTGCGACCTGGTGGGCGCCGACGTGAGCCAGGTGCGCCAGGGCGTCGGCAGCGACGCCCGCATCGGCCACTCCTTCCTGTTCCCGGGCGTCGGCTACGGCGGCTCCTGCTTCCCCAAGGACGTGAAGGCCCTGGTCAAGACCTGCGCCGAGCACGGCTACGAGTTCCGGATCCTGAAGGCCGTGGAGGATGTCAACGACCGCCAGAAGCGCCTCATGCTGGACAAGGCGCTGGCGATCTTCGGCGGCGACCTGCGCGGCAAGCAGTTCGCGGTGTGGGGACTGGCGTTCAAGCCCAGGACCGACGACATGCGCGAGGCGCCGTCCATCAGCATCATCCAGGGCCTGCTCCAGCACGGCGCCCGGGTACGCGCCTGCGACCCGGTGGCCATCCCCAACGCCCGCAGCCAGTTCGGCGACCAGGTCGAGTTCACGCTGGACCCCTACGAGTGCGTGCGCGGCGCCGACTGCCTGATCCTGAACACGGAGTGGAACGAGTTCCGCCATCCGGAGTTCGAGCGCGTCGCCCAGCTCATGCGCCGCCGCCTGATCCTGGACGGGCGCAACCTGTACCCCGCCAAGCTCATGAAGGAGCAAGGCTTCGAGCGCCACGGCGTCGGCATCCCGCCGGTGCACCAGCCGGTACCCACCGCGGTCTGAAATGGCACGTCCCGTCCCGCAGCTTGCCCAGCTCCGCCCGCACTTCGCCCACTGGCAGAAGACGGCGGACATGGTCGATCAGCTGATCGACCTGATGCTCAACTACCGCCAGAGCGGCCATCCGGGCGGTTCGCGCTCCAAGGTGCCGATGCTGACCACGCTGTGCCTGTCCGGGGCCATGCGCTGGGACATCCGCCACCCGGAGAAGGCCTTCGCCGACCGCTTCGTGCTGGTCGCCGGCCACTGCACGCCGCTGCTCTACGCCACGCTGGCCGTGCTCAACGAGGCCCTGCGCCTGCGCTACGCCGAGACCCGGGACCCGCGCTACCTGGTTCCGCACCCCGAGGAGCGCCAGCTGGTCTGGGAGGACCTCCTGAAATTCCGCAGCCACAAGGGGCTGGCGGGCCACGCCGAGTGCGAGGGCAAGACGCTGTTCGTCAAGGCCAACACCGGCCCCAGCGCGCACGGCGCGCCGCCCAGCATCGGCATCGCCACCGCGCTCAAGTGCGCCAACGCCGAGGAAGTGCGCGTGTTCCTCATGGAAGGCGAAGGCGGCCACACCGCCGGCGCGCACCACGAGAGCAAGCACACCGCCTGGGCGCTGGGGCTGGGCAACCTGAACTACCTGCTCGACTGGAACGACCACGGCATCGATCCGCGCCCGTTCAGCGACATCGTGCACGGCACGCCCCGCGACTGGTTCGAGCCCTACGGCTTCCTGGTGCAGGGCGCCGAGGACGGCACCGACTTCGAGCAGCTCGCCGCCGCGCTGCTCGCCAGCGTCCACGCTCCCGGCCACCAGCCGCGCTGCACCTGGTTCAGGACCGTGAAGGGCCGCGGCTACGGAATCACCGGCTACAAGTCGCACGGCCAGGCGCACAAGCCCAACTCCGACATCTTCTGGCAGACCAAGCAGGAGTTCGCGGACAAGTACGGCGTGCAGTTCGAAGGCTTCGGGCAGCCCGCGCCCGCCGATTCCAAGGAGTTCCGCGAGCAGACCGCGCGCAACATGCAGGTCGCGCTCTCGCTCCTGCATACCGACAAGGCCCTCTTGCATTACCTCGCCGACCGACTCATCGAGCTCGGCGACAGCGTGCCGCAGCAGCTCGAGGGCGTGCGGGTGAAGCCCGACCAGGATCCCTCCCATGACCCCGAGCTGACGGACCCGGCGCGCCTGCCCGCGGAGCTGTTCTTCAAGGCCGGCGAGAAGCAGCCCAACCGGGCCGGCTTCGGCAAGGTCGGCGCCTACATCAACACCGTGGGGCAGCGCAAGTACGGCCGGCCCATCGTGATCGCCGCCAGCGCCGACCTGGCCGAATCCACCAACATCTACGGCTTCGCGCAGGGCCTCGGCGACTTCAAGGGCTTCGGCTGGTTCCAGCGCGACAAGAGCCCCAACGGCGCGCTGCTCCCGACCGGCATCACCGAGTTCACCAACGCCGGCCTCGTCTGCGGCATCGCCAGCACAAACCTGAGCGACCGGCCCGAGGAGCGCTTCGCCGGCTTCTGGGGCGCCTGCAGCACCTACGGCTCGTTCTCCTACCTGAAGTACGGGCCCATGCGCCTGTTCAGCCAGCTGGCCCAGGACTGCCAGATCAAGGTCGGCAAGGTCATCTGGGTGGCCGGCCACAGCGGCCCCGAGACCGCCGAGGACTTCCGCACTCACTTCGGCATCTTCGAGCCGATGGTCACGCAACTCTTCCCGCGCGGCCATGTCATCGACCTGCACCCCTGGGAGCCGAACGAAGTCGCGCCGGCGCTGATCGCAGCGCTCGGCCAGAAGGCCCCCATCGTGGCCCTGCACCTCACCCGCCCCGCCGTGGAAGTGCCGGACCGCGCCGCGCTGCGCATGGCCAGCCACATGGACGCCGCCAAGGGCGCCTACCTGATCCGCGACTACGATCCCGGCCGCTCCAAGGACGGCTGCATCTTCGTGCGCGGCACCTCGGCCACCAGCTCCATCATCCAGCTGCTCAAGAAGGGCGCCTTCGACGGCGACGGCCCCAACGTCAAGCTGGTCGCCGCGATCAGCCACGAGCTGTTCATGCTGCAGCCCGAGAGCTACCGCAAGAAGATCTGCTCGCGCGAGGACTGGCTGGACAGCAGCTTCATCACCAACGGCGCCCGCCAGGCCATGTGGCTGTGGACCGCGCACCGCACCGCCTACGACTACGCCATGGGCTCCGACTGGGACAACCGCTGGCGCACCGGCGGCAGCGTGGACGAAGTCGTGCAAGAGGCCCACCTCGACCCTGCACACCTGCTCGAAGGCATCCGCCGCTTCGCCGCCGAGCGCGACCAGCGCCTGCAGTCCATCTCCTGGCCCGCCGCGATGCCGACGGCGTAGGGACGATTGCTCCTTACTACACAATAACTCCTCGCAGGTCACCAAAGGTGGCCACAGCATCGGACGGCCAATACACAATACAGGCCGACGAACCGGAATTACTAACCAGAGCATATTATGGGTGACCGAAGCATGGAGTTAGGGTACGAGGATTCATGCCGAAGCAGGATGCACGCTCACTCGCGCCCGCCGCACAGGAAGATCAGCGCCGACGAGTGGTTCGCGCAGTGCGGTGCAGGACGAGGGCCTGAGCCAGAGCGCCGCGGCGAGAGCCTTTGGAGTTGCGCGGCCCACGATCAGTCGGTGGATGCGCAGGGTCGAGGAGCACGGGCTGCGGGCGCTCAAGGCGCGCCGGCGCGGCCGGCCGGCGGGGACCCAGCTCGAGCCGCTGCAAGCGGCGTTGACGGTCAAGACCAGGTCGTACCGGGGACGGGGCAGCGCTTTCACTGCAACATGATCTCGGCGTTGACCAATCGCGGCCGGCTGGCCTTCATGTTGTTCGACAGCAGTTTCACGGAGGACGTGTTCCTCGACTTCCTGCAGGTGCTGGTCCGGCTAGTGAAGCGGCGGATCTTCTTGATCGTGGACCGGCACAAGGTGCACCACAGCAAGAAGGTCAAGCGCTGGCTGCGCGCGCACCGAGACCAGGTGCGATTGCATTTCCTGCCGGCGTACAGTCCGCACCTCAATCTCGATGAGCTGCTCAACCAGGACGTCAAGAGCAACGCCCTGGGCCGGCAACGTCCCTCGAACAAGGAAGAAATGGTGGATGGCGTGCGCTCCTGCCTCCGCAGCACCCAACGTCAGCAGCAGCTCGTGCAGCGCTTCTTCCGCGAAGAGAACGTCCGCTATGCCGCCGCATGATGAACTGTCACACCTTTCCACTCTCGGTAGTAACTCCGTGTACGCCAAAAGTATTGCATTCGGGAGAGGAGTGACATGTGACAACGCGCCGTGGCGGAGAAAGGCGGCCACAAGACTCCATACTCTGGCTCGGGCAAAGTGTTAGAATCGGGCCGGCTCAAGCTGTAGGAGGAGGATGGCACCTGGCTCCGGGTTTGGCGCGCCTTCCTGGCCGAGCTCGACGAGCAAGGCAAACTGGACTGGAGCGAGTCTTTCCTCGACGGGAGCTTCGCTCCGGCGACAAGGGGGGGCTCTGCGTCGGCAAGACCAAGCGCGGAAAAGGCACGAAGTGGATGGTGGTGGTCGACGGCAAAGGTGCTTCTCTGGGAGTGCGACTGGAATCCGCGTCCCCGGCGGAAGTCAATCTCGCGGAAGGAACGCTGAAAACCGTGGCGGTCCCGCGCAAGGGACCGGGACGGCCGCACTGTCGTCCCGAGCGCATCATCGCCGACATGGGATACGACAGCGATCCCCTGCGGCGCCGGCTGGCGCGGCGCGGCATCGAGCTGATTGTGCCGCACCACAGCAACCGCAAGCGGCCGGCGACGCAGGATGGGCGCACGCTGCGCCGCTATCGCCGGCGCTGGAAAGTGGAGCGGACTTTGGCCTGGATCGCCAACTTCCGTCGGCTCGTGGTCCGCTATGACCGCGAGATCGTGGTCTTCAGCGGCTTCTTCCACGTGGCCTGTCTCCTCATCACCCTGCGCGCCTTATGAAACCGCTTCTAGTAACACGCCTGTTGCGCATCTTCATCGCCGTTCCTGTTGCAGTCCTGGGCATAACTCTTTGGTTGCTGTGGAGCGCGGATACAAGCAATGAAGAACTGGCAGAATTCTCAGACTTGAGCAGCAATGACGTGCCGCGGAACGTTGGCCCGCGGCCTGTCCTCATGGATCAAGGCGAGTTGAGCCGGAGTGCTCCAACCAAGAGTGTTGAGCCGGCGACGCCCGATACGTGGTGGCAGGACGCAAGCAAGCTGGCGGAATTTCAAGAAGTATACAATGCTATCCTTGTAGATGTGTATGAAGGAACAGAAAAGCTCCGGCTAGAGAATGCGCATGCAATTGAGAAGGTACTGGCGGATAGTTTTGCCACATTGGAGCAAGTAAAGAGTCCGCTCAACAATCTTCAAAGGGAGCAATTCCCGTCAGTAATTTACGATTCTGCGGCCGAACTGCATCGGCTGCTCCTCGATGTGAGTGACGCCTACGAAGAATGGGGAACATCGATCGAGGACGACCACAATATCGACCGTGCGAAAATGCTAAGTGATCCATTCCAATATCCTCCGGAGTACTTGTGCGCTATTGTTCTTGGGGATGACCCAGAAGAATGGGAACCAAGTTTCGTAGCAGAAGTCGCGCGAGCGCGCGTGGCTTATATCAACGAATTCTTACAGCTTGGAGCCGAGAAGTTCGTAGTAGGCGCGGCAGTTAAGCGTGCGGCAGACGCATTGGGATACAGAGTAAGCATGCCGAGTCAGTATGGAGACTTTTCCGGCGAGTGGAAGGCGCTAGAGGAGGACCGCGAATTTGCCAAGGAAAAGTACGTTGATGCTATCAGACAGGCCTGCGCGATCTATTATGCGAACGCAGAGTCGCATAATGGTAAGTAGGCACTGTACGGAAATAGTCCCGTAGCGTATTGAAATTGGGTCGGCGGCTCTTTCCCCGGACCTGGTAGAAACGGGGAGCGTGATTCGCATCATCTCGGCTCCTCAAGAAGCCCGTCACGATCCGGTTGGACGCGACGACGATTGCTTACTTCAAGAGACTGGCGGAGGATTCGGAGATTCCGTACCAGACGCTCATCTACTTGTACCTGCGCGACTGCGCCGCGCATGAACGCAGACTGGCGCTGCACTGGCGAAGCCGCGCGCGGGGAGCGTCTACCCGGGCGGCGAAAGGGTCCCGCGCAGCGAGCTGACCCAGGCGCGGAAGCCGCCGTCTTCGGCGTCGGCCTTGTAGCTGCGACGCTCTTGGCGGTCCTCGCGGCGGTCCTGGCGGTTGTTCTGGCGCGCTTCGCGGCGGTCCTGGCGTGCGTCCTGCCGCTCATCGCGGCGCTCCTGGCGATCCTCCCGGCGGTCCTCGCGCCGGTCCTCGCGCTTCTCGTGCAGGCGGTCGCGGCGCTCCTCGCGGTCGGCGCGCCACTGCTCCGGGTCGGCCTTGCGCTGCTCGCGCCGGCTCGGCACGTCCATCGCGGGCGGCTTGGGGCGCGGCGTGTCCAGCGTGAGCAGGGTCGCGAAGGTGTCCGCCACCTGAGCGCGCGGGCCGAGCAGGCGCACGCCCGGCAGGAAGGTGCGGTGGATGGTCGCGTGCAGCGAGGCGTGGTCGAACAGGACGTCGCTGAGCCCGGCCGGCGCGTAAGGCGAGACCACGAAGGTCGGCACGCGCACGCCGTAGGTCGCGAATCGGTTGTCCGTTTCCTTGGAGTCGCGGCCGATGGTCGGCCCGGGCGCGACGTGGTCGAAGAAGCCGCCGTGTTCGTCGTAGGTGACGACGAACAGCGTCTTCTCGGCTTGCTCCTTGGGAAGCTCGCGCAGGGAGTTGTAGACCTCCGCGACCAGGCGCTGGCCGTTCATGAGGTCGCAGGGCGCGAGGTCGTCATTGGCCGTGGCTTCGTAGCCGAGGTCGGCCCAGTTGGGGTCGATGAAGGAGACGGACGGCAGGTTCCCGCGCCGGCAGTGCTCGTCGAAGCGGCGGAAATCGTGGGTCTTGTCCAGGGGGCCCTCGAACCGGCCCTTGAACAGGCGCATCCAGGCGATGCCGTGCGCGTAGACGGCCCAGTCCACCTTGGCTGCGGTGAGCAGGTCTACCAGCAGCTTCTTCGGCATCTGGTCGTCGTAGGCCTCGTCGCGCGGGAAGGCGCTGCCGTTCTTGAACAGACCGCCGCAGTTGCCGGCGTAGAGGTACAAGCGGTTCGGCCAGGTGCCCGCGGGCACCGAGGCGTGGTAGCGCGTGCAGACCGTGTGCTGCTCGACCAGGTGGCGGTACGCGGGCAGCGACTCCCGGCCGTAATAGGCCATCGGGATGTGGGAGGGAGGATGGCCCTCGACGTCCGGGGCTGCGGCGATCTCCTCGGTGCGGTTGGGGATGAAGACGCGCAGGAAGCCGTCCATCTTGCCGCCGTTGATCTGCAGGAAGGTGGCGTTACCCGCGTGCGGCGGCGAAATGGGGAGCGAGGTGTCGGAAACCTGGAAGACGGGCACGAGGCCGGAACCCTTGCCGGTGGTGTAGCCGGGCACCGGGTTGCTTTCCTGGCCGGACAGGCCGCCGTTCTCGGGCCCCAGCCAGCCGAGCAGGTGGTCGAAGCTGCGGTTCTCGAGCATCAGGACCACGATGCGCTCGACCTTGCGGCGCAGGAGCTCGCCCTGCGCGGCCAGCGCAGGCTCGCGGATCGCCTCGAGCGTGGCCTGCGGGATGCGGAGGGCATCGTCGAGGTCCGGCGCGGGCAACGGCGCGCGCAGCTGGGGGGAGAGGAAAGAAAGGCGAGTCATCGGGGGACTCCAGGAAAGGCGCCGGGGAATCCGGATGCGGCACGAGGAGGTGAGTCTAGCTCACTCGATGATGCCGACGCCGGAGCGCTCGGTCCAGCCGCTGGCGTGACGGTGCGCGATGCGGAGCCAGCCGTCGTCCTGGGCCTGGACGCGCACGCTCTCCCCGGCGCGCAAGGTGGCCACGGGCGGCAGTCCGGCATCGGACTCGGCGCGCAGCGCGATCTCGCGCGCCAGCACTACGCCGCCGGGCGCACCCGGGAACCATTGCTTGTGCACCAGGCAGGCCGCAGCGACCAGGCCGATCAGCACGAGCGCCGCCATGACCGCGCGTCCCGCGCGGCGCCGCCGCAGCAGCACCAGCCCGGCGAGGCCGGCGCCCTGCAGCCCGCTGGCGAGCGCGAGCAGCTCGCCGGGCGTGAACGCGTCGGCCAGCGCCAGGGCTGCGGCGCGGAAGGACCGGCCGGACGCGCTGTCCACGCCGAGCCGGCGCTCCGCCAGGCGCAGGTTGAACTCCAGCTCCGGATCGCGCGGCAGGCGCAGCTGCGCGCGCTTGTAGTAGAGAATGGCGTCGGCGTGGCGGCCCAGGCGGTACGCGCAGTTGCCGAGGTTGTACAGCACGGGCCCCTGCGGCGTCTCCGGTTGGGACAAGGCGGCCTCGAACAGCAGGAACGCCTGCGTGTACTGGCCGGCGCGGTAGGCGCGCTCGGCCTGGCCGAGGTCGGCGCGAGCGAGGAGCAGCGCGAGCAGGAGCGCGATCATGCCGAGCGCTCCGCCGACTGGAACGCGTCTTCCAGCTCGCCCACCAGAGCGCGCGCCTGGGCCGCGCTCTGCGGGGTCGCGGCCGCGCCGTAGCGCGCCGCCACGAGCGCGTCCAGGAGCGCCGCGGCGCGCGCGGCCAGCCCGGCGGGCACGCCCGCGTGCATGAGCCGCTCCGGCAGATCCGGCGTGATCACCGCGGCGGCCGGGCAGCGCAGGCGTGCGGCCAGGAACTCGGCCAGGGCCGCGGCCGGATCCGCCTGCGGCCGGTCGAGGTCCGCCCGGAACCGGTCCGCGGCATGGCGGGCCCGCACGCCGGCCGGATCGGAGCGCCGGCGCTCGTGCGCGCACATCCACGACCACAGACCGAGCGCCAGCGGCCACGGCAGGAGCAGCACGATCACGAGCAGCGCCGGGGAGAGGCGGCGCGCCGCCGCCTGGCGCGGCCCGCTGGCCGCCGGCTTGATGTCGTAGATGTCGTTCTCGCCCGGGACGGTGCCGGCGGCGGCGCCGGTCGCCGGGAGCTCTGCCGGGGTGCCCGCGGGCGGCGGACCGACCCGGATCGGGATCGGCTCGGTGTGCACGCTGTGGTAGCCGTCCGGCGCCTGCGGATCGAAGAAGGCGAACCGGATCGGCGGCACTTCCACCACGTCGGGGCGCAGCGGCACGAGGTCGTAGGTGATGGTGCGGCGCGTCGCGCCGCGGTCGTCGATCAGGCCGTAGACGTGGAAGCCCTCGAGCGGCTCCAGGCGCGGCGGCTCGAAGAACGCCAGGTTGCCCTGGCCCTCGATGTGCAGCAGCAGCTGCAGCGTGTCGCCCAGGGCCAGCGCGCGCGGCCGCGCCTCGGCCTGCAGCGTGAAGCGGCCGACCGCGCCGCTGAACTCCGGCGGGCGTCCCTCTTCGGGCAAGGGCCGGATCGTGAGCGTGAGCGGGGCTCCGCGCACCAGCGCCTCGCGGCGATCCGCCGGCACGCGGCCGTTGACCAGGTCGTCGTGGAAGCGCGTGGCGTGGGCGAAGCGCAGCAGCGGGCCGGGGATGACCAGCTCGCCGGCGCCGGCCGGAAGGAAGCTGCGGCGGATCTCCAGGACGGTGAACGTCCTTCCATCCGGCGCGCGCTCCGCCACCGGCGCCGCCTCGGCCACGCCGTCGTTGAGCGCGAAGCTCAGGCGCGGGCCGGCGGCGGTTTCGTCCGCACCCGGATCGAGCAGGACGGCGCCCGGCAGGTCCTCGAGCCATGGCGCCTGCACATGGGCGGGGACGTCCAGGCGCCGCGGAGACAACTGCAGCGCGTGGCTCGCGAAGAACTCCGGGTCGAAACCGAAGCGCAGGCGGACCTGGACCGGCTCGTGCACGAAGTACGCGCTGTGGGGGGACACCACCTCGAGGAAAGCGTGCGCCGCGGCCGCCTCGTCCGCGCCGCCGCCGGACTGGGGGATCAGGCAACCGAGCAGCAGCGCCGGCTTCACCAGTCCTTGTCCACGTCGGCCCTGGGCGTGCGCCGTTGCGACCGGCGCAGCCCGAGCTTCTCGCGCTCCTTCCGCTCCAGGATCTCGAACAGGCGCAGGACCTGCTCCGGCGCCAGCTCGGTCCGATGCGGCTCGGGCCGCTGCTCCAGATCGGCCGCCTGCTCCGCCGGCCGCTCCGGCGGCGGCACCGGCTGGGGGCGCGGCTGGCTGCGGTCGTCGCCCTCCCGGTTCCGTCGCGCCGCCTCGCGCTGCCGGCGCAGCTCCTCCAGCTTGAGCAGCGCGCGCTCGACGTTGCGCCGCGCCTCCGGCCAGTCCGTGCGGCGCAGCGCGGCGCGCTGCCAGGCGCCGCGGGCGCTCTCGGCGTAGGCGATCGCGACGTCATAGGCGAAGGGTTCGGCTTCCGGCCCTGCGGCCTGCGCTGCGGCCGCCGCGCAGCGCTGGAACGCGGCGTTGCCCAGCAGGAAATCGCGCAGCGCGGCGAACTCCGGTCCGCCGCGTGCCGCCGCCTGTTCCGCCGCGGACTCGGCCGCCGCCACATCGCCGGCGCGCAGCGCCGCCAGGGCCTTGTTGTGCAGCAGCTCGGCGCCGGCGCGCGCGCCGGCCGCGGCCTCGGCTGCCGCGAACGCCGCCAGCGCGTCCTGGAAGCGGCCCTCCCGGTAGGCGCGCAGGCCTTCGGCGAACGGGTCGCCGGCCTGCAGCAGCAGGCACAGGAACAGCGCCTTCATGCCCGCCTCCGGTCGGTCCAGCACAGTTCCAGTATCCAGAGCAGGAACGCGCCCAGCAAGGGCCACTGGAAGCGGTTCTCGCGCTCGCGCCGCTGCTGCGCCTCGAACGACGCGCGCGCCATCGGCAGGACGCGCCGCTCGTACAGATCGAGCAGCGGCGCCGGCGCGCCGGCGGCCTCCAGGAACTCGCCGCCGGTGGTCTCGGCGATCCGGCGCAGGCCGGCGCGATCCAGCGCCGACACCACCTCCGCGCCCGCGCGGTCGCGCAGGAAGCCGCCGCCGGCGGCGCCTTCGAGCGCGATCTTGCTGCCGAGGGCCGAGCCGAAGCCCACGCAGTGCACCACGACGCCGCGGTCCCGGCACTGCTCCGCGACGAGCGGACCGCGCGCCGCCAGATCCTCGCCGTCGCTGAGCAGCAGCACCACGCCGCCGGCGCCGCCCTCCGGCAGGAGCGCAAGCGCGCTCTCCAGGGCCGCGCCCAGGTCGGTGCCGCCTGCGCGCACGCTGAGCGGGTCGGCCAGTTGCAGGAGCTGCAGCAACGACTCCATGTCGTGCGTGAGCGGCACGCTCAGGCGGGCTTCGCCCGCGAAGACCACCAGGCCCATGCGGTCGCCGCGGACGCGCCCGGCCAGCGCCTGGACTTCGTTCCGGGCGGCCAGCAGGCGGCTCGGCGGCAGGTCGCGCGCCAGCATGGATTGCGACACGTCCAGGCACACAACGATGTCCACGCCGCGCGACTCCGGCGGACCCGCGCTCCGGCCCCAGCGCGGCTGCAGCAGCGCGATCAGCGCCAGCAGCAGGCCGGCCGCGGCGAGCGCGCGCCGCAGCCGGCGCCGGCGCGCGCTCAGCTCCGGCGTGAGCGCCTGCGCCCGCGGGCCGACGGCGCGCGCCAGCCGCCGGGCCCGGGCGCGGTCGAGCGCCCACAGCAGCAGCCACGCCAGGGGCGCGAGCAGCAGCAGCGGCAGCGCTTCCGGCCAGGCGCAACCGTCGCGCAGGCTCACGGCAGCGCCTCCAGCAGCGTCGACTGCAGCACGCGGCCCAGGAACAGCAAGGCCAGGGCCGCGCCCAGGAACGGCAGGAAGCGGTCCTCCAGCCGATAGCGCGGCTCCTGGATCTCGACCTTCTCCAGCGCGTCGATGTGCGCGTACACGCCGGCCATGGCGCCGGCGTCGCGGGCCTCGTGCAGCGCGCCGCCGGTCATCTCGGCCAGGCGCTGCACCTGCGACGTGTCGATCGCCGGCCCGCCGCCGGACGCGTCCGGGCCGCCGGTGCCGGCCGCGATGGCGTACACGCGCACGCCCAGCTCCCGGCACAGCTGCCCGGCGTGCAGCGGCGCGATCTCCGCGGGCGTCTGCGCCGTCGCCACGTTCTCCTCCCCGTCGGTCAGGAGGATCACCACCTTGGACTTCGCCGTGCTCGCGCGCAGCACCTGGGCCGCGCGCGCCACGGCGGTGCCGATGCCGGTCGCATCCTCCGGGCCTTCGCTCTCCACCCGCTCCACCCGGGCCAGCAGCTCCTGCAGGGCCGCATGATCCAGGGTGGGCGGGCACACCAGGTCCGGGTAACGCGCGAAGGCGATCAGGCCGACGCGGTCCTGGGGCCGCCCGGCGATGAACTGCGCGGCCGCCGCCTTGGCCAGGTCCAGGCGCGCGCGCAGCGGATCCATGTCCCTCGCCGCCATGGACGAGGACACGTCCAGGCACAGCAGGATGTCGATGCCTTCGGTGCGCAGCGGCAGCGGCGTCCGCTGCACCGGGCGCGCCAGGGCCAGGACCACGAGCAGCAGTCCGAGGACCTGCAGCGCCGGAGGCAGGGGCAGCATGCGCACGCGCCACGTGCGCGGCAGATCCTGCACGAACGCGGCCGGGGCGAATCGAACCGCCGGAGCGCCGCGGCGCCGCCGCAGCCACAACGCCAGCGGCAGCAGCAGCGCGCACGACAGCATCCACGGATCCCGCAGCGTCAGGCCGGCCAGGGACTCGAACAGCGGGTTCACCGCCGGTGCTCCTGCGCGCGCGTGGCGCTCACGCGGTTTCTCCTGCCCGGTTCTCGACGGCGCCCGTCGCGCGCAGGAACGCGGCCACCGTCTCCAGCAGCCGCTCGCGCTCGGAGGCGGGCGGAGCGTGGCGCGCGAACTTGACCAGGTCGCACTGCGCCAGGACGCTTGCCAACAGCTCCTGATGGCGCCGGTGCAGGACACGCGCAGCCTCCAGGGCCGCGCGCAGCTCCTCGGTGGTCATCTCCGCGGCGCGCAGCGCGCAGCGTTCTCCCACGTAGTCGCGCGCCAAGGACGCAGCTTCGACGTGCCAGGCGTCGATCTCCCCGGCGCTGCGCGGTTGCTGCTCCGCCAGTCGCTGCAGGCGCTGCCAGGCCCGCACCTGCGGCGGGTCGGATGCCGGAATACTCACCACCGGCGGCGGGGCCGGCGGCGGCCGCAGGCGCCGCCGCCAGGACCACAGGGCCAGCGCCAGCGCGGCCAGGCCGATGGCGCCCGCCCACCACCACTGGCGGCGGCGCGAGGGCTGCGCCAGGGGCTCGCCCGGAAGCTCGGCCGGGCCGGGTGCGGCGCGGTCCAGGGCCGGACGCACGCGCAGCGACAGCTCCTCCCCGGCGGCCACGCGCTCGGGCCCGCCGTCCCGGGGACGGGCCCGGAACACGGGCGCCGCGATCACGACGTCGTCCAGGGTGAAGGCATGGGCCTGGTAGCGCCGCGTCTCCTCGATCCGCCGCGCGTCTTCGCGGCGCTTGGTCTCCTCCAGCCGGAGCACCAGCGGCGCCAGCGCCTCGTCGCTCCAGTCCTCCGGCACCAGATCCTTGCCCCAGACGCGCTGGACCGTGAGCGGGAAAGGCTGGCCCAGCTCGACCTCGTGCGCGCCCGCGGTGACGCGCAGCAGCAGGTCCTGGTCCGGGATCGGCGCGCCGCCGCCGCAGGCGGCCGCGGCGGCGGCCACGGCCGCGAACAGGAGCGCCGGCAACGACCGCAGCCTCATCGCTTGGCCCCGCGCAGCTCGCGCATGCGGAAGAACGCGAGGATCGGGCGCGCCACGGCGTCCTTGTCGAGCACGCGCGGGACCAGGACGTCCATGCGGTCCACCTTGGCGCGGCGCAGCTCGTCCTCGGTGCGCCGGCGCCAGTCCGCGACCCGTTGCGCGTACGCGGCGCGCACGCGCGCGCTGCTCCAGTCCAGCACCGAGGCGCGCCCGCCCTCCGGGTCGGCCACGCGCAGCAGTCCGGCCGCGGACGGCGCCAGCTCCGGAGTCAGCAGGCGCACCGCGATCACGTCGTGGCGGCGCGCGCACAGGCTCAGCGACTCGCGCCAGCCGCCGGCCAGGAAGTCCGACACCAGGAACAGGATGGCGCGCCGCCGCTGCACGCGCGCCGCGAATTCCAGCGCGGGCGCCAGGTCGGTGGCGCCGTGGCCGGGCAGGGCCAGGCAGTCGCGCAGCACGGCCAGCGCGTGGCTGAGGCCCTTCTTGGGCGGCACGTACTTCTCCACGGCGCCGCGGAACGCGATCAGGCCGACCTTGTCGTGGTTGCGGACCGCCGACAGGGCCAGACACGCGCACACGCGCGCCGCGGTCTGCCGCGCCGACCACGGGCCGAAGCCGCCGTCCATGGACGCGGACAGGTCGAGCAGGAACAGCAGCGTCAGCTCGCGCTCGTCCACGTACTTCTTGACGTACGGGCGGCCCACGCGCGCGGTCACGTTCCAGTCCACCGCGCGCGGGTCGTCCCCCTCCGCGTACTCGCGCACCTCGTCGAACTCCATGCCGGCACCGCGGAACACCGAGCTGTAGCCGCCCGCCATCACGCCGGTCACCAGGCGGCGGCTCTGCACCTCGATGCGGCGGACCTCCGCCAGCAGCTCCGCCAGACCGATTTCCCCTTCCTCGACCATCCGCCGCGCGCTAGCCGACTTGTTTCACGAAGGAGCAGGCACCAAGCACGCCTGTCCAGCGTAACGAAATACCTTCCGGTTTGACATAGGGGGATCGGCTCTCGCCGCACAGAGCCCTGGGGAGACCTGGGGAGGAGCGAGAGCGATGGAAGGGGACGATGCGAGGAGGGAGGGAGAGGGCAGCCAGTCGGGAGGAGCGACGCCTGGCTTTGCAGGCGGAGCTCCTCCCGACTGGGCGGGCGCCGGCCGGCACTTCTACAGCGCCGCGGAGAAGCGGACGCTGCTCGCGGCGTACGCGGAGTGGCCGGGCGACATCCGCAGCTTCTGCGCACAGCACGGGCTGAGCACGGCGACGCTGTGCAAGTGGCGACGGCAAGCACAGGCGGGCCCGGCGGCGCTGGAGCCGCGGCGGAACGTGCGCAACAGCGCCACCGGCGCCAGCAGCCGGCGCTACACGCCGGAGGAGCGGCGCGCGGCCGTGGAGGCCTACGCGCGCTCCGGGCTGACCCAGGAGGCCTTCTGCATGACCTGGGGGGTGAGCAGCAAGACCCTGCTGGAATGGCGGCACCGCTACAGCGTCGGCGGGCCGAAGGCCCTGGAGGATCGCTACGTCGGCCGCCCGCCTGGCCGCCAGCCGATCGCGCCGCCGGTGGCCGAGGCCGTGGTGGAGGTGCACCAGAGCTTCCCGCACTTCGGGCTGCGGAGCATCCGCAACTGGCTGTACCGGTGGAAGGCGCTGCGGACGCCGCTGCCGACGGTGGCGCGGGCACTGGCGGAGGCCGGGATTGAGCGCCGGCCGCCGGCCAAGCGCCGCAGAAAGCCGCCGCTGCCGCGGCGCTTCGAGCGGGCCCGGCCGATGCAGCTGTGGCAGAGCGACATCACCAGCTTCATCCTCGCCCGCCACAGCCAGCGGGTCTACCTGATCGTCTTTCTCGATGATCACAGCCGCTTCATCGTGAGCTTCGGCCTGCACGTGCACCAGCGCCAGGAGATCGTCTGCGAGGCGCTGCTCGAGGGCATCGGCCGCTTCGGCAAGCCGGAGGAAGTGCTGACCGACCAGGGCCGCCAGTACTACGCCTGGCGCGGCAAGAGCGCCTTCCAGGAGCTGCTCCTGAAGGAAGGCATCGCGCACGTGGTCAGCCGGGCGCACCACCCCGAGACCTTGGGCAAGTGCGAGCGCCTGTGGGAGACGGTCAACCGGGAATTCTGGGAGCGGGTGCGGCCCCAGGACCTGGCGGACGCGCGGGAGCGGCTGGGTCTCTTCTTCAGTCATTACAACTTCCGCCGGCCGCACCAGGGGATCGCGGGGATGACCCCGGCCGACCGCTTCTTCGGAGCGGAGAGCGCGCTGGCGGAGCAATTGGAGCAGCAGGTGCAGCGCAACGCGCTGAGCCTGGCGCTGGGCGAGAAGCCGCGGCCGGCGGTCTTCCTGATCGGTCAGATCGGGGAGCAGCAGGTGCGGCTGCATGGGGAGAACGGGCGGCTGGTGATCCAGACGCCGGGCGGCACGGAAGCGATCGAATACCAGGGAGGGAGCGATGGAAACGGCGAGAAGAGGTCCAAGGAAGATCCCGCGGAGCGAGCCGAAGTGGCCGGCGCGGCCAGTGAGAGAGATATGGCGCAGTGCCAGCGCGGAGCAGCGGAGCCTGGCGCACCGGACGGCGGTGGCGCTGCTCGAGTACTGGCGGGGCCGGAAGAGCAAGGGCGAGCTGGCGGCGGAGCTGGCGATTCCGCGGCTGCGGGTGTGGCAGCTGAGCCAGCAGGCGCTGTCGGGTATGGTGGCGGGGCTCTTGACCCAGCCGAAGACCCGAGGGAGCCCGGAGGCAGCGATGGCGGAGGATGCAAAGGCGCTGAAGAAGGAGATCGCGGAACTGCGTGCGAAGCTGGCGATGGCGGAGGAGCTGATCGTGATCTTGAGGGACATGCCGGCGCAGCGGGAGGCGGAGGAGAAGAAGCCAGCGGAGAAGGCGGCGCCGGGGGGAAAAAGGCGGAAGGAGGTATCCCGTGGTCGTGAGGCGCGCGGTGGCGGAGGTGCTGGCACGGCGGCGCAGCCAGGGAAGGCAGGAGCAGGTGGCAAAGCTGCTGGGAGTGAGCTCACGGACGCTGCGCGGCTGGCGGGTGCAGGCAGCGCGGGGCCGGCTGGGACGTCCGCGGCGGGAAGCGGACCTGCAGCAGGTGGTGGAGATCGAGGCGGAGTGGGAGCGGCAAGGGAAGACCAGCGGCGCGATGAGCGTGCAGAAGGGCCTGAACGGCATGGTGTCGCTGCGGCAGGCGCGAGAGATCGTGGCCGAGCGCAAGAGGGCGGAGCGGCGGGAGCGCCGGCAGCGGCTCGAGAGTCAGCGGGTGCACGTGGAGGTGGCGGCACCCCAGGTGCTGTGGAGCGTGGACGGGACGCAGCTGGGGCGGGTGGAGGGTGAGGTGCTGGAGGGCCAGGTCGTGCGGGACGTCTGCAGCAAGAAGGTCGTGGGCCTGAGCGTGGGGCCGCCGGCGGGCGGGGAGGACGTCGTGGCGCTGCTGGAGGAGGCGCGGCAGGAGGCTCTGGCGCTGCCGCTGGTGCTCAGCAGCGATCATGGGGGCGCGTACCGGAGCCGTGTGCTGGCGGAGTACCTCAAGCGTGGCCAGGTCGTGCACCTGTGGACGGAAGGCCACGTGCCGCAGCAGAACGCGTGGGCGGAGCGGTGCGTGCGCGAGCTGAAGGAGGAGTCGGGGCTCGACGGCAGTCTCGAGCTCGGCGAGGTCACGGCGGCCTGGACGCAGCTGCGTGCAGCGGCGGAGCGGCTGAATCGGGCGCGGCTGCGGCGCAGCCTTGGCTGGAGGACTGCGGCTGTGGCTTGCCAGGCGCCGTCCCCCGCGTACGATGAGGTCGTGCGTGCTCGCTTCTACGCAGCCGCGTGCACTGCAGTGCGGCAAGCCGTAGCCGGTGTGCAAGGCGTCCGTGCTCGGCGGCGTGCGGCACGCTGGGCGATCCTGAACACGCTGCAGAACTTTGAATACATCAACATCACCCGCGGCGGTCAGCCGATCCCGCATGTCAAAGCGGAAGCAATTTCGTGAACGCTACACTCTTACGTCCGCCGTTCAGCGGAGGCTTCGCCATGGGAACCCGTTGGCTCGCAGTCGTGTTTCTGGCCCTGGGCCTGTTCCCAGTTACTGGGATCGCTCAAGAACAAGACATCATCGGCATGTCTTTCTTCGGCGACCTGTACTCCATTCAATCGTCCACAGGACAAGTCTTCTACTTGGGCTTTACGCCTGTGCTTGGCAGCACAAATGCCATGGCCAAGGACAGTGGCGGTCGGATCTTTGTCGCCGGCCACGTAGCGCTAGGTGGGCCCTCCGGCATCGCCTTGTTTAACCCGGATCGGGCTGACTTGACTCTCGCGGCTCAGGTTCCTCTGGATGACATCCGAGGCATTGCGTTCGGCCTAGGCGATGTGCTGTACGCCATACAGGATGAGGGCGTTGATTTGCTTTACACCATTGACCTCGCTACTGGCACTGCTCAATTAGTAGGTTCAACCGGCTTGGGTAGCATCCAGTCGCTCGCTTTCGCAGGTGGTGTTCTGTATGCGTACGCGAACTTCGATACAGCATCGGCGCCTAGTGGCCTCATGATTCTGAACACCGCGACGGGCATGGCCACCGACGTAAACCCCTCCATTGATGCTTTCTCAGGCGAATTCCAGACTCTGTGCTTCAATCGCACCGGTGTGTTGTACGCTGGCTCGAGTGTTCTTGCCACCATCGATACTGCAACGGGCAAGCGCCATTGGATTGTTGATCTACCTGTTGACGTCCGCGCCATGGAGTTCTTGGAGCCAATCTCCTACCCAATGCGCCTCATGGTGCTTGGTCCATGTCCTGGGACGCTGCGGGCCGCATTGACTGGCGCTTCTCCACGTGACCGAATCGCTTTCCTCTATAGCGTTGGCTCAAGTGGCCCCTTTACGATTCCATCCGGTCCTTGTGCCGGAACGCAAGTGGAGTTGGGGGCAAGCGTAGCGCTTGGCGTGATGTCCAATGTCGGCGAGCTCGGGAACGCACGAAGTGTGTACTTTCCAGTACCCGCGGGTGCCTGTGGGCAGCTCCGGATCCAGGCGCTGAACTTGACGACGTGCGAGATTAGCAACGTCGTTCTGATAGATTAGTGGGCATCTCAAGAAACAGCTTGACGGGCGTGATGTGCGCCACCGATGCTACAGTAACGATGGGGCTCACAGACGCTTAGAAGTACGCCGTTGCTGTTCGACTCCGTTGTCGAACCGGATCTCGACCCGCTGCAGGGAAAAACCGCCACATACCTCCGGGTAGCACTGCGCACCTGACGTGGATCTCCCATTCTATCTATCTCTGTCCCCGTACGTATCTCTGCGGCCGATCCGGCCACGTTCGCTAGGGGACCGGCACGCTGTCGAAGACCTTCTGGATCACGTGCTGGGAGCTCAGCCCTTCGGCCTCGGCCTCGTAGGTGGTGATCACGCGGTGGCGCAGCACGTCCATGCCGACCGACTTGACGTCCTGCGGCGTCACGAAGCCGCGGCCCTCCAGGAAGGCGCGCGCGCGCGCCGCCTGGGTCAGCGCGATCGAGGCGCGCGGCGAGGCGCCGTAGAGGATCAGCGGCGCCAGCTCCACCAGGCCGGAGTCCTGCGGGCGGCGCGTGGCGAACACCAGGTCCACCACGTAGCGCAGCACCTTCTCGTCCACATAGACCGTGTCGAGCAGCCGGCGCGCCGCCAGCACCTGCGCCGGCGACGCCACCGCGCGCGCGGCCGGCTTGGCGGCGTTGGTGGCCATGCGCTGGATGATGCGCTGCTCCTCCTCCTTGGCCGGGTAGCCGACCACGAGCTTCAGCATGAAGCGGTCCACCTGGGCCTCCGGCAGCGGATACGTGCCCTCCTGCTCCACCGGGTTCTGGGTGGCGAGCACCAGGAACGGCGCGGGGAGCGGGCGAGTCTCGCCGGCCAGCGTCACCTGGCGCTCCTGCATGGCCTCGAGCAGCGCCGACTGCACCTTGGCCGGGGCGCGGTTGATCTCGTCGGCCAGCACGAAGTTGGCGAACACCGGCCCCTCGCGCACGGTCCACTCGCCGCTGCGGGGGTTGTACACCTGCGTGCCGACCAGATCGGAAGGCAGGAGGTCGGGCGTGAACTGGATGCGCCGGAAGCTGCCGCCCAGCGCCGCGGCGAGCGACTGCACCGCCAGCGACTTGGCCAGGCCGGGCACCCCTTCCAGCAGGACGTGCCCGTCGGCGAGCAGGCCGATGAGCAGGCCGTCCAGCAGCGCTTTCTGGCCGACGATCACGCCCTGCACCTCACGCACCACGTCGTGGAGAAAAGCGCTCTCCCGCTGGATGCGGTCGGCGACGGCGCGGACGTCGGTTGCGGGTGCGGGCATCTACGGCGGGTCGCAGTGTGCACGGCCCGTGCCCGCAAGAAACCAGGGCGGGACCGGCAGCAACCGTTTCCTTGGGTCCACGGCGCCCGCGCCGGCGCGGCGCCTTGCGCCGGGAACGTGCCTTGCACGCCTATCATAGCGCTATGGGTCTCCGTCCGCGTCCGCTCGCCGTCCCGCTGTGCGTGGCCGTCCTGGCCTCTGCCGGCGCCGCCCAGGGCGGCGGCGGCCAGGGCGGCGGCGGCCTGCCTCCGGGCGTCACGCGCGAGCAGATGTGGCCGGCTCCCAGCGCCGAGGACTGGATGAAGCCGTGCCTCATCACCTGGCAGCGCAGCTACGAGGACGCGCTGGCGGTCTCGAAGGAAACCGGCAAGCCGATCCTGGTGTGCGTGAACATGGACGGCGAGATCGCGAGCGAGCACTACGCGGGCGTGCGCTACCGCCAGCCGGAGATCGCCAAGCTCTACGAGCCTTACGTGTGCGTCATCGCCTCGGTGTACCGGCACAGCCCGCGCGATTACGACGAGCAGGGCCGGCGCATCCCCTGCCCGCGCTTCGGAGGCGTCACCTGCGGCGAGCACATCGCCATCGAGCCGGTCCTGTACGAGAAGTTCTTCGAGGGCCGGCGCATCGCGCCGCGCCACATCGCGGTCGAGCTGGACGGCCAGGAGCAGTACGACGTGTACTACGCCTGGGACACGGACACCATCTTCAACGCCCTGCGCGACGGCGTCGCCGACCGCCCCAGCAGCCCGCCGGTGGTGCGCGGCGACCGCTCCATCCTGGAGCAGGTCGCCAGCCGCGACGTCGCCGACCGCACAACGGTCGAGGCCGAGTACCTGCAGGGCGACCGCGCCCGGCGCCGCGCGCTGCTGGAAGCGGCCCTGGCCCGGCCCGACGCGGCCCCCGTGGACCTGCTGCGGCTCGCCGCCTTCGGCTTCGACGCGGAGCTGGGCCAGCTGGCCCGGCGCGCGCTGGCCGCCAGCAGCTCGCCGGCGGCCGTGGACCTCATCGCCGAGACCTTGCGCGTGCCGCTGGAGGCGGGCGAGCGCGAGGCCTTGATCGCAGCACTGGAGCGCATCGGCGCGTCGTCGCCGCGCGCGCGCACGCTCGCGGTCGTGCACCAGGGCCTGGACGCGCGCTCGAGCGCGCTGGACGTGGAGGACTGGTCGGAGTCGCTGGCCGGCGCGGAAGCGGCGGCGGCGAGTGACTGGTACGCCCTGGAGTCGCGCCTGGACAGCGAAGCCGCCCGGGCCGCCGCGAGCCCCGGCGACGCCCAGGCGCGCCTCGAGCTGGCGGAGGCGTCGCTGGCGCTGGCGGTGGATCCCAAGACCGCGCTGCAGCTCGCCGCCGACCGGCGCACGGCGACCAGATACGCGCGCCTCATGTTCGAGGACGCGCAGCGCGCGGCGCTCGAGGCCGAGCGCCTGGGGGCGACCGGCTGGCGCGTGCAGGCGGCGCTGGCCCTCGCCGCCCACTACCTCGGCGACTTCGAGCAGGCGCGCGCGCGCGCCGAAGCCGCGGTGGCCGAGCTGCCGCCCGGCGAGCAGGGCTGGAACGCGATGGCCGTGCTGGCCTTGTTCGCGGACGCGCGCCGGCAGGCGGTCGCCAAAGCCGTGCGCGAGCAGGCCGAATGGCCGGCGCAGTGGCTCACGGACGTGCACGCCGCCTACGCCGTGCTGGCGCGACATCCGTACGGCACCGACGCGCTGGTGCTCGCGCACCACGACTTCCTCAAGTCGCTGGGCGCCGCCGATCAGGCCGCGCGCGTGCTCGAGGACGGCCTGGACCGCTTCCCGGACTCCTGGGGCCTGCACGAGCGGCTGCGCGCCCAGATCCTCGAGCAGCAGGGGCTGGAAGGCCTGGAGGCGGCTTACGAGGCGCGGCTGCGCCGCGAAGACGCGCCGCGCAACCTGGAGTGGTTCGCCGGCTACGCCTCGCTCGTGGCCGCCGAGTTCCACCGACGCAAGGGCGAGGAGACGCAGGCCCTGGCGGCCTACGGCCGCGCGATCGCCCACTACGAGCGCGGCATCGAGGTCAATCCGGACACGCGCGCGGCCGCCGATCACTACGTGGCGCTCGCGCACGCCGGCCGCGCGCGCCTCGCCTACGAGCGCGCCGACTACGAAGAAGCCCTGGCCGAGCTGCTCGCCTCCTTCGCGCGCAAGCCCGAGGCCGCGGCCAGCCACGACGGGCTGAGTCTCTCGCCCGTGGCCACCGCCCAGATGCTGCTCGCGCGGCTGACCAGCCTGAAGCGCGACGACCTGGCGGTCCGCCTGCAGGCGGCCCTGGACGCGCTGGATCCGGCCCTCCTGCTGCCGCCGGCGTTCGAGCGCGAGCTGCCGGACCGCCGGGACCGCGACCCGCGCCGCCGCCGGACCGAGCCGGGCCGCTAGCACCGGCAGCGCTTGCGCGCGGACCGGTGCGGGCGGCCGCGCCGGAACGCGCGATAATGCCTTGATTCCGCGGCCACGGCTGCGTCAGGAAGGGAGAGACGAGGGAGACGCGGCCCACTGCCATGCAAGATTCCGTCCTGGTCGCCCGCATCCTGGGAGGAGAGCTGTCCTTGTTCGGCCAGGTGGTGCGGCGCCACGACCGCAAGCTGCGGCAGTTGATCCGCTGGTCGGTGCGCGATCCCGACGCGCAGGAAGAGCTGGTCCAGCAGACCTTCTACCTGGCGTTCCGCAACCTGGAGCGCCTCAGCGACCCGGAGAAGCTCGAGAGCTGGCTGCTGCGCATCGCCCGCAACTGCGCCGCCGACCATCACCGCAGCCACGGCGCGCGCAAGGAGGAACCGTTGCCTGCGGACCTGGAGGCCGCGCCGCCGCCGGCACTGCCGGCGCCCCTGGCGTCCGGCGACGTCTGGGAGTCGGCCGGACGGCTGGCCGGCGAGCACCGGACCGTGCTGGAGCTGCGCTACCGCCGCGGCCTGAGCTATTCCGAGATCGCCCGGCGGCTCGGCGTGCCCGTGTCCACGGTGCGCGGCCGCGTACACCTGGCACGCCAGGCGCTGCGCCAGCGCCTGGCTCAGGACCGGGAGGAGGAGTGACCATGAAGGAGCGCGCTTGCGACGGCGTCCGCCCCCTGCTTTCCGCCTACCTCGAGGACGAGGTGAGCGCGGGAGAGCGGGCGGCGATCGAAGGCCACCTGCTGCATTGCGAGGCCTGCCAGAAGCAGATGATCGCCGAGCAGACCCTCACCAACGTGCTGGAGGAAGGCCGTCCGGCCCGGGCGTCGACTGCGCGCCGCGGCTGGTGGCGGCAGGCCGCCGCCGTGGCGGTGTTCGGACTGGGGATCCTCGGCCTGCAGATGCTGCTCGGACCGCGCCCGGCCTATGGCTCGGCCACGCACCAGTTCCTGAGCGTGGCCCCGGCCTGGCTGCTGCAGGCCGGCGCGACCACGGCGCTGGGCTACACCAATCACTTCGAGCTGGGCACGCCGGGGCATTCCGTCAGCATCGACGTGAGCGGCGTGGGCGCGCTGCGCGCCACCGGCCCGGCGGCGTTCGAGCTGGACGGCTCCTCCGAGGGCTGGAAGCTGGTGCTGCTGCGAGGAGAGGTGCAGGCGGAAATCCGGCCCGGCGGCGCGCTGTTCGTGGTCTCCTCCCTCGGCAGCCGGAGCCTGGGGCCCGGCACGCACCACGCCTGCTTGACGCGGGCCTTCTTCGAGGGCCAGCCGGGACAGGAGCCCGCCAGGACCCCGGCGCAGCTGTTCGACGCCGGCGTGCGCGCCTTCTTCCAGGGCCAGGACATGCCGCAGGCGGAGGCCTGTTTCCGCTCGGCCTGGGAGCACCCGGACGCGTCGGAGGACCAGCGCAACCAGTCCTTGTTCTACCTGAGCGCCGCGCTCAGCCGGCAGGAGCGCTACGCGGAGGCGATCGCGGCCGCGCACACCTGGCTCGAGCGCTACCCCGCGGACGACAGCCGCGCCTACGTGCTGTTCTTCGACGGCGTGCACCACGACCGGCTGGGGCTGCGCGCGCAGGCGGAAGCGATCTGGAGCGGCCTGATCGAGGACTACCCGGATTCGGACATGGTGGAGCACGCGCGCGCCGCGCTCGGCGCCGCGCCCGACCCGCAGCGCCCGCCGGCGCGGACCGGCGCGGCCGCGGGCGGCAAGTGGCAGGTTCCCGCCGCGTCTGCGCCGGAGAGCGGCTACTGCGTGGTCCGCATGGGCCTCGACTCCGGCGCGGCCGCAGACGCAGCCTTTCTCGAGGTGGCCGGGCAGGCCGCGCGCTTCCACGGCGCCGGCGACGGCGGGATCGTCGACTTCGACGGCGCGGACTTCGACGGCCTGCGCCAGGAGCTGCAGCGGCGCCGCCCGGCCCAGGTCCTGTTCGTCGTGAAGCCGCAGGACCTGGACGTGGACCTGCACCGCCGCATCCTGTTGCTGTCCGCGCAGCTCGACCCGGACGCCTTCCCCGACTTCACGTTCGGCTATTTCACGGCCAGGGACGGCGCCTGCCTGCGCGAGCTGTGGCGGCGCACGGAGGAAGTCCACCGGGCCGGGCTGAGCGCGCACACCTGGATCGAGACCTCGGTGCGGACCGGCGCGAAGAGCGGCGTCGTTGCGGGCGACATCCCGGAGCTGGCCGAGGCGGCGGGTTTCCAGGGCAGCGGGCTGGGCTTCTCCATCGTCGAGAGCGATCCGGAGGTGCTGGATTTCGCGCGCGCGCGCCTGGCGGACCTGCAGCAGGCCGGCGTGATCAGCATGACCGGAAACGGCGATCCACAGGGCGTGTGGCTGTTCGACGACCGCCGCAACATCGACGCCAGCAAGCACTGGGATTTCGCGCCCGGCAAGGTCGGCTACGACCCCGCGGGCGAGATGCCGCGCATCACGGCCGACTTCTTCCACGCACTGCGCCTGCAGAGTCCGGTGGTGTGGAGCGGCACCTGCCACTCCGCCTCCACCGGCCGCGTGTTCGTGGAAGGCGACATCGTGTCCACCTTCGGGCGCACGCAGGGCACCACCGTGTACGAGCTGCAGCCGCAGGAGAGCCTGGGATTGAGCCTCCTGGGCGCCGGCGCGGTGGCGCTGCTCGCCCCCATCGCCTCCAACCACGGCTACGCGGTCCTGAACGAGACCGAGTTCGCCCTGGAGCAGGGCGCGAGCCTGGGCGCGGCGGTGAAATCCACGTGGGACGACGTGTTCCTGCAGGCCGGCGGCGAGCTGGTGCTCGAGCTGCACGGCTCCATGCCGGCCGCGGCGGAGGACGTCATGCAGGGCGGCGGCGCCAACCGCATCTTGATCGGGGACCCGGCGCTGGCTCCGTTCCGACCCACCGCCCACCCGCTCGAGCAGGTGGAGGTGCGCAACCGCGGCGAGCAGGGCTTCGACGTCCTGGTCACCTGGAAGGAGGGCTTTCATCCCAAGGCCTGGGACATGTTCGGCGGCGACCGCCGCGCCGACTGGCGCATCCTGGCCCGTGTCGCGCTGGAGGACGGGATGCTGCCGCCCGGCACGGTTTTCACCGTGGATGGCCGCGTGACCGATCCCCAGGGCAACGAGCTGCCGTACGCGCTGGCGCACGCCGCCGTGGAGTCCCACGCGGGCCGGCGCACGCTGTTCCTGCAGGCCAACGCCGCACGCGAGCGCGTGCAGGACCACAGCGCGCTGCAGGCGAGCTTCCAGGTGCGCTGGTAACGCAGGCAGGCGCCCCCGCGTGGGGGCGCTCTTTGCCCCGCCAAGCCACGGGCGCCCGCTACGATGGCGCGCGATGCTGGCCATCCGCGGCGTGTACGAGGTCGCAGTCCGCGTGCGCGACCTGGCGCGGGCCGAGGCGTTCTACCGGGAAGTCCTGGGACTGCAGGATGGCCTGCGCGATGATCCGCGGAAGCGCGTGTTCCTGCGCGCCGGGCCGGGCGGCATGATCGTGCTGCAGGAGGACCCGGCGCAGTGGCCGCTCCAGCACCTCGCCTTCACGGTCGATGATGCCGATATCGAGGCCGCGGCGGCCGCCCTGCGCCGGTGCGGCATCGCCGTCGAAGGTCCAGTGCTGCACCGCTGGATGCCCGCGCGCTCGTTGTATTTCTCCGATCCGGACGGCCACGACCTGGAGCTGTGCGCTCCGCTGGACGCGTGAACGGGCTCTCCTGGCCGGCCCAGCGCTGACGCGCGGAGCACGCTACCGTTCTGGGGGATGCCCAAACCGCGCCCCCGCGACTTGCTGCTCGCGGCCGCCGGAGCCATGGTGCCGCCGGCGGTGCTGGAGGGCGGCCTGCCGGAGCTGGACCTGCGCAGCTTCCCGGCGGGCACGGAGCACCTCCGCCTCCCGTTCCGCGGCGGCGAACGCGTGGAAGGGGTGTTCGTGCCGGCGGATCCGGGAGCGCCGGTGGTGCTGCACTATCTGCCGGCCGAGGGCTCCGTCACCTACGGCACGCGCCACCTGCGCGGGCATCCGAGCCTGTGGCAGCTGCGCGACCTCGGCTTCGCCTCGGTGATGCTCGACTACCGCGGCGTGGGCGCCAGCAACGGCCGGCGCTCGCCGCGCAACATCCCGGGCGACGCGCTGGCGGCCTGGGAAGTGGCGCTGGAGCGCGCCGGCGGGGATCCCCGGCGCGTGCTGGTGCGCGCCTCCTCCCTGGGCACCTTGGCGGCGGCGGCACTGTTCGCCATGGGCCGGCGGCCGGCCGGGGTGATCCTGATCGCGCCGGTGCGCGCCGAGACCGTCGCGCGCAACTGGGCCCGGCACTACCATCCGCGCACGCTGGGACGCCTTCCGGCGGCGTTGATGCGGGCCACGTTGTCCGTGGACATCGTGCTCGTGGTCGCGGGGCTGCGCGTGCCGGCCCTGGTGTACGCGCCCCGCTCCGACTACCTGCTGCCGGACGCGGAGCGCCTGCTGCTGGAAGAAGCCGTGGCGCAGGTAGGTGGCACCTGGGTGCCGTCGCGCTACGGCCACCCGGCGCTTGTGTTCCACGCCTGCACGCTGTTCGACGCCGAGCGCGCGTTCTACCGGCGCCTGTTTCCCCAGCTACCGCCGCTCGAGGAACGCGTGCAACGGACGCTGCGCGCGCTGCCGGCGGAGGCGGAGGCGGCGTTCGCCCAGGGAACGGAGGCGCAGGCGCGCCTGCGCGGCTACTGCGCCACCTACCTGCTCGATCCGCCGCAGCTCGCCGCGGCGCTCGCATCCGCGGCGCCACCGGCGGAGGCGGAGGCGCCGCTGCTGCACTGGGTGCGCGGCATCCCGATCCCGGTCCTGCAGCGCCTGCCGCTCGCGCAGCTGGAGGCGCTGCTGGTCTGCGGCGACGGTGTCCCGCCGCCGGCGGAGCTGGCGCAACTGCTGGACTACCTGATCGAGCTGCGCGGCCGCAGCCGCGGCTGGTGGACCGAGTCGGAGCTGCTGGCCCTCGCGCGCAGCTTCGGCCCGGCGCCGCGCGGCCGCAGCTGGGAGGCGGACCTGCTGCGCGCCGCCGGGCTGGGCGCCGCTCTCCGCCAGCGTTAAGGAGCGCTCTCCTGCTCCCAGCGCAAGAGCAGCATCTCCGCGGACAAGCCGGGGCCGAAGGCCAGCACCAGAGCGTCGCGGCCGGGCGCCGGACGCTCGTGCGCCTCCAGGGCCAGATCGAGCACGGCGAGTATGGACGCGGATGAGAGGTTGCCGTAGCGGCGCAGCGCCTCCTCGGAGCAGCGCAGAGCGTCGTCCGGAAGGCCGAACAGCTCGCGGTACACCTCGAGCACGCGGCGGCCGCCCGGATGCACGAGGTGCAGCCCGACGTCGGCGAGCACGCGCCCATGGCGGGCCAGGAAGCGCTCGACCACCGGGCGCAAGTGGCTGCGCAGCAACGCCGGCAGTTCCTTGTCCAGGACGATGCGCAGGCCGTCCTCGCTCACGTCGAAGCCCATGGCGGTGCGCGTGTCCGGGAACAGGTGCGAGCCGGCAGCGGCGATGCACGGCGTTCCGCCGCCCGGGAGCACGATGGCTGCGGCGGCGCCGTCGCCGAACAGGAGGCTGGCCACCAGGTTGGCGCGCGAGCGGTCGCCCTGCACCAGGGTCAGCGAGCTCAACTCCACCGCGACCACCAGAGCACGCTGGCCCAGCGCGGCGAAGTTCGCTGCCAACCCCAGGCCCAGGGCGCCGGCGGCGCAGCCGCTTTCCGTGATGGGCACGCGGCGCGCGTCGGCGCGCAGCGACAGCCGCTGAGCCAGGTCCACGTCCAGGGCTGGAATGGCGATCCCGGTGCAGGAGACGTCCAGGACGACGTCCACCTGTTCCGGGGCCAGGCGCGCCCGTTCCAGGGCTCGGCGCGCGGCGGTCTCAGCCAGAACAACGGACGCCTCCTGGTAGCACGCGTTGCGCTGTCCGAACCGCGCCAGGCGCAGGATGTCCGCCGGCGGCAGGACCAGGTGCCGCGTTGCCACGCCGGAGTGTTCCGCCAGGCGGCGGACCAGCTCGGGATCCTCGTCCGCGAACAGTCCCTGCAGCAGCGGCACCGCGTCGCGTTGCGCGAGCAGGTGGGATGGGAAGGCCGTCGCCAGGGACGCGAGGTAGGGACCGGAACGCGCGCGCACGGTGTCTCCGGAGGCAGGCTATACCCCGCCGCCACGCGTCGCGCACAACACACCCGATACTGGCCCCCTTCGATGGGCAGTATAGACTCATTCGTGATTGCAAGTACTTATTGAATCATTGCTTATGACTTACGCTCGGGTAATTCACGAACCCGTCGTCCCATAGCGAAGTCTTTCCGGAGTCATTCCCTTCAGAGTCAAGGATTTGCGAATCGCGGCGACCCATCGAAGGGGGCCAGCATCTGGCGGCGCCTGGTACGCAAAACCGGCGGCTGAAACCGTCCCGTTCAGCCGCCGATTTCCTCCTACCTCGGTCCGGCCCTCGCGCCCGAATCCCCTACAGGCGCAAAGACCGGGAAAGAACCCATGCGCTGCACTCTTCTCTTCTTCTCTTCGGAAGCTGGACCGGCTTTTCGCCCTCTTTTTCGCAGCTTTACGGCCACCCTGGGTACCTGGCCGTAGCATGACGCGACCTTGGCCAGGCGCTCCTACAGGAAACCACGCGTCCTCGCGCAGCCCAAGCTCGAGACGCTGCGGCGGCGCAAGACCCGCAGCGCCGAGGTCCTGCAGCGGCTGCGGCGCCAGTATCCGGACGCGGGCACCGCCTTGGACTGGAGTGACCCCTGGCAGCTCCTGGTTTCCACCATCCTCTCGGCTCAGTGCACAGACACCCGGGTGAACCAGGTCACGCCCGGGCTGTTCCGGCGCTTCCCGACGCCCCGCTCCATCGCCGAGAGCCGCCCCGGGCAGATCGAAGCCATCATCCGGCCCACTGGCTTCTTCAATAACAAGGCCAAGAGTTTGCGAGGAGCCGCCAGAGCCGTTCTGGAACGCCATGACGGCCAGGTTCCGGACACGATGAAGGAGCTCCTGAGGCTTCCGGGGGTGGCCCGCAAGACCGCCAATTGCGTATTGGGCGCCGCCTTCGGCAAGAACGAGGGCATCGTGGTGGACACGCACGTCGGCCGCCTGGCGCTTCGGCTGGGCCTGACACTGTCCCTGGATCCGGTTCGGACCGAGCGTGACCTGATGGAGCTGTTCCCTCGCTCCGAATGGACTTTTGTCGCCCACGCGCTGATCCTGCACGGCCGGGACACGTGCCGGGCGCGCAAGCCTCGCTGCGAGACCTGCCTGCTGGCGGATGTGTGCCCCAGGATCGGGGTGGCCTTGGACGCCGAATCCGGTTAGACAGTTGACGCAAACTGGCGCATCGGGTAACTTGCCGGCATGGACGCCGTGTGGGACATCGCGGAGCTGGCCGTGCAAGCCGGCGTCAGCAGCCGCACGCTGCGCTACTACGGCGAGCGCGGGCTGATCCGAGCCGAGGACCGGGGAAATGGAGGCCGCCGCCGCTATGCGCCCGACACCCTGGAGCGGCTGCGTTTCATCGACCGGCTGAAGAAGCTGGGGCTGACCCTCGATGAGATCGGCCAGCTGGCCGGCGCCTTCGACCGCGGCAACACCAGCTCCATGATCGAAGAGCTGGAGACGCTGCTCCTCCAGCACCTCGACACCTTGCAGCGCCGCGTGCATGAGCTCGAGAGCTTGCAGCGCGAGATGACCACGTACCTGGAACGCATGCGCGAGAAACGCGCACGCCTGGAAGAAGGCCGGAGGAAGAGCGCATGACCTCCCCCACTGCCGCATCCCACTCCGCTCCGGGGACCGAGTTCGCCACGCGTCACAAGGTGCGCGTGGTCACGGCGGCCTCGCTGTTCGATGGACACGATGCCGCGATCAACATCATGCGCCGGCTGCTGCAGCAGGAGGGCGCCGAGGTGATCCACCTGGGGCACAACCGCTCCGTGGAGGAGATCGCCGAGGCCGCGGTCCAGGAGGACGCGCAGGCGGTGGCCGTGTCGTCCTACCAGGGCGGGCACCTCGAGTTCTTCCGCTACCTGGTGCAGCGCCTGGCCGAGCGCGGCGCGGGGCACATCCAGGTGTACGGCGGCGGCGGCGGCACCATCACCGACGCCGAGATCGCCGAGCTGCACGCCGCCGGCGTGCGCCGCATCTATTCGGTGGAGGACGGCCGGCGCCTGGGCCTGACCGGGATGATCCGCGACCTGCTGGCGCACGCCGACTTCGCCACCATGTCCGCAGGCGACGCGCTGCCCGAGGGATTGTTTGCGCGGCGGCCCGTTGACGTCGCCAAGGCCCTCAGCCTGATCGAAACCCTGAACGGAACGGGCAGTCCACGGCTCGAGGAGATCCGGGGCGCCCTGGCGGCGCGGCTGGGCGCGCAGCCCGCGCCCGTGGTCGGGATCACGGGCACCGGGGGCGCCGGCAAGTCCTCCCTGACCGACGAGCTGGTGCGCCGCTTCCTGGACCGCTTCCCCGACCGGACGGTGGCCATCCTGGCCGTGGATCCAAGCAAGCGCCGCACCGGCGGCGCGCTGCTGGGCGACCGCATCCGCATGAACGCGGCGCACGGCCCGCGCGTGTACATGCGCTCCATGGCCACGCGCCGAGCCAACGTGGCCGTGGCCGGCGCGGTCGGCGACGCGCTGCTGGCCCTGCGCGCCGCCGGCCACGACCTCGTGATCCTGGAGACCGCCGGCATCGGTCAGAGCGACAGCGCGGTGGTCGACCTGTGCGACGTGTCCGTATACGTGATGACGCCCGAGTACGGCGCGCCCACGCAGCTCGAGAAGATCGAGATGCTGGACTTCGCCGACCTGGTGGCGATCAACAAGCGCGACAAGCGCGGCGCGGACGACGCGCTGCGCCACGTGCGCAAGCAGGTGCAGCGCAACCGCAAGCGCTTCGAGACCGCGGCCGAGGAACTGCCGGTGTTCCTCACGGCCGCCAGCCGCTACGCCGACCCGGGAGTGGACGCGCTGTTCCTGAGGCTCACCCAGGAGCTGGCGGCAAAAACCGGGCGCGACTGGGAGCCGGCGCCGGCACCCGCCGGGGCCGCCCAGGTGCCGGGCGTGGTGCCGGCGCAGCGCGAGCGCTACCTGGCCGAGATCGCGGAAGCGTGCCGCGGCCACCGCCGGCGCGTGGAAGCGCAGGCCGAGGTCGCGGCCCGGGCCGACGGGCTGGCGCGCGCGCTGGCCGAGCTGGGCGACGCCGTTCCGCCGACGGCGCAGGAGTACGCGCCCGCGGCGCTGACCGATCCGCAGGCCGATCCGGCCGTGCGCCTGCTGCGCCAGCGCTACAACGAGCTGCTCGGCGAGCTGCAGCCGGAGATGCGCGCGGCCGTGGCCGGCTTTGACGCCTTGAAGGCCGGTTACGAGGGCGAGCACTCGGCGTACCAGGTGCGCGGCCGCGAGATCCGCGTGCGCAACCACCACGTCAGCTTGTCCGGCACCCAGGTGCCCAAGGTCGTGCTGCCGGCCACCCGGGACTGGGGCGAACGCCTGCGCTGGCTCGGCACCGAGAACGTGCCCGGCGCGTTTCCCTACACCGCCGGCGTGTTCCCGTTCAAGCGCACGCAGGAGGACCCGACGCGCATGTTCGCCGGCGAAGGCACGGCCGAGCGCACCAACCGCCGCTTCCACTTCGTCAGCCACGGCCAGCCGGCGCAGCGGCTGAGCACGGCCTTCGACTCGGTCACGCTCTACGGCGAGGACCCGGCCCTGCGCCCGGACATCTTCGGCAAGGTCGGCAATTCCGGTGTCAGCATCTGCACGGTGGACGACGCCAAGCGCCTGTACTCGGGCTTCGACCTGTGCGCGCCGACGACCTCGGTCAGCATGACCATCAACGGGCCGGCGCCCATGATCCTGGCCATGTTCCTGAACGCCGCCATCGACCAGGCGGTGGAGAGGCGCCTCAAGGAGACCGGGCGCTGGGAGCAGGCGCAGCGCCGCATCCAGGAGCTCTGCGGCGGCAGGCCGCCGGCGTACCGCGGCGCCCTGCCCCCGGGCCACGACGGCCATGGCCTGGGCACGCTGGGCGTCAGCGGCGACCGGCTGCTGCCCGCGCAGGAGTACGAGCAGGTCAAGGCCGCGGCGCTGGCGCAGGTGCGCGGCACCGTGCAGGCGGACATCCTCAAGGAGGACCAGGCCCAGAACACATGCATCTTCAGCACCGACTTCGCCCTGAAGATGATGGGCGATGTGCAGCAGTACTTCGTGGACCACGACGTCCGCAACTTCTACAGCGTCAGCATCAGCGGCTACCACATCGCCGAGGCCGGCGCCACGCCAATCACGCAGCTGGCGTTCACCCTGGCCAACGGCTTCACCTACGCCGAGTACTACCGGGCGCGCGGCATGGCGGTGAACGACTTCGCCCCCAATCTGTCGTTCTTCTTCAGCAACGGCCTGGACGCCGAGTACGCCGTCATCGGGCGCGTGGCGCGCCGTATCTGGTCCGTGGCCATGCGCGACGTGTACGGCGGCGACGAGCGCGCCCAGAAGCTGAAGTACCACATCCAGACCAGCGGCCGCTCGCTGCACGCGCAAGAGGTGGACTTCAACGACATCCGCACCACCCTGCAGGCTCTGTACGCGATCTTTGACAACTGCCAGTCGCTGCACACCAACGCCTACGACGAAGCCATCACCACGCCCACCGAGGAATCGGTGCGCCGCGCGCTGGCCATCCAGCTCATCATCAATCGCGAGCTGGGCCTCGGCAAGAACGAGAACCCGCTGCAGGGAGCGTTCGTCATCCAGCTCCTCACCGACCTGGTGGAGGAGGCGGTGCTGGCCGAGTTCGAGCGCATCAGCGCCCGCGGCGGCGTGCTCGGCGCCATGGAGACCATGTACCAGCGCGGCAAGATCCAGGACGAGAGCCTCCACTACGAGACGCTCAAGCACTCCGGAGAGCTGCCGATCGTCGGCGTGAACACCTTCGTGCATCCGCACAAGGACGGCAAGGCCGACCAGGTGGCCGAGCTGATCCGCAGCACCGAGGAGGAGCGGCAGGTCCAGGTGACGCAGGTCCACGAGTTCGAGGAGCGCCACCGCGGCGCGGCCGAGCCGGCGCTGATGCGCCTGCGCCGGACCGCGCTGGAAGGCGGCAACCTGTTCGCCGAGCTCATGGAGACGGTGAAGACGTGCACACTTGGTCAGATCAGCCGCTGCCTGTACGACGTCGGCGGCCAGTACCGGCGCAACGTCTAGACCCTCGCCCCCGGTACTGGCCCCCTTCAGTGGGTGGAGGAGAGAGGAGGGAGGGAGAAGAAGGGATCGCGCCAGCGCAGGACGTCGTTCCAGAGGAGCTTGCGGGCCGCGAGGCCTAGCACCATGGCCGAGCTGCGCTGCCAGGTCTTGCGCGTCAGTCCGCGCACGTAGTTGCGAAACACCACCCACACCCACAGGTGCCGCTCCAGGCGCTGGCGCGTCTTGCTGTGCGCCCAGCTCTGCCGCACCAGCCGGCTGAGCCCGTCGCGCAGCATGGCGTTGGTGTGGTTGCTCACGAACAAGGCATTGCGCCGGTCGCGGCGCTCGCGGGAGGACACGCGCGCGTGACCGCGCAGGTGCGCTGGAAAGACCTCCCGGTACAGTTTCCGATAGACGGTCTTCTGGTCCGAGTGCAACTCGATGTAACTGCCGGGCTTGGGACCGAAGCGCCGCCACGATTCCAGGCACCGGCGCACGGCCTCGGCCGAGCCGCTGCGCCGCCGCCCGAAACGCTCTTCCCGTGCGATCTTGCGCCGCCGGTCCCGCGGGGACAGCCGTCCCCGCGCCGGCAACGGCGCCGTCTGTACGTCCACCATGAACAGCGAGCGCTTCTCCACCAGCACCGGCACCGTCACCGGTTGCAGCAGCCGGTCGTTCTCGAAGGTCTCCAGTTCGTCCAGCGCCATCAGCGGGGGCAGGCACCCGCCCCGCTCTTGGTGGCGCTCCAGCATCCAGGCGTGGAAGCGCCGGCAGTGCTCGCCCAGGCGGTCCAGCCGGCGCTCCACTGTCCGGCGCTTGACGGCCAGCAGCTCCGCGATCTTGCGCAGGGTGGTCTTGGCGCACAAGGCCCTGGCCACCGGCACATCCAGCCAGGGCTTGCGCAGGCCGCAGTCGAGGCGGAAGGTCTGCGACGAGAAGCTGCGCCGGCAGCTCAAACAGTGGAAGCGCGCCACCACGCGGTCGTCGCAGCGGCGCCGGTAGAAACCCTTGCGCTGCCACAGGAAGGGACGGCCGCGGATGTGGGAGGAGCAGGCGGCGTAGGGACAGACTGGCGGTGTGAACCGGGACATGGCGGAGTCTGTGAGGGCCAGTGCTCGCAGCTCCTCCGATCACGCTCATCCCCCCTTCCGGTTACACCTCTCCACCACAATTCCACCCAATCAAGGGGTCCAGTATCAGCCTGCGGCGGTGGGGCGCTCCGGAAGTCCCGCCGCGGCGATCCAAGTCCCCAGAAAGGCCGTCGTCAAAGCCAGGACCAGCGCGAGCCGCAGCAGCGCGGGTCGCAGCAGCGCGGCCTGGGGCGTGCCAGCGGGTTCACTCGGCAGGAACAGGGCGAAGCACAGGAAGATCGCGCTGAGTCCCAGGCCCATCTTCACGAGCAACAGGACAGCGGACTCGCCGTGCAGCAGCCCGGTGGCAAACGCCAGGTGCCCCCCGCTCAGAAACAGCAGCGCGAGCGCCACGTATCCAGGCTTGCGCAGGCGTGCGGCCCACACCGCCGCCCGCTCCTCCCGCTCCGACTCGTGCGCCATGATGTGCACGACCAGGCAGCCCAACAGCGTGGCCATTCCCAGCACATGCAGGAACAGCATGATCCGGTTGACGTAAGGCAGCACGACGCCTGACTATATCGGCCCGCGTGCACGGGACCGCCGGCTGCGCACGGGAGCAGGCACGTGGAGCGCTGCACCGGCGCACAGGACCGTTCCGGCGCGGCCGCGCTTCTCCTACCAGACGAAGGGGAGCTTCAGGTAGTCCACGCTCGGGCGCGGATTGTTGAGCGTGACGCCGGCGCCGTTGGCGTTGATGTCGAAGTTGATGCGGTAGCGCACGTAGCGCTTGCCCTGGAGCAGGCTCAGATCCGCGGTCCATTCGTTCTCGCCCGGCACGATGCCGGCCGCATTCTGCGGATCGTCCGCTCCCTGGAACACCATGTTCACGTTGACCGAGGGCGGCAGCGCGTCTTTGAGGCCGGAGGTGGCCACGCGGAAGAATTTCTCGCGCACGGCCCATTGCACGCCCACGTCGAAGGTCATGGCGCCGTCGGTGGTGCGCGTGGTCAAGGTCAGCCGGTCGTTGGGGCGGTCATAGTCCACCGCCACGATCTCGAAGCTGCGGTTGACCTGCGCGCTGTCGGGCAGCACGTCGTAACCGATCAGGGTGGCCGGCGCGCGCAGGAACTGCGGCGCGAACGCGGAGCTGGCTCCGGAGAGGGTCACGGAGAAGGCGCCGAACCCGGCCTGCGCGGCCGAACCGATGGCGATGTTGTCCTGCGGCGTCACGCGCGTGCCGGTGCGCTGCACGTCGCCGCTGGCGGTGAGTCCCTGGAAGCGCAGCAGCTCGCCGGCCCAGTCCGGGTAGGGGCCGGTGCCGGCCCCCGGGGCGCGCAGGTAGGCCAGACCGGTGTCCAGCCACGTGCTCTGGATCTGCGAGGTGGCCGAGAAGATCGGGATCAGGTTGTACGGGCGCGGCGCACCGTAGAGGTCCAGCACCTGTTCCAGCTTGGCCGTGTCCACCGGTCCGTTCAGGTCGCCGTTGCGGATGAACTCGCGGATCCCGGGCTCCGCGTCGCGGTGCCACAGGATGTCGGTGCCGGGATCCGGCACCTGGATCTGGATCACGCCGTTGCCGCCGGCGCCGCCGCGCCCCATCATCCAGTTGCCGTTGCCGTCCTTGGTGCCGGGCGTGCCCGGCGGCGCCTCGGTCATGATGCTGTTGGCCCAGCCGCGCCGCCCGCCGATGGCCCGCACCGCCTCCACCGCGGTCAGACTGGGCACCTGGCCGGCATTGTTGGCCCGTCCCACGTTGATGGCGCTCAGGTCCAGGGCCGTGGCCGAGTTCAGCACGATGTGCCCGCCGGAGCCGCCGCCGGAACCGGAGATCTGGTAGTAGGTGTAATTGCTGGACTCGCCGCCATGGCCGATGCCGCCGTTGGCCTTGATGCGGGCCTCGTTGGTCCCGGTGGCGATGGCGCCCAGGGTGATCTTGCCGATGGCCATGATCAGGATCTGGCCGCCGCCGCCGCCGCCCGGCGCGCCCTTGCGGTAGTACGCGGTGTTGGTGAGGAAGGGCACGTCGGGGTAGACGTCGGCCAGCGGCAGGTTCAGCGTGCCCACGTTGCGGCGCAGCAGCTGCGAGTCGCCGCTGGCACCGCCGCCGTAGCCGGCCCAGGGCAGGAGCAGCTCGCCGACCAGGATGCTGCCGTCGGAGTTGACGCGCCGGCCCCAGAAGTCGTTGGCGGTGCTGCCCTCGGGATCCGCGGCCTCGAAGTTGAAGAGCGAGCGGTTGGACTGGCCGCCGTCGGGTCCCGAGGTGGGATCGCCTTCGGTCCACTGCCCGTTGTAGTTGGGCGCGCCCGGGGAGTAGACACCGTCGTCCGAGGGATCGCAGTACTGCTTCTTCCACCCGGCCACGTCGTTCAGTCCCGGATCGGTATCGCTGCCGTCGTTGGCCACCGTGTCCGGCGTCTCGTCCTCCATGCCGAACACGCCCATGGGGCCGGCGCTGGTCGGACCCGGGCTGATGAAGTCGTCGGCCTCGAACGAGGAGCCGCGCAGGCCGCGCTCGCCGCCGAACACGCGCGTGTCGCCGTGCTGAGCGTTTGGCGGCTGGTTGAACCACGGATGGCGCGAGGCCCAGTGGTCGGGGCCCACCTGGTCGAAGTCGCTCGGATCCTCCACCCCGGTCCACTTGTCCCAGGTGATGGCGACGTTCTGCGTCATCGCGAAGGTGCCTCCGGCGCCGCCCGCGGCGCACATGCGCGCCGCCTGGAAGTCCGCGCCGGTGCCGAGGTTGGCCTCCTGCTGGAAACCGCCCTCGCCGCCGCCGCCGCCGGCGTTCAGCAGGCCGAACGGCCCGTCGCCGGACTCGCCGCGCGGAGTCTCGGCGGTGGTGATCTGCGAGGAGTCGCCGCCCTGGCCGCCGCCGCACTCGCCCAGCGCGCCGCCCTCGGGGAACTGCGGCGAGTTCAAGCTGGTGGGCCAGTGGCTGTGGTTGCCGCTGGCGTCCAGGGTGCCGTCGATGCGGACGTCGCCGGTGGCGTAGATGACCAGCGGGTTGCGGCCGCGGCCGCGCAGGCTCTTGCCGGCGACGATCGTGAAGTCGTCCACGTACAAGACCCCGTTCTGCACAGTGAAGGTCTTGCTGTTGCTGTCACTGAAGATGGTGACGCCGTCGGTGAAGATCTCGAGGAAATCCGCGACCACGAGGTCGGCGTCCTCGGACACGAACTGGCCCGGGAAGTCGAAGCTGGCCGTGACGGCGCCGTCGGCGACCGTGGCCGCCGGCAGGGTGAGCGCCTCGTCGCCGGCGATGTGCAGCGTGGTGTCGAATGACTCCTGGATCTCGTCCACGGTCTCGCTGGCCTCGTTCCAGCTGGGATCCTGGTACAGCTGGGCCAGGGTCGGAGTCGCGTGATCCGGGCTCCACACGACGCGCGCGATGTTGGTCTCGCCGGAGATGTCACGGAAGCCGTTCTCCATGACCAGGCGCAGGTTCCGGTTCGGCGGGAGCAGGCCGGAGACCTGGAAGAACACGGTGGCGCCGGTGGCGGTGCAGTTGGCGCCCAGGATGAGCTGGCCGGGAACGCGGTTCGCCTCGGGGAAGTCGTTGGCGCCGGCGCCGCCGATCTCGCCGGCGGCATAGAGGACGAACAGGTTGTCGGTGGTGAGGTTGAGAACGCTGCCGTCAATGGGCTGGTTGAGGTCGATCTGGATCAGCGGATCCGGGTCGGTGAACAGGTTCAGCCCCTCCGGCCAGCGCACGGACACGAACTGCGGCGGGCCAGGGACGGTGTCCAGGAACAGGGGCTGGCCCGGCGGATTGGGCGTGAAGAAGCGGCGTGTGAGTCCCAGCACGAGCGCACGGCCTGCCGTGTCGCGCAGGACAGTGCCGCCGAAGTGGCTTTGAGTGGGCAGGGTCAGCTCGTACTGGTAGCCGCCGGGCGCCAGGCCGCCGTTGTCGTTCTGCGGATCCGTGGGGCAGGTGGGCCGGAACACGATCACGCGCTGGTTCGTGCCGGGCTCGAGCTCGAACGTCCCGGTGACGGGGCGGCCTTGGATCGCCGAGCTGAGCGGCCGGATCACGACGGACCCGAAGTTGATCGAGCGCGGATCCACCGGGTGGTTGAACTCCATCCGGATGGGACGGTTCAGCTCCCACACCAGGCCGTTCTCCACGTTCACGTCGAGAACCTGGAAGTTGCCGACGTTTTCGCTGCCAGAGGACGATGTCCCACCGCCCCCTCCGCAGGAGCACAGGAAGCAGAGAACGCTGGCGCTTGTCGCAGCTACAAGGGACCGACTCATTTGGTTCGAGAGCAATGGGGGACGTCGATGATTCTAAGGCACCTTGCATTGTCCGGACCGCGAATATCGGCCCCGGCGCGCTGCACGCGCGCGCCGGAGGCGGGCCCAAGCACTCCTGCCGCCGGAACTTGCACGCGCCGGCAGGGAAGCCGGAGGAGATCGGGAGGCGGACCTCAGGCATACCAAGCTGCAATTCATAAGTGGCTTACGGTGAATGTCTTACTGACAATCCAAGTCTGCGGGCCGCGGCCCCGGGGGGCGCGGTTCAGTGGCTGGAATCCTCCTCCGTGACCCACGGGGCCAGCCAGAACAGCGAGGCCATGCCGGCGTAGCCCAGGGCCCAGCTCCAGGCCGGCTTCAGGGAGACCGCGGTATCCCCCGGAGTGAAGCGATACGAGTGCATCAGCCCAAGGCCGGCCAGCGCGGCCGCGGCCAGGCACCACAGGGCAGCCACCCGGAAGCGGCGCTCGATCACGGCCACCGCGGCCGCGGACAGCAGCATGGCCGTGAAGATGAAGCCCTGCTCCAGGGCGAAGGCGCCGTGCGCCCAGAAGTCGCGCAGCGCGAACTCCTGCAGCAGCTGCGGGCCGAATTCCGGGCCGCCGGGCGCGCCGTAGCCAGCCACGCGCAGCCCCTCCTTGAGCAGGAGCACGCCCCAGGCGGCAACCCCGGGCAGCAGGCCCAGGGCCACCGCCGGCGCGTGCGCGCGCGGCGTCGCCTGGAACGCCTGCGCCGTGATGACGACGCCGATCCAGGTCAGGATCGCCATGCCCGCGTCCACCGGCACCGCCCAAACGAACCAGGCCAGGGTGCCGGTGAGGCACACGAGCGTCATGAAGGCGCCGTTCAGCACCGAGTAGCCGGCGCGCGCGCCCATGGCCTTCCAGCCCGGGTGGCCGATGTAGATGGTGGTGGGAAAGCACGAGCCGAACAGCGCCGCGGCCAGCGTGCCCAGCCCGTTCACGAGCAGGGAAGGGCGCGTCGGATAGCGGTCGCCCGCGGCCTCGGCGGACTCGATGTTCTGCAGGGAGCCGACCACGTTGAAGATCCCCATGGGCAGGATCACGCTCAGGTAGGCCACCCATGCGCCGGTCGGCACGATCGCCGCGAGATCCGCGAGCACCGGCACCGGCGCGTGCAAGGAGGCGCCGGCAGGCCGCTCCCCCACCGGCGCGATCCCGGTCAGCCAGGCCAGCGCGCTGCCCACGAGCACCGCGACCAGGCCGCCCGGCAGTCCTCCGCGGAAACGCACCCGGCCGAAATAGCACAGGAGCACGATGCCGAGCGTGGTGAGGCCCACCACCGGGCGGGCGAAGGTGCGGAACAGGAATCCGAGCGTGATGAAGCCCAGCGCGATGCCGGCGAGGGTGCTGAGCAGGGCCGCGCGCGGCGCGGCCTTGCGCAGCCGCTCGGCGAAGAAGGCGCCGGTGAACTCGATGACGCCGGAACCGACGCAGGCCAGCAGCCCGGCGCGCCAGGCCGTGCGCGCCGGATCGGGGTCCCCCGCGGCCACGGCTGCGGCCTTGGCCGGCAGCATCACCAGGAACACGTGGCCGATGAGGCTGACGGTGTTGATGCCATAGGGCAGGGCGCACACGTCGGTACGGCCGGTGGAGGCGGCCAGCCGCCGCGCCTGCGCCGCGTAGAACAGGTTGCCAACCAGGAGCGAGACCGCCACCCCCGGCAGGATGCGGCCGTAGATCAGCTCCGGCGGGAAGCCGAGCACGTGGCGGCACAGGACGTCGATCAGCAGCAGCTGGACTAGGTTGTCCAGCGCCAGACCGAAGAAGCCGTCAACGTCGCCGCGGACCAGCCAGCGCACAGGATGCGAGCCCAGGGGAACCGGAGGGCCCGGATCTTAGCCTTCCCGGGATACTGGCCCCCTTCCGTGGTTCACCTCTGCATGTTCATGATTGCAAGATCAAGTTTTTCCGTCTCTTGCGTTCAGCACTCTTGTAATGTCGGTGCCCTCCGCAGGAGCGGAGCTCGCGCCGCAGGCAATCTCCGGCACGGCCGGGACTTGCGCATGACAGTGACCCACCGAAGGGGGCCAGTATCCGCGCGCCGCTCAGGGCACCACCTGGACCGCCAGCGCGGGCGAGGTGTAGCCGAAGTCGTAGCTGACGGCCGAGCGCACGTTGCCGGCCGCGTATGCGAAGTACAGCGTGCGTCCCTCCAGGTTGGCCGCGAAGAAGCCGCTGGCCGTCGGGTCGTAGATGGGCGGCAGCGCCGGCGAGCTCTTGCCCTCGGCGTCGAGCTTGGCCCAGAAGCGCATGTACGGCCCGGTGTTCAGGTAAGTGCGCACATCGTTGAAGAACGGCGTCGTCCCGGTGAGCGGCAGCGTGATCGTGCCGCCGCCCGTCTGCGGCAGCGGCGTGCCCGGCGAGGTGGAGGTGCTGCCGAGCAGCACGTAGTCCTTGTTGGCGTAGCCGGTGCCCGCGTACAGATGGAAGCTGAGCGGCTGCGGATTCGCGTACGAGATCGTGGACGCGTCCGACTCGAGCGGATCGGCCCAGTAGATCTGGTCCGTGGCGGTGGTGCTGACGTTGCCGGCCCTGTCTCGGACCTGCGCGTAGACCGTGTGGCTCACCCGGGTGCTGCCGTTGCCGCCGTAGCTGCGCAGGTCCCAGTTGGACTTGGAGGTGGCGTACGTTTCCCAGGCGCTCCAGGTGGCGCCGTCGTTGGAGAAACGCATCCTGTCGTTCCCCGAGAGCGGATCGCTGGCGCTGAGCGCCAGGTTCACCAGCGCGTCCAGCGTGTAGGAGCGCCCGGCGTCGGCCGCCAGCGTGACGCCGGAGGGCGGCGTGAGATCGATCCGGACCGTGCCGAAGCTGGCGTAGTTCGCGCTCCAGTTGCCCACCCGGTCCACCGCCCGCAGGTTGAGGTACTGGATGCCCTCGGCGGCGGTGTACGTGGTGCTGGTGACGGCGCCGAGGTTCTGCGTGGGCGGGGGCAAGGTCTGCGTGGCGGCGGCGGCGAGGCCGTAGCCGGCGACTCCGGAGCCGGCGCCGTCGCCTGGAGCGGTCCAGCTCAGGTCCACGGTGCTGTCGTTGCTCCAGGTGCCGGCGGTGTGCGACGAGGACGTGAAGCCGCTGGCGGCGCCCGGCGCCTTGGTGTCCACCAGGATCGGGCCATACTGCTGGGTGGAGCTGCCGTTGCGGGCCGCGTCCACGGTGCGCACGCGGAAGTAGTTGCTGCCCTCGGCCGCGGTCAGGCTGGCGCCGGTGGCCGAGGTGTCCGGGACGGTGTCGGGCGTGCCCGTGGCCGACGAGTTGAGCTCGTAGCTGTAGCCCTCGACGCCGGAGAGCGCGTCGTCGCCCGCGGTCCAGGCGAAGCTGACGTTCTTGCTGGGGTTCCACACGTTCACGGCATGCGTGGACGAGCCCAGATCCGACACCGGCGTGGGCACGACGGTGTCCACGCGGATCGGTCCCACCGCCGCCGGCACGCTCGAGCAGTTGCCGGCGACGTCGCCGGAGCGGATGGTGAAGTACCAGGTGCCGTCCGCCACCGCGACCTCGGTGGCGGTGACCGTTCCCAGGTTCATGCTGCAGGGAGGATCCGTGGCCGTGGCCGCGGCCAGCAGGCTGTAGCCATCCAGCCCGGAGCCGCCGCTGTCGCCGGAGGCGTTCCAGGCCAGGTCCACCTCGTCGTTCCGGCTCCAGGCGCCGGGCGTGTGCGAGGTCGTGCGGAAGTTGCCGGGCTGCGCGGGCGCGGTGAGGTCGATCCGGATCGGCCCGAATTCCCTGTCCAGGGTCGAGGCATTGCCGGCGTTGTCCACGGAACGGATGCGGAAGTACCAGGTGTTCTGCCCGGCCGTGATGCTGCGCGTGGTGCCGGTCACGTCCACCGTGTCGTCCGGCGTTCCGCTGGAGGAGGTGTTGAAGTCGTAACTGTAGCCGGCGACGCCGGAGGTCGCGTCCGTGGACGGGCTCCAGTTCAGGACCACGTCGCGCAGGTTGCTCCAGACGCCTGCCGTGTGCGTGGGCGAGCTGACGGCGGGCACCTGAGTCGGATTGGTAAGGTCGATCTGGATCGGCCCGTAACACGCCGAGGAGTCGCTCCAGTTGACGGCATTGTCGTTGGCGCGGATGTTGAAGTAATAGATGCCGTCCGGCACGCTGAAGAAGGTCTGCGACGTGGTGTTGCCGATGGTCTGCGACGCGGGCGGCAGGCCGCAGGAGGCGTCGAGCCCGGTGCTGTAGCCCTTGATCCCGGACAGGTTGTCGGTGGCCGCGGTCCAGCTCATGGAGACCGAGTTGTCGGTGGTCCACTGGCCGAGCGGATGGTCGGAGTCCACGTCGCTGGCGCTGCCGGGCCTGGTCAGGTCGATCTTGACCGGGCCATACTCGCGGTCGGCCGCGGCCCACTTGCCGGCGTTGTCCACGGCGCGGATGCGGAAGTAGTGCGTGCCCTCGCCGGGGCTCAGGGACAGCTCCGCGACCTCCTCGATGTCCTTCACCTCATCCGGCGTTCCGGTCGAGCTGGCGTTCAGCTCGTAGCTGTAGCCGTCGATCCCGGAGGTCTCGTCGTAGGCCGGGATCCAGGTGAAGATCACCTCGGACAGGCCCTTCCATGTGCCCGCGGGGTGCGTCGCCGAGCCGAGACCGGTCACCTGCCCGGGCGCCACGGTGTCCACCAGCATCGGCCCGTACCAGGAGTAGCCGGGCGAAAGGTTGCCGGCGAGGTCGATGCTGCGCAGGTTGAAGAACCAGCGGCCGTCGCTGCTCAGCAGCTTGCCGTGGCTGGCGCCGACGCCGCGGTCCTTGCTGGCATCCGGCGGCGCCGGGGCATCCAGGGTGTAGGACAGGCTGTAGCCGTCCACGCCCGACAGCGGATCCAGCGGCTCGCTCCACTGGTTGGAGGCGAAGCGTTCCAGCGTCCATGTCCCCGCCGGGTGCGTGGAGCTGCTCATGTCGCCCGGCTCCGGGGGCGCCGCCGTGTCGATGAGCACGGGGCCGTACACGGAGTCGGTCTCGTCCCAGTTGCCGGCGTTGTCCACGGAGCGCAGCTTGAGGTAGCTGGTGCCGTCGGCCACGCTGACGGTGATGCGCTCGCCGCCGTCCTCGATGTCCAGGGTCTCGTCCGGAAGCGTGACCGTGTTGTCGTCGACCAGGAAGCTGTAGCCGTCCAGGCCGGACAAGCTGTCCACGGCGTCGGTCCAGGTGAGCGTGACCGCCGGGTTGTTCTTCCAGGTGCCGGCCGGATGGGTCGCGGAGTCGAGGTTCGTCGGCTTGGGCGGATCCGTGACGTCGATCTTCATGGGCCCGTAGGAGCGGTAGCTCGGGCTCCAGTTGCCGGCCTTGTCCACGGCCCGGATCGAGTAGTAGAAGCTGGAGCCTTCTCCCGGCGTCCCGCTGTCGCTGCTGGTGTCGCCGATGTCCTGGGTCTGGTCCGGCATGCCGGGGCTGGCCGCCCAGCTGACGCTGTAGCCGGAAAGGCCGGCGAGATCGTCCACCGGGGGAGTCCAGCTCATGGCGACGCTGCCGGCGTTGGCCCACTGGCCTTCCGCGTGCGTGCTGGAGGCCAGATTCTCGACCGGGCCCGGAGCCGTGCCGTCCACCCACAGACTCACGCTCTCCAGCTCGGTGTGGCCGTCGGCATCCGGGCCGTTGTCGTTGTTCACGGAGAAGGTGAGGTCGTAGACGCCCTCCGCGTCGCCGCGGAAGCGGAAGTCCACGGCCGGCGCCGGCAGCTCGCCGGCGGCCAGCGCTCCCAGCGTCACCTCGGTCTGATCCGGGCCGTACTGGAGCGGCGTTCCGTCGCGCAGGGTCCATTCCGTCGCGGTCAGGCTCAGGCCCGCCGGCACTTCCAGGACGCGCAGGCTGGTGGCAGCGGCCACGTGCGTGGGCACCGTGACCTTGGCCGTGACGTCCGCGGACTCGCCCGGCTTCACGTAGGCGTCGGCGACGTTGAGCGCGAGGTCGGCGCGCGGGCGCGGGTCATCCAGGTCCATCACGGAGTACGCCGAGTAGTAAAGGTTGTCGCCGACGCCGTCGTCGTCGTAGTCGCTGTCCCGCGGCCAGAACTTGAGCCAGTGCGTTCCGGCCGGCGGGTTGTCGATGACCAGGTACTGATAATTGCCGTTGCCGTTGGAGACCAGGTCGCCGGTGTTGCCGCCCGGCTGGTTGCCGTCGTAGTCCAGGTACAGGTCGATGTGGCCCATCACCGGGGTCGCGCCGCCGGTGGTGGCGGGCGGCGGCTCGTCCCAGCAGGTGACGATGGTCCAGCGCCGGACGCCGGCAGGCACGTTGATGGACCACAGGCCCCAGAACCCGGACTGATTCACGTAGGACAGCGGCAGCCAGCCCAGGCTCCAGTGGCCGGCGCTGCCGGCGTGCAGGCGCTGGGCGTTGGCGGCGCCGAAGCCGTACACGCTGTCCACGGGCCGGGCGCCGCCCTTCTTCAGCGCGGCCGCCAGCGCGCCGGCGCGCAGGAACTTGGGGCTGTTGACCGAGTTGTTGTCGTTGGTGTCGAAGAAGTAGGGATAGTGCTGGGCCAGCGACGCCAGCATGCCGGTGAGGTGCGGCGCGGCGTAGCTGGTCCCGCTCGCGGTCGCATAAGCCTGGAGGCTCGTGGACTTGGCGCTGGTGACGTACTGGCCCGGCGCCATGATCTCCGGCTTCAGGCGGCCGTCGCCGGCCGGCCCCATCGAGGAGGTGGCGGCGCGGTCGCCGGTGCTGTTGTCCCCCGGAACCTCCGGCTGGTCGGTGATGGACCCGACGGCGAGCACGTTCTTGGCCACCGCCGGCTTGGCGACGCCGGCCGCGCCGCCGTCGCCGGCCGCGAACACGTAGAGCTGGCGGTACGTCCACGCGTACGCGTCCACGTCGATGCACTCCTGCTCGGTGCCGCTCCACGGCTGGGCCGTGGGCAAGGTGCCCCAGGAGCAGTTGATCAGCTTGGGCTCGTCCGTGGTGTTCAGCAGCAGGTCGGTGTAGGGCAGCGCGAAGTCGTCGTACAGGCTGGTGACGTCGCCCAGCGGGTCGCCGTTGGCGTCGAAGTAACGCCCGATGAACACGCGCTGGCTCACGGATCCGCCCACCCCGGGCGCCATGCCCTTGTAGTGGGGAGAGACGACGCCCCGGCCCAGGATGGTGCCGGCCACGTGCGTGCCGTGGCCGAGGAGGTCGTCGAAGGGATCCAGGCCGGTGGTGAAGCCCACGGCCTGGAACAGCACGTCCAGATGCAGGAAGCTGCAGCCGGTGTCGATGATCCCGACCTCGGTGCTGAGTCCGTTGTAGCCGCCGCGCACGGCGTCCTGGCCGAGCATGGCCGCGGTCCGGTCGTGGAACAGCCGCTCGCGCGCGCGCAGGTCCAGAAAGTGCACCTCGGAACGCTCGGCCAGCGCCCACAGCTGCTCCGGCGTCGCGGTCACCGCGAAGGTGCGCGTGTTGGGACGGTAGTAATGAACGCGCACGCCGGCGCGCTGCAGCGCCCGCTGCAGCGGCCCGCGGGTCTGGATCGAGGACAGCGGCGTGCGCGCAGGCTCCCAGCGGGTGTTGGGGAGCGCCGACCGGCCGTCGAATTCCACCGGCGCCAGGGGCTGGCGCGCGCTTTCCGCCGCCTCCGTCGCGTCATCCCCCATCAGGCTCACCCACGCGGCGATGGGCGCGCCGGGTCGGGCCTGCTCCAGCTCCGCGCGCAGGTTCGGATGCAGCTTGAGCTGCGCCGGCGCGACGCCCACCCAGCGCAGCTCCGGCATGGCCGCCAGCGCCGGAAACGCGCTGGCCGGGATCTCGGCCTGGATCGCCTGGTGCGGGAACACGCCGAAGGTGCGGATGCCGAGCGCGTGCAGGCGCTCGAACAGCTCCGGCCGCAGCCGGCCGGCGACCTGCACGAAGGCGTGCACGGAGCCGCGGGCGCGCGCGATCTCCCAGGCCGTGTCCTGGATGCCGGTGCCCGTGCGCAGCACGCCGCTGGCGAAGGCCAGCGTGCCTTCCGCGACCTGGACGCCGTGATCCAGGGCGGACTCGACGCCCGCCGGCAAGGCTCCGGGCCAGCTTCCAGGGCCCGCCTGCTCCGGCTCGAAGGGCATCAGCACGGCGTCGAAAACCTCCGGCGCGCCGTCCGTGGCCTGGGCCGCGGGCGGAGCCGGGGGATCCTGGGTCGCCGTGGACTGGGGAGAAACGCCGAAGGCGGCAAGGATCAGGGGGAATGCCAGCATGTACACAACCTCCACGCCGGACGCATCGGCAGAGGTATGGTGCGGACGAGTAGGGGAAGTCGGGGGAAGAAGAACCAAGAATGGCCGCCGGTTGGGGCACCGGAAGCTCGCTCTCCTAGAATGTAGCCACCCATCCGCGCTGCGCTAATGAGTATCTCTACGGTCGCAACCCTCGCCCTCCTCGCGCTCCTCGCGGGACCGGAGTCCAGCGCGCTCGGCGCCGCCGCGCCGTGCGTGGCGGCGCAGCAGGAGCTCTACACGGTGTCCGGCGACAGCGCGCTGGACGCGTTCGGCAGCGCCCTGGCCGGCGTCGGCGACGTGGACGGCGATGGCACCACGGACTTCTGCGTGGGCGCGCCCGGCGATGACGACGCCGGCGAGAACGCGGGCTCCTTGTCGGTCTACTCCGGTGCCAGCGGCGCCCTGCTCCATCACCTTCCCGGCGACGCCGCCCGCAACCAGCTCGGCATCTGGACGGCGCCGGCCGGCGACGTGAACGCCGACGGCGTTCCGGACTACCTGGCCTGCGCCGCCTTCGACAATCCGTTCTTCTACCCGTCCGGCTACGTGCGCGTGTACTCGGGCGCCGGCGGGGCGGTGCTGCACACCTTCCAAAGCGACAACAACTTCGACGCGTTCGGCCGGCGCGCCGCCGGCGCGGGCGACGTGGACCGGGACGGACACGACGACGTCATCGTGGGCGCGCCCGAAGACAGCTTCGGCGGCAGCAGCGCCGGCGCCGCCTACGTCTACTCCGGGCGCACCGGCGAGCGGCTGCACATACTGCGCGGCGAGGACTCCTGGGACTGGTTCGGCTGGTCCGTCGCCGGCCTCGGGGACGTCAGCGGCGACGGCTACGGCGATTTCGCGGTGGGCATCCGGCTCGACGACGGCGCCGCGCGCGACGCCGGCGCCGTGCGCGTGTGCAGCGGCCGCACCGGCGCGCCCTTGTACACGGTCCATGGAGCCGAGGAAGCCGACCAGCTCGGCTTCGCGCTGGCGGCCACGGCGGACACGGACGGCGACGGCCGGGCCGATTTCATCGCCACCGGCATGGACGACCTGAGCAACAACCTGGTGCGCGCGGGCTTCGGCCGGCTGTACTCGGGCGTCAACGGCGCGCTGCTGCGCAGCTTCGACCGGGACAGCGGCACCGAGGGCTTCGGTACGGCCGCGGCGGGCCCCGGCGACGTGGACGGCGACGGCGCCGACGACGTGCTGCTCAGCGCGCCCTACTTCGGCGATGCGTTCGCCACCGGCGTCAACTCGGGAGCGGTGCGCGTGTTTTCCGGACGCAGCGGCCGCCTGCTGTTCCAGGTGCCCGGCTCCGCCAACCTGCAGTACCTGGGAACGGCCGTGGGCGCGGTGGGCGACCTCGACGGCGACGGCAACGCCGACTTCGCCGTGGGCATTCCCGGGCTGGGGGACGGCGGCGCGGTGCGCGTCTACCTGTCTCCCCGGGTCACGCGCCTGATCGTGCCCGACCTGGTCGCCGGCCAGCCGGTCACGGTGCGCACGGAAGGCGGGCGCCCCGGAGACCTTGTCACCTTCAACTACTCGCTGGCCGGCTGGGGTGTGACACCCGTTTTCGGGACCAGCGTCGCCCTGGACCTCGCCGCGCCGGTCAGCGTCGCGGGCACCGCCGCCGCCGACGCCGGCGGAACGGCGCTCCTGACCGGATTCGTCCCCAATTCCGTGCGCGGACTGACCCTCTACGTCCAGGCCTACGAGGCCATCTTCAACGTCGGCTGGGGGGTCACCACCTCGGCGGCGCGAACGGTGCAATAGGCCGGAAGGTTCCCGGAATTCCGGCGGCGGCGGCCGGCCGCACGGACACGCGCGCAGTTGTCGGACGCATTTGCCGTGTTAACTTGAGCTTACGTGCTGGCCAGGCCAGCCCCCCGCTCCGCACCCATTCCGGCCGCGCCGCTCGTGCGCACGGTCCAAACCTCGCTTTCGCTTCCCGATTCCAGTCATGACGCACCGACGCGCTCGCACCCGACTTGCACTGCTCCTCCCGCCGGCCCTGGCACTCCTTGCCGCCGTGCCCACGGCCTCCGGCCAGGGAACGGAAACCCGGATCAACACCTTCACTTCCGGCCGCCAGCAGGACCCTGCACTCGCGGCCAACTCCCGCGGCCAGTTCCTCGTGACCTGGTCCAGCGGCCGGCAAGGCAGCTCCGGCCCCGGGATCTACGCCCAGATGGTCTCGCCGACCGGCGCGCTGGTCGGCACCGAGTTCCTGGTCAACCAGGACTCCGAGATCGGCAAGTTCAAGCCGGCCGTGGCCTTCGCGCCGGACGACTCCGCCTGGGTCGTGTGGCGCTCCCTGGGCCAGGACGGCTCCGAAGGAGCCATCGTGGGCCGGCGCTTCGGGCCCACCGGCCCGGGCAAGAACGCCACCTACGCCCCGCTCGGTGACGAATCCCTCCTGAACCTGACCACGGACGGCCTGCAGGAGACGCCGGCGGTCGCCGTGAACCGTCACGGCACGGCGGTCGTGCTCTGGATCTCCTACGCCTCCGGGCGCGGACAGGTCATGGCCCGCGCCTTCGACGGACTGGGCGCGCCCGTGGGGGGCGAACGGCCGCTGGGCGAATCGGACCAGGGCGACGAGAGCGTGCCCGTGATCGCAGAGGTCGGAGACGGCCGCTTCGTGGCGGTCTGGTCGCGCACCCGCGACGCCGCGGCCGGCGCCGGCATCCACGGCCGCTACCTGAGCGCGAACGGCGTCGCGCTGGGCGCCGAATTCACCCTGAGCACGAGCGGCGGCTTCCACGTGGAGCCCGCCATCTCCTCGGATGGCCGCGACCGCTTCGTCGTGGCCTGGATGAGCAGCCCGGACAGCGACGAGTACGCGGTGACGGCGCGCCTGTACTCCGCCAAGCACGGGGCTTTGACGGCGCCGATCGTGGTGGACGCCGGCGGTTCCGGCTACCGGACCGGCGCCATCGCCGTGATGCGGGACGACGGGACCTTCGTGGTTGCATACAACGACAACCCGCGCAAGCAGCCGGGAGAATCGCGGCCGGTGCGTCCGACCACCATCCGCGCGCGTGCCTACAACCCGGACGCCACCCCGTTCGCGCACGACTTCCGCGTCAACCGCTTCGATGAAGGCGAACAGACCCTGCAAGTGGGCCTGAGCTCCCAGCGCTCGGCCTGGACCGAGTTCGGGCAGCTGGCCGTGGTCTGGCACGGCAACACGGGTGACGACAGCTACGGCATCGGCCTGAGCCTGTTCCAGCCGCCGATGAGCGCCCAATCGGGCTGGCCCGGCCCCTCGGTGCGACCGCTCGGCCCGCCGCCGATCGGCAACGGCCAGGACGGCCTCGCCCCCAGCGGCGGTTCCGCGGCCGGCGCGCCCGGCGCGGCCGGTGCGCTGCTGGCCGGCGGTGGCGCAGGGCGTGGCACCGACTTCGGCTTCATGGCCATCTCCGACACCGGCTGGTACCCGCCGGATCCGGACCTGGCGGTGGGCCCCAACCACATCGTGTGCGTGGTCAACGGCCAGATCGCCTTCTTCGACAAGGCCGGGATCAACTCGTTCCGCCAGACCTTGCAGCAGTTCTGGTCGTCGGTAGGGGCGAACTCCTTCGTGTTCGACCCGCAGGTGCTGTACGACCCGCTGAGCGGCCGCTTCTGCGCGCTGGCCGCCGAGCACGCCAGCAACGGGGCCGACGTGCTGGACATCGCCGTGTCCGACGACAGCGACCCCAACGGCACCTGGTACAAGTACCGCTTCGACTTCTCGTCGGTCGGGGACTTCATCGACTTCCCCAACCTTGGCGTGGGCGCAGACGCGTTCTACGTCGCCGCCGACAACTTCGGTTTCGGGGGCAACTACATCTACACCTTCCCCAAGGCGCCGATGCTGACCGGCTCGGCGGTGACGCCCAAGACCAAGCAGACCGCCGGTGGCTCGATCATCTCGATGAGCTCCACGCTGCAGTACGACGCCGCCGCGCCGGCCCAGTACTTCACGACCGCGTTCAGCCCGGGATCGCCCAACCTGCGCATCTACGCGCTGACCAATCCGCTGGGCACCCAGGTGCTGCAGAGTTACACCCTGAACGTGGGCTCGTTCAGCGGCCCGCCGGACGCCCAGCAGTCCGGCACCAGCAACCGGGCCGACACCATCGACGTCCGCACCAAGAACGGCGTCCTGATCAACGGCCGCCTGTACACCTGCCACAACGTGGCCAGCTTGGACGGCCAGTCCGCCAGCGTGCGCTGGTACGAGATCGACCTGCGCGGCTGGCCCACCAGCGGCCAGAACCCGGCGCTGCTGCAGAGCGGCCGCATCAACCCCGGCAGCAACATCGACACCTGGTTCGGCTCCATCAGCGCCGACAGCGCGGGCAACATCGCGCTGGCCTACAACCGCAGCTCGCCCAACGAGCTGATCAGCGTGGAGCGCACCTTCCGCGTGCCCTCCGATCCGCCCGGGACCATGCTGCCGGGCACCCAGCAGCAGGTCAGCACCTCGCCCGAGACGGGCAGCCGCTGGGGCGACTACTCCGGGATCGAGATCGACCCGATCGACGGCAGCTTCTGGAACAGCCACGAGTACCGGACCTCGGGCTGGCGCGTCTGGATCGCCAACTTCGACGTCGGGGGCGGCGGCGGGAGCTGCGGAGGAGGCACCAACGGCATCGTGCTGAGCGGACCCAACGTCGGCTTCGCCGGCTCCAGCATCATGTACACCTGGACCAGCGCTCCGGCCAGCTCGCCGTGGTGGTTCTACTACAGCCTGCGCAACACCGGCACCATCATCAACGGCCACCAGTTCGACATCGGCAGCCCGTTCTTCACGGCCGGCACCGGCACCAACGACGCCGGCGGCAACGGCAGCTTCACCGGCAACATTCCGAACGGCGCCGCCGGCCGGATCGTGTACCTGGAGGTGCGCGCCGACGACATCAGCGGCAACTCCTGCGACTCGAACATGCTGACGCTGAACATCTTCTAGCTCGAAGTTGGAGGTGAGGATGAGGGGTCAGGCTTCCCTGGAAGCCTGACCCCTACACCTGCACGGTGCGCAGCGCGTGGCTGGGCACGCGCTCGTCCGGAGTCAGGACGCCCACCAGGTTGAGCGGATCCGCGGCGGCGACGTGCACCGGCTTGCGCGGCCCGCTGCGGCGCAGCCCGCGCAGCAGCTCCACCGCCTGCGGCAGGGCGTAGTGCTCGCCGGCCATTCCGGCGACGAAGCGGCCGCCGCGCACCCGGCCACGCAGCTCTTCCAGGCGCAGGACGCGCACCAGCTCGCGCCAGGGCACCGGGACGCGCTCGCGCTCCAGCACGCGCCGGCACAGCACGCCGTAGCGGCGCAGCAGCACCGCGGCCACGAACTGCGGCTCCGGCACGTCGTGCAGCGTGTCACGGAACAGGCTCCAGCGGCCGGTCGCCGGCGCCAGCTTCTCGCGCTTCCAGGACGGCGCCAGCAGCCAGCGCAGCGCCGCGTAGCTGTCGGCGCTGAGCATCCCGGCGGCGATCAGCTCCTGCAGGCCGCGCTCGAAGTCCGTGGACAGCGGGCCCGTGGCGGCGGCGAGCTCCTGCGGGAACAGCGCGCCGCGCCGCTGCAGGGCCTCGCGCAGCGCCGTTCCGCGCCAGGAGAGCTTCGGCTCCGCCGGGACGCCGGCCAGGCCCAGCCACTGCGCCAGGTCCGGGCGCGGCAGCAGGCACAGCGGAGTCGCGCGCACCGCGGCCGCGCCGCTGCCCCACAAGCGCCCCCAGGCGACGTCGCCGCGCAGCGCCAGGAGGTCCAGCCAATCGGGCCGGTAGCCGCGCACGCGCGCGCGCAGGAGGTTGCGCTCCCAGGCGGCCGCGGGCGCCTCGAAGCCGGCGAGCTGGGCCACGGCCTCGGCGACGCCCGCCGGCCCGTCCAGCCGGTACTCCTCGTCCACGTGCTGCCAGCAGGCCAGGAAGCGCAGGAACTCGGCGGCGGTCACCGGCTCGATCTCGCGCCGCAGCTTCTCCAGCGTGTAGGCATGGATGCGCGCCAGCAGGCGCCGCTCGCACCAGGCCGCCTGGCCGTGCAGGCGCACGCGCAGGACCACGCCCTCGCTCTCCAGGGCCGCGAGCAGGGCCTTTTCCCCGTCGGTGAACGCGCTCTCCTCCACCGGACCGAGCGCCTCCAGCCGCCCGCGCAGCACGGCCTTGGGCTCGCGCGTCCCGTCCGCGGCGTGGATCCGGTCCTCTTCGAAGGCAATGCGTCCCTGCGCATCCAGCTCGCGCACCCAGGCGGCCCAGGGCGCGGCCTCCTCGGCGCTGACGAAGCCCATCCACTGCAGGGCCTCGTGCAGCTCCTCGGCGTCCCGCGGGTCGGGCCATGCCTCCGCGCGCACGCGCGCCACGGCCGCGGGGTCGAGATCGCCGAGCGCGTCGGCGGTGCGCGCGTCGAGCACGCGCCGCTGCGTCACGGCCTGGGTGCGCCGCTCCTCCAGCGGCGCGTCGTCCAGGAAGCTGTACGGCGCGGCGGCCAGGATGCCGCGCGCGAAGGCGGACGGCGCCGGCGTGTCCACGGCCAGCCTGCGAATGCGGCCGTCGCGCAGCCGGCGCAGCACCTCGAGGAAGCCGTCCACGTCCATGGCCTCGTGCAGGCAGTCCTCGACGGTCTGGCGCACCAGCGGCTGCTCCATGGGCACCGGCTGGTCGCCGGGGGCCAGGGTCTCGCCGCAGGCCATGACCGCGGGGAATGCCTGCACCAGCAGGTCGTCGGCGCGCATGCGCTGCAGCGGCGCCGGCACCTTCCTGCCGTTGCGGAAGCGCGGCAGCAGCAGCGCGCGCTGCACGTTCCAGCGCCAGCGCGTCGTGAACATCGGGGTGGCGAGCAGCGCCTGGACCAGCACCTCCCGCGCCGTCTCCGGGTGCAGGTAGTCGAAGACCTCCTCCAGCGGGAAGCTGTGCTGCGGTCCCAGCGACAGCACGATCGCCTCCTCGTTGGCGGCCGCCTGCAGCTCGAAACCGAAGCGGCGGCAGAAGCGCTTGCGCAGGCTCAAGCCCCAGGCGCGGTTGATGCGCCCGCCGAAGGGGGCGTGCAGCACCAGCTGCATGCCGCCGCTCTCGTCGAAGAAGCGCTCGGCGATCACGCACTCCGGCGTCGGCACCGCGCCCAGCGCCTCCCGGCCCTCGGCGATGTAGCGGGCCAGTGCGGACGCCGCGCCCTCGTCCAGGCCGCACTCCTGCGCCAGCCACTCCGGCCGGTCCCCGCCGGAGCGCACGGCGCCGATCTCGGCGCTCAGCTCGGCCGTGCGCGACGCGCCTTCCCCGAACCAGAACGGGATGGTGGGGGGCGCTCCCTGGGCGTCGGCCACGCGCAGCACGCCCGGCTCCAGCTTCAGGATCTGCCAGGAGGCGTTGCCCAGCTGGAAGATGTCGCCGCGCGAGGATTCGATCGCGAAGTCCTCGTTCACGGTGCCGATGAACGTGCCCTCCGGCTCCAGCAGCACCTGGTAGTCGGCCGTGTCCGGAATGGCGCCGCCGGAGGTCACCGCGGTGATGCGCGCGCGGCGCGTGGCGCGCACCCGGCCGGTGACCCGGTCGCGGTGCAGCAGGCCGGCGCGGCCCTGCGCGTGCAGTTCCAGCGCCGCCGCGAAGTCCTCGCGCCGCAGCGCGCGGTACGGCCAGGCGCGCACCAGCCGCGCGTACAGCTCGTCCTCGTCCCAGGACTGGGCCACGCACTCGCCCACCACCTGCTGCGCCAGGATGTCGAGCGGCGCCTGCGGCTGCGGCAGCCGGTCCAGCTGCCGCAGGCGCACCGCGCGCAGCAGCGCCGCCGCCTCGCCCAGCTCCTCCAGCGTCAGCGGGAAGGCGCGGCCCTTGGGAACGCGCCCCACGCCGTGGCCGGCGCGGCCCACGCGCTGCAGGAAGGCGGCGATGGAGCGCGCCGCCCCCACTTGCAGCACCAGGTCGATGTCGCCGATGTCGATGCCGAGCTCCAGCGACGCCGTCGCCACCAGCGCCCGCAGCGCGCCGCGCTTGAGGCGCTGCTCGGCATCGAAGCGGCGCTCCCGGGACAGGGAGCTGTGGTGGCAGGCGACCGCGCCGGCGCCCAGGCGCTCGATCAGGCGCGCGCTCAGCCGCTCGGCCATCTTGCGCGTGCCTACGAAGATCAAGGTGGTGCGGTGCTGCTGGATCAGCTCGGCCATGCGCGCATAGATCTCCTCCCAGGTCTCGTGCGCGCACACCGCGCCCAGCGGCGAGGGCGGGATCTCCACGGCCAGGTCCAGCGCGCGCAGGTGTCCCGCGTCCACGATCGAGCACTCGCGCCCCACGCCCGCCAGGAACCTGGCCACGTCCTCGACCGGCTTCTGCGTGGCGCTCAGGCCGATGCGCTGCACCGGTCCCGCCAGCGCCTCCAGGCGCTCCAGCGACAGCGCCAGGTGCGAGCCGCGCTTGCCGCCCACCACGGCGTGGATCTCGTCCACGATCACCGTGCGCACGCTGGCCAGCATGCGCCGGCCGGCGCCGCTGGTGAGCAGGATGTACAGGCTCTCGGGAGTGGTGACCAGCACGTGCGGCGGCGTGCGCGCCATGGCGGCGCGCTCGCTCTGCGGCGTGTCGCCGGTGCGCACCAGCACGCGCACCTCCGGCAGCTCCGGATGGCGCTCGCGCAGCTCGCGCAGCGGCCCCTGCAGGTTCTTCTGCACGTCGTTGCTGAGCGCGCGCAGCGGCGAGACGTACAAGACCTGCGTCGCGCCGGCCAGGGCGGCGCCCTGGCGCAGCAGGCGGTCCAGGGCCCACAGGAACGCCGTCAAGGTCTTGCCCGAGCCGGTAGGGGCCGCGATCAGCACGTTGCGCCCCTCGGCGATGAGCGGCCAGCCCTGGGCCTGGGGCGGCGTCGGCTCCCCCAGGCGCTCGGCGAACCAGCGCGCCACGGCCGGATGGAAGCGGTCCAGCACCATCACCGCCCCTGCAAGCCCAGCTCGAGCGCGTGCGGCCGCAGCGCCTCGATCACGAACTGGATGTGCGCGCCCAGCTCCACGCCCAGCAGGCGCGCGCCCTCGTTCACCTCGTGCCGCTCCACCTTGGCGGCGAAGGTCGGGTCCTTCAGTTTCTTGACCACGCTCTTCGGCTCCAGGCTCAGGATGCCGCCCGGCCGCACCAGGCAGCAGGCGCCCACGAATCCGGTCAGCTCGTCACAGGCCAGCAGGGCCTTGTCCAGGCCGCTCTCATAGGGCACCCCCCACTTCGTGTAGTGGGCGCTGATCGCGTGCGCGACCTCCGCCTCGCCCTGCTCCTGCAGCCACTCCACGATCCTGCGCGGGTGCAGCTCGGGCCACTTCTCGTAATCCGCGTCGTGCAGCATTCCAGCGATTCCCCAGCGCTCCACGTCGGCGCCGCCGCCGCCGTAGCGCGGCGCGGCCGCCCGCATCACCAGCTCCACGGCGCGCGCGTGGCGGCGCAGCGCTTCGCTGCCGGTCCACTCGCACAGCTTGGCCCACGCGGCATCCCGGCTCAGTCGCGGCATTCCGCGACGATGATAGCCGGCCACCGGCCGGATCCGGAACCATGGCACCAGGTGCCAATCGGGCACAGGATGCGCAAGCTTGCCTGACTTCCCTGACTTCTATACTCCTGGCCATGCCCGCAGCATCCGTCACGGCCGGCCTGGCGGACGTCGCCGCCCGCCTGCGCCGCGAGACCGGCCGGCTGCGCTTCGCCGCCCCGGTGACGCACATCTACAGTCCCCTGGAGTACGCCTGGGAGCCGTACCGGCAGTATCTCGAACGCTACGCGCGACCCGGCATTGACGCCCTGCTCGTGGGCATGAACCCCGGACCTCACGGCATGGCGCAGACCGGCGTGCCCTTCGGCGACGTCGCCAGCGTGCGCGACTGGCTGCGCATCGAAGGGCCGGTCGGCAGGCCCGACCCGGAACATCCCCGCCGCCCCGTGCACGGCTTCGCCGGCCGCCGCGGCGAGGTGAGCGGCGCGCGCCTGTGGGGCTGGGCCCGGGCGCGCTACGGCACGCCGCAGCGCTTCTTCCGGCGCTTCTTCGTGTGGAACTACTGCCCCTTGTGCTTCCTGGAAGCCTCGGGACGCAATCTCACGCCCGACAAGCTGCCGGCCGCTGCCGCGGCGCCGCTGTACGCCGCTTGCGACCGCGCGCTGGCCGAGGTCGTTGACTTTCTGCAGCCCCGTCTCGTCGTCGGCGTCGGCGCCTTCGCCGAGAAACGCGCCGTCGTGGCGCTGGCCGGCCACGAGGTCCGGATCGGCGCCATCCTGCATCCCAGCCCGGCCAGCCCGGCGGCGAACCGCGGCTGGGCCGCGCAGGCGGAAGCGGGACTGCGCGCGCTGGGCGTCGAGCTCTGACGGGGATGTGGCGGTCCGTCCTGCGCACGCTGGCCGCCGCCGTGCTGTCCCTGCTGCTTGGCTTCGTGCTGCCCGCGAGCTGGAGCTTGAGCTACTGGGCGCTCCGGACCCAACCGGAAACCGGCTCCCTGGGGCAGACAAACCTGTGGCTGGGCCTGCTCGCCCTCGCCATGATCCAGTTCCTGGCCTTGCGCAGCCCGGCCCTGCGCGAACCGATCGGCCAGTGCCTGGGGCTGCTGACCATCTTCCTCGCGATGCTTCTGGTCCTGGCATCCGTCCTGCCCGTGGTCTCCACCACACTCGTGTCCCGCGCCGGAGATCTGCTCCTGCTCCCGGGCTGCGTGCTGCCCGCGGCCCTGCTCAGCCTGCTGCTGCGCGGCTGGCGCGCCGGACTTGACCGCCTGGGCCTGCTCCTGCTGCCCTGCCTGCCGTACTTCGCGGCCCTGGCGCTGTGTGCCGGCCTGTTCGGGCTCGCGCCGGGCAACACGATGCTGGCGGCCGCGGCGGGCCTGCTGCTCCTGGCTCCGGCGTTGGCGTTCGCGCGACCCGCGGCCCTGGCTCGCGCCTACGGCGGCGCGCCCTGGCTGCCGGTCCTGTTCCATGCCCTGGGCTGGCTGCTGCTCGTGGCGGCCCTGATCCGCCTGACCTTTGGCCTGACGCAGGGCCAGGCCTGGAGCGTCCTGCGCGCGCCGGCCAGCGTGGCGGCTGCCGCCCTCGCCGCCACCGCGCTCAGCGCCGTCCTGGCATGGCGCCTGGAATGCCGGACTCCGAAGCCGCGGCCACAGCAACCCTGAGTACGGCTCGGATTCCACGGGCCGGTGGCAATCACCGTGCCTGCAGAGTCAGACGTCACTCCTCCTGACTGCCGCCCTGCGGACCTCTGAGCGGCTTGGACCGATACTGTCGCGTACACGAAACTCATTCCGGTTTGGCAGTCGGTTTCGGCCGCTTGCAGCGGGTGATGTTGATGAGGCCGATGGCACGCGAGGTTCTCAGGATCGTCCGGCGCTCTGCACGCCGCCGTGCACCCTGGCCCTCGACGCCGTCCACCGCCGCCGCCACGGCTGAGCACGCGGCCGCGTGGAAGCGACCACGCACCTCATCAGCGTACGCCGGGGACGGTGCCGGACTAGGTGCCACTGCTGCCTTTGCTTTGGGCACGCCCGTGAACACTTGAAAGTGAAAGAGCGCGTTTCGCCGTTGCGCCCGCCCTGCTCAGTGCTGGCGGACCCACAGTCAGGTCGGAGCAGTCGCCCAGCGGGCGCGGATGGCCGCAGGAGGGGCAGGGGTCGGCGTGGCAGGCCGAGCCGCTGGGGCGCGGCAGGGACGCGCCGCAGTTCTGGCAGGGGTCTTGAACCGTCTCCCCGGGCATACGACGCATAATACGCCGCCTGCCCGCAAGTCTTCCATGCGCGTCATCACGCTCAACGTCAACGGCCTGCGCTCGGCCGAGCGCCGTGGCTTCTTCGACTGGCTGCCGCGCCAGGACGCGGACGTGGTGTGCCTGCAGGAGATCAAGATCTGCGAGGACCAGCTCACGCCGCGGATGCAGCGTCCCGGGCGGTTCCGCGGCTTCTTCCACTGCTCGCGGAGGCGCGGCTACGCCGGGGTGGCGGTGTACGCGCGCCGCGAGCCGGACCGCGTCGTGACCGGGCTCGGCTGGGGCGACGCCGACGCCGAGGGCCGCTACCTGCAGGCCGACTTCGGCGACCTCAGCATCGTCTCCTTGTACGTGCCGTCCGGGACCAGCGGCCCGGAGCGCCTGGCGTGGAAGTTCCGGTTCATGGACTACCTGCTGCCCGTGCTGCGCTCCAAGGCGCGCGAAGGGCGCGAGTATCTGCTGTGCGGCGACTGGAACATCGCGCACAGGCCGATCGACCTGAGGAACTGGCGCGCCAACCAGAAGTACTCCGGCTTCCTGCCCGAGGAGCGGGCCTGGCTGGACCGGGTGTTCGGCGACACCGGCTGGGTGGACACCTACCGGCGCCTGTACCCGGAGCACGGCGGCGAGGCTTATACGTGGTGGAGCAACCGCGGCCGGGCCTGGGAGAAGAACGTGGGCTGGCGCATTGACTATCACGTGGCAACGCCCGGCATCGCGGCCAGGGCGCAAGGGGCGCGGGTCTACAAGCGCAAGCGCTTCTCCGATCACGCCCCGCTCATCGTGGAGTACGACCACCGGCTGGCGGAAAGTCGTTAGGCCAGGCGGTCCGGGCGCCACTGGCTGTGGGCGGAGGATGGCCGGAACATGAGCGCCACTGGCGCCGTCGTACCGGCTGCACAAGAGCCAGTCAGGCACAGAAAGAGGGCCAACATGCGTACCGAGCTCAGGAATCCGGGGACAGTCGCGGCCAGTCCAGGCCGCTAGGCATTTCGTAGCCACAAGGGCCGGCTTTTCACCGGCCTCGTTCGGCCTCCACCGGCCTATCCGGCCCCCAGAAGTTCGCGCTGCGCCTTGGCCGGCGCCGCGCCACCCGGTTTCAGTCCCGCGCCCGGACCTTTCCGGAACCCGGAATCCCGACTCGGATGGAAGCTCTCGTCTACGACCCCCGTGAACGCCGTTACCTGCAGGAGCTGCGTGCCCTGCCGGAGGCGGAAGCCTTGCGCCGCGAGCCGGCCCTCATGACCCTGCTGCAGGTCGTGGACCTGCTGCCGCCAAGGGAACGCCTCTGGTTCAGCCAGTTCGACCCGCAGCCGCGGGTCGAGCAGGAGCTGCGCAGCCGGCTGCTGGAGTTGCAACCGCTGCCGCCGGACACCGCCGCCGGCTGGCAGGTGGCGGCCGAAGCCTGGACCTGGATGGGAGAGGGCCAGGAGGCGCGCCGGTGCTCCCTGCGCGCCTTGCTGCTCTACCCGGCGCAGCTGAACTCGGTCCACGACCTGTCGCGCCTGGAGCACATGGGCGGGCGCTACGCCGATGCTTTGCTGCAGGCCGGGCGCCTGCTCGAGCTGGTTCCGCACGCCCCGGACGCCCACCAGCTCCTGGGCCTCGAGCTGTGGTGCCTGGACCGCAAGCTGGAGGCCGAGCAGAGCCTGCACCGGGCGCTGGAGCTGAACCCGGAGTGCTGGGGCGCTCTCCACACGCTGGCGCAGGTCCGCTCCCGGGCCGGAAGCGGCCGGGAAGCGCTGCGGCTGGCGCGCCGCGCGGCGGAGCTGCGCCCGGATCTCGCGCTTTCGCACGAGATCTGCGGCGACGTCCTGCGCGCCCTCAAGCGCCCCCACCTGGCGCTCCAGGCCTACCTGCGCGCTGCCCGCCTGCACCCGCGGAACTTCGGCATCCTGCGGCGCTGCGTGCTCCTGCTCGCGCACGAAGGCGAGCAGCCGGACCACGCCCTGGAGCTGCTGCTCGAGTTCCAGCCGCAGCCGGAGCACTTGGCCGAGTACTGGTCCCTCAAGGGGAATTGCCTGCGCGCCATGGGCAAGGCCAAGCAGGCCCTGGAGGCGTTCGATCAGGCCGTCCTGGCGGACGCGAGGAAGCCGGAATACCACGTCCAGCGCGGGATCGCCCTGTGCCAGCTGGAGCGCCGCCGGCAGGCCATGGCCTCTTATGCGCGCGCCATCCGCATCGAGCCGGCGTACGCGGCCGCGCACCTGCACATGGGCGTCACCCTGCAGATGATGCAGCGGCACGCCGAGTCGGCGCGCGCCTACGTGCGGGCCGTGCGCTTCGATCCGGAGCGCACGCGCGCGATGTACGCGGCGGCGGCGCAGTTCGCCCTGGGCAACCACCTGGAGCAGGCCTGGGCCTGGCTGCAGCAGGCCATCGCCGCCGACGAGGAGTACAAGGAGACCGCGCGCGCGGACGACGACTTCGACGTCCTGCGCAACCACCCCGACTACGCCCGGCCGTTCCTGGAGCTGATCGGGGACGAGCAGGAGCAGGAGGAATGACTCAGCCGCGCAACGCCGGCGGCCCCGAGACCGCCGGCGAGCCGGCCAGGTACAGGCGCCACGGCCGCCGGGCGTCGGCGCCGGCGTAGTCCACGCCGATGCGCGCGCTGCGCCGCTGCCGGTGGCGCGGCGGTGCGGGCGCGTCGGCCAGGAACAGGCTCCCGGCGGTCAGGTCGGCGCCGTTGTGGGCGCGGCCGATCCCGAGCGCACGGCACAGGTTGGCCGGGCCGCGCAGGAGCTCGGCGTCGGGGCCGCGCCGGCCGCGCCGCGCGCGCATGAGATCCAGGCCCTCCAGCGGCTCCGCGGCGCGCAGCAGCACCGCTTCGGGAACGCCGGCGTCCGCCGCCACCACGTTGGCGCACCAGTGCATGCCGTACACGAAGTACACGTACAGGTGGCCGGGCGGGCCCCACATCACCTCGTTGCGCGGCGTGCGCCGCCCTCCGGCGCTGTGCGCGGCGCGATCGCGCGGGCCGCGATACGCCTCGACCTCGACCAGGCGGGCGGCGGCCAGGCCGTCCGGCGTGCGGTGCACCAGCACCTTGCCGAGCAGGGCGCGGGCCAGGCGCAGGGCGTCGCGCCGGTAGAAGGCGCGCGGCAGCGGGTCGCGTGCGTCCATCGCGGGGCGAGTCTAGACGCCGCGCGCTTGTGCGCCGGCGGACACGGGAGTAGCTTGTGCCCCGTCCCAACCGATTCCCCATCGTTGTCCATGGAGCATTTCATGAATCGACTCACCTCCCATGCGGCCGCGCTCGCCGCAGCCTGCGCGCTGTGCGCCGGCGCCGCCTCCGCCCAGACCCCGTACGTGCTGGACGAGCAGCGCAACCAGTCCAACTTCAGCTTCAGCGGTGACACCAGCATCGGCCCCATCCTGGGCAATCCTTCGAACGATTTCGAAGTGGACGGCATCGTGGACATCCTGCTGACGCCGTCCGGCGGCGGCTTCTCCACCGGCGAGTTCGACGGCGGCCACTTGTACACCGTGCCCAGCACGCTGATGGCCAAGATCCCGAATCCGTTCCCGTTCCTCCCGCCGCTGGCCACGATCGACATCGTGGACGCGGTGTACCGTGCCTCCTCGCCCTCCTTCAGCGTGAACCCGTCCACCGGCGACTTCAATGCCACGGTCACGCTCTCGGCCACCAACGGATACACGGAAGTCACGTACCTCGGCATCACCAGCACCACGACGCTGATCGGGACACAGTCCGATCCCACCCCCGTGTCGGGCCGCGCCTACATCAGCGGTACGCAGACGATCCTGGACATGCCGATCGACGCTGCCTTCCACATCGACGACCCGGGCAGCGGCATCACCGCGGACGTGAATCTGGACGGCCGGATCGTGGCCGCGTCCGACAGCGCCAGCAAGCCGCTGGTCCTGCGCGTGGGCACGCTGCAGGCGAGCACGACCGGCACCTTCACAGTCACCGACGGCAGCCCGAACACGTTCACGTACCTGGCGTACAGCGTGGCCGGGCTCGGGGACACGTTCGTGGCGCAGCTCAGCGTGACGCTCGGCATCCGCAACCCGGTGCAGGCCGGCGGCGCCCAGCGCACCAATGCCCTGGGCACGACCATCTGGAACCTGCCGATTCCGTCCAACGCCGGCGGCCTGGGCGTGCGCCTGCAGGCCGCGCAGTTCGGCAAGGCCAGCAACATCTGGCTGACCACGGTGCTGTAGCCGTTCGGAGCGGTTCGGGGTCGGATCCAACCTGCCGGCCGCCGGAGGGTCGGATCCGACCCCGGGCGCTACCATTGCGCCCATGGCCACCCACATCCTGGCTTTTGCCGCGCTGGCCGCCCCCGTTTTCAGTCAGACTCTGCAGCCTTACGACTACGTGGTGCAGCCGCAGCTCTCCGCGGCTTCGTTCGGCGGCGGCACCAGCATCGGACCCATCCAGGGCAACCCCGACGACCAGTTCCGGCTCGGCGGACTGCTCGCGACGCAGATGGGGCCGCCGGGGGGGCCGTTCACGGCCGGTGAGCTCCTGGACGCCCACGCGTTCACGATCCCCGCGACCTTGTACGGACGGATCCCCAACCCCATCCCGCACCTGCCGCCGCTGGCCGAGATCGAGATCACCGACAGCGTGTGGAACATGATCTCGAGCGGACAGTTCGCGATCGACGCCAGCGGGGACTTCACGGCCACCGTCACCATGATGTGCACGCACGGAACCCTCGTGCTGCGTTACCTGGGCACCACCACGGTGTTCAACCTCGCCGGCGCTGCGAGCAACGCCACGGCCACCGCCGGACGCAGTTACGCGCAGGGTGGCGTGCAGGTCCTGGAGCTGGACCTGGACATGGACCTCCCGTTTGCGGATCCGATCACCGGGATCTCCGGCACCGTGCACATCGACGGGACCCTGGGCGCCACCTCCAGCGTCCTCGACGCGCCGCTGGTGCTGCGCGTCAACCCGTTGAGCGCGGGCGTGCCGGGCCTGTTCAGCGTCACCGGCGCCCAGCCGGGCGCGCTCACCTTCCTGGCGTACGGCCTGCGCGGCCTGGGCCTGACCGACGTGCCGCAACTCGGCGTCACGCTCGGCATCCAGAGCCCCGTTCAGGCCGGCGGCGCCATCCGCGCCCTGGGCAACGGCACCGCCACCTGGAGCCTGACCGTGCCGTTCCCCGCGCAAGGCCGGACCATGCGCTTCCAGGCCGCGCAGGCCGGCGCCGCCAGCAACGTCTGGCTCACGACCGTGCTGTGATCCCGGAGGATAGACCCATGAAGCTGCTACTCCTTGGATGCGGGGCGCTGGCGCTCGGCTTCGCCGCCGCGGACGTCCCCCAGGACGACCTGTCCGCGGTGCAGATCCGCACCACCCTCGTCGCCGGGTCGGTGCGCATGCTGGAGGGGGCCGGCGGCAACATCGGCGTCAGCAGCGGGCCCGACGGCACGCTCATGATCGACGACCAGTTCGCGCCGCTCGCGGACAAGATCCGCAAGGCGCTGGCCGAGATCGGCGGCGGCCCGCTGCGCTTCCTCATCAACACCCACTGGCACGGCGACCACACCGGCGGCAACGCCGCCTTCGGAAAGCAGGCGGCGATCCTCGCCCACGAGAACGTGCGCGTACGCCTGGCCGCACCCCAGCAGCGGCGCGGGCAGGAGGTACCGGCCGCGCCCAAGGAGGCGCTGCCGGTGATCACCTACGCCGACGGCGTCACCTTGCACTTCAACGGCGAGGACGTGCGCGTGCGCTTCCTCCCCGGCCACACCGACGGCGACAGCGTCATCCTGTTCACGGGCTCCAAGGTCGCTCACCTGGGCGACCTGTTCTTCTCCGGGCGCTTTCCGTTCGTGGACCGCAACAGCGGCGGGGACGTGCAAGCCCTCACCCGCAGCATCGATACGCTGCTCCAGACCATTCCGCCGGACTACAAGCTCATCCCCGGCCACGGCCCGGTGTCCACCTTGGACGACCTGCGCAGCTACCACCGAATGCTGACGGAAACCACGGAGCTGGTGCGCCAGCGCATCCGGGACGGCATGAGCCGGGAACAGGTGACCGCCGCCGGCGTGCCCGAGCCGTGGTCCGCCTGGAGCTGGCAGTTCATCGACACGCCGGCCTGGCTCGGCACCGTCTACGACTGCCTGGACAAGTAGCCGCCCGCGCTCAACGCTCGAGCGCGGCTTCCATCGCCTGCACGATCGCGCGGTGGGCGGCCAGCTCGCCGGCCGAGAGGTGCGCCAGGTCCGCCTCGTGCTCCGTCACCCGGGCCAGCAGCTTGCCGCCGCCCGTGTGCCGCAGCACTCCAAGGAAATGCGGCGGGCAGAACAGGTGCAGGAGCGCGATGCGGCGGGCCACCAGTTCGCGCTCGATCCAGGCGCAAGCCTCCCGGCCGAAGCGCAGGTCCTTGTCCCCCTGCTCGTTGCGAGCGAAACGCAGCCCGTCCTTGTGCCGCTTGCGCGGAACGATCGCGCCGCCGATCCGCATCTCCGTCCATGGATTGTCCAGGCGCGCCCGCTCGTCCAGGTGCAGCCGTCCATTCGGCACGTACCGGCCCTCGAGCAGCCGCCCGCGTTCGCGGTCAAGGATGCAGAACCAGACCGAGGTATCCTCCGCCATGGGCCTGGACCGCCTTAGTGGGACTTGGTGTAGCCGCGGCGGCGGTCCAGGTAGTCCAGGAGCTGGCGGTGCGCGGCCTGGAACGCGTCGCGCACGGCGATGTGCACGTCCTCGTGGGCATGGTTGTCCTGCGGGTCGCGGTTCACGTGCAGGTCTTCCCCGGGGACGCCCAGGTGGACCCGCAGGTGGTAGAGATTGCCCTTGTGGTGGCTGCGGTGCGGCGCTTCAACCACGAACCGGAAGAACAGGATGCGCGGGTACAGGTGGTAAAGCTTGCCGGAGCGTTCGCGGATCTCGTCTTCCACTGCCTGGTCGTGCGGGATCTCGCGAAATGTGATCTCCAGAGGGATGTCCAGAGGGATGTCCATGTTGACTCAGGTGCTCGACTCAGGGTAGCACAGCCCCTCCAGGGGGCGCGGCCCCTCCCGGCGCTCGAATGGCACAGCCCGCGGCCTCAGCGTCTGCGGCGCGTGCTCTTGCGGGCGGCGGGGCGACGGGCTGCGGGGCGCGCTGCTTTCCGCGCGGTCCTGGCTGCGCGCTTGGAAGCCTTCTTTGCCGGCTTCCGGGCCGGCCTGGCCACGCGCCCGCCCTTCGCCTTGGGCCGGGCCGCCGCCGGCTTCTTCTTCGCCTGCTGCTTCTTGGGCGCCTTCGCCTCCGCCTTCCTGGGCGCCTCCACGGTCACCTTCGCAGGCGACTTCCTGGGCGCCGCCGGCGCCGTTGGCGCGGCGGGAGGAGCGGTCGCAACGGGAGCAGCGGGCGCAGCGGGCGCGGTTGACCGCGTGCCGGCTTGCGCCGGCGCCGCGGCCCGCTCCGCTCCTCCCAGCGCCGAAAGGATCTCGTCCACGTGTCCCTCCACCTTCACCGGCGACCACACGCGCGCGATACGCCCGCTCTCGTCGATGAGGAAGGTGGAACGGATGGTGCCCAGCACCTTGGTGCCGTACATGGACCGCTCGCCGTAAGCGCCGTAGGCCCGCGCCACGGCGTTGTCCTCGTCCGAAGCCAGTTCGAAGGGAAGGCCGTGGTGGGCCCGGAACTTGTGGTGCGAATCGAGGGCGTCCTTGGACACGCCCAGCACCACCACGCCGGCCTCGGACAGGCGCGCGTGGGCATCGCGGAGATCGCAGGCCTCCTTGGTGCAGCCCGGAGTCTCGTCCTTGGGGTAGAAATAGAGGACGATCTTGCGCCCCTTGAAGTCGTCCAGGGACACCACCTGGCCGGAAGTCGAGGGCAGGCGGAATGAGGGTGCGAGGTCGCCGGGTTGAAGCATGTTGTCTTTGACCGCAGTGGGGTTTGGAGTCGGCGAAGTATAGAAGTCAACTGCGCCGGAGTTAAGCAAACAGCCGCGGCCCGCGCCGCTCCGACTGCCTAGAATCCGCCCATGGAACGCTTTCGGCTGGGAGTCCTTCTCCCGATCAGCACCTTCCTTTGTTTCTGCGTCTCCTGCGCTGCCCCGCCGGCGGCCTCCGGCGGCGACGGCGGCGCGACCCCTGCCTCCAGCGCGCTGGAGCGGCTGCTCGAAGACGCCTGGCAGTTCCGCCTGCGCGAGGACCCGTTGCTCGCCACGCGCGCCGGAGACCATCGTTACGACCACCTCCTGCCGGCAGTGTCGGAGCCGGACCAGCAGCGCCGTCTGCAGGCCGAGCGGGACTACCTGGAGCGCCTGCTGCGGATCCCGAAGGCCGACCTATCCCACGACGAGCAAGTGAGCTACGACGTTTTCCGCCGCCTCGCCGAGGACCGCATCCGAGAAGCCGAGTTCCGCACTTATCGCATCCCCATCACCAACCGGGAGGGCTTCCACGTGTCCTTCCCGCAGCTTCCGGACGAGACGCCGCTGGCTACGGTTGCGGACTACGAGCACTACATCGCGCGTCTGGAAGGCTTCCTGGCGTACGAGCGCCAACACGTGGCCCTCATGCGCGAGGGCATCGCCACGGGCTGGGTCCTCCCGCGCGTCGTGCTGGAGGGCATCGAGGGCGCGCTGCAGGCGCACATCGTGGAGCAGCCGCAGCAGAGCCTGCTCTACCGCCCATTCCAGGATTTCCCGGACTCGCTGCCGGCGGAGCAGCGCGGGCGCCTGGAGGACGCCGGCCGGCGCGCGATCCAGCAGTCTGTGGTGCCGGGGTACCGCGAGTTTCTGCAGTTCATGCGCGACGAGTACCTGCCCGCCGCCCGCCCCGGCATCGCCGCCTCGGACCTGCCCGGCGGCCGCGAATACTACGCCTTCAAGCTGCGCTCCTACACGACCCTGGACCTGACCCCGGAGCAGGTCCACGCCACCGGCCAGTCGGAGGTGGCCCGCATCCAGGGCGAGATGCAAGGCGTCATGGCGCGCGTCGGCTTCTCCGGCAGCATCGCCGCCTTCGCCGACGCGCTGCGCAACGACCCGCGCTTCCATCCCCGCACGCCCGAGGAGCTGATGCAGCGCACGGCGTACGTGCTCAAGAAGATGGACGGCGAGCTGCCCAAGCTGTTCGCCACCTTGCCGCGCATGCCCTACGGCATCAAGCCCATCCCGGACTTCATCGCGCCCAAGACCACCACCGCGTACTACGACGCGCCCGCGGGCGACGGCACTCGCGCCGGCTTCTACGCCGTCAACCTGTACGACCTGCCCAGCCGCCCCCTGTACGAGGTGGAAGCCCTGTCCCTGCACGAAGCCGTGCCCGGCCACCACCTGCAGATCGCGCTGCAGCAGGAGCTGGAGGACCTGCCCGCGTTCCGCCGCTTCGACGGCTTCACCGTGTTCGTGGAGGGCTGGGCCCTCTACGCCGAGCGCCTGGGTCTGGAGGTCGGCTTCTACCAGGACCCCTACAGCGACTTCGGGCGCCTCACGTACGAGATGTGGCGCGCCTGCCGGCTGGTGGTGGATACCGGCATGCACGCGCTCGGCTGGAGCCGGCAGCAGGCCATCGACTTCATGCTGGCGAACACGGCGCTCAGCCGGCGCAACATCGAGGCCGAGGTGGACCGCTACATCTCCTGGCCCGGCCAGGCCCTGGCCTACAAGACCGGCGAGCTCCGCATCCGCGAGCTGCGCGCGCGCGCCGAGCGCGAGCTCGGCCCGCGCTTCGACCTGCGCGTCTTCCACGACGTCGTGCTGCGCAGCGGCTCCGTCCCCCTGGACGTCCTGGAGCAGAACGTCACGCGCTGGATCGAGGAATCGCGCTAGCCCGCGCGCGCGTGCTGACCTGGTTGCTCGCGGCGCTGGCGCTCATGAACGCGTGGGCCTTCGCGACCTTTGGATGGGATAAGCGCGCAGCCGTCCGCGGCCGCCCGCGGGTCTCCGAGGCGTCGCTGCTGCTGCTGGCGTTCTTCGGCGGCGCCGCGGGCGCCTGGCTCGGCGTCTACGCCTTCCGCCACAAGACCATGAAGCTCGGCTTCCGGATCGGACTGCTGATCGCCACGCTCGGCTGCCTGGGCCTGGTGGGCGGGATTCTGCGCTACCTGCTGCAGCGCTAGCCGCTGGGACGGGCGGGCTGCAGCTTTCCCAATCCGGACCTGCTGGGGCCGGACGCACCGCACTGACGGCGCGCGGTCAGCGCCGGTGATCCACGGTGATCGGGACGCTACGCTCCTGGATCCGCGACCGCCATGGCCTCGGCCCGCTTCCTCCTCGCCATCGACCAGGGCACCACCAGCTCGCGCGCCATCGTCTTCGACGCGGCCGGCGCGGCGCGCGGGCAGGCGCAGCGCGAGTTCCGCCAGATCTTTCCCAGGCCCGGCTGGGTGGAGCACGATCCGGAGGAGATCTGGGGCACGACGCTGGAGACCTGCCGCGGCGCGCTGGCGGCGGCCGGCGCCGGCGCGCGCGATCTCGCCGCGGTCGGGATCAGCAACCAGCGCGAGACCACCTTGCTGTGGGAGCGCAGTACCGGGAAACCGGTGCACCACGCGCTGGTCTGGCAGGACCGCCGCACCGCGGACTGGTGCGAGGCGCAGCGCGCGGCCGGGCTCGAGCCGCTGGTGCAGCAGCGCACCGGGCTGCTGCTGGATCCGTACTTCTCGGCCAGCAAGCTGGCGTGGCTGCTGGACCACGTCGCCGGCGCGCGCGCCGCCGCCGAGCGCGGCGAGCTGGCCTTCGGCACCGTGGACAGCTTCCTCCTGTGGCGGCTCACCGGCGGCCGCGTGCACGCCACGGACGCCAGCAATGCCGCGCGCACGCTCTTGTTCGACCTGCACCGCCAGCAATGGGACGAGGAGCTGCTGGCGCGCTGGCGCATCCCGGCGGCGCTGCTGCCCGAGGTGCGCGACAGCGCCGGCGACTTCGGGGAGACGCTGGCCGAGCACCTGGGCGCGGCCGTCCCGATCTCCGGCGTGCTCGGCGACCAGCAGGCGGCGCTGTTCGGGCAGGGCTGCTTCCTGCCCGGCATGATCAAGAGCACCTACGGCACCGGCTGCTTCGTGCTGCTCAACACCGGCGGGAACGCGCCGGTCTCGCGCAGCCGCCTGCTGACCACGGTGGCTTACCGGCTGAAGGGCCGCACGACCTACGCGCTGGAAGGCAGCATCTTCAACGCCGGGACCGCGATCCAGTGGCTGCGGGACCAGCTCCGGCTGCTGCGCAGCGCGCCCGAAGCCGCCGCGCTCGCCGCCGCCGCCGATCCCGCCAAGCGCGTGTACCTGGTGCCCGCGTTCACCGGCCTGGGCGCGCCTTACTGGGATCCGCACGCGCGCGGCGCGCTGCTCGGACTCACACGCGACAGCGGCGCCGCCGAGATCGTGCGCGCGGCGCTGGAAGCGGTGGGCCACCAGACCCGCGACCTGCTCGAGGCGATGGCCGCCGACGGCGCCCCGCGCCCGCAGGTGCTGCGCGTGGACGGCGGCATGAGCGCCAATGACTGGGCCATGCAGTTCCTGGCCGACATCCTGGACGCGCGCGTGGAGCGCCCGCGCGTCACGGAGACGACCGCTCTCGGCGCCGCCTGCGCCGCCGGCTTGCACGCCGGCCTGTTCCCTGCGCTGGAGACCATCGCTTCCCTGTGGCAGCGCGACGCCAGCTTCACCCCCGCCATGCCCCGGGCAGAGCGGGAGGAGCGCTACGCCGGCTGGACGCGCGCCGTGCGCCAGGTCCGGTGTCCCTGAGCCTGCCACGCGTCGTCGGGCACCGCGGCGCCGCCCGCCGCGCCCCCGAGAACACCCTGGCCGGCTTGCGCAAAGCCAGGGAGCTCGGCTGCACCTGGGTCGAGTTCGACGTCAAGCTCACGGCGGACCGCCAGCTCATCCTGATGCACGACGACACCCTGGACCGCACGACCAACGGCCGCGGTCCGGTCGCGCAGACTGCTCTCGCCGAGATCCGGGAGCTCGACGCCGGCGCCTGGTTCGACCCCTCGTTCCTGGGCGAGCGCGTCCCCACGTTCGAGCAGGCCGTCTCCCTCCTGGCCGAGCTCGACCTCGGCGCCAATATCGAGATCAAGCCCTGCCCGGGGCGCGAGCGCGAGACCGCGCGCGCCGTGGCCGCCGCCACCCGGGCTCTCTGGCCGTCCCATCTCCCCGAACCCATCCTGTCCAGCTTCTCGATTGCATCCCTGGCGGCGGCCAATTCCGAGGCGCCCGAGCTGCTGCGCGGCCTGCTGGTCGTCACACCGATGCCGGACTGGCGCAAGCAGCTGCGCGACCTCGACTGCATCGGCCTGCACGCGGCCCACGACAAGCTCACGCCGGACGTGGCCCAGGCGGTGAAGCGCGAGGGCTTCCTGCTCATGGCCTTCACCGTCAACGACCTTCCGCGCGCGCGCACGCTCTGGTCCTGGGGCGTGGATTCCGTCCACAGCGACGCGCCCGACCTCCTGCTCTCCTCCGCGCCGTAGCGGATCGGCAGCGCGACGGTTCGGGCCCGGGGCACGGAATGGGTGCGTACGACCCTCACCATTTCCGGCGCTCCGTCCGCCAAGGCGCCGCGGAGACCCCGGGCGCGGCTTCCGTGAGAGCGGACAGGGCGCTGGCGACCAGGGCGCGCCCGCCATCGTCGAGCAGGAGGCCGCACTTGGTGCGGCGCCAGAGCACGTCGTCGGCGGTTTGCGCCCATTCGCGCGCGACGAACCAGCGCAGCTCGCGTTCATAGAGCCCGCCGCCGTAGTGGCGGCCCAGGTCCTCCAGCGCGCCGCATCCTTCCAGCAGGGCGCGCGCCCGGGTGCCATGGCGCTGGGCCAGCGCGCGCAGATGCTCGGGAGCGAGGTACGGGTGGCTGCCCCGCAATTCGAACAGCAGGGCGTCGGTCGCAAGGTCGCCACCGGGGAGCGGGACGCCGGCGGTCCAGTCCGGGCCCATGGCGGGGAAGTAGCGCCGGAGGCGCGCCAGCGCGCGCTCGGCCAGGCGGCGGTGCGTGGTCAGCTTGCCCCCGAACACGGACAGGACCGGCGCCTTGCCGCCAGCGTCCTCCAGCGCGAAGCGGTAGTCGCGGGTGACGGCGGAGACGTCGGCCTTGCCGTCGTCCAGCAGCGGGCGCACGCCGGTGAAGGACCAGACGATGGAGCCCTGGGTCACCGGCTGCGCGAGGAAGCGGCTGGCCGCGCGGCACAGGTAATCGATCTCCGCGGCCGAAATCTCGGCCGCGTGCGGGTCGCCATCTACGGGCACGTCGGTGGTGCCGATGAGGGTCCACTGCTCGTGGAAGGGGATCAGGAACACCACGCGGCGGTCGTCGTTCTGCAGCAGGTAGGCGTGCGCGCCTTCGTACAGCCGCGGCACCACGATGTGGCTGCCCTTGACCAGCCGCACGCGGCGGCCGCCGGCGGCGTGGGCGCGGGACAGGACTTCGGCCACCCACGGGCCGGCGACGTTGGCGATGGCGCGGCAGCGCAGGGCGCCGCAGGACAGCTGCGCCTGCCACGCGCCGTCGCGGCGCTCGGCCGAGAGGAAGCGGGTGCGGGGCAGGACCGCGGCGCCGCGGTCGGCGGCGTCGCGCACGTTGGCAATCACGAGGCGCGCGTCGTCCGTCCAGGCGTCGTGATAGCGGAAGGCGTGGCGGACAGCGGGCTGCAGGGGCGGGCCGGACAGGCGCAGCGCGCGCGCCCGCGGCAGGGAGGAGCGGCCCGCCAGCGCGTCGTACAGGAGCAGGCCCAGCCGCAGCATCCAGCGCGGGCGCATGCCGGGCGCGTGCGGAAGCACGAACTCCAGGGGCCGCACCAGGTGCGGGGCGTTGCGCAGCAGGAGCTCGCGCTCGCGCAGCGACTCGCGCACCAGGCGGAGCCGGCCGTGCTCCAGGTAACGCAGCCCGCCGTGCACCAGCTTGCTGGTGGCCGAGGAGGTGGCTCCGGCCAGGTCGCCCTGCTCCACCAGCGCCACGGACAGCCCGCGGCCGGCGGCGTCGCGGGCCACGGCCGCGCCGTTGATGCCGCCGCCGACCACCAGCAGGTCGACGATGTCCGCCGGCAGACTCAAGCGCGCGCCAGGGTCGGCTGCATCCCTTGGGGCGCCCCGGCGGCGGCGCCGGGCCGGCCGTGGTCGCGCGCGGAGCGGCGCAGGTCGCGCACGGCGCCCATGCCGAGGACCCAGAGGCGCAGCAGGTCCAGGGGCGGGTAGTGGCGGAGCATCACCGGAAGGTTGCGGACCCCGCTGGCGAAGTGCAGGCGCGCCATCTCGCCGTAGAACTCCTCCAGGGGCAGGCTCGTCGGCAGCAGCGCGTGCTGCAGGTCGTACAGGCTCCAGTCGAAGCTGGTGATGTGCTCGCGGACATCGTCGAAGAGCTGGGTCCCGGGCAGCGGCGTCTCCACCGTGTAGGTGACCAGCGGCGGCCGCAGGCGCGCCACCGCCTCACGCAGGGCGGCGAAGTCCGCGCTTGTGTAATCCGGGCGCACCACGAAGCCGGCCGTCACTGCCAGGCCCAGCGCCTGCATGCGCCGCAGCGCCCGCTCGTTGGTCTCCATGCTGCTGGCCTTGCGGATCTCGCGCAGGCGCTCCGGGTTGCTGCCGTCCAGGCCGAGGTAGAGCCAGCGCAGGCCGAGCTTCTTCCAGCGCGCGATCAGCTCCTCGTGCTCCAGCGCGCTGTCGGCGCGGGTCAGCATGTACCAGTTCTTGCGGATGCCGGCGCGCTCGACCCCGTCGGCCAGCGCCACCATGGCGTCGGGCGCCAGGAAGGGCTCGTAGTCCTCCAGGAACACGTTGCGCTCGCTCATCGCCGCCAGCTCGGCCAGCACGCCGTCCAGACCGCGCACGAAGATCGTGCCGTCATGCCTGCTCATGGGGCAGAAGCGGCACTTGAACTTGCAGCCATAGGTGTAGATCAGGTGCGCGGCATTGCGGATGCCGGCGAACATGTAGCGCCCGCGGTAGCGGCCGAGCACGCTCCGGTCGGGCACCCCGACGTCGCCGACGCGGTTCGCGACGGGCGCCGTCAACGTCCAGCTCCCGTGCGGCTCCTGCAGCCAGAGTCCGGGCGCCTCGGCCAGAGGGCGCCGATCCTCCAGCGCGCGCAGCGCTCCCTCCACGACCTCGCGCATCGGGGCCAGGAAGTACGGCGCAACCACGGCGTCGGCGAGCGGATGGAAGTAGTCCGCCGGCCGCGCTTCCACCTGCGAGTTGCCGTACTCCCCTTCCGCGTACAACAGGACCCGGACCTCCGGCGCCAGCGCGCGCAGCTCGCCGAGACACCGGTCCAGCGCGCCCAGCGTGAGCAGGTTGACGCCCACCAGCGCCACTTCCGGGCGCCACCCTGCCAGCTCGCGCCGCAGGTCGGGCGCCAGGCGCAGGTCCACCAGCCGCAGCTCGTGGCGCCGGCTCAAGTCCGGCGCCAGGAAGATCGGGATCAGCGGCTCATCGAGTCCGAACCGGGACAGGTAGGAGCGGCGGGTCGCGGGAGGGTGGAGCAGGAGAACGCGCATGGAGCAGCGGCCGCAGGGGGGGCGGCTCCCGGCAGGATAGGACGCAGCGGCGCGGCTTCTAGAGAAACCGGGTGACCCCCGGCACCGGCACCGGCGGCACCGGCACCGCGCCGAACTCCCAGGTCTCCGGTCCCAGCTTCTCCTGCGAGTTCAGGGCCTGCTCGTAGGTGATCGCCTGGCCGGTATACGCCGACATGCGCAGCATGATCGCGAGCAGCGTGCTCCGCGCCATCCACGCTCCGTCATTGACCGGCTTGCCGGCGCGCACGGACGCGAACAGCTCGTCATGCTCCTGCTGGTACATGTCGTTCTCTTCGCCCGTGCCCTCGTACGCCCAGGCCTCCGGCCCGGTGACGTGCAGGTCCGGCTTCCAGCCGTCCACGTAGGCCTGCCCCTTGCTCCCGAGGATCGTGGTCGTGTTGTCGAACGGGCAATTGGGCTGCTGGCGGCTCTGGTGGAAGGCCTTCACCCCGCCCGGATACTCGAAGCAGGCGCTGAAGTGGTCGTAGATGTTGCCGACGTTCTCCGCCGACTGCCCGCGCCACTGGCGCCCGCCCATGGCCCACACCCGCTCCGGCGCCACGTCGCCCATGGCCCAGCTCATCTGGTCGATCATGTGCACCGCCTGCTCGACCACGTGGTCGCCGCTCAGCCACAGGAAGTGCTGCCAGTTGCGCAGCTGGTACTCCATGTCGCTCCAGCCGTCCTGGCGGGAGCGCGCCGCCAGAGGCCCGGTCAGGTACGTCGTGTAGATGGCGCGGATGTCCCCCACGGCGCCCTGGCGCACGCGCTGGAACAGCTGGCGGTGGCGCACGTTGTAGCGCCAGCAGAATCCGGCCACCAGCGCCTTGCGGTTGCGCTCCTGCGCCTCCGCGGACGCGATCACGGAGCGCACCCCGGGACCGTCCACCGCCATCGGCTTCTCGCAGAAGACGTGCTTGCCGGCGGCCACGGCGCCCGCGAGCTGCACCGGCCGGAAGCCCGGCGGCGTGCACAGCAGCACGACGTCCACGTCGCTGTCCACGACCTTCCGCCACGCCTCCAGGCCGTGGAAACGGCGGTCCGGGGCCACGCGCAGCCCGTCCGCGCCGCCTTCCTCCTCCAGTGCCGCCTTCAGGCTGCCGTAGCTGCCTTCCACGCGGTCGGCCAGCGCGTCGGCCATGGCCGTCAACACCACGCCGCCGCCGGCCGCGTGCAGCGCCTGCAGCGCCGCCCCGGTGCCGCGGCCGCCGCAGCCGATCAAGCCGACCTTGATCTCGTTGTCGATGCCGGAGCTGCGGGCGCGGGCCGGCGCCGCAGCGTAAGCCGCGGCGGCTGCGGACGTCCCCAGGAATCCACGGCGGGTCAGATCGCTCATCACCTGCTCCTACGGTTCCAACACGATGCGGAATCCGACGAAGGTCGCGTCCGCCAGCCACCACGTGCTCTTGGGCACCTGCGGGTCGGTGGCGTTCCAGGCGCGCTTCTCCGTGTCGCGGTCCTCCGGCACCAATTCCTCGGGCTTGTCCTTGAACGAGCCGCCCTTCACCGCCGGCTTGCCGTCGCGGCCCGCGACCCACTCGCACACGTTGCCGTGCATGTCGTACAGGCCCCAGGGGTTTGGCGCCTTCTTCGCCACCGGATGCGGGCGGTTCTCGGAGTTGGCCTTGTACCAGGCCGCCGCGTCCAGGCCGGACGGATCGTCCCCGAAGCTCCACTTCGTGGACGTCCCCGCCCGGCACGCGTACTCCCACTCGTCCTCGCTCGGCAGCCGCATCTTCTTGCCGGTCTCCTTCGACAGCCACGCGCAGAACGCATTGGCGCTCTTGTACGACATGCTGAGCGCCGGATTCCCGTTGTGCCCCCAGCCCCGGTCCATGTTGATGTAGGGCTTGGTCGGGCGTGCCCGTGCGTCGGCCTCGGCCTTGTCGGTGGGCGGCGCCTCGCCGCTCAGCCCGTACACGAAGATGTCGAAGGCCTCCCACGGGACCTCGGTGGCCGACAGGGCGAAAGCCTTGATCGCGACCGTCGTCTTCTCACCTTCCGCGCCCGCCACCTCCAGCTTCCCGGCGGGAATCGCCACGAACTCCAGGCTCACCGTGCTCCCCGGTATCGTGACCGAAACCCTCTCCGGCCCGGCCTCCTGGGCCGCCTGCACCAACATGAGGAACACGCTCGCCAGCATCGCGCCTTGCGCCACGAGTATAGGCGCCGCTGCGCCGGCGATCACGCTGGAGCGTCCCCGGGCGCGCCGGAGCGATAGGAGATGACGCGCACCGTCTCGAGCGTCACCAGGCCCTCCTCCACGAGCTCGTCCAGCACCGGCAGGAAGGCTGCGATCCGATCGGCCCTGTCCACGATCTCGATCACGACCGGGAGATCCTCCGACAGTCGTAGGATCTTGGTGGTGTGGATGCGGCTGTGCGCGCCGAATCCGAGCTGGCCGCGGAGCACCGTCGCGCCGGCCAGCCCGCGCCGGCGCGCCTCCTCGACGATCAGCTCGTGCAGCGGCCGGCCGCCACGCCGGTCGCTCTCGCCGATGAAGATCCGCAGCAGTTCGGCTTCCGAGGGCAGCTTCATGTCACGCGAGCGCGCGCGCCGCGGCGGCCCCCAGGAACAGGCACAGCAGGCCCAGGCCGTTCTGCGCCAGGAGATTGGCGGCGGTGAGCAGCCACTGGGCCTCGCGCAGGAGCTGGCCGGTCTCGAAAGCGAAGGAGGAGAAGGTCGTGAAGGCGCCCAGGAAGCCGACCAGGCACACGACACGGGTGTCCGGTCCGATGGTCATGCGTTCCTCGGCCAGTGCCCACAGCGCACCGAACAAGAAGCAGCCGAGCGCATTCACCACGAGCGTGCCGCTAGGGAACGCGGAGCCGCTCCAGCTCTGCACGAGGCCCTGCAGGCCGTAGCGGGCCAGGGTGCCGGCGGCGCCCGCCAGGGCGATCCACAACAGGCGCGACATCGCGCCCAGGTTAGCGCCGGAGTGCGCGGCGCGCCATGAGCGCAATCCCGGTCGCCGGCCTCGCGCTCGTGCTGGCCGCCTCGTGCAGCCTCGCCCGGCCCGAACCGGATCTCGGGCGGTACGAGTATCGCCAGATCATCATGGGCGCCGAAGCGCGCATCGTCCTGCACGCGCCGCACGAGGACGCCGCCCGCGCCGCCGCGGCCGCCGCCTTCGCCCGCATGAACGAGCTGGACGCAATCCTCAGCGACTGGCGGGTGGACAGCGAGCTCAATCACCTGTGCGCGCAGGCCGGCGGCCCTGCTTCACCCGTGAGCGAGGACCTCTACACCGTCCTCGACGTCGCCCTGCAGGTCGCCGCAGCCAGCGGCGGCGCCTTTGACCCGACCGTGGGCCCTCTCACGCGCCTGTGGCGCGCCGCACGCGCCACCGGCAAGCCCCCGAGCCCCGAACAGATCGCCGCCGCCCGCCGCTACGTCGGCTACCAGCACCTCCACCTCGAGCCGGCCGCGCGCACCGTCCAGCTCGAGCTCCCCGGCATGCAGCTCGACCTCGGCGGCATCGGCAAGGGTTACGCCTGCGACGAGGCCGGCGAAGTGCTGCGCGCGCACTCGACCCCACGCTTCCTGATCGATTTCGGCGGGGAGATCCTGACCGGGGAGGGTTCCTGGCGCGTCCTCGTTCATAATCAACCGCTCTGCCTTTCACAACAAGCGCTTGCGACCAGCGGCGACAGCGAACAGCACCTCGATGCGGCCGGCCAGCGCCTGTCCCATGTTCTCGATGCCCGCACCGGCGACGCCCTCGTCAATGCCGGCGAGCTGAGCGTGCTGGCGTCAAGTTCGACTGTCGCCGATGCATTGGCTACTGCTTGCAGCCTGGTTTCCCGGGAGGAAAGAGAACCTCTGTCCGCTGCTTTCGGAGCCCGTCTCCTCGTTCCCTAAGGGCTTTGCCAAGCTGTGGCGATTGGTGCCTGCTTGGCACCTATCGCCACGGTTCGCAGCTCCCGGTCAGGCTATGCTGGAAATGCGAATGCGCTACTGGTGGGTCAACCAGAACCAGACCTACCGGCACGAAGTGCCGCGCGGGTATCTCTGGTCCCCCAAGCGCAAGAAGAACCGCGCGCGCAACCCTTTTTATGACTTCATGCGCGAGGTCGCGCCCGGCGATGCCGTCTTCTCTTTTGCGGACACGCTGCTGAAGGCGATCGGAATCGCCCGCTCGCACGCCTACGAAGCGCCGAAACCTCTGGAGTTCGGCACTACCGGCGCCTACTGGGACCAGATCGGCTGGCGCGTCGACGTCGGATTCGTGGAGCTGGCAGGGCCGATCCGTCCCGCCGTCCACATGCAGGTGCTTGCTCCCCTGCTGCCGGACCGATACGCGCCGCTGACCGCGGCCGGGAAGGGCTCGCAGAGCATCTATCTCACCCCGCTCAGCGAAGCGCTTGCCGGCGCGCTCGTCGACCTGATCGGCCGCGAGGCGCACGACCTGCTCCTGGGTGGCCGAGTGGCCGAATCCGGGCTCGCGCAGCCTGCGATCGGGCTCGTCCAGTGGGAGGAGCACGAGCTGGCGCGCATCCGCGATGACCCGAGCATCGCGGAGACCGAGCGCGAAGCCGTCGTGCTGGCGCGCCGCGGCCAAGGCCTGTTCAAGGAGCGGGTGCTCCGGATCGAGCATGCGTGCCGCATCACCGGCGTGGATCGCATCGAGCACCTGCGCGCCAGCCACTGCAAGCCGTGGCGCGACGCCAGCAACGAGGAGCGCCTGGACGGCGAGAACGGGTTGCTGCTGACGCCCAACGCCGATCACCTGTTCGACCGCGGCTTCATTGGTTTCGACGACGACGGCGATGTTCTCATTTCGCCAGTGGCGCACCCGGAGTCACTGGCCAGGCTCGGCGTCGATCCGCTTCGCCCACCCAATGTGGGCAAGTTCACGTCGCGCCAGCGCGAGTTCCTGACCTATCACCGTGAATACGTGCTGCTCCGCTCGCCATATCTCACTCCCGGAGGCTAGCCCAAGTCGCATGTTGCAGATTTTCTGTTTTTCTGCTATACTGCAGGTATGAAGACGACCCTGACCGTGAGCGGCCGCGGAGTCGTGACCCTTCCAGCGAAGCTGCGCCGGGCTCTCGGTATCAAAGCCAGGGACATGCTGGTTGCCGAGACGACACCGGAAGGGCTGCTGTTGCGCCCAGCGGTCACGCTTCCGACTGAAATGTACAGCGACAAGCGCATCCAGGAGTTTGACCGGGCCGAAGCCGAGCTCGCGAAGGTCCTGCGCAGGCGCAGAAAGGCCAAGACCTCGCGCTGACGCCGCGCGGATGCGGATCTTCCTGGATGCCAACATCCTGTTCTCCGCTGCCAAGTCCGACGGCGCCGTGCGGCAACTGCTGGACCTCCTGATCGCCGCGGGCCACGAGTGCTGGGTGGACGCGTACGTGACCGAGGAGGCCCGGCGCAATCTGGACGCCAAGGCGCCTCCTGGTCTGCCGGCCCTGAATGCGCTGCTTGCGCGCGTGCGCACCGCTGGCGTCCAGCCTCATGCCGCGGCTTCCGTGGCGGCCGCGGCCCTTCCGGAAAAGGACCGACCGGTCCTCGCTGCAGCCAATCGCCTGCGCTGCGAGGCGCTCGTCACTGGAGATCGCACCCATTTCGGCGACTTCTACGGCAGGCGCATCGCAGGCGTGACCATTCACTCGCCACGGTCTCTTGCCGAGGCGCTCCTGGCCTAGCCGGAGCCGCATCCCCCGGCACTCGTTGGTTGCTATGCTGCCACGATGTTGTCAGAGACGAGCTGCGTGCGGCGCCAGTGGTCGGCGTCGAGTTGCTCCATGCCTTCGTCACGTACGATGGAAGGGCTGCCGGTTGCCGCTCCGGCTCAGCTCGTCAGCCACCGCTCTACCGGGTGCAGGAGGAACTCGTCGAGCGGAACGCCGTCGCCGCCGATGAGCAGCGGACGTGAGCGCGGATGCGCGTCGCGGAAGGCCTGCAAGCCGGACAGTGCGTCGCGCCGACGGCCGCTCTTCACCTCGATGGCGATGACGTGGCGGCCGGCTTTGAGCACGAAGTCCACCTCGTGGTTGCGCTCGCGCCAGTAGTACAGCTCGCACGTGCCGCTGGCTGCCGCATTGGCGAGGTGCGCCCCGATCGCGGATTCCACCAGGCGCCCCCAGCGATCCGCATCGCGCCGCGTTTCCTCGGCCGGCAGACCTTCCTGTGCGGTGATGAGCGCGGTGTTCAGCACCTGGAGCTTTGGACTGGAAGCCCGCTGGCGCACTGCCGCAGCGGAGTACTTCTGCAGGCCGGTCAGCATTCCGGCGCCCGAGAGCAGCTCCAGATAGTGCGCGAGGGTGGTCGTGTTGCCGGCATCCTGAAGCTGTCCCAGCATCTTCGTGTACGACAGCACCTGGCCCGAGTAGCGGCAGCCCAGTTCGAGCATCCGGCGCAGCAGTGCCGGCTTGTCCACGCGCGAGAGCAGCAGGACATCGCGCGCAATCGTGGTCTCGATCAGGGCGTCCTTCACGTAGCGCGCCCAGCGTGCCGGATCGGTTCTCAACGGTGCAGCGCCCGGGTAGCCACCGAAATACAGGTACTGATCAGGCGAAAAGCCGAACGCCGCTTGCATCTCGGCTAGAGACCAGTGTGGCACGGGCAGCATCTCGAAGCGCCCCGCCAAGCTCTCCGTAAGTTCCTGCCGCATGAGGAGCGGCGCGGAGCCAAGGACCACGACGCGGAGTCGTTCACGAGCCGCAGTGTCCTCGTCCCAGAGCCGCTTCACCGTCTCCGACCAGGATGGAATCTTGTGGATCTCGTCCAGCGCGAGGACGAAGCCCTGCCTGCCCGCCGCGCGCGCGCCCTGGCGCGCCGCCTGCCACTGCGCTTCGATCCAGGAGCGATCCTTCAGAGTCGGTTCGTCCGCTGAAGCCAGCCGGGCATGCGGCCCCCAGTCGGCGAGCACTTGCCGCACCAGCGTGGTCTTTCCGACCTGCCGGGGTCCGGCCACTACCTGGATGAATCGGCGCGGCTCGCCCAGCCGCTCCGCCAGAGTTTGCGCCTGTCCCCTGCGGAACTCTTGGGAAGACAATTTACTCATTACATTGAGTAATTTTACTCAGTACAGTGAGTACGTCAAGCGCTCGCCGCGCCGGAGCGGCGGAAGGAATCCGCGCAGCGCTCCGGAGCGCTTCTACCCCGCTCCCGCCGCCAGCAGCTCGATCCGCGGCAGCAGGTGTCGTTCCACCACCAGCGGCCAGGCATAGTCCTTGGCCGTGTCCCGGCCGGCCTGGCGCATGGCGCGCTCCTTGTCCGGGTGGCGCTGCAGCCAGCCGTAGAGTCCGATGAACTCGCCGGGATCGGCGGTCTGGAGGACGAGCGCATTGCGCCCGGGCTGGGCGTAGTCCTCCCCGGAACAACCGGTGCAGGCCATGCCGCCGGCCGCCATGGCCTCGAGCCCCACGAGACCGAATGGCTCATGCCCGCTGTTGGCGAGCACCACGTCCACTTCGCGGAACAGGGTGCGGCGGCCCGGCGGATCGATCGGCGACTTCAGCTCGATCACATCGGCCAGGTGCGCGCCGGCCAGCGCCTCCACCAGGCCCTGCGGGCCCGGCCGGGCCACGCGGCGCTCCTCCACGCTCAGGCCGAGCTCGGCGGACCTGGCCCGGACCTCGGCCCCATGGGCCTCCATCCCGCCGCGCGCGATCAGCAATGGCCGCACGCCACGGCGCTTCAGCTCCGCCACGATGTCCATGGTGGCGAGCCAGCGCTTGTCCGGATCGAAGCGGGCCACCTTGGTGAGCAACAAGCGGTCCGGATAGAGCTCGCGGAGCGCGCGCGCCGCCAGGAAGTCCGGAGCCGCGAAGGCGTCCCGGTCCAGCCCGTTCGGGATCACCAGCGCGTCCACGCCGAGCGGCGCCATCCAGTGCTTCATGTACCGGCTGACCGTGGTGATCGTGGCCGCGGCCTGGAGCCGGCCCCAGTCGATCCGCTCGAAGCCGAACACGTTGTTCGCGTTCCACAGGATGGCAACGCACTCGCGCAGGCCGACGCAGCGCATCAGCCAGTCCAGGTGGAGGACGGCGTGCACCGTATGCCACTCCTCCGCCAGCACCACGGCCCGGCCGCCCGCGTTGAGGTTCGGGATCAGGCTCCTGAGCAGGTAGGGCGGCAGGGACCGGGCCAGGTCGTCGTGCTTGCCTTCCTCGCCCTCATACACGCCGTTTGGATGGTACCGGCTGATCCACTGGCACCAGCGGTGCAGGTGGACCCCATTGCACTCCTCATGCCCGGGGAGGTCCGGATCGCCGACGAACCAGAGGTGGGTCTCGTGTCCGGCCTCGGCCAGCGCTTCGGCCAGGCCGCTGATGCGGCTGGCAATGCCGCCGGCACGCGAATAAGCATCCGGTCCCTCGAAGGCGAGGATGTGGAACTGCAATCCCGGCGCGGGCGGCATGGAGATGGACTCGGGCGACGGATGGGAGGCAAGAAGACGATGCACCCTCCGGCGCGCCATTATCGGCGCGGGGCGCGCCGGCGCTCTCAGGGAAAGTTCCCTGATCGGCGGCTCCGCCGGCTCCGGAGGAGCTGCTTCCCGGACGGCGCGGATCCGGGAAGTTTTCCCGTCGCAGGGGCCGCTCCGGAGCGGCATCCTCATGGTCAAGCAAACGCCGCGGTCAGAAGACTGCGACACCGGCGAGTGGATGCTGCGAGCAGCGGAGGCTGCCATGACCACGGTAACGACCAAATCCGATGTCCAGATCAAGAAAGATGTCCTCGCCGAGCTGGCGTGGGACCCAGTCGTCACGGAGACGGAGGTCGGCGTACAGGTGCGCAACGGCATCGTGACGCTGACCGGGAACATCAGCTCCTACCCGAAGAAGCTGGCCGCGCGCGCTGCTGCTCACCGCGTCGCGGGCGTCCTGGACGTGGTGGACGACATGAAGATCAAGCTGGCCGGCATCTGGGAAAGGACGGACGAGGATATCTGCGAGGCCATCCGCAACGCCCTGATGTGGAACGTGCTCGTGCCCGATGACCGCATCACGAGCACGGTTTCCTCCGGCATGGTGACGCTCCAGGGCGGCGTGGACACCTGGGTCCAACGGTACGAGGCGGAGAAGTCGGTGCAACACCTGGCCGGCGTCCGCGGTGTCATCAACAACATCATCGTCGAGGCCAAGCCCGTCAACGCCGGCCAGATCCAGCGCCAGATCGAGGAGGCCCTCGAGCGCCAGGCGGAACGCGAGGCCAGGAGGATCGGCGTCGCGGTCAGCGATGGCGTCGTGACCCTCACCGGAACCGTGCGGTCGTGGGGCGAGAAGAACGCCATCGACCGCATCGCGGGGTCCACGCTCGGCGTCCGTCGCGTGGAAGACCGGACGACGGTCGAAGCCTACGGCTGAGCGCGCCCGCGCAGCGTGCCAAGGGCGCCGGCGCCGATCACGGCGCCGGCGCCGCCTCAATCCGCGGCGAGCGTTGCGCCGTAGCCGGCCTGCACGACGGCCTGGACCAGCTGCGCCACGGTGCACGGCGGCGCGTGCAGGACGATGGCGCGGGCCCGGAACAAGTTGACCTCCGCCTCCTTCAGGCCGGCGACCTGCTCCAACGCCTCGAGGACCTGTTCCCGTGAGCGATTGTCGCGCATGCCGGAGATCATCAGCACGGTTCTCGTGTTGTCTTGTGGCATCACGGCTGTATGACCATCATGACGCATGCGGAACGCAGGTTCCACGGGGAGACTTCCCTGATCGCGCAGCGGCGCAGGCCGGCCGCCCCGCTCACCGCGCGGCGGGCACGATCGTGGCTACACTACGGCCATGTCCGCGCGCCGACTGTCTCTGTCCCGCGGGCGATCCACGCGGGCGGCCCAGGACACGCCTTCCGAGGCCGGCGTTGCCCAGGCTGTCCTTGCAGCCGCGCTGGATCCGATCATCACCATCGACAGTTCCGGCGTCATCCACTCCGCCAGCGACTCCGTGAAGCGCGTCTTCGGCTGGAGGGCCGCGGATCTTGTCGGAAGGAACATCAACGTCCTCATGCCCGAGCCGCACCGCTCGGCTCACGACGGCTACCTCGACCGCTACCGGAAATCGGGCACGACCCACATCCTCAATACGGCGCGCCGGTTCGACGCCGTGCGCAAGGACGGCACGGCGTTCCCGATCGAGCTCTCCATTTCTCGGGCCGAGATTCCCGGGCACGCAACGCCGCTGTTCGTGGGCATCATCCGCGACCTGAGCCGGCATTCCGGTGCGGTGCGTGGCGACGGCGCGGCTGCCGGCGCGGAGGAGCAGGTCCGCCTGATCACACTCCTCGCCGAGCAGACCTCGGCGCTGCACGAGGCGCAGCAGCGCCTGCACATGGCCGACCGCATGGCCTCGATCGGCACCCTGGCCGCGGGCCTGGGGCACGACATGAACAACGTCCTGCTTCCGGTGCGGGCGCACCTCAATGCCATCCAGGCCCAGGCCGACCAGCCGGGCGTGCGCGAGCACGTCGCCATGGTCCACAAGAGCGTTGCCTATCTCCAGCAGCTGGCGGACGGGTTGCAGTTCCTGGCGCTCGATCCGGACAGCCGGGACTCCCGGCTCGCCGCCACGGACCTGCATGACTGGTGGTTGCGGGCCGGATCCCTCCTCACCAAGGCCGTGCCCAAGCACGTCAGGACCACGGCGGCGTTCACCCCGGGACTGCCGAAGGTCGGTGTTTCGGCGCACGGGCTCACCCAGGCCGTACTGAACCTCGTGGTGAACGCGGGCGAGTCGATCCCCGGCGACGGCGGGCAGCACGCCGGACACGTTCACATCTGGGCGGAGGGCGCCGAGGATGGCACCCACGTCCGGCTCGGCGTCACCGACAACGGCCGCGGCATGTCGGAAGAGGTCCGGCGCCGCGCCTTCGAGATCTTCTTCACCACCAAGCCGCGCGGACTGGGGACCGGACTCGGCCTGGCGCTGGTGCGCAAGGTGGTCGCCGATGCCGGCGGGACCGTGGAGATCCAGTCTCAGCCCGACACGGGCACAACGGTGGTGATGGTGTTGCCCGTCGCGGTAGCCGCGCCACGGCCGCCCAATGCCAGGACGGCCATGATCCTGCTGGCGGACGGGCGCGCTGCCGCCCTGGTCCGGCAACTGCTCGATCTGGCCGGCGTGCGGACGCGTTGCTGCGGCGTCCCTCCCGGCGGCGGCCAGGCCGACATCTGGGTCACGGAACCAACGCCCTCGGCACTGCATGCCGCAGCCGCCTGGCGCACGCGGCATCCGGCCGGATGCCTGGTCCTGTTCGGCCAGCCCGATTCCGGCGCCGCCGCGGCATGGAATGCGCTGCACCCCGTTACGATCGACGATTGCCAGGACGTCGGCGCGATCCGTACGGCATTGCATCGCGCTGCCGGAGGTCCTTAGACGAGAAGTCCGGTCCACGTGCCCAGTTCCTCCCGCCGCTCCCGTCCGGTTTCCGGCACGCCGCGCCGCGGCGCCCGCAGGGCGGCGGCGCAGCAGCCCCAGGCCCCGGACACCGGCCCGGACTCGGTCCTGCGCATCCTGTGCGTGGACGACCACGCCGTGCTCGTCGAAGGACTCAAGGCCCAGTTCGCCATTCAGGGCCGCCTTCGCGTCGTCGGACGCCTCGCATCGGCCAAGAACCTGCTGGCCGAAACCGCCCGGCTGCAACCGGATGTCGTGCTGCTCGACATCGAGATGCCCGGCCCGGACGTCTTCGAGATGGCCGACCGCCTCCGCCACATGCACCCGCGCGCTCGCTGCGTCTTCCTGAGCGCCCATGTCCGCGACGGTTATCTCGCCGCCGCGTACAAATGCGGCGGCTGGGGCTACTTCTCCAAGGCGGACGAGCTGGAGGACATGGTCGCCGGGATCCAGGAAGTGGCCGCCAGCGCGGGAGGCACCTTCGTCATGGGACCGAAGGTCCGCGAACGCTGCCGGCCGGCGATGACGGCAGCCGGCGGCACTCCGAACGGCGCGCGCAAGAGCGCCAAGGCCGGACCGGCGACGCCGTTGAGCAGGCTCTCGCCGCGCGAGGTGGAAGTGCTCCGGCTCATCGGAAAAGGCCGGTCCCGCACCCAGATTGCGGCGGAACTGTGCCGCAGTGTCAAGACCGTCGACGGCCACCAGGACCGCATCATGAAGAAGCTCGGCATCTCCGCCCGGTCTGACCTGATGCGATTCGCGATCCGCGAAGGCTTCGCGGAAGCCTGACCGATCAGGGAAGTTTCCGCGTAGAGCCGTCGCTCCGCGTGCAGGATCCTACTGCGAGGCCGCCGGACTTCGCCCGCGGCCTCTTCCTTCCCCGAGCTTGCCGGAGTCCTGCCATGAGAACCGCCACACCTCCGTCGATCGCCTCTCCGCCGCTGGCGCGGCCCGGACCGGCCCTGGTCGATTCCCTGATGACGCGCGACTGCCTGAGCTGCCGCGCGGAGGACAAACTGGATCACGCCGCCCAGCTGATGTGGGAGGGTGACTGTGGCTTCCTGCCCGTCGTGTCCGCCGACGGCGTCGTGACCGGCGTCATCACGGACCGGGACATCTGCATGTCGGCCTACACCAGGGGCCGGGGCCTCAAGGAAATCGCCGTGATGGACGCCATGGCCCGCGTCGTGCGCGCGGTCAAGCCCACGGACACCCTGGCCACCGCCGAGGGCGTCATGCGCGCCTCCCGGGTGCGCCGCGTCCCGGTCGTGGACGACGCTGGCCGGCTGGCCGGCATCCTCTCCATGAACGATCTCGCACGCGCTGCGGCCCGGGAGGAGCGCCTGTCTCATCCGCGCTTGACGGTCGCCGAGGTGACCGAGACGCTCGCGGCGATCTGCGAGCCCCGCGGCGGTGTCCTCATGGCTCCGGCGGCGAGCGCCCCGATGCCCGCGCTGGCCGGCGCGCCGTGAACTCCTGATGCAGAGCGAGCCTCCCGCGCCGGGCGGGCCGTGGCGCTTCGCGCCACTGAAGTACGCTTCTAGTCCGTTCCTCGAATGCCGGTTTCCAGAACGAGCAGGCCCTCCTCTGGACTGGAAAGGAACAGCCGGATTGTCGCGACATTCTCCTTGAGAAGAGCGGCGACACCTTGGGTGTCTGCATTGCCAACCGAAAGCCAGATCACCTTGGGAGGCGGCCCTTCCATGAACACAATCTGACGAAAGTCGTTGTCCTTGGACACGATCACAAAGCCTTGAGCTCGGGCCAACTCCCATATGGCACGGTCAGTCTGACCACGCAGCCCAGTCTGCTCCACGTGCTGACTCTGTGGAAAGGAGTCTGCGAGCAGCCGAACGAGTCTCGGACTCAGATTCTCGTCGAAGAGCAACTTCACGCGGCCGGCGGAACCGCGAGACGCCGTTCGCGGGCTGCCGCAAATGCAAGACAGGCCCGAATGTCCTCAGAGGTCAGGCTGGGGAAATCGGCGAGGATCTCCTGCTCGCTCATCCCGCCGGCGAGGTACTCCAGCACGTCATAGACCGTGATCCGAGTGCCCTTGATGCAGGGCTTCCCGCTCCGGACACCTGGCGTGATGGTGATCCTGTCCTCGAAACTCATGGATCCAAGGTACTCGCGGACTGCACGGCCCGCAAGTCCGGGCGACAACGACTCAAGGCCGGTAATACGCCTCGTTGCTCGGGCGCACGGCGCGGCTGAACCAGAGCGGGCGGCGCAGCTTCTGCGGGTGCCGGAAGGCCGGCGCCTGGGCCAGCCACTCCTTGTAGACCTCGAAGGACCTGGCCGTGTCGACCTCGATGTCGCCGTAGCGGTCGCCGGGGCGGGCGCGCTCCACCGTGACCTTCTGGTGCCAGCAGTGCATGCCGGAGATCGGGTCGGGCTGCACGGCAAACGTGAGATTCTGGTGCACGCCGCCGTCCGTCCACCAGACCTGGCGCGAGTCGGGGTCGGACGAATCGAAGGGGGCGACGTCGCCAGCGCGCTGCATCTTCCACTTGCCGGACCCGTCGCGCTCGAGCTGCACCGGCGCCGAGGCCCAGCGGTCGGTGCCGGGCTGCCCGGCGACGCGCCAGCGGCCCAGGTGGTGCGAGCAGGCCACGATGCCGGGCCGGATCCCTTCCGTCACCCACACCTTGTTCACGAAATAACCGATGCGGGTGCTGACCCGCACCAGGTCGCCGGTCTGGATGCCGAGCCGGGCCGCCTCGGACGTATGAATCCACACGGGATTGCTGTTGCTGATCTCGTACAGCCATTTGGCATTGCCGGAGCGCGTATGGATCAACGTGGGCAGCCGGAAAGTCGGAACGAGCACCATCTCGTTGTGCGCGAGACGCGAGGGGTGCACGTGGCTCTGGACGTAGCCGGGCAGCGCCTGATCCTCGTGCCCCCACTCCACCATGGTCGGGCTGAAGAACTCCAGCTTCTTCGACGGCGTGCCGAAGCCCTTGGGCTGCCCGCCGTCCACCTGCGCGTAGAGCTGGTAGACGTCGCGCTTGACCTCGAAGCAGCCGTACTTCTGCATGTAGGCCAGCGGCGCGAGCCCTTCCTTCGCCGCCGCCTCGGGCAGCCCGGGCACCGAGTTCTCGAAGATCCAGCGGTAGTACTCGTGGACGCTGATGCGCTGGCCGGGCCGGTACGGCGACTCGTAGTACTGGCGGACGCCGAGCGCGCCGTCGGGATCGATGGCCCAGGACAGCGCGATCCAGAACTCGTCCTCCTCCCAGACCTCGCCCGGATTCGCCTGGTGCGTCCATTCGATCGGCTCGCCGCCGGCCTCGCGCGCCACGCGCTGCACCGGCTGGCGGAAGCTCAGCCACTGCCCGGCGTGGGTCTCGAAGGACATGAGGTCGTGCCGCTCGGGCCCCAGGCCCATGGGCAGCACGTAGTCGGCCCAGATCGCGGTCTCGCTCCAGACCGGCGTCAGGCAGGCGTGCAGCCCGACCTTCTGCTCCTCCGACAGCACTTCCATCCAGGTGCAGCCGTCGGGATTGGTCCAGACCGGGTTGTAGACCCGCGTGAAATAGACGTCGAGCTTGCCGCGCCCCTCCTTGAGCAGGTGCGGCAGCAGGAAGCTCAGCTCGTGATGGCTGAGCGGATATTCGGGCGGGAACAGCAGATCACTCCACACGCTCTGCCCCGGCGGCTTCTTGAAGGGCGCCGGCACGAACTTGTTGTAGGTGTTGAGCGCGGTGCCGCCCCGGGTCGCGACCGATCCGGTGAGCACGGTCAGGAACTGCAGGCAGCGCGCCACCTGCCAGCCGCCCGCGTTGCCCGCCGCCGCGTTGCGCCACACGTGCGAGGCGAAGGCGCCGCGGGCCTGCCCGATGCCGCGCCCGATCGCGCGGACGGCGTCGGCGCTGACGCCGCACTCCTGGGCCACCCACTCGGGCGTGTAAGCGGAGTACTCGCGGTGCAGCTCGCGCAGGAAGACGTTGAAGTCCTCCGGGAGCTTCTTCCAGCGCAGGTACTCCTCCCAGTTCACCCACTGGCGCAGGAACTCGCGGTCCTCCAGGTTCTCGGCCAGGATGACGTGCGCGAAGCCGAGCAGCAGCGCCGCCTCGCTGCCGGGGTGCGGCGCCAGCCACCAGTCGGCCATGGACGCGGTGTTGCTGAGCCGGATGTCCACCACCGCCAGCTTCGCGCCGCTCATCTTCCCGTCCATGATGCGCTGGGCGTGCGGGTTGAAGTAGTGCCCGGTCTCGAGGTGCGAGCTGAGCAGCAGGATGAACTGCGCATTGGCGTGGTCCGGCGACGGCCGGTCGCTGCCGCTCCACAGCGCGTAGCCCAGCCGCGCCGCCGAGCTGCACACGTTGGTATGGCTGTTGTGCCCGTCGATGCCCCAGCTCTGCAGCACGCGGTCCATGTAGCCGTCGGCGCCCGGCCTCCCGACGTGGTACATGACTTCGGTGCGGCGGTCCTCCTGCAAGGCCTTGCGGATGCGCGCGGCGAAGGTCGCGATGACCTCGTCCCAGGTGGTGCGCTCGAACCTGCCGCTGCCGCGCGGCCCGACGCGCTTGAGCGGATACAAGATGCGCTCGGGATCCTGCACCTGGTTGAGCGTAGCCGGCCCCTTGGCGCAGTTGCGCCCGCGCGAGCCCGGGTGGTACGGATTGCCCTCGAGCTTGCGGATCGCGCCGCTCTGCTGGTCGATGTACGCGACCAGCCCGCACGCCGCCTCGCAGTTGAAGCAGGTGGTCGGCACCAGCCGGTAGTGCTTCTCGACCTTGCGCGGCCAGGCCCTGGCGTCGTACTCCACCCAGTCGTTCCAGCGCTCGAGCGGCGGAAACGAATGCAGCTCCGTCGTGCGCCACTCCTCGCCCGACGGCGCCAGGACCGGACCGGTGCGCACCTCTTCCTTCACGAGATCGGCGCCTCCTGGCCGGCGTTCACGAACGCGCGCTCGTACAGCAGCAGGCCGATGCTCAGGCCGGCGCAGCCGAGCAGGCCCAGCATGGCGATGTCCGCGCTGCGGCTGTTCAGCAGGGCCAGCGCGGCCGCGACCGCCGCCGCCGCCAGCCCCGTGAACGCCGGAATGATGCCCCTGGAGGCCAGGATGAGGTCGCGCGCCCTGGCCGCGCCGTCGCTCTCGCGCGCGCCGCGCAGCTTGACCACGGTCCAGGCCAGGTTGGCGAAGCTGAGCGCGAACGCGGCGACCGCCATGGGCGCGAACAGTCCCGGATCTTCGGCGCGGCGCAGAAGCATCAGCCCGAACAGTCCCCCGAGAGCGCCGGCCTGCAGCACCAGTTGCGCGAACAGGCCCTGCTCGATCCACAGGTCGCGGCCGCGGCACTGTGCGAACAGCAACGCGGTGTAGCCGGAGGCCAGCGCCGCGAACGGCAGGTTGATCCAGCGCAGGATCTGCGCGATCTGCGGCTGCTCCAGCAGTTGCAGGACCAGGGCTCCAGACGTCAGCGCGCCGAATCCCACCAGCACCCAGGTCCCCTTCACCAGCCACGACTTCGCATTGGGATGGAACAGGATCTTGAGGAAGCGCTCCGGCCGCCCCAGGTCGTGCACCAGCAGGAAGCCGGTGACCGCGAGGAAGGCCAGCGCGAAGATCTCGGGCAGCGCGCCGCCGCCGTTGGGCACGCCGAGCACGGCGTACAGCGGCGCCAGCAGCATCAGGCCGGCCGCCACGTTCTTGGTCCACAGGTACAGCCAGATGTGCCAGCCCCAGGCCGGCGGATGGTCAGCATTGAGCGTGGTGCGCAGGTCCAGCGGCTCCTCCCAGCCGGGGACCGGCCGCGGCGCGCGCCGGCGGTCCGACCACAGCCACATGGACGGCTCCGCGGCGGCTCCGGGCGTGAGCGATTCCTCCAGCGCGTCCACGTACCAGACTCGGGGTTTGGTCCCTTTCTCGAGCCTGCGCCGCGAGGTCGGCTGCTCCCGGATCAGCGTCGCGATCTTGGAACCGGGATCGCTGACGTCGCCCGCGACGATGGCCTCCTCCGGGCACACGACCACACAGGCCGGCTCCAGCCCCAGCTCGGTGCGGTGGGCGCAGAAGTGGCACTTCTCGGCCACCAGCGTGTGCGGATTCAGGTAGATCGCGTCGTAGGGACAGGCCTGCATGCAGGCGCGGCAGCCGATGCAGAGGTCGCGGTCCAGGTCCACGATCGCGTCCGGCCGCTTGTGCAGAGCCACCACCGGGCAGATCTCGACGCAGGGCGCCTCGTCGCAGTGGTTGCAGCGCAGCACCGTGAAATGCCGCCGCACCTGCGGAAACGTCCCCTTCTCGGTGTACTTGACCCAGGTCCGGAACTCGCCCAACGGCACGTCGTTCTCGGCCTTGCAGGCCACGGTGCAGGCGTGGCAGCCGATGCAGCGCCGCTGGTCGATGACGAAGCCGAGTTCCATGGGGCCGGGAAGGGCGTAACTATCGTTCCCCGACACTGACCATGCAATCCCGAACTGGCGGGGAGTTTGGAAGCTGCGAGTCAGCCGAGGTCTCGTTCGACGAGACGTACGGGCGCCGAGCCGTCTTCTCGCTTCCTCCATCCTTGCCGCTGGTTGCGCAAGAATGGAGGAGGGCGCTCCCCCGAACGCCCTCCCCCGCTCCAATCCTCAGTCCTTGCGGACGTACTCGACTTTTTCCATCCAGGACTCGTTGCCGTCCTGGTACCACGTCCATTGGTCCCGGAAGTGGTCCTTGTCCACCAGCTCGAAGACGGCCTGGTCCATGTGTCCCTGGTCGCGGGACTTCAGGTTGGTGCCGTCGAGGAAGGTGAAGGTGATCCTGCTGCCGTCCGCCGAGATGTCGCTCGCCTGCATACGCGGCTGGTTCTTGGCTATGCAGTAGTGGGTCAGGAGCAGGCGCTCGCCGTCCAGGTGGTACATGGTGACCATGGTCTGGTTCGGATGCGGCTCGATGCGGGTGGTCTGCATCAGGACGCTGCCCTCGGCGATCAGCTCGAAGGTCTCGGTGCCGGTCCAGCCCTGGGTGCTCTTGGCTTCCCAGCTGCCGACGAGGGTCTTCATGCGCTCGAAGGCCGAGGAGGCCGGCACCGCCGCGCCGCCGCTGCTGCACAGGACCACGCGGTTGCCTGCGGGATCGTTCAGGACCAGGTCGGGGCCGCTGCAGCAGGAGGCCGTGCAGCCGGGGTTCAGGCTCGACTTGGCCGCGGCGACGTCGGAGACGCCGAGGACCAGCGCGACGGTCGTGCCGGTGATGGCTTCACCGTCCGGCACGTCGTGCAAGAGCAGCGGGAAGGCGCCGCGCGGCACCAGCGGCAGCGCGTGCGGCAGGTAGTCGCGGCTGTAGACCTCGAAGCCGAGGCGGCGGTAGAAGGCCTCCGACTTCTCCATGTCGGGGGCGGGCAGGCCCAGGTTGAAGACCTGCGGGCTCGAGCCGGCCGCCAGCGGATCCTGCTCCGTCGTCAGCAGGTGTCCCGGATGCCCGTCCGGGTCGCGGAACGTCACCAGCAGTCCCAGCGGGAAGGGCTGCGGCGTGTCCTTCTCCACGCTGCCGCCGGCGGCGCGCACCGCGGCGACGCTGGCGGCGAGGTCGGCCACCTGGTAGTTCATGTAGGGCTGCCAGGCGGTGGTGGTCGCCGCGGTGGAGCGCTCGAGCAGGAGGCGAGCGGGGCCGTTGTGCAGGTCCGCAGCCATGCCTTGAGGACAACACCAGTCCGAAGTGAAGCCGAGGGTCTTGGTGTAGAAGGCGTTGGCGGCCGCCACGTCCTTCACGCTCAGGCGCAGGGCGTGCACGGAGGCTTCGGCCTTGGGAGCGTCCTGCGCCAGCAGCGGCGCCAGCAGAGTGCAAGCGAGCACGGCGTTCATGGGTTCTCCTTCGTTACTCCGTCATGTCCGCGATCTCGCGGATCTCGATGATGCCCCCGTACTTGAGGTGCGGGCAGGTCTCGGCGATGGTCCGCGCCTGCTCCAGGTTCTGCGCCTGGATGACGAAGAAGCCACCGAGGTAGAGCGCGTCTTCGGGTCCCGGCACGATCTGGCTGTCGATCTCGCCCGCGACCAAGCTGATCCGGTTGCCGCGCAGCTCCAGCCGCTCGCCGCCAACGGCGTTTTCCCTGGCCCAGCTCCGGTATTCCTCGACGATGCGCGGCATGTCCGCTTCGGTGAGGTCGGCCGGCCACGGGCCCTGGTTCTCGTACAGGAGCAGCAGCCACTGCCCCAGTGGCGGCTGCGGGGGCGGTTCGGGCTCGCGGCGCGCGCCTAGCCAGTAGCCGAGCAGGAAGGCGGCGGCGAGACCGGCCGCCAGCCCGATCCAGCGCCGGACGCCGCCCGGGCGGTGCCGGTGCAGCAGCCCGCGCGCCTGTAGCGCCGCCACCACGCGCTCCTCCAGCTCGGGGCGCGGCGCCCGCTCGCGCGGCAGCGCGGCCAGCGCGCGTTGCTCCTGCGGGCTCAGCTCCTCAGACGGCTTGCTGTTCATGGCCTCCCTCCCCAAGGCGCACGCGCAGGGCGCGCCGCGCCCGCGACAACTGGCTCTTCGAAGTGCCAACGGCGATCCCGAGCATCTGCGCGATCTCCTCGTGCGTGCGCTCCTCGACGTCGTGCAGCACCAGCACCTCCCGGAATCCGTCCGGGAGGCCCGCGATCGCTCCTTCCAGCCGGTCCACGTCGATCTCCCGCTCCACGTGCGGCGCGGCGGCTTCGCCCATCTCGCTGGCCTCCCCGCCCTCGTCCTGGCGGCGGCGCTCGCGCGCGCAGTTGAGCGCGATCCCGCCCAGCCAGGTGCGCAGGCTCGACTCCCAGCGGAACTGCCGCAGGCGCTCGACCGCGCGCATCCAGGTCTCCTGCAGCGCGTCCTCGGCGTCGCGCTCGCGCCCGCCGAGCAGCCGCAGCAGGAACTGGTTCAGGCGCGGCGAATGGCGCCGGTACAGGGCCCGGAACGCGCCTTCATCGCCGCGCTCCAGGAACGCCAGCGCCAGCCGCCGGTCCTCGAGGGACTCCTCCATTCGTCGATGAGTGCGGAAAGCGGGTCTCAGGGTTGCACGGGACCACGGACCTTTGCTGGATCCATGCCCGGGTCACACCCGTACGGCAGGCGCATCTTCCTGCGGATTATTCCACCTTCGAATCGGGGAAAGCACTACTTTCCGCGGAGAAGCGTTTCCATCGTTGCTGCGGCGGTCGGAAGGGCATCGGATCGAACCCTCGACCTTGGAGGTGTTCCAAGGTCATCCAACTTCAACCATTCCATGTGATCAAGCGCAATGCGAACACGACTCGCGGTTCTTCTCATGGCAGCGGCTTGGATGCCGCTGCCAACTCTCCTGGCGCAGTCCGGTCCGAGCTGCAGCGGCATGAGCTGTCTGGCAGACGGCTCGTGCTGCACGGTCAGCAGTACGTTCAAGAACATCTGCCCATCTGCCTCCTCCGGCGGCAGCCTGAGTGGCTTCACCGGCAGCATGTGGGAGCACGACTCGACCTCGGGGAACGACCCCATGGGTGACGCAACGGTCACGCTCGTCGACAAGGGCAACGGCTGCTTCGACGCGACGGTGTCCGCTGACGTCTGCAACAGCGGCGGCGACCTGATGGGACCCAACAACGTGGATCAGAACGGCGGCCTCGAAGGCAGCGGCATCGAAGTCTACGTCCGTCTGAAGTATGACGACTGTTTCACGTACGAAGAGACCGTCGGCCAGTGGGTGGGCTTCACGGTCGGTGGGGGAGCTGCGAGTGGCGGCAGCTCGACCACAAAGGAGGTGACTGAATGTGACGAGAAGTTCTTGAAGAGTCAGCCAGTCTCCATCACGCCGTGCTAGTCAAGGAACACGAGCGCCTTGTAGCGGCGACTCTCGCGCTGCTGGCTCTGCTCTTCGGCATCCTTTGCTGGCTGCTCAGCAGGGCGGGCCCTTCCGGGGCCCGCTCTGCGCCCGAGCTTCCCGCCGCCGGTGACGCCGAAGGCATCGGCTCCGACGAGCCCGCGACTGCCCCACTGGACGTCGAGAGCGGAAGGCGTGCCACCGAGGCGCCGGCGCAGGAGTCAGCGCCAGACTCTCCTGGGCCCCGCTTGATCGTGCACGTGGTGTCCGGCCCTTCCAACATCGGGCTCGCCGCAGTGCCGCTGAAGCCCTGGAAGCAGACACCGAAACCCGGCCACTTCCGCAGCTTCCAGGGCGGCAGCTGGCGGCTGGACAAAGGCGCAGCTTTGGCGGGCAAGGCTGACAATCCCGGAACCTGGACCTTCCAGCTCCCGGAAGGCGGAAAGTACACAGTCGAGAGCTCGCAGGAGGACTGGGCTGTCGCTCCGCCGGTCGTCACGGAACTGAGGTCCGCCGAGACGCGCGAGATCGGCGTCTTTCTGGTCCCTGCAGCCAGTCTCAAGATCCTGGTCTGCGATCCCGACGGAGCCCCCTTGCCAGAGGCATGGGTCTATCTCTGGTTGAGCCGGACCGATCCATCGAATCTCGGCGAGCGTGCACACCTCGGGATGGAGAAGACCGGACCCGATGGAATCGCGGTCTTCGACGGGCTGAGCGGATTCCGGAGCTATGACGTGCTGGCCGCAGGCCTTGCCATGTATCAGGTTGCGCAAGCCGGTGACGTCGTGCCCGGCGCCGGGCCAGTGCGTCTCGTCATGAGCCCTGCTCGGGTACGCCAGGTGCGCGTCTTCGACGATGTTACGGGTGCTCTGATTCGCGGAGCTTCCGTGGTGGAGATCGATCATCATGCCATCGACTTGTTCTTGAGCAGCCAGATGGTCGTGCAACTGGACTTTGGCGGCGCATGCCTCTACCGGGACACTACCGACGAGTTCGGCGTCGCCCGCGTGGCCGATCTGATGGATGCCAACCTGTACGTTAAAGCAGAGGGCTACACGCCGCGTTCAGCATTCGTGCCCGGAACCCGGACCGACGTAGACGTGGCGATGACCCGCTATGGCATCCTGGCCGGACGGGCGACGGATCCACAGGGAACTGCGGTCCCCGATGCAGAGATCCACTACAGGATTCGCGCCGGAGGGAAATACCTGATCGAAGGGACAGTGCACACGGGCATGGACGGCCGCTACGAGCTGCCGGCGACCGAAGAGCAGATGGAAACCCTCCGTTCTGGGATGACTACGGGCGCAGAGCTCTTCGCCCGGCATCCTACAGCGGGCCGCGTTGACCGGCGGGTGGACCACTTGGCTGTGGATCCCGCCAAGGACTGGCAGTACTCGGAATTGGATCTTGTGTTCCTGCCGGAACGGACGCTGAAGATCCACTTGGTGCCTGGTGCGGTGCCGGTGGCCGGTGGCACGGTCACCTGCCGCTTCGCCTGGGGGCACTCGCGCGATTCCTTGGACGCGAGCTGGGTCGCGGCGCCGGAGCTGGAGCACTCTGACATCCTGGACGATGACTCCGCCGTCCTGGAGGGGCTGCCCAGCCAAGGAGACGGCTGGTTCTACGTGCAAGCTTCCGACGAGCACAATCGGAAGCTCCTGGCGATGCTGGGTCCAGTACGCTTCGAGGACTTGGACGAAGAGTGGTGGGTGAATCTGCCGCAAGCCAGCGAACTGGGCTCACTGGAATTCCAGCTCGAGACAGCTGGATACCACGAGCTGCATCTGCAGCATTCCTTTCGGGTCCGCGAGACGCTGAGGTACACGCCTAACGAGAGGCTGCAGGTTATTGGAGGACGCGTGCGCATCGAGAACCTGCTGCCAGGGCCGTACTCAATGGGGATTGATGTGCATCCCTCCATGCCCGTGGAGATCCACGCCGGCACGACGACCGGCCTGGGCACGATCCGGCTGGAGGAGCGCTGACGCGGAGGTCAGAGTATTTGCACCTGACCCCAGTAGGCGGCTTCCCAGGCCCAATCCTCCGCGCCGCCGGCGGCGTTCTCGAGGCGCAGGAGCACCTCCTGGCCGGCCCAGCGGTCGAGATCCAGCTCCACGCGCTGGAACGCGCCCGGCGAATGGATCGTGCGGCGCTCCAGCAGCTCGCCGTTGACGTAGACACGCAGCTCCCAGTCCGCCTGGGGCGGATCGGAGTGACTTGCGACCTCCAGGAGCAGCTTCGGCGAATTGCGCGGCAGGAGCTCGCGCTTCTCGAAAGCCGCCGGCTCGGCGCGGCTCACCGGATGAGTCACGAGCACGTTCTTGCAGCCAAAGCAGTCGCGCACGCCCGGGTCCATCGCGCCGCCGCAGGTGATCAGCTTCCAGCCGGAGCTCCAGCGCTCCATCGGGACCACGCGGAGGGCCCATTCCTTCTCCACGGCTTTGATCTGCTCGGAGGAGTAGCCGAGGGCCTCGAGCTGCGACGGCGGTCGCGGCGCCTGCTCCGGGATGATCAGCATGCCCTTGCTCTCGTCCACTCTGCCGCCCTCCCGCCGCAGCAGCTCACGGGCCAGCCGCTCGCACTCCACGGCCAGCGCCACGAAGTCGTAGTCCGTGTAGCTGAACTTCTTGCCGTGCAGGGCGGCGATGCCGCTCGTGTACTCCGCCGGGATGCGCGAATAGCCGTAGATCGTGCCCAGCACACCGGCCGCGTTACTCGGATTGCAGTCGGCATCCTGGCCGCAACGCGTGGTGATCTCCAGCGTCCGGGCGAAGTCCCCGCCGCCGTAGAGCAGGCCCATGGCGATGTAGGCGCCGTTCAGCTTCGCGTCGATGTTGAACGGATTGTCCAGGCCGTCCGGGCAGGAGTCCCGGCTCCCCCACTGCTCCTCGACCGCTTTCCAGGTCGCCAGCCAGTCGTCCGGATGCGCGTCGAAGCTGGCCAGCACGTCGCGCAGCAGGGCGGCGTATGCGCTCTCCGGGTGGATCGCCGCCAGCCCGGCCTCCACGCAGCGCCGGACCGCGGCGGGCGTCGGCTCCGGCTCCAGGTAGGCCTGCGTGTACATCGTGGCCACGAAGCGGCCGCCGTACAGCCCGTCGCCGTAGTTCATGACGCGGCCGAACACGTCGCACAGCGCGCAGGCGGCCTGCGGCAGCCCGGGCGCGATCAGACCGAACAGGTCGGCCTCGATCTGGAAGTCGATGTCGTCGCAGTGGGCGTTGTGCTCGCGGTCGCCGCTCTGCGGCGCCGGGATCCCGGCGCGCAGGTTGACGCGCGCGGCGTGGTTGGCGTGCCACAGCGGGTAACGGCTGTCGCGGAAGTCCGCGCCGGCCTGCTCCCAGGTGGCGTCCAGGCCGTGCGCCGCCAGGGTCTTCAGGAACGTCATCTCCACGTACAGGTCGTCCTGCTGGATCGCGTTCTCGAGGTGCTCCGGCTTCCACTCGCGCAGCGGCGCCAGGATCGGCGCGCCGCAGGACTGGAACTCGTACACCGAGCCGTAGCTGACGCCGATCATCTGCCCGGCCCAGCCGCCGCGCAGCTTGTCCTGGAATGCCGCCCAGGACATCTCGTGCTGCGGCAGCGCCAGAAGCAGCGCGCCGATCATGGCTGCTGCGCGCGGATCCGTTCCAGCAGCGCCTTGGTGGCCAGGATGCCGTCGGGCTCGCTCAGGCGGCCGCCCTCGTACTCGATCCCGATCCACGAGCGGTAGCCGGCGTCCAGCACGATCTTCAGCATGCGCGGGTAGTCGATCCTGGTCTCGTTGCCCTGCTCGTCGAAGTCGTAGGACTTGGCGCTCACCGCCTTGGCGTACGGCATCAGGTCGGCCACGCCCTGGTAGCGGTCGTACTCGTGGAAGTTGCCGAAGTCCGGCAGCGTGCCCACGCGCGGGTGGTTGGCCAGCTTCATCACGCCGGCCAGCCACTTGCCGTCCGAGGACAGGCCGCCGTGGTTCTCGACGATGACGTTGATGTCCGGTTTCTTCCCCAGCTCCGCCAGCGCCACCAGCGCCTCCGCGGCGTGCTTCTGCGTCTCCTCGGGCTTGCCGTCGCCGCCGGCGTTGACCCGGATCGAGTGGCAGCCGAGGGACTGCCCGCACTCCAGCCACTTCCGGTGGTTCTCGACCGCCTGCTTGCGCTGGCCGGCGTCGGCCTGGGCGAGCTCGCCCTCGCCGTCGATCATGATGAGCAGGATCTTGACGCCGTTGTCGTCGGCGCGCTTGCGCAGCTCCTTCAGGTAGTCCGCGTCACCGGCCTTGTCCTTGAAGAACTGGTTGACCAGCTCGCAGCCTTCGATTCCATAATCCTTCTTCGTGACCACCGGGAAGTCGAGGTGATCCAGCTTGCCGCCGAATAGTGCCTTGTGCAACGACCACTCCGCCAGCGAGATCTTGAAGGCGTCTGCAGAGCACGGTAGGCGGAAGGTGGAGGCCCAGACTGCTGCTGCGGCGCTTCCGGCGAGAAAGTCCCGTCGAGTGGTCGTCATGAGAGATCCGTGGTCCAGGTGCTGTCAGGTAGTCCATCCGCGCCATAAGCGCGCCCAGGCTCTCAGCGGCGGGAGGATGTCGCGTCTGTCGAACTTGCCTGCTGCGACGCAACTTTCTCGTACAAGAACTCAGGCGCAAGATCCGCGCCTGACGGCCAAGTCAGGGTGTCTAGGTCCGTGTCCAACCGAAAACGCCGGAAAACCTCGACGTCCTTCAAAGGCTCAAAAACCTCGCCCCAGAGCTCACCCTGGAGATCTACGTCACCCGTGCTGCCATCCGCGAACCTGAGACGGATCGTGTAACCGCGGATGTACTCAGCAGATTGGAGTTTCGGGGTCATTGGCTACTCCAGCGGGTCAATCCGGTGCAACGGTCTTCTCTCCAGCGCCAGGTTCCAGTTCTCGAGGAGTTCATCTCGATGGAGAGTATACCAATGGCGATCACGATGCCGAGGAACCTTGAGATCTCAGGCATTGCGAGCCATCCTCCGATCCAATCCTGACTCAAGCAGCGACTCCAGCCGCCTTTTTGCGGCCGGCCACTCCTCGTCCAGGATGCTGTAGTACACGGAATCGCGGATGTAGCCGTCCCAGTTGATGCGCTGCTTGCGCAGGACGCCTTCCTTGACCGCGCCGATGCGCTCCAGCGCCTTCTGCGACTGCAGGTTCCGGCTGTCCGTCTTGAACTGCACCCGCAGGGCGCCCAGGTCCTCGAAGGCGTGGCGGAGCAGCAGGTACTTGCACTCGGTGTTGAGGGCGGTGCGCTGCCAGGGCTTACCGATCCAGGTCCAGCCGATCTCCAGCGCGCGGTCGGCGGGGCGGATGTCGAAGAAACGGGTGGAGCCGACGGCGCGGCCGGAGTCGCGGTGCACGATCGCGAAGGGCAGGATGCCGCCGAAGCGGCCCTCCTTGAGGACGGACTCGATCCACTGGCGCATCTCGTCGCGCTCGCGCGGGGGCCGGAGCGGCATGTAGCGCCAGACCTCGGGGTCGGCGCCGGCGGCGAACAGGTCGTCGCCGTGCCCGGGGTGCAGGGGCTCGAGGCGCGCGCAGCGGCCTTCCAGGACGAGGGGCTTCGGATCGAACGTCGGCGGCATGAGCGACTTGTTAGTGTAGGCGGGCGCCATGGATCCAGAGCTCCTGCGCATCGATCCGGACATCCGGCGCGCGCACACCCTGCCGGCGGAGCTGTACCTCAGCCCGCGCGCCTACGAGGAGGTGCGCGAGCGCGTGTTCGCGCGTTCCTGGCAGTTCCTGGGCGACGTGGACCGGCTGGCGGCGCCGCGGCAGTGCGTTCCGTTCACGCTGCTGCCGGGCTGCCTGGACCAGCCGCTGCTGTTCACCCGGGACGAGCGCGGCGATCTGCACGGCCTTTCCAACGTGTGCACGCACCGCGGCACCGTCCTGTGCGAGGAGGAGAAGAACACGCAGGGCCTGCGCTGCCGCTACCACGGGCGGCGCTTCGCGCTGGACGGGAAGTTCGTCTCCATGCCGGAATTCGAGGGCGTGGAGCACTTCCCCGCGCCGGAGGACGACCTGGCGCGCGTCCCGTTCGCGCTGTGGCGCCGGTTCCTGTTCGCCGGCGTGGCGCCGGCGTTTCCGTTCGATCAGCTGGTGGCCGAGCTGGAGCAGCGCGTGGGCTGGCTGCCGATCGAGCGCGCGGCCCATGACCCGGCCCGCGATCGGGACTACACGGTGCAGGCGAACTGGGCCTTGTACTGCGACAACTACCTGGAGGGCTTCCACATTCCGTTCGTGCACCCGGCGCTCAACACCGCGCTGGATTTCACGAGTTATCGCACCGAGCTGTTCCGCTACTCCAGCCTGCAGGTCGGGACGGCCAGCGGCGGGGAGCACGTGTTCGAGCTGCCGCGGTCCTCGCCCGACCACGGCCAGCAGGTCGCCGGCTACTATTTCTGGCTGTTCCCGAACCTGATGCTGAACGTCTATCCCTGGGGGATCTCCGTGAATATCGTGCTGCCGCAGGCGCCGGACCGGACGATCGTCCGCTTCCGCAGCTACGTCTGGGACGCGGCCAGGCTGGACCTGGGCGCCGGCTCCGGGCTGCACCAGGTGGAGATGGAGGACGAAGGCGTCGTGGAGGCGGTGCAGCGCGGCGTGCGCTCGCGCTTCTATCAGCATGGCCGCTATTCGCCCACGCGCGAGCAGGGCGTGCACCATTTCCACCGCCTGCTGGCGGAATTCGTGCTCGGCAACCGCGGCACCCTGGACGCGTGAACGCGCAGAAGCGCAGCCTGGGCGCCGTGGACGCCGCGCTGCTCACCGTCGGCGCCATCGTCGGCACCGGCATCTTCATCACCAGCGGCGACATCGCCGAGCAGCTGCCCCACCCCGGCCTCATCCTGCTCGTGTACCTGGCGTCCGGACTGCTCATCCTCGCCGGTGCGCTGACCTACGCCGAGCTGGGGGTCCTGTTCCCGCGCGCCGGCGGCATCTACCACTACCTGAAGGAGGCCTACGGGCCGCTGTGGGGCTTCCTGTTCGGCTGGACCGCGTTCCTGGTGATCATGTCGGGGGGCATCGCGGCCATCGCCACCGGCTTCGGCCAGTTCCTCGCGGTGTTCGTGCCGGGGCTGCCGCCGGCGGCCTCGGCCGTGGCCGCGATCGTGCTGCTGACCGCCGTGAACCACGTGGGGCTGCGCCCCGGCGCGGGCGTCCAGAACCTGCTCACGGTGCTCAAGATCGGCGCCATCCTGGCGCTGGTGGGCCTGAGCGCGGCGCGGCCGGCGCCGCAGCAGCCGGACCTCATCGCCCCGCTCCCGCCCGGCTTCGGGCTGAGCGCGTTCGGCCTGGCCATGATCGCGGCGCTGTGGAGCTACGACGGCTGGTACGGCGTGACCTGCGCCGCGGGCGAGATCCGCAACCCGAAGCGCGATCTGCCGATCGGCCTCATCGCCGGCACGCTGATCGTGATGCTGCTCTACGGCCTGCTGAACTGGATGTACGTGGCCTCGCTGTCCATGGATCAGATGGCGGCGACCGACCGCGTGGCCGAGACGGCCGCCGTGGCGGCGTTCGGTCCGGCCGCGGGCCGCTGGGTCGCCGCCGTCGTGGTGGTGTCCGCGTTCGGGTGCCTGGCGGCGACCATCCTGTACAGCTCGCGCATCTACCCGCCGATGGCGGCCGACGGCGTGTTCTTCCAGCGCGTCGCGCGCCTGCACCCGCGCTGGCAGACGCCGGTCTGGAGCCTGTGGATGCAGAGCGGCTGGGCCATCGTGCTGGCGCTGTCCGGCACCTACCAGCAGCTCTACACCTACGTCACCTTCGCCTCGGTGATGTTCTACGCGGCCGCCGCCGGCTCGGTGTTCGTGCTGCGCCGCAAGCGCCCGGAGCTGCCGCGCCCTTACCGCACATGGGGCTACCCGGTGGTCCCGGCGCTGTTCCTGCTGGCCTGCGTGGCGCTGCTCGCCAACACGCTGCTGCAGAGCGTGCGCGAGGCCCTCGTGGGCCTGGGCCTGGTGCTGCTCGGCCTGCCCGCCTACGCCTACTGGAAGCGGAAGCCGGCCTAGTCGGGGCGCCGGAGTCCGCGCACGACGTCGGCTTCCGCGGCGATGTACCCGAACGCCGGCCAGTTGCCGCCATCGAACACGGCCTGCAGGACCCGCGCGGCCGCCGCCTCGTCCCGCCGCCACTGCTGCCACTGCAGCAGGCCGTAGCCCACGGTCGCGCAATCCACCGACGCCGCGCCGGCAGCAACCGTCTCCTCCCACAACGTTCCGGCGTCCATCGCTCCCTTGTAGACCAGCAGCAGCTTGTGATACGCCGCGTACTCGACGATGTCGAAGTCCGCGCGGATGGGCTCCAGCACGCGCTCCGCGCCGGGATCCTGCAGTCGCCGCAGCGCCAGGTACAGCCAGTACGTCGCCGAGCACAGCGCGTCCGGATTCCGGGAGGCGGCGACGCACTGCTCCCAGGCCGCGCGCGCGGCCTCGTACTCGCCCAGCAGGTAGCGCGCGAGCCCCAGGTGGTAGTACACGCTGTGATGCAGCCAGTCGAGGTCGACGCCGCGGGCATTCGGCAGCCCGGCGGGCTCGATCTCGTCCGGCCGGCCCTCGATCAGCTCCGCCGCGCGCTCCAGGTCGGCGGCGGCGCGCTCGAAATCGCGCAGAGTGATGTGACGATGGCCGCGGTGGCGGTACATCCGCGGGTCGCGCGGATGCTCCAGGACGCCGCGGCTGAAGACCGACAGCGCCTCGGGGTAGAGGCCCAGGTAGGCCAGCCGGCGGCCATACCAGATCAGGGCGTCCGCGTCCTGCGGCTTCGCTTCATGGGCGCGACGCGCCTGCTCGAGATCCTGCTCCCGCTGCGCCTGCACTTCGGGAGACAGCGCGGGCGGCACGCGCCGGCCCGCTTGCGCGCAGGAAGCCGCGGCGGCAGCCAGCAGGAGCAGCGCAGGGGTCCTCATGGGCTCACCAAGCTATCCTCTCCGCCATGGCCGAGGCCGTCTTCGTTCCGTACCGCGACCGGTACCTGCCCCGCGTGCCACCCGAAGACGCCGCGCGCGCCTTCTGCGAAGTCGTGCAGCGCCGCCGCACGGTCCGCATGTTCAGCGATCGGCCGGTGTCGCGGGAGACGATCGAGTGGCTGGTGCGCGCGGCGGCAAGCGCGCCGAGCGGCGCCAACAAGCAGCCCTGGCGCTTCGTCTGCGTGCAGGATCCCGGGATCAAGCGCCGGATCCGCCTGGCCGCCGAGCAGGAGGAGCGCGAGTTCTACGCGCACCGCGCTGGCCCGGAGTGGCTCAAGGACCTGGCGCCGCTCGGCACCGACGAGCACAAGGACTTCCTGGAGGTCGCGCCCTGGCTGATCGTGGTGTTCAAGCTGCTGCGCGGCGACGACGGCGGCCAGGTGTATTACATCAACGAATCGGTCGGGATCGCCTGCGGCCTGCTGCTGGCCGCCGCACAGCACGCGGGCCTCGCCACGCTGACGCACACGCCGAGCCCGATGGGCTTCCTATCGGGCATTCTCGAGCGCCCGACGCACGAGCGCCCGTTCCTGCTGATCCCCGTAGGCTATCCGGCGGACGACTGCACGGTCCCCGAAGCCGCGCTGCGCAAGAAGCCGCTGGAGCAGGTCATGGTGACACGTTGAGGCATCAGGGGAAGGCCATCCCGCCAGTCACGTTCGTCTTCAAGCCATCTTGGGCCATCTGCAGCCAGATCGCCCTTTGGGATACCTTGGACGGAATCACAACCGGCCAGACGAGGTTCCCCTGCCCATCGCTTCGCTGCGGACCCATTACACGCACCGGGTCATGAAGGTCAAGGACGACGTTCAGCGGTCGGATGGCCCTTGCCCCAACGCCATGTATGCTGCTGAACAGCCACGTTAGAGTATGCGGCCGCAATTGCCGGGCGCGCAGTACTGCCTTGGGGTTGCCATCCTCGAGCCCAAGATACAGGAACGGCGGCACCATACTTACGACAATTGCCTGTCCAGCATCGGGGAAGGAAGAATCTGCCTCCGCAGCTCCGATTGCCACATCGTCGCGGCCGTCGCCGTTCACGTCACCGGCTGTGCTGACTGAGATGCCGAAGAGGGCGAAATTGCTCTTCGCGAGCAGATTGAGAAGGACCGAGCCGTCTCGCCCTGAGAACACGCGGGCGCTACCTCCTCCGACCGTAAGGGTTTGGCTCTCGTAGATGGCTCCGACTATCACATCGGCGAAGCCATCGCCGTCGACGTCTCCTGCTCCGTCCACAACCCAACCGAAATAGCCTCCGCTCTCGTACCCCAAGAAGCGATATAGCAACGACCCGTCTGCGCCAGAGAACACCGACGCGCTGCCCGACTGGAGACCGCGATCATAGCTCTCGAAACCACCACTCACAATGTCCGGTATTCCGTCTCCGTCCACGTCGCCGGCACCTGCTACTTGGTCACCCAGCGTTCCTGTCGAGACGGGGTCGGCGAAGGTGAATAGTAAGCTCCCATCTCTTCCGCTGTACACGTGCGCACGCCCTTCTGCGAACATTCCTTCGCCTGGCGATCCAACCACGAAATCGTCGTATCCATCCTGATCGATGTCTCCAAGGCCGTCAACCGACTGCCCGAAGTGGTGGCCATCGCCTGACCCTCTCAATTCGTACAGAATCGAGCCATCGAAACCTGAGTAGACACGCGCCAAGCCCTTCTCGTAGCCGCCGCCCCCAGCAAGCCGATTACCAGTCAGGACGTCGGCGTAGCCATCTGCGTTCACATCGCCAGCATTGGCCACCGCGCTGCCGAAAAAACTACCTGATGAGCTACCCGCAAAAAGGTACAACAGACCACCGTCACAGCCGGAGTAGACATACACCGCTCCTGAGTCGACGGCACCCTCGTCGGCGAGAGGCGCACCGAGAATGATGTCCGGCACGCCGTCACCATTCACATCCCCGCCGCCTGCGGAAACCGACCCGAAATGTGGATTGGTTGAGCTGCCAACGAACTCATACAGCACCGAGCCGTCTTGGCCAGAGTAGATCCTAGCAAGGCCACTGTCCAAGCCGTTTGCATCGGCCCCGGGAGCGCCGACGATCAGATCCAGAGTCCCGTCTTGGTTCACGTCTCCAGCATAATCAATGGCGCCGAGCCGATCTCCAGGAGCTTCCCCCTTCCAGTTGTGGAGGACTTCTTGCACCGAAGGCATGCTGGCAAGCGGCGTAGTCGGGACACAGCAGAGAATGAGGAGGCGCGCAAAGGTCATGGCTGGAGGGGTATGAAGCTGATGAACATCAGCTCGATTCCAGTATACGAAACGCAGGAAGGACGTATGCAGCTTCCCAAAGCGCGGGCCTGATGATCCATCGCGGCCTACGCTAATCGGCTCAGGACTCCAACAGCCAAGAGGCGTGGTCAGGCCGAAGCTGGACTCCAAGGGCGCCGACTTGACAAAACTGACTCGGCACATATCCTCGCTCGTTCGTCGTTAGCCATGACCACTCCCGTCCTCCAACGAAGCCATGAAGCCTCTTCTTCTCATTCTCACCATTCTCTTTGTTTTGCCGCTCAGTCACCTTCCGGCTGCGGAAGTCCAGGGAGGCATCGATCCGTGCAACTTCGGTAGCTGGGAGGGCCCTTACCCCCACATGATCACCGTGGGCGACTGGCCCCTGAGCCCAATGAATCCCAACAACGAGGCGTTCAACCCCATCCACGCCGCGCTGCTTCCTAAAGGACCCAACCGAGGAAACGTTCTCGTTTGGGACAATGAATCGCAATCGCCACCGGACCACTGCGACCACATGACTCAGCTGCAGTGGATTCAGAGGTACTCCGTGATCAACACGGCGGACCTCACCAATCCGGTGAACTTCAAGAACGAGGAGTTCGCTTTACCCCTTTGCGAGGGTGACCTCTACTGCGCTGGCTTCTCCTGGACCCGTAACGGCGATCTGTTCGTCGCTGGAGGCAACACAAGGTACCTCGGCGACCACGGCGGCATCAACAAGGGCGGCAGGCTGACCTACGTGTTCTTTCCGAACTCCATCGATCCGGTCTTCTGGCCAGTTGGCGAATGGGTCCAGCAAGTCAACGCCAATCTTGACCTGAAGCGTTGGTACCCCACGGTGATGCTGATGCCGCCTGCGATACCAGTGCCTACTGCGCAATACGGTGGGAAGGATCGAATGTTGGTGTTCGGGGGCAATGATGACAACGGCGTTAATTTGAACACTTACATGTCTTTCATTCCGTCTGACGATCCCAATGTGCAGGGGCTTTGGCAGACGAATTCGACGGGTGGGACCGTGTTCAACGGGCCGTCCAGCGGCCCTCCGATGGACGTCTACCCGCGAATGCACATGCTTTCCGACGGTAAAATCGCCAAGGTCGGGATGCGAGGGGCGGTTGATCTCCTCACCCATGACCCCACTCACCAGACTACGGTCCTGCCGTCATGGAACACGACACCTACCAATATGACGGACAGTCCTAGATACTACGGTTCCGCTGTTCTTGACCGCATCCAGCATGGCACTACCAGCTCGTATAACAAAGTGTATATCTTCGGTGGCAATGCCGGGGTGCCTCAGGTTGCGGAGACTGACTGGAAGAGCGTGGAGTCATTCCAGTTTATTGCCCCTTACACTGGCCCATGGACGGATGAGCCCGACCTGAATGAGCCTCGCTGGTATCAGAATGCCGTCGTCTATCCAGACGGCGTGTTCTACGTATTCGGAGGGTTGGGCAAACCAGCAGCCGAGATGCAAGAAGGCATCGTTGCGTGCAGATACCCGCAACGTCTTGCAAGAGGCGCTCCTTCTTGGAGCAGCATGAACGCAGCATCTCGGGATCACGGACAACATTCGATCGCGGTCCTCCTTCCGAACGGCAAGATCCTGGTAGGAGGTTCAGAGAGAGGGTTGAATCTCAACGATAAGCTGTGGGACAAGCGCTATGAACTCTTCACGCCTCCCAACCTCGCGTGCGCGACCGGACCGCGACCTCAAATCGTTGACCCGAGTCCCATCCTCACTGACGATTATCTTAATATCCACTATGGCGATACCACCGTTCTCCCTATTGAGTACTCATACAGTTCCACTGACGGTTCCGTGGTCCAGAAGGTCGTCCTTGTACGGCCGGCGGCAGTCACGCATGGCTGGGACGCCGACCAGCGTGTCATTGAGCTGCAGATCCGGTCGCACCAGCCTCCCAGCGGAGGGCAGAACGGATTTATCGAGGTTATTGCCCCAGCGACCGGCGACGTGAATCTCGTGATCCCAGGCCATTACATGCTGTTCCTGATGACGGACACAAAAGTGCCGTGTGCCTTGGCTGCGTGGGTCCGCATCCTGTACTAGGTATCTAGCTAGGCACGGATAGGCCCGCCTACGCCCTCCTCATCTGCCGCACGCCATTGTGCTGACCCATGAAGGCGCCGACAGATCGACTGAAACGCCTCGAAGCCGCTGGTTCTTCCTCTCCGTCGTCGCGCGCGTTGGCGCAGGTTTCCTGCCCGTGCGTGAAGGCATTGGCTGATCGTCAGGCGCGCAAATCGTGCGCGACTTCATTCTGCACAAGAGACAGCTAAGTCCGGTCTTTGGTGGCCGGTGAAGCCCCTCCGCGTGGTCGAGAACGCGGAGGAGCTGAGCCGCATTGCGACGGAGGAGGTGCTGCGGGCGGCCGGCGAAGCCATCGCGGCGCGCGGCTCGTTCTTCGTCGCCCTGGCGGGCGGCTCAACGCCTCGGATGCTGTACCAGCGGCTCGCGGCGGCTCCGGGGGTTCGGTTCCGCCGCTGGCAGATCTTCTTCGGCGACGAGCGCTGTGTACCGCCGGATCATCTCGACAGCAACTACAGGATGGTGAAGGAGGCGCTGCTGGATCCGGCTGGGATCCCGCCCGAGCTCGTGCACCGGATCCCCGGCGAGATGGAGCCGGCGGCGGCGGCCGTGCAGTACGAGCTGGAGCTGGCGGAGTCCTTCCCGGGCGCGGCGCCGCGCTTCGACCTGGTGCTGCTCGGCATGGGCGCCGACGGGCACACGGCGTCGCTGTTCCCAGGCACGGCGGCCCTGGAGGAGCGCGAGCGGCTGGTGCGGGAGAACCGGGTCGAGAAGCTCCAGGCCTGGCGGGTCACGATGACGCTGCCCCTGCTCAACGCGGCGCGGCGGGTGATCTTCCTGGTGGCTGGGAGCGACAAGGCGGCGGCGCTGCGCTCGGTGCTGCAGCCGGCCGGCGGGATGGAGCTGCCGCCGGCGGCGCGCGTGGCGCCTGTCGATGGCTCGCTCCTGTGGCTGGTGGACCGGGCCGCGGCCGGCTAGAACAGTGGTGTCGCGGCGGCATCCCCGCCTGCTCTGTCGAGGAAGGCCATGGCAGCTCGCTTGCCGATCCCGGTGCTGGTGGCGCTGGTGGCCGGAGGACTGGTGTCTGCGCTCGGGCTGGCGGTCACCCGACACCTCGAGACGGCCGGCATCGAGGCCGATCTCCAGCGGCGGGCCGGGAATGCCGTGCAGGAGCTGTCCGGCGAGCTGGAGCGGCAGTCCTGGGCCATGGAGATGCTGCGGGCGCTCTGGAACGCCTCCGAGGAGGTCACGCGTGCCGAGTTCGCGACCTTCACGGCGCCGCTGCTGACGCGCTATTCGAGCATCGTGGCGCTGCAGTGGGCGCCGCGCGTGACGCAGGGCGAGCGCGAGCAGTTCGAGCGCGCGACCGCCGCGGAGGGCGTCGAAGATTTCGTGATCCGGAAGGAGGGGGAGGAGGGCGAGCTGGTTCCGGCCACTCCGCGCGTGGTCCACTATCCGGTGCTGTACGCCGAGCCGCTGAGCGAGGAGGCGGGAGTGCTGGGCTTCGATCTCGGCTCCGGGCCCGACCGCCTCTCGACGCTCGAGCGCGCCATGGCGAGCGGCGAGATGCAGGCGAGTGTTCCATTGCGGCGGCTCCAGGATCCGCCCGACGAGACTTGCATGATGCTGGCCCTCCCCGTGTACCGCGGACCCGAGCTGAGCGGCTTCGTGGTGGGCTGGCTGCGGCTCGAGCGCATCGCGGAGCGGCTGTTCTACCGCCTGGCCGGCGACGGGCTGAGCGTGGCGCTCGCGGACGTGACCGACCCGGGCGCGCCGCTGCCGCTTCACACGCCGCGCGGCGACCACGCCGAAGACCTGCGCGCGGAGCTGCCGTTGAGCTTCGGCGGGCGGGCCTGGAGTGCTGTATGCAGCGCCGGACCGCAGTTCGCGGCCAGCCGGCGCACCCTCCTGCCATGGCTGGTGCTGGCCTCCGGCCTCGGGATGACGGTTCTGGTCGCGCTCTGGCTGGGCGCGCACGAGCGGCGGGCGCGCGACCTCTCGGCCGCGAACGCGCGCCTGCTGCAGCAGGTCGCGGCCACTGCCGCGGCGCGCGAGGAAGCGCGGGTGGCGGCCGAGGGCCGGGAGCCGTCCTGAAGTCAGCTCAGTTGCTCTGCGCAGGGGCGGCAGGCGCGGCGTGGAGCAGCACCTCCACGCGCTGGCCGAGCTTGAGCGGCACCGGCTCGCTGAGGGCGACCTTGACCGGAAGCACGCGCACGTCCGTGGGCCGGGACGGATCCTGCGGCTTCAGGCGCCGGGCGCCGACGGCCTCCGGGATCTCCTCGACGACGCCGGCCCAGGCCTGGCCTTCGTGGCCTTCCGCGGTCACGGTCACCGGAGCTCCCAGCGCCACGCGCGCGGCGTCGAACTCGTCGACCTCGGCCTCGACGCGCAGGCGGCCGAGATCGGCGATGCGGAACAGAGGGTCGCCGGCGGCGACGGTCTCGCCCTGGTCCACCAGCCGCTCCACCACGACGCCGCTGATCGGCGCGAGGATGCGGGTCTTGTCCAGCTCGGCCTGGATGCGCTCGATCTGGGCCGCCGCGCTGTGCCGCCGCGCCTGCGCCGCCTCCAGGTTGCGGCGCGCCTGGTCCGCGGCCGCCTGGGCGGCGGCGCCCTGCTCGGCCAGCCGCTCCATGCGGCGCAGCTCCAGCTCGAACAGGCGGATGTCGGCCTCGATCTCGGCGGCGCGGGCCTCCGCCTCGGCCAGCTCGGCGCGCCGGTCGTGCGCGCGCAGCTCGGCCAGCAGCTCGCCGCGCTGCACCTGCTGGCGCTCCACCACGGCCACGCGCTCGAGCAGGCCCCCCAGCTCGGCGCCGACCTGCACGTCGGCGTCCGGGTAGGCCAGAAGGCGGCCTTCGGCTGCCACCGCAGCCGGTGCGGCCTGGGCGGCGCCGGACGGCGGCTCCGGCTCGAAGTCCGGCGTCTCCTGGCGCAGGCCGCGGAAGTCGCCGAACAGGACGAAGGCCGCCAGCACGCCGCCACTCAGCAGGCCGGCCGGCGCGAGGAGAGAAGAGAGATGCTTCATGGCTAGGCAGCGATGCGACCGTCGCGGATGCGGAGCACGCGGTCGGCGATGTCGCGCACCTTCGGGTCGTGGGTCACGATCAGGAGCGCGCGCCCTTCGCGTGTTGCCAGCTCGCGGAAGAGCTGGAGGATCTGGGTGCCGATCTGGCTGTCCAGGTTGGCAGTCGGCTCGTCGGCCAGGAGGATGGGCGGCGTCCCGGCCAGCGCGCGCGCAATGGCGACGCGCTGCTTCTGGCCGCCGGACAGGTCGCGCGGCAGGAAGCGCGCGCGCTCGGCCAGGCCGACGCGCTCCAGCAGGGCGGCCGCCTGCGCGTGCGCCGCGCCGCCGGTGATGCCCTTGATGTTGAGCGCATATTCGACGTTCTCCAGGGCGGTCAGGGCCGGAAACAGGTTGAACTGCTGGAACACGAAGCCGATGGAGCGCTTGCGCACCGCCGGCAGGCGGCCCGGACGCCGCGGATCGATCTCCAGGCCGTCCACGATCACACTGCCCGAGGTCGGCGTGAGGATGCAGCCGAGGATCGAGAGCAGCGTAGTCTTGCCGGAGCCCGAAGGGCCTTCCAGCACCGCCACCTCGCCGGCGCGCAGCTCCAGGGACACGCCGTGCAGCACGGCCACGGGCTCGCGGCCCTCCTGGAAGGTCTTGACGACGTCGCGGGCTTCGAGGGCGGCGGCGGCCATGGGTCAGCTCCGGAACACCAGCATCGGGTCGATGTTGGCCACCTTGCGGAACGAGACCATCGCGGCGGCCAGGCACAGGAACACGGTTCCGCCGAACACGATCACGGCGAAATCGGGCGGCACGATCATCTTCAGGTCCAGGCCTTCGATGGCGGGCCGGATCAGCCGCGCGTTCACGGCCCCGAGCACGAACCCGACCACCGCCGCGATGAGCGCCTGCTCGCCCAGGATGCGGTAGATGTCGCCGTTGCTGCCGCCGATCGCCTTGAGCGTGCCGAATTCCTTGACGTGCTCCATCGTGGACGTGTACAGCGTCTGCGCCACGATGACCACGCCCACGATGCAGCCGAGGAACACGGTGACGATCATGTTCAGCCCGATGCCCGTGCTCTCGGTCCAGTAGCTGCGCGACTTCGCGGCCCACTCCTCGCGGGTGAGGACGTCGTTGTACGGCAGGCGGCGCTGGAGCTCGGCGCGGACCGCGGCCGCATCGGCTCCCGGCTCCAGCTTCACCAGCACGTAGGTGGTCTTTCCGGCCAGGTCGTCGGGATTCAGGTCCTGCGCGCGCCGGAAGTCGACGAAGGCCATGGGCGTGGTGGTGAAGGAGCGCGCCTCCCGGCTGCGCCCGATGATCTTCAGCCGCTGGTTCTGCAGCTCGCGGTACTCGCCCACGGCGAAGGCGCCGTGGCGGCGCGTGGCCGCGTCGTCGAGCACCATGTACTGGCCGCGGCCCAGGTCCTCCAGCCGGCCTGCGTCGAGCCGCCAGGGCACGCCCCAGCGCCCGAAGTTCTCGAGCGCGTACACCACCATGCCTTCCCGGGCGCCCGTCGGCAGCGACACCGTCATGAAGCCGACGATCAGGTTGTCGGCGCGCAGGACGCCCGGCACCGAGCGCGCGCGCTGCACGCGCGTCTCCGGGAACGGCTGGCCGAAATCCACGTTCGGCGTGGCCGGCGCCGTGATCCAGAGGTCGGCGTCCATCTTCTCGATGGTGATCGAGGCGTTGTCCAGGAGCCCGAGGAACAGCCCGACCTGCACGAAGACCAGCGTCACGGCGAAGGCCACCCCGCTCACCGTGATGGCGAAGCGCAGCTTGTCGTGCAGCAGGTTCTTGCGGGCGAGGTTGACCATGTCACCGCCTCCCGCGCGCCAGGCCGCGCAGCGTGGCGGCGGTCATGAGCTCCACCGCCTCGGCCGGCGATCGCCAGTCGATCCACTCGTCCTCCTCCCGCTTGACGATGTGCAGGGAGACCACGCCGTGGATGGACGCCCACAGGGTCTGGGCGATCAGCTCCGGGTCGTTCAGCTCCGGCCGGAAGCAGCCGGCGCTCCAGGCGTCCTTCACGGCCCGCAACAGGAAGGCGTAGGCGTCCTCGTCCGGGTTGTTCCTTTCCAGGAGCGACTCGGAGGCGCCCATCGGCTTCGGCGCCATGAACATGAGCCGGTAGTGGTTGGGGTGGCGCAAGGCAAAGTCGGCGTAGGCGCGGCCGATCTCCGCCAGGCGCTGCAGCGGATCGGCGATCCCGGCCACGCCCTGGAAACGCTGCGCCAGGGCCCGGAAGTCCTGCTCGCACAGGGCCCGGAACAGCGCCTTCTTGTCCTCGAAGTGGAAGTACAGAGCCGCCGGCGAGTACTCGGCCCGTTCCGCGATCTGGCGCATGGAAACGGCCTCGTAGCCGTGCGCCACGAACAGCTCCCGGGCCGCGTCCAGGATCCTGCCCTGCGCTTCCTGTCGCTCACGCTCCCGTCTTTCGGCGATGCCCATCGATGTTTGTCCGGTTACTGAACAACGTTCAGTTTAGGTCCCGCATTCAGTCTGTCAAGGGGAATTCGGCAAGCCGGGTCCAGCCGCGAGCCGGGTCAAGCCCTCCGGCTAGGATGGCCCGCCTCGAGACCGCTCCAGGCCCTGCGGATGTTCCGCTCCTCCCTCCACCTCGGGGCGCATGCCGTCGCAGCCATCGCCCTGGCGGTTCGGCTTCCCGCCGCGACCCAGGAGCCGGCCTCAGGGCTGAGCTTTCAGGGGGAGGTCCGCCCCATCCTGGAACAGCGCTGCTTCGCCTGCCACGGGGCGACCAGGCAGAAGGCCGGATTGCGGCTGGATCAGCGCGCATGGGCGCGGGCCGGCAGCAAAAACGGGAACCGTCCGGTCATCGTGCCGGGAAACAGCGCCGAGAGCCTGCTGTACCAGCGCCTGGTGGCCGCCGACGAGGACGAGCGCATGCCCTTCGGCGAGGAGGCGCTGGCGGCGGAGGAGATCGAGATCCTGCGCCGCTGGCTGGATGAGGGCGCGGAGTGGCCCGAGGACGGCAGCACGCTGCGCCGGCACTGGTCGTACGTGCCGCCGGCGCGGCCGGCCCTGCCGCCGGTGCGCGACGACGCGTGGCCGCGCAATGGCGTGGACCGCTTCGTGCTGGCGCGGCTGGAGCGCGAGGGCCTGGCGCCGTCGCCGGAGGCGCCGGCGGAGACCCTGATCCGGCGCCTGTACCTGGACCTGGTCGGGCTGACGCCTCCGGTGAGCGAGGTGGACGAGTTCTTGGCCGACGCTCGGCCGGATGCGTACGAGCGCCTGGTGGAGCGGCTGCTGGCGTCGCCGCACTATGGCGAGCGCCAGGCGCAGTTGTGGCTGGACCTGGCGCGCTATGCCGACACCAACGGCTACGAGAAGGACGAGCGCCGCTCGCAGTGGCGTTACCGCGACTGGGTCATTGACGCGTACAACCGCAACCTGCCCTTCGATCGCTTCACCATCGAGCAGCTCGCCGGCGACCTGCTGCCGGACGCGACCCTGGAGCAGCGCATCGCCACCGGCTTCCACCGCAACACCATGGTGAACAAGGAGGGCGGGGTGGACGCGGAGGAGTTCCGCGTGGCGGCGGTGGTGGACCGCACCAACACGACGGCCTCCGTGTGGCTGGGGGCGACCCTCGGCTGCGCCCAGTGCCACGACCACAAGTACGATCCGTATGCGCAGGAAGAGTACTACCAGTTCTTCGCGTTCTTCAACAGCACGACCGACAGCGGCGGATCGGAGGACCCCCAGATCGAGGCACCGACGCCGCAGCAACAGGCCGTGATGGCGGAGCTGGCGCCGCAGATCGAGGCGCTGGAGCGCGAGCTGGAGGCGCGGACTCCGGAGCTGGAAAGCGCGTTCGGCGCCTGGGAGCGGCGCCGGCGCGCGGAGCTGGCGCAGTGGGTGGCGCTGCAGCCGCGCAGCGTGGAATCGGCCCGCGGCGCCACCTTGACCGTGCTGGACGACGGCTCGGTGCTCGCCTCGGGCTCCGCGCCGGACATGGACCATTACGTCGTGAGCGCGGAGGTGGGCCTGCCGCGCGTTGCCGGCCTGCGCATCGAAGCGCTGTCCGATCCGAGCCTGCCATCGCAGGGGCCCGGGCGCACCGGGCACGGCAACTTCGTGCTCAACGAAGTGACGCTTCTGGTGGACGGGGTTGCCGTGCCGCTGGGGCGGGCGCGCGCCGACTTCGAGCAGATGGACCGGCCGTGGCCGGCGTCCGGGGCGGTGGACGGGGATCCGGCCAGCGGCTGGGCCATCGTCCCACAGACCGGACAGAGCCACCAGGCGGTGTTCGCCTTGGAGCGGGCGCTGCCCGCGGCGCACATCGAGGTCCGCCTGGCGCAGGACTACGGCAGCCGGCACACGCTGGGGCGCTTCCGCGTCTCGGTGTGCGCGGAGGCGCCGCCGGATGCGCCGCCGCTGCCACCGGCCCTCGAGCGGCTGCTGGTCCTGGGCGGCACGCGCGGCGCGCCCGAACAGGCGCAGCTCGAGGCCCACTGGCGCGCGAGCGCGCCGGAGCTGGAGGCGGCGCGCGCCCGGCTCGCGCAACTGCGCGCGCGCCTGCCCCAGCCGGCGACCTGCATGGTCCTGGCCGAGCGCGCGCAGCCGCGCGCCACCCACGTGCTGCAGAAAGGCAGTTTCCTGAGCCCGGGCGCAGCGGTCGAGCCGGCCGTGCCCGCGGTGCTGGGGTCGCTGCCGCCGGACGCGCCGCGCAACCGGCTGGGCCTGGCGCAGTGGCTGGTGGCGCCGGACAACCCGCTGACCGCGCGCGTCCTGGCCAACCGCGTGTGGTCGCAGTACTTCGGCGCCGGCTTGTCGTCCACGCCGGAGGACTTCGGCAGCCAGGGCGATGCGCCCACGCATTCCGAGCTGCTCGACTGGCTGGCGCTGGAGCTGGTGAGCGGCGGCTGGGACGTGAAGGCGCTGCACCACCTCATCGTCACGTCGGCAACGTACCGGCAGGCTTCGCGCGTGACGCCGGAGCTGCTGGAGCGCGATCCGTACAACCGCGTGTTCGCGCGCGGCCCGCGCTTCCGCCTGGAGGCCGAGGCGGTGCGCGACGTGGCGCTGAGCGCCAGCGGACTGCTCAATCCCGTCCTCGGCGGGCCGAGCGTGTTCCCGCCGCAGCCCGACGGCATCTGGAACCTGCCGTACAGCGACGACCGCTGGACCGCGCAGCAGGGCGCCGAGCGCCACCGGCGCGCCCTGTACACGTTCTGGCGGCGCTCGGCGCCTTATCCGCTCATGACCAACTTCGACGCGCCCAGCCGCGAGTTCACGTGCACGCGCCGCGCGCGCAGCAACACGCCGCTGCAGGCGCTCAACCTGCTGAACGACCCGGCCTTCGTGGAGGCGGCCGCGGCCCTGGCGCGGCGCATGCTGGCGCAGGCCGGCGCCGGCGACGCCGAGCGCGCCGCCTACGGCTTCCGCCTGTGCGTGGCGCGCGCGCCGCAGCCCGAGGAGGTGCGCATCCTGCTCGAGCTGCTGGGCGCGCAGCGGCGGCGCTACCAGGCCGATCCGCAGGCCGCGGCGGCCCTGGTCGCGGGCGCCGATCCCGACCTGGCCGCCTGGACCGTGGTCGCCAACGTCCTGCTGAACCTGGACGAGACCATCACCAAGTCATGAACGCCAGCCGCCGCGAGTTCCTGCAGCAGGGCTGCTACGGCTTCGGCGCCATGGCCTTCGCCGCGCTGCTGGCGCGCGACCTGCCGGCGCGGCTGCTCGCGGCGCCGCCGCCGCGGCGCGCCACCAAGGCCCGCCACGTCATCTTCCTGCACATGGCCGGGTCGCCGTCGCAGCTCGACCTGTTCGATCCCAAGCCCAAGCTGGTGCAGTGGAGCGGCAAGGCCTGCCCGGACGAATACCTGCGCAACGAGCGCTTCGCCTTCATCAAGGGCACGCCCAAGATGCTGGGCTCGCCGTACGCGTTCGCGCCGCGCGGGCGTTCCGGCCAGGTCATCTCCGAGCTGCTGCCGCGCCTGCACAGCATCGCCGACGACATCGCCATCGTGCGTTCCATGCGGACCACGCAGTTCAACCACGCGCCGGCGCAGATCTTCATGAACACGGGCCACGAGCGCATGGGCCGGCCCTCCATGGGCGCCTGGGTCAGCTACGGCATCGGCAGCGCCAACCAGAACCTCCCCGGCTACGTGGTGCTGCTGTCCGGCCGCTACGCACCCGACGGAGGCGCCTCGCTGTGGGGCAGCGGCTTCCTGCCTACCGGCCACCAGGGCGTGCGCCTGCGCAGCGGCGCCGAGCCGGTGCTGTACCTCGGCAACCCGCCCGGCATGGACGCCGGCGACCGCCGCCGCTCGCTGGACGCGCTGGAACAGCTCAACGGGCTGGCGCTGCAACAGAACGGGGACCCGGAGATCCGCACGCGCATGGACCAGTACGAGCTGGCCTTCCGCATGCAGATGAGCGTGCCCGAGCTCGCGGACCTGTCCCAGGAGCCGCCGGAGACCCTGGCCATGTACGGCGTGGAGCCCGGACAGCCCTCCTATGCCGGCAACTGCCTGCTGGCGCGCCGCCTGATCGAGCGCGGCGTGCGTTTCGTCGAGCTGTACCACTGGGGCTGGGACAGCCACGGCACCAACGCCGGCGACGACATCGTGCACTCGCTGCCGGAGCGCTGCCGCGAGACCGACCAGGCCACCGTGGCGCTGGTGGCCGACCTCAAGCGCATGGGCCTGCTGGACGAGACGCTGATCGTCTGGGGCGGAGAGTTCGGGCGCACGCCCATGAACGAGGAGCGCGACGGCAGCAAGTTCCTGGGCCGCGACCACCACCCGCACTGCTTCACGATCTGGCTGGCCGGCGGCGGGATCAAACCCGGCATCACCATCGGCGCGACCGACGAGTTCGGCTACCTCATCACCGAGGACCCGGTGGAGGTGCACGACCTGCACGCCACGATGCTGCACCTGCTCGGCCTCGATCACCTGCAGCTCACCTACAAGTTCATGGGCCGCGACTTCCGCCTGACCGACGTCAGCGGCGTGGTCGTCGACAAGCTGCTCGCTTGAAGCGGCAGCGTCTTGTGCTTTCCGAGACCATTCGGCGATTCGCTCATCTCCGAATCTCTGTCACCATAAGGCAGCCTCCACCACCCGGTTCTCGGCCCACCAGCGGTCGAGGTCGCCACCGGCCGGCTCGGCGCCGTAGAACGCGCAGTGGCCGCCGTGGTTGGTCTCGTGCAGGCGCAGATTCGGCAGCGAGGCGATGGCGGCGCGCGCTTCGGCGGTCAGGGGCACGAAGGGGTCGTCGGCGGCGTGGATCACGAGCACCGGCAGGCGCACCCGGTCGAGCACGCGCAGCGGACTGGCGCGCTGGTAATAATCCGCGGCGCCGGCGAAGCCGAAGGCGGGCGCCACCCAGCGCTCGTCGAAGTCGCGGATGCTGCGGATCGCGCGCATGCCGTCCGGCGGATAGTGCTGCGGCAGGTGGCGCGCCTTGCGCTTCCAGCTGTCGCGGAAGCTGGCCAGGAAGCTGCGCACGTACACGCGGTGCAAGCCGCCGCGGTGCATGGCGGCGCTGGCCGCGGCCAGGTCGAAGGGCGTGGACACGGTGACCAGTCCGGCCACGCCCTCCGGCGGCGCGCCGCCCCAGCGCGCGGCCGCGTGCAACGCGATGGACCCGCCCAGCGAGAAGCCGGCGACCACGATGCGCGCGGGACGGCGCTCGCGCGCCAGCCACTCCACCGCGGCTTCGAGGTCGTCGCTCAGACCCGCGTGGTAGAGGGTGGGCGTGAGATGCTCGGTGCCTCCGGCGTTGCGCAGGTTCAGGCGCAGCACGGAGAGGCCGCGGCGCCAGGCCTTGGACGCCGTGCCCGCCATGTAGCACTTGCGCGCGTGGCCTCCGAGGCCGTGCACCAGCACCAGCACCGCCGCGTCCGGATCCGGCTGCCAGTGGGCTTCGATCCGCACGCGCGTGTCGCTTCCGACCGGCAGGAAGAACTCCTGCGCCCGCCGCAGGAATCCGCGCAGCCGCCGCGGCAGCAGGGCGCCGGCCACCGTCATGGCGTGCCCGTTGCGCAGCAGCGGGTGCGGCCGGAACGAGGAGGCGGGCACGGCGCGGGCCATGCTACGCACCGCGCAGCGCTTCGCTGTGGCAGTAGACTGGGCGGTGAGGCCGGAACCATGAGCACTCGCCTGAGATCGCGCTGGCTCCTGTGCTTCGCGCTGGGCCTGGCCGCGCCGGGATGCCTCAGCTTCCAGAAGCAGACGCTGCTGATGCGCGTGGACCCGGCCGAGGACACGCTGCGCGTGCGTCTGATCTACGAGGGCTGGCACCACGAGCCCCTGGTGGCATTCGGACAGGACAAGAATCCGGACCACGCCGAGATGGCCCGGAGCCTGGCCTCCCTGGACCACGCCCTGTGCTTCTTCACCCCGCTCCTGTGGCTCGACCTGCAGGACGCGGAGCCGGAGGTGGCCGAGTTTGCCGCCCACTTCCGCATCCTGGCGCACGGCCACTTCCTCAACCCGGAGGGCAAGCTCAGCTCCTGGCAGGACGTGCAGCTGAGCGACCTGACCGAGCTCCTTGGGCGCGTGAATCGCGGCATCAGCCGGAGCATCCTGGAGGATCGCGACGAGGGGGGCGCGGCCGACGACGAGTTCGACGCGGAGACCCGGAAACTCCTGCGCGAGCGGGCGCAAGAGGGGCACTCCTGGATCCGCCTGGACGCCTCCGGGATCTCCTTCCACCTGGCCGCCAGCGCGAGCCAATGGAAGCGCTGGAAGGCCGACGTGCTGGCGGACGTCGCGCGCGACGATGAGGAAGGCGCGATCTGGCGCAACTTCCTGGTCGAGAATCCGCTTTCCTTCGTCCAGGACGGGGTCGCAGGCATCTTCAGCGTCGCCGCGTCCACGGACGGCCTCATCACCTTGCAGATCTGGAACGACGTGGATTCCTACGATCCGGCGTTCCTGGAGTTCCTGCGCGGCGGCGACCTGCCGCACGACGTGACCCTCCGGATCGACGAGGACCAGACTCTCGCGACGCTGCTCGAGGAGTTCTAGCGCCCGGACGCCCCGCCCGGGATCTTCTGCAGCGTGTAGTAGGCGACCGGGTGCAGGAGCGGGGCGCCGTCGGCGCGCTTCACGCCGGGCAGGTGCAGCTCGTGCACGAAGCCGGGCTTCAGGCTCTCGATCGTGAGGTGCACGCCGCGCGGGCCGGTGACGGCGGCCTTCGTGATCTTCTGCTCGGCGCTGTCGATCTCCGGGCTGCCGTAGTCCGAGTGGTAGGCGTAGGTGTACGAGAGCATGCGGTACGAGGCGAGGTCGGCGGCCGCCGCGGAGTCGAGATCCTGCGTGAACTCGAGCTGGAAGCCGTCGGGGACCACCCGCATCTCGAGGACCTCGAAGGGCGTGACGCCGGTGTAGACCACGCGCTGCAGGCCGTAGCGCTTGGCACCGGTGGAGCCCCAGCCGCGGTCGGTCATGCCCACGAACATGCTGCCGTCGGCGGCGAAGGCGAGGCGGTTGGGCCCGCTCTCGAAGTTCTCGAGGAAGGGGAAGCAGGCGCCCTGCCAGGTGCCGTCCACGCTCTCCAGGAACACGCGCATGACCGTGCACAAGGTCATGTCGCCGGTGAAGACCTGGCCGGTGAAAGGGCCGAACCTGCCGCCGGTGTCGTCGAGCAGGAAGTCGGCCGGGGACTGCCCCATCTTCTTGTAGGGGAACCAGACGGCGGCGTCGGTGCGCTCGGGGGCCGGATCGCCCTTCTTCCAGCCCTCGCGCCAGCGCAGGCTGGCCGGGTTGCCCTGCCAGGAGCCCGGGATCAGCTGCGCCAGCTTGTTGGTGCCGACCCAGTCGCCCTGGTTGTCCAGGAAGAAGGCCGATCCGTCCGGGAGGAAGCCCAGGCCGTTGGGCGAGCGCAGGCCGCTGCACACCGGGATCATGTCGCCCGCGGGCGTGATCTTGACGCACCAGCCGCGGTACGGCGCCTCGGACAGCGGCGTCATGCCGTCGAAGCCGACGTTGAGCGTGATCCAGGCGTTGCCCTCGGAATCGAACTTGGGACCGTAGGCGAACTCGTGGTAGTTGCCGCTGATGCCCCAGGCGTCGCAGAAGCACTCGTAGACGTCCGCGCGGTCGTCGCCGTCGGTGTCGAGCAGGCGCGTCAGCTCCGGCCGCTGCGCGCAGTAGACGGCGGTGCGCCCGCCCTCCTGGCGCACCACGAGGCCGAGCGGCTCGTGCAGGCCGGAGGCGAAGAGCGTGAGCCTGGCGTCGAGCGGCGGCTCCGCGTAGGCGTCGTGCACGATCCACAGCTCTCCGCGGCGCGTGCACACGATCGGGCGGCCGTCCGGGAGCAGGTCCACGCCGCCGACCTCCAGCACCAGGTCATCGGGCAGCGGCACCGTGAGGATGCGGTAGTGGCGGCCCTCCGGCGTGGGGAAATCCCGGTCCAGGCGCGACTGCAGCCAGGACTCGAAGCGCGCGTCCAGGTGCATGGTCACGCGCAGCGAGAAGTTCCAGCCGCCGCCGCCGTTGGCCACCTTGGCCAGGATGTGGTTGACGCCCGGAGACAGGGGGACCTTGAGCTGGTACTTCTCCGGGTCGAGGGACTGGGGCACGTCGTCGTCGATCAGCAGGCGGCCGTTGACCCACAGGCGCAGGCCGTCGTCGGCGCCGAGCGACAGCGGCAGGATCGTGGACTCCGCCACCTCGACGCTGCCGTGGAGGTAGCACACGGCGTTCTCGTTCAGCGACCGGCGGCCGTGGACGCTCAGGTCCAGCACCTTGCCTTCGATGCGGTCGAGCGGACGCCAGCGCGCTGTCGTGCCGTTCTTGCCGGCATACTCCGCCTGCAGGTCCGGACCGGGGCCTCCGGCGCGATGGCGCACCAGCTCCGCTTCCGGCGGCTGCGGCGTCTTCAGGTCGTCGCGGCCGTGGCCGGCGTAGGGAAACGGCGCCAGCATGTGCCACTCGCCCCACTGCGGCGTCACCGGGCGCGCGCCGGACAAGGCCGCGGCCTCGGTCTCGGCGCGCGTGGCCTTCTTTTCGTAGCGCACGCCCATGAACTCGTCCTGGGCGCGCGCTCCGCCGGCGCCGAGCAGGAGCGCAAGGCTGGCCGTGGCGCAACGCTTCCAGCTTTGCGGAATCCTGGAAGGGACCTCACGGAGCCGGGCGGCCGGGATCACGGCGTCACGCTCCACAGCAGCTCCACCGCGTCGCGGGAGTCCGGGGTTTCGGTGATGCGCACATCCGGGAGGCCTGGATCAGGCAGGACGCGGGTTTCCGGCGGCAGCCCTTCCAGGCGCACGCAGTGCTGGAAGCCGTTCCGGGCCGGGAGAAAGCGCTCGGAAGCCAGAACCTCCGTGCCGTAGGCCTGGAACGATAACTGGAAGGTCGGCACCCCGGCGGCGTCCAGGCTGTAGCCGCGGAAGCGCCGGCTCGAGACCTGGCTGGCCGCCTCCGCGGGCTCAGGCGCGCCGCCCAGGCGCATGAGCACGTAGGCGATGTCGGGTGCGCGCCACACCAGCGTCCCGGCGGGCTGCGCGAAGCTGCCGCCGCGGTTGGTCCAGGAGCTGGAGGCGTCGAGGAAGTCGCCGCGCCAGGCGTAGGCCAGGCGGCAGCGCTGCGCGTCGAAGGCGAAGTTCCAGCCGCCCGGGAAGGCGACGGCGACCGCGCGCGTGCCGGCCTCGCGCAGGAAAGTGCGCAGGACCAGCGGCCGGTCCTGGGGGCGCAGCAGGAAGTTGCCGCCCGCGCCGGCGCCTTCCGGCGGCGCCATGGACTCGCCCTGGGCGAAGTACGCCCACAGGGCGTCGGCCTGGGCGTGCGCGTCGCCGCCCAGCACCCGCGTCAGCACGCTTCCGCCCTTCTCGAAGTAGCGCGGCATGCGCGTGCCGGGCTTGAAGCGCGCCGGGTCGTGCACGTAGAGGCTCCACCACTCGTAGCGCAGCCGCGTCGTGAAGTGCTCCATGGCCGGAGCGCCGCTGCTGTGGAAGTCGCGGAAGGCGTGGCAGGAGGTGCAATCGAAGCCGCGCACTCCGGCGAGCTGGCGTCCCGCGGCCACGAGCTCCGCCGCGGCGGCCGGCGCTTCCAGGTCGCTGTCGGGCGCGGTGCCGTCGGCCTGCGCCAGCTGCGCGACGAGCGCCTCCACGGCCGGCGCGCCGAACTGCGGCATGCGCGCGGCCATGTGCGGGCGGGCGCGGCCGGAGCCGGTGAGCACGGTGCGCAGCCAGCTGCTGCTCAGCTTGAAGCCGGCGCCGGAGAGATCGGGTGGGATGCGGCCCTCGTCGCCGATGTCCGCGCCGACGGTGGCGCGGAAGTACGGGCGCAAGGAGGGATCCAGGCCGCCGGCGCCGTCGCGCGCATGGCAGGCGTCGCAGCGCAGCGCCGCCAGGCTGCGGCGCGCGGCGTCCGGCGGCGCGGGGTGCCCCAGGGCCGCATTGGCCTCGCCGATGCCGCGGCGCAAGGCCGCACGGTCCTGCTCGGACAGAGCGTAGCGCGGCGCGCCGGGCGCCCCGTCCAGGCAGCCGCCCGAGCGGAGCGCGGCCAGAGGCGGCGCCTGCAGGCGCGAGGCCTCGGCGGAGTCGCTCCCGAGCTGGTGGCAGTCGGCGCAGCCGCGCGCCGCGAACTGCTCGCGCCCGCGCTCGAGCAGGGCGCGATCCGGACGCGGGCCCGGTGGGGCCGCGGCGGCGCCCCATTGCGCCAGCAGGTAGGCCGCGATCCAGCCGGCCTCGTTCTCCGCGAGATTGCACGCGGGCATGCGGCCGCTCGGATCCACGGCCAGCGGATTGCGCAAGTACTCGGCCAGCTCGCCGCCGCGCCACTTGCCGCGCAGGTCTCCGAAGGGACGCGCGACGGCAGGCTGCGGCAACTCCGCGGGCAGGGCTTCGTCGCCGTAGGCCACGGCGGGCGCTTGCAAGGGCCCGTGGCAGGCCACGCAGCCGGCCTCGTGATAGAGCTGGCGCCCGAAGACCAGCGATGCCGGCGTCGCCTCCGGTGCGGCGTACGGGCGCGGGGCGCCGAGGAACGCCTGCTCCTGCAGGTAGGCGGCGACGGCGCGCGCGTCTTCCAGCTCGGCCGGGCTGTCTCCGAACAGGTCCGGCATCGCGGCGGCCGGCACGAGCTCCTGCGGGCCGGCGATGTAGCGCTGCAGCCAGGCGCCGTCCGCGCGCCGGGCGACGTCGCGCAGGTACGGACCCGGGCGCGCGCTCACGGCCGCCGGCGCGTTCTTGCCGGGGGCGTGGCAGTTCACGCAGCCCAGCTCGCCCAGGAGCACGCGGCCGCGCCGGCCGGCGTCACCGGCGGCAGGTGCGCCCGCGCCGGCGTCCGGCACGCGCGTGAAGCGCGCCGGGATCGGCTCCAGCAGGAAGCCGGCGGTTTCGCCCGGCGCCATCTCCCACAGCACCCGCAGGCGCGTGGGAGCATTGCCGTGGCGCTGGTACTCCAGCGTGAGCAGCGCTTCCGGCCCTTTCAGCTCCAGCCAGTCACCACCGCCCGCGGAGCCGTTGGGAGGCGGCGCGATCACCTCGGCCCCGGCCCCCCCGCCGGGCTCGCGCACGCTCAAGGTCGCGGATCCTCCCTGGACGTCCAGGGCGAAACGGTAGCGGCCGGGAGCGTCCAGCTGCAGGCGCGTCTGCAGGCGCACGGCCAGATCGGACGGCGCCACCGCCGGATGGCTGCTCTCGCCGGACTGCAAGGCGAAATGCGGCGCCGGCCAGCGCTCCAGCACGGACCCGCCGGAGGCCGCCGGCGGCGGATAGCGCGCGGCCCAGCCGGGTGCCGGCTCCTGCGCCGCCGCGGCGGGCGCCAGCCAGGCCAGCGCCAGCGCCAGCGCGCAGGCGACGCGACAGGGGTCCGGAGGGCGCACGGCTAGATCATGCCGCGGCGGCGCGGCGCCGGCGCCCGGCCCGGTGCTAGCCTTGCGGGAGTATGCGCGGCACCCTCCTTCTCCTGCTCCTCCCCGGCGCCCTGGGCGCAGGCCTCCTGTCCCGGCTTCCCGCCGGCGCCCCCTCGGAAGCGCCCGCCGGCGACGGCCTGCAAGTGCTGCCGTTCGGCCTCATGACCGAGGTGCGCCGCAGCGACGTGCGCGCGCCCATGCAGGTGCAGCTCTACAACGGCTCGGCGCAGCCGCTCAGCCTGGAGGAGCTGGCGGTGCTCAAGCCCACGGGCGAGGTGCTGGCGCGCGTGCACCTGGAAGGCGAGCGGCTCAGCGGCGACGGCGGAGCCTACGAGGAGCTGTTGCTCCAGCTCGAGCGGGCCGATCCGGAGCTGAGCCACCGGCACCACAACCGCCTGTTCGTGCCCCTGGCGGAGCGCGTGGTGCTCAGTCCGGCGCAGGAGGCGCGCAACTACGAAGAGATCCAGGCAGCCGTGCGCGCGCTGCGCGACGCCGGCGCTCCGCAGGTGCGTAACGTCCGCTTCGAAGTGGACCTGGGCGCGCTGTTCGGCGCCGCCGCGGTGCCCGGCGACGAGGCCGCCTTCGACGTGGTCGTGCGCTACCACGCCGGCGGCCGGGCGCAGGAGGCGGTCTATACCCACGGGCTGAGCCTGCTCCCCGCCTACCTGCCGCCCCCCGCGGAGTGGCACGCCGGGCGCGGCGGCCGCGGCGCGCAGGAGTGGATGACCGGCGACCTGCACGTGCACAACTGCCGCGACCAGGCGGCAGGCGGATGCCCGGACTGCCCGGCGGAGTCCGTCAACATCACCGGCTCGTTCACCAATGCCGACCTGAAGAGCCAGTTCATCGCGCTCGGCGTGGACTGGTTCAGCTCCTCGACCCACTCCTACTGCATCAACAGCGACGGCGAGTTCAACGCCATGGTCGCCGAGACCGTCGCCCTGGACGACCCCGGCTTCGTGCTGCTGGCGGGCACCGAGGTCACCGGCCGCGAGACCGGCCCGCAGACCGGCGGCGACGGCGCCGACGCGCTGTGCTTCCTGGGCGGCGGAGTGCTGTCGGTGCACCACATGGGCGCGCACGGCATCACCGCGCGCAAGGTGGGCGGCAGCGATGGCTTCCTGCAGTTGTGCGACCCGCCCATGAACAACGCGCGCGACAACACCGCGGCCGTCAACGCCGAGGGCGGCTTCAGCATCGTCAACCACGCCGCGTCCTCGCTGTGGGCCTGGAACAGCGTGGCGCAGGCCTTCGGCATCGAGCGCAACCAGCTGTGGGGCGTCGAGATCATGAACGCCAACACGTCGTACGTGGACTGGTGGACCGGGCGCCTGCTGGCCGGCCGCGTCCTGTACCCTTACAGCGGCAGCGACACCCACGATGCGGCCTTCGACTGGCCCAGCAACCACGCGCTGGTGGATCTGCCGATGAACGACGCAAGCGTCACCGCGGCGCTGCGCGCCGGGCGCAACTACATCAGCAACGGCCCGTTCCTGACCCTGGAGCTGAGCGACGGCTCCGGACGCAGCGCCGACATGGGCTCCATCAACCTGGTGCCGGCCAGCCGCATCCCGGACAACTACCCGATCGACGTCAACGTGTTCTTCAACGCCGGCGCCGACGTGGTGGACATCGCCGTGTACCGCGGACTGAGCATGGGCGCCGAGACGCTGCTCCAGGCCTTCACCGGCGTCACCGGATCGGGCCAGCTCCTGGCGGACGACACGGTGCAGAAGACCGGCATTTCCTGGTACCGCGTGGAGCTCCAGTCCCAGTCCACCTCCGCCCTGGCGTTCACCAGCCCGGTGTTCATCGTCCCGCGCTGAGCGTGTCCCCTAGTGCACGTCGTGCATCAGGCGGCGGATGGGGCGCAGGAGCAGCGCCAGCGCCACGAAACCGGCCAGTGAGGTCACCACGAACAAGGTGAAGTACTGGACCGGGGGCACGATCCCCCACGACTCGCCGATGGAGCCGCCGGCGTACTGCGCCACTGAATTGGACAGCAGCCACACGCCCATGAAAAGCGAGGCGAAGCGCAGCGGGGCCAGCTTGGTGACCATGGACAGGCCGACCGGCGACAGGCACAGCTCGCCCAGGGTCGCGAACATGTATTCCAGGAACAGCCAGATCCCGCTGACGCGCGCGTCCTTGCTCTGCGCCTCCAGCTGCCACAAGGTGTCGCGCAGCTCCGGCTGCGCCGCGCCGGCCAGCAGCTCGCCGCGCGTCGGCGCGTTGGGAGGCTCGTCGAAGCGGATGCGGCGCGCGGCGGGATCGACCGCGATTCCGCGCGCCTGCAGCTCTTCCGGCGTGTACGGCGGGCGGTAGCCGGCCGGCATGTCCGGAAACTCGATGGTCACCGGCCGCTCGGCGCTCGCGTCGCGGGTCGCCGCCTCCAGGTCCTGCATCTGCGCGCGGAAGCCCTCTGGCGCGCTGCGGTGCAGGATGTCGTTGACGACGTAGTGCGGCAGCACGCCCTGGACCGCGAGCTGGCCCTGGCCCTCGGCCACCGGCTGGTAGTACAGGCGCCCGGCGTGCACGCGCTCGTCCGGCGCGTCGTCGAAGTGGAGGCGGCCGTCCTCGGCGGCATCCACCAGCAGGAATGGCGGCAGCGCCGGGCTGTCGATGCGGGTGGTGGTCCGGTCCTCCACGCGCGCCCCGACCACCATGACGGCGAAGGCCAGGACCATGCAGCCAAGGCCGATCAGCATCTTGGCCGGAGTGGACGGCTCATAGCGGCCCAGGCGGCGCCACAGCCACGAGATCGGCGGCGCGAAGGCGACGATGAGGATGGCGTTCATGGACTGCCACCACTCGGCCGGGTAGGTCCAGCTGCCCAGGCTCAGGTCGGTGTTGAAGATGGCCCAGATGTTGAGCGCGTTGCCGGCCTGCTCGAATGCCATCCAGAACAGCACGGCGAACAGGAAGAAGATGAAGATGGCCGTGCTCTTGTCGCGGGCCGCGCCGCGCAGGCCGAGCAGGGTCACGCTCATCCACACGAACACGGCGCCGTAGGCCGCCGGCATGATCAGGTCCGAGGCGCGCGCGCCGGCGCCGGCCTGCAGGTACTGCACGAGGTACCACACCGGCAGGGCCAGGCCCACGAGCGCGAAGAGCAGCGGGAAGACTTTCGAGATCACGCCGGCCACGCCGCCGGCGCCCGCGGCCTGCTCATCGGCGGTGGTGGACGCGGCGGCCGTGGTCTGCTGCTGGTCGCGCGCCAGCGCCAGGCTGTTGCCGGTCGCCTCCACGTCGCGGATGATCTGTTTCTGGTTCAGCAGGAACCAGGCCAGGCCCAGCACCATGCCGACACCGGCGGCCGAGAAGCCCCAGTGGTAGCCCATGCCCTGGTTCATGTGCACGCGCAGCCAGCCGCACACGATCGGCGACAGGAACGCGCCCAGGTTGATGGCCATGTAGAAGATCGTGAACGCGGCGTCGCGGCGCGAGTCGTTCTTGAAGTACATGCGCCCGACCAGCGTGGAGATATTGGGCTTGAAGAAGCCGTTGCCGGCGATCAGGAAGGCCAGGGCCGTGTAGAAGACGGGCAGGGGCTCGAAGGCCATCAGGAAGTGACCGATGGCCATCAGGGTCGCGCCGATGATGATGGAGGAGCGCAGGCCCAGGTAGCGGTCGGCCAGCATCCCGCCCAGCAGCGGCGTCAGATAGACCAGGCTTGTGTACCACTTGTAGACGGCGGAGGCGTCCGACGGCTGCCAGCCGTGGTACTGCACCAGGTAGCCCACGAGCAGGGCGCGCATCCCGTAGTAGGAGAAGCGCTCCCACATCTCGGTGAAGAACAGGCCGCGCAGGCCCTTGGGATGGTGAGCCGGCACCGCCGTGGCGACCGGAGCGGAGACCGCGGGGTTGGAAGAGACGGATGCAGCCATGGATGCGCCGGGGCGACTACGATAAGCGCGCCCCGGCGGAAGGACACGCGAGGGAAATGCAAGCTCCGGACATGTCACGCACCAGCATCGGAATGATCCTGGCGGTCCTGCTCGCCTCCTGCGTCAGCCTGGAGCTTCCCGAGGGCAGCGGCATGGGTCTGGTGACCTGGGACCGGGAAGCTCCGGCCGGAGCGGAGACCTTCCCGCAGCCGCGCTGGACTCCAGGCGACCGCTACGTGTACCTGCGCGGCAACGAGCTGCGCCTGCCGCTGCGCGTGGAGGCTCCGGCGCCGGGTGACCCCGCCGGCGCGCAATGGATCCTGGTCGACGAGGACAGCGGCATCCGGGTGGCGTACACCGAAGGGCTGGGCGAGCTGGGCCAGCACAAAGCCGATGCCCCGCTCGTCACCCGCGTCCTCGCTCCCATGGACGCGCAGTTCTGCTGGCCGCTGTGGGTGGGCAAGCGCTGGACCTGCGACTTCGTGAGCAAGTCACCCGGGCAGGACGCGCTGCCTCTGCTGGCCAGCTACCACTGCGACGCCCGTGAGACCGTCACCACGCCGGCCGGCAGCTTCGATTGCCTGCGCATCTGGCGCCGAGCCCACGTCATGTTCCCGGGGACCTTCCTGGAGCGTGTGACGGTGATGTGGTATTCGCCCCAGGCGGGCTACGTCGTGCGCCGCCTGGACGACGGCATCCTGCTGGAACTGGCCGAGCTGCAGCGCCAGCAATAGTACGAAGCGGAGCCAGGCAGGCCTTCCTGGCTCCGCCTGCGGACGCCCTGGCGCCTTACTTGACCCGCATGAACTTGGCGTCGTCGATCAGGAGGCTCTGCATCTGTCCGTCCACGGGCGCGACTTCGTAGTGCTCGTAGCCGGTGCCTTCGCCGTCCCACAGGTCCTTGATCCAGAACGAGTAGGCGTCCACGATCAGGAAGTCGCCAATGGAGGCAACCAGGGCTGCCAGCGGGATCACCGGGATGAAGTACAGGATGCCGTCGAGCAACGGTTTATCCACATACAGCCTCTGATCCCAGTCATCGACCGTGCGAGCGAGCTGGTGCGGTCCGGCGGCGCAGCTGACGGCCAGCAGCACGACCAGCAGCGCGAGAATGATTCCGGTGGTCTTCTTCATCGGTTGCGGTTGGATTCCTCGAGGGGCCGCGGGTGTCTCAGGACGGACCGACCGGTCCTTGGGCCGCGGGTGGCGACTAGACTAATCCCCCCCGCCGGTGCTTTGCAATGACCCGGATGGGACCAGGATGCGCGCCGGGAGCACGGCGGCCGCCGCCGCCAGCATCAGCAGGAGCGGCGCCGCCGCCACGCGCCCCAGGAGTTTCCCGCCGATCCACCACGCGAGCACGGCCTTGACCAGGGTATTGACCCCGGAGGCCAGGAGGATGCCATGCGCGGCAACGCCCGGTTCCAGGCTGCCACCGGCCATGCGCGCCAAGGACAAGGTCACGGCATCCACGTCGGCCAGTCCCGAGAGCGCGGAGGCGGCGTAGATCCCGGAATCGCCGAAGGTCGCGTGCAGGGCCCGGGCCGCCAGGCCGATGCCGGCCAGCAGCAGGCTGAAGCGGAAGGCCGCGCCGAGACCCACGGGGCTGTGCATCGGCTGGGAGCCGTCGCGGGCCTTGTCGCGCTGCGCGGTCCGCCACAGCAGCAGCGCGGCCAGCGCGCCCGCGGTCGCGGCGGCCAGCAGCGGCACCAGCAGATGCCTCAGCAGCGCGCGATTCACCAGCGCGACCTGCAGCAGCACGCGCAGGAACATCATGCACGAGGCGGCGATGATGGCCGCGGCGTGCACGCGCTCGAGCCCCGGGTGCTCGCGCACCCGGCGCGCCAGGCCGACCGTGACCGCCGTGGAGGAGATCAGCCCGCCGAGCAGCCCGGTCAGCAGCAGGCCCGCGCGCGGACCTGCCAGGCGCATGGCGACGAAGGCCGCGAAGGAAATGGCCAGGATGAGCCCGACCATCCACGTGATCTGGTACGGGTTGACGGCTTCGTACGGGCCATAGCCCCGGTCCGGAAGCACCGGCAGCAGCACCACCAGCACCAGGAGCAGCTGCAGCGCGACCAGCAGCTCGCGCGCATCGAGATTGCGCACCCAGCGGTGCAGCTCCGGCTTCAGGCGCAGCAGGAAGGTCAGCACCACGGCCGCGGCGGAAGCAAGGCTGAGCGAGCCGCCGCCGGCCAGCGCCCCCAGCCCGAAGGTCAGGAGCGCCGCCGTTTCGGTGGTGGCGCCGACGTCGCCCGTGCGCCGGGAGTACAGGACGTAGGTCCCCAGCAGGAACAGGGCCACCGCCAGGAAGGCCAGGCCGAGAAAGAACGGGCCCAGGCTCTGGGCCAGCAGGGCGCACACGCCTCCCAGCAGACCCAGGACCCCGAAGGTGCGGATGCCGGCGACGCGGGTGCCTTCCTTGGCGTCCCGAGCCTGCCAGCCGCGCTCCGTCCCCACGAGAAGCCCGATGGCCAGGGCCACCCCCAGGTACAGGAGTTGCCGGACCTCGTTCTCGGGCGCCAATTCCGCTTGCACAGGGGTTTCCTGGAACCGCACCGCCACGGTACCGCTCTTACGCTATGCTCAGAGCCCTAGTCCGAAGAACCCTCCACCCCCGGTGGAGCGTCCGCTCATGAAACACCACCTCACGCTCTTCGTGGGCCTTGGCGCCCTATTCTGCGCTTTCGCCGGCACGGCGGCGGGCGCTGTTCCCCAGTGATGCGGCGGCAGCGGAGCCAGTTCGGCTCCGACCACGTATCGCGGCCCCGGTGACACCGCTCCGGCGCCGGCCGCGGCCACGCCGGCGGTTCCGGTGACCACGGGAGCCACACCCACGGCGCCCGTCGGCCCGGCGAGCGCAGGTGCGGCGACGCTCGCAGCCGCCGCGGGCGCGCCCCGCATCCCGATCGCCATCACGCGCCAGAAGACCAGCAAGTCGCGCCTCAAGATTCGCTGGGACTACCCGGTGTACAAGCCCGAAGCGCTGGCCAAGCTGGACTGGGAAACGGTCTCGGTGCAGCCGGACAAGGCGCTGCCGCGCGAGGAGGCCTTCCGCGCCATCGCCAAGGACGACCCCCGGCCGCTGCTGATCCTGCGCGAGTGCCAGGCCTGCGTCGGCTCCGAGGTCGCCCTGCTCAGCACCAGCGCCGAGAACGACCGCACCTTGCTGCTGGCGCGCTGGTTCCACTGCGTCAAGCTGCCGCCGGACGTGCTGCGCGAGGATCACCCGTTCCGCCACGTCTTCCCCGAGGAAGAGCCGCCGCACCTCCTGCTGGCGCGCCGCGACGGCTCCAGCGCCATCCCGCTCTCCGGCGCGCAGTCGCAGGGCGACCTGTGGGACTCGATGCACGCCGCCTTGCGCGCCGACTACGCGAAGGACCCGGAAAAGGCGGTCAACGAGATCCTCAAGCTGCTGGCGCACTACGACGCACTGGACGGCCAGATCGTGCTGCAGGAGGACCGCCTGGACGAGGCGATCGAGAAGGAAGGACCGGATTCCTCCAAGGCGCGCAGCATCCGCAAGGACATCCAGCGCCTGGAGAAGGAGAAGAAGGAAGCGCTCGCCAGGGAGGAGAAAGCCGCCGACCTGGGCCTGAAAGTGGCGTCACCGGCCGCGCCGGCGCGTTAGGACAAGGGGCGGGACGGGAGCTGCAGAACCGCCTCCTGCAGCTCCACCCTCAACTCGGGCTACCTCCGCATCCCGTGTCGCTCCTCGCCCTTGCGCTCCTTGCGCTGCCCGCCCCCGGTGCCGTCCAGGCGCCCAAGGACGGCGCCGCGCGGCGTCCGGATCCCTACAGCGAGGACGCGCCGGAGCTGCGGAAGCTGGCCGGATACGTGTCCTACGGCCCCTTCCCGCTGGCCAAGGACGACGCCCGCGTCGAGTTCGGCACGCGCGACGTGGAGAAGGCGCTCGGCGACATCGAGATCCTCTGGGTCGAGACCGCCCACTTCCGCATCGGCTCCACGCTGCCGGCCTACGTGGCCGAGGACAAGAAGGAGCGGGACAAGCTGCGCCTCGAGCTGGCCGAGCTGCGCCGGATCTTCCCGCAAGTGGACCCGGAGCAGCGCAAGCTCGATCCCTGGCTGCGCCTGCACCTGTACGCGCGGCGCCTGGAGGACCTGTACGCGGACTTCCAGCGGCGCCTGGGCCGCACCGACGCCGACTTCCCCGCGGGGCCGGGCACGCTGGTGAACGGCGAGTACCGCGGGGACGGTCCGTACCTGGGGCAGCCCGGCAAGTACGTCCTGCTGCTGTTCGAGAAGTCCAGCTCCGTGGGCCGGTTCTTCGGCCGCTTCACCGCGACTCCGGAGGACCGCTCCCGCCGCCACAACTTCCCCCACAGCGGCACCTTGCTGATGGCCATCTCCACCGAGTACGGCGACGGAGCGCTCAAGAACGATACGGCGCTGCACTGCAGCGTCGTGTTCAACCAGGTCCACAACCTGGTGTCTGGCTACAAGTTCTACACCGTGGAGCTGCCCATCTGGTGGAAGGAAGGCCTGGCCCACTGGTACGCCCGCCGCGTGGACCCCTCCTACAACAACTTCAGCGCGGTGACCGAAGAGGCCGCCGAGACCCGCAGCACCTGGAACTGGCCGCCCAAGGTGCGCGGGCGCGTCAAGAACGACTACTACCCCGGCGCTGCCGAGCTCACCGCCTGGACCGATTTCGACGGGCGCAGGCTGGCCGACCACATGATGATGTGGTCGCGCGTGGACTACCTGATGAGCCTCGGCGACGCCGGCTTCGCCACCTTCATGGACATGATGAAGGGCAGCTATCCCGGAATCACCTGCGCTCCCACGCCGGAGCAGGTGCTGGCGCGCCAGCAGGAGGCCCTGCAGCAGGCCTGGAGCCTCGACGCCGACGCCTTCGACCGGCAGTGGGCCGAGTACGTGCTCAAGACCTATCCCGGCAAGTAGCGCGGCCCGGCGCCCGCGCTCAGCGATCGCGGGCGAGACCGGGGATCGCGCGCACGCGCTGCTCGTAGGCCTCCAGCGCGCCGTTCCACTCCGCCACCGCGGTGAGCCCGCATTCCCTGGCGCCGGCGAAGAAGCGCCGCACCCGCTGCGCCAGGGCCGCGTCCGCCGCCGCTCCGCCGGCGCGGGCGCGCTCGACGGCGACGTAGTCCACGGGCAGGCGCGCCGCGCGCACGCGCGCCAGCAGCTCCGGAGCGCCGGCGGCGGCGGTCTCGGCGGCGTCGAACAGCTTGTCGGCCGCGTCCTGCCAATCCTGGCCAAGGTAGGGCGCGTCCACACCGTCGTAGATGCCGAGGTGCTGGCTGGCGGCGCCGAAATGCAGGAGCTCCAGGTAGCGCCGGATCGGCCCGGCAGCGGGCCCGTAGACGGCGGCCAGGAACTCGTCGCGGGCCTCCAGGGCGTTGCAGGCCGGGTCCCACAGGCAGCGGGCCAGCACGTAGCCGCGGAGGGCCTGGAACTCCCCCTGCGGCGAGCTGTAGTTCCCCTCCTCGAAGATGCCGGTGACGTGATTCTCGGCCAGCAGCCGGATGTTGGCGTCCAGCACCCGGAGGTTGGGGAAAGGCCGCAGGTAGTGCGCGAAATCGGTCACGTAGTCCCAGACCCAGAGCCGGTCGCAGATGAGCGCCCAACCCTCGAGATCGGCCACGAAAGCCTGATTCTGCGGGCTGTCGCAGCTCGCCAGGGGATGCGCGAAGCAGCACTCGATGCTGCACAGGCGCACGATCACGTTGCGCCGCGGCCGCAGCGTCTTCGGCGGGCGCCGCGTCCACTGGTACGCCAGCGTGTCCACGGCCTTGTCCGGGAACTCCTCCTCCACCGCCTCCGCGACCCGGTTGACGAGCTGCAGCACCGGCGCCATCTGTGACCCCTCCGCCGCCGCGAGCGCGGCGCAGGGGCCGCATTGGCAGTAGCGGAACCAGTCGTTCTGCGACACCGAGAAGACCATGGCCTCCGGATGCTCGCGCATGCGGCGGCGTACCTCCTCGGTCACGATCCGGACCACCTCCTCGTTGGTGCAGCAGAGCTGGGTCTGCTCGCGCTCGCGCTTGCCGTCGATCTCGGAGAAGTACTCCGGATGGGTCTCGAAGTACTTCTCGACCGGCACCAGGTCGTTGAAGGTGTGCACGAATCCCGCGTACTCCACCCGGCCGCCGTGTCGCGCCTCCAGCCGCGCGTGCGACGAGTTCAGGCGGTTGCGCGCCGCCCAGTCGCCGTCGTGGCACTCGTGGATGAAGACGTCGCGGTACTCGAGCGCCGGGATGCGGCTCTCGTCGAGCTGCGGCAGCGGCAGCCGCTCCGTCCTGGGGATCCGGCTCACCTCCGGCGTGAACCAGCGGCAGCCCAGATGATCCCCCAGCAAGCCATACACCGCGTACAAAGTGCCGCGCGGCTCGCCGCCGGCCACCAGCAGCCGCTCCCCCACCGTCCGCAGCACATAGCCTTCCTGCCCCAGCGGACCGAGCCGCAACGCGATGCCATAGTCGTAGAGCCGCTTCGACGGCCCGACCAGGATCTCGTGCGGCCGCGGCGGCTCGGTGTCGGCCACGATCGGCAGCTCGGCGCCCGTCATCTCCTTCAGCCACCGCTGCAGCTCCCCCGCGGCGTAGCGGGTGGCAGGACCGGCTTCCTCCGCCACGACCAACACGTAGTCGGAGCGCCCGTGATCGACTACATCCGGCGGCGCGGCCGCTTCCTGGGCATCGAAACTGACGACGGCGACCATCATCCAGGCAAGTGCGGCGGCGGAGGCCTCCATGCCGCCCTATTCTGCGTTCGCTGCGGTCTATGATGCCGCACGAGCAGGATAGCCACGGCATGCGGGCGATCCACGGAGCCGCGTTCGCAGCAGGACTGGGGCTGCTCGCCCTGGGCGGGCTGGCCCTTTACCTAGGGCGCAGCCCGGAAGCCACTTCCGGGTCTCCGGGGCCCAGCACGAGCCCGCAGCCACCCGCCGTCCCCGCTGCTCTGCCCGAGGCTCCTTCCTGGCGGGAGGAGGCGCCGGCAGAAGCCATCCGCAAGCTCCCCACTGCCACCCTCCGATTCGAAGTAGTCCGGCAGACCGACGCATCGCCCGTTGCCGCAGCCCGAATCCGCCTGAATGAGCCGACAGACCGCCGGCAGTGGTCTGCTTTCGCCGCTTGGATCGATGATGATCCATATGCATATCAGGGTCGCGACGGGTTTCTGGTCGCCTGGGACCGCGTGGCGAAATGGACCAGCTCCCTGGAGCTGGCGACGGATGAACACGGCCGCGCGAGCGTGGAAGTCCCGGCAAACCTGGAGCTCAGCTTCGATGTCTACGGCCCGGATCCAGAGACCATCGGACGTCTGCGCCGCGTTCCGGTACCGACGCTGGGCGAGGGCGAGCAGCGCACCATGACGATCCGCTTGCCCGTAGGCCAGGACCTCGAGTTCTGGGCGCGCGTCGTCGCGGACGCGGATGGCCGCCCGCTCGCAGGCGCTCGAGCGTCCTTGTTCGAGGATGGCGATGCGACGGTGGCCAGTGTCACCGATGCGAACGGCTTCATCCACCTGACAACGCGCTCCTGGACCACGCCGCACCTGCAGATCTCCGAACCGGGTTTCGGGCTGCAGTTCGTGCCGGTCGCTCCCGGACACGCGACGGCCGAACAGAGTCAGGAAGTGCGCCTGCTCGCTACGGGTACCGTCTTCGGTGGCGTGACCGGCCCGGACGGCGCGCCCGCCGATGGCATCCTGGTCACCGCCAGTGCCGACGCCGAGAGCTTGGGCTGGAAGGCCGGTTGGCTAGCCTCTCACCTGCCAGTGGAGTGGTCCACGACCACGTCCGGCGGGGATTTCCGCCTGGATGCGCTGCCCGCCGCAGTGCCGCTCCATCTGCAATTCGCATGGCCTGGCGACGTGCGCAAGCTCGAGGAAGCAGTCGTGCTGGCCCCCGGCGAAGAGCGGCGTCTGGACTATTCCGCAGTTGCACTCGCGCGCATCCGGGGCCGGATCTTGGACCAGGAGGGTGTTCCCGTCCGAAATACCTCCGTGTCATTGGTGAGCGAGGACGGCTTCCTGTCGCTGGACATGACCGCCGACATCCTGCACTACGTCGTTTCGGCCATGCCCGGTGGCACGCGCATGACCACGTCGGATGAGAATGGCACCTTCTCCTTCGTCGATGTCAGTCGCGGCAACTACCTGGTCGGCGTCTCCAGTGGTGTGGCCGGACCCGGAGGTTTCATTGCGGAGTCGGAGGTGAGCCCGACTGGTGTGCCGGTGCGCGTGACCGGCACGGAGGCCGAGCTGGAGGTCACGGTGAGGGTTGCGCGAGGCCTCTTCATCCGTGGCACTCTGGTGGACCCCAACGGGGCGCCGGTCGCCGGCTTTCCCGTGGTCGCGATGCCGATGCCCGGCGCCGGCTTCGTGATGACGAATAGCGACGATGACGGCCGTTTTGCGCTCGGCCCGCTGTGGCCGGGCCCGCACCAGGTCCAGTGCTTCCTGCCACAAGGCATGCTGGAGCCGGCAATGCGACTGAGGAGCTCGGAGCCGATAATGGCGGAAGCCGGCGCCGAAGGAATCGTCCTGCGCCTGACGCGTGGCACGGCGGTCCAAGGCAGCGTCTTCCAGCGCACCGCACCGGCCGCGGGAGTTGAAGTCATTGCGCTCAGCCAGAACGCCAGGCGGCTATCCACGACCACGGATCCCTCCGGCTTCTTCGCCTTCCAGGGCCTGGAGGCGAACCACTACCTGATCTACGCCGTGAGCGCCGACGCGATCGCCATGCTGCCTGGAGTCCAGGTGACCGAAGGCAAGAACGTCGAAGGACTGGTCTTGACCCTGCAGCCGGCCGCGCGCGTCCATGTGCGGACTTCACGCGGCTTCGACGGCATGAGCTGCTCCGCCGCAGCCGACTTCGGCTTCCTGGATTGGAAGCCGATCGCTCCGGGCGGCAGCGTGGACTTCGTCCTGCCCGCCGGTGAAGTCACGCTGACCCTGCGCAACGAACGCGAGTACCTTGCGCGACGGACGCTCCTGCTGGAAGCCGCCACCGTCCAGGAAGTGGTCCTGGAGTGATGGATTCCGCTCCTCGCTAAGATATTCACCCCAAAACGAGGGCATCCCGGGTGTCGAAGAGCGGCTTGGCGAACACCGAAAACCGGACCGAAGTCGAATTCACCGCGCCGGAATACCACGCGGACGGAAGCTTCCGCGTGGCGCGGTTCCGGTTCGAAGGGACGATGGAGCGCGGCTGGAGCGTGCTGCGGGACGGGAGACCGCAGTTGCAGCTCGGGCCCGGCTACCGGCTGCTGCGCGTGAAGGAATGCGGGATCTGCTCCACCGATATTGCGCGGGCCTTCCTGCCATTCCCGCTGCCACAGACCACCGGCCACGAGGTGCTGGCGGTCGACGAGGAGGGGCAGCGCTACGTGGTGGAGATCAACGCCTCGCACCAGGCGCGCGGCGTGGCCAGCGACTGCCCCTTCTGCGCCGCCGGCCTGCCGACGCACTGTCCCGAGCGGACGGTGCTCGGGATCGACCGGCTACCCGGCGGCTTCGGACCCTGGGTCCTGGCTCCGGTGCACGCGGCGATTCCGGTGCCGGATTCGATTCCGGACCGCACCGCGGTGCTGACCGAGCCGCTGGCGGCGGCCCTGCACGCCGTGCAGACAGTGGCGCCGAAGCCGGGCGACCGCATCGCCGTGCTGGGGCCGCGGCGGCTCGGGATGCTGGTCGTGGCCGCCGCCGCAGCGTGGCGGGAGCGCCACCAGCGGCCGTTCACGCTGATCGCGATCGCGCGGCACCGCGAGCTGCTCGAAATGGCGGGCGCCTTGGGCGCTGACGAGGCCGTTCTCGCCGAAGGCGACGGTGCGGCCCTGCCCGATGGCTTGGCGGAGGTCGTGATCGACACGACAGGGAATCCACAGGGACTGGAGCTGGCGGTGCGGCTGGCGAAGCGCGAGGTCCATCTCAAGTCGACGCACGGGCGGCCGGCGGTTGGATTGCGGCACCTGACCGAGCTGGTCGTGGACGAGGTCGGGATCGGGCGGTTGGAAGCGGACGCCCTGGCCCGGTTCCGCGGCAAGCCGGTGGTGGCCTGGCTGGCGCGCGGCGCGCCGCCGAAGTGGCTCGCGGAGAAGGCGCAGGTGCTGCGCGGGTCTTCTGCCGCCGAATTGCTGGCGCAGGTGGAGAAGAAGCCGCTGGGCACCCTGCCACGCGCCGACGTGGCCGTGGTGGATCGCACCGAGCAGGTGGACGAGGTGCTGCGACCTGTGGAAGGGCGTCAGGTGGCTCTGGTGCGTCCGCGGGGCGAGATCCTGGTCACGGAGGCCGGCGGCGGCGCGCCGTCGGTGCTGCTGGAGGCGATCCGCAGCCGCGGGCTGCGGCTCACCAGCAGCCGCTGCGGCGATTTTCATGCGGCGCTGGATCTGCTGGTGCACGTGCCGGGCATGGACCGGCTGGGCGAGCGGATGGTGTCGCACCACTTCGACGCGGGAAAGATGAATGAGGCGTTCGTGACTGCGAAGTCGCCGGAATGCATCAAGGCGGTGGTCGAGCAGGCAGAAGGCGAGGCGCAGCCCGCCACGCGCTTCCAGACCACGCTGGGTCCGGCCTGCGAGCTGCACGCGGGCACCTGGACCCTGGACCTGACCGAGCTCCCGCTGTTCCACGGGCTGTCGGTGCTGTCGCGCGCGCTCGGCGACCTGGTGGTCGACCAGGCCGACGCCGACCGCGTGGACATCAGCGTGGAGCGGCCGGTGCATCCGCGCGAGAACCCGGAGCTGCTGCACCATCTGGGCGTGTCGCTGGTGAAGGTGGTGGCCGAGCACGAGGTGCTGGGCTCCATCGCCGCCAGTCCGGAGCTGTTCCAGGACCACCTGCGCGTGCTGTTCGGGACGCTGCAGCGCGCGCAGTACCGCAACGCCTTGTTCGCGGCGGAGCCGGCGGCGCTGGTGTTCGACTTCACGCTGCCCGCGCCGGCGGGGCCGCTGGACACGCGCTTCGTGCTGGAGCGCGTGGTCTCGAGCAAGGAGCAGCGGCGCTGCTTCCTGCGCATCACCATCGAGGATCCGCGCGGGCGGCGCCTGGACCTGAGCTCGGTGCGGCACGTGCCGGTGGCCGACCTGGGCGCGCGCACCTTCATCGCCGGGAGCACGCGCATCGCCCAGACCTGGCGCGACGGCGCCCGGCGCGAGGCCGAGCGCGGCCGGCGCGCCTTCGTGGAGAGCCGCAAGGCGCACAGCCACCTGTTCACCCAGTTCGGCAAGGCCGGGCTGGGCGGCATCGAGCGCGCCGTCATCAGCTGGAGCGACGACTTCGTGCCGATGCTGGTCGAGGGCGATCCCGCCGAGCTGGACCACCTGTTCAAGCGCGTGCTGCTGGCGCTGGAGGACCGCGGCATCCGGGAGCTCCTGGACGGGCGCGCCGTCGTGCGCGTGGTCGTGCGCGACGTCAGCGTGTACCTGGACCTGGCGCAGCTGGGGCGCGAGCTGAACATCAGCCTGGGGCGGCGGCGCGAGCGCCTGGACGTGGAGGCGTTCCTGGAGCGGATGCCGGCGCTGTCGCGCGTGGTGGCCGCAGCCGGGACGCGGCCGCTCGCGGGCGTGAAGCTGTTCCTGGTCCACCACATCACCGCCGAGGTGCTGGGCCTGGTCGCCGCGCTGCGCCGGCTCGGCTGCCGCGACCTCGAGACCTTGTTCGTGAGCTACGCCGGCGAGACCCCGGGCAGCTACCTGGGGCCGCTGCTGGACCTGCCCGCCGCCGAGTTCCGCAGCCTCAGCCTGAGCAACGTGCCCGACGCGGAGAGCGTCGAAGGGCACTACCGGCTGAGCACGCAGTTCTCGTCCCTGGCCAACGAGAAGGAGCTGGCGCAGGCCTTGCGCCGCCGCCGCGGCCGCTTCTACGAGGCGATGCAGGCCGCCGGGCTGGTCGAGTTCCTGCGCCTGGTGGCCCGCGCCGAGAAGGAGGGGACGCGCGTGCTCCTGATCGAGGACGGCGGCTACCTGGCGCCGGCCCTAAACCGCGCCTGCCTGGAGGGGAGGACCGTACGCGAGCTGATGGCGCCAGTGGATCCGGACTGGGCCGACGTCCGGCTGCTGCGCGACGTGCTGGACCGCGTGCTGCTCGGCACCGTGGAGCACACGCGCAACGGCTTCAACCGCCTGGACGAAGTCGAGCGCGCCCTGGGACGCCTGGCCTACCCGGCGTTCAGCATCGCCGTCTCGCGGCACAAGACGCAGGCCGAATCGCGCGAAGTGGCGCTCTCCATCCTCAACGCGGTGGAGAACGTGCTGTCCGGCGCCGGCGGCATCCTGAGCCGGCGCAACTGCGTGGTGCTCGGCAGCCGCGGCTCCATCGGCAGCTTCCTGATGCGCGACCTGCGCGGGCGGCTGCTGGATTCGGCGGCCCAGCTCAGCGGCGTGGACCTGCGCGTGGACGCGCCGGCTCCGGCCGAGACGCGCGCCTGGCGCGACCTGCCGCTGGACCGGCGCCGCGCGCTGGACATGATCTTCGGCGTCGTCGGCAAGTCCCTGCTCGAAGGCGTCGACCTCGAGGACTGGCTGCTGCACGGGGAACGGCCGCGCCTGATCCTGGCCAGCGGCTCGACCAAGACCGAGGAGTTCAGCGCCCTGGCCGAGTGGATCGACCGCCTGCTGCGCGCCCCGGCGCCGGAGATCCAGGGCCGGCGCGTGCAGATCGCGGTGACGGACGTGTACGACGCCGTCACCGGCCGCGTCTACGGCCAGCGCTTCCAGTTCACCCTGCCCGACCGCCAGCGCGAGGTGGTCCTCATCGCCGGCGGCCGGCCCGTGAACTTCCTGTTCTACGGCGTCGCCACCGAGATGATCGACGAGGTGCTGGCGCAGCTCACCAGCGCCGCGCTCGGCCTGGTGCGCCGCGCGGCGTCCGGGGAGAAAGTGCCCCCGCGGCTGCTGGCCGTGGACCGCGACATCGACGCCGACGGCCGCCCCCTCGCACCCTGAGGGCGCCGGGCCGGCTCCTGGGGCCCGAACGGGGCGCGAACGAGGCCCGAGTCACATGTCGCACGCGGCTTGGGTCACCCTGGTCTGGCTCCTAGACTGCGCCCATGAGCGCGCTGCTCCCGGTGCTGTTATTGGCCGCGCAGGCTCCCGCGCAGGACGTCACCCTGGCCCTGACCGCGGGCGGCAGGGCGGTCGAGGCCTCCGACGTGCCGGCTCCGGGCGCCCGCAACGTGGAGACGCCGTACGGCGTCTTCCACACGCCCAGCGACCCGGTGGCGGTGACCGCCACCCAGCGCGTGCACCGGGACTGGGCCGGGATGCCCTGGCCCGTCCCGACCTTCGCGGCGCGCCAGCTCGTGGACGGCGTCGCGGGCGCCGGGCACCTGAGCGAGCTGCTGGAGCTGGCCGCGTACGCGGAGGAGCGCGACACCGGAGCGGTGGCCGAGGAGCTGACCGTGGCCGCGTGCCGCGCCCTGGAGAGCTGGGGCCGTGAGCTGGACCCGGTGCCGCCCAGGACCGCCTTCGGCAAGCGCGTGGACTGGCTGTGGCGCGCGCTGCTCGCGGACGGGGGCCCGCGCGTGCTGCTTCTGGGCGGACGCCTGATGGCGGAGCTGCAGACTGCGTCCACCGGCCAGCCGGCGGCGCTGGGGCTGGCCGACATCCGCGACGCCCTGGACGCGCGCAGCCCGTTCGTGCGCCGCGCCGGCGCGCTCGCGGCCGCCGACCAGAAGCTGGGCGACATCACGCTCGCGCCGCTGCTGCTGGACCGCTCCTTGCGCGACGGCAGCGCCGCGGCGCGCGACGGCGCGGCCCAGGCGGCCTCCATCCTGTGGCCCGACTACTCGCGCAACTTCTGGTACGAGAGCGTGGCGCGCGCCTCGGAAAGCGAGCGCGCGGCCGCCGCCTTCCACCTGGCGCGCTATGGCGGCGCGCAGACGCTGGACTACCTGGCGTTCACGCTCAGCGGCTACGACAAGAAGGCGCCCAACCGCTACGTGTTCGCCGGGCGCGACGTCCAGATCGTGGTGGACGTGCGCTCCGCGAGCGTGCCGATCGCAGGGGTGATCCCGGGCGAGTGCAACACAGCGGTCTTCTACCCCGCCGCCCCCGCCACGGATTCGTTCACGAACGTCTCGGTGGTGAAGATCACGAGGCTGACGCCGGCGATCACGGAGGTGCTGGTGCGGGCCCTGGAGCTGTGGAGCGGCGGCGCCATGGAACGCGAGGCCGGCGACTGGCTCACCTGGTACCTGGAACAGTAGCGGTCACAGGCCGCGGGTACGCACCACGTAGATCGGGCGCTGCTTGACTTCCTGGTACACGCGGCCCACGTACTCGCCGATGACGCCGATGCCGAGCATCTGCGCGCCGGCCATCAGGATCATGAACACGCTGTTCCACGTGAATCCGGGCACGCTGTCCAGCACGCCCAGGTAGAACAGCGCGCGCAGGACCAGCAGGACCGCGCTCACGACCACCGAGAACGCCATGGCGCCGGCGCCCAGGAGCATGAGCAGGCGCAGCGGGAACACGCTGAAGGCCAGCAGGCCCTCGAGCGCGATGCCGGTCAGGATGGCGAAGCTGGTCTTGGCCTGGCCGCCGCCGCGCGGCGGGCGCTCGAAGGGGATCCCGTCCTGGCGGAAGCCCACGAAGGCGCGCAGGCCGGGCACGAAGCGGCCGCGCTCGCGCATGCTGCAGATGGCGTCGACCACGCCGCGCTTCATCAGGCAGAAGTTGCCGGCGTCCAGCGGCACGTGCACGTAGGCGGTCCTGCGCCAGATGCGGTAGAACAGCTTCATGCCCAGGCGCTTGAGCCAGGGCTCCCGCTCGCGCCGGGCGCGCACGCCATACACGACGTCCAGGGCCTCGCGCTGCATCTTGTCCCAGAACTGCGCGATCAGCTCCGGCGGGTCCTGCTGGTCGCCGTCCATCAGGACGACGTGCTCGCCGCCAGCGTGGTCGAAGCCGCAGCACACGGCGCCGGAGTGGCCGAAGTTGCGCGACAGGGACAGGTACTTGACGCGCGGGTCCGCCGCGTGCAGCTCCTCCAGCAGCCGCAGCGAGCCGTCGCGGCTGCCGTTCTCCACGAACACGATCTCCCAGTCCTGGACGCCCATGCGGGCGAAGGTGTCGGCGATGCGCTGCGCCAGGGGCCGGATGTTCGGCTCCTCGTCGTACGCGGGAATGACGACGGAGAAGCGCGGGCGCGCGGCGGCGCTCATGGGCGCAGCGCCTCCAGGGTGCGGCGCAGGCCGTCCTCCAGGGAGACGCGGGCGCGCCAGCCGAGGCTCTCCCGGGACTTCTGCGGGTCGGCCACCGAGCGCATCATCTCGCCGGGGCGCGTCGGCAGGCCGCCGAAGTGCGGCCGCCCGCCCGCGAGCCGGGTGATGAGGGTCACCGCTTCGCGCACTTCGGTCTCGACGCCGGTGCCGAGGTTGAAGATCTGGCCCTCGATGCCGGGCACGGTCGCGGCGTCGAGGAGTCCCTCGACGACGTCGTCCACGTAGGTGAAGTCGCGTGTCTGCCGCCCTTCCGTGGTGTCGAAGGCCTCGTTGCGGAGCGCCCGCTGGCCGACCGCGTGCACCAGGCCGCGGCCCTGGCCGGGCCCGTACACCAGGAAGGGGCGCACCAGGACCACCGGCAGGCCCTCGGAGCGCGCCAGCATCTGCAGGTAGTGCGTGACCGCGGCCTTGGCCGCGGAATAGGCCGAAATCGGCATCTCGCGCATGTCCTCGCGGTGGCGCACCGGGTTGTTGCCGTACTCCTCGTTGGTGGAGGCGTGGACCAGGCGCTGCAGGCCGGGACCGAAGCTGGCGCGCACCACGGACAAGGCGATGCCGAGGTGGTCGTCGAACTGGCGCCGGTCGTTCTCGCGCGAGTGCGACTGGTCGGTGTAGCCGGCCAGGTTGAACACGACCTGCGGGCCGAAGCCGGCGGCCTGCTGCTCCGTGGACGGCTCGCCCCAGGCGCCGTCCAGGCGCTGCACGCGGCCGGCGCAGGCCGCCAGGCGCGCGGCGAAGCGCTCCGGCTCCTGCGCCAGCACCACGCAGCCGCCGTCGAGCAGGCGCGGGATCAGGTGCGACGCGATGAAGCCCCCCGCTCCGGTCACCAGCACGCGGGTGCCCGCGGGCGGCGCGCTCATCGGTGCTTCAGGCTCCAGTCGTAGGGGATGTGGTTGTCGAAGGGGTCGCAGCGCCCGATCTCGTCGGCGCGGTGCGGGATGCTGCTGCAGTTGGCGACCAGCGCCATGCCGGAGCCCATGCCCTTGAAGCCGTTCCATACCCCGGGCGGCACGCTGACCAGGCTGTAGTTGTGCTCGCCGAGGTACAGCTCCATGAGCTCGCCCTTGGTGGGCGAGTCCGGGCGCTCGTCGTAGAGCACGAACTTGATCATGCCGACCGGCACGGCATAGTTGAGCGTCATCTCCTTGTGGATGTGCCAGCCCTTGATCGCGCCCGGATAGACCCCGGAGAAGTAGATCTCGCCGAACTTCTCGAAGTGCGGGTCGTCGCAGCGCAGCATGTGCAGGATCACGCCGCGCTCGTCGGGGATCCGTTTCAGCGGGATGACCTTGACGCCGTGGATCATGCGTGCACGAGCCCGGCCTCGGGCTCCTCGGCCAGGAGCCGGCGGTACCAGTCCACGGTCTCCGGCAGGGCGCTGTCCAGGTTCCAGCGCGGCGCCCAGCCCAGCAGCTCGCGCGCCTTGCGCGCGCTCAGGTACTGGTGCAGGATCTCGTTGCTCGCCTCGTTCCGGACCACGGGCCGCAGCTCCGAGCCCATGGCCTGCAGGATCCTCTCGGTGATCTGCAGGACCGTCATCTGGATCTCGTTGCTGAAATTGAAGGCCTCGCCGTGGATGTTCGGCATCTCCGCCATCTTCTCGGCCAGGAACATGTAGCCGGCCGAGCCGTCGCGCACGTAGAAGTAGTCGCGGATCAGCGTGCCGTCGGAGCGGATGATCGGCCGCTCGCCGCGGATGACGCTGCGGATCGTGCCCGGCACGATGCGGTTCCAGTTCAGGTCGCCCGGCCCGTAGAAGTTGCCGCAGCGCGTCACGCACACCGGCAGCTTGTAGCTGACGAAGTAGGCGCGGGCGATCAGGTCGGCGCAGGACTTGCTGACGTCGTAAGGATGCGTGCCCTGCAGCGGCGTGTCCTCGTCGTAGGGCAGCACCGGCTGGTCGCCGTAGGCCTTGTCGCTGCTCGCGATCACCACCTGCTCGACGGTCCGGGTGCGGCGCGCAGCCTCCAGCACGGACCAGGTGCCCTTGATGTTGGCGTCGAAGGTGCTGAGCGGGTTGCGGTTGGCGATGCCGACGATGGTCTGGGCCGCCAGGTGCATGACGGTCTGGATCTCGTGCTCGTTGAGCACGCGCTCCATGAGCGGGTAGTCCTCCACGCTGCCGTGCACCACGCTGATCCGCCGGTCCAGCCCCATGCGCACCAGGTTGGAGCGGTGCACCTGGTCGCGGATCAGGCCCACGACGTCGGCTCCTGCGTCCACCAGGTCCGCCACCAGCCACGAGCCCACGAGGCCGGTGCAGCCCGTGACCAGCACCTTCCGGTCGAGCCAGAAGGGTGAACGCTTCTTATTGAAGGCCAAGGATTTAGATGCGCCTGGGGGAGGTTTGCGGGCCGGAGGGCTGATAAATTACCCGGCTCCCGGGAGCCTGTCTAGCAACGCACGCGGCGCTCCCCGGCCTCCTCCCATTCGGACATCGTCCATGCAGGTCGTACTCCTCTGCGGCGGCCAAGGCACGCGCATTCGCGGCGAAGTGGCCAACGTCCCCAAGCCCATGATCCCGATCGGGGGCTACCCGATCCTGTGGCACATCATGAAGATCTACAGCCACCACGGGCACAAGGACTTCATCTGCTGCCTCGGCTACAAGGGCTGGGACATCAAGCAGTTCTTCCTGAACTACCAGGCCTTCACCAGCGACTTCACGGTGTCCTTGAACCAGAGCACGGACATCCACTACCCCGCGCTGCACGACGAGGCCGGCTGGAAGGTGACCCTGGCCGACACCGGAGAGGCGGCGCAGACCGGCGCCCGGGTGCAGAGGATCAAGAAATACGTGCAGGGCGATCACTTCATGCTGACGTACGGCGACGGCGTCGGCGACGTGGACATCGCCGCGCTGGTGCGCTTCCACAAGCAGCACGGCAAGGCGGCCACGCTCACCGCGGTCATGCCGCCGGGGCGCTTCGGCGACCTGGAGCTGGACGGCGACCGCATCACCTCGTTCAAGGAGAAGCCGCAGATCTCCGGCGCGGTGATCAACGGCGGTTACTTCGTGCTCAGCAGAAAGGTGTTCGATTACCTGGACGACCGCGAGGACCTGATCTTCGAGCGCGAGCCGCTCAGCCGGCTGGCGGCCGACGGCCAGCTCATGGCCTACCGCCACGAGGGCTTCTGGCTGCCGATGGACACGTATCGCGAGTACCAGATGCTGGAGAAGCTGTGGGCCGGCGGCAAGGCTCCGTGGAAGGTCTGGGGCCGCAGCTGACGCCGTTCCGTCTGGTAGCCTGGACGGATGATCCTGACCCTCGCTCTGTGTCTCGTCCAGGATGCGCTGTGGACCACCTACGGCAATTCCGCCACGGATGAGAGCGGCTTCTCCGTGGCCGGCTGCGGCGACGTGGACGGGGACGGCCGCGCCGACGTGATCAGCGGCGCGCGCTTCGACGCCCCCAACGGCTTCCACAGCGGCAGCGCGGCCGTGCTCTCCGGCGCCGGCGGCGCGCTGATCCATTACTTCGCCGGCGACTCGGCCGGGGATGAGCTGGGCTTCGTGGTGGCCGGCGTCGGCGACATCAACGGCGACGGCGTGCCGGACCTGCTGGTGGGCGCGCCCAACGACGACCGCGGCGGCGCGGACTCCGGCAGCGCGTTCCTCTACTCCGGCGCCACCGGGGCGCCCATCCGCATCTTCGCCGGCGGCTCCGCGGGCGATCATTTCGGCTGGAGCGCGGCCGGCTGCGGCGACCTGGACCGCGACGGCGTGCCCGACTTCGCGGTGGGCGCCCCGGACGACGACCCGCGCGGCGCCTCCTCCGGCAGCGTCACGCTGTTCTCCGGCGCCACGCTCTCGGCGCTCTACACGCGGCCCGGCGACGCCGCCGGCGACGGCCTGGGATGGTCGGTGGCCGGGATCGGCGATCCCTTCGGCACGGGCGTGCTGCGCGTGGCGGCCGGCGCGCCGTTCACGGACGTGCACGGGCCCAACACCGGCAGCGTGTACCTGTTCGCCCCCTTCGCCCCGGCGCAGCGCGCCGACGGCGCGGCGCCGTCCGGCCTGTTCGGCTGGTCGGTGGCCGGCGCCGGCGGCGCCAGCGTGGGCACGGCCGCGGGCGGTGACGCCAGCGGCGACGGCATCCCGGACGTCTTCGTGGGCGCTCCCGATGATGACCGCAACGGCGCCGACGCGGGCGCGGCGGTCCTGCTCTCGGCCGACACGGCCGCGGTGTTGTGGACGGCGCTGGGCGACGCCGCCGGCGACCGTCTCGGCACCGGCGTGGCCCTGCTCGGCGACGGCCGGGTCGCCGCCAGCGCCTACCAGGACGACAACAACGGCCTCGATACCGGCAGCGCGCGCGTGTACGCCGGCGCCAGCGGCGAGACCGAGCACACGTTCAACGGCGACGCGCCGGTGGACTGGCTGGGATGGTCCATCGGGGCCGCGGGCGACGCCGACAACGACGGCCACGCCGACCTTGTGGCCGGCATCAAGCGCACCGACGTGAACGGGGACCGCTGCGGCGCCACGCGCCTGTTCGCGCAGCACAGCTTCGTCCTCTCGGCGCCGGTCCCAGGGATCGCGGGACAGCTCAACGCCGTGGCCTTGAGCGGTGCCACACCTGGCCGGCCCGTGGTGCTGGAGTACGGTTTCCAGTCCGGGATCGCGCCTGTGCCCGGCTGCCCCGGCATCAGCCTCGACATGGCCGACCCGCACCTGGTCGCCGTGGCCACGGCCGGCGCCGGCGGCGTCGCCGCATGGAGCGGGAGCGTGCCCGCGGGCCTGTCCGGCCGCCGCCTGCTGCTGCAGGCCTTCGAGGCCGGACGCTGCGTGGCCAGCAACCGCGTGACGTTCACCTTCCCGTGATCGGCGCAGTCGTCCTCGGCCTGGGCTGCGCCATCGCCCTGCTGGCCGGAGCCCGCTCCCTGTGGAACGCGCTGCACATCGCGTTCCTCGAGGACCTGAGCCCCCCGCCGCCGCCGGCGTGGCCAAGCGTGAGCGTGCTGGCCGCCGCGCGCGACGAGGCCGCGCACATCGAGACGGCCGCGCGCACGCTGCTCGCGCAGGACTACCCGGATTTCGAGCTGATCCTGGTGGACGACCGCTCCACGGACGGCACCGGCGAGATCCTGGACCGGCTGGCGGCCGCCGATCCCCGGCTGCGCGCGCTGCACGTGCGCGAGCTGCCGGAGGGCTGGCTGGGCAAGCCGCACGCGCTGCACCTGGCCGCGGCGGCGGCGCGCGGCCAATGGCTGCTGTTCACCGACGCCGACGTGCACTTCGCGCCCGGACTGCTGCGCCGCACGCTGGCGCTGGCCGAGGACCGCGCGCTCGATCACCTGAGCCTGGGCCCGCGCGTGGCCGTGCCTTCGCTGCCCATGGCGCTGGTCACCGGGACCGTCGGCATGCTCCTGACCCTGCCGGCGCGCCCGCGGCGCGACGGCACGCTGGCGCCCGGCCCCAGCATCGGCATCGGCGCGTTCAACCTGGTGCGCTCCGAGGCGCTGCGGCGCACGGAGGGGCTCGAATGGCTGCGCATGGAGGTCGGCGATGACATGGGCCTGGCGCTGCTCGTGCGCCGCCACGGCGCGCGCGCCGGGTTCGCCCTCGCGCGCGGCGACGTGAGCGTGGAGTGGTACCGCGACTTCCGCTCCATGCTCCGGGGGCTGGAAAAGAACATCTTCGGCGGCGCCGCCGGCTTCAGCTACCTGCGCCTCGCGCTGCTGCTGCTGTTGTTCGGGCTGTGGGCGGCGGCGCCGCTGGCCGCGCTGCTGCACCCGCTGCTGTGGCCGCTCGGAGCGGCCGCCTACGGCCTGATGGCCGCAGCCGGGTTCATCGCCGGACGGCGGGCGCGGCAGGACCCCTGGGGCGCCCTGCTCTGGCCGCTCGGGCTGCTGCTGATGGGCGCGATCCTGCTGCGCTCCGCCTGGCACTGCCTCCGCCACGCCGGCATCGTGTGGCGCGGCACGCATTACCCGCTGGCGCTCCTGCGCGCCGGGCGGCGCCTGGGTCAGATCTGACTCCAGCGCTTCCGCAGCCAGCGCCCGAGGTCCACGATCTCCTCGGGCAGCACCTGGTGTGCCATGGGGTAGGAATGCCATTCGACCGGATAGCCCAGCGCCAGCAGCGTGTCCCGGGCCTCCATCCCGTACTGGTTCGGCACCATGGGATCGGACTCGCCATGGCCGAGGAAGATGGGCAGCCCGGCGTTGGCCGGGCTGCGCTCGGCCTCGAGCGTCCCGGCGCGCACCAGGAAGCACGACAGCCCCACGGCGCCGGCCAGGCGCTCCGGGTGGCGCAAAGCGGTGTGCAGCGCCAGCGAGCCGCCCTGCGAGAAACCGGCCAGCACGATGCGCTCGCTGGGCACCCCGCGCTCGTTCTCGCGGGCGACCAGCGCGCGGATCCATTCCTGGGCGCGCAGCACGCCCTCGGGCTCGGCGCGCATGCGCCCGCCTTCCTCGTGGATGTCGTACCAGGCCGGCATGCGCACGCCGAAGTTGATGCCGACCGGCATGTGCGGCGCGTGCGGAAACACGAAGCGCACGCCGGCCTCCGGCGCCAGGCGGAACCACGGCACCACGGGCTCGAAGTCGTGGCCGTCGGCGCCCAGGCCGTGCAGCCAGATGACAGAGCGTTGCGCCGGCGGTCGCGCCGGCTCGATCTCGACGCTGGGGAGGAGCTTCTCGGCCACGCCGGGATTGTTCCATCGCCCGGCGCCTGCCCGCGTCGGGGCGGCGTATAGTGATCGCCCCCCTGGGTTCAACGAACCCGATCCCCCTTGAGGAACATGCTCTCATGAAACTCCTTGGAGCCCTTGGACTGGCCGTTCTTTGCGCGCCTGGCTTGGCCCAGAACGACAACGGCGGCCCCTTCGTCGACAGCCACGGCCGCATCTGGAAGGTGCTGCCGGATCCGGCGGACTACCCCGACTTCGCCGCCTGGGACGCCGAGTTCGCGCAGGAGCTCTTCACCGACGTGCGCGGCCGCTCGTTCCAGATCGACCGCGAGCTGACCCCGGAGGAGCTCTTCACCGCGGAAGCCGAGCGCAGGCTCAACCGCTTCCTGCGCCCGCAACGAGGCCCCGGCGGTTCGATCCGCGCCAGCGTGCGCACGCACCACCCGGGCGACGAGGAATGGCGTGCGGCTTACGGCTCGGGCTGGCAATCCACCATCTCCGGCATCGTGGAGAGCGCGGACAACGCCATGCACGCCAACTGGGGCATCGACCTGGTGCCCAACTCCTACTACACTTGGGACTCCAAGGACAGCAACACCATCAGCCGGCTGCTGGACGAGGCCTACGCCGAGGGCGGAGGCCTGGCCGGCCAGTGCATGATGATCGCGTACAGCGCCGACCCGACGCAGGGCTCCGCGATCGGCATCGCCTATGTCGGGCTGCCGAGGGCCCTGGTCAAGCGCTACTCGAACCTGGAAGCGAACATCACCGAGCACGAGGTGGGCCATACATATACGCTGCAGCACTGCTGCCAGGTGTGCACCATGCGCTCGGTGCTGTCGCCGTCGTACTTCGGCATCTTCCACAACTCCGCGGACTCCTGCAGCGGCCAGAACCACTTCTCGAGCATGAACGCGCAGAAGAACCGCTACTGCCCGTAGCCGCAGGACCCGCGCACTCCCGGGGCGGCGCCGCCGCGCCTCCCCGCCTCTCCGGCCGGCCGGGCGCTTACTGCAAACGCACCCAGCCGGCCTCCGAGGGAACGCCCTGGTTGCTGACCAGGAACAGCATGTAGTAGCCCCGCGGCGCCCGCCGGCTGCCGCTCGGCGTGACCACGGTGATGCTGCCGCTGTCCTGCCCGAGGACCTTCAGCGCGACGTAGCGTGCGTCGAAATCGGTGTGGTGGGTGATGGACGCCGGCCGTACCAGCACCGCCTTCTGCACTTTCGTGCCCGCCGGCATGACGTCGTGCTGGAAGGTGCAGACCTGGCCGTAGCCCATGTCCTCCGACGCCAGCGGGTGCAGCACCGGACGCGGCAGACCGTCCGCCAGGTAGTGCGGCACGAACACCTGGTAGTCCCACAGCGCGGCTTCTCCGCCCGCGGAGATCACGCGGCCGTCGGGGAGCAGGGCCGCGGTCGAGTGGTAGTCGCGCGGCGACGCGGCGTTGGGCTGGTCCTGCCACACGCCCACCTCCGGGTGCAGCAGCTCCGGCACGCGCGTGAACAGGCCCGGAAAGACGTCGCTCGAGTTGAGGCGCCCGCCGATGACGAGCAGGCTCCCGTCCGGAAGGACCACGGCGTTGGCGTGCATGCGGCCGCGCCGCAGGGGCGGCGCCTTCTTCCAGTTCCAGGCCGGCGCCGCCGCGGCGCCGGCGGCGCAGTACTCCACGACGTTGGTGGGTCCATAGCCGATGGCGCCGACGTCGAAGGCGTCGCCGCCCAGCCGCAGCACTGCGTCCTCGTAGCGCGGCTCCAGGTTGGGCACCAGCACCGCCGTGTTGTACACGTAGCGGAAGTACTCGCCGTCGTCCATCAGCTCCCACACGCCCGGGGCGTTCTCGTGGTCCAGCCGCGCCGAAACTCCCCACATGCCGGCCAGGAACACCTGGCCCGACGACAGCAGGAACAGGCGCGGATACCAGCCGAAGCGCGTGTACGGGCGGGGCGGGCCGTCCAGCAGGCGGCTGCCGTTGAATGTCAGCCAGGTGCGCGCGTGCGGATCGAAGACCTCGTAGTTGTCCACGTAGCCGTCGTCGGTGCCGCCGGCGTTGATGATCTGGTCGTTGCCCAGCACCGTGGTCGTCGGGTACCAGCGCGCCTCCTTGGAATCCTGCATGCGGATCCACTCGCCCATGCTGCCCAGGTCCGGCTCGTAGATGTACGTCAGCACGCCGCCGCGGAAGTCCTCGTGATGCTCGCGGTAGAACGTGGTGCCCCCGGTCACGAACAGGTCGCCGTCGCAGGTCCACGTGTGGCCGGCGCAGAACAGGTCGCCCTTGGCGCTGGGCAGCGTCAGGTTGCCGTTCTGGAACACGGGCGGAGTGACCGCCACGTCGGCCACCGACCAGCGCTGGATCCAGGAGCCCTTGGGCTGATTGTCGTGCCGGTCCCAGACCAGCACCTTGCCGCGGTTGGGGCCCTTGGGGATCAGCGCCATGTGCACCGACACGAACTCGTCGCCGGGCGGGGGGATGGTGAATCCCGCCAGGTCATGGTCGAAGGGCGGCTCCCAGTAGCCCTGATACGTCTGGGCGGACGCCAGGCCCGCGCACAGGAGGAGGGCCGAGGAGGCGGACAGCGCTGCGGATGCAAATCGCATGGGGGAACCGGGACAAGAAGGTGCCGAGGCTAGCGCCACGCGTTGCCGGCGTGCGCGCGGGGGGTGCGCCGTCAAGGCGCAAAACGCATCCTCTCACTGCTCCCGCGGCCTTGTCCAGGGCCGCGCGCGGCGCCGCTGCAGGCTAGATCTCGGGCAAGGTGTAGGTGCGACCCCGGTTCTGCTCCTTGAGCCAGGCCATGAGCGGCTCGAAGTAGCGCAGCATGGGCTCGGCGGAGATGTCGCTGCCGGTGGCCTGCCGGAGCACGTCCTGCCAGTGCACCGTGCCGCCCGGCTCGAGGATGGAGCGCAGGAATTCGCCCACGTCCCTGCGGCCGTAGTAGTTGGTGGCGTGCGGATCCTGGTGCAGGATCTCGCGGGCGATGTGGTCGTGGAGCTGCATCAGGATGATGTAGCTCAGGGCATAGTCGTAGTACTGGCCGGCGTCGTCGTGGATGTGGGTCTTGCTCAGACCGTCCGCGTACTGCTCGCCGCGGCGCTCCGGCGGGTTGACGCCCTGGTAGTGCGCCGCCAGCTCCCACCAGCGGGAGTTGAACCGGTCCTTGCTCAGGTTCTCGGCGTACAGCGCGCGCTCGAAGCCGGACATGGTGCCGGCGCTGAACGGGATGAACACGACCTGGCTCAGGGCCTCGCGCAGGAGCAGCTGCATCGCGTCCACGTGGGTCCCGCGCGGCAGCACGCCGCGCCGCTCCAGGAACGGCTGCTGCATGGCCGCCATGCCCATCAGCGAGCCCACGCCCTCGTGGAAGGCGCGGTTGGCGCCGTCGCGGCACAGGACCGGCACCGCCGGCCGCGCGTAGCTCAGGTAGTAATAGACGTGCCCCAGCTCGTGGTGCACGGTCTCGTACCACTCGGCGTTCGGCTCCACGCTCATGAGCGAGCGCACGTCGTGGTCCAGGTCGATGTGCCAGGCCGATGCGTGCGTGTTCTTCTTGTACCCGGCGTCCTTGGGCACCGGGTACAGCGAGGACTTGCTCCAGAAGCTGGCGGGGAGCTGCTCGAAGCCCATGGAGACGTAGAAGTCCTCGCCCTGGCGCACCAGCCACTCGGCGCTCTTGTTCTCCAGGGCGGCGTCCAGATTGGCGCCTTCCACTTGCACCAGCGCGCTCCAGTCCTGGGCCCAGCGGTTGGGCAGCCAGTGCGCCGGGATCAGGTCCGGCACGGGCTGGCCGTAGCGGCGGGCCAGCTCGTAGCGCGCCCAGGTGTGCAGCTCGCGGTACAGCGGCCGCAGCTCGCGCTGGATCCGGTCCAGCATGGCCTGCATCTCGGCCACGGTCATGCCGTAATCCGAGACCTGGTACGCCCAGAAGTTGCGGTACCCGAGCGGCTGCACCACGCCGTTGCGCAGGTCCCGCAGCTCGGCCAGCCCGTCCTTCAGCGGCGGCCCGACTTCCTTGGAAGCCTCCCACACCGCCTTGCGCTCGGCCAGGTCCGTGCTGGTGCGCAGCTTCTCGTCGATCTCGTTGGGCGTCATCGGCTGGCCGTTGACCTGGAACTCGAAGGCGTACAGCTTCTGGATGTGCGGCCCTTCCTTGGCGATGAGCTGCGCCACCAGGTCCTTGGCGGTCTCCGGATTGGCGGCCGCCCAGTACAGGACGCGCTCGAGCTGGCGGATCTGCAGCGGCTGCAGGCGCTCGCTGTCCTGCGCCAGCAGCCGGCTGGCCGTGTCGATGTTGGCCGCCGCGCCCGTGAAGTCGGTGTAGGCCCGGCGCGCCGCCTGCGCCGCCTGCACGCGGCTGTCGTCGCCCTCCACGATACGGGTGAGCGCGGCCCACTCCGCCTCGTTCCAGGCCGCCTGCAGGCGCTGGTACTCCGCGTTGTAGCGGGCCAGGAAGTCGGCGGCCTGGCGCTGCGCCTCGTTGGCCGGTGGACCACCGCCGGCCGGCGGGTTCTCGGCGCAGGCGGTGGCAGCGAGCAGGGCCAGCAGGCAGAGGGCGGATCGCGACATGGGGTTTGCGCTCCTGGGGCGGCGACAGACTAAACACGCGCTCGGAGGCTGCCCTTATAACGCAATGCCATGTCCTCTCTCCCCCCCCGCTCGGCGCGCGCCGCTTCCCGACGCGACTTCCTGAAGGCCTCGGCCGGCAGCGCCGGCCTGCTGGCGGCGCCCGCCTTCGCCGCCCGCGCCGCCCGTACCGCCGGCGCCGACCGCATCCGCGTCGGGCTGATCGGCTGCGGCGGGCGCGGCACCGGCGCCGCGGTGAACGCGGTGGAGGCCGCCGAGGGCGTCGAGATCGTGGCCCTGGGCGACGTGTTCCAGGACCGCGTCAACGACTGCCGCCGCAACCTGCTCCAGGAGATCCCGGAGGCCTGCAAGTTCAGCGACGACACATGCTTCGCCGGCTTCGACTCCTACCGCAAGGTGCTGGACGCCGGCGTGGACCTGGTGATCCTGGCCAGCGCCCCCGGCTTCCGCCCGGTGCACTTCCAGGCCGCGATCGAGGGCGGCAAGCACGTTTTCATGGAGAAGCCGGTGGCCACGGACGCGCCGGGCGTGCGCGCCGTGATCGCGGCCGCGGAGCTGGCGGAGCAGAAGAAGCTGGGCGTGGTGGCCGGAACGCAGCGGCGCCACCAGCTCCCCTACCTCGAGGCCATGAAGCGCATCCACGACGGCGCCATCGGCGAGATCGTGGGCGGCCAGTGCTACTGGAACCAGGGCGGGCTGTGGCACATGAACCGCAAGCCCGAGTGGAGCGACATGGAGTACCAGATCCGCAACTGGCTGTACTTCACCTGGCTGAGCGGCGACCACATCGTGGAGCAGCACGTGCACAACCTCGACGTCATGAACTGGGCGCTGCGCAGCCACCCGGTGAAGGCCATGGGCGTCGGCGGGCGGGCGGCGCGCGTGCAGGCCGAGTTCGGCCACATCTACGACCACTTCGCCATCGAGTTCGAATACCCCGGCGGCGCGCGCGTCCTGTCCATGTGCCGCCAGCAGGACGGCACGCCGGGGCGCGTGGGCGAGCGCGTGCAGGGGACCAAGGGCGTCTCCGACCCATCGGGCTCCATCTCCGGCGCGAATCCCTGGCACTTCGAGGGCGATGCACCCAACCCCTACGTGCAGGAGCACGCCGACCTGATCGCCAGCATCCGCGCCGGCAAGCCCCTCAACGAGGGCCGCCAGATCGCCGAGAGCACGCTCACCGCCATCATGGGGCGCATGGCCGCGTACACCGGCCAGGAAGTGACCTGGGACTTCGCCCTCAACTCGCGGGAGCAGCTGGTGCCCAAGGAGCTGAAGTTCGGCCCGCTGCCGGCGCCGGAAGTCGCCGTCCCCGGCAGGACGAAGCTCGTTTGAGAGGGTCGTAGCCGTCTTTTTCGCGACCCGCCGGGCGCCGTCGTGCGCCTGCCAGCGTGTTTTCCCGCCCGGCGTAGATTGGGGAAGGCCCTCCGTGCCTGCTCCACCACTCCCGAGCATCCTTCCATGCGACGCTGGCACCTGACCCCTTTCATCGCGCTGCTGTGCCTGGCGGCGCGCACTCCCGCGCAGGCTCCGGAAATGATCGGGGTGAACTGGTTCGGCGAGCTCTTCACCGTGGATCCCGCCACCGGTCAGGCGATCTTCCAGAACTCCACCGGCGTGGGCGGACTCAACGCCATGGCCCGGGACAGCCAGGGGCGCATCTACGCCGCCTCCAACAACCTGACCTTGGCGGTGTCGGACCTGTACCGGCTGGAGCTGGGCACCGGGACGCTGGTGTGCATCGGCCGCACGCCGCTGCAGAGCATCCGCGGCCTGGCGTTCGGTCCCGGCGACGTGCTGTATGCCGTGGACTCGGTGCTGAGCGCCCCGATCTACGGCACCAACGACCTCTACACCCTGGACCCCGCCACCGCCTCCGGCGTGCTGGTTGGCGCCATGGGGGCCTGGGGCGTGCAGGGCCTGGCCTACGGCAACGGCATCCTGTACGGCTGGGCCGCCGGCACCGGCACCGGCTTCGGCGACGGGCTGGTGCGCATCGATCCGCTGACCGCGGCCACCGCGGACGTGAACTTCAGCGTGGGCGGCTCCGCCAGCGAGGTGCAGGCCCTGTGCTTCGACGCCGCCGGGCTTCTGTACGGCATGCGCGACACGCTCTACCTGGTGAATCCGCAGAGCGGCGTGCTGACGGCCATCGGCGGCTCCGCGCCGGGCCCGGACATCCGCGGCCTGGAGTTCCGCGGCGGCGGCGGTTCCGGGTTCTCCTTGTTCCTCAGCGGCACCTGCGGCGGCGTCATGGAAGCCACGGTGTCCGGCGCGACGCCGCACCAGCCCGTGGCCTTCTTCCACTGCACAGGCCCGGGCGGCGGACACACGATCCTGCGCGGTCCCTGCGCCGGAACGGTGCTGGACCTCAACGCCTCCACGGTGCTGGGCGGCGTGCGCCAGGCCGGCCGCCTGGGCAACGCCCGGATCGGGCCGCGGACGGTGCCTTCCGGCGCCTGCGGGCGCATGCGCGTGCAGGCGCTGGACGTCGCCACCTGCGCCACCAGCAACGTGGCGCTCGTCCAGTAGTGCCCCAGGGGACCCCCGCAACGGCAGGTGTAGAGTGCTGATCCCCCGCGTTGTCCCTTGAACCTTGTGGAGGCTTACCCATGATCTCTCGCCTTTCCCTCGTCGCGACTTTGGGTCTGGTGCTCGCCTCGCCCGCGGCGCTGGCGCAGACCGGCACCCTGGACCAGTTGAGCCCGTTCACGAGCGAGGCGGGCGCGCTCGGCGGACAGAGCGCCTCGTACAATGGCAGCACTTCGTTCCTGGTCTGGCAGGCAGAAGTGCAGGCCGGAATAGCCGGCACCCTGGAGGGCTTCGAGCTGGAGTTCCTGGGCGCCGCGACCGGCTCGCACATCGACGTGCGCGTGCGGCTGGGCGGAGGCTGGAACACCGGGCCGGTGGTGTGGAGCGGCAGCTACGACACGACGCAGACCAGCTACCACTCCTACTTCTTCGACACCACCTCCGCCAACATCGTGCTCAATCCCGGCGATCTGTTCGTGATCGAAATGCAGGGCAACGACACCGGCATGAACATCGGCGGCAGCTACGTGCCGCCGCCCAATCCGCCGCTGTACCCGAACTTCCTGTACCTGCTCGGGCCGGGGTGCTTCGCCGACTGCGGCTGGCGCATCGGCTTCCACACCTACATGCTGGGCGGCGGCCTGCAGCTCAGCGTCACCGGCACCTGCGGCGCGCAGATGACGGCGCAGGTGGGCGGCGGAACGGCCAACGGCCAGGCGGCCGTCATCTACTGCCTCGGTCCCGGCGGCCCGATCGCGATCCCGGGCGGCCGCCCGTGCGCGGGCACGATGCTGGACCTGAACAACACCGCGACGCTCGGCGGCGTGGTCAACCTCGGGCCGGGCGGCAACGGGCAGCTCGGACCGGTGAACGTGCCATCCGGCGCCTGCGGCGTGGTGCGCGTGCAGGCGCTCGACCTGACGAGCTGCGCCACCAGCAACGTCGTGCAGCTGTAGCGCAATGACCGCGTTCCTGGGAATCCGCGCTGGATTCCCAGGAACGCCCGCTGCGGTCACTGCAGCGTGTAGACCACGAGGTTGCTGACCTCGCAGTTGGACGAGTCCACGGCCTGCAGGAGGATGGTGGCGCCCGCGAGGCTGGCCGGCACGTTGCCGCTGATGCCGGCGCTGCCGAAGGCGTCCGCGAACGAGAGGCCGAGACGGCGCGGGTCGGCCATGTCGAGCGTGATCGTGCCCGCCCCGCAGTTGACCAGCGTCGCGCCGGGCAGCCTGCCTCCGGCGAAGTGCACGCCCGCGTTGGGCGTGGCGTTGTTCGCCACGAGGATGTTCACCTGGCCGGCGATCCCCGGCGTGGGCTCCAGCAGCGTGAGCGGAAAGCTGGCCCGGAACGCGCCGTTGACGGCGCCGGCCAGCGAGCCCTCGAACAGGATCCACTTGCCGTTGTCGCTCAGCGAGAACGCGTCCTGCGTGCTGGACAGGGACTCCAGCAGCATGCCGTTGATGAGGGTCTCCCCTTCCTGGACCAGCAAAGTCCGGTTCAAGAACAGGCCCGTGTCGCGCGTGGTGTCGGGGTCGTCCCAGTCGCCGAACCAGAGCACGTTGCCGCCGTCGTCGATGAGCAGCGGGCCCGTGCCGAAGCCGGTGAGCCGGAACGGGGCGATGCCGGGCAGGGAATCGCCTTCCTGCACGATCACCGCGCCGTTCTGCACGATCACCTCGTCCGTGGTCGTGTCGCCGTTCAGGTCGCCGCGGAACACGAAGCCGCCCAAGTTGTTGAGGTCCATGGGGCGGCTGGAGAGGTTCTCCCAGTTGCGTCCCGGTATCGGACCGGGGCTTCCTTCCTGGGCCAGGATCGTGCTGTCCAGGTAGATGACGCCGTCCAGGGTGGTGTCGCCGTTGAGGTCCGCGAAGTACAGGGCGCTCCCGGCGTTGTTGAAGGCGAAGTTGTGCGGGCCGGTGCCGAAATCGGCCACGGTCTCGATCTGGCCGGGCAGGACGTCGCCTTCCTTGGCCAGCACCGTCTCGCCGAGCAGCGCGCCCGAGGGGTCGGTGTCGAGGACAACCAGCGCCCGGTCCACCGTGCTGGCGATGATCGGGTCGTCCACGCTGGCCACCACCAGGATGCGGTTGCTGTCGTTGATCTTGGTCTCGAAGAAGCCGATGTACGGCGTCCCGGGACTGAAGCCGGGCGACGTGGAGATGAAGCTCTCCTGCAGCACCAGGTTGGCGTTGATGTAGATGCCGGAGTCGTCGCTGGTGCCGATCGTTCCGTCCAGGAAGAAGTTCCAGCCGCTATGGCCCAGGTTGTTGAGGGTGACGGAATCGAAGCTGTCCAGGCTGGCGCCCGCGGGCAGGGTCAGGGCGTCGCCTTCCCGCAGGAAGACCGTGAGGCCCGGGCTCAGCATCACCGAGTCGGCATTGGTGTCGGCGTTGTCGGTATCGGCCTCGACCCGCCAGTCGCCGGAGTCGTTGATGGCCAGATTGTCGATCAAGGTCACCAGTCCGACTCCGGCGACGTTGTCGCCTTCGAGCACCGCCGGCTCGATGAAGGGCTGCTGCGCCAAGAGGCAGGGAATGAGTGCGTGGAGGTAATGGATCATGGTTGTCCTGTGGGCCGGCGTTCGCCGGCCGCTCCCGAGGATAGCCTGGCCGTCGTTCGCCGGAAAAATAGTCAGGGTCGGAGACAACCATTTCCGCCTCAGGCGTTGCTGTCTGGCTTCTCCCAGGATCGGCGTGCAAGCTCCCGACCTGGCGAGCTGCCCGACGAGCAACGTCGTGCAGCTGTGACGCAACGTTCACTGGAGAGTCAGGTCCACGCTCGCCAGAAAGGTGTCTCTGACCCTCACTTTTCTCACTGCACGGTTTCGACCGTCACGTTGGACTTGACGGAGTCGGCGCCGCCGGGGCCGCGGCGGGCGACGGCCTGCGACCAGACCTGGACGCCGAGGGGCGCGTTCGGCGGCACCTGGACGATCAGGGTCGCGATGCCGGTCGCCGCCGGCACCGAGCCCGAGATCGTGACGGGATCGAGGATGTCCAGGCACAGGCTGCCGCCGAGCTGCGGCGGGCACGCACCGGCTCCCTGCCCCGTGGTGCTGTAGAGGAACCACACGATCTCGCCGGAGATGGCGTTGTCCACGGTGAAGACGGCGTTCAGGCCGCGGAAGAGGACCGACTGCGTCAGGCGCAGGCGGGCCTCGGCCGTGAAGCGCGCGCACCAGGTGCGCCAGCTCGACAGCGTGTACTCGTTGTGGCTCCAGAAGCTGCCGGGCTCGGCCGGATCCTCTTCCACGCCGCTGTAATCCCCCCAGCGACCGCTGAAGTCGGGCTGCGTGCTCGTCTGCAGGGTGACTCCGGGCCGCAGCGTGCCCGGGGCGTCCGCCACCAGGTGCGCGGCCCGCTCCACGCTGATCAGCTCGCTGGGCGAGGAGCGGCTGTAGGCCAGGACGACGTTGCCGCCCGTATCCACGTTGATGTCCGCGTGCCAGGTGTCGATGTTGAAGCCCGGATCGGCGTTCCCGAGCTGCAGCACGATGGGCGTCTGCCCGCTGTCCGGCCAGCCACGCAGGTCGATCTCGTACCAGCGCGCCTTGGCCGCGAAGTCGCTGCCGCCGATGTTGTGGCAGCAGTAGAGGCGGCCGTTGCGCACCACGCCGTTCTTGATGCGCCAGTCGATGGTGTCGGCCAGCGCGCTCGTCCCCTGCTGCTGGGCGTCGGGCGGGAAGGTGTAAGCCCCCACCGTCAGGTTGAAGGTCCGCAACTGCGGGTTGGCGATCGGGTCCGTGATCGCGAACAGGGTGATGACGGGCGAGCCGACGTAGAACGTGGAGAGGAAGTAGCCGGTGGAGGTGTTGGTGTCGTACACCTTGGTGGTCCCGGTGCTGATGGGATAGCCGGCGGTGGTGATGTGCACCGGCGTCACCGGCTGGCCGCTCAGCATGGGCGTCTTGTCGAAGACGTACAGGTTGTTGCCGCCGCCTGCGAAGCAGTCCGCGGCCATGAAGATGGCGTCCTTTCCCACGCCCAGGTTGTCGAAGTCGATGAAGTCGCAGAAGGAGGCGAAGTCGAACCGGTACTTGTGCCAGGTGCCGTTGGGGTCGCTGTCGTCGCTCACGGCGACGTCCAGGTGGTCGTCGCCGTTGGGCGCGTGCTCGCAGGCGGCGATGATGTAGCGTCCCGAGTGAGGGTCGTAGAGCGCCGTCGGGTCGAACACGAAGCCCGTGGTGTTGAAGAAGGGCTCCAGGTTGGTGTAGTACTGCGACTGTCCGCCTTTCGTGTAGATCTGCATCGCCACGTTCACGACCACCACGATGTGGTCGGGCCCGACGGCCAGGTCCGGATCGGGCGGATACCAGCCGGTGCTGTTGAAGGCGGTGAAGCCGAAGTCCGGGCCCGCCGGCGGCGGCGTCGGCAGGTACGAATCATCCACCCAGTTCGGATCCCACTCCGGCGGCGCCTGGTCGAAGGCCTCCCGGCTCGGCAGGGCCTCCACCGGCTCCACGGCCGGCGGCGCCGGCACATCCAGGCCCAGAGGCGCGAACAGGCTGAGGCCGACCCCCTTCTCGTCGTCTCCGGCGGCGCCGTGCCAGGCGAAGGCGAGCTGATCCAGCGCGCTCCAGGCCGCGTGGCGGGCGTTGTGGGCCGGCTGCAGCGTATGCAAGCCGTCCTCGGCCGCGTGCACGCGCAGCGGCTCGCCCATGGGAGCGCCGGCGGCGTCGAAGAGCTGCGCCAGGATGCGGACGTCCTTCTCGGGCCGCTCGGCCGTGTCCGTGAACCGCTTCTCCCCTTCCTCGTTCCAGGCCACGGCGAAGCGGCCGTCGGGGGCCATCGCCACCGTGACGCCGTTGCAAGCGCCGTCGCCGGAGATCGGCAGCGAGAAGCTCGCGCCGAGCGGCTTGCCGGAGCGATCGAAGCGGCGCGCCATGGGGTACCACTCACCGGCCGCGGGAGCGGCCATCCAGGCCGCCACGAAGTTGCCGGCGCCATCGGCGTCCACGCTGGGCTCCACCGCGACGAGGTCGACCTCGTCCAGGCGGAGCTCCGGCGCGCCCTCGGCTTCTCCGAGGAGGCGCGCGTACAGGCCCGCGGGCCGTCCGTCCGCTTCCGCGCGCGCCCAGGCAACGACGAAGCGGCCGCCTCCGAGGCCGCAGACGGTTGGAAGCCGTTCGTACAGCGTCGAGACCTCTCCCACGCGGAACTCGCCGCCGAGCGCGCGCCCCTCCAGGTCGAAGTAGCGGCCGTGGACGACCGTCGGTCCGCCCCGGCCCGTCACCCAGCACACCAAGGCGCGGCCCGAGGCGTCCAGAGCCAGCACCGGATCGAACTGGTCGCCGGCCGTGGTCTCCGCGACCCGGATCTCCGGTCCCAGGGGGGCGAAGCCGTGCTCCGTCGCGCCGAGGCGGCGCAGGTAGACGCCGACGCCAGGGCCTTCCTGACCGACACTGCTCCACGCGACGAGCGCGCTCCCGTCCGGCGCGAAGGCGGCGGCCGGCTGCGCCTGCTGGCCGCGGCAGTACTCGTTGACGTGCATCTCGGTGCCGAGAGGCCGCCCGAGCGGATCCAGGAGCTGGGCGAACACGCCCTCGGTCCCGAATTCCTGCCGCCGGCTGCTCCAGGCCACCAGGACCCTCCCGTCGCCCGCCACCGCCAGGGTGGCGTCCTGCTGGCGGTTGCCGGTATGGGTGTTGACCCGCGCCTCGATCAGGCGGTGGTGCGGGAGCGGCTGCTGCGAAGGGGCGGCTGCGGTCTCCGCAGATGGCTGCTGGGCCCCGAGGCTAAGAGCCAGGAGGGCGAAGACCTGGGGAGCGAAGATCAGGGGGGCGAAGTGGTAGGGGAAGGGTCTGTGTGCAACCATGATGCGGTCCTGGGGGCATCGTCCTGGAACCCAGGGAGCTTAGCGGTCGGCGTGGACGCTAACCTTCGGTCTCCCTGCAAGAGCTCCCCGAGCTGCATCCATGCTTCCCATCCTCCTCGCCCTCCTCCCTCGCCCAGGAGCGGTCCAGGAGGCGCCGGCGGTGCCGCAGCCGCAGACGCGGCTGGAATACCACCACAGCGCCCTCGTGGATCTCTGGTGCCTCGTGCGCGCGCGTGTAGCCGGAGGCGGCGAGGCGCCGGCCCTCGAGGGCCTGGCGGAGGCCGTGGCCGCAGCCCGCGAGCTGGAGCAGTCGGTCGGACTGCCGCCGGCCTGGGGCCTGCTCGAAGGCAACCTGGTGGCCTGCGCCGACGCGGCGGCGCTGGTCAAGGCGTTCGAGGCGCTGCCGGAGAAGCTGGAGCGGCCGCCGGCTCCGGCACGGCCGCTGCGGGCGCCTGCGTTGAAGCTGGCGCAGGCGCTGCAGTCCGTCGAGGGGGCGTTCCAGGAGCAGTTGTGGCCGCAGCGGCGCCAGGCGCTGGAGGCGGCGCTCGCGAGCCTGCAGGCCGGACTGGGCGCGCACGCGGCACAGTGCTTCGCCGACGTGACCGCAGCGTTCGGCATGCGGGACCCGGGAACACCGATTCCGGTGTACCTGGTGACCGAGGAGCCGCCGCCGGGGGCGCACACGATCCGCACCCGCGGCGGCACGGCCAGCTTCGTCTCGATCCACAAGGTCGAGGGCTCGCTGCTGGCCGAGATGGTGCTGCACGAGGCCATCCACGCGCTGGACAGCGCCACCGGGGATCAGGACACGGTGCTCGTGGACCTGCGCGGGCGCCTGGAGCAGGCAGGCGTGCTTCCGAACAGCCCGGTCATGCGCGATCTCCCCCACATCCTGATGTTCGCGCAGGCGGCCGACACGATCCGTCGCGTCCTGGATCCCGCGCACCGTCCGTATGCGGAGGTGTCCGGCGTGTACGAGCGCATCGGCCCGCGCTCGCAGGCGGTGGTGGACGCGTGGGGCGCCCATCGGGAAGGCAAGATCAACCGCGACGAGGCCCTGGACCGCATCGTGGCGCAGGCGGGAGCCGGAGGCGGCTGAGCCCCCGGCTCCACGCAACCGAAACCCTCCATCCGTTCACGGCAGCAGCGTCACCGGCGCCGGATTGCTCGTGAGCACGACCATGGCCGTGGCGGGATCCTGGAGCGCGTAAGCATGGAACAGCGTGCGCCCCACGAAGGAACTGGGGCTGCCGGCCGGAATGAACACGTGCGCGGTCGCGATCCCGTAGGAGTCGAGCACGCCGCGGGCGTTGACGAGCGGCGTCGCGTAAGGGTTGAACAGCGTGCGGTTGAAGTAGTTGTCGCGGCGCAGCGGCAGCGTGTGGCCGTTCCCGGCCGGCGTACCCGGGCTCACGCCGCTGGCGGAGCCGAGCAGGGCGTAATAGTGCCCGCCGTGGCCGATGCCGGGCGCAAGCAGCAGGCTCTGCGTCCCGCCCCCGGACAGGGACAGCGCGTGGGCGTCGAAGGAGAGGGGCAGCGGCGTGACCGAGTTGACGCGCACCACCCCGGCGATCCCGTCGGTCTCGAAGGGAGCGCTGATGAGCAGCTCCGGGACGCCGTCGCCGCTCAGGTCGCCGGCTCCGTCCAGCGCCCAGCCGAGGTTTCCGAGGTAGTCGGTGCCGTAGAACTGGGCCAGGATCGAGCCGTCCAGGCCGGAAACCACGCGCGCCATGCCGGCGTCATAGTTGTAGGTGGACTCGTAAGGCGCACCCATGAGGATGTCGTCGTAGCCGTCGCCGTTGACGTCGCCGGCGGCGCCGACGACCCACAGGCGGTCGCCGGAGCTGTCGCCGTGGAAGGTGTGCAGCACCGACGCGTCCGCGCCCGAGTAGACCCGGACCATGCCGGCTCCATCGCCGTTCACGTCGTTGCCCCAGGCGCCGGCGGCGATGTCCGGCACGCCGTCGGCGTTCACGTCGCCGGCGCCGGCCACCGAGGTGCCGAGGAAGTCGTAGGTGGCGTCGCCGAACCAGTGCGCGAGCAGAGCGCCGGTGCGTCCGGAGTACAGGCGCACGGCGCCGGTCCAGAAGTTGGCTGAGCCGGGTCCGTTGTTCTCCATGGGCGCGCCGACCAGCAGATCGTCGTAGCCGTCGCCGTCGACGTCGCCGGCGCCGGCCACGTCCAGGCCGAAGCGGTCGCCTTCGTCGGGATTGCCGAGGAAGGTGTGCAGCACGGAGCCGTCGCTGCCGGAGAAGACCCGGGCGTAGTTGCGCGGCTCGATCGGGTAGATCGGGGCAGCCGCTCCGACGATGACGTCGTCATAGCCGTCGGCGTTCACGTCGCCGGCCCCGGCCACGGCGGCGCCGAAGTGGTCGTCCGCTGCGTCGCCGTGGAACACCTGGAGGATGTTGCCATCCTGGCCGGAAAACACCCAGGCGCGGCCCGAGTCCGCGCCAAAGGCGTCGTCGGCATGGCCGCCCACGATCAGGTCGGGGACGCCGTCCGCGTTCACGTCGCCGGCGCCGTCCACGGCGAAACCGAACTCGGCGAATGGGGTGCCCTCGTCGAACTCGTGCAGCAGGGCGCCCGTGAGTCCCGAGTACAGCCGCGCGCAGCCGCCCCAGGAGCCCAGGAAGATGTCCGCGAAGCCGTCGCGGTCCACATCACCGGCGTTGGCAAGGTCGTAGCCGAGGCGGACGCAGTCCGGACCGCCCCGGAAGCTGTAGAGGACGGACGGGTCTTGAGCCCAAGCGGCGGCCGTGAGGGCCCCGGCCAGGGCGATCGGTGCGACAACAAGGCAAGAGCGGTGCAACATGGCTGTGGGTCCGAGAAGGAGCCTGGAGTAGGAACAGGGGACGCCGGCCCTCGCGGCCGGCAACGAGGGGGCGCAAAACCGCCCGGGAACCCCTCACGCCTCCGGGAGTTTCCCCGCCGGGCCGCCTAGCCTTCGGCCAGGAACTGCGCCACCGCGTCCTTCATGGCGTCGTAGTACTTGCTGCCGAACTCCTCGGTCGGCTCGAAGGCCGAGCGCTCGCCCAGCTCGTTCCAGGGGAACATCAGCACCCGCGTCCTGGCCTCCAGGGCGATGCGGAGCTGGCGCTGGAACCATTCGATGCTGGAGCCCTGCGCCGGCCACTTCTTGCCGCCTCCGCCCGTGCCGGCCTTGCGCGTGGCGGTGTTGTCGAAGCCGTGGTAGATGAGCGGGAACAGCACCAGGTCCTCGCGCTGCGCCACCGCCTGGTAGCGCTGCCGGATGAAGTCCTCCTTGATGTAAGGGATCTTGAACCAGTGGCAGCCGAAGCCGGTCCCGCGCGGCAGCTTCTCCACCGGGGGCCCCGTGATCACCAGGAAGAACTCCTTGGCCAGGGACAGCATCTGGCTCTGCGTCAGCTTCTCCTTGACGCGGTCGTAGAGGAACAGCACCGGCTTGTCGAAGAGGCGGTAATACCCCGGGCTGCGCGCGTATTCGCGCACCCGCTTCATGTTCGGCTCCAGGCCGCCCGGGATCTCCTCCAGGTACACGCACATGCGGAGCGTGCCATCCTCCTCGCAGCGGCGCAGATAGCCCTGGAAGGCCTCGTCGATGCTGCGATTGAAGCCCTTGTTGGCCACGCCCCACCACGAGCCGGCGACGAACTGGATGCGCGCCTCCTTCCACAGGCGCACGTGCTCGCGCTGGATCTCCGGATCGCTGCTGTCGTACAAGCCCGACTTGGGCGTGAGCGAATTCGGCTCGTGCATGCGCCCGCGCTGGTGCCACAGGAAGACCATGACGCCGGCCTGGCGCGGCATGCGCGCCGCGGACACCGGCGTGCCGCCGGCACCCGGCGTTGCGACCGGCATCTCGGCCGCCTGCGCATCCTCCTGCAGCCAGCCGCTGTCCGGCTCCTCGGAGTACTCGTGCGCCGGGAACTCCTCCTCATCCGCCATGGCCGGCTCGTCCCCGGGCACTCCGGAGTACGCCTGATCCGTGGAGGCGCACGCCGCGAGGCAGGCCGTGGCTGAGGCCAGGAGGACGCGGAGCAAGGATTCGAAGGTCAGAGCCATGCCTCTTCTACGCTACCAGACCGTGCCCGCGCGCCAATCAGCCCTCGGGCTGCAGCGGCGATACAGTGCGCCTTCCAGCTCATTCCGGGCGGCCCGCAAGCGGCCGCTGCTCGCGCATGCTGCACGCCTTCCTCCTGTGCTGCCCGTTTCTGCCCGCGCAGGGTCCTGCGGCCGCTCCGGGAACCTCCTTCCTGGCCACGGCCGCTTATGAAGAGCGCGCGCTGCGCGGCTGGACCTTGCGCCTGCACCCCGAGCTCCTGGCCCAGCCCGAGGCGGCGGCGTCCGTGCTGGCGGAGCTGGACCACCAGCTCTACCAGGTCGCGCGCGCGGTGCCGGCGGCGGCGCTGCCCCGGCTGCAGCGGGTGCCGATCTGGGCAGAGTGGAACGACGCCGGCGTCGCGTGCATGTGCTACCACGTCTCGGCCGAGTGGCTGGCGGAGCACGGATTCAACCCCGAGAAAGCCGGCGCGATCGAGATCGGCAACGCCGCCAACTTCCTGGCCTGGAGCCGCGAGCAGCCGTGGATGGTCCTGCACGAGCTGGCGCACTCCTGGTACTGGCAGGTGCTGCAGGGCACGGACGCGGAGGTGGAGCGCGCCTATGCCGGAGCCCTGGCGCGCGGCTCCTACGCATCGGTCCTGCACGCCAACGGCACGAGCGGCCGCCACTATGCGCTCACGAATGCCGGCGAGTACTTCGCCGAGCTGAGCGAGGCCTGGTTCGGCGTCAACGACTTCCACCCGTTCCTGCGCGCCGAGCTGCTGCAGTTCGATCCGGCCGGCGCGGCTGCCATCGAGAGCGCCTGGCAGCGCGCTGCCCCGACCATCCCCGCGCCGGCGCCGGCTTCCACGCCGCCTCCGGCGCCGGCGCAGGAGACGCGCAGCCTGTCTCCGGCCTACCGCGGCGGCGTGCAGACCTTCAGCGTGCACGACCGCGCGCTGTACGCGGCTTTCGCCGAGCGCGTGAACCAGCGGGGCACGTTCACGCGCACCTGGGCCAAGTACCTGGAGCGGCCGGGGCGCGAGCAGCTGCAGTCGGTCCAGGACCGCGTGCAGCGCGGCGCGCAGGTGATCCTGCAGCTCACCGGCGCGCCGGAAGGCAAGCGCGCCAAGGACCATGCCGTCATGCCGGCCGACGCGAAGCAATGGGCCGACCAGGCGGCGCGCGTCATCCAGGACTACCGGGACGCCGGCATTCCCTTGTACGCCGTCAGCGTGGGCAACGAGGCCGACCTCAAAGACCACTGGGCCGGCACGCCCGAGCAGTTCTACGCCTTCTACTGCGCCGCCGTTCCCGCCCTGCAGCAGCGTTTTCCCGATCTCCGCATCGGCGGCCCCAGCGTGGCGCGGATCGGCGGCTCGTCCTTCGAGTGGTGGCAGGGCCTGTTCGAGGCCTGCAAGCGCGGCAGCGTGCACCCGCAGTACCTGGGCCTGCACCAGTACCAGGGCTTCGCCAGCGATCTGCGCCGCTTCCAGGTGGCGACGCGCCTGCGCCAGCTCTACGAGAAGACCACCGGGCGCAGCGCCGACTTCCCGGTCATCCTGGACGAATGGGACTATGCGGTGGCGGTGCGCGGTGCGATTCCGGCGCTGGACCGGGAGGAGGACGCCGCCAACTTCGTCGTCACCGCGCTGAGCGCGCAGGCCGGCGGCTTCGACGGCCACGTGCACTTCATGCTGCAGGACGGGTCGTGGGACAGCAAGATCGACTATTCCGGGCTCTCCTGCGGCGTGTTCACGGTCTCCGGCGGTCCCAAGGCCACGTTCGCGGCCATGCGCCTGCTCGAGTCCGTGGTCGCCTACGGCGAAGGCGAGGCCGTGACCGCGCCCGACCTGCCCTGGAGCTGCGCCGCGTACGTGGCCCGGGCGGCGGACGGCTCGCGCCGCATCCTGGTCGCGAATTCACCGCGCAACGACGAGACCAGCCCCGAACGCCTGCTGTTCTACGAGTACGGGCTGGACCTGTCCGACTACAAGGGCCAGACCCGGCAGATCCGCGAGTTCTTCCGGGACCGGACGCCCTTCGACCGCACCGGGCTCCCGGAACCGGAGCGCGGCGCCTGGGAGAAGGCCAAGGTCCTGGCTGCGGAATATGCGCGCCTCGCCAAGCAGCCGGCCACGGTCCGCCTCCAGTTCCCGGCCGAGCCGGGCGCCAGCGTCAGCGACGCCGTCATCATCGACCACACCCGCGGCAACCCCGCCTACGGGTACGGCGATCCGGAAAGCTCGTTCCGCATGGCCTTCGACGCTTACCAGGCAGACCCCAGCGCCACGAAGCTGGCGCAGATGCTGGACCACCCGCAGGCCCAGGCCGAGCCATTCGACGCCTCCGGGTCCATCCAGCTGGGCGGCAAGGTCATCGAGGTCACCATCCCTCCGCATACCGTCATCGCGTTCAGCGTGCGCCCCTGACCCCAACCACGGCCCCAACCCAATACTGGCCCCCTTCCGTGGGTCATCTCCGCTGATTCACGCTCGCAGAACTTTGTCTCAAGAGGCTTTGCCTCTTGCAGTTTCGTAAGAATCGGCAGCCGGCCGGGCCAGGAGCCGGGCGCGCGCGCAACCCCTCGGGGGACAAGGCCTTGAGCACGGCGTGACCCACCCAAGGGGGCCAGTATCCCTAGAATGAAGGCGTGGAGAATCGTGCGATGATGGCGCTGGGCTCGATCCTGGTCCTCGCATTCCAGGCGGCTCCAGGGACGGCCCAGGCCTTGCGGACCGAACGCGCCCCCGAATGGGACGCTCTGTTCGACCGCCACAGCGGATGGACCGGCGCGGACGGCATCTACTCCATTCCCCTGGCCGGGGACGAGCATTCCGGTGGCCTTTCCGCGCAGCACACCTTGTTCGTCTTCAGCGACACCTTCGTCGGGAAGGTGGACGCGGCCGGACGCCGTCAAGCCGGCAGCACGCTCGTCAACAACACCATCGCCCTGCTCGCCGCCGGCGGTCCCGATCCGGACCGCATCCGCTTCTGGTACCCGCGCGATGCCCAGAACCGTCCGGGCGCGGTCTTCACGCCCAGCACACCGGGCGCGATGCCCGGCGAGTGGTACTGGCTCAAGGATGGCGTGGCCCTCGGCTCGACCACTTGGGTCTTCGCCGAGCGCTTCGAGAGTCCTGGTCCCGGCCGGTTCCGCAGCGTGGGCCTGGCCTTGCTCGAGCTCCCTCCCGGCAGCGCGCCGCCGTTCGCCGATCACCTGCAGCACGAAGTGCCGCTGTGGCTGCCGCCCTCCGGCCCGCACGGCAACCTCGCCTTCGGCGCCGCCATCCTGGCGAACACGGCCACGGCCGGAGCGCCGCGCCCGGACGGATACGTGTACGTCTACGGCGTGCGCGACGACTCGCCCGTCAAGAAGCTGATGGCCGCGCGCGTGCCGGAGGCCAGCTTCATCGATCCCGCCGCCTGGACCTTCTACGACGGCGCTGCCTGGGTGGCGGACATCCACGCCGCCGCGCCCCTGTGCGGGCGCGTCAGCAACGAGCTGAGCGTCAGTCCGCTGCCGGATGGACGATTCGTGCTGGCGTTCGAGCTCGACGGGGTGGGGCGCGACGTGGTGGTGCGCATCGGCGACACCCCGGTCGGACCCTTCGGCCCCATCACGACCGTATGGACCGCGCCCGAGCCGGGCTGGCTGGACGGCGTGTACACCTACAACGCCAAGGCGCACCCGCACCTGTCCCGGCCCGGCGAGCTCCTGATCAGCTACAACGTCAACACGGTCGAGTTTGCGGACCACTTCCGCTACGCGGACATCTATCGCCCGCGGTTCGTCCGTGTGACGTTCTGAAGGGAGCCGGCCATCCATGTAGCCGCCGCGGCGGCCGGGCGGAGCAAGCCGGCCAGCAGGCGCTCGTCAAACCGCGAGGCGGGCCGGATCCACCACGCGCGCCGTGCGCAGCTGCACGCAGGGGCAGCGGCCGATGCGCGAGGAGTGCGGGAAGATCAGGTAGGCGTCGTCCAAGCTGTAGGTTGCAGGCCAGCGCGTCGCATCCAGCAGCGGCCCGAAACGCTCGTACGAGATGAAGCGCTCGTCGGTGCAGATCACCAGCACCACCCGGTCGTAACGGTCACGGTCGTAACGGATGCTGCCCTTGGCGCGGATGATGTGCTCGATGGTCCGGAGCACTTCCTCCTCGTGCCAGCGCTTGCTGGTCCGCTCCCCGCCCTGGCCGCGGGCGGCGGACGCCTGGTCCACCAGCTCGCGCACCTCGAATCCCACCAGCGCGCCGTTGCGATCCACGCCCTCGCAGTCGGGCGGGTCCTCGGCGAAGCTGCGCAGGCGGCGCAGGTCGTCACGGCCGTCGCGGCGCAGCTCGCGCGCCAGCTGCTTGACCACGCCCAGCTCGGCACCGCGCTTGTTGCCGCGCCAGGTCCAGTACGGCGCGTGCACGCGGCGCGGCCGCCAGCGCACCGCCGGCTGCGGCGCGCCCCACTCCGGCGGCGCTGGGAGGCGGTCCATGCGGAGGCTTCTCGGGCTCGACGCCTCCATGCTGCCAGACGCGCGGGCGCAATTGCAAAGAGCCGGGGGGGGACGGCGGCGCCGCCGCCCCTCCCGCTCCACGGTGTCAGCACAGGCCGCCGGCGGCCTGCAGCACGCGCTCGCGGTGCTCCGGGCCCAGTTCGCCCAGCGTGTGCTGGAAGTTCGGATGCGTCATCCCCGAGCCGAGATACGTCCAGCGGTTGGCCTGGAGCTGGACCTCCAGGAAGCGCTCCCGCTCCGCCGCGGGCAGGGTGCGCCCGCCGGCCCGCTCCAGGGCGGCCAGGTCCAGCAGCGTCTGCTGGCTCAGGCCAGCGTCCAGCATCCCGCCGATCTGCAGGTACTCATCCACGGCGGCGCGGATCTGGTCCTGGTCGAGGCCTGCGGCCAGGGCCTGGACCATGAGCGTGTCCAGCCGTGCGTGCTGGGCCTCCTCCATCCAGTGATGGCGGAGCAGGCTCTTGAACAGCGGGTCCAGCTCCTGGTCATCCTTGACGCCTTGCAGCCAGTGCGCCTGTGTCATCCATTCGATGTGCAGGATGGTGAGCGCCACCGCCAGCGGGCTGTGCGCGAGCACCGCCTTGGCGATCGCCTCGGGCGGTCCGATGACCTCGCAGCGCGCCCCGAAGCCGTCCTCGAAGCGCTCGCGGAAGCGCTTGAACAGGTGGATGTGCTTGGCCTCCTCGCCGGCGAACTGCAGCAGGGCGCGCGTGCGCCAGTCGTCGGCGCCGAGCTCCGGCCGGGCGTGGTCCAGCACGAAGGGCAGGATGAACTCCTCCACCAGGCCGAACACGCACAGGTAGGCGTGCCCGCGGATCTGGTTCAGGAGGGTCCGCTCGCTTGCGCTGAGGAAGTCGAGGTCGCGCGTGCGGGCCAGCGACTCCGGCAGGAAGGGGCGGGAGAAGTCCAGGCGCGAGCCCTCGGGGAGGACGTCCTCCAGGCGCCAGCCGGCCTTGTGCGCGGCCGCCAGCGTGTCTTTCCAGGTGTAGGCGAAGTTCATCTCGGGTGCTCCTTGCCTCACGCCACCACCACGAGCTCGGCGTCCAGCGCGACGGGCTGAGACAGGTTCCAGCGGTTCGGCGAGGTGGCCAGCACCATCGCGTGCACCTGCCGGAACTGCTCGGGGGTGCCGTCGCCCTGGATGCGCACGGTGTAGCGCAGGCGCTCGTAGCCGGGCTTCACCTGCGGATCCAGGCCGAAGAAGCCGCGCAGGTCCAGCTCGCCCTCGGTGGTGATCTCCACGCGCTGCAGCTCGATGCCCTGCATGGCGCAGCCGGCCACGTAGCCGACCAGCATGCAGGCGTTGAGGGCCGCCATCAGCAGCTCCTGCGGGTTGGGCGCGGTGTTGCTGCCGCACAGCTCCAAGGGCTCGTCGCTGCGCACGCGGAACTCGCGCGCGATGCTGCGCTCGCCCAGCGTGAAGCCGCTCACGCGGCTCTCGCTGCGGGTCCCGCCCAGCCAGGAAGTGGCCACGCGGAAGCCGGCGCGGCGCTGCTGCGGATCGGAGGCCACGGCGCTGGCGAGCTGCTCCAGCGCCGGGAGGTGGATGCCGTTGATCGTGCTCTGGGTCTGCATGTCGGTGGGTCCGGAGTCGGTCCTGAGGTTGCTGTCGTTGGGGTTGCGCCGGGGCGGCGAGCCTCCGGCCGTGTCCTCCATGGCGCAACCGAGGGGCGGAAGCTGCCACCCCCGGCCCGGAAATCGCGCGTGCCGCAGCCCCCGCCCCGCCCGGCCCGGGTCGTAACGGCGGTATCCTCCTTCCGCACGCCTGCTTCCATCAGGCGCGCCGCGCCATGGAGGACCGCCGGCTGGAGCTGACGCGCCTGCTGCAGGCCGGCGCGGCGGGAGACGAGCTGCTGCCCCTCGTCTACGAGGAGCTGCGCCTCATCGCCCGCCGCCGCATGCTCGAGGAGCGCGCCGGGCACACGCTCCAGGCCACCGCGCTGGTGCACGAGGCCTGGTTCCGCGTGGCCGGCAGCAGCGAGGTGGAGTGGCGCAACCGGCGTCACTTCTATGCCGCCGCCGCCGAGGCCATGCGCCGCATCCTGATCGACCATGCCCGGCGCGCGAAGAGCCAGAAGCGCGGCGGCGGGGCCCGCAAGATCAGCCTGGGCGCCGCGGACGCCCCGGCGCTGCTGGACGCCGACCAGGTGCTGGGCTTGTCCGTGGCCTTCGAGCGGCTGGCGGAAGAGGACCCCGAGGCCGCCGAGGTCACGCGCCTGCGCTTCTACGCCGGGCTGTCCGCGGCGGAGACCGCGGCGGCACTGGAGATCTCGGAGCGCACGGTGCACCGCAAGTGGACCTATGCGCGGGCGCGCCTGTTCGAGCTGCTCGGAGGCGCGTAAGGCCGCAATGCGCCGCGCCGCCCCCAACGAGCGCCCCGAGGAGCCGGCCAAGGAGCTGTTCCTGGACGCGGTCGAGCTGCCGCTGCCGGAGCGCGCGGCCTTCCTGGCGCAGGCCTGCGCCGGGCGCCCGGAGCTGGCCGCGCGCGTGCAGCGGCTGCTCGCGGCCCACGAGCACGCCAGCCTTGCGCTCGGGGACGATCTCAGCGCTCTGTCCGTACTGCCGGGACTCTCGCCGTTCGCGGACGAGGTGCGTCCCGGCACCGCGGTGGGCGCCTACCGGCTGCTGCAGCCGCTGGGTGCCGGCGGATTCGGCGAGGTCTGGATGGCGGAGCAGGAGCGTCCCGTGCGCCGGCGGGTGGCGCTGAAGCTTCTCAAGCCCGGCATGGACACGCGCGAGGTCGTGGCCCGCTTCGAGGCCGAGCGCCAGGCCCTGGCCCTCATGGACCATCCCGGCATCGCGCGCGTGTTCGACGCCGGCGCCACCGCGCGCGGCCGCCCGTGGTTCGCCATGGAGCTGGTGCCGGGACGCCCCATCACGCACTACTGCGAGGCGCGCGGACTGGGCCTGCGCGAGCGGCTGCGCCTGTTCGTGAGCGTGTGCCAGGCGGTCCAGCACGCGCACCAGAAGGGAGTGGTGCACCGCGACATCAAGCCCGGCAACGTGCTGGTGGCGGAGCTGGACGGCCGCCCGCTGGCCAAGGTCATCGACTTCGGCGTGGCCAAGGCGATCGGCTCGCCGCTCACCGAGCACAGCCTGCGCACCCGCGGCGGCCAGGTGCTGGGCACGCCCGCTTACATGAGCCCGGAGCAGGTGGAGGGCGCGCGCGACGTGGACACGCGCGCCGACGTCTACGCCCTGGGCGCGCTGCTCTACGAGCTGCTCAGCGGCAGCCTGCCCTTCGACGATGCCGAGCCCTCCGCCGGACCCGGCGCCGGGGACGACCGCGGCAGCGATGTCGTCGAGGTGCTGCGCCGCATCCGCGAGGAGGAGCCGCCGCGGCCGAGCACGCGCCTGGCGCGCACCAGCGTCCCCGGCGCCCGGCGCCGCATCCACCCCCGCCACCTGCGCGGCGACCTGGACTGGATCGTGCTGCGCTGCCTGGAGAAGGACCGCGCGCGCCGCTATGACTCGGTGGCGGTCCTGGCCCAGGACATCGAGCGCCACCTGCAGGGCCAGACCGTGCTGGCGGGTCCGCCGGACCTTTCCTACCGCCTGCGCAAGTTCGTGCGCCGCCACGCCGCGGCCCTGAGCGTCGCCGCGGCGATCGTGCTGCTGCTGGCCGGCGCCACGGTCGTTTCCACCCGTCAGGCGCGCCGCGCCCGCACCGAGCTCGCGCGCTACCAGCAGGTCGCCGTCTTCCTCGAGCACGCGCTGCTGTCGCTCGATCCGCAGGTGGCGCAGGGCAAGGATCCCGCGCTCCTGCTCGAGGTGCTGGAGCGCTTCCACGGGCGCCTGCGGGACGATCCGGACCTCCTTCCGGAGGTGGAGGCGACGCTGCGCCGCGTCCTCGGCGGCGCCTACATGAAGCTGGCCCGCTACGACGAGGCCGAGCCGCAGCTGGCCGCCGCACTGGAGCTGCGCCGGCGCGCGCGCGGGCCGCTGCACCCCGAGACCCTGCAATCGGAGATGGAGCTCGGCGGCCTGCTGCTCGAGCGCGAGCGCTGGGACGAGGCCGAGCCGCACGTCGTGCGCGGCTACGAGGGCCGCCGCGAGCTGCACGGTCCCGGCCACCCGGACACGCTCGAAGCCCTGGCCAACGTCGCCACGCTGCGCCACCGCCAGGGGCGCCTGGACGAGGCGGAGCGGCTCTTCCGCGAGCTGGAGGCCCGGCGCCTGGAATCGCTCGGCGAGCGCCACCCGGACACGGTGCGCGCCATGAGCAACCTGGCGGCGGTGCAAGAGGACCTGGGGCGCACCGAGGAGGCGCTGCAGCGCTATCGCCGCGCCCTGGAGCTGCAGCTGGCGCTGCAGGGCGAGACGCACCCCGAAACCCTCAAGGCCCTCAACAACCTGGGCACGACCCTGCAGAGCCTCGGCCAGTGGGAGGAGGCCGCCGCGCTGCTGGAGCGCGCCCTCGAGATCAAGCGCCGCATCCTTCCGGCGGATCACCCGAGCATCCTGGTCGGCCTCAACAACCTGGCCCAGGTGCGCAAGGAGCAGGGACGGCACGAGCAGGCCGTAGCGCTGTACCGCGAGGCGCTGCCCCTGGCCGGGCGCCTCTACGGCGCGGACGGCCAGCACAGCCTGATCGTGCGCTACAACCTGGCCGCCCTGCTCTCGGCCATGGGACGCTTCGGCGAAGCCGAGCCCGAGCTGAGCGCGGTCGCCGCGGCCGCGCGCCGCACGCTGGGCGAGTCGGCGCAGCTCACGCTCAGCGCGGAGATGTCCCTGGCCGAAGCCATGGCGCACCTGGGCCGCGGCGAGCAGGCGCTCGTCCTCGCTGCCACCGCGGCCGAGCGCGGGCAGCACGCCTTCCCGCCCGCTCACGCCACTCCCGGCATCCTGCGCGCCCGCTACGGCCTGCTCCTGCACGAGCAAGGCCAAGCCGAGCAGGCCGTGGCGGTGCTGGAAGACTCCTTGCGGCTCATGCAGGGCACCGCCGCCGGCGAGTGGCCGCAACGCGCTCGCCAGGCCCTGGAACAGCTGCGCGCGCCTCAGCCGCCCGCCGACTGAGCCGATGCGCCCGGGCCTGCGCACCGGCGCGCTGACCGCCGCGACCATGATCGCCTTCGCGGCCAACTCGCTGCTGTGCCGCGCGGCCCTGCAGCACGACGCCATCGGTCCGGCGCGCTTCACCGCCATCCGCATCCTCGCGGGCGCGCTGGCCCTGGCGCCGCTCGCCTGGACCCGCAGCAGTCCCGCGCGCCGGCACGGCACCTGGCCGGCCGCCATCGCCCTCTTCGCCTACGCCCTCTTCTTCTCCCTAGCCTACGTGCGCCTGCAGGCCGGGACCGGCGCGTTGCTGCTCTTCGGCACCGTGCAGGCCGCCATGATCGCCTGGGGACTCCGCGGCGGCGAGCGCCCTGGACCCGTCACGTGGCTCGGCCTCGCCGGCGCGCTCGGCGGCCTCGCCTGGCTGCTGCTGCCCGGAATCTCAGCCCCGCATCCCTTCGGCGCCGCCCTCATGATCGGCGCCGGTCTTTCCTGGAGCGCCTATTCCATCTTCGGCCGCGGCGCCGCCGACCCGATCGCCGCCACCGCCGGCAACTTCCTGCGCGCCGTCCCGCTGGCGGCCGCTGCACTCTTCGCGCTCGGCCTGCGCGAAACCATGACGGCCCGCGGCCTCGCGCTCGCCGCCATCTCCGGAGCCCTGACCTCCGGACTCGGCTACGTGCTCTGGTACGCGGCCCTGCGCAGCCTGCCCGTCACCAGCGCCGCCATCGTCCAGCTCGCCGTGCCCGTCGTTGCAGCCGCCGGCGGCGTGCTCCTGCTCGGCGAGCGGCCCGGCCTGCGCCTGGTCCTGGCCGGCTCCCTGGTCCTCGCCGGCGTCGCCGCCGCGATCCTGGGCCGCACGCGCCGCCCGCCTTAGTCCGCGAGCGCCGCCGCGAGGTCCACGCGCGTTTCCGGAGCGCTCGGGCCGGCGGAGACCGTGATCTCCCCCTGGAAGATCTCCAGTCCGCCGGCGCGGATGAGCAGCCGGTGCGGGCAGGCCGCAAGGCCCGCGGCGGCGAAGCGGCCGTCGGGAGCCGGACGCAGCTGGCACAGGTAAGTCATCTGCAGCTCGCCCGGGGCGGGCGGAGGCAGGATCGGCGACAGCAGCACTTCCATCTGGCTCCAGGAGGTCCAGCGCGCGTCGGCGACCAGCCGGCCCTCCACGAGGCTTGCGCCGGCCGGCAGGCGCAGGCACAGCGTTCCGCCTTCCCGTTGGCTCGTTGCGCAGCTCGCCAGGCTCGCTGCAACCGGGATGAATGCCCGACCATCGAGCAGCGCGGACCAGGCCGCGTCCATGTCGTCCGGAACCTCCAGGCGCAGCCTGCCGGCAGCATCGCTGCGCGCGCACGCGCCAAAGCTGCGCTGCTCCCCTGGCAGCAGTGCTCCGCTCCCGCCGACCAGCACGCGCCGCGCTCCCGAGGAGCGCGCGTTGGGCGAGAAGCCGGCGCTGACCGTGACGCCCGGCAGCGGCCGGTCCTGCAGATCCCGGACTTCGATCGGAACCGGGCGCGACCGCGGCGCCAGGTCGAGCTCCGTGGGTCGCTGCTCCAGGCCGCCCAGCGCATAGCAACCCAGAGGCACGGCGTTCCCATCGCGCGGGCGCAGGCTCAACTCCACGCTCCGGCCGCTCCTCCTGCCCGGGATCGGCAGCTCGACCCATCCGCGGGCGTCGGTGACCCCCTCGCCGGCCAGCGCGGAATGGGCCAGGGGCTGGTCCTCATCCCCGGTTCCGGGAAACGTGAGCCGGCCGGGCGTGTAGCTCCACTGCACCGTTTGCGCCTGCAGGGGCAGGCCAGCTGCATGGAGCTGCAAGGCGATGCGCCGCTGCCGCTCGAGCGGGACTGTCGCCGGCCCGGACCAGTATCCGGACACCTCGATCTCCACCTGCTCATAGTCCGGACACGTGGCGCGCACGAGCACGGAGTGGTCCGGCAGCACGCCTGCGAGGATCGTGGCGCCGCCCGCCGGCGTGAGCGCCAGGCACGCGCCCGCGTCCGCCGCCTCGCGCTGGAGCGAGAACTGCGCCTGGGGCAGGCGTTCCAGAGTCTGCGCGTCCACGGCAGCGAGCGGGATCCCGACCGGCGCTCCCAGGCCCACCACCACGGGAGCGTGACCGCGGTCGCTGCGGACCTCCAGCTCCACGAGGTCCGAGGAAGCGAAGCCGGGGCGGGAGACGCAGGCGACGGCGTACGTCCCCGGCTCCGGTGCGTGCAGCAGCACCCTGCCGCGCTCGTCGGTCTCTCCCCAGGCGAACCAGGAGCCGTTGCGCAGGCACAGGGCGGTGCCGGCGCGAGGCTGCCCGGAATCCTGGTCCACGGCGTGGATCCACACGGGGAGTCCCCGGCGCACACGGATGCTCACGTCCGCCGCCGGCGTGCCGGGAGTCGCTCCCCGCACCACCGGACTGGTCCATTCCGGCGCGTACACCACGAGCGTGCCGCTCCACAGCCAGGTCGCGGGATCGGCCCAGGGGAGCGCGTAGGCGCCGTCCGCGGCGGTGCGTGCGCTGGCCACGACGCCCTTGCTCCGCGCCACGACCCGCGCTCCTGCGAGCGGGGCGCCGAGCTCGTCCGTGACCACTCCACGGAACCCGAACGCCGGCGCGGCCGGCCGCGGATCAGGTTCCGGCGCGCCCGCGCCAGCCCTCCCGCTGCGCAGGCCGGGAGCCTCCGCGACCGCCGCCGCCTGCGCGGGCGGCGCCAGGCTCGCGTCCGGGCCGGAGCTCGCGGTCTCGCCGGGCGGTGACGGCCACGCCAACCACGCCGCGCCGCCGGCGACCACCAGCGTGCAGGCCGCCGCCACATGCACCAGCCACGCCGGCGCAGACCGCGGCTGGCGGCCCAGCGGCACGGCGAACGCGACCATGCACTTCTGCCGCCAGCCGGCGCCCAGGCGCCGATCGAGGCTTCCTCCCAGCTCGTTCAACGCGCGCTGGACGCGCATGTGCGCGGCCGTTTCCGACACGCCCAGCATCGCGGCGACGTGCGCCAGCGGGCGGTCCTCGTAGAAGCGCACCAGCAATGGCCGGCGCTGCTGCGCCGGCATGTCTTCGAGCGCCGTGACCAGCAGCTTCTCGATCTCCTCGCGCTCGACGCCGGACTCGGCGCTGCCGGTCTCCGCCGCCGCGGCCGCCCGCTGCTCGTTCCGCGCCCGGCGCTCGCCCGAGCGCGCGAGCAGGGCGGCGCCGTGCCGGGCGGTCTGGCGCAGCCAGGCGCGCAAGGCGCCGCGGTTCGCCAGCCGCGTCTGCAGGGCCGCGAGCAGCGTCTCCTGGCAGACGTCCTCGGCGTCCCAGGGGTTCCTGACCAGGCCGCGCACCAGCCGCGCCAACCACTCACGCTCGGCCAGCACCGCTTCGCGGTGCATGGATGCTTCCCGGCTCGCCTGATCCGGAGTCACCTGCGCCGTGTGGATGTCCTTCATCGGAAGCTGCGACCCGGCCGCCGCTACGGTGTGCCGGCCTCCAGCTCCGTCACGACGTCCACGTCGGCGCACGACGCAACGTCCTGCCACGTCATGCCGGCCTTGGGCTTGACGCAGATGCGGTACCACTCTTCTCCGCAAGCGAATCGGTCGGAGCAGATCGGATGGCTGCTGTTCAGCGGCGCCGAGCGCGTGCCCGTGAAGGCCGGGTTCGAGGGGCTGGAAAAGGAGCCCGTCATGTCGGTTCCGTCAGAAGAGAGATCGACCGTGGCGGTGAACCTGGCGCAATTCGGATTGTGGAAGGTCTTGCTGCACTGCATCGTCGGGCGGGGGCCTTGTTCCAGAGTGAGATCATCGGGCTGGAATAACGGGCTACGTCCAGGCCGATATGCATGATACCTGGGAGCATGCGCGCAGCAATACGGCCCCTCTGCGCTCCTCCACGATCCGCCGGCCCGCTCGGCAGCTCCGCCGGCGCCTCCCGGCCAATGGAATAGGCCCGCCGGCCGTCCGGCGGGCCATGACGTCTCTGCCGGTCGATACGATCCTCGGTCCCCCCTGCCATCCCCTTGGCAGTTCCTGGGTTGGATCCCTCTTACCCTCCGGAGTTGCCGCAGCCCGCCCGGAATCCACACGATTATTCGCCGCCTCGTGGACCGGCCCGCAGGTCCGTCCCGGGTACGATCGGAAGGCGGCCCGAGGCCGGGGGTTCCATGCACTCCAGATGCAGCCGGATTTCCAGGGCGACGAGCGCCGGCGCCGAGCGCAGACCCGGGCGGCCCCACGACGGCGCATCCGCCCGCAGACTGCATCAGCCCCAGGTCCCGGTGAGCCGGCCGGGAGACCCGGCGGAACAGGAGGCGGAGCGCATGGCCGAGCAGGTGCTGCGGCTGCCGGGCCTGGCCGGCGTGCGCGTGTTCCCGCAGCCGCGCGCCGGCGCCGCGGATCCCCCGGCCGCCGGCTTCCTGCCGGTCACCGCCCCGGGAACGGCGCTCGAAGGCTCCCTGCGCCGCTTCTACGAGCCCCGTCTGGGCCTGGACCTCGGCGCGGTGCGCGTCCACACCGGCGCCGAGGCCGACGCCTCGGCGCGCTCGGTCAACGCCCTGGCCTACACCCTGGGCCGCGACCTCGTCTTCGCCGCCGGACGCTACCAGCCCGGCACCGCCGCCGGCCGCCGCCTGCTGGCCCACGAGCTGGCGCACGTGGCGCAGCAGGCCCGCGCTCCGCATCCCGGCGCGGCGCTGCAGCGCCAGCCCGCCGGCCCGATCCCGGCGCAGAACGCCTCCGACACGGAGGCCTACGTCATCCAGATCGATCCGCACGCAGACGGGATGGCCGCAGAATGCGTCGCGATCTCCCAGTACTCGGTCAAGAGCGGCGAGACCCTCGAGGGCGACCACGCCTGCACCACGTACGAGGCGCCCTTCTGCCAGGCGGCCGATGTCCGCCTGAACATCACCTTCTACCACCACCAGGAGGACGTGCCTCCGGAAGGAACCCCGGCCCCCTTCAAGATGCAGGTCAACATCCTGCAGCTCGACACCAGTCTCAAGGTGGTCTCGGGCGCGAGCCGCAGCGACGACGCCCCCACCTATCCGGGCTATCCCGGCCCGCTCGTGACCAGCTTTCCGCAGGACTTCCCCTTCCACATGACCGAGAGCGGAGCCCTGCGCGCCAGCGTCCGCATGGAGCATCCGCACGGATCGCTCCGCGCCGGCATCACCATCCCCGTGGTCGTGACCCCGTGCACGTGACCGCAGGCGCGCTTCTCGCCGCATGCCATCGAGGCGTTGGCGCGCACCGGTCACAGGCCGGCAGCCTCCTATGAATCGGAAGCTGGACCCCGCGCTATGCAGTCCTGCAACTGATCCAGAAGCCCGCGCTGGGCTTCCAGGATCTTGCGCTTCGCCTCCTCGATGTCGAACCACGCGGCGCGATCGACCTCCGGATACTCCCTGCGTTTTCCGGACCACTCCAGAGTGAAGGTATTGCTCTTGATGGCTTGAGCGTCGAGATCTCCTTCGACCGCCCACGCGTGCACGATCTTGCCGCTTCGCTGTCGAACGGGAGCCAGAGCATGGAACGTGCCGGCGACCGTCATGCCAGTCTCCTCCTGAAACTCCCGTTTCGCGGCCTCCAGCGCATCCTCGCCATCCTCAAACTCACCCTTGGGGATCGACCACGCGCCCTCCTCCTTCCTGGCCCAGAACGGGCCGCCCGGATGCACCAGGAGCACTTCGGTCGCCCCTGCGCGGTGCCGATACACCAGTAGGCCTGCGCTTTTCCTGGGCATGCTTCCAGGCAGAATAACGGATCGGAGCGAGAAGACATGAACCTCGGACTTCATGCACTTCGTCCCTCTGCCTGTGGGTCGAGGTCGGAAGTCAGCGGCCCACCGACTACCTTCGCGTCGACGCCTGGCGGCTGAGTATCGACGACTTGGCCGCGTTTTCCGGCGAATTCTCGAGCGACAATGGCTTGTCACCCATCCAGGTCGCACGCAGCGGCGTGGCAACAGCAGGAGAGCCAGTTTAGGTGGATCGCCGGGCAACGCAGCAGGCGCCCAGCCTCCCATTGCATGCCGGCACCTAAGTTGTATACTGAACCGTGTGGCTCAGTATAGCCAAACCCACTTCGATGCCTCGTTCGGCGCGCTCTCGGACGCCACCCGACGCGGCGTTCTGGAGCAACTCGGGCGTGCGGACGCTTCGATCACAGCCCTTGCCGAGAGTTTCCACATGACCCTTACGGGCATGAAGAAACATGTAGGCGTCTTGGAGCAAGCGGGGCTCGTCAGCACAGAGAAGGTTGGGCGCGTGCGGACCTGCAAGCTCGGGCTGCGCGGACTGGAAGAAGAGGCGGCATGGATCGAGAGGTATCGCCAGCTCTGGGCCGCGCGCTTCGACGAGTTGGACATTGTTGTCGAGGACTTGAAACGGAAGGAGAAAGCAAATGGACGTAAGCAGAGAAAGTGAGGCCACCCCCACGAAGAACCGCACGGCGGTGGAGCGGAAGTCCGAGTGCGAACTCGTCGTCACACGCACCGTCAACGCGCCTGCGCGCCTCGTGTTCGAGGCGTGGACCAAGGCAGAACTATTCAGGAGGTGGTGGGTACCAAGATCGTATGGGCTGAACCTGCTTTCCTGCGAAATGGATGTCCGCGTTGGGGGGCAGTATCGTTTGGTGTTTCGCCACGAAGGTTCGACGATGGAGTTCTTCGGCACGTACCTCGAAGTGACACCGCACTCGCGCCTCGTTTGGACCAACGAGGAAGGTGACGACGGCATGACCGTCACCACGGTGACCTTCGATGAAAGCGCAGGCAAGACGTTGTTGGTCGTGCACGATCGCTATCCCTCGAAGGAAGCGCTTGACTCCGGATCGACGGGCGCGTTGCCCGAAGCGCTCGACCAACTCGACGAGCTTCTCGCCAGCCTGGGATCAAGTACGGAGACAAAATGACGCAGCCAATCCATCCAGCAAACGCTTCCGGCCGGCGTTCAGCAGTGCGGAAGACAGCTTTCCTTTTAGTGACGCTCGTTATGACTGCCGCGTCGGCGCAGCAGGAGCCAACGACGGGCTACGCGCCAGTCAACGGAATCAACATGTACTACGAAGTCCACGGGGGCGGCGAACCGGTGGTGTTGCTTCACGGCGCGTTCATGACCATCACCAACAACTGGGCCGGGTGGATCAGCGAGCTCTCCAAAACACGGAAAGTCATTGCCGTCGAAATGCAAGGTCACGGCCGCACGGCGGACGTCCCACGAGATATCACCTACGAGAACCTCGCCGACGACGTGGCCGCACTGCTCGATTATCTCAAGATCCCGCGAGCGGACCTTGTCGGCTACAGCATGGGCGGAGCCGTGGCGATGCAGTGTGCGATCCGCCATCCGGACAAAGTGCGAAGGGCAGTCATCATTTCGTCCACGTTCCGCCCTGACGGCATGGTCGCGGGAGCGCTCGAAGCTATCCAGAACCTCACGGCGGACGTTTTCAAAGGCTCGCCCATTGAGGCCGAGTACAAGAAGCTGAGTCCGACTCCGGACGACTTTCCGAGCTTCGTCCAGCGAATCGTCGCCACGGCCTCGAGAGGGTACGACTTCGGAGCCGACAAGCTTAAGGCCACCACGACGCCCATGTTTTTCATCCACGGCGACGCTGACGGCGTGCGGCTCGCGCACGTCGCGGAGATGTTTCGCCTAAAGGGTGGCGAGATCCACGGCGACATGCAGCCGCGCTCCGCATCGCGATTGGCCATCTTGCCCGACACCACCCACGTGACACTGATGCAGCGCATACCCATCATCGTCCCAATGGTGAACGACTTTCTCGACGCCAAGCCGTAGCCGTGCTACGGCTCGCGCCGCTTACCGAACGCGAAATTCGTACCGCAGTCAACACGACCGTCCGGCTGATCGAAGCTGCACCAACGAAAGTTCCTCCTCCTGGTCGTGGACTAGTTCTCACCCTAGCCAGACGATCTCAGGTGTCAACCTCCGCTGTCGTGCACCAGCCGGGTTCAAAGCTTGTCCTCTAATTCTTCATGGCACTTCTCCCTAGTGCCCTCGCGCCTCCTGCTCGCCCGTGCGCTGGTGCCGGGCGGTGTCGCCTTACGGACTTGAGGCACCGCCGGAGGCGGTGAGCCGGTCACACCTGCGCCATGCCGCCATCGACGGCAAGGTCGATGCCGGTGATGTAGCTGCTGTCGTCGGAGGCGAGGAACAAGACGGTCTTGGCGACTTCCTCGGCGCGGCCGATTCGCCCGAGCGGCACCATGCCGGGCAGAGCCTGCTTGAAGCCGTTGGCTTGGTCCTCGTTCAAGCCCATCTTGCCGAAGATCGGCGTTTCGATCGGGCCAGGGCTGATGGCGTTCACGCGGATCTTGCGCGCCTTCAGGTCATTGGTCCAGCTGCGCGCAAACGAGCGGACTGCCGCCTTGGTAGCGCTGTAGACGCTGAACGCCTCCATTCCCATGCCTCCGGCGATCGAGGAGTTCAGGATGATCGAGCTGCCGTCGGGCATGAGCGGCAGGGCTTTCTGCACCGTGAAGAACAGACCCTTGACGTTGATGTCGAACTGACGGTCGAACTGATCCTCGGTCACCTGCGCCAGCGGCGCGAGCTCGCCGATGCCGGCGTTGGCGAAAAGGACGTCCAGTCGTCCATGCCTCTCCCGGATGACGCCGAACAGGCGATCGAGGTCCGCCAGGTCCGAGACGTCCCCCGGAACGCCGAGGGCGGACGCGCCGATGGATCGGGCCGCCTCCTCCAGGTCCTTCTGGCGGCGGCCGGTGATGACGACCTTCGCGCCCTCGGCCGCGAACAATGCCGCGGTTGCCAGTCCCATGCCGCTGTTGCCGCCGGTGACCAGCGCGACTTTTCCCGTGAGCTTGCCCATGACGATGCTCCTGCGTGAGGTTCTCTGTTACTCCAATTGTTCTGTATTATAGAACTAATGGACAACGATGTCAAGGCCTGCTAGGATCCGCTCGTGAGGCCGCTGTACCACCCGCCTCTGGATGAAATTACCGTGCAGGGCATCCTCTACGCCCTGTCCGATCCGGTGCGCGTCCGCATATTCACCCAGCTGGCCCGCGCCGATTGCGCCAAGACCTGCTCCGAGTTCCTGCACGTCCGGAAGAAGCCCCTAGCCAAATCGACGCTGTCCCAGCACTTCAAGATCTTGCGCGAGGCCGGGCTCATCCGGAGCGAGCGCATGGGCGTCGAGCTGCACAACTCCACCCGCTGCGCCGAGCTAAAGAAGCGGTTCGGACCGATGCTCGACGCGATCCTGCGCGCGTACGAGCTCGAGGCCCGCAGCTCCTGAGCCCCGCAGCGAGCGCGCCGAGGGCACCGGTCGCGCCGCGCGGCAATGCCCCTGGCCTGAAGTGGGTACGATCTGAATCCGTGCTGACCGCGCCCCTCGTTCTCTTGCTGGTCTGCGCGCTGCCGCGGCCGGAGCTCCAGACGCCCGTTTCTCCTCGGCCGACGGGTCCGGCCGTCGCCGAAGGAGCCGTCGCCACCTTCGTGGACGGGCCGGTGCGCCTCACCGGCACGAGCTTCGGCTCCGCCGGACCGGGTCGAGCGCTCCTGATCCGGGATGGCACCGGCGTCCGGACGCTCCCGTCCACGGCACCGGAGGTGAAGTCCTGGACCGACCGGGAGATCCGTTTCCGCCTGCCGTCAGGGACCGGCAGCGGCGGCGTGCGGGTGCAGACGCCCGCCGGCCTGAGCGATGAGGCCGCGCTGGACGTCTATCGCTACGACTGGTTCGACATCCCGCCGACCCCGGGCACGAACGCCTCGCCGCTGGCGGTGGCCGTCGGCGCGGACGGCCGCGTGTGGGTCAACCAGGAGTTCCACCTGGAGTTCCAGATGCTGGACCCGGCGGTGGGCGCCGTTCAGGGCCTCCAGATCCCCAAGCCACCGGACCCCGGTCCCTTCGCGACGACCATCTTCGGCGATCACCGCACGCAGATGAGCACGCTCGGCGAGGACATCTTCGTGGATCCCGACGGGCGCGTCTGGTTCAGCCAGGGCGGCGGCTACCTCTACCAGGGCCTCTGGCCGAACCACAGCCGGATCGTCTGCTTCGATCCGGCCGCACCGCCTGGATTCGAGTTCCGGGTCTACAACCTGCCGGGCGACTGGAACGAGGTCATCGGCCTGGCCTGGGACGAAGTTCGCGAGCGCATCTGGTTCACCGAGGGCGGCCTTGTATCCGGGGCGAAGATCGGCACCTTCGATCCCGAGCGCGTGCCGTGGGACAACCACTTCGATTTCTCGACCTCCCTCGACCATCTCCTCTGCCCGCCCGGCGGCTCCTGGGACGACTGCATCTGCATCTACCTGCTGCCGAACCCCACGGCCCAGCCGGCGCATCTGCTCGTGGACCGGGACGGCTTCGTCTGGTACACGGCCTACTGGGGCAACGCCATCGGCCGTCTCGATCCCGTTACGGGCGTGGTTACGGAGTACCCGCTGCCTCCGCACATCGGCAAGGCGCCGCCGGCCTTCATCGCCGGCAGCGGGCCATGGCAGATCCTGCAGGCGCCGGGCGGCGACATCGTCTTCAACGAGTTCTTCGACAGCACCATCGCCCGCTTCGACATCCTGCGGCTGGGAGATCCCGCCTGCCTGCAGCTCGACGCGGAGGGACGCAACCCCTGCATCGAGGAGCGGGTCATCCCGGAGGCGGATCTCCGGGACGAGCAGCTGCACTCGATCGCCTACGATACGCTCGGCAACCTCTGGTACACGATCCACACCGCCGACGAGCCCGATCTCCGGGCCACGCTCGGCTACCTCACGCCGTCCGGCGACGCCGTGCGCCTCCCTCCCATGAGCCGCTTCCCCGGGGCCGGCGCGCCGTCCTTCGCAGGCGTGGCCGTGGACCTGCACACAGGCGCCATCTGGTTCGCGGAGTTCTGGCGCAAGCGGCTGGGCCGGCTCGAACGCCTGCCGGGCTGAAGGGGGCGCGCAGATTGGTGACGACGAAGCTGTGGTTTCCCTTTAGTTCCTTGCCCTCGGCCCACAGCGCCTCGGCCTGGAATCTGCGAGTACGTGCAACATGATGCGGCAGCTTCGTCGGTCTGGGTCAGGGCCTTCAATTCCTTCAGAATCCGAACATTCTGTGCCCCCTGTGTATGTACCCTTGCGGATCTTGGCGCTTTGCGTTCTCCAGCATCTGCCCCATCTGTGGCGGACCGATTATCGGAGTTCACGCCACCATCGCAAGTCTGGCACAGCTCCTGTCATCTACCTCCGCCAGCGACTGCCTGGCTCGGACTCTGGCACGACTCTGGCGGCCACCAAATGCACAGACTCATCGTCGAACCAGTAGTAGAACCGGATCCGCTGGCCGAGGTACTTGCTGGCGTCCAGACACCAATAACTGAGCGGCGCCACTGGCGTACCGTACTCAGGATGCCATTGCAACACCCACTCTAACCCCGAGATAATCTCGTTCCACCGTCCGAAGTTCTTGCCGATCTCGGCAATCTGGTTCCTGAAAGACTCCTCCTGGACGATGCGACGCGGCTTTGGATCAGCCACACTTCTCTTCCGTCGCCTTCAGGAAATCTACGTCCGAGCTGCTTACTTCGGCCGGCCTGTCGAAGAACACGAGCTCGTAGGGGATGTCCTCACCCGGCGGCGTGACCAGCCAGGGCAACCAGCGGTGGGAGCGATTCATCGCCTCAGTGGCTGTGGCATGCTTTAGCCACTCGAGGGCCTTTTCGGCTGACGTGATGTCATCCGCTGTCAGGTACTTGGCCGTGAACTCGCGGATTGGGATCAAGCGCTGCTGCGTCGTACCCTCCGTGGACTCCCGCTCGACGAGAACGGCTGCCTTGCTCTTGAAGAGCTCGCGCTGAGCCTGTACCAAGAAGCGCGGCGCCGGCCCATACTCCATGCGGCGGTACGGTTGGTGAGTGATCGACTGACCGCGTGTGCCGTAGGCGTGGAAGTCGGCAAGACAAAGGAGCTTGTTCAGCTTGGTCTGGCCGAAGTTCGGGTCGTCCTCCGACCTCCAAGCCAAATAGAGCATGAGCTCCTCCAGCTTCGCCAGCTCTCGCGGGCTAGGCTTGGTTGCAACTCTGTGGCGAGGTGCGGCACTCATTGGACGGACTCCGGGATGGCCGTAGTGTGCGGGCCAGACCCATGACTTTTATCATAGTCCAAGGTAATGTCAAGTCGCCTCTCTTCTCGGCAGGGGCCGAATTGCAGTCTTGTGAACGCACCTCGTTCCCCATCCCTATGTGTGATGGTCGGGGCGAGAGGATTTGAACCTCCGACCTCTTGCACCCCATGCACTGCCGAGGGGCGAAACCTCAACTCCTTCCCCAGTGCCAACTACCGGCGGTTCTTGTTCTCGGGAACACCAGAGAGCCGCTAGTCGTTATAGATCCGGAGCTTGCGTTGCGCAATAGTGGGCACTCTCTGGGCAACGTCCAAGCACATGCAGGACAGAGCTGCCCATCCCCTGACCACCGCATCCCGTGAGTTTGCGGGTGCTATGCGGGTGGAGGCTCATGCGCCCCTTTGCAGCTTCCTTCCGCCGGACCTGGCCGGCCAGCTGCCCCCGGCGCACCAGCTGCCGGAAGAAGCAGCCGGGGAACAAAGTCTCCTCCACCAGTCCCCCGCCTGCCCAGGACTGCAGCACCGCCCATGGCCGCTCCGTTCGGTCGTCCACGCCGCTGGGTTCGAAGAACGGACCGGACGAAGCTGAGCAGCATCTGCACCACGAGCGTGAAGACCCACGCCTGCCCCGGCAACACCCCCCGATCCATCCCGAGCTCCGCCGGGACCGTACAGTCCATCGGAGCGCGATTGCATCGACCACCCCGCCGATCGCGCTGCGCATGGCACCTCCCATTCCGACGCCAATCCGAAGACTGATCCATGTAGACAGTCTGAGAACGCTGCTCCTCCGTGGAGCAGTCCACGCGCCCAATTACTGCTCTGCGGATGGTCTGTACTACCGTCCGATTCATGATCCCGAGGTGCAGATCAAGCGTCAGGATCTGCCGGTGCCATGTGGGCCTCGTGGCGCGATCAAAGATTATGTCTCCTTCTACTTCGGGGCGCGGTCGCCGATGCTCTATCGTCACTGGAAGCACACTGTGCCCGGCAGCCCAGGCGGACAAGATGTCCTGATCTACCTTTGCAGCACGGCCCAGGCGGCTGGAGATGCCGGTCTACGTTTCGTGTTCACGGACGGCCACAGCTTGGCCCACTATACGAGCTGGTTCGACCAGCTCTCGGACCTCGAGCGTGTGGACTGGGCTATGGTGCAGGAGCGTCAGTGGGCCGACACCCTGGAGGACGGGGATCGCTGCAGACGTAAGCAGGCGGAATTCCTCGTCCACCAGGTGTTTCCCTGGTCGCTGGTACACGAGCTTGTCGTGATCGACGCATCTCGAGCTGCCCAGGTTAGGAACATCCTGGCGGCGGTCCCCGCCGCGCACCAACCGTTGGTGGTGGCGCGCAAGGGCTGGTACTATTGAAACCGGAGCCGATGGTGCACCTAACCCGCGGGAACATCCTCGAAGCCGACGCTGAGGCCCTGGTGAACACCGTCAACTGCGCCGGTGTAATGGGGAAGGGGATCGCCTTGCAGTTCAAGCAGGCCTTCCCGGCCAACTACGAGGCCTATCGGCTAGCCTGCAACGCCGGGCAGGTCCGGCCCGGACGCATGTTCGTCTTCGAGACCGGCTTGCTGCAGAACCCGCGCTTTATCATCAACTTCCCTACGAAGCGCCACTGGCGCGGCCAAGCCAGAATGGAGGACATCGAGGCCGGCTTGCAGGCCCTGACCGAGGAAGTGCGCCGCCGGTCGATTCGATCCATCGCCGTGCCTCCCCTGGGCTGTGGCTTCGGAGGCCTACGCTGGGACGATGTGCGGCCTCGCATCGAGGGCGCCTTTCACAACCTGCTCGACGTGCAAGTCCTGCTGTTCGAGCCTGCAGGCGCGCCGGAGCCGGCCGAGCGCCCGGTTCGGACGGAGCAGCCGAAGCTCACGCGGGCTCGCGCGCTGTATCTCCTCCTCATGGAGCAGTATGCGGCTCTGGGCTACGAGCGAACGCAGTTGGAGATCCAGAAGCTCGCCTACTTCCTCCAGGAGGCGGGCGAGCCGCTGCGCCTGCGCTTCACGGCAGCGCACTACGGCCCCTACGCTGACAACTTGAACAAGGTGCTCGAGACCCTCGAAGGCCACTACACCCGTGGCTACGAAGGCGCGCGCAACCCGGAGACTGCGATCGAGCTGCTGCCCGGGGCCGTAGAGGAGGCGCGTACATTCCTCGCCGGCGACCATGACGCGCAAGAACGCCTAGGGCGGATCGGCCGACTCATTGAGGGTTTCGAAACGCCGTACGGCATGGAGCTCCTGGCCAGCATCCACTGGCTGGCTATACACGCCAATCCTCCTGCTCACTCAGAGGACGAAGCCCTCCGTCAACTCCAGTCCTGGAGCCAGCGCAAGCGGCACCTCTTCCGCCCCGAGCACGTGCATCGCGCATGGGAGCGCCTGGCCGAGCAGGGTTGGCTCAATGGCATGACAGCGACATGCCATTGATGAGTACGGGACCTCTCGCGGCAAATGCAGCATGGGTTGCCATCGATCGCTGGCTGAATGTTAACCGGCACTCTCACTCTGCTCCTGGCACAAGTAGAACGAGCCCTGTTCATGCTGGACCACCGTCCTGTGGAACAGGGCAATGCTGAGTCTCTGCAAGAGGCCATTTACGTTTGGCTGGTCGAGTTGGAGAGGCCTTTGCGCTACGCTTTCGGCACTGGTTTCTTTCCGCGGCACGGTCGCCGGACGCTCCTCAGCCTCTTGAGGCGGGCCTATGTCGAGCTTCGACCGGGGCTCTACGAAAACCGCGACCTGGACGTGTCGAGCGTCCTGCGGCAGGACGGCGCTTTTCTACCGGTGCAGATCAGCGGCCAGCTGGTGGACATTGAGCCATTGCTGGTAGACCTCAAGAACAGCCTGCTCGATCTCCGTGCGGTGCTCGTGAGATTCTCGGGCCAGGAGGCAGAACTCCTCGCTGGCTTCGAGCGAGAGGCCGCCCAATGGCGCGAACGGCATCGTGGCAAGCGTTGACGACGGCAGCAGATCATCTCTGCCGTTCTAGAACAGATCCCCTCGAACGCGCAGCCTCTTGGCATGCTCCTCCAGGGATTGCTCGAAGCGGTCACGGTCCGAAGAGGCGCCGTTGCGAGCTTCCAGCATCGCCGCACGCACGACCTCCGGATGCCACTTGTTCACCCACTCCAGGTGCCGGCGGTAGGTCTCCGGTTGATGCTGGGTCAGGCGCTCATAGGCACTCTTGATCCCGAGCCCTTCGGATTGTCCGCCAATCCTGTTGACCACGGCATCCGTGTAATACTGCGCTAGGCCCTCCAGGATCCTGCGATCCTCGTGAAAAAACTTGCTCCAGATGCGCCCATCTGCGTCCACCCCAAGGTGCGTGTAGGCATGGGCAAGCTCATGCACGAGAACGACCATCCCGAGATCCTCGGGCTTCACTCCCAATGACTGGCTCACGAAGCCAATGACAGCCCAGTACAGGCGCACCCTGCCAACGCCATCTTCGAAGTTATACGTTCCCAGGATGTCCTCGTCGATTTCGAGGATCTTCGTCAATGCAGCATTCTGAACTGCGAACTGCAGCAGGCGCCGAACTAGCGTCTCGCTTTCCTGGATGACCTTCACATACTTCTCTCGCACGTCGTCCTTGCTCGTCGTACCGTGGGGAAGATCTTCAATGGCCTTCCGGAGAACAGCAGAATCACTGACGTAGCACTCCATCCTCCGGCGATATGCAATCAGATGCTCCGCCTGCACGTTGACATTCGGAAGCTCAACTCTCTCCAGCACTGTCGGATATCCAGGCTCGACGTCAACCCGCACGTTATGTGACGTCCGTGAATGAGAAAGCAGAAGCCGCATTTCATCGCGCACAGCCGAGCGCAACGTCTGATTCTGTTCGTTCTTGGCCTCTCGGATACCGGCCTCGAAGCGTGGATCCACCTTCTTGAGAAGTTCGACGAGCTTCAAGGCTTCGCCGCTTCCTTGCCGGGTCCGTAGTCCAGTCCTGACTCCGCCACCATTCGCGCGTCGTAGACCTGCTCCTCTGTAGCTGCCGAGGTGTGGAAGGCACCCGGCCATCCTCCGTGAGCCTCGATGACTTCGTCGATGCTCTTCATCAGGCGGATCGTCTCGTTGAGTGCGACGACGATCTTCTGGTAGTGGGCGATGTCGTCCTTCGAGAGCGTGCGGCCCTTGCGGTCCTTGAGCCACTTCTCGCAGACCTGGTAGCCACCGATGTGGAAGTTCCACACATCCTCGCACACGCCCTTGAAGCCGGCGGTTTGCGCCTTGTCCAGCCAGACAGTGTTCCTCGACCAGGACACCTTGTCGACCTCGGGGTCTTGGGCGCCGACACACTCGGTGATAGGCCTCGCGAGCTTAGGCGATTCCAGCAGGTGCAGGGCTGTGAGTTCGCCGCCGAGCCGGGCCAGCGAGCGGAACATCTCAAGGCTCCCGCTTAGGGGCAGACGCGGGAAGTCAATCTTCAGAAACACCGCGTACCGGCTCCGGTAGGCTGGGCTGTGGAACACCGCGTACGCATAGTGGAGAACTTCCTCAGGTGTCAGGTCGCCGGGAAGCCGGCCAGCACTCGATGGCGCTCCCAGGCAGGCCGCCAACAGATCCAGAAACTCCTTCGAGAGATTCGGAGTACGGTGCCCAGCCGGCCGCGCAAATAACGCACCCCCGCCGTCTGGCTGCGTGTATAAAGGAAACACCGTCGCATTGTCCCTAGAGGAGACGACTGCCTTGTCTGCGATGTGCTTCGTGCAGTAGAAGTTGCTTGTTGACTCCTCGCGCGAGTTGCGAACAGCAATCAACGCGATGTTCTTCTGCAAGAGATTGTCAAGCACTTCATGTCTTGGCCACGTCACCACCGTATCGGAGTAACACAAGAAGCGTATATCAAGAGGTCGATACTGCACAGGGCGAATCAGGTGCAGCACATCCGAGATCTTCCTCAACCGGCGACGGGCATCAGTGAGGCCCCAATCCCTCTTGTCCGCTAAGCCATACTGCGCTCTAATGGTCGCGTCCTTTGTGTTCGAGCAGAGGTCGGTAATGCGCTCCACAATCACCGCCTTGTCGAACGCCACCGCGAAATCATCCCTCGACGTTTCGATGCCAAGCGAATGAAGCGGGAACACAGTCCTTAGGCTCGGCCATTCCCCATAGTCATCGCCACCCGAGAAGTCCTTAGCAACCAAGAAATATCGGTCAGGCATCGGGGTCAACGTGACACTCCCTTCCACGCAACCCATACCTCGCGTCAGCATCTTCGACTTCTGCTCCCGCGTGCCCCAAGCATCGAAGTAGCGCACGTTTGCAACGGTATTGCGTGTCGGCCTTGCCAGGAGACTCACCGATACACCTGGCCTGATGTCGAAAACGTTCTCATTCGCGAGGCCAGGCGGAGGTATCTCTTTGCGTTTCGCATTTCCGTGGAGGTTTACAAAGCAAGCAATTGGGAACGCCTTAAGCAGTGCTTCGCGCATGCGACGATGATTTACACCGTCAAGAAACGTGCTGTTTGTGATCATTCCGAGTACGCCTGTCCCCGTGACCTCGAGCACATACTGAGCATAGCGCACGAACTTTATGAAGTCGTCGTCGAGGTTGAGCTTTCTCTCGTTCAATCCGCGTTTGTAGTCTTCTAACAACTGAAGGATGAACGGCCCCTTGTTGAGCTGGCCGAAGTTGGAATATGGGGGATTCCCAACGACGACGCTGAAGCGCCGATGTTTCTTCACGCTGTTGACCGCCTGCGCCTCATGGGCGAGTGCGGACAGGAAGTCGAGGGTGAGCTGCCTATCACTTGGTGGTTCCAAAGTGTTTGTCAAATACACTCGCGCCCGTTCGTCGCTGCCGAAGCGGTAGCCGGTCTCGTAGAGCTTGAGCTCGATCTTGAGATGCGCGATGGCATAGGGAGCCATCAGCAGCTCGTAGCCGTGCAGGCGCGTAAGCAGGTGCTTCGGCACGTACTCGTTCCAGAACGCGTCGATCTTCCTCTCGCCGTGGCCCTGCGCCTTCCACTTGGCAACGAGCGTCTTGTGTATGAGATCGATGGCCTCGACGAGGAACGTGCCGGTGCCGGTAGCGGGGTCGAGGATCTGAACGAAGTCCTGGTCGGGTGAGACGCCCTCGGGGATCTTGAGGTCGTTGTGGCGCTTCGCCATCTCGCCCCAGGTGGTCGTGTCGGCCAGGCCGTCGGCGAGGCCGAACTCGGTGCGCAGCAGCTCGTCCACCGAACGCACGATGTAGGAGACCACCGGGCGCGGGGTGTAGAAGACGCCTCGCTGCATGCGTTTCTTGGCGTCGTACTCCTTCAGGAAGAGCTCGTAGAAGTGGATGACCGGGTCTTCCTGCGGGTTCCGATCGCCGAAGTCGCGGACGACGGCCTCCATGTTGGAGTCGTCGAGCAGCTCGACGACCTCGGAGACGCCCAGCTCGTCGAAATCGATGCCCGGCCCGCCCGCCTTGCCGCGCCGCCCGCCGACCTTGAGGAAGGTCTCCATCAACTCGCGCAGGAAGGGGTTGGTGCGCATGTGCGCCGCGAAGTCGTCGGCGGTCTTCCTGTTTGGGGCGGCGATGCGCGCCGAGAGCAGGCCGTAGGCGATAGTCTGCGCGTACATGTCGGCGAAGCCGTCGGCGTCGAGGTCGTGGACCAGCGCCTCCTGGAACGCCTTCATCAGCTTGGTGAGGGTGCCCTTGTCGGTCTCGATGGCCAGCGCGGTCTTGATGCGGTCGCGGATCGCGCGGGCCAGCTCGGCGAGTCGGATCGAGAGTTCCTTCGAGGTGGTGACGACCTCGCGATGGCCCAGCGAGAACGCGGCGCGCCAGCGCGCTCGCCAGGCCTCGGCGTTCGCGTCGTCGTCGGGCCAGGCGAGGTGCTCGGTCAGCTCGCGGGCCACGGCGTCGAGATGCAGCGCTGTGTCGCGGTTGTCCCAGCCGAGAACCTTGAGGGTGGGCAGGTCGTGGCCGTCCTGCGCCCGGGCGAAGTGGGCGAAGCTGATCTGGCGCTCATCGCCCTCGCCATAGTTGGAGACGAAGAGCAGGTCGTCCTCCGCCCATGCAGCGCGCTCGGCGTTGTTGGCGGAGGCTCGCTTCTTGCGCGCTACCTGACCGAGGATACGGCGCAGTGCGACGACGGGGAGCCGCTTGGGCTCGAACTTGACGAAGAAGATGCCCCACGGCTGTTTCGGCGAGAGCGGCCGCAGGCGTTTGATCTCCTGGATCTTGGCGGCCGTCCTCGGGTCGATGCCGAGCTCGTCGGCCGTGAACTCGTAGAAGAGGTCGTCCACGTCTTCGAACGAGTCGCGCCCGATGGGCCAGCCCATCTCGTCGCGCAGGTATGCAACGAGCTGGTCGAATCGGCGGACGTCGGCGAGGCGGCTGCGGTGGTCGGTCGGCATCGGATCAGCCCTCGTTCAGCTCCATCCAGCAGCGCAGCTTCGGCTTGACACCCACCGGGGCGTCCACGCGCTTCAGGTATGTGTTCTTGATGTGTTTGTCGACCTTGCCGCGGATCTCGACGAGCGTCTTCTCCTCAGTGGTGCATTTGCGCGGCGTGTCGGGCTTGGAGCGGATGCTCGCCGCGATCTCGCCGGGCTCCTCGAGGATGGCACCGCGGTCGAGGTCGAAGAGGTACCAGCGGGTGGTGCCCGCCTCCTCGGTGAACTCGTCAGTCTCCTTGTCCAGGGCGGGGAGCGCATAGCAGAAGAAGACACCCCGACTGCCCTTCGCCGGACGCTCGCGGCCGCTGAAGACGGAGCCAGGGAGGCGCATGAGCCGCACCTCCAGCCCCGGATCGCCCTGGAGCAGCGCCTGGTACTCGAGGTGCATGTCCTCGACCGCCGTCCGCGTGCCTTCGTAGGCGTGGTTGAATTCCTTCAGCGCCTCGAAGTCGTCCTCGGGCGTGAGCAGCTTCTTTCCCTCGATGCCAAGCGTCTTCGAGATGAGCAGCGTCTTCTGCGTAACCTTCGTGTAGAGCGACAGGATTTCGTTGAGTTCCTCGGGCGGCAGGAAGTTCCAGAAGCTCACTTTGCCGCGGGACGAAGCGACATCCGGGTGATCGGCGACGAGACGCTTCTCGACTTCGGGGTTCATGCGCCGGTCCACGCGGCCAATGCGCTGCATCAGTCGCACCGGGTTCCAATGGATGTCGTAGTTGATCATCCGCGACGAGTCTTGGAGATTGAGGCCTTCCGACAGAACGTCGGTCGAGATGAGGACGCGGATCTCGGCGCGGCCCTTCTCGTTGAGCGCCGACGACGAGGTGCCGTTGTAGTACGGGGAGAACCGCTGGATGACGTCGGCTCTGTTGGCCTTGGTGGCGCTGTCCACCTGGGCCACGCCGTCGATGCCGGCCTGGTCGAGCTGGCGCTTCAGGTAGCGCGCCGTGTCGGCGAACTCAGTGAAGATCAGGACCTTCTGGCCTGCGAGTTCCTTGGACTGGAGCAGGCGGATGAGCTTCTGGAGCTTGTCGTCGTGCCTCGGCTCGAACTTCCGGGCTTCGGCGATGAAGTGAACGAGCTGGTCGAGATCCCGGAACGTCTCCGCCATCATGGCGGAGACGTCGTACTCATCGCGTCTTAGGTGCGCGACGGCGTCGAGCAGCTCCTGCGGGACGATATCCTCGTCCTCGGACTCCTCGCCATCCTCGCCCCAGAGTTCGAGCTGCCGCCGTCGAGCGTAGCCGAGCGCCTCGGCGCTATCGGTCTTCCAATGCTCCAGCTTCTTCTTCTCGGTCATCGTCTCGCTGTGGACTTCCAGAAACGCCAACAGCTTCTGGAGCAGCCGGTCGCAGGAAAGCTCGAACGCCGTGACTGAACTCTCGAAACGCTTGAGGAAGTTTGTGCGGATGAGGCCGACGACCTGCTTCTGCCGGTTCTCCTCGATCCGATCAATGCTTTTGTCGGGACCCTCGTACCACGCCAGCGGGTAGTACATCGGCAGCGTGAAGAGCGGGTTCTTTCGGGTGAACGCGTTCTCGAACATGTCGAGCAGCCGGCCATACGTCTTGCGGATCGAGTACTCTGCTACCTGTGGCGCCTTGCGCTCCGGGAAGGAGGTAGCCTTGCCGGATTCGCGGAGCTGGCTTTCGCGCGCGTAGGCGCGGCTGCGCTGCACGACGATGTGGCGGAAGATCTCGTCAGTAAAGAGGATCTCCTGCGCCTCGGTCATGTGTTCGGAAACGTCGATCAGGTCGTGCCCTACGCGGCCGCGAAGGGCTTTCTCCATCTGGTTGAAGTGGGCGCGCAAGTTGTTGACTCCCAGAGTCCGCGCGAAGTAGGTCTCATCCCGATGCGTGAACAGCTCCGCCATGTGGCGGAAGTCGCTGAGCCGATTGTTGATCGGCGTAGCCGTGAGCATGAAGACTGTCTTCGGCCGCTCCGCGTTGCTCAGCAGCTCATAGAGGCGGTAGTAGCGCGAGGGCTCCTTGACGTCCTCCTCGCTGCCCCGCGAGCCGAGGTTGCGGAAATGGTGGGCCTCGTCGATCACCACCACGTCCGCCAGTTCGGCGATGCGACGGAAGCGCTCCGGGAAGTCGCCCTTGCGCCCCAGGTCTGTGTGGCTGAAGACCGCCAGGTTGCTGAAATCGGCACCACCCCCAACGCCACCTATATGCGGAAGCCACTCGCGGAGATGGGGCTCCCAGACGCCCTCCTTCGTTGCCTTGGGCGCAAACAAGACAACACGCCTTCCTTCGTGGAGGATCAGCCGTTCGATCAGCATGAGACCGACAAAGGTCTTCCCTAGACCGACACCGTCGCACAGGAACGCTCCGCCGTGCTGGCGGGCGATCTTCATGAGCGCCCAGTAAGCCTCCTTCTGGTAGCGGTCGATGCGCGGGAACATCTTCGAACGGGTTTCGTCCCACTCGCTCGCCGTGAGCTCGTGGCCGCGGAAGAACTCCTGCAGCGCCTTCGCGTAGACATCGAACGGCGTGTACAGTTGGGTGTGCCGCGAGATTGTCTCGATGACGGCGTCGGTCACCTCGGTTGCGTCGTTCCAGTGTGACTCGAACCACTCCTGGAGCTGCGCGACTTCGCGGGCGCTCTGGACCTGGATGTTCAGCTCGATGTTCCTGGTGAGACCAGGCACCGTGAAGTTGCTCGAGCCGACCAGAGCCTGTGCGCCGACCACTTCGAGCTTCGCTTGTGTGATGTACGCCTTCGCGTGAAACTTGTCCTTGTCATAGACGCGGCACTCGATTTGGCCGGAGCGCAGCCCTTCGAGGATCGCCGGTACACCGTGCAGAAAAGGGTTGACGCCCTTGTCCGCTTCGATGCTGCCGTCGAGGATCTGGAGTGCTCTGTCCCGCACCGCATCGAGCAGGGCCTTGCGCGTGCGATGAGTCGTCTCAGCGCCCATCAGGATCCGGATCTTGTCGAGCTGCTGCCACTTGCCGTCGAGGGCCAAAAGGGCGCCAATCTCGAAGTAGCCTGTCGCGATGTCGAACGCCTTCGCGATACTCGACCACTCCTCCAGGTACCGGAGGCCGGTCCAGCCGGAGACGCTGTTGTCGACGATGAAGAGGTCGCGGCCCTTGCTGTCGGAAGGCATCGCTGTCAGTTATTCAACAAAGCGTCCGAGTCGCATGCCACAGGTAGCGACGACCCCAAACTGAGACCGATGGTGACATAGGCCCGCGTCGACCCTTGGCCCGCGCGTCGGGCGCCTCAAGGTGGTCCGCCATGGAGAATGGAGAAGGGGGGGCGCAAGGTTGGACAGCGGTTCTGTCCAGGCCGCCCTCTCGCAACAGTAGCGCCGTCGCGCTCGAGGAGTGGCTGCTAGACAGGGGGCTCATGGTTGTGTTTATGGAGATAAGTGCTATTATCTCTACATGTCTGAGGACCCCACCCCGGAGCCGGCTCCCTCCCGTGTGCTCGCCCGCCGGGTGCCTGCCGGCGCCCTGGCGCTCGCTCGCACTTGGGCCGAGTTGGATGCTGCGGAGCGCCACCGCCTGGCCGCTGCAGCCGCCGGGGACCGCGATCCGGGCCGGCTGTTCGAGGTGCTGTCCGGGCACCTAGCGCTCCACGGACGCGCCGGCGCCGCCGTGTCTAGCCACACGCTTCGCTCCTACCGCCAGGGAGTGGCAGAGCTCCTGGAGTTCGCCAACGAGACCGGCGCCTCAGTCCTCCGGCCGCCGCAAGATTGGGGGGCGCTCTTCGTGCGGACCCTGGAGGGTCGCAGCTTGAGCCCGGCGACCGTACGCGTGCGCTTGGCCGCGGGCCGCGCCTTGTACGCGGCGCTGCGCTGGTCCGGAGCTACGGAAGCAGACCCCTTCGCCGGCGTGCGCACCGCCTCCGACCCTACCGAAGCCTGGGACAAGTGCCCTCCGTACACCGAGGAGGACCTCGCGGCGCTACTCGCGGTCGCTGGCGTGCGTGAGCGCGTGGCGCTCCTGCTCGGTGCTCACGCTGGACTGCGGATCTCCGAGGCTGCTGTCCTGCCGTGGGGCGCCGTCGACCTCGCTGGCAAGCGCTTGCGCGTCCGCCGCGGGAAGGGCCGGAAGGATCGAGACGTGAACCTCTCCGGCTCGCTGGCGGCCTCGCTATCCGAACTGCGCGCTTCACAGGGCCCCCAGTCCGATGGGCAGCGAATCCTGAACCTGACCGTGCCTGGCTTGCGCGCGCTGCTCCAGCGCCTTGCCAGACGGGCTGGGGTCGCTTGGAAGGGGGTCCACGCACTGCGGCATGCCGCCGGCGCGCGCCTCTACGCAGAGACCAACGACCTCGGCACCGTTGCGGACCACCTCGGCCACGCGAGCCTCGACACCGCCCGCCGCTACGCGAAGCGCTCGTCGGCCGTCCGATCGGTCGTCGGCAACTGGTAGGCCCCGCACCACCCCGCGGCGCGGACTAGCGGAAGTGCCGACGGTGGCCAATCTCCCCCCAGGGGGAACCAAGCTCACGTTGGACCTGCGATTCCGAAGCGAGTCTCTCGAGCCCCCCACCGCAGGGGTGGCATGGGGGAGTGCCGCCCCCGGCTCGAGCGTGATGTGGGCCCCAGCCTCGCGCGCCAGGGACTCCTTTCCTCGAACTCGGTCGGAATCCTGTTCCGCCTAGCAAGCCCGAGCCGTTCTACAACGCGCCGCGAGACTTGAAGTTGGCCTCGCACGGCCAGGTTGGGCCGAGTTGTCTCAAAGTAGCCGTCAACAGTTTCCGATTGTCGGACGCCAGATGTCTACGCTACGCCGGCGCGAGGCGCCTATTAGCGACTGGCGGAATTGCGCCGGGGCGCAATGCGGAGTACGCCGCCGTCTCTTCTCTATCGGCCGGCGATCTGTCCCGGCAGGCCGCTGCACCATGAGGCAGACTTGGACGCCAACATTGCACCACAGTGTGCTCAGATTGCACCAAGAGCGCTCCTAAGTCCATTTTAGGTCAGGTCTTACAAATAACACTGGATCCCGGACTAGTCCGGCTTTTATCATGATGTCCCAACATGTCCGCGTCCGCCCGACCGCAAACGGTGGCTGCTGCCAATGCCCTTGGCGCTTTGTGCCGCCCGCTCCTCACAGCGAGTCACCTGCGCAGTGCAGCCGGACTCTCGTCAGACCAACTCTATGAATGGGATCGTCGGGGCATGCTGCCCAACAAGCGGCCTGCGCGCGGTTGGCGAAAGCTCACTCCCATTCAGGGGATTGTGGTCGCCGTTGTGAGCGACATTCAGCGGCAGTTCGGAATTCCGCTGCGCAGGCAGAGACGCCTGTTGCGCTGGATGCTCGGGGAGTATCAGACCGACGATCAGGCTTCTGACTTGGCCGCGCGGCTGAAGCGGATGAGGGAGCTTGGCCTCGCGGATCCCCGCGACCTCGGTACGGGATTGAGGATCGCAAATGAGCTTCTCCGCGCATCTGAGACTTCCGGAATTACTGTGAGTATAGGACCTGATCTCCAAGTGTCGCGAGAGCAGGCCGTCGGCGCATTCTATGGCGCGTACATCGCCAAACGCTGGCCTGTCCTCCATCTGACCCTATTCCCCGGTCTGTCGAAGCCACTGCTGCTTGTCACGGACCTGGAAGAACGCTTTGAGATTCGAGAGCTGAGTGCTGGCGTCGGAGGCATGCCCATTTCGCCCTCAGGAAATCCACTGCTGCTTGTGCCGGTCGTAGATCATGCCGAGCGCGTGTTCAAGGCAGTGAAGGCTAGCGACATTCTCGAAGCTGCCGCCTCCGCAGTCCGTTCTTGGAGCGAGAGTGGCAGTTCGCACAACTCGAGCAATGCTGCCCCAACGGGAGCCCAAGAACAAGATGCGAATGACTGACAAGCGCGAATCTCTGGCCCTTGCACGCGACTTCCTTTCACCAGATGAAGTCGCCAGGGTACTTGGCTGCTCGCCCAAGACCGTGCGCGTGATGGTCAAGCGTGGAGAGTTCAAAGGACGCAAGCTCCTTGGACGCTGGTATATCCCGTGCGCTGAGGTCCAACGCGCGCAGGCGCGTGAGGAGAGCCGTGCTCGCTGAGCTGTCGGTGCTTCTGTGCCCTCTAGCTTGTCGAGACGGCCTTGCGAGCACGGCACTCAACTGCCAATCTCAGGCGCCGCGCATCGTCCTATTTCGTGCCAAGCCGAATGGCACTAAGGCCACATTCTCAGCCCTGACGTGCGAGAACGGTGCCGTACTTGCCGCTCTGCGCCCCCGCATGGCGAGCCAGCAGCACGGCAGACAGACGGAGCAGAGCGGTGGCTAGCCGCGTGCAGGCGACCGCAAGGGTCTCGGCCTACGTCACCTCTGCGGTCCGGCGCGAAGTGGGCCTCTTGCAGCGTGCAGCTCCCGGCGGACGCGCGCTCGCCACTTTTCGAGCCGCGGCCGCTCTTGGCGGACTTGTGGCCGCAGGGCTGCTCGACCGGGAGCTCGCCGAGGTGCTGCTCTTATCCGCCGCAAAGGCCACCGGGCTGACAGAGCCCGAGAGCCTTGCGCATGTCCGGCGCGGTCTCCAGCGCGGTGCCAGAACTCCCCGAGGGCCTCTCCAGAGTCTCGCAGGCAGCAGCGCTGCCATTACCGCGCCGCGATCTTGCCTGCGTCCTACGGCCGAGCACCTGCCACCTGAACATGAGGTGGAGGCGCTCTGGCGCGACTCGGCTCCGGTCACGGAGGACGCCGAGGCGGCCGCCTGGCTGCGCTCGCGCGACCTGGATCCGCAGGCGGTGCAGCACTGGGACTTGGCTCGGGCTCTGCCGGGGAGTGGGCCGCTGCCGCGGTGGACGCGCTGCGCAGAGGGCACCTGGCGGGAGACCGGCCACCGTATCCTGCTGCGGGCCTGGAACACCTGCGGGCGCTTCGCCTCCATTCGCGCCCGTGCAGTGCGCCTGCCGGAGCCCGCGAAGTCACTTGCGCCCTGCGGGTTCTCCACTGCCGGGCTTGTGCTGGCCGACCCGCTCGGGGTTCAACTGCTGGCGGAAGGACCGCCGCGATGGTGGCGGCGTCTTGAGGTGGTCATAAGCGAAGGGGACCCGGACTTCCTGATGCGCGCCAGCTCGCAGCCCGAGTACATCCCGGAGGGTCCAGCTCACTTCGGTATTGTGGCCGGCTCTTGGAGCGCCGCACTCGCGTCGCGAATTCCTGACGGCTCGCGCGTCGCTCTGTGGACGCACCAGGATTCTGCCGGCGACCGCTACGCCGCTGAGATCGTCGCCACGCTGAGCGGGAGGTGCAAGCTCTACCGCAAGCGTGGAGAGGCGCAGGTATGAAGGCTCAATCCGCTCCGCCTGACTTCTTCGACGGCACAGAAGAGATCGAAGGTGCGCCCATGCCGGAGGCACAGAGCCCGACCCCTCTCCAATTCGAGGATGCTTGGGAGCTGATCCAACGGGAGATTCCTGCTCCACTTGCACTCGCGCACCCTGCCGGCCTCTTGGACTGCGGAGAGCTGGGGCTGATCGTCGGCAATCCAGCATCCGGCAAGACGCTGTTCGCGCTCAACTTCGCGGCAGCAACCGCGGCCGGCAAGGTGTGCGCTCCATTGCGGATAGTCGAACAGGAGCCAGTACCCGTTCTTGTCATCCTTCCGGAGTACAACGCTTTTCGCGCCAGAGAGAGGCTACGTGCCGTACACGAGCCCTACGGCGTGCGACCTGGCCTGTTGCAGGTGCTTCACCGCGACTGCATGCGCGAAAGCATCAATCTGGCGGGCTACCACGATGCGGAGCAGCTCGCGGATCGCGTCCGGAAGGACGGCATCCGCCTCGTGGTCCTGGACAGTTTGAGCGAGATGCACGACTGCGAGGAAAATGACCGCGGCTCCATGCGCCAGCTAGTCCAGGGGCTTCGGCATGTCACAGAAGCGGGCTGCGCTGTCCTTGCAACCCACCACGAGCGCAAGCCGAAGGCGAGCTACGGCGGCGCGCGGCGACGGCCATCCTTGGCCGACGTACGAGGCTCCACCGCACTCACCGGCGCGGTGGCATCGGTGCTCGCATGCCACTGCGAGGGCTGGAGCAAGGAAGGCGAGCTGCTCTTCGGAGCGACCTGGACCAAGGCGAACCATGCGACGCCCGAGCCGCGCGCCTTCCGCTTCGCCATGAGCAAGGACCGGCCCGGGGTCATCTTCTACACGGGTCCGGCCAGCACGGGCGGCCGCCCCGCGCGGCAGGGAGCGGACTTGCTCGTCGCTCTTGAGCAACTCGGCGGGAAGGACGTGGAGGCGTGGCAAGTGGCGCTCCACCTCGGCATCGGAACCCGTGCTGCTCGGGATGAACTCCAGACGCTGCACCACCGAGGCTTGCTTCCTCCCTCACGCCACGGCAAGGGCAACAGCCGACTCTGGAGCCTTCCGGGGAAGGAGTCTGAACGGTGAACGGCTTGAACGGCAGAAAACCCGGTTTCCTACCGTTCGCCCCGTTCCCTTCGGGAAAAGCCCTGCGGGGCGCCACGTCCAGGCGCCCGCATGGGCTCCGAATGGTGAACGGCATTCCCGTTAAGGGGCGCCGTTCGCTTCGCCGTTCAACTTCAAGCGCGGCTGTCCCTTTCCCCGAGCAGCCAGCGGAGCTGTTGCATGAATGAGCCTGATTACTTGAGCGTGGAGCAGGTCGCTGCCGTCCTGGGCAAATCCCGCAAGACGGTGTACCGGTACCTTCGAGAGAAGCACCTCCCTTCCTACAAGGTCGGCAATACTCACCTGGTTCGCCGCGACGTGCTGTACCGCTGGATCGAGGCGCAGGCGGCTCCTATCCGGCGACCGCTGGCCCGGCCGCGTCTCCGGCCGCAGGCTTCCTGAGTTGCTCGAATGCCTGCGCGATCCGATCGTGCTGGTCCTCTGCGACCAGCTTCGCGTACCAGATGCGGGTCGTGCTCGCCTCCGAATGGCCCAGGAAGTCTGCCACCTGGTCCAGCCCGTAGCCGGCGGCGTACAGGAGGGAGCCGTAAGTGCGGCGGAGGCATTGGAACCCAACCTGGAAGCCAAGCCAGGGCTCCCAGACCTCTCGAAAGCGCTTCATGGCGCAGTGGATCGAGCGCGTATCCCACGGGTTCCCGTCCGAGTTGGCGAACGCGAACTCTCCACGGCGAGGTGCGCGCTTGAAGTACGGGAGCAGCTCCGGCGGGATCGGCACCGGGCGGCGCCGCTCGGCGCGCTGCGGGTTCTTCCGGGCTCCGCGAACGTTCACGACACGCCGGAACAGATCCACGTCCACCCACCGAAGCTTCACGATCTCGCTTCGCCTCAGTCCGAGGAAGAGTGCCGCTTGCAACGGAGCGCTGAGCAGCTCGCTTCCGAAAGGGCGCGGCGGCAGCCCATTGCGCAGCGCAGTCCGGTCGGCGTTTGCCGCGCGTGGAGCGTGGCCGGCGAGCGGGTCTCCGAGCACCTGCAGAAGCTTGCGCACCTGATCGGCCGTGAGGATGTAAAGGTCACCGGCAGGCTCGGAGGGCGGCAGGTGGTGGCCTTGAGCCGGGGTCTTCGGCAGAAGGCCCTCTCTGACGGACCAGTTGAGGAAGGAACGAACGTCCACCAGGTAGGACCGGACGGTCTGCTCGGCGTAGCCTGCCTTGCGCAGCAACGACTCGTATGCCTCCACGTCCTGCCGGCGCAATTGCTCCAGGGGCAGGTTGCCCACAAGCCCCAGGAAGCTCACGTCCGCCTGGCTGCGCGTGTTCAGCTGGTCAGGCACACCGAGCTCGCCGCCCATGAGGGTCCGACGCTTGCGGCGAAGCTGGCCCGGCGTGACCTCGAGTGCGGAGAGGTAGGTTTTCGCAGCGTCAGCCAGCGTCAGCGGCCCGCTGGGCGGGCCCTGCTGCCCGTTCGCGCCTGCAGTCGACTCAGGCAGCGTGTCGAGCCCGAGGCGCTCCAGCGCTGCCTGCAAGCGCTTGGCGTGGCGCTCCGTGATCGGCGCGCCGGGAGCCGGCGGCTGGACGTCGTAGCGGAGCAAGTTCTTGCGGTTGACGGCAACGGCGCGCTCGCGCCATTGGTCGCCGGCGCGCACGCGCCAGCAGACCTGCATCGGGTGATTCTTCGTCTTGGAACGGATGAACACGACCTACTCCTGCCCGCTCTTGCGGGTGTTTTGCGGGTAGATCGCGCTGGGGGGAGTTAGGGTTGGTCCTGGCAGATTGACCTAACTCTCTCCGGCCGTTGCACTTCCAATGGTCGGGGCGAGAGGATTTGAACCTCCGACCTCTTGCACCCCATGCAAGCGCGCTAGCCAAGCTGCGCCACGCCCCGGACCGGGCTTCGCCTGGGAGGTGCAAGCCTCTGGGGTTGGAAGGCCAGGCGAGCCCGGAATTGTAGCGGCGCTCAGTCGCGCGCGTAACGGTAGACGCCGCGCTGGCCGGGGCTCTCCTCCACGGCCACCTCCAGGCGCTCGAGCGCGAGCCGGGGGAAGCGCTCCAGGAGGCGGCGGCGCAGCTCGTGGCCGATCCAAGTGGACAGGTTCTCGGCCGAGGTGTTGTTGACCGGGAGCACGATCACGTCCTCCTGCGGCGCGACGTAGTAGCGGTCGCGGTAGCGCACCTCCACGCGGGCGCCGTCCTGCGGGGTGACGCGCAGGCCGGGATGGCGGCCCGGGAGCAGCCAGTGCTCGTCCAGCTCGTCCACCAGGGCGCGGATGACCGGCTTCACCATCTTGAAGTCCAGCACCAGGCCGTGCTCGGTGAGCGCCGCCTGCACCTGGACGTAGACGCGGTAGTTGTGGCCGTGCAGGCGCTCGGGCGTGCCGTCGGGGAAGATGAGGAAGTGGGCCGCGGAGAACTTGAAGTCCTCCTTGTCCATCTCGATGGACCAGGACTCCACGCGCGCCGGCCCTAGTTGCCGCTGCGCGGCGCGCGCACCTGCTGCACCGGGACCCCTTCCGGCGGGCTGAACCGGAACTGGCCCGGGTCCACCTTCTCGGGGAAGCGCACGTTGCTGAGCACGATGCTGACCACGGGCTTGCCGCCGCCGTCCACCGCGATCTCCAGGGGGTAGCCGGTCTTTTCGTCCAGGACCATGCGCACCCGGTCCAGCGCCACCGGCATCTGCCCGCCGAGGGTCTTCTGCCCTTCGGCGTTCAGCGGGCCTTCCAGGCGCACGCGCCCGTTCTCGACGCCCGCCAGGCGCAGGTCGGCGAAGGCGGCGAACTGCTTGACCTGGTCGGCGAAGTTGAAGCCGCCGGCGCCCTGCCCCATGCCCGCGGCCAGGCCGCGCGCGGCGCCCATCTGCGCCTGCATGCGCTGCAGGTCGGCCAGGTTCTGCTGCAGCACGCGGCGCGGGGAGTCGGGCTGCGTCATGTCCACCCACAGGTCGGTGCCGTCGGCCACCAGCGCCATGTCCACGGTGACGGAAGTGCCGCCGAGCGCGGTCATGTCGGTCTCGTAGCGCGCGCTGCCGCGGTAGTGCGCGTCGTCCACCATGAGGAAGTGACCGTGCATGCGGGTGCGCATCTGGCCGGCGTTCATGTCCACCTGCATGTCCAGCTCGACCGCCTTGCCCTGGTTGGCGGCCGCCTTCTCCAGCCAGGCGGCGGCCTGCTGCGCCGGATCGGGAGCCGGCGCGGGCGCCGGCTCCTGGAGGAGAGACGGCGCCGCGAGCAACGCCGCAAGGAGCGGGGGGAGGGACAGGATCATGCCGCGCTAGTCCGCCATGGGCAGCATTTCGGCCAGGATGGACATGTACACGGCGTCCCACCACGCTTCCTGCATCTTGCGCGGCTCCAGGCCTTGCTTGACCTTGATGGTGGCGTAGGCCTTCCCGTCCTCGCCCACGAGCTGGACGCGGTCCATCTGGTTGCCGGCCTCGCCCACCACGGCGTAGGCGCCGGTGTTGATGCCGCCGGGCGCCTTGCCGACGTTGGCGCCGCCTTCCACGGCCTTGCCGTGGCCGCCGGACACCACGATCAGGCCCAGGACGTTGTCCGCCATCTTGCCGGCCTTGTCGCGCTTGGCCTTCTCCTTGTCCTTGGGCTCCGGCTCCTGCGCGCCGCCGGAGGGAGGCGGCACCGGCTCCTGCGCGATCCGCATCTGCGGATCCTGGGCGGGCTTCTCGCCCTTGACGTCGCCCTTGTCCTTGCCTTCGCCCTTGTTGGCGCCGGCCTTCACCCGGTCGTGCACACCTTGCACGGGAGCGCCGGCGACCATGGTGCTGGGGCCCAGCGACGAGATGATCAGGCCTTCCTCGCGGATGGTGAGGTCGTGGCGGCGAGCGGCGTCGTTGATCAGGCTGGTCACCTCGTGGCGCATGTCCTGGTTCAGGCGCTTGAGGCGGCTGTCGAGGTTGCCGCCGGCCTTGGCGTCCCGCGCCTCCTGCTTGGGCTTGCCGCCGTCCTGCTGCGCGGCCGGGCTGGCCGCCAGCGCACCCAGCGCCAGGGGCACGCACAGGATGGAGAGGCCGAGGACCTGCAGGGTCCGGCCGTGGATGTGGGCTTGCAGCATGGTGTCTCCTGGGCTGTCCGGGACCGTTGGAGCCCCTTACGCGCCGTCCGGTTCGGACAGGGCTCCATTTTAGGGCCGGGGAGGCCGGGCGGCGCCGGGCCGCGTTTTACGGGTAAACACGCGGTGCCAGCGGCGCGAAAAGCACCAGAATGAGCGGCTCCGGCAGGCGCCACCCCTCCCCATCCCCGGGCGCCGAGGTTCCCCATGCACTTGTTCTTGACCCTGGCCGCGGCCTTGCCGGCCGTCGCGCAGCAACGCCACCTCCCCCACGACTCCGGCTTCTCCGTGGCCGTCGCGCCCGGTGCGGAGGGCGCGGGCAACGGCTTGCACATCCTGGTCGCGGGCGACGACCCGGTGCGCTGCGTGCGCTCCGTGGATGACGCCTTGAGCTGGACCGCCGTCACCGGCGCCGGCCTGGAGCGCACGCTGGCGCGCGACGTCGTGTACTACGCGACGGCGTCGGCGCGGCGCTTCCTGATCGGCTCCGAGAGCGGCGTGTACGCGTGCGATCCGGACACCGGCGTGGTCAGCGCCTTCTCGGACGGGCTGCCGCTGGACGACCGCAACGTGCTCGACCTGGACGTGCCGCGCCCGGGGCACGACGGGCCGGCGCTGCTCGTGACCAGCTCCGGGACCGCGTACCTGCGCTACGAGTCGGCCGGCGTGTGGCAGCGGCGTTTCTCGGCGCACCGCGCGGTCAATCCGGGAAGCGCCGCGGTGGCGGTCGTGCCGCACTTCGACGCCACCGCCGGCGTGGGACCGCGGCGCGTCATGCTGGTGGCCATCGACGGCCGCCTGTACTACTCCAAGGACGGCGGCCTGAACTGGGCGATCCACCCGGGCTTCAACACGTTCCTGGCCGGGGGCTGGACCATCACCGCCATCGCCTTCGACGAGGCCTTCGAGTCCACCGGCATCCTCCTGCTGGGCCGCGGCCGCGAGAACCCCGACACGCCGGGCGAGGACGAGGGCCAGATCCTGCGCTCGCGCAACTTCGGCTTCCGCTTCGCGCTGGTGCGCGCGCTGAGGACGGCCGTGGGCGCGCTGCTGGCCACGCCGCCGGGCCCCGGCGGCCAGAGCCACTTCTTCGCCGCGGGCCACCTGTACCCGAACGTGCTGCAGTACGACGGCGTCGGCGTGCTGCGCAGCGACGACGGCGGCGCGACCTGGGGCGACTTCGGCAACGATCAGGACTTCGGCCTGGAGCTGGACCCCAACAACAACGCGCTTCCGGCCGAGACCGCCTTCGAGCAGGAGCTGGCGCTCTCGCCCGACTTCGCCAGCGACGGCACCTTGTTCTACGCGCGCGGCGAGGGCCTGTTCCAGAGCTACGACGAAGGCCTGAGCTGGCGCCAGAAGAGCCTGCGGCCCGAGAGCGACGTGCGCGGCATCGCCGCCGGCTCGCGCGCCGGAGGCGATGTGGTCGCGCTCGGCGCCTCCTACGGCTCGTCCTTGATGATCGCGCCCGCCAGCGGCGCCGGCGGCACGGTGGAGGACTTCGCCTGCCCCATGGCGTACCAGAAGGCCATCGCCGTCTCGCCGCGCTTCGCCGACGACGGCACCGTGGTCTTCAGCGGCTCGTCGGACCTGTGCTTCTGGTACGACCCGTCCGTTCCCGCGGCCAACCCCTACGGCGTCACCGGCTACGTGCTGCCGCCGCTGACCGACCTGGAGAGCGGCCTGCGCGAGGACGGCTACCCGCGCACCATCGCCATCTCGCCGCACTACGACGGGCGCGGCCTGCCCGGAACGGATCAGACGGTGATCTGGAGCTCGTGGGAGCAGCCGCCGATGCGCACCAGCGACGGCGGAGTCACCGCCGAGACGCTGCCCTTCGTGAGCGGTGGCGGCAGCGCGCCGTTCATGGAAGCGCTGGCCATCGCCCCGACTTACGACGCCAGCGCGCCGGCGCGGCGCACGGACGTCTACGGAGGCGCCGGCTTCACCTTGTACCGGCTGGCGGACCGCACCTGGACTCCCCTGCTGAACACGCAGGGCGCCATCCGCGCCATCGCCGTGGACCCGGGCTTCCGCCGACCGGACAACCCGCGCCTGTTCGTCGCCACTTCCGCCGCCACCGGCGTGTTCGAGGTGCTCGACGATCCGACCGGCGCCAGCGTGCAGCCCGTGGCCACCGGCCTGCAGAGCCTGCGCATCACCGACCTGGCGCTGCGCCCGGACTTCAGCGCCGCGCCGGTGCTCTACGCGCTCTCCTGGGGGCAGGGCGTCTACAAGCTGGATGCCGGCGCCGGCGCCACCGCCTGGGAGAAGGTGGGCCTGGGGGCGCCGGAAGGCTGGAGCAACGAGCTGGCGCTCTCGCCCGCGTTCGCCGCCGACCGGACGCTGTTCCTGGCCACGTCCCGCGGCCTCATGCGCCTGGTGGACGATCCGCTGGAGCAGGCGCAGCTGCTGCCCACCCCCATCTCGCGCGACGACCGCGACGTCGGCTATCTGACCTTCGCGCCCAATCACCCCAACAATCCCCAGCCGCTGCGGCCCTGGCCGTGGCGCGAGGTGAAGTACAGCCAGCTTCCCGGCGTCACCCTCACCAACGCGGTGGCGCACCAGGCCGTGTACGACGGCTCCTGGCTGGAGACCTCCGGCTACGCCCGGCAGCTGCGCCTGCGCACCGCCACCGGCGCGGACTGCGGCACGGTGAGCCTCGCGGCGCGCGACTACTGGACCGGCGAGGATCTGGGCAGCCTCGCCGCCGACCTGGACAACGGCGCACCCATGGCCAATCACGAGCTGGTCCTGCCCTTGTCGCGCCCCGCCGCCGTGCGCCTGCGCCTGAGCGCCCAGCTCGATCCCGGCGAGACCCTGCTCCTCGACACCCTCCTGTTCGAGAATTAGGGCCTGCGCCTAGGATTGCCGGCGATGCCCGGGACCCCGCCGGAGCGGGTCCTCGCCCGCGACCTTGCCGCCAGCACCCTGGACGGCGGCTTCTACAGCGGCATGGTCGGCCTGTGCGAGACCTACCTGGCGGCGTTCGTGCTGGCCCTGGGCCACAGCGAGCAGGCGGCGGGCCTGGTGGCCGGCGTCCCGATCCTGGCCGGCGCCGCGCTGCAGCTCGCCACGCCCGCCGGCGTGCGCTGGCTGGGCTCGCAGCGGCGCTGGGTGGTGCTGTGCGCGGTCGTGCAGGCCGCCAGCTTCACGCCGCTGCTGCTCGGCGCGCTCCTGCAGCGCATGCCGGTGGCGCTCATCTTCCTGTGCGTGGCCCTGTACTGGGCCAGCGGGATGGCCACGGCGCCGGCCTGGAACGGCTGGATCAGCACCCTGGTGCCGCCCCGCATCCGCCCGCGCTACTTCGCCGCCCGCGCGCGCGTGTGCCAGGCCAGCCAGCTGTGCGGCATCCTCGCCGGCGGCGTGCTGCTGCAGCTCGGCGCGGCGCGCGGGCGGCCGCTCCTCGCCTTCGCCGGACTGTTCGGCCTGGCCGGCGCCGCGCGCTGGACGTCCTCGCGCTTCCTGGCGCGCCAGAGCGAGCCCGTGCCTATTCCCAAGGACATGCGCAGCGTCGGCCTGCTGGAGCTGCTGCGCCGCTTCCGACACCAGTCCGACGGGCGCCAGATCGCCTTCATGCTGGCCATGCAGGTGGCGATCCAGCTCGCCAGTCCTTATTACCACCCCTACATCCTGCGCCAGGTCGGCTTCACCTACGGCGAGTTCACCGCCGTGCAGGTGGCCGGTTTCCTGGCCAAGATCCTGGCCGTGGTGCCGCTGGGACGCTACGCGCGCCGCCACGGCGCCCGCAGCCTGCTCTGGATCGGCGCCCTGGGCCTGATCCCGATCGGCCCCTTGTGGACCGCCAGCGACGGCTTCGCCTACCTCGTCGGGGTGCAATGCCTGGCCGGCGTCGCCTACGCCGCCTACGAGCTGGGTACCTTCCTGCTCTTCTTCGACACCATCCGCATGCAGGAGCGCACCAGCGTGCTCACGCTCTACAACCTGGCCCACGCCACGAGCTGCTTCGTGGGCGCGGCGGCCGGCGGCCTGCTGCTGAACGCCCTGGGCGACGCCCGTTCCGCCTACTACGGCCTGTTCTGGACTTCCGCCGCCCTGCGCCTCTTCACGCTGCCCCTGCTGGCGCGCATGGCTACCAGCGATGGTAGGCGGGGTGTCCCGGTTTGACGGCCACGAACGTGCCGCGGCAGGTGGCGGTCACCTTGCCGCCGCCCTCCAGGCTCGCCTCCACCACCGCGCGGTCGTCGCCGCTCTCCACCACGCGCGCGCGCAGGCGCACGGGTCCGTCCATCGGCGTGGGCCGCAGCAGGCGGATGGCGTAGTCGGCGGTGACCGTGCACGGCGGGCTCGCCGCCCCCTGCCTCTGCATCAGGTGCGCCGCGGCCGTCCAGTTGCTGTGGCAGTCCAGCAGCGCGCCGATGATGCCGCCGTTCAACACTCCGGGAAACGCCTGGTGGTGCGGCTCCGGCGTCCAGTCGGCCACCACCTCGTCGCCGGAAACGCGGCTCTTGATGCGCAGCCCCATCTCGTTGGCCGGGCCGCAGCCGAAGCAGCGGTTCTGCGGTGCGTAGCGATCCTGGAGCGCCGGTTCCATGGCGGGAGGCTAGCCCCGGTCCGCCGCGCCGGCAAGGCCGCCGCCCCTTGCTCCGCGGGCGCGAACTCTTAACCTTTCCCTACCCCCTATGGGCAAGCGACTGATCGCGGTGCTCGGCGCCGGCGAGTGCGAAAACGGAGTGGCCGAGAAAGCCACGGAAGTCGGCCGCCTGCTCGCCGACGCCGGCTGCGTGCTCATCACCGGCGGGCTCGGCGGCGTCATGGAAGCGGCCAGCAAGGGCGCGGCGAAGGCCGGCGGCTCGGTCATCGGCATCCTCCCCGGCGCGGCGGGCACCGACGGCAACGCCTTCGTCGGCATTCCGATCGCCACCGGCATGGGCGACGCGCGCAACGCCGTCATCGCCAACACCGCCGAGGCCTTCATCGCGCTGGGCGGCGCCTACGGCACCCTCTCCGAGATCGCGCTCGCGCTCAAGCGCGGCAAGAAGGTCGTGAGCCTCGACTCCTGGGCGGTGGACCCGCGCATCCTCAAGGCGGAAACACCCGAGCAGGCGGTCCGGTTCGCGCTGGAATGAGCGGCGCGCTGCGCCCGCCGGCTACAGCCAGTGGCGGCGGCGGAACCACAGCCACAGGGAGCCGCCCAGGCCCAGGATCGCGCCCACGATGATCCAGAAGCCGGCCGGGGTGTCCGCTCCCGGGATGCGCGCGAAGTTCATGCCGAAGACGCCGGTGATCAGAGTCAGCGGCATGATCACCGTGGCGATCCCGGTGAGGGTGCGCATGACGTCGCCCAGGCGGTTGTTCACGGCCGAAAGATGGGTGACGCGGGCCGAGGACAGGCCGTCGCGCAGGCCCTCCAGCAGGTCGTACACGTGCAGGATCTGGTCGTACGCGTCGCGCAGGTACGGCCTGACCTTCTTGGACAGGACCGGGCAGTTCGAATGCGTGAGCGCCTGGCACACCTCGCGCTGGCTGCGCACCACGCGCGTGAAGTGGCCCACCTCGCGGCTGACCTCCAGGATGGCCGTCATGAGCCTCGGACTGGGATTGATGGCCGCCTCGTCCTCCAGTCCCTCGACCTGGTCCAGGTAGCCGTCGGCGGACTCCTCGAAGCCCTCGTTGAGCACGTACACGATGCGGTGGGCCAGGAAGTCCGGATCCTCGAGGTAGCGCGCCGGCTCGCGCTTCACCGCCGCCAGCACCTCGTCCAGCAGCGGCAGCGGCCGGCGCAGCAAGGTCACGATCCAGTCGCGCCCCAGGAACACCGTGATCTTGCGCGTGCTGCGGCTCTCGTCCAGGGATGGCGTGTGCGCGATGAAGAACAGGTAGTCGTCGAAGTCCTCGATCTTGGGCGGGTGCTCGGGCTGCAGCGCGTCGGCCAGGCTCAGCTCGTGCAGTCCCAGCCCCTCCACCAGCATCCGCAGCTCCTCCGGCCCCGGCTCCGTCACCTCCACCCACAGGCGCGCGCCGCCCGCCGGAGGCGCCAGCTTCCCGGGCGCATCCACGCTCTGGACCTGCCCCTTGGCGTAGGTGTGAAGGCGGATCATCGCGATCGCGGCAGAATCGTAGCCGCGGACATCAACCTGCCGCAGCCGAGCGCTGGTTCTTGAGCCAGGGGCCGAGCTCGGCGACGAGGTTGCCGAGCAGGAGCGCGGCGCCGCCGGCGAACAGCCAGAGGTTGGGGGTTTCGCGGCCCAGCGCGATCGAGAAGATGGAGGCCCACACCGGCTCCAGCGCGTACAGGATGGCGGCGCGCACCGGCGGCAGGTCGCGCTGGAACTGGTTCATGAGAGTGAGCGCGACCACGGTCGCGAGCGTGCTGCTGAGCAGCAGCGGCGCCCAGAAGTCGGGCCGGCGCAGCAGGCCGAGCAGGGCGGAGGCGCTGGGCGCCCCGTCGCGCAGCATGCCGGCGGCGAACACGAGCGCGGAGCCGAGCGCGACCCAGGCGAAGGTCGTGGTGCTCACCGGGAGCGGGCGGACGCGCCGGGTGACGGCGTCGGTGGCCAGGATGTGCACGGCGAAGATGGCGGCGCAGGCGACGGTCAGCCACTCGGGCGCGTCGAAGCTGACCTGCGGCGGCCCGCTGATGTAGGCGCCGCCGAAGGTGGCGAGCAGGACGCCGAGGAACAGGGGCCAGCCGGGCGCGCGGCGCGCGTGCGCGGCGTGGAGCAGCGCGGTGAAGAGGACGTAGAGGCTGGTGAGGAAGGCGGAGACGGGCGGGGAGACGCCGCGCAGCCCGAACATCTGCAGCAGGAAGCCGGCGAGCAGCAGCGCGCCCAGGATCAGGCCGCCGCGCCAGGCCGCGCCGTCGAGGTGGCGGCGCGCCGGCGGCACCAGCAGCGGGAGGAGCAGCGCGGCCAGTCCGAAGCGCAGCGTCATGAAGAGGCTGACGCCGGCGACGGCTCCGGCGGGGCCGAGTGCCGCGTCCACGGCGCCGGTGGCCTGCTTCATCCACAGGAAGGTCCAGCCCCAGAGCACCGTGACCAGCAGCAGCGCCAGGACGGCGCGGCCGGGGCGCGGCAGGGACGGCGGCGTCATGCGGGGCGGAGTTCTACCGCCCCCGGCTCACTCACTGGGGCTTCTCTTCCTTCTTCGGAGCCGGCTTGGCGTCCGGATCGGCCCAGGTCTCGTTCCAGAAGCTCATGAGGCGGTCCGGCAGCCCTTCCGGCATCTTGGGGTGGACAGAGCGTTCAAGATCATGATGGCTCCGGTGGCCGGCGGGGAGGCCGGGGTGGCGCGCGGGCGCGTTCAGCCTACAGCGGTCGCAGCGGCCAGAAAACCGGGATCAGGAAGGTCGCGAGCAGCCACCACAGCAGGTTCAAGGGGACGCCCACGCGCACGTAGTCCGAGAAGCGGTAGCCGCCCGGGCCGTACACGATGGTGTTCACCTGGTAGCCGATGGGAGTCGAGAAGTCGATGGAGGCGGCGAACATGACGGCCAGGATGAAGGGCGTCGGGCTGAGTCCGGACTGCTGCGCCGTCTGCAGCGCGATCGGCAGCATCAGCAGCGCCGCGCCGGTGTTGGAGATGAGGGCGGTGAGCACGTTGGTGATCAGATAGATGGCCGAGAGCAGGGCCACGTCGCCCAGCGGCGTGGCGGCGCCCACGAGCCCGCCGGCCAGCCACGCGGCGGCCCCGCTGTTCTCCATGGCCAGCCCCAGGCAGATGGTGCCGGCGATGAGCACCAGCAGCGGGAAGTCCACCGACCGGTACACGTCGCGCACGCTCAGGCAGCCGCCCCCCACGATCGCCATGGCCCCCGCGAGGGCCAGGACCGAGATGGGCAGATGCGGGATGTCCAGGGTGGCCAGCACGATCACGGCCGCGGACACCGCCAGCGCCCACCACGCCTTGTGCGGAAGCGTGACCCGCTCCTGCACGCCCTCGAGCAGCAGGAACTCGCGCGCGGCACGCAGCGGCTCCAGCTCCGCGGCGTCCACCTGCACCAGCAGGATGTCGCCCACGCGCAGGCGCAGGTCCGCGACCTTCTGGCGGATGTGCACGCCGTGGCGCTGCACCGCCAGCACCGTGGCGCCGAAGCGCTGGTGCAGGTCCAGGTCGCGCACGCGCTCGCCGATGGCGCTGCTCGGCGGGCGGATCAGCAGCTCGGCCAGGATCATGTTCCGGCCGCGCGCCTCCAGCTCCGGCGCCGCCAGGTCCCTGGCCAGCTCCAGACCGTCGCTGCGCTGCAGGCCGAGCAGGGCGTTGACGTCGCCCTTGACGATCAGGATGTCGTTCTCGCGCAGCGCTTCCTCGGGCGCGGGATCCAGGATCTCCTGGCCGCGGATGAGCTGCAGCACGCGTGCGCCGGTGGCGCGGCCGGCGATCGCCTCGGCGATGGTCTTGCCCGCCAGCGGGCTGCCCACGGGCAGCTCCAGCTCGGTCACGTAGTCGGCGGGCCGGCCGGAGCGCGAGCCGGCGGCCAGGCTCGGGCGCCGGGGCAGCAGGCGGCGCCCGATCGTGAGCAGGTACAGGATGGTGACGGCCAGGCCGAGCAGCGCCAGGGGCAGCGGCTCGAAGAAGCCCAGCCGCTCCAGGCCGTGCTGCGGCAGCAGGGTCGAGACCAGCAGGTTGGTGGAGGTGCCGATGACGGTGCACATGCCGCCGGCGACGGTGGCGTAAGCCATGGGCAGCAGCAGCTTCGAGGGCGCGGAGCCGGTGGATTCGGCCATGGACAGGGCGATCGGCAGGAAGATCACCACGATCGGCGTGTTGTTGATGAACGCCGACAGCAAGGAAGCGGCCACCATCAGGGCCAGCAGCACCCGCGTCTCGCTGCCCCGCGCGAAGCGCAAGATCCTCTGGCCGACGAAGCTGATGGCGCCGGTGCGGATCAGGCCGGCGGCGATCACGTACATGGCCGCGACCGTGACCAGCGCCTCGTTGCCGAAGCAGTGGAACGCCTGCGTGGGCGTGACCAGGCCGCTGACAACCAGGGTCACCAGCACGCCCATGGCGACGCCGTCCGGGGGGAACTTCTCCAGCACGAACAGCACCAGCGCCGCCACCAGCACCAGCAGCACGAAGCCGATCTCCAGCGACATGGGAGATGCCTTTTACGGCCGCCGCGCGCCCGCGGGGCCGAAATCACGCAAGCAGCCTAACCCGGGCGCAGGGGCCAGAACACCGGGATCAGGAGCGTCGCCAGCAGCCACCACAGCAGGTTCAGCGGTCCGCCGACCTTGACGAAGTCGAAGAAACGGTAGCCTCCCGGCCCGTAGATGATGGTGTTCACCTGGTAGCCGATGGGCGTCGAGTAGTCGATGGACGCGGCGAACATGATGGCCAGGAGGAACGGGAGCGGGTCGAGGCCGCTCTGCGCGGCGGTCTCCAGGGCGATGGGCAGCATCAGCAGGGCCGAGCCGTTGTTGGAGATCAGCGCCGTGAGGACATTGGTGATCAGGTAGACGGCCGAGAGCAGCGCCACGTCGCCCAGCGGCGACGCCGCCTGAACCAGTCCGCCGGCGATCCACTTGGCGGCCCCGCTCTTCTCCATGGCGAGGCCCAGGCAGATGGTGCCGGCGACCAGCACCAGGATCGGCAGGTCCACGGACCGGTAGGCGTCGCGCACGCTCAGGCAGCCGCCCAGCACCAGCGCCAGCGCCCCGGCCACCGCCAGGATCGAAATGGGCAGCCCGGGGATGTCCAGGGTCGCCAGCACGATCACCGCCAGGACCACGGCCAGCGCCCACCAGGCCTTGTGCGGCAGGGTCACCTGCTCCTGCACGCCTTCCAGCAGCACGAAGTTGCGCGCGTCGCGCAGGCTCTCCAGCGCCGAAGACTCGGCCTCCACCAGCAGGATGTCGCCCACGCGCAGGCGCAGGTCCGCCACCTTCTCGCGGATGTGGATGCCATGGCGCTGCACCGCCAGCACCGCCACGCCGTGGCGCTGGTACAGGTTCAGGTCGCGCACGCGCTCGCCGATGGCGGTGCTCGGCGGGCGGATCAGCAGCTCGGCCAGGGTCATGTCCTTGGAGCGCGCGCGCAGCTCCGGCGTCGCCAGCTCCCGCGCCAGCGCGATACCTTCCGAGCGCTGCAGCCCCAGCAGCGAGTTGACGTCGCCCTTGACGATCAGGGCGTCGCCCGGCTGCAGGGCCCACTCCCATTCCGTCGGGTCCAGGATCTCCTCGCCGCGGATCAACTGCAGCACCTGGACGCCGGGGGCGCGCGCCGTAATCGCCTCGGCGATGGTCCTGCCGATCAGCGAGCTGCCCGGCGGGATCTCCAGCTCCGTGACGTAGTCCACGATCTTGCCGCCGCGCGTGCCGGAGGCGATGGTGGTGCGCGAGGGCAGGAGCCTGCGGCCCACGGTCACCAGGTACAGCATGGTCATGGCCGTGCCGATCAGCGCCAGCGGCAGCGGCTGGAAGAACGCCAGCGGCTCCATCCCGTACTGGGGCAGCGAGTTCGACACCAGCAGGTTGGTGGACGTGCCGATCAAGGTGCACATGCCGCCGCCGATCGTGGCGAAGGACAAGGGCATCAGCAGCTTGGACGGCGTGGTGCCGGTCGCCTCCGCCAGCGACAAGGCGATGGGCAGGAAGATGACCACGATCGGCGTGTTGTTGATGAACGCCGAGGTGGACGCCCCCGCCACCATCAGCGCCAGCATCACCTTGACTTCGCTGCCGCGGGCGAAGCTCAGGATCCTCTGGCCCACGAAGCTGATGGCGCCGGTGCGGATCAGCCCGTTGGCGATCACGTACATGGCCGCGACCGTGATCAGGGCCTCGTTGCCGAAGCAGGCAAACGCGTCCTTCGGCGTGACGATGCCGCCCACCACCAGCGCCACGAACACGCCCATGGCGACGCCGTCCGGAGGAAACCACTCCTTCACGAACATGACCAGCGCCACCAGCAGGACGAACAGGACCAGGCCGATGTCGAAGGTCACGCGGCGCCTTGTGCCGGGGGGGAGCGCCCGGCGGGGCCGCTGAATCTAGCGCCGCCGCCCGCCGGCCCTAGAAGGCGATCGAGCGCAGCGCGAACACGGGGCCGTCCAGGCAGGACTTGGCGTACGGCCAGCCCCCCAGCGGCCCCTCGGCCTCGGTGGCCACCGGGCAGGCGTTGCACACGCCGTAGCCGCAGCCCATGTAGGTCTCCAGGCTCAGCTCCCCATCCAAACCCTCCTCGCGCGCGAAGCGGGCAAAGGCGTGCAGCAGCCCCTCCGGCCCGCAGGCGGCGAACAGCGCGTCCCTCCCGACCCGTCCCGCGCGCAACGCATCGGCCACGCAGGCCACCACGTTGCCGCGGAACCCCAGGCTCCCGTCATCCGTCGCGTACACGGTGGGCAACCTCTCCTTCTCGAAAGCTTCACGGTCGTACAGCCGCTCGGCGCTGCGCGCGCCGAAGAACAAGGTCGTCTTCCCGCCGCGCCGCAGCCGCTCCCGCCCATACAACAGGAACGGGGCGCTGCCCACCCCACCGGCCACGAACACCACCTCGCGCTCCGCTGGCGCCACCACGAAGCCGTTGCCCAGCGGCACCGTGCACAGCACGCTCCCCCCCACCGGGATCGCCGCCAGCGCCTGGGTCCCCGGCCCGATCACCTGCACCAAGAACGTCAACCGATCCGCCGCCGGCTGGTCATAAACACTGAACGGCCGCGGGATGAGCGGCCCGCTCCCATCCCCCGGCGACAGCATCGCAAACTGCCCCGGCGCGACCCGCCCCAGCGCCTCCGCCAGCTCGACCTCCATCACGAAGCAGTCCGGGCCACAGGAATGCCTCCCACGTACACGTGCAAGCTGAACGCGAGTATCGGCGGCAGCAGCCATTGATGCGGTCAATCATAGGAATTCCCGCTGGAATCACAGAGTGTGTTCTATATGCCGACTCGCAGTTGCGTCTTTCTCTCTCAGACACGGCGTATAGACGAAGACGAAGTGGGCCAAGTCGGAGCACCTTGGCCCACCCAGCTGAAGTGCTTGCGACCCGGGATCTACCGCACAGTCGTCTGATGGCCATTCCAATCCACCAGATGGCCAACTAGGAGAGTCCCGCTAGAGGTATTCGGGATTCGCACAGTACCATTGCCGCTGCCGTCCGTCGTCAATGGGAAGCCCGTATCAACCCATCCACCGCCTCCGACCGCCGCACTTTGTAGAACGTTTGCGGTCTCATTAGGTTCACATCCTCGAACAGAAACGGTGGCCCAGAATGGCCAACGGATCGCGGTAATGACACAGTCACTTCCTCCGCCGACGCAGAATGCTTGCACCGTCACCTTGACGCCGAACGGAATGTTGTTCGGGACGTTGACGACCAGGACGCCGCCCGGCATCGGGAAGGCGTTGTCCGGATTCAGCGGAACCAGGGCCGTGAACAAGTCGCCGGCGGCGCCGTTGAAGCGCTGGCAGTTCTTGAGGGCAATGCTGTAGACCAGGAAGTAGTTCTGGCCACCGACGGTCGGGGTGACCACCCAGCGGGCCGCGGCGTTCCTGCGGACACCGGCCGGGTTGCCGTTGCCGTCGGCAGTCAGGGTGTGAGTGTCCAGAATGGCCACGCCATCGCCGAAGCGGCAGTTGCCGGCATTGGCGTCGTTGTCCACGATCGCCTTCACGTTCGGAGCATTGCCGTAGAGCTTGATCGCGAAGTTCGCGAACGGCGTGCCGCCGAACCAGAAGCAGCCCACGAAGATCGGCGGGCTGACGCTGCGGTCGTACCAGGTGAAGTCGTTGACGATGCCCTTGCCGCCCCGGCGCAGCCACGGGCCCGTGTTGTTCGGGCCGGGCAGGATGCCCCAGCCGAACAGCGGGTTGGCAGCGTGCGCTTCCGTAGTGCGGAAGAA
>SHNF01000002.1 GCA_004295085.1 Planctomycetota bacterium | reverse complement strand
TCGGAGACGGGCGCGCGCGGCGCGCGCGCGCGGGCGCGCCGGCCGGAGCCGGGACCGCGCGCCACGCGGCACGCAGCCAGGCCACCACTTCCTGCGTCGCGGCATCCTCCGCGTCCAGCTCGCGCCAGGGCGGCGGAGGCTGCACCTGGTCCCAGGCGCCGCGCAGGTCGTCCCAATCAGGCACGAACGCCTCCCTCTCCGGCCGCGAGCTGCGGCCCCAGCAGCTGGCGCAGGCGCCGGCGCGCCAGGGCCAGCAGCGAGCGCACGCTGCTCTCGCCCACCTGCATGGCGGCGGCCACCACGGACGTCTCCATCTGCTCCAGGTCGTGCAGCACGAAGGCTTCACGCTCGCGCGCCGGCAGCGCCGCCATGGCCCGGCGCAGGATCTCCGCCACCTCGGCACCGCGGGCTGCGTCCTCGGGCGCCGGGAGCGCGGACGGCGCCTGTCCGCCGGCGCGCATCTCCGCGTGCGCGCGCGCGCTCGAGCGCCGGAGCCGGTCCCGGCACAGGTTCAGGACCACCGCGCTGCGCCACGGCTCGTAGGCGCGGCGTTCGTCCCAGTGCGGCAGGCGGTCCTTGAGGTGCAGCATGGCGTCCTGAGTCAGGTCTTCGGCGTCGTGCACGTCGGCCAGGAAGCCGAAGCACAGGCGGAACACGCGCGCGTGCTCGGCGCGGTACCAGGCATCCACGGCGTCGGCGTCCCCGACCAGGACCCGGCGCGCGAGTGCCTCTGGGCTCCCGCTGCCGGGAGGGTCGGGGGAGGCCGTCATTCCAGCTCTCCTACGCGGCCCGCGGCGCCAGCGCTGAAGCGCCGGCGGCCCGCTGCCAGGTGATGTGCTGCTCCGCCGCGCCGCTGTCACGCAGCGCCGCCGGCGTGATCTCGGTCGCGCTGCAGCCGGCGAGCAAGCCGAGCAGCGGAAGCGCGCGCATGCGCGCATGGTAGGCAAAGCCGCGCAGCGGGCGCCGATAGAATCCACGCATGGATTCGAGTCCGTCCGGGGCCGAGACGCGCCCGGCCAGCCTTGCGCGCCGCCTCTTGGCGGCGCTGGCCGGCGTCTCCCTGGCCTCGGCCCTGCCCGCCATCCTCCATCCGAACGCGACCGGCCTGCTGCTCTGGGATCTGAAATACCTCGCGGTGTGGCTGGGCGCGGCGCCGCTGGCGCTGCTGCTGGGCGCGCTGGCGCCCCTGCTCGCGCGCCGCAGCGGCGGAATGGCGGCATCCGCGCTGGCTTACTGGATGGGCGCGGGGCTGGGGCTGGGAACCCTGGCGGGCGCGTGGCTCGGCTTGCTCGGGGGCTGGGAAGGCCTGGCCAAGCCGGCGCTACCGGCCGCTACGGCCCTGTGCCTGGCCATGGCGCCGTTCTGCGCGCGCAGCCTGCGCGCGCCGGGCGTGCGCTTCCAGGCCGCGGTGGCGGCGGCCGCACTGATCGTGGTGGCTTTGTGCCTCGCCGGCGTGGGCGGCCGCGACGTGGACCCGGCCCGGCAGTTCGAGGTCGCCGCGCGCGCGCCGCTGCCCCAGCCCGCGGCCTCGGCCGTGGCCGCGGCGCAGCGGCCCGACGTGGTGCTGATCTCCGTGGACACGCTGCGCGCCGACGCCATCCTCGACGACGGCGTGGATACGCCCAACCTGGACGCGCTGCGCGCGCGCGGGCTCTGGAGCCAGTACGCGCTGGCGCCGGCCCCGTCCACGCTGCCCAGTCACGTCACCATGCTGACCGGGACCAGCGTGCTCGCGCACGGCACGATCCTCAACAAGCACAAGATCCCCGACGATGTCCCGCGCCTCCCTGAGGAGCTGCGCAAGGCCGGCTGGCTCACCCTGGGACTCACCGCCAACGCCGTCATCGACAATCGCACCGGCCTCGGCGAGGGCTTCGACCTGTACCTGAATTTCGCGCCCCACGACCCTTACTACCGCGCCGCGCGGGAAGTGGTGTGGAAGGGTCCGCGCTGCACCTGGCTCGGCTGGCTGCTGCCCGATCCGATGGACAAGGCGGTCCTGATCCGCCTGGTGCAGGCGCGCATCACCCGCGCCGAGTCCGGCGCGGCCCCCGGCGCGCTCATGCGCGACTTCGCGCTGGCCTACCTGTCCGATGCGGCGGCACAGCCGCGGCCGTACTTCCTGTTCCTGCACTTCATGGATCCGCATCAGCCGTACAGCCCCGATCCCAGCGTCGCCGGCCGGCTGAGCGCGGGCCTGGAGCTGCCGGAGCGCTATCGCGGCCGGCCGGCCGGCGATCCCACCATGGCGCGGGCCCTGCAGAGTCACCTGGCCATGGGCCAGGAGGATGCCCGTGCGGCCACCCGCGTGCTGCACGCCGTCTATCACGAGGAACTGCTCTACATCGACCATGTGATCGGGGAGGTCTTGCAGCAGGTCGAGAAGACCGGCCGTCCGACCCTGGTCCTGGTCACGGGCGACCACGGCGAGCAGTTCGGCGAGCACAACCTGATGCTGCACAACAACTCGGTGTACGAGCCGCTGCTGCGCGTGCCCTTCGTCCTGGCCGGCCCCGGCGTCACTCCCGGAAAGCTGGCGATCCCGCCGTTCCTGGAGGACGTGGCGCCCACGCTGCTGTCGCTGTGCGGGCTGCCCGTGCCGGCGGCGATGGAGGGCCGCAACGTGCTCATCATCGACCCCGGCAAGCGCGCGCGCATCGCCGTGGGTCCGGAGACTCTGGCCTTCTACGACGGCGGATGGAAGCTGATCTGCGCCTACCAGGGCCTGGGCACGTCCAGCGCAGAACTCACTCCGATGGCGCTGTACGACGTTGCCGGCGATCCGCTGGAACTGGACAACCGGCTCGAGCGCGAGCCGGCGCGCGTGCAGGTCATGCGCGATGCCGCGCTCGGGCTGCTGCAGGCCGCCCGCGCCCCGGAAGAGCAGGTCATGACGCCGGAACAGCAGGCCGCCCTGGAGGAGCTGGGATACGCCGGTTTGTTCGGCGACGAAGACCAGGAAGCGCCGGCGCCGGACCCCGCGCAGGGTCCGCGACGCTAGCGGCCCAGCTGTCACTTTACAGGGCAAAGTACCTGGTGCTAAGCTGGGCGGCGACTTAGGAATCCCCATGGCTGGCGCGCGACCCCTCCATCTGGTCAGCGATCGGCGCCCGGCGCTGCACGCCCGGGCCATGGAGGATCTGGCGTTCATCCGCCAGACCATGGAGCAGGCCGGCCCGTTCACGGCGGTGCCCGGCTACGGCGGCGTGGCCATGGGCGCGACGGCACTGCTCGCGGCTTTCGCCGCCGCGCGCCAGGCCTCGGCGGCCGCCTGGACGCTGATCTGGCTGGCGGAAGCGGGCCTGGCCCTGGGCATCGGCGCCTGGACGGTGGCGCGCAAGGCGCGCAGGGCCTCGGTGCCCTTGTGGACGGGAAGCGCACGCCGCTTCGCCCTGAGCCTGTGCCCGCCCATGATCGTCGGAGCGCTGCTGACGGCGCTGTTGTGGCGCGCGCAGCTCACCGGCTGGCTGCCGGGTGTCTGGCTGCTCACCTACGGGGCCGGCGTATGCACCGGCGGCGCGCACGCGGTGCGCATCGTGCCCTTGATGGGCCTGTGTTTCATGGCGCTGGGCGCCGCCGCCTTGTTCGCGCCGGAGTCCTGGGGCGACGCCTTCATGGCCGCGGGCTTCGGCGGCCTGCATCTCGTGTTCGGGATGGTCATCGCCCGGAGGTACGGTGGCTAGGAGCGGCGCTCTGCCGAAAGACCAGCGGCGCCCGCGCCGGCTGGCCGGGGGCAGCCCCGGCCCGGAGTTGGACCGCCTGATCCACGAGCACGTGCGGCTCGGCATCGTGAGCGCGCTGGCGGTCGCGGATGCACTCAGCTTCAACGAGCTGAAGGCGATGCTGAGGACCAGCGACGGCAACCTGAGCGTGCACGCGCGCAAGCTGGAAGAGGCGCGCTACCTCACCTGCACCAAGACGTTCCAGGGGCGTTCTCCGCGCACCGAATTCCGCCTGACGGCCGCGGGCCGCCGGGCCCTGGAGCGCTACCTCGACCACATGGAAGCCCTGATCCAGGCGGTGCGCGACAGCTGAATCTCTTTTTTTGGCCATGAGCTTTGCTTCACAAAGTCACACGGGACTGCACGTCGCCGTCATCATGGACGGCAACGGCCGCTGGGCCGAGCTGCGGCGCCAGCCGCGCAGCGAAGGCCATGCCGCGGGCGCTGCGGCGGTGCGGCGCGTGGTGGAGGCGGCCCCCGATCTGGGAGTGAGCACTCTCAGCTTGTACGCCTTCTCCTCGGACAACTGGAAGCGGCCGGAGGCGGAGGTGGCGGCGCTGCTGCGCCTGCTGGGCGCCTACCTGGGCCAGGAGGCCGGCCGCTGCCGCGACAACGGCGTGCGCCTGAGCGTGCTCGGCCGGCGCGACCGGCTGCCGGCGCAGCTCGCGGACGCGGTGGCGGCGGCCGAGCGCGACACCGCGGCCGGCGCGCGCCTGTGGCTGCGCATCGCCTGGGACTACTCGGCGCGCGACGCCATCCTGGCCGCCGCGGCGGCCGCGGCCACGCGCGCGCAGATGTCGCAGGCGCTGGGCCCGGACGTGGACCTCCTGATCCGCACCGGGGGCGAGCAGCGCCTGAGCGACTTCCTGCTGTGGGAGTGCGCCTACGCCGAGCTGCTGTTCCTGCGCACCCTGTGGCCGGACTTCGGCGGCGCCGACCTCGCGGCTGCCGTGCGCTGGTTCCACGCGCGCAAGCGCCGCTTCGGCGGGCTGCCGGCCGCGCCGGCGCCGCCGTTGCGCCGCGCGGGCACCTGATCCGGCGCAGCCGCGGGCGCTGGCTGGCGCCGCTACCCTGGCCGGGGCCGTGCCGGGCCTCGGCCTGCTCGTGGATATCGTGCTCATCGCGGTGAGCGCGCTCGCGGTGGGCCACGCCGTGCTGTACAAGCGCGATCCGCGGGCGGCCTGGGGCTGGATCGTGACCTGCGTGGCCTTCCCTGGCGTTGGCGGCCTGGTCTATTTCCTGTTCGGCGTCAACCGCATCCAAACCCAGGCGCGCCGCCTGGGCCGGCGCATGTCCAGCGTCGCGGATCGCAAGCGCCACGCTGCGGTGCAGGCCGCCCTGCCGGTGGAAGTGGCCGCGCTGGTGCGGGTGTCCGACGCGGTCACGCGCCGCCCGCTGGTCGACGGCAACCGGGTGCAGCCGCTGCACAACGGCGAAGAGGCATTTCCTGCCATGTGGGAGGCGATCGCGGGGGCGCGCCGCTCGGTGTACCTCTCGACCTACATCTTCGAGAGCAACGCCACCGGGCTGCGCTTCATGGACTGCCTGGCGGAGGCGGTCCGGCGCGGCGCCGACGTCAAGGTGCTGGTGGACGCCGTGGGCGAGCGCTATTCGCGCCCGCGCGCGACTGCGCTGCTGCGCGCCCGCGGCGTGCCGGCGGCGCGCTTCCTGCCGCTGTCACTGCGCAATCCCGCGATCCACCTGAACCTGCGCAACCACCGCAAACTGCTGGTGGTGGACGGCAGCGTCGGCTTCACTGGCGGCATGAACATCGGCGACCGGCACCTGGCCGGCCGCCTGGACAATCCCGACCGCGTCGTGGACCTGCAATTCCGCGTGACCGGGCCGGTGGTGCCGCAGATGGAGGCCGCGTTCCTGGAGGACTGGTCCTTCGTCTCGGGCAAGGCCTGCTTCAGCGACCTGGTGCCGAACCCGACGGGCACCGGGCCGGCGGTGTGCCGCGGCGTCAGCGCCGGCCCCAACGAGGACTTCGAGAAGCTGACCTGGATCCTGATCGGCGCCCTGAACGCCGCGCGCGAGCGGGTGCTCATCATGACGCCGTACTTCATCCCGAGCCGCGAGCTCATCGCGACGCTGAACGCCGCGGCGCTGCGCGGCGTGAAGATCGAGCTGCTGCTTCCGGGCCAGAACAACCTGCCGTTCGTGGACTGGGCCAGCCGCGCCTACCTCTGGGAGCTGCTCAAGCGCGACATCTGGATCGGGTTCCAGCCGCCGCCGTTCGTGCACACCAAGCTGTTCCTCGTGGACGAGCAGTACGCGCTGGTCGGCTCGGCCAACCTGGACCCGCGCAGCCTGCGCCTGAACTTCGAGTTCAACCTGGAGATCTACGATCGCGGCCTGGTGGCGGAGCTGGCGCACCACTTCGACGCGGCCAAGGCCGTCTCCCGGCGCTACACCTGGTGGGACGACCAGAACCGGCCGCTCGCGATCAAGCTGCGCGATGGAGTGGCCCGCCTGCTGTCCCCGTATCTCTGACGCATCCCCGGGCGGCCGCGTCGGCGCGTAACCTTTTCGGGGCAGTCCGTCATCCGGACGTGGATGCCGCTGCTCCGCCCATTCTGCTCCCGGCCGCGCCCCCGCGGCGCAGCCCGCCCGATGCGCTGGTCCGCCGCCTGCGGCGGGACGAGGAGTCGCAGGCGCTGCGGCTGTACCACGAAGCCGGCGTCTCCGCGCCGCACCCCGAAGTCTGGCGCTGGCGCTTGTACGAGCGCGATCCCGACAATCCGCTGATCGCCGCCGCCTTCGAGCCGGATGGCCGGCTGGCAGGTCTCTACCCGGCCAGCTTGCGCCCGATCCGCATCCGCGGCCGCGACGCCTGGGCGGTGCAGGCCTGTTGGTCCGTGGTCCACCCGGGCGCGCGCTGGAGCGGCCGCGTGTTCCGGCTGCTGGCGCGCCATACGCGCGAGCAGGGCCGCGCCCGGGGCGCCGTCGTGGGCTTCGGCGGCGGCGTGAGCAGCGCTGCGGCCGTGGTGGGCGCGCGCCTGGCGGCGTACCGCACGCTGCTGCGGCTAGAAGTCCGCGAGCGGCGGCTGTCGTGGCGTCTCGCGCTGCAGCGCCGCGCCGGGTGGGCCGGCCTGGCCGCAGCCGCGCTGGCCGACCACGCCTTCGACTGGTCCCTGCGCCGCCGGTCGCGGGCTCTCGAGGTCAGTGTTGCCGCGGACGCCGGCGCCGAGTTCGACGAGCTGTGGGAGCGCGAGCGCGACAGCTTCCCGGTGCTGCTGCGCCGCGATGCGCGCGAGCTGCGCTGGCGCTGGTTCCGCTGCCCGCTGCCGGCCGTCGTGCTGGCCGCGCGCCGCCACGGCCGGCTGTGCGGCTATGCGGTGCTGCGCCACCACGCGGAAGGCGCGGGCGAGCTGACCACCGTCCTCGACCTGTTCTGCGGGCGCGACCTGTGCACCGCGCAGGCGCTGCTGCACGCGTCCGCGCGGCTGGCCCGCGCCCACGGCAGCGACTTCCTGCGCTTCGCGCCGGTGCCGAGCAGCCCGGCCCACGCCACGGTCCACGGCCGCGCCTGGCGCAGCGCGCGCAAGGACCCGGATCACGTGGTCATCTCGCCGCTGCAGCCGGACGGCGTGCCGGCGCCGGTCCTGGACGGCGCGTGCTGGTACTACGCTCAGGGCGATGCGGATTTCCTGGACTGACCGGCCGGGGGGCAGGCGCCGCCGCCCAGGTTCCGGCCGGACTCCAGGATGACCCGCGCGCTGCGCTGGTAGGTGAGATAAGCCCAGGCCCATTCGAACAGGACCACGAAGCGGTTGCGGAAACCGATCAGGAAGAAGATGTGCACCAGGAGCCACAGGGTCCACGCCAGGAAGCCGGAGAAGCGGTAGCGGCCGAAGTGGGCCACCGCCCGCCGGCGGCCGATGGTGGCGAGTGCACCCTTGTCGCGGTACCGGAACGGCAGCGACGGCTTCCCTGCCAGGACGCGCTCGATGCTGGCGGCCGCGTGCGCGCCCATCTGCATGGCCGCGGGCGCCACGCCGGGCACCGGCCTGCCGTCCTGCTCCAGGGCGGCGGCGTCTCCGATCACGAACGCCTGCGGGTGCCCGGGAACGGTGAGGTCGGGCAGCACCAGCACCCGCCCGGAACGGTCCAGGGGAGCGCCCAGCCCGCGCGTGAGCGGCGCCGCCTGCACGCCTGCGGCCCACAGAACCGTACGCGCCGCGATGCGCTCGCCTCCGCGCAGCTCCACGCCGTCCGCGTCCACGTTGACGACCGCGGCCCCGGTGCGCACCGCGGCACCCAGCTCCTCGAGCTGGCGCACCGCCGACGCGGACAGCTCCGGCGGATAGCTCGGAAGGATGCGCCCGCCACCCTCCAGCAGCAGCACCTCGGCGCTGCGCGGGTCGAAGTTGCGGAAGTCGCGGGCCAGGGTCTTGCGCGCGATCTCCGCCAGGGCTCCCGCCAGCTCCACGCCGGTCGGGCCGCCGCCGATGATCACGAAGCGCAGCCAGTCCCGGCGGCGCTGTGCCTCCGGCTCGCGCTCGGCGGCCTCGAAGGCCAGCAGCACACGGGCCCGGACCCGGAAGGCGTCCGCCAGATCCTTGAGGCCGGGCGCGTGCTCGGCCCACTCCTCATGCCCGAAGTAGGAGTGCGTGACGCCGGTGGCGATCACCAGGAAGTCGTAGCCGAGCGCGCCATCGTACAGAAGCACCTGGCGCCGCGCCAGGTCCACGGCGCGCGCCTCCGCCAGCAGCACGGTGGCGTTGCGCTGTCGCCGCAGCACCTTGCGGATCGGCATGGCGATGTCCGGCGCGGCCAGGGCGGCCGTGGCCACCTGGTACAGCATCGGCTGGAACAGGTGATGGTTGCGCCGGTCCAGCAGCGTCACCTGCACGCGCGCGCGCCGCAGCGCCCTGGCCGCGGTCAGGCCGCCAAAGCCGCCGCCCAGGACGACGACGCGGGGCGCGGAGCCGTTCAACACGGCGAGAGTATCCTTTCGCCATGAATCCGACCGCCGCCGCGCCCAGCGCCGCCGTGAACGGCAAGAGCTTGCTCCAGTACGTGGACGGCGTCTGGGAGCGGGACATCGTTCCCGCCATCACCGACTACATCCGGATTCCGAACAAGTCGCCGCTGTTCGACCCGCAGTGGCGCGAGCACGGGCACATGGAGCGGGCCGTGGCCCTGATCGAGGACTGGTGCCGCCGCCGGGCGATCCGCGGCCTGAAGGTCGGGACCGTGCGCCTCCCCGACCGCACGCCCCTCATCTTCATCGAGATTCCGGCCAGCGGCGATCATGCCGCGCCCGGCGCCGACACCGTGCTGCTGTACGGCCACCTGGACAAGCAGCCGGAGATGACCGGCTGGCGCGCCGGCCTGGATCCCTGGACCCCGGTGCGCGAGGGCGACAAGCTCTACGGCCGCGGCGGCGCCGACGACGGCTACGCGGCCTTCGCCTCGCTGTGCGCCATCGAGGCCCTGCAGAAGCAGGGCGTCGCGCACGCCCGCTGCGTGGTCCTGATCGAGGCCACCGAGGAAAGCGGCTCCTACGACCTGCCCGCCTACGTGGAGCACCTGGCGGCGCGCATCGGCAGCCCCAGCCTGGTGGTGTGCCTGGACTCCGGCTGCGGCGACTACGAGCGCCTGTGGAGCACCACCTCGCTGCGCGGCATCGTCGCCGGCAACCTGCGCGTCCAGATCCTGGGGGAGGGCGTGCACAGCGGCGACGCCAGCGGCATCGTGCCCTCCAGCTTCCGCATCCTGCGCTCCCTGCTGTCACGACTGGAGAACGAGAAGACCGGCGCCGTGATCAAGGACTTTCACGTGGAGGTCCCAGAGCAGCGCAGGCTGCAGGCGCGCAAGGCCGCCAAGGTGCTCAAGGACTCGGTGCACTCCAAGTTCCCGTTCGTGGAGGGCGCGCGCCCGATCTCCGACAAGGTGGTGGAGCTCATCCTGAACCGCACGTGGAAGCCGGCGCTCGCCATCACCGGCGCCGCGGGCCTGCCCGCGCTGCAGGACGCCGGCAACGTGCTGCGCCCGTACACGGCGGTGAAGATCTCCCTGCGCGTGCCGCCCACCTGCGAGCCCAGGGCCGCCACCGCGCGGCTCAAGGCGATCCTGGAGACCGACCCTCCCTACGGGGCGCACGTGAGCTTCGAGGCCGAGAAGGGCAGCGTCGGCTGGAATGCTCCCGCGCTCGCGCCCTGGCTCGAGCAGGCCACCGACCGCGCGTCGCGCGCCTTCTACAAGAAGCCGGCCGTCTACCTGGGTGAAGGCGGATCCATCCCATTCATGGGGATGCTGGGCGAGAAGTACCCGCAGGCCCAGTTCCTCATCACCGGGGTGCTCGGCCCCGGCAGCAACGCGCACGGCCCCAACGAATTCCTGCACCTCGCCTACGCCAAGAAGCTGACCTGCTGCGTGGCGCAGGTGGTCGCCGACCACGCCGGGGTCAGACCTCCGCACTCCGGCGGCCCTGACCCTACGAGAACGTGATGCTGAGCACTGCGCTGGCCAGGCACAGGCTCGGCTGCACGGCCTGGTAGAAGAACAGGCGGCCGGAGGCGGCGGCGGGGACGTTGCGTGCCAGCGCGGCATGACCCTGCGGATCGGCGTACGCCGTGCCCGCAAGCTGAGCGTGCAGGATGCCCACGCTCAAGCTGCCACAGCCCGGAATCGGCGTGCGCCCGGCGCTGGAGCCGTAGGCGAAGTACACGCGCGCTCCGGGCGTCGCGTGCGCGGCCTCCAGGACGTTCGCAGCGCCGGCGACGCCCGGCGCGACCTCCCGCAGCAGCAGGAAGCCGGTCAGCAGGCGCGCGCTGCCGCAGGACGCCCCGTTGTCGTCATCGGAGAGCGCGCCGACCAGGAGGTCGAGCAAGCCTTCGCCATCGGTATCACCCGCGGGCGCGACCGCGTAGCCGAAGTCGTCGTCCAGGCCCTCTCCGGTCAGGGTGAGCAGCACCGCGCCGTCGGCGCCGCTGAACAGGCGCGCGTAGCCGTTGCCGAAGCCGATCAGGCTCTGCCAGGCGCCCACCAGCGCGTCCGGCACGCCGTCGCCGTCCACGTCACCGGCGTTGCGCACGGACCAGCCGAAGCTGTCGGCGTCCAGGTCGCCCCAGTACTCGTGGATCAACCCGCCGCTGGCGCCCGAGAGCACGCGCGCGCTGCCCGGCTCGGGGAAGCCGCCGTCCAGGTTGGCGCCGACGATGACGTCGCCGTAGCCGTCGCCGTCCACATCGCCGGCGCCGTCGCAGCTCACGCCGAACTGATCGAACATGCCGCCGTAGCTGTAGTACTGCAGCGAGGAACCGTCGCGACCGGAGAAGACCCGGACGTAACCAGTGCCGAAGATCGGGGAGGCTCCGGCGGCGATGTCCGGGACACCGTCGGCGTTGACGTCGCCGCAGCCGGCCAGAGAAGTGCCCAGGTAGTCGCCGCCGGAATCGCCGCTGAAGAAGAAGAGGACAGTTCCGGTGCTGCCCGAGTACACGGTGACGCTCCCCGAGTCGACTCCGGCAAGCGTGTCGTCGTTCTTGGCGCTCACGGCGATCTCCGCATGGCCGTCACGGTCCAGGTCGCCGACCCCGTCCACGGCGTAACCGGCGTAGTCTTCCACCGCCCCGCCGTACCAGGTGTAAAGCGTGGCTCCGGTGCGGCCGGAGTACACGCGGGCATAGCCGAGTTTCGAGATCGAAGGGGAGGGTTGGGGAGCGCCCGCGATGATGTCCGGCACACCGTCGGCGTCCACGTCGCCGGCGCCGGCCACCGAGGTCCCCAGCCAGTCCTGTGTGGTGTCGCCGTAGAAGACCGCCAGGGCCTGGCCGGTGCGCCCGTCGAACACGGTCACGCTTCCGGCGTGGAAGCCGTTGTTGCTGTCCCAGTGCGCGCCGACCACGAATTCGTCGCGACCGTCCCCGTCCAGGTCGCCGAGCACGTCCACGGCCGAGCCGAACTCGTCGCCGGCGGAATCGCCGTAGTACGTGTGCTGGACCGTCTGAGCAGCGGGAAGAGCCAGGAGCAGGCAAGCAAGCATGCCCGGCAATATATGAGGTCGCAGCCACCCATCCCGGCCTCCGGCGCTTTCCAGCACCGTTCTCGCCAGAACGTGGAGCTTGGGTGCCGATTGGAACGCCAAGCTCCACAGGTTCGGGAACGGGCTATTCTGGCCGGCCTGAATTCGATTCAGCGGCCGCGGCAACTCCCAGGAAGGAAGCCATGCACAACGATCGGGCCGGAAGCCATGCGGAGAACCTGCTGAGCCAGATGGGCTGGCTGCGGGGCCTGGCGCGCGGGCTGGCTCGGGACGTGGATGCCGCCGACGACCTGGCGCAGGACGCCGCGCTGGCCGCCCTGGAGGACCCCTCCGCCAGGAGGGAGTCGCTGCGGGCCTGGCTGGCGGGCGTGCTGCGCAACCGCGCGCGCATGCGCGAGCGCAGCGAGCTGCGCCGGCGCCGGCGCGACCTGCGGGCCGCCAGGGGTGAAGCCTTGCGCTCCAGCGCCGATCTGGTGGAGCAGGTGTCCACGCAGCGCGCGGTCGTGGACGCGGTGCTGCGGCTGGAGGAGCCGTACCGCGAGGTGGTGCTCCTGCGCTACTTCGAGGACCTGCCGCCGCGGCGCATCGCACAGCGGCTGCAGCAGCCCGTGAACACGGTGAAGACGCGCCTGCAGCGCGGGCTCGCCAGGCTGCGGCTGGACCTCGACGCACGTCACGGCGGCGATCGCAATACATGGCTCCTGGCGCTGCTGCCCCTGGCACAGCGCCCCCTGTTGCCATTGGGAACCCTGGGGGGAGCCTTGACCGCAAGCAGCAAGATCAAGATCACCGCCGCCGCGCTGGTCGTGGTGGCCGGAGTCGCCGTGGCCGTCGCACAGCTGGAACGGCCGCAGGCACAGCCGGCGGCGCAGGTGCCGTCCACGGCGGTGGAGCCGGCGGCACCGGTGAGCGCGCCGGGGCCTGCACAGGGGCGCAGGCCCGAGCGCGCCGCGGGCGTCGCGGCAATGCCGGCGGAGGAAGGGACGCCGGCGGCGCCTGTGGCGACCTTCCGTGGCCGGCTCCTGGACGCGCAAGGTGCGCCCCTCCCATGGGTCGAGGTTGGTTTGCAGGCTGCCGGCGCCAGCCAGCCCGCGGACGCCCGGGCCATGAGCGACGCCGGCGGGTCCTTCGAGCTCCCGGCTCCGGAGGAGGGCGCGGATGTCGTCGTGACCGCTGCTGACTATGCCACCGTGCTGCGCGCCCACTTCCAGCGCGGTCAATCCATCGAGCCGGTGGTGGTGGCGGCGCCGCTGCTGCCGCTGGCCGGCCGCGTACAGAGCAACGCGGGGACGCCGCTGCCGGGCGCAAGCATCCGCGTGAACCTGCCCGAGGGCTTCCGGACGCGCTTCCAGGCCATCCTGGATGCTTCCGTGGAGGACACCTGGAGCGCCAACACGGATTCCATGGGGGCCTTCGAGCTGCCGACGGCGCCGCAGGTGGCCGGCGCCACGCTGGAGGCGCGGCGCGAAGGCTATGAGCCCTGGCTGCGCCCCTTGCCGGCATACCCGGATCGTGCGCTCAGCATCGTGTTGGAGCCGATGGCGCCGGAGGCCGGTTCGGTGGAGGGGCAGGTGGTGGATCCGGCGGGCGCTCTGGTTGCCGGCTCCTACGTCACGCTCGGCAGCAAGTCCACGCGCGCGGACGAGCTCGGACGCTTCCGCTTCGACCTGGGCACGCCGCAGGAGGGCCGGCACCCGCTGGTGGCCGTGCAGCGCGGATTCCAACCGGGGCGCATGGATCCGCCGGGCGGTCCCGGCACCGGCGCCTCCGGCTGGCCTTCCTTCGTGCTGCTGCGCCTGGGCCCGGAGCCGTTGGCCATCAGCGGCCGCGTCGTGCACGGCGACGGCACGCCGGCTGGCGGCGTCAAGGTGTGGGCCACCGACCCGACCCGCTTTGCCAAGATCGACTCGCTGAGGGCCAGCGTGGAAGGTCTGCTCGGCGGCGGCGCGACGGAAGAGGAGCTCATGGACAGGCTGAAGGCCGCCGCCTCGCAGGACGAGGCGGAGCGCATCTACTACGACACGCCCAACGTGATGTGGTGCTTCGCGCGCAGCGACGCCGACGGGCGTTTCCGCCTGGAGGGGCTGCTGCCGCGGGACTACCGGCTGCGCGTGATGGATCCGCAGACCCTGCTCATGGAGGACTTCGGTCCGCTGGCGGCGGGCCGCGAAGACGTCACGCTCACGCTGGCGCCGGACGCCCTGTACGCGAGCGTCAGCGGGCGCGTGCTGGACCGCTTCGGCTCTGGCGTGGCCGGCGCCCGGGTCTTTCCGATGTGCGACGCCTTCGCGCTCGAGCACGAGGGCGGCACCACCACCATGCACGCGGTGACGGGGGCGACCACGACGGACGCCGAAGGCCGGTTCACCCTGCCGCGCGTGCCGCGACGGCGCGTGTACCTGCGCGTGGAAGGCGACGACATCATGCCCATGGAATTCAGCCGGGGCCTGGAAGGGGGGCTGGGCGAGGCCTGGACCGGCGCCATGGACGCGATGGAGATCGTGGTGTCCCGGCGCGTGCACTTCCAGGTGGAGCTGGCCGATCCCGCCGAGGCCGACCAGCTCGCCATGGCGGACGGGCGCGGCCACCTGCTGGTGGTCAACCAGTTCAGCGCCGGCTCGCGCGAGGAGCGCGAGATGTTCCCGCTGGTGGACGGCAAATCCGCCGCCCTGGCGGTGCCGGACACCGCCGAAGCTCTGGTGCTGTACCGGGACGGCAGCGAGGTCCGCCGCGTGCCTGTGCGCCTGCAGGCCGGAGACCTGAACGTGCTGCGGCCGTAGCCACGCGGCTTTCCATGCGCCTCGGCGCTCACCCCGCTCGCGGGATGGTCAAGGTGAACACGGCGCCATCGGTGGTCGGATCCAGCCGCAGATTGCCGCCCATGGCGCGGGCGAGGTCGCGGGAGAGAGCCAGGCCGAGCCCGATGCCGGCGATCGTGTCGCCGGGGCGGCGGTCGCCGCGCTCGAAGGGCGTGAACAGGCGCTTGGCGGCCGCAGCCGAGATGCCAGGGCCGTAGTCGCGCACCCGGATCTCGACTGCGCCGTCCCGCGCTGCGGCCTGCAGCTCGATCCGGCGCTGGCTGCTGCCGTTGGCGTACTTGCAGGCGTTGTCCACCAGGTTGAACAGGATCTGGCCGACGGCGTCCGGATCCGCGACGACCTCGGCCGGCTGCTGCGCGACGCTGAGCTGCATGCCGGACTGCTGCGCGCGCTGCTGGAGCTGCGGGAGGGCGCGCTCCAGCAGCTCGGCCAGGGTGATGCGGCGCGGCTGGATCGGCGCGCGGCCCTGCTCGGCGCGCGAGTAAGCCAGCACGTTCTCGACCAGGCGCGACAGCCGCTCGGCCTCGGTCTGGAGCGTGCGCAGATACTCCTGGCGCCTGGCTTCGTCCGGGACCATGCCTTCCGCCAGCATCTCGGAGTACATGCGGAAGGTGGTCAGGGGGGTGCGCAGCTCGTGGGTGACGCCGGAGGCGAAGCGGCTGCGGCGCTCGCCGAAGGCGATGCTGGCGCGCAGCGCGCAGGCCACCGCTCCCAGGGCGAAGAACGCGGCCAGCCAGGACAGGCCGAGCGCCGCGCGGGACGGCGTCACCAGCGGCATGCGCGCGGGCGGGCAGGGGGCAAGCAGGCGCGCGGGCACGGTGGTGAGCAGGTAGCCGCTGTCGGCGTCCGCGGCGGCCGGCTCGAGTGCGGCGTCGGGCAGCAGCGTCCGCGCCTGCCCGAGCAGGGCCGCGCGCAGCGCCGGCCAGTCGGCCAGGAAGCCCTGCAGGAATTCCTGCTCCGGCGTCTTGACGCGGCGCAGGAACAGCAGCTCCCCGGCGCACCAGAAGGGCAGCAGCGGCCCAGTGCGTACGGCGCCGCCCACGCGCGGCTCACCCGACTCGGCGGCGTACTCGACGGCCTTCTGGGCGATGGCCGTGTTCTGCGCCCTCCAGGCCAGGTCCTGCTGCACGTCCGCGGCGAGGGGCGCCTCCGCAGCCGGCGCGGCGGCCTGGTCCTCGCCGAGCAGGGCCGCGATCCGGACCTCGGCGGCGGCCAGCTGGGCGCGCACGTCGTGCCCGGCGAACAGGGTGCGCACGCGCTCCAGCAGCCGGCCCTTCTCGTCCAGCACGGGCGGAGTCACCAGGGAGCAGGTGGCCTCGGCCAGGTCGCGCAGGTTGCCGGTCGGGATCTGCGGCGACGTCAGGCTGCCGGCCGCGTCGAGCTGGAAGTGCAGCGGGAACAGCGCGGAACGGAACTCCAGCAGCGGCGACTGCGTCAGGACGTCGCCGGACTCGATGGCATTGAGCAGGCTGGTGAAGGCGCGCGATTCCGGGTAGTACGGCTGGTACTCGTAGTAGGTGCGCCCGGCCTCGCGCGCCAGGAACGGCGACAGCCAGAAGTCCATGTTCCACAAGGCGAGGCGCACCGACTCGCGGTGCTGCGACTCGGCGCGGGCCTGCAGCTCGGCGCGCTCCAGCCGCAGCGAGATGACGGTGATCCCGCCCAGCGCCGCCGCGACCACGGCCGCGCACACGCCGAAAATCCACCACCAGCGTCGGCCCGGCTTCATGGCTGGCGGTCGGCGCCCAGCATGTAACCGCGGTTGCGCACGGTCAGGATCACGCGCGCCTGCTCCGGGTCGTCGCCCAGCTTCTCGCGCAGGCGCGCCACGTGCATGTCCACCGCGCGGGTCTGGATGCCGCGCGGGTCGAGGCCCCACACGCAGCGCAGCAGCTCCTCGCGCGACACGGCGCGGCGCCGGTTGCCGGCCAGGTAGCGCAGGATCTCGGCCTCGCGGTCGGAAAGCTGCCGGGTGGCGCCGCTGGGCAGCAGCACCTCGCGCCGGTCCAGATCCACGCGCCGTCCGGCGAACTGCAGGACGCGCACGTCGCCCGGCCGCTCGGCAGAGCGGCGCAGCACCGCCTCCACGCGCGCCAGCACTTCGCGGGCGCTGAAGGGCTTGACCACGTAATCGTCGGCGCCCAGCTTCAGGCCGTGCACGCGGTCGTCTTCCGCTCCCTTGGCGGTGACCAGGATCACCGGGAGCGTCGGCCGCAGGCGCCGCAGCTCCGCCAGCACGGCGAAGCCGTCCTTGCCCGGCAGCAGCACGTCCAGCACCACCAGGTCCAGGGCCGCGCCGAGCGCGGCTTCCAGGCCGCCAGGCCCGTCGCCGCGCTCGATCACCTTGTAGCCGCCGAAGCCCAGGGCGTCAGCCAGGCCCCGCCGGATTGCGGGGTCGTCTTCCACCACCAGGACGAGGCGCTGAGCCACGCGCGCTGGATGTTACTGCGGGAACAGGAAGCCCTTGGCCTGGGCCTGGCTGCGGATCGCCGCCCGGATCGCGGTGTCGAAGGCCTGGTCGCCGCGCAGCGCGGCCTTGGCCAGCTCGGCCTGCACGAACTGGTCGCGCTCCCGGCTCCGCTCCTGGATCTGCACGTGCAGCTCCGAGCGCCTGCGCCACTGCTGGTCCAGGTGCGCCGCCAGCTCCTCCCGGCTCAGGTTGCGCAGGTTCTCCGGCAGCTCCGAGGTCTTCACGTCCTCGAGCTGCATGCGGCCGCCGCGGCAGGCGTCCACCAGGTCCCAGCCGCACTGGTACAGGCCGTTGGCCTTGCACGCGGCCCGCTCGGCGGCGGCGGTGGAGTTCAAGGTCGCCGCGTTGGCGTCCTGCTGCGCCTGGTTGGCCCAGGCCGTGGCTCCGGTCGTGCCGTAGGGGACATAGGTCGCGTTGAGCGCCGCGCTCAGGGCGGCGAGCCCCTCGTCGAAGGGCGTCGCGATCACCAGCACGGCGTTCTGGTCGATGTTGCCGTAGTGGCCGTCGGCGCGGCGCGCGACCTCCTTCCAGCCCTCGGCATCCGGGTCGGCAGCGCCGCCGCAGTAGATGGAGTTGACCTGGATGCCGCACTCAATGGCGCGCCGGCACGCGTCGCGGAAGGGCACTTCCTGGTCCTGGTCGGCCGACTCGTTGCCGGCCACCAGGATCAGCTTCAGCGCCTCCGGCGACGCGTTCCACTCCAGCTGCTCCAGCGACGCGCGCACCACGCGCCCGACCAGCTCGGTGCCGCCGTTGGTGCGCAGCTGGAACAGCTTCTGCGACACAAGGTCCAGGTCCTCGGTGAACGGGGTCTGCACCTGCACCCAGCCGGCCGCGGCGTCATGGCCGCTGTTGCCGTAGGTCAGCAGAGCCACGCGCAGCCGCGGCGCCGGCCGGGCCAGCGCCAGGTCGTTGACGATGGCCCACAGCTTGGTCTTCGCGGCCTCGATGAGACCGTCCATGCTGCCGCTGGTATCGAGGCACAGGGCCAGGTCCACGGCGATGGACCCCGTGTCCGGGGCGGACTGGGCCGGCTGCACCGGCGCTGCGGCGGCGGGCGCCGGATCCTGCAAGGCGAGCAGCACAAGCGGAATGAAGCAGTTCATGGAACGTCTCCCGAGGTTAACGGTTGCGGATCAGGATTCTTTGGCCGTCCAGCTGGATCAGGATCTCTCCTGCCAGCGCGATGGTGGCCTGGCGGCCTTCCGCCACCAGGCGGTCCACGAGCCTGACGTGCTCTTCGCTGCCCAGCTCGACGATGCGGTCCGGCGCCAGCTCCGCCCGGCTCTGGATCAGCTGCGCATCGATCCACTGCGTCCCGCGGCGGAAGAAGGCCCGGTCGCACACCTGCTGCACGGTGCTGAACTCGACCCGGCTGAGCTTGTCGTCCCAGTAGCCGTTGCGCGGGTTGAGCTCGGCCTGCGCCTTCCCGGTGTTGTAGTTCAGGGCCTGGTTGACGGCGCCCGTCCCGGCGCGCGTGCGCGCCGCCTTCTCGTCCAGCCAGCCGTTGCAGGCCGCCAGCATCCCTTCCCAGTCCGACAGGTCGGTGCCGTCGGTGGCCAGGAACGACGTGTATTCGCTCAGGATCCCGAACTCGGTGGACAGGCGCAGGATCTCCTCGGCCAGCTCCGCCAGCCGGGGATCGGCGAAGGGGTCCACGTGTCCGATCAAGGGGTTTCCGGCGCCGGAGGCGGTCGCCTGGCGGATCTGGTCCACCAGGAACGCGATGCGCCGGCTGGCCCACAGCCGCGGCACGAACGAGTTGCGCGTGGTCGCCGGGCCCAGGTCGAAGTCGAAGGCGAAGCTGCGGGACTCGTCCAGGAACTTGCCGCTGAGGCGGAAGTGCAGCGGATCGCCGCCCTGGTACTGCCCGAGCAGCACGAGCTGGTCGCCGTCGAACAGGTCGGGCAGGCGCGCCGGGATCAAGTCCCGCACCGCGCGCGTGGTCGCCGCCCCGGCCGCGTCCAGCGTCTCCAGCTGCAGGTCGGAGAACACCGGGCCGTACAGGCGGCGGAATGCCGCTGCCACCTTCACTTCCACGTCCTCGTGCGGCAGCACGTAGCTGCTGGCGGCGCGCGACGAGTCGGCCAGGCGATCCAGCAGCGGCGCGTTCACGTCTGTGCCCACGCCGAAGGTGAACACGCGGCGGTTGTGGGCGTTGTCCTGCTCCACCAGCCCGCGGATTGCGACCTCGGATGTCTGCCCGACGGTAGGCAGGCCGTCGGTCAGGAACAGCACCAGCGGCAGCATCCCGTCCGTGGGCGGCTGGCGCAGGGCTTCCAGAAGCGCGTCATGGATGTTGGTGCCGCCGGTCGGGCGCAGCGACGCCAGGTACTCGCGCGCCTGCAGCTGCGTCGCCCGGCTCTTCACCACCGGTGCCGCTGCGAACTGGGACACCGTGGTCGAGTAGTCCACGATGTTGAAGGCCTCTCCGTCCTCCAGTCCCTCGACCACCTGCAGCGCGGCGGCCCGCGCCTGGTCCATCTTCTCCCCGGCCATGCTGCCCGAGCGGTCGATCACGAGCGTGACCTCGCGCCGGATGCGCCGCGCGCCCTCGCCCAGGCTGGCCGGAAGCCCGGCCATCAGCAGGAAGTAGCCTCCGCCCACCTTGGGATCCGGGTAGGCGAACAGCGAGGCGCTCACGCCGCTGCGCTCCAGCAGGTAGGACAGCAGGAACGGGCCGGGCTGCACGCCGTCCGTCCCAGGGACCGTGATCGCGAAGTGCCCCGGCGCGCGCCGCTGCGCCTCCAGCTTGTGGCTGGGCGAATACACCATCGAGATCGGGTCCTTGGACATGATCTCCATCTGGATGCGCCAGGGAACCCGCGTCTCCAGCGACTCGCTGCGCGGCAGCGCGTAGTCCACCCGGCTGCCGTCGGCCGGGAGCAGGTGCTCGTAGCTCACGCGCACGCGCTGCGTGCCGTTCGCCGGCACCGGGAACACGCTGCTGCGCAGCACGTTGAAGCCGGCGAACTCGAGCAGTGCCGGATCGCGCAGCTTGGCCACGATTTCGTCGTACAGGCGCCGCGCCTCGTCCCGCGGCAGGATGCGCGCCGTCGGCTCGGCGGCCCCGCCCTCGAACAGGAACGAAGTCACCACGGCGCCGTCGGGCACCGGCAGCAGCAGTTGGGCTTCTTCCTGCGCCGGGCCGCAGTTGCGCAGGCGGATCTCCAGGCTGGTGGTGGCCGCCTGTTCCAGCACGCGGATGCGCGCCTCCACCAGCTCGATCTGGATCGGTGTGCGGCCCGGACCGGCCGCAAAGGCCCGGCTCTGGGGCACGATCCACTGCGCGCCGTCGTGGCCCTGCTGGACCCAGGCGGGCGCCCCGGCGATCAGGGCCCAGGACAGCATCCAGAACGGCAGCGGCAGCAGCATGTGCAGATCACTCCTTCGGTGGCGCCCACACTACGACGCGAGCGGCGCCGCTCCGGTAACTGCCGTGTAACGGCTCCGGCCCGTGCCTGAGCCGGCCCCGCGCTAACCGCCCCAGAGATCTTGGGTGCTGGCCACGTCGCCGGCCAGCTTGTCCAGGGCCCGCCGCAGGATGGACGGTTCCACGGCCCGGTTCTCGACCGGCAGCGCGATCATGAAGCTGTCCTTGTCCGTGACATAGAAATGCGCCGGCTGCAGCTTGAAATTGCGCCGCAGCAGCTCGTTGGCTTTCTCGGCCGCGAAGCCGCCCTCGGGCACGTCGCCGAAGTCCGCGGTCAACCAGATGTAGCGCGTGCTGCCGCTGATCTCGATCGCGATCGGGATCTGCATGTCGTCCTTGTCGACCGTGATCTCGAATTTGCTGTCCGAGAGACCGCTGGTTTCATGCCCCAGGTTCGCGGCCATGCTCTTGAGGACGGCGTAGTCCAGGGGGCCGCCGGGAGCCGGGTTCGCCGCGCATCCTGCGTGGCCCCTGCCGTGGAGCCCAGGAAGGGAAGGGCCGCAGGGCCCGCGAACAACAGCAGTGCGGGGAGTGTGACTCTCATGGATCGGTTCGTTTTCGCGCATTCTAGCCCGTTGCCGGGCCCGATCCATGTCACTGGGCTCACAGCTTTTCGCAGGCCTCGTTGGCGGCGTCGCACAGCGCGCAGGCCTTCATGCCCGGATACAGGACGCCCGGCTGCTCCCCCTGATACTGGATCAGGTAGGACATTCCCTTCTTGCGCCCCTCCTCCATGCGCTGGCGCCATTCGCGCTGCTCCGCCTCGGTGAGGCGCATGCCTGCCAGCCGCTCCTGCACGTAGCCTTCCACCAGGACGTTGAGCGCCTTCCAGCGCGTGTCCCGGTCCGGCGCGGTGAACTGGGCGCGCACGTCCGCCGGAAGGCCCGCACCGAAGGTGTCGGTGCGCGACTTGCGGTTGAAGAATTCCGCACGCTGGCGATACACCCGGAACGCGTCGTACGCGGGCATGCAGATCGGGCATGCGTACACGAACAGCTCCGGGTAGCCATTCCGGGGATCCAGCCGCAGGATCACGTCGACCGTGTCGTTGTCCGCGCCGTCCGCGTACAGGCCTTCAAGCACGGCGAAGAAGATCGTGCGCGAGGTCTCATCGTCCAGGTCTGGCAGGCCGTCGGACTGGATCGGCGCGGGCGGCGCAGCGCGCCCGGCCGGGGCACCGGAGAGCGCCAGGGCAGGAGCAAGCAACGCCGGGATCAGGGCGCATAGGGCGAGTCGGGACATGCCCCGTAGTGCCGGGGCCGGCCACAGGTGTTAGCGCGGCCGGCCGGAAAGGCGCAGAATGCGGGCATGCTGGCGTTCCTCCTGCATCTGGCCCTGCAGCAGGCGGCTGCGCATCCCGCGCAATCCCCGCAAGCGCAAGCGCAGGCCGAGCCGCTCGCGCTGGTGGGTGCCGCCGTGCTCGAACCCGGCGGCACCGGCTGGCTGCGCGGCCACGCGGTGGTGGTGGCGGACGGGCGCATCGTGTCCGTGACGGCACGGGAAGAGCTGCCCGCCGGCGGCGCGCGCCTGGATCTGGACGGGCTCTATCTCGTTCCCGGACTGATCGACCTGCACACGCACCTGCTGCTGCACCCGTATGACGAGACGCCCTGGGATGACCAGGTTCTGCGCGAGTCGCTGGAGCTGCGCACCATCCGCGGCGTGGCCGCGGCTGCAGCCACGCTCCGCGCCGGCTTCACCACCATCCGCGACCTGGGCACCGAGGGCGCGGGCTACGCCGACGTCGGCCTGCGCGACGCCATCCGCGCCGGCATCATCGCCGGGCCGCGCGTCCTCACCACCACGCGCGCCATCGTGGCGGCGGACTGCTACGGGCCCGCGGGCTTCGATCCGCGCTGGGAGCTGCCGCAGGGTGCGGAAGAGATCAACGGCGCCGACGCCATGCGGCGCGCCGTGCGCTCCCAGATCGCGGCCGGCGCGGACTGGATCAAGGTGTACGCGGATTTCCGCCGGCAGCCGGGAGCGGAGGCGACGCCCACGCTGAGCGCGGAAGAGCTGGCCGCCGCAGTGGCGGAGGCGGCCAGCGCCGGCATCCCGGTGGTCGCGCACGCCACCTCGGACGCCGGCGTCCGCCGGGCCCTGGACGCAGGGATCCGCAGCATCGAGCACGGCGACGGCGCCAGCGACGAGACGCTGCGCGCCATGGCCGCGCTGGGCGCGGTGCTGTGTCCGACGCTGGCGGCGTCGGAGGCGGTGGCCCGTTACGCCGGCTGGGATCCGCAGGATCCCGGGCAGCCGGCGCCGCCACGGCTGCGCGCGGCGCGCGAGCTGGTGGGGCGCGCGCTCACCGCCGGCGTCACGCTCGGCTGCGGCAGCGACGCGGGCGTGTTCGCCCACGGGGACAATGCGCGCGAGATCGAGCTGCTGCACGCCTGCGGAATGCCGCCCGACCAGGCCTTGCGCGCCGCCACGCTGGTCGCCGCGCGCGTCCTGGGCCGTGAAGGCGCGCTGGGCGTGATCGCCCCGGGCGCGCGCGCCGACCTGGTGGCCCTGGCGGCGGATCCGCTGGCGGACCCGCGGGCCCTGCGCAGGCCGGCCCTGGTGATGCAGGACGGCCGGATCGCGCACGACGGGCGCGGCCAGGCGCGCGAGGCCGAGGTCATCGCCTGGTGCGAGCGCTTCCTGGACGACTGGTCCAAGCGGCGCTTCGATGCGGCGCAGACCGCGTTCACGCCCGGCGCCACGGTGGCCATATCCGTGCCGTCCAGGAACCTGACCCGGCTGACCACGGCACGCAAGTTCATCGAGCAGGCACGCCCGGCGCTGGAAGCGGCCCCCGAGTTCCGGGAATGGATCAGCGGGCCGGTCACCGCGCGCGTGGACGGCGACATCGCCATGGTGTGGGCGCCCTTCCGCACGTCCTCCGCGAGCGGCGAGACGCACGGCGTGGATGCTTTCCAGCTGGTGCGCAGCGAAGGTCGCTGGCGCATCGCCAGCCTGGCCTTCACCAGCCGCTAGCGCCCGGGCCAGGCCCGGGCCCGGCGGAAGTCCGCCCCGAGCCACGGCGCGGGGAAGGCGTGCCTGGCCATTGCTGCGGCCAGCTCCGGGGCTCGAGGTTCAGCTCCGGCGGCAGGCGCAGGCACACGCTTCCCACCGGGAAGGGGTCGGTGCGCCGGCCGGTCCAGTCACGGGACGACCCGTGGTCGTCGTCATCCGGGCGCAGCGGATCGGCCCAGCAGTCCAGGGCATAGAACAGGGCGCGCGCGGGCCGGGCGAAGGCCAGGGCGAACAAGCCCGCGGCCAGGCCGCCGACGAGCGGCGCGAGGACGCCGTCGCCGAGCACGGACTGCGCCACGAGATACGCGCCCACGCCCACCGGAAAGGTCGCCACCAGGTTGATCTCGTTCCCGCCCAGGAAGTATCCGCTGCCGCGCTCATACCTCCAGCCGCACGCGGCGCAGCAGCGTTGCGGGCGGAAGCCGCGCGGGAAGACCCGGCCCTTGCCGCAAAGCGGGCACCGGCAGCACAGGCCGCGGCCCAGCGCACGCCAGAGGGAAGGCTGCCGGACCAGGCTCATGCACCCCGATCCTACCGCCGGCAGGAAGTCCCCCCGACGCGGCCGGTCCGGTTACTTGTCGACGGCGTCTTCGGCCTTGTCGCCGACGTCCTCGACGGCGTCCTCCACGTCTTCCACGGCATCCTCCGCGTCATCGGAGTCACAGCCGCCGGCCACCAGGCCGGTGCCGGCGAGCAAAGCCAGCAGGAACGCACTCGGTCTGACGCGCTTGGACATCTGGGATCACCACCTCTGGGGTTTACGGATCGGGCGCCGTTCGCGATCCAGTCGCGCGACGGCCACCCACCCCCAATCCTACGCCGTGCCGAGCTCCAGAGCGCCGTTTTCTGGCCGGTGTCGACGGCCCCTAGAATCCTGTGCCCGCATTCCGTGCCCACAACCATGCACAGTCGCCGCGATTTCCTGGGTGCACTCGGGCTGCCCGCCTGGGGCTGCGCCGCCCCCGCGCTGGCACGCCTCGTGGACGCACGGCTCGCGGGCGCGCGCCATGCCGTCCCGCGCCGCGCCGGCGCGCCCGGGCGGGTGGCGCAGGACGAGGACTTCTGGGCGCAGGTGGGGCGCAACTTCACGGTGGATCGTTCCATCGTGAACCTGAACAACGGAGGCGTCAGCCCGGCTCCGGCCTTCGTGCAGGACGCCGTGAAGGCGCATCTGGATCTGTCCAACAAGGCACCGAGCCACTACATGTGGCACGTGCTCGAGCCGCAGCGCGAAGGCGTGCGCCAGCGCCTGGCCCGGGCCTTCGGCTGCGACCCGGAGGAGGTCGCCGTCACGCGCAACGCCTCGGAGAGCCTGCAGACTCTGCAGCTCGGCATGGACCTGCGCCCCGGCGACGAGGTCCTGACCACGACGCAGGACTATCCGCGCATGATCACGACCTTCCGCCAGCGCGAGCGGCGCGAAGGCGTCGTCTTGAAGCAGTTCCGCATCCCGACGCCGTGCGAGGACCCGCAGCAGGTCGTGCAGCTGTACGAGCAGCACATCACGCCGCGCACGCGCCTGCTCCTGATGTGCCACGTGATCAACCTGACCGGCCAGATCCTGCCGGTGCGGGAGGTCGTGGCCATGGCGCGCGGGAGGGGCATCCCGGTGCTCGTGGACGGCGCCCATGCGCTGGCGCACCTGGACTTCAGGATTTCCGACCTGGAGTGCGACAACTACTGCTCGAGCCTGCACAAGTGGCTGTTCGCGCCGGTCGGCACCGGCTTCCTGCATGTGAAGAAGGACAAGATCGGCGCGATCTGGCCGTTGATGGCGGCGGCGGAGTCCCAGGCCGGCGACATCCGCAAGTTCGAGGAGATCGGCACCCATCCGGCCGCCAACTTCCTCGCCATCGCGGAGGCGCTGACATTCCACGAGGAGATCGGGCCGGCGCGCAAGCTCGCCCGGCTGCTGCATCTGCGCGACTGGTGGGCGCGACGCCTGCTGCGCCATGGGCGCGTGCGGCTCCACACCAGTCTCAAGCCGGGAACGGCCAGCGGGATCGCCTGCGTGGAGATCGAGGGCGTGGAGCCTGCCGCCCTCTCCTCGTGGCTGTGGTCGGCGCACAAGATCCTCGTCACGCCCATCGTCCTCGGCCAGCCGGAGAGCGGCACGTTCGAGTTCCAGGGCATCCGCGTCTCGCCCAGCGTGTACACCACACTGCAGGAGCTGGACCGATTCTGCTCGGCCATGGAGCACGTGGTCCAGCACGGTCTCCCCGCGTGATTGCGCAGCGGACGGGGCAGCCGCCCGCGGGCGCCACGGCTAACGGGGCGGCCTTTCCGCTCGTGCATCGTCCCGGCGCCCGTCCCGCGCGCCCCCGATGAGGGTGCGCCAGTCGCGCAGGAACGCGACGAACACGGCCAGCGCGCCGGGGCCGAGCACGGCGATGGCGATCCAGGTGGCGGCGGTCACGCAGTCCGCCGGCGCCGGAGGTCGAGGGCGCGCCCCGCGAGGAAGGCGAGAGCGGAAGCGGGCACGGTGAGGAGCAGGGCGGCTTCCCGTTCCAGAGCGAAGCCGCCGGAGCGCAGCACCAGGGTCTCTTCCTCCCGGTCCTCGACGCCGAGGAGCTCGAAGGCCAGGAACAGGCCGAAGGCCGCCAGCAGGCCGGTCCAGGCCGAGAGGCGTCCGGCGGCCGGGCTGGGCCGTTTCAGGAAGAAGAGGGCCGCCAGCATGGGCACGAACACGGTGGACAGGAGCGCGGTGGACATGAAGATCCAGGCGTCGCGCAGGCGCGCGAAGCGCAGGCCGAGGAACACCGAGGCGGCCAGCGCGAGCACGCAACCGGTCCGGGTCCAGAACAGCAGCTGGCGGTCGGTGAGGGGCTTGCGCGCCAGAGACGGATAGGCGTCGTACACCACGTTGCCGGCCGCGATCAAGGTGTAGCTGTCGATCGTGGACATGGCCGTGGCCAGGATGCCGGCGATGAACAAGCCCATCATGCCGGCCGGAAGCAGGGCGCCGGCCACGTGGAACAGCGCCACGCTGGCGTCGGTGTCCGCGGGCAGTGCGCCGCTGCGCACCATGTCGCGGCCGACGAGGCCGAGATAGACCACCAGCCAGTCGAAAGCCATCCACAGGACGGTGCCGATCAGCAGCGCGTTGCGGATCTGGCGCGCGCTGCCCGCGGCGAAGATGCGCTGGTAGAAGGCCGGCTCCACCATTGGCGTCATCGCCACGGCGCCGTAGATCAGGATGTCGGACGGCGAGAGTCCGCCGGCCAGGCTCAGCGTCCCGGGGCCGAGGCGCTGGCCGATCTCGTGGTGCGTGCCGACCTCGAGCATGGCGGCGGCGGCGGCCACGGCCACCGAAACGCACATGAGCGCGAACTGGAAGGTGTCGGTGATGGCATCGGCCCATAGACCGCCCATCAGCGTGTAGGCCAGCGCCACTCCGGCGCCGACGCTGGCGCCCATCCACGGCTCCCAGCCCAGCAGCAGCTCCCCGAGCAGCCCCATGCCGGTCACGGCCAGGACAGGAGCGCTGTACACGAAGGAGGCGCAGGCGGCGGCGACGCGCGTGCCCGGGCCGTAGAAATGGCCCATGGCTTCGGGCAGGGACTGGACGGGGAGGCGCTTGAGGCGCGGGGCCACCAGCAGCGCCACGCCCGCATAGGCCAGGTAGAAGGGCGCCGAATAGGTCCAGAAGGCCGCCATGCCTTCCAGGAAGGAGGTCTCGGACGTGCCGAGCGTGACGTCCAGGCCGTAATACGTGCTGACCAGCGTGCACACCAGGATCGGCGTGGTCATGCGGTGGCCGGCGACGAAGAAGTCCGCGAAATTGCGCACGCGCCGCGCGACCAGCGCACCGACGGCCAGCATGCCGCCGAGATACGCGATCACGATCGCGGCGTCGAGGGCGGTGAAGGGGAGCTTCAGTCTCCGTCCGCTGGCGCGGGAGGCGTCCAGCGCTGCGCGTCGGGGCCGTCGCCGATCACCGGGAACACGCTGATGCGCAGGCGCGCGGCGCCCATGGGCACCAGCAGCACGTCTTCCAGCGGCTCGTCGCTGCGCACCGGGCTGGGCTGCAGCGGGGCCGCCAGCCCGTGCTCCAGGCCCCACTCCGGGATGCGCCGGGCCTTCGCCGTCAGGATCACCTGGGGATGCTCCAGGCGGAACGGCTGGCGCTGGCGCTGCTCCGTGCTGCGGTACACGTGGAAGGACCCGGCGGGATTGCGCTCGTTGAGGACCAGCCCGTAGTTCCACGGCGCGGCGGGGAGCACGTCCCATTCCGGCCAGGCATCGCTGCCGCCGTTGCGCACCCAGTGCTCCGGAATGCGCAGGGAGAACCACAGCGGTCCGCGGCGCACGGATGCGGCGCCGTCGTGCTTGGCCCAGCGCCCGACCAGCACGGTCATGGGCAGGAGCAGCCGGATGCTGTCGCCGCGCTTCCAGGTGCGCTCCAGGACGGCGTAGCGGCCACGGGCGTCGGTCAGGAAGTAGGTGGTGCCCTCGCCCTCGGCCAGGCCGAGGAAGGACTGATCGTTGATCCAGCTCGGCACGCGCAGGTACAGCGGAAAGCGCGCGCTCTGGCGGCTGCGCATCTTGATGCGGATCTCGCCGTCGAAGGGGTAATCCGTCTCTACGGCGAGCTGCACGCGCGTGCCTTCGCCCACCACCGCGTCCACCACGCCGGGTGCGTAGAACAAGGCCGCCAGGCCGCCGTCCTGGGTCGCCGCCCACAGGCTCTCGGTGAAGTACGGCCAGCCGTGGGCCACGTTGTGCTGGCAGCAGCGATAACGCTCACCGGCCGAATAGGCCAGCATGCAGCCGCCGTTCTGGACGCCTGGGGAATGGTCCTCGTGATCGATCTGCACCAGGTTCGGGGCGGTCAGGTAGTGCAGCGCCTTCAAGTCGGGCGTGAACGCCGCCGGCAGCGAGTTGTAGGCCACGTCCTCGCAGCGCTCGGCCCATGCCGGGTCGCCGCTGATCCGCAGCAGCATCTCGTGCGACAGCATCATCTCCACCATGGAGCAGGCCTCGGCCGCCTGGCGCGGGTCGTCGTAACCGGGCCGGCAGTTCTCGTCGGCGGCGAACATGCCGCCGGGCACGTGCCCGTACAGCTCCATCACCTCGTCATAGCGCTGCTGGCTGGCTTCCAGGTGCGCCGGGTCTCCCGATACCTGGAAGAACTGCGCCGGCTCGCGGAAGCCCTGGCAGATGTTCACGCCGTGCCAGGTGGGGATGCCCGCGGTCCAGTCGCCGGTGCGCGCGTGCAGGGTCCGGGCCAGGTCGAGCAGCCAGGCTTCGCCGGTGCGGTTGTACAGCCACAGGACGCTGTGCAGGTTGTCGCCGCCGCGCCATTTCTGCCACGACTCGGGCAGCAGGCTGTCCGCCGGCTGCGCGGCCTGCCAGCGGAAGTAGCGCGTCATGTGTTGCAGCACGCGCTCGTCACCGCTGGCTTCGTGGTACGACTGCAGAGCCCACAATGCGACCATGTTGGGCCAGAGGTCGTTCCGGCGCAGGTTCGATTCGGGCCCGAACCAGCCGTCCTCGCGCTGGCTGGCCAGGAGGGCCTCGATCCAGCGCTGCGCCTCGCCGGTCAGCGCCTCGTCCTGGACGAGGTAGGCGAGGCTGGTGAATCCTTTGAGCCAGTAGGGCAGTTCTTCCCAGCCGCGCTCGCCCTCATCCTTCGGGTCCAGCCAGGCGTTGCCTTCCGGCTGCAGCCAGGGACTGACTTCGCCCAGCCGCCCGTGCATGCCCGCGGCCATGGCGCTCAGCTGGTGCTGGAGCCAGCCCTCGGCGCGCACCGCGCCAAGCGGCAGCTTGACCAGGGCCTCCGGGCGCAAGGGTGCACGGTTGGTGGGATAAAGCCCGGTGCGCGCCTCCGTGGGCGGGCGGTCCACGAAACGCACCGACGTCTCCGCCTCCTGCTGCGGAGGCGACCAGCACAGCAGCAGCGTGGCCAGCACGCGTCTAGACCGGGATAGGCGGCGCGCTGTAGCAGGGCCGTGACGCCTGGCAGCGGCGCGGATCGCAGCCGTCGCGGTCCGGTCCGATGTGGTCCTGTGTCTCCGCGCACCAGTAGGAGAGCGTGGCGCTGTCGGCGATCATCCCCGGGGGCTGCCCGCGGTCCGCGGCGCGGTAGTACTGGGTCTTGGTGCGCAGGTGCACGCAGGCGGCCACGAAGCGCGGCGCCTGCATGCCCGGGAGACGGGCGTCCAGGTCGTTCACCATTGCTCCTCCGGGATGCCGGCAGCCTTCATCAGCGCGCGGCGCACGGTGACCTTGAGGATCGGCAGCCGCCAGGCGTTGCCCTGCAGCGGCGTGGCGCCGGCGACGGCCTTGGCGGCGATCGCGTCGGCCTGGTCGCGTGCGGCCTTGGCCGCGAAGGCGCGCAGGTCCGCCTCCAGTTCCGGCCTGAGGAGCGGCACCGAGGCCACCGCGCCCAGGGCAACGGCCGGCCTGGCGCCGTTCAGGTTGACCGTGGCCATGGCCAAGGGCCAGTCGAAGGACTGCTTGAAGCGCACTTCATAGTGCGCGGAGCGCGGTCCGCCGCCGCTGCGCGGCAGGTTCACGTGCGTGATCAGCTCGCCGGGCTGCAGCGTGGTCTCGGTCTGGGGATCCTGTGACGCCCGGACGTACACAGCCGGCAAGGGCACCTCGCGCGTGCCGTTCCGGCCCAGGATCACCACGCTCGCGCCCAGCGCCGCCAAGGCCACGGCGGCGTTGCTGGCGTGGACCACCGCGCAGGTGCCGTTGTCGAACAAGGCGTGGCTCTCGTGCAGCCCGTTCTGTGCCCAGCACACGCTGCCGCCTTTCTTCAGGCACGTGTAGTGACGGCTGCGGAAGTACCAGCAGCGCGGCCGCTGCAGCAGGTTGCCGCCGAGCGTCGCCATCTCGCGCAGCTGCGGCGTGGCGGCCTGCTCCACCGCCTGAGCCAGCGCCGGGAACTCCCGGCGCAATTCTGCGTCGCGCGCGATCGCGGCCAGCGTGATCCCGGCCTGCAGGCGCACCCAGTCGCTGCTGCGCTCGACGCCCGTTCCCAGGGCCTGCTGCAGCCCGACCACGCGCGCCGGGCGCTCCAGGCCTTCCTTCATGAGGTCCAGCAGGTCGATGCCGCCGGCCTTGCCCTTGCTGGCGCCTTCTCCGCACAGCTGCACCGCCTGCGGCGCGTCAGCGGCCATGACGTATTCGAAGCTCCTCATGCCCGCTCCTCCAGCGCCGCCAGGACCTTGTCGGGAGTGATGGGCAGCGCGCGCACGCGCGCGCCCAGCGCGTTGGACACGGCGTTGGCGACCGCGCCCGCCGTCGGGATGGTGGTGGGCTCGCCCAGGCTGCGCACGCCGCCGTTCTCCTGCGGCCAGAGGATGGGCACGATGTCCGGAATGTCGGCAGTCCCTGCGATCTTGTAGTGCTCCAGGTCGGCGTTCAGCATGTTGCCGAGCTGCGGATCGGTGGCGCGCTCCTCGAACAGCGCGTAGCTGATCCCCTGGATCACCCCGCCGATCACCTGGTTCTCCGCAGTGAGGCGGTTGGCGACCAGCCCGCACGCCTGCAGCGCCACCACTTTCTGCACACGGACCACGCCGGTCTCCGCGTCCACCTGCACCTCCACGAACTGGACCGCGTCGCTGCCGCCCTGGCCCCAGTACTTGTCGTTGAAGCTGCCTTCCACGCTGATCCCGTCCGCCGGGAGCCGGCGCAGCAGCGCGTCCCAGGCGGCCGGGTTCTCCGGCTTCCGGCCATCCTGCCCCGGCAGCGCCGCCAGCAGCCGGGCTGCGGCATCGCGCACCGCGGGCGCGCTGAAGCGCGCCGTCGTGGAGCCGCCGCTGGCCGGGCCCTCGGGGTAGCGTGAGTCGGCCAGGTGCACCACGATGTGCGACCGGTCCAGCCCGAGCGCGTCGGCAGCAACGTCCGCCAGGACCGAGCGCTGTCCGGTGCCGATGTCCTGCGTGCCGCTGAACAGGTGCACGCGCCCGTCCGGCAGCGCGGTCAGGCGGATCCCGCAGCTGCCCTGATCGTTGCCCCAGTCCCCGCAGGCGACGCCGAAGCCGCGGCGCAGCCGGCCCTTCTGGGCGCCGGCGGCCTGCCGCCGCTCCCAGCCGATCTCCTTGGCGCCGACGTCGTACATCCTGCGGCGCACCTCGCTGGTCTCGTTCTTGCGGCGCAAGTCCAGCGGATCGATCTTCAGGGCATCGGCCAGCTCGTCCAGCATGGATTCCAACGCGTATTGGCCCTGCGGCCGTCCTGGGGCGCGGAACGCTCGCGGCGCCCCATGGTGGCCGCGCAGGTCCACCTGGGTCCTCGCGACCGCGCCCAGCTCGTAGCGAGCCGCGACGCTGGCGCCGCCGCCGCCGCCCACGCCGACGGTTCCGGCCACGTACCAGAAACCGCCCAGGATCCTGCCGTCCTTGTCGGCGCCGAACTTCATCCATTGCAGCGAGCCCGGCCGGTTGCCGGCGTCGAGCTGTTCGACTTCGCGGCTGTTGAACACGCGCACCGGCCGGCCGTGCTTGGCGGCGAGCTCCGCGGCCTTCAGGCCCTCACGGCCGCCGCCGAACTTGCTGCCGAAGCCGCCGCCCACGTAGTCGCAACGCACGACCACGTCCTTGGCGTCGCGCTTCAGGCCCCGCGTCAGGGTCTCGACGCAGGTGAAGGTGCCCTGTGTGCTGAACCAGCCTTCCGCCGGCGTGGTGGTGGGATCCACCATGGCGCCGTGCGGCTCCAGCGGCGTGTGCGTCTGCACCTGCGTGGCGTAGGTGCGCTCGAGCACCACGGCGGCGCCGCGCAGGGCCTCCTCGGCCTGGTCCGCGTTGCGCCAGCTCTTGCGTTGCTCCTCGGCCGGGGGGAACGCGCCGTGCTGCTGCTCGTGCAGCTTGTAGGGATCCGTCTCGACCGGGCTGGGCTCCCACTGCAGGTTCAGGGCCTGCAAGGCGTCGCGCAGGGCGGCCGGCGACTCCGCGCACACCCAGCCCGCGGGCGCGCCGCTGTACCGGAAGTCCTGGCCGACGTCGATCTCCAGGTCCACCACGCCGGGCAGGCGCCGCACCGTCTCCACGTCGGCCGCGAGCAGCTTGGCCTGGCCGAAGGGACACAGGACGTGCATGGCGAAGAGCATGCCCTCGCGCCGGATGTCCGCACCGTAGGCCGCGGTGCCGCAGATCTTCTCGGGCGCGTCCACACGCGCGCGCGCAGATTCCAGGCACGCCGGCGCGTTCTCCGGCCGCCCGGCCGCGGGCGCCTTGCCGCCGGCGCGCAGTCCGGCCTCGATCACCTTGTTGTAGGTGCCGCAGCGACACACGTTCCCCGCCAAGGCCTGCCGCCACTGCACGGGCCCCAGCTCGCCACCCTGGTTCAGGGCGGCTTGCGCGCTCACCACCAGTCCGGGGATGCAGTAGCCGCATTGCACGGCGTCGTGCGCGATGAAGGCGCTCTGCACCGCGCCGGGGGCGTCCGGCGTGCCCAGGCCCTCCACGGTGGTGATCGCGCGGCCGGCCATCTCCACCGCCAGCGTCATGCACGCCAGCCGCGGCGCGCCGTCGACCAGCACGGTGCAGGCGCCGCAGGAGCCGCGATCGCACACGTCCTTGGCGCCGGTCAGGCCGAGCTTCCAGCGCAATGCCTCGAGCAGCGTGGTGCGCGGCTCCGCTTCCAGTGCGCGTTTCTGCCCGTTCACCAGCAGCTCCAGCGCGGACGGGCCGGGACCGAGGATGCGCGCGGTCCTGGCCGCTTCCGCGCCGGGCCGGAGCAGGGGGGGAACCGCAGCGGCAGCTGCCGTTCCAGCGAGGAAATTCCGTCGAGAGAACGTCATCTGTGGCCAGAGCATAGCACCGGGCAGCGCCATTCCCGGTGCCCTGCTGGCGGGGCCCGGACCCGGCGCTCAGGGGAACGTGAACCGGATGGCCTCGGTCACGGCGCAGGGATCGGAGTCGAATTGGCCCGTGGGGTGCGGTTTCACGTAAGCCTGGATCAGGACGGTGCGGCCGCTCAGGCTCGGGTCCACGTAGCCGGAGAAGCTCACGCTGCCGCGCGTGCCGGCCTGCAAGGTGCTGGCGTCGAAGGGATACGACGCCACGTCGATGTGCAAGCCGTCGCCGTCGATCAAGGGCCGCAGGGCGCCGGCGTAAGCGTATTCCAGGGTCACGTCCCAGCCCGGCCAGACGTTGGTCACTTCCACGGTGTTGCGCTGGCCGGCGATTCCGGGGACCGGCGCCCGCAGCGCCGGGCGCTGGTAGGAGCACAACAGCGACTTGTTGCCGCCGATGGCGCCGAGCAGGAACTCCGGCCAGCCGTCGCCGTTGGTCTCGCCGGCGATGGCGGTGCACTCGCCCAGGCGCGTGTTGCGCTGGTGGCCCATGAACACATACAAGGGCACGGCGCCAGCGCCGGAGTACAGGGTCGCGTTGCCGCCGCTGTCGGCGAGGTCGTCGGCGAAGGGCGCGCCCACCAGGAAGTCGCTCAAGCCGTCGCCGTCCTGATCGCCGACGCCGGTGACGGCCCAGCCGAAGCCTCCGGGGCCGCTCAGGTCGTGCACCAGGCTGCCGCCGGCGCCCGAGTAGACGCGGGCCACGCCGCCGGACCCACCCACGATGATGTCGTTGACGCCGTCCCCGGTCACGTCGCCGGCGCTGGCCACGGCCCAGCCGAAGCGCTCGTCGGCCGCCTGGCCGGAGAAGCGGCGCAGCTCCAGCCCGGTCCGGCCGTGGAACAGGCGCGCCACGCCCGAGTTCGGGCCGACGCCGTCGAAGTCCGGGGCGCCGATCAGGACCTCCGTGCAGCCGTCGCCGTCCAGGTCGCCCACGCCGGTCAGGGCGCGGCCGAAGCCGTCGTTGGTCTGGTCCCCGGTCCAGCGCAGCAGCAGTGCGCCGTCCGCGCCGGAATAGAGCTCCGCGTACGGCGGAAACGCCTCCGGCGCGCCCACCAGCACGTCGGCCCGGCGGTCCGCGTCCACGAACCCGACCATGGCCACCGCCGCGCCGAAGCGCCCGTAGGGGGCGCTGCCGAACAGTTCCAGGAGCGGCGTCGAGCCGCCGGCGCCGCTGAAGACCACGGCTGCGCCGCAGGCCAGCCCGTGCGCCACCGTGCCCGGCGAGCCGCAGATCACGTCGCCGAAGCCGTCGTCGTTGACGTCGCCGGAGCCGCTCAGGGCGTCGCCGCCGTCCACCGCCCGGCCCATCTCCAGGGCGTAGCTGGTGCTCATCTCGCGGATGTACTCGCCGCTGCTGTCGAAGATCTGGATGCGTCCGCCGCGCACGGCGAGCGGCACGCCTTGCACGATCTCGCTGAGGCCGTCGCCGGTGATGTCGCCGATGGCCGTGACCGAGTCGCCGGCCTCGGTTCCCGTGTTGCTGGGGATGTGGGCGAGCACCGACTGCGCGCCGGCGGCGGGCGCGAGCCCGGCGGCGGCGAGGAGCGGCAGCCGGCAGACGTAAGGACAGAGCAGGAGCGGCAGGCGCATGGTCCTATGGGGAACAGGGAACGGGGATGGAGTCCGCAACCGGCAGAGGGGAATACCAGCATACCGGGAGGCGCACCCCCTGCTCTTCGTACGGTTACGCGGTCGCGGTGCGCGGCTTCAGAAGCGGTGGTACCGCAGGTTGGTCACGGCGCAGTCAACCCAGGGCTCCGACCCGGGCGGCGGGATCATCTGTGCCTGCATGTACAGCGAGCGATTGGCCAGGCCGGCAGGCACGGGTCCGGTGAAGGTCACCGTGCTGGCGACGGCGGTGCGGGACTGCGGCGCATAGCCGAAGGAGACGTCGAAGTGCAGTCCGTCATGGTTGATGACCGGGCGCATCGTGCTGGTGAGCATGTAGTCCAGGCGCACGGTGAATCCCGGAGTCACGTCGCTTACCGTGACCGAGTTGATCTGGCCTGCACTCCCGGGCACGGGCTCCGCCAGCCGCGGCCCGACGTGCGTGCACAGCAGCGCGCTCGTGGCTCCAATCCCGCCGACCAAGAACTCCGGCCAGCCGTCGCCGTCGGTGTCATCCACGTAGCTCAGAGCCTCTCCGTACCACGAGTTGGCCAGGTGACCCACGTAGGTGTACAGCGCGGCGCCGGTGGCCCCGGAGTACAGCGTGGCCGCTCCGCCGTCGGTCGCGAGATGGTCGGCGTACGGAGCGCCGATGACGTAGTCGCACACGCCGTCGCCATCCTGGTCGCCGGCGCCGCACACGGCGTAACCAAATCCGCCGGCGCCGGTGTGCACGCGCAGCGGACTTCCGTCCGCGCCCGAGAAGATGCGCACCACGCCGCCGTCGCCTCCCGCGATGATGTCCATGACGCCGTCGTTGTCCACGTCGCCGGCGCCGGCCACCGATGTCCCGAGCTGCTCGTTGACCACCTCGCCCTGGAAGCGCAGGATCTCCAGCCCGCTGTCGCCGGAGAAGACGCGCACCATCCCCGTGGCCAGGTCGGCGCCGTTGTGGAACGGGGAGCCGACGATGAACTCGTTGCGGCCGTCGCCGTCGATGTCGTTCAGCCCGCTCACGCTGTCTCCGGTGCGGTCCGTGGCCTGCAGCGCGGGCAGCAGGTACAGAAGTCGGCCGTCCGCGCCCGAGTACACCGCGGCGTACGGCGCGTCGCCCTCGGGGGCGCCGACGATCAGGTCGGCGTTCGCGTCCCCGTCCACGAGGCCGGCCATGCTCACGGACGAGCCGAAGCGGCCTCCCGGAGCCACCCCCAGGATCTCGAGCACGGGATCGGCGCCGCCGGCGCCGCTGAACACGACCACCGCGCCGGTGGGCTGTCCGTTCTTCAGCACTGCCGGATCTCCGACCAGCACGTCCGGCCTGCCGTCGGCGTTGACGTCGCCGCTGCCGTTCCAGGGATCGCCACCGTCCACGGCGCGGCCCATCTCCTGGGCGTAAGAGGTGGCCATTTCGCGGATGTACACCCCGCTGCTGTCGAAGATCATGATGCGGCCGCCGGCGGCCGCCGTGGGCGAGCCCAGCACCATCTCGCTGAGCCCGTCGCCGGTGATGTCACCAATGCCGGTCACCGAGTCCGCGCTGGACTGGTACAGCCCGCCCAGCAGGCGCGCGAGCGTGGTCTGCGCGCCGGCAGGGGACGCGGGCAGGGATCCGAACAGCGGCAGGGCGCAAAGCAGGATTGCATGGGTGAAATGCATGACAGTAGCTCCTTTTCATCCAGAGTGAGCCGACCATCCTGGATGAACTCGCAGAGCTCCGCCGTGCGTATGGTGTCTTAAGTAGCGCTACGGAACACGCCGCGGAACCGCCGCCCGGAAGCGCTAGTCGAACGTGTACGACATCACGGCGCTCACCGAGCACGGATCGGTGTCGGGAGGATCGGACGGCGGCGGCTTCATGTGCGCCTGGATCAGCAAGGTCCTGCCCGCGAGGTCCGACGACACGATGCCGGCGAAGACCACGGAGCCGCTGGCGTCGGCACGCTTGATGACCGGATCGAACGGGTAGGAGGCGATGTCCAGGTGCAGCCCGTCGCTCTCGATGATCGGGCGCAGGGCGGTTTCGTAGGCGTACTCCAGGGTCACCTCCCAGCCCGGCCGGGCGCCGGCGACCTGCACCGTGTTGATCTCGCCGGCGCGCCCGGGGCTAGGCGGGGACATGATGGTGAGCCGATTGCGGTAGGTGCAGAGCAGCGTCTTCTGCTCGCCGATGGCGCCGATCAGGAAGTCGGTCCAGCCGTCGCCATTGGTGTCCCCGGCGATGGAGATCTCCTCGCCCAGCTTCTCGTCGCGCACGTGGCCCATGTACACGTACAAGGGCCAGGCGTCGTCGCCGGAGTACAAGGTCGCGGTTCCGGCATCCCGGTTCAGGGCATCGGCGTAAGGCGCGCCCACGACGAAATCGCTGCGCCCATCGCCGTCCTGGTCGCCGACACCGCTGAGCGCCAGTCCGAAGCCGTTGCTGCCGTGGAGCTCGTGCAGGAGCGAGCCGTCCTTGCCCGAGAACACGCGCGCCACGCCGTCGCCGCCAATCAGGAAGTCGTTGTAGCCGTCGCCGTTCACATCGCCGGCGCTGGCGACGGCCGAGCCGAAGCGCTCCTCGGCACTTGCGCCGCGGAACTGCCCCAGCTCGAACCCCGTCCGGCCGGAGAACAGCCGTGCCACGCCGGCATCGCTCCGGCTGCCGTCGTCGAACTTGGGTGCTCCGATGAGCAAGTCGGTCCTTCCGTCCCGGTCCAGGTCGCCGACGCCGGTGACCACGGTGCCGAAGGCGTCGTCGGCCTGCAGTCCGGCCAGGCGCAGGAGCATGGCGCCGTTGGCGCCCGAGTACACCTCCGCGTACGGCGGCGAGGCCGCCGGTGCGCCCACGAGCACGTCGGAGTTGGCGTCCCCGTCCACGGCGCCCACCATGGCCACATCAGTGCCGAAGCGCTCGCCGGAGCGGGCCCCGTGGATCTCCAGCAGCGGGATGGCGCCGCCGCGTCCGTTGAAGACCACCATGGCGCCGCTGTCGGTGCCGCGCAGGTACGAGCCGGGCGCGCCCACTGCGACGTCGCCCACGCCGTCGTTGTTCACGTCTCCAGCCCCGCTCAACGCGTCGCCGCCGTCCACGCTGCGCCCCATCTCGAGGATCTGGGTGGTCCCGCCGAACAGCCACATCTCGCGGATGTAGTCGCCCTGGTCGGTGAAGATCATGATGCGCCCGCCCAGCGCCGCTGTGGGCGAGCCGATCACGATCTCGCTCAGCCCGTTGCCGGTGATGTCACCGATCCCGGTGCTGGAGTCGCCGGACGATTGATTGACACCGCCGGGCATGTGGGCGAGGATGGTCTGGGCGGGCGCCGCAGGCGTGAACGCGCTCAGGCACACGCACAGACACGGAAGCAGGGCCAGGGACTCAATCGGGGAGCGCAGGAGCATGGGGAGGGAGCGTGAGGGTCAAAGTACGAGCAACCAGGAACCGCGCCACGAAGCTCCCGCCGGAAGCCGGTTCCGGCTATGCGTAGACCTACGGGGCCGGCGCAGCGCGGGATGCGCGCAGCGCGGCCGCGGCCGCCTGCGGGTCCGCGGCGGTGCAGATCGCGGAGGAAACCGCGATCGCGGCCTGTTCCGGGACCAGCCAGGCGTTCTCCGGTGTGATGCCGCCGATGGCCACCACCGGCACGCGGGCGATCGCCAGCGCCGCGGCCAGGTGATCCGGACCCAGGCCGCGCTCGTAACCCTTGGTCGGCGTCGCGAACACCGGACCAAAACCCGCGTAGTCCACCTCGAGGTCGGCCGCTTCGTCGAGCTGCTCCAGGCTGTGCGTGCTCCAGCCGATCCAGCGCTCGCGGCCGAGCAAGGCGCGCGCGTCGTCCGGATGCATGTCGTCCTGGCCGAGGTGCACACCGCGCGCACCCAGCGCCAGCGCCGCTTCCACGTTGTCGTTGACGACGAGCGGCACCTGCAGGAGGTCGCATGCCTGCATGAGCTCACGTCCCCACGTCCACAGCGCGCTCTCTCGCGCGTCCTTCTCGCGCAGTTGCACGCAGTCCACTCCGCCAGCGATCGCCGCTTCCAGGACCTCCAGCGGCGGGTGCGCGCACGCCGCGCGGGTCAGCAGCAGGCACAGCCGGAAGCCGGGCGGCGCCACTGCGGCTGCGTCAGGCTCCGACCTGCTCCACGACCAGCCGGGCGCCGGCGACTTCCGCGTGCCGCGCGGGCGTCATGGCGGTGAACACGCTGCCGAAGCGGTAGCCTTCCTGCAGGGTCAGCAGGAAGGTGCCGGGGCCCTGTTCGGCCACGTCCACGCGCACCTGGAAGCGCTGCTGCAGGGAAGAGGCGAGCTCCTGCGCCAGCGCCGGCAGCGCGGCGCCGGCGGCGACCGGGAAGTCCATGACGCCCAGGGAAATGCCCTCCCTGCCAACCACTTCCACGGCCAGCTTGCAGGGTCGGGTAATCACCCCGCCTCCGTCTCCCGCCAGCTGCAGCGACAGGGAGTGCCAGGTCTGCGGCTCGGAGGAGACGCAGGCCGCGACGGCAGCCGCCAGCAAAGGAATCCAGCTCCGGACCGGCTTCATGCCGCGCTGAACCGCATCGCGCGGATCTCCGGAGCCTTCTCGAACGGACAACCTGTGTTCCTGGTCACCTCGTCCGCACTGACGCCCGGCGCCAGCTCGACGAGGGTCAGGCCCTTGTCCTTGTCCACGTCGAACACGCACAGGTCGGTGATGAGGCGCTGCACGCAGCGCCTGCCAGTGAGTGGCAGAGTGCACGACTCGAGGATCTTGTGGACGCCGCCCCTGGCCACGTGCTCCATGCTCACCACCACGCGGCAGTCCCCGGCCACGAGGTCCATGGCGCCGCCCATGCCCTTGACCATCTTGCCCGGAATCATCCAGTTGGCGAGGTCGCCGTAGCGGCTGACCTGCATGGCGCCGAGGATGGTCAGGTGCACGTGCCCACCGCGGATCATGGCGAAGGACTCGGCGCTGCTGAAGGTGCAGCAACCCTTGATCCCGGTGACCGTTTCCTTGCCGGCGTTGATCCAGTCCGGGTCTTCCTCTCCTGCGTACGGGTAAGGGCCCATGCCGAGCAGACCGTTCTCGCTCTGGAGCACGATGCTGACGCCCGGCGGCACGTAGTTGGCCGCCAGCGTCGGCATCCCGATCCCGAGGTTCACGTACATGCCATCCTGGAACTCCAGGGCGGCGCGCCGCACGATCTGTTCGCGTGTGAGCACCATGGTTCAACTGCGCTGGCGCACTGTGCGCCGCTCGATGCGTTTCTCGTAGCGGTCCCCCTGCAGGATCCGGTGCACGAAAATGCCGGGCGTGTGCACCTGGTCGGGATCCAGCGCGCCCGCCGGCACAAGTTCCTCCACCTCGGCGATGCTGATCCTGCCGGCGCTCGCGATCATTGGATTGAAGTTGCGCGCGGTGCCGCGGTACACCAGGTTGCCCATGGTGTCGCCCTTCCAGGCCTTCACCAGACTGAAGTCCCCCGTGATGCCGCGCTCGAGCGCGTACATGCGGCCGTTGTACTCGCGCACCTCGCGCGGCTCGCTGGCGATGGCCACGCTGCCGTCGGCGTTGTACTTGATGGGCAGCCCGCCCTCCTGCACGAGGGTGCCGTAGCCGCAAGGCGTGAAGAAGGCCGGAATGCCGGCGCCGCCGGCGCGCAGGCGCTCGGCCAGCGTGCCCTGGGGGGTGAGTTCGACTTCGAGCTCACCGGTCAGGTACTGGCGCTCGAAGGTCTCGTTCTCGCCGACGTACGACGAGATCATGCGCTGGATCTGGCGCGTCCTCAGCAGCAAGCCCAACCCGAAGTCATCCACGCCGGCGTTGTTGCTGACCACGGTCAGGCGCTTGGCGCCCTGGTCGCGCAGCGCCAGGATCAGGTTCTCGGGAATGCCGCACAAGCCGAAGCCGCCCACCAGCACGGTGGCTCCGTCCGGAATGTCGGCCACGGCCGCGGCGGCCGAGGGATAGACCTTGTTCATGGGGTTCCTGCCGGAATCAAGGCCGGCAGGATACGGGTGCGGCGGCCGTCGTGAGAGCGCGGCGCCGGGATCAGGCTCCCTTCTTGCGGTGCTGCCTTCCGGTGCCCCTCGATCCGTCGAGAGAACGGAGGAACAGGTCCTGGTCCTTGCGGCTGAACAAGTGCACCTTGCTGCCGCAGCGGACGCAATACGAGGTTTGCAGGCTCATCAGGTACCGCACGTACTCATTGCAGCGCGGACAGTACTTGGTCTCGGCGAAGTAGTTGCTGGGTGACATGCGCAACGCGTCAGAGAAGGAAGAGACCAGGCGCGGCGCCTGCGCGCCGCTAGCAGGAGGAGGGAGACCGGAGGGCCGGGTATCCCATGCCGCAAGGCCTGGACGCCCAGCTTCCACCACCCTTACGAAGAGACGGCCAGGAGGGGGAGAAAGATCCGCGAAGAATCGGCCTCCGGCTCAGCCGCCATCCAGGGAGGCCGTCATCTCCTCCGCCGCCCAGGGCTCGGATTCGGCCGCCAGCGCCGCGCGCAAGCTGGCCCGCTCGCCCATGCGCCCGAGGGCCCAGGCGGCATGGACGCGGACCAGGGCCTGGGGGTGGCGGAGTGCGACCGTCAGGGCCTCCTGGCCGCGGCCTAAATTCCCCAGCGCCACACATGCGTTGCGCAGCAGCCCGGCGTAACCGGCGCGGCGGATCGGGCTGCCTCGGAAGGCCAGTTCGTAGTCGGCTGGGGACAGGGTAAGGAGGTCTTCCAGGCGCAACCGATCCAGGGCTGCGAGCCTGCCCCACTCGCCGGAGCGGTCGGCCGCGTTCTGCCCGAACGGACAGACCTCCATGCACACGTCGCAGCCAAAGACCCAGTCGCCGAGGAGGGGGCGCAGGTCGCGCGCGATGGGGCCACGGTGTTCGATGGTGAGATAAGAAATGCACCGGCGCGGGTCGAGCTGGTAGGGCGCCGGAAAGGCGGCCGTAGGGCACGCGTCCAGGCAGCGGGTGCAATGGCCGCACGAGGCCGCAGGCCCACCTGCCGGCAATTCCGGCCAGTGGGGCCATTCCGCGTCGGTCAGCAGCTCTCCCAGGAGGATCCAGGGGCCAAGCTGGCGATCCAGGACCAGGGTGTTCTTGCCACGGAAGCCGAGCTGGCCTTGGATGGCCCACTCCTTCTCCAGCACGGGCGCCGCATCGGTTGCGGCGCGGAAGGACTTCACCACCCCTGAGGCTTGTAGGGAGCGCCCGAGCCGCTGCAAGCGCTTGCCGAGCACATGGTGGTAGTCACGTCCCAATGCGTAGCGCGCCACGCGCCCACCGTCGCGGAAGCTGCCCGAACCGCGCGCATACGCACAAGAGAACAGGGCCACCGACCGGGTCCAGGGCTTCCAGGCACGCAGGTCTCCCGCGCACGGCCGGCCGCGCTCCAGGTAACGCATGTCCGCCGCCCGGCCGTCTCCCAGCCAGGCGTCCAGGCGGGCCATGGTTTCCTCGGGCAGGGCCTGGGCCGGGAGCACGGCGCGCAAGTGCAGGCCGACCTCGCTTGCCGCCTGCGCCAGGCGCGTCACGTTCGCGTCATGCGAGGACCGTAACGGTACTGATTTCATGGGCTTAGGACACGTCCTCCAGGAATCTGAGGAATCCGGAGGCTGGAATTCGCGTTCCTTATTCTGTCACCAAGCCTTAGGATGTAATACAGCCATGTCCCTCGCCCCCGCGCGGACGCCGCAGCCGAATGGCTTCGCCGACCGGCTTGAAGCTTTCGCGGCAGTGCAGGCGCGGGAGGGGGCAGACAAGAGCGTGCTCGAGCGCGTGGCCCGTTTTCGCGCTGGAATGCTGGGCGAGCGTGACGCGATCTCGACGTGGCTGATGGAGACCTACAAGGCGACGGGCTCCAAGGAAGCGTTCACGCTCCTGTACGAGCTGAACCACGAGGACTTCCTGCGCCTGATCTATCATCATCTGCGGCGGGCCTACTACCCGGTGGATCCCGCGGACATCCTGCAGGAAGTCTTCTTCAACGTCTACCGATACCCGTTCAAGTTCAAGCCGGACCGCAGCTCCGCCTTCCGGAACTGGACGCACAGCATCATCCGCAACACGGTGCTCAAGCACAGCCGCCGGGCCCAGCGTGACCGCGTGCTGCCCATCGGCGTGCAGGAGCGGGACACCGATGACCCGCTGGTGATCGAGCCGGCAGACGAAAACGCCAGCACTCCTTTCGACAGCAGCGCCGAGCGCGAAGCCACCACCGCACTCACCGGCTCATGGATGCTGTACCTGAGCGTGTACCTGGAGGCCTACCGCTGCCTCACCCCCAGGGAGAAGCGCGTGCTGTTCCTGGTGGAAGTGGACAGCCTCCCGTACCGGGAAGCGGCGGATCGCGTGGGCGTGCGCGTCGAGAATCTCAAGATGATGGTGTTCCGGGCGCGCCGCAAGATCTACAGCATCATGAAGCGCAAGTTCCAGGCCTCGGAGGACGAAGCCGGGCGCATCCTGGACCGCAGGGATCACGGCCACGCTCCTGCGTGCGTGCCGGTCCCGCACGTGGCGCCCATCGAGCCGGTGAGGAGCGAGCCGTGATGTACGACCGCTCCGAGTTCCTCGACTCCATCCGGCACGTCCGCAGCTCTCCGCGCCTGCTGTGCGCCGGCTTCCAGCGCGACTTGAGCGCGCTGATGGACGGCGAGCTGCCGGAGCGGAACGCCACCCGGGCCCTGGCGCACCTGGAGTCCTGCCCGCCCTGCGCCGAGTTCTTCCAGGCCATCCGCCTGCAGGCCCTGGCACACCGCGACCTTGCGGTCCCGGGCAGCCTGGCGCAGCACCTGCGCCGCATCCGCGGGCAGGATCTGTTCCGCGGCCTGACCGACGCCGAGATCATCCGCCGCCTGTCCGCCGCCCTGTACCAGCTCGGCAAGGCCTACGTCCTGCTCGCCACCCAGAAGGACTACCTGCTGCGGGTGGCGGAGGAGCCGGTGCAGATCGATCAGTTCGCTCAGACCGAGTTGGCCGACGCTGCCGACGCCGCCTCACAAAGCGGCGCCTGCCGCGTACCCAAGGAAGTGCTGTCCGCAGCGGATTCGCACCTGAGCAAGGGCCGCCAGCTTCTGGCCGAGGCCTTGCGCCTGAAACCGCGCTTCGCCGAGGCGCGCCTGTACCGCGGTTTCGTGGAACAGGCTCTCGGCGAGCAACAGACTGCCGCGCAGGAATACCGTGAGGTGTTCCTGCACACGGACCGGCTGGTGAACCGCGGGCATGCGGCGATCCAGCTCGGCATGCTGTACGACCAGCTCGGCGACCATCAGGCGGCGCTTCGCATGTACCGCTGGGTGGTGGCGAGCGGGCTGATCGTGCATCGACCGGACTTCGCCTTCGTGCTCTACAACATCGCGGTGGAGCACTTGAGCCTCGGGAACTCGGCGGAGGCTGCAGCCATGCTGCGGCGTCTGCACCGTGATTTCCCGGAGGTATGGAAAAGCGCCAAGGACTGGGCGCGCAGATCCCCCGAATTTCTCGCCCGTTTGCAGGGTGACGCCGCTTGTCGCAGGGAGCTGGAAGCCGACGAGCCGGCGTTCTTCGCGGCATGAAGGAGGTCTCCACCATGGCGCGTCGTGCTCCGAACCCTGCCCCCTGGACCAAATGGATGTTGTTGCTGGCCTTCGCCGTCGGCATGTCCGTCGGCGCGGCACCGGTATTGTTCTCCTCCGGCGCTAACAGCGGCGGCGACAATCGCGGCGACAACCCCGTGGTCGGCAGCCTGCCGTGCAAGATCAACAAGACCACGCTCGAAGGCCGCTTCTGGATGGGCCTCGGGCTGGGTCCGCCCGGCGGCGTGGATCTCTCCGGCGTTCCGGCCACGTTCGGGATGACCGGACCTCCGGATCTCGCTGGCGCGGTGATCGACGCCGGCGGCACGCCGTATGGAGAGATCAACGCCTGCAGCGGATGGACCTGCTTCGCGCTCAGCACCAACGCCTTTGCCGTCCTCAGCCGTGCTGCCGTCACCAGCGGGCTGGTGACGACCTGGGAATGGGTGCCGCCGGGCTATGTGGGCGGCCGCTACGTGATCGAGCGACCGAGCGGCACCTCCGTGGTTCCCATCAGCACGCAGCAGTTCCCGTTGTCCCTGGTCGAGATCGCGGCGGCGGTGGGCAACCCCTCCGCCACGGTGACGATCTACCCCAACGCCCAGAACCAGGCTCTGGGCACGCGCACGCTGCGGATCAGCACCAGCGGCCCGACCATCCGGGTGCAGCAACAGCTCTGAGCGCGCCGGTTCGAATCGCCGTCCCCGAGGGCGACCCGGGTGGGATCGGCCCCGAGGTTGCGATCGCGGCCCTGTCCCGGCCGGAGATCCGCGGCTCCAGCCGCCCGTTGCTGATCGGGCAACTCCGGTACTTGCGGGAACTCGCACGCCAGCTGGGCACCGTCGTGGATCTGCAGGCGGTCGCGACGGCCGAGGAAGGCTTTGCCCTGGCGGAGCAAGCTCCTATTCCGGTGCTCGAGCTGGAGAGTGCAGCGCCGACGGATCCGCCCGGCAGTCCCTCGCCTCAGTTCGGCCGCTGCGCCGTGGAAGCCCTCCTGCGCGCGGGTGAGCTGTGCCTGCAGGGGCGCGCCGACGCCATGGTCACGCCGCCCCTCAACAAGAAGAGCATGCACCTGGCAGGCTACAACTTCGAGGGTCAGACGCAGATTCTCGGCGAGCTGTGCGGCAGCAAGCGCTACGGCATGCTGGCCTGCTGCGGCGACCTCAGGATCCTGGTCGCGACGCGCCACATGTCGCTGCGCCAGGCGCTGGACGCCCTCGACGTCAACCTGGTCGTGAAGCAGATCCGGATCGCGCACGAGGCGGCGCGCCGGCAGCTGGGTCTGACGAGTCCAAGGATCGTGCTGGCAGGTCTGAATCCCCATGCCGGCGAGAGCGGCGCCTTCGGCGACGAGGAAAGGCGCATCCTTGCTCCCGCGATTCTGAAAGCCAGGCAAGAACACGGCTTCGACACCGCCGGCCCCGCCGTCCCCGACGTCGTGTTCCGTGAAGCGCTGGAAGGCCGCTGGGACCTCGTCATCGCCCTCTACCACGACCAAGCCTTCATCCCGCTCAAGCTGCTCGACCGTCGCCAGTCCTACACCCTCTTCGTGGGAGGCCCGATTCTGCGCGTCAGCCCGATGCACGGGACGGCCTACGACGTGGCGCGGACAGGCAAGGCGGATGCCGAGCCGTTTGCGTTTGCATATGCGCGGGCTCTAGAGCTCGCCCGGACGAGGCACGGGTCGCGGGACCAGGCAGCCGCCTATCCAATGCAGGAGCAGTAGGATCTGATGCACGATCTTGCCGGCACTGCTTCTTCTCGCACTCGTGCCGGTGCTCACTTCGGCGAGGCACTCGCAAGCCGGTAGCTCAAGAGAAGTACTGCGCCTCGAGGAGGTCTACGATCTCGCGGTAGTGCTCGTCGAAGATCCTCTGGACATCCTTCCAGAAGGCCTGGCGGGCTTCGTTGTCCTCCTCGACTTCGACCATGACGCGCGCGAGATGACGCGCCTGGTTCAACGCCCCGGACTGGGTCAGGAGCAGCAGCCGCTCGAATTCCTTGCCGCGCTCGGTCAGCAGGTCCTTCAAGCGCTCCTTCATGGCCGAATCCTGCGCGGCGGTCATCACCTCCGGCAGGATGTCCAGGTCCAGGTCCAGGCTCGGCTCGCTCTCCGCGATCCTCTCCAGGCGCTCCTCCACCTCCGATGCGCTGTCCGCGATGTCGTCGATCACCTTTTCCGTCGCATCGGACTCGAACTTGACCAGCAGGAGCTCGTCGGAGTGCTTCATGCCCTTCACGGTCTGGTGGAGCAGGATGTAGCCCTGGAGCCTGGGGCTCGGCAGCCCGGGGCGCGTAGGCGCATCCGCCTCGGGGATCGCGACGGCACAACTGCCGAGCAGGAGCGGCAAGAGAAGAAGGGATCGCATGACCCTTCCTACACGTCGCAGCCGCGAATGTCAGTCCGTTTGCCTGGGCGGCTGCGGGCGGCGCAGGGCGGCTTCGACCTGGACCAGGTGTTCGCGATACCGACGCAGCTCCACGGCAGCCTCGACGCGGGAGCGCCTGGCCAGTGCGGCGAAGGCGCGTTCCTTGCAGGAGGCGGCCGCGAGCAGGCTGGTGCCGAGCAGCAGGCCATCCAGGAGCGGCGCGGAGCCGGGAAGGGCGGCGCGCCACAGCGACAGCGCGGCGGCGCCCTGGGCGCGGAGCTGCGGCGGCGGGAGCGTGGCCAGTGACGCGCGAACCTCGGTCGGGCAGGCAGGCGTGAATCGCGTCGCGTCAATGTCGCAGCAGTCGTCGAAATCGTCGCCGGAGGTGAAACTGTAGGCGCGACCTTGGCACCAGTAGAACCAGAGATCGGTACGGAGTGCACCGTCGGCCATCACCTGCACTTCGTCGGGCGGGCCGAGGCGGTGTCGCACCTCGTCCTTGTCGTCTTCGCAGTTGCAGACGCCGACCACGCAGGTGGAGGAGAGCGCCAACCCGACCACGAGTGGAAGGGCGAGCAGGGTGAGGAGGCTGCGGAGCTGCATCGCGGCACCGTCAGGCGAGGCGGCCCCAGTCTAGTCCGCCCGGGAAGCAGAGGGGGTCGGACCCGCGCTGCGGATCCGACCCCTGTACGAGCCTGGCGGAGAGGCGGGCGCTCAGTAGGTGCTGAGGTAGCGCTCGTGCTCCCAGGGGTGCACCTGGGCGATGTATTCGTGCCACTCCTGGCGCTTGGCTTCGCAGTAGCGCTCGGTGATGTGCTTGCCGAGCGCGTCCTTGATGACCTCGTCCTTCTCCAGCAGGTCCACGGCCTCGCCCAGGTTGGCCGGAAGGTCCTTGATCTTGAGGCGCGCGCGTTCGCGCGCGCTCATGAGATACACGTTGCCCTCGATGGGGGGCGGCGGCTCCATCTTGTGCTTCACGCCGTCCAGGCCGGAGGCCAGCATTACCGCGAACGCCAGGTAGGGATTGCAGGCCGGATCGGGCATGCGCATCTCGCAGCGCGTGCCCAGCCCGCGGCGCGCGGGCACACGGATCAGCGGCGAGCGGTTGCGCATGGACCAGGCCAGGTGCGTGGGCGCTTCGTAGCCGGGCACGAGGCGCTTGTAGCTGTTCACCAGCGGATTCGTGATGCCGGCGAAATTGCGTGCGTGCTCGAGCAGACCGCCGATGTACCAGCGCATCACGTCGCTGATGCCGTCGTAGGAAGCGCCCTGCTTGAAGAAGGCGTTCTTGCCGTCCTTGAACAGCGACTGGTGCACATGCATGCCGGAGCCGTTCTGGCCGAAGATGGGCTTGGGCATGAAGGTCGCGTGCAGGTTCATGCTGCGCGCCACCCGGCGCACGACATCGCGCAGGCTCGCCAGGCTGTCGGCGGTGGCGACGGCCTCGCCGTACTTGAAGTCGATCTCGTGCTGGCCGGGCGCGACCTCGTGGTGGCCGGCCTCGATCTCGAAGCCGAGCGCTTCCAGCGCCAGCACGATCTCGCGGCGGCATTCCTCACCGAGGTCGATCGGCGCCAGGTCGAAGTAGCCGGCCGTGTCGTGCGTCTTGGTGGTCGCGCCGCCGTCGGGGGCGCGCTGGAACAGGAAGAACTCGGCCTCGGGCCCGGCCATCATGCTGTAGCCCAGCTCCGAGGCGCGCGCGCACACCTTTTTCAGGGTCTGGCGCGGGCAACCCTCGAATGCGGTGCCGTCGGGGTTGTAGATGTCGCAGATCAGCCGCGCCACGACTCCGTGATCCCGCTCCGGGCCGCGGGTAGTCCATGGGTCGATCCGGTAACTGCTCAGGTCGGGCTTGAGCAGCATGTCCGACTCCTCGATGCGGGTGAAACCCTCGATCGAGGAGCCGTCGAACATCACTTCGCCGTCCAGAGCCTTCTCGAACTGCGAGTGCGGGACTTCGACGTTCTTGTTGACGCCGGTGATGTCCGTGAACTGCAGCCGGAGGAAGCGCACCTCGTGCTTGCGCATGTGCTGCAGGATTTCGGCCCGGGTCATATTCCGGGGCATGTCGCGGCTCGCCTCGAGCAGCGGCGGCAAGTTGCGGTCGGTCTTGGGAGCGGGCATGGGGCGGGATCCTATCCGCCGGTATTCACGGGTGACCAGTATTTTCTGCAGATTCTGCACGAAATTTTGGTCACGGCTGCCGAAAAACCAGCTTACGCGGCAGAAATGCCGCTGAGAACTTGCTGATTTTGCAGATTCAATCTACGGGCCCGCAGAGGGGACTCCGCTTTCCTGCTGCGCCGCTCCCAGGTTCGGGGTGGCCCACGGCACCGCGCCCGGGGAGAAATTCTCGATCAGGCCGGCCGGAAGCGCCGCCTCCTCGGCGTAGCCCAGCTCCGCCATCTCGTGGCGCTGCTCCTCGGACAGGCTCGCCAGGTTGAACTTCACCTCCGGAAGCGCGTCCTTGCGGATCAGCCAGCCGGAGCGCTGCAGGTGCTCCAGCAGGGACGCCACCCGCTCCGTCCGCTCCACGGCGAGGTTGCGCCGCTCCCCGGGATCCCGTTCCAGGTCGAAGAGCCAGTAGCGCCCCGCCTGGGCCGACCACGGATCGGTCACGATCAGCTTTTCCCCTGGCTCACGCCAGGCGCGCAAGGGGCCCGTGGGGCCCGAACGCGGGCTGCCGGCCGAGTCCGTCTCGGCAAACGCCGGACGGTCCTGCAAGGCTTCGCCGCGCAGCGCCGGGAGCAGGCTCTGGCCGTCGAGACCGGGCGCCGCCGCGGGCCAGGACAGGCCGGCCAGCTCCAGCAGCGTTGGCGTCACATCCACCGTGCGGACCTGCTGCGGGTGGCGCCCGGGCCGCAAGGCGAGCCGCGGGCTCCAGGTGAACTGGAGCGGCACGCGCAGCAGCTCGTCATAGAGGCTGTGGCCGTGGCCCACGTCGCCGTGCTCCAGGAATTCCTCGCCGTGGTCGGCCACGATCACGATGAATACGTCGTCGCGCTGCTGCAAGATCCCTTCCACGAGCGTGCCGACCTGCTCGTCCAGGTAGCTCACTTCCTCCGCGTAGGCCGCGCGCAGGTGCTCCATCTCCTGCGCGCTCCACTCGCGGCGCAGCTCACGGAAGTCCTTCTCCGTCTCGCCGGTGAGCGGGACGTCGAGCCCGGTGTGGTCGTAGCGGCCCTTGTAGCCCTCCGGGGCCGCGTAGGGATAGTGGGCGTCATTGAAGTGCAGGTACAGGAAGAAGGGGTCGCGCCGCCCGCGGATCCAGTCCTGCGCGAAACGGGCCACGCCTTCGGCGGGCATGAAGGTGTCCTCGCGCCAGGTGTACACCCCCTGCTGGAAGCCGAACTGGACCGAGATGTTGGGGTTGGTGGAGAACGCCGCAGTGTCGTAGCCGGCCGCGGCAAACGCCTCGGCCAAGGTCCTTCGGTCCGCCGGCAGATTGGGGTAGTAGCCGAGATTGGGCCTGCCTACCGCCAGGTGCCGGCTGGGCGTCAGGCCGGTCAGCATCGTCGCCACCGCCGGCTTGGTCCATGACGCCTGCGAGATGGCCTGGGTGAAGGCGGCCCCGTTGGCCGCGAGGGCATCCAGGCGCGGGGTGATTCCCGGAAACGGGCTGCCGCCCCAGCCGGTGTAGTCCAGGCGCAGGGTGTCCAGCAGGATGAACACCACGCTCGGCTTGCCGGAGGCGTCCGGCCGCACCAGCGGCGCCACCGCGTGCGGGGCCAGGGCCAGCAGAACACCAGCGCCGGCAACCGCCGGATGGCCGCCAATGCGCACCGCCCAGGCAGCCGGGCGCAGCCAGCGCCAGCCGCTGCGGGCCGCCCACCCGGACACGGCCAGGACGGCCAGTGCCAGGACCGCAGCCATCGCGATGCGGCGCGAGCCGGGATCGTTGGCCCACTGCAGCCAGAACAGCACGCCGTCGCCCTGCTGCGGCCAGCGATTCTGCAGGCTCATGCGGCCGTAGCGCCACAGACCGGCCAGTCCGGAGGCGTAGGCCAGGGCCGCCAGGAAAAACAGGACCGCTCGCCGCATGAACCGGGCGAGTATAGCCCGAACAGCGCGTGCGCCGGGCTAGGATGAAAAGCGCTCCCGAGGTTTGCTACCCCCCGTGAGTGAATCCGCTGGGATCATTGAACCAGAAGAGCTCAAGGCCTGGTACCTGCCTGAGCTGCGCGCTCCCGGTATCGCTGGAGCGCGCGCCGAGGTATTGGAGCGCAGGCACTCGCCGGCGGTGAACGCGCTGTTCAACCTGGTGTTCCAGCGCAACCGCGCGCTGGCGGACCTTGACTGGAAGTATTGGGACAACCCGGACGGGCCCGCTGCGGGCACGGTGGTGGTGAGCGAGAGCGACGGCCGCGTGCTGGCGGTCTACGTGATCCTCCCGCACGTCTTCCAGGTCAACGGCGCCGACGCCTTGTGCCTGCAGGTCGCCGAGACGGCGGTGCATCCGGCGGTCCGCTCCGGCGGCCACATGATCCGCGCCGCGTTCGCCGCCGCGGTCCAGGTGGGACGGGATCGCGGTTGCGTTCTTGGCTATGGCGGCCAGACCAACGACGAAGCCGTCAAGATCGGAACGCGCTGGTTCGGCTACTGCGTGCTCTTCACCCTGCAGCCGTGGGAAAGGCGCCTGAGCCTGGCGCCGGCGTTGCGCGCGCGCGCGGGCAGTGCCGGCCACGCCCTTGGCCGCGCCGCCGACCGCCTGCTCAGGCCCTTGACCTCGGCGTGGCGCCTTGGGTTCTCCGGCGTCATCGAGCCGCGCGAGGGCTTCGGTCCCGAGTTCGATGCGGCGTGGGAGCGCCTGCGCGGGCGCCATGCGGCGCTCCTGCGCCGGAACTCGGCTTATCTCACCTGGCGCTACGCCCGCTGCCCGGTAGGGCGCCACCGGGCGCTGCTCGCACGCGATCCGAAGGGGCCGGCCGCGTTCATCGTCTGGCGCGTGTGGGAGCACGATGGCGTACGCCGCGCCACGGTTCTGGACATCCTTGACGGCCGCGACCCCGCCGTTGCGGCGGCGCTGCTGCGGTCTGCGGCCAGCGAGGCGCGGAGCGACGGCTGTGAGTTCCTGTTCTTCTCCGTGATGCCGGACGGGCCGCAAGAGCAGGCTCTGCGCCGGCTTTCCGGCTTCAAGCCGTCCAGCCGCGAGCCGCGCGACCGGGTAATGGCCGCGCCGCCGCGCCAGGCGCGGCTCACCGCGCAGGTGATCGAGCAGATGATGACGCTGCGCGATCCCGCGAACTGGCACTACACCCAGGGCGACAGCGACTTCCGCGACTGAGGGCCGTCACTCCTTCCAGCGCAGCACGCCCACGCTCACCAGGTCCTCGAGGTAGCGTGCCACAGCAGCGTCCGGAACCGGGCGGAACTCCGCCGACAGCGCCTGCGCGACGGCAGAGACATTGCTCACTCCATCCACGAAGTTCACGAGCTCGAAGCGCATGTCGCCGTCGAATGGGAAGTCGGGGGAGCCGTACCACGATGCGCGCTCGGGCGGGAGCTGGCGCTCCGGCAGGTCGAAGGCCAGCGGACCGCGCGTGCCGCGCTGTGGAACTCGTTCGTCCTGTGGGGGAAGCTGGTGGAGCTCCGCCTCTCCCCAGCCGCCTTCCTGCAAGTAGGACTTGTGCTGCTGGCGCAGCCGCGCGCAGCTGCGCTCGATCGCCGCTTGCACGGCCGGCGTGGAGCAGAAGCTCGCGACCGAACCCAGAGCCGCCTGGGACCAGTGCGCGACCAGCCCGCCGCGGGCCATGGCATGGGCGATCACTTCCTCGGTCGCGCGCATGCCCGCGACGTCGGGGTACGCAGACGGCCAGATCGGGAAGGACTGCCGCACCCGGGCTGCCGCGGACGCCTCGGCCACGCGCAGCAGGTGCAGCGCCTGGTCCTCGTCGAGGTTGGCGAGGTACCACAGGGCGCAGGTGGCGATCAGTTCGCAGCGCTCCAGCTCGACGGGATCCACCTTGTCAGGCGTGTCCTCGCTGGTGTGGTGCGTATAGTCGGGGTCGTGGCTGAACATGACCGCGGGAATCTTGCGGTCGATGAACATCATGTGGTCGCTGCCGCCGCTGTAGGGCGTGACGCGATAGTTGAAGGCGCTCAAGCTGCCGCGCGGGGTGCGTACGTCCATGCGGTCCACCATGGCCGCCATGTCGATGATGACGTCGTTGACCACGCTGGGCAGGGAGTCGGGCGTGCGCGTGAGGACGAGCTTGCTGTGCAGCAGCTCCAGGTGCTCGCCCACCATGTCCAGGTTCATGTTGGCGAGCACCTTCCCGCCGAGCTCCGGCCCGCGCAGCTCCGGATGCTGGTCGATGTACGCCATCGTGCCGTGCCATTCCGGGACCCAGAGGAAGGTGAGGGTGCGCGCCGGGCGCTGCAGGCGCCCGGAGTCGATGAGCGCGCGCAGTCCGCGGGCGACGTCCAGAATGGCGCCGGAGCCGCTGGCGTTGTCGTTGGCCGACTCCTTGGGATGGTCCAGGTGCGCGCTGAAGACCAGTTCCTCGTCCGGGCGCTCGCTGCCTGTGATCCTGGCGACCACCACGTCCAGGAAGAAGGGTTCGAGCCCGGGTCCCTGCACGCGGCCGCGCAGGACCACCTTGCGCCCCTCCTGCAGCAGCGCGCGCAGCCGCTCGCCCTGGCGCCGGGTCAGATTGAAGCCGAAGGTGGTGCGCGCCAGCTCCTCGGTGCGCGGCCACATGCCCGTGTACTGGAGCATGTCGGGATACTGCATGGCGCGCTCGTCGTCCAGGTAGCAGACCACCGCCGCCGCGCCGTGCTGCAGCACCGCGAGCCGGTGCACGGCGCCGCCGTAGCCGGTGGCCAACACGAACTTGCCGCGCACGTCCTTGCCCGTGTAGTCGTCCTCGCGCTCGCCGCTGCCTACCCAGACCAGCTCCGTAGTGACGTCGCCCGGGTTGCTGTAGGTCACAAGGCTCATGGCGATCTCGGGATAACGCACGATGCATTCGTCCGCCGGCTCGACCATGCGCAGCTCGGCCGATTCGACGTGCCAGCCCGAGGGCGACTGCCAGGTCTGGTGCACGACCCTGCCGTCGCTGGGGAAGGACTCGATCCAGGCCTGCGATTCCGAGTATCCGTAGCGGCGCAGCTGCTCGAGCACGTAGCGCGCCGCGTCACGGTACCCGCGGGACGCCTGCACACGATGGTGGCGCGTGATCTGGATCACGTGCTCCTTGGCGATTTCGCCGCTGAGCTCCTCATGGAACAGGCGGCGCAGTTCCGGGGACAGGAGCGTTCCGTCCTGCGGCAGGGCAAGAAGCAACAAGGCAAGGGCCGGCATGTGCGCAGGATACCGGCCCTCACGGTCCGGTCTCTGCGCGCGTGCACGCCCCTGCCGGCGGCGGTCAGTCCATGCTCTGCCGCCGCATGGGCCGCCGCTAGTACAGGAGCACGTGGAGATCCACAACCGTCACTGAGTTGGGAAGCAGCGTGATCTCGATGAAGTCGCTGTTGCGCAGCACCAACGCCGCTTCCGGAGTCTCTCCAACCAGGCGCGTAGCGGGCAGGTCGTTCAGCTCGGCGCGGCGGGCCAGGCGCTGCGCCTCCAGGGTCTCGTAGAACAGCTCCCAAGCTTCCTCGGCGAGGCTGAGCGTGATCCCGAGCACTTCCGCCAACTCCTCCGGGCTGCCTGGCCACTCCTCGATGTTCCAGGGATCCGGCAGCTTGACGCCATGACCGGCGAAGAACGCGGCGATCGCATCCCAGGCGGAGTGCTGGGCGGTCACTTCGGCGGCCTCCACCTCCGGAAGGATCTCGTCACGGCGCGCTGCAGGGGCGTTGTGGGTCGGGTCGAAGCGCCAGGCCTGCACCGGCACGAGGGCGCCTCCTAGCGTCTGGAAGCGCACTGTGCGCGGGTGGCGGGCGATCCATTGCGCCTCCTCGGCGAGCGGCTGCACGGCCAGCACGACGTCGGCTTCCCAGGGCTCCAGGCCGGCGACGTTGACCAGGTTGACGTGCGTGATCGGGAGCCGCATGTCGTTCAGCAGCTCCACGGCGTTCCACAGCACGCCCGGCTCGGCTCCGCGTTCGCGGCAGCCGTTGGTCCAGACCCAGGCTTCGTCCACCACGTCGTTGGCCACGACGAGGCGCAGGCCGCCGTCGGGCAGGAGCGCGCCAAAGGCAGAGACGGCCCATTCGTTGGCCGGATACTGGAGTACGAGCGTGGACTGCTGGGCCATCGGATAGAGGAATTCCATCAGCCGGAAGGCCGGCTTCTTCACGCCGCGGTGCGTGAATGCTCCGGTGCTGGCGCCGGTCAGGTCGAGCACTTCGAACTGGGCTTCCTCCGCGTCCTGCAGCATGAAGAAGCAGTGTCCGTCCAGGCCGACCTTGTGCGCGGAGGCCAGGAAGCCCGCGACCTTGGCGGCCGCGTGCGGGCCGTCCAGCTCGATGGCGTTGGGGTTGTCGTCTCCGCCGTTGGGATAGATGTTCCACTCGGTAACGAACAGCTCCGGAGCCGGATTCAGGCCGCTGGCCTGCGCCAGGGCGCGCAGCTCCTCCACGGCGCTGCGGTAACGGATCTCACCGCCCGCGCCGTAGTCGTGCCAGGACAGGAAATCGAGCGGATTGCCCAGTTCGCCCGCTTGCACGACCATGGCTTCCAGCAGCGTGTTCGGGCCGTCCAGGGTGGACTCCGAGCTGGCGAGGCCGGGCCCGCCCACGCGCACCTGCGGGAACGCGCTCTTAAGGGCGACGCTGGTGATGCGGTATAGGTCCAGGTACTGCTCGCGCGTCCCGGTCCACCATTCCTCCCGCTCGGGTTCGTTCCAGACTTCGACGTAATCCGGGAGCAGCGCGTAGCGCGACTGCATCTCCGTCAACATCGCCACGAGGTCGTCGGCCCAGGCCTGCATGTCCAGCGGCGGAGTGCGCGCGTAGCCGGGCAGCGTGTGCCATTCCTCGGTGGGCGGATCGCCGCTGGCGTTGTCGCGCGGCGTGCCCACGCAGGTGAGCAGCGAGCGCAGGCCGTTGGAGTGGGCGAAGGCGACCAGCTCGGCTGCGCGATAGGCCTGGTTCGCCAGGATGTCCATGCGGCGCGTGGCGCGCTGCAAGCCGCCGGCGGGGCTCAGTTCGCCGTAGAACTGCACCGCGGCCGGCGTGATTCCTGGGTCCACGACCCCGTACATGACCGGCCCGGCCGGCGGCAGCCACCGGTCCAGGTTGATGACGAAGTCACCGTCTCCGGCGCCTTGGGCTTGGTTGTTACTGCGCGCGCCTGGCACCTGGGCGCCCGCGGAGGCAAGGCCCAGGACGAGAACGGAATTGGCAAGGAGCAGACAATGGGAGGTTTTCCGCACGACGAAGGAGGGCTGTCGTTGCGGCCTGAGCCAGGCTGCCTACCCGCGAACGCGAGAACGAGCTGTGAAGGTTGATGGACCGCGGCGGTCAGGGGGCTGCCGCCCTGGGTCCGAAGTGGGGAGGAACCCGGCGCCTAGGCCGAGGGTTGCCGGAAAGGGGCTTCCGGCAGGGGAGGTGTCAGTATAGACACGTAGTTCCCGTCGTGCCAAGCCCGGTTCTGCCGCGGGAGCGGACTAAGGCAGGAGAGCCAGGTCCACCACCGTCACCGCATTGGGCTGCAAGGTGATCTCCAGGGTGGTGCCATTCTGGACCACCAGGGCATCCAGCGGGTCCTCGGCCGTGAGGCGGGTGGCCGGCAGCTCGTTCAGCTCCACCCGATCGGCAAGCCGCTCGGCCTCCAGGGTGGCATAGAACAGCTCCCATCCCCGCTCGGCGATGCTCAAGGTCGTATGCAGCATGGCGGCCAGCTCTTGCGGGCTCCCGGGCCATTCCGTAATGGTCCAGGGGTCCGGAAGGGTGATCCCTTCGCTGTCGAAGTAGGCGGCCGCGGCGTTCCAGGCCGCTTGCTGCGCGTTCTCCTCGATCGCGGTCAGGTCCGGCAGGATCTCGTCGCGGCGCGTAGCCGGTGCGTTGTGGCTGGCGTCGAAGCGCCAGGCCCGGACCGGCGCCAGCGTGCCGTTGCGCACCTGGAAGCGCAGAACCCGTGCGTGGCGCGCGATCCATTGCGCCTCCTCCGCGATCGGCATGACATCCATGACCACGTCAGCCTCCCAGGCCGCGAGGCCGGCGAGATTGACCAGATTGGCGATCGTGACCGGCAACCCGAGGTCGTTGAGCAGGTCCACCGCGTTCCAGAGGGCGCCGGGCAGCGCTCCGCGCTCGCGGCAGGCGTTGCTCCACACCCACTGCTCGTCCAGGACGTCGTTGGCCGCGACCAGCCGCACGTCGCCGGAGGGCAGGAGCGACGCGAACGCGGACGCGGACCATTCGTCGACGGGATACTGGATGTTCAGGCGGTCCTGCAAGGCCATCGGATAGAGGAACTCCATCAGCCGGTACACCGGCTTCTTGACGCCGCGGTGCGTGAACACGCCGTTGCCGGCGCCGGTGAGGTCCAGCACGTCGAACTGGCCGTCCTCGACGTCCTGCACCATGAAGAAGCAGTTGGCGTCCAGGCCCGCCATGACCGCGCTGCTCAGGAAGCCGGCGACCTGGGCGGCCGCGTGCGAGCCGTCCAGCTCGATGGCGCGCGGATTGCTCTCGCCGCCGTTGGGATAGATGTTCCACTCTGACACGATCATGCGCGGCGCCGGGCTCAGCCCGCTGTTGTGGGCCAGCGTGCGCAGCTCCTTGACGGTGCACCGGTAGCGCAGCTCGTTGGCCGCGCCGTAGTGGTGCCAAGACACGAAGTCCAGGGGATTGCCGCGCGCCGACGCCAGCAGCACCATCTTCTCGAGCAAGGTGCTGGTGGAGCCGTCTTCCAGGGATTCGGAGCTGGCCTGGGCGGGACCTCCCACCAGCACCTGCGGGAACGCGGCCTTGACCGCCCGGCTGGCCAGGAAGTAGAGCTGCAGATACTCCTCGTCCGTGCCCGACCACCATTCCTCGCGGTCCGGCTCGTTCCAGATCTCGATCTGGTCGGGGAGCACGCCGTGCTCCGCCTCCATCTCGGCGAGCATGGCGACCAGCTCGTCAGCCCAGAGCTGCATGTCCGCCGGTGGAGTGCGTGCATATCCGGGAAGGGTGTGCCACTCCTCCGTGGGCGGGTTGCCGGTTGCGTTGCTGCGCGGTGTGCCCACGCAGGTGAGGTGCGAGCGCATGCCGATGGCGTGCGCGTACTGCACCAGCTCCGCCGAGCGGCCGGCGCGATTGGCCAGCACGTCCATGCGGCGGTTGGCGCGGTGCAAACCGCCCGCAGGCTGCAGCTCGCCGAAGAATTCCGTGGCCACCGGCGTCATCGCCGGGTCCACGACGCCGTACATGCGCGGTCCAACCGGCGGCAGCCTGCGATCGAGGTCGAGGACGAAGTCGCCGTCGCCGGCGCCGCGCGCCTGACTGTCGCAGCCGCCTTCCTGGGCGGACAGTGACGCTGGAGCGAGACCGGTCAACAGAAGGAACAGGGGCCAAGTTCTGCACATGGCATTGGGGAGTGCGGTGGGGCCGCTGGCGGCCTGCGTGCGCTCGTGACGCGGCCAGGCGGCTTGGGGAGGCGCCTACGACCTGCCCGCGAACCGCGCGGCTGCAAGCCCGCGGTATTTAGACCCGCACTTTGGGGAGGCGGATCAGCGGCTCAGGCGGGGAACCGTTTACTGGAAGGGAGGCCCAGCAGGGGAACGCGCGGACTCTAGCGCTCAAAGCCACTCCGTCCCTACGTGGAATCCCGTAGCTCGCGGAGCAAGGCGGTGTAACGCAGTCCTCGCGCGCAAGTTGCGCGCACAGGACGCAGCGAAAAAAAATGTCGCTCCGCGGGTCCGCCTAGAAGCAGGGACGTTCCTTTCGGCCGTGCCAGGACCTCAACCGCGCCCCATGGGACGCGAGGCTCCGCCGCCGGCGGGACGGCCGCCGCTACCCCCGCTCGGGCGGCCGCCGCCACCGCCTCCACTCGGACGGCCGCCGCCGCCCCCTCCGCCACTCGGCCGGACGCTGCCACCACCGCCACCGCTTGGCCGCGCCGAAGCGCCGCCCGCAGGGTGACCCCCGCCGGCGCTGCCGACGTGACTTCCACCGCCGCCACTTGGGCGTCCGCCACTGCCGGCGCCCCCTCCGCTCGGGCGGCCACTTCCACCCGAGGGGCTCTGAGGCGCGACGGCTCCGCGACCGCCGGAGGGGGAAGGCGCAGGACGCGCCGCGGTACCGGTCCGGCCCGTTCCGTTGCTGCCGCCGGGAGCAATGGCACGCCCACCGGCACTGGCGCTCCCACCCGAAGGCTGCTGGCCGCGAACCGAGGAGGTCTGGGCTGCGGCTCCTGGCCGCTGCGCCGTCGCGCCGCTGCCGGCAGGCGCAGCATCGCCAACGGTGGTCCACACGGAACGGCGCGTCGTCGGCATCGGTACCGCGCCGCCGCGGCCTTGCAAAGTCGCAGTGGGATTCGGGTGCAGAGGCGAGAGATTGGCGCGAGAGCCGGTGTACGGCGCCGCCACGCCGCCGCGGGAGCGCGCGGGCGGCAGCACCGGGTTGGCGGGGCGCGGCGCCGGAGCCGGGGCAACGCGCGGCGTCACCGCGCCGCCGGCAGGGCGTGCGATCTTTCTTGCACCACCTCCCGCAAGGCCGCCGGGCCCGGGACTCCCTAATCCTCCGCCGATCCCGGTCGGGGTTCCGCCGCTCGACGAGCGCACGATCGTGCCTGCAGGGCGCGTCGCAACCAGCCCACCGGGGCCGGAGCTGAGTCCGCCGCCGTTGCCGGACTGATCGGCGAGCGGCGAGGGTTGCGCGCGGAATGGGCCGGCATCGCCGGGCGGAGGCGGATCGCCGCCGCCGTTATGCCCACCGCCATTGTGCCCGCCGTTGTTGTCGCGGTCGCATTGGTCGTCGCACCACCACGGATCCCAGCACCACGGGTCGTTCCACCACGGGTTGCACCACGAAGGCCCGCACCAGGTGTTCCATCCGCACCAGGAAGACCACCACGGACTGCACCAGCTCCAACCCCAGCAGAAGCCGAAGCTGCTCGGATAGCTCCAGCCCCAGCACCAGCGGGGCGAGCTCCAGAATGACCAGTAGCAGGGCGACCAGCAGTTCCATCCCCAGACCCACGGATACACGTAGCTGTATCCGACCACGCCGCCATAGCCGTCGTAGCCGCTGTCGTAGTAGTAGTTGTACGTGTAATAGTCGCCGACAGGTTCCGTGTACGCCGCCTCGTCGTAGCCGGGGGCGACGTCGCCTCCGTCATCTTCGAGCGCCAGGTTGCCGGCGGGCGCACCGGAACTCGGGTCCAAGGCCCGGCGTTGCGTCGTGTACACGCGAGCCACACCGGAGCTCTTGCCGCCTTCCTCCGCCATGGGCGCGCCGGCGATGATCTCGATCGCGCGGTCGCCGTCGATGTCTACGCCGCCGGCCACGCAGAAGCCGAGCTGCTCCAGGGGAGCGCCGTAAACGGCCTGCAGGATGACTCCGTCCTTGCCGGAGAAGGCCACCACGGCGCCGGCCTCCGCGCCGTTTCCGGAATCCAGAGGCGCGCCGACCAGCTGGTCGCCGTAGGCGTCGCCATTCAGATCGCCCCCGGCGGCGACGGAATGGCCGAAACGGCTGCCGAGGCCGAATCCACGCAGGGAGCGCAAGAGCGATCCATCCTTGCTGGAGTACAGCAGGGCGCTGCCTGGATCCGCGCTGGCGGCATCTCCGCCGGGCGCGCCGACCAGGAGGTCGGTCTGGCCGTCCAGGTCGGCGTCGCCCGCGGAAGCCACGGACGTGCCGAAGCCGGCTACCTCCGCCGGCGCCGGCAGGCTGCGCATCATCACGCCGTCGCGGCCGGAGAAGACCTGAACGAGGCCGCGCCCGTCGGCGCCGGCGCGCGGCGCGCCCACGGCGATCTCGGCGCGCGCATCTCCGGTCCAGTCGCCGATCCCACACACAGCCTGGCCGAAGTTGCCGGACTCGACGTCGCCCAGGAACTGGAACAGCAGAGCTCCGTCTTTGCCCGAGTACACGTGCACCGCGCCGGCGTCATGGCCGCCGGCGTCGCTGCGCGGCGCACCTACGATCAAATCGGTGACGCCGTCGCCGTTCACGTCGCCAGCTCTGCCGACGGCAGCTCCGAACTCGCTCAGGCTCGAGTCGCCGGTGAACGTGTGCAGAATCGCGCCGCTCGCGCCTGAGTAGACCCGCGCGGCGCCGAAGCGTACGCCGGCGCTGTCATCGAAGCGCGCGCCGACCAGCAGGTCTGCGTGCAGGTCGCCGTCCACGTCGCCAGCGGGCGCCACGGCACAGCCGAACTCGTCGCGGTCCGTGAGGCCCTGGAACTTGTGCAGCGTGGCGCCGGTCTTGCCGGAAATCACGCGCACATATCCAGCGGCGGCGCGGCCCTCCACGAAACTTTGCGGCGCGCCTACGGCGATGTCCGCGAACCCGTCTCCGTTCATGTCGCCCGCCACGCACACGGCCCAGCCTTCCTGATCCCCGCCGGCGCCGTGCGAGGAAAGCTGCAGGTCCTGCGCCGCAGCCGCAACGGCGGCAGAGATCAGCGCGAGTGCGTCGAAGGCATGCATGGCTGGAAACCAGGTGCTGTGAATCGGACGCGCGGAGCCGAGAGCTCCAACGCTCTCCAAGAATCTACTCCGACCGTAGTTTTGTAGCCGGGGCAACCTATGTAGCATCATGTAACATGAATGTCACAATATGTAACAAGCCACTATTCAATAAGCATATCACACCATAGGTGCCAGTATCTGAATGGCCCCAGGCACGACTTCGAACGTGGCCGGCAAGAATCCAGGCTGCTCACCATCCGTGTCCACGAGCAGGTCCTGATCGCTGGCGGCGGAGATCCGGCGGCAAGGACGGTATTCCACCTCTGCGTGCCGGATGGGTCGGCACTGATAGAGCCGTGGCTGGCGTACCACCGACTCCCAGGGGCCCAGGTCGCCGAAGATCACCAGCTCGAACTTGCCGTCATCAAGGCGGGCGCTCGGCGCAACGCACATCCCTCCGCCGAAGTACCGGCCATTCGCCACGGCGACCAGCTTGACCACCCGCTCCTGCTCCGGCTCGTCATCCACTTGCAGGCGCACGCGCCGATTGCGCCAGCGGAACAGCGTCCGCAGCGTCCCGAAGTAGAAGGCAAACCGCCCTCCGAACGGCTTCGCAGCTCGGTTGACGCGCTGCGCGATCAGCGCGCTGATGCCGAAGTCCGCGATATTCAGGAAATAACGCAGCACGGGCTGTCCCCCGGGTCCGACAAGGCGCACACGGCCCGCGTCCACGCTTCGGGCCGGCAGATCTGCAAGTGTTGCCGCCAGCCGCCAATCACCTGCGCCCATCCCGATGCTGCGGGCGAAGTCCTGGCCGGTGCCACAGGGGAGGATCGCGAGCTCGGCGTCCTCGGAAAGGAGGGCCTCGCCCTCGAAGAAGCCGTTCACCACCTCGTTGACGGTCCCGTCCCCGCCCACTGCCAGAATCAGCTTGCGACCGCGCCTCAGTGCTTCCTGCGTCAGCCTGGTGGCATCACCGGGCTGCTTGGTGGTCAGGATCTCCACCCCGTTGCCCAGGCCGGCCACCCACTCTCCGAACTTGCGCTTCCATTTCGCCCGTCCGGATCCGGCCTGGAGATTCACGATCGCGCTGGCGCGCCTCCCGGCAAGTCCCCGGTCATCCATGAGGATCGATTATAAGTCGTTTTGGAAAAAATACTTAGGACAGAATCGAACATCCACTCACGTCGGGCCTTCCTGACTCCCTAGGAATTTGCTGGAAAAGCACAATCGTGCTAGTACCCATCGCGCAAAGTGTTTGTATAGTGAATTTCCTTACGTTCTCAACGAACTCGACTACCCCCACTTCCACGGCGGAAGGAGTTCCCCCCGATGCTCCCGGTCCTCATCCCGGTCCGCGCTGCGAGCGCTTTCGCGCGGGTGTTACCCGCCATGCTCGCATTGGCCAAACTTGCGTCTCCAGGGTCCGCACTTGCGCAGTCCGGAGGAGGCATGTCCGCCTCCGAGAACTATGTGCTGTGCGTGTCCACCGTTACCGAAGGTGGACGCGTCAGCAAGAGCGAGGACATGGGCGTGGCCTCAAGCATCGGCCAGCCCTTCGGAGCGACCATCCTCAACTCGTTGAAATTCCAGTTCCAGTACGGCGTCCTGGCCGAACCGGACGCGTTCGATCCCGGCAGCGGACCGATCGTACTGGGTGCGAGTGCCGCAGCCGGCGCCAAGGAGGGTGGCGATGTCGTGACCGTGTTCGGGCTGAACTTCGGCGAATCTGGAGCCCTGCCCAAGGTGTACTTCGGCAGCGCCCGCGCGCCCGAAGCCAAGCTCAGGACCAACTCCGCCATCACCGTGGCGACGCCGCCTGGCGTCAACCTCTACGGCAATCCCTTGGGGCCCGTCCCGGTGACAGTCAGCACCGACGCAGGTAGCGACACCGCCGAGAACACTTACACCTACCTTCCCGCGCTGGTGCTGGCGAGTGTCCCCCATCGCGGCGGCCGGTTCGAGATCCGATTCCTGGGTGCGCCGGGAAGCACCGTGCACCTGGCCACCGGCGTCAAGGGTTCCGGCGTCCGCTGGGGCCCCTTCGACGGCGCGTGGGAGCTGCGGCCCGGCTGGCGCTGGCTAGGCCGCGACGTGTTTACCCCGAACGGCGTCGCCCGATTTGTGCTCGAGGTCCCATCGGATGCCGGCAGCCTGGGCGGGTTGCTGGAGTTTCAGGCTATTTGCCTCACAGCAGGCTCTGGATTCGCATCAACCGGCGGCGGCACCCTGCCGTCATCCGCAGGATCGTTCACCAATCGGCTGACGGTGAAGATCGAGCCTTGATCGGTTCCCTTTGATCACCACCATGTCCCCCTTGAAACCCCACTTTGCTCCGGTGATCGCGCTGCTTTTGATCGCGCTTCTGGGTAGCACCGCGCTCGCTGCGACTCCTCCGCAAGACAACGGTCCGACGCCGCAGCTGCTGCAGTTCATCGGCCGTCTGCGCGACAGCGACAACAATCCGATCAATGCGCCAAGCCTCTCCGTCGGCTTCCGCATTTACGACGCGCCCAGTGGAGGCACCCTGCTCTACGAAGAGAGCACGTCGGTGGCTGTCGTGAGCGGCCTGGTGAGCACTGTCATCGGGAGTGCCACCCCGCTGCCGCCATCGCTGTTCAGAAGCCATGCCCAGCTGTGGCTTGGCGTCACGTTCGGCTCGGACAGCGAGATGGTGCCGCGCATCCAGGTCGTGAGCGCGGCGTACGCGCTGCACGCCGAAAGTGCGCGCGATGTCCCTGGAGCAGACATCAATCCGAACTCGGTGACGGTGAATGGGGTGCCGGTGATCAACGCCTCCGGCCAGTGGGTGGGCGATAGGACTGGCTTGCAGGGACCTCCAGGGCCACAGGGTCCTCCTGGTCCGCCCGGTGATCCCGGCCCGCCAGGTCCGCCAGGAGACACCGGGCCCGCCGGCCCTCCGGGTCCGCCAGGTGAGTCGGGACCGCCAGGAGAACCCGGGCCGGAAGGTCCAGAAGGACCGGCAGGGCCACAGGGCGAACCGGGGCCGCCTGGCGATCCGGGACCCGAAGGTCCGGCCGGCCCTCCGGGTGACAAAGGTCCTCCTGGTCCTCAGGGCGATCCGGGTCCTGAAGGCCCTACCGGCCCTCCTGGCGACACAGGTCCTCCGGGACCACAGGGAGAGCAAGGCCCGCCAGGCAAGCCCGGTCCGGAAGGTCCGGCCGGACCTCAAGGGGAAATCGGCCCGGCCGGTCCCCCAGGCTCGCAAGGCGAGACGGGTCCTGAAGGCCCCACCGGTCCTCCCGGCCCGCAGGGTGAGCAAGGTCCGCAAGGTCCGGTTGGTCCCCCAGGGGACACGGGTCCGACCGGTCCTCCGGGACCGCAAGGCGATCCAGGTCCACAGGGCCCCGCCGGCCCTCCTGGCGACACTGGTCCCCCAGGTCCAGTAGGTCCCCCTGGGCCGCAAGGGGAGCAAGGTCCGCAAGGTCCGGTTGGACCTCCTGGGGAAACGGGTCCGACCGGTCCTCCTGGACCGGAGGGTCCGCAGGGTCCTGAAGGGAGCCAAGGAGAGCCGGGTCCCGAAGGCCCACAAGGGCCGCAGGGCGAAACCGGCCCGCAGGGTCCGGATGGACCCCCGGGGCCGGAAGGTCCTCCCGGGGCGTCCCCGTGGAGCCTGAATGGCTCGGACACCTACTACAGCAGCGGCAAGGTCGGCGTGGGTCTGAGCGAGCCGCTGTACCCGCTGCACGCCGTCAGCAACGGGTCTTTGTTTTACACCGTCAACGGCGAGAACACGGGCAGCTCCGGCGCCGGCGTGCGCGGCATCGCCTCCGGAAGCGGCGGCACGGCCTACGGCGTGTTCGGCTACAGCAACGCGGCCAGCGGCACAGGCGTGTACGGCCAGGCTGCGAATTCGTCCGGCGTGACTTATGGCGTGTATGGAACCGCCAACAGCGCCAACGGCTACGGCGTGTTCGGCAACAACGGCAACGCCAACGGATTCGCCGGGCACTTCAACGGCAAGCTGCGTTCCACGCAGTTCGCCGAGCTTGGGTCCTCGGTGGCGCCCTACGGCAACGGCGGCACGCTGCGCGGCATCTGGTACATGGCCAGCGCGACGCCGGAGTCCAGCGACGGCCACCAGCTCCTGCCGCCGAACTCCTTCTATGGCTACCTCGGCACTTCCACTCGCTACTGGTACCTTGGCTACGCCTCCGGCTGGAACATCGTGTCGGCCCGCGAGAGCAAGCGCGACCTGGTGCGCGTCGAGGAGGACGGACTGGCCGACCTGGTGATGGACGACATCGATCGTCTGCATCCCACCTTCTACAAGTTCAAGGTGGAGACCGACCAGCTTGAGCCGGGAAAGGAAGGCAAGTATCGCCCGAACATGCACCTGGGTCTGATCCTGGACGAGGCCCCGGACTACTTGAAGGACAACACACTCATGGCCGTGGATCTGTACAGCGTCGCCACGCTGGCCGTCGCTGGCGTCAAGCACAATCGGGCCGAGATCCAGGAACTCCAGCGCCAGCTCGGGCTGGCAGGCAGCCGCAAGGTCAGCGATTTCGGCAGCGAAACCATGTCTTTGACGGAGATGTGGGTGCCCTTCGCGCCGGAATTCGCTGATCTGTTGAACGGGGCCGTGCCGGTCGTGACGGTGACTGCCGATGAGCCCGGGGTCAGCCTCAGCGTGACCAAGAAGGATGCCCGCGGCTTCAAGGTGGTCACCAGCGGCACGCGTCTGGGCTTCCACTTCGACTGGATTGCCATGGCCAGGGTTGCGGGCAAGGCTGCACAGGAACCGGTTGCAGCCTCCGTGCCCGTTTCCCTGAGGAACCAGCTGCACCTGCCGGATGCCACCAGGGCCACGGTGGAGCTGGCGCAGCAGCAGCTCCAGGAGCGCCTGGAGCACGGCGCGAACGGCAGCTAGGGCGATCCGGCCCGCGGGCGTGGCGGATCGGGCGTGAGGCGCGCCGCGAACTCCGGCGCGCTGTCGCGGGAGCGCTCCAGCAGCGTGGTGTGCGCGGATTCCAGGTCGGCCGCAAAACGGCTGCGCTGCGCGTCCAGCCACTCCACCACGGCATGGCAAGGGATCTCGCCTGCTGGGGGCGCAGCTTGCGTCGGTGGTGCCGGGACGGCGCCGGCGCAACCGAGGGCGGTGAGCACGGCGGGGAGGAGCCGTCGCATCGTTTATAAGTGATCCTCCGCCATGCGTTTCTCGCCTCTCCTCCTTGCTCTGGCGCTGCCGGGATCGTCCGCGACGCTGTCCGCCCAGCAGATCGAAGATCCGGGGCCGCACCTCGTCGGGTGGCGCGACGTGCAGTTCACCGACGCCAACTTCGGCCGCGGCGAGATCCGCGGCCGCATGTTCTATCCGGCGCTGCAGGCCGGGCAGGGCACGGCCGCTGATCCGGCGTATGGGCCATATCCGCTGGTGGGCTTCCAGCACGGCTGGCTGGGCCGGCCCGACATGTACGACGAGCTGTGCACGCACCTGGCCTCCTGGGGCTTCGTGGTGGCCTCCATCGGCACCCAGACTGGCATCTTCGCGACCATGCAGGCTGAAGCCCTGGACACGCGCTCGCTGCTGCACTGGGTGGACGATGAGTCGGCCGCGACGGGTGCGTGGCTGGAGGGCATGGCCTGGGACGGCGACTGGTCCGCCAGCGGCCACTCCATGGGCGGCGGTGCGCTGATGTATCTGATCGGGATCGAGCCGCGAGTGCGCGCGGTCGTGCCGCTGCAGCCGTACGCCGGCACCGGCCTGGGCGGGTCCGCTCAGGGGTTCCAGAACCTGGCGGTGTTCACGGGCAGCGTTTCCATCGTCACCGGCGAGCTCGACGACCTCGTGGACGAGGGCCTGGAATACTTCCAGAACGCGCCGGCAGCGCGCCGCGACCTCTATTCCATGGTGCTCGGCATGGGCCACCTCGGGCCGACGGACAATCCGCCGAACAACGAGCCCTTGAGCGCGGCCGAGCAGCACCGACTGCACCGGCGCATCCTGGCCGGCACGCTGCGCGCAGAGATGCGGGGAGAGGAGAACCTGTACGTGGAGCTGCTCGGCGAGGGCATCGTCAGCGAGCCCGTGCAATTCCTCTCGCTGACGTCCCTGCCGCCGCTGTGGGCGGTGGAGAGCCGCTTCCAGGCGGGAGCGCTGGCCGTGGGCATGGCCGGCATGCCCGGCGATCGCGTGCTGATGGCGCGCTCGTTCACCGCAGCGTCCAAGTCCACGCCCTACGGCGTGCTGGGCCTGGATCCACGCGACGGGGCCATCTTCTACTCGTCCACGATGCCCGGCAGCGGCGTGCGCGAGACCGTGCTGCCGCTGCAAGGCTCCTGGAGCGGGCGCACGCTCTACATCCAGGGCCTGCGGCTCGGGCCGGGTGTGGGCGCACTCTCGCGCACCGCCGCGGTGGCCGTGCCGTAGCGCGTCAGTTCGCGACCAGGCGGACCTTCGCGTCCACGTACGGATAGTGCGCCTGGAACCAGTTGCGGAACGAGCGCCGCAGCATGCAGGCGGCCGTGCGCGGGCCCCCGCCCTTCAGCACGAAGTGGCGGCCGTCGAAGAACGCGGCGGAATAGCCGGGATAGAAATCATCCTTGCGGAAGCCGGGGAACGGCGCGAAGGGCGTGCTGGTCCACTCCCAGCCGTTGCCGAGCAGGTCGTGCACGCCGAAGGCGCTGGCGCCGGCGGGATGCGCCGTGACCGGCTGCGGGTCCCAGCTGTGGAAGTCGAAATTGCCGCGGCTGGCGCCCGGAGGTTCGTCGCCCCAGGGATAAGAGCGTTCGCGTCCGTCCGGAGTGCACAGCGCCGCGCGCTGCCACTGCGTCTCGGTGGGCAGGGACAAGCCGGCCCAGCGCGCGTACGCGCAGGCTTCGGCGTGGCTGACGTACGCGGGCCAGTCCTGAGGCAGCCGCATCTCGCTGAACAACGCGCGGAAGCGCCAGGTGTCACCGTCACGTATCCAGCGGCGCGGGTGGGTGAGGCCGAGCCGGACCTTCCAGTGCCAGTCGGCCGCGCTCCAGAAGCGCGGCTCCTCGTAGCCGCCGGCGGCGACGAAGCGGATGAAGTCGCCGTTGGTCACCGGGTGGACGTCCATCTCGAATGCGGGCACGTCCACGGCGTGCTCCTCGAATTCGTTGTCCCAGCCGAAGGCGGCGCGCGCGCGCGCGCGTCCCAGAGTCGTCCGCCCAGCCGGAATCTCCACGCGGCGGCGCGGCGGCGGCGCGCCGGACGCCGGCGGCTCCAGCCGCGGCGCGAGCAGCTGCTGCAGCGGCAGGTCGCGCAGCATGTAGACGCAGGTCTCCGCATGCATCAGGCGGTGCTCGATGGCGGCGTTCGTCACCCAGGCTGCGTTCTCGGCCGAGGATGAATCCGCGTCCAGAGCCGCGCCGAGGCGCGCGTCCAGACGCCGCCGCACCGCCCGGTTGTACGCGGCGATGACGTCCTGTTCCGGCCAGAAGGAAGCCGGTTCGGACGGCAGCTCGTCGTCCAGGGGGTCGATGCCGAACGCGAACAGGCGATCGAAGTCCGGATGGAACGATTCGAGGCGCAGGGTGCCCTTGCCCAGGATGTTCCAGTCGAAGGCCTCCAGGTGCCCCAGATAGAAGATCAGGCGGTGTCGCGCCGTGATGGGACGTTCCCGCAACGCCTCCGGTCGCAGCATCCTGAACAGGGAGTCCGTGCGCCGGCGGGCGTCCGCGAGGCGGCGCAGCAGCGGATGGGGGCTTTGCCGATCGAGACGCAAGCGCGCACCGGAACGTCCGGCCATGATAGCTTGATCTACTGCGATCCATGGAACCCTGGGATGTTTTTCTGACACTGGCCGCCCGCGAGGACGGTGATTACTCCGCCCAATTGCGGGTCCCGGAGCGCCTGCGCGCGACCGGCACGATCTCCGGCGCGGCGCTCGTCGAAGCGCGCGCAGCCTACGGTGCCGGCTCCACGTCGGACGGGATGCCACCGGACGCGGCGCGCCAGCTGAGCGGGCTGCTGCCGGACGAGATCTACACGGGCTTGGAGCAAGGCGTGCAAGCCGCTGCGGAAAGGGGCCAGCCCGCGCGCCTGTGCTTGCGCGTGGCGGCGCCGGAACTGCAGTGCTTGCCCTGGGAATGGAGCGTGCCGGAAGAGTACTGGCTCGGCCCACACCTCGGTGTCGTGCGGCGCGTGTCGCGGATCGTGCCGCCGTCGGCGCGCGCCCTGGACCTGCCGCTGCGTTTCCTGCAGGCCCGGCTGTCGGCCCTCCGGCTCCTTCCGGAAGAGGAGCCGCCCGTCGCCGAGATCTTCGAAGGCTTCCTGGGCCATCTGCGTCCCTGGTTCGATCGGGCGATTCACGTGCACATGCTCTCCGCGTTGCCGCCGGGGCAGCTGCGGAAGCGGCTGCGCGGCCACGCGGCCGCGAAGACCGGCCGCGTCGACGTCCTGCACCTCGCCACACTGGGGACCTGGCGCGGCGCGGCGGTGGGAGCCCTGGCCGGAGGCGCCCGCGACGGCAGCATGGACTTGTCCGCGGCGGCAGCGACCTTGGAGCGCACCGGAGTGAAGCTGGTGGTCCTGCAGGTGGGCGCCTCGACCTCTGCGGCGTCCCTGGGCGCAGTGCTGGACTGCGCCGCGCGCTACTCCGAGCTCGCCGGCCGCCCGGTCCTGGTCACGTGGTTTCCCGGGGCGCCCAAGGTGTCCCGCGACTTCTACACGGAGTTCTACGCCGGCATCCTGCACGATGCCGCGCTGGATCGGATGCGCTGGCAGGCCCTGACCGGCCTCTACGAGCCGCGGCGGCCGCCGCTGGCGGCGCTGTTCGGCGGACAAGGCAGCGAGGAAGTGCTGCGGCTTTCGCCTCTCGTGCCGCGGCTGGTCCAGCGGGCCCGGGATGAGAAGCAGCGCAACGACGAGATCGAGTCGTTGTGGATGGTGGCGAATTCTGCCAGGGTCGCAACACATCCTGTGCGCCGGCTGCTGGCTCGACAAACGCCGCAGCTGCAACGCAGGCTCCATGGCGCCCCGAAGCGCCGCCCGACGCTGGGGAAGGGCATCGGCGCCGTGACGGAGCGCTTGTGGGAGGTGGTGCGCCAGGCCGAGGCGATCCAGAACTGGGATCGCGAAGTCAACGGTTTGATTCCGCTGGCGCAGGCCAAGGCCAGTCTGGAGCAGGCGGTGAAGGCGCGCCGGCGCATCATCGGCGAGGTGGACTGGCACGCGGTGGAAGAAGCAGCGCGCGACTACCAGATGCACGCGCTGATGGCGGAGCCAGGTCACAGGGGCGCCGCGCCCGGCGCTGCGCAGGCTTTGGAGCCGCGCTACCTGAACTCGTACTTCCTGGACGCAGGAGGCGCCAGGCTGCCGGTCCGGCGCGCATTGGTGGCGGGAGCTACCTACCAGCTCTCCTTGCACATCGGTCCGCTGGCGTTGGAGAGCCTGGTCGTGTCGCCGCCGGAGTTCCCGGACGCGGCGCTGCAACCCTTCTTCCAGAACGAGGAAACCCTGGATCTGCAGGTGGCGCTGTTCAGTGACGACTTCATCCTGGAGAAGCAGCGCGAGACGCTGGTCCTTCCGCGCGCCGGCGCCAGCGAGCCGGTCACGTTCGGCCTGCGGGCGCCGGCAGCACCCGGCACGGCCCGGCTGCGCGCCTGCCTCCTGTTCCGCGGCCGCCTGCTGCAATCGCTGCGCGTCCAGGCGGAAGTCCGGCCGCACGAGCACCAGCAGGACGAGCCCCTGCAGTACGGCGAGATCGAGTACACGCTCACCGGCGGTTTCGGCAGCCTGGAGGACCTGGAGCCGCGCCGGCTCAGCGTGCTCACCAATGACAACGGCGACGGCAGCCACACCTTCGAGCTGATGGCCGGCGAGCTCCAGTTCCACCTGAAGCTGACCGAAGGCGAGATGAAGACGGCGGCATCGTTTGCGCGGGAAGCGCTGCTCGGCGTGTGCCAGAGGTCGGAGGCCGGGAGGGAGCCGGAGTACCGTTTCGACGCCCGGAACCGGGGCAGCGAAGAGATGCTGCGCGCGGGCCTCATCGAGCTGGCTTACACCGGGTTCCAGCTCTACACCGTCGTGGAGCAGAAGCTGGGCTGGGACCAGGCCGATCGCCTGGGCGCGGCCTTGCGCAAGCCAGACACGATCCAGATCGCGCGCGTGCACGAGGCCAACTACGTGTATCCGTGGGCCCTGATATACGACCGGCCGGTGCTCTCGGGAGTGCCCAAGCGCCTGTGTACGGAGTTCCTGCGCTCACTGGCCCGGATGTCCGAGGATGCTCGGCTGTCCGATGAGCCGTGCTTCCGGGGTGAATGTCCCAGCAGCACCGACGCGCAAGTCGTGTGTCCATCAGGTTTCTGGGGCTTCCGTCACGTGGTCGAACAGCCCACATCGACTGCAGAGAAGGTGGATGGCGCCGCCGGCGCTGCGCGGGATCTCCAGTTGAAGATCCCGGTCCCTGGCGTGCCTACCGGAGTCATGGGGATCAGCCTGGACCTGCACTTTCCGGAGGAGCACCATGCCGAGCTGCGCGCCAGTTTCCCGGTCGTGTGGGACAAGCACTCCGACCGGATGGACATCCTGAGGGCCCTCAGCCGCCAGGATCTGAACCTGGTCTATTTCTACTGCCACGGCGGCCGCAACCAGCGTGACGTGTGGCTCGGCGTCGGCCGCAAGGAGTACCTGGTGCCGACCGACCTGCGCGCCGGCGGGGTGCGCTGGAAGCAATCGCACCCACTCGTCTTCATCAACGGCTGCCACACCGTGGACCTCACGCCGGACGACCTGGTGCCGTTCCTGCGCATGTTCGCGTTCCTGCAGGCCTCCGGCGTGATCGGCACGGAGGTCAGCATCTACGAAACCCTGGCGCGCGAGTTCGGACGTGAGATCCTTGAGCGCCTGGTGCAGCACAAGCCCGTCGGCCAGGCCATGCGCGACGTGCGCCTGCGGCTGCTGCGCAAGCGCAATCCCCTGGGTCTCGCATACACTCTGTATTGCCCGGCGGACCTGTGCTTCGTTTCTCCCTGACTAGTGGTCCGGACCGGGCTGCTGTCCCGGCTGCTGGCCTGCTTGCAGGACTTGCTGTTGTCTGCCATGCCCGCCCATCACTCCTCCGACGCCGGAGCCCTGCGGCGGGTGCAGCAGGTCCTTCATAGTGATGGTTGTGTCCTTGCTCACCACGCATAGCATTACGAGGACGTAGCCGAAGAAGCCCAGCGCCAGCCCGATGGCATAGCAGCCGAACAGCAGAGACTTGGATTCGCCGAACAAGGCGGTGATGCCGGCGCCGCCCAGCGCGCCGACGAGTGTGGCCAGGTCCAGGACGGTGTATTCCTTGAACCGGCGCATCGAGTAGTACGTGTACCAGCCGATGACGGCACCGAAAGCGCCGGCGCCAATGGCAGAGATGATCTGTTCGCAGCTCATGGGTATGGGGGGAAAGGCGACGCTGACATCATGACATCGAGCGAGAAAAAGCTCCAACGCCGGCTCCGCCGGCATATAAGATCCTGTTTCAGGTCCTCTCGATTCTCGTAAAACCCGTTGTAGCCTCATGACGATGTCGCCGCACCCCGATTCCGCTCGTGGTCCTGCCCGCCGGGATGTCCTTGGCCTGATGGGCTTTGCCGCTCTCGCTCCTGCTTTGGGGGCCAGCGGCGCCGGTCAGGAGCCCGGCGCTGCGGCTGCAGGCGGCACTGGCTTGCAGCCCACGGAATACGCCCTGCCGCCGCTGCCGTACCCCAAGGACGCCTTGGACGGCTTCCTGAGCGCCGAGATCCTGGAACTGCATCATGACAAGCACCACGCGGCGTACGTGCAGGGCGTGAACAAGGCCATTGCCGACCTGGCCGATGCCCGTGCCAAGGGCAACTTCGACGCGGTGAAAGGCATCACTCGCAACCTGGCGTTCAACGGCAGCGGGCACGTCCTGCACAGCTTGTATTGGAACTCAATGAGCCCCAAGGGTGGCGGCGACCCCGCCGACGCGGCGCTCAAGCAGGGCCTGGAGGCGAGCTTCGGCAGCGTGGACGGCTTTCGCAAGCACTTCGGCGCCGCCAGCAAGGCCGGCGAAGCCAGTGCCTGGGGCATCCTGGCCTATGAAGCCGTGGCGGACCGGCTGCTTGTCCTGGTCGCCGAGAGCCATCAGCAGATGGGCTTCCACGGCTGCGTGCCCCTGATCGTGTGCGACGTGTGGGAGCATGCGTACTACCTCAAGTACCAGAACAGGCGCGCCGACTACGTCGACAAGTTCTTCGACGTCATCAACTGGAAATTCGCCGCCGAACGGCTCGCGGCGGCGCGCGCCTAGGCGCACCGCCACGAGCCGAGCGCTCCGTACTACCTACGGAAGCAGTGACACGTTCAGCGGATTCGACTTGATCGAACCGGCGCCGCGTGCGATCGCGCCCTGCAGCGCCACCCAGCCCGGAATCGCCGTGGCGGGAACTGTGACCACGAGATTGGCGACGCCCGCGGCGTCCGCAACCGCGGTGCCCGCCGTGCGCACCGGACCGATGAGGTCCAGACGCATGCCGCCCAGGTTCGCCAGGGATGGGCCACCGTCGCATACCACCTTGCCGGAGGCGTTGTAGTAGAAGGCGACGGCCTCGCCCGGGTCGGCGCCGCTCAGGGTGAGGGTTGCAGACTGGCCCGCGATCAGGGGCGTGGTGCCCAGGGTCAGGCCGCTGCCGGCGCAGCCGCTGCCGAGGCAGCAAAGGTCGTAGTACTCCCACCAGCCCCATTGCGAACCCGTGGAGGATTCCTTGCCGTGCGCCCAGCCTGTTTCTTCGGCCACGACGTTGCCGTCATCGTCCACCTGCACCATCTCATAATGGGCGGCGACGTAGAGCGTGTCCCCACAGCCGGCGCCGAGGTCGCTCAGAGCGATCATCTCCACGTGCCGGTCCACCGGCGGGTTGTATTCCGTCTGGTAGGGGAACTGGCCAGGGGCCATGTTGCCGCCGCCCGATGTCGGCACCGGGTCCAGGCCGGCGTAGATGTGCACGGCGCGAATCTGCCAGGGTGCGAAGGCGCGGCTGTCCAGCCGCAGGTGAGTGGCGGAATTCGAGATCTCCATCTCGCCGGATCGAATGGTCTGACCGGCCCAGATGGGGGTATCCAGCTCTGGGCAGCCTTGTGCCGAGAGCTGGGGGGCAATGACGCAGGCAAGAAGTCCTGCCGACGCAAGGATTCTGAGCATGTTGATTCTGTCTCTCCAGGGGGCTGGATTCATCAGAATGGAGGTTGCGACAAGAGTGGAGGCCCTTGTCCGTTTGTGTACTTAAGTATACGTACGCACTGAAGAGTGGCAACCCAATCCACCTCTCCATGCACAATAATGATATAAGATACTGCAAAAAAAGGCTTTACGTTGAAGAGTTCAGACTATTCGGCGCGAGCCGCCCATGGCAAGAAAAGACGGTTGCAGCGGCGCAGGCACCCACGCGCCGCTACAACCGACCAGTCGTCTCCCCGGTCAGCGGAGAGGCGATACGGTCAGGAGATCGGATTTGGCCGAGTTGGAGCCTTCCTGAACGACCGCCTGGAGCACGATGCGGGGCGTGCATCCTCTGGCCGGGAAGGCGACGCTGAGAGTGGCTGTGCCGTTCGCATCCGCGAATGCTGTGCCGGCGATCCGGACGATGCCGGTCAAGTCCGGTGGCGGACCTTGAAGATTCGGATACGCCTTGCTGCCGGCGCGGCGCACCCCGCCGGAGCTGTAGTAGAAAACGACGGCACTTCCCGGGCTGGCGCCATCGAGGGTAAGGACAGCAGGTCCACCCGCTCGCGGTGGCGTGGTTGTGAGGACCGGCCCGCCGCCCGAGCCGGAGTTCTCCATGCAGCACAGGCTGTAGAAGTCCCACCAACCCCACCGCGCTCCAGTGAAGGACTGCTTGCCGTGGGCCCAGCCGCCTTCCTCGCCCAGCATGCCGAGGATGTTGCCGTTCGCGTCCACCTGAACCAGGTCGAAGTGGGCTGAGAGATAGAGGGTATCTCCACAGGATGCGCCCAGATCGCTGAGGCTGATCAGCTCCAGGTGCTCGTCAACCGGCGGATCGTACTCCGTCTTGTACGGAAACTGCCCGGAGGCGACGTTGCCGGCGCTATTTGTGGGCACAGGCTCCAAGCCTGCGTAAATCTGGACGGCCTGGATCTTCCAGGGGGCAAAGGCGTGGCATTCCAGTCGAAGCTCACTGGACGAATTCGACACTTCCACGACGCCGGCGCGGATCGTCTGCCCGGCCCAGATGGGTGTGTCAATCGGCGGGCATCCTTGTGCGGAGAGTTCCGGGATAATGCAGTGAAAGATCCCTGCGATGAGAAGCGATGGGGACATGCGAGTATCTCCAGTCTGTAGTTCTACGGGGATGAGGGACAGCAGCTTCGGTGAGCCCGAGCCGAGCTCGGAGAAGGTGCAAACTTTTAATAGAAGAGGCGAGATGCCTCCGACAAACCCTTGAGCGTGTACGCAAGAATACGCAAGCTATGCGACCATGACCGACTTCGGCCTCCTTGTGCTGCGTCTCGTCTTTGGTCTTGGGATGGCCTATCACGGCTTCAGCAAGGTCTTCGGCGGGATGGACCAGTTCACGGGGCACCTCCAAGGCGAGAATTTCCCCTTGCCACAGCTATTCGCCTGGGTCGGCGCCCTGGCGGAGTTGCTGGGAGGCGCCTGCGTCGCCCTGGGCCTCATGACCCGGGTCGCTGCCCTGCTTCCGGCCTTCAACATGGTGGTTGCCCTGCTCTGGGTGCACTGGGGACAGCCCTTCGCAGGTGGCTGGGAGCTGCCGGTGCTCTATCTGGGCGGGTTCATCGCCATCGCGCTCCTTGGGCCTGGCAAGGCCTCCCTGGATGGAATACGGGGCAGAGGCCTATGACAAGCGCTGCACCAGGACGCGCTCGTGAGCAGTTCAGACGTTCACGATCTCGTACTCGGCGCCGTATGTCTCCTGCGTCTCGGTCGGGATCTGTTCGTTCAGATAATCGAACTCCATCGCCTCTTTGATCAGGTGGCGGGCGATGACCATGCGCTGCACCTGGTTGGTGCCTTCGTAGATCTGCAGGATCTTGGCGTCGCGCATGAACTTGGCGATGGGGTAATCCTCCATGTAGCCGTAGCCGCCGAAGATCTGCACCGCGTCCGTAGCCACCTGCATTGCGGTGTCGGTCGCGAAACACTTGCACATGGCGGCGTACTTGCTGATGTGGCGTGTGCCGTTGTCGGCCATCTGCGCCGCCGTGTACACCAGCCAGCGCGCAGCCTCGGTCTTCATGGCCATGTCGGCCAGCATGCCCTGGATCATCTGGAACGACGAGATCGGCTGGCCGAACTGCTTGCGCTTCTGGGCGTACGTGACGGCCAGTTCCAGCGCGCCCGCGGCGGTCCCCACCGCCTGCGCCGCCACGCCCGGCCGCGCCCAGTCCAGGGTCATCATGCTGTGCTTGAAGCCCAGGCCGGGCTGGCCGCCCAGCAGCCGGTCGTCACTGAGATGGACGTTCTTGTACCCGGTCTCGCACACCGGAACCATGCGGATGCCCATCTTGTCCTCGACTTTCTTGATGAAGAATCCGGGATCGGTCTTCTCCACCAGGAACGCGCTGATGCGCCGTGATTTGGACGTGGGATCGGTGACGGCGAACAACGTGATCAGGTCGGCGCGCGAGCCGTTGGTGGTCCACTTCTTCTCGCCGTTGACCAGCCATCCGCCATCCATCTTGCGCGCCTGCACGCTCAGTCCGCCGGCGTCGGAGCCGGCGAACTTCTCACTGAGGGCGAAGGCGCAGGAGCATTCGCCGCGGGCCACGCGGGGCAGGTACCTGCGCTTCTGCTCCTCGGTGCCTCCCACGATGACCGGAATGGAGCCGAGCGCGTTCACGGCGAATGCCACGCCAAAAGCCGGATCCGCCTTGCTCAGCTCCTCCACCACCAGGGACAAGCCCAGGATGCCGTCGGCGCTGCCGCCGTACTCCTTGGGGATCCAGAGGCCCAGAAGGCCGGCTTCGGCCGCCGCCCGGAACGCGTCGTCGTTGTAGCTGGCGTGCCGGTCGTGCTTGGCGGCCTGCGGCAGCAGGTACTTGCGGGCGATCTCGTGGGCGATCTGGCGCCAGCGCAGCTGCGCCGGCGTGAATGTGACGTTCGGGAGTTCCATCATGGCCGGGGTTGCGGCACGGATTGTAGCCGAGCCCGGCCGCCCGCGCCGGCACCTACCAGCCCAGGAAGCTCTCTTCCTTGAGCTTGCTGATGATCTTCTCGTCCGCCCACACGATCTCGCGGGTCTGGACGTTCACGCCGTTGAGGGTGAACTTCATCCAGCGCGACTTCGTGCTGCCTTCCTGCTTGGCGATCTCCGTGAAGCGGCCGTAGAGCACGTACTCGGCGCCGCGCTGCTTGCCGAGCTGCACCGCGCTCTCCATGTCCACCGCGCCGCTCTGCTGGTAGTCGGTTTCCTTCTTCATCTCCTCGATGCCCTGGTCGCCGGCCAGAACCGTGAACTTGCCCGACTGGATCAGCGCAGTCTGGATCGTGTCGGTGATGTTGACCGTGTCCACGTGCTGCTGCGTGCGGTTCTTGACCCCGCCGAACACGACGCGCGGCTTGGTGGAGCCCCAGACGTTGGAATTGGAGAAGGATTGGGTCATCTCCTGGGCGATCATGAGCAAGTCGCTGCCGCCGAACTGCTCGTTGATGGTCTCGATCCCCTCCGGATCCTCGTAGGTCACGCGGTCGGTGCACGCGCCGGAAGCCAGGACGAGCGGCAGGAGGCTGTAGCGAAGCATGTGTTTCATGGCTGGGTCCGGATCAATGCTCCCGGGGCACAAGCTCGACGAGGCGGGCGGTGAAGCGCACCGCCTTCTCGGTGGGGGACAGGAAGGTCTTCACGCGTTCCTGGCCGGAACGCAGCAGCAGGATCTCCTCCTGGCGCTCGTCCACGGCCGAGCGCAACAGGATGCCGTCGTGGTCGGCCCATTCCCAGGTGAGCTGTACGCGCATGGGCTCATCGCGCGTGTTCGCCAGACGGAACTGGACGGCCGTGCGCTCGCCGTCCTTGCGGCCGACCACCTCGGATACTTCGAGGTCCTCCACCCAGTCGCGCACTTCCACGGCCACCTCCTGGCCGCCGCGGATGATCGCGCCTTCGTGGACCTGAGGCTGCCCGGCACAGGCCATGGGCAGAGTGCACAGCGCAACGGCGAGTAAGAGGCGGCGCATGTCAGCCCTCGATCGGTTGGTGCATGCGCACTTCCATGCGGCAGCGCACCGCGTAGATGCTGGGAGCCACGTCCGTGGCCGGAACCGAGCTGCCGGCCGGCACGAAGACCAATCTCCAGACGCGCGTGGGCGAGTCGATCTCGATGCCGTTGTCGTCGTACCAACGGGCGCGGACCTCCAGTTTCAGGTCCTCGTCCTCGGTGTTGATCAGCTCGACTTGGTACACGGGCAGGTCGCCGGCGCCGAAGTCCACCCACTCGTGCTCGGCCTCCACCTTCCCCGACAGGCCGGTGGTGCCCACGAAGATCACGTTGCCCGCCAGGGGCCCGTTCTGCACCCCGGAGCTGGAGCAGGCCGCGAGCGCGGCCAGGAGAAGAGCGGCGAGGATCGGCTTCATCGTGGTCAAGGTACCTGAGTGCCCCAGACTACGGTGGAACCGGCTCCGGCGCAGGCATAGAGGCGGCCGCCCAGGCTGCGCGCCGCCACGAACACCTTGCGGCCGGCCGGGAAGGCCCGGGCGCCCAGGCTGACTCGCTCGGCGCCCGCTGGACCCAGCAGTTCCAGCGCCACCTCGTGCGTGCCCGGCTCCACCGGGACGCGCAGCACTTGGATCGACGCCGGGAGCGTGAGCCAGGAGCGCAGGTCGGCGCGCTCGGTGGAGGCGGCCAGCAGGCCGGCCAGGATGCCGAACAACAGCCCGGTGCCCTCGCCGTGCTCCTCGGCCACCTCGTCGGCGATCTGGGCGATGACGATGGTCTTGGCTGCGCCGCGCAAGGCGGACTTGGCCACCAGCCAGCCGATGCGGTCGTCCAAATTGTCGCGCGCCACCAGCGCCACGTCCTCGAGCAGTTCGCTGCGGCCGGCGTCCGCCCCGTCCAGCCACAGACGCACGCCGTCGGCGTCCACGCGCGCCGGACCGAAGGCAGGGACCGAGAACCGGCCCAGCGTGCGCCGGCCGGGATACGTAATCTCCTGCGCCACCTTGGCCGGCATCCGACTCTGCTCGTACACCAGGATCAGCTCGGACCGCATGCGCTCGGCGGAGGCGTGCGGAGCAGCGTCCAGGCCGCGCACACGCCGTAGCGCGGACTGGATGCAGCGGTTCTCGGGCACGTCGGCGGCGAGGCGTTCCAGGTCCAGGAGCGCCTCGTCGTAGGCCCCGTCCATTTCCTGGGCCACCGCCGCCACGAAGCGGGCGAAGCGATTCATGCCGTACGTGGCTTGGAATCGCTCTTCATCGCGCTGCTGCAGCGCGTAGCCGCGGAACACCTCCACCATGGCGTCGTCCAGGCTGCCCATGCGGAGATAGTCCCAGGCCAGGAAAGCGTGCAGCAGGCAGGTTTCGAAGGTCTCGCCGTCGTAGGGCAGGGTCTTGTCGTTCAGGACCAGGGACAGCGCGCCTTCGGCGACACTGCGGCCGCTGATCGTCGGACGGTCGGAGAAGCCGTCCAGCACCTCCAGCGCTGCCAGCCAGGCGCCTGTGGCCGCCGGCAGGTCGCCGGCCACGTGCCAGGCCATGCCCTGCTCCGCCAGTGACAGAAAGCGGTCGCTCGCCAGGGCGCCGCTGCGCGCGGCGAACGCGCTTGCGGCCGCTTCGAAGTCGCCGTGCTGGAACGCCGCGAGGGCGGTGGCGTTGGCCTCAGGGTAGTCCTCCGCGAACACGCTGCACCCGGGAAGGAGCAGCACGCAGGCGGACAGGAGACGGCGGTCGCGCAACACTGCTCTAGGCGGCGCCAGGAGCCGACGCCATTACGCGGCAGGGACCGGCCCGATGGACACCCTTGGCCGCGGCGCCATGGGCGCGCCGCGCCCGGAATGGACCGCTGCAGCGGCCGCGCTGGCGCCTGCCGCCGCAGTGCCAAAACGGCACTACCTGCGCACGGTCCCGCCGCGGAATCCGGTAGCGCGAGTTGCGGCACGGCATCGGCGCCGACCAGGGTAGCAGACCGGCGTTAAGCTGCGCGTCGTGGCCGAGCAGTTGCAGGAGCCCGGGAGCGAGGCGACAGAGACGCCGATGATGGCCCAGTATTTCCGGGCCAAGCGCAAGCATCCGCACGCCCTGCTGCTGTTCCGCATGGGCGACTTCTACGAGCTGTTCTTCGAGGACGCCGAGGTCGCGTCCAGGGTGCTTGGGCTCACCCTGACCAGCCGCAGCAAGGAGAAGGACGTGCCCATGGCCGGCGTGCCGGTGCGCAGCGTCGAGGCCTACATTACGCGGCTGGTGCGCGCCGGCCATGCCGTCGCCATCTGCGAGCAGCTGCAGGATCCGCGCGACGCCAAGGGGCTGGTGGATCGGGACGTGGTACGCGTGGTTTCGCCCGGTACCCTCGTGGAGGACTCGAACCTGCAGCAGGGGGAGCCTCTGTACGTGCTGGCGGTGTGCGGCGCCGGCCTGGCCTGGGCGGACATCAGCACCGGCCGGTTCCGCTGCGTTCAGGGTGCGGCCGAGCGCCTGGGTGAGGACCTGGCGCGGATCGCGCCCGCGGAGATCGTGCTGGCGGACGACGAGTCCACCGGCGCCGTCCGGGCCTGGGCGCAGAGCGAGGGCACTCCTGTGACGCTGCGCCCGCCGTGGACCTTCGACGCGGCGCGCGGCCGGCGCGACCTGTGCGAGCAACTGCAGGTGGCGACCCTGGAAGCCTTCGGCGTGGAGGAGCTGCCGGAGGTCCTGGGCGCCGCCGGCGCGCTCCTGACTTATCTGCGCGACACCCAGAAGGGCGCCATGCGCCAGATCCGGGACCTGGAGTTGAGCCGCCCGTCGCGCCATCTGGCCCTGGACCGCGCCACCTTGCGCACGCTGGAGGTGACACGCTCGCAGCGCGACGGGGGCCGCGAGGGGACGCTGCTGTCGGTGCTGGACCGCACCGGCACCCCCATGGGCGCGCGCACTCTGCGCGAGTGGCTGCTGGAACCCTTGCTCGACGCCGGCGCCATCCGCCGGCGCCAGGACGCCGTCGCCGAGCTCGTGGACGCCGTGCGCCGGCGCCGCGCGCTGGCGCAAGCGCTCGACGGCCTCGGGGACCTGCAGCGCCTGGCGGGCCGGCTCGGCAGCGGACGCGCCGGTGCCCGCGACCTGGTGAGCCTGGCCAGCGCCTTGCAGCGCGTGCCGGCCCTGCGTGCGACGCTCGAGGAGACGCACAGCCCGGCGCTGACGGAGTTGGTTGCCGCCATGGATTCTTGCGACGCCCTGGCCGCCCGCATCCGCGCCACGCTGGCGGACGATCCGCCTCTCTCCTTGCGCGACGGCGGACTGCTGCGGCCGGGGTTCAGCGCCGAGCTGGACGAGTTGCGCGCGTTGGCCCGCGGGGGCCGAGACTACCTCCTGGAACTGCAGAAACGCGAGATCCAACGTACCGGCATCCAGAGCTTGAAGGTCGGCTACAACCGGGTGTTCGGGTATTACCTCGAGATCACGCATGCCAACGCGGCCGCGGTTCCGGCCGACTACGTCCGCAAGCAGACGCTCAAGAACGCGGAACGCTACATCACGCCGGAACTCAAGGAATACGAAGCCAGGGTGCTGGGCGCCGACGAGCGCGCCAAGGACCTCGAGTACGAGCTGTTCCTGGCCTTGCGTGAGGGCGCGGCCGCGGAGCTGGCGCGTCTGCTGCGCACGGCCGCAGCCATCGCCGAGCTGGACGCGTACGTCTCTCTGGCCAGCGTGGCGGCGGAGCGCGGCTACTGCCGTCCGGAGCTGGTGGACGACGACCTGGTGCTGGACATCCGCGACGGACGTCATCCGGTCGTGGAAGCCGCGCTCGGCGGCGAGCCCTTCGTGCCGAACGACACGCGGCTGGGCGCCGACGCGCGCCTGATCGTGCTCACCGGCCCCAACATGAGCGGCAAGAGCACGTGGCTGCGCCAGACCGCGCTGATCACCCTCATGGCGCAGGCGGGGTCGTTCGTGCCGGCGCGCAGCGCCCGCATCGGAGTGGTGGACCGCATCTACACCCGGCTCGGCGGCGGCGACGATATCGCCCGCGGCGCCTCCACGTTCATGGTGGAGATGGTGGAGACCGCAGGCATCCTGCGCCACGCCAGCGAGCGCTCCCTGCTCCTCCTGGACGAGGTGGGCCGCGGCACCAGCACCTTCGACGGCCTGGCTATCGCCTGGGCCGTGTGCGAGCACGTGCATGACCGGGTGGGCGCCCGCTGCCTGTTCGCCACCCATTACCACGAGCTGACCGACCTCGCGGCGGGCCTGCCGCGAGCCCGCAACCTCAATGTGGCCGTGGCGGAGTGGGGTGACGAGATCGTGTTTCGCCACCGCATCGAGGAAGGCGGCACCGACCGGAGCTACGGCATCCACGTGGCGCGCCTGGCCGGTATTCCCCCAGCGGTCCTGGCGCGGGCCCGTGAGGTCCTTGACCGCCTCGAGCGCAATGAGGAGCGCCTCAGCCGGCGCATCCTCGACCAAGCCCGCGAGGCCGGTCCTGCGACGGCGGCGCCTCAGCAGGCCTCCTTGTTCGACTTGCTGGGCACTGCGGACGCGACCCTTCTTTCCGAACTGTTGGCCGTGGACCCGAACGTCACTTCGCCGATCGAGGCCTGGCGCTTGCTCCAGCGCGTCGCAGCCGCACTGCAAAGTCAATAGGGACAAGTATTTCGGATCGGACTGCAGCAGGACTGCAGGGCGCGGGCGGCAAAGCGGGTCTTCCATTGTGTCTATATATATTTTTAGACATAATTGGGGCCAATGGCGTAAAGTAGGGGGCGTGACCCCTTCCTGAGGGGAGGTTCCGGCCACTGGCGCAACAGGTCCAAGGGCCAGGGAAGCTGGTGAAACCGGACTCGCATTCTGGCATCGAAATAGTGCTAAATTCCCTCTTGCCTCCGCGCGTACAAAGCGTGTCGGATCCAGTGAACCCATGAAGCCGAACCTGCCTCCGCTCGACCAACTCCAGCCGGAGCTGGAGGGTCGGGTGCTTCGTTTCGAGGAGCTGACCGGGCAGCTCACCGTCGAGGACTTCGACGCCGTGGCAGAGCGCTTACTGCGCAAGCTCGATCGGGACAACGTCGCCATCGATACCCGCTTCGAGCGCAGGAAGCGGCCAAGCTGGCCGTCGGCCAACACCAATCTCCTGACGTTCTACCGGTCCGAGGTACAGCGGGTTCCGGTCATGGACCGCGAGGAGGAGCTGCGCTTCTGCATGGGCCTCGAGTTCCTGTGGCGGCGCCTGAAGAAGGCGCGCAAGGCCGCCGGCTTCAACAAGTGCGAGATCGAGCGCTACCCGGACGGATCGGACCCGAATTGCCGGACCTGCCCCCCGGGGCGCGAGAGGATCTGCTTCGGCTGCTCCCCGGCCAGCCTGCCGGACGGGGTCCGCGGGCGCCTGCGCTCCCGTCACCAGGAGTTCGAGGCAGCGCGCAACGAGGTGATCGAGCGCAACCTGCACATCGTGTTCCGGCTGCTCGAGCGCTACCGCGGGGTCGGGGTGCCCATGGAGGACATGATCCAGGAGGCCAACTACAGCCTGTTCAAGGCCGTGGAGAACTTCGATTTCACGCGTGGCGTGCGCTTCAAGACCTATGCCGCGTACTGGGTGAACCAGGCCTTCCTCAATGCCATCTACAACCAGAGCCGCACGGTGCGGGTGCCGGCCTACATCCAGAAGGCCATGAAGAAGATCAACGATGCCGCATCCGGTGTCGGACCCTCCCTGGACGACGTCGAAGCCATCAGCCGCGAATCGGGAGTGCCGGTGGACCTGGTGCAGACCGCCATCACCGGCAACCGCTTCACGCTGTCCCTGGACAAGTCTTTGGACGATGAGGACGGCGGCAAGATGGTGGACCTGGTGCCGGCGGACGCAGGCGATCCCGATGCCGATACCCACGACTCACACCGCCTGTCGTCGCACCTGGACGATGCCGTGCGCATGCTCAGCCAGCGTGAGCAGATGGTCTTGCGCCTGCGCTTCGGCCTGGACGGCGAGGACGCCCATACCCTGGCCGAGGTGGGGGACCGCCTGCAGATCAGCCTCGAGCGGGTGCGCCAGATCCAGAAGGGCGCCATCGACAAGATCCGCAAGAGCGAGAAATACAGGCTGCTCGAGCAGTACAACTAGCCCGTAAGCACGCACCTTGCGAGTCGGCGCCGCCATCCGTAGGCTGGCGGCATCAACTACGCAGGAGCGTTCCCATGAGCGGCGGCGAATTAGGCCGGAAAACCGGCGCAGGCCAGTACGAGGACAACGACATACCCGGTGCCCGCGATCCCGGCGAGGCCTACGACCGCGCGCTGCACCAGTTCCGTTGCACGATCGGCGAGCGGAAGACCGAGGGGCCGAAGGGTTTCGTCACCGGCTTCGAGCCGGATTTCAACGCGGCGCCGGAGATCACCACCGAAGAAGGAGCGCCGCAGGTCGTGCACATGGGCTCGGAGACGTGCGTGATCATCCCGCGCTTTCAGGTGCAGAAGACGCAGGGGACCCAGACCGTCTACCGCTGGTACGACTGCTGGTGCGAGAGGTTCGGCATCGAAGGGGACGCATGGATCGAGCTGGAGGAGGTGAGCCGCCAGCGCCACACCAAGACGGAGCGTTACGCCCTGGCGCCGCACGTCCGCTGCGACACGGACTGGGTCAAGTGGTTCCTGGAGCAGCTGGGGAAACTGACCCAGGCCGGCCTCTCCGGAGCGAAGCTGATGGCGGCTGCCGAGGCCCTCGGTCAGGAGCGTGCACTTCCCGCCGGTCTGCGCCAAGGCCTTCAGGCGGCGCTCGCTCCGGGCGCACCAGCGGAGAACGTGCCCGTCAAGGTGCGCGCGACCGCGGCGCGGCGCAAGGCCTCGACATCAGCCAAGCGCGACCGGGGCGTCGCCGGACGCAAGCGGCGCTGAATCAGGGCGGACCGACGTAATGGCGCTGGTAGACCTCCTTGGCGTCCGCCAGCGTCGTGTTGGGTACCGGGTTGACGGTGACCGAGCACACGCTCCGGCCGCCACCCTCGCCGGCCAGGGACAGGAGCTCGTCCACCCCCAATGGCAGCTCCGTGCCGCCGACCTCGCTGGCAAAATCGGCGACCCAGGTCCGATAGCTGCGCACGGCCAGGATCCAGCCGACAGCCAGGGTCGGCACAGGCCCGGCGGATGACTGCACCTGCGCGGCGCCGCTCAGGGGACCAATGATCGGCGGATTGGCGATCTGCCCGGACGGCGTGGCGCTGGCCACGATGACGCCCTGATGCCAGGAGAAGGTCGTGGTCGCCTTCAAGGTCGTCCCGCTCTCGCCCGGCGGATCCGGAGCTACGGTCACCTTGCCATAAGTGAATTGATTGGCGGAGACCGGAATCGGGCTGTAGCTGCGCGGCGGGGCCCCCCACAGACCGTGCTCGACCTCGTCGTTGCTGAAGGGCGAGTCGCTGAAGTCCACTTGGAAGGTCTCTTCGAACCGCACGGGCAGGACCTTGTGCTCGCGATTCTCTTCCACCGTGGTGGTCACCGTACGGCCCTGCGCGTCCACCGTCGTGACTGTCCGCTTCACGGGCTCCAGGACGCTCAAGTAGGCGTAGATCGCGAATTTCCCGACCGGCTTGTGCTCCTCGGCACGCCTCGGGCAGTATTCGATCTCGAAGGCCCACTTCGGCAAGGCCGGGTACTGCGGCCCGAGCAGGTTGGACACGATGGAGCCATCAGGCATGGGGGTCCTCTGCGCTCATCCGCTGCAACACGGCTGCGGGCACCCTGGGCAGGCCGATGGCGAGCAGCCGGCCGATCTGCATCCACCCGGCCAAGTGCTGCTCCCGCGCCTGGGTGCCGCCTCCAAGGCCGGAATGCTCGATGCTGAGCCGCGTGCCGCCACCGGCCGGCGCCAGCCGCAAGGTGACGAGACTGGCTTCCCCGCGGACCCAGTCGGCGTCCCAGGTGAACGAGATGAGCCGCGGCGGCTCGACATCCAGGATCCGACCCGTCACATAATGGCGCTTGCCGCTCTTTTCCTCCGACTCGATCCGGAACTCGCCGGCCGGAACGGTGAGGTTGAAGTAGGCCGCGGTCACGCTGCAACCGGTCCACGCCAGGGACATCCACAGCTTCAGCAAGTCCGGACGCGTGAGCCCGGCAAAGACGTGTTCCTGCCTGGCCGGGATCGTGCTCGTGAACTGAAGCGCGTCGGGTGCGGGCCTCGGGGTGCTCGACTGCTTGGTCCTGCTTCGCATAGGTCTCCTCGCTGCCGGGGCCAAGTACGATAACAGAATTCGGCAACGGGCACGCGAGCTGACGGCACAGGTCCGCGCCTGGGGACGCTGGTCCTCGTTCTCTCTATAATCTCCGCCCTTCCTGACATGGACCGTACTGCCTCCAAGCCCGCCTGGCTGAAGATGCGGCTTCCCGCCGGAGAGCGGGTGGCGACGCTGCGCGCCGGGCTGCGCGAGCGCGGGCTCTACACCGTGTGCGAAGAGGCGCACTGTCCCAACCTGGGGGAATGCTGGGCCGGCGGCACAGCCACGCTGATGCTGATGGGGGACGTGTGCACCCGCGGCTGCCGCTTCTGCGCCGTGAAGACCGGCAACCCGCGCGGCTGGCTGGACCCCGACGAGCCGGCCAAGGTGGCGCAAATGGCCGACATTCTGGCCCTGCGCTACATCGTCCTGACCAGCGTGGACCGGGATGACCTGCCCGACCTCGGCGCCTGCCACTACGCGGCCACGATTCGCTCCCTCAAGGCGAGGCGCGCCGATCTGCTGGTGGAGGCCCTGACGCCCGACTTCCAGGGCCGTGCGGAATGCGTGCACGCCATCGTGGACGCCGGCGTGGACGTGTTCGCCCACAACCTCGAGACGGTCGAGCGCCTGCACCGGCGCGTGCGCGACGTGCGCGCCACGTACGCGCAGTCCCTGGCGGTGCTGCAGGAGGCCGGGCGCCGTCGTCCGGGGATGGTGACCAAGTCCTCCCTCATGCTCGGACTGGGCGAGACCGAGGACGAGGTGCGGCGCGCCATGCTGGATCTGCGCGCGGCGGGCGTCGAGATCCTGACCCTGGGACAGTACCTGCGCCCCACCCATTGGCACCTGCCGGTGGAGCGCTACCTGCCTCCCGAGGAGTTTGGAACCTACAAGCGCATCGCCGAGCAGCAGTACGGCTTCGCCTACTGCGCCTCCGGGCCGCTGGTGCGCTCCTCTTACAAGGCTGCGGAGCATTATCTGCTCAGCCGTCTCGGACGCGGATGAACGCAACCCTCCAGATTCTCGACCCGGCCGGCCGGAAGGTCGGCAAGGTCCCCAAGCTCAAGCACGAGCAGTTGCTGCGCATGCTGCGGGCCATGCTCATGACGCGGCACTTCGACGACCGCTGCATGAAGCTGCAACGCACCGGCAAGATCGGCTTCTCGATCCCCAACACCGGCATCGAGGCGGTGTCCGTTGGGGCGGCTGCGCCGCTGCGCAAGACCGACTGGATCGCGCCGAGCTACCGTGACTTCGGCATGGCCTTGTACCTGGGTGTCCCGGCTGAAGCGATGATGGACAACATGTTCGGCAACGCCGCCGACACCGGGCGCGGCCGCCAGATGCCGGTGCACTTCTCGTTCGTGGAGCCGGTCCGGTACCTTTCCATCAGCTCGCCCATCGGCACGCACATCCCGCAAGGAGTGGGCATCGCCATGGCCATGCGCAAGCGCGGTGAGGACGGCGTTTGCCTGATCAGCTTCGGCGACGGCGGCACTTCATCGCAGGGATTCCACAGCGGCATGAATTTCGCCGGGGTGTTCAGTGCCCCGGCCATCTTCCTGTGCCAGAACAACCAGTGGGCCATCAGCTGCCCCCTGGACAAGCAGACCGCCAGCGAGACCATCGCGATCAAGGGCGAGGCCTACGGCATCCCGGGAGTGCGCGTGGACGGCAACGACGTCCTGGCCGTGTACCAGGTGGTGCACGACGCGGTGCGGCGCGCCCGCGCCGGAGAGGGGCCGACGCTCATCGAAGCCGTCACCATGCGCATGGGAGGCCACTCCACCAGCGATGACCCCACCAGGTACGTCGACAAAGGCATGCTGGAGGAATGGCGCGAGAAGGACCCGCTGAAGCGCTTCCGCCAGTACCTGCTGGAGGAGGCTGTGCTCGACGCACGGCAGATCGAGCAGCTGGACGAGGAGTGCGCCGCCGTGATCCTGGAGGCGGCCAAGGCCGCCGAAGCCAAGACCCGTCCGCCGCTGGAAACCGTCTTCACGGACGTGTACCAGGATATGCCGGAGCACATCCGCGCGCAGCGCGAGTGGTGCATCCACCACTACTCCTCGCGCGGCGAGGGCGTGAACGAGAAGGGAGAGTTTCCGCTGTGACGCAGCTTACTCTGGTGCAGGCGGTCAACGACGCGCTCCGGACCAAGATGCGCGAGGATCCCTCGGTGCTGGTGCTGGGCGAGGACGTCGGCCCCAAGGGCGGAGTGTTCCTGGCCACCGAAGGCCTGACCAGGGAGTTCGGGGAGGAGCGCTGCTTCGACACGCCGCTGAGCGAGGACGGCATCGTGGGCGCAGGCATCGGCCTGGCCATGAACGGCATGCGACCGGTGTGCGAGATCCAGTTCCAGGACTTCATCTACCCGGCCTTCGACCAGATCGTGAGCGAGGCCGCCAAGATGCGCTACCGCAGCGGCGGGCAGTACACGGTGCCGATGGTCATCCGCGCTCCGTATGGCGGCGGCATCCGCGGCGGCCTGTACCACAGTCAGAGCGGCGAGGCCTACTTCGCGCACACGCCTGGACTGAAGGTCGTGGTGCCGAGCACGCCGTACGATGCCAAGGGGCTGTTGATCGCGTCCATCGAGGATCCTGATCCGGTGATCTTCCTGGAGCCCAAGGCCATCTACCGCGCGTTCCGCGAGGAGGTGCCCGAGGGCCGATACAGCGTGCCTCTGGGCTCCACGCGCCAGGTGCGCGAGGGCGGCGACGCCGTGGTGTTCTGCTACGGCGCCATGGTGCCCGTGTGCGTCGAGGCCGCCAGGCGCGTGGTCGAGACGCGCGGCCGCGAGGCGCGCGTCGTGGACCTGCGCACACTGCTCCCGCTGGACGAGGCCGCCGTGCTGGAGCACGCCAAGGAATGCGGGCGCGTGGTCGTGGTGCACGAGGCTCCGCGCTTCTGCGGCTACGGCGGCGAGATCAGTGCGCTGATCGCGGAGCACGCCATCGAGTACATGCAGGCCCCCATCGTGCGCGTGACCGGCTTCGATACGCCGTTCCCGAACACGCTGGAGCACTACTACATGCCGGACGCGCGCCGCGTGCAGGACGCACTCGAGCGCGTGCTGGACTTCTAGGATCGTTCGACCTCACCCAAGACATGGCGACACTCGAGTTCAAGCTTCCGGACATCGGCGAGGGGGTGCACGAGGGTGAAATCGTGCGCTGGATCGTGGCCGAAGGTGCCAGCGTGAAGCAGGACGACCCCATCGTCGAAGTGATGACGGACAAGGCGACGGTCGAGATCCCGTCCCCCGCCGCGGGCGTGCTCCGAAAGCGCATGTTCAAGGAAGGTGACATCGCCAAGGTCGGTGATGTCCTGTTCGCGCTGGAGACCGGCGCCGCCGCTGCGCCGGCCAAGCCTCCGGCCTCGGCGCCCGCGGCTGCCGCCCCTGCCCCAGCTCCCGCCGCGGCGCCGGCGAAGCCGGTCGCAGCCGCGCCGGCGCCAGCGAAACCGGCCGCTCCGCAACACGCTCCTGCGGCAGCGCCGGCTCCGGCCGCATCCGCCCCTGCCGCGGCAGTGGCCACCGCCACGGGCACGCAGGTATTGGCGGCACCGGCCACTCGCCGGCTGGCGCGCGAGCTCGGCGTGGATCTCGCTGCGGTCAGCGGCAGCGGCCCCCACGGCCGCATCCAGCCGCAGGACGTGCGCGCCGCCACCGCCCCGGCCGGCGCGGTGTCAGCTGCGCCCGCGGCGCCGCCGGCCAAGCCCTTGCCTGCGTTCCCTGCGACCGCCGGCAGCCGCGACGTCGAGCGCGTCCCGTTCCGCGGCGTGCGCCGCATCACCGCCGAGGCGATGACGCGCAGCACGCACACGGCCGCGCATTTCAGCCTGATCGAGGAAGTGGACGTCACCGAGCTGGTCGCCGCGCGCGGCAAGGCCAAGGAGATCGCCGAGCGTCATGGGTTGAAGCTGACCTTCATGCCGTACATCATGAAGGCCACCGCCATCGCGCTGGCGGAGTTTCCGCAGCTCAACGCCGAGCTGGATGAACAGGCGCAGGAGATCGTGGTCAAGAAGTACGTCAACCTCGGCGTGGCCGTGGACACGCCGCGAGGCCTGCTGGTGCCGGTGATCGAGGACGTGCACCTGAAGGGCCTGCTGCGGCTCGCCGCGGAGCTGGCCGACGTCGCCGCCCGCGCCCGCGAGGGCAGGATCAAGCCGGACGAGCTGAAAGGCAGCACCTTCAGCATCACGAACGCCGGCAACATCGGCGGCGTGCTGGCCACGCCCATCATCAATTTCCCCAACGTCGCCATCCTGGGCGTGCACAAGCTGCGCCGGCTGCCGCGCGTCCTGGACAACGACCAGATCGTGCCGCGCGACATCATGTGGCTCAGCATCAGCATCGACCATCGTCTGGTGGACGGCGCCGACGGCGCCCGCTTCATGGTGCGCGTGCGCGAGCTGTTGGAAGACCCCAGCCTCATGCTGCTCTAGTGGGGAAGACTGCCGTCGCCTCCTCATTCCGCACCGCCGACATCGCCGGCGTGCCCCTGGTGAAGGTGCTGACGGAGGACGGGAGCGCGCTGCTGCCGGGCAGGCACGGCCCGCTGCCCTCCAACGAGCAGATGCTCGCGATCCACCGCGCGATGCTGACCACGCGCCTGAGCGACGACCGCTTCCTGAAACTGCAGCGCCAAGGCCGCATTGGCTTCGTCGGCACCTCCATGGGCCTTGAGGCGGCGATCCACGGCAGCGGAGCGGTCTTCGGGGCCAAGGACTGGATCTTTCCCGCGCTGCGCGAGAACGGGGTCGCCGTCCAGCGCGGCGCGCCCCTGCACGAGCTCGTGGCTCAGATGTACGGCAACGCCGAGGACACGGCCAAGGGCCGCCAGATGCCCAATCACTTCCAGTCGCGTCCGGCGAACTTCGTGTCCTGGTCCAGCGTGATCGGTACCCAGCTTCCGCAGGCGGTGGGCGCGGCCATGGCCTTCCAGAGCCGGCGCGAGCCGCACATCGCCTGCGCGTACAGCGGCGACGGCGCCACCAGCAGCAGCGGCTTCCACTCCGCCCTCAACTGCGCGGCCGTCTTCAAGGCGCCCGTGGTCTTCGTCGTCATCGACAACGCCTGGGCCATCAGCGTGCCTTCCAGCAAGCAGACGGCCGCGCGCAGCTACGGCGCGAAGGCCGTGGCCTACGGCATGCCCGGCGTGGACGTGGACGGCAACGATGCCCTGGCCTGTTACCAGGAGACGCGCACGGCCGCTGAGCGCGCCCGTGCCGGCCAGGGTCCTTCCCTGGTGTGCCTGCGCAGCTACCGCATGGGCGGCCACAGCAGCAGCGACGATCCGACCCGCTACCGCAACGCCGAGGAGTTCGAGTACTGGAAGGGCAGGGATCCGCTCACCCGCTTCGAGAACTACCTGCGGAGCCAGAACCTGCTCGACGAGGCCTCCCGCCAGCAGCTCGCCGATGCGATCACGGCCGAGCTCTCCGCCGCCGTCGAGCGCGCCGAAAAAGCCGGCCCGCCCACGCTCGAAACCCTGGTCGAGGACGTCTATGCCTCTCCGCCTGCGAGCCTACGCCGCCAGGTGATCGACGCCTTGCGCATCACGGCGGAGAAGGGCGAGGCGGAGAGAGTTGCGGGCGAGTTCCCGCTCTGACAAGGGCTCCCCGAGCGGGAGCGCTGGCGGATACCACGCAAGCCTGCACGCGGTCCAGAGAGCGCCGCTCCGGGGTCCGGCCGATCAGAACGGCGGCTGGCGGACGAGCTGCGTCAGGGCCTCGCCGTCCAGGGGGATGGTGAAGCGCTGCTCCCCGCCTGACTCGTGGATCTCGATGTCGACCTCGTGGCCCTGCAGCACGCCGCCTCCGACGGCCCAGTTCTCGCCGCGATGCTCGAAATGCCAGCCGACGCGCACGCGGCCCGCTGCGGAGACGAGGAAGCGGCTGACGCGCTTTCCGGCCGTGAAGTAGGGCGCTCCGTCGGGCACCGCCACCCTCCGGCCTTCCTGGGTGAGCTCCGGGTCGAGCACGTAAGGGTATTCCGGAAGCGCGCCGTCGGTGATCAGCTCGAGGACCACCACGAGCGAGCGGCGCAGGGCCACATGGCGCATGCCGGACAGGCCGGGAACCTCCTCCTGGCGGTAGCCCTCCGGCAGGACCCGCGCGTCCACCGCGCCGTGCGGCCACAAGATCTCGATCTCCGGCCCTTCGAATCTCCTGCTGGTCCAATCGGATGCGGTGTCCGTCGCGCGCCAGAAACATTCCCCGCGCAAGGCCTCGGGATTCTCCGCACCCGTGAGCACGATGCTGTGGCGCGCGATCCGGCCCCGCAGGTCGATCACGCCGGCGTCGGTGTCGCCGGCGACGTGGAGGTGCTCCACCTCGGCCAGGGTCAGGGAACCGAGCCGGCACGCGAGGGTGTACACGCCGGAGGGTGCTCCGGACATGCGGAAGCCGCCTTCGCCGTCGATGGTTGTCTCGTCCAGGCCGATGTCCTGCCCCGCGGCGTCGCGGAGGGCCAGCCCGAAGGAGCCGGGGTTGATCCCGCCATCCACCAGCAGCCGCCCGTGGACGGAATGGCGCGCACCGAGGACCAGCAGCAGGTTCCGGTCGCCCTGGCGCGCCCGCACCTTCTCCGAGCGCTGCTCGTCCTTGAAGGCCTGGACGTCGAATTCCGGCTGGCCGAGCAGGCCCCGGAGCTCGAATTGACCGCTTGCATCGGTGTCGTCGTGGGCGCCGCCGCCGCGTGCGAAGCCGAAGGCGCCGGAGGACCAGAAACCACCTCCGGCCAGCACTCCCGCGGCTTCCACGGCGTTTCCGTGCTCGTCCACCACCACGCCGCTCGCGAGGATCCCCTCCGGAGCCAGGACGACATCACCGCCCTCGTACAGCCCGGGACCCGCGAAAGCCGGCACCTCCTTGCGCCCGCGCCGCAGCGTCCCGTCGTCGTCCATGTGGCTGGCGACGATTGCTCCGGAGCCGAAGAAGTCGCTGCCGTCGACGTCCAGCAGGAACAGTCCTCTTGCATCGGTCTGGATCGTGATCTGCTGTGAAAAGAAGAGGGCTTCACGCTCCACCTTGAGCTGCGCGCGGGCAATGGATGTGCCCGACTCGTCCACGGCCCGGAAGCGCACCACGGGATGGTCCGATCCCAGCACGACCTCGATCAGGACGCTGCCGCCGGCCACGTAAGGCCCGGGCGCGCGCGCCCGCGAGGCGATATTCGCCTCCGGACGGCGCGCGAAGGCTTCCCAGCTCCTCCCGAGCTCGACGTAGGGGAACAGCGCCCGACCCTCGCGGACGTGCGCGATCCAACCCGATCGTTGCTCGAGGCGCAGCGGGTCGGCCGCTTCTTCGATCTCGTTCACGATCGTGAGCTCCACCGTGGAGCCGTCGGGAGCGGGCTGCCCGTCGAGCTCGCTCACCCGCACTTCGACTCCGCCCGTGGGCGGCAGATGCGATACGACGACGGCGCTCGACAGCGCGAACGGGTCAAGCTCGAGCACGGGCTGGTGCACGAACGGCAGGTTGTGGAACAAGCGGAAGGAGGCGCCGGCAGAGGTCATGGCCGCGCGCGCGTTCGGGAAGCGCGCCAGACCCTCCGGTCCTGTGGCCCGGTGGTTCTCCGGGATTTCCGGGTCGATCCTCAGGGGGACGCCGGGGGCAGGCGCTCCCGCGGCGTCGAGGACGAGCACCACGAGGTCGGCCGGCGACGCGTCGGAAGGCTGCTCTGCGAGCGTGCGGCCGCGGGAGCTCGTGCCGGGCGCGGTACCTCCGTCTCCCCCGGAGGGAACCGCGCCGGCGGCCGGCCCCGGGTCTTGCACCAGTTCCGCGCCCCTCAGTCCGGGCTCCGGCGCCGGCCCCAGGGCCTCCGCGGCGCCGGCTGCGCGGGGCTGGGGGGAGCGGAGCAACAGCCAGCCCAGCCCGGCCGCGAGCACGACCAGACCGAGCCTGGCTAGAAGCGACCCTCTCATGGCCTGCTCCGCGCCAAGGTATCACGCGGCGGCCGGGGTGGGGGAAAGGATGGCGTTAGATCGGCTGATGGAGCTGCCAAGGGAGGGGTCAAACCGCCATCCGGAGATCCCGTCATGCTGCCTCTCGCCCTTCTGTCCGCCCTGGTCGCCCCCACCGCCCTCTCACCCCAGGACTTCGACGGGGACGGCTACGACGACCTGGCGATCGGCGTGCCGGGCGAGGACGTTGGCGGGGTGGTCAACGCCGGCGCGGTCATGGTGCTGTATGGGACCGCGTCGCGCCTCAATGCCGCCGGGGACCAGTTCTGGACCCAGGACAGCACGGGCGTGCCGGGGACGGCCGCCGCCAACGAGTATTTCGGCACGGCGCTGGCGCACGGCGATTTCAACGGCGACGGTTACGACGATCTGGTCATCGGCGCGCCCAACGAGGGCGTCGGCCGGCCGCTCCTGGGGAACGCCGGCACCGTCACCGTGCTGCTCGGAAGCCCGAACGGCATCAGCTCGAGCGGCGCCCAGGTCTGGAGCCAGGACAGTGCCGGCATCGCGGACTCGGCCGAAAGCGGAGACCTGTTCGGGAGCGCGCTGTGGTCGGGCGACTTCAACGGCGACGGCTACGCCGACCTGGCCGTGGCCGCCACCCAGGAGGACGTCACGACGATCATCGGTACGACCAGCAACGCCGGCGCCGTGCATGTGCTTTACGGATCCGGCGCCGGCCTCACGAGCGCCGGCAGCCAGTTCTGGCACCAGAATACCGGCGGTATCCAGGAGACCTGCGGCGGCGGCGACGGCTTCGGAGAGCGCCTGACCGCAGGTGATTTCGACGGCAACGGCTGCGACGACCTGGTCATCGCGGTCCCCAAGGAGGACCAGGGGCCGGTCCTCAACGCCGGCGCCGTGCACGTGATCTTCGGCACCACCGCCGGACTCTCCGCGACCGGCAGCGAGCTCTGGTATCAGGCCAGTGAAAGCTTTCCCGACGACCCGGGAGCCTTCGACAGCTTCGGCGAGGCGGTGGCCGCGGGCGACTTCGACGGCGACGGCTACGATGACCTGGCCATCGGCGCCGGCCACGAGGACACCTCCGACGGCACGGACGCCGGCATGGTGGCCGTGATCTACGGCGACCCGACCGGTCTCAGCACCGTGGGCGCCGAGCTGATCCGCCAGAGCATGATCTTCAACACCTTCGTGCTCACCGAGGCCGATCCCTACGACCTTTTCGGCTCGGCCCTGGCCGCGGGCGACTTCGACGGCGACGGCTGCACCGACCTCGCGATCGGCGCCTGGAACGACCACGTGGAGCCGAACGGCATCGCCGGCGGCTGCGTGGATGTGGTCTACGGCTCCGTCTTCTTCGGACTGCTGGTCGGGCCGGGCTCGCAGCACTGGGCCCAGAACAAGCTCGCGGGAGACAGCGTCGAGACCGGCGACCACTTCGGCATGACGCTGACCGTGGGCGACTTCGACGGCACCGGCCGCGACGCGCTGGCGATCGGCGCCCCCGACGAGGACCTTGGCACCGCCAGCAACTGCGGCCTGGTGCAGGTGATCTACGGCGACGCCACCGCCCTGAGCTCCTCCGGCAGCCAGATCTGGTCACAGGACAGCCTTTTCGTCGCGGACAGCATCGAGGCCGGCGACCGGATCGGTGCCGGGCTCTGATGGCGGACCGCCGGGACGCTGAGGGGCTCGGGCGCTAAGATGATGGGTCCATGGGCGGCGCCGGCAGCGGTCGGCGGCGCCGGATCCGCTCTCCCGCTCGTTCGATGGGTCGTCCTACCCCCCGTTCCTTCTGCTCCCTGAGCGTGGCCGTGGCTGTCGCCGCAGCTTCGGCCTGGGCGGTCGCGCGCTCCGGAGCCGGTCCCGTGAAGGTGGAACCGATCCGCTACGACCGCGACGTGCGGCCGATCCTCGCGGACCGCTGCTTCAAGTGCCACGGACCGGACGCGGCCAAGCGCGAGGCGGAGCTGCGCCTGGACAGCTTCGAAGGCGCCACCGAGGACCGCGGCGGATACGCGGCCGTGGTTCCCGGCGACCCGGACAGCTCGGAGCTGTGGCTGCGCGTCAATCACGACAGTCCGCTCGAGGCGATGCCGCCGCTGGGCAGCAACAAGCGGGCCTTGTCGGCGGACGAGAAGGCGCTGTTGCGGCGCTGGATCGAGGAGGGCGCCAGGTACGAGCCGCATTGGTCGTTTGCGCCGCCGCAGCGCCCGCCCTTGCCGGCGGTGCAGGATGAAGCGTGGTGCCGCAACCCCGTGGACCGCTTCATCCTGGCGGAGCTGGAGGCGCGCGGCGTCGGTCCCAGCCCCGACGCGGACCCGGAAACTCGGATCCGGCGCGTGTTCCTGGACCTGACCGGGCTGCCGCCCACGCCGGAGGAACTGGACGCGTTCCTGGGCGACGCCCGCCCCGACGCCTACGAGCGCTGGGTGCACAAGCTCCTCACCGAGGAGCCGTACGTCAGCCGCTACGCCGAGCGCATGGCGGTGCCGTGGCTGGACGCGGCCCGCTACGCCGATACCAGCGGCATCCACATGGACGCGGGGCGGCAGATGTGGCTGTGGCGCGACTGGGTGCTGGCTGCGTATCGCGACGGCATGCCCTTCGACCGGTTCCTCACCGAGCAGATCGCCGGGGACCTGCTCCCGGAGGCCACCGAGGCGCAGAAGATCGCGAGCGGCTTCAACCGCAATCACGTGACCACCGACGAGGGCGGCGCGATTTCCGAGGAATACCTGGTGGAGTACGCCGTGGACCGGGCGTCCACCACCGGCGCGGTGTTCCTGGGGCTGACGCTCGGCTGCGCCCGCTGCCACGAGCACAAGTTCGACCCGGTGTCGCAGGAGGAGTTCTACCGCTTCTACGCCTTCTTCAACTCGATCGAGGAGCCGGGGCTGTACTCGCAGCTGCCGGATCCCAACCGCGCCTTCGAGCCGTTCCTGGTGGTTCCCACCGCGGAGCAGAAGATGGAGCTGGCGCGCCTGCGCCGTGAGCTGGAGGCGGCCAACGCCGACGTGGCCCGGACGTCGCCGGAAGAGGACGCGCAGATGACGGCCTTCTTCCAGGAGCTGCCGCAACGCGCGGGCGTGCACTGGGAGAAGACCGAGCTGGTCGCGGCGGAGTCCTCCGGCGGAGCGACGCTGGCCGTGCAGGCCGACGCCTCGGTGCTGGCATCCGGCGCGAACCCGGAGCGCGACGATCACGTGCTGACCCTGAGGACGGACGCCCGCAACCTGCGCCTGCTGCTGCTGGAAGCGCTGGCCGATCCGAGCCTGCCGGAAGGCCGCGTGGGCCGCGCGCCCAACGGCAATGCCGTCCTGACCGGGGTGGAAGCGGAAGCGGTGTCCGTGCGCGATCCGTCGCAGGCCGAGCCGGTGCGCTTGTGCTGGGCCTGGGCCGATTACGAGCAGCCGAACGGCGACTTCCGGGTAGTGAACGTCCTGAACACTGCCGATGCGAACGGCTGGGCGGTGGGCGCGCACATGCAGCCCGGCAACCGTGTGGCCTTGCTGCTGGCGGAACAGCCCTTCGGCTTCGCCGGCGGCACCGAGCTGCGGGTGAAGCTCCAGTACCAGTCCGTCTACGCCCAGCACACGCTGGGACGCGTGCGCCTGGGCCTCGGCCGCATCGCGGACCAGGGCCTGGATCTGCTGCCGGCGGCTGCCGGCGGCTGGCACCTGGTGGGGCCGTTCCCCGGCGAGCGGGACCAGCTGTTCGACACCGCGTTCGGTCCCGAGGAAGGCGCGGCCCTGGACTTCGGGCGCAACTTCGGCTTCGGCAACCAGTACTGGCGCTTCGTCCTGGAGTATGCCGACGGGCGGGTGAACAACGGCCTGCCGGACGGCGTGAATGCCAGCTACGTGGGCAAGCACGTGTACGCGCCGTCGGCGCGCACGCAGCCCGTGTCGCTCGGCAGCGACGACGGCTTCCGCCTGTACGTGAACGGCGCAGAGGCAGCCGCGAGGCAGGTCGACCGCAGCCTGGCGGCCGACCAGGACCAGGCCGCGCTGGCGCTGCAGCCGGGGCGGAACGCCGTCGTCATGAAGATCGTGAACACCGGCGGGCTGGCCGGCTTCTATCACAGGATGCAGCCGGGCGCGGACCAGCTTCCGGGCGAGCTGGTGGCCGGACTGCTGCCCGCGAGCGCGCGCTGGAGTGAGCTGGACGGCCGCATGGCCACCGCCTGGAAGCTGAACTTCTCGCCCAGCTTCCGGCAGCGCAAGGAACGCATCAGCGCCCTGGAGCAGCAGCTGGGCCAGCTGGAGCAGGCGCAGCCGCGCACCATGGTGATGGCGGAGCTGCCGCAGCCGCGCGAGACCTACATGCTGGTCCGCGGCCAGTACGACCACCCGGACAAGAGCAAGGCGGTCCCGCGCGGCGTGCCGGCGGCGCTGGGCACGATGCCGGACGGCGCTCCCGCGGACCGGCGCGGCCTGGCCGAGTGGATGACGGCGCCCGGGAATCCGCTGGTGGCGCGAGTCGCGGTCAACCGCCTGTGGGAGGTCGTGTTCGGCAATGGGATCGTGCGCACCAGCGAGGATTTCGGCATGCAAGGCGAATGGCCCAGCCATCCGGAGCTGCTGGACTGGCTGGCGGTCGAGTTCCGCGAGAGCGGCTGGGACCTCAAAGGCATGATGGCGATGCTGGTGACCAGCAGCACGTACCGGCAGTCCTCGCGCCTGCGCCCGGAGGTGGCGGAGCGCGATCCCGACAACCGCTGGCTCGCATACTTCCCGCGCCGACGCCTGGGGGCGGAGCAGGTGCGCGACCAGGCCTTGTATGTGGCCGGCCTGCTGGTGGAGCGCCTGGGCGGCGCCTCGGTGAAGCCGTACCAGCCGGAAGGGCTGTGGCAGGAGGTCGCCATGCTGCAGAGCAATACGCGGGAGTACGTGCGCGGCATGGGCGACGAGCTGTGGCGCCGCAGCCTCTACACGTACTGGAAGCGCGCCTGTCCGCCCCCGTCCATGCTGACGCTGGACGCTCCCACGCGCGAGTTCTGCACCATCCGCCGCGCTTCGACCAACACGCCCTTGCAGGCCCTCGTCCTGTGGAACGACGAGCAGTTCGTGGAGGCGGCGCGCGTGCTGGCGCAGCGCACCCTGGCCGGCACCGGCGACGAGCAGGAGCGCCTGACGCAGCTGTTCCGCCGCTGCACCGGCCGCGCTCCCGATTCCGTGGAGCTGCAGGAGCTCGCGGGCGCGCTGCAATGGTTCCGCACGCGCTACCGCCAGGCGCCGTCCGACGCCGAGAAGCTGCTGCAGGCGGGCGAGGCGCCCATGACCGAGGGGGCCGACCCGGCGGAGCTGGCGTCCTGGACCATGCTCGCCAACGCCGTCCTCAACCTGGACGCCACCATCAGCCGGAGCTGACCCATGCACCCGCTGGAAGAGCACTACCTCGACATCACGCGGCGGCGGTTCTTCAGCGCCAGCGCCAGGAGCCTCGGCGCCGGGCTGGGCACGCTGGCGCTCGCGTCGCTGCTGGGACGGCGCGCGGCGGCGGCCGAGCCGGGGACGGCGGCGCCCGGCCCGCACTTCCGGCCCCGGGCCAAGCGCGTCATCTACATGCACATGGAAGGCGCGCCCAGCCAGCTGGATCTGTGGGATTACAAGCCGGGGCTGCGGGCGCGCTTCAACCAGGACCTGCCCGACTCCGTGCGCCAGGGCCAGCGCCTGACCGGCATGACCAGCGGGCAGGCGCGCTTCCCGGTGGCGCCGTCCATCTTCAAGTTCACGCGCTATGCCAACAACATGGACGGGGCCTGGATCAGCGAGCTGATGCCGCACGTGGGCAGCGTCGCCGGCGAGCTGTGCTTCATCTACTCGATGCGCACCGACGCGATCAATCACGAGCCCGGCATCACCTTCTTCCAGACCGGCAACCAGCAGCCGGGCCGGCCCTCCTTCGGCGCCTGGGTGAGCTACGGCCTGGGCAGCGCCAACGCCGACCTTCCCACCTTCGTGGTGCTCATCACCCAGGGGCTGGGCAACATGCAGGCGCTGTCGGCGCGCTTCTGGGGCAGCGGTTTCCTGCCGAGCGAGCACCAGGGCTGCAAGCTGCGCAGCGCCGGCGACCCGGTCCTGTACCTGAAGGATCCCGACGGCGTCACCCGCGACGACCGGCGGCGCATGCTGGACCTGGTCGGCGAGCTGAACCAGCGCGAAGCCGAGCGCAGCCTGGATCCCGAGATCCGCGCGCGCATCGCCCAGGCGGAGATGGCCTACCGCATGCAGATGTCCGTGCCGGAGCTGACCGATTTCGCCAACGAGGATGCGGAAACCCTGGCCCTGTACGGGCCGGACGTGAACAAGCCCGGCAGCTTCGCCGCCAACTGCCTGCTCACCCGCCGCCTGGCCGAGCGCGGCGTGCGCTTCATCCAGCTGTACATGCGCGGCTGGGACCAGCATGGCAATCTCCCGGCCGAGATCCGGCTGCAGGCCCAGGCGGTGGATCAGCCGATCGCGGCCCTGATCAAGGACCTGCGCCGGCGCGGCCTGCTGGACGAGACCTTGATCCTGTGGGGCCAGGAGTTCGGGCGGACCGTGTACAGCCAGGGCGAGCTGAGCGATCAGAACTACGGCCGCGACCACCATCCGCGCTGCTTCAGCGTGTGGCTGGCGGGAGGCGGGATCAAGCCCGGCATCACCTACGGCAGGACCGACGACTACAGTTACAACATCGTCGAGAAACCGCTCGAGGTGCATGACCTGCACGCGACCATGCTGCATCTGCTCGGCATGCAGCACGAAAAGCTGATCTACCGCTTCCAGGGGCGTGATTTCCGCCTGACCGACGTGTTCGGAAACGTGGTGAAGGACATCGTCGCCTGACGTGACCGACCTCCTCGCGGTCTTCGGCCGGCTGCACCCGCTGCTGCTGCACCTTCCCATCGGCCTGCTGGCCGGCCTGGTGGCGCTGGAGCTGGTGCTGTGGGCGCGGCGCGCCATTCCGCCGGCGGGCTTCATGAGCGTCTGGGCCTGGATGACCGCGGCCTCCGCCGTGGTGACCGCGACCGCGGGCTACGTGCTCAGCCGCGAGCCCGGATACGCAGGCGAGACCGTCACCAACCACCTGCGCCTGGGCATCGCCTTCGCGGTGTCCAGCATCCTGGTCGCCATCCTGCAGTCGCGCGAGCGCTACCGCTGGGCCTACCGCGTGGCGCTGCTCGCGTCGCTGGGCCTGCTGCTTCCTGCCGGGCACCTGGGCGCCACCATCACGCACGGCGAGGGCTTCCTCACCGAGCCGCTGCGCGCGGCGCGGCCCGCGCCGGACGCGTCCGGCGACGTCTCCACCTTCGCCGGGATCGTGCAGCCGATCCTGGAGCAGAAGTGCCTGGCGTGCCACAGCGAGGCCAAGCACAAGGGCGGCCTCGTGCTGCACTCGCCGGAGACGATCCAGGCCGGCGGCTTCGACGGCCCGGTGATCGTGGCCGGCGATCCCGGCCGCAGCGAGCTCATGCGGCGCCTGCGGCTGCCTCTCGCGGACGAGGACCACATGCCCCCGGACGGCAAGCCGCAGCCGACGGCGCAGGAGATCGCCGCCATCGAGGCCTGGATCGCCGCCGGCGCGCCCTTCGAGGGGGTGGTGACCGCGATCGTGCAGCCCGTGCCCGTGAGCGAGACGCCGCAACCCGTCGATCCTGCGGCGACCGTTGCGCCGGCGACGCCGCAGGCGCTCGAAGCCCTGCGCCAGCAGCTCGTGCACGTGGAGCCGGTGGAATCCGGCTCGCCCCTGCTGTGGGTCGACTTCGCTGCCGCCGCCCAGCGCACGGGGGACGCCGAGGCGCAGGCGCTGCTCGATCCCGTGCGCGACCAGGTCGCGGAACTGTCCTTGAGCCGCTGCCAGATCAGCGACGCGACCGTGCCCCTGCTCGCGCGCATGCCGCACCTGCGCCGTCTCGACCTGCGCACCACCCTGGTCACCGATGCCGGCGTTGCGGCTTTGCGCAATCACGCAGTGCTGGAGGAGCTGGTGCTGGCGCAGACCCGGCTCTCGGAAGCCTCCGTGGACCATCTGCTCGCGCTGCCGGCGCTGCGCCGCCTGTACCTGTGGAACTCGGGAGTCAGCGGGGAGGGCGTCGCGCGCCTGCGCGCCGCTCTTCCCGACGTGGTTGTCGATGCCGGCGACCGGCCGGATGCGGCGGTCGTGCAGGCTGAGGCGGCGATCCAACTGACCAGCGATGCGCCCCTGCCCGGCCAGGAAGACACGCCGGCGGACCTGAAGCCCGTCAACAGTGTCTGTCCCGTCTCCGGCAGCCCCGTGAACCCGAAGTACTCCATCCTGTTCAACGGCCGCGTGGTCGGCTTCTGCTGCCCCAACTGCCCCAAGGAGTTCTGGGCTGATCCAGCCCGGTTCGAAGCCAAGCTGCAGTAGCCGGCGCGCTATTGCAGCGTGAAAGGGAGGGAATCGCTGCCCAGGGTCATGGAAGCGTCGCGCACTGCGCTGCCGATGAGGAGATACTGTCCGTTCAGCCGCAGCGGCGTATTCAGCGGCACCTGGAACGCGTACGGGCCGCTGACCGTCTGGAACGCGGCCAGGACTCCAGGATAGGACGCAATCGGGCGCGTGGGGCCTCCGGCGGCCGGCCGTACCTTGAACACGAGCGCATAGGACTCGCTGCGGTTGACGGTGCTGGTGCGGGCCGCGTTGAACTGCAGGGCCTGGCCGCGCTGCAGCGTGGTGGGGCCGGTCGGAGTGAGGTCCACCTCGATCAGGGGCTTGCGCCGGAACACGAGGTTGCCGATGGACTGGTCCCAGTTGGTCACGCCCATGTCGAGCGATTCCGACCAGCGGTACCGCACGACCAGCGTGGCCGGGGCGCGATCCAGCGCGAGCCAGCCGTCAGCGGCGTCGAAGGCGTAATCCGCAGCCGCGAGCAGCACGCCGTCGGCGCGGGCTTCCAGCAGTTCGTGCACGGGCGCCTTGGCCAGGTAGAAGGTACGGCGCACGCCGTCGCCGGGCAAGGTCTCGGTGCTCTGCTGGATGCCGTTGCCGTCCACGTCGGCGAAGGTGATGGCCTCGACCGTGCTGTTCGAGCTGGATTGCCAGTTCGGAGCCGTGCCGAAACCGCCGTTGTCGTTCAGGTAGATGTCCGTACCCGCGAACCAGACGCCGCCGGCCAGGTCGGGATAGCCGTCCAGGTGCAGGTCGGCGAAGGCGACGGCCGAGACCTGCCCGGCGAAATCGCTCCAGAACGGAGTGGTGGCCAGACTCCCGCCGTTGCTGCGGTAGATCTTGTAGCGGCCATTCCCGCCGGGGAGCTGATCGTTGTCGGTGACGGCGAGGTCCAGGAAGCCGTCGGCGTCGACGTCGCCGAAGGTGCAGGTGTTGCCGTTCTGGCTGTTGTTGTCGGTGGCGGTCCAGCCTGGACTGGTGCTCATGCCGCCAAGCCCTTGATAGAAGACACGCATGGGCCCCGCGGCAGTGCACAAGGCCAGGTCCAGGTCACCGTCGCCGTCGGCGTCGCCGAAAGAGACGTCCAAGCAATGGTCGACCGTGGAGGACAGCCAGCTCGGCGTGGTCTCCAGCGTGCCGTTGCTGTTGTAGTAGATGCGGTTGTGGTCCGGCGGATCGAAGTAGGGCTCGCCTGTGGCCACCGCGAGATCCAGGTCGCCGTCGCCGTCGGCGTCGCCGAGGTCGCAGCTGAAGCTGAAGAACTCGTCGGCGCTGCGCCAGACCGGCGTGCTCGACAGGGTCCCGGCGTTGTTGCGGTACAGCTTCACGTGGCCCTTGTCGCCGAAACCCTGCGGCCCCAGGAACACGGACACGGCCAGGTCGGGCCAGCCGTCGCCGTCGACGTCGCCCGCGGCGAGGTGCCCGTGGTAGTCCACGTCTCCGGACTGCCACTGCGGCTGCTGCGGGAAGTTGCCGGCGCCGTCGTTGTAATAGACTTCGACCCGCTGGCGCAGGATGTCATTGCCGTTGGCGACCACGAAGTCCTGGTCGCCGTCGCGGTCCAGATCGGCGAACTCGCCGCCGGTGGTGACGCCGGAGCTGTAGGACTGCCAGCTCGCCTGCGTGGAGTAAGGCACGGGGCCTTGAGCGGCGGAGAGGAGGAGCGCGATCAGCATGGGAGGCCTGCCTTGAGGGAAACGCCTTCTGATAGAAGGCTGGATGACCTGGTAACCCGATTCATCCCTGAGCCTGGTCCAACGCCGGCGCGCGCCGCCGTTCTTAGGCGGGTTGCGGCGCCGGGAACGTCGCGCCCAGCCACTCCTGCCAGCGCGCCTGATCGCGCGCGGCGGCCTCGGCCCGCTCGCCGTAGTAGTAGAGCTGCAGCGACACCATCAGCATTCCCATGCAGTTGTAGGCGCCGATCAGCGCGGCGCCGGGCGCAGGCTCGGCCAGCCACGCGCGCAGGCCGACCCCCTGCGGGGAGCGCTCGAGCTGCTCGATCGAGCCCGCGAGCGCGGCCGTGCCGGGAGGCTGCACGCGCAGGCGCTGCCCGGCGCGTGCATCCGCGAGGCCGAGCGCGCCCGCGAGCCTGTTCCAGGCTTCCTCCGGCGTTCCGGTCGTGAAGGCCACGGCGTGGGCGGTGGCGCTGCGCTCCCCGGCGTGGTGCTGCAGGTAGTAGCGCAGCACATGGAAGAAGGACGGCCAGCCGGTCTCGGTGCTCTCGATCTGGTCATCCCACTGGTCGGTGCTCGCGTACAAGCTGTGCACGACCCGCACGACGCACTTGCCGCCGCCGCGCGCCTCGACGATCCACTCGGTCGCGACCGGTGGCCCGCCCTGCAGCCAGGTCGAGTCCTCCGCCACCAGCCGGTGCGGCGGCTCCCAGACCGTGATCTTGGCGCCCGACACCATGCCCGAGCCGAAATCGCAGGCGATCGAGCCGCCGACGCGCCCGTCGACCTGGCACGGCATGAACCACGACGAGATGCCGGGCCCGGTCGCGATCGCCTGCCACACCTGCTCCGGCGTGCCGGGGACCTCGACTTCAACCTGGACGCTGCGGCGGCCGGACGGTTCTTTCTTGACGCTCATGACGATGTCTTGGGTTTGGAGTTACGAGGAAGAGGGTGGGCGAGCACGACCAGCCGGTGCGCGCGCCCACCGGGCGCGTCGGCGTCGTGGTAGCGCGCGGCCAGCGCGGCGACGGACGCGGCCAGCTCGCGGCTGAAGGCGGCGCGCTCGGCCGGCGAGCGGAAGCGGACCTCGGTATCGATCGAGAGCGTGGCGAGCCGCTGCTCCGCCTGCGCCGCGCGGCGCACGAGCTGGCTGACCTCGCGCACGACGCGCGCAGCCAGCGCCACCAGGTAGCCTGCCGAGAGCCGGTCGGCGCTGCGCTCGGGGGAGCTTGCCGCGGGCCCCATCGCCCCCGGCGACACGACGTAGGAGTGCGCGCTGGCGACCAGGCGGCGCTCGGTCAGGCCGCCCCACTGGCGTGTCTCGACCTCGCGCACCAGTCCGTGCGCCTCGAGCGCTCGCAGGTGATAGTTCACCTTCTGGCGGGGGATGCCTAGACGCTGCGCCAGCCCGGCGGCGCTGGCGGGCTGCACCAGCTCGGACAGGAGGCGGCTTCGGACCGGCTCGAGCGCGACCGTCGCCGCCGCCGGGTCCTCGATGACTTCCACCTCGCGCATGGGGCTCATTGGAGCATTGACAATATTTGTTGTCAAGCCCCCCTGAATCAGCCTGAAAACCCGGGTGGTACCTTGGCCCCGCCGTTCAGCCCTGGCCCTGCATGCACGCAATCCTCTCCATCCTCCTCCTGTCCGCCCCCGCCCCGGCCCAGTTCTACCCGGACGCGCGCGTGGACCTTGGCGACGCCCCGGGCGCTTCCGCCTCCGGCCCGCCCGCGGTCCACGTCGCCGGCGACCTGGTGCGCGTGGCATGGGCGGACTACCGCGAGGCCGCGAGCTCGCGCATGTTCCTGAATGCGTCGCAGGACGGCGGACGCACCTGGCTCGCGGATCCCATCCGCGTCAACCCGCCGGGCAGCCCGGGCGTGATCGGCAGCGCCCTGGCGGTCTCCGGTAACTCCGTGCACGTTTTCTACTTCGACCGGCGCAAGGGCCGGCCGACCGGCGCCGGCGGCTACTACTACGACATCGCGGTCGCGAGCAGCCAGGACGGTGGGCAGACCTGGGCCCCCGAGCAGCGCCTGAACCACGACGAAGTCGGCCGGCGCTTCCTGACCTTCCCCTCGGTCGCCGCCAGCGGCGACGACGTGTACGCGGTCTGGTCGCAGGCCTCCGGCGTGCCGCGCAAGGTCGTGTTCCAGGTGTCGCGCGACCGCGGCGCCACCTGGCTGCCCTTCGACCTCGACATCAGCGGCGGCGCCGTTTCGCCGCAGCAGGCGCGCGTCGCGACCGAGGGCGACGACGTCTACGTCACCTGGGCCGACTGGCGCAACGGCCCGCCCGACGTCTTCATCAACGTCTCGCACGATCGCGGGGTCACCTGGAAGCCTTCGCCGATCCGTCTGGACACCGGCACGGCGCCCGGAGCCGTCGCCTCGTACTGCCCAGAGATCGCCGTGGACGGCCCGTACGTGTACGTCGCCTGGTACGAGCGCCGCAGCGGCAACAACGACGTCTTCTTCAATCGCTCCTTCGGCCGTGGCGAGCAGTGGGACGGCAGCGACCGGCGCCTGGACACGGGTACCGGTCCCGGGGTCAGCGAGTCGATCCTGCCGGTCATCGCCGCCGGCAACGGCAACGTGATCGTGGGCTGGCAGCAGGGCCTCGGCTCGACCGTGAACGTGTCGAACGACTTCGGCGTGACCTGGCTGCCGGCGGAGATCGGCCTCAACCCGGGGCCGGACGCCGACCGCGGCCTCAACCTCCTGGTGCGCGGGGATGACGTCTACGTCACCTACGACACCCTCTACGACGGCGAGCCCTGGCTGGTTCACAGCTTCGACGGCGGCCGCAGCTTCCAGCCGCGGCTGCTGTTGAGCGCCGATGCGGCCACCGACGGCTTCGACTACGTCTCCCCGGCCCTCGCCGCCGACTCCGAGGGCAACGTGGCCGTGGCCTGGGCCGATCTGCGCGAGTTCTACGCCTCCGGCGGCGAGGAGGACATCTACGCCGCCGCCGGGCGCTATCCCTGGCTGGCGCTGGAAGGCGACCTCACGGCTGGCGGCATCGCCAACTTCCGTCTCAGCGGCGCCGGCGAGTCCGGCGCGCGCGGCCACGTCCTGCTGTCGGGAACGGGCGAGAACGGGCAGGTCTTCCTGCCCGACGCCAGCGGCCGCTACCTGAGCCTGGTTTTCGACGATTTCACCGCCTGGGCGGTCGCCAACCTGACTCCGCTCACCACGGCGCCCATTGCCAACGGCAGTGCGGCGACGCCCAACGTCACCGTGCCCGGCCTTCCGCCCGGGACGCCCATCTGGGCCGCGGCCGTCACGCGCGACCCCGTCACCGGCGAATTCCTCTCCGTCACGCGCACGCTGGCGCTGGTCGTCCAGTAGTCGGAAGTGCAGCTCGAACACGTGCCGCTGCTGCAGGTGCAGCGCGACCTTTACGCGCTGCCACGCGGCTTGGCGCGCTTCCAGGAGTACCTGCGCACGATGATCGACGCGCGTAGCGGCGACCTCAAGCTGCCGCTCGTGGCGATGAACCCGATGGGCAAGGAGCACATGCCGCCGTTCCTGGATCGCCTGCTCGAGATGGAGGCCGAGGCCGCGGCATTGCAGGCCTGTGCAGAGACGCAGTCGAGCTTGCAGAGCCAGCCCGGCCGGTACCGGGTCGGCCTGGTGGTTAGCGACGACCTGCGCGGCGGCTGGACCAACCGCTACACCAGCGAATTCGAGCACCGCTTCCGCGGCAAGGCCATGCACAAGCGCGGCTGGATCCCGGTCCTGCTGTGGACCAGCGAGACCTACGCGCCGGCGCAGATCGCCGAAGAGGTGCGCCAGTGCGTGTTCCGCGCGGCCTACGTGCAATGCCATGGCTACGCGCGCACGCTGGGGGAGATGCTGGCGCAGGAAGGCGCCGTCATGCTTTCCGCAGGGTGCTCGGCGCCGGCCCTCGACGCCGAGGACCTCGCCTACACGCGCGCGGTGCTGGCGCCGCTGCTCGCGGCGGCGGATCCACCGACCGTGATCCCGGCCTTGTACGGCGACGCCGCCGCCGCGCAGCTCGGCTACCGCCGGCTGGGGCTATCGCCGCGCGCCGGGCTGGCGCTGGCCCTGCAGTCACGCTCGGCCGGCCAGACACTGACCTCGGAGCCCTGCGCCAGCACCACGGAATCGGGCGGGCGGCGTCCGAGCGGCTCCCAGGCGGCCCCGTAGAGCTGCGCGAAGTCGGTCTTGAGGTCGAAATCGAGGACGGGATAGAGCGGCCATACCGGGTGGCGCACCTCGTAGCGGAGCAGGTGCTCGGAGCGGTCGCGCCCGAAGCCCCACTGGTGCTCCTTGACCCAGTGCTCGAAGCTGTCCTCGCGTGGAAGGTATGGAGCGAGGCCAGCGGTGACGGACAGGCGGTGCTCGCGCCCCTGGAAGTTGACGCGATGCTCGACGACGAGCGCGCCGGCGTGCTCGCGGACGTCGCTCCGGAACGCCGCCGTGGAATAGGGCTCGTTGTAGAAGGCGCGCGCGGCCCAGGCGATCCATCTCCTGGGCACCAGCTCGCGCACGAACACGACGCCGCGGCGGGGGCCCTCGCGCGCATAGAAACGCAGGTTCCACTCCGGGAAGTCGCGGTGGCCGGGCCAGCGCAGGCCGAACACGCGCGTGTCCAGGAAGTGGAAGGCGACCACGCTGGCGTAGCAGCGCCCGTCACGGCGGTCGAGGTCCAGTCCCGCCGGGAGGTGGGGCAGGAGCAGCTCCGGAGCAGCTTCCCAGGTCAGAATGCAGAGATGGGACCAGCGCGCCGTGAGGAAGGCGCGGCGCACGTCAGTGCAGGCCGAGGAAGGGCAGGACGATGGAGATCAGGATCAGGACGATGATGATCAGCTCCAGGATCTCCATGCGCTTGGTCTGGCCTTGGTCGTTGAGCTTCTCGTAGATGCTCTCCAGCGTCTCGATCTTGCGCAGGAGCGTCGTGTTCCATTCCGACAGCCGGAACTGGCGCGAGGCCAGCTGGTAGACGCGGGCCAGGTACTGGTCGCCGAGCAGCTTCAGGGCGTTGATGACGCGCTCGTGCAGGATCGCGGCGTCCACCTGCATCTGGCCCACGCGCAGCAGCTCGGTGGAGGTGGAGCGCAGCCAGATGCGCGACCGGGACGCCAGGGTCTCGTACGAGCGGTCCAGGGCCTCATCCAGCTTGCGGTCCAGGAAGCGCATCTCCAGCAGCTGGACGCTCGCGAACTCCAGCACCGCCTTCACGTCCCCCATGCCCTTGCCGATCAGGAGCGCCGCCTGCCAGTCCACCAGCGTCAGGTCGTCGGGGCCGTAGCTGACGCGGCTGCCCACGGCCTCGAACACCTCCTCGCCGGACAGAGACTCGCGCTCGCCGCGCAGGACCTGCGCCAGCTCGCGGGCGTAGGCCTTCGGCAGCTCGGTCAGGGAGATGGGGGGGTCGGGCTCCTCCATCTGGAAGATGACGTAGTCCTCGGTGAGGTCGGCGAGGCCCGGCTTGGACACAGCGGAGCGCACCGCCTCCAGCACCTGCTGCACGTGCCCGCGCGACGTCTCCCACAGGCCGTGGCTCTCCTGCAGGGAGCAGCTCAGTTCGGTGAGCTGCGCCAGCGTTCCGGCGAAGGGCACGTCGTAGCCGATGGAGATGGCGCCGAAGTCGTACAGCAGCACGCTGACGCGCGGCGCGGTGCGCCAGGCGCCGAACTGCGCCGGCGGGCTCTCCTGCAGCACCTGCAGCGGCGGCGGGTTGAACTGGAACCAGGACGGAGCCCGGTGCTCCTGCTGGATGAGGGCCGGCTGGGCGGCGATCAGGCCGCGGCAGCGTTGCAGGTCGATGTTCTGGCCGACGTCGTACTGGAAGAGAAGGTGACAGACCCCCTTCCAGGTGAGCGGCTGCGGCGCCGGCGAGGACGTGTCCATGAATAAGTCGGGGACGGCTGCGGCGCAGTGTATCCTGCCCCTGGCGTGGCGCAGAGCGCGTTCCCCAGCCTCAAGACGCTCGACTTGTCGGCGCGGGTCGAGGACGAGGCTGCGTACAAGGAAGAACTGCGCGAGCTGCAGTTGCAGGTGCTGCGCGAGCAGGTCCGCCAGCGCGATGAGCCGCGCTTTCCGGTCATCATCGTGTTCGAGGGTGTCGACGCGGCCGGCAAGGGCGGCGTCATCCGCCGCCTCACCGGGCGCCTGGACCCGCGCGGTTACCGCGTCATCCCGGTCGGCCCGCCGGATCCGGCGGAACGCCTGCACCACTGGCTGTGGCGCTTCCAGGCGCGCATGCCGCGCAAGGGCGAGATCGTCATCTGGGACCGCTCCTGGTATGGACGCGTGCTGGTGGAACGCGTGGAGGAGCTGTGCAGCAAGGAGGAATGGCAGCGCGCCTACGGCGAGATCGCCGCCTTCGAGCGCAGCTACAGCGACGCGGGCGCGGTGATCGCCAAGTTCTGGCTGCAGATCAGCAAGGACGAGCAGCTGCGGCGCTTCCGCGAGCGCGAACAGGACCCGTTCAAGGAGTACAAGATCGGGCCGGAGGACTGGCGCAACCGCGAGAAATGGGACGATTACATGATCGCCGCCGAGGACATGTTCCGGCGCACGGATCAGCCGGCCGCGCCCTGGACCGTGGTCTCCGCCGAGGACAAGCGCTACGCGCGGCTGCGCGTGCTCGGGACCGTGGTCCGCAGTCTGCAGGCGGCCTGGCAAGATGACTGACGGCCGCCGGATCGCGATCGGGCTGTTGTGCTGCGCATGCTGCGGCCGGGAGGCGCCTCCCGGAGCCGCTGCGCAGGCCGCTGCGCAGGCCGATGCGCGCCCGGCGGCGCAGCAACCGGCCGCGCCGGCGTCCAAGGTTCCGGCGACCGCCCGCCTGGACGTGTATGAAGGCCTGCGCGCTGACCTGGCCGCGCCGCGCCATCCCGCGGACGGCGGCGGCCGTGCCTGGCTGGAGTCGGAGGAGGACGCCTCGACTCCGGCAGCGGCCGGGGCGCCCGGCCGCTGGACGCTGCAGTACGAAGCCGGGCCGCTGGGCGTGGCGGAAGGCGGCGCGGTCTACCTGCAAGTCAGTCCATTCTGGGGCTGGAGCACGCCGCAGGTGGAGGATCCGGAGCGCCCCGGCTACACCACGGTGAGCACCGAGGCGCAAGGCGTCCGCCTCGCGGCGCGCTCGCTGGACGCGCAACTGCTCGGCATCGAGCTGCAAGGGCGCAGGCTGGCGCCCGGTGAGCGGCTGCGCATCGTCTATGGTGCGGGTCCGGCGGGCGCCTACGCGGACCGCTTCGCCGAGGCCGACTCGCGCTTCTGGTTCGCGGTGGACGGCGACGGCGACGGCGTGCGCAAGGTGCTGGCCGATTCGCCCGGTGTGCCCGTGGCGCCGGGGCCGCCGGCGCGCCTGCTGCTCACGCTTCCGAGCACCGCCCGTCCAGGCTCTGCCGTGCGCCTGACGGTCGCGCTGCTGGACGCGGATGGCAACGCCGGCGTGGATGCCGCCGGCGAGGTGCGCCTGGACGTGATCGGGGAGGGCTTGCTGGCGCCGCCCGCGATCACCCTGGATGCCGGTGGCGGCGGCCGCAAGACCATCGAGCTGATGGCGCAGCAGGAAGGCCTGTTCCGCGTCCTGGCCGAGGGCCCCGGCGGCCTGCTGGCCGAAAGCAATCCGCTGCTGGTGGCCGCGGACGCCCCGCGCGTGCTGTGGGGCGACCTGCAGATCCACAGCGCCCTGTCCGACGGCACCGGGCGCCTGGACGACGTCTACGCCTACGCGCGCGACGTCGCCGCCCTGGACGTGGCCGCGGTCACCGACCACGATCATTGGGGCATGCTGTTCCTGGACCAGCATCCGCAGTCATGGCAGGAGGTGCAGGACGCCGCAGCGCGCTACCACGAGCCCGGCCGGCTCGTGACCTTGCCCGGGTATGAATGGACCAGCTGGATCCACGGCCACCGCCACGTCCTCTACTTCGGCGACAGCGGCCGGCTCTACAGCTCCATGGACGAGCGCTACGACACGCCGCCCGAGCTGTGGGAGGCCTTGCGCGGCCAGGACGCGCTCACGCTCGCGCACCACAGCGCCGGCAGTGCCATCGCCACCGATTGGAGCATCGCTCCCGACCCAAGGCTGGAACCGGTGACCGAGATCGTGTCGGTGCACGGCAGCAGCGAGGCGCCTGACTCCCCCCGGCGCATCCGCGGCGCCGTCCCCGGCAACTACGTGCGCGACGCCCTGGGCCGCGGCTACCGTCTCGGCTTCCTCGGCAGCAGTGACGGCCATGACGGGCATCCGGGCCTGGGCCATCTCGCCTCTTCCTGTGGAGGCCTGGCGGCCATACTGAGCGAGGAGTGCACGCGCGCCGGCGTGCTGGAAGCCCTGCGCGCCCGCCGCTGCTACGCCACCAGCGGCGCGCGCATCCTCCTGCGCACCTCGCTGGGCGGCGCGCGCATGGGTGCGAGCCTGCCCGCGTCGGAAGCGGCGCGGGAGCTGGTGATCTCAGTGGTCGGCACCGCGCCCATCGAGCGCGTGGACATCGTGCGCTCCGGCGCCGTGGCTGCCAGCCTCGCCGGTGACGGCGCGCGCGTGTTCAGCGCGCGCCGGCCGCTGGAGGGCCTGCAGTCCGGCGAATCGGTGTACGTGCGCGTGGTGCAGGCGGACCAGCACGCCGCCTGGTCCAGCCCGTTCTACGTGGAGTAGAGCGTCTTCCAGGCCAGCCCGAGCGCTCCGCTGGCCAGGATGACCGGGATCATGCCGGCCTTGAAGCGCACGATCGCCACGAAGGCAGCGGCGCCGACCACGAGCACGAACCAGTCCACGCCGCCGGCCTCCGGAAAGACCAGCTTGTGCCCGAACCAGACCGCGAGGTTCATCACGACGCCCACGACCGCCGCGGTGATGGCGGTGAGGGCCGCGCTCAGGCGCGGGTTGCCGCGCATGCTCTCCACGTAAGGCGCGCCCAGGAAGATCCACAGAAAACACGGCAGGAAGGTCACCCAGGTCGTGATCAGGGCGCCGAGCGTGGCTGAGAGCAGCGGGGACAGGCCCGCGGGCGGATGGTAGTAACCGCCCAGGAAACCCACGAACTGCACCACCATGATCAAGGGGCCGGGTGTGGTCTCCGCCAGCCCGAGCCCGGCTGTCATCTGGCTGGTGCCCAGCCAGCCGTAGTGCTCCACCGCCTTCTGAGCGATGTACGGCAGCACCGCGTAGGCGCCGCCGAAGGTCACCATTGCCGCCTTGCTGAAGAAGACGCCTTCCGCGACCTGCGTGCTGCCCCAGCCCAGCCACAGCCCCAGGAGGATCACCGGTGTCCACCACAGCACCCCGCAGAGCGCCGTCACGCGCAGCGCGCGCGTCCAGGACGGCCGCGTGTGCGCGACGATGCCGTCCTCGTCGGCCGCGGCGGCCCCGTGCCCGCCCCCGGAACGGAACAGCTCGGGCGCGTAGCGGCTGCCCAGCAGGCCGACCAGGCCGGCTCCCAGGATGACCCAGGGGAAGTCTACGCGCAGGAAATAGATGCTCACGAACGCCGCCGCCGCCAGCGCCCACAGCAGCGCGTTCTTCAGGGTCTTCCTGCCGATACGGATCACCGCCGACGCCACGACCGCCAGCACTGCGGCCGTGAGCCCGTAGAAGATCCCGGCGATGAAGGGCAGCGTGCCGTGGACCACGTACACGTAGCTCAGCGCCCACAGGATGAAGACCGAAGGCAGGACGAACAGGGCTCCGGCCGCGATGCCGCCCCAGGTGCGGTGCAGCAGCCAGCCGCAGTACGTGGCCAGCTGCTGCGCCTCCGGCCCGGGCAGCAGGTTGCAGTAGGTCAGCGCGTGCAGGAAGCGCGACTCGCTGATCCACTTCCTCCGCTCCACCAGCTCCTCGTGCATGATGGCGATCTGCCCGGCCGGCCCGCCGAAGCTGATGAAGCCCAGCTTGAGCCAGAAGCGCAACGCCTCCCAGAACGACGGCTGCCGTGCTTCAGTCATGTCCCTTGCGCGCGTAGAGCTGATAGAGGTCGTCGAGAACGGCGCCGCCGCGGGCGAGGCGCTCCTCGTCGCCGCGGTGCGCCGCGGCGATGGCTGCGAACATGCGCTCGATGCCCGCGGACTCGGGCCTTCCGAACTTCCCGTCCTTGAGGTCGAGGTCGTGCACCAGCTCCGCGATGGCGGTGAGGCCGGGATCGGACAGGCCGAAGCGCTGCAGCAGGACCTCGAAAGTGCAATTCTCGCCTTCGTGGGTGAACTCGGCCTCGGACATGTCGAAGCGCAGCTCGCCGGCCGCCGGGCGGTAGCCGCGCGCGGACACGAAGCGGAAGCGCGCCTGCGGGTCGATGAATCGGCGGATCAGCCAGGCGCTGGCGATGCGGTCGACATACACGCCGCTGCGCGTGACCCAGGTGCGGCCGCGGTGCTTCTCCCGGCCTTTCCGGGCTGCGGTCGCCGGAGCAGCAGCCGGCCGCGCCTCCAGCTCCAGGATGCGCTTCTCCAGGCCCTTGCGCGCGGCTTCGGCGTCGCTGCGGGCGCCGGAGCCGAAGAAATCCAGCGTGGCGATCTCCTCCAGGCTGCGCCCCAGGCGCGCCGCTGCTGCGCGCGCCTCCGCAAGCCGCTCGGGGGACGACAGGCTGCCCAGCGCCTCCCTGGCCGCCACGGCTTCCTCCCGCACGGCGTGATAACGGGCCGAGCAGGCTTCCAGGAACTGCTGGCGCACGCTTGCGTCGCTGAGCCCTTCCAGGAAGGCGGCCTCGCAGACGAAGGCTTCGCCGCCCAGCTGGACGATCTCCCGGCCCAGCCACTGGAAGTCCTCGAGCCCGGCGTCGCTTGCCGGCAGCACGTATACGGTGTTCTTGAGCGCCAGCGCCCCGAGCTGCTGCAGTCGGCGGCGCACCTTGACCCGCAGGTAGGCGGGCTCCGGGGGCAGCTGGTGGATCAGCAGGAGCCAGGCGCGGCCCATCGCCGGAATGATACAGTTGAATCACGCAAAGATGCAACCGATTCAATCTGCCCCCCGCACCGCTGCAATTGGCGGGCCGCCATCCGCAATAAGGAGCCCAACATGATCAACGAGCGCTTCTTCCTGCAACGCTTCGGCGGCGAAGACGGCCCCTACGGCTTCCAGGACCTGCAGATGATGGTGCGCACCGGCCAGGTCAAGGGCGACACCATGCTGCGCAAGGAGAGCGGCGGCTACTGGTTCCCCGCCAAGGAGCTGCCCGGGCTGTTCTCGGACAAGGAATGGCTGGTCGCGCTGCTGCTTTCGATCTTCATCGGCTGGCTGGGCGTGGACCGCTTCTACGTGGGCCAGACGGGCCTCGGCATCGTGAAGCTCCTGACCTGCGGCGGCTTCGGCATCTGGTACCTGATCGACGTCATCCTGTTCGCCACCAACCAGGTGCGCGATCCCAACGGCCTGCCGCTGCGCAAGTGAGCGCGGGCGACGTCCTCCGCCGCCACGGCCTGCCGGTCGCCGCCCTTGCGGCGCTGCTGGCGAGTTTCCTCCTGGAGCCGGCCAAGGTCGCGCACGGACCCGTGCTGTGCCCCTTGCGGCGCGCCACGGGGCTGCCCTGCCCAGGCTGCGGGCTCACGCGCTCGTTCGTGGCGACCGCGCACGGCCAGCTCGCGGAGGCCTTCACGTTGCACCTCTTCGGCCCGTTCCTGTTCCTGACCTGCGCGGCCGGCGCTGTGATCGCCTTCGCGCAGGTCCGCGGCCAGCGCGCCTGGCCGCGCCCCGGCTGGTGGAAGCCGGCAGTCGGCCCCCTTCTCTCCACCTGGCTCGTCTGGGCCCTCTGGCGCGTGATCCAATTGCCAGGCTGATTTCGGAACCTTGGCGATTGGTGCCATCGCGGCACCAATCGCCAAGGTTGCCGGAAGAGGCCGGCCGAAAGCTCCGCGGCCGGTTCAGCCGAAGCGCACGCAGTAGACGGGCGGAAGGTGCGGAGCCGGGCTCTTCCAGGAGTCGCCGCCGTCCTCGCTGATCCACAGCCCGCCGGTGGTGGAGCCGAAGGCCAGCTGCCGGCCCGTGGGGTCGACGTCCAGGCCATGCCGGTAGACGAGGTGATAGGCATGGCGCTGCGGCAGCCCCTTGCGCAGGGTCTCGAAGCTCCTGCCGCCGTCGCGGGTGCGGTTGACCACCACCTGCCCGTCTACCGGCACGCGCTTCTCGTCGCTCTGCGCCGGGACGAACCAGGCCGTGTCCGCATCCTTGGGGTGCACGGCCACGGCAAAGCCGAAGCTGGACGGCTGCACGTTCTTGATCTCGCTCCAGCTCTCGCAGTCGTTATCGCTGCGGAAAATGCCATTGTGGTGCTGCACCCACAGCACGTCCGGCGCCGCCGGGCAGCGCACCATCATGTGCGGATCCTGGATGACCGGATCCATTGCGCGTTCCGGGGGCATGTACGCCGCGCGCATGCCGGTGCCGCGCAGCTCCCAGCTCGCCCCGGCGTCGCGGCTGCGCCACACGCCGCCGCAGCTCACGCCCACCGCCAGCCGCCTGCTGTCGCGCGGATCCACGCACACGGAGTGGATCCCCGGATGGATGGCTCCGCCGCCGAACCATTCCTTGCGCTGCGGATGGTCCCACAGCGAGCGCACCAGCTCCCAGTTCTTGCCGCCGTCCTTGGACAGGAACAAGCCTCCCGGGATCGTGCCGCACCACAGCCAGCCCGGCTGGTCCGTCCCGCCTGCAGCCAGCGCCCAGACCTTGCTGACGCTGGGCGCGGCGGCCGACGGCTCGGCCGTGGACGAAGCCGCCGGATCGGCGCCTTCGGGAAAGGCCGGTGCTGCGATCTCCTCCCACTTGCGCGCATTGGCGCGCAGGCGGTGCAGCTTCACGCCGAAATGGCCCAGGTCCAGGGCGGCGTAGAGCGTGCCGTCGCGCGCGTCCGACAGCACGATGCTGGCCGGATCGGCCAGGAACGCCACCTTCCACACCGACCAGCGGCCCGTGGGGGAGCGGCGCAGCGTGAAGACGCCCTTGCGCGTGCCCAGGTACAGACGGTCACTCATCGCTATCCTCCAGAAAGCGCTTGCATGACGAAGATGCGGCTCGTCGGCGCCAGGGGATCGCTCAAGCCGGCGCGGTCCAGCAGCGGCTGGCCGTCCACGAACACGGCCACGTGCTGGCGCAGCCGCCCCTGGTCATCCAGGATGTAGCCCTGCAGCGCCGGGTTCGCGGCGAACACCGCCACCAGCGCGGCGCGGACCGTGCCCGCGTCCACCTGCCGCGTCGGGGCGGACAGGAAACGCTCGAGCTGCGGCGTGAAGTGGATCTCCGGCATCCCTGCGGCCGGTCATACTAGGCGCGCGCCCGCCATGTCCTCCGCGTCCGACGCCGTCACCGACCGCCACTACCGCTACATCGCCGCCCACGCCTGCCCCGAGGACCCCCGCCTCCGGGAACTGAAGCGCGCGGCCGCGCAGGCCGGCATCCCCGAGATCTGGATCGCCCCCGAGCAGGCCGAGTTCATGCGCATCCTGCTCCTGGCCGCCCGGGCGCGCCGGGTGGTGGAGGTCGGCACCCTCGCCGGCTACTCCGCCATCTCCATGGCCTTGGTCCTGCCCCTCGACGGCCGCGTGGACACCATCGAGCTGGAGCCGCGCCACGCCGACTTCGCCGAGCACTGGATCCAGCGCTTCGGCCTGGACGACCGCATCCGCGTGCACCGCGGCGCCGGCGCCGCCGTCCTGTCCCGCTTCGGCGCCGGCAGCGCCGACGCCGGCTTCATCGACGCCGACAAGGAGAACTACCCGCTCTACCTGCGCGAGCTGCTGCGCATCGTCCGCCCCGGCGGCCTCATCATGGCCGACAACGCCTTCGCCTTCGGCCAGCTCCTGGATCCGCACCCGGCCGACCCCGGTGTCACCCACATCCGCGCCTTCAACGACCTGGTCGCCTCCACCCCGAACCTTCGCGGCATCATCGTCCCCTTCGGCGACGGCCTGTGGGTTGCGGTCAAGGAACCCTCCGCGGCTTGAGGCATGAATCGTGCGGGTCGTGGCTGCGATCCCGCGCCAAATCGGAAGGCATTGCGTGAACGCTATCCGTATCAGCGTGCAGAGGCAGGGAATGACCTGGGAATGAGCAGGACTCGACCGTGTTGCTTTGGCTCCGCTTGGCGGCGGGAGTCGCTGTAGCGGACTTGACCGGCCGTGGCGTTCTTCTACAAAGACGTGTCTCGCATGCGCCCAACCCTGCTTCGGATCGGTCTGCTTGGACTCCTGACTGCGTGCGCGTCCTCCGATGCCACGCAGCAAGACGCGGTGTTGCCTCCCGCCAGCGAGACTGCACCCGCGCGGGACGTGCGGCCGGCGGTGGCGGCGCGGCCGGAACTGGCGCAGGCGCTGCTGGACCGGGGATTGGGGGAGCGGCGGGCGTACGGGATGCTGGTGGAGTTGCTGGAGGTGGCGCCGAAGCGCTTGGCGGGATCGCCCGGGTACGAGGCGGCCGCGCGCTGGGCGGAGCGGACGATGCAGGACATCGGGCTCGCGAACGTGCGCATGGAGCCGGTGATGGCCCCGCACTGGGAGCGCGGGGATCCGGAGCGCGCCAGCGCGCGGCTGGCGGACGGGAGCGCGCTGGAGCTGTCGGCGTGCGCGCTGGGCGGCTCGCCGGCGGGCTCGGTGACGGCGCCGGCCGTCGAGCTGAACGGCCTGGCGGCGCTGGCGGAGCTGGAGGCCGCGGGGGGCAGCCTGCAGGGCAGGATCGTGTTCCTGAACCAGCGCATGAATCCCGCGGCGCGCAGCAGCTTCCAGGCCTATGGCGGGGCCGCGGGCCAGCGTACGCGCGGGCCGGCGCTGGCGGCCAAGCTCGGTGCGGTGGGCGTGGTCATACGCTCGCTGAGCAGCGCGGACGACGACGTGCCGCACACCGGCATGACGCGCTTCGAGGACGCCGGGCCGAAGATCCCGGCGCTGGCGCTGGGGGTGCAGAGCGCGGAACGGCTGAGCGCGGCGCTGGCGGCGGGGAAGGTGGAAAGCGTGACCCTGGAGACGCACTGCCGCGAACTGGCGGACCGCGAGCAGTGGAACGTGGTGGGAGAGATCGCGGGATCGAAATGGCCGGAAGAAGTCGTAGTGCTCGGCGCGCACCTGGATGCCTGGGAGACCGGCGATGGGGCGCACGATGATGGGGCGGGATGCACGCACGTGCTGGAGGCGGCGCGGCTGCTGCTGGCCTGCGGGGTGGCGCCGCTGCGCACGGTGCGCGTGGTGCTGTTCGCGAACGAGGAGAACGGGCTGGCGGGCGGGCGCGGATACGCCGAGGCGCACGCCGGGGAGGCGCACTTCGTGCTGATCGAGAGCGACAGCGGCGGCGGCACGCCGCGCGGGCTGGGCCTGTCCGTGGATGAGCACGTGCTGGAACGGCTGCGGCCGGCCGGGGCGCCGCTGGCGGCGATCGCGGCCGAGCGCGTGAGCGGCGGGGGAGGCGGTGCGGACATCGGGCCGATGGCGGAGCGGGCGGGGGCGCCCGAAGGAAGCTTGTCGGTGGACGACACCCGGTACTTCGACCTGCACCACAGTGCCAATGACGTGCTGGAGAGCGTGCACCCGCGCCAGTTGGAGTTGGGGGCGGTGGTGCTGGCGTACTGGGCCGCGGTGCTGGCGGACCTGGGACCGGGCGAGCTGTCCTACAATTAGGGGTCCGTCCCCGGATCCCCAGTCTCCATGGCCATCGACTTCGAGCGCGAATTCGGCGTCAACGCCGCGTACGTACAGACCTTGTTCGAGCAATGGCGCCACGCACCGGAGCAGGTGCAGCCGGAATGGCGCTCCTGGTTCGAGCAGCTGGATGGCGGCACAGCCAGCGGCAACGGGGACGCCGTGGTGGCGGCCACTGCCGAGAGCGAGGAGGTCGCCATCGAGCCGCTGCGCGGCGTGGGCGCGCGCATCGCCGAGAACATGATCGCGAGCCTGGAGGTGCCGACCGCGACGTCGGTGCGCACCTTGCCGGTGAAGGTGCTGGAGGAGAACCGGCGCGTGATCAACGCGCACATGGCGGTGCGCGTGCTCGGCAAGGCCAGCTACACGCACCTGATCGCGTACGCGCTGGTGCAGGCGCTGCGCGAGCAGCCCAGCCTGCAGTCGTATTACGAGGAACGCGACGGCAGGCCGTACAAGGCCACGCCCAGGCACGTCAATCTGGGCCTCGCCATCGACATGGAGACGCCCAAGGGACGGGCGCTGGTGGTGCCGAACATCAAGAAAGCCGAGACGCTGGACTTCAAGGCGTTCCACGCGGCGTACGAGGAGGTCGTCGCCAGGGCGCGCACGGGGAAGCTGGAGGCGGCCGACTTCCGCGGCACCACGGCCTCGCTGAGCAATCCGGGCGGGTTCGGCACGCACATGAGCGTGCCGCGGCTGGTGCAGGGGCAGGGGCTGATCGTCGCCACGGGCACCATCGCGGTGCCGCCGGCGGTGGGTGGAATGGCGGCGTCGAACCTGGCCGCTTTCGCCATCGGGCCGGTCATGACCATGACCAGCACGTATGACCATCGCGTCATCCAGGGCGCGGAGTCGGGGCTGCTGCTCAAGCGCGTCGAGGACCTGCTGCAGGGCGCGGACGAGTTCTACGAGCGCGTGTTCGGGACGCTGCGCGTGCCGTGGAGGCCGTTCCATCCGGCGCCGGACGCGGGCCGGCCGGTGACCGGGCGGGAGGAGGGCGAGAAGCAGGCCAAGGCCTGGGAGCTGATCAACGCCTATCGCGTGCGCGGCCTGCTGCAGGCGGACCTGGACCCGCTGGAGTACCGGCCCGAGTACCACCCCTCGCTGGATCCGGCCAGCTACGGCTTCACGATCTGGGACCTGGACCGCGAGTTCCTGGCCAGCGGCATGTGCGGCAAGCCCGTCATGACGCTGCGCGAGATCCTCGAGGTGCTGCGCGAGAGCTACTGCCGGCGCTGGACCGTCGAATACATGCATATCGCCGACCGCGACCGCAAGTGGTGGGTGCGGGACCGTATCGAGCCGCGACGCAACGAGGAAGTCTTCGACCACGACCATCGCGTGCGCATCCTCGAGCGCCTGATCCGCGCCGAGAACTTCGAGCAATTCCTGCACATGCGCTTCGTGGGGAACAAGCGCTTCTCGCTCGAGGGCGCCGAGTCCCTGATTCCGGCGCTGGCCGAGATCATCGAGCGCGCGGCCGGCTACGGCGTCGAGAAGGTGGTCATCGGCATGGCGCACCGCGGCCGTCTGAACGTGCTCGCCAACATCCTGAGCAAGAGCTACGAGCAGATCTTCCAGGAGTTCGAGGGCACGGTGCTGCCGCGCTCCTCCGAGGGCAGCGGCGACGTGAAGTACCACCTGGGCCAGCGCGGCGTGTTCACCACGGCTTCGGGACAGGAGGTGGAGGTGGTGCTGAGCGCCAATCCCAGCCACCTGGAGGCCGTGGACCCGGTCGTGTGCGGCATGGTGCGCGGCTTCCAGGACGAGATCGGGGACACGGACCGGTGCAAGGTGCTGGCCATCCTGATCCACGGCGACGCCGCCTTCGCGGGTCAGGGCGTCGTGGCGGAGACGCTGCAGATGTCCAACCTGCCGGCGTACCGCAACGGCGGCACGCTGCACCTGGTGGTCAACAACCAGATCGGCTTCACGACCAGCCCCAGGGACGCGCGCTCCACCGCGTATTGCACGGACATCGCCAAGATGATCCAGGCGCCGATCCTGCACGCCAACGGCGACTATCCGGAAGCCGTGCTGCGCGCCGGACACGTGGCCGTGGACTACTGGAACGAGTTCCACATGGACGCGGTCATCGACATGGTGTGCTACCGGCGCCGCGGCCACAACGAGGGCGACGATCCGGCGTACACACAGCCGCTCCTGTACCGCAAGATCGAGGACCACGCCTCGGTGCGCGTCACATACACCGAGCTGCTGCTGCGGCGCAAGGCGCTGACGCCCGCGGAATGCGAGGAGACCGGCCGGCGCATCGACGACGAGCTGCATCAGGCCCTGGAGGCGTCGCGCGCGGCGCAGATGCCGGAAGTGCCGATCGAGGAGCTGGTCGACCTCGGCGACGACGACCCGTCCGACTACGCGGATGCGCCGTCGCCGGAGACGGGTGTGCCGCAGGAGCAGCTCGTGGCCATCGTGGACCGGCTCAACCGGATGCCGGAGGGGTTCGTGGTGCACCCCAACCTCCTGCGCCAACTGCGCCGGCGCGAGAGGATGGTGCGCGGCGAGCAGGAGCTGGACTGGGGCTGCGCCGAGGCCCTCGCCTTCGGCGCGCTGCTGCAGGACGCCGTCAACGTGCGCCTGTGCGGGCAGGACTCCGGGCGCGGCACCTTCAGTCAGCGCCATGCCATCATCCGCGACCAGGTCACCGAAGCCGACTACGTGCCGCTGGCCGACCTGGCATCCGAGCAGGCCGGCTTCGAGGTGCGCGACTCGCTGCTGAGCGAGGAGGCGGCGCTGGCCTTCGAGTACGGCTACGCCGTGGCCCGGCCTGCGGCCATGGTGCTGTGGGAGGCGCAGTTCGGCGACTTCGCCAACGGCGCGCAGGTGCCGATCGACCAGTTCCTGGCCTCCGGCGCGGCCAAGTGGCGCCAGATCGGCGGCGTCACGCTGCTGCTGCCGCACGGCTACGACGGCCAGGGCCCCGAGCACAGCAGCGCCCGCATCGAGCGCTTCCTGCAGCTGTGTTCCGAGGGCAACATGACGGCGGCGAACTGCTCGACCTCGGGCCAGTACTTTCACCTGCTGCGCCGCCAGGGTCGTTCCGATCCCAAGCGCCCGCTGATCATCTTCACGCCCAAGAGCCTGCTGCGCGACAAGCGCGCCGCCAGCCCGGTGAGCGACCTGGCGGCGGGCCGCTTCCTCGAAGTCGTTCCGGACGCCGTGGCCCCGTCCGCAGCGCGCCGCGTCGTCCTGTGCAGCGGCAAGGTCTACCACGATCTGGCCGACTTCCGGGAGAAGAACGGACACGGCGACGTCGCTCTGGTGCGCGTCGAGCAGCTCTACCCGTTCCCGCGCGCGTCCGTCCGGGCCGAGCTCGGGCGCTACCCCGGCGCGGAGGTGGTGTGGTGCCAGGAGGAGCCCATGAACATGGGCGCCTGGAGCTACATGCTGCCGCGCTTCCTGGATGTGGGAGTGGCCGTTGCGTATGCCGGCCGGGCGGCCAGCGCCAGCCCCGCCACCGGCAGCTACAAGCGCCACCAGGCCGAGCAGGAATACCTGATCCGCCGCGCGTTCGGCGCGTCCGCCTGAACGGCGGGAGCGCGCGTTCCTACTTCGGAGGCGCGGGCTCGGCGACTTCGTGCATCTTCACGCGCAGCATGCGGCGCTGGCCGTCGGGGTCGGGGCCGAGGTCGACGAGCCACAGGCCGTCGGCGCGCGGAGTGAGCGGAAGGTAGCGGCTGCGCAGCTCGGCGTCGGGCATCTGCAGCGTGACTGCCGTGGAGCCAAGGCGGACGTCCACGTCCTGCAGGCTGTTGATGCGGCCTTCCTGGAACATCAGTGCGCCGCCCCAGTGCCCCGCCGGGTCGCGGTGGGGGGTGATCGTGAGCTCGCAGCCGTCGCGCAGGGTCTCCACGACCGGATCGGCGATGGCGGAGCCGCCGTCGTTGCTGTACTCCACCTCGAAGTGGGAGACGTAGGCCTTCTGGTTCTCGACCGAGACGGAGGCCTGCACACCTTCCAGCGTCAGCAGGTCAGGCTGGAACACCGCTTCGAACTCGGTGGCGTTGGGCGCAGCCACCATGAACTCGACGCCGATGCGCACCGCGGGGCGGCCGAACGGGTCGGAGGAGGCGGCGCCGGGATCCTGGCGCCACAGGGCCGGCAGGGTCAGGAGGGGGGCGAGGAGGAGAAAGCGCGGCATGGCCCGTCCTAGATCGGCTGCCCGTGCGCGTTACCGGGGTCAGGCCCGACTATTTCACCCGCGACGCCGTCAGATCGGCCTCCAGCTCCCGCAGCACGCGGCTGGGCTTGGGGCGCGGCAGCTCCAGTCCGAAGCGGCGGGTGGCACACTCGCGCACGATGGCGGCGGCCTGCTGCGGAGAGTCCGTGACCACGAGCAGCTCCAGGTCCTCGGGGTTGACCGTGCCCTCGGCCAGCAGGCGGCCGTGCAGGAAGTCGAGCAGCGGCTGCCAGTAATCGCTGCCCATGAGGATGATCGGGAAATCCTGGATCTTCCGGGTCTGGATCAGGGTCAGAGTCTCGAAGATCTCGTCCAGGGTGCCGAAGCCGCCGGGCAGGGCGATGAAGGCGTAGGAGTACTTGACCAGCATCACCTTGCGCACGAAGAAGTAGCGGAACTCCAGCATCAGGTCGAGATATGGGTTCGGCTGCTGCTCGCGCGGAAGCTGGATGTTGCAGCCTATGGTGAAGCCGCCGGCTTCCTTGGCGCCGCGGTTGGCCGCTTCCATGATTCCAGGGCCGCCGCCGGTCATGACGGTGAAGCCGGCGCCGGCCAGCTCCGTCCCTGTCTGCCGTGCGAGCTGGTAGTGAGGGTGCGCCTCCGGGAAGCGGGCCGAGCCGAAGACCGTGGCGCAGGGGCCGACGAAGTGGAGCGTGCGGAAGCCGCGCACGAACTCGCGGAAGATGCGCAGGGCCCGCAGCAGCTCCATGCGGCGGTTGGCCGGACCCTCCAGGAAGCGTCTCTCGTCCGGGTTGCGGCTGCCGCCCGGCCAGCTGACGCGACGCAAGAGAAGCTCGGACGCCGTGCGCAGGTTCTCCATCACGGCGGCAGTCTAGCGCGCACGGGCGCGCGCACCGGAGCCGATATAATCTCCGCCCCTTTCCTCGTCCCCGGATCCTCAAATGGCCGAAATCAAGACCGACGTCGCGGTGTTGGGCGCAGGCCCAGCCGGTTACGTGTGCGCCATCCGCCTGGCGCAGTACGGCCGCAAAGTCGTGGTGGTGGAGCAGGACAACCTGGGCGGCACGTGTCTCAACGTGGGCTGCATCCCGTCCAAGGCCATGATCGTGGCCGGCCACTTCATGGAGCGGGCGCGCACCGCCGCGGAGATGGGGATCAGCGTGGGCGAGCCCAAGCTGGACATCAAGAAGCTGGTGGACTGGAAGAGCGGCGTGGTCAGGAAACTGACCGGCGGCGTGGAGCTGCTGTTCAAGAAGCGCAGCATTCAGTGGTTGAAGGGCAAGGGCACCGTGGTCAGCCCCAACAGCATCGACGTGAAGACCGCCGACGGCGTCACGCGCGTGAGCGCGCGCGACCTCGTGCTCGCCTCCGGTTCCGAGCCCGTCACCTTCCCCGGTTTCGAGTTCGGCGAGCACGTGTGGTCCTCCACGGAGGCGCTGGCCCCGGCGGAGGTCCCGCACAAGCTCCTGATCGTGGGCGGCGGCTACATCGGCATGGAGCTCGGCATGTTCTACGCCCACATCGGCACGAAGGTGGCCGTGGTCGAGGCCCTGGACGCGATCCTGCCGGGCACGGATCCCGAGCTGAGCCGCGTGGTGGCGCGCAAGGCGCAGAAGGCCGGGATCGAGTTCCACACCGGTTCCTTCGCGCGCGAGTGGAAGAAGAAGGGCAAGGGCGTCGAGGTGCGGGTCGAGACCGGCGGCAAGTCCCAGAGCCTGGAGGCCGACCGCATCCTCATGACGGTGGGGCGCCGCCCGGTCACCGCCGGCATCGGCCTGGAGGCGATCGGGCTGAAGACCGTCAAGGCCGGCTTCCTGGAGGTGAACGCCCAGCGCCAGACCAAAGCGCCGCACGTGTACGCCGTCGGCGACATCGCCGGCCAGCCCATGCTGGCGCACAAGGGCTCGGCCGAAGGCCTGGCGGCCGCGGCGGCCATCGCCGGGATCAAGGGCGCCGCGTACGACGTCCGGGCGGTGCCCGCGGTCATCTTCACCGATCCCGAGATCGCCTACGTGGGCATGACCGAGGACGAGGCCAGGAAGGCCGGCCACGAAGTCAAGACCGGGCGCTTCAGCTTCGGCGCCAACGGCCGCGCCCTGGCCCTGCGCGCCGCGGAAGGCTTCATCAAGGTGGTGGCCGACGCCAGGGACGACGTGATCCTCGGTGTGCAGATGGTGGGGCCCGAGGTGACGGAGCTGATCGCCGAGGCGACGCTGGCGATCGAAGCCGGCCTCACCAGCGAGGACGTGGCGCTCACGGTGCACGCCCACCCGACCCTGCCGGAAGTCATGATGGAGGCCTGCGAGGACGTGCACGGCCTGTGCATCCACGCCGCCAAGTGAACGCGGCCGCGGACCGGCGGATGCAGGTCCTGGACCTGGGCCGCTGCGAGTACGGCGCAGTGACCGAGCGCATGCTGCGCCTGGTGGAGGAGCGCGCCGCCGGCAGCGGCACGGACGTGCTGCTGCTGTGCGAGTTCGATCCGGTGGTGACCGTCGGCCGCGGCGAGGACCGGCGCCGCTACGCCGCCGACGGCTTGCCCGTCTTCGAGGTCAGCCGCGGCGGCAAGGCCACGTACCACGGGCCCGGCCAGGTGGTCGCCTACCCGATCCTGCGCCTGGAGGAGGGGCGGCGCGACCTGCACGCTTACCTCCACGCGCTGGAAGAGGCGCTGATCCGCACGGCCGGGGACTTCGGGCTGCCGGGCGGGCGCGATCCGCGCAACACCGGGTGCTGGGTGAACGGCCGCAAGATCGCCAGCATCGGCGTGGCGGTGCGGCGCTGGGTGGCGTATCACGGAGTCGCACTGAACGTAAGCACGGACCTCAGCTGCTTCCGCAAGATCGACCCTTGCGGCCTGGATCCGGACCTGATGACCAGCATGGAGAAGGAGCTCGGGCACGCGGTCGATCTGGGCGGCGTGAAGGCCAGGCTCGGCGAGCGACTCGTGGAAGTGCTGCGCGCATGACTCCCTCACTGGACGCGATCTTCCGGCCGCGCTCGGTGGCGGTGGTCGGAGCCAGCCGCCGGCCGCACCAGATCGGCCACGAGATCGTGCGCAACCTGGTGCTGGGAGGTTTCACCGGACCGGTGTACCCGGTGAATCCGGGCGCCGACGTGGTGCACTCGATGCACTGCTACGCCAGGGTCGGCGACATCCCCGGACCCGTGGACCTGGCGGTGCTGGTTGTGCCCGCCGCGGCCGTGCTCGCCGCCGCGCGCGATTGCGCCCGCAAGGGCGTGAAGGGCCTGGTGGTGATCTCGGCCGGCTTCGCCGAGATGGGCGGGGAAGGGCAGGAGCGCCAGCACGCGCTGCTGCGCCTGTGCCGCAAGCACGGCATGCGCCTGGTCGGCCCCAACTGCATGGGCGTGCTCAACACGGCGCCGGAGGTCCGGATGAATGCCACCTTCGCCGCCGCCACGCCCACGGCGGGAGGCGCCGCGATGCTGTCACAGTCCGGAGCGCTGGGCGAGGCGATCCTGGCTGACGCGCGCGCGCTGGGCCTGGGCGTGAGCATGTTCGCCAGCATCGGCAACCGCGCCGACGTCAGCGCGGCCGACCTCCTGGAATACTGGGACGAAGACCCGCGCACCCGCCAGATCCTGCTGTACCTGGAGTCCTTCGGCAATCCCGAGCACTTCATGGCCGCGGCGCGGCGCGCCTCGCGGCGCAAGCCGGTGCTGGTGGTGAAGTCGGGCCGCAGCGCCGGAGGCGCGCGCGCAGCGATGTCGCACACCGGATCGCTGGCGGCCAGCGAGGCGGCTGCGGACTCGCTGCTGGCGCAATGCGGGGTGCTGCGCCTGGGCAGCATGAAGGACCTGTTCCTCCTGGCTGCGGCCACGCAGACCGGCAAGGCGCCCGCCGGCCCCCGCGTCGCCATCGTCACCAACGCCGGCGGCCCCGCGATCCTGGCCACGGACGCCTGCGAGGCGGAGGGCCTCAAGCTGGCGGAGCTGGGGTCGAGCACCAGGAAGAAGCTGGCGGCGAAGTTGCCGGAGGAGGCGTCGGTGGCCAATCCGGTGGACCTGATCGCCAGCGCCGACGCGGCGCGCTTCGACCGCGCCCTGGGCGTCGTGATCGCCGATCCCGGCGTGGACATGGTCCTGGCCATCTTCGTCTCGCCCGTCATGATCGACGCCGCGGCGGTGGCGCGCGCTTTCGCGGCGCACGCCGCCCGCACCGGCAAGCCGCTCGTCGCCTGCCTGCTGGGCAAGCAGCAGGGCGAGGCCGCGGAGGAGGTCCTGCGCGCCGCGCACGTGCCCAACTACCGCTTTCCGGAAGAGGCGGCGCGGGCGCTGGCGGGCTTGTGGCGCCTGGAGAGGCTGCGCCGCCGGCCGGACACGCCGCCGCCGGACTTCAAGGCGGACCGCGCCGCGGCGCGCGCGCTGATCGAGGCCGCGAGAAAGGCGCGCCGCCCGCAGCTGCGCGGCGCCGAGCTCGACGCGGTGCTGCGCGCTTACGGCATCCCCACGGTGCCGGGGCGCGTGGTCAGCCGCAGCAGCGAGGCGCTGGAAGCCGCGAGCGAGTTCGGCTGGCCGGTGGCCGTGAAGGTGCAGGCCGAAGGCCTGGAGCACAAGAGCGACGCCGGCGGCGTGGTGCTGGACCTGCGCGGCGCGGACGAGCTGCTGGAAGCGTGGAAGCGGCTCGAGGCGCGCTTCGGTCGCGGCCGCGGCGGCATGCAGATCCTGGTGCAGCCGATGCGCACCGGCGGCCTGGAGGTCTTCTTCGGCGCCGCCACCGACCCGCAGTTCGGGCGCATGCTGGCGTTCGGGCTGGGCGGCATCCACGTGGAAGTGCTGAAGGACGTCGTGTTCCGCCTGCACCCGCTGACACGGGCGGACGCGCAGGAGATGGTGGACGGGATCCGCGCGCAGGCGCTCCTGGACGGCGCCCGCGGCCGGCCCGCGGTGGATCGCGCGCAGCTCGCCGAGGTGCTGCTGCGCCTCAGCCGCATGCTCACGGACTGCCCGGAGATCGTGGAGCTGGACCTGAACCCGTTCCTCGCCGCCCCCGATCCGCGGGATTCCTGCGTCCTCGATGCGCGCGCGCGCGTCGCGCTATCCTCATAGACGTGAGATTCGTCTCTGTCACCTTCCTGCTGGCATCCAGCTTCATGCCGTCCTGCGCCTCCGTCGCCGGCCGGCAGGAAAGCCCCGCCGGCGCGCCGCCGCGGCCGGCGCCGAGCTCCGGCGCCTGGGAATCCGGATTGATGCACGCCGGCGGCGCTTTTGCCGCGAGCAACGCCGACAACGACCTTTCCGTAGTCGACGTGGACACGATCCAGCTCAAGGCCGACTACGGCATGCTGGTGTCCGAGCGCGTGGAGATCAACGGCGGCGTGAACTACCTCGAGCAGGACTTCGGCAGCTCCGACGCCACCACCTACGGGCTCCTGGTCGGCCCGCGCTACTACTTCCTGCCCGCCGGCGAAGGCCTGCCCGCGGCCGTGTACGGCCAGGCGCGCGCGGGCGTGCTGCACAACGACGTCGGGTTCCGCGACGAGACCGACCTCGCGGGCGAGCTGGCCGCAGGCGTGGTCTGGTGGCCCTGGGAGGCCCCACGGGGCCTGGCCGTCGACATCTCCGTGGACTACCTCGCCAGCACAGACCTGAACACCCTGGGCTTCTTCATCGGGATGGACTTCTGGTTCTGAGCTACTGGATGACCATCGCCACCGGGTCGGCGATCGCGCGCACCGTCAGGCCCTGGCCGGGCACGTACTCGTAGGTGTAGAACAGCGCGTAGATCTGCAGGCCTGCGTAGCGCGGGTTCAGCGGCACGCCGGCGTTGACGTACACGACCTCGGCCGGCGGCATCTGCCCGAACCAGCCGGGCAGCCCCGAGGTCAGGCTGTAGGCCTGGTCCTGGTTGCCCGGAATGTGCGCGCCGCCGAGATCGAATCCCGGCGCCGTTCCCAGCGTGCAGAAGCCCTGGTACAGGTAATTGGCCTCCCCCGGCGCGTGCCAGTTCATCTCCAGGACATCGCCGCGCACCGGCGGAGTGATGACCTCCACGTAGGGGTCGCCGCCGCCGCCGCCGAAGTTGGTGATGTCGGCGTCGTTGCTCTCCCCGGGAGTCCCCAGGTCGCCCAGCCCGAACGCGCTCACCGCGTCGGCGAAGTTGGAGCTGGCCGCAGCGCCCAGCAGGTCCTTGCGCTCGGCCGACCTGGCCGAGACGCCGGGCCAGGCGCTGGTGTAGTCCACCTGGTCGAGCGTGACGCCGCCGCGGCGCAGGCGCACGGTGTCGCCGGGGCTGGACAGGCTGAACGTGCCGGCGGGCCACACCAGCACCGGCCGGAAGCCGCCGTTGCGCGAGCTCAGGCCGTCGGCGCCCAGGCACGCCTCGCCGCCCGCCTGCAGCAGGATCCCGGAGCCGATGGTGAAGGAATCGGCGCCCAGGTCGCTGACCTGGACCGAGCTCAGGCTCACGCCGGCGCTCACCCGCGCTCCGGCCAGCTCCACGTACTCGCCCTCGTTGTCGCTGACGCGCGCCGGGTCGCGCAGGAACTCGGCCACGACCAGCTCGCCCGCGCCGGGCGCCGCCGGCGGCTGCTCGTCCACGTGGCAGGTGAAGGACGTGCCGTCCTCGGCGCTGATCGTGTACGTGCTGCCGTCGGTGGACAGGTGCACGTTGCCGCCGGCGTCCACGAAGCCCTCGGTGCCGACGCCCTCGGTGGTGCACCACAGCGGGATCGCCCGCGCGGGCGTGCTCAGGCGGTTCACGATCTCCTGCTTGGGGTATCCGTAGACGTTCTGGAAGCCGCAGGGGAACAGCGCGAACTCGGGCTGCAGCGCGTTGACGAAGGCCTGGTTGGTGCTGGTCAGCGAGCCGTGATGGCTGACCTTCAGCACGTCCACGTCGCCGGCCAGCGGCGCGACCGCGGATTCCACGTCCGTGGTGCCGTTGCCGCCGCCGGTCAGGTCGCCGGCCATGAACATCTCGAAGTCGCCGTAGCGCACCAGCCAGGCGATGCTGGCCGAGTTCTCCCACTGCGAGCTGCCGCTGATGTTGACGGTCTGTCCGTTGCTCAGCCTCCCTTCCACGACCAGGCAGGTGAGCGTCACGCCGCCGCCCAGGTCCAGGACCTGCCCGGGCGTCACCGTGCGCCGCGTGCTGCCGTAGGTGTTGGCGTAGTCGGTGTACGACTGCGTGCCCGGCGGGTTGCCAGGCCCGCGGTCGTAGGCGAAGGTGGCGCGGAACCCGGCGTTCCACACCTCGTCCAGCCCGCCGATATGGTCGGCGTGGTAGTGGCTGGCGCCTACGTAGCTGACGTCGGTCAGCCCGAGCGACTGCAGCAGCGGCACCACGTCGGCGCTGCCGTCGCCGTTGTCGCCGGCGTCGAACAGGAAGGTCACGCCGGTCGGACTGCGCAGCAGCGTGCTGTCGCCCTGGCCCACGTCGATGAACCAGACGTCGAGCTGCTGGGCGGCGGCGGCGGGGCAGAAGGAGAGCGCGAGTACGAGGGGGAGGAGACGGCGCAGCATGTCTCCAAGGCACGGGGACGCGCGGCCCGGTACTGAGCCGCTGGTGCGCCATTATGCCGCCCTGGCGCGCGCGGGCGTCCCGAAAGGGTGGCTACGACCCTACGGCTGCTTCGTGCGGCCGCCGGTGGCGGCGGCCAGGTCTTCCATGAAGCGGATCTTGGGCGCGTCGTCGCCGACGCAGATGCCGTGGATGCGCACGCCCGTGCGCATGTATTCGCGGCGCAGTCCGTCCAGCATGTGCCCGGCGTACTGGTGGCTGCCGGAGGAGCCGCCGCCGTCGCCGATCAGGACGATGGTGTCCACGTCCGGCTCGTTCTGGACCGAGAGGAGGACGTCGTACAGCGCCGAAGTGCCGCCAAAGTCGTAGCCGCGCAGGAACGCAACCGCCTCGCCGCGGCTGCGTTTCGCGGCCGCAGTCAGCTTCTTGTACAGGGGGACCGGCGCGTCGGCGATGACGACGACGTTGAACAGCGCGCCGTCCGGAAGCTGCCCCAGGTACTTCTCCAGCTCGCCGGCGGCCGCCTCGGCGCAAGTTTTCTCGCCCAGCTTGCCGATGCGCATGCTGCCGGAGCCGTCCACCACGATGGCGACGCGCTGGCTGTCCACGGGCAGGCCGAAGATCTGCGCGACCGTCGCCTGGTCGCCGTGGACCTCCTTGCCGGGCGCGTGGCCGACGGTGGGCAGCGCCGCCGCCTGCACCTTGCCCTGCAGCGCGTCGGCCAGGAAGCGGTCGCTCTCGTCGGCCCACCAGCGCCGCCAGAGCGTGGTGCTGGTGCCGAACTGCTGGCCGGTCAGGGCCTGGAGAGCGCGCGCGCAGTCGCCCAGGAAACGGCCGCGCGCGCCGCCGGCTTCCTGTTCCAGCGCGGCGATGAGGCCGGGGATGGCCCGGAACTCGCGGTCGGCGACCGCGCTCTCCAGCGCCGCCGTGCGCAGCCCGCAGTGGGAGGTTTGCAGCGCCAGGTCCAGGGCGCGCAGGTGGGCTTCGCCGCCGCTGAGGCTGCGCAGGGCTTCGGCGCGATCGCACGGGTCCTTGGCTTCCAGCGCGGCCTGCAGGATGCGCGCCCAGTCCTCCGTTTCCGCGCCGGGAAGAGCCGCGAGGCCGCTGTACGGCGGCCCCGCGGCGCGCAGCCGCTCGCGCACGGTGGCGGAGAGCTTCTGCGACTCGGACTTGCCTTCGGCCTCCAGGCGGCCGGCGGCGAACACGCGGCCCAGGGTGCGCTGCCACTCGCGCTGCAGGGCGGGCGGGGCCTTGTCGAAGACCTTGTCCAGCAGGGGCTTGGCCGGCACCTGCGCCGGGCACGCGGCCAGCGCGCGCAGGCACAGCAGGCGCTGCAGCTCGCTGCGCTTGCGGTCGGCCGCGGCCGCAGCCAGGAGCTGCGCCTCCTCGAAGCTGGCGGCACGCTGCATGCCGCTGTAGAACCAGTCGCGCAGGTAGACGCCGCGGTAGGTGTCGAGCTTCTGGTCGAACAACTCGAGGCGCAGGCGCATGGCCGCCGGCGAGCGCAGCTCAGCCAGCTCGCGAGCGGCCTCGTAGGCGCCGCTGGACTCGTAGCTGTTCTTGTCGGTGGCCTGGCGCAGGCGCTGCTCCAGGTCCGCCAGCTCGGGCCCGGTGGACTGCGCCAGCCAGAGCGCACAGGCGAGCAGCATGGTCAGGGGATCGTACGGAGGCCTGCGGGTTGCGGAAAAAAGCGCGGAGGCGGCCTGCGGCCCCCTCCGCGCGCCCGGTTCAGGCCGGAATCAGTGGATCACGCCGTCCAGGGCGTCGGACGTGACCGCGCCGCGGGGATTGATGAACGGGTCCGTGACGTACCACTGGAAGTAGATGTGGCGGCCGTCGAGATTGGGGTCGTTGGGCACCGACCAGGTGGCCGAGGCGTTGCCCTGGGTGTCGCCGCGGGTGAACACCTGCTGGTTGACGGACACGTACAAGGTGTTGCCCGGCATCCCGAAGAAAGTCAGATCCAGGGGCAGGTTGAACAGGGGCGGCCGGTTCCACTGGGTGTTGGATGCGCCGAAGATGCTGATGACCGTGCGCCCGGGGAGCGCGCCGGTCAGAGTGACGTCGAAGCTCTGGCCCAGGCCCGGGAGCCCGTTGTAGCCGATGCGCGGCTGGCCGCCGATGGAGGTGCTGCCCGGCGTGCCGAAGATGGTGAAGCTCGGCACCGAAGGCTCGTTGAAAGCGCCCGCGGGGACGACCGCCAGGCTCACGGTGAAGGCGCCGTCCGGATCCCAGGCGTAGCGCAGCACCTGCTCGTCGAAGTCCTCGGCGTCGCCGTCGCCGTTGAGGTCGCGCAGGAAGTACACCGAATCCTGGATGTACTGCGTGCCCTGCGGGCCGTTGCCCTGCAGGATGGACACGCCGCCGTTGTGGCTGTAGGCGTCGTAGATGCTGGTGACGGGGTACAGCATGAAGGCGTTGTTGGCGCCGTCCAGCCACAGCTTCACCTCGCCGGCATCGTTGAGGTCGCCGTCCTGGTTCAGGTCCACGCCCCGGTACACGAAGCCGGCGCCGCTGGCGCAGCTCGAGTTGGAGGCCATGCTGGCGATCCAGTACACGTCCAGGCCGCCGGGACCGGTGCCGTGGTCCACGGAGATGGCGCCCAGGTCCGCGAACAGACCGGCACCGCCAGTGGAGGGGCAGCTCGGGTTGGGCAGCGCGCCCGCCGCCACGTCGGCATTCAGGTCCAGGCCGGGCTTGTCGCCCACCAGGTTCAGGAAATTCCAGGCTTCGCCGGCGTCCATGGCGTCACGGTCGCCGTTGAAGTCGGCGAAGGCGTAGAGGACCAGGTCCTGCTGGGCCCAGGCCACGGCTACCTCGTTGCTGTCCACCATGACCGCCTCGAAGTCGCCGGAGTCGATGACTACCGGGCCGCCGGAGCCCTGCACGGTGATGGTGCCCTGTCCGTTCACGAACTGGAAGAACTCGCCGCCGTCCAGCGCGTCCCCGTCATTGTTCATGTCGCGGTAGATGCTGATGCCGTTGCCAAGCTGGGGCGTGCCGGCCCAGATGTCGTCGGTGACGTAGAGGGCCAGCGTGTTGGGGCTGAAATCAACTCCATCGGGGCTGGTGTTGGCGACGCCGAAGGAAGCGCGCGTGTCGGCGAACACCAGGACTTCGGTCGGACCGGACGCGACGCCGTCGCCGTCCAGGTCCACCAGGCGCAGGATCACGTCGTCGCCGCCGGCGCCGAAGACCGAGGGGACGCCCTGCAGCTCCTCGTAGCGCAGGTCGTTGACGAAAGTGACCTGGGTGGCGCCGTCGGCGGCGAAAGCGATGCGCTCGCCCGGCGTCAGGAACAGCTGATCACCGTCCACGTCGAACGTGCGGCGGATCTCCCAATCGGTGGTGCTGGGAGTGCCTCCGTACATCATGTATTCGGCTTGGGCCGCGGCGGAGGCGGCCGTGAGCAGTGCTGCGGTGAGGACGAGAAGGGGTCGCATGTGGGCCTAACCGGGAATCTGGAAGGGGCAGGCGACAGTGCCGGCCCACCATAGGTTATCCGCAGGCCGTGAACGGCGCATGAAGTCCCGGTCGCTCCCATGCGAGGGATGACGGTAATCCCCGGACCTGGTTACACACGCTGGAACCCGGCCCAGCGCTCCGCCCACGGCCGCCAGGCCCCTGGATGCTCGGCCGGGCGGTCCTCCACGAGCCGGAAGGAAGTTCCCAGGGCCTCGGCCAGCGCGGCGGCACTCATGTCCCATGGCGGCCCCGCGCCATCCTGCTTGCCCACCGGGAACACCACGGACAGGAGCCAGCCTCCGGGTTTCACCAGACGGCGGGCCATGCGGCCGTAATGCGGCCGCTGATCCGGGGGCAGCGCGCAGAAGAACGTGTGCTCCCAGAGCAGATCGAACGGCACATCGGACCACTGCAACGCGTCGGCAACCGCGAACCGCCCGCCCGAGCGGTGGAAATCCTGTGGAAAAGCGGTTTGCAAGTCCTGGACAACGTCGATTGCGGTCACCGACCAGCCGTTTCGAGCCAGTGCGATGGCATCATGGCCCCTGCCGCAGCCCGGAACGTAAGCGCGGCTCGGTGCAACAAAGTGCCCTAACCCCGAGCCCGAGCCTTCGAAGAGCGCAACCAGCTCCGGGTGTGGGCCTCCCAGGTCCCAGGGAGTGTCCCCGGCGCGGTAGCGGGCGGCCCAGTCCAACAGCGGCACTATTTCGGCAGGTCTACCCAATGGAACCGATAGTCGTGGCGCTCCTCTTCCGTCCTGGGGCTGCGGTTGTCCTGCGTCTCAATCGTAACGAGCCGCTGGGTCGTGACCTCGTGCGGGAGGAGCGTCGCTACCTCCCAGACTCCCTCTACGTGGTCGTGGATCTCCGCTCTTTTGAAGGTATCTTCCGGGATCGGAGTGGGGCTTACAGCGGCGAGCATGGCGAACAACGCGTCCTTTGCACTGTCGCCCTCCACCACTTGATCCATGGTGAGGCGGGCTGACCGTTTGCCTTCATGCTGGAAGACTTCCCGGCAGCTCACAGTCAGCGTCGCCGTGCATGGCTCTGCGGCGCCGGCAATGGGGAGTTCGACAACGCTCTCAAGCGATTCGCCTTGTCCGATCTCCAGATCGATCCAGGTTTCGACCCACGAGGTCCAGTACTTCCTGGAAACTTCCTGCATGAGCTGTTGCGCCTGTGGAGAGCGCATCTGCTGCTCCAACTGCTTGAACTGGTCAGCGTTCAGGCCGCCATTCCGTTTTGCAATGTCCAGCACCGCGTCGAGCGTCTTGTCATAGTCCAGGAACTCGAGCAGGTGTCCGTCCTCGCTGATGAGGAACTTGGGGATCGCAGCGGCGCCAGCCTGGATCATAGGGAGTGCGGACTTGAGCCGAGGATCATCGGCCGGGATTCCATCGAAGCTACCGATCTCGAAGTTCTTGTACTCCAGGACGAAGCCGTCCTTGTCCTGCACGGGCGCCCACGAAAGCAGGTAGGAGATCTCGGCGATCTTGCCCTTTCGGAGCGCTGTCTCGGAGACTTGCACGCTTCCGGAGGTCGGCCATCCGAAGGCCATAGTGACGCTGTTCGGGGTCTGGCCAGGTGGATCTTGTTGCAGGAGCAAGTGGGAAAGCAGGAGAAAAGCGATGCTCATGGCCTGGAACAATACCACGTTTGTGAAGCGCAGCAAGGGCCGCGGTGAGTGCCGCGGCCCTCTGGATGAGACTCGAAGAAACCGAGGCTCTACTGCACCAGCATGGACTCGATGTCCGTGATGGAGCCGAGCGTCAGCGGCGGCACGTCGAAGCCGACCGCGATCATGCGCAGCGTCGTGCTCGGCGGAACCGTGTTCGGGAACATGAAGTTGACGCCGCTGCCGGTGCCGGCGCCGCTGATGATGCCGGTCAGCGGGCCGGGAATCGGTCCGCTCATCACTGCGCTCTGGTTCATGGCGATGGTCTGGCTCAGGATGGCGTCGCTGAGGAGGCCGGAGTTGCGGCCGTCCGGAAGCGCGAAACTGCCGGTGCCGCCGGAGGCCAGGACCGCGAAGAAGTCGCCGGCCTCGACGCTGGGCCAGTTGCTGACGCTGAAGCTGACCACCTGGCCGGCGGTGACGGTGGCCGGCACGGTGAGCGTCTGCGGGCGGTAGCCGCCGGCGAACAGGCGGTTGTTGCCCGAATCATCGCTGAGGTAGACGGCGATCGCGTTGTTGTAGGTCCGGTTGAACGCGATCTCGGCGAAATCCACGTCACCGGTGTTGGCGGAGACGTTGACCGCGCTCATGGCGTTCCAGGTGGCGCCGCCGTCGCGGGAGAAGGCGGATTCGGCGGTGTTGGGGAACACGTCGGAGGTCCAGGTGGCGACCACGCAATCCTGGCCGGCGCGCGGGCGGCCGAAAGTGGCGAAGCCGCCGCCGTTCACGGACAGCTCGACGTCGGCGGACCAGGTGGCGCCGTTGTCGCTGGAGGTGGAGATGAAGACGTCGTCGTCACCGCTGGTCGGGCCGTTGCGGTGGTCATTCCAGATGACCCCGATCTCGCCATTGACGATCTCCATCGCGCCAGGGGTGAAGTCCACGTCCACGCTCGAGCCATAGGTGCCGATCTGGACGTCGCTGGCCCAGGTGATTCCGCTGTCAAGGGAGATGGTGAACTGCAGCTCCTCGTTGGTCGCCGAGGCGCGCTCCTCCTGCCACGCCACCGCGACAGCGCCGGTGACCGGGTCCACCGCCAGGCTCATCTCGAACTCGCCGTCGCCCTGGCCGCCGCTGATGTCGTTGAGCTGCACGTCGGCGACCTGCCAGGTGGCGCCGCCGTCGGTGCTGCGCTGGTACCAGATGTCGTCGAAGGTGGTGGCGCCGAACCGGTTGTCCTGCCAAGCGGCGTGCACGGTCATGCCGTCGCTGCCGAGCGCGATGAAGTCGACGTCCGCCACGCCGATGCCGAGCGCGGAGACGGGTACGGCGGCCGAGAAGGTGGCGCCGCCGTCATGGGAGGAGACCAGGTACAGCTCCTCATTGCCGCTGCCCGTCGGGCCCTCGGTCGAGGTGAGCACGTAGACGTGGTCGTCGCCGCCGCTGCCGGTGCCGTTGTCGTTCACGTGCACGGCGAAGTCACGCACGGTGCGGCTGGTGGCGCCGGCGGGATAGCCCTTGTCCAGCAGCACTTCTCCCATCCAGGTGGCGCCGCCGTCGTGGGACGCGTTGGCAAACAGGTCGTTCTCGGTGATGGAGGTGGTGCCGGCGTCGTCATTGCGGTTGTCGCGCCAGACCACGTAGATGCTGTTGCCGTACACCCAGCAGGAGTCGAACTGGGTGAACTTGGCGGCGGTGCCGGGGTCATTGTCCACGGGCGCGGGGGCGCCGAAGGTCATGGCGCGGCCGTCCGCCGTGATCACGTAGACGTTGTTGGTGCCGGTGCCCGGCATGCCGGAGATGTCGCCGTCGTTGTACACGACCGCGGTCAGGTTGCCATCGCTGGAGACGGACGGGGCGAAGGCGACGCCGGTGGTGGTGCCGGCGTCGATCTGGGTGACGGGGCGGACGTGCTGCGCGGACAGGGGCAAGGCCAGGGCGAGCAGCGCCGCGAAGGCATGGATCGAGCGCATGGAGGTTCTCGAAGCCGAAGGTTCCAGGGAAGCCCGCTGCGAAGAACTGGGGTGTGGCGGGCGGAGAAGAGGGAAATCCTATCCCCGATGTTGAGGCTGCCGTGGAGGCGCAGAAAAGAAAACGGGGCATGGCGGCGTGAACGCCGGCTGAGGACCTCAGCGCTCGGGCTCCGGGGCGCCTTCCGGATGCACGAGCGCCGGCTCCGCCACGGCGACGCCGAGCAGGCGCGCCAGCTCTGCGCCCAGGGCCTCCGCGCCGTGCTCCTGCTGCAGTCGGCGCGCCACGCGCTCCGCCGTTTCCCGGTCGCCCGCGGCCAGGGCCTGCTCGGCCCAGCCGCGCAAAACCTCGCGCTCCGGCACGGGGAGGAGCTCCTCCAGGCTGGCCTGGCGGCTCTCCGCGAGCGCACGGAAGCCGGCTGCGGCCTCGGCGTGGCGGCCCAGCGCGGCCAGGCTGCGCGCGCGCAGCCACTGGGCCTCGCGTCGGCCCGGCGCCGCCTGCAAGGCCCGCTCCGCGTGCGCCAGGGCCGTTTCCGGGTCCAGAGACTCCAGGGCGGCCTGCGCCAGCGCCAGGCGGAAGGCCGGCGCGTCCATGCCCATCTCCTCCACGAGCGCGCCGTAGTAGCGCTGGCACCACTCCACTTCACGCCGGTGCAGCATGGTCGGCGCGATCTCCGTCCAGAGCTGGAGCAGCACGGAGCTCCGGCTGCGCCGCGTGAGTTCCGCCAGCATGTCCAGAGCCTCTTCGGAAAGATCGGTCCATTCGTGCTCGGGCGTGGTCAAGGTGTCCGCGAAGGAGTCGTCCGCGGGGCTGCGCATCTGCGCCGCGAGATGCGCGCTGTAGAAAGGCAGCAGCGTTCCCGCCGCCTGTGCGCCGAGCTCCTCCTGCAGGTCCGCGAGCACGCGCGCGGCGCGCTGGGCCGGGCGGATCGGGTCGGGCCGGCGGTACTCCACTTCGGCGAGCAGCGGGAGCGCGCGCGCCAGCGGCGGGGCCAGCGGCAGCGCGTGCCGTGTCTCCCACTGCCGGCCGGAAGCAAGGAGCAGCACGCCCAGTCCGTCCGCTGCGTCGAGCGGCAGGCCGTACACGCCCAGCCGCGCGCGCACGTCTTCCGGGAACGCCGGGTTGAAGTCAGCGGCATCGGTGCCGGCGACCAGCAGGCGCGGCGTGCGTACGCCGCGCGGCAGCAGCCACAGGCTCACCGTGGCGCAGCGGTCGCGCATCTGGTTCCAGGCCGCCTGCACGGTGCCCGGCACGCAGCGTTCCGGATCCAGGGCCAGCGCCAGCACGCCGCCGGGGGCCAGCCGACGGGCGCTGGCCGCGATCAGGGCAGGGCGCAGCACGCTGCGCCGGCCTTCCCACGGCGTGTCGTCGCGCAGCAGGATCAGGCCGTAGCGCCCTTCCGCCATGCCGGCGGAGCGGTACACGGCGTCGGGCGCGGCGCCGTCCCAGCCGGGCAGGGCCGCCGCCGCGGCCAGCGCCAGCTCCGGCGGATCCGTGACCAGGTGCAGCTCGCGCACGCCCGCCTGGCGCCACTCGGTGAACGTGCCCGGATGCGGCGTTCCGGCCAGCAAGGCCCGCTGCGGATCGCGGGCCAGGCCCAGGGCGAACACGGCTTCCATGCGCCTCGCTTCCTCCGCCTCCGGCTCAGGAGTGAGCCCGCTGCGTCCGTCGGCCAGCTGCAAGCGGCTCTGCGGCGGGCCGCCGTTGCGCTCGATCACGCGCGCCAGCGAGCGCAGCGCGGGGAACTGCACGCGCACCTCGTTCTCGAAGTTGTCGAAGAACGGCACCCCGGACCGGGGGGCCCTGGGCACGCCCATGACGACCAGTGGTGCCGCCACCACCAGCAGCGCCAGTCCGGCGCGCAGCGGCAACGGCCGGGATCTGCCGGCGAGAGCCGCAGCGGCGCCGCCGGCCAGCGCGGCAAGGACCGCCAGCGCGAGGCGCCAGGGCGTCAGCTGCGGGTGGCCGAAGGCGGCGACGAACAGGCCCAGGGCGGCCGCCGCCAGCACCACGCTCAGCAGCCGCGACGGGCGCACCGGCTCCCGCGAGCCAGGCAGCGCCGCGCGCAACGCGGCGCCCAGGGCCAGGGTCGCCAGCAGCGTGGTGCGCACGGTCACCGCCGCCACGTAGCCGGGCTGGCCTTCCTGCGGCCGCTCGCCGCCCCCGATCAGGCCGCGCACCAGTTCGGAATCCAGGAAGCCGCTGAACGCGCGCGGATCGCCGTAACGCTCGATCCAGCGCCCGGCCGCGTACCAGCCCAGCGCCGCCACCGAGCCCAGCAGCGCGGCGCCGATCGCGGCGGCGCGCGTCTCCGCGAACGCGGCGCCGAGCGTGACCGCCGCCAGCAGGAACGGCACGCTCAAGGACAGCAGGCGCGCGCCGTCCTCGGTGGCGGCCGACCCGTCGAAGGTCTCGAGGTAGGGCAGCAGGAACAGCACGCCCAGGGTCGCGGACAGCGCGAACAGCGCCGGCGCCATGCGCTCGCCGACGCCGCCGGACCGGTAGCTCACGGCGGCGCCGCCCGCGCGCCCGGGAAACACGGCGCGCGCGCTCAAGGCCAGGAGGATGGCCACCAGGATGAAGCCGCGCGGCCCCATTCCGAAGCGCTGCGACGCCACCCAGCCCGCCATGGCGCCTGCCAGCAGCGCGCTCCATCCGCCCGGGCCGGCTTCCTCGGCGCGCGCGGACAGCAGGCCGCCGATCCGGGCCAGCGGCCAGCCGAGGACCAGCGCCAGGAACGCCAGCGCGACCACGCTCGCCAGGGACCTTGGCTCGCCCGCCGCGGGTCCGGCCACGGCTGCAGCCAGTCCCGGCAGGGCCAGTCCGGCCGCGGTCGCCCACAGCAAGGCCAGCCACGCGTCGCGTCCGGCAGGGCGCGGCCGGCGCGCCCCGACCGCACTGGCCAGCAGCACCACGCCCGCGGCCAGCATCCTCCGCCCGTCGTCCCCGCCCGTGGCGATGGCGCCCGCGTCCGCCACGCCCGCCAGGAACGCGCTCCACGCGAATGCGAAGATCGCGCACAGCGCCGGAACGACGAGGAAGGCCATCAGGCTTCGATCAGGGACAGCAGCACGTACTCCGACAGCAAGGGCAGGACCCGGCGCCAGCGCACCAGCCTCCAGCCCGCCGCCGCCGCCTCCTCCCGCAAGTCCTCGACCCGGAGACGCGGGCGCAGGCTGCGATGAGGCAGGCCGGCGCGGTAGCGCAAGCGACGCAGGAAATCCTTGTAATGCCAGCCCGGATAGTAGGCCACCAGCGCCCTCCCGGCCAGCCCGCGCAGGCCCGTCAGGGCCTCGATCCGCTCGCCCGCGCCGAGGTGCTGCATCAAGCGCAGGCACAGCACCACGGCTCCCTCCTGGCGCCGCAGCGGCGGCCGGCGCAGGTCGCCAACGACCTCCATTCCGGGCCCGTGCCGGGAACGCAGCCGTTGCAACATGGCCGGACTGCGGTCCAGGTGGACCACGCGGCTGCCTCGGGCCGCCAGCTCCGCCGTGAACCGTCCCGTTCCCGCCGGCGCATCCACCACCCGCGCCGGCCAGGAGCCGCCGCCAAGCCGCTGCAGCTCGGCGGCCACCACGCGCCACACCCACCGGTTGTTCCACGCCCGCAGCGGCCCACGAAAGCGTCGCTCATAGCCGGCAGCCGTATCCTCATCCCGATAGAGCGCAGCCCAGTCCGCGCGCCCGCGCTGCTCCGTGCCCGCCGATTCCGCAGTTCTCGCCACCCGCTTGCTCCGTTGGTACCAGCGCCACCGCAGGGACCTACCCTGGCGGCGCGCGCCGCAAGCCTACGCCGTCCTGGTGTCCGAGATCATGCTGCAGCAGACCCGCGTCGAGGCCGTCCTGCCCTATTACGCCCGCTTCCTGCAGCGCTTCCCCACCCTCACCGCGCTCGCCGCCGCCCCTGAGGCCGAAGTCCTGCGCTACTGGGCCGGGCTCGGCTATTACAGCCGCGCCCGCAACCTGCGGGCCGCCGCCCAACAGCTCGAGAGCCGCCGCCGCCTGCCGGATTCCGCCGCCGCCTGGCGCGAGCTGCCTGGAATCGGCGAGTACACGGCCGCCGCCATCGCCTCCATCACCTTCCGCGAGCGCGTTCCGGTCGTGGATGGCAACGTCCGGCGCGTGGCCGCGCGCTACCTCGCTCTCGATGCGCCGCAGCGATCACCGGCGCTGCACAAGGCCGCATCCGTCTGGGGTCACCACCTGATGCAGGGCCTGGCCCCGCGCGCGCACCCGGGCGACCTCAACCAGGCGCTCATGGAGCTGGGCGCGACCGTGTGCACGCCGCGCGCGCCGCGCTGCGACGCCTGTCCGCTCGCGCCCGACTGCGCCGCGCGCGCCGCCGGCGAGCCCGAGCGCTGGCCGCATCCCGACGTGCGCCGCCCGGCCGTCGCGCTGCGCCTCGCCTTCCTCGTCGCCGGCCAGGGCGAGCGCTGGCTCCTCGTCCGGCGCTCCGCGGGCTGGAACCCCGGACTGTACGAGCCGCCTTCCCTGCCCGACGCCGCGCCGCGGCGCCTCCAGGCCGCCTGGAAACGCGGCGGCAGCAGCGGCCGCATCGGCGGCGAGCTGGGCGAGATCCGCCACACCATCACTCACCACCGCATCCGCGGCCGCGTCCTGCAACTCGACGGCTGGGACGGCCGCAACGCCGTCGATCCGGCCCGCGTGCCGCTCACGGGCCTGGCGCGCAAGGTGCTCGCAGTCGCCGCAGCAACGCGGTCCGCGAGGAACGGATTCGTCACTGCGCGTTGATCGGGGGATTCCGCAGCGATTCACCGCCAGCCGCATCGCACGAGGAGAGAGGATGCCGTACGTCGATGTCCGAATCACCAAGGACGGCGTGACCGCCGAGCAGAAGGCGCGCATCGTGCGCGAGATCACGAAGACCCTGCAGGACGTGCTCGGCAAGGAGCCGGAGCGCACGCACATCGTCATCGACGAGGTGAAGGAGGAGAACTGGGGCTTCGCCGGCATGCTCACCACCGAGTACCGGAAGCGGAAGGCGTAGCCGCGATGCGGCCGCAGCCTCCGCCGCAGCGCCCCCCGATCGTGGATCTTGCCGCCCGGCCGGACCTCATCGAGGCGACGGCACGCCTGCTCCACGAGTCGTTCCAGGGAAGGACCGAGGCGTGGCCGGACCTGGAAAGCGCGCGGCAAGAGGTGCGGGTCTCGCTGGAACCGGGGAAGATCAGCCGCGTGATGCTGGATGCAGCCGGCGACGTGATCGGCTGGATTGGAGGCTTGCCACATTACGACGGGCGGGTGTGGGAACTGCATCCGATCGCGGTGGCCGAGCGCTGCCGGGGAACGGGGCATGGGCGGGAGCTGGTCGCCGACCTGGAGAGGCTGGTGCGCGAACGAGGAGCGCTGACCCTGTGGCTCGGCGCGGATGACGAGAACGATGAGACCAGCTTGAGCGGGGTGGACCTGTACGCGGACTTCGCGGGCTGCATCGGCAAGGTGGCGAGCCGGAGGCCGCACCCTTACGGCTTCTACGTGAAGATGGGGTTCCGGATCGTCGGCGTCATGCCGGACGCGAACGGCCGGGGGAGGCCGGACATCTATCTCGCCAAGCGCGTCGGTGCTTGGGGATGAAGGCGCTGGCTCCGGGGCAGCCGGGCGGAGCCGTCCCCGGGCTCCCCGGGGTGGCGTGCCGGCGGCCGGGGGCGCGCCGCCTGTGGGTGGGCCAGGTAAGCAGGTAGAATGCGGCCATTCCGGACGACCCAGCTTCCTGGTTCCCGCGGCCGGCGGCCCTGTTGGATGCGTAGAAGAGTGAATGATGACCAACGAACCGGAGATGGGTGGCGGTCCGACCCTCGTTCGAACCGGCATCGAGGGCCTGGACGACGTATTGCACGGCGGCCTGACGCGCCACCGCATGTACCTGGTCGAAGGCTCTCCCGGCGCCGGAAAGACCACCCTGGCCATGCAGTTCCTGTTGGAGGGCGTCCGGCGTGGGGAGCCGTGCATGTTCGTGACCTTGTCGGAGAGCCTGGAGGAGCTGCAGGCCGCTGCCAAGTCCCATGGCTGGACCCTGGACGGCGTCCAGGTCCTCGAGATCCTTGCGTCCGAGGAAAGCCTCCTGCCCGACGCCCGCTCCCGCATGTTCCATCCTTCCGAGGTGGAGCTCGCAAAGACGACCGAGGCCGTGCTGACCGAAGCGGATCGGGTCAAGCCGGCACGGCTGGTCGTCGACTCGCTCTCGGAGTTCCGGTTGCTGGCTGACAACGACCTGCGCTACCGGCGGCAGGTCCTGGCGATCAAGCAGCACTTCGCGCACCGCGCGTGCACCATGCTGTTCATCGACGACCGGACGGACGGGGAGAACGACAGGCTGCTGTACAGCCTCGCCCACGGGGTGGTCGACCTGGAGCGCCGGCCGACGGACTACGGGACTGTGCGGCAGCGGCTGCGGGTCTCCAAGATGCGGGGCCACGCGTTTCGCGAGGGCTATCACGACTTTGCGATCCGGCGCGGGGGACTCCAGGTGTTTCCCCGGCTGGTGGCGGCGGAGCACGGCACGTCGTACGCGCGAGAGACTGTGAAGAGCGGGCTGGAGCCGCTCGACGCCCTGCTGGGCGGCGGCCTGGCGGTGGGGACGAGCACGCTCATCCTCGGCGCCGCCGGCACCGGGAAATCGACCCTGGCCACCGTGTATGCACAGGCCACAGCGCAGCGCGGCCAGAACGCCGCGTTGTTCGTGTTCGACGAGTTGGTGGGGACTTTCCTGGAGCGCGCGGCGGGCCTCGGCATGGAGTTGGAGCCGTTGATCCAGGCCGGCCGCTTGAGCCTCCGGCAGGTGGATCCGGCCGAGCTGTCGCCGGGCGAGTTCAGCCATATCGTGCGCCAGGCTGTGGACAGGGACAAGGCGCGCCTCGTCGTGATCGACAGCCTGACCGGTTACATGAACGCCATGCCGAGCGAGCGCTTCCTGGCTCTGCACCTGCACGAGATCCTGTCCTATCTCGGCCAGCAGGGAGTGACGACGCTGCTGATCCTGGCCCAGCACGGCGTCGTCGGAACCAGCATGCAGTTGCCACTGGACGCGACCTACCTGACCGACACGGTGGTGCTGCTGCGCTATTTCGAGGCGTTCGGGGGGCTGCGTCAGGCGATCTCCGTGATCAAGAAGCGGACAGGCTGGCACGAGCGGACGATCCGTGAGCTGCATTTCGACAACGGGGGCATCCACATCGGAGACCCGATAGTGGAGTTCCAGGGAGTGCTGGCCGGCTCTCCGGAGTATGTCGGAGGACTCCGTAACAGAAAGGAGGGCGGAGATGAGCGGCGCGCCGGCGGCTGACCAGGAACGGGTGCTGCTGCTGGCTCCGACCGCCGCCGACGCGGCGCTGAGCCGCTCGATCCTGGCGGAGGCGGGCCTGACGTGCCACGCCTGCGCCGGCCTGCGCGAGCTGTGCCAGGACCTGGAGGAGGGCGCCGGCGCCATGCTGCTGACCGAGGAGGCGCTGGGTGCGGGCGGGGCGCAGTGCCTGGGCAAGGCCCTGGGGCGCCAGCCGCCGTGGTCCGACGTCCCGATCCTGCTGCTGTCGGCCGCGCGCACAGGCTCCCCGGTGGCGGCCGAGGCCATGGAGCTGCTCGGCAACGTCACGGTCCTGGAGCAGCCCGTCCGGGTGACGACGCTGGTCAGCGCGCTGCAGGCGGCGCTGCGGGCGCGGCACCGGCAGTACCAGGTGCGCGATCAGTTGTCCGAGCTGGAACAGGCCGCGAAGGCGCGCGCCCTGCACGCCGCCATCGTCGACTTCTCCGACGACGCCATCATCAGCAAGACCCTCGAAGGCATCATCTTGACGTGGAACGCCGCCGCCGAACGCCTGTTCGGCTATTCGGAGCGCGAGGCGGTCGGCCAGTCGATCCGGCTGATCATCCCGCCCGACAAGCAGGACGAAGAATCCGCCATTCTCGAGCGGCTGCGCCAGGGCCAGCGCATCGAGCACTTCGAAACGGTCCGGGTGTCCAAGCAGGGCCAGCGGCTCGATGTCTCGCTGACCGTGTCGCCGCTGCGCGACGGCAGCGGTCGGGTCATCGGCGCCTCGAAAGTGGCGCGCGACATCACCGCCCGCAAGCGGGACGCGGAGGCGCTGCGCAAGAGCGAGGAGCGGTTCCGCTTCCTGGCGCAGAGCGTCCCCTCGATCATCTGGACCGCCGCGCCGGATGGCACGATCACCTACGCCAACGACCAGTGGTTCCAGTATTGCGGCCTGTCGCCGCACGAGAACGCCCGCGGCTGGCCGGAGCTCGTCGTCCACCCGGACGATCGCCAGCGCTGCCTCGAGGAATGGAACCGGGCCCTGCGCGACGGAACGGAATACGAGATCGAGGTGCGCAACCGCCGCCACGACGGCGTCTTCCGCTGGTTCGTCACCCGCGCCGCGCCGCTGAAGGACGGCGAGGGCCGGGTGACGGCATGGTTCGGGGTGACGCTGGACATCCACGACCAGAAGGAGATGCAGCAGCGCCTGCGGGAAGCCGACCGCCGCAAGGACGAGTTCCTGGCGACCCTGGCCCACGAGCTCCGCAACCCGCTGGCGCCGATCCGCAACTCCCTGCAGATCATGCAGCTGGCCGACGGCGACGGCGCGCTGATCGGGCAGGCCCGCAGCATGATGGAACGCCAGCTCGGGCAGATGGTGCGGCTCATCGACGACCTGCTCGACGTCAGCCGTATCTCGCGGGGCAAGCTGGAGCTGCGCAAGGAGCGCGTGGACCTGGCCGCCGTCCTCCGCAACGCAGTGGAGACCGCCCGCCCGCTGATCGAGGCGGCCGGCCACAAGCTGAATCTCACTCTGCCCCGGCAGCCGATCCACCTCGACGCCGACCCGGTGCGGCTGGCGCAGGTGTTTTCCAATCTGCTCAACAACGCCGCCAAGTACATGGACCGGGGTGGCCAGATCTGGCTGGCCGCGGAACGCGAGGAGGAGGAAGTCGCGGTCACGGTGCGGGACGCCGGCATCGGCATCCCGGCCGAGTCACTGCTCTCCATCTTCGACATGTTCTCGCAAGTGGATCGATCGTTGGAGCGGGCGCACGGCGGGCTGGGCATCGGCCTGACGCTGGTGAAGCAGCTGGTCGAGATGCACGGCGGCAGCGTGCATGCGCGCAGCGAGGGCTCCGGCACGGGCAGCGAGTTCACCGTGCGCCTGCCGGCGGTGTCCCGGCCTCCCGCCGCGCCGGCGCCGCGCGGCCACGCTGCGCGCCGGGGAATCCCCGTCACCTTTCGCATCCTGGTCGCGGACGACAACCAGGACTCCGCGGAAAGCATGGGCACCCTGCTGCGGTTGATGGGCCACGAGGTGCGCACGGTTCGCGACGGCGTGCAGGCGCTCAAGGAAGCGGCGGAGTTCCGGCCGGACGTGATCCTGATGGACATCGGGATGCCGCTCATGAACGGCTACGACACCGCCCGGCGCATCCGGGAGCAGCGCTGGGGACAGGGCGTGGTCCTGGTCGCTCTCACCGGCTGGGGACAGGACCAGGACAAGCGCCGGGCGAGAGAGACGGGCTTCGACCTCCATTTCACCAAGCCTTTGAATCCCCGCGACCTCGAGCAGCTCCTGGCCGGACTCAGCGCCGATTCCGGCCTGCGCGACCGCCGCCTCACGGGGCGCTGATGCTGACCGGCAGCCAGTTCCGCCGCATGGCCCTGGCCCTGCCCGAAGCGCAGGAGTCGGCCCACATGGGCCATCCGGACTTTCGTGTGCACCGCCGGATCTTCGCCACCCTCAGCGGTGAGGGCGAGAGCCGCGGCATGCTCAAGCTGACACCGGAGCAGCAGAGGCAGTGGATGCAGGCGGAACCCGAGGTGTTCGTTCCGGCCGCGGGGGCGTGGGGACTGCGCGGCGCCACGATGGTGGAGCTCGCGGCCGCGCAGCCGGACAGCGTGCGCGTGGCCCTGGAGGCGGCCTGGCGCAACGTCGCCCCCAAGCGACTGCTCTGAACTTCGCGCCGGTGCGGAGTGCGGCCCTAGGCTCTCCGACCCCGCTCTCCCGTGCTCCCCCTCCCGGCGCTGCCCGTCCTGCTTGCCGGCGCGGTTCTGCAAGATCCGCCCGTGCCACAGCCGACGGTGCGCATCGGAGTCACGGCGCAGGCGCCGGTGCTGGACGGCGTGCCGGATGAAGCGGCGTGGGAACCCGCGGGGCGCATCACGCGCTTCATCGAAGTGGAGCCGGTGGAGGGCCGTCCGGCGTCCGCGCCCACCGAGGTGTGGCTCATGCGCGACGCGGACATGCTCTACATCGCGCTGGTATGCGTGGAGCCGGAGCCGCGGCGCCTGGTGCTGCTGAACATGGCGCGCGACGCGTTCCTGGACGAGGACGACCGGATCGAGTTCATCCTCGACACCTTCCACGACGGCCGCAGCGCGTACTTCTTCCAGATCAGCGCCGCCGGATCGCGTGGCGACGCCCTGATCGGGGACAACGGCCAGCGCTTCAACAAGCGCTGGGACACCTACTGGGAGGGCAAGGCGCGCGTGGGCGCGGACCGCTGGACCGCGGAGATCGCCATTCCGCTGCGCGCCATCGCCTTCGGCGCGCAGGACGCCTGGGGCGCCAACTTCATGCGCTACCGGGGGCCGGACCGCTCGCAGGCGCGCTGGGCGTCGCCGTACCGCTCCACGGACCTGTTCCAGGTGAGCGAGGCCGGGGACCTCACGGGCATGACCGGGCTGGAGCAGGGCCTGGGCCTGGAGCTGGTCCCCTACTACAAGGTGAAGGACGTGAAGACGGAGCGGCCGGAGGACCACGACCTGCTGGGCACGGGCGGGGGCGAGCTGAACTGGCGGATCACGCCGCGGCTCACCGCGTCGGTCACGGTGAACACGGATTTCGCCGAGACCGAAGCCGACCTGCGCCAGGTCAATCTCACGCGCTTCCCGCTGTTCTTCCCGGAGAAGCGCGACTTCTTCCTCCAGGACAGCAACCTGTTCGCCTTTGGCGAGCAGACCGGCTTCGAAGGCGAGGCGGACCTGCTGCCGTTCTTCACCCGCCGGATCGGCCTGTCGCCGGAGGGCCACGAGATCCCGATCGAGGGCGGGGCGCGCCTCTCCGGACGCGCCGGCGACCTGGATCTCGGCCTGCTCGGCGTGCGCACGGAGGACCTGGAATCCGAGGGCATCCCGGCCGCGGACTTGTACGTGGCCCGGCCCTCGTACAACGTCAGCGAGGACCTGGCCCTGGGAGCGCTGTTGACCGACGGCAACCCCTACGACACGGCCGACAACCGCGTGCAAGGCGTGGACCTGCGCTACTCCAGCGCCGACTTCCTGCCCGGGAGCCTGTCCTGGAACGCCTGGTGGACGCGCAGCGACGACGCCGCCAGCGGCGACGTCGGCTACGGCTACGGCACCGAAGCCTCGCTGCAGACCAGCGACTGGGACTTCCGGGTGAACACGCTGGCCTCGCAGCGCGCCTACCGTCCCGCGCTGGGCTTCGTGCGCCGCCCCGGCGAGCGCCGCATCGGCGCCGGAGTCAGCTGGGAGCCGCGCCCGCCGCAGCCCGACCCGCTGCGCAACTTCGCCTTCGGCGTGGAACCGGAGCTCTGGACCGATCTCAGCGGGGAGCTGCAGACTTATGCCGTGGGCATCACCCTGCTCGGCCTCAACTGGAACAGCGGCGACTCGGCGCAGCTCGACCTGTCCTTCGAGGGCGACCGCCTGGAGCGCGGATTCTCCCCGGTCTCCGGCAGCTTCATCCCGGCCGGCAGCTACGACTGGGTGACCGCAGGCGCCGGCTTCCAGTCCTCGACGGCGCGCAAGCTCGCGGTCGGCCTGGACCTGGAAGCGGGATCCTTCTACGACGGCGAGGGCGTGAGCCTGGGCGCCACCGGCGAATGGCGGCCCGACGCGCACCTGCGCCTGGGCCTGCAGTACTCCGAGAACCGGATCCGCCTTCCCCGGGGTGACTTCGTCACGCGCCTGGAGATCCTCAACTTCGACTACGTCTTCACTCCCGACGTCTCCCTGGAGAACCTGGTCCAGGCCGACAACGAGTCCGACCTCCTGGGCGTGCAGAGCCGCCTGCACTGGATCCTGGAAGACGGCCGCGAGGCGTTCCTGGTGGTCAACGCCGGCTGGCAGGAGCTGGCGGACTCCACGATCGTGCCCGCCGGGCGCGACATCACCCTCAAGCTCGTCTATTCCATACGCTTCTGATGGCGGCCGCCGCCCCCGCCCCCCGCAGACCGCTCGCGCTCTTCGCGCTGCTGGTGCTGGCCGCGTGCCTGTCCTGGGGCGCCCGCGAGGCCAATCACATGCGCCTCAACTACCCGGAGGTGCGCCACGCCGACGGCAGCGCCACGCCGCTCACGTTCCACGCGCCCTCCGACTGGTTCAGCGCGGATCCCGACGGCCTCTACCACTGCCGGCGGCTGGAGCGAACGTTCGCGGAAGGCCTGCCCCCAGCCGAGACCGATCCGCTCCTCAACTATCCCGAGGGCGCGCGCATCCCCTGGCCTCCTTACTACACCTGGCTCCTGCACGCCCTGCTCGCGCCATCCCTGCCCGCCGAGGCCGAGCTGCGGCAGGCGGCCATCGAGCACTCCGTGGCCACGCTTCCCATGCTCTTCGGCATCGCCGCCTCGCTCCTGGCGGTGCTGGCGGGCTGGATGCTGGCGGGATCGCCCGGCGCGCTGGTCGCGGGCGCCGGCCACGCGCTGTTCTACGGCGCCATCCACTACAGCGTGCCGGGCGTGGGCGACCACCACGCCTTCGTGTCGCTGCTCGCGGTCGCGCTGCTGCTGCTGCTGTCACTGGCGCTGGCGCGCGGCGCCCTGCAAAGGCCCGTGCGCGGCTGGGCCTGGGGCAGCGCCTGCGGCGCCGGTGCCGGGCTGATGCTCGGCACCTGGGCGGGCGCGCTCCTCTACATCTTCGAGGTCCAGCTCATCCTTGCGGTGCTGCTCTTCCTGCACGCGCGCCGCTCGCTGCCCGGCCTGGCGCCGCTCGGCCTCGGCTTCCACCTCGCGGCGCTCCTGACGGTCCTGCCCGCGATCCTCACGAGTCCGTGGAAGCAGGAGTTCCCCTGGATCGTGGTCAACCTGTCCTGGTTCCACCTCGGCTTCCTGCTGGTCGGCGCGCTCGTGTTCGTGCCGCTGCCCTTCCTGGCGCCCTGGTCGCCGCTGCGCAAGCGCTACCCCTTCCTGGTCGCCGGCGCCCTGCTCGCGCTCGCGGCGCTCCTGCTCCTGATCGGTTCCGGCCCCGCCGCGGGCGTGCGCGAGGGCTTCGCCTGGGTGAGCCGCGTCAACTCCTTCATGGCCGGCATCGCCGAATCCGAGCCGCTGCTGGCCGCGGACCGCACCGGCACCGACATCGGCGGCATCTTCTCCTGGCTGGGCTTCGGCGTGCTCCTGTTCCCGCTCGCCTGGTGCGCCGCCGTGGCCGCAGTGTGGCGCCGCGAGGAAGAACTGCGGCTGCTGCCCTGGCTGGTCGCGGCGCCGCTGCTCCTGGTGCAGGCGCTGCTGCAGCGGCGTTTCGCCGACCCGCTGGCACTCCCCATGCTGGTGACGCTCGGCTGGGCTGCGAACGCGCTCCTGCAGGCCCGCAGCGGCTGGAGCGGGCGCCTGGGCGCGCAGCTGCGCGCCCTGCCGCGCGCCGGGCCGGTCGTGCTCGGCCTCACGGCCATCTGCCTTGCGCAAGCCCCGACGATCAAGCGCTCGCTGGACCGCCTGCAGCACCGCGAGGCGGACCGCGTCTCCACCAGCTTCTTCCGCCAGGGCGCCTGGCGCGTGCTCGTGGAATGGCTGGCGCTCTACGCGCAGGAGCGGGCGCCCGGCTCGGTGCTGGCCGGCTGGGACCGGGGCCACGCCATCGAATGGGTCGCGGGCCTGCCCACGGTCGCCACCAACTTCGGCTCCTACGTGGGCGTTGAATCCTTCCGCGATCCGCCGCGGTTCCTGCTCGCCACCGATCCGATCGCCGCCGAGGAGGTCCTCAGGCGCCGCCAGGTGCGCTACGTCCTTCTGCACAGCGGGCTCGCCGACTCCTTCGACGCGCTCAAGCTGGCCTTGAGCGGGCCCGGCGCGCAGGATGAGCCGCGCTGGCGCGGCTCCCTGGCCGAGCGCCTGATGCCGGTGGGCAGCGACTTCACGCGCGGTGACGCGATGCCGGTGCGCTACCTGCGCCTGGTGCACGTGCCGCCGTCCCTGGACCCGGCCCCCAGCTCCCGCTTCGGCAGCAACGTCAAGGTGCCGGCCGGCTGGATCTGGGAGTACGTGCCGGGCGCCCAGCTCGAGGTGGAGGCCGCCGAGCTGACCGTCGAGGTGGTCGTCGAGTATCCATCCGGCCGCAGTTACCGCTACCGCGACTCGGCCGCGGCGGACAGCGACGGCCGGGCGCGGCTGCGCTTCCCCTGGGCTACGGACCAGCCCAACGGCGAAGGCGTCGCGATCTCCGCCACTTGGAGCACCGGCGCCAGCAGCCATCCACTGCAAGTGCCCGAACTGGTCGTGCTCAGCGGCAGCCGCATCGAGCTTCGATAGACTTTGCGCCCATGGCGGACGCGGCCGATGTGGAGCGCGCAGCGGTGCTGGGTGCGGGGACCATGGGGCATGGGATCGCCCAGGTGTGCGCGCAGGCCGGGATCGACGTCGTCCTGTACGACGTGGACGATGCGGCGCTGCAGCGCGGGCTGGCGGGCATCAAGAAATCGCTGGAGAAGGCGGTCGAGAAGGGAAAGGCCCGGAGGGACGAGGCGGAAGCGGCGCTGCGGCGCGTGACGGTCCTGAAAGACCTGGATGCGGCCTGCCGCAGGGCTGATGTCGTGGTCGAGGCCGTGCCGGAGAAGCTGGAGCTCAAGCGCAAGCTGTTCGCGGAGGTGGAGCGACACGTCGCGCCGGAGGCCATGCTGGCCAGCAACACCTCGTCCCTGTCGATCGAGAGGCTGGCGGAAGGGCTGGCGCGGCCAGAACGGTTCCTGGGGCTGCACTTCTTCAATCCGGTGCCCCTGATGCCGCTGCTCGAGATCGTGGTGGGGCCGCGCACCGGCGCTGGGGTGGTGGTGGCGGCGGCGGCGCTGGGGCGGCGGCTCGGCAAGGAGCCGATCGTGGTGCAGGATGCGCCCGGCTTCGCCAGCTCGCGCCTGGGCCTGGCGCTGGGACTGGAGGCGATCCGGATGGTGGAGGAGGGCGTGGCCAGCGCGACCGACATCGACAAGGCCATGGAGCTTGGGTATCGCCATCCGATGGGGCCGCTGAAGCTGACCGACCTGGTGGGCCTGGATGTGCGCCTGGGGATCGCGGAATACCTGCACCAGACCCTGGGCGAGCGCTTCCGGCCGCCGGAGCTCTTGCGCCGCATGGTGGGGGAAGGCAAACTCGGCAAGAAGAGCGGGCAGGGCTTCTACGAGTGGACGGAGTGAGCAACGGAGTGCCGCGGAGCGAGGATGGCCCCCGTCGAGAGCGAAGAGCGGACGCTGGCCGGCGGCTTCCTGTTCGCGGATGAGCTGCGCGACGCCTGGCCGCTGCTGTCGGACGAGGAGCGCGCCGAGGCCTTCCACCTGCTGCGGCTGGAGGAAGCGCAGCAGTTCTTCCTGAACCTCGACACGCGCGGCCAGGCGGCGATGCTGGCGGCGCTGCCGCCGAAGGAGCGCGGCCTGTGGTTGCGCTCGCTGGCGCCGGACGACGCCGCCGACCTGCTGCAGGCCGTGCCGCCCGAGCCGAGGGCGGAGCTGCTGGAGCTGCTGGACGAGCGCACGCGCAAGGAGGTCGGGGCGCTGCTGGCTTACGCCGAGGACGACGCCGGCGGCCTGATGAGCCCGCGCTTCGCGCGCGTACGCCCGGACATGACCGTGGACGAGGCCATCCGTTACCTGCGCAAGCAGGTGGCCGAAAGGCTGGAGACGATCTACTACGCGTACGTGCTGGACCCGCAGCAGAAGCTGCTGGGAGTCGTGTCCTTGCGCCAGCTGTTCGGGGCGCCGGGCGACAAGAAGGTCAGCGAAGTGATGCAGGACCAGGTCGTGTCAGTGCCGGCGGACATGGACCAGGAGGCGGTGGCGGCTGTGCTGCGCGACCGCAAGCTCATGGCGGTGCCGGTGGTGGACGCGCAAGGCCGCATGCAGGGCATCATCACCCTGGACGACCTGGTCCAGGTGCTGCGCGAGGAAGCCACCGAGGACTTGCAGAAGTTCGGCGGCATGGGCGTCGTGGACACGCCGTACCTGCAGACCTCGATCCCGGTCATGGTGCGCAAGCGCGTCGGCTGGCTGGCCATCCTGTTCGTGGCCGAGATGTTCACCGCCAGCGCGATGCAGCACTACCAGGAGCACATCTCCCGGGTGGTCATCCTGGCGCTGTTCGTGCCCCTCATCATCAGCAGCGGCGGCAACTCGGGCTCGCAGGCGTCCACGCTGGTGATCCGCGCCATGGCGCTGGGCGAGGTGGCGCTGCGCGACTGGTGGCGCGTGGTGCTGCGCGAGCTGTGGAGCGGGCTGCTGCTCGGCGGCATCCTGGCCGTCATCGGCTTCCTGTGCGTGACTTTGTTCGGGCGCATCACCGGCGGCACCGGCGACCTGGACGAACGTGTGGCCGCGACCGTGGCGCTGAGCCTGGTGTTCGTCGTGACCTGGGGCACGCTGGTCGGCACATCCCTGCCCTTCCTGCTGCGCCGCGTGGGCCTGGATCCGGCCAGCGCCTCGGCCCCCTTCGTGGCCACGCTGGTGGACGTGTTCGGGCTGGTCATCTACTTCTCGGTGGCAACGCTGCTCCTGAAGAACGCCCTGAGCTGACCCCGGAACCGCGCACCACGCTCCGGGTTACGATGGGGTCGTGGTGCGCGCAGCCGAGCCGTTGACCGAGCGCGAGCGGGCCATCCACGCCCTGTCGCGGCTGGCGTACGGGCCGCGGCCGGGTGAGGTGGAGCGTGTGCTGGCCCTGGGCGTGGACCGCTGGGTCGAGAGCCAGCTCGCGCCCGCCGGGATCGAGGACGCGGCGGTGGAGCGGCTTCTGGCCGGCGCGCCGGCGCTGGCCATGACGCCGGCGCAGCTGCGCGCCGAGTTCCTGGAGGCGGAGCGGCCGGAGAACCCGACGCCGGAGCAGCGGCGCGAGCTGCAGCGGCGCAAGAACGAGCCGCGCGTCCAGCTGCTGCGGTCGGTGCTGCAGCGCGCGGTCCTGAGCGAACGCCAGGCGCTGGAGATCCTCACGGACCTCTGGCGCAACCATTTCAACGTGTCCTACACCAAGGGCGGTCCCATCGAGGTGTTCCTGCCCGACTGGGACCGGAGCGTGATCCGCGCCCACGCGCTCGGCGGCTTCGGCGCCCTGCTGGCCGCCAGCGCGCAGCACCCGGCGATGCTGATCTACCTGGACAACGCCGTGTCGCGCCGGCCGGCGACGCCGGCCGAGCTGGCGGCCATCGGCCGGCGCGTGCAGCGGCGCACCGGATCGGCGGAGCGCGCCGAGGAGGAAATGGAGCTGGCGCGCCAGAAGGGGCTGAACGAGAACTACGCGCGCGAGCTGATGGAGCTGCACACTCTGGGCGCCGACAACGGCTATTCCCAGGACGACGTGGTCGCGGTGGCCGAGGCGTTCACAGGCTGGACGGTGCGGCGCAACGAGGGCGTGTTCGAATTCCGCAACGACATGCACGTGCCCGGGGACAAGCGCGTGCTGGGCCGCGTCATCCCGGGCGACGCGGCCGACGGCGCGCGCGAGGGGCGTGCGATCCTCGAGCTGCTGGCGGCGTCCGCGGGCACCGCCCGCTTCCTGGCGCGCAAGCTGGCCTGTCGCCTGATCCGGGACGATCCGCCGCCGGAGGCGGTGGAGGCCGGCGCGGCGGCGTATCTCGAGTCGCAGGGCGACATCCGCGCGCTGGCCGGCGCCATCGTCGCCAGCCCGGCGTTCTGGGCGCGGGACAGCTTCCGCGCCAAGTTCAAGACGCCCTTCGAGTTCGTGGTGAGCGCGCTGCGGGCCACGGGCGCCGCGGTGGAGAACCCGGACGCGGTGCTGGCGGCGCTGCGTGAGATGGGGCAGCCCATCTATCTGTGCGATCCTCCCACCGGCTACGCGGACACCGCGGAAGCCTGGCTGGACCCCGGCGTCCTGGCCGCGCGCTGGCAGTTCGCGCTGGACCTGGCCGAGGGAAGGATCCGCGGCGCCCGCGTGCCGCCGGACTTCCATGCCGACCTGCAAGGCGTCGCACCCACGGACTGGTGGCGACGGCTGGCGGAGAAGCTGCTGCCCGCAGGCTGTTCCGAGTCCACGCAGGCGGCGCTGCGCGCGGCCGGCGCGGAATTCCTGGACGCAGGTCCACCGGGGCGGCGGCGCCAGCTCGCGCCGCGCCTGCTCGGACTCGTGCTCGGCTCCCCGGAGTTCCAGCAACAATGACCACGACCCGCCGAGAGTTCCTGCAGACCACGGCAGCGCTGGCGGCCTGCACCGGACTGGCGCCGCTGGCTGCGCCCCTGCGGCGCGAACGGGCCGCGCCGGCGCTGGTCGCCGTCTATCTGCGCGGCGGCGCCGACTTCCTGAACATGCTGATTCCGTACCGGGATCCGGCGTACCGCGCCGCCCGGCCTGGAATCGGCCTGGGCGAAGAGGACGGCGTCCTGCCGCTGGACGACCAGTTCGCGCTGCATCCGGCGCTCGCGGCCCTGCGTCCGCTCTACCAGGACAAGCGGCTCGCGCCCGTCATCTGCACCGGCTCGCCGCACCCGACCCGCAGCCACTTCGAGGCCCAGGACTTCATGGAGTACGCGGCGCCCGGCAACCACGGCGTGCGCGAAGGCTGGATCAGCCGTTACCTGCGCGCCACCGCGCGCCCGGGCGCCAGCGAGTTCCGGGCGGTGGCCCTGCAGGCCAACCTGCCGCGGGCGCTGCGCGGGGAGTTCCCGGCGCTCGCCGTTCCCGAAGGCAAGCGCCGGCGCAACGACGTGCTCGAGCAGTTCGACAGCTTCTACGGAGGTGAAGGCGGCGCCGTCAGCGAGTCCGGCCGGCGCACCATCGACATCCTGCGCCGCTTCCACGAGATCGCCGCGGCCGCGCCCGCCGGCAAGGAGGCGGCATACCCCGACGCCGATCTCGCGCGCAGGCTGAAGACCATCGCCGGCTTCATCCGCGCCGGCGCCGGTCTGGAGGTCGTCGGCCTGGACTACGACGGCTGGGACCACCACGCCGGCCAAGGCGGCATTGGCGGGCGCCATGCCGAGATGCTGCGCACCCTCGCCGAGTCCCTGGCGGCTTTCTACCGCGACCTTGGACCGCACGCGGACGCCACACTCACGCTGTGCATGACCGAGTTCGGGCGCACCGTCAGGGAGAACGGCAACGACGGCACCGACCACGGCCGCGGCGGCGGCATGCTGCTGCTTGGCGGCGGCGTGAGGGGCGGCAAGGTGTACGGCGACTGGCGCGGCCTCGAGGCCAAGGCCCTCATCGAAGGCCGCGACCTGCCGGTCACCACCGACTTCCGCGACGTGTTTGCTTCCTGCCTGGCCGGCTGCTTCGGCTTCGAGCCGCCCAGGGACTTCTTCCCGGACTACACCCCGGCACTCCTGGCCGCCTTTCGCCGGTAGGTTGAGACGGATGCAGGAGGTGCGCCTGCGTACGGCCTCCGGTGAGGCCGGGCGCGGCGTTGCGGAATCGGGCCGCCTTGCGGCCCGACAGCGCGCAAGGCGCCTGAGGCTTGCAGTCCATGCGTCACGCGTTAATAGTCGCCATGCCCGTCGCTGCTTGTTCAGCCCTTCCGCTGTGCGTTTTCGCCGTGGCTGCACCCGCTTTCGCCCAGGGCTGGGAGCAGCAAGGACCCTTGCCGACAGGCCTCGACATCCACGACGTGCACATGCTGTCGCGGGACGAGGCCTGGATCGCGGCCGATCCGGGCGCCGTCTACCACACCGTGGACGGCGGCATCACCTGGGAGAAGCGGCAGCTGCAGACGGACAGCCTGTGGGCGGTGCGCTTCCTCGACCCGGCCTTCGGCATCGCCGCGGGCAACGGCATCTTCCGCACCACCGACGGCGGACAGACCTGGACCAAGGTGTCGCCCTGGGGCTCGTTGTACCAGGTACAGATCCTGGACGCGCAGCACGCTTACGCCGTTGGCAACGGCGGGACGACGTACCGCAGCACCGACGGCGGGGTCACCTGGGCATACTCGGCGGTGGGGCCCATCGACACCATGGCCGGAATCTTCTTCGTGACACCGCAGACCGGCTGGGCCGTGAACATCGCGGGGGACATCTACAAGAGCACAGACGGCGGGGCGAGCTGGCAGTTGAATCATCACGAGGCGGGCGGGTTCACCACGATCTGGTTCGCCGACGCGAACGAGGGCTGGGCCACCGGAGGCGCCACCTACCTCCACACGGTGGACGGAGGGCAGAGCTGGACGCGGCTGGGCGTGCCGCCCGGCACCAGCACCAACTTCACGTTCCACCTGGACCGCAACCGCTCCTGGGCGGTGGGAGAGGGTGGCCAGATCCTGGCCACCGCCGATGGCTGGCAGACCAGCGCGATCCAGGTGCCGGCCGGCGCGGAGGAGCGGCTGTGGGCGGCATCCATGGCCGACGCCGGCTTCGGGCTGGCCGTCGGCGAGGAAGGCCGCATCCTCGCGGCCGGCGACGGGGGCGCGCACTGGCTGGACCGCAACAGCGGCGGCATGGACGTGCACGGCATGGACGCCAACGACCTCACCCACGCCTGGGCCGGGCTGTGGCGCGGCGACGTCACCTTCACCGCCAACGGCGAGTTCTGGGAGACGGTGCGCGTGGCCGGCTTCAGCGTGTACGGCACGGTGGAGGACGTGGATTTCGCCGGCGACAACCTCAACGGCTGGGCCACGGGCACCGATCTCGGTTTCGCCTCGGACGCGGGCATCATCTCCAGGTCCACGAATGGGGGGCATTCGTGGGCGCAGCAATACGCGCATCTGGGCCAGTTCCTGCAGGACGTGGAGGCCTTGGACGCCGCCACGGCGGTGGTCGGCGGCAACTGGTTCGGCGTGGGCGGAGTGATCCTGCGCACGGACAACGGCGGCGCCAACTGGACGATCGTGAAGCAGGGCGGCCCGTCCATCGAGAGCATGGACTTCACGGATCCCTTGCGCGGCTATGCCGCGGGCGGCGCCATCCAGCGCAGCAACGACGGCGGGCTGACCTGGACCACGCAGCACGTTCCGCTGTACTCGCTTGCGGACATCTCCTTCGCCGACCGCCAGAACGGCTGGGCGGTGGGCTGGTACGGCACGCTCCTGCACACCGACAACGGCGGCCAGAGCTGGGTTTCGCAGGCGCCGCCGTGGCTGGGGTTCACCTGGGTGGGGGCGGTGCACGCGGTGGACGCAGACACATGCTGGATCGCTGGAGGCGACAACCTGGTCGCCCGCACGACCGATGGCGGCGCCACCTGGATCAAGGAGAGCATCCCGCGCTGGCCGTCCTATCGCGCCTGGACGGCGCTGGCCTTCGTGGATGCGGACTACGGCTGGATCGGCGGCAACCCGCGCGTGGACGAGGGCGGCATCTGGCGCCGCACCGGCGCAGACCTGCCCGGCGGATTCTTCCACCACGGCCGCCTGCTGCGCGGGCAGCCGGTCGACTTCCTGGTGGATGGTCTGCAGCAGGGCGACGTCGCCCGCTTCTTCTACAGCCTGGCCGGACCGGGCCCGGGGCCCTGCCGCGCGGGCCTGTGCCTGGACATCCTGCCTCCGGTAGTGCCGCTGGGCAGCGACGGCGCTGGCCCCGAGGGTACCGCCCGCCTGCAGCTGCGGGTGCCGCCGGCGGCGCCCATCCTGCGCGCCTATTTCCAGGCCGCCGTACAGGGGAGCGCCGGGAGCTTCACCACCAACACGACGCAGGCCTGGATCGAGCCCTGAGGCCGAATTCGATCCCCACGCCCTGCCAGACTCCCGCCTAAGATGGGGGCATGCGAGCCGTGCGCCTTGCCCTCGTCCTCCTTGCGGCCGCCATGGCGGCCCCCCTGCGCGCCCAGTGGAGCCCGGAGAGGCCCGACGGGCGCGCGCCCTCCGGCGTGAACGCCGACCACACGCTGCCGGCAGGTTTGTGGGTGTTCACGTACGACTACCGCACCTCCAGCTTCGGCGGCACGCGCGACGGCACGGACAACGTGAGCGAGTCGGAGGTGCTGCAGACGTACTCGGTCGCGCCCACCCGGATGCGCGCGCAGACGCACCTGTTCGGGCTGGAGCGCGAGCTGTTCGACGACTGGACCTTCCGCGCCGAGCTGCCGTACGAACTGCGCTCCATGGACAACCGGGCGGCGGGCAACGAACAGTTCGAGTACCGGTCGGAAGGCTTCGGCGACGCGCGCCTGTGGATGCTGCCGGTCATCGCCCGCGGCCAGCACAGCATCGTGCACCTCAACGCCGGCGTGAGCCTGCCCACCGGCGAGATCGACGAGAACGGGACCTCCGCCGGCGGCGTCATGGAGCGCCTGCCGTTCGCCATGCAGCTGGGCTCGGGCACGGTGGACCTGCTGCCCGGCATCACCTGGCAGATGCAGAGCGAGATGTGGAGTTTCGGCGCCCAGGGCCTGGCCACCTTGCGCCTGGACGAGAACAACAACGACTACACGCTCGGCAACCGCTACGAGGCCACCGGCTGGGGCGCGTACCGCTTCGCGAGCAGCACCAGCGCCTCGCTGCGGCTGGACCTCCAGTACTGGGGGGACGTCAGCGGCGTGGATCCGATGATGCGGCCCAACGTGGAGCCGACGGCCGACCCGGACGCCCAGGGCGGCACGCGCTGCGACCTGTATTTCGGTCTGAACTGGCTCGGCATCGGCGACTTCCTCTCCGGCCAGCGCATCGGCGCCGAGGTCGGCGTGCCCGTGTACCAGGATCTGAACGGGCCGCAGCTCCAGTTCGACTGGACCGTGCTGCTGAGCGTGGAGCTGCGCTTCGGCGGGCCGCCGTCCTCCAGCACGCCCACCGTGATGTGAGACCGCTCAGGGCTCGTCGCCCTGCGTGATCTCGCGGTGCAGCCAGGCCTTGGCCACGTTCCAGTCGCGCTCCACCGTGGCGTGGGAGATGCTCAGCACCTTGGCCGTCTCCTCGATCGTGAGGCCGCCGAAGAAGCGCAGCTCCACGATGCGCGCCTGGCGCCCGTCCATCTCGTTGAGCTGGGTGAGCGCCTCGTCCAGCGCCAGCAGGTACTCGTCGCGCCCGAAACCGGCGCTGTTGAAGTCCGAGAGCGGCACCTTCTTGGCCTGGCCGCCGCGCTTGGCCGCGTGCCGCCCGCGCGCGTGATCGATGAGAATGCGGCGCATGGCGCGGGCCGCCACCGCGAAGAAGTGGGCGCGGTTCTCCCAGCGCTGTTCGTCCTGGTCGACCAGCCGCAAAAACGCCTCGTGCACCAGCGCCGTGGCCTGCAGCGTGTGATCCGGCCGCTCCCGCTGCAGGTACACGGCCGCAAGGCGGCGCAACTCGTCGTAGACGAGCGGGAACAGGCGCTCCGAGGCGCCGGCCTGTCCTTCGCGGACCTCGGCCAGGATCTGGGTCACTTCCGGAGAGTGCGGTTGGGTCACGGGGCTGGCGGTGAGGGAGGGGGCCCCCATTCTCTCGCATTCCCCTTGTGTCCGGGAGAGGCTTGAGGCCGGTCGCTCCCACCATCCCAACCGAAACTCCTTCAGTCCAGAATCCAGAAACCAACATGTCCATCCGCCTGTCCACCTTCGCCGCGCTGCTCGCCACAGGCCTGCTGGCCGGCACTCTCGTGTCCGCTCCCCGGAACGACGCCGACCGCTTCTGGGACGCCTTCGCCCAGCAAGGCGCCACGGATCTCAAGTCCACCTACAAGGAGTCGCCGGAGAACGGCCTCCTGGACCAGAGCCTGGAGATCCAGCTGGAAGACGGCGCGGCCAACACCATGATGACGGCCACGGTCAACGGACGGCGCGTGGGCCGCTTCCGCACCAATGGCATCGGTGACGGCGGCATCAACCGCGACCGCTTCGGCGTCGTTCCCGGCCCGGACGGCCGCCCGCCCAAGTCCCAGCGCATCAACGACGGCGACGTCCTGCGCGTGTTCGGAGCCGGCACCGACATCAGTGCCACCTACGCCGAGCGCCCGTGAGCTGAGGGAATCGCTCCCCACGGCCAGTGCCAGGAGGCCCGCGCGCAGCGCGCGGGCCTCCTGCCAGTTTCCCGGGCAAGGCGCGCGCGCCTGGGTGCGGCGCGCGCGGATAGAATGCAGGCTCGGGCAACGGCGCCCGTGCACGATCGCAGCTGAGAACCTTCCATGACCGTCGGCCAGTACAGTCTGAACAGCCCGTGCACGATCACTCCCAAGGCCACGGCACGCGAGGCCGCCTGGCTGATGAAGACGAACACTATTGGTTCCCTGATCGTGGTGCGGCGCAACAAGCCCGTCGGCATGCTGACGGACCGCGACCTCGCCTTGCGCGTGCTGCGGGGCAACCGCAACGCCTCAACGCTGGCGGTCGAGGAGATCATGAGCACGCCCGTGATCACGGTGCGCGAGGACGCGCCGCTGAGCGAGGGCGCGCGCCTGATGCGCGAGCACGCGCTGCGCCGCCTGCCGGTCGTGGACCGGAAGGGCAGCCTCATGGGCGTCCTCACCGCCGACGACCTGCTGTGTGTCCTCGCGCGTGAGATCGGGTCGCTGGCCGACACGGTCCTCGACGGCCTCATGGACGAGGCCATCCGGACCGACCACCCCGGCCGCCCCGGCAAGGGGGAACGCTGAGATGCCGCAGGCCCGCAGGAAAGCTCGTCCCCACTTCCGCAAACAGGTGCTGACCATCGATCCGGAAGCCAGCGCCAGGCAGGCGGCCGCCCTGATGGAAAAGGAGGGCATCGGCTGCCTGGTGGTCGTCGATGACGAGAAGCCCATCGGGGTCGTCACCGACCGCGACCTGGCGCTGCGGGTCATCGCCGAGGGCAAGGACGGCAACCGCACGCGCGTGGCCGCCGTCATGAGCCATCCCGCGGTCACCGTGTCGCCGGCGGACTCCTTCGAGACCGTGGTGCAGCGCATGCGCAAGCACGGGCTGCGGCGCATGCCCGTGGTGGAGAAAGGCCGGCTCTCGGGCATGGTCACGCTCGACGATCTGATGCTGGTCCTGTCTGGCGAGTTCTCCGACGTGGCCGAAGCCGCGCGCCGCGGATACTGGAAGGCGCGCGCCGGGAAGGCGCAGCCGGTGCCGACGGCCATCCAGGGCTATCTGGGCTGGGCTCCGCACATCCTGCCGGCGGACTGACGGGACGGCGCGCGGCGGGGCGGCAGGCTCGCGCCTGCCGCCCGCGCGGCCGCTGCGTCACGGCGTGTAGACCTCGGCGCCGTTCAAGTCCCCGGCGCTGCCGACCCCGCCCATGACGAGCACGTAACCGCCCTTGAGCAGCAGCGAGCCGTGGCCGCTGCGCCCGGACTGCATGGAGCCGGTCAGTGTCCAGGACCCGAGGGCCGGATCCCAGATTTCGCAGCGATCGGTGCGGACCGCCATGCCGCCGATGACGGCCCAGCCGCCGGAAACGAGCACGCGGCCGTCCGCGAGCAGGCTCGCGGTCACGTCCCGGCGACGGTCGACCATCAGGCCGCCGAAGGACCATTGGCCGATCGTGCCGACGGTCTCATCGTAGACCTCGCTGGTCGCCAGCACCGTGCCGCCGAGCCCGCCCATCACGATCACGCGGCCGTCGCTCAGCGCGACCGCGGCATGGAAGGTGCGCGCGTCGTGCAGAGGCGGGCCCAGCGACCAGGAATTGGTCGCCGGATCCCAGAGCTCGACCTGGTGCAGGTCCGGACCGGAACCGGAGCCGCCGGCCACGAGCACCTTGCCGCTCGGCAGCAGGGTCGCGGTGTGGTAGGCGCGGGCGTACGCCAACGATCCGGTGTTCGACCAGGTGCCGCTGGCCGGATCGAGGATTTCCGCGCTCGTCGTGAACCCGACGTAACCGGGCGCGGTGCACCCGCCGACCACCATCAGGCGGCCGTCGGCGAGCACCACGGCGGCGTGATAGTAGCGGCCGGTCGTGAGCGTGCTGTAGGCCTTCCAGCGCCGGCTGCCGGGAATGAAGACCTCCGTGCTGGCAAGTGCCGCTCCGCCGGGGCTGCTGCTGCCGCCCACGGCCAGGGCCATGCCGTTGGGCGCCGCGGTCAGCGTATGCGCCTCCCGCGGCACGGTCATGTCGTGCGCGGGCGACCAGGTGCCGGTGCGTGGCACATAGAGCTCGGCTGCAGCGAGCGTGGCGCCGTCCGAGTTGCCGCCCGCGACCAGGACGCGTCCGTCCTGGAGGCGCGCCGAGCCGAAAGTATCGCGCGCGGCGGCCATGTCGCCGGTGGGCGTCCAGGTGCCGGACGCCTGCGCGCGCGCGTGCGCTCCGAAGGACGCGAGCAGTGCCGCAGCGGTCAGGCACGCGGCGAAGCGATGGATTGTGTGCGGTGTCATGGCAGTCTCATGTATCCGGGATTGACCTAAGGTCCAAGCTGTGCACGTCCGTGCTCGAGGCTAGGGAGCGACGCCCGCAAGGGCATTGCTCGCCGCGTGAGCCTGCGGGCCGGTGGGATCGAGCAGCCAGGCCTGCAGGAAGACGGGCGTGCCGGGAGGCAGGGTGCGCGTGACCGGAATGCTGCGCTCGACCGAGCCGTCCGCGGACGTCACGAAGGAGACGAGCTTCTCGGCCTGCGGCACCAGGATGCCGCCGTACAGCGGCTGGTCCGCGCGGCTGCGGCCAATGACGAAGGCGCCGGCGGAATTGCCATGCGCGTGGCTCACAGCCCAGGTGAGAGTTTGGCCCGCGACCAGTTCACCATGCGCATCGAGGACCGGCGCGCCGGCGCTTCCCGCCAGGGCGTTGCCGAGGTCGGACCAGGCGCCGATCGTGCGCGTGCCCAGCCGCCAGTTGGCGTAGGGCGCCGGCGCGCGGAAGAAGCTGGCGGCCAGCAAGGTGCGGCCTTCGAAGCTGGCGAGGGCCGCCTGCGCCACGGGATAGCCTTCGGCCTCCAGGAGGAAGCCGCCCGCCGGATCGAGCAGCGTGCCGTCCTCGCGAACGCGCATGCCGTACAGGTCGGTGCGGCCGTCGTAGAACCCGACCTGGTCGCGCAGGTCCTCCCATGCCACCACGAACTCGTTCCCGTTCCAGGTGACGGCCGGCTCCAGCTCCTTGTAGGTGCCGCCGGCGATGGTGAATTGCGGCAGCAAGGTCCCGTCCGCCAGCAGGAGGCGCGCCACGATGTCGGCGTAAGGAGTGGAAGGCGAGCCGCTGCGGTACACGAACAGCGCCGTGCGGTCGGAGGCGGCGACGTCCGGCGTGTAGCAGATCGTGCCCAGGCCGGTCGAAGCGCCGCGCGTGCCGTCCGGGTTCACGGTCACGGCCACGGCGGATGCCAGGGTGCTGTCGTGGCTCCAGTTCTGCTGGTAGGTCACCAGCCAGCGGCCTGCGAAGGTGGAAACGCGCGGCGGCTGCGCGAACGGCGTTCCGATCTCGAACGCAGGCGTGTCCAGCACCGCGCCGGTGCTGCCGTCCACGCGCGCGGCGTACACGGAGCGGAACTCCCAGTAGTAGAAGTGGATGTCCGCGACCAGGAAGACGTCGCCGAGTGCCTCTACGTCCGGCCAGGAACCCGGCATGATGGGGAAGGGCGCAAGGTCGGCAAAGGATCCGTCGGCGCGCAGGCGCCGGCCGACCACGCCGGTGCTGGTGCCCCAGACGACCAGGAAGTACGTGCCGTTCCAGGCCAGCGCGGGTCCGGAGAAGCTGCCGTTGAGCCCCGTGCCGACCTCGATCGGCGCTCCCGTCGCATTGCCGAAGCCGTCCAGCCGGGCCACCATGGCCTTGTTCACGCCGCTGACCGACTCGCGCCAGGCGATCCAGTACCCCTCGGGGCCCACCGCGAAGTCCGCGCCGTTCTGGGCCGGCGCGCCTGTGGACACGTCCACGCGCGGACCGGCCTGGCCGGCGGCCGTGGCGTGGACGCCGAGGATGTCCTCGCCGTCGAAGCCCTGCGCGGGCCGTTCCTGCCACACGACTTCGGCGCCGCCGGGCGCGGCGGCCAGGCGCGCGCCGCGCGGATCATCGGGCGCCGGATCCGCGGCGAAGCCGTTGAAGTCGAGTGCCACGCCATCGAGGACGCGGCACAGGTTCACGCCGTCCACCGGGTCGATCCAGCTCGCCCACCACTGGCTGCCGTCCCAGGCGCCGTCGAACGCGCTCAGCCACGCCGCGTTCTGATCGGCCAGGGCGATGCCGTTCGGGTCGAGGACCACGCCGCTGGCGCTCATGCGCGTTGCGCGCAGGCTGTTCGTGGCTTGCGCGTAGTGCACGAACAGGTACTCGCCGCCGCTGGAGGCGAACCGGGTGCTCGCGACCGCGAAGCGCGCTCCGATCGGCTGCAGGCCGGCGTCGAAGCGCTGCGCCAGCGGTCCGTTCAGGTCTTCCCAGGCCAGCAGGTACTCGCCGCCGGCGGCGGCGGCCCGCGGGTTGAAGAGGAGGTAGTAGGTCTCCGGCACCAGCAGGACGCCGCCCGGATCCAGCTCGGTGCCATCGCCGGCGAGGCGGTAGCCCCACAGCCCGCCCTGTCCGGCGCTGGCGCTCTCCAGCACGACCAGCCACGTGGAGCCGTTGCTGGCGACCGTGAACATGCTGCCGGCGCCGAAGTCGATCGGCTGCGCGTCCTGGATCTCCCCGTTCTCGGCCACGCGCACGCCGACGATCCGGCTTTCGTAGTAGGACGCGGTCAGCGACTGGTTCTCCCAGGCCACCAGCCAGCTCTGTCCGTTCCACACCACCTGTGGGTTGCGCTGGTAGCCATGGCTCGCGCTCAGGACGAACACGCCCTGGCCCAGCGGATTGCCGGCCGGGTCGAGCCGTGCGGCCAGCACGTCGTAGCCGCCTTGGTCGCTGCCGGTCGCGCCCGCCTGGGAGCGCCCGTCGGTCCAGGCGGCGAGATAGCCGGAGGATCCGGCGGCGATGGCCGGCGCGTACTGGCTGTTGGTGGCGAGCTGCGGCGCCTCGTCCCCGCCCACGTACTTGACGGCGGAGAGTCCCGGTCCTTGGGCGGACGCCGCAGCCGGGGCCAGCACTGCGCAGGCGGAGAGTGTCAGACAGGTGGAGAAGGATTGCATGGAGCTTGGGGTCCGGGGTCTGGTGCAGGTTCGGAGCTTGTTCGCGGGCAGCCAGCCCGCTGGGCGGTCAGCGCTTCCTGGTGCCGTCGGGAAAGGCGCGCAGGACGTCCAGCGTGGTGACGATGCCGATGGGCTGCAGCTCCTCGTCCACGATGATCAGGCGGTGCACGCCCTGCTCGGCCATGCGGTGCGCGACGTCCGCCACGCTTTCGTCCGGGCAGGCGGTGACCGGATCGGTGGACATGAAGTCCCCGACCAGGATGAGCGGCTCCGCGCGCATGGTGTACGCGTCCGGCTCGGAGATGACGCTGAAGAGGTAGTGCGGGTCGCGCCCCTGCTCGCCTTCGACGCAGCGCCGCACCAGGTCGCTCTTGGACGCAACGCCCACGAGCTTGCCGTTGGCTCCCACCACGGGCACGCCGGAGATCCCGTTGCGGACGAGGATGCTGGCCAGCTCGCGGATCGTCGCGGCAGCATCCACGCAGATGGGGTCGCGCGTCATGATGTCCCGAACCGTCGTCGTGCGAGTTGTGACCATGGCCCTGGTTCCTCGTTGCAGGCAGTGTTCCAGGCGCCCGCCCGCCGTGCATCGGGGAAACCGCCCTGTTTCCGCTGCCCGGCGCGCGTGCCCGGCGCCGGACCGGCTCCTACGACTCGGCCAGGCCCTCGCTGATCGCGAAGCGGATGAGCTCCGGATTCGTGTGGATATCGAGCTTCTTCATGATGCGCTCGCGGTGGCCGTCGATGGTCTTGGGGCTGCGATGCAGGGTCCTGGCGATGTCGCCGCGGGACAGGCCGCGGCCGATGAGCCGCAGGACCTCCAGCTCGCGATTGCTCAGGGAATCCAGCTTGGTCCTGGGCGCATCGCCGGCGGCGGGTCCGTGCTGCAGCGGCACGGCGGGCTTGACGCGCTCGGCGACCTTGGGCCCGAAGGCGAACTGGCCCAGGCTCACCTTGCGCAGGCCGTCGACGATGTGCTCCGTCTCGTCGCTCTTCGAGAAGTAGCCGAAGGCGCCGGCCTTGAACGCCGCGCTGACGTAATGGTCGCGCACGTACGCGCTCAGGAAGACCACCCTGGAGCGCGGGCAAAGCCGCCGCACCTCGGCCGCGGCCTCGAACGGATCGGGACCGGGCATCTCGATGTCGAGCAGCACGATGTCGGGCTGCTGGCGCTGCACTTCCTGCACCAGGCCTTCCGCCGAGGGCAGCCGCCCGGCGTATTCGAGGTCGCGCTCCAGCGCGAACCTGGCCCGCAGCCCTTCCGCGAGGAAGGCGTGGTCGTCCACGCAGAGCACCCGGATCTTGCGGTCCGGCACGCTCACCGCCCGCCTCGGCCGACGGCCGCCACCGCGTCGGTGACGCGCTTGCGGATCTCCTCGAAGTCGTCGGTCCGCTCGATGGCGATGGCGCCCAGGCGCCGCCATTCGCGGCCTCCCGCGCCGAACAGGAGGATCCGGCGCCCGGGACGGTCGCGCAGGAAGCGCCGCGCCTGGGCGATGCGCTCGACGTCGCGCGGCTCGACCACCCAGACGTCGGTCTCGGGCTCATCGCCGGCGGGATCGCGGCGCGCGACCTGCAGCCCGGCGGCGCTGAGCAAGGCTTCGAGCAGACTGGCGGCGCGCTCGTCGGTGACCGCGACGCTCGCCGTGAGCCCGGCGCCGGACGGATCGCCGGCGCCCGGCGTGGCCGCGCTCTCCGCCACCGGAAGCTCCAGCACGATGGTCGTGCCCTGGCCCGGCTCGGATTCGATCGTCGCCGTCCCGCCCGCGGCCTGCGCCACGCCCCGCACCAGCGCCAGGCCCAGCCCGGTCCCCAGGCCCCGGGGCTTGGTGGTGAAGAACGGGTCGAACGCATGGTCGCGGACCTCCGCCGGCATGCCGCTGCCGTTGTCCGTCACGCCCACGCGCAGCGCCCGGCCGTCCGCGCAGGGAGCGGCCCACAGGCGCACGCGGCCGGCCTTGCGGTCGATGGCTTCGCCGGCGTTGACCACGAGGTTGAGGATCGCCTGGGTCAGCGCGTGCGGGCCGATGGCCAGCCGCGGCAGGCCTGCGGGCAGGTCGACCGTGAGCTCGGCGCTCTTGGGCAGGGCCCGCGCCAGCACCACGCGCGCCTGCGCCCACCACTCGCCCAGGTCCGTGGTCTCCGAGGCGGCGTGGTTGTCGTCGGGGTTGAGCGCCAGCAGATGCAGGCCGTCCGCGAGGTGCTGCAGGTACTCGATGGAGCGGCGCACCTCGTGGAACTGCTCGTGCGCGCCGCGGGGGAGCTCGGCGGCGTCCAGCGCGTCCAGCCGGCAGCGGATCGGCAGGAGCACGTTGTGCATGTCGTGGCCGAGGCCCGCGGCCAGGGTGCCGATGGCGGCCAGGCGGTCCGCCACACGGAGCTGCTCGTGCGTGGCCTGGAGCTGGGCCGTGCGCTGGCGGACCGTCTCCTCGAGCTGCCGCCGGTGCGCCGCGAGCTGCTCCTCGGCGTGCTTCTGCAGGATGACCGGCCCCAGCGGCGCGACCGCCGCGGAGACCAGCGTCACCAGGCGGCGGTCCTCCGGCCGGGACTGGCGCGTCAGGAAGCACAGCACGGCCACGACGCTGCCGTTGGCGATGATGGGAACCGCCAGCGCCCCGTGCAGGCCGGCCGCCACCGCCGCGTCGCGGCGGATGAAGCCGTCCTCCGCGCTCAGGCGCGCGATCTCCTCCAGCCATTCCGCGCGCTGCGACCGCCAGACGCGGCCGACGAGGCCCTGGCCCGGGCTCACCCGGACGTTCAAGCCGGCCCGCCGGAACTCCGCCAGCGTAGGGGAGGAGTCATGCCACGCGGGACCGTCCGCCAGGTGCTCCCCGTCCGGCGCGGGCAGCCACACGTCCGCGTACGCCCAGCCCGTCATCAGGCAGATCTGGCGCAGTGCGAACGTCATCGCGCTCTGCAGGCTCGAGGCGCTGCTGATGGTGAGAGTCAGGTTCTGCAGCAGCCGCAGCTCCTCCTCGGACTGCTTGCGCTCGCTGGTGTCATGGATGATCCCCATGAACAGCGGCGCCCTTTCCCCGGGGACATCCACCCGGGACACCGAGAGCTCGATGGGGATGCGCCGGCCGGAGCGGTGCACGGCCTCGAACTCGCGCGTGCGCCCCAGGATGTTGGTCGCGCCCGTGCGCCGGTAGCTGGCCAGGTAGCCGTCGTGCTCCGAGCGGTGCGGTTCGGGCATCAGGATGCGGACGTTCTGGCCGATGATCTCCTGCGGCGCGTAGCCGAACACCTGCTGCACCGATTTCGACGCGGATTGAATGATGCCGTAGGCGTCGATCGTGAGGATGGGATCGAGCGCCGAGGACAGGACCGCCTCGAAGCGCGCGACCGCGGCCGACAGCACCCGCGCGGGTTCCTCCGGATTGCTGCCCGCCGCCCGGCCCGATGCGCCGGTGCCGGGCGGCGTCGGTTGCGCGGGATTGGCGCGCGTCATCTCCGTGCAGTCTAGCAGCCGGTCTTCCGGCGCCGGACGGTAGGGCCGGTCAAGGCCGCACGTGCCAGTCCAGCCTCCACCAGGACGGGATCAGGTGGTCCAGGATGTAGAACAGCCCAAGGATCAGGAAGCCGATGTAGAGGAACACGAGCAAGGTCGGCACCCCGCCGTGGCCGTACTTGTATTCGACCTGGTCTTCGTCGGGCGGTTCGGGCTTGGAGTCGGCGTCGCTCACGGCATGCTCTCCTCGCGGTCGTAGCGCTCCTGGTCGGCCAGGAAGTCGAGCTTGGCCTGCTCGGGGTCGCTGAACTGGCCGCTCAGGAAGGCCCAGATGAGCAGGGAGAAGAAGCCGCCGGCCACGCAGAAGTAGTTGGCGAGCGGCGCCACCGCGAAGCCGAGGATGTTCAGGTCCTCGAGCGAGGTGATGAACTCGACAACTTTGTAGATGAAAGCGCCGCCGGCGCACACGGTCACGATGCCGAGCAGCGTGGTCAGCCAGAAGCGGACGCGGTCGTTCAGCGGGCGTTCCACGGTCTCTCCGGGTTCCAGGAGCCGAGCCACTGGATGTAGGCGATCAGCGCCAGGCCGTCGGCGTTGGGCACCATCGGGGTCTGGGACAGGTTCTGGCGCAGGTAGGCCGGGCGGTCGCGCTCGGCGAGCAGCGCCGCCGCGGCCCGCACCACGGCCTCCGGCCGGTAGTCCGGGTTGGGCTCGAAGTACCAGGTGTAGGCCGGCATCACGCTGCCGGGCGATGTGCTGCGCGGGTCGAGCAGGTGCGCCGCCTGCCAGTCGTTGGTGTGGGTGCCCCATTGGCGCGACAGGTCCGGCCCGACCCGGCGCGTGCCCCAGACCTGCGGCAGGTAGAGCGCGTTCTCGTACTCCTGGGCGCTCGCCACCGGTCCCCAGCGCTGCTCCTCCTTGCTGGCGCCGCGGACGTACTGGCTGTGGCAGTGCCAGCAGCCCTCGCCGATGTAGAGGTCACGGCCGCGGTCCAGCGCGCGCCCGTAGGCCTCGGTGGCCGCCGCCACCGCCTCGGCGTCGGCCGGCCGCTCGCGGATGTTCTTGGGCAGGAGCAGGGCCTGGCTCTGCGCTTCGGCTCCGAAGGCGGCGCGGAACTGCGCCGGCCAGCGCTCGGCCAGGTCGCGCCACTCCGGGGTCGGATCGGCGGCGATCTGGTCGATGGTGGTGAACTCGATGTGGGACAGCGTGCTCACCGGCAATACGGCCGAGGCCAGAACCGAGACCAGGAACAGGAGGATCCCGGCCACGAAGAAGATGGTCTTGATGTTATCCATGGCTGGCTTGCAGGGGCACGCCGCCCGCGTCCACCTGGTGGCGGCCTTCGTCGTAGGCCGGCCCGCTGCTGCGCGCCGTCATCCACATGTTGTAGAAGAAGAGCGCGACCCCGGCGACGATCATGCCGCCAGTGAAGGTGCGCACCCACCAGAAGGAGTGCGAGCTGCGCACGATGTCCATCCACGGGTTGAGGTCGGCCTGCATGAAGCCGTGGATCAGGCCGGCGATCACCAGGTCGAAGAACATGGCCACCACGCCGATCGTGGTCAGCCAGTAGGTCCAGTAGTGCAGCTTCTGGCTGTGCCACTCGCGGCCGGTCACGCGCGGCCACAGCCAGGTGAAGACGCCGAGCAGCCAGAAGGTGAACACGCCGAACATCACCAGGTGGGCGTGGCCGACCACCCAGTCGGTGAAGTGAATCACCTTCTGGAAGGTGACCGTAGTCTGGAAGGCGCACTGCAGGCAGGTCAGCAGGTACAGGACCATGCCGGTGTAGAACCAGCGTACCGGCAGGTTGGTCTTGATCGCGCCGGTGCTGCCGCGCAGGGTGCCGAAGAAGTTGACCACAACCGTGGTCACCACCACCTCGATGGCGATCGTGCTCAGGATCGCCCCGTACTGCACGTACATCGGGATCGGGCTGAGCAGGAAGTGGTGCACCCCGTTCAGCGGATAGAAGAAGGCCAGGGCCCAGAAGCCGATGATGCTGAGCGAGTGCGACCAGATCGGCTTCTTCAGGATCAGGGGCACGAAGAAGTACATGAGGCCCCAGCCCCAGGGCGTCACCGACAGGCCGACGAGGTCGTGGATGTAGAGGCCGACCACGGCCGCGCCCGAAGTGCCGGGCAGAAACCACTCCGGCACCACGTTGCCCATGACGTAGGTGAGGATGGTCCAGATCAGCGAGGCGCTGATGTACCAGGCGGCCACGTACAGGCGCTTCTCGCGCGCCTGCACCAGCGGCGTGCCGAGCTGCAGGGCCAGGCCGACCGCGAACACGGCCACCAGGAGGTCGTCGGGGATCCAGGACGGCTGCAGCGAGCCCGGCTCGAAGCCGGTCGGCGTTTCGCCCCACTCCACCGCCTGCCCGTGGCCGAGCAGGATGCCGAGCGCGGAGGTCAGCACCGTGAACTGCAGGGCCCAGCACAGGAACCAGCCCAGCTTCTCGCTCAGCACGCGCCGCCCGGTCAGGCGCGGCACGGCGTAGTACAGGCAGCCGACGAAGCCGTTGACCAGGAAGCCGTAGGCGATGCCGTTGGTGTGCGTCATGCGCACGCGCGCCGGCGACAGCCACTCGATGCCCTCGAACGGATAGCGGTTCAGGAACTGCAGGCTGTACAGGAAGCCGGCCAGCAGGCCGTACATGAGGAACACGGCGGCGGCGGCGATGTGCGCCTTCACCAGCCCGTAGCAGACCAGCTTGCGGTCGCGCTCGGCTTCCATCACCGCGCCTCCGTCGCCAGCGACTGCACGAAGTGGATCAGGTCCCAGGTCTCGGGCTCGGGCAGGTCCTCGTAGGCCGGCATGGGCGTGCCGGCCACGCCGCCCTTGATCCGCAGGTACAGGTCGCGGCTGCCGCCGCCGGCCCGGAACTGGCCGGTGCTGAAGTCGCGCGGGTCGATCGGGAAGCCCCAGTTGTCGAGCAGGGCAGCCGACGAGGAGCCGTCGCCGCGGCCGCTCGCGCCGTGGCATTCGAAGCAGCCCTGGCGGGTGTAGACCTCGCGGCCGCGGGCCACGCTCGCGGCGTCATTCGGGGTCTCGGCGCTGATCGCGAGCACGCGCGGGCTGACGTAGCGGGCGGCGATCCGTTCCGCCTCGCTGGCGACCGTGCCGGTGAAGAACTCCGCAGTCGCGGCGGGGTCGGCGAGGTCCGGCTCCTCGTCCTCGTAGCCGAGGCGCACCGCCTGGCGGAACTCGCTGGTCATGGCCACGTAGAGGAGGTAGTCGGCCGCCGCGGCGACGTCGCTCGGGTCGAGCAGGCGGTGGGCCGGCATCGACGAGCCTGGCAGGCCGTTGCGGATCGTGCTCTCCAGGTCCTGCGGCAGCGGCGCCTCGCCCGAGGCCGTGCTGCGGAACTTGAAGATCGGGGGCGAGTCGGCGTCCACGCCGGAGCGGAAGTTGCGCGGGCGCGGCACCAGCATCGCGGCCGCGGCGCCGGCGCCGTCGGCGAGCTCGCCGTGGCAGCCCAGGCAGTAGTCCTGGAACACCTGGCGGCCGGCGGCAAGCCGGCGCGCGCGCGCGTCGTCGAGATGCTCCTGCAAGAGCGCCGGATCGCCCGGGAACAGCTCCCCGACCCACTGCTCGGTGAGCTCTTGCAGCCGTGTGGGCTCTTCCGGCGCGCCGACGCCCGCGCTCGCGGTCTGGTGGGCCCAGAATGGACCCGTGGCGACGAATGCGAGAACACCGCCAGTGAACACGAGGGGCATTCCGCGGACGAGTCGGGGGAGGGGGAAGGACACGTCGGAATCCAGGGCGTCCCGGGCAAGCCTGCCGCCCGGCACCGCAGTCAGCTACAGGGAAAGCACCCTGTTCTGGACCGGCTGCTCACGCCGGCCGGCTCGTACGCGCCGGCTCCGGCATGCTGCAGCAGGCCCGCGGCTGTCCTGGAGTGCTGCCGCGCCACGCAGCGGCGGCCGCGAACGCGAGCAGCAGCAACGCCAAGGCGCGGCGCGTCACGGCCCGCGGCGCCGGGGCGCAGGCGCGCGCGGCCAGCGCCGGCAGCAGGAGAGCGGGCCATGTGCCGGCGCCGAACACAGCCATGACGGCGGCGCTTTGCCCCGGCGTCGGGCTCGCAGCCGCCAGCAGCAGCCCGGCGACCACCAGACCGCACGGCAGGAAACCGTTGAGGAAGCCGAGCGCGGCCGCGCCGAGCGGACCCGGAAGCAGGCGCCAGGAGGCGACGGCGCCGCGCAGCGGGCCGAGCGCACGCGCCAGCGCGGCCTGCGGGCGCGCCAGGACTCGCGGCACCGGCAGCCAGCCGCCGACCCGCAGCGCCACCAGGGCCACCCACGCGGCGGCGAGCCAGAGCGCGGCCCGCCGCCACGCCTCCCACGCGGCGTGGTCGAGCGCGCCGGCGCCGGCGCTTGCGACCAGGACGCCGAGGAACACGTAGGTCAGGGTTTTCCCGCCGCAGTAGGCCAGCATTCGCCAGGCGAAGTGCCACCGCCCGCGGCCACGGCAAGTCGCGCCGATCGCGGCGGCGAAGGCGCCGCACATGCTCAGGCAGTGCGCGCTGCCTAGGAGGCCGAGTGCGAGAGCCGGGGCGAGAAGCTCCATGGGGCGGGTTCCGCGACACTCGCGGCGGCAGGTTCCCGGCGCAGGGACAAGGCCGTCACCAGAAGCGAGCTGGCGGCCATGGCCAGCGCGCACCAGACCGCCGTCAGGCGGCCGGTGGCGGCGAGGAACAGGAAAACAGGGTTATAGAACACCGACCAGAACAGATTGAACCGGATCTGGCGGCGGGTCCGGCGCGCCAGCCCTTGCATGGACGTCAATCCCCGCAAGTCCTCGCGCAGGAACACCAGGTCGGCCGCGGCGCGCGCCACTTCGGTGGCGGCGCCGAATGTGGCGGAAACGTCGGCACGCGCCAGCGCCGGCCCGTCGTTGATGCCGTCGCCGAAATACAGCGTCGGGACCTGCGCGGCGGCCGCGGCGACGGCGTGCTCCTTGTCCTGCGGCAGCAGCTCGGCACGCGCCGCCACGCCCAGGCGCTGTGCCAGCGCCGTGGTGGGAGCCAGAGCGTCCCCGCTCAGGATCAGCAGGCGCGCGCCGCCGGAGCGCAGCTGCGCCAGCACCTCCGCGGCTTCGGGGCGGGGCGTCTCCTCGAGCAGGAACAGGGCCTGTGCAGCGGCTGCAGAGCCCAGGACCAGCACGCTCAGGCCCGCGTCCTCGGCGCGCTGCCAGGCCGCAGCCTGGTCCGCGCTCAACGGCGCGCCCTGCTCCCGGAGCAGGGCGCGGTTGCCGAGCCACCAGTCCGTTGCGCCGACGCGCCCGCGCACGCCGCGGCCAGGCAGAACCTGGTACTGGTCCGGCAGCGCCGCCACGCGGCCACGACTCAGCGCGCGTGCCGCCGGATGCCGGCTGGCAGCAGCAAGCGCTTGGGCAACGCCTTCCAGGGCCGCGCCCTGCGCGCCCGGGGCGTGCACGCCGCGGAGCCGGCGCTCGCCCGCGGTCAGCGTTCCGGTCTTGTCGAAGAGGAAACTGCGAATCCGCGGCAAGGTCTCGAACACCGCGGGGTTGCGCACCAGGACGCCGCGCTGCAAGGCGCGCCCGATCGCGGCCCAGGTGGCCAGCGGAGTGGCCAGGCCGAGACCGCACGGGCACGACACCAGCAGGACGGCAAGCGCGCGGCCCAGGCCGACGTCGGCAGCACCGGCCTGCGCGTGCCACACGAACACGCTGGCGGCGAGGAGCAGCGTGGCCGGGAGCAGCACGGCGGCCAGACGGTCGGCGGTGCGGTACGCCGGCGTTCGCGCCGCCCGTGCCTGCTCCAGGGCTTCGGCAATGCGATCGATGCCGCGGGCACCGCCGGCGGCGGTCACCCGCACGTCGAGTGCGCCGTCCAGGACCAGGACCCCGGCCGGGAGCACTTCGCCGGGGCCGAGCGCGCGCGGCGCGTTCTCGCCCGTGAACAGGGAGAAATCGCAGCTGGCGCGGCCGGCCAGGATCGCGCCGTCCACGGCAGCCCGTTCCCCGGCGGCGAGACGCACCGCGTCCCCGGCGCGCAGCTCGGCCACCGGCGTGGCCAGTGCCTGCCCGTCCGCCAGGCGCAACGCCGTTTCCGGCACGAGCGCGCGCAGTTGCGCGGCGGCGCGGCCCACGTGCGTGCGGGCGCGGGCATCCAGGTACCGACCAAGGGTCACGAGCACGAGCACCATGCACGCGGACTCGAAATAGAGCGCGCCTGAGCCGCGCCAGACGCGCACCGCGCTCAAGCCGAAGGCGGCGCCCACAGCCACCAGGATCCACAGATCCAGGCTCCACCAGCGCCGCGTCCGGGGGCGGTGGTCCGGCCAGAGCGCCGGCGCGAGCAGGAAGAACACCGGGGCGCCCAGCGCCAGCAGCGACCAGCGCACGAGGGCGTCGAGCGCTGGATGCTGGGCCACGGCGTAGACATCCTCCGTGTAGAGGATCATGCTCTGCGTCATCACCGCGACTGCGAACAAGGCGGCGAGCAGGAATCGGGCGTGGGCCCAGCGCGCCTGCCCTTCGTCGCCGCCCGCGCCGGCGACCTGCCAGGCGATCCGGCAGCCGAGGCAGCAGAACTCCGCGCCGTGCGCCGGCAGGCCGCAGTGCCGGCAGCCGCTCATGGCCTTGCGGCAGGCATGCTCGCGGCTCCGGGCGCGGGTGCGGGCAGCGCGCCGCCGCTGCCGCGCAGGACGCCAAGCCGCAAGGTCGGCGGCAGGCCGCGCGGCGTGAAGAAACGCTCACAGGCTTCCACGCAGTCGCCGCAGCGGATGCACAGGCTGCTGTTGTCCTGCGTTTCGAAGTAGATGCCGCGCGGGGCGCGTGCCTGGCCGAGCAAGTCGCGCGGATCGAGATCCATCGGGCAGGTGGTCACGCACAAGCCGCAATCGGCGCAGGGACTCCCGCCCGGGCTGCGCTCGATTCCGGTTCTGGTCCTGCTGCCCAGGACCGAGAAGTAAACGCCGGATGGGCACAAGCTGCGGCAGGTGCGCCAGGACAGCCAGGCGATCTGCGCGTAGGACAGCGCAGCCAGGCCCAGCCAGGCAGCGGTGGCGCGCGCCACCGCCGGCGGTGTGCCCTCCCAGTACACGGCCGGGTCCACGAACCAGAGCAGGAAGACGCTGGCGAAGAGCAGCGCGGTGGCGGCCGCCATGGCATGGCCGCGCGGGCCGAGCCGGGCGTCCTTGGCGCCGAGGAATCCACGCAGCCAGTCGCCCCAGCGATTCATGAAGTTCACGGGGCAGACCCAGCCGCACAGGTAGCGCCCGGACCAACGTACCACCAGCACGATCGCAACGTTTGCCAGGCCGAACGGGATCAGGAAGCGGCGCAGCGTCTCCAGGAAGCTGGCCGGCTGTCCCAGCCACAGATGGTTGCCGCGCCAGAAGTCGAAGCGCAGCAGGCCGGACAGCGGGACCACCGCAATCAGCGCGTGGATCAGCGCGAAGGCCGCGATGCGGTACCAGAAGTAGCGGTGCGAACTGCCGCCGCGCCGGTGACCGAGGCGCCAGCGCGTGAGCGCGCGTCGGGCCAGAGTGCCCGACGTGGGGAGAGCGGATGCAGGCACGAGATCGGCGCAGAATAAGCGCCTTGGCGGCCATGCCGGCGATAAACCAGCCTCGACGACGGAAACAGGGTGATTTCCCTGTAGCTGGCGCTTGCGGCACGCGGCCTGCAGACAGACGGCTCCTGCGTCTTCCTCCCGCGCGGCACGAGCGTGATGGGCCTGCAAACAGGGTGACCTTCCCGTAGCCGGCCGCCGCGTCCGGTGGACTAATAGCGGCTCAGGTCGAGGGTCGGATGAGCCGAAACACGCAGGATCAGGAGGCCGTGCACGAACGTACGAAGACCTTTCCCGCCGCGACCGGGCACGGCACGCGCGGCTCTGCGCTTCTCCATCGACCCGACCAGCACTGACTCCAACCGAGACGCGGACCATGACAACCGTCCTTAGGACTTCCGTCTTCCGGCTTGGCGCGGCCATTCTGGCCGCCGCCGGCCCGGCGCCGGCTCAGCAGCCGGATCCGGTCCTGTTCGATGCGCCCTGGATCGGCTACGACATCGCCCGGTATCCGGACGGGCTGTCGTGGGCCTCGCGCGCGGCCGACTTCAACGGCGACGGCGTGCCCGACCTCGCGGCCGTGGGTTACGAATACAACTCGAGCCTTTCCATCCTCATCGGCGACGGCGCGGGCGGCTACCTCCCGCCCGTGAAGTACCCGCTCCTGGAGGAATCCTGGGACCTGGAGGTCGCCGACTTCGACCGGGACGGCGACATCGACGTCGTCGCCGCCGACACCGGCCGCGACTGGGAAGGCTTCACCTGCGAGCTGTTCGACAACAATGGCGACGGCACGTTCGAGAACGCGGGCTGGTTCAACTGCGGCAATGGCCCCAACGGCATCACCGCCGCCGACTTCGACGGCGACGGATACGTGGACGTGGCCGTCGCACACGACGCGTACATCTACTGCGCCGCCAGCTTCGCCGTGCTGCTGAACGACCGCAACGGCGGTTTCCAGGCGCGGCGCCTCTACACCGTCGAAAGCTGCAGCAACGACATCGACGCGGGCGACCTGGACGGTGACGGCGACCCCGATCTGGTGGTGGGCCACGAGAGCAACCGCGTCACCTTCCTGCGCAACGACCAGGGGGTCTTCACGATTCTGACGGTGATGAGCGCGCTGCCCAATCCATACGGCGGGCTGTCCCCGGCGGTGGAGATCGTCGACGTGGACAACGACGGCGACAAGGACGTGCTGTACACGCACGAGGGCGCCGGTGGCATCGACGAAGGCGCCGTGGCGCTGTTCCGCAACCACGCCAACGTGAGCTTCGGCGCGGCCGAACGCATCACGCTGGGCGGCGGCGGCGGCGGGGTGCACATCGAGACCGCCGACGTGACCCACGACGGCTGGCCCGACCTGCTCGTGCCCACCGAATACGGCCAGTCGTGGTGGCTGGTGCCGAGCAACGGCGCCGGCGGCTTCGAGACGGCGCAGGAGCTGCGCGCCGGCGAATTCCCGCGCTCCATCGAGGCCACCGACCTCGACGGCGACGCGGATCTCGACGTCACCGTGGTCGCCAGCGGCTCGCTGGAGGCCTGCGTGTACCTGAACCCGGGCGACGGCTCGTTCGAGCAGCGCCCGATCATCGAGATGAGCGACCCGGTCCAGGCGCCGACCTCCTTCAGCAACCTCGGCGCGGCGGATCTCGACCTCGACGGCGACCTCGACCTGCTGGTTGGCTTCAGCCACAACTGGAACAACAAGTACGGCTTCACGGTGCGCCGCAACTACGGCGACGGCAGCTTCGCGGCGGCCGAGACCTACACGACGCCGCGCCTGCCCGACTCCCTGGCGCTCAGCGACGTGAGCGGGGACGGCTACGTGGACCTCGTCTTCGCCGATTACCTGCAGTTCGCCTCCCACCTGCGCGTCAAGCTCAACGACGGCACGGGCGCGTTCGGCGCGACCATGACCTTCAGCTCCTTCGGCTGGGACCCCGAGGCCGTCGAGACGGCGGACCTGGACGAGGACGGCGACCTGGACGTGCTGGTGGGCGGCCGCTACGGCGAGGTGAAGATCTCCAAGAACAACGGCGATGGCACCGCCTTCTCCGCCTTCACCACCCACGTCGTCAACGGCAACACGCACGCGCTCGGGCTTGGCGACTACAACGAGGACGGGCACCTGGACCTCCTGACTCCGAGCGGGCTGCAGGGCGCGCTGGAGATCTCCTTCGGCAACGGCGACGGCAGCTTCGACGCGCCGCTGCCCGTTGCCACCGGCCGCGACGTGAAGGCCATCGGCGTGACCCATCTCGACGCCGACGGGCACCTGGACGTGGCCGCGATCTACAACCTGGACGGCACCGGCCTGACGGCGCGGCGCGGGCGCGGCAACGGCGACTTCTTCCTGGCCAACTCCTACATGGGCTCGCAGTCCTCGTACTTCGACCAGGTGCGCTCGGTGGCGACCTCCGACGTCAACGCCGACGGCTTCAGCGACGTGATGACGGCCAATTTCGGCTCGCAGGACATCTGCGTGTGGCTCGGCCGCGGCGACGGCACCTTCGACGAAGTGGTCCGCTACGGCGTCGGCCAGCAGGCCTGGGACCTCCACCACGGCGACTACGACGGCGACGGCCTCGGCGACGTGGCCGTGCTGGTGGAGCGCGATGCGCCCGGCTCCGGCTGGTACTACCCCGGCGTGGTGCTGCTGCGCGGCGTGGCGGGCGGCGCGCCGGAAGACCTGCTCCTCACGCAGAGCGAGCTGCATCGCGGCCAGCAGGCGGTCTTCACGGTGAGCAATGCGCAGGCGGGCGAGAGCGTGCACTACCTGTACACGCTCACCGGCGTGGGCGCAGGCCCGTGCCCGGCGCAGCTCGGCGGCCTGTGCCTGGACCTGCTGGCTCCGATCCAGAGGCTGGGCAGCGCGCTCGCGGATCCCGCAGGCAATGCGACGCTCGTGCTGACGATCCCGCCCAACGCGCCCATTGGACTGGCCGTGCACACGCAGGCCGTGGCGCGCCGCGGTCCCGGCGGTTCGCAGAGCGTCAAGTCCAACACCGTCAGCGCCAGCATCCTTCCATGAATGAAGCGACGGCCGGCCGGCGGCCGCGGCCACCGGCCGGCCTCGCGCCTCGGCTCGAACCAGAACACTCACACCCAATCACACTCAACCTGGCAGGTCTCGCATGTGTGCCCAACCCAACCGCCGCAACGTGCACCACATACTCTTCCGCAGCATTCCAGCCCGCGCCGCGTGCCTGGCGCTGGGCGCGGCCGCACTGGGCGCCGATGCTCCGGCGCAGCAGGATCCGCTGTTCGAGGCGCCGTGGCGCGCCTACGCGACCGGAGAGTTCCCGAGCTACTCGGCCGTGGCCATTGCCATGGGCGACCTGGACGGCGACCAGGACCTGGACGCGCTGCTGGCCCATGACTACTACGGTGCACCCGGCATTTCGGTGCTGCTGGGCCGCGGCGACGGCTCCTTCGGCCTGCCCGACCTGTACAGCACGGCGTACAACGACGCGCTCGGTGCGGTGGGGCTGGCGGACGTGGACAGCGACGGCGACCTGGACGCGCTGGCCACCATCACCGGCATCTGGGGCGACGACAACCGGGTCGTCTACTGGCCCAACCGCGGCGACGGCAGCTTCGCCGCGCGGCGCAACTTCACGACCGGCAGCGGCCCGGTCGGCATGGTCGTGGCCGACTTCACCGGCGACGGCCTGCCGGACGTGGTCACCGCCAACGCCAGCTTCGGCGCCGGCTCGACCATCTCGATCCTCAAGCACAACGGGCTGACCGGCGCGCAGGCCGGTTTCCTGGCTGCGGCGCATTACCCCGCCACGCCCAGCGTGGAGCTGGTCGAGGCCGCGGACCTGGACGGCGACGGCGACCTGGACCTGGTGGCGGGCGGCAGCAGCGCCCAGGGCCACGCCGTGCTGTTCAATACCGGCGGCGGCGCGTTCAGCGCGCCCACGCTGTATCCGCCGGCGACCGGCTACTTCTACCCGGTCGCGGCTATTGCGCTGGCCGACCTGGACCGTGACGGCGACGTGGACCTGCTCGGCGCCAACGCGAGCAACGGCAGCCCCAACTACGGCGTGATCTCGGTGCGCGAGAACGACGGCACGGGGGTGTTCGGAGCGGACACGCTCTACGCCATGGACGAGTGGTCGTGGCTGCCCAAGCGACTGGCCAGCGGCGACGTCAACGGCGACGGCTGGGCCGACGTCCTGGCCGCGGCCCCGACCGGGCGCACCATGGACGGCTACCACCTGCTGCGCAACGACGGCGCCGGCGGCCTGCTGCCGAGCCAGTTCTACGAGGCGGCCAAGAGCACCTGGGACGCGACGGTCGCGGACGTGGACGCCGACGGCGACAACGACGTCTTGACCTGCGCCTACGACTCCTCGGTGCTGACCGTGCACCCCAACCCCGGGGACGGCGAATTCCTGGTGCTGGAGCGCAACCTGGTCGGCGTCCTGTCGAGCGACATGGACCACGGCGACATCGACGCCGACGGCGACAACGACCTGGTCACCTGCGACGACAGCATCCGCATCGTGCGGGGCAACGGCGACGGCAGCTTCCAGCCGGCCGTGCAGTTCCGCCTGCCCATGAACCCGGGCTCGGTCAAGCTGCGCGACATGGACAGCGACGGCGACCTGGATCTGCTCATCGGCGCCGACCGCAACTCGCCGCCGTACCACTTTGCGGTGGCGCTCAACCGCGGCGACGGCACGTTCGCGGACGCCGTCATCACCCCCGTCTACGCCAGCCAGGCCGGGGACGTCGAAGGCATCGATTTCAACAACGACGGGCTGCGCGACGTGGCGGTGGCCGACCCGGGTCCGGCCTCGGCCAACTACATCTTCCGCAACAACGGCAACGGCACGTCCTACACGTACGTGCTCACCCTGGATCACGGCTCGACGCAGCTCGCCGGCGCCGACCTGGAGCACGACGGCAACAACGACCTGCTGGGCAACACCGCCTACGGGCTGACCACCTGGCCCGGCAACGGCGACTTCACCTTCGACCTGTTCCGCAGCGAGGGCTTCAACGCCCATCCCTTCGAGGTCACCGACCTCAACGGCGACGGGCACCACGATCTCGTGATGATCATGGACCAGCCGTCCTTCGGCACCATCACCATCGGCACCGTGCTCGGCTACGGCGACGGCGACTTCGCCTTCCCGATCCAATACGCCGGCACCTCCGGGCGCGAAGGCGCGTACCGGATCGCGCAGGAGGTGCACGCCGCCGACGTCACCGGCGACGGCTGGACCGACCTGATCCTGACCAGCAACGCGCCCTGCGACGTCTCGGTGTACCCGGGCAAGGGCGACGGCACGCTCGCCGCTCCGCAGCGCTACGGGGTGGGCTACCAGGCGGGGTTCACTTCGCCGGCCGATTTCAACGGCGACGGCTCGATCGACCTGGCGGTGACCATGAGCCTGCCGCCCGGCGGCTTCCAGGACGCGATCGTGCTGCTGGAATCGACCCTCGAGGGCAATCCCGGCGGCCTGGTCCTCACCCAGGGCGAGCTCCACCGCGGCCAGAACGCGCAGTTCCTGGTAACCGGCGCGCTGGCCGGCGAGCGCGTGTACTACCTGTACAGCTTCACCGGCGTCGGCGCCGGACCCTGCCCGCCGCAGCTCGGCGGCCTGTGCCTGGATCTGCTCAGCCCGGTGCAGCTGATCGGCTCGGCCTACGCCAATGCGGGCGGCCAGGCGCTGCTCAGCGTGGACATCCCGGCCGGTGCGCCCATCGGCCAGGCCGTGCACACGCAAGCGGTAGCGCGCCGCGGCCCCGGAGGCGCCGGCAGTGTCAAGTCCAACACCGTCAGCGATTCCATCCTGCCGTGAAGCTGGTGGCGTAGCTGCTCCGGCCGGCAGCAACGCAGCGCGGGCGCGGGGCCTCCAGGTCCCGCGCCCATTGCATCGAGCCCACGCCGCTCATGCGCCGGGGAAACAGGGTGATTTCCCCGTGGTACGCAATCCCGTCCTTTGCGCTAATCAGGTGCATTGGTCGTGGCACCGCTCGTCACGTCCCGCACCATCCGCAATCGCTGCCTGCCCGGAGAGAAACATGTTCCTCGCTGCTGCTTTGTTTTTGGCCCAAGCGCCGACCTGGGAGCGCCAGGCGCCGCTTCCGACCGGCTCGCATCTCACCGGCGTGCAGATGCTGTCCGCCGACGAGGTCTGGGCCTGCTCCTGGACCGGGGAGATCATGCACAGCACCGACCGTGGGCTGAGCTGGCAAGTACGTCAGCTGGCCACGAATGACCTGCAGGCACTGTTCTTCCTGGATCCGCAGAGGGGCTGGACCGTCGGCAACGGGATCTTCCGGACCACGGACGGTGGCCAGACCTGGACCAAGACCAGCGAATGGGGCACCCTGTCTGACATCTGGTTCCTGGACGCCCAGCGCGGCTGGGGCTGCGGCAACGGCGGAACCACCTACCGCACGAGCGATGGAGGGCTCACCTGGAGCTACTCGACGGTGGGGGACATCATCACGCTGAGCTCCATCTTCTTCCAGGGCCCCCTGACCGGCTGGACCGTCAACATCGACGGCCAGATCTACCGCACGACGGACGGCGGCGCCAGCTGGCAGCTGAACTACAGCGCCGGTCTGCTCACGAACCTCACCGAGGTCTGGTTCGCCGACGCCCTGGAAGGCTGGGTCTGCGGCGGCCAGACCGTGCTGCACACGGTCAACGGCGGCGCGAGCTGGACGCCGCTCGCGACCCCGCCAGGCACGTGGACGCACAGCACGTTCTTCCTGGATCGCTTCCACTCCTGGGGCGCCGGCGAGTACGGCAACATCGTCGCCACGACCGACGGTTGGCAGACCGTGACGACGCAACGCCAGCCAGGCAGCGGCCCGCGCCTGTGGTGCATCAGCTTCGCCGACGCGCAGCACGGCATGGTGGTCGGCGAAGGCGGCGGCCTCATCCTGTACACGGCGGACGGCGGCGCCCATTGGGTGCAGCGGAGCAGCGGCGGCGGCTACGAGGCGCTGGGCATGGACACCACCGACGTCGCCCACGCCTGGATCGCGTCGAGAGGCAGCGGCGTCCTGCGCAGCGCCGACGGCGGGGCGCGTTGGGAGCACGTGCCCGTGCCCGGCACGTCGGGGTACGGCGCGATGAGCGACGTGGACTTCCTGTCCGACCAGATGACCGGCTGGGCCGTGGGGCACGACAGCTTGTTCGGCGGCGACCCCGGGCTCATCGCGGGCTCCACCGACGGCGGCCGGAGCTGGACGGTGCAGCACCTGCGCCAGGCCGACTCCTACGTGGAATCCGTCGCGGCCCTGGACGGGAACACGGCCGTGGCCGTCGGCAACCAGTACTTCCCTCCCAAGGGTGGTTTCATCCTGCGCACGTCGGACGGCGGACAGAGCTGGACCGACATCGCCACCGGCATCGCCTTCCTGGAGAGCGTGCACTTCGCCGACGCCACGACCGGCTGGGCGAGCGGCGGCAAGATCTACAAGACCGTCAATGGCGGGCTGAGCTGGACCGAGCAGTTCGCGCTACCGGGCTACGCGAGCTCGATCCACTTTGCCGGCCTGCAGAACGGCTGGGTGGTGGGCGATTTCGGCATGATCCTGCGCAGCACCGATGGCGGCAGCAGCTGGGTGGACCGGAGCTCGCCCGCGATCACCGTAAACCTCGGGGCCGTGTTCGCGGTGGACTCGAATACCGCGTGGGTCAGCGGCTACGGCGACTACCTATGGCGCACGGAGGACGGCGGCCTCAGCTGGCAACGGGAGGCGCCGGGTCCGGTGGATCCGGTGTTCCCGGGCAGCTTCTCCGCCCTCGCCTTCGTGGACGGCGACTTCGGCTGGGCCGCCGGCGCCAAGGGCGTCTTCCGCCGCAGCGCCGGCGACCCGCCCGGCCTGGCGTTGCTGCACGGCCGTGTCGGCCGCGAACTTGCCGTGGACCTGACGGCCTCCGGCTTCGGCGCCGGCGAGGCGGTCTACTTCCTGTACAGCCTGGCCGGCATCGGCGCCGGGCCTTGCCCGGCGCAGCTCGGCGGTTTGTGCCTGGATCTGCTGGCGCCGCTGCAGGTGCTGGGAAACCGCAACGCCGACGGCGCGGGACGCGCCGTCCTTCCCGTGAACGTGCCGGCGCGCGCGCCGCTGCTCGAAGTTCATCTCCAGGCAGTGGCAGCCCGCGGCACCCAGTCGGTCAAGACCAACAGCACCTCGGCTCTGATCGAGCCTTGATGCTGCTCGCTGTTCCGCGTCCATCCGGTGGTGTGATCATGAGACTGTTCCTGCTGACTTCCTTCCTGGTTGCTGCGGCGCCGGGCGCCGTCGCCCAGTATTCCGAACCGATCCTGCTGCCTGGGGATACGGCATCCCTGCCGTCGGCGGGCGCGCAGGACTACGCCGAGATCGCCGCCGGCGGGCCGGGCTTTCTCGTCGTCTGGGAGGACGCCCGCGCCGGACTCAGCGGCACCGTCGACCCGGGCGGAGTTCCGAACCCGACGGACATCTACGCGGCGCGGCTCGACGCCGCCGGCCGGCTGCTGGACGCGAGCCCGATCGCCGTCACCCGGCGCTCCTTCGCGCAGGGGCAGCCGAAGGTGGCCTGGAACGGCAGCAACTGGCTGGTCGTCTGGCGCGACTACGCGCTGACCCAATTCTATTACACACAGGGCGTGTACGCAGCCAGGGTTTCGCCGGCGGGGGAGGTGCTCGATCCGGCGCCGATCCTGATCGACAACGACGAGTACGTGGACGAGCAGCCTTGGGACGTCGCGGGAGACGGCGGCGGCTGGGCCGTGATCTGGCAGGACATCGGCAGCTCCGGAGGCTGGACCCTGAGCGGCTGCCAGGTGGACGCGGCAGGAGCCGTGTTCAACAAGAAGGTCATCCTGAGCTTCGCGATCGGCTCCAGCAGCGCCTGGAACGTGCGGATGGCCTGGGGCGGAGACCGCTACCTCCTCGTATGGGAGCAATGGGTCGCGAGCAACGACATCAAGGGCAAGCTGCTCGACGCCGCGCTCAACCCCATCGGCTCCACTTTCAGCATGACCACGAACGTGTGGAACCAGGACCGGCCCACGGTGACCAGCAACGGTACGGACTTCTACGTCGCCTGGTCCGACGAGCAGCTCAGTGGGCAGGTCTTCGGAACGCCCGTGCTCAACAACGGCACGGTCGTGATGCCCGACGGCGCCAATCTCACGCCTGGGATCTTCGTTCTCTACCCCAACCCCGCCGCGGCATGGGACGGCCAGCACTGGGTCGTGTTGTGGGAGAACTGGGGCCTCTACGCCAGCCAGGTGAACGCCGCCGGCACACCCGCCGGCGCTCCGATTCCGATGGTGTCCGGCGGGCCGACCGTCACCAATCCCTGCGCTGATGGCGCGCCGGGCGGCGTCGTGGCGGTGTGGACCGACTGGCGCAACACGACGGACAACTTCGGCGACTCGCGCGACCTCTTCGCAGGAGGTCTCACAGCCGCCGGCCAGGTGGGTCCGCAGGAGTGCATCACGGTCAATGCGCCCGCCCAGGTCCAGCCGGACATCGCCGGCGACAAGGACGGCTACCTCGCCGTGTTCCTGAGCCTGTCCACGGGCTCGGCGCGCGTGCTGGGCCAGCGCCTCGACTTCTTCGGGCGACCGCTGGATCCGCAGCCGCTCGTCATCGCGAGCGGCACGCAGGCGGTCCGGTCCCCGGCGGTGGCCTGGAACGGCTCGCTCTACCTCGTCGTGTGGGAGGAACAGGCGTCGAGCGGCTACCCCCCGGCCGTGAAGGGCCGCCGCATGCTGCCCGACGGCACGTTTCTGGACGCGGCTCCGCTGGACCTCCTTCCCGGCAACACGCCGGCGGCCGCCGCGATCGGCGACAGCTTCCTGGTCGTCTCCAGCCACGAGGCGATCAACCACTACCGCTTGATCAAGGGTGTGCGCGTGCAAGGCAGCACCGGCGCCGTGCTCGATGCGACGCCGCTCGACCTGAGCAACAGCTACGCCGTCGCGCCGGACGTCGCCGCGTTCGCCGACCGCTGGATCGTGCTCTGCCAGCGGCACGTCAGCCACGACAGCCCCTATTCGTCGATCGACGCGGTCTTCGTGCCGCTCGCCGGCGCTCCCGGCGCGTTTTTCCTGGCCTGCGACTCCGGCGCCACCGACCGCGCGCCCGCGCTGGCGGTGGAAGGCGCGCGCGCCTTCTTCGCCTGGGGCGACGGCGGCGACGTGCGCGGCCGTTTCCTGCAGTCGGGCGGCGCCTTGCTCGGGCCACCCGAGGGCCAGCTCCTGACCATCGCGCTCAACGAGCAGTTCGATCCCGGCGTCGCCTGGAGCGGAACACAGTACCTGGCGGGCTGGACGGACTGGAGAAGGCAGGGCAATCCGGTGGAGCCGGGCATCGGCGATGCTTACAGCACGCGCGTGCGGCCCGACGGCACCGTGCTCGATCCCTTCGGGCTGGAATTCGCCGCGGATCCCGCCGGCTCCGAGGGCGACTTCCGTGCCGCCGGCGCCCGCGGCAGCTTCGTGGCCATCGCCACGGCGATGCGTGAGGAGACGCCGTTCGGCAGCTACCGCATCCTGGCGCGCAGCCTGGGGCCGCAGCTGGCGCAGACGGAACTGCGGCGCGGCCAGCCGGCCACTTTCAGCGTGCACGGCGCCGAGCCAGCCGACACCGCATTCTTCCTGTACAGCCTGTCCGGCACGGGCAGCGGGCCCGTGGTTGCCCGACTGGGTGACCTGCGGCTGAACCTGCTACCACCCGTCACGGTCATCGGCCAAGCCATCGTCGCCCCGTCCGGCAGCGCCAGCCTGACGGTCACGGTTCCGCCCGGTGCGCCGCTGGCCGGCGTGTACACGCAGGCCGCGCTGCTGCGCGGTCCGGGCGGCTCCAACTCCGGCAAGAGCGACACCCTGGCAGCGCAGCTCCTGCCCTAGCGTCAATTCGCGCCTGCAGCCGGTTCGCCGGGCAGCTTCACGCGCGGCTCCTTGCGGTTCGGGTGCAGGTGGCGGATCTTGGGCAGGAAGTCCTTGAACACGAACTCCTTGTAGGACGGCGACTCCGGGTTGTGGCAGCTCTTGCACAAAGCCTCGTCGGCGAGCTTCTGCTCGCCGGCGGGGATTGCGAGCGGCCCCGGCTGACCTTTGCCCTCGCCCTTGGCGGCGGCCGTCATGCGCGCTTTCACGTGCAGGCTGCCAGGGCCATGACAGGACTCACACTGGACGCCTTGCTCCGGCTTGAAGCTCTTCGCGACCAGCTTCGCGTCCACGCCGTGGGCCGTCTGGTGGCACTTGAGGCACTCCGGCGCCTTCAGCGGGTCGGCGATGCCCTTCTCGGCGGCGAGCTTCTTCGCGGCCTCCGAGGCCAGGGACTCCATGGCCTTGGCGTGCAGGCTGGCCGCCCACTTGTCGTGCATTGCTCCGGCCTCGGCCTTGTTGTGACAGGGCTTGCACTTGTCGGCGCCCACGTACTGGGGGGCGTCGGCTTGAACCGGCGCAGCGCCCTCCTGCCCGGCGTGGGCCGCGAGCAAGGTGACCGGGGCAGCCGCGGCGAGCGCGGCACAGAGGAAGCGGAAGCGCAGCAGGTTTCTCATGGCATTCTCCGGTGCCGTGCCGGCACCATGGGGTGGTCTGGCGAGGATGGCTCATCCCTTGTACCTGCGCCGCACGGGTGTTAGAAGGTCGCGTCGAACCTCCCAGAGCGCCGCCAGCGCTCCCGCAGCCTGTTCAATGGCTTCCGCACCATGCCTGTCCGGGCCCGGCGGAAAGAATCGGCTGTCGGTCCGCTCCCGCGGCAAAGTAGCCTTGCCGTGATCCTGGTTTTCGCGCCGGACGCGCCCGAGACATTGCTGCAAGAAGCATGCCTTGCAGCCGCAAGCCTCGGCCATTCCTGCGAGGTGTCCCGCGGACCGCGCGAGACGGTGGTGGTGTTGTCCGGAACGGAGGACGCCGAGGAGCTGGGCAAGCGCCTGGCCAGCCTCGGGCCGGTGGACTTGATCACGCTGCAGGAACCGGGTCGGTACGCACGGCTGCGGACACGGCGGCGCTTCACAGGGGCGCTGGTCGCGGGCTTGGGCCTGTTCATGACCGTTGGGGCGGCCGTGCCGCTGGCCGGCTTCCTGCTGCCGCCGCGCCGGGCTCTCATGCACGAAGGGCAGTTCCGCGCCGCTGACGTCGCGCAGCTCGGCGAGAACTCCGCCCGCATGGTGCGCTTCCGCGGCGAGCCGGTGCTCCTGGTGCGCCAGGCGGGAGAACGCTACTTCGCGCTTGCGGCGCTGTGTCCCTACATGGAGGACTGCCTGCTGGAGTGGAGCGCGGAGCGGCTCCAGGTGGTCTGTCCCTGCCACGGCGACGCCTTCGACCTGTACGGCAATGTGCTGCGCGGGCCGGCCTCGGTGCCGCTGCACAGCTACGTCGTGGAGCGCGTCGGCGACGGCCTCTATCTGAACGGGGAGGGCTGACGCTTGGCCCCTGACGGCACCGGCTTGGGCACGACTCTGCGCGACCTGTTCAGCCGGCGGCTGCCGCCGGACCGGCCCGCCTGGCCGCCGCTCGTTGGCCTGCTCGTGATCCTGTTCCTGTCCCAGGTGGTGAGCGGGAGCCTGCTGTCGCTCTACTACCAGGCTTCCGAGGAGATGGCCACCGAGAGCGTCAGGCACGTCATGCGCGACGTGCGCTGGGGCTGGCTGATCCGCGGCATCCACCACTGGTCCGCCCAGGGGATGCTGGTGCTGGCGCTGTTGCAGATCGGGAGCGTGTTCGTTGCCGCCGGCTGGCGCCGGCGCGGCACCGGCTGGCTGACCTGGCTGCTGGTGTTCGGACTGGTGGCGCTGTTCACCTGCACCGGGGAGGCGCTTCCATGGGATACGGATGCTTATTGGGTCACGGACGCCGCGTTGGACCGGCTCGAGAGCCTGCCCTTGCTGGGCCCGGCCCTGGCCGGCGCGCTTCGCGGCGGCCAGGAGACGGGCGGCGCCACGCTCAGCCGTGCCTACTCGGCGCACGCGCTGGTGCTGCCGTGGCTGCTGACCTTCGTGTTGCTCCTGCATTTCGCCCTCGCAGCGCGCCGGCGGCGCGCAGGAGGCGTCTGACGTGATCCTGGTGCTTCGGAGCGGCGTCGGCGAGGCGGAGGTCGAGGACGTGGTGCTGGCCCTGACGGCCGCGGGTGCGCGCAGCCGCGTCCTGCGCGGCGCCGGACGCCCGCTCGTGCATGTGCTCGAAAGGCCGCGAGGGGGCGTGCGGCGCTTCGCGCGCCATCGCGCGGTGGAAGGAGTGGAGCCCTTGTCCCGCTCGCGCCAGCGGCGGATCGGCCGGCCCTTCTATCCGCATCATTTCCTGGGCTGGTGCGCGGCGATGCTGCTGCTGTCGGGCGCGCTCGTCCTTCTTTCCGGCTTCTTCCCGCGCGGCCTGGGCGAGTCGCCGGACCCACGCCTGCCGCCGGCGGAGGTGCAGGCGCCCTGGTACCTGCGTCCCCTGAGCGGGTTGCTTCATCTGTTCCCGCCCGGCTGGGAGTGGGCCGCCTGGCTGGCCGCTGCCCTTCTGGCGCTGACTGCCTGCCTGGTGCCCGCGCTCGACCGCGGACGGGGGCGGCTCCCGGGCGCGCCCGCGCTGGCTGCCGGCCTCGCCCTCGCCGCGGCGGCGCTGGCCTTGAGCGTGCTGGGTGGCTAGCCATGCCGGCACTCAGCGCCCTCTTGTGTTCCGCGGTGCTCACGGTCGCGCAGGAGCCCGGCAGTTGCGCTGTGTGCCACGGCCGCGAGGCCTTGGCGTTGTCCCGGAGCCCGCACCTTGCTGCCGGCGTCGGCTGCACGGCTTGCCATGGCGGCGTGGACGGGCTGCTGGAGCAGGAGGCGGCGCATGGGCCCGAGCTGCGCCCGCTGCGCGACCCGGGCAGCGCCGTGGAAGCCTGCGGCTCCTGCCACGCCGACGTGGGGCGCATGCGCACTTTCGGCCTGGCTACCGACCAGCTGGCGCTGTATCGCACCAGCCGGCACGGGCAGGCCGTGTTCGAACGTGGGGACGCACAGTCCGCAACCTGCGTCAGCTGTCATGGCGCGCACGACGTGCTCCCGCCCGCGGACGCGCGCTCGCCGGTGCATGAACGCAACCAGGTCGCCACCTGCGGCCGCTGCCACAGCGACGCGGCCCTCATGCAGGCGCGTGGACTGCGCAGCGACGCGCCGGAGCTCTACCGCGACTCGGTGCACGGGCGCGCACTGCTCCAGGAAGGCCGGCGCGCCAGCCCCGCGTGCAGCGATTGCCACGGCAGCCACGGCGCCGTGCCCCCGCGGGCCGAGGCCGTGGGCACCGTGTGTGGCCAGTGCCATGCCATGGCCGCGGAATACTTCCGCGCCGGACCGCATGGACCGACGGCACGGCACGGCGCCATGGAGGAGTGCGTTTCCTGCCATGGCAACCACGCGGTGAGCCAGGCCAGCGCCGAGCTGCTGCTCGGATCGGAGCCCGGCCACTGCGGTTCCTGCCACGCCGGAGAGGAGGACGTGCTGGCGGTGGCGGCCGGCATCCATGACCGGCTCGCGGCACTCGATCGCGACATCCTCGACACGGCCGAGGTCTTGCGCCGCGCGGCCAGCCGAGGACTGTTCCTGGAGGAGGAGGAAGCTTACCTGGGAGATGCCCGCGGCCTGCGCGAGCGCGCCCGCGGCATGACGCACTCCGCGTCGCTGGAATTGCTGGCGGACGTGGACAACCGTGGTCAGGCCATGATCCAGCAGACCCTGGAAAGCCTGGACGTGAAACGGCGCCAGTTCCGGGACCGGCGCATCTTCACCGCCGCCTACGCGGTGGTCGCGGCGCTGCTGGTCGCGGTGCTGCTCATCTACCGGAGGGAGCTGTGACCGTGGCGCGGGCATGGCGACTGTTTCGGTCCCGCGCCCCCGATGTGGCGCGGGGGGCACTCGTGGTCGGCGTATTCGGCTTGTTCGTGGTGGCCGTCACCGGCACCGTGGCGGTGGAAGCGACAGCGCGCTCCGCGTTCTGCAATTCCTGCCACATCATGGGTCCTTACTACGAGTCCTGGCAGCACTCCAGCCACAAGGACGTCCCATGCATCGAGTGCCACTACGAGCCGGGAGCCGTGGAGACGGTGGAAGGCAAGATCGGGGCTCTCTCCCAGCTCGCCAAGTACGCGACCCGCACGGAGGGCACCAAGCCCTGGGCGGAGGTGAGTGACCAGAGCTGCTTGCGCTCCGGCTGCCACTCGGTGCGCATGCTGGAAGGTCCGCTCGACTTCGGCCGCGTCAAGTTCGATCACCGTCCTCACCTGCTGGAAAGCCGACCCGGTCACCGCCTGCGCTGCGTCACCTGCCACGCACAGGTCGTTCAGACCGAGCACATCTCGGTGACCGAGTCGGTGTGCTTTCACTGCCACTTCATGCCCGGAGCCGACGGGCGGCTGCAGGAACGCACCGCGGACTGCCTGCTGTGCCATGAGCCGACCGTGAAGGCGGAAGGAGCCGGGCGGTCCTTCGAGCACGCCGCGTACCTCGAACGCGGCGTTGCCTGTCAGGAGTGCCACGACCGCGTGGTACAGGGCGACGGGGCGGTGCGCAGCGAGCGCTGCGATTCCTGCCACGGTGAAGTGGAGTTCCTCCAGCGCATCGGCGAGCCCGAGTTCCTGCACGAGGAGCACGTCGTGGAGCACAAGGTGGAGTGCTTCGAGTGCCACGACGCCATCCGCCACGGGCTGCAGCCGCCGGCGCCGCGCCACGCGTCCACGCCGGGGGACTGCGGCACCTGTCACGTGCAGATCCACGACGCGACGCGCGGGCTGTACGCCGGGCGCGGCGCGTTCGGGGTGGTGGAGCAGCCAAGCCGCATGTACGAGACGAGCGTGGCATGCGCCGCCTGCCACACGGGCCGTGCCGGCGCGGCGCCGCGCGGCCAGCACGGCGGCGCCATCGCCGCCGCCGGCGAGGTGGACTGCATCCACTGCCACGGCCCGGCGGTGGCCGGGATGCTGGGTGACTGGCAGCACGCGGTGGACGTGCAGCTCGGACGCCTGCAGCCGCTGCTGGCCGAACTGGAGGCGGCGCTGCCGCTGGACGCGCCGGCGGAGGCCCGCCAGCACCGCGACGAAGCCCGCGCCAACCTGGAGCTGGTGGCCACCGATGGCTCGCTCGGCGCCCACAATGTCGCCTACGCCCTGGCCGCCTTGCGCGCCGGCGCCGAGCGCATCGACCGGGCCTGGGAGCTCTGGGACCCCGCGCAAGGCTCGTCCGCGGCGGCGGGTTTCCCCGCGCCGGACCGCGGCGGCTGCCTCGCCTGTCACGCAGGCGTGGAGCGGCGCGAGAGCGTGCCGCATGACGGCAAGGCGTTCGCGCACGGCCGCCACCTCGCTTCCGGCGTGGAGTGCGCCGCCTGCCACGCGGACGCGCCGCAGGGACGCGCGGGCCATGGCGCTCTGGCCGTGGCGCAGCAGCAATGCAGCAGTTGCCACCACGCTCCTGCCGCAGACCGTGACTTGTCCGACTGCGCCTCCTGCCACGCGGCCCAGGCCGGCATGCTGGCGGGCACGGAGGAGCAGCCCGGCATCAAGGCCGCGCTGGCCTGTTCCGACTGCCACGGCGAGCCGCCGGACCTGATCCAGCCGACCGCGGACCAGTGCGCCGCCTGTCACGATGAGAGCTACAGTCGCACGCTGGTTCAGTGGCAGTCGCGCGTGATCGAGCTGGACGTCCGCGTGGAGGAAGCCCTGCGCGGCACGACGGACCCGGGCAAGGCCGCCGCGGCGCGGCGCTCCCTGGAGGCGGTCCGCGCGGACCGCAGCCGTGGCGCGCACAACTTCGAGCGGACCGAGCGACTCCTGCTCGAGGCCTTGCAGACGCTTGGAGCCGGGCCATGACCGCCCGCGCAATGTCCCTGCGGAAGGCCGGTGCGCTCGGCATCGCGCTGCTGGTGGCCGCGGTGCCTGCGGCGGCGCAGGAACCGGACGGTGCCGCGGACTACGCGCCGGCACAGCACATGGTGGAGCCGGACCTGTCCGGCTGGCGGCTGGACGGCTGGTTCGACGCGCTGTTCCGCTACCGGCTGCAGGCGGAGCGCGACCAGGACGACGCCGACCTGCTTTTGTCCGGCTTCGTGGCGGGCGGACTCAACGACGCCGACGGCCGCGAGCTCGGCTCCTTCCAGATCGACGGACTGGTCACCGCGGACCTGGACGGCTTCCCGGGCGCGCGCGGCGCCTTCTCCGGCCTGCAGGAGACCTACAACAGCCGGGTGCATGGCTTCCTCTATTCCGCCTGGGTCGAGACGAGCAGCCTGCTCGACCGGGTGAGCCTGCGCGGCGGGCGCCAGGAGATCCTGCGGGAGGACGCGTTGTTCTTCGATGGCCTCAGCGCCATCTGGCGCCCGGCCGGCGAATGGAGCCTGACGGCTTATGGCGGCGTGCCGGTGCACTTCTACGAGTCCAACCGCAGCGGCGACGCGCTGGCCGGCGTCGGGGCGGAGTGGCTGGCGCTGCCGGGCCTGCGGCTGGGCCTCGACGAGATCTACCTGGCCGACGAACAGCGCTGGTTCGGAGAGGAGGCCACGGCCCACAACAACCTCACCCTGCTGTCGGCGCACTGGCTGGCGGCGTCCGCGCTGCTGGTCCGCGGCACCGCTTCCTGGGTCGGCGCCCAGGACCGGCGCCAGACGCTGTCGGCGGCCTGGAGCGATCCGCAAGCCGATTGGCGCGCGCAGGTGCGCGTGCAGCGCCAGAACGACTACGGCGAGATCGTGGCCACCGAGATCTCGCCGCTCGCGGCGGTCCTGGGCGACGTGGCGCCGCACTGGTACGGTCTGGCCGAGCTGTACCGTCGCTTCGGCCGGTTCGAGGCCGGTGTCGGTGTGGCCGCGCGAGCGCTCGAGCAGGATGCCGACGAGAGCGTGTACAACCGCGAGTACGGCCGCTACTTCGCCTCCATGAGCCTGGACCAATTCCCCTTGCCCGACGCCGACCTGGGCGCGCGCGTCGACGTGTGGGACGCGGACGACGACGATCTCACGGCGTTCGGCGTGTTCGCAGGCTGGGACTGGCAGGAGGACGCCCGGCTGGAGGTGGGCACCGATCACGCGCTCTACCGCTTCGACGAGGCCTCGGGCAGCGAGAACCTGGACGACCGCCAATACTACGTGCGGGCGGAGGTGCCGGTGCTCGAGCAGACACAGCTGCGGGTGCGCTACGCGCTCGACCACTCGCAGTTCGGCAACGACCACCTGTTCGAGCTGGGCCTGGCGGTGGAGTTCTAGCCATGCGAGACCGCACGCGCCATGTCGTCATGCTGGCCGGTTCCGCAGGCGCCTTGCTCGCGGCCTGCGCCCTGGTCGGACCTCCCCGCGCCCCGCAGGAGCTCGTGCCGGGCCGCCCGGCGCGCTTCCCGCACGACGTCCACATGGCGCAGGACATGGCCTGCACCGACTGCCACGTCACGGCGGAGGAGGAAGCCGCCGCCGGCATGCCCGCGATGGAGCTGTGTCTGAGCTGCCACGACGAGGCCCTGGACGCGGACAAGCCGCGCGAGCGCACGCCGGCGGGATTCGTGCGCGAGGGCGAGAGCGAGCCGGCCTGGACGCAGGTCACCGGCTTCACCATCGAGACCTCGTTCTCGCACGCGGCGCACGGCCGGGCCGAGGTGCAGTGCGCGGAGTGCCATCCCGGCGTGGCGGAGAGCGGCGCGGTGGACATCTCCTGGCGCGTGGACATGGATGGCTGCATGGACTGCCACGCGCGGCAGCGCGTGGCCGACGGCGGCTGCATCGGCTGCCACGCCGCGATCGGGCCCGACTGGCAGCCGGCCTCGCATGATCCGGACTGGCTCCGCGCACACGGGCTGTCGTCGCTCGCCGCTGGCGGCCTGAGTGCCGCCCCCGCTGCCAACTGCGCGCTGTGTCACCGCGAGGACGAGTGCGCGAGCTGCCACAACCGCATGGAGCCGGCCGACCACACCGAGCCGTTCCGCGTGCGGGGGCACGGCTTTGCCGCCTCCCTGGACCGCAGCCGCTGCAACACCTGCCACCGGGAGGACTCCTGCGTCCGCTGCCATCGCGAGACCGAGCCGCTCAGTCACACGGGAGGCTGGGGCAGCCCGCTCAACTCGCACTGTGGCTCCTGCCACCTGCCCCTGAACTCCAGCGATGGATGCACGGTCTGCCACACCAACACCGCCAGCCATCGCCAGGCTCCACGCCGGCCTGGTGCGCCCCACCCCGGCCCCGGTGCGGACTGCCGCTCCTGCCACTTCCCGCCGCCCCACTTCGATAACGGCGACAACTGCAGCTTCTGCCATCGCTGACCATCCAGGTGCCCTGATTTCAAGCATAACCACTGATGCGTAAATAGGTTGCGTATTGCAACCTAGGTTCGTTGTATCTCCCGGGCGCGGAAGGACCGGGCGGACGCTGGATCAGGGTCGATTCCCTGTTGTTGCCGGAATGTCATGGGTTTACACCATGCAGGTCGGACACCTCGAAAGGCTTGACCCCCATGCACATGGCGCACAGCACCATTCACGAAGCGCGGTCCCGCGTCCTTCGGCTGGCCGTTCCGGGCCTGATCCTTGCGCTGTCCGCCTGCCAGGGCGACGACGGGGCGGCCGGTCCGCCCGGCAGCCCCGGCCCCCCCGGTAGCGGTGGTGGCGGTGGCGACGACGTCCTCACCAAGTGGGACGACCTTCCGGGCCTGGTCATCGAGATCCTCGAGGTTTCCGGCGGCTCGCTCAACAACAATCGTTTCCGTGCCGGCGACATGGTTTCGGTGCGCTTCACGGTGGAGAACGACGACGGCGATCCGATCGCGCTCGCCGAGCTGGATTCCGGCTCGATCCTGCTCTCCGGCCCGAGCTTCAACTACCAGCGGGTCATCGAACGGCAGACCGACCTGATCAGCAGGTCGCGCGCCAACGACAACGGCTCCTATACATACACCTTCGCCAGTCCGATCCCCTCCGAATACCTCGCGCCGTACAACGACAGCCCCAGCTTCGGCGAGCCGGACGGGGAGCTGGCCGGGCAGGCGTTGCTCGACGGCACCTACACGGTCGGGATCGAGGCTTACCGGATCTACACCGTGGATGGTGAGGACTTCCGCGACGCGAGCAACGTCGCCTTCGACTTCCTGCTCGGCAACACCGCCACGACGGTGGAGTCGCGCGAGATCGTGCTGCAGCAGAACTGCAACCGCTGCCATTCGGACCTCCGCGCCCACGGCGGCTCGCGCAAGGAGGTCACGCATTGCGTGCTGTGCCACACCTCGGGTGCCGAGGACCGCAACACCAGCACGGTGGGCAACGGCACTCCGGGTGTCAGCATCGACTTCGCGGTGATGATCCACAAGATCCACAACGCCGCACACCTGCCCTCGGTGCTGGGCGTCAGCACCGACACCGACGGCTCGAGGATCTACGACCCCGCCGCGGCTGAGCCTTACCAGATGATCGGCTTCGGCAACAGGCTCATCGACTTCTCGCACATCGTCTTCCCGGAGTGGCCGAACCTGACCAGCCCGATGCCGCGGGACCAGGGCCATTCCGGCCTGGGCAGCACGGAGCAGGGGCTGGAGGACACGATCCGGATGGGCGTGACCGACTGCGCCGCCTGCCACGGCGACCCGGACGGGGACGGGCCGGCCCTGCCGCCCGCGCAGGGCGACTTCGCCTACAGCGTGCCATCCCGGAAAGCTTGCGGCTCCTGCCACGACGACATCGACTGGGACCTGCCGTACACCTCGAACGGCTCGACGATGCCGGAGCAGCCCGACAACCAGGTCTGCACGCTGTGCCATCCGAGCTCCGGCACGCCGCTGTCGCCCACCGAAGCCCACCTGCATCCGCTGCTCGATCCGGCGTTCAACCTCGGAACGGTCGTCACGGTCACCGCAGCCGAAGAGGCCGGCTTGCACGATGGCGACGGCACGCTGGATCCGGGAGAGAAGATCGCCGTCACTATGACCATCACGGACCAGCTCGGCGGCAACCTTGCAGCCTCGTCGCTGGCCGCGCTGGACGTCGCTCTCTCCGGACCGATCACCAACCGCAACCTGGTCCTGAGCAGCGCCATCCCGCGCGACGCGATCGGCAGTGGACCGACGTACAGCTTCAACTTGCCGGAGCCCGTGCTGCTCGAGTTCGTGGGGACGGCCGTGGACGACCTCGCGATCGAGACCTTCGCGACCGCGCGCACGCCGCACTGGGCCACCGGCGCGGCGCCCACCGCCGTGCTGGAGCGCACCGCGTCCGGGCTGAGCACCTTGCTGTCCATGGATGCGGCGGCCGGGCAGAACTACGTGGACGTGTTCGACCCGGGGCCGTTCGTGCGGGACGAGTACGTCGTGCTGGACGACGGTCTCGGCAACGAGGAGTACCGGCAGATCGCACTGGTGGACGGCAGCCGCCTCTGGTTCAAGACGCCTTACAGCGCCGGCTTCAAGAGCGAGCTGCGCTACAGCCACATCGGGGGATCGGTCCTGCGGGAGGTGACGCTGAGCGCGCGCACCGCCGGCACGCACTACACCCTCAACGCGGCCACTGGCGAGATCACCGAGATGACCGCCACCAGCTTCCTGGCGGGCAATGACATCGTGGCGAACTACTGGAGCGACTTCCTCGTGCCCGGGGAGTACCCGACGGCCATCAACGGCTCGCCCGACCTGGGCGAGGACTGGGGCGACTGGACCGCGAAGCCGCTCGCGAGCGGGACCTACAGCGTCGGCGTGTGGGGCTCCCGCAACCTGACGCTGAGCCAGTTCGGCGAGAACAACAGCTACCGCAGCACCGCCACCAGCTCCGTCGTGGAAATCCTGGTGGGCGACGCTTCGGTGCCCGACGAGTACGACCTGGTGTCCGGCGGGGGCGCGACCTGCTATGCCTGCCATTCCGACGTGATCTTCCACGGCGGCGGCCGCCGCGGCTGGGACACCTGCATCCTGTGCCATGGCACCGCCGGCAGCGAGGACCGGGCGCGCTACATCGCCGGAAACGCGCCGGAGACGGAGGGAGTCACCGTCGACTTCCGCAACATGCTGCACAAGATCCACACGGGGGCGGAGCTGGCCTACGCCGACACCTGGACGGTGGTCGGTTTCGGCGGCTCTCCTTATCCCAACAACTTCACGGCGCACACCTACGGGGAGGTGGGCTTCCCCGCCCTGCCGGGCGGAACCCAGAACTGCACCATGTGCCACGGCGCGGGCAACCAGGCCTGGATGGAGCCCTCCGACCGCAACCACCCCACCGACCGGCTGGTTCCGGCCCGCGAGTGGCGTGCCGCGTGCAATTCCTGCCACGACTCCGACGATGCCACGGCGCACATCGAGCTGAACACGACTCCGGCCGGGGTGGAGTCCTGCGCCGTCTGCCATGGCCCGGGAGCGGAGTACGAAGTCGAGGTGATGCACAAGCCGCGCTAGCTGCGCGCGCCGCGGGATCCGGGTCCGTCAGCGGACGTCGTCCAGGACCCGGACCTCGCTCCCGAACAGCTCGCGATGGGTGGCGGCGAGCTTCTCATTGGGGAAACTGTCCCAGCCGCGGCACAGCTCGCATTCCAGAGCCATCACGTCGCAGGCACTGGGCAGGCCGAGCACGAATTCCCGCGCGTGGATCCAGCGCCGGATCAGGTCGAGGAGCTGCTCGCGGCTCAGGCTCTCGTCGCCGTGGGTCAGCCAGGCGAAGCGCTCGCGCAGGAGCGCGGTCGGGAAGCGGTCGAAGCCGCGGCAGAACACGCGCTCCTTGGCCGCGGCGTCGCAGTAGGTGGCCTCCTCATCCGGGAGGAGCGCCGCCATCCGATCCCGCAGCCGCCGGACGCACTCGGACCGGGTGATCGTTTCCACGATCACCCTCTAACCCGCGGCGGCCGGGGCGCAAGTCCCGAGGAACCAGGGTCTCCCTTTGCCGGCCGCCGCCGCATGCAGCCCCCGGGAGCGCGCCGGACCCGCGGCATGGCGTGGATCCGGCCGAGAGCTTAGAGTGCGCGCGACCATGGCTTTCCGCAAGATCCTGCTCCTCACCGACTTTTCCCCCGAGGCGACGCGCGCCTTCGGCCCGACGGCCGAGCTGGCGCGACGCCTGAACGCGGAAATCATCCTGCTGCACGTCGTCTACGACCCTGGCGTGGCGCCCGGAGTCGCATTCGCCGCCCCCAAGGCCGTGCCCGACATCGGCGACTGGGTCGCCAAGGCCAAGACCGGTCTGGCCGAGCATCGCGCCCTGCTGCCGGCCGACCTTACGGTGCGGGCGGATCTGGTCGCCAGCCACCATGTGCCGGAAGCGGCGGTCGCGTACGCACGCGAGCGCGACTGCGATCTGATCGCCCTTTCCACGCATGGACGCACCGGTTTCCGGCGCGTGGTGATGGGCAGCATCGCGGAAGCCGTCGTGCGCCAGTCCAGCACACCGGTGCTGCTGCTGCCGCGGCAGGAGTGAGCGCCTGATCAGCAAGCTGGTGAGCTGGACCTTCCTCTAGACCGGGAAGGCCGGCTGCTTCGGGCCGGCTGTTTCGCTCTCCTGGTACGCTCAGCGGCAGCCGCCGTCGCGGCGCGTTCCCGCATGCGCCATCCCCTCCCGCTCCTTCTCCTCGCTGCCGCCCCGGGCGCGCTGCGCGCGCAGGTCAGCTACGACGTGAGCGACCTTGGCAGCGCCGCCGGCACCTGGAGCGCGGCCTACGCCATCAACGAGTCCGGCCAGGTGGCCGGCGAGACGCTGGTCAGCCCGCTGGATTGGAACGCCTTCCGCTGGGAAAGCGGCGTCATGGCCGTGCTGCCCGCGCCACCCGGCGCCGGTTCCAGCTACGGCCTGAGCATCAACTCCAGCGGCGACGTGGTCGGGTTCGACGACGTCGGACGCGCGCTGGTCTGGTCCGGTGGCGGCGTGCACGTCCTGCCCGGGCTGGGCGGCACGTATCACGGAGCGCTGGCGGTGAATGACGCCGGCCAGATCGTGGGCCGCTCCACCACCGCCAGCGGCGACGAGCACGCCTTCCTGTGGCAGGCCGGCGCGCTGCTCGACCTGGGCACGCTCGGCGGGGCTTACAGCGCGGCCTACGCCATCAACCAGGCCGGACAAGTGGCCGGCGGCTCCGGCCTTGCCGGCGGCCGGCAGCACAGCTTCCTGTGGGAGAACGGCCAGATGCGCGATCTGGGCACGCTCGGCGGCCGCCTGGCCACGGCATACGGCATCAATGACAACGGGCTCGTGGCCGGCGGATCGTGGATTGCCGGCCCCAACCTGTACGAGCACGCCTTCCTGCGCAATGCCCGGGGCATGGTCGACCTGGGCACACTGCAGGGCCCGGCGGGCAACAGTCGCGCGCTCGACGTCAACAACCGCGGGCAGGTCGTGGGCTGGTCCTCCTACCCGGGCTCCGTGTATCCCGAGTCCCACGCGTTCCTGTACCGCGACGGCGTCCTGCACGACTTGAACGATCTCATCGCGCCCGGCTCCGGATGGGTGCTGGAGGCCGCGACCAGCATCAACGACGCCGGCCAGATCGCCGGCTACGGCCAGTTCGGTGCCGGACCGTGGCGCCGCGCCTTCCTGCTCGAGCCTGCGGAGCGTGTGCCGGCGCTGCTCGACGCCGCGGCGAACGAGCTGGTCCTGAGCGGGCCGGTTCCGGGGACCGCGGGCACGCTGAACACATTCACCGCCACCCGCGCCACCGCGGGCGTTCTGGTGTGGCTGGCTTACGGCGTGCACGCGGGCTCCGGGCGCGTGCCCGGCTGCGCGCGGACCACGCTCGGCATGCGCACACCCAACACGACGCCGCCGCAGCGCGCCGACGCCGCCGGGGTCGCGCGCTTCAGTGTCACGGTCTCCGCCTCCACCGCCGGCCGCAGCGTGCTGTTCCAGGCCGTGGAAGGCGTGAGCTGCCGTGTCAGCAACCTGATCACGCACACGTTCCCCTAGAGGTCGAGCCACATACGGACGCACGCGCGGCTACCTGCTGCAGCCGCTGCGGCTGTCGCCGCTGCAGCCCGGAGTCGCCGGCACGTCGAACACGGTGGAGGCAAGCGGCGCGAGTCCCGGGGCCACGGTGAGCTTCGTGCGCGGCTTCCAGCCCGGCTCTACGCCGGTCCCCGGATGCCCGGGCCTCAGTATCGGGATCCGCAATCCCGTGATCGCGGGCGCCGCCGCCGCCGATGCGGCCGGAGTGGCCAGCCTGAGCGCCTTCGTGCCGCCCGCGCTGAGCGGCCGCACCGTGCTGCTGCAGGCAGTGGAGCTCGACACCTGCCGCGCCAGCAACCTGGTGGCGCAAACGCTGCTGTGAGCGGCTGAGGGACTTGCGCCGGCGCCTACGCTGTGCATTCGAGGGTCCGCTCGTGCGGCCTCCCAGGCATTTCCATGCTCTCCACCATCGCCCTGTTGCTCGTTTCCTTCCTGCCGCCCCAGTCGGGCGACCTGATCTGGGCGCAAGCCGGCGACGGCCGCCGGGACTTCGGACCGAGCGTGCGCACCATCAATTACGCCCTGGCGTACGACCAGGAGCTGGCTGACGATTTCGAGCTGACGGGCAGCATCGAGCGCGTGGTGCTGCAGGGCAGCTACAGCATCTTCAATCCGCCGTATCCGCGCGTGTACGGCGTGGAGCTGCGCTTCTACGAGATGCTGCCGTCCGGACTCCCGGGCGCCGTGCTGGCCGAGCATCTGCTGGCCGCCGACGATCCGCGCGTGAGCTACACGCCGCGCTGGCCGTCGAAGTTCGAGATCACGCTGCCGGCGCCGTTCCAGGCCGCCGGTCGCACGTTCCTCGGCGCCCAGATCGTCATGGACGGGGCCTGGCACTGGGGCAGCGCCAACGTGGACGCTCCCTGGGGCAACGCCGTGCGCTTCCGCGACTATCGCGCCGGCGGCCCGTGGGAGCCGTATGGCGACGTCACGGGCCCGCAGAACGCCGACATCGGCTTCTTCCTGTACGGGACGCTCACGGCGCCGGCGCGCGTGGACGCACTGTCCGACGCTTCGATCGCGCGCAGCGGACGCCTGGAGCTGTTCGGAGTGAACTTCGGCGCGGCGCCGAACGGCGGCGAGGTGCGAATCGACGGGGTTCCGGCGCTGGTGACCGGCTGGAGCCACGTGGAGATCCACGCCTACGTGCCCGAAGCGGCGCGCACGGGGCAGGTTCCGGTGCAGGTGCTCACCGCCGCCGGCGCCAGCCCGCCGGTGCCGGTCGACGTCACCCTGCGGCAGCCGGACGGGCGCGTGCGCTGGCGCTTCGAGGTGGACTCGCGCGCGGTGCGCCAGCGCGCCGGACTCGGACCGGATGGAACGGTGTACGCGCAGGACCTGGACGGCCGCGTGTACGCGCTGGGCCAGGACGGCGGTCTGAAGTGGATCGCGGAGACCGGCGGCGAGGGCGGGGAAGGTCCGGTGGCGGTCGGGCCCAACGGTCGGGTCTACGTCTCCAGCAATCCGGCGGGCTTCGAGACCTTCATCGTGGCGCTGGATCCGGACGGGCGCGAGGCCTGGCGTTTCGAGGACCCGCGCACGCAGGGCGTCATCGCCGGCCCCGGCGTCGGCCCGGACGGCAACGTGTACGCGGTCACGGACTACCTGGGGCTGGGCGCGTTCTCGCTGACGCCGCAGGGGCAGCTGCGCTGGAACCGCCGCGGCTATTCGGAGGACGGGCAGGTCGGCCAGGAGCTCGGCTTCGGAGCGCCCGGCCAGCTCTACTTCGCGATCTACAGCGGCTTCGCCGGCCTCACGCTGGCGGGCGACGAGCGATTCAACCTGCCGGTCACGGGTTCGGCGGGGCAGCACCAGACCGCGCCCGGCCCCGACGGCACGGTCTACCTGAAGACCTGGCACCCGGCGCACGGCTGGCGCCTGAGCGCGTATGCGGCATCGGGCCAGGCGCAATGGCATTTCTTCGACGACGGCAGGAACCTGTCGGCGCCGGAGGTCGGCCCGGACGGCGTCATTTACGTCGTGGAGGAGCCCGAGCGCCTCAACGCCGTCAACGCGGACGGCTCGCAGCGCTGGAGGGTCAGCGATCCCAACGTCCTGTACGACCCGGTCGTCTCGCCCGACAGCCGCCTGCTCATCATGGGCGGGATCCAGACCTACGGGCAGCCGGGCTTCCTGCGCGCGTACGACACGTCCGGACAGTTGTTGTGGACCGTGGACCTGCCGGTGGAGAACGGACTGGCCGTGACCGCCCACACGCGCGCCCGCTTCAGCGCCGACGGCCACAGCGCCTACTTCGGCACCGAGATCGCCGGACAGGACGAGAACGATCTCTATTGCTACGTGTACGCCATCGACACCAGCGAGGAAGGAAGCCTGACGCTGGTCCAGGATCCGCTGCGGCGCGGCCAGACCACGCGCTTCACCGCCAGCAACGCCGTGGCGGGCGAAACCGTGAGCTACCTGTACAGCCTGGCCGGGATCGGCGCCGGACCCTGCCCGCCCCAGCTCGGCGGCCTGTGCCTGGACCTGCTGCGGCCGATCACGGTGTTCGGCTCGGCCGTCGCCGACGCTTCCGGGAACGCGGTCCTCAGCGTCACCTTGTCCCCGGGCACCCCCCTGGTCACGCTGCACACGCAGGCGGTGGCGCGCCGCGGCCCCGGCGGCGCCCTGTCGGTCAAGTCGAACACGGTGAGCGCTGCCATCCTGCCGTGAGGGATCCGCGTCCCCGTTTGCGCATGTCGCGCGGGTGGGGCCCCTTGCGCCGCGCCCAGGAGAAACCATGAAAGCAGTCGCGCATTCCGCGTGGGCCGGTACCGTTCCGACTCTGCTCCTGTTCCTTGCCGCGGGGCTTCCGGCTCAATCCAGGGGCGGCGGCTCCGGGGACACCATGTTCCTCAGCGACGAGCCGGGCAACTGGTTCCGCAGCGAGACTACCGGCACCCCCTTCACCACCGTAGCGGCCGGCGGGCGCGTGGACTTCAAGATCAACGGCTGCTGCACCAACACGCGGCACACGGTGACGCTCATCATCAAGCCCGTGGGCTCCACGACGGAGCTCGACCAGGGCTCATCGCAGAATGGCACGTTGTCGGCGGAGTTCGACCGGCCCGGCGTCTATGTGTTCATCTGCAAGATCCACCCGTACATGACCGCCGTGGTGGGGGTGCTGGACCAGAACGGGCAGGTGCCGGACGTCAGCGCAGCGTCGCTGCCGTTCATCGGCCACCTGGGCCTGCCCTCGCTGCCTGCCGGCGACGTGCTGGCGGTGCTGCGGACCCTCGCAGCCAGCGACGCCGAGAAGCTGGCGAAGTGGAACATCTTCGGCCCCGGCGTCGAGGTGCGGCCCGCGATCCCGGGCGTCGGCGAGATCTGGGTCAACAGCCAGTTCGAGTTCGTACCGGGTCAGACCGACACGCAGAGTGTCGCCAAGCCGGGAACGATCACCATCCTGGACGCAGCCACGTTCACCGTGGAGCGCGAGATCAACGGGCTGACCGCTGACGGGCTGTGGAACAACCCGCACAACATGTGGGCCAATTTCGCGCTGAACACGATCTACAACGGCAACTGGTTCGGCAAGTGGATCAACAAGATCGACCGGCGCAGCGGCCGGATCCTCGACACCATCGAGGTCGGGGAGGCGCCCACCCACATCATCACCAATGTCGTCCCGGCCTCGCCGCAGCTTGGCTGGCTCAGCATCCCGCTGAGCGCCGAGAACGGGATCGCGAAGGTGCGCGACACGGCCGGCGGCCTGCAGAAGGTGGACGAGGATCCGACCGGCGCCGGCAACAACCACCCGCACGGGCACTGGCTCACCTGCGGGCTCAGCGACCGCACCGTCGTTCCGAACGTGTTCAAGGGCGTGGGCGTGGCCGGCTCCATCAGCGTCGTGGATACCGAGAGCGGCCGCGTCATGCGCGAGTTCGCCTTCGACCCCGGCGACGCCGTCGCATCAGCCCTGCTGATGCCGATCGCCGCCGGCGAGTGCCACGTGGGTGGGAAGTCGACCGCCTACGTCGCGAACGCAGTCAGTGGCATGGTGACGGTGGTGGACGTGGACCGGTTGGAGCTGGTGAAGAACATTCCGGTGACGCTGGCGCCCGACGGTCAAGGCGGCCTGGACCTGTTCCACACCTTGCAGGTCCCCATCCAGTGTCCGGTGAGCCCGGACGAGAAGTGGGCTGCGGTGGCGGTGCTCTCGCTCACGACCGTCCCACGCTCGACGACGGGATCGGCCGATCACGTGGCCATCATCGACACGGGCAGCAACACCGTGGTGGCCTACGTGCCGACGCCCGCCGGCACGCACGGCGCGAACTGGGGCGCCAAGCTGGGCGGCGGGTATTACGCCTACGTCACCAACCAGTTCGCCAACGTGCTGACGATCGTGGATCCCGACCCCGACGGCGACGGCGACGGCTCCGACGCGGCCGCCGTGGGCACCATCCTGCTCGCGAACGGCAGCAGCGGCGCCGGCGTCACGGATGGCGTCGGCGGCCAGGGCATCAAGCCCCTGCCCATGGTCCACGACGGCTGGGTGCAGCGGACCGTCGCGCTGGCGGGCACGGGCGCACTTTCCGCGGAGGTCGAGGGCTGGATCGCCCAGCTCACCGCGGAGCAGCAGAACCCTGGCCACCATGAACCGCTCGTGCTCCAGGTGGATCCGCTGTTCCGTGGCGAGGACGCGGCCGCAACGGTGACCGACGCCGCTCCCGGCGAGACCGTGCACTTCCTGAGCAGCCTGGCGGGCGTGGGTGCCGGGCCGTGCCCGCCGCAGCTTGGTGGACTTTGCCTGGACCTTCTGGCGCCGATCTCGATCCAGGCCAGCGCGGCAGCCAACGGCGTGGGCGTGGCCGTGCTCGACGCCCGGGTGCCGTCCAGCGCGCCGCCGCGGCCGGTGTTCGTGCAAGCCGTGGCGCAACGCGGTGCCGCCGGCGCGAACTCGGTGAAGTCCAATGCCGTGACGGCGCCGATCCTTCCGTGAGGGACCGCGGCGTCCTCTTGCGCCGGACGGAGCAGGTGGCGCTCGCGCTGTAGCTCGCGGGACTAGGATGCGGGCGTGGAGCTGCCGGACGGCATCACCGACATCCACGTGCACATCCAGCCGTGGGAGCAGCTGCGGCCGGAGGTGGCGGCCGCGATGCTGCAGGGGCGCGAGGATCTGGAGGAGGTGCAGCGCTTCCAGCGCGATCCCGGCGCGTTCGCGGAGTTCCTGGATCGCAACGGCGTCGCGCGCGCCGGGTTGATCAACTATCCGGCGCCCGGGATCATGGGCTTCACGCAGGCCACCAACGACTTCGTGGCGCGCTACCGCGACGCGCGCCCGGACCGGTTCCTGGCCTGGGGCGGCATGGACCCGCGGCTGGTGAGGGACTCCGAGGCGGAGATGCGGCGCCTCCTTGACGAGCTCAAGCTGGACGGCATCAAGGTGCATCCGCCGCACCAGGGCTTCGCCGCCAACGCCTACCTGGACGGGATGGCGGGCCTGCGGGTGTTGTACGCGGCCTGCCAGGAGCGCGGCGTGCCGGTGATGATCCACACGGGAACCAGCGTGTTCCCGGGCGCGCGCAGCCGGCTGGGCGAGCCCATGGCCTGCGACGACGTGGCCGTCGACTTCCCGGAGCTGCGGATCGTCCTGGCGCACGCCGGCCGCCCGTTGTGGTACGAGCAGGCGTTCTTCCTGGCGCGCCGGCATCGGCACGTGGCCCTGGACCTTTCCGGGATCCCGCCGCAGCAGCTTCCGGACAAGCTGCCGCGCCTGGACCAGATCGCGGACAAGGTGCTGTGGGGGACCGATTGGCCCGGACCCGGAGTCCGGAACCTGCGCCGCAACCTGGAGGGCTTCCTGGCGCTGCCGCAGTACAGCGCGACACTGAAGCGTAAAATCCTTGTAGACAACGCCTTACGTCTGTTCCCGCGGAGTTGAAACGCCCCCGAGAGGGGAGGCGGCGCCAGAATCCGCTTGTGGGAGTGCAGGGTGGCCCCCAAGCTCTGCCCGGAAAACCATGCGCCTGTCACACCTGCTTGTCTTGTCCTCCGCAGTGCTCTTGGTCGCCCCCGTGCTGGCCGGCGGCGGCAGCCACAACACCTTGACCTGGGACGCGCTCAACGACAACGGCCCCCTCAAGCTGGAGTCCAAGTACACGGAGCGCTGGGGACGGCAGAGCACGCAGCAGGAGCTGCAGATCCGGCTGGACGGGGTCGCGCCCGGGACCCCGGTCCATGCCCAGGTGAACGGAGTGGAGCTCCTGCCGATGACCGCCGACAACGGCGGCTCTTGCGGCTCGATATACAATTTCCAGAGCCCGCGCGCCGACGGCGTGCGGCCCGCCGCCAACCGCCGCATTGACAAGGGCGACGTCATCCGGGTGTACAACCTGGACGCAAACATCGACGTCTCGGCTGTCTATCGCGTGAACGGCGAGCCGTAGGTCCGGCCGCGCGCCGCCGGCCCCATGGGCCCGAAACCTTCGTTCTCAGCCCCTCAGTCGCCAACATGCGCAGCACCGCTCTGCTTCTAATTCCCGTAGCTGTCGTGGCCGGCTTGTCGCTCGGGCCGCTCCCCGCGAACGGCGGCCAGTGGCACAACACGCTCACCTGGGATGCTCTCAACGAATCGGGATCGGTGGTCGTGAAGTCCCGCTACACGGAGGACGGCCCCCGCGACCGGGTCAACCAGAAGTTCGCGCTGGCGGTGGCCAGCGCGCCGGCCGGCAGCTCGCTCATGGTCCAGCTCAACGGCGTGGACCTGATGCCGATCCAGACCGACGACCACGGCCGGGCGGTGGTGACGTTCACCTCCCACAGCCCGCGCGGAGGCGACGGGCGGCCTCCGTCGGGGCGCCGCATCGAGGAAGGCGACGTCGTCCGCGTGTACAGCCCGGCGCTGGGCGTGGACGTGTCCGCCTCGTACTGGTTCTACTACGACGAGTAGGCTCAGGCTCCGGCGGCGCGCGCCTGCTGGAGCAGCTTGACGGTGTCCTGGCGCGCCGCGTTGTCTTCCGGCAGGGCGCGCCGGATGTCCAGGGCTTCCTCCAGCGGCACGATGGCCTCGGCGCCGCGGCCCAGTTCCAGCAGCAGCGAGCCCTTCAGGTTCAGGAAGGTGGCGAGGCGCATGGCGCCGTTCTGGATCCCGCGCTGCGCCGCGATCGCCGGCTCCAGTTCCGCCAGCGCCTGCTCCGGCGCGCCGGATCGTGCCAGCGCCAGGACCAGGTTGCCGCGGCACTGCTGCGACCAGGGGTGGGAGGGCTGCAGGCGGGTCTCGTAGATCTGCAGGGCCTGGCGCAGCAGCGGCACGGCCGCCGCGTAGTCTTCGCGCGCGAATTCCACGCCGGCCAGGTTCTGCAGCACCGCCGCGACCTCCGGGTGACCGGGCTCGAACAGGGTTTCGCGGATCGCCTTGGCTTGCAGGAGGTTCTGCTCAGCCTCGTCCAGCTTCTTCAGACGGAGCTGGACCATGGCCAGGTTGTTCAGATCGGTGGCGATGTCCGGGTGCGGGCCGCGGAACCACGCGGATTCGCGCCGGACGTTGTCCATGTACAGAAGTTCGGCTTCTGCGGCCCGGTCCGTCTCCAGCAGCAGGCTGGCCAGGTTGTGGTTGGCGCGCGGCACCTCCGGGCTGTTCACCTGCTTGAGGACGTCCAGCGCGTCGCGGTGCAGGCGCTCCGCCTCGGCCAGGTCCCCCTCCTGGCTGCGCTTGCGCAGGGCCATCCCCAGCGAGTTGGCGCACAGCGCGGTGTTCGGGTCATCGGCGCCCATGCTGGCGACGTGGATGGCGTAGGCGCTGCGAAACTGATTCACGGCCACCTCGTAGTCCCCCAGGTCGAACCAGGCCCAGGCCAGTTCCTCGCGGGCGTGACCGACCTGGGCGTCGTCGGGTCCGTAGCGCTGCTCGAACTCGCGCACGCCGCGCTGGCACAGCTCGCGCGCCTTCGCGTATTCGCCGATCTTGCGGTGGATGCGGCCCAGCGTGATGAGCAGCGAGGCGCGCCCGGCGTGCCCTTCCGGGTATTCGCTCTCGACCAGGCGCACGGCGTCCTCGAGGGCCGGCCGCAACGAGAACACGTCCCCGGCGCTCTGCGGGTTGGCCTGCGGGAACAGGTGCGTGATGATGAAATCCATCGTCTGCTGGGCCTGCGCGCCCTCCCCGGCGGCGCGCCGGGCTTCCGCGGCGGCCCGGCGCGCCTGCCAGGCGACGCCCAGCGAGCCGCCGACCAGGGACAGGAACACCGCCGCGCCCGCCGCGACCCCCAGCTTGTGCCGGCGCACGAAGCTGCCCAGCAGGTAGCCGAAGCTCTCACCCCGCGCCAGCACCGGCAGGTTGCGCAGGTGCCGGTCCAGGTCCTGCGCCATCTGCTCGGCGGATGCGTAGCGCCGCGCCGGATCCTTGCGCAGCGCCATGAGCACGATGTTGTCCAGGTCGCCGCGCAGGTGGCGGCTGAGCGTGTCCGGCGGGCCCTCCTCGGACACCGAGGTGCCGCGCAGCACCGCGGAGCTGGGCTTCGGCGGCTCCAGGTCGCAGATCACGCGCTCGATCTCCGCCGGGGTGCGCGTCTCGATCCGATAGGGCCGGCGTCCGGCCAACAGCTCGTACAAGACGATGCCGAGCGAATAGATGTCCGTGCCGGTGGTCACCGGCAGCCCGCGCACCTGCTCCGGGCTGGCGTACTCCGGGGTCATGGGCAGGCTGCCGGCGGCCGTCAGCGTGGTCCCGGGCGCGGCGCCCGGCGGGCTCAGGATCTTGGCAATGCCGAAGTCCAGCAGCTTGGGGGTGCCGTCGGCGGTCACCAGGATGTTGGACGGCTTCAGGTCCCGGTGCACCACAAGGTTCTGGTGCGCGAAGTGCACGGCCAGGCACACGGTGTGGAACAGACGCAGCCGCTCCGCCACCGTCAGCCCGCGCTGCGCGCAGTACACGTCGATCGGCTGGCCGATGATGAACTCCATCACCAGGTACGGCCTCCCGTCAGCCGTGACGCCGCCGTCCAGCAGCCGGGCGATGTTGCGGTGGTGCAGATTGGCCAGCGTCTGGCGCTCGAGGGCGAAGCGGCGCAGCACCTGGGCGCTGCCCTGGCCGCGCCGCACGAACTTGATGGCCACCCGCTCCGCGGCCGCGCGTTCGAGGGGCTCGGCCGCCCACACGGTGCCCATCCCGCCCGAGGCCACCGGCTCGATCAGCCGGTAGCCGCCCACGACCTGCCCGGGCGCGAGCCCATCATCATCGCGGTCGCGCAGGTCGGTAAAGGCCTGGTAGGCCGGCCCCTCCAGGAACGAAGGCGTGCGCTCGTGCGCGCGCAGCAGCGATTCCACCTCCGCGAGCAGGTCGGGCTGGGTGGCGCACTGGCCGGCCAGGAACGCCACCCGCTGCTCGGGCGCCAGCTCGCTCGCCTGCTGGAACAGCTCCTTCACGCGTCCCCAGTCCAGGGGCGTCGCCTTCGCGTCGGATTCGGGCTCCACCACGCACTACCTTGCCGCAGAGCTCCAGGGTACCGGATCGCAATGCGCGCAGGCGCCGCGGCCGGCGTCTCGCGGCGCAATGTTACCTTGCGCGCCGGGATGACCGAGACCTTCGAGCTGCAGGGCAAGGACTCCGCCCCGAAGCGCCGGCCGGCCGGCACGTGGGTGGTGCTGGGCCTCCTCGGCCTCGGCGTGACGGCCCTGGTCGTCAAGACCTTGTTCAACCACGGCCGGCAGCTCGGCACGGGCTCGGGAGACGAGCTGTTCCAGCAGGCGCAGGCGCGCACCGAGGCGTTTGCCCGGATCCTGCCCGAAGGACGCGTGCCGGACCCGTTCTACCTGCGCGGAGCAGCCGCGGCCGGAACGGTCCAGGCGGTGTGGATGCGCAGCGATTTCGACGACGCGCACGTGCTCCTGATCGCGGCGCCGGCGACGCCCTCCGCCAGCGCGCTGGAAGAGATGCTGCAAAGCCTCGGCGGCGAACGCATGCCCGCGCGCCAAATCATCGACGAGCCGGGTGTGCTGCCGGAGAAGCGCCCGCCGTTCCAGGAGGAATACCGCACCCCGGCGCCGCCGGGCGAGGACGTGCATCCGCCGCGCGGCTGGACCGCGCAGTGGGAGGAAGCGGCGCGCTTCGATCCGCCGCAGGACGGCGGCATCAGCATCGAGCTGCAGATCGACGCCGAGCAGTCGTTCCGCCTCAGCCCGTGGCGCCAGGAAGGGCCGTACTGGTGGACCGTGGTGGACCTGGGCTCGAAGTCCGCCGCGGGCGAGCTGTACCTGGTGCACTTCACGCGCGCGCAGCTGGCGCCCTCCGCCGGGCCGGTGCACGACTTCGTCAGCGCGCTGCTGCGCGTGCGCTGAGACACTTCGGATAGGTTGGCGGAGAACGGCGAATCATCGGGCAGAAGCACGAAGTTGCAAATGCAGGACATGAATTCCACTTGACATTCTCGTGTTGGCCTGAAGACTGGATCCTGTCTCCCGGATGAGGGTTCCATTGCCGGTATCTCAGCGCCTGGCGTGGAACCGCTTGTTTCTGAACCTCATCTACCCCCGATCCATCGGTACAAGGAACGAACCATGAAGTGTCGCTTCCTCTGCGGAGCGTTGGTACTGCTTTCTAGTGCGAGCCTTGCGGCTCAGCAAGTTGCGCCGGTGCACAAGGCCGTGCAGCCGAAATTCGCCGGTGTGTACAAGGTCGCATCCGGTGAGTTCATTCCCGGAGCCGCCGAACGTTCGGGTCCGTCGGTCATCTTCAACAACATGGTGGCGTCGAACTACTACAGCGTGCCCGGCGCCAACCAGGAGTGGATTGACGACGGCGTGCTGAACGACCGCAACCAGAGCGTCGGTCACACGGCCCGCGAAGACCAGGTCAACGGCTTCGATTTCATCTACTGCTCCACCGATCCGGCCCCGACCGGCACGATCACGATCACGTTCTACGACGAGAACGTCGAGTGCGCCGGCCCGGTCAACCTGACTCCGCTGTGCGCCTACGCCATCACCGGCCTGCCGCTGGGCACCGCCACCGGCGGCATCCAGTGCTGGATCGTCGGCGTGGACCTGGAAGGCGGCTTCGAGTGCCCGAACAACACGTCGCAGACCTTCCGCACCACGGAAGCGCACGCCGCCAACCCGCTGTTCGGCTGGGGCATCCTGCCCGGCCCGAACAACACGGGCCCGTGGCTGCGCCGGGGCGGCAAGGGCATCGTCAACGACTTCACCTGGTTCGACCGCAGCGTCAGCCCGCCGATCTTCGTGGGCTGCTTCTGGTTCGGCGGCACGCCGTTCGCGAACTTCGCGATCAGGCTGTACGGCAACGAGCCCAACGCCAAGGCGGTGGTGGACAACGATCTCAACGCCGGCAACGGCCGCTGGGGCAACAACCCGCTGGACATCTTGCGGCTGAAGGCCGATGACCCTGGTGGCCAGGGCCGCGGCATCCGCAAGCAGAACCCTGGCCGCTGGACCGTCACCCCGACGACCGGCGGACAGAGCTACTCCCTGCTGGTGACCGTCATCAACCCGGCGATCGGCATCCTGCCGATTAACCGGCCCGGCATCGGAGGAGCTTGGACGCTCCTGCTGGATCCGCCGTGCATCTGGATCCCGCCGAGCCCGATCCCGATGCCGGGTGGCATCGTGACCGCCATGGTGCCCAACGTGCCGATTGGCGCCGTGATCTACGTGCAGGCGGTTTGCCACCAGGGACCGCTCAACTCCACGGGCAGCAACGTCACGGGCGCCTCCCCCGCCATCTGCCACAGGTTCTAGCCCGAGTTGGTTCATTGCGCCCCGCCGCCGCGTGCGGCGGGGCGCACATGAGTTCCTTGCTCGCGGGAACACCCCCCTGTTGTCATTGAGTTTCTAGAACTCTTCCGCTCGATTTGTTCCCGCACGGCGGCCGGTGCGCATTGAGCTTCGCGCCCCTGGCCGCATGGATTTCGCCGGGCCCGCAATCACTCCGATGCCCGTTTGCTGAGGTTGCCAAGGAGCATGGGCGAGGGTCCGGGTGTTCCTGGCAGGCGCTTTGCGGCCTTGTACCGCAAAGCGCCGTTTCTTGACGGCGTCCGCGCTGGTCGCAGGAGAGCGCAGCGCGCTGCCGCCGCGAATCCGCGCGCGCGGCCTTGACAAGGCGGGATCTCTGCGCAGACTGGATCCGGTCTTTCGAATGGAGATTCCTCTTCTGGTTCCTCAGCGCCGGGTGTTGAATCCCTGACTTCCCGTAAACCCCCAAGTAGCTTCATCAAAGCTCAAGGACTGAACCCATGAAGTGTCGTCTTCTTTGCGGCGCACTGGCGCTGCTGTTGGGAACAAGTCTCTCCGCGCAGCAGATCGCGCCGGTCCACAAGGCTGTGGAGCCGAAGTTCGCCGGCACCTACCTCCCGGGCACCGGCGAGTTCAAGCCGGGCGTGGCGACCGAGCGCGCGGGCCCCGTCGTGATCTTCAACAACATGGTGGCGTCGAACTACTACAGCGTGCCCGGCGCCAACCAGGAGTGGATCGACGACGGCGTCCTGAATGACCGCAACGCCTGTGACACCGAGCAGATCAACTGCTTCGACTTCATCTATTGCTCGACCGACCCCGCGCCCACCGGCACGATCACGATCACGTTCTACGACGAGAACGTCGAGTGCGCCGGCCCGGTCAACCTGACCCCGCTGTGCGCCTACGCCATCTCCGGCCTGCCCATGGGAACGGCCACGGGCGGCATCCAGTGCTGGATCGTTTCCGTGGACCTCGATACCGGGGACGTCCAGTGCCCGAACACGCTGGCCACGGATTTCCGCACCACTGGCGCGCACCCGGCCAATCCGCTGTTCGGCTGGGGCATCCTGCCCGGCTTGAACAACACGGGCCCGTGGCTGCGCCGGGGCGGCAAGGGCATCGTCAACGACTTCACCTGGTTCGACCGCAGCGTCAGCCCGCCGATCTTCGTGGGCTGCTTCTGGTTCGGCGGCACGCCGTTCGCCAACTTCGCCATCAAGCTGCTCGGGCCCGACGCGCCGTGCCGGAGCTACATCTCGCGCAACGGCAAGGGACCGCTGGACACCGTCAAGCTGAAGTCGGGTCCGGTCACCAAGGGCGGCGCGGTGGAAACCTGGATGGTCACCAACCCGGTGGCCGGCCAGAGCTACGTGCTGATTGCCAGCCAGAATCCGGATGACACCGGCATCCTGGGCAACCAGGCCACCCGGCTGGTCAAGCCTCCGTTCCTGCCGCCGAGCCCGGTGCCGATGCCGGGCGGGACGCTGACCGGACAGGTTCCGGGCACGTATCCGTTCCCGCGTCTTTACGTGCAGGCGGTGTGCCACATCGCCGGCAACATCCAGGGCATGTCCAATGCACTGTGCTACTGCTTCGCTCCGTAAGGACTGAAGCGTTTCAGCATCAGGCGCCCCGCCGCGTTCGTCCGCGGCGGGGCGCCGTTGCGTTCCGTCTAGAATCGGCGCGCCATGCCCCGGATATCCAAGCCGCTGCGGCCGCTGCTCGCCGCGCTCGCGCTCGCGGGAGGCGCGGCCGCGCAGGAATCCGGCACGGCGCTGCGGCAGGGCGGCCTGCTGGGGCCGCGCAAGCCGGAGCCGGGCGCCGAGCGCGAGTCGGTGCAGCGCGGGCTGGAGTGGCTGGCGCGGCACCAGGAGCCCGATGGTCGCTGGGACACGGACGGGTTCATGAACCGGGAGGCGCTTGCCGACGGCCCGCGTTGCGACGGCGGCGGGTCCGCCTGGTTCGATATCGGCGTCACCGGCCTGGCGGCGCTCGTCTTCCTCGCCGACGGCAACAGCACAGTGGAGGGACAGTACGCCGAAACCCTGCGCCGCGCCGTCGCCTGGCTGCGCTCGGTCCAGGACCCCCGCAGCGGCTTGCTGCATGCCGGCGCAGGGGACAAATCCGTGGCCTACGGCCACGCCATCGCCACCACGGCCCTGGCCGAGGCCTTGTTCTACGGTCCGGACGACCCCGGCCTGACCGAGGCGGTCACGCAGGCGTCGGAGTGGATCGTCAGCATGCAGAACCCGGGCCTGGGGTGGCGCTACGACACGGAGCCTCCGCCGGACGGCACGAACGACACTTCCGTGACCGGATGGATGTCGCAGGCGCTGCTCACGGCGCAGCAGGCAGGCGTGCGCGTGCCGGTGGACTTCGGCGCCGGCGCGCTGAGCTGGCTCGACCAGGTGACGCAGGGCGATTCCGGGCGCACCGGCTACGACGGCCGCGGCGGCCTGCCGTCGCGGCTGGGGGAGCGCGCGCTGCGCTTCCCGCCCGAGAAGTCCGAGGCGACCACCGCGGTGTCCCTGCTGTGCCGCCTGCAGCTCGCCGACTGGTGGGCCTGGGAGAGCTGGGCCGAGCATCCACAGCACGCGCTGCTGCAGAAGCAGGTGGATCTGCTGCTGGCGAAGATCCCGGCCTGGATGCCCGAGGACGGCGCTGTCGACTACTACTACTGGTACTACGCCACGCACGCGCTGCGCCAGTGGGGCGATCCGGCGTGGGGCCGGTGGTGGCCGCCGATCCGTGACGTCCTGATCGCGCACCAGCGCGGCGACGGCAACTTCGCCGGCTCGTGGGACGCGGTGGACCCCTGGGGCGAGGATGGAGGCCGGATCTACTCGACGGCCATGTGCCTGCTGAGCTTGCAGGCCGGGCACCGTTACCGGCGCGTCATCGAGCTGGAGCCGGCGCGGACACGCGCCGTGGCCAGGCGGCGCAACACACCACCGCTGCTGATCCGCGCCGAGGGGGGCGCGGGCGAGCGCGCGCAGGCGCTGGCCCGGGCTCTGGAATGGCTGCGCGCCAACCAGCGCGCCGACGGTTCCTGGCCCAAGGACGAAGTGCCGGAGCCGGACGCCGGTGCAGGCCTGCGCCCCGGCCGCGTGGGCGTCACCGCGCTCGCGGTCCTGGCGCTCCTGCAAGGCGCGCCGACGCCCGACGGCGCTGCCGCCGCCGCGGCTTCCGCCGGACTGGAGTGGCTGGCGGGATCACAGGATGCCGGCGGCGCATTCGGTGTCGGCCGCGTGACCGCCGGCCCGCTGGACCAGGCGCTCGCCACCTGGGCCCTGGCGGAGGCGTGCTTCCGCTGCGGAGGCTCTGGCACGGGCTCCACGCGCCATGTCGTGGCCTTGCGCCGCGCGCTGCGGGCCCTGCGGCGCGGCGCGCCGGACCTTCCGGACGCCGGCGGGAATCCGGAGGCGCTGGGATGGATCGCGCTGGCGCTGCGCGCGGCCGCCGAAGCCGGCGCCGAGTCGGACGATCAGAAGTTCAAGGACATCGATTCCTGGTACTACGATCAGCTGGACCGGGCCACCGGCCGGATCCGAACCCAGTCGGACAACCTGGTCCTGGTCGCCCAGGCGGCGCTGTGGCGCCTCCTGCGCGTGGACCTGGACGCGGTGCGCGAGAAGACCAGGATCCCTCTGTACTCCGTGCTGCGCCTTCAGGTGGACCTGATGCTCGAGCAGCGGGCCGCCGCGGACCCTGCATTCCTGTACTTCGCCACCTGCGCGCTGAAGCGCTGGGGGGGCGGCCACTACACGGAATGGAACGCGGCTGTGGAGCCGGCGCTGCTCCGCCAGCAGCGCACGGACGGCACCGAGGCCGGGTCCTGGGACCCGGCCGCCGCCGGCCTGGGCTCCGGCGGGCGCGTGGAGACGACGTGCTTGTGCGCCCTCATCCTCGCGGCGGATGCCCAGCATCGCGAGATCTTCCCCGCGCGTTGACCTCCATCCTGGCACCAGGTGCGACAGTGTCGAAAAGCAGCGTGCGACGGCCGCGTGCCGGTGGCGCCGGTCCGCCTAGGCGAGCTCGGCGGCGCCGATGATGCCGGCGTCGTTGCCCAGCGCGGCCGGCAGGATGCGGAAGTCGGCGGCGGCGCGGCCGAAGGCGCGGGTGCCGAGCACTTGCAGCGCCGAAGGAGCCAGCAGGTCGGTCACCGGACTGCCGCCGCCGCCGAGCAGGAACACGCGCAGATCCAGCAGCAGGGCCACCGCGGCGCAGGCCTCGCCCAGCAGCGCGCCGGCACGGCGGAACAAGCTCAGCGCCGCCTTGTCGTTGCGCCGGGCCAGGCCGGCCAGGTCCTGCAGGCCGTCCGCGCGGATGCCTTCCTCCTGCGCCCACTGCAGGAGGTGGCGGGCCGATACCGCCGCTTCCAGACAGCCGCGGGCGCCGCAGCCGCAGCGCCGCTCGTGGCCCACGAACAGGTGGCCGAACTCGCCGGCCATTCCGCCCGGGCCGCGGTAGAGCTTCCCGTCCAGGATCAGGCCGCCGCCGATGCCGGTGCCGAGGGTGGCCAGGAGGAAGTCCGGATGCCCGCGTCCTGCGCCGTGGCGCGCCTCGCCCAGGGCGGCGACGTTGGCGTCGTTCTCGATCTGCACGGCGACGCCCAGGCGCTGCGCCAGCGCGTCGGCCACCGGCTGCCGCTCCAGGAAGGGCAGGTTGGGCGCGTCCAGCACCGATTGGCCGCTGCGCTCGATCACACCGGGCAGCCCCAGGCCCAGCGGCGCGTCGAAGCCCTGCGGCGCCACCTCCGACACCAGTGCGGCGACGTCGTCCATGCAGCGCGCGAAGTCGTGCCGGGTGCCGCCTTCGGCGCGGCGCACGACCCTGCCCTGCTCCACGCGGCCGACCTTGATGAAGCTGCCGCCGAGGTCCACGCCGACGCGGCTCATGCTCAATAGTCCACGCGCTGATCGTAGGCGACCTTCTGGAAGGACGCGCGGAACTCGGGATCGCGCCCGTACACCGGGGCCAGGCGGTGGTAGCCGTCCTGGAACTCGGGTGCCTTCTGCAGGTCCGCCAGCATGGACACGGCGCGGCGCGCGAGCGTCCCGATGGCGGACATGGTCTCGTAGTCCAGCTTGTCCCAGGTGTCGGTGGGGCGGTGGTAGTCCGGGTGCTCGCTGGTGTTGAAGAACACCACGGGCACGCCGGCGTAGTAGAACGGCGCCTGGTCGCTGCGGTCGAAGAACTCCTCGCTCTCGTAGTCGAGATACAGGTCCAGGCCCTTGGCGCAGCGCTCCACCACCGCGCGCATCGCGGGCGACGAGCTGGTGCCGATGGCGTGGACTGCGCGGTTGATCGAGCGCCCGACCATGTCCATGTTGACCATGGCCGCGATCCTCTCCTCGGGTACGACGTTCTGCGCCAGGAAGCGCGACGCTCCCACCAGACCTTCCTCTTCGCCGGAAAAGGCCACGAACACAAGCGTGCGCCGCGGCCGCTTGGGATCGGCCACGAACGACTCGGCCATGCCGAGCAGCACCGCGGTGCCCGAGCCGTTGTCGTCGGCTCCGTTCCAGATCTCGCCGGCGGGGTTGCGGCCCACGTGGTCGTAATGGGCGCCCACGACCACGTACTCGCTGCTGTGCGCTGCGTCGCTCCCGCGCCAGAGGCCCACCACGTTGCGCCCCTGGCGCTCGACCGGCGCGGTCCGGATCGCCAGCCGGGCCGTGAGCAGGGTCTCGAAGCCTTCGCCCACGCCGCTGGCGTCCACCTCCCGGACCCACTCCTCGTCCCGGCGCCCCGCGGACGCGAACACCCGGTCCACCACCTTCTGCGACACGTACGCCACCGGAATGGCGCTGCCCAGCGGGCTCAGGAGCTGGATGCCCATGAAGGCCTGCGCCGCCTGCTCGGCCACCGTGAAGTTGGTGCGCTGCAGTGCGATCTGGTCGACCTGCGCCTGGATGAGCGGCTCCATCTGGTTGTACAGCGGCGAGAACTCCGGCCAGGCGAAGGCGCCCGGCGCGTCGCCGCGCAGCCCCAGCCCCCGCGGGTTGGCCACCAGCACGGCCACGGCGCCGCGCCGCTCGCACTCGCGCACCTTTGCTGCGAGCCGCGTCTGGCTCAGCAAGCGCCGGCCGTCGAAGCGGCTTTGCGGGTCCTGCGCCTGCGGCTCCCAGCGGAACAGCAGCACCACCTTGCCGTTCAGGTCCAGCCCGGCGAAGTCGTCGTACTCGTGCTCCGGAGCGAACAGGCCGTACCCGGCGAACAGCAGCGGGCCTTCCGCGTCCGCCGCCGGCGCGCCGGTGTGCGGGACGAAGTCCGCGCCGGCTTCGAACAGGTCCTCCGCGCCCGCGCCCGCGCTCAGGCGCAGCCGCGTGTAGGCCGTGTCGAGGTGCAGCGGAGCCGCCGGAAACGGCTGCAGGTAGCCGCCGGGCGGCGGTTCCAGGCCCAGGCGGCGGAAGCGCGACTCGATCCAGCGTCCGGCCACCTGCTCGCCGCGCTCGCCGGTCTCGCGGCCCTCCAGCAGGTCGCTGGCCAGGTACTGCACGTCCCGGCGCAGATGCGCGGCCTGCAGCGCCGGGTAGGTGGAGGACAGCGGCTCGGCGCCGTCCTGCGGCGCCGGCAATGCCAGCAGCAGACCCGCGAGCACGCTCACTCGACGGCGCGGCCCTCGCGCCTGGCCTTGTTGTAGTAGCGCAAGGCCTTGGGCATGTGCTCTTCCAGGCGCTGGATGCGCGTGCCTTCGCTGGGGTGCGTGCTCAGGAACTCGGGCGGACCGCTGCCGCCGCTGGCCGCCGCCATGCGTTCCCACAGGCCGATGGCCGCGCGCGGCTCGTAGCCGGCGTCGGCCGACATGTACAAGCCCAGCTCGTCGGCCTCCGACTCGTGCGTGCGCGAGAAGGGCAGCAGGACGCCCACCTGCGCGCCCAGGCCCAGCGCCTGCAAAGTGAGCTCCTGGGTGCTCGCGCTCATGTCGCTGAGGCCGATGAGCTGCCCGCCAGCGAACAGCAGGCCCTGCAGCCCGGTCTGCTGGCTGATGCGCTCGGCGCCGTGGCGGGCGATGGCGTGCGCGACCTCGTGGCCGACGACGACGGCCAGGCTGGCTTCATCGCGGGTCACCGGGAGCAGCCCGGTGTACACGGCCACCTTGCCGCCGGGCAGGCACCAGGCGTTCACGGTCTTGGGGTCGTCGATCAGGCTGAACTCCCACTCGAACTCCGTGGCCAGGCTGTCCGGGTACAGGTGCTCGGCGGCCTGGGCGATGCGCGGGCCGATGCGCATCAACATCTCGTACTGCGGGCCGCTGCGGACCAGCTTCGCGCCCTGCAACTGCTCGCGGTACGCCTCCTCTCCCAGCTGGATCTCCTGCGCCGGAGAGAGTGCGAAGGTGAGCTGGCTGCGTCCCGTGCCGGGCACCGTGGAGCAGGCGGCAGCCGCCAGGATGCAGAGAGGGGCGAGACGTGTGCTCATGGCCGGGTTGCTGGTGGCTACGCGCCAGCGGGCCTATGGTATGGCCTTCCTGGCCCTGGCCGTGCGCGACGCCACCCTGGATCAGTTCCTGGCGGATCTCTCCGCCCGCACGCCGGCTCCCGGCGGCGGCTCGGTGGCGGCCCTGTGCGGCGCCCTGGGAGCGGCCCTGGGCGTCATGGCCGCCCGGTTCACCACAGGCAAACGCTACGCCGACCGGGCCGAGTCCATGCAGCAGCTCGCCGCCGGCCTCGAGGAGCCGATGCGGTTCCTGGCGGCCGCGGTCGCGCGCGACGCCGCCGCCTACGACGCCGTCAGCGCGGCCATGAAGCTGCCCGCGGAGGATCCCGCGCGCGCGCCCAGGCTGCGCGAAGCGACGCTCCGCGCCATGGACGTGCCGCTGGAGGTCATGCACACGGCGGCCGCCGTGCTGGAGCAGCTGGCGCCGGCGGCCGAGCACGGATTCAACGCCAACCTGGCCTCCGATGTCGCCGTGTGCGGCTGGACGCTGCTGGCGTGCACGGAAGGCGCGTACCGCAACGTGGTGGTGAACGCGCTGGGCCTGCCCGGCGACGCCGAGGCGCAGGCGCGGCTGCAGCGCGCGGCGGCGCTGCGCGGCCAGGCCCAGGCGCTGGCCGGGCGGGTGTGCGCCGCCGGCGACAAGCTGCTGCAACTCGAAGCATGAGCCCGAAGACGCCCGCGCTCCTGCTCATCCTCGACGGCTGGGGCCACGCGCCGCCGGGCGCGAGCAACGCCATCACGCAGGCGCCGGCCGCCCGCTTCCAGGCGCTGTGGGACGAGTGGCCGCATTGCCTGCTCTCCGCCTCCGGAGAGGAGGTGGGCCTGCCCCTGGGGCTCATGGGCAACAGCGAGGTCGGCCATACGAACATCGGCGCCGGGCGGGTTGTGTACCAGGAGATCACCCGCATCGACAAGGACATCCGCGAGGGCGGCTTCCAGCGCAACGGCGCCATCCGCGGCGCCATCGAGCACGCGCGCCGGACCGGCGGCGCGCTGCACCTGATGGGGCTGCTCGGCAACGGCGGCGTGCACGCCAGCGACCGCCACTACCTCGCGCTGCTCGAGCTGGCGGCGTCCATGGGCCTGCCCGGGGAGCGCGTGTTCTTCCAGGCCATCCTGGACGGACGCGACACGCCGCCGGACAGCTCCGCCGGCTTCGTGCAGGAGCTCGACGCCTGCCTGCGCGCGCCGCAGCGCGGGCGCATCGCCACCATCTCCGGGCGCTACTACGCCATGGACCGGGACCGGCGCTGGGACCGCACCAGGAAGTTCTGGGACGCCATCGTCCACGGCGTGGGCGAGCGCGCCGGCGACCCCATGCAGGCCGTGCGGAACTCGTTCGCACGCGGCCTGACCGACGAGTTCGTGCTGCCCACCATCATCGGCGACCCGGCCGCCGGGCGCGTGCGCGACGGCGACGCCGTGTTCGCGTTCAACTTCCGCGCGGACCGCATGCGGGCCATCAGCCAGGCGTTCCTGTTCCCGGAGTTCGCCGAGTTCGAGCGCGGCCGCGTGCCGCAGGTCCACTACGCCACCATGACCCAGTACCGGGCGGATTTCCCCTGCCCGGTGGCGTACCCGCCGCGCGCGCTGAAGGCGCTGTTCGGCGAGCTGGCGGCGGCGCGCGGGCTGACCCAGTTCCGCTGCGCCGAGACCGAGAAGTACGCGCACGTCACCTTCTTCTTCAACGGCGGGCGCGAGGAGCCCTACGCCGGGGAGGAGCGCGTGCTGGTGCCGTCGCCGCGGGTGGCCACCTACGACCTGCAGCCGGAGATGTGCGCCGCCGGCGTCACGGACGAGGTGCTGCGCAGGCTGGAGCGCGGCGCCCACGACGTGTACGTGGTCAACTTCGCCAACGCCGACATGGTGGGGCACACCGGCATCCAGCCCGCCGCCGAGAAGGCGGTGCGCACCGTGGACGACTGCGTCGGGCGGATCGTGGCCGAGGCGCTGCGCCGCGGCGGCTGCGCCGTGATCACCGCCGACCACGGCAACGCCGAGATGATGGTGGATCCGGTCACCGGCGGGCCGCACACGGCCCACACCACCAACCCGGTGCCCTTCGTGCTGGCCGGCGCGCGCTTCCGCGGCGCCCGGCTGCGGGCGATGGGGATCCTGGCCGACGTGGCGCCCACCTTGATGGAGGGCATGGGCATCCCGCAGCCGGTGGAGATGGACGGCCGCAGCTTGTTGCGCCGCTGAAACGGCGGGGTGCCTACAATGGCCCACCCTGTTCACTGACCGGCCTCCGCACGTGCGCTCCATCACCCTCATCCTCGCTCTTTCCTGCCTGCTGCTCGCCGCGGCGCCGCTGGCCGCTCAGAACACGATCTTCGTGGATCCCGTGAACGGCAGCGACGTGACCGGCGACGGCAGCGCCTCGAACCCGTACCAGTCCCTGACCCACGCGCTCTCCACCAATCCCCTGCCGGGGACGACGGTGGAGCTGCGCTCCGGCCCCTACAACTCCACGCACGAGACGTTCCCGATCACCCTCCGGGACCGCATCAGCATCCGCCCGGGGACCGGGCAGTTCCCCGTGTTCGACGGCGACAACGCCGACGCCGTCATCCAGGTGGACACCGACATCACGCAGGCGCTCACGGTCAGCTTCTTCCAGATCGTGGACTGCAAGGTCGGGTTGCGCGTGAACGCCGGCCAGCGCGTCGCCGGGCTGACCGTGTCCGACACCTTGTTCGAGAACTTCACCCAGGCGGGAGTGCAGATGGCCCTGAACACGGGCCAGAACACCGTCACGGTGCGCAACTGCGACTTCGTCGGCAACGGCGCCGACTTCGGCGTGTTCCTGTCGGCCGAGGGCAGCAGCGGCGCCGCCTTGTTCGCCGGCGCCGTGGAGGACTGCAGCATCCTGGACTGCGACACCGGGATCCAGCTCGCGGCCTCCGGCGGCGCCGACGTGGGCGACGACTTCAGCCTGCGGCGCAACAACATCGAAGGCCACACGCTGGCCGGCATCACGTTGAGCGCGCAGCCGGGCGTCGGCAACGGCAGCTTCAACTCGGCGCTCGTGCAGGGCAACCAGATCAAGGGCGACGGCGCCACCGCCACGCCCGAGATCGGGCTGCAGATCGCGGCGCAGTTCCTGTTCGGGAGCGCGCAGACGGCGCAGGTGGACGCCAGGATCCTGTACAACGCGGTCTTCAACAACCACACCAACGTCTTCCTGAGCACCAGCAATCAGGTGGGCGGCGGCGAGGTCAACATCACGTCCGCGTTCACGGGCAACACGATCACCGGCGCCTCCAGCTCCGGCATCGTGTTCGCCGTGTCCAACCCGGCGGCCCTGCGGCCCAACGCCTCCCCCAACTTCGGCGACCTGGCCGTGGCGCCTTCGGGCAGCAGCGGCCGCAACACGATCCAGGGCAACGGCACGTTCGAGATGGTCCTGGACGGGGACATGCAGAACGTGATCAAGGCCGAGAACAACTTCTGGAACCAGAACTCCAGCGTCGCCATCCTCAACCGCATCCAGACCAACGGCGCGCTGCCGCCCAGCGTGATCGGCTTCCTGAGCAGCAGCGCGAACGTCAGCACCAGTCCGCAGGAGATCCCGGAGCGCACCGCCACGGCGGTGAACGTGCGCGCCCCCTCGGGCTTCCGCTTCGTGGACAACCCCGACGACGACAGCGCCATCGGCCAGCTCCTGGCGCTGGTGGGCCAGGCCCTGGTCGAGGCGTTCGTGTTCGACAACGGCTCCGGCCTCCAGTTCACTTCGCCGATGCTGGCGGAAGGCGACCACGACATCACCATCGTGAATCCCGGCGGCCAGACCGCGGCCGGCACGCTGCGGGTCGTCGCGTCCGGCGGAGGCGGGGGCAGCGGCAGCGGCATGTGCGTCGTGGCCAGCGCGGCGCACGGCGGCTACGACGCGCCGGAGGTGCGCGTGCTGCGGCGCCTGCGCGACGACTACCTGCTCATGACGCCGGCCGGCCGCGCGTTCACGCGCAGCTACTACGCGCACGGGCCCGCGCTCGCCGGGTTCATCGCCGAGCGCCCGCTGGCGCGCGCCGCCACCCGCGCCGCGCTGGCGCCGCCGGTGGCGGTCGCGCGCGCGCTCCTGGCGTGGAACGCGGGCCAGCGCTTCGCGGCCGGCGTGGCGCTGCTGGGCCTGGTCCTGTTCCTGGTGCGGCGCCGGCGCTAGCCCAGGCGCCTGGGCCGCGGGTGCACGATCACGGGCACGCGCGCGCCCGCGTGCGCCGCCCACAGCCGTTTCCCCTCCAGGGCGTAGCGCCGCCGCAGCCGGCCCAGGCCCGCGCGCCCGCTGCTCGACGTCACCCGGCCCGCGGCCTTGCCGGCCTCGTCCGCCAGCTCGGCGCCGGGAGCCTCGGCCTCCAGCTCCAGCCGGCACAGCTGCCACGGCGCCTCGCCGTAGGTGTTCACGCGCGCCACCACTTCCTGGCCGGCGTAACAGCCCTTGGTCAGCGAGGCGCGCCGCCACTCCCCGCTTTCCGGCAGCGTGCTCTCCTCGTCGAAGTCCGCCCCGAAGCGCGGCTGGAAGGCCTCGATGCGCAGCGCCTCCAGGGTGCGCGCGCTTCCAGCGACCGCTCCGCCGGCGAGCAGGCGTTCCTTCACGGCATCCACCGGTCCGAGCAGTTCCACGCAGGCCGCGCCGCGGTCCGGGCGCCGCAGCACAAGCAGCTCGCCGCTCCGGCCCACGGCAAACTCATCCTGCTCCGTCCCGGGTACGGCCAGGCCGGCATCCGCCAGCGCCGGCGCGGCGCGCGGCCCGAGCGCCAGGAGCCGCGCCGCGTCCCCGCCCTGCCACGCCAGCTTCTCGCCGAAATGGAACAGCTGCAGCATCTGCAGCACCTTCTCCACGCGCTGCGCGGGCAGGTCGAGGCCGAAGCGTCCCTCGAACCGGAACAGCAGCAGGTCCGCGATCCAGTGCCCCTTGCCGTCCAGCAGCGCCGACCACTGCCCGCCGCCGTCGCGCAGCTGGTTGACGTCGCTGCTGAGCAACCGCTGCAGGAAGCCGGCCGCGTCCGGGCCTTCCATCTCGATCCAGCCGCGGTCGCCGCCGTCGAACACGGCAACGCCGTGCCTGGCGGCGTCGTAGTCGGCGCTGGCTTGCGGCATGGCCGGCATTTCGTAGCGGATAGGTTGCCGTCCTGCAAGCGCATGCGGGCCGGGTTTCACGGGAGGCACGGATCCGCTACGGAGTCGGAGTGGTCGGGCTCAGGGCCACAACCAGGAGCTTGTCCGACAGCAGAGGTGCCGGATGCACGGCGACATGCGCCGCATAGCGCAGTCCGGCGGACTCGACCTCCTCCTGGATGCGCGTAGGCGAGGGATTGGCGGGTGGGCGGGACAGCAGCCCCAGGCGATGGCGCAGGCGCCGGCCCCACACGCGCAGCGTCCGGTCATGCCGGTAGTCGAGGACGACGCCGGCGCGTGCGACCCGGCGCAGCTCGGCCAGGAATGCCACGCGCAGCACCGGGTCGCGCACGAGGTGCAAGAAACGGATGCACACGGCGGCGTCGAAGGCGCGGTCGGCGAACGGGAGCCGGGCCAGATCGGCGGCCACGAAAGAGGCTCCGGCGTGACGTTCCCTGGCCACGCGCAGCATGCTGCTCGAGAGATCGGCTCCGCAGTAGCGGTAGCCCACGTTTTCGAGGAGGGCGGTGAAGCGGCCGTTGCCGCAAGGGACGTCCAGAATCGCTTGCAGCGGCCCGTCGGCGCGTTGCGCCAGGAGCTCCAGCGCGCGCAGCAGCGCCCGCGCCTTGCGCCGGTTGCGGCGTGCCCCGGCGCCCTGGAAGCGCCGGTCGTAGCTGGCCACGACCTCGGCGCGGCGGTACTCCTCGAACCTGGGCGGCAGTGTGGGCACGGCGCGGCGCCTATTCTGGGCGCATGGGCGCCGATCCGCTGCTGCTACCGCCGCTTCCGGCGCGGCCCAAGGACGCCCACAAGGGCTCCATGGGGCGGGTGCTGCTCGTGGCCGGCGCGCGCGGCATGGCCGGCGCCGCCGCCATGGCGGCCGAGGCCGTCCTGCGCGGTGGGGCGGGCTACGTGCTGGTCGCAACACCGGGCGGCGTCGCCACCGAGCTCACGGTGCTCGCACGCAGTGCCGTGCTCCGGCTGTGCGGCGGTCCGGAGCGCGCTTTTCTCATCCGTGGTGACCTCGACGCGCTGCTCGAGGAAGCGGGGCGGAGCGAAGCGGTGGCCGTGGGTCCAGGGCTGGGAACGCATGCGGATACCAGGGCTCTTGTGACCGACTTTCTGCCCCGTCTTCCCGCCGCGCTGCCGGTGCTGGTGGATGCCGACGGCTTGAACGCGCTGGCGGGGAGCGACTGGGAACGGATCGGCCTGGGGCCGCGGGCGGTACTCACCCCGCATCCCGGCGAAGCCGCGCGCCTCCTGCAATGGAAGGACGCGGCGGCCGTGCAGGCGCGGCGCAGCGAGGCTCTGGCGGAGCTGGTGGGGCGCAGCGGCGCTACGGTCGTGTTGAAGGGTGGCGGAACGCTGGTGGGCGCGCCCGGGAAGGAGGCGTGGCGGAATCAGACCGGGAATCCCGGCATGGCCACCGCCGGCACCGGCGACGTCCTCACCGGGCTGGTTGCGGCGCTGCTCGCGCGCGGCATGAGCCCCTGGGACGCGGCCCGGCTGGGCGTGCACCTGCACGGCCTGGCGGGAGACCTGGCCGCCGCCGAGCTGGGGGAAGAATCCCTGATCGCGCCGGATCTCCTGCACTATCTGCCGCAGGCGCTGCGCCGTCATCCGCGCAGTCCTTCCGCATGATGCCGGTCGTTTCCCTGGTGCTGTGGCTGGCCGCGCAGGCGCCGCTGGAGCTTGGAATCGGCGCCGCGGAACCGCTGCCGGAGGGATGGGAGAAGGCGCTCGCGGGTCCGGATTGCCGGGAGCTGGCCTTGCGCCTGGCGCACACCGGGCTGCCGCGGGATGCCGACGAGGCCGCCCTGGGGCGCGCGCTGGAGCGCCAGGAGGATCCTGGGGTGATGGCCCTGCTGGCCGCCGCCGTCCTCGCTCCGGCGCGGCTGACCGGCCGCGCGCCGCTGGCAGAGGAAGCGCGGGCGCAGCACGCCGCCGCGGTCGTGCAGTTCCTGCTGCAGGTGGAGGACGATCCGGACCTGGACGTGCTGGTGGAGCGGGTGGCTCCGCGCCTGCGCGCCGGCGAGCTGGATGCCGTGGCCGAGCTGCTGCTGTCCGGCGCGTGCCGCAGCCCGCACCGTGCCGTGTCGCTGCTGCAGGTGGCGCCGTACTCGGAGGCGCGACCGTTCCTGCTGCGCGTGGCACTGGCGGAGTCCGGCCTGGATCCGCAGCTGCGCGCCGCCTGCGCCGAGCACGTGTTCGCCGTGGACGGGCGCGGCGCCGGCGACGCCCTGGCGCCGCTGCTGCGACCGGACGCGCCGGACGTGATCCTGCGCCGCCTGCTGTCCACCTGGGAGGCGTTCCTGGAGCCCGCGGACCTGCCGGCGCTCGAGCGCGTGGCCAGCGAGGCCCCGGGGCCGTCCGCGGCTGCAGCCCTGCTCCTGTGGGCGCGCCACGAGTCCGATCCGGCGCGCCGGCTGCGCATCTTCGAGCTCGGCATGACGCTCCCGGGCGAGGAGCGCGAGCACGTGCTCGACGCCCTGGCCCGCGCCGGTCCGGATCCGCAGCTGGCGGCGCGTTTGCTCGAGCTCCTGGATGATCCACGCGTGCGCGTGCGCCAGCTGGCGCTGCGCTTCCTCCCGCGCCTGGCGCCGGCGGAGCTGCTGTTTCGTGAGTACCGCTCGCGGGCCGCGGTCGGCGCGGGAGAGGAGGACAGCGGCGCCTGGATGGTGGAGCTGGCGCGGCTGCCGGTCGCGGAGGCGCAGCGCGCGGCGGCGCAGTGGCTCGCCGACGGCGGCTGGCACAGCGGCAGCACGGCCGTGGGAGTGGCGCGCGCCTTGCGCGACAGCGCGCAAGTGGATGCCTTCCTGGACGGGCTGCTGCGCCTCGAGGACGGGCCGGAGGATGTGCTCCTGCCCCTGGCCATGGGACGGGCCGCGCACGCCGAGTCCGCGCGCGCCTTCCTGCGCCAGGCGCTCGAGCGCGGCCCCTCGCCGCGCCGCGGCGAAGCCATCCGCGTGCTGGCGGAGGTGGGGCAGCCGCGCGACCTGCGCCTGCTCCTGGACCTGGCCCGCGACCCCAACTACGCCGCGCCGGCGCGCGCGGCGGCGATCCGCGGCCTGGCCGGAAACCGGCACGGCGCACCCCTGCTCGGAGAGCTGCTGCAGCCGCCGCCGGCCGACTACGAGGTGGCCGAGACCTTGATCCGCGCCCTGGTTTCCGGCGCCGACCCGGCCCTGCGAGCGGCGGCGCTGCAGGCGGCGCGGGGACGCTGGACGCGGGAGCAGGAAGAGGAGGCGGTGGGCTTGCGCCTTGCAGCCTGGCAGGAGCAGGCAGAGCACCCGCTGGCCGGCGAAGCGGCCGAGCTGGAAGCCGAACTGTGGATGATGCTGACCGCGACGCTGGATCGGCCGGGTCCGGCGGCCTCCGAGCCCCTGGACGACCCCTTGGTGCTGGCGCGCAAGCACGCCGAGGTGCATGACTGCGCCCAGGCGCTGGCGGCGGCGATCGCGGCCCGCGGCGGCGAGCCGCCGCGGGCCCCTGCGCTCCTGGCCGCTTGCGGCCAGTCCGTCCCGCCCGGGCCGCTCTGGATCGCCGCCCTCAAGCTCACCCGTTCCTGGCCGGAGCTGTCCGGGCGCTGGTGCGGGGCCTTGGCGGCGCGGCCCGGAGTGTCTGCGAGCACCCGCGTGCGCGCGCTGGCCACCTGGGCCCGTCCGGCGTTCTCCGCGGTCGCGCCGGAGGCGGAGCCGGCGCTGGAGGCGCTCCTGGCCCGGCCCTCCGAGCTGGTCCGCCACCCCTGGGACCTGGCCTACGGCGTCGGCCGGCCCGGCGCGCGCGCCTGGGTGCTGCCGGTGGAGCGTCTGGCCGACCAGCGGCTCCTGCACGCCGCCGCCGCCGCGGCGGGCGCGCAGCGCCTGGAGCTTCTGGCCGCGTTCGCAGACGGCGCCGGCATGGCTGGCGTCCTGGTCGAGGCTGCGGAACTGGCGCTGGAAGCCGGGGAGGGGGCGGCGCTGGCCCTGCGCCTCGCCGGCGCGGGCGCCGACCTGGCGCCGCTGGAGGTGGCGGCGCGCTACGTGCTGGCGCAGGCGCGCCGGGGCTGCGGGGACATGGCTGGCGCGCGCCGCGAGTATCAGGCGGCGGTCCGGCTGTCCGTGGACGGCGAGGCCTTGCGCGAGGCCGCGCGGGCGGCGCTGGCGGAAATCGAGCAGCATTAGGGCGCGGACGCAACCGGCCGCATAATCCCTGCGTTAACCCGGAGATGACCGCGCCCAACCCATGGACATGCCGACCGCCGCCCGAGCCAGCATCCGCGTCCTCGTCGAGCCCCAGGTCTACCTGGTGGGGCGTCAGGTCCTCAATACCGAGGCCATGGAGGAGTTCCTGGACGATCACGGCATGGCCTGGGACACGGACACGGACGTCGCCGGCGAGCGCCTGGCCGAGGCGGCCGGGCGCCTGTGCTACCTGTCCTTCGGCAAGGGGCGCAAGACCAACAAGGAGTATCTGCAGCACATCCTCACGGTCGGGCACGGCTCCGTGCTGGAGCACGCGGTGTGGAACTTCATCTTCGCCGGCGTGTCGCGCAGCATGACCCACGAGCTGGTGCGCCACCGCGCCGGCTTCGGCTACAGCCAGCTCAGCCAGCGCTACGTGGACGAGAGCCAGGCCGACTTCGTGGCGCCTCCCATCATCGCCGAGGATCCGGAGCTGCGCGCGCTGTTCGAGGAATGCGTGCGCCACTGCCAGGAGACTTACGTCACGCTCGCGGCCAAGCTCACCGAGCGCTACGCGCAGGTGCCGGACCTGACCCTGCGGCGCAAGCTGGCGCGCCAGGCCGCGCGGGCGGTGCTGCCCAACGCCACGGAGACCCGCATCTTCGTCACCGCCAACGCGCGGGCGCTGCGCCATTTCATCGAGCTGCGCGGCGACGAGCACGCCGACGTGGAGATCCGCGCCGTGGCGGTGAAGCTGTGGGAGATCATGCGCGAGGAAGCCCCGAACCTGTTCGGCGACTACGAGCGCTACGACGCCCCCGACGGCACGCCGGCGCTGCGCACGCAGTGGCGCAAGGTCTGAGATGCTGTTGCTGCCTCCGTGCGCGCCGTGCCTGCAGGATCCCGCTCCCGTCTCCATGGAGGCGGTGGCGGCCGAGCTGGCCGGCAAGGGCGTGCGCTTCGATCCGGAGCGCGGCCTGATCGAGCTGGACGGCAGGATCGCCCAGACCTACGAGCCGCTGGAGTACCTGCTCGTGGCGCGACCCAAGGGCAAGGACTATGAAGCCCTGCTGGCGGTCGAGGACGTGAGCGTGGGCGCGCTGAACACGGCGCTGCTGCTGGCCGGGATGGAGCCGGGCAGGAACGCGAAGTTCGCGCTGGTGCAGCCGCCGCCCACTCCGGAGGAGATGGCCCAGGGCGCGCCGGCGTACACGGTGGAGCCGCCTGCCGGCACGGGGATGTACATCTACGTGTGGTGGGAGGAGGAGGTGCGCGACGCCGCAGGCGCCCGCTCCGAGCGCTACTTCTACCGCGCCGAGGACCTGGTGCTGAACGCGCGCAGCGAGCGCACGTACCAGCGCGGGCCTTGGATCTATCTCGGCTCGCGCTTCGTGCGGCCGCACAAGGACGCGCCGGAGCTGTTCGCCGCGGAGGCGGAGGGAAACCTGGTCAGCATCGTGTACTTCGATCCGTCGAACCAGCTGATGACGGGCTCCGATCCGGAGGCGGACAATCAGCACGTGTGGTATCCGAACTTCTACCTGCTGCCGGAGATCGGGCACCCGGTGAAGATCCTGTTCAGCCGGGAGCCCCTGGACGCCCCTCCGCCGACGCTGAATGCCCCCGCCTCGGCCGAGGGCGGGCGATGAGCCTGCACGCGCTGGCCAGGCGCCGCTGGCTGGTGACGCGCGCCGCCGGCGTGCTCGCCGCCGCCGCGCTCGGCGCCGCCGTCATGGCCGGCCTGGCCTGGACGGACGGCCGCGGCGCCGTCACCGCCGCCGCGGTGGGCGCCGTCGCGGCCGCGGCGACGGCGGCGCGCCTGTGTCCCTGGAAGCGCGAACCGGCCCTGGAGGTGGATCCGGACAGTGATCCCGACGGCCTCGTGCGCGCCGCGCTGGTGATCCCGTCCGGCCACCCGGCGGCGCCCTTTCTCAGCGCCGAGGCCGCCGGCCGCCGCTGGCGCTTCCAGCGCACGGGGATCCTGGGGCCGCTGGCGGTCCTCGCGGCCGCCTCCTTGCTGCTGGCGCTGTGGACGCGCAGCGCGCCGATCGCAGCGCAGCTCGCCGCGGAAGCGCCGGGATCGCGCGCCGGAGCCGGCGCCGGCGCCGCCCCGGGCGCCGCCGATGCGCCCGCATCCGGAGAGCGCGTGCCGCCGTCCACGGACCAGCCGCGATCGCGGCAACAGGCGGCCGCACCCGTGGCCAACGAGCTGGCTCCGGCCACGGAGGGGGCGCGCGGGGAGCCGGACGGCCCGGGCGCCTGGAGCCGGGTGCAGATCGTCGCGGCGCCGGGCGCGCGCTTCCGCACCGGCCGCGATTTCGGCCCTGTGCAGGCGGCGGTGGAGCGCTATCTTCGCCTGCGTGCGGAGGTGAACCGGTGAGCCCCGATCCCCGAGGGACCGGGTTGTTCATCGCGGGCGTGCGCGGCGCGGTCGCCACGACGGTGGTGCACGGCCTCGAGGGCCTGCGCGCCGGCACACCGCCGGTCGGCCTGGTGACCGCTTCACCCCCGTTCGCTCACCTGCCCTGGGAGCCCGCCGCCGGCCTGCACGTGTGTGGATGGGACGTAGCCGGCAACCTGCACCGCAGCGCCGAGGAGCTGGGCCGCACGCACGTCATCCCCGAGGACCTGGTCGAACTGTGCGCCGAGCTGCGTGACCGCATCGAGCTGGGCCTGGCGCCGGGCATCCCGGATCCCGAGGACGTGGCCGCGGTGGATCCCGGCGCCCGCGCGCGCCTGGAGCTCGCTCCGCGCGCGGCCGTGGAAGCGCTGCGCGAGGACATCCGCGGCTGGAAGCGCGCGCTCGGCCTGCAGCGCGGAGTCGTGATCTACCTGGCCTCGGTCGAGCGCCAGCGCGGCCTGCCGGCCGGCTGGGACGACGCCAACGGGGATCCGCTGGCGCTGCTGGAGCGCGCGCCGCGCGAGCTGTCGCGCTCGCTGCTGTACGGCGCCGCCGCCGTGGCCGAAGGCTGTCCGTTCATCAACTTCACGCCGGCGCCGGGCCCTGCCGTGGCCGCTCTGGCCGGCATGGCGCGGCGCGCCGGCGTCCCGGTGCTCGGCAACGACGGCAAGACCGGCGAGACCCTGGTGAAGACCGTCCTGGCGCCGCTGTTCCGCGACCGCGCGCTCAACGTGCTGGCCTGGGAAGGCTACAACATGCTCGGCAACCGTGACGGCGCGGCGCTGAGCGATCCGGAGCGTCGCGCCGCCAAGATCCAGAACAAGGACCGGGTGCTCGCCTCCATCCTCGGCAACGCCCGCGCGCACACCCACGTCGGTATCGACTTCGTGCCCAGTCTGCACGACTGGAAGACCGCGTGGGACTTCATCCACTTCGAGGGCTTCCTGGGCGCGCGCATGTCGCTGCAGTTCACCTGGCACGGCAGCGACAGCGCGCTGGCCGCGCCTCTGGTCATCGACCTGAGCCGCATTGCCCTGCGGGCGCAGGACCGCGGGGAAGGCGGGCTGCTGCCGGCCGCCGCGCCGTTCTTCAAGAACCCTGTGGGCGTGACCGAGCACGACTTCCATCGCCAGATGGACATGTTCCGGCGCTGGTGCGCGCGCTGACGCGCCGTGCGCACCGACGCGCTGGACTTCCCCCTGCCCCAGCGCCTGATCGCCCTGCATCCGGCGGCGGAACGATCGGCGGCGCGGCTGCTGGTCGCCGACTGCCGCGGCGGCACCTGGGAACACCGGGTGTTCCGGGAGCTGGATCAGATCCTGGCCCCGGGCGACCTCCTGGTCCTGAATGACACGCGCGTGCTCGCGGCCCGCCTGGTCGCGCGCAAGGCGAGCGGCGGCGGCGTCGAGGGCCTGTGGCTTGAGGACTGCGGCGGGGGACGGGCGCTGTGCATGCTGTCCGGGCGAAGCCTGCGGCCGGGGACCGAGCTCCTGCTTCGGAGCGGTGAGTACCGGCTGCGCCTCCTCGGCAAGGCCGGCCCCGGCCGCTGGCTCGTAGAAGACGTACAAGGGGCCGGTTGGTTACACCTATTGGCGGCCGCCGGCGCCACTCCGCTGCCGCCGTACATCCGCAACCGCCGCCGCGAGGCCGGCCAGAGCGAGGACTCCGCGGACGACCGCGCGCGGTACCAGACCGTCTGGGCCCGGGCCGAGGGGGCCGTGGCCGCGCCCACCGCCAGCCTGCACTTCGACGCCGGTCTGCTGGACGCGCTCGCGGCGCGCGGCGTGCGCACCGCCAGCGCCACCTTGCACGTCGGCCCCGGGACCTTCCTGCCGGTGGAGACCGCGCGCGTGGAGGACCATCCCATGCACGCCGAGCGCTTCTCGATCCCGGAGCAGACCGTCCGGGCGATCGCGGAGACCCGCGCCGGCGGAGGCCGCGTGATCGCCGCCGGCACCACCGTGTGCCGGGCGCTGGAGCATGCCGCTCGCACCGGCGAGCGGGAAGGTGAAACACGGCTCTTCATCCTGCCCGGCTTCGACTTCCGCTGGACCGACGCGCTCCTCACCAACTTCCACGTGCCGCGCAGTACGCTGCTGGCGCTGGTGGCGGCGTTCGCGCAGCACGCCGGCGCCGCCGACGGCCTGGCCCTGGTGAAACAGGTGTACGCCGCGGCGGTCGCCGCCGAGTACCGCTTCTTCTCGTACGGCGACGCCACGCTGTGGCGTCCCTGAGGGCCTCACGGCTCCGGGCAGGGGGCCCCGGCCTCGATCCAGCGGCGGAACGCGGCGACGAACTGGTCGTGCGGCACGTCCACCGGCACGCGGCCGTGGCCCGGGTCCCAGCCCCACAACACGAGCGCGTCCTCGCTGACGTGGTGCAGCAGGGCCTCCAGGTCGCGGCCGCCGTTCTGCGCCGGGTCCTTCAGGCTGCGGCACAGCTCGCCGGCCGTCAGGCCGAGGAAGACCATCTTCTGCCCCGGCGGCGGCAGCCGCCAGTTGGGAGCGCCCGGCGGCATGTGCGCGCCGTAGCTGGCCGGCGGATTGCTCTGCCCGTGGCAGGCCGCGCAGCCGAGGCCTGGAGTCCCCATTCCGTGGGCGCCGCGCACCACGTTCTGCCCGTGCACGCGCCCGTCGTCGAGCTGCAGGGGCGCGTCGCCAGGGATGTGGCAGTTCTGGCAGCGCGGGTGCTGCAGCACCTTCTGCACGATGGCGAAATCGTCGTGGCCCTCCGGCCGCGACCGCTCCGCCACCGCGCAGGCGCCGAACGCCAGCAACCCGGCCGCCGCGGCCAGGACCAGCTTGCGGGAGGCTTGCGACATCCGGGTCCTCGCTGCTTCAGGTCAGGCGCAGCGGCAGGCTGCGCAGGCGCGTGCCGGTCAGGGCGAAGACGGCGTTGGCCACGGCCGGCGCGATGGGGGGAGTGCCCGGCTCCCCGACGCCGCCCATGGCCTGCTGGCTGGCGACGATCCGCACCTCCACGCGCGGCATCTCGAACATGCGCAGCAGCGGGTAGTCGTGGAAGTTGGACTGCTCCACTTTCCCCTCGCGCAGCGTGATCTCGCCGTGCAGCGCGGCCGCAAGGCCGAACACGATCCCGGACTGCATCTGCGCCTCGACGCCGTCGGGATTCACCACCGGGCCGCAGTCGATCGCGCAGGCGACGCGGTGCACGCGGATGCGCCCGTTCTCGAGCGAGACTTCGGCCGCCTGCGCCACCGCGCTGCCGAAAGACTCGTGCACGGCGATGCCGGCCGCGTGCCCCGGCGGCAGCGGCCGTCCCCAGCCGAAGGCCTCGGCTGCGCCGTCCAGTGCGTGGCGCACGCGCGCGTCCGCCGGCAGCAGCTCGCGCCGCAAAGCCACCGGGTCCTTGCCGGCGGCGTGGGCCAGCTCGTCCACGAAGCTCTCGACCGCGAAGGCGGTGTGCGAGTGTCCGACCGAGCGCCACCACAGCACCGGGACCGGCAGCTCCGGGCTGTGCAGGTCCACGCGGTGGTCGGGGATCGACTTCAGGTACGGCGAATCGGCGGCGCCCTCGACCGAGGTCGCGTCGATGCCGCCCTGGATCATCGCGGCGAACGGAGTCCCGGCCAGGATGGACTGCCCGACGATGGTGTGCGCCCAGGCGGCGGGCCGGCCCGAGGCGTCCAGGCCGGCGCGCAGGCGGCTGACCCAAAGCGGGCGGTAATAGCCGCCCTGCGTGTCGTCCTCGCGCGTCCAGATCACCTTCACCGGCCTGCCGCTGGCCTTGGCCAGATGCACCGCCTCGGACACGAAGTCGGAAGCCGGGTTGGCGCGGCGGCCGAAGCCCCCGCCCAGGAACGTGGTGTGGACCGTGACCTGCTGCGGCTGCAGCCCCGCAATCGCCGCCGCAGCCGCCTGGTCGTGGGTCTGGAACTGCGTGCCGGTCCAGATCTCGCAGGCGCCGGGCCGCAGCTCGGCCGTGCAGTTGAGCGGCTCCATGGCCGCGTGCGCGAGGTAGGGCACCGCGTACACCGCCTCCAGCCGCTGCGCCGACGCCGCGAGCGCCGCATCCACGTCCCCGAGGGCGGCAGCGACGGCGCCGGCGGTCTGCGCCGTCTTCCGGTACTCTTCCACCTGCGCGGCGGTGGAGTGACCGGCGACGCTGCCGGCGTCCCATTCCGTCTCGAGGGCGTCGCGCCCCAGGCGGGCCGCCCAGAAGTCCTGCGCCAGCACGGCCACCCCCGACGGAATCCGGATCACGTCCACGACTCCGGGGACCGCCTTGGCGCGGTCGGCGCGGAAGCGGCGCAGCGTGCCGCCGAAATACGGAGAGCGCGCGACCAGCGCCACCAGCATGCCGGGGCGGCGCACGTCCATGCCGAACTCCGCCTGGCCGGTGATCTTGGCCGGGCTGTCCAGGCGGTGCGTGGCGCGGCCGAGCAGCCTCCAGTCCTTGGGATCCTTCAGCGGCACGGCGGCGGGGACGGGCAGCCCGGCTGCCTCCTGCGCCAGTTCACCGAAGCGCGCGCGGCGTTCTCCGCACGCCACCACGCCGTCCTGCGCGCGGCACTCCGCGGCGGCGACCCCCCAGCGCGCGGCCGCGGCGGCGACCAGCATGGCGCGCGCAGTCGCTCCGGCCGTGCGCAGCTGGTCGAACGATTCCCACGTGCTGGTGGAGCCTCCGGTCATCTGGCTCCCGAACAAGGTGTGCGCGTACGCGGGATCCGCCGGGGCGTGCTCGAAGCGGACCGTGCGCCAGTCGCACTCCAGCTCCTCGGCGACGGCCATGGGCAGGGACGTGGACACCCCCTGGCCCATCTCCGAGTGCTTGATCAGCACGGTGACGGTGTCGTCGGGCGCGATGCGCAGGAAGGCGTTGAGCGCGGCTTCGCGCGTCGCGGCCGCCGCGGCCGCACCGTGCCCGCCCACCCGGCCGCGGCTGCCGCTGCCGCCCGGAAGGTGGAATCCGATCACGAGACCGGTGCCGGCGGCCGTGGTGCGGGCCAGGAAATCGCGGCGCGAAGGCTGCGGGCGGCTCACGGGCGGCCTCCGGGCCCGGTCATCCCGGCCGCGCGGTGCACCGCCGCGCGGATGCGCTGGTAGGTGCCGCAGCGGCACAGGTTGGCGCTCAAGGCCGCGTCGATGTCGGCGTCGCTGGGCCGCGCGGTTTCCGACAGCAGCGCGGCCGCGGCCATGATCTGGCCCGGCTGGCAGTAGCCGCACTGCACGACGTCGAGCTCGGCCCAGGCGCGCTGCACGGGATGGTCCCCGTTGGGATCGAGCCCCTCGATGGTGGTGATGCGGCGTCCTGCCGCCGCCGACACCGGCAGGACGCAGGAGCGCAGCGCGCGGCCGTCCAAGTGCACGGTGCAGGCGCCGCACTGGGCCATGCCGCAGCCGTACTTGGTTCCGGTCAGGCCCAGCACGTCGCGCAGCACCCAGAGCAGGGGCATGTCGGCCGGAACCGTCACCTCGTGCTCCTTCCCGTTGACCAGCAGCTTCACGCGACCTCCCTTGCTCGAGCCGCATCCATCCTACTCCTACTCGTACCGCGGCACCGCGGCACCGCGGCACCGCGGCACCGCAAGCCCGCCTGCGCCGCCGCCGCGCGCCGGAACACGCTATCTTGGGCGCGCATGACGGCACGGCAACGCTGCACAGCCGCGGCCTGGGGGGCCGCAATCCTGGCCGTCCTCGGCGCCTGCGCCGCGGCGGAGTCGCCAGCGCCGGCGCCCGCTCCGGCGGCCGCGCCGGCGGCTGCGCCGCTGCTGGACGAGGCGAGCGTGCGCCCCGGCATCAACGACCCGTATCAGGGAGAGGTGCAGGTCGAGGAATGGATGGAGCGCTTCGAGGGGGAGGACCGCGAGCTGTACGCGCGCCGCCTGGACATCCTGGAGGCGCTGCGCCTGCGCCCGGGCATGGTGGTGGCCGACGTCGGCGCCGGCACCGGGCTGTTCACGCTGCTCATGGCCGGGAGAGTGGGCGAGCAGGGCCGCGTATACGCCGTGGACATCGTGCCGGAGTTCCTGGCGCTGATCGGCGAGCGCGCGCAGGCCGCGGGGCTGCGCAACGTCGTCCCCGTGCCGGGCACGGAGCGCTCGATCGAGCTGGCGCCCGGCTGCGCGGACCTGGCGTTCCTGTGCGACACCTACCACCACTTCGAGTACCCGCGCAGCATGCTGGACAGCATCCGCATGGCGTTGCGTCCCGGCGGCGAGCTGGTGGTGGTGGACTTCAAGCGCATCCCCAACGTCAGCGGAGAGTGGGTGATGGACCACGTGCGCGCCGGCGAGGAGGTGGTCACCCAGGAGATCCGGAGCGCCGGCTTCGTGCTGGTCGAGCGCGTGGACCTGCTGGACTCGAACTACTTCCTGCGCTTCCGCAAGGACGGCTGACGTCCCGCCCGGCCATGACCGAGGCTCGCCGCCAGCTCGGGTTGGGCAGCGCGTCCGCCCTGGTCATGGCCAACATGATCGGCACCGGCGTCTTCACGACCAGCGGCTTCCTGCTGCGCGATCTCGGCTCCCGGGTGGCGGTGCTGGCGGTCTGGTGCGCCGGCGGACTCCTGGCCTGGTGCGGCGCCCTGTGCTACGGCGCCCTGGCGCGCCGCATCCCGGAGTCGGGCGGCGAGTACCTGTTCCTGAGCCGCGTGCTGCACCCGGCCGTCGGCTACACGGCCGGCTGGATCTCGCTGTTCGTGGCCTTCTCGGCGCCGCTGGCGTCCGCGGCCCTCGCGTTCGCCGAGTACCTGCGGCCCTGGACGCAGCTCCCGCCGCGGGTCGCCGCCAGCGCGCTGCTCGTGGTCCTGGCCGCCGTGCACTGCGCGCGCGTGCGCACCGGCGCCGCGCTGCAGAGCTTCGGCGTGGCGCTGAACGTGGCCCTCATCCTCGGCTTCCTCGGGCTGGCCGCGGTGCGCCACGCGTCCGGGAGCATCCCGCCCGGCGCAGCGCCTGCGGCGGCCGGCACGGTGTCGTTCGGCACGCTCGCCGTCGCGCTGCTGTGGGTCTCGTACAGCTACTCCGGCTGGAACGCGGCCGTGTACGTCGGCGGGGAGGTGCGCGATCCGGAGCGCGTGCTGCCGCGCGCCCTGCTGCTCGGCAGCGCAACGGTGACCGTGCTGTACCTGCTGCTCAACGCCGCGTTCCTGTGGTCGGCGCCGCCGCAGGAGCTCGCCGGGCAGCTGGCGATCGGGCGCATCGCCGCCGAGCGCCTCGGCGGCGCGTCGCTCTTCCCCTGGCTCATCAGCCTGGCGCTCTGCACCTTCGTGTCCAGCATGATGATGATCGGGCCGCGGATCCTGGCGCGGATGGCGGCGGACGGCTACCTGCCGCGGCTGCTGGTGCCCGGAGCCGGCGCGCCGCCCCGCACGGCCGTCGCCGTGCAGGCGGTGCTGGCCCTGGCGATGCTGTGGACCGCCACCTTCGAAGCCATGCTGACCTACGTCGGCTTCACCCTGGGCCTGTCCACGGCCGCGACCGTGCTCGCGCTTGTGGTCCTGCGTCGGCGCGAGGGCGCGGCGCGCGTGCCCGTGGCCGGCTGGCCGTGGACACCGGGGCTGTTCCTGGCCGGCACGCTGGCGTGCGCGGGGCTGGGCGCCCTGCAGCGGCCGCGCGAGAGCCTGTGGGGCCTTGCCAGCATCGCCGCAGGCCTCCTGTTCTGGCGCTACGCTGGACGCGGGCGGCGGCCGCGAGCCTGCCGCACTGTCCCATGAGCGGTTCCTGGCCTCGCGCTTTCCTGCTCCCGCTCCCGTTCCTCGCCGCCGCCGCCGGCGCCTGTGTGGACGGCCACGGGCCGGCGAGTGACGCGATCGCGGGCGATGCCGTCGCCGGCGGCGCCCCGGCGGACGAGGCGTACGCGGCGGCGCGCCAGCGCATGGTGTCGGAGCAGGTCGAGGCGCGCGGAGTCCGGGACGCGCGCGTGCTGGAGGCCATGCGGCGCGTGCCGCGCCACGCGTTCGTGCCCGCGGAGCTGCGCGCAGAGGCCTACGCGGACCACCCGCTGCCCATCGGGCACGGGCAGACCATCTCCCAGCCCTACATCGTGGCCTTCATGACCGAAGCCCTGGGCCTGCGCGGAGGCGAGAAGGTGCTCGAGATCGGCACCGGCTCCGGGTACCAGGCCGCGGTGCTGGCCGAGATCGCCGGGGAAGTGTTCACCATCGAGATCGTGGAGCCCCTGGCGCGCGCAGCCGAGCAGCGGTTGCGCGAGCACGGCTACCACAACGTGCGCGTGCGCGCCGGCGACGGCTACCAGGGTTGGCCGGAGGCGGCTCCGTTCGACGCGGTGATCGTCACGGCGGCGCCGGAGCGCGTGCCGCAGCCGCTGCTGGACCAGCTCCGGCCCGGAGGCCGGCTGGTCATCCCCGTGGGTGGCGCCTGGCAGGAGCTGATCCTGCTGGAGAAGACCGCGCAAGGCCTGCGCGAGCGGCGCCTGCTGCCGGTGCGCTTCGTGCCCATGACAGGCCAGGCAGAGCGCCAGTGAGACGCTGGCCCGTGCTTGCCGGGGCGCTGCTCGGCCTGGCGGTCCTGGCCCTGCTGATCCTGCTGGCGGTGGAGCGCTCCGGCGACGCCGCGGCGGACTCCGACGGTGCGGATGCGGCCGCACCCGGCGCGGCGCTGCTGGACGCGGCGGCGGGGCCGTCCGCATCGGTGTCGCCGCAGCGGACCACGGCCGAGCTTGCGCCGGCGGAAGCTGCCGCCGCCGGCGGCGCTGCGCCGCCTTCCGGGATCCGCGTGCTGGACGGCGAGGGCCGGCCGCTGCCCGGCGCCGGCGCCGTGTTCGGATCTCCCGGCCCGGTGCTGCGCGCCGACGCGGCGGGCTGGATCGCGGTGGATCCCCGGCTGCGGCTGGAGACCGTGGGCCTGGTGGCGGCGGCGGGCTTCCGGCCGCAGGTCATCCAGTGGCGCGCCGGCACCCAGGAAGTCGCGCTGCAGCCTGACGACGGCATCGCGCTGCGCGTGATCTGGGCCGACACGCGCCAGGCCGTGGCCGGCGCGCCCATCCGCCGCCGCGTGCCCCGAGGCGCCGTGCGCCACGCCGGCAGCGCGGACGCCGACTGGCTGGAGCTGGCCTTGGACGCGCTGCTGCCGCCGGTCGTCGAGACCGACGGCGCGGGCGCCGCCTTCATCCAGCTCGTGCGCCTTCCCGGACCCGAGTACGTGCTCCTGGAAGTGCACGCGCAAGGGGCGCCGATGCGGCTGGTGCACCTGCTCGCCGAAGCGGAACGCGACTACGTGCACGACCGGCTGCTCCCGCTCACGCTGGAGCTGCAGCGCGCTCCCGCCGAGTCCTTCCGCGTCGTGGACGCCGCGGGCGCGCCGCTTGCGGGGCTGGCCGTCACCATCCTCACGCGCGGGGTGCCCTACGGCGCCCGCAGCGATGCGTACGGAATGGTGCAGGTTCCGCACGCGCCCATGTCCGCGCACGGAGCCGACGCAATCGAGGTGGAGCTGGGCGGCGAGTGCTTCTGGCGCGCGACCAGGACCCGGGAGAGCGTGCTGATCTGCGCTTTCCGCAGCCTGCGCGGCCAGGTGGCGCAGCCGGAGTCCGGTCGCTGGTCGGTGGCTTCGGCCCACGGTGTTCCCGGAGCCGCGGGTCCGTCCGCGCCGCAGCCCGCTCCCTGGTCGCGCCTGGCGTGGCGCGCCGTCGCGCCGGATGGCACGTTCCTCCTCGACGCCGGCTGGCAGGGCGATCCCGCCTGCGTGCTGCTGCGCGACCACGCCTCCGGACTGGTGGTGGCGCAGGCGCCGGCGCACCCGGGCGTTCCCGTGCTGCTGCAGCCGCCGCGTGCGTGCCGCCTGCACCTCAGCCTGGCGCCGGGCGCGCAGGCGCTGGATTTCCGCGCCCAGTTCCTGCCGCTGCCGCAGGACGGGCGCGACGCCGCGGCGGAGCCGCCCGGCGCGGCCTGCACCGTGGAGCTCGCGCACCTGCCGGCCGACCTGCGGCTGCCCTTCGGCCGTTACCGCGTGGACCTGTTGTCGCCGCAGGCGCGCCACAAGGTCCTGGACCTGGACCTGCAGCGCGACGAATCCTGGCTGGAGATCGCGCCGCCGGCGCCACGGCGCGTGCGCGGCAGCGTGCGCGGCCAGATCAGCGGCCCCTTGGCCGGCGCGCGCCTGGTGTGCCAGGACGAGCACGGCAGGGAGCTCCAGTCCGCGCGCAGCGGCGGCGACGGATCCTTCGCGATCGAGCTGTATCGGGACGGCCCCTTCCAGGTGCAGGTGTTCTGGCCGGCCCTGCGCGGCCAGTGGTGGCTGGACAACGAGCCGGCGCACAGCGCCTCCCTGCGCGCGGACGAGTCCGAGCGCGCGCTCGACTTCGTCCTGGAGGAGGCGCGCATCCGCGCGCACAAGGACCCGGCCGACGTGCTGCTGGCGCACCCGGACGTGTATTTCTACCTGCTGCGCTGGGACGGCGCCGCCGAGCGCGTGAGCAGCCGCACCATCATCGAGGAACTGTCCGACGGGCGCCACGCCGAAGCCGAGCTGATCGTGCCTCCGGGGCGCTACGCGGTGAGCTGGGACCTGCGCGACAGCGAGCGCAACCGCAGCCCGATCCTGGCCCTGGCCGCCGGGGAAACGCGCGAGCTGTGGCTGCGCGCGCGCGACGTGGGCCGGCTGGAGCTGCACGTGCGCGCACCGCAGGGCACCCGCTACTTCCCGGAATGGCGCTGCGCCGACGCCTCCGGCGCCGAGCAGTGGAGCGAGGAGGGCTGGCTCTTCGACTTCGGCGCCGACCCTGCGCCCCAGTGGATGCCGTACTTCCTGCCGCCGGGCGACTACGAGCTGCGCCTCGGCGGCACCCTGCAGTCGGACGGACTGCAACCGCTGACCCTGCAGCCGGCCAGCGCGCCTTTCTCCGTGCACGACGGCGCATCCACGACGCTGGACGTCGAGGTCACCGGCGGCGGCGAGGTGCTGATCCGGCGCTCCCGGTAGCATGGGGCGGCCCGCAGCGCCGGGCCGGACATGCTGCCGTTCCCTTCCCTCCTGATCTGCATCCTGCAGGAGCCCGCGGCCGGCGAGCTGTGGCTGGCGGTGACGCGCAGCGGCCAGCGCGTGGAATCGGTGCAGCGTCCGGCCGGCGGCGACGTCGCCGTGCGCACCCCCTTCGGCACGTTCCACACCGGGCACGACCCGGTGGAGGTCTCCCGGGATGGCGCGGCGGAGCGCGAGGCGCTCACCGCCCTGCGCCAGAAGGAAGGCTTCCGCTTCCAGGACTGGCTCGCGCCCGTGGCGGAAGGCGGCTTCCTGAGCGAGCTGGTCGAAGGCGGCAACTCCCTGCTCCCCGACCTCTCGGAAGAGGAACAGATCGAGCTGGCGCGCGCGCTGGAGAGCTGGGGCGCGCGCCTGGATCCGGTGCCCGAGGACGTGGCACAGGACAAGCGCAAGGACTGGCTGTGGGACCAGGTGCGCAAGGCCGACCCGGCGCGCGCGCTGCTGCTCGGCGGCCGGCTGGTGGAGGAAGTGCAGGCCAGCCAGGGCCAGGACAGCCAGGACGGCCTCTCCTACAGCGACATCAGCCGCGGGCTGCGCCACCAGGAGCCGGCGGCGCAGCGCGCGGCGGCGCGCTGCGCCGGCAAGCAGCGCATCTTCGACATCGTCGTGACCGAGCGCCTGTTCCTGCGCTCGCTCGAAGGCGAGCCGCTGGGCGCGGACGGCGCCGCGGAGGCGATCGCGCGCATCGTCCCCGAGGACGCGCGCTACTACTGGGCCGAGGGGCTGCTGCGCGCCGAGGAATCGATGCGCCGGCTCGCGGCGCGCAACCTCGGCCGCTACGGCGGTGAGCATGGCGCAGCGCCGCTGGTGCTGGCCCTGAGCGCGCGCGGGCGGCGCCCGCCGGAGCGCTGGAAAGTGGGCGAGCGCGAGATGGCGGCGGTCGTGGACCGGCACAAGCCGCGCGCGCCGCAGCGCGACGAGGAGTTGGGGCAGTGGCCGTACGACCCGCTCGACCACTCCTCCGTGATCAAGATCGTGCCCGTGGACGGCGCCCTGGCGGCCGAGGTGCGCCAGGCGCTGGCGGCCCTGGCCCCGACTCTGTCCGAGCGCAGCGACCAGTCCTGGATCGACTGGTATGCGGAGCAGAAGGACCCCTGGCCTCAGCTGCCAAAATAGCGGCAGCCTGGCGCCGTGACGGTGGAGGCTCTCAGGCCAGCTTGCGGGACAGGACCTTGCGGCTCCAGAGGCCCGCGAGCAGGTTGAAGAGCAGCAGGCCGAGCAGGAAGTGCCAGGAGTTGATCGGGCCGAGCCAGCTCTGAGCCAGCGGCGCGCCCAGGCTCCAGTCCGCGCGCGTGTAGACCAGGCGCAGCGGCTCGATGGCCATGGTGACCGGATTGAGCAAGACCAGGTTCTGGAGCAGATCCGGCAGGCGCTCGAGCGGCGCAAACGCGCTGGAGAGGAAGATGAGGGGCAGCGTGACGATCATCACCACCGCCAGCATCTCGAAGTGGCGGCGGAACTGGAAGGCAAGGCCCAGGCTGAGGCTGGTGAAGCCGAGGATGACGAGGCACAGCGCCGCGAGGGCGAGCAGCGCGCCGCTGGAGCCGCCCTGGAAGCGCACGCCGAGGAGCGTGGTGCCGGCCACGATCACCAGGCACTGCAGCAGCGTGATCGCCGCGATGTGGATCGCGGAGGACAGCACGATGGAGAAGCGGTCGGCGAGCGGCGCCGCGCGCAGGCGGTCCAGGAAGCCGAGCTCGCGATCGAAGAGGATCGGCACGCCGGCGTTGAGCGAGGCGTTGAACGCGGTGAAGAGCAGCGCCCCGGGCGTGACGAAGTCGAGGTAGGTCAGGTCCGAGCCCAGGACCGAGCTCATGCTGTTCTTGAAGACCAGCACGAACAGTGTCATCCAGATGATGGGCTGCATGAGGCCGCTGACCACCACGATGGGGCGGCGGCGGCTGTGCAGGAACCAGCGCCAGGTCTGGACGCGCGTCTCCTGCCAGAACGGGCTAACCATGGCCCAGGCCTCTCACGGCGGCACGGTACACGTCCTCCAGCGTCGGCTTGCGCAGCACCAGCGAGAACAAGGGCATGCCCAGCGCGTGCGCGCGCTCCTGTGCCCGGGCGATGAACGCCTGGACGTCGTGCTCGCCGACGCCGGCGGGGAGCACCCAGTCCAGCTCGGCCCGGCGCGCGTCCGGCGGCAGCGGGCGGCCCGGAATGCCGTGGAAGAGCTGTTCCAGGCGCGTGGTGTCGCCTTCCTGCGGATGCTCGTGCAGAGAGGCGCCGAGCACGAAGCTGCCGAGCGCGTTGCGCAGGAGTTGCGGAGAGCCGCTGGCGGTCACCCGGCCCGCGCTCATCAGCAGCAGGCGGTCGCACAGGACGTCGGCCTCCTCGAAGTCGTGCGTGGCGACCAGGAGCGTCGTGCCGTCGCGGCGCAGGTCGCGCAGGAAGCTCCACAGGCGCCGGCGCGCCTCCAGGTCCAGGCCGGAGGATGGCTCGTCCAGGATCAGGAGCGCGGGACGGTGCAGGAGGCTGGCGGCCAGGTCCAGGCGCCGCTTCATGCCGCCGGAATAGCCCTCGATGCGGCGGTCGGCGGCGCCGAGCAGGTCCAGGCGGCCGAGCATCTCGTCCACGCGCGCCGCGATCTCGGGGCGGGGCAGGTGCACGATGCCGGCGGTGAAGCGCAGCAGCTCGCGCCCGGTCAGGACCTTGTCGAGCGCGAACTCCTGGCCGGCGTAGCCCAGCGACTGGCGCGCGCGCGCCGGCTGCGCGGCGACGTCGGCGCCGTCCACGAGGATGCTCCCGGAATCCAGGCGCTCCAGGGTCACGATGCAGCGGATCAGGGTGCTCTTGCCGCTGCCGTTGGGGCCGAGCAGGCCCACGGCCTCGCCGGCGCCGGCGGCGAAGGAGACGCCGTCCAGGGCCTGGACCTCGCCGAAGCGCCGGGCGGCGTCCTGGACCTCGAGTACGGCGGTCAAGCTAGCCGTAGCGGCCCAGTCCGGCGATATCGGGCAGCAGGGCCAGCAGCAGGCCCAGGAACAGGATGAGCGGCGGGATGGTGAGGATGTACTTCCATCTGCCCTCGAACTTGAGGTGCATGAAGTACAGGGCCACCAGCAGCACCTTGAAGCTGGCGATGCCGAAGATCATCAGCACCGTCGCGCCCCAGGACAGGTGCAAGGCGTCGGCGAACACGAAGGCCAGGACCGTGCCGACGACCAGGATGGTGCCGATGACGGCGTACAGCTTGACGGACACCGGGGCGTGGGCGTGCTCCATGGGATTCTCCTCAGCTCCGGGTCGGGAGCAGGTAGAAGAGAGGGAACAGGAAGATCCAGACGATGTCCACGAAGTGCCAGTACAGGCCCGTGTACTCGATGTGGCGCTCGTTGGCGGGCGTCAGCTTCTTGAGGAACAGCCAGGCCCAGACCAGGATGCCGCCCACCATGTGCAGGGCGTGGAAGCCGGTCAGCGTGAAGTAGCAGGAGGCGAACAGGTTGAGCGACGAGGGCGTCAGGCGCGGGTTGCCGGCCGCGTCGGGGGCGGTCAGGTCGGCGTAGGTGAGGTTCTCGTGGCCGTGGATGGGATGGGTGCTGCCCATGCCGGCCGGTCCGCCCGGGTAGATGCCGAGGTGGATCTTGTGCGAGTACTCGAAGTACTTCACCACCAGGAAGGCGAGGCCCAGCAGGATGGTGAGGCCGATGAAGGCGCGCGCGCGGCTCATCTGCTGGCGCAGGGCGGCGGCGTGGGCCAGCACCACCGTCACCGAGGAGCCGAGCAGGACCACCGTGTTGAGGGTGCCGATGATGGGATCCACGATGGTGCCCAGGCCGGGCGCCAGCTCCCAGTGCGGGTCGGGCCACGCGCCCGCGCCGGAGCGCAGCACGATGTAGGCGCCGATGAAGGCGCCGAAGAACATGACTTCCGTGGCCAGGAACAGCCAGATGGCGAACTTGGCGGTCGGAATCGGCGGTCCCAGTTCGACTTCGTCGGCGGTGTGCGCGATGGAGCTCATGGAAGGTCAGCGCGCCGCGGCCGGAGCGGCGTCGGCCGCGAGCAGCAGCAGCAGCAAGGGGAGGTAGACGAGGGAGACCCGCAGCAGCGAGCGCGCCCGCGGCAAGGAGCTGCCCAGGCGGAAGCGCAGCGCCGCGGCCAGGAAGCCGAGGCTCAGGAGCAGCGCCCCGCAGAAGTACGCCGGTCCGGCGCCGGCGAGCGACGGCAGCAGGCTGGCCGGCACCAGCGCCAGGGCCCAGCTCACGGCCTGGCGGCCGCTGGCGCGTCCCTCCGCGTCGGCGAGAGTGATCATGCGGAAGCCGGCGCGCCGGTAGTCCTCGCGGTGGATCCAGGCGATGGCGATGAAGTGGGGGATCTGCCACAGGAACAGGATGGCGAACAGCATCCCGGCCACGAAATCCAGGCCGTAGCCGGCGGCGGACCAGCCCACCAGCGCCGGCATGGCCCCGGGGAACGCGCCCACGATCGTGTTCAGCGGCGTGATCCGCTTCAGCGGCGTGTACGCGAAGTCGTACACGGCCAGCATGGTCAGGCTCAGTCCGGCGCACAGGGGGTTCACGCGCCAGGCCAGCCAGGCGACGCCCGCCGCCGCCGCCGTCAGGCTCAGCGCCAGGACGGTGCGGCGCGCGATCCGTCCGGCCGGGATCGGACGCAGGCGCGTGCGCTGCATGCGCGCGTCCACGTCCGCCTCGAGGACCTGGTTGAGGGCGGCGGCGCCGCTGCACACCAGCGCGAAGCCGGCCAGCAGGTGCGGCAGCACCGCGGCGTCGAACGCGGCGCCGTTGTGCCGCGACGCCAGCCACAGCGCGGCCACGGCCACCAGCAGCGCCATGGCCTGGATGCGCAGCTTGATCAGCTCGGCGGCGTCGCGCAGCCGGTTCACGCCTGCGCTCCCTGGCCGCGCGGCAGGCGCAGCCATGCGTCGAGCGCCAGGCACGCAGTCACGGCCACCACCACCGCGCCGATGACCACGTGCGCGCTGCTCAGCGCCGCGTGCAGCTCCAGCGAGGCCGCGGAGGCCGCCGGTCCGTACTTGAAGGCCCAGGTGGCCAGCCCCAGGGCCAGCTGCACGCCCAGCAGGCTGACCAGGGCCAGCGCGGCCTTGCGCAGGGACGCGACCGCGCGGAAGTGCGCCAGCACGAGGCCCACGTTCACGAGCAGGACCGCGGTGACCACGCCGGCGAGCAGCACGTGACCGTACAGCGACGCCTGCTGGTGGCGCAGGCCCGCGCCCGCGAACAGGTGCACGCCCAGCACCGCCACCGCCGCCGAGCTCCACAGGCGCAGGCGGTCGCCGGCGGGCGCCGCCAGCCGCGGCTGGCGGCGCCAGGCGGGCGAGCTCAGGCGCGCCAGCACCGCCAGGGTCACGAACACGACCTGGGCGCCGATGCCGTGCACCATGGCCAGCTGGCGCTCGTTCGCCAGCACGCGCTGGGCGCCGATCCAGGCCTGCAGCCCGATCATCAGCATCAGGGCGAACGCGAGCAGCAGCCAGGAGCGGGGCGCGCCGCGCACCAGCAGTGTGGCCAGGAACACCACCACGGTCACGATCACGCTCACGGCGGCCACCAGGCGGTGGCTGTGCTCGATGAGCGCGCCCAGCCCGCCGTCGGCGAGGATCGCGGTCAGGGAGGCGCCGAAGAAGCCGAGGTTCTTGTAGCCGGGCCATGTGTTGTAGGCCATGCCCACTTCCAGGCTGGTCACGACCGCGCCCAGCGTGATCGTGCACAGCACCGCCGCCAGGCACAGCAGGGCCACGCGATGCACCCAGACCGGGCCTGCGGCCTGCGGGGAGGGCGCCAGCGCGGCGCCGACGGGTTGTGCCGCCGCCGTGTTCACGACTCAGTGCGCGTGGGCGCGCTCCGCCTGGGATCCGGGGGGCGGCGTGGTCTGCGGGTAGTAGCCGTCCTCTTCGGACTCCGGCGCCGCGTACTCGTAAGGGCCGCGGTGCACGGTCGGGGTCCTCGCGCCCCAGTTGCCGTGGCCCGGCCAGATCTCCGGCGTGTGCCACTCCAGCGAGTTGGCGCGCCACGGGTTGTGGCCGGCCTTCTCGCCCCGGCGCAGGGACAGGAAGAAGTTGAGGAGCAGGATGAGCTGGAAGAAGCCCAGGAGGATGGCCGCGATCGTCATCATCTGGTTCATGGGCTTGGTGTCCTTCCAGGTCTCGAAGAAGTACGGGTCGGCGTAGCGGCGCGGGAACCCGCCCATGCCCAGGATGTGCATGGGGAAGAACACGAGGTTGAAGAGGACGAACGAGCCGGCGAAGTGCACCTTGCCCCAAAACTCGCTCATCCTGCGCCCGAACATCTTCGGGTACCAGTAGTACAGGCCGGCGAACAGCCCGAACAAGGAGCCGCCGAACAGCACGTAGTGGATGTGCCCGACGATGTAGTAGGTGTCGTGGATGTAGATGTCCACCGGCGTGGCCGCCATGAAGATGCCGCTCAGGCCGCCGATCACGAACATGCTCACGAAGGCCAGCGCGTTGAGCATGGGCGTGGTCCAGCGGATGCGCGAACCCCACAAGGTGCCCAGCCAGTTGAAGACCTTCACCGCCGAGGGCAGGGCGATCAGCATGGTGGAGGTCATGAAGGTCATGCCCAGCGCCGGGTTCATGCCGGACTGGAACATGTGGTGGCCCCACACGATGAAGCCCAGGAAGGCGATGCCGGCCACCGCCAGCACCATCGGCTTGTACCCGAACAGCGGCTTGCGCGCGAAGGTGGTGATGACGTCGCTGACCACGCCCATGGCCGGGAGGATCATGATGTACACGGCCGGGTGGCTGTAGAACCAGAACAGGTGCTGCCACAGCAGCGGCTGGCCGCCGCCCGGACCGGCCGGCTCGTTGTTGATGACCAGGTCGTCGGGGCGGAAGAACGAGGTCATGAACTCGCGGTCCGCGACCTGCAGGATCAGGGCCGCGGTGAGCACCGGCAGCGCGAAGGCCTGCAGGATGGCGGTGATGAACAGCGCCCACGTGGTCATGGGCATGCGGAAGAAGCTCATGCCCTTGGTGCGCAGCTTCACGATCGTGGTGATGTAGTTCACCGAGCCGAGCAGGGAGCTCACGCCCACGCACAACAGGCCCAGCAGCCAGAGCGTCTGCCCGTGCAACGAGCCCGGGGCCGCCTGCAGGTTGCCGGCGCCCGGCGGATAGCTGGTCCAGCCGAAGGTGGCCGCGCCGCCGGTCACGAAGAACGAGGCCACGAAGAACAGGATCGCCGGCCACATGAACCAGTAAGAGATCATGTTCATGGTCGGGAAGGCCATGTCGCGCGCACCGATCTGCAGCGGGATGCAGAAGTTCCCGAACACGCCGGACAGCCCCGGGATGATCACCAGGAAGATCATCACCGAGGCGTGCATGGTGGTGAGCATGGGATAGACCTCGGCCGGCATCGCGCCGCCGTTGTCGCTCCACAGCAGCTCGCCGAAGATCGGCACCTTGGTCCACGGGTAGGCCAGCTGCCAGCGCACGCCCAGGGCCAGCAGGCCGCCCAGGCCGAGCGTGAACAGGACCGTGAACAGGAACTGGATGCCGATGATCTTGTGGTCCGTGGAGAAGATGTACTTCCTCACGAACGAGAGCTCGTGCTCCGCGTGGGCGGCGTGCGCTTCGGTGTGGATGGTCGTTGCAGTGCTGCTCATCACTCGCCCCGCTCCCAGATGCTCGGGTCGCGCTGGTCCGCGTTCTGCCGGCCCAGCGCTTCCTGGTACCAGCGGTCGAAGTCGGCCTTGGTCTCGTGCACGATCAGGTGCCCCTTCATCTTGTAGTGGCCCCAGCCGCACAGCTCGGCGCAGGCGATCTCGTACTCGCCGGCCCGCGTGATCTGGAACCACATGTTCTGCTTCATGCCGGGCACCATGTCCTGTTTCATGCGCGCCGCCGGCACGAAGAACGAGTGCAGGACGTCGCGGCTCTCGAGCTGGAGCACGATGTCCTGGTCCTTCCAGGCGTGCAGCAGGTTGACCTGCTCCACGTCGTCATCGGTGTAGAGCTCCCGGTCGGGCCCGGGATAGCGGATGCGCCACTCGAACTGTCCGGCCAGCACGCGCGCGTGCAGCGGCGAGTCCGGCATGTGCGAGCGGAACTTCGCCTCCTTCCAGGCGCCGTACTGGTACACGGCGATGAAGACCAGGATGGCGGCCGGCACCGCCGTCCACACCGTCTCCAGGGTGTGGTTGCCGTGGGTGAACACCGCCTTCCCGGGACGGCGCTCGTCGCCGTACTTCCACAGGAACCACAGGAACAAGACCATGACCACCACGAAGGTGATGCCGGTGATCCAGGTGATCACCCAGTACAGGTGGTCGATGTCCACGCCGATCACGGACACGTTCTCGGGGAACCAGTAGCCGCTCTTGCCGGCGGCCCAGAAGAAGATCCCGACGGCGAACACCGCCGCCGCGCCGAACAGGAGGGTCCACAGACGGTGCATGGGTCGCGACCTCCTAACGGACGCCCAGGAAGCGGATGGAGTAGATGTAGTTGACCAGGTCCCAGATCTGCTCGGGCGTCAGGTTGCCGCCGAAGGCCGGCATGATGTTGCCGTTGACGCCCTGGTGGATGCGCCGGTACAGGTCGATCGGGCGGTCGCCGCCGCGGTAGAAGCCGCGCGTGAGGTCGGCCGGCCTGGCCTCGTAGCCGCGCTCCGCGGCCTTCAGCTCGGTGCCCCACTCGTCGTACTTCTTGTACCCGGTGCGCAGCTCGCCGGTGATCTCGTCCGGGAACGGCTCCGCGCTGTACACGTTGGGACCCTGACCCTTGCCGTCCTCGCCGTGGCAGGCCGAGCACTCGGTGGTCGCGTCCAGGAACAGGGCCTTGCCGCGGGCCACCGACTCCTCGCTGGCCTGGGGACGGGGCGTGGGCGCCTCGATCACCTGGTCGCGGGCGTCGACCCAGCTCTGGCGCACGCCATCGAACTCCTCGGCCATGTACTCGAGGATGGCCTGCTGGCGCTGCTCCGGCGTCAGCTCCTCCTCGAGGGTGCCCTCGTCATCCAGCACGAAGGCCACCAGCCGCTCGGTGGAGCCGCGCATGAGCAGGAACTGCGCGTAGGAGGCCAGCGCTTCCAGGTCCTCGCGGCTCTCGTTCACGAACGACGGCATCGCCGTGTAGGCCACGCCGCGCTGCAGCACGCGCAGCAGGTCCTCGTGCACCGGCGGCGAGGTCCGCGGCGTGCTCGCGAACTTGATCTTGCCCATGCGGAAGCTGCGGGGCCGGGGGACCAGGAACGGCGCCGTGGGGCCGTCGCCGCCGCCGGACATGCCGTGGCAGTGCATGCACTTCTCCACGTACAGGTTGCGGCCGTGCTGGATGCGCTCGGGACTCAGCCCCAGCGCTTCGGCGGCGCCGTCGGGGAGCGTGGGCTGCGCGTGCGGGCCGAAGAACGCCGTGAGCGCCTGCTCGAGCGCGGCGAAGCCTTCCTCGCCGAAGCCCGCGTAGTCCTTCCGCGTCACCGGGTCGAGCGTGTAGCGGACATCGGGAGTCCGCGCCTCGGCGCGGCCGGGGCTCATGAGCACGATGCCGGTGACCGTCAGGGCGGCAACTACGGCTAGACCCAGTCCGTCAAGGGCCTTCATCCTGGTTCTCCGTGGGGGTCAGAGGGTTGGAGGGCCCCCTCTGTGGCCGGGAATCTTATGGACTCGGCCGCCAAAAGATGAGGGGTCATGCCGCGCCCGGCGGAGTTGCGCCGGAGCCGGGCCCGGCCCTCCGGTAGGCGCGCCACAGTGCCAGGCTGAAACCGCCCAGGATCAGGAGCGGCAGCGAAAGCATGAACAGGATGCTCAAGGAGATGCCATCGGACAGGCTGCCGCCGGAAGCCTTCTCGGCCTCCAGCGTCTCCTTGCACATGGCGCACTGGGGGGCTTCGTAGCCGCGGAAGGGGGAGACGAGCATCCTCAGCCGGGCGCGACCACAGCGGGCGCCGCCGGCGCGGCCCAATGGTACAAGATGAGGTAGATCAGGACTCCGGTCACGGAGACGTAGAGCCAGACCGGAAAGGTCACCCGGGCCCAGCGGCGGTGGCTCGCCCTCCGGTCCTTGAGGCCGAGATAGATGGTCCGCGCCGAGAGGATCGGCACGGCCGCGGCCAGGACCGTGTGCGTGCCGAGCAGGACCAGATAGAGGCTCCGATCCAGCCCCTCGCCGGGGTACCGGGTGCTGCCGGCCTGCGCGTGGTAATAGAGATAAGAGGCCAGGAACACGACCGAGCAGCCGAAGGCTGCCAGCATCGCGTTGCGGTGCGCTCGCTCGCGTCCGCGGCGGATGAGGACGAATCCCAGCACGAGCAAGCTGGCGGAAGTGCCGTTCAGGACCGCGTTAACGGTAGGGAAGTCTTCGAGCTGGATCACGAACAAGCCCTACGAGTTGTCTCGTGCGAGCAAGGCCTGCACGTCCCGATTCAGCTCGGTCATCTTTCCGGGGTCCAGGGAGTCGTAGTAGCCTCGGATCCGACCCTTGTCATCCACCAGGACGAAACGGGTGGAGTGGGTGATGTCCCCGCGCTCGTCCTTGGTGTCGCCGACGGCCAGTCGGAACGACTCCAGGCACAAGGCGCGGATCGCGGCCGGATCCCCGGTGAGCAGCGTCCAGCGCGGAATCGGGGGCTGGTAGCCCGCCGCGTACCGCGCCAGCACCTCCGGAGTGTCGTGCGCCGCGTCCACGCTGATGCTCAGGAACTCCAGCCCGGGCTCGTGGCGCCAGGACCGCCCGAGCTCGTGCAGGGCGCGGGTCATCTGCGGGCAGACCATGGGACAGGTCGTGAAGATGAAGTCCACGATCCACACCTTGCCGGCCATATCCGAACGGCCGAAGGGCTGCCCGGCCTGGTCCAGCAGGCGGAAGTCGGCGACATCGCCCAGGACCTGCGGGGCCGCCGCCGGGGCCAGCACCGATTCCGGCGCCGATTCCGGCGAGCAGGCAGACGCCGCCAGGGCAGGCGCTGCCAGCAGGAGCGCAAGAGTGCGAGGTCCGGAAGTGGTCCTAGGACGTGCTGTTACCATGACGGGGCTGGTGCGGGCCACAGAGTACCGGCACGGCGCGTGGTCTTCCTCCTCCCACTCCTGCGCCTCGAAAGATCTCTGGCTCTCTCGAGCGCCTCTCCTTACCCGGTTCCAGATCATGAGAATTCCCTCCGTGCTCATCGTCAGCGCGGCCAGCCTCTGCCTCGCGGCGGCTGCAAGCGCCCAGACCACGTTCGTTGACGTCACCAGCCAGTGCGGCCTCGATTCATGGCACGCGCCGGTGTCGGGCCACCCCATGGCCCCGATGGTGGGCGGCACCACCGTGGGCGACTTCAACAACGACGGCTGGCCCGACCTCTTCAAGCTGAGCGGCGGCACGCGGCCCGACTACCTGTTCATCAACCAGGGCAACGGCACCTTCCTGGACCAGGCCGCGCAATGGGGCCTGACCGATCTGAACATGGGCTCCGGCGCCTGCGTGGGCGACTATGACCGGGACGGCTGGGATGACCTGTACGTGACCTGCATGGGCGCCGCTGGCGTGCCCGGCAACAGCCACAACCACCTGTACCGGAACAACGGCAACAGCACCTTCACCGACGTGGCCGCGCCGGCCGGAGTGCAGATCGTGAACGTGCTCGGCGACGGCTTCGGCTGCGCCTTCGGCGACTATGACCGCGACGGCTGGCTGGACCTGTTCGTGGCCAGCTACACGCCGGGAACCAAGGGCAACCGCCTGTTCCACAACGAGCAGAACGGCAGCTTCCGCGACGTGACCCACGAGGCCGGGATCGACGCCTTCGAGGCGTCCGGCTTCGTGCCGACCTTCGCCGACATGAACGGCGACCGCTGGCCTGAGCTGCTCCTGATCGCGGACCACGGCAGCAGCGAGTACTACGCCAACGACGGCGACGGCACCTTCACCTTCAGCAACTCCACGGTGGAGGACCTCGACGTCCCCAACGCCATGGGCCTGTGCATCGCCGACGCGAACGGGGACGGCCTGCTCGACTTCTACGTCAGCGACGCCTGGTACCCGACCCTCGGCCTCGGCGGCAACAGGTTGTACATCAACCACGGCGACCACAACTTCACCGAGGAGGGCCGGGTCCGCGGCTGCTACGAGGACGGCTGGGGCTGGGGCGTGACCGACCTGGACATGGACAACGACGGCTGGGTGGACTTCGGCGCGACCAACGGCTGGTTCGGGCAATGGGACAGCTATCCCTCCAAGATGTTCCACAACCTGGGCGCCGGGATGTTCGCCGACGTCACCACCCAGGTCGGCTTCGCCTACAACTACCAGGGTCGCACCATCGTGCACATCGACTTCGACCGTGACGGCGACCAGGACGTCATCCTCAGCGCGAGCGGCGGTCCGTTGAAGGCCTTCCGCAACGACCTGGCCAATGGCAACCACTGGCTCCACGTCACGTTCGACACCAGCGGCCATCCCGGCCTGGCTCCGAACGGCTTCGGCACGCGGGTGGAAGTGACCACCGGCGGGCGCACCCAGGTCGAATACATGGACTTGGGCCAGACCTACCTCGGCTGCCCGGAGCAGGCGCTGCACTTCGGACTGGGCGCTGCGACGGTGGTGGACGAGCTGCGCGTCGAGTGGTCCGACGGCTTCAGCACGGTGATGCACCATGTCGGCGTCGACCAGTTCCTGGAGCTGCAGGCGCAGCCTCCGCTCACGCAGACGCCGCTGCACCGCGGCCAGCAGGCGACCTGGACGGTCACCGGCGCCGAGCCGGGCGAGGCCGTGGTGTTCCTCTACAGCGCCAGCGGGGTCGGCGAAGGCAACCGCATTCCGGCGCTCGGCGGCCTGCGGCTGGACCTGGAGCCCACGGCGCAGCAGGCCGGCATGGCCGTGGCCGGAGCGGACGGCACGGCGGTGCTCACGCAGAAGGTGCCGGCCACGACGCCGGTGCACTTGTTCGGCTTCCAGGCCGTGATCCAGCGCGGCGTCAACGGCGCAGATTCGGTCAAGACCAACGCCATCCTGGCGCCGGTCCTGCCGTAGGTACCGGGCAACACAGCGCGACGCTCCGCCGTCACCGCGTGACGGCGGAGCGTCTGCATGTTTGCTTGCCGGATTGGCTTAATGGGAAAGAGGCGGCCGTGCCTGACGAGCTCGCCTCAGCTCGAGCCCCGACTTGGTCCGCCTCGGTCCATGCGACGCTACAAGAGCTGCTTTGGTTCTGTGGTGTTTGGCGCGTGAGCCTTGCATGTCGCTGCGACACGCGGCGCGCTACGCGGCGGCCTGGCAATGCCGCGAGCGGCCGGGTGTCGCCTGTGCCGCTGCCAAAACGGCATGCAGCGCGGGTCCGGATCAAGGCGGAATAGGGCCGTCCTCGGCCGGCGGCGTGTCGCCGTCGGCATACCCGAGCTCCGCCATGTTGGCGTCACGCTCCTCGTCGGCGCGGAGCGTGACGCCACGGCCGATCGGGAAGCTGCTGGTGAAAGCCTCGAGGGCCGCGAGGAGCTCGCGTGCAAGGTCCGCGTGCTCCTGGACGAGGTTGCGCGTCTCGCGCGCATCCTCCACGTAGCGGTACAGCAGCTCCTGCTCCGCGGGGGCGGCCGGGTTCTCGACCAGGGCCAGGTACTTCCAGCCCTGCGCGCGCCAGGCGCGGTTGAGATCGCGGGCGCCGCCGGCGTGGAGGCGCTGCGTGGCCTCGTGGTAGAAGCTGCGCCCGGCTTGCGCGGCCGGCGCCGTGGCGTCGAAGGGCTGCAGCGGCGCGGCGGCCAGGTCGGGCGGGAACGGCGCGCTCGCGAGCTGCAGGATGGTGGGAGCCAGGTCGTAAGCGGCGACGGACTCCTGCACGCGCACGCCGGCGGGCACGCCGGCGCCGCCGACGATGAGCGGCACGTGCAGCGTGACGTCGAACACGTCGCTGCCGTGGGTGACCACGCCGTGCTCGTGCAGGCCCTCGCCGTGGTCGGCGGTGGCGGCGATGAAGTGGCTGCGGCCGCGCGCGCGGAACGCCTCCAGCACGCGCCCCAGCTCGGCGTCCATGTAGGCGATGTCGCCGTCGTAGTGGGCGTACACGTCCGCCCGGCTCGGGTAGCGGCCCCAGCGGAAGCCGTAGCCGCGCGCCGGCGCGTCCGGCTCGGCCGGGTACGGCTCGTAATAGCGCCGCGGCGGGTCGTAGGGGCCGTGCGGATCCCACCAGTGCACCCACAGGAACAGCGGGCGGTCGCCGGGCGCGCTCGCCAGCGCCGCCAGCGCCGCGTCGGCGGTCTCGGTCGCGGTGCGGCAGATCTCCGTGCTCTCCGACAGGAGATCCACCAGTCCCACGGCCTGCGCCAGGCGGTAGCCGACGCTGCGGCGCACGAAGTACACCTGGAACTGGCGGGGCGCGTGCCCGAGGCTGAAGCGCTGCGGCATGCGGTCGTCGTAATAGCCGAAGCCGCGCCAGAAGCCGAACTGGCGGTCCAGCGGATACGCGGAGATCACGGCCCGGGTGGCGTATCCCTGCTGCGCGAGCAGGGCCGGCACGGTGGGGACCGACTCGTCCAGTCCCGCCTCGTTGTTGCGGCGCACCCCGTGCCAGGGCATCTGCAGGCCGGTCAGGATCGAGGCGTGGCTCGGCTGCGTGCTGGAGGTGGGCGCGTAGGCGCGCTCGTACAGCACTCCCTCCGCCGCCAGGCGGTCCAGGTTGGGGGTGCGCGCGCGCTCGTTCCCGTAACAGCCGAGCCGGTCGGCGCGCGTGGTGTCCATGGTGATCAGCAGGACGTCCGCGGCCTCGGAGCGCGCGGTGCCGACCTCGAGCCGCGGGTCCGCGAGGATCTCGGGAGTCTGCAGCACGCGCAGCAGCCAGGTCAGGCTCGCCAGCGCCAGGCCCAGGACCAGCAGCAGCGGCCCGGACAGCGCCAGGACGCGGCTGCGGCGGCGCAGAAGGGCGCCGGTGAACAGGAAGGACACCCCCATGGCCACGGCCACGGCGATCACGAACTGCCGCGCGCTCAGGTGCCGCCCGGCCACGCTCAGGGCCAGGACCAGGAGCGCCGCGCACTCGAGGGCGACGTAGGGCACGACGCGGGCCCGCAGCGCGATCGGGCCCTCCGGCACGCTCGCCGGCAGGCGCCGCAGGGCCTTGCCGGCCACGGCCGCAGCCAGCACGCCGATGAGCATGCCGGCGCCGGCGGTCAGGCCGGCCAGGAAGCACTCCAGCGCCAGCGCGTTCAGGTTGTAGGCCGACCAGGGCACCTGGCGCGAGCTGACGGCGGCCGCGAGGCGCGCCACGGAGTCGGCGCACCAGAGGGTCAGGCCGCCGGCGGCGCCGTAGCGCAGCCCGTCAGCGAGCGTGGGGAAAGGACGTGCTTCGTGGGCCATGCGGGGGGCGTCCCCCATAGTCTAGGCATGGCCCGCCGCCGGCCTCCGTTTCAGCTCCCGGCCTGGAACGCGGCCGCGATCGCGTCGAAGCGCGTTTCGATCGCGTCGCGCGGGATCCAGCGGCCGCGCAGCCTGACGCCCACCGGCCGTTCCAGGCGCCGCAGGTCGTCCAGCGGGTTGCCCTCGGCCAGCACCAGGTCGGCGCGCCGGCCCTCCGCGATCGTTCCGGCGTCGCCGGCGATGCCGAGCCACTCCGCCGGGTTGCGCGTGGCCGTCTCCAGGGCCGCGTACGGCGTCAACCCGGCCTCCACGAAGGTCTGGATCTCGCGGTGCAGGGTGAAGCCGTACAGGCAGAACAGCTCGGGCGCGTCGCTGCCCGCCATCAGCTTGCCGCCGTGTTCCCACAGCGCCTTGACGAAGGCGCGCCGCAGCGCCACGAACCTGGCGGCGCGCTCGTCCGAGGGCTGCACCTCCAGGAAGCGCAGGCGCGCGTCCTCGAACTTCTGGACGTAGTCCGGCGTGAAGAAGCGGTACCACGGCCAGGACTGGATCTCCTCCCGGCTGCGGCGCACGCCGAAGGTGTCCAGGTAGAACAGCGTGGGCGTGTTCCAGATGCCGGCCTGCACCACCTGCTCCGCCACCGCCGGGATGCGCGACGCGTCCAGGTGGTCCACGCTGGGCCAGGAGCGCGGGTCCCACACGCTCATCCCCGACACGCTCGTGCGGCCGCCGGCCGGCTCCGGCAGCAGCATCTCCAGGAACTCGTCCAGGTGCTCCACCTGCTGGCCGGCCTCCAGCGCGCGCGGGAGGCCGACGTCGTGGCCCACGTGGCCGACCACGCGGATGCCTTCCTCCCGGGCGGTCGCGACCACGGCGTCGTACACCGGGCGCGAGATGAAGAACGTGAGCTTGATGCAGTCGTAGCCGTCCTTCTTGCACTGGCGCACCGCGGCCGCGGCCGCCTCCGGAGTCTTGACTTCCACCCCGTTGAAGTGCGGATCGCCGTAGCGGCGCCCGGAGAACTGCGGGCTGGCCACGAACAGCCGCGGGCCGAGGCGGGCGCCCCCGTCGATCTCGCGGCGCCACTGCAGGTGCTCCGGCCGCCCGATCATCAGGCGCGCGGTGGTGACGCCGTTGCCGAGCATCAGGAACATCTCGTCGTCCACGCGCGCGTCCGGCTGGAAGCCGAAGTCGCACAGGAAGTGCGCGTGCATGTCCGTGAGTCCCGGCACCAGGGTGCGGCCGGCGCCGTCAATGCGGCGCGCGCCCTCCGGCACGGCCACCTCGGCGGCCGGACCCACGCGCGCGATGCGGTCGCCGCGCACCAGCACCGTCTGATGCTCCAGCACGCGCTCGCGGTCCATGGGGATCACCCTCACGTCCACGAACGCGGTCACTTCGGGCTCGGAAGGCAGCAGCAGGGCGAGGAGATGCAGCATGAGACGGCGAGCAGGCTACGAAGAGAACGCCCGGATGCCAGCGCAATTCGGCGCCGCGCCGCGCACATGTCCCCGCCACATTGCCGGGTCCGCTGGCACGAGGGTGTAGGCTATTCCAGCCCCTGGCATCCAAGGAGTCTTTACATGAAAACACTTTCCCTTCTCCCCCGGGTCGTGGCGCTCGGCGCCGCTGCGGCGCTTGCCTGGGCCCTGGTGCCCGGCCGCAGCGACGCGTCCCCGCCGTCGTGGCGGCCGACCGCGGCCGCCGGCGTCGCCTACCTGCAGCAGTCGCCTTCCGCGGCCTGGACGTCCGCCGTCGGCGGCAGCAGCCGCAACCACCTCCCGAACTCGGTCATGCCCAACGGCACCGTCGGCCAGGTGTGCTCCGTGGACACCACGGATCCGCCGCCGGCGCAGTGCTCCACCACCACCGCGACCAACCAGCGCTGCTCCGCGCACTGCGACAACATGCAGCGCTGCTCCGCGTACGCGGCCACGGCCGGCGGCACCGACGCCCTCTGCTCGGCGCTCGGCGGCAACGGCCGGCGCTGCTCGGTGCTGCAGCCGGTGATCCAGGGCGCCGGTCAGTCCCAGTGCAGCGCCTTCGGCGGCATCCCGGGCACCAGGATCCAGTGCTCGATCATGATGCCGGGCAACAACCAGGCCTGCTCGGCCGAGAACCCGGCGCGCTTCCAGGCCAACCAGTGCTCCACCTTCCCGTCGGGGCCGGTGGGCGGTTTCCATCAGTGCTCGGTGCTGAACGGGGGTGTCAATACCAAGAACTACTGCTCGGTGGGCAACGCCGTGCAACCCGGTTTCGTGCCCAAGCAGTGCTCCACCTTTGCACCCAACAGCAACTGCTCGGTGCGTCCGGGCAGCCGCGGGTTCTGCACCGTCTTCGCCCCGGCTCCCGCCGGGACGTGCAGCGTCTTTGCAGCGCCGTCTACGTGCAGCGTCATCGGCGGACCCAACGGCGTACTCTGCCGCTGGCCGTAAGCCGGTCGCGTCCCTGGACCGGTTCGAACGCCTGAATCCCGGTCCTTCCGGGCGGAGCCTGGATGACGGGCTCCGCCCCTGCTCCGGATCGCGGCAGTGAGCACCGACGCGCGTGCTGCTGAAGCCCTCGCCTTCGCCCGCCGGCGGCTGGGGCCCGCGAGCGAGCGCTGGCTGTCCCGGCCGGCGGCGCTGGCGGCGGCGCTGAGCCGGCTCGAGGCGGGCGCGGCGCTGGAGGACGCCGTGCTCGGCGTCGTGCACCGCGCGGCGGCGCAGGACCGCGGCATCGCCGACGAGTTCATCGCCTTCTTCCTGCTGGACCTGTACCGCATGGCGCAGGCGACCTTGTCGCCGGCGCTGCAGCGCTACCTCGACCAGGGCGATCTCGTGGACTCGGTGCTGGGCGACCTGTGGCCGCGGCTGGCGGAGCTGCAGTTCGAGACCCGCCAGCAGTTCCTGGCGTTCCTCGCCCACCGCCTGCGCTGGAAGGCCTCGGACCGGGCGCGCCAGCTCGATGCCGGACGCCGGCGCGAAGACTTGCGCGTGGAGGCGGATCCGGCCGCTCTCCCCGCGCCGGTGCGGGACTCGACCCCCTCCTCGCTGCTGCGCGAGCTGGAAGACCGGGACCGGCTGATCCTGTTCCTGGCGCGTCTGGGCGAGGACGACCGGCGCCTGCTGCGACTGCACCTGCAGGGTCTGCCGGCGGCCGAGATCGCGCGGCAGACCGGAATCCCGGCGCACGGCGTGCGGCGGCGGATCCGGAACGCGGTGCGCAGCTTCCAGTCGCTGAGCCAGGCTCCTGAATGACCGAGGCCGACGGCGCGTCCACGAGCCCGGGCGAGCAGGCGTTCGACCGCTACCTGGACCTGCTGCTGTCCGGCGAGCGCCCGGACCCGGAGGCCTTCATCGCCGCGCAGCCGCCGGAGGTCCGCACGGGGCTGCGCCGCGCCATCGACAAGTACGAGCTGCTGCGCCGGCGCCTGGAGCTGCACGCGCCGGAAGCCGCGGCCGGCCGCGTGCTGGGCGAGTTCCGCCTGCTGCGCGAGCTGGGCCGCGGCGGCATGGGCGTGGTCTGGGAGGCGGAGCAGATCCCGCTGCGGCGCACCGTGGCGCTGAAGCTGCTGCCGCCGGAGTTCGGCCTGCACCCGGTCCGGCTCGAGCGCTTCCAGCGTGAAGCCGAAGCCGGGGCCCGCGTCGCCCACCCCGGAGTGGTGGCGATCTACGGCGTGGGCGAGCACGCCGGCGCGCACTACATCGCCCAGGAGCTGGTGCCCGGCGGCCGCACCCTGGCCGACGAGATCGCGCGCCTGCGCCAGCGCGCGGATCTCGAGCCCGACCACTACCGCCGGCTGGCGGAGCGCGTGGCGCTGGTGGCCGACGCGCTCGAGGCGCTGCACCAGGCCGGCGTGATCCACCGCGACGTCAAGCCCGGCAACGTGCTGATCGCCCCCGACGGGCGGCCCAAGGTGAACGACTTCGGACTGGCGCACGTGGAGGACGCGCTCGCCCTCACCCGCACCGGCGACTACGCCGGCACGCCGTTCTACATGTCGCCCGAGCAGGTGGCGGGCGGCCGCGGCATCACCGCGCGCAGCGACCAGTTCTCGCTGGGTGCGGCCTGCTACGAGCTGCTCACGCTGTCGCGCCCCTTCGACGGCGACTCCAGCCAGCAGGTCATGGACAAGATCCGCTCCCAGGACCCGCCGTATCCGACCCGGCTGCGCAGCGGCATCCCGCGCGAGCTGGCCGCGATCACGATGAAGGCCCTGGAGAAGGACCCGCAGCGCCGCTACCCGAGCATGGCGGCGCTGGCCGGCGACCTGCGCCGCTTCCTGCGCCACGAGCCGGTCCTGGCCCGGCCCCCGGGCCCGTGGGAACGGGCGCGCAAGTGGGTGCGGCGCCATCCCGGGCCGGCGCTCGCGGCTGCGGCTGCGGCGCTGACCTTTGCCGCGGTGGCGTGGGCGCTGCTGCAGTCGCGCGCCGCCGAACGCCGCACCCTGGACGCCCTGGCCACCGCCGACCAGGTGACGGAGTTCCTGGTGCGCATCTTCGAAGGCGCCGGGCCGGCGCGCGCGCACGGCGAGCGCCTCAGCGCCAGCGACGTCCTGCGCACCGGCCTGAGCCGCGTGCGCACCGACCTGGACGAGCAGCCCAAGACGCGCGTGGAGCTGCTCACCACCGTGGGGCGGGTATACCGCGCGCTCGGCGACCTGGACGCAGCCGCGGCGCTGCTGGCGGAGTCGGCGCAGACCGCGCTCGAGATCCTGGGGCCCAGGCACGAGACCACCTTGCGCGCGCAGGCGGAGCTGGTCAGCGTCCACCTGGACCGGGCCGAGCTGGACGCGGCCGAGCGCCTGCTCGCGCGCTGCCGGGACGTCGCCTTCCGGACCCTGCCGGAGGGCCATTACGTGCGCCTGCGCCTGGAATGCTCGTCCGCACTGCTGCGCAGCCTGCGCGGCGACCGGGCGGGCGCGGAGCAGGAGACGCAGCGCCTGCTGGCCACGGCCCTGCGCACCCAGGGGCCGGACTCGCCCATCACCTTCAGCCTGATCCGCAACCTGGCCATCGGCGCGCGCCGCAGCGGCGACTACGACATGTCCGTGCGGCTCCTGGCCGGCGCCTGGGAGACGCAGAAGTCCCTGCACGGCCCCGACGACCCGGACGCGCTCAACGCACAGTACCACCTGGCGCACACGCTGTACAGCGCCAGCCGCTTCGGCGAGGCCGAGCCGATGCTGCGCGACGTGCTGGCGCGCGCGCAGCGCGTGCTCGGCCCCGAGCATCCCGACTGCCTGGACATCGAGTCCACCCTGGGCATGCTGTACGTGGAGCAGCAGCGCTGGGACGACGCGCAGGAGCTTTACCGGCGCGTGATCGCCCTCCAGGAACGGGTGCTGGGGCCCGCACACTTCGACCGCCTGGTGAACCAGCACAACCTGGCCGTCGTCCTCATGCAGAGCGGGCGCTACGACGAGGCGCGCCAGCTCCTGGAGGAGGTGCTCGCGGCCCAGACCGCCACCTGGGGCCCGGAGCACGCCGACACCCTGGCCACGCGCGCCCGGCTCGCGATCGTGCGCGCGCGCATGGGCCAGGCGGCGCCGGCCCAAGCCGAGCTGGAGGCCGTCCTCGGCATCCAGCGCCGCACGCTCGGCGGCGACGACGCCAACACCCTCAGGACGCAGTACCAGCTGGCCGAGGTTCACGCCCTGGCGGAACGTCTGGACGACGCCATCGCGCTGCTCGAGGCCACGGCCGCCGCGCAGGAGCGCCGGTATGGAATCGGCAACACCGACACCGTCAACAGCCTGCAGTACCTGGCGGAGTTGTGCCAGCAGAACGGCGAGCCGGTCCGTGCGGCGGCCGCCTGGCGGCGCCTGTGCTCGGCCCGGCCCGAGGATCCCTACGTGCACAACGCCTTTGCCTGGATCGTGTCCGACCCGGACCGGCCCATCCCCGGCTTCGAGGACGAAGCGGTGCTGGCGGCCACCCTGGCCGTGGAACTGGCCGCGCTGGAAGACCGCCCGATCTACCGCGACACGCTGGCCTGGGCGCTGTACGCCGCCGGGCGCGACGACGAAGCCCTGGAACAGTCCGCCAGGGCCCTGGGGGAGGTCCCCGGCGAGCTCAAGGCCGAGTACCAGGGCTACCTCGAGCGCCTGCAGTCCCAGGTCCGTGCGCGAACCCGGCCATAGCCCGGCGCATGGACACCAGCCCCGGTCGCGTCTAGGCTGGAATGGTCTTTCCTCTCTAACCAAGGATTCTCCATGAACTCCCGATCCCTGATCCCCCGCATACTCCTGTTCGGCGGCGGCGCGGCCCTGGCCTGGGCGCTGATCCCGGGAAGCGGCGAAGCCAGCTCCTCGGCCTGGCGCAGCCTGGACGCCAATGTCGCCGCGGCCGCGTTCCTGCAGCAGGGACCGGCGCTCGGCTGGTCGACGGCGACCGGCGGAGGCGGGCGCAACCACCTGCCGACCTCGGCCATGCCCAACGGAACCGTCGGGCTGCTGTGCTCGGTCGACACCAGCGACCTGGGCGCGCCGCCCCGGTGCTCGACCACCGCTGCGGCACCGCGCTGCAGCGCGCACTGCGACAACGCGCAGCGCTGCTCGGCGTTCATCGGCGCGGTCGGTGCGGGAGCGGCCGTGTGCTCGACGCTCGGAGGAGGAGCCAACCGGCAGTGCTCGGTGCTCCAGCCGGTGATCAACGGCACGGCACCCTCCGTATGCAGCGCATTCGGCGGGATCCCGGGCACGACCATCCGGTGCTCGGTCATGGGGCCGGGCAACGGCCAGAAGTGCTCGGTGCAGAACCCGGCGCGCTTCCAAGGCAACCTGTGCTCCACCTTCCCCAGCGGCGCCGTCGGCGGCACGCATCAGTGCTCGGTCCTGAACGGCGGCCCGCTTGCCAACTACTGCTCGGCTGGCGGCGCCGTGCCTCCCGGGCTCATGACCAAGCAGTGCTCGACCTCCGCGCAGAACAGCCAGTGCTCCATCCTGCCGGGGAACAAGGGCATCTGCACCACGTTCAGCCCGGCGCCGACCGGCTCGTGCAGCATCCTGGTGACGCCGTCCACGTGCAGCGTGATCGGCGGAGCGAACGGCAGCTTCTGCGTGCAATAGGAAGCGCCGCGGTCCATCCATGAACGGGCGGGGCCTCAACCAGGTCCCGCCCGGCGCTCTGTTAGTCTGGGAGAGTGCCTTCTTTACCCAAGGGACTCTCCATGAACTCCAGATCTGTGATACCCCGCATCCTCCTGTTTGGCGCCGGCGCGGTCGCAGCATGGGCGCTGATCCCCGGCAGAGGCGAAGCCAGCTCGACGATCTGGCACAGCCTGAACGCGACGACCGCCAGCTTCCTGCAGCAGACTCCCGGCGCCGCCTGGTCCTCCGCGACCGGCGGCAGCGGCCGCAACCACCTCCCGACCTCGGTCATGCCGAACGGCACGCCCGGCCTGAGGTGCTCGGTCGATTCCACGGACCCGGGCGCTCCGCCCCTGTGCTCCACCACGACCGCCGGCCAGCGCTGCAGTGCCCACTGCGACAACGCACAGTTCTGCTCGGCCTTCATCGCCACGGCCGCCGGCGGCGCGGCCGCGTGCTCCACTCTCGGCGGAGTCAACAGGCAGTGCTCGGTGCTGCAACCGGTGATCAACCCGACGGCGCAATCGCTGTGCAGCGCCTTCGGCAGCGTGCCCGGCAGCTCCGTCCAGTGCTCGATCATGGCGCAGGGCAGCGGCCAGAAGTGCTCGGCGCAGAACCCGGCGCGCTTCGCGAACAATCAGTGCTCCACCTTCGGCGGCGGCGGCGGCGGCGTGGTGCAGTGCTCGGTGCTGAAGGGCGGCGGTCCCAGCCGGAACTACTGCTCCGTGGGCGTCGGCGTGCAGCCCGGGCTCGTGCCCAAGCAGTGCTCGACCTTCACGGCGGCCATCCAGTGCTCGATCCTGCCCGGCAACAGGGGCATCTGCACCGTCTTCAATCCGGCCCCGGCCGGCACGTGCAGCGCCTTCGTGGCTGGATCCAACTGCAGCGTGATCGGAGGGGCGAACGGCAACTTCTGCGTGCAGTAGGCTAGCGCAGGCCGACCCAGCTCTTCCTGCGTGAGGAGGCGATCACCGCCTCGATGAATCGAACGCCGCGGACTCCTTCCTGGACGGTCGGGAAGGAGTCCTCGATGTCCTTCTGGCCGCGGATGGCGCGCGCGAAGGCGCGGTAGATGTTGGCGAAGCCCTCCAGGTAGCCCTCGGGGTGCCCGGGCGGGACGCGGGCCAGCGATCGCGCCGATGGAGTGAGGTAGCCGTTGGCGGCGCGGCGGATCTCGGGCGCGCGGTCCTTCCAGTAGATCTTGAGATCGTTCGGGTGGTGCTGGTGCCACTCGATCCCGCCTTCGGTGCCGTAGACGCGCAACCGCAGCCCGTTCTCCTCGCCCACGCAGACCTGCGAGCAGCACAGCGTGCCGTTGCCGCCGCCGCCGAGCTCCAGCAGCACCATGGCGTCGTCGTCCACCTTGCGGCCGGGCACGAAGCTGCTGCGCTTGCCGTACAGGCGCTTCACGCGCTGGCCGGTGACGTGCTCGAGCAGGTTGAAGGCGTGTGTGCCGATGTCGCCCAGCGACCCGCCGGGGCCGCTGCGCTTGGGGTCCACGCGCCAGGAGGCCTGCTTCTGGCCGGACTTCTCCAGCGGATCGGCCAGCCATCCCTGCAGGTACTCGGCATAGACCTTGCGGACCTGGCCGATCTTCCCGCCGCGCACCAGCTCGCGCGCCTCGCGCACCATCGGGTAGCCGGTGTAGTTGTGGGTGAGCGCGAACACGCGCTTCGACTTCCTCACCGCCGCAGCCATCTGCGCCGCGCGCCTGCTGTCGGTGGTCAGCGGCTTGTCGCAGATCACGTGGAAGCCGCGGCGCAGGAACTCGATCGCCGGCCCGTGGTGCACGTGGTTGGGGGTGACGATGGAGACCGCGTCGATGCGGACCTCCGCCGGCAGCGCCGCCTCGCGCGCCGCCATCTCCTCCCAGGAGCCGTAGACGCGCGCCGGCTCCAGCCCGAGTTCGGCGCCGGTCTGGCGGCTCTTCTCCGGATCGGAGCTGAAGGCGCCCGCGACCAGCGTGAACTCGCCGTCCATCGCCAGGCAGATGCGGTGCACGGCGCCGATGAAAGCGCCCGGGCCGCCGCCCACCATGCCCATGCGCAGCCGGCGGCGCGCGCTCATGCCAGCCCCAGCACCTTCTTGTTCATCTTCTGGTTCACGCCGGAGCCGGCGAAGTCGTCGAAGGCCTTCTCGGCCACCGGGATGATGTGGCGGCGGATGAACTCGGCGCCTTCGCGCGCGCCCACGTCGCCGCTCTTGTACGCGCACTCCCACTCCAGCACCGCCCAGCCCGGATAGTCGTAGCGCGCCAGCCTGGTGAAGATGGCGGTGAAGTCGATCTGTCCGTCGCCCAGGCTGCGGAACCGGCCCGGCCGGTCCGCCCAGGGCTGGTAGCCGCCGTACACGCCGGAGCGCCCGTTGGGCCGGAACTCCGCGTCCTTCACGTGGAAGACCTTGATGAAGTCGTGGTACTCATCGATGTACTGCAGGTAGTCGAGCTGCTGCAGCACGAAGTGGCTCGGGTCGTACAGCATCTGCACGCGCGGATGCCCGCCCGTGGCCTCAAGGAAGCGCTCGAAGGTCACCCCGTCGTGCAGGTCCTCGCCGGGGTGGATCTCGAAGGCGCAGTCCACGCCGCACTTCTCGGCGTGCTGCAGGATCGGCTTCCAGCGCCGCGCCAGCTCCGCGAACGCCTGTTCCACCAGGCCGGCCGGGCGCTGCGGCCAAGGATACAGGTACGGCCAGGCCAGCGCGCCGCTGAAGGTGGCCATGGCGTTCAGTCCGAGGTTCTTCGAGGCGGTCAGGCACTTCTTCACCTGGTCCACGGCCCACTCGGTGCGCGCCTTGGGCTTGCCGCGCAGCCCCTTGGGGGCGAAGCCGTCGAACAGGTCGTCGTACGCCGGATGCACGGCGACCAGCTGGCCCTGCAGGTGCGTGCTCAGCTCGGTCGGCACCAGGCCGTGCTGCTCGAGCTTCGCGCGGTAGTCATCGCAGTAAGCCCTGGACTTCGCCGCTTTGTCCAGGTCGATGGCGCGCGCGTCCCAGGACGGGATCTGCAGCCCCTGGAAGCCGAGACCCGCCGCCCATCCGGCCGCGCCGTCCAGCGTGTTGAAGGGCGGCGTGTCGCCCATGAACTGTGCGAGAAAGATGGCCGGGCCCTGGATGGTCTTCATGGCGGGCTATTCTGCGCCGGCCCGGGTCCTTGTCCACCCCCTGACCGGCAGCGTGCGGCGCAGCGACTTCCAGGTTTCCGCAAATGTGGAAGTGACTGTGCGGCAGCACCCCGGCGCGACATGCCCGGGGTGCTAGCCGCGCAGCGGATGCTGGCCGCGCGCGGCGCGGCGCTGGTTGTACGCGGACAGGACCGACGGCTCGAGCGCCAGGAACTTGACGAACTGCGAGTTCGTGACTCCGAGCGCCGCAGCCGCGTGCTCGTGGTCGTCTGCATACAGGTGCAGCACGTCCAGCGCTTCCGCCAGGATCGCCGGGAAGTCGTGGTGGTCCGGATTCACCGCGATCCTGCCGTCGCGCACGCGGCTCAGCCACAAGGCGCTCGGGCGATGCGAGGCGGGCACGACGAACATCGCGTCCGTGAGCGGCGTGCGGTAATGCAGTGCCAGGTTCATGCGCAGCCGGCGCAGGGCTTCGCGCAGGTTCTCGGCCTGGCTGCGCCGCTCGCCGGCCTGCGCCTGGATGCCCGTGGGACGGTGCGTGAGGCGCACGGTGGTCTCCACCTTGTTGCGGTGCTGTCCGCCGGGGCCCGAACTGCGCGTGCGCTCGGAGTCCACCTGCTTCTTGAGCTCCTCTTCGGGCAAGGCGGCGGGGTGGGGCATGCGGCGGGGGTCTAGGACGGAGCGACCGCGAGCACGGCGGCGCCGCGGACGGCGTCGTGCGCGAGGGCGCGCAGGGCTTCGTTGGCCGCCTCCAGGGAGAAGAGCTGCACGTGCGTGCGCACGGGCACGCGCGCGGCCTCGGCCAGGAACTCGCGCGCGTCGTCGCGCGTGTTGTTGGCGACGCTGCGGACCACGCGCTCGTGATAGAGGAGCGGGTAGGGCAGCGGCGGCGTCGGGCTCATGTGGATGCCGGCGAGCACCAGGACTCCGCCGCGATCGAGCGCGGCCAGGGCCGGCGGGACCAGCTCGCCGGCGGGCGCGAACAGGAGTGCTGCGTCGAGCGGCCGCGGCGGGGCCTCGGCGGCGCCGCCCACCCAGGCGGCACCCAGCTCCTCCGCCAGCTTCTGGTGGCGCGCGCGATCGCGCGTGCACACGACGACCTCGGCACCGCGCGCGCGCGCGATCTGGATGGCGACGTGCCCGGCGGCGCCGAAGCCGTAGATCCCCAGACGCATGCCGGGCCGCAGGCCGGCCAGCTTCAGCGCGCGGTAGCCGATGATGCCGGCGCACAGGAGCGGAGCGGCCTGCTGGTCGGAGAACCCGTCCGGAATGGGGTGGAGGAAGTGCGCGGGTGCCGTGACGTACTCGGCGAAGCCGCCGTCCACGGTCCAGCCGGTGAAGTCCGGCGCCGTGCACAGGTTCTCGCGGCCGCCGGAGCAGAAGCGGCAGGCGCCGCAGGTGCGGTGCACCCAGGCGACGCCCACGCGCCGGCGCCCCTGGTCCGTCTCCACCGTGCCGACCACCTGGTGCCCCGGGATGACGGGCAGCCGGCGCGGCGGCAGGTCGCCCTCGACGACGTGCAGGTCGGTACGGCACACGCCGCAGGCATGGACGCGCACCAGCACCTCGCCGGCGCCCGGGGCCGGCAGCGGGACCTCTTCCAGCCGCAGCGGGGCGCTCGCGACCGGGGCGGGACGGCGCAACAGGCAGGCGCGCATGGTGTTGCTACGATGCGGCGATGGCGGATCGTAGCGTTCGCGTCGCCATGTGGTCGGGGCCGCGCAACATCAGCACGGCCCTGCTGCGCAGTTTCGGCAGCCGCACGGACACGTTCGTGTGCGACGAGCCGTTCTACGCGCGCTACCTGCAGCTCACCGGCCTGCGCCACCCGGGATACGAGGAGATCCTGCGCGCGCACGCGACCGACTTCGGGGAAATCGTGCGCTGGCTCACCGGGCCGGTGCCGGAGGGCAAGGCGGTCTTCTACCAGAAGCACATGGCGCACCACGTGCTGCCCGGCGACGACATCGCCTGGATCGACGGCGTGCGCAACTGCTTCCTGATCCGCGACCCGCTGGAGATGATTACGAGCTACGTGAAGATCGTGCCGGACCCGCGGCCGGAGCAGCTGGGCCTGCCGCAGGAGGTGGCGATGTTCGAGCGCGTGCGCGCGCGCACCGGCCGCGCGCCGCCCGTGGTGGACGCGCGCGACGTGCTCGAGGATCCGCGCGGCGTCCTGGCGGCGCTGTGCCAGCGCGTCGGCATCCCGTTCGACGAGCGCATGCTGCGCTGGGAGCCCGGGCCGCGCCCCACCGACGGCGTCTGGGGCCCGCACTGGTACGGCGCCGTGTACAAGTCCAAGGGGTTCGACCCGTACAAGCGCAAGGACGAGCCCCTGCCGCCGGGCCTGGAGAACACGTACGAGGAATGCCAGAGGCTGTATCGGATCCTCCACCAGCACCGGATCACGCATGCTGCAGAAGTTTGATCCCCGCAACCGGGACCTCCTGGTGAACGTGAACGGCGCCCTGGTGCACCGCGACCAGGCCGGAATCAGCCCCTTCGACTCCGCCGTGCAGGGCGGCGACGCCGTGTGGGAGGGTCTGCGCGTGTACGACGGGCGCGTGTTCAAGCTCGACGAGCACCTGCAGCGGCTGCACAACTCGGCCCGGGCCCTGGCGTTCCAGCAGATCCCCTCCTCCGAGGCGATCACCGAGGAGATCCGCAGGACCTTGCGCGCCAACGGCATGCGCGACGGCGTGCACATCCGCCTGACGCTGACGCGCGGCGTGAAGTACACCAGCGGCATGGACCCGCGCCTGAACACGGCGGGGCCGACGCTGATCGTCCTGGCCGAGTGGAAGGCGCCGGTCTACGAGGAGCACGCGTCCCGGGGCGGGCTGAAGTTGATCACGAGCAGCGTGCGCCGCTTCCCGCCGGACTGCCTGGACCCCAAGATCCATCACGCCAACCTGGCCCAGTCCATCCTGGCCAAGATCGAGGCCAACAACGCCGGCGCCGACGACGCCGTCATGCTGGACGCGCGCGGCTTCGTGGCCGAGACCAACGCCACGCACCTGTTCCTGGTGAAGGACGGAGTGGTCGAGACCCCGCGCACCGTGGCCTGCCCGGAGGGCATCACCCGCGCCACGGTGCTGGAGCTGTGCGCACAGCACGCCATCCCGCACCAGGTGCGCGACCTGTCCCTGATGGAGTTCTACCGCGCCGACGAGGTGTTCTGCACCGGCACCATGGGCGAGCTGGCCTGGGTGGGGCAAGTGGACGGCCGCCCGATCGGCGCCGGCGCGTTGGGGCCGGTCACTTCACGCCTCCTCGAGTTGTTCCGTGCATGCGTCGCAAGGAATGGAACGGCCATTGCCTAGGGACTGACCGCAGGTCGGAGATGTCCCGGGTTTTCCTGTAGCAGTCGCGCCGGAAGCGCCTTCGAGGGAGGGTCAGGGCTTCCCGGCACCGGCCGGCCCGGCCCTGCCAGAAAACCCGTGAGACGGCGCGGGCATGGGGGCAATTCCTCAGAGGTGCAGCCGCTGCGGAAAAGCGCCGGTAATGCGCCATCGGGATTCAGCAAGGCTACTGAACACGAAAGCGGCGTCCCGCGCTGGCCGTGACGGTCGGATGGGATCCGCGGGCTGCCCCGTGTTCTTCATCCACTCGATTCCAACCAACCGATCACTCCTGCAATGCAACCCAAACTTGGCATGATTCTGTTCGCTGCCCTGGTGCCGGCCCTGGCCGCCCAGCAGGCCCAGCAACCCTCCGTGGACGCCCAGCCGCAGCCCGGCGAGGTGGTTCCTGCCCGACCCGGCGACGAAGGCGCGCCCCGCTACCACGTGGACCTGCCGCCGGATCTGGCCAATCTCCCGGCCGCGCCGATGCCGGTGTTCTCCGGCGTGCACCGCGGGCCGAACCTGGCGGTGACGTTCAATCCGGCGACCGGGGAGGAGACCTTCCTGGCGGTGCCGGAAGGGCCGATGGCGCCCTACGGCTGGGTGACCGGCTCCAAGGTGGCGGACGACGTCAATGAGAGCCTCATGCGCACCTTCGGCGGCTTCACCACGATCACGTCGCAGAGCTTCCCGTGGTCGGCGCAGTGCTACATGAGCTTCACCCAGGGAGGGTCGGGCTTCCGCTGCTCCGGCACGCTCATCGACGCGCGCACCATGATCACGGCCGGCCACTGCGTCCACGAAGGGCCGGGCGGCACCTGGTCCGGCAGCGTGGTCGTGACGCCGGCGTACGACGGCGACGCCAACGCCTTCGGCTCCGCCAACGGCATCCACCTCGGCTCCTGGACCGGCTGGACGGTCTCCGGGAGCTGGAGCGGCGACCAGGGCTACGTGCGCCTGGATCGTCCGGTGGGCGCGCTGACCAGCTGGCTGGGCTACGGCTACAACAGCAGCAACTCCTTCTTCGACACCAGCACGTTCAACATGGCCGGCTATCCCGGATTCGCGGGCAGCTCGCTCCAGTACGCCTGGGGCGACTTCGACCGCGTGTACACCGACACGATGGAGGCCGATTTCTCGCCGACCCAGCCCTGGATCGGCGGCGCGTCCGGCTCCGGCGTGTACTGGATCAACGGTTCCGGCAACCGCTACGTGTACGGCAACTGCTCGTACAGCGGACCCTGGCCGTACACGACTTCCGAGTACTTCGGCGCCTGCCGCATGACCAGCAGCAAGTTCACCTACGTGCGCGACACCTTCATCCCGGGCGCGTACGGCTCCGTGGTGGACTACGTGCCGCTGGACACGAACGTGGGCGCGGGCCCGGTGCGCGCCGGCGCGCTGACCACCGGCCTCAACTATCTGGTGTTCAACAACTCGAGCGCCAACCCGGCCTCGGCCACGGTGGACATGGACGTGTACCTGTCCAGCAACGACAACATCTCCACGGCGGACACCAAGCTCAGCGACCAGTTCTTCACCTGGGACTTCGCCGCCAAGAGCTCGGTGCGCGTCAACGGCGTCAACCCGACCATCCCGGTCAGCACCACGCCCGGCAGCTACTTCGTGGGCGTGATCGTGGACGAAGTGGACGCCGACGACCTCAACGACGACACCGACGGCTGGGACGCGGCGCCGATCACCATCATCGAGCCGGTGAACTCGATCAGCCTGACCGGTCCGGCCAGCGGCCTGAACGGCAGCACCATCACTCTGAGCTACAGCGGCGCCCCGGCCAGCGCGCCGTTCACCCTGTACCGCAGCCGCAATCTGAACGGCTCCACGATCAACGGCCACCCGTTCAGCGTCGGCGCGCCGCTGGCTTCGGCCAAGACCGGCACCACCGGCGCCGCCGGCTCCGGCACGATCAACACCAAGATCATGGGCACGGGCCTGTGGTACTACGAGCTGCGCGTGGACCGCACCGTCGGCGCCACGGTCTACACCCATGACTCCAACGCCAAGAGGGTGAACGGTCTCTGATCCGGTCTGCTCGCGATGTTATGCGGGGCCGGCGCAGGCTGCGCCGGCCCCAACTTCCAAAGGAATACCATCCGCTCCCCGAAAGCCGACGTCCGACCCATGCTGCACCTCCTCCTCGCCGCCGTCCTCGTGTCCGCCGGGACCCTCCCTCCGCTCCCGCAGGCCCAGCCGCAGGAGAACAGCGCCGCTGTCGAGGAAGCCAACCGCACGGCCGAGGCAGCGGCCGCGCTGCTGGGCCAGGGCAAGGCCGCGGAGGCCGTCGTCCTGCTGCGCGCCGCCCTGGAGCAGGAGCGCAAGCAGCTGGGCGCGGAGGATCCGCTGGTGGTGCGGACCATGAACAACTTGGCCTATGCGCTGAGCCAGAACCGCGAGTTCGAAGAGGCGCTGCGCGTGGGCCACGCGGCCCTGGAGGTCGTGCGCAAGTCCGGCGACCCTTCCCCGGGCACCGCGATGGTGCGGCGCAACCTGGGCGAGATCGCGGAGCGCGCCGGCCGCCTGGACGAGGCGCGCGCGCTGACCGAGGCCGCGGTGCGCGACTTCGAGGCCACCTACGGCCGCACGCCCATGGCCGCGGAGGCGCGCATGAAGGCGGCCCAGCTGGCGGCGCTGCAAGGCGACCTGGCCGCGGCCCAGCAGCACTTGGAGTGGGCGGTCGCCATCGACGAGCAGGTGCTGGGCCCCGTCAACCCGGAGACCGCCGGCGCCGTGCGCGCGCTGGGCGGCGTGCTCGCCGCGCGCGGCCGCCTGGACCCCGCGCTCCTGCTGCTGGAGCACGCACTGAACCTGCTGGAAGCCGCCGGCGCCGCCGGCTCCCCGGCCTGGGTGGAAGCCCTGGTCCAGCACATGGAGTGGCTGTCGGCGCTGGGCGACTTCGAGGCGGCGAAGGAGGACCTGGACCGCTGGGTGGCGGCGCTCGAGGCGGAGGCCGCGGCGGACGCCGGCGCCAGCTTGCTGAACCTGGAGTGGGCGCGCCGCTACCTGGACCTCGGTTTTCCCGCGGAAGCGCAGGAGCGCCTCGACGCCCAGCTGGCCGTACGCACCGCCGCCGAGCTCGAGCCGCTGCAGCGCGGCGCGCTGTCGGACCTGCGCTCGCGCGCGGACAGCATGCTGGGCCGGCACGCGCAGGCCGAGGCGGAAGCGTCCGCGGCCCTGGGCGAGCTGGAGCCGGCGCTCGGAGGCCGCGGCAACGAGGTCATCGTGAACCTGCTGCTGCGCCGTGGCCTGAGCCGTCTCGCGCTGGGCCGGCAGGACGAGGCCGTGGCCGACCTGCGCGAAGCGCTGGAGCTGCGCCGCGCCGGGCTTGGTCCGGACCACCCGAATCTGCTCGAGAACTTCCTCGGCTTCCTGGGCGCCGAGCTGCGCCGCGACAAGGTGACGCGCGAGGTGATCGACCTGGTGGACATGGCGGAGGCGCCGCTCGCGCACGCTTCCCCCGCCAGTCTCGCCCTGCGGCGCAACGGCGGCTTCGCGCGCGAGCTGCGCGCCGACGACGCCCCGCTGCTGCTGGGCTGGCTGCGCCTGGCCGCCACCAGGAAGGGCCAGCTGCCCGCGGCCTTCGCGGCGCTGGAGCGCCAGCGCCAGCGCGCCCTGCTCTCGGCCCTGGCCTGGTGGATCGAAGGCGGCGCGGCGTCGGCCGAGCCCGCCTTGCGCGCTTACCTGGCGGAGCTGCACCGGGTCGAGGCGACGCTGGGCCCCAGCGAGGCCCGCGAGGATCAGCTCGCCGCCCTGCGCCAGTCCCTGTGCGACAGCGGCTCGCGCTGGGCGTCGCTCGTCGCAACGGAAGGAGCCACGCTGGACGCTGCGCGCGGCCTGCTGGCCGCGGACGGGCAAGCCCTGCTCCTCTATTCTTGGGCCGGGGAGGAGGCCTACGGCCTGGTGCTGCGCCGGGACGCGGCGCGCGACCGGCTGGTGAGCCTGGGCCGGACCTCGGAACTGGAGCCGAAGCTCCAGGCCGCGCAGGCCGCGCTGCGCGACCTCACGCGTCCCTGCGACCTGACGGCGCTGTCGGCGGCGCTGGTGGCGCCGCTGTGGGAGGCGCTGAACGGCTGCACCGAGGTGACCGTCATCGCCGACGGGCCCCTGGCCTTCCTGCCCTTCGAGGCCTTGTCCGTGCCGCAGGGCGGGCTCTGGGTGCGCTCCTGCCGCATCTCCTACGCCCCCAGCGTGCACGCCCTGCTGCAGCGGCCGCAGGACGCCGCCGCTGGCAGCGGCGCCCTGCACGTCGGGCCGCCGGACGAGCATCCCGAGGATGTACCGGCTCACCAGATCGCGCGCTGGCGCGCCCGCTGGTCCGTCACGCACGCCACCGGCCCGGCCCCGGCCATCGGCGAGCTGCTGCCGGAGGGCGAGCGCCTGCTGGCCGGCGCCGCGGCGACGGAATCCGCGTGGAAGGAGATGGATGCCACGGGCGCGCTCGGCGAGTTCCGGCTCCTGGACCTGCGCGCGCCGGTGTTCGTGGACGCCGCCATGCCTTCCGCCACCGGCATCCTGCTCAGCCCGGAAGCCGCCGACGACGGCGAGGCGGCGTGGAAGCGCGAGAACGGCGTCCTGGATCTCGCCGAGCTGTCCGGGCTGCACCTCGGCTCGGCCCTGGTGTTGCTGCCGCGCGCCGAGACCGGCCCGCAGCCCGACGCCGGCGGCCTGCGCTCGGAGGGATTGCACGCGCTGGTGTGGGCGCTGTGGACCTCCGGCGCGCGCGGCGTGATCGTGAGCGGCTGGACCTTGAGCGGCGTGCCGGCGCTGAACTTCGACCGCCTGCTCCTGCAGCAGGTGCGCAACGCCGGCCCGGGCGCCGCCCTGTGGAACGCGCAGAAAGAATGGCTGGAGCGCGCCGAGGACAACACCGAGCTGAACCTGGCCCACCCGGGCCTGTGGGCGCGCCACCGTTACTTCGGCCGCTGAGCCGCTGCGGCCGCGCCGGCGCCGCATGGGTGCCCGCGACCCTCGTCTTTCCTTGTCGAGGGCCGGCTACGATGCCCGGAATGGTGACAGGAGCGGTTGCCGTCCTGGCTGCGGGCGCGCTGGCTGCGGTTCCGGCCCAGGAAGCCCGCGTGGCGCGCGTGCTCGTGTACACGGAGTCCTCCGGCTTCCATCACGCGGTCTCGGAGCGGCCCGCGACCGGAGAGTGGAGTCTGGTGGAGCAGTCCTTGCACGACTGGGGAGCGGAGGACGGGCGCTTCGAGGCGGTGGTCTCGCGCGACGTCGGACTGTTCACGCCGCAGAACCTGCTCGCGTTCGATGCGGTGTTCTTCTACACGACGGAGGAAGTGCCGATCCCGCCGGCGGGCCGCGACGCGCTGCTCGAATTCGTGCGCGGCGGCGGGGGCTTCATCGGCGTGCACTGCGCGGCCGACACCTTGTATGGCTGTCCCGAGTACGGCGCGATGCTGGGCGCGTACCTGGACGCGCATCCCTGGCACCAGGAGGTCAGGGTGAAGGTGGAGGATCCGAGCGCGCCGATGACGGCGCACCTGGACGATGGGTTCCGCATCAGCGACGAGATCTATCAGTTCCAGGCGCCGTACGCGCGCGACCGCCTGCAGGTGCTGCTGTCCCTGGACGTGGATTCGGTGGATCTTGCGCTGCCCGAGGTGCGCCGGCGCGACCGGGACTTCGCGCTGGCCTGGGCGCGGCGCGAGGGGCAGGGCCGCGTGTTCTACACGGGGCTGGGCCACCGCGAGGAAGTGTGGAGGGACGAGCGCTTCCGCGGCCACCTGGTGCCGGGGATCCTGTGGGCGGCCGGGGTCGCGGAATGGAAGGCCGAGCCGCAGCCGCGGCCGGAGCCGGACCTGGTGGAGCCGCCCGCGGATGCGCCGCGCCCGGCGTGCCCGCCGGGCTTCCGCGTGGAGCTGGTGGCGCAGCCGCCCGACGTGTTCTTCCCGTCGCAGGTGCTGGCTCTGGCCGACGGCTCGCTGCTGGTGGCCGAGGACTACATGGACATGCCGGGTCCGGCGCACCTGCCGCTCAACCGGCTGCTGCGCTTCTGGTGGGACGGGCAGGGGCGCTGCCACCGGAGCGTGTGGGCGCGCGGGCTGAACGCGGTGTTCGGCCTGGCCGAGATCGACGGCGACGTGGTCGTCATGCACATGCCGTTCCTGTCGCGGCTGGCGGACCGCGACGGCGACGGCGTCGCCGACGAGCGCGCGGACGTGCTCACGACCCTGGGGCATGCCGCGCCCGGGTGGCCCGGCGGATTCAACGACCACATCGTCTCGGGAATCCAGCTCGGCATGGACGGCTTCCTGTACGTGTCGGTGGGGGACAAGGGGGTCCCGCGCTGCCGGGGCAGCGACGGGCGCGAGCTGACGCTGCGCGGCGGCGGCGTGGTGCGCGTGCGCCCCGACGGCAGCGGGCTGGAGATCGTGGCGCGCGGCACGCGCAATCACCTGGACGCTGCGCTGGACGAGAACGACAACCTCTTCACCTACGACAACACCGACGACGGGCTGGGCTGGTGGACCCGGCTCACGCATGTCGTGCCCACGGGGGACTACGGCTACCCGTGGAAGTACAGCGGCCCGCAGGAACGCTTCCTGCCGCCCATCCGCGACTTTGGCGGCGGCTCGCCCACCGGCGCGGAGTTCGCCCGCGGCGGCGGCTGGGGCGAACCCTATGACGGCAGCCTGTTCGCCGCGGAGTGGGCCCAGCGGGTGGTGCGCCGCTTCCGCTTCGCGCCGCAGGACTCCACCTTCGCGCTGGCCGAGCACGAGGACTTCCTGAGCGCCGGCCAGGTGCCCGAGTTCCGGCCCTTGGACCTGTCCTTCGCGCCGCTGGGCGATGCCTTGTACGTCGCGGACTGGGCCTACGGCGGCTGGACGGTCAAGCAGCCGCGCCCCGGCCGGGTGTGGCGCGTGGTGCGCGAGGGCGGGCCGGCGTTCGGTCACGCGCCGGTCGCCGCCGCGCGCGGGCTCGAGACCGAGGACCTCGTGCTGCGCCTGGCGAGTCCCAGCCAGCGCCTGCGCCTGGACGCGCAGCGCGAGCTGGTGCGGCGGGAAGCGTGGGAGCAGGCGCAGTCCGTGGTCGAGGACGCGAAGCTCGCCACCAGCACGCGCAAGCACGCGCTGTGGGTGCTGGCCGAAGGCCTGCGCACCGGCGCGCTCGCCGGCGCGCCGGCCCGCGCCGCCGCGCGCCAGCTCGTCCTTGCGGCCGAGCAGGCCGAGGAGCCGGTGGCGGTGCAGGCGGTGCGCGCCCTCGGCGGGCTGGAGCTGCCGGAGCAGGCCGCGGGCGCGCTGGAGTCGCTCCTGCAGCGGGAAGGCGCGCTGGCGCTGCGGCGCGAGGCGATCCTGGCGCTGGCGCGCGGCGGCGCGCGCGCGAGCAGCGCCTCGATCCTGCCGTTCCTGCGCCATCACGACCTGTTCCTGCGCTTCACCGCGCGGGCGGCCTTGCAGCAGCTCGGCGCCGAGGACGTCGCGCGCGGCCTCGCGGACGGTGAGCGCGCCGGGGCGCAGCAGGCGCTGCTGGCGCTGGAAGGCATGTACAGCCGCGCCAGCGTGCAGGCGCTGCGCGATTTCGCGGCGCACGGGCCCGGGGACGTGCACGACCGCGTGGCCGCGGTCGAGGCACTGGTGGCGCTGCACCGCCTGCCGCAGCCCTGGGACGGGGTCTGGTGGGGCATCCAGCCGGCGCAGCTGAGCCCGCCGGCCCTGGAGGTGGACTGGGATGGAACGGAGCCGGCGCTGGCGGCCTTGCGCGAGCTGATGCAGCACGCGGACCCGCAGATCCAGATCGCGGCCTTGCGCGCGCAGGCGCGCGTGCGCGACGCCGAGGGCGTCGCGGTCCTGCGCGCGGTGCTGGCCGATCCGGCCACCGCCGGCCACGTGCGCGGCGTGGCCGTGGAGAGCGCGGTGGCCTTGACGGCGCGCTTCCCGGAGCTGGCGCAGGCGCTGGCGCAGGCCGTCCGGGATCCGGCGGCGGCGCCCGAGGGCCGGGCGGCGGCGCTGCGCGCGCTGGCCGTCCTGCCCGGACAGGACTGGAGCGAGCTGTTCCAGTCCTGCCTGGAGGATGCGGCGCGCGAGCTGCGCGTGGCCGCCGTGGAGGGCCTGGCGGCCGCGCAAGGGGCCGCCGTGCAGCCGCTGCTCGAGCGACTGCTGGAGGATCCGGACCTCGAGCTGCAGCGGGCCGCGCTGCGCGGGCTGGGGCGGGTGCAGGCGCGCGCCACGGTGCCGCGGCTGCTGGAGCTGCGCGTGCAGCCCGACCTGGAGCCCGATGTGACGCTGGCGCTGGCCGCCATGCCCGACCCGCGCGCCTGGCCGGCGTACGTGGACGGCATGGCCGGCATGAACCCCGACGTGCGCGCGCGCTGCCGCGCGGCCCTGGCGGAGGTGCGCGCCGCCTGCGCGCGCGAGGTGGAGGAGTGGGCAAGGCAGCCAGGCCGACCGGAGTTCGTGCTGCGCGAGCTGGCGCAGCTCTACACCGACTTCCAGCCGCTGCGCCGCTGGCAGCTGCTGGACGGCTTCCCGCGCGAGGTCGAGCACCTCGAGCTGCGCCAGAAGGACGACTTCCGCGCCCTGGAGAAGCGGCTGGCGCGGCGCAACTTCGACTTCGACGCGCCGCTGACCGTGACCTGGGGGGAAGGCGGCGAGCGCACGGCCCGGTGGCGCGAGGTCGCAGCCGAGGATCCGACCGGGCGGGTCAACCTGCTGCCGCTCGTGCAGCCGCAGGAGCACACCGTGGTGTACGCGTCCGCGGACGTGCTCGTTCCGGCCGAGGGCCTGTGCGAGTTCGCGCTGGGCAGCGACGACTCCGTCACGGTGTGGGTGGACGGGGAGGAGGCGTTCCGCTTCGGCGGCGACCGGGCCTGGGCTGCGCGCCAGGACCGCTTCACCCTCAAGCTGAGCCGGGGCGAGCACCGCGTCGTGCTGCGCGTGGGCCAGACCGGCGGCTTGTTCGACTTCAGCCTGGAGATGAAGCCGCCGCCGGCCGGCGTGTGGGCGGCCTACGCGCCGCTGGATCCGGAGAGCGAGCGCGCGCCGTACCGGGAGGCCGCGCTGCGCGGCGCCGGCGATCCCGGCAAGGGGCAGCGCCTGTTCCGGGATCCGCGCGGCGTGAACTGCGCGCAGTGCCACAGCGTCAGCGCGCCGGCGGAATGGAAGGTGGTGGGCGGAGTCGTGGGGCCGGACCTGCGCGGCATCGCGGCGCGCTACGACCGCGCGGAGCTGATCCGCTCGGTCCTGGAGCCGGGCGCGCGCGTGCAGGCGGCGGAGAAGTCCCTGATGCCGGAGGGCGTGTTCCGGCCCCTGAGCCTGGAGCAGTTCGCCGATCTCGTGGCGTACCTGGAAGCCCTGCGCTAGGCGCTTCCGGCGCGCGGTATAAGGGGTGATCCTCCTTTCCGCGCATCACCCCAACCACCCCAACCTGCGAGCCTCAAAGACATGCAGAAGTCCCTCCTCTGGCGGCTGCTGGCGGCTTCCTGCGCGCTGGTCGCCGCGCCGGCCTCGGCTCAGGTGAGTTTCAGCGATCAGACCGCCGCTGCCGGCCTGACGCACACTCACACGCTCGATTTCCCGAACTTCGGCAATCCCATGGTTGCCGGCGGCGCGGTCGGCGACTTCGATCGCGACGGCTGGCCGGACCTGTTCGTGCTGGGCGGCGGCGGCGTCGCGGATCGGCTCTTCATCAACCAGGGCAACGGCACGTTCGCCGACCAGGCGGCCGCTTGGGGCGTGGACCGGCTGCACCATGGCTGCGGCGCGGTGGTCGCCGACTACGACGGCGACGGCTGGCAGGACCTGTACGTGACCAGCTACGGTCCGGCGGGACAGCTGCCGGTGCCCGGGAATCACCTGCTGTACCACAACAACGGCGATGGCACGTTCACCGACGTGGCCGCCGCCGCCGGGGTGAACTACGCCTCGGCCGTGATCCCGGACGGCTACGGCGCCGTCTTCGGCGACTACGATCGCGACGGCGACCTGGACCTGTTCGTCGCCGGCTGGGAGTGGTACTCGGACGGCAACGTGCTGTTCCAGAACCAGGGCGACGGCACGTTCGTCAACGTCACCGCCGCCGCGGGCCTGGTGGATCCCCTGGTGAAGGGCTTCGTCCCCACCTTCGCCGACATGGACGGCGACGGCTGGCAGGACCTGCTGCTGATCTCCGACGCCGGCACCAGCCGCTACTTCAGGAACAACGGCGACGGCACGTTCACGCGCACGGGCGGCCTGGCGCGCTTCGGCAGCCTCAACGGCATGGGCTGCGCGGTGGGCGACCTGGACAACGACCTGGACCTGGACTTCTATGCCACCTCCATCTACTGGAGCGCGGGCAGCGGCAACGCCTTGTACTGGAACCAGGGCGGCCACGTGTACGCGGAGAGCGCCCAGCTCTCCGGCGTGGACGACGGCGGCTGGGGCTGGGGCATCGTGGCCTTCGACTGCGACAACGACGGCTGGCTGGACATCGCCGAGACCAACGGCTGGAGCGGGCAGTTCGAGGACTTCCCCAAGCGCCTGTACATGAACGACCGCGACCGCACGTTCACGGAAACCGCGGCCGCCGCCGGCATCCAGTTCACGCGCCAGGGGCGCGGCCTGATCCGCTGGGACTACGACCGCGACGGCGACGAGGACCTGGTGTTCCTGGCCAACCAGGACGGTCTGGCCCTGTACCGCAACGACGGCCCTGCAGGGCACTGGCTGCGCCTGCAGCTGGACACCGGCGCCCATCCCGGACTGGCGCCCGGCGGCATCGGCACGCAGGTGTTCGCGCGCAAGGGGAGCAACACTTTCCTGCGCTATCTCGAGGGCGGGCAGAGCTACCTGAGCTCGAGCGAACCGGTGCTGCACTTCGGCCTGGGTCCCGCGACCTCCGTGGATGAGCTGCGGGTGGTGTGGGCGGACGGCTCCGAGACCTACCTCGCCGGCGCCGCCGCCGACCAGGTCCTGACCGTGCGCTCCGGCCTGCCCCTGCAGGTGAGCGAGCTGCACCGGGGGGCGCCGGCCGGAGCCGCCTTGTCGGGCGCCCGGCCGGGCGAGCGCGTGGCCTTCGTGTACTCCCTCGCGGGCGCCGGCCCGGGCCCGTCCCGTCCGGGGCTCGGCGGCCTGTCCATGGACCTGCAGCAGCCCACCGAGGTGCTGGGGTTCACGCGGGCGGACGCCGCCGGCGTGGCCCGCATCCGCTTCCAGGTGCCCGCGGGCGCGCCGCTGAAGCCGGTCGCCGCGCAGGCCTTCGTGCTCCGCGGTGTGCACGGCGCGGACTCGGTCAAGTCCAACGCGGTGACCCGCCCGGTCCTGCCCTGAGGCGGGCCGCGCTTCCCGCCGCCTCTCACGAGGCGGCGGGAAGCTGCACCGGCCGGTAGCCGCCGCGCGCGCGGAACCACAGGATCAGACCGGAGTAGGCCACGAACATCAGCACCGGGAACAGGGCCACGGTGGACAGGGCCTCCTTCTTGGCCGCGTTCTGCAGCTCCGCCACCTGCGCCAGGGCCTGCGGCGGGAGCGCCACCACCTTGTCCGGATCCAGCGCGCGGTAGGTCCCGAACACGCTGCGCTTCTCCTCACCCACGACCTGCGCGTGCAGCGCCGGCGCCTGGGCCAGGAGCTGGCGCTCCACCTCGCGGTCCTGGAGGTTCCCCAGCAGCGGGTTTCCGATCACGCCCGCCGCCAGCATGCCGATGCCGCTGATCATGTTGAGCGTGAGCGCGCCGCCCTTGGGGCATTGCTCCGAGACCACGCCCAGCATGGTCGGCCAGAAGAAGGTCTTGCCGACCCCGTAGATGGTCGCCGCGGCCAGGATCGTGATCCCGCCGGCCCGGGACAGCAGGGTCAGGCCGGCCACCGCGAGCAGCGAGCTGACCGCGAGCAGGCCCAGCGGCTTCAGCCGGTGCACGATCGGCCCGGCCGAGAAGCGCAGGATCATCATGATGAGCGTGGTGTAGACCAGAACCCACAGCGGGTTGAGCCCCACGGCGGCCATCTCCGGCTCCATGAGCGAGGTGATCCACGAGTCCGTGCCCAGCTCCGTGATGGCGAGCGGCATCATGATCAGGGTCAGCAGGAAGAACAGCGGGTCGCCCGGGGAGCGCACGTAGGCGGCGGTCGCGGCCACCACCAGGGCGATGGCTGCCCACACCATCCAGGTCGGAGCTCCGAAGACGCGGCCGACCTCGTTCAGCACCAGGGTGGAGGCGACCAGGGCGCCCAGCCACCCGGCCTGGCGCAGCATCTCCTTGTGCGGGACTCCGGCGGCGACGCGCTCGCTGACCGGGAAGCGGCAGGTCAGCATGAGCCCGCCGTAGATCAGGACCGGCAGGAAGATCAGGCCCACCTTCCACTTCCACGAGGCGTCCGCGCCCATCAGCATGGACAGCAGCCCCGCGACCACCATGCCGCCCGGCCAGCCGGCGTGCAGGATGTTCAGCCACTTGGTCTTCTGATCGCGGTACATGGTGGCCACCACCGGGTTGATGGCCGCCTCGATGGCGCCGGCCGCCAGCCCGCCCAGCAGCGAGGCCACGTACAGCGAGCCGTAGCCGGTGGCGGTGATCGTGAGCAGCGCGAAGGCGCTGTGGCACGCGAAGGCGAACAGGATGGCCTTGCCGTAGCCGATCCGGTCGATGACCAGGCTGAACAGGATGATGCTGACCGCGAACGGCCAGATCCCCACGCCCAGGATCTCCCCGCGCTGCGTCTCGGTCAGGTCGAACTCGCGCGCCAGATCGCCCAGGATCATGATGCGGATGATGAAGGCGAACGACGTCGCCATCAGGGCCACGAAGCACGCCCAGAACAGCTTCTTCCTGTGCGGCTCGGTCAGGGCTTGTTGCATGGAGCGGTCTCGGTTGCCGGTGCGGAGGCGAGGGTGAACTCGGGCAGGCGCCGCTGCGCGCCCCCGGCCATGGCGGACTCGTGCGCGAGCAGGCCGGCGCAGGTCCAGTTCGCCGACGCGCGCGCGCCGGGGAAGGGCTCGCGGCCCTCGACCAGCGCGCTCAGGAACTCGTGGGCGAGGTGCGGATGCGAGCCGCCGTGGCCGGAGCCCTGCAGGAAGGACAGGTGCTGGTGCTCCTGGCTGTCGTACACGCCGCGGGTCGTGAACTCGCGCACCGGCTCCGGCAGGCGCTGCGCGTAATCGGGCACCTGCACGCGCCGCGGCGTCTCGCCGGCGTGCACGACCGGATCCTCGTGCTCGATCTGGCTCCACTCGAAGGACTGGCGCGAGCCGTACACGTCGAAGGACTCGCGGTACTGGCGGGCGGTGTTGAACAGCGAGCGGGTGACCTCCGCGGCCAGGTCGCAGCCGCGCAGCTGGATGTGGCAGGTCTCGACCGCGAACGGCGAGCCGTAACGCGCCGCCAGGCGCGGCTCGATCGCCCCCGAGCCCAGGCACGCCACGAACTCGGCCTCGGCGCGCGGCAGCGCCAGCACCGGTCCCACGCAGTGCGTGGCGTAGTGCATGGGCGGCAGCCCCTCCCAGTAACCCGGCCAGCCCGCCATCTCTTGCTGGTGCGAGGCGCGCAGGAACTGGATCCGGCCCAGCTCGCCCTTGTCCAGCAGCTCCTGCACGAAGAAGAACTCGCGGCTGTACACCGTGGTCTCCATCATCATGTAGCGCAGGCCGGTGCTGCGGCACAGCTCCACGATGCGGCGCGCGTCCTCGACCCGCGTCGCCATGGGCACGGTGCAGGCGACGTGCTTGCCGGCCTCCAGCGCGCGGATCGCCTGGGGCCCGTGCTCCGGGATCGGCGTGTTGATGTGCACCGCATCGATGTCCGGGTCGCGCAGGAGCTGCGCGTAGTCGGCGTAACGCTTGCGCACGCCGAAGGCTTCGCCCACGGCGTCCAGCCGCGCCCGGGTGCGCTGGCAGATCGCCTCCAGCCGCGCGAGCGGGTGGCGCTGGTAGATCGGGATGAACTCGGCTCCAAAGCCGAGGCCGACCAGGGCGACGCGAACCGGGGGGGCGATGGGCATACAGAGATCGCGCCGGCCAGGGGCGGGGACGCCGGCCGGAGGCTGCACGATAGTGGGGCGGACCGGCCCGAGTCAGGCCGTTCCTTCCCAGCGGGCGCGCAGGAAGGCGAGACCTTGCCGCGCCAGCGTCTCCTCGTCGGCGAACATCGGCCGCCAGATCCGGGTGGCGGCCGCCAGCGCGGGCAGCTTCTGGCCGAAGGCCTCGATCGCGAGCCGCCCGCGGTAGCCGGCGGCCGCCAGCGCGGCGAAGGTCGCGTCCCAGGCCACGGTGCCGCTGCCCGGCGTGCTGCGATCGTTCTCCGACGCCTGCACGTGCTCCAGCACGTCCGCACAGGCGCGGATGGCCGCCGCCGGGTCCTTCTCCTCGATGTGGGCGTGGAAGGTGTCGTAGGTCATGCGCAGCCGGGGGTGGCCCACCGCGCGCACCAGGCGCGCCAGGTCGGCCGCGCAGTTGACCAGGTACACCTCGAAGCGGTTCAGGTACTCGGCGGCCAGGGTCACGCCGGCGCCGTCCGCGTGCTCCGCGGCCGCGCGCAGGCCGTCCACCGCGCGCTGCCATTCCGCGACCGTCGGAGCCGCGCCGCTGAACACGCCAAGCCCCGCGTAGATCGGCCCGCCGAGCAGGGGGCTGCCCAGGGCCCGGGCGCAGTCCAGGGCGCGGCGCAAATGCTCCAGGCCGGCGCCGCGCACTGCCGCGTCGGCATCGATGAGGTGCTGCTCCGGTCCCAGCACCGTGACCGCGGTGGTGCCGAGCCCCAGCTCGCGCAGGCGCCGGCCCAGCCGCTCGAAGCGCTGCGGATCGGTGCGGATCACCGGCACCTCGACGAAGTCGAAGCCGAGCGCCCGCAGGCGCGCGAACAGCGGCGACCACTCGGCGCCGGTCACGTCGTCGGACCACAGCAACATCCCCATTCCGTACTGCATGCCGGGACCTCCGCTCCCGGGGCAGCTTGGGCCGCGTGCGCCGGGCTGTCAAATCCGGCGGCGAGGGCGGAATCCGGCAAGGGGATCTACGGGTGTATAAGAGTAGGGAACGGTTCGCCGTTCTTTCCCTTCCCGGCCCCCGTCCACTTCCAATGAACCTCCGCACCTTGCTGCTCTCCCCGGCCGTCCTGGCGCTTGCCGCGGCGGCCTACCCCCAGGCTTCCTTCACCAACCAGACCTCTGCCGCGGGAATCGGTTTCGTCCACGCCCCGGCCGCGGACCACCCCGCCGGCCCCATGAGCGGCGGCGGCGCCGCCGGCGATTTCGACGGCGACTCCTGGCCCGACCTGTTCTGCGTCGGCGGCGGCGGGCCGGACCAGCTGTACATGAACAACGGCGACGGCACGTTCCGCGAGGAGGCCGCGGCCTGGGGCCTCAGCGATCTCTACCGCGGCACCGGCGCGGCGGTGGGCGACTACGACCGCGACGGCGACCTGGACCTGCTCGTCACCTCCATGGGCCCGATGAGCGGGGCGCCCGCCCCCGGCGACCACCGGCTCTACCGCAACGAAGGCGGCCACTTCGTCAACGTGGCCGCGGCCGCCGGAACGGCCTGGAGCTCGCCGATCAAGGCCGACGGCTTCAGCGCGGCCTTCGGCGACTACGACAACGACGGCTGGCTGGACATCGCGTACTCCGGCTGGCAGATCGACTCCGAGGGCAACCGCGTCCTGCGCAACAACCGCGACGGCAGCTTCAGCGACGTGACCACCCAGATCGGGATCTTCCAGCCCAGCTCGTTCCGCGGCTTCACGCCGCGCTTCGCCGACATGGACGGCGACCGCTGGCCGGAGCTGATCTTCGCCGCCGACTTCGGCACCAGCCGCTACTACCGCAACAACCGCGACGGCACCATCACCAACATCACCGGCCAGACCGGCACCGCCACCGACCGCAACGGCATGGGCAGCACCGTGGGCGACTTCAACAACGACGGCCGGATGGACTGGTTCGTGACCGCGATCTGGTGGGACAACCACCCCTTCGGCTTCCACGGCGGCAACCGCCTGTACATGAACCAGGGCTCCCACCTGTACCAGGAGCTGCCGGAGAACGCGGGCGTCAACGACGGCGGCTGGGGCTGGGGCGTCACCACCGCGGACGTGGACCACGACGGCTGGTACGACGTGGTGGAGACCAACGGCTGGCCCGAGGCGCCTTACGAGTGGGTGAACGAGCCCTCCTACATCTTCCGCAACAACCACGACGACACCTACACCCCCATGAACGCGAGCTGCGGCTTCTGGCACACCGGCCAGGGACGCGGCATGGTCAGCTTCGACTACGACCGCGACGGCGACATGGACTTCGTCATCTTCGCCTGGAGCGAGCCTGTCACCCTGCTGCGCAACGACATCTCCGCCCCCAACTGCAACTGGCTGGAGGTCGAGCTGGACACGACGGCCAACCCGTTCCTGGCGCCGAACGGCGTCGGCGCGCGCGTGGAAGCCAGCTTCGGCGGCATGACGCGCACGTTCCTGCTGGACGGCGGGCCGACATACCTGAGCCAGCCGCAGCTGTGCGCGCACTTCGGCCTGGGCGCCGCCACCGTGGTGGACGAGCTGCGGGTCAAGTGGTCGGACGGCCGCGACTCCGTGTGGACCGGCGTCCCCGCCAACCAGATCCTGACGCTCTCCGCCCCCGAGCCGCTGGCGGTGGATCCCCTGCAGCGCGGCATGACCTCGCTGTGGCGCGTGGAGGGCTGCCGGCCCAACGAGCTGGTCATCTACCTGTACTCCGTGCAGGGCACCGGCAGCGGGCCGTGCCGGAGCCGGTTCGGCAACCTGTGCCTGGACCTGAACCCGCCGATCCATACGCAGGGCACCGCCAACGCCGACGCCGCGGGCGTGTCCGTGCTGCCCGTCGCCGTGCCCTCCACGGCGCCGCTGCGCAAGGTCTCGATCCAGGCCGTGGTCGTGCGCGGCCTCAACGGCTCCACCTCGGTCAAGACCAACGCGGTGACCACGCCGATCCTGCCGTAGGGCTGCGGCTCGCGCTCTCGGTCCGCAACCGTGGCGTCTGGTGCCTGGCTGGCACCAGACGCCGCGCTCGGTTCCGCGGCGGCGATATGCTGGCCGCGCTGCATGGAAGCACGCGTCTGGCACCGGCATTACGACAAGAGCGTTCCAGTCGAGGTCGCGTTCGAGGACGTGACGCTGCCCGGGATCCTCGAGCGCTCGGCGGCGCGCTGGGGCGACCGGCCGGCGGTCCTGTTCATGAACTGCGCGCTCACGTACCGGGAGCTGGCGCAGGAAGTGGACCGCCTGGCCACGGCGCTGGCCGGCCTGGGCGTGGTCCCGGACAGCCGCGTCGCCATCCACCTGCCCAACCTGCCGCAGGTGGTGATCGCGACCATGGCGGCGCTCAAGCTCGGCGCCCAGGTGGTGATGACCAACCCGCTGTACGTGGCCCGCGAGATCGAGTACCAGTGGCAGGACGCGGGCGTCACCGTGGCCGTCACCGGCGACTGGCTGTACGAGGACAAGCTGGCGCCGATCCGGCACACGCTGCCGGTGCAGCACTACATCGTGGCCTCCATTCCCGAGTACCTGCGCTTCCCGCTGCGCCAGCTCGCGCCGCTGAAGCTGAAGAAGTCGCGCCCGCCGCTGATCGCGCGCGTGGCGCCGGGACCGGGCATCCACTTGTTCCGGCCGCTGATCCGCGCGACCGCGCCGAGCCCGCCCCCGGTGGCGTTCGGCCTGGACCACGTGGCCTTCCTGCAGTACACCGGCGGCACCACCGGCGTCAGCAAGGGCGCCATGATCACGCACCGCAACATGAGCCACAACCTGCAGCAGCTGCAGGCCTGGTTCCCCAACCTCGACCTCGGCCACGAGGTGATCCTGGGCGCGCTGCCCTTCTTCCACATCTTCGGGCTGAACATCTCCATGCTGTTCCCCCAGCTCATCGGCGGCGCCACCGTGCTGATGCCGAACCCGCGCGACATCCCGCAGCTGGTCAAGAACATCACCCGCTACGGCGTCACGCTGCTGCCGGCGGTGCCGGCCCACTTCAACGCCATCAACCAGTTCCCGGGCGTCGAGCGCCTGAACCTCACGAGCGTGAAGCGCTGCTTCTCCGGCAGCGCCCCGCTGCCGGTCGAGGTGCTGCAGAAGTTCGAGAAGCTGACCGGCGCCATCATCGTGGAGGGCTTCGGCATGACCGAGACCTGCCCGGTCACCCACTGCAACCCGCTGCTCGGCGTGCGCAAGATCGGCACCGTGGGCCTTCCGGTCAGCAGCACCGACGCCCTGATCGTGGACGCCGAGGACGGCACCACCGCGCTGCTGCCGGGCCAGGAGGGCGAGCTGATCGTGAAGGGGCCGCAGGTGATGCCGGGCTACTGGAACAAGCCCGCGGAGACGGCCCAGGTGCTGAAGGACGGCTGGATGTACACCGGCGACCTCGCCGTCATGGACGAGGACGGCTACTTCAAGATCGTGGGGCGCAAGAAGGACATGATCAAGGCCTCCGGCTTCATGATCTTCCCGGACGAGATCGACGCCATCCTCATGGGGCACCCGAAGGTCCTGGAAGCCTGCACCATCGGCATCCCGGACCAGAAGCGCGGCGAGACCGTCAAGTCCTTCCTGGTGCTCAAGCCCGGCCAGACCGCGAGCGCGGACGAGATCCAGGCCTACTGCAAGGAGTACCTGGCGCCGTACAAGGTGCCGCGCATGATCGAGTTCCGTCCCGAGCTGCCCAAGTCCGCCATGATGAAGCTGCTGCGCCGCGTGTTGCGCGACGAGGAAGAGACGAAGCTCAGGCGGGCCCAGGAAACCGGCGCGCCGCAATGATGCGGTCTGGCTACGGGGCAAGACGGATCACGAGGAAGATCCGCAGCGCGCCGGCCGTCGGAGACGGGGCCTCGTAGCTGATCGGGATCACGGTGCGGCCGCCGAGGTCGGCGGGACCGGGCTCCAGCAGGTCGGCGGCGGGGCGCCAGGGCTGGGGGACGGTGGGCAGCGTCTGCAGGCCCCGGCCCCGCGGGAATCCCTGGAGCCGGACCTGGCCGGCTTCGCTGGCGATGGCGAGACAGGCCTGGAGGCTGGCGCCCTGCACCGGAACGGGCAGGGCCTCGGTGACCGGGCCCGTGCAGGGATAACCGAGATCCAAGGAGCTCCCCAGGGCGCCGTCGCGCGCGAGCGAGCACCAGTTGACGTCGGCGAGCGAGCTGCCGTCCGCTGCCGACATGTAGGCCAGCGCCACCGTATCGTCCGCATCGAGGCGGCTCGAGGCCAGGTTGGGGCGGCGGGGACGGTCGGAAACCGCGCGGCCGCCGAGCCGGAGTGTCGCAAGCGGCTGCGGGACGTCGAGCACCGGATCGCTGAACCAGCGCACCTGGATGCTGCCGCGGTCGCTCGCGGCGCCGCCGTGCCCGGCGCGCGCGTACTCTTCCCATGCGACCACCAGGTTGCCCATGTCGTCGAGGACGACGTCGGGGAGCACCTTGCCGCCCGCGGGCTCGCCGCCGCGCAGGCCGTCATCGCAGGGCAGGTCGTCCACGAGCAGGAAGGGGCCGTGCAGCACCGGCGGCAGCGAGGCGAAGTCGGCCACGGCCACCCGCAGGTCGAACTCGCGCAGCGGGGGCGCCTGCAGCTCGTCATCGGCGTAGACCACGGCGACTCCCTGCGGCAGCAGCGGCGATTCGACCAGGTCCGGCATCGCGCCGGCGCTGTCGGCGTCGAGAGTGCCGTCCACGAGGTAGCCGCGGCCGGGCTGCGGCGCGTCGACTTCGGCCGTGCCGCCGAGCACGCGCACGCGCACCAGCTCGAGCCGGCAGGAGCTGCGGTCAGCGCTGCTGCGCGGCCAGACCACGAAGAAATCGTGGCCGACTGCTTGCACGTCCGGCTTGCGGCAGGACTCCGCCGCGGCGCCGAAGACGCCGGCCATCGGATCGCCGAGCAGCAGCAGCTCCAGCTCGGCCGGCCGCGCCCAGCGGCCGCCTCCGAGATAGGGGAGCAGGCAGGCCTCGACCTGGAAGGCGTTGTCGGGGAGGTCCGGGCGCCGGGTGGACCAGGCCACCAGGATGTCGCCATCGGCGTTGATCGCGACCGTGGCATGGTCGGCGTCGCCCGATCCGGTGGCGGGCAGCTCGACCGTGGTGGCGGCGGAGAAGGCCTGAGGGACCGGCAGCAGCGCCGCCAGGGCGAGGAGGGGGGTAGCGGGGCACATGGGGGAGATGCCTTCTTCCCCATGGAATCCGGAAGCATTACCAGGTGCTGCCCAAAAACTGCTTGACGGCCGGAAGCGCGGTCCGAACATGAATGAACATTCATTCATGACCGTCGCCCGCCGCAAGATCGTCCGCAAGACGCCCTTACCCGGTTCGAGTAAGCCGGAGGCGATCCTGGGCGCCGCTGCGCGGGTCTTTGCGGCAAAGGGGTACCACGGCAGCCTGATCGCCGATGTGGCGCGCGCGGCGGGCGTGGCGGTGGGCACCGTGTACCTGTATTTCGAGGGCAAGGAGGACCTCCTGGTCACCCTGGTGCGGCGCTCGCTGGAGGCGTACCTGGAGGAGTGCCGGCCGCTGCTCGCCACGGAGGCGGCGGGGAGCGCGCGCCTGCGCCGCCTCATGCAGCTGCACCTGGTCTTCTACGAGCGTGATCCGGTCCTGGCCAAAGTGCTGCAAGTGCACCTGCGCGAGGTCGAGCCGTCCATCCGCGAGGGCATCCGCCCGGCGCTGCGCGCGGTCTTCGACGGCATGGAAGAGGTGTTGCGCTCCGGCATCGCGGCCGGAGACTTCGACCGCGGCCTGGACGTGAAGCTGGCCCGCAAGTTCTTGTTCGGCGGCTTGGACGCCGTCGTCACTTCCTGGGTCCTGCGCGAGAGCGGTCGGCCGCTGCGCGCGCTGCTGGACCCGTTGCACCAGATGGCCGCCCGCTCGTTCGGCGCGGCGAACGGAGATGCTGCAGACTCCTCAGAAATCGCCAGCGGCGGCAACGGGCGGCGAGCCCGCCGCGGCCGCTGAATTCCCGGTCCGCAGGGCCGCGGTGCTCGGCGCCGGCGTCATGGGCGCGGCCATCGCCGCGCACCTCGCCAACGTCGGCATCCCGGCGCTGCTGCTGGACGTGGTGCCTGCGGAGCTCACGGAGGAGGAGAAGAAGAAGGGGTTGACGCTGCAGAGCCCGCTCGTGCGCAACCGGTTGAGCCAGGCCGGGCTGGAGCGCTGCCGCAGGAGCAAGCCGGCTTCCTTCTATTCGGAGAAGGACGCGGCCCTGGTGGCGACCGGCAACTTCGAGGACGACCTGTCAAAGCTCAAGGACGCCGACTGGATCGTGGAGGCGGTGACGGAGCGGCTCGACATCAAGCAGCAGTTGTTCGGCAAGATCGTGCCGCACCTGAAGGCGGGCGCGATCCTGAGCAGCAACACCTCGGGCATCTCGATCCGCGCCATCGGCGAGGCGCTGCCGGCGGAGCTGCGCCGGCGGTTCCTCGGCACGCACTTCTTCAATCCGCCGCGCTATCTGAAGCTGCTCGAGCTGGTGCCTCACCCGGACACGGCGCCGGAGGTGCTGTCGGCCATGTCCGAGTTCGGCGCGCGCACGCTCGGCAAGGGCATCGTCGTCGCCAAGGACACGCCCAACTTCATCGCCAACCGGGTGGGCAGCTTCGCCATGCTGCATGCGGTCAAGCTGATGCTGGAGCTCGACTACAGCATCGCCGAGGTGGACAAGCTGACCGGCAAGGCCATCGGCCGGCCCAAGAGCGCCACCTTCCGCACCGCCGACATCGTCGGCCTGGACACGCTGGCGCACGTCGCGGCCAACATGCTGCAGAGCCTGCCGGACGAGCGCGAGCGCGAGCTGTTCCGCCCGCCGCCGCTGATCGAGCAGATGCTCCAGAAGGGGCTGCTGGGCGAGAAGACCCGCAAGGGCTTCTACAGCAAGGACCGGACCAGCGGCCAGATCCTGATGCTGGAGCCGAAGACGCTCCAGTACGTGCCCCAGCCGAAGGTCGCCATCCCCTCGCTGGAGATGGCGAAGAGCATCGACGACGCCGGTGCCCGCATCCGCTCCCTGGTGGAGGCGAAGGACCGCGCCGGGGTCTTCCTGTGGAAGAACGTCAGCGCCACGCTCCGCTACGCCGCGGCCTGCATCCCCGAGATCAGCGACGACCTCGCCGCCGTCGACGCCGCCCTGCGCTGGGGCTTCGGCTGGGAGCTGGGGCCGTTCCAGATCTGGGACGCGATCGGCTTCCGCAAGTCCTGCGAGCGGATGAAGGCCGAGGGCCAGGAGCTGCCGGGATGGGTGGAGCAGATGCTGGCGGCCGGCGTCGAGAGCTTCTACCGGCGCGAGGCCGGGCGGACCTTCGTCTACGTTCCGGCGCAGAAGAAGCACGCGCCCCTGCCGGAGGATCCGCGCGTGATCGTGCTGAGGGACTGGCGGGAGCGGCGCAAGCCCTTGCTCGACACGGCCGACGTCAGCCTGCACGACCTCGGCGAGCAGGTGCTGTGCCTGGAGTTCCGCACCAAGATGAACACCATCGGGCCCGGCGTCATCGACGGGATCCACAAGAGCCTGGACCTGATGGAGGGCGGGGCGTGGCGGGGGCTGGTGCTCGGCAACAACGCCGACCTGTTCAGCGCCGGCGCCAACCTGCTCATGGTGCTCAACGAGCTGGACGAGGAGAACTACGAGGACGTCGAATGGATGGTGCGCCGCTTCCAGCAGACCTGCCAGCGGCTGCGCTACTCGGCGCGCCCGGTGGTGGCTGCCCCGCACGGGCTCACCCTCGGCGGCGGCTGCGAGCTGACGCTCGGCTGCGACGCCGCCGCGGCCGCCGCCGAAACCTACATCGGCCTGGTGGAGGTCGGCGCGGGCCTGATCCCGGCCGGCGGCGGCTGCATGCACATGATCGCGCGCATCCACGAGACCGCGCCGGACGATCCGGGAGTCGATCTGTTCCCCTACGTCCGCCGCGTCTTCGAGCAGGTCGGCATGGCGAAGGTGGCCACCAGCGCCAAGGAGGCCGTGGAGCTCGGCTACCTGCGCCCGGAGGACCGCATCACGGTCAACGGCGACCATCTGCTGCACAACGCCCGCGACCTGGTGCTGGCCATGGACCTGGCCGGCTACCAGCCGCCGCGGCCGCGGACCGGCATCCGCGTGGTGGGCGAGCCGGGCCTGGCGGCGCTGCGCGTCGGCATGCACAACCTGCGGCGCGCCAACCGCATCACGGAATACGACCACGTGGTGGGCGGCAAGCTGGCCTGGGTGCTGTGCGGCGGCGAGGTCAGCCCCTCGGCGCGCGTGGACGAAGACTATCTGCTGGACCTGGAGCGCCAGGCCTTCCTGGAGCTCTGCCGGGACCCGCGCACGCAGGCCCGCATGGGCCACATCCTGAAGACCGGAAAGCCGCTGCGGAACTAGTCAACCAGTACGACGTTGCTGGTCTCGCAGGTGGTCAGGTTGAGCGCCTGGATGCGAAGCTGGCCACAAGTCACTGCTGGCACTGGGAACTCGATGCTGCGAGCATTGCCGAACTGGCCCGAATTGGACATGACGCCGAGACTGGCATTCGCGCCAAGTTCCAGAACTGTGCCCCTGCATGGACCAGACGGAATTGCGACGGGCCCGCTGGAACCGATGCTGTAGAGAAAAGCAATTCGGTCGCGTGGGGAACCGCCCATTATGGCAGCCTGTAGCGTTCCCGGACAAGCCCCCACTACGGTCAGACGCATCGCATACGGGATGGGATCCATGAACTCCATTCCACGCACCAAGGGATAGAGGCCGGCATAGACATCGGGTTTCCCTGTCATGGTATCGATGGTCGCCAGGATCGTGGATGCGCCGTAGAGAACGCCTGCGGAATCGAAGCAGAGTGTCTGAAAGTCGTTTGTTCCGGAAGATACGGCAGGGTTTACGTCAGTCGTTTGGGCAGTTGCAGGGTCAATGGTCACGAGGCCAGGACCGGGCACCAAATTCGCATTATCGTAGGCATATAAGAGACCGTTCCAGTAGGCAAGTGATTGAATGGCAGTGTGGCCGGTTGAGCCAACAAACTGGACCATGCCAGTTAGCGGGTCAATCGTGTAGAGATCATCAATATCGGCGAAGCCGCTCTCGATTGCATAGAGTACATCGCCAGACCCAAAAGCCATGCCGCGGATCGTCTGGAGCGGCACATCCGCGACTATGGTGAAACGCGCCCTGTCCAGGTCGAGCAAGGCTAACGGTGCGTGGCCGACTCCCGAAGCATCACTGCCGGCAACGTAGATCTGGCCGGCGCTGTTCTTCGCCATTGAGTTGATGAGAAGATTTTCGCCTGGTGCTATGGCCCAGGTGGCGCCCGTATTCGAATCAATGCCGTAGATTTGGCTATCAAAGTCGACGGCGATCATGTCTTGCGCCGAAGCTATACCGGTAGTGAGACAAAGGGCCACAGAAACCAGGAGTGTTAGTAAGGCGCGCGTGCTCATGAGGTCCTCCGAACTGGGGCCGGTTAAGGTTTTCGACCGCATAGCCTACCACAGTGCGAAGCCCTTCGGCCAGGCGCCGGGTATCCGCTCTGCGTAGCCCCAGAAAGGATGCCTTCAAAACAGACTGTGCCGGATGAGCCCGACGATCACGCTCGGAAAGTTAAAGGACGCTGCTCCGGATTCCACCATAGCCCAGCAACGGGCATGTATCTCTCGCCGACGGCGCCAACTACGCCCTCCACGGCAAATCCTGGTCTGCCAACCGGTCCATGTGGTATACTATGGGACTCGGCTGTAGGTGAGAAGGTCTAGCGAGCCGATCCATCCACCTCCTTCTCGTTGCCCCGGAAACCCTGCAAGGGAGCAGTTCAAGCACAGTTCATGTCCCCGTCGTTCCTTCTTTCCTTGTTGACCATAGCCCCTGCGCTCGATAGCGCGCTGCCCCAGGCGTCTCCAATTAGCCTGACCTTAACCACTTCACAAAAGGGGGAAGAGCTACCAGTCTTCCAGGGCACTGGCGGGGGATTCGGCACGTCCAATTACGCCGGCGAGCCGAATCGAGAAGCGGATCATGCCACGGTAGCCATTAGCCCTGAGACCTTGGACATCCTTGTTGTTTGGCATTCTGATGTCATCCAATCGGACTTTGAGGCTCAACCTAATCCGAGGCCAGCGGTCAAGCATGTGGAGGCGATGTACTTAGAGCATAGCTTCGATGGATTGGGGCAGCATGTCTGGACGGCCATTGGTGGCTATCCCAACACCGGAGAGTACGTGTCGTTGCTTGGCGACACCACGTACAATACGAATGACGTTGACCCGTTGCTCATCGGTCCTGCTAGTAACAAGTGCGAGCGCCCATCTGTTACGGCGGTCGGTGAGTACTTCTGTGTTGTATGGACCCGGACTTATTACACGGCAGGATATGGCCCGGGAGGCACTACGATCCCCAATGACCCAGCGATTACCGAGTGCGTCTGGGTCAGAAAGAATGGCACTGGCAGCACTGCCAGTGTTGGTGTTCATGGGCTCACGGGTGGAGGCGCTGGTTTCGCAGGTGCTGGTTTCCCGCTCTCTTCCAGCTCCAGCGCGACTGTAGCGATCAAGGTGGATGAGTGTGCTGGCGTAGCTGACGTTGCGATGCGCTGGGAGGACGACCTCAGTACGCCGCTCGTGGAGGATCCTCAAGTCGTGGTGCTTTTCGTGGAGCAGAAACGGGCAGGAGGCCTAACCTTGAACGCAGTGATGGATGACGGCTATAATGACCTCGACATTGGAGATGGCAGCCGTGACTTTGATGTGCACCTTGTGGAATGCAGGTTCGTGGATCCTGCGGGTGCAGGCACCGTCCAGCTGGTCCCCGGCGACGTCATGAAGACTGTGCACTTTGACGGCTGGACCGCCAAAGACGGCTCCAACTTCATAATTGATACTGGCGGCCTCGTTCTTCCGGAACTCGTGCGTGGTGCTGACGAAGACTCTTTTGCCGCCATTTTGGAAGACCAAGCCTATTCTCCCGGCTTTCAGGGCCATACCAGCTTCAGAGGAAGGATTCGACTTGCTTTCCTTACGGAGAGCGGAGGGTGGGACCTTCCGTCTTACCAAACCATATGGGATTACAGTACGGGTCCAGATGATGGATACCGTCGACGGCCGATGCTTTCAGCATTCGGAAGTAATAGCTTCTTCCTCACGTACATTCTAGGTCCGAGCGCCTTTCCTCTGAACAACGGTGATGTCACGCTCCAGGAGTGGATGGTTAGCGCGGGAAGCCTGACCATCCTGCACGATTACAACGCTGATACTGGCTTCAATCACCCCCGACTTGACGACACCGACAATCAAGTTCGCCCAATTGTCGTCGCTGGCAGCGGCGGATACCGGCGCTGCTACTGGGAACAACTGGACACTGGGCCTGATCCGGACCAGTGCGTCATTTGGAGACAGGATGCCTTTGCAGACGACACGGTCGATCCTCCGGATGACGTCGTACGGCAGGATAACTTTCTTGGCCACGTAGCAGCCGACTATGCCTACTACGCCGCCGGAGTGAAGCCCCACCTTACGGTGCTCACTTGGGAACAACAGTCCGACAAGGGCCCAGTGTTCCCTAACAAGCGCATCTTCATCAAAGTGCTGGGCGAGTAGAGTCACGAGACAGGGCTTGAGCCGCGCCGCGGTAGCAGGCGCGGCTCAAGCTCAGCGTGGGGAGTCGCTTCTGTGGTAGGTGGTGTAGGAGACAACATGAACTCGCTGCAAGAACCGGTGATCGTCACGGCGGTCCGCACCGCGGTGGGCAAGGCCCTGCGCGGAACGCTGCGCGAGACGCGCCCCGACGAGATGGCCGCGGCGGTGCTGGCCGCCGCGGTGGCGCGCGCTCCCGGGCTCGAGCCCAAGGACATCGACGACGTCATCCTCGGCTGCGCCTTCCCCGAGGGGCCGCAGGGCATGAACGTGGCCCGCATCGCGGCGCTGCGCGCCGGGCTGCCCTACTCGGTGCCGGCGATGACCCTGAACCGCTTCTGCAGCAGCGGGCTGCAGAGCATCGCCATGGCCGCGGACCGGATCGCGACCGGGCAGGCGCAGGTGGTGCTGGCCGGCGGCACCGAGAGCATGAGCCTGGTGCCGATGGGAGGCGCGCAGTTCCTGCCCAACCCGGTGCTCGCGAGCGAGAATCCGGACGCCTACCTCGGCATGGGCCTCACGGCCGAGAACGTCGCCGAGAAATACGGGATCGCGCGCGAGGAGCAGGACCGCTTCGCCCTGCGCAGCCATCAGCGCGCGCTGGCGGCGATCCGCGACGGCCGCTTCGCCGAGGAGATCGTGCCGCTGCAGGTGCGCGCGGCCCTGCCGGCGCCGGGCGGCAAGGTGCAGGTGGCGGAGGGCAGCTTCGCCGTGGACGAAGGGCCGCGGGCCGACACTTCGCTCGAGGCCCTGGGCAAGCTGAAGCCGGCTTTCAAGGAGGGCGGGACCGTGACCGCCGGCAACTCCTCGCAGACCAGCGACGGCGCCTCGGCGGCGCTGCTGATGAGCCGCAAGCGCGCCGAGGAGCTCGGTCTGAAGCCGCTCGCGGCCTTCCGCGGCTACGCGGTGGCCGGCGTCCCGCCGGAGCTGATGGGCATCGGGCCGGTGGAGGCGGTGCCCAAGCTCCTGCGCCAGACCGGGATCCGGCTGGAGCAGGTCGACCTGTTCGAGCTGAACGAGGCCTTCGCGGCTCAGGCACTGGCGGTCCAGCGCGCGCTCGGCATCCCGGACGAGAAGCTGAACGTGAACGGCGGCGCGATCGCGCTCGGCCATCCGCTGGGCGTCAGCGGCGCCAAGCTGACGGCGACGCTGCTGCACGAGCTGCGCCGGCGCAAGGGCCGCTACGGGATCGTGACCATGTGCGTGGGCGGAGGAATGGGCGCCGCCGGACTGTTCGAGCTGCTGAGCTGAGCATGGTGGAGAGGAGCAGGAAATGAGTGAAGTCGCGAGCAAGACCGTCAAGAGCGGCGCCTGGCTGATCGAGGAGACCGATCCGGCCGCCGTGTTCGTGCCCGAGCACATGGCCGAGGACGAGCAGCAGCTCGGGGCGGTGGCCGAGAAGTTCGTGGTCGAGCGCGTCTGGCCGCAGCGCGAGGCCATCGAGCGCCAGGAGCCCGGGGTGCACAAGAAGCTGCTCCAGGAGGCCGGGGAGCTCGGCTTCTTCATGGCTGACGTGCCCGAGGAGATCGGCGGCGCCGGCCTGAGCAAGAAGGCCTGCATGCGGCTGGCGGAGAAGCTCGGGCTGGCCGGCTCCTGCGCGCCGGCCTTCATCGTGCAGGCCGGGATCGGGGGGCTGCCGGTCGTGTACTTCGGCACGCCGCGCCAGCGCGAGAAGTACCTGGAGGGCATCATGGCCGGCACCATCGGCACGGCGTACGCGCTGACCGAGACCAACAGCGGCAGCGACGCCCTGGCTGCCAAGGCCAGCGCCCGCTACGACGCCGCGCGCAAGTGCTACGTCCTGAACGGCACCAAGCAGTTCATCACCAACGCCGGCTTCGCCGATCTCTTCATCGTGTTCGCCAAGGTGGACGGGGACAAGTTCACCTGCTTCATCGTCGAGAACGGCTTTCCGGGCGTCTCCACGGGCCCGGAGGAGCACAAAATGGGCCTGAAGGGCTCGTCCACGCGCCAGCTCGTGCTCCAGGACGTGCCGGTGCCCGAGGAGAACGTGCTGGGCGAGATCGGCAAGGGCCACCGGATCGCCTTCAACGTGCTCAACATCGGCCGCCTGAAGCTGGCTCCGGCCGTGGTGGGCGGCGCCAAGGTCAGCCTGCGCGAAGGCATGCAGTACGCGAAGGAGCGCAAGCAGTTCGGGCAGGCGCTGGCGAGCTTCCCGCTGATCCAGCACAAGCTCGCCGGCGCCGCGGTCCGCATCTACTGCGCCGAGAGCATGGTGTACCGCACCGCCGACCTCATCGACCAGGCCATCGCCGGCATCCGGGCCGGCGGCGAGCCGGATGCCGCGCGCGCAGCCGTGCTGGCGCTGGCGGAGCTGTCGGTGGAGTGCTCCATCAACAAGGTGTTCGGCAGCGAGGTCGTCGACTGGGTCGTGGACGAGATGCTGCAGGTCTACGGCGGCTACGGCTACGTCCAGGACTATCCGGCCGAGGGCCGCTACCGCGACGCCCGCATCAACCGCATCTGGGAGGGCACCAGCGAGATCAACCGCATGCTGATCACCGGCACGCTGCTGGAGCGGGCCATGAAGGGCAGCATCCCGCTGCTCCCGGCGGTCAAGAAGATCGCCGACGACCTGATGGCGCGCCGCGGCCTGGAGGAGGCCCCGGGCGGCCCGCTCGGCCCGGAGCAGGCGGCCGTGGCCAACGCCAAGCGGATGGCCTTGTTCAGCGCCGGCGCCGCGGCCCAGCGCTACGCCACCGACCTGGACCAGCAGCAGGAGATCCTGGCGTGGGTCGCCGACATGCTCATCTGGAGCTTCGCCATGGAGAGCGCGCTGCTGCGCACGCTGCGGCTCGCGGGCGAGCGCACGGAGCCGGAGATGGCGGCCCGGATCGCCGCGGTGCGCATGGCGGTGGAGATCGGCAGCGAGCAGGTGGAGAACGCCGCCCGGCTGGTCCTCGCCGCCACCGCCGGAGGCGACGAATTGCGTAGCATGTTGTCCATGCTCAAGAAGCTCAGCCGGCGCGAGCCCGTGGACCTGGCCGCGGCCGGACGCACCGTGGCCCGATACGTGATGGAGCGTGATGGCTATCCCTTCGCCTGATCTCACCGGAAAAGCCGCCATCGTCACCGGCGCCAGCCGCGGCATCGGCAAGGCCATCGCCATCGCGCTGGGCCGCGCCGGCTGCGGCGTGACCGTCGCCGCCAAGAGCGAGCAGTCGCGCGAGGACCTGCCCGGTTCCATCCACGAAACCGCCGCGGCCATCGGCCCGAACGCCCTGCCCGTGCGCTGCGACGTGCGCAACGCCGAGGACATCGCCGGCATGGTGGCGCAGACGGTCGAGCGCTTCGGCCGGGTGGACTATTTCATACACAACGCCGGCGCGCTGTGGTGGCGCCCGCTGGCGGACACGCCGCTCAAGCGCTTCGACCTCATCATGGACGTGAACGTGCGCGCCGGGTTCGCCGGCTGCACCGAGGTGCTGCCGCACATGCGCCGGCAGGGCTTCGGGCACGTCCTGCTGATCGCCCCGCCCATCGATCTCGAAGCGCTCCCGGGCAAGACCGCCTACCTGATCTCGAAGTACGGGCTGACCATGCTCATGCTGGGCCTGGCCGCCGAGGAGCGCGGCAACGGCATCGGCGCCAGCACGCTCTGGCCCGCCACCGCGGTGGAGTCGGCCGCCACCGTCAACCACCAGATGGGCACGCCGGAGATGTGGCGCAAGGCCGACATCGTGTCGGACGCCGTGCTGGCGCTGTTCAGCGCGCCGCCGCTGCAGCGCAGCGGCCAGGCGCTCATCGACGAGGAGCTGCTGCGCGAGCACGGCGTGACCGACTTCGAGCCGTACAACTGCGTGCCGGGGGGCAAGCCGCTCTACATCTGGGGCCCGCAGGCCACCACGATGCGCTGGATGGAGCGCGCCGGCGCCCTGCGCGGCAAGTAGGACGGCGCCTTCAGGACGTGCCTGGCGCGGGCGGCAGGTAGCGCAGGAAGCGCGCGCGCACCTCGGGGGCGCGCTGCTTGACCTGGTCCCGGGTCCAGGATTCGGTGGAGATCGGCTCCAGGTAGTCGATGCGCGCGCGCCCGGGCCGCACCAGCCACGCGCCCATGGGCTGCAGCTGCTCGATGCCGCGCTGGATCATGGGCACCACCGGCGCGCGCGTGGCCACGGCCAGATGGAACGGCCCCATCTTGAACTCCTGCAGTCCGCCGTGGCGCGAGCGCGTGCCTTCCGGGGCCACCAGCACCGCCACGCCGCGCGCGCGCACGCGGGCCGCCGCCTCCTCGATGCTCTGGAACGCGCGCTCGCGGTTCTCCCGGTCCACGGCGATGAAGTCCATCAGGCGCATGCCGCGGCCGATCACGGGCACGCGGTGGAACTCCTTCTTGTACAGGACGGTGCCGCCGTCGGGCCACACCGACGCGAGCACGAACAGGTCCAGCAGGCTCACGTGGTTGAACATCACAAGCTTGGGGCCGGGCGCGCGCACGTGCTCGCTGCCGTGCTCTTCCACGCGCACGCCGAGGATGCGCAGCATGCCGCGGCCGAAGCAGCGCAGCATGCGGTAGCGCCGTTCGCGGAAGCGCCGCGGCGCCACGATCGAGTACAGGATCGCGTAGGCCGGATACGCGAAGCCGAACAGCGCGGCCGGAAGCAGCGCCAGGGCCCCGCGCAGGCGGCTTCCGGGCCGGGCGTCGAACGCCGCTGTATCCTGGACGCCGCTCACCGCGGGAGCTTACCAGCCTCCAGCAACCCGATCGCCGCATGAACGCGCTGTGCCTGGCCTTGCTGGCGCTGCAGGAAACGGATGCAGCCGCGCGCTACGACTCCGCACTGGCCCGGTGGAAGCAGGCGGCGGCGGTGGACGCGCGTTACGACTACCGCATGGAGCTGCCCGCCGAGGACGGCGGCCCCGGCGACCTGCTGGAAGGCTTCGTGCAGGTGCACCTGGCGCGCCCCTTGAACGGGTTCGTGTCCATGCTGCGCAACGGCGCGCGCATCGAGTACGTGGCCGACGGCGCCATGATCCACGCGGTGAACCACGAGCGGCGCACCTACGTGGAGCTGGGCGAGCGCCTGTCCGACATCCCCTACGCCCTGGACCTGCTGCCCCTGCGCGCCGCGCTGGGCCTGCCGCTGGCGCAGCCGGTCTCCGTGGAATGGCTGCCTGCGGACGCCGCGCGGCCCGCCGCCGCCGGCCTGCGCCTGATCCTGCGCCAGGGGCACCAGGACCTGTGGCTGGACCGGGACGACGCGCTGGTGGCGGCGGCCATCGCCTACGACTCGTACGCGGCCGCGGTGGTGCGCCTGCAATTCCTGCGCTGGCACACGCACTCCGAGGTCGAGATCCAGGACTACGCCGCCCGCCCGCCGGAGGACTACTGCCGCGAGAGCCTGTTCGGCGGCTCCGCCGGCGCCGCGCCGGGCGTGGGCACGCGCGCGCCCGCCGTGGTCCTGCCGGTCCTGGACGGTGAGCCGCAGCCCTTGTCCGGTCTGGCCGGCAAGGCCGTGCTCCTGAACTTCTGGTCCTACCATTGAGGCGGCTGCCGCCTGGAGATGCCCCGTCTCCAGAATCTCTGGTCAGAGATGCAGGCGAAGTGGGGCAGCCGCGTGGCCATTTACTGCGTGAACGTCAACGACGGCGCGGACCTGGTGCGCAAGTGGTGGAAAGAACAGGGCTTCCCGATGCCGGTGGTGGTACAGCCGCAGGGCCAGGTGTCGCGCGCCTTCGGCGTGCACACCCTCGCCACCAACTGCGTCGTCGGCCCGGACGGCGTGGTCCGCTACTACTCCGTCGGCTACGATGAAGCCGCCATCCTGCGCGCCGTGGAGCAGAGCCTCGCCGGCGCACCTTGAGCAACCGGAGAAACCCATGATCATCACCGTGATCGCGCCGCTGCTGTTGCAGGCGGCGGCCAGGCAGGACCCCGCGCCCGCCGCCGACCCGGCCCGCGCCCGTTACGAGGCGGCCGCGGCGCAGTGGCGCAAGGCGGCCGCCGTGGACACCGCCTTCCAGTTCCACATGGAGATCCCCGGCGAGGACGGCGCGGAGCCGCAGAAGCTCGAAGGCAGCTTCGAGCTGCGTCTGGCCCGGCCGCTGCACGGCACGCTCAAGATGGAGCAGCAGGGCATGAGCATGAGCTACCTGGCCGACGGGCAGAAGGTCTACATGGTGGACGTCGACGCCAAGAGCTACACCGAAGTCGGCGACAAGCTCACGGACGTCCCGTTCGTGCAAGACTTCATCCCCTTGCGGGTCTGGAGCGATCCAGAGGCCACGGCTCCCGAGTCGGTGGAGCTGGTCCAGGATGCCGCCCGCCCCGGTGTGGACGGCCTGAAGTTCCAGGCGGAAGACAAGACCGAGATCCTGTGGGTGGATGAGCGCAACGACGTGGTCGCCGCCACCTGGGTCGGCAGCGAGGAGAGGCCCGCGATCGAATTCAGCTTCAGCCGCTGGAGCACGCCGGAGAAGGTGGACCTGGCCGACTTCGCGGCCAAGCTGCCGGAAGGCTACACCGTCATGGAGGACGGAGGCGGCTTCGACATGGAAGCGAGCCTGCTGGCGGTGGGCAGCGCGGCGCCCGACGCGCGCATGACCGGCATGGACGGGCAGGCGCTCACGATCGCCGGCTTGCGCGGCAAGACCGTGCTCCTCAACTTCTGGTTCCGGCATTGAGGCGGCTGCGTCGTGGAGATGCCGCATCTCCAGAGCCTCTGGTCAGAGGTCCAGCAGAAGTGGGGCGACAAGGTGGTCTTCCTGTGCGTGAACATCGGCGACGACAAGAAGGTGATCGAGGAGTGGTGGAGCCAGGAGAAGTTCACGCTGCGCGCCGTGCAGCAGGAGGGGGACGCGGTCTCCCGGGCCTTCGGCGTGCAGGCCTACCCGACCAACTACATCCTCGGGCCGGACGGCAAGGTGCTGTGGCGCGCCGTCGGCTTCGACGAGGACAACCTCGAGGTCATGCGCAAGACCATCGAGGCCGGCGTCAGGATCGAGAACTAGGTGCGGCGTCCAGCGCGGGCCGGCCGCCTCCAGCGAGGCGCCCGGCCCGCCGCCTTGTTATCCTCGGAGCACGCTCTCCGGCATCGTTCCTATGGTTGAACCTCCCGCTGAATCGGGTTCCACTGCGCAAGCGCCGCCCGCCCCGGCGCCTCCTCCCGCGGCTTTCGCGCCGCCCGCAGCGCCCGGCGCCGCGCCGGCGCCTGCGCCCAACATCCTGCGCGACCTGCGCACGAAGCTGTTCAAGCTGCTCGAGCTGCCCGAGATCGACGACGTGCCGATCCGCCACATCCTGCTGTCGGGCTTCACGCGGCCCGACAAGTACGAGCCGGCGGAGGAGACTTTCGCGGTGGGCACGCCGCGCACGACCCCGCCGCTGGCGCAGGTCGCCACCGAGTGGCCGCGCCCGCGCGTGTACTGGCACATCCTGCTGGGCACGCTGCTGGTGTACTTCCTGCTGCGCCTGGGCTTCACCAGCTTCGAGAACATCAATTTCCTGCCCGGGACGCTGGTGGTGGGCGCGTTCCTGGTGCCGCTGGCGGTGGTGGTGTTCTTCTTCGAGATGAACACGCCCAAGAACGTGTCCGTGTATCAGGTCGGGAAGATGCTGCTGTTCGGCGGGACGCTCGGCCTGATCGCCACGCTGGTCATCGCCGACCTGATCCGCGGCTCCGGCACCGGGGAGCTGGTGCCGGCCCTGCTCACCGGCGTCATCGAAGAGACCGGCAAGCTGACGGCGCTGCTGCTCATCGCCGGCAACGCGCGCTACCCCTGGATCCTCAACGGGCTGCTGTTCGGAGCCGCGGTGGGCGCGGGCTTCGCCGGCTTCGAGTCGTCCGGTTATGCGTTCGTGGACCTGTTCGGCAGCGGCGACCTCAGCAACATCTCCCTGCGCGCGTTCCTGGCGCCCTTCGGGCACGTGATCTGGACCGGGATGATCGGCGCGGCGCTGTGGAAGGTGCGCGGCAAGCGCCCCTTCGAGTTCGGCATGCTGCTGCACCCGACCGTGGTGAAGCGCTGGCTGGTCGCGGTCATCCTGCACGGCCTGTGGGACACCCGGATCCTGCACACCACGCTGCCGATCCAGCAGATCATCATCGGCCTGGTGGGCTGGCTGCTCATCTTCGCCATCCTCAAGGAAGGCCTCAGCCAGGTGGCCGCCGAATCGAAGGCAGGCGCGGCGCCTCCGGCCCCGGCCTAGCATCCGCATGCGCGCCGCCCTGCCCGTCGCCGTCGCGCTCGGCCTGGCGGCGGTGGCGCTGCTGATCCTGCTCGGCGGCGGCGGAGAGGACGCCGCGACCATGCAGCGGGAAACGGAGCCGGCGCCGGCCGTGCCGGCGGCGCCGGCGGACGCGATTGCCTCCACGTCCGAAGCCCCCGTCCGGCAGGAGCTTGGGCCGCCCAAGGCCGGCACCGTGGCCGCGGATGCGGCGTCGAAGCCGGCTTACCCCGTGCACGTGCAGGTTCTGGAGCGACACTCGCACGCGCCGATCGCCGGGGCCTACTGCAAGCTCTGGAATGCTGCGGGCACCGCTCAGGCCGTCACCGGAGCCGACGGGCGGGCCGTGCTCGATGCCGGCGTGCCGGGCCCGGCCGAGGCGGTGGTCGGAGGTTGTGGAGCTGCATACGTCTCGGAAGGCATCGATTGCGTCGTGGAGGCCGCTGCGGCGCCGCCGGAGCTCACGTTCTACGTCGCGGCCTACCCGGAGAGAATCCTGCTCGCCGCTCGCGACGCGGAGACGCAGGCGATCCTCCCCGACGCCGTGTTCCGCGGCCGCTGGGGCAGCGGGAACGTGGAAGCGGGCGACTTCACCGACGCCGGCGTTCTGCCCTCTTCCGACGGCTGGCTGGATTACCGCGTGCCCGTGGAGAGACGCCCGCTGGTGCTCCTGGTGGAGGCTCCAGGGCACGGCGGCGCCTTGGTCTTTCCGGTCGAGCAGATGCACGGGCGGGCGTACGTGGACCTGCCGCCGGCGGAACCGGTGCCGATCCAGGTCCTGATCCACGGCCTGCCTCCTCCGGAGCCGTGCACGGTGCGCTGGCAACAGGAGCGTCTCGTCAGCTTCCTGCCGGCCGATCAGGGCTTCGAGCGCTGGCTGGGGCCCGCGTTCCATCCTTGGGAGCAGCTGAGCGAGGCGCGGACGGATGCCGCCGGACGGATCAGCCTGCCCTTCGTGATCCGCGAATCCGAGAAGTACTACCCGCGCCTCATCCGGATGGATTTCGCCGCGCCCGGCGGAATCGAGCGGTCGATCCGGGAGTTCGCCGGCGGCTTGGGAGCGCCGCCGTGGGTGATCGAGCTGGCTCCGGCGACCGCGGAGGTGCGCCTGACGGTACTGGGAGGAGATGGGAACCCGGCGCCGGATTGCCGCGTTCAGCTGGCGGTCGAGCCGCAGGACCAGGCGTCCGTGAACTGGGATCTGCGCTGGCAGACCGGGAACACGGATGGAGCGGGACGCTTCCAGGCGCGCCTGCACGCGCCCGGCCGGTTGAGCTGGGAGCTGCGCTGGGCGGATTCCGTGCTGAAGGGAGCGGAGGAAGAAGCGCTGGAGCCCGGCACGGCCCGCAGCATCGAGATCCGGCTGCCGGAGCCAGGCCTGCCGCTCTCCGGCCGCGTGGTGCACCACGATGGCGCGCTGCTGCGCCAGGAAGCCAGCACCATGCAGGTCGGGGCCGCGGCCGCCGGTGCGGCGGCGTTCCAGGTGCACGCGGAGGTCGGAGAGGACGGGCTGTTCCGCTTTGATTCGCTGCCGCGCGGGGAGTATCGAATCCGCCTGTACCTGGGGCGGTGGAGCGTGCCGGCCGACGAGGAGATCGTGGCCGCCGGCGCCACCGGGGTGGAATTGCGCCTGCCGGAGCTGGTCACGCTGAAGCTGCGCGTCGTGGAATCCATCACGGGAGCTCCGGTGGGCCGCGCGATGATCACCGTCCTCGAGCAAGGAGGCCGCATCTGGATGACGCGCGTCGAGAGCGACGGCAGCTTCGTGCTGGACGCCTGCGCGCGCCTGCTCGAGACGGTGATGCTGTCCGAGGACGGTTATGCCTTCAACATCATCCGGCCGGCGCAGCTCAGCGCGGCCGAATTGGAGGACTTGATCGTGCCGCTGGCTCCGGGCCGGAGGATCCGCCTGGACTTCGTGGACGTGAACGGCCGCCCGGTGAACGCGGTCGGCGGCCTGCTGCTGCTCGACGTGCCGTACCTGCCGGCTTCCTTCCCCGACCTGGCGCCGGAAGCGCTGGGCGGCTGGAGCGAGCCGTCCGCGCGCTGGCAGTGGGGCTCCGCGCCGTGCCAGGCCCTGCGCTTGCAGCCCGTGGATGCGTCCGGCCAGGCTCTCGGTCCGGTCCTCGAGCTCCCGGCCGGGTCCGAGGACCTGGCGCGCACCGTCTCACTGCCGCCGCCGGCTCAGCGCTGAGCCAGGAGGGCTTCGACCTGCGCGCGCGCCGGCAGCGAGGGCTGCGCGCCGCGGCGCGTGCAGGCCAGCGCGCCGGCGGCGGCGGCGAAGCGCAGAGCCAGCGCGGCGTCGCCGTGCTCGCACAGGCCCACCGCGAGCGCGGCCGTGAAGGCGTCGCCGGCGGCGGTGGCGTCCACGGCCTCGACCGGGAAGGCCGGCTGGGTCTGGAAGCTGGCGCCGGCCGAGTACACCGCGCCTTGATCGCCGAGCGTGATCACCACGCGCCGGGGGCCTTGCGCGAGCAGCGCCATGGCCAGGCTCGGCAGATCCGCCGGCGCATGCGCGCCGAGCAGCGCGCGCGCCTCGCCGCGGTTGACCACCAGGATGTCCACCAGCCGCAGCACCGGTCCAGGCACGTCCATGGCCGGTGCGGCGTTGAGGAGGACGGGCACGTCTGCGGAGCGGGCGATGTGCGCCGCCCGCGCCACCGCCATCAGGGGCGTCTCGAGCTGTGCGACCAGCATCTGCGCGCCGCGGACGGCGCCTGCGCTGGCGTCCACGTCCGCGGTGGTGAGCGTGGCGTTGGCGCCGGGCGCGACCACGATGGTGTTGTCGCCGCCGGGCTCCACGGTGATCAGCGCGATCCCGGTGGTGGTCTCGCGCTCCAGGACCGGAGCGACGTCCACGCCTTCCTGCAGCAAGCTGTTGCGGAGGAACGCCCCCTGGGCGTCGGCACCGACGCAGCCGATCATGCACACCGCGGCGCCCAGGCGCGCCGCCGCCACCGCCTGGTTGGCGCCCTTGCCGCCCGGGAAGGTGGCGAAGGGGCCGCCCAGCAGGGTTTCTCCGCGGCGCGGCAGCGCCGGCGCCGCCACCACGTAGTCCATGTTCAGGGAGCCGAGGATGCAGAGGCGCGCGGGCTCGCTCATTCCGGCGTCCGATGCACGCTGGCCCAGACCTTGCGGTGCGCGTCCAGGTCGCGCGCCTGCTTGCGGCCCTGGACCAGGTCCAGGTACACGGTGGCGATCTCGTGCGGGCGCAGCGTCAGGGACACGGCGTCGGCCACGATCGCGAGCTCGCGCTGCGCCTCGCCCATGAGGTTGGTCCGGACCGCGCGCGCCGCGGGGCCGGGCAGGCGCAGGGTCACCTGCGCCGGTGCGCCGTCGAACTCCACCAGGCGCACGACGTAGGGATAACCCATGCCGCGGCCGGCCCAGTCCGGCAGGTGCTCGCCTGCGTGCTCGGTCTCGCGGTAGAAGGCGGTCACCAGCACGTTGGGCGCGTCCACCTGCGGGCCGGAGAACTCCGGCGGCAGATCGCCGCCGTCGTTGTGCTTGGTGTGCGTGACCGCGGCCGCCTCGGGCGCGCCCAGCTCCAGCGCCAGGCGCATGCGCCGGGCGTGGCCGAGGGGACCGTGCGGCAGCAGCCACAGGGTCGCGCGCAGAGCGCCGTCGAAGTAATCCTCGTCCCAGGGATCGTAGGCGCTGAGCACGGCGCGCACCCCGTCCTCGCCGCGGAAGAAGGCCTGGCTGCCGTCGTGGACCAGCAGCAGGCCGCGCTCGCCGTCCGCCGCCAACAAGTCCACGAAGCTGGAGGCCGTGAACGGGCGGCGCACCGTCTCGAACCATTGCGGCGAGGTCATCCAGTCGCCGCTGGGGTACTTGCGCCGGTGTACGCCCTCGGCGCGCACCGCGCTCACGCCGTAGGGATGGTCGTGGATCAGGCGGAACGGGCGGAAGGCCGGAGCGACGGCGCAGCACAGACTCGCGTTCAGGCCGCCGTCGGGGCGCGGCAGCGGGTCGAAGCACTCGAGCACGACCTGCAGCGCGTCGTGGATCGGGTGCAGGCTCAGGTAGGCGTTGATCTCGGCGCCGTCGCGCCCGCGGCGCGTGAGGTGGATGCCCGGGTCGCTGCCGAATCCCCAGGGCTCCACCAGCACCTCGGCGTCGAAGCGTTCCGGCTGGCCGTCACGGACCATTTCCAGCGGCGGGAAGAGATGCGGCAGCTCCAGGACGCCGCCGGGAAAGGCGTCGCAGCGGAACGCGGTCATGCGCCCGCTGCGGCGCTCCACGGACACGCGCAGGTCGCCGCGCACCAGCGACAGCAGCGGGCTGTTGCGCTCCTTCTCCAGGGTCACGCCGCGCGCGGGAGCGAGCCCTGCGCCGTCGCGGCCGGCGACGCGATAACCGAACGGCGGCACCGACGGGGCGATGGCGCCGGGCAGGGCCACGTCGCGCGTCCAGCCCAGCGGGTTGTACACCAGCGTCGCGCCCGCGGGCGCCTGGACGCGCGCCGCCAGGTGGCGCAGCGTGCGGCGGTACACGCGCTCGGCCAGGCCGTGGGCGCGGGCGAAGGAGTCCTTGCCCACGAAGCCGCACAGGCCTTCGCATTCGTGGTTGTCGTGGTGCTGCGCCGCCAGCAGCTCGCGCCAGGCCTCTTCCAGCTCCCAGACGGGATAGACGTCCCAGGACGGGTAAGGCCGTCCGAACAGGCCGGCCAGGGCCGCGATCGCCTCGGCGGCCAGCGCCTGGCGCTCGCAGCGGCGCGACCAGCGCGGGATGCAGTCGCCGTTCTTGCCCAGGGTCACGCCGTGCCAGACGTCGTCCAGCGTGTAGCGGCGCAGCGGCGCTCCCGCGTCCTTCACGGCGCGCAGCAGCCCGGACAGCGTGGTCGCGCGCAGGTGCAGGCGCGCCTGCAGCTCCAGGAGCTTCGGCAGCAACAGCTCGCTCCGGCACATCCAGTCCGGAGACGGCATCAGCTCCACCCACTGCACCACGGCCGGCGCCGCCAGGTCGCGCAGCAGGGGCGACTCGAGCAGCGGCGCGAAGTCCTCGGGCCACTGGTGCAGGTTCAGCTCGTTGCGCGGCAGCGCGGGCAGGCGCGTGCCGTCCAGGCCTTCCCACAGCACCAGCGCGGCGTTCTCCATCGGCAGCTCCGGCGTGTGCCAGGTCCACTGGAAGAACAGGCACGCGCCCTCGTAGCCGCACTGTTGCAGGATCTGCGGCAGCTGCGGGCAGAAATCGAACTCCTCCTCCCAGAAGGCGCGCGGGCGCGCGCCGAGCGTGCGCAGGCACGAGCGGATCCCGTACACGCGCTGGCGCACGTTGCTCTCGCCGCCCTGGAACAGCCCGTAGGGTTGCCCGTAGCTGCCGCCGACCACCTCGACGACGCCGTCCGCCAGCGCCTGGCGCAGCTCCGCCAGCGCCTCCGGGCACTCCGCGGCCATCTTCTCGTAGCCGACCGCGTCGAAGTTGACGTTGCCCTGCACGCCGCCGTCGCGGCACAGGCGCAGCATGTCGCGCACAGAGCCGGGAAGGACGTGATATCCCCACAGCCATTCCATGTCCACCCAGTGCATGTGGTTGCCGAAGGTGTAATAGACGGTCTTGCGCGGCGCGGCGGACACGGCCGGCGAGTCTAGCGGGGCGGCTCCGCCAAACCCGCGCCCTCGGTGCCGCCCTGGCCCCATCCGCGCGGCGTGCACGCGCCCGCCCGTCCTTCCACTGCTGCGGTCCATCGGACAGCAGCCAGTCTCGGCGGCCTCGAAATGCGTGCGTACGACCCCCATCATTCCTCAGAGCAGGAACGGCAGGCAAAATGTGCACCGACTAAGATGAGGCCACGATGCTGTGCCACGCCCTCGTTGCGCTTCAGACCCCCGAGCTGGCGGGGCCGAGCCCGCTGGTCCCGCGGTACGTCGAGTCGTCCTCGGGGCTGTCCTTTCCGGACTGGGACGGGGGCAACACCGAGATCGAGTTCGGGGACGTGGACCGCGACGGCAACCTGGACATGGTGAGCGTCGGCGACCACGGCTCGCCGTTCATCGGGACCAACATGCACGGCATCGTGGTCTGGTTCGGCGACGGCGCCGGCGGCTGGAGCGCGGTGCAGAGCGGTGACTTCGGCTACGGCGGCTGCGCGCTGGGCGACGTCAACGGCGACGGCTGGCTGGACGTGGGCTACGGCGTGCACCACAACTACGCGTCGGGAGATCTCGGCGACCAGTTGATCGAGGTGGCGCTGGGCGACGGCAGCGGACAATCGTGGATTCCGTGGGACGACGGGCTTGCCACCAGCGGTGAGACCTATGGCATGTTCGACTGCGATTTCGGCGACGTCGACGCCGACGGCGACCTGGACCTGGCGTGCTTGTCGTTCGGCTGCTGCAACGGCTGGCGCCTGTACCTCAACAACGGCGACGGCACCTGGACGCCGCGCTATTCCGTGAGCGGCGGCAACACGCGTCCCGGCATCGTGTTCGGCGACGTCAACAACGACGGCCACCTGGACCTGGCCGTGGGCCACGAAGCCGGCACCGTGTGGCTGGGCGACGGCGGCGGCGGCTTCGCCCCGGGCGACCGGAACCTGCCTCCGGGCAGCGCCCTGGGGCGCAGCGGCGTAGACCTGGGCGACGCGAACAACGACGGGCGCGCCGATCTCGTGTACGTGTCCAGCGGCGGCCTGAAGCTGTGGCTGCAGGCGCCCGGCGGCAGCTGGGTGCAGGCCGGGACCGGCCTCCCCGCCAGCGGCAGCTTCGAGCGCGCCGATCTGGCGGACATGAACCGCGACGACCGGCTGGACCTGGTGGCATTCGGCGAAGGCGAGGGGGCGGTGTTCCTGGGCGACGGGCACGGCGGGTTCCGCCGGGCCGCCGGCTTCCAGACCGCGCAGCCCGGATACGCGGCGGCGCTGCGGGCCGGCGGCGACGTCGACCACAACGGCATGCCGGACATCGCCGTGGTGGCGGACGAAGGAACCATCTTCAGCAGCCGCAACCGCCTGCGCTTCTTCCGCGAGGTTTCGGAGCCGGCGGTCCCGGCGATCCTGGTCACCTCTCCGGGGCCCGCTGCGGCGCTGCGCCGCGGCTCGCTGCGCTTCGTGGACTGGCTGAGCGCAGTCCCGGGCGGCGCGCCGGCCGATGTGGACCTGGAGCTGTCCGTCTCCGGAATCAGCGGACCCTGGACGCCGATCGCGTCCGGCCTGGCGGATTCCGGGCGCTTGGCCTGGCTGGTCGCAGGCGCGGCTTCCAGCGATTGCCGCATTCGCGCGACCCTGCGCACCACAGCGGGAACGGTGCGCCGGGTGAGCGGCAGATTCACAATACTATAAACTTGTTTTGTTTAGAAGTAGGATCCTTCCAGGATGTTCTGCACCCGATCGTTCTCGATCCGGATGACCACGACGTCGCTGTTGTTCCTCAATCCGTACAGGCTGATCGCGAAGGCGTGGTAGGTGAGATACCGCGTGCCTGTGGCCGACTCCCGCATGAACGCCGGCGGCCCGAGCTTCTCCCGGACCTCCGCCTCGGTACTGGCGCCGGGCGCCAGCCAATCGAGCGAGTCCAGTCCCGGTGTCCCGCCGCGGTCCACGGCGCAGCCGAGCGCGGCGATCAGCGAAAGGGCGAGGGCGGCGCGAAGGGTGGGGCGCATGGGACTCCACGTCATGATGCCGGCGAGAAAGCGCGCCGGAAAGCCCGCCGGGCCCGATCAAAGCGGTCGTTGCGCGGCATTTGCGAGACAAGGGCACGGGTCCGCCGGTAGAAATACGCTCCACCGCACCCGATCCGCGTCACCAATCGCCTCAATTGCGCGCGCAACGCTGCCACTGCACGGCAAACTGTGCAGCGTCGCGTCCCTGATTCCACCTCAGGACCAACCGTAGTCGAGAACGTCGTGATCACCCTCGCCAGCTTCCTTCTGTGGACTCTGCCCGCCTGGCAGCAAGCGGACGCGGACGAGCAATACCAGTTTCTGGTGGGGCTGTACGAGAAGGGTCTCTACACCCAGGTCGTCAAGGAGGGCGAGGCCTTCCTGCGCCAGTTCCCCAGCCACGCCAGGACCGACCTGGCGCGCTACCGCCTGGCCTGCGCCCTGTACGAGCTGAACCAGAAGGCGCAGGCGGCGCCGCAGTTCCGGACCCTCACCGAGAAGGCGGGCTTCGAGTACCTGCCCGAGTGCTGGTTCCGCCTGGGCCAGTGCGAGTTCGAGGCCGAGCGCAACGACGCGGCCATCGCCGCGTTCGCCAAGACCCTGGCCTCCAACAAGGACTACCTGAAGACTCCGGCGCGCTTCTTCAGCGGCGAGGCCTGGTTCCGCAAGGGGGAGATGGAGAAGGCCGAGAGCGAGTACGCCGAGGTGCTCAAGGTCAAGGGCCAGAACGAGTACATCCGGGGCTCGCAGTACGGCCTGGTGTGGTGCGCGTTCCGGCGCGCCGACTATGCGACCGCGCTGCAGCGGATCGGCCAGTACCTGCAGGCCTACCCGCGCGACGCCGCGGCGGCGGAGATGAACTTCCTGCGCGGTGAGGCCTTGCTCGAGCTGGACCGCCCGCAGGAGGCGCTGGCCTCGTACCGCAGCGTGAGCGAGGGCGCCTTCGCCGACGCCGCGGCGCGCGGCGCGGGCTTCGCCCTGGCGGCGCTCGGCGATCCGCGCGCGGCGGCGGCGCAGTTCGCGTCGGTCGTGGAGAAGTTCCCGGACAGCCGCTTCGCCGCCGAAGCGGCCATGCAGAGCGGCATCCAGCGCATGAAGGCCGAGGAATACGCGCTGGCGCTGCAAGCCTTCACGCTGCCGGCCGCCGGCGACGGGCCGGAACTGCTGTACTGGCGAGCCCAGGCCCAGGCCAAGACCGGGGACCGGGAGGAGGCTCTGGCCGCGCTGGACGAGGCCCTGCGCAAGCAGCCCGACGACGAGCTCTCCGGCCGCATCCACACCGTACGCGGCGACGTGCTGTACGACATGGGCCGGCTGGAGGAAGCCGCGACCGCCTACGCCAGGTCGGGCTCCGACTACTCCATCCACGCGGCGGCGGCAGCCAGCCTGAATGCGGGCCGCTGGGAGGACGCCGCCCGCCAGGCCAGCGTGCTCCTGGAGAAGTTTCCCCAGAGCCAGTACCGCGGGCAGGCGCAGATCGTCCTGGGCGAGGCGATGCTGCAGCTCAAGAAATACCCCGAGGCGGAGCAAGGCTTCAGTGGGGCGCTGGCCGGCACGGATCCGGCGCTGCGCGCGCGCGCGGGCACGCGTCTGGGCTGGTGCCGCTTCCTGCAGGACGACTTCGCCGGGGCCGCGGCGCGCTTCGGCGCCGTGGTCCAGGAGTTCCCGGACGCCGCGGAGAGCGAGGAGGCGGCCTTCATGCTGGGCCGCGCCCAGCTTGCGGCGGCGGACGTGGAGGGCGACAAGGTCGCGAGCGCGGAGCTGCGGCGCGCCGCGGCCGCGTCCTGGGGCGCGTACCTGCGCAAGCATCCGCGCGGGCAGTGGGCGGCCGAGACCGCGCTGCGGCTGGCGCGCCTGGAGACCGGCGATGCCGCCAACGCCCGCCTGGCGGCCCTGATCCAGACCTACCCGGACAGTCCGTTCGTGCCGCAGGCGCTGCTGCTGCTGGCCGAGAACCTGTCCACGGCCAAGCACTACGACCAGGCCGAGCCGCGCTACCGCGAGCTGCTGCAGCGCTACCCCGACAGCGAGCTGGTCCCGACCGCGCAGTACGGGCTGGCGTGGCTGCTCCATGACACCGACCGTTCGCACGAGGCGGTGGCGGTGCTGCAGACGCTGCTGGCCAAGAAGAAGGCGCCGGAGCCGCTGCGCGTGCGCGCGCTGGAGCTGTTGGTCTTCGCCGAGGAGAAATCGGGCAATCCGGACGGCGCGCTGGAGGCGTACCAGCGCCTGGCCGGAGCCACCACGGACGAGGAGGAGCGCCTGCGGGCGGCCCAGACCGTGGTCGCGGCGCTGAAGCGCGCCGGCCGCCCGGACCACGCGGACGCGCTGCTGGCCTCGGTCGTCGGCAGCTCGCAGAACCCGAGTGTGAAGGCACGGGCCCTGGTGGAGCGCACCTACCTGCGCCTGGACCAGAAGGACGTGGAGCGCGCCGAGGCCTTCGCGCGCGAGGCGCAGCGGGTGGCGCCGGCGGAGCCGGCGGTGTCCGAGGCCTTCTTCTTCGTGGGCGAGGCGCGCTTCGAGCGCAACGAGGACGCGCAGGCAGCCGTCCTGTACCACGTGGCCGGCACCACCGAAGGCAGCCCGGTGATGGACCGCGCTTTGTACAAGGAGGGCTTCGCGCTGCTGCGCAAGGGCGACGCCGCCGCGGCCGCGGCGCCGTTCGAGACGCTCACTCTCAATTTCCGCGAGAGCGAGCTGTACGGCGAGTCCTTGTTCCTCCTGGGAGAGGCCCGCTACCGCGCCGGCCAGTACGAGGCCGCGGTGGAGCCCCTCAGCCGCCTGCGCAGCGAGAAGCCGCGGCACGAGGTGCTGCCCAAGTGCCTGTTCCGGCTGGGTCTCGCTTACGGCCAGCTGGAGCGCTGGCCGGAGTGCCGCGACGCGCTTTCCGACCTGGTGCGCAACTTCCCGCAGTTCGAGAACCTGAATGAAGCCGAGTTGTGGCGGGGCAAGGCCCTGGCCGCCCAGGGCGACGAGCGCGGCGCCAAGCTGGCCTTCGAACGGGTCATCGCGGGCGACAAGGGCGTGCTCGGGGCGCGCGCGCGCCTGGAGATGGGCCGCCTGCTGTTCGGTTCCGGCCAGACCGAGGAGGCCATGCGCGAGTTCCTGTTCGTGAGCGTGCGCTACGCCCAGGAGGAGGAGGTCGCGGAAGGCCTGTACTTCGCCGGCCTGTGCCTGGAGAAGCTCGGCGATTCCGAGCAGGCCAAGCGGCAGTACCGGGAGATCATGCAGAAGTATCCGCGCGCGGCATACGCCGCCAGCGCGGAGCAGCGCTTGCAAGCGCTGGGATCCTGAGCAGGAGAAACGCCGACCATGTCGTGGACTGCACTCGCCGTTGCCGCCCGTCAAGCCAGCGATGCGGCCGTGGACAACCCGATGGACTCGCTGTTCGGCATCGTCCGTGCCGGCGGCGTCATCATGATCCCGATCGGCATCGCCTCCGTGGCCGGCCTGGCCTACACCATCGAACGCCTGATCCGGATGCGCCGCAAGAAGGTCGGCACCGCCGACTTCAGCGAGCGCGTGGTGAAGGCGGTGGAGGAGGGCGGGCCGGAGCGCGGCATCCAGCTGTGCGAGGCCGAGCCCAGCCACCTGGCCAACGTCGTGCGCGCCGGCCTGGCCGAGGCGCGCCACTCCTTCCTGCACATGGAGAAGGCCGGGGAGGACGCCGGCGCCAAGGAAGTCCGGCACCTGATGAACAACCTGCGTCCGTTCCTGGTGGTCGCCACCATCGCACCGCTGCTCGGCCTGCTGGGCACCGTGTGGGGCATGATCATCGCCTTCATGCAGATCGCGTACGCCGGCGGCCTGGGCAAGCCCGAACAGCTCGCCAACGGCATCGCCCAGGCGCTGATCACCACCGCCGCCGGCCTGATCGTGGCCATCCCGATCCAGGTGGTGTACTACTATTTCCGCGCCCGGGTGGACCGCTTCGTGATCCTGACCGAGCAGACCTACGGCAAGCTGGCCGAGAAGGTCCGGACCAAGGGGGCGCCGCATGCGAATGCCTGAGCCGCCCGACGAGGACCCGGGCTTCAACCTCACGCCCATGATCGACGTGGTGTTCCAGCTGCTGATCTTCTTCATGCTGGCCACCACGTATCAGGATCCCGAGAAGGAGATGGAGATCGAGCTGCCGGTGGCCCAGAGCGGCAACGAGCAGAAGAAGGAGCCGGAGGAGCTCATCATCAACGTCTTCCAGGACGGCCGGGTTTCCCTGCAGGGCCAGGTCCTGGACGAGACCGCGCTCAGCAACGCGCTCAAGAACGCGGCGCTGCGCGACCCCGACACCCAGGTCACCATCCGCGGCGACAGGCTCGTGCACCACGAGAACGTGGTCCACGTGATGGACGCCTGCCAGGTGGCCGGGCTGCAGAACCTGGCCGTAGGCACTCTGGATGTCGGAAACGGGAAGTAAGCGCGGCCTGCGGGCCCTGACGAGCCGGTTCTCCCATCCGGGCAAGAACCTGGTCATCGTCATGGCCCTGCTGGCGGCCGGCTTCTTCGCGGCCTGGCTGCGCTTTCGCCCTTACCTGGGCGACGAGGCCAAGTACACCGACGGCGAGCAGGTCTACGACCGCGCGCAGACCGACGCCATCCGCTACGCGGTGTGGGACGATGCGCAACCCCTGCCCGCGGGGGTGAACACGAGCAGCTGGGAGACCCGCGCCACGATCTCCCCGGACGGCCGCCTGCTGGTGTTCGGCGTGGGGCAGCCCGGGCTCAACGCCGACCTGTACGTCGCCGATTACGTGGACGGCAAGCCGGTGGATCCGCGCCCGCTGCGGGTGCTCAATACAGAGTTCGACGACCTGGCGCCGGCCTTCGCCCCCGGCTACCTGTACTTCGCCAGCACCCGTCCCGACTCCCTCGGTGCCAGCGACATCTACCGGGCCGCCTACGACGGCGGCTCCTTCGCCGGCGTGGAGAACCTGGGTCCGTCCATCAACACCGAGGCCGCGGAGACCGATCCGGCGCCGGTGCCCGGGGGCGGGGCCTTCGCCTTCGCTTCGAACCGCAGCCGTGGCGCACGCGCCGACTACGACCTCTACCTGGCCGAGCCCGGCCCGGTGGGCACCGGCGAGGAGGGCTACCGCGTCACCGCCTTCCCGGCGGTGAACTCGCCCTTCGAGGAGTGCGAGCCCTGGTTCACCGGCGAGGCGTACACGCTGCTGTTCAGCTCCAACCGCGGCGACGCCGCGGACTACGACCTGTACCGGAGCGTGCGCGACCGCGGCGTGTGGCTGCCGCCGGAGCCGATCGAAGGCCTGAACAGCCCCCTTTCGGAGCGCGGGCCCACCGCCTCTCCGGACGGATTCACCTTGTGGTTCTCGTCCGAGGACACGGGAGAGGACTCCAACCTGTACGTGGTGCACTCCAAGGAGCTGTATCGGGTGCCGGGGCGCCCGGTCGGATGGCTGGATCTCGTCGTCCTGGCGTCCCTGCTGCTGCTGGCCCTGCTGGCCTGGCTGGCCACCAAGTGGGAACAGCTCGACGTCCTCTACAAGTGCTACCTGATCTCGCTGCTGATCCACCTGCTGCTGCTGTGGTTGTTCCAGAAGGTGCTGGTGCAGTCCGAGCGCGTGCCGCAGCCGGAACGCGAGCGCACCATCAAGGTGCGCATCGCCCCCGACCTGATGGAGCTGGCCGCCGCCATGGAGCGCAACGGCGAGCTGGAGACCTTCCGCTCGCCCGGGACGGGCAGCGAGGGGCCCGAGCGCGCCGAGCAGGCGCCGGCCGAGCTGGCCGGGGGCGAGCCGGAGCAGCCGGCCGTGGAACGGGCCAGTGCTGCGCCGGCGGAGGCGCCCGCGCGCACCGACGTGAGCCTGGCGCGCGCCGAGCGCACGCCGGCGTCGCCGGTGGAGGTGCAGACCCCGGATGCCGAGCTGCAGCGCATTTCCGGCAGCGCGCCCGAGCTGGCCGTGGCTGCCAGCCAGTCCCTGGCGGAGACGCCGGCGCAGGCGCGCCAGACCGCGCCCAACCGCGCGGCGCTGCAGCCGGCCGGCGACCACCGCGCGGCGCCGGTGGCACGCAGCGAGCGCGCGGAGAGCGTTCCGGTGCAAGGCCCGGCCTTCGCCGCGGCCCCGCTGGGGCCGACGCGCCAGACGACGCAGGAGCGCAGCGCCGTCGCCGTGGCCACGCCCCAGGAGACCGTGGAGCGGCGCAGCGGCAGCAGCAGCGAGCTGGCGCTGGCCGTGCCCTCCACGCAGGGACCGCTGAAGGAGTCCGTGCAGGCGCCGGCGCGCGCCAGCAGCGCCGTGGCGGAGCGGCCGGCCCAGGTTCCTTCCGCGAGCCTATCCAAGGCCGAGCTCGGGCCCAGCTCGCTGGCCGAGGCGGCGCCTACCCGCCAGCCGGCCTCCGGCGCCTGGGTGACGCCGTCCGAAACCACGGATGCCCGCAAGGCCCCCGTGAACGTGGCGGTGCCGGCGGAGAACGTGCAGCGTATGGAGGGCGGGGTCGGCGAGCTGGAGCTGGCGGCGGCGCCGGCGCTGTCGCCGGCTGGCCGGCGGCTGGATCAGCCGGGCCGCGCCAGCACGCGCGTCGAGGACGTGCCGGTTTCAGGGCCCGTCAGCCGGACCGAGCGCGCCGCCAACCAGGATGCCGCCGCCGCCGTGGGCGGCGGCCCCGCGCGCAGCGCCATCACGGCCGAGCCCACTGCGGCCTTGAACCTGCCCTCGGTCCCCGTGCAGCAGGATGCGGTGGACAGTGCGCCTCCCGCCGTGGCCGAGGCGCAGGCGTCGCCCGCGGAGGAGGTGCTGGCGCCGCTGGTGGCGTTCGGGCCGCGCAACAGCGTCTCGGAGCAGGCGTCCCAGCCCCAGCGCGTGGACGTGGAGACGACGTTCAGCGAGCCTGCGTTCGAAACGCCGTCGTTCGACTCCAGCAACCTGCAGCCGACGCCGGTGGCCGCCATGGCGGAATCCACGCCTGGCCGGCCCGCGGCCGCCGAGTTCGCGCCGGTGCGCCAGGACCTGCCGGCCGTGGCCCTGGACGCTCCGGCCGAGCTTCCCGGCGGCACCCCGGGCTCAACCTCCGTCTCGTCGGACTCGCCCTCGGAGCTGGATCTGGTGGCCAGCGACGTGAGTGGCAACCCCACCCTGCGGCGCACGCAGGACCCGGCGGCCGCCCCCTCGCGCTGGCAGCACGAGCCGGCGGCGGAAGAACCGCCCAGCCTGCTGCCGCTGGCCTCCATGACGGCGCAGGAGCCAGCGCCCGAGGGCGCGCCGGAGCCCGGACGTCTGGAGCACACGCCGTACCGCAGCCGCTTCGGCTCGGAGAAAGACGTGGCGATCCGCACCTTCGGCGGCAGCGCCGAGACCGAGCGCGCCGTCGCCTCGGGCCTGGCGTACCTGGCCAAGCGCCAGAGCCGCCAGGGCAACTGGTGGAGCCGCACCGGAAACGACGAGAAGTACGGCAGCGTCACCGTGGGCCGCACCGGGCTGTGCATGCTGGCGTTCCTGGGCGCCGGGCACACGCACGACTCGGACACGCAGTATTCCGCCAACGTGCAGCGCGCGATCGACTTCCTGCTGTCGGTGCAGGATCCGGTCACCGGCCACTTCGGCTATACCGAGGCCTACAGCCACGGCATCGCCACCTACGCGCTGGGCGAGTGCTACGCCCTCACCGAGGACCCGAAGCTGCGCGAGTCCCTGGCCAAGGCGGTGGCGCACATCGTGTCGCGCCAGACCCGGGGCGACGACCCGCGCAAGCGCGGCGGGTGGAGCTACTACTACCCCGACGATCGCGTGTTCGACTCGTGGCCGCGCGCCTCCATCACCGCCTGGCAAGTGATGGCGCTGGAATCGGCCCGGCTGGGCGGGCTCGAGGTGCCCGACGAGACCTTCCGCCTGGCCCACGACTTCCTGCTCACCTGCCAGGACCAGGAGAAGGGCCTGTTCCTCTATTCCCACGACCCCCTGCGCCTGCGCTCGGTGTACCCGTGGCTGCCGGGCTCCACGCCGGCCGCCCTGTTCGCCCTCAGCCTGCTGGGTGAGGACGCCAACAGTCCGCGCTTCGAGGACGTGCGCCAGTTCATCCTGGCGCGCGCTCCGCGGAGCTACAGCTTCACCACGGAGGAGGACTTCGTCCAGCGCTGCCAGGGCAACGACTACTTCTGGTACTACGCCACACTGGCGATGTTCCGCTGCGGCGGCGACGTCTGGGAGCGCTGGAACAAGGCCATGAAGGCCACCATCCTGCCGGCGCAGCAGGACGACGGCTCCTGGCTGCCCATCTCCATCTATGCCAACGTGGCCGGCGACACCGATTGGGATCGCAGCTACAGCACGGCGATGTGCGTGCTCACCATGGAGGTGTACTACCGCTACTTCACGCCGCTGCTCAGGGTCGAATAACCCTCCGCTCTTCTCCCCCCTTCCCCCATGATCCGCCGCCTCGTCTACATCGCGCTCGGCGTGCTCCTGACCCTGTTCGCCGTATCCTTCCTGCTCTCCTCCGAGTTCAAGGTGGAGCGCGCCACGGAGGTGGCGGCGCAACCCGGCCAGATCTACCCGCTGCTCAACAACCTGGAGCGCTGGCAGCGCTGGTGGCCGTGGTACGAGGAGGACGAGCGCTTCCAGCCGCGCTTCGAGGGTCCCGACCGCGGCCCCGGCGCCGCCATGGCCTGGGACAGTTTCAAGTTCGGCGAGGGCCGGCTGGTGCTGCAGGCTGCGGATCCCCTCGCCGGGATCACGTATGACATGCAGGTGGAGCAGGGCCACATGCACATCACCGGCTCCATCCGCTTCGAGCCCGGCATCATGCAGCGCGTGGTGTGGGACGTCTCCGGCTCGGTCGGCTCCAGCCTCCTGGACCGGACGCTGGGCAAGTACTTCGTCCTGTTCGCGGACCGCAACCTCGGCCCCAGCATGGAGCAGGGCCTGGCCAACCTGAAGCGCATCGCCGAGTCCAAGGACGAGGGCTGACCCGGCCGCGCGCCGTCGCGCGCCGTCAGCGGATGAAGCTCACGCCGTCGAAGAGGAAGGTCTCGCCGGGATCCAGCTTCGTGTCGATGCGCAGGAGCGCCGGAGCGAGGCGCGGCCAGCGGAGCTGCACCTCGGCCTCGTCCAGGGTGGCGCTGTGCGTGGCCAGGTTGACGTCGGCCTGGTCCAGGAGCGCGCCGGTCCGGTAGTCGAAGGCGGCGAAGCGCACCGATCCCATCCCGGGGCCGGAGGCGGTGTGCAGGATCAGCCGGCGCGCATACCCCGTTCCGACCAGGTAGGAGCCGTCCCAGAGCGCGACACCGGCGTCCACGCTCAGGAAGCGCAGCTGGCCGGCATAGTCCGCGGCCCGCACCTCGTCCCAATGCCAGGGCCGGTCCGGTTGCGGGTTCGCCGGATCCTTCGGGGCGAAGGTGGTGAAGTCCGGTGCCACGTTGTCCCGCCACGACTCGTTGGTCAGCGGCGTCCACGCGCCGCCGGGGCGGTCTTCTCCGCGCAGCAGCCCGTACTGGGTGGCGAGCAGGAGCACGCGGTCATTGGCGAAGTCCGGCGACAGCGTCATCTTCTGCACGAACCAGCTCGGATAGCCGGTGCCCACGGGCTCCCACGCGGGCGTGCCCGCGGACAAGTCGCAGCGCAGGACGCCGGCGCCCCAGGTGGCGGCATACAGGAGGCGCTGCGGGCCGGCGTCCACGTGCGCTGCCAGGCTCTGCATCAGGGTGGTGGACGGCATGTTGAAGCGCAGCGGCGTGACGGTCGCGCCCCCGGGATGGTCCTCCACCATCACGACGTAAGGGGCCAGGCGCAGCGCCACGAACAGGCGCGGGTTGCCGGGCCGGGAGAACGCCGGATCCGGGACGATGCCCATGATGATGCTGCCGAAGCGCGCGACGAAGGTCCACTGCGCGTCGTCCAGGCGGTACAGGTCGCCCGAGAGCTCCAGCGACGCGTACACGTCGGTCCGGCCCGCCGCAGTGGCGGCGTCATACGAGGGCGCGATGGCCATCTGGTCCACGAAGCTGATGTTCCCCCCGCCCGTGCGCCGGCGCAGGGCGGTGTAGGTCAGGCCGCCGTCCTCGGTGCGCATGGGCGGCCGCTCCCAGGCGCACCAGTAGAAGGTCTGGTCCGCCGCACCGTTGCGCGCGTCGAAGTGCGGCGAGATCGCCAGGGTGCGGGCGTAGCCGCGGAAGTGCTCGCCGGTGCCGATCTCCGCCAGCGGCGGAATCACCCAGCCGGTCCTGGCGTACGGGTTGTTCGCCGGCAGCCGCGGGTCGAACCACAGCCGCAGCCCGTCCTCGCCGCTGACCACGAGCATGCCGTCCTGGGCGAACGCGGGCGAGATCTCCAGCTCTTTCAGGTACGCGGTGGGAGCGCCCGGCCCCAGCACCAGGTCCTGGCTTCCATCCATGGAGCTGGCGACCACGGCCGAGCCGTAGCCCGAGCCGAAGCCGGCCAGCGTGCCGTGCAGGTCGAACGCGGCCGCGGCGTCGCGCGTCTCGCGGTCGGAGCGCACCGCCTTCTGCAGCCAGTGCAGGCCCGCGTCGCGGCTCTGCCACAGGCCTTCCAGGCGCGCGCTCAGCAGCATGCCGTCGCTGCTGAAGTCCGGGGAGACGGCGAACGCCTGCTTGTGCTTGAGCCAGCCGTGCACGTCGGTGCCGTAGGGGCCGGCGCCGTGCTCCAGGCTCATGTCCTGGGCGGAGCCGTGGTCGCTCCAGCTCACCCCGCCGTCGCCGCTGCGGAGATACCCGATCGCGCGGCTGCCGTAGTAGCCGCCGCTGGCCAGGAAGTAGCGCGTGCCGGCGGCGTCGGGCGGCGTCGCGGCGATCGCTTCGATGCTGGCGTCCACGGCGAGCATGCGCTGGAACGTGGCGCCGAAGTCGCCGGACCGCCACAGCTCGCCCTCGCCGAAGAAACCGCCGTAGAGCGGGTCCTGGCGCGTGCGTCCCACCACGATCGCGCCGGAGCTGTCGTAGTCGTCGCTGAAGGCCATGGCCAGGATGATCCAGTCCTGCAGGCCCGTGGCGGGAGTCGGGAACTGGCTGCTCACCGCCCACGTGCCGCCGCCGTCCTGCGACATGTACAGCGCGCCGTTGACCGCCGCGGCCATGCTCCTGGCCGGACCCGGCGGCGCCGCGGCGGAGTAGTGCGGCACCACCGCCACGGTGGCGCTGCGCGTGGACAAGCCGGTGGCCAGCGACAAGCCCCAGCCACCCGCGGACTCGTCCCAGGCGTACACGGAGCCCTTCGACGTCACCAGCAGCACGGGACCGTCGGAGCCGGCCGCGGGCGCATCCATGTCCACGATGTCGCGGTCGCCGGCCGGCAGCCCGGCGCTCGCCGCCGCGACCTGGCGCGTAGCCGGGTCGTACGCGAACACGCCGTCGGCGGACCCGATGAGGAAGCGCTGAGGATTCAAACCGGCGTGGTACACGACGTCCGCGGCCCCGGGGATCTCCAGGCCCGCGCCGACCACGACTTCCCAGGACAGTCCGTCGTCCACCGAGCGCAAGGCCCGGTACAGCCCGCCCGACACGATCACGATCTCGTGCCCTCCGCCGGCCAGCCGGGCCACGGCCACGCCATTGGCCGCGTCGTGGGGGATATGCAGCGGCGCGGGCGCACCCAGGGAAACGAGCAGGCTTGCGCCCAGGGGCGCGACATTCCAGAACTGCATGGTCTTCTCCCAAACCAAGACCTTCGGCGGCGCCGGGGGTTGAACACGGATCATACCGGCACGCCGCGAGACCTGGAAAGCGCGCTCACGCGCGCTCCGCCTCTTCCGGCGGCCGCACGCCGCGGAATTCGGACAGCAGCAGCAGGTCGTACACGATCTTGATGGCAGGGCCGGCGAACAGCGGCGCCGACAGGCTCCAGAACCTGGACAGGACCCCGGCGAGGGACGGCGCCACGGCCCAGGCGGCGCCGCGGGTCAAGCTGGCGACACCGGCGGCCGTCACGCGCTCCTGCGGCGCCACCACCGCCATCAGGTACGACTGGCGCGTGGGCACGTCCATCTCCACCAGGCATTCGCGCAGCAGGAACAGGGCGGCGGCCGGCGGGAACGAGCCCACGAACGGCAGCGCCATCAGCAGCAGGCTCGAGGGAACGTGCGTCCACACCATGGTGGCCACCAGACCGATGCGGCGGGCCAGCCATCCCGCTCCCAGGTGCGAGGCGGCGTTGGCGAGGCGTGCCGCGGCGAACAAGGGCCCCAGGGCCTCCTCACCGACGCCGTAGCGGCGCGCGAACCACAGGGTCAGGAAGCTCGTGGTGAGGAAGCCGCCGCCCAGGCTGTCCAGCGTGGACAAGGCGGCGAAGCGCGCCACGATCGCGCGCGAGCGCGGGCTGAGGCGCGCGCGCGCCGGCTGCGGCGCCGCCTCCGCCGCAGGGGAGAGGCGCGTGTACACCAGCGCCGCAGCCAGGCCGCACAGCGCCGGGATCGCGAGGCTCCAGCGGTACGACTCGAGCCCGGCCAGGCGCTGCTGCAGCAACGCGGGCAGTCCCGCGGCCAGCGCTCCCAGCGCATGGCCTGCGTCCAGGACCAGGTTGTAGCGCACGAACACGCCGGTGCGCGCGGCGTCGCTGGCGGTGGCGGGAAGGATCGCGTGCTCCAGCACGCTGGCGGGACCGCGGTCGCGGCCCATGCCGTTGGCCATGCCGAGGAACGCCGCCAGGCACAGCACGCCGAAGCCCTGGCCCAAGGCCAGCGCCAGTCCGCCGGCCCCGGCCAGCAGCGACAGCGCAATCAGGCTGCGCCTGCGGCCGAGCGCGTCGCCGCGCCAGCTCACGACCAGGGTGCCCAGCGCCGCGCCGGCAAGACCCAGGGAGATGACCACCCCGATCCGGGCCTCGTCCAGGCCAGCGCGGGCCAGGTACAGCCCCAGCAGCACTCCGGTCATCCCGACGCCGAAAGCGCGCAGGAACGCGGCGGCGTACAGCAGTCGCCGATCGGATCCCGGCTCCCGTTGCGGCAGCATGGCCCGGCATCAGCATGGCAGCGCGCCAGGCCAGCCGCGTCGCAGGCGCTCGTTACGAAATTGCAATTCATATCTACAAAATGAGCATGGATTCCCGGCCACGATTCATCCAGATCCAAGGCTTGCAGCGGGGCCGGTATGAAGCGTATGAGAGAGGTAGAATCTGCGCGGGCCAGTCCGGCCCGGCGAAGCATCAAGACAAGGAGCGTCGACCATGAGTTGGAGCAGCCGGATTCTCGCGGCATCCTTCCTTCTCCTGCTCGCTGCCGGAGCGGCCGCGCAGGAGCCCAAGGACAAGGCCGCCAACAACCCGCAACAGGCCGCCAACAAGGCCCAGGAAAACCCAAATCAGGCGGCCAATAAAGCCCAGGAAAACCCGGGCAAGGTCAAGGAGGGCGAAGCCAAGGCCCAGGAGCACCAAGGCAAGGCCAAGGAGCAAGAGGGCAAGATCGACGAGAACGCGGCCAAGGCCAAGCAGCAGGTCGGCGAGGATGCGCAGGACAAGGCCAGCAAGGCCGCGGGCAGCAAGGCCGACCCCGAACAGACGCAGATGATGCGGATGATGGCGCAGGCCGAGGCCGTGCGCCGCGACCGCATGGCGCGCCTCGAGCGCCTGCGCCAGGTCGCGCAGCAGAAGAACGATCCGGCCCTGCAGCAGCGCGTCAGCGAGCTGGAGAAGAAGTTCCGCGACGTCGAGAAGCGCAAGGAAACCGCCATGCGCGCCAAGTACGGCGACGAAAAGGTGGACAAGGCCAAGGCCGCCATGGAGCAGCAGCTCCGCGACAAGCGCGGCGAGAAGATCAAGAGCGACGAGAACAAGATCAAGGAGGCCAGCAAGCAATGAACGCCACTTCCTGGATGAAGGTCCTCCTGCTCGCCGCCGCGTTCGCGCCGGTCGCGTGCACCAAGGGCGATGACTCGGTGGAATCCGTCGTGGATGACATCCCCACCGAGGACGAGGCGGCGGCCAAGGCCGCGCAGCAGATCACGCCCGACAACGCCGCGGCCGAGGCGGACAAGCTGGAAAAGGAGCTCGACGACGAGCTGAAGTAGCCCGGCGGCCCTGGCGGCTGCCGGCCTCCCTCCATTCCGGGTCAGCGCAGCGCGCGCCCGAACCAGTCGCTCGCCTCGGCGCTGTCCGCCACCATGGCGCTGTCCTGGTTCCAGGCCTGGGTCGTTCCGCTGATCACAGGCAGCGGGCCATACCGCACCTGGACCTCCCCGGCGTCGCCGATCGCGACCAGGTCCTCGTAAGGGGCGCCCATCGCCAGCTCGTCCATGCCGTCGCCGTTGAAGTCGCCGGAGGTCTGGGCGGCCAGGGGAGCCGCGGCCGCCAGAAGCACGAGAATGAAGCCGGAGCGCAGGTTCCTGGAGGGGTGGCGCATTCTTCGGTGACCTTTGACCGCGGCCCGCGCCTTCTTACAGAAGACCTCGATACCGGCGCCAGGGCGCGTCTTCCCGGCACTGTGCATCTTGTGCCAATCATGCACCACAGCCGGTGCGCCTCTCCGCCGAGGTGCAATCCTTGCACCAATTGCACAGGGATCCGGGACACACCCTGCTCGCTGCGCTCGGGCGGGAAACACAGGGTGTGTCCATCGTGCGTGGAGCTCGGCAGCCGTTGCGGCCTTCGTTATTGCATCAGGCCGGTACTGAAGACGTCTGCAGACTCGCACAGGTCGAGCAGTCCGAGGCTGTCCTGGGTCCAGAACTGGTTGCCGGTGGAGGTCAGGCCGCCGTTGAGCACCGCGACCGCCCCGGCGTCCAGGACCGCGCCGACGTCCTCCCACGGGATGCCGACGGCAAGGTCGTACAGGGCGTTGCGGTTGAAGTCGCCTGCGGTCAGGCGGTAGCCGAACATGTCGTTGCGCTCGCAGGCGTCGAGGACGTTGAAGGTGTCCTGGCTCCAGAACTGGTCGCCGGCCTCGGTCAGCGTGCCGGCGGCGCCGAAGATGACGTTCACCGCGCCGGCGGCGACCACGCTTCCCACCTTCTCGAAGGGCACGCCGATGGCGAGGTCCGCGTGCGCGGTGCCGCCGAGCTGGGCCGCGGCCAGGGAGAAGCCGAAGGCGTCGCTGGTCTCGCTCACGTCGAGGATGCCCAAGCTGTCCTGGCTCCAGAACTGGTTGAAGGAGCCGCCGGGGCCGGCCAGCCCGCTGAAGAACACGGCCACCGCGCCGGCGTCGGTTGCGAAGCCGATGTCCTCCCAGGGGACGCCGACGGCTATGTCGTCGTAGCCGTTGCCGTCGAAGTCGGCGCTGGCGAGCGCGTAGCCGAAGGCCTCGCCGGCCTCGCACTGGTCCTGGACGCCGAAGGTGTCCTGCGTCCAGTAGAAGGGGGTGGGGATCAGCCCGCCTGCGTCGCCCAGCATGATGGTGACGGCGCCGGCGCTCTCGATCAGGCCGACGTCCTCCCAGGGAGCGCCGATGGCGAGATCGTCGCGGCCGTCGTTGGTGAAGTCGCCGCAGGCGAGCGTGGCGCCGAACAAGTCGTACGTGTCGGACTTGTCGGGAATGCCGCCGAGGCCTTGCTGCCAGTAGTCCCCGATCGGAACGCCGAATCCGCCGTTGCCGCCATAGATCACGCTGACCGCGCCGCAATCCTGGACGCTGCCGTAATTGGCGTATGGGATCCCGATGGCGAGGTCGGCATAGCCGTCGCCGTTGAAGTCGCCGCTGCACAGCGCCGCGCCGAACAGGTCGCTGTTGGCGGCGACGCCGGCCATGCCGGCGTTGTCCAGGTTGTGGATGCTGTTGCGCGTGGACAGGCCGGCGGACGAGCCGTAGATGATCTGCACCGCGCCCGCGTCGCTGCGCAGTCCGAAGTCCTCGTACGGCACGCCGATCGCCAGGTCGTCGTAGCCGTCGGCGTCGAAGTCGCCCCAGGCCAGGGCCTGGCCGAAGTTGTCGCCGGCTTCGGCCACGTCGAAGATGCCGAACGTGCTCTGGTGCAGGAACTGGTTGCCGCTGGACCTGAGGCCGCCGAAAGCGCCGTAGATCACCTGCACGGCGCCGGCATTGGCGATCGTGCCGACGTCCTCCCCCGGAATGCCGATGGCGAGGTCGTGGTAGCCGTCGCCGTTGAAATCCTGGGCGATGGCGGACAGAAGGATGGGAAGCAATGCCATGGTCGGTTGTGGTTCTCTGGACAGGGATGGAGTGCCGCGCCTCGCGGGCGGCGGCCGATTTCTCCGGAAAGCAGTCCCGTGCCCGGCGCTACCGACTTTCCCCAATACTGGCCCCCTTCCGTGGGTCACACCCGCACGACCATGGCCGTGGATCAGTCCGCCAGCTCGAAGGGAAGCATGGCCAGGGCTTCGGCGCAGCGCGCTTTCAGATCGGCCTCGCCATCGCCACCCAGGTGCACCAGCCCGTAGCGGAAGCTGCAGCCGTCCTGCATGGCGGCGGACAGGCGCTCCCCGGGCCGGTGGAAGGTGCGCACGCGGGCCTCCGGGAAGCGCCGCCGTAGCCGCTCCAGGTCCTCCTCGTCCGGCACCCGGCGCACTACGGCGTCGCGGTCTGTGCGCAGCACGAAGCTCGCGGCGGTCCGGAAGGGTCCATTGCGCGCGCGCCAGCGCGGCTCCTTCCCGGCCGCCAGCGCCACTGCCACGGAGTAGCTGCCGGTGCCATCCACCTTCTCATGCAGGTCGGCGAACTGGTAGGACATGCGCGGATTGACCTCGATGATGCTGATGTCGTCGCGCCCGGCGTCATGGAACATCTCCACGTTGAAGAGGCCGGCGTCGAAGCCGATGCCCTCCATCAGGGTGGCGGCGATCGCGCCCATGCGGTCCTGCACCGCCTGCGGCAGGCGCGACGGGTACTCGAAGCGCAGGAAGCTGCCCGTGGCCGGATGCAGCACCGAGTCCACCACTCCCATCACGGTCGCGCGCCCGCGGTGGACGAAGCCTTCCACGGTGACCTGGCAGCCGCTCAAGAGCTCCTCCAGCAGGAAGCGGCGGCCGTCCAGGAGAAAGCGGCCGTCGCCATAGTGGCGCAGGAGCTGGTGGAAGGGCTCGAGCAGCGCCAGGCCGCGGTCCAGCGGACCGGGAGGGTTGTGGAACAGCGCCAGCATGTCGCCGGGACCGTCCACGCGCCGCGCCAGCAGCGAGAAGGTGCCGCGCACGGGCTTGAGGAAGAACGGATAGGGAAGCGGCGGCTGCTCTGGGTCGAGCTGGACGGGCGCGGCCACCTCGAAGCGCGGCGTGGCCCGCGGCACCAGCCGCCGCTGCTCGAGGCGGCAGTAGTACTTGTGCTGGCACAGCAGCACGGTCTCCGGAGCCGGGCCAGGCAGGCCGAGCTCGCGCGCCAGGGCCGGCCCGAGCACGCAAGCGAGGTAGTCGTCGGTACCTAGCACGCCGGAGGCGGCTCCGCGCCAGCGCGCCGCGCTTGCGCGGACGAAAGCAAGGGGGTCGAAGCCGCCGGCGAGCTCGTCGCGGTGGCGTCCAATCGCCTCGAAGCGCCAGCCAGGCTGCCGCTCTGGAGTCAGCTCCTCCAGGTCCCAGTCCGTGGGCAGGACGACGAGCAAGGGGCCGGCGGGAGCCGTGGCCGCCATGGCAGAAGTGGTCTAGGCTGGCGCGCTCGCCGCGTCAAAGGCTGCCGTCCCACTTCCAGCAGCTCCAGCGCCCGCCTGTCGTGACGGCGTAAAGACAATGTGCCTAGAGGGCCGCGCCGCCGCGCACGCCGATCACGGTGTCGACCGGAATGCCGATCGCGAGCTCGTCCTTGCCGTCGTTGTTGAAGTCCCCGCTGCGCAGCGCGTAGCCGAAGCGGTCGGCGTGCTCCGGGCGGCCCGGGACCGCGGCCGTGTCCTGGTGCACGAACCGGTCACCCATGGCCGTGGCGGGCGATCTCCATGTCCGCGCCTTGGCGCGTGCCGCCCCGGGGCCTAACGAAAAAAACCGGACCCATGGTCCGGCACGTGCTGGCCGCAAACGAAGCCGCGCCCGACCGAGGTGAAGACGATCGAGCGGATGTCTGTGTCCGCCGTCAGGAAGCGCGCGCCGGGGCTTGGTTCGCCGGCTCGAGGCTGACGCGGTTTTCTTCAGAACTCCCGCCACGTTTTCGGGTTAGCGTTAGCCGCAGGAGTCCGCGCGCCGCCTCGGTCGCGCGCTCCCTCACGATCGTGCCATGATCCTCCTTCTGCTTTTCCAGGTGCAGGCGGCCGGCGGAGGCTCGGAGTGGGTGGTGCGCCATCGCTTTGACACTCCCAACGGGTACGACGGGCTGGGCTACTCCGTCGCGCCGGCGGAGGACGTGAATGCCGACGGCTTTCCCGACCTGATCTACGGGGCGCCGTTGTGGGGCCGGCACGAGCACGGCCGTGCCACGGTACGCTCCGGCGCGGATGGCTCCGTGCTGCTCGACTGGCAGGGATCGGCCGGCGCCGGGTATCTCGGCCGCTCCGTGGCCGGCGCCGGAGACGTCGACGGCGACGGCTTCGCCGACCTGATCATCGGTGCTCCCGGGGACGAAGCTGCGGGCACCCTCTCCCTGGCCAGCGTGCGCGTGTACTCCGGGCGCAACGGCCGGCCGCTCTACTTCTACTCAGGGGGCGCGGAGCACGAGTCCCTCGGCTGGTCGGTGAGCGGCCTCGGCGACGTGGACGGGGACGGCGTTCCGGATTTCGCGATGGGCGCGCCGTATGCGGATCCAGCGGGACGCGCGGATGCTGGCGCCGCGTTCGTGGTGTCCGGAGCCGACGGCCGCAAGCTGCTGGCGCTCAACGGCTTCGCGGCGGGCGACGAGTTCGGCTTCGCCGTCGCCGCCGCCGGCGACGTGGACCAGGACGGCCATGCCGACCTGCTCGTGGGCGCACCGGACGCGGACGTGGCCGGGTTCGCGGATTCCGGCTCGGTGTTCCTCTTCTCCGGGCGCAACGGCAGCCTGCTGGCGCGATTCGACGGCCAGGACGACGGCGATCACTTCGGCTGGTCGGTGGCGGGGGCAGGAGACGTCAACGGCGACGCCGTGCCGGACCTCCTCGCCGGCGCGCCCCACGACGACGTGTTCGTCGGCGAGGACACCGGCTCCGCGACCTTGTTCTCCGGCGCGACCGGTGCGCCGCTCTGGCGCCTGTTCGGACTTCGGCCGCAGGAGCGGTTCGGCACGTCGGTGGCCGGCGCCGGGGATGTCGACGGTGACGGATGGCGCGATCTCGTGGTCGGCGCGCCCGGCGACCATTCCTGCCGTGGTGTCCTGGTCTACTCGGGCCGGGACCTGCGGCTGCTCGGAGCTTTCGGAGAGTACGTGCGGGACTACGCCTACGGAATTGGCGCCGCCGTCGCCAGCGCCGGCGATGTGGACCGCGACGGCCGCGACGAGGTCTTCGCCGGCGCGCCGGCCTCCGCCACCGACTATTCCAGCAACGGCTCGGCGTACGTCTTCGACCTGGAGCCCGCGGTGGCGGCGCCGCCGCAGCGCCCGTTCGCGCAGGGAGGCCTGCACGAGCGCGTGCGCATCGTGCCGGACGAGCGCGCCGGCATCGGCGAGGCGCTGGCGGCGGCCGGCGACGTCAACGGCGACGGCTGCGCCGACATCGTGGCCGGCGCCAATGCGGCCTCCAACGTGGCCTACCTGTACGCGGGCCGCGATGGCGCACAGATCGGCATCTTCCTGGGCGAACTGGATGAGGATGGTCTCCACGGCGACTATGGCGCAGCGGTGGCGGGCCTGGGCGACGTGGACGGTGATCACGTCCCGGACCTTGCGATCGCCGCTCCGAGATGGAGCCAGTGGATCGCCTTCGATCTCGTGCAAGTAGGCGCCGTATTCGTGCACTCCGGCGGCGATGGCAGCCTCCTCTATCGGATCGGGGGCGGCGGATCCATCAATGGGCTGGGCACCTCCCTGGAGAATGCTGGCGACTGGGACGGAGATGGCGTGGCGGACCTGCTCGCCGGCGCGCCCAGGCACGCGCGGGGAAGCACGCTCGGCCATGCGTTGATCTACTCCGGCGCCGGCGGCCACGAGTTGCTGCGCATCGGCGGCGCCTACGACTTCGGCAGCGCCGTCGCCGCCACCGGCGACATCAACGGCGACGGCGTTTCCGAATTGCTGGTGGGCGCGCCGAATGCGCCCTCCGGAAGTTTTCCCTACAGCGGAGCGGCCATGCTCTACTCGGGGGCGGACGGCGCGCTGCTGATGCGCTTCGCCGAGCCCGGCATGCGCATGTACGGCCAGGCGCTGGCCGGCGCCGGCGACGTGGACGGCGACGGAGCCGGCGACTTCATCGTGGGCGCGCCGGGAGCCGCCTTCCAGCCGGGTGTCGTCTTCCTCTACTCCGGCCGCAGCGGCGCCCTCCTGCAGCGCCTGGAGGGGACCAGCTACGACCGTTCCTACTTCGGCTACAGCATGGACGGGACCGGCGACATGGACGAGGACGGCGTTCCGGATTTCGCCATCGGATCCTTGTACGACGGGCCCGGAATCGGTGGCGGCGTCTACCTGTACTCTGGGCGCGAGCGCCGGCTGCTGGATCACGTCCGCGGCGGCAAGCTGGACTTGCTCGGCCACGCCGTGGCCGGCCTGGGGGACACCGACGCGGACGGACGGCCGAACCTCGCTGCCGGTTCGCCTTCCGTTGACCACGGGCTCTGTCTCGGCGCCGGGGCCGTGTTCGTCTACGGCTACGATCCGTATCTCACGCTCGACAGCGACACGCTGTCCGCAGGCGGGGGGGCGGTGACCGCAAGCCTGGACTTTCCGCCCAGTGAGGCCGGGCAGAGGTATCGCCTGCTCGCGTCCTTCACGGGCAGCGGACCCATCACGGTGGACGGCATCGAGGTGCCGCTCAGCGCGGACGCCTTGCTGCGCCGCACCGCCTCCGGCTGGTCTCCGCTGTTCCAGGACGGCACCGGTCAACTCGACGCCGGCGGCGACGCCACGGTGACACTCCTGCCGTCACCGAAGCTCGCGGATTACGCCGGCACCACGCTCTATCTCGCCGCGGTCTCACTCCACCCGCTTGCGCACCAGCTGCGCGGCAGCTCCGCCGCCCGCACGCTCCTGCTCGTGCCATGAGTCGCAGTGGCCACATGCGTCAGGGCCGGCGCGGGCGCGTGTAGCGCCAGGAGTCCAGGCTCCATGGGCCCGCCCCGTAGTAGGCGAGCAGCAGCGCGCCGCCCAGCATGGCCAGGTTCTTCATGAACATGATCTGCTGGATGTGCGCCTCCGCCGGATCGGCGACGTTCCAGAAGTCGTGGAACAGGTAGGTGGCCGGGATGAGGAAGAGCGCCAGCATCAACGCGCCGAGCCGCGCGTGGATGCCGAGCAGCACGGCCAGTCCGCCGATCAGCAGCCACACGCCCGAGGCCGGCACCAGGACGACCGCCATCGGCAGGCCTTGCTGCGCGGACATGGCGATGCTTTCTTCCCCGAAGTGTCCGGGCGCGGCCGACAGGAAGATGGCGGCGAAGAGCGCCCGGCCGAGCGGCACAAGGATGGTGGCCGCAGGCGCCCGCTCGATGGCGATGACGGTGCGCCGGCCATCTTCGAGTATCGTCGCAGTATGAGTGCGAGCCATCGGAATCCTCGCATGACGCCAGCGCCGCCGCCCGGCGCCGGCCGGCCGGAGCACGCCCCACGAGGTTTTCCTACGTTCCCTGAGCGGACGCGGTCCCCGAAATCGATCAAGGTTTCGCGGGAAGAACGATGTCGATGGGAGCGAATACTGGCCCCCTTCCGTGGGTAGCTTCTGCAAACTCATGATCCTAAATAGCAATGAGATAATGGCTTATGTTCTGCATTCTTGTAACTTGTGCGCCTCCGGCAGGCACGGCGCTCCCGTCGAAGACAATCCCCGGCATGACAAGGACTTGCGAATCAAGGTGACCCACGGAAGGGGGCCAGTATCGGGGGAGCACTCAGAGGATGTCGAGCACCCCGGAACTGCCGCCCCCCGACAGCAGCGTGTCCACCACCGCGTGATAGTTACGGTGTTCGACGATCGGCTGGTTCCAGGGCAGGAGACGCTCGTCGGCCAGCATGCCCAGAGCCACGGCTGCGAAGGCGCGGGCCAGAGGCGGCCGACTGCCGTCGGCCAGCAGCCGCGTCAGCGGGCCCAGGGCGCGCGCGTCGCCGGTGTAACCCAGCGCGGAGGCGGCCGCGGCGAGGACCGAGAGGGGCGGACTGGAGCCGTCGGCCGGCTGCATCAGCGCCAGCAGCGTGTCGGTGACGTCGGCATCGCCGAGCAGGCCCAGCGCGACGGTGGCCTGCGCCAGCAGGCCAGGCAGGCGCTTGCTCTCGCCCACGAGGCCGCGCAGCTCGTCGCGGTACTCGCGTGCCTGCAGGAGGCCCAGCGCCAGGGCTGCGTAGCCGCGGAACTCGGGATCGCGCGCTTCCACGAGCGCGTCGCGGATGGCGGCGGCCGCGGGCGCGTGATGCATGAGGCCCAGCGCCAGCGCGTAGCAAGACCTGGAAGACGGGGACTTCTCGCTGCGGAACTTCGCGTGCATCCGCTCCGCCGCCACGGGCCCCAGCGCGGCGCCGCCCTCGCGCAGCCGGAAGGCCAGCACGCCCAGCGCCAGGCCGCTCCACTCGGCGCGCAGCTTCGAGCCGGAATCGAGACGGCGCAGCAGGTACTCGGCCACCGTCCCGGTGACCAGGTTGCGCTCGCCCGCGGGGTCCGCGGCGATGGCGGCCAGGGACATCAGCGCGAAGTTGCGCTGCATGGCGTCGTGCCCGCCGGCGTCCACGCGCAGCAGGCCTTGCACGACCTCGGCCGCGAACGGGTCGCTGCCGCGCGTCAGCGCGCCCAGCGCCTGGCAGCAGGACTGCAGCACTTCGTTGGGCGTGTCCTTGTCCGCCAGCAGGTCCAGCAGCAGGCGTGCGCCGGCTGCGCGCTCGGAGGCGGAAGCCGAGCCCGCGCGCAGCAGCCGGGCCATGGACTGCGGCGCCTGCGCGCGCACCACGGCTTCGCGCCGCGGGTCGCGCAGCCACGCGCCCAGGGTCTCCAGGCTCAGGGCCTGCGCCTCCGCTCCGGCCAGGCCGATGGCGATCACGCAGGCCACGCGCAGATCCGCCAGCGCGGACTCGTCCTGCTCCAGCGTCTGCACCAGGCGCACCGCGATGCCGCGCTGGAGCTCGCGGTCGGCGCTGGTCGCGCCGATCATGCCCAGGCCGTAGGCGGCGAAGGCGCGCGTGCGCACCGGAACCGGCCGGGAACCGGTGGTGGCGCGCCGGCCTTCTTCGCCGTCCTGCACGATGGCCTCCAGCAGCGGCACGTCCTCATCCACGGCCAGGATGCCCAGGCACAGCGCCGCGGTCTCGGCGATCTCCTGGTCGTCGTGGCCGAGGAAGGGGCGCAGCAGGGCCGGAATCTGCGGATCGCCCCCTGCCTTGGACAGCGCCACCAGGCAGGCGCTGACCAGGTCCTTGTTATCCTCGTTCTCCAGGGCGCGCAGCAGCGCCGGCACGACCACCTGCTGCACCTGGTCCCGGCCCAGGCCCCAGGCTCCGGAGCGCGCGCTGACGCCGCTGAGCCCGACCAGGAGCTCGCCTTCCCCGGTCAGCGCCCCGCCGGCGCGGGCGGACTTGCGCTGCAGGAACGCCTCCTTGTTGAACTCCCACCAGCTCTGCCAGGCGGAGTTGTCCGGGCCAGGAACGACGGCGGTGACCGCTCCGGAAGGCCCCCCGGCGACACCGGGAGCCGCGGGGAGGGGGCCGGGCGTCGCCGGCGGCGGCGCCGCCGGCGCGACGGGCGACGTGGCCGGCCCGCTCGGCAAGGGAACCGTGGCGCCAGGGCCGGCGTAGGTGCCGCCGTGGGCTGCCATCCCCGCGCACAGGGCCAGGCTTGCGGACAGGGCCGCCAGGAGTCGAAGCACGAGCGACACGGGCGAACCCATGCTAATCCGGGAGCAGAACGACTCAACCGGAACGGGGGAGATCACCCCGGTTAGTCCACCTCGGGCCTCCGGCAACACTCCGCCGCTCAGAAACAGTGGGCGAGGCCGTTCGACACCGCGGTGATGTGCGCCGGCGTCGGCGCTCCGCTGGTCTCCAGCGCCTGCACGAACAGCTCGCCGATGCCGATGACGGCGGGCAGGGCGCTGCTGTACACGCCGCCCGGCATCTCCACCGGGCTGGGATCCACCAGGAACGGCAGGCGCACCAGCAGGGAGGCGCGCCCGCCCAGCGCGTCCCGGTCCTGGGGGCGTTGCGAGAACAGCAGCCAGTAGCGGCGTCCGGTCCGCGGGTTCATCACCTGCCAGGTCTCTGGGGCCGGGTCGGCCGCGTCCACCGGAGTCGTGTTGCGCAGCACCAGGCGGTCCAGCGGCCGCGGCTGTCCCATCCGGCGATACACGCGGCTGTTGGGCTGCGGCCCGAGCAGCTGCATGTGGAAGCTCGCATACGGCTGTCCGCCGAACCAGAAGCAGCCGTTGAAGAAGCCGATGGTGCGGTCGTACCAGGTGAAGCTGTTGTCGGTGCGATAAGCCGGGCCGGCCATGCGGGGGCCGGTGTTGGGCTGGAGCGGCGCGAACCCCCAGCCGAACAGCCGCTGCGCGCCCGCCGCGTCCTCGGTGCGGAAGCTGCTGGCCAGCGTGGCGGGACACTCGAGCCCGCCCTCCAGCTCCACGTCCACCACCCAGCACTGCACGCCTCCCGTGGCCGTGCCCAGCGGCAGGTCCGGGACGGCGTAGGCGCAGCGTACGCGGGGCCAGTCGGGCGGGCCGGTGCAGACCGCGGTCTCGTCGTAGAAGGTGATGACGATGGTGCCGCCGGACTGGGTCGCGTCCGGCTGGGTGGAGCAGTAGCCGAACTGGAAACCGTTGATCTGGTCCGAGCGGCAGTTGTTGCGGTCGAGCAGGCCGCCCTCGTCGATCCATTCCTGCCGCGCGCCGGGCACGCCGTAGTAGGTCGTGCGCGTGGTGTTGTTGAACAGAACGGCCGGGCCGCTGCGCGTGCCCCGGGCGGCCGGCACGAACTCGCCGGTGGCCGCCCGGTACACGCCCGCGTACCTGGGAGGAGCGCCGCGGTACACGGGCAGAGTGGACTGCGCGCCGAGGGCGGCGGGACACAGGCCGAGCAGCAGGCCTGCGGACCAGAACGCGATGCGGTGTCTCATGTCGTCGGCGGTCGGACTACCAGTTCGCCGGCGCCAGCGTCGGGCCCACGATGTGGTTGTTGGGCGACTGGTCGTCGTGAGTGAAGTGTGCGGCGTACCACACCACCACGTCCTGGTCGAGGATGTCCTCGCCGTCCTCGAACTTGCCGATGTCCTCGGCGGTCCTCCAGAACTGCCAGGTGGCGTGGCCGTCGTCCACCTGTCCCGGGTGGTAGCGCAGGGCGTAGAAGTCCACCGGGGCGTAGGCGTTGGTGAAGCCGTCGTTGGCGCCCGGCAGGATGGAGTAGAACTCGGCGCCGGTGGAGTTCTGCACGCGCCACGAGCGGTTGGTGCCGCCGCTGCGCAGGCGGTCGGTCTCCACCGCCAGGTCGGTGACCTGGGGCACGCCGCTGATCTCGTTGTACTCCTGGACCCGGTCGTTCAGGTCGCTGCCGAGATCGAAGTCCATGCGCCAGTACACGTGATGGTGGTGGCGGCGGCAGGTGCAGGAGTTCTGCACTCCGTCGAAACCGAAGCGCGGCAGCAAGGTGCCGTCGGTGCGGAAGCGCCACTCGCTGACGTAGCGGTACCAGCCGGCCTCCATCTCGCTGACCAGCACCAGCTCGTTGTTGCCGTCCACGTAGATGGCCACGCCGCGGAAGTTGCCGCTGTCGGACCCGCTGTCCAGAATGGTCTGCGCCGGCGTGCTGCAGCGGCGGATGCCCGGGGCCACGTCGGTGCCGTCGGCCGTGAACATGCCTTCCTCCCACAGCCAGTCGCGGTACGGCCCGCAGGCGCTGGTGTCGTAGTTCACGTTGAGGATGGAGGCGTGGGCCTGGGTCAGCACCTTCTTGCCCCGGAAGTACACATTGCGCAGGTCCACGCCCGAGGCATTGGTGCCCGTGGAATCGGACGGGCGGGTCACCAGGAAGCGCCAGTACTCGATCCCGCCCAGGCGCGCGCGCACCACCACGCTGCCGGTGAGGCCGCGGTTGCTGGTGGACTGGTTGGCGCTGGGCGGCGGGTTGCAGGTGAGCGCGTTGGCGCGCGCATGCGGCGGAGCGTTGTCCGGGTAGGTCAGCAGCCGGCGCGCGATCATGTCCACGCCCACGATCTGGTGGGGCAGGCGGGCGCCGTTCTGGGGCAGCAGGCCGATGGCCAGGGTGCGGTGGTGCCGGCCGTCCGCCTGCGGGTTCTCCAGCACCGGCGGCATGGCCATGTACGCCATGAGCTCGCCGGAGCGCAGTGCCGCGCCCAGCAGCGGGTCCTCCTCGATGACGGTGAGCGCGTCGGCGTACTCGGGGCCGTTGGGCACCAGGATCCGGTCGGACTCGGCCAGCTGGATGGCGTCCGGCCGCTCCAGGTCGCCGCTCACCGCGTAGGCCTGATTGCGCTGGTAGTCGAACAAGTAGGCCTCGAAGGGCGTGCCGGTCACAGCGTCCTTCTCCGGCGCGTGCAGGAGCTGGAACGAGAGCAGGCGCGGCAGAGCGCCGCCCAGCCGGGCTTTCACCGCCGGATGCTGCGCCAGCCCGGCCTTGAAGTCTTCCACCACGGCCGGGTCGGGACCGGCAGGGACGATCTCGAGCTCGAGCGCGCCCGCAGCGGGCCGGGTCTGGACCGCGGGCTGCTGGGCGAGCAACGTTGCCGCGGAGGTCAACACAGCCGCGGGCAGGAGCATGGCCGAAAGGGGTCGCATCATTGCTGACTTTGGGGAGGAGCCGCCGGGTAAGAAGAGGTGGACCGAGCCTGGTCCGGTGGGTGGTCGCTGAGGCAGTGAGCGCAGAATTCTAGTGATTCGTCGGCGCATGCGTGGGGGCACGCAGCCGCTGTAGGATGGCGCGGCATGCCGCGCGCGGGCGCCGCTCCGCTGTGCCTCGCGACCTTGTGGCTGGCCGCGTGCCAGGCGTCCGGGGACGAGCTGACCGTCCTGGAGCACGGCGGCGCCTACGAGGTGCGCCAGGACGGCGCGCTGTTCACCGTGGTGCACGCGGCCGCGGCGCCCCGCCCGTACCTGTATCCGGTGCTCGGTCCGGACGGCGTGGAGGTCACGCGCGCCTATCCGATCGCCGAGCGCCCCGGCGAGCCCACCGACCATCCGCACCACGTGTCCCTGTGGTATGCGCACGGCAGCGTCAACGGCCATGACTTCTGGCAGGGCGGCGACGGCGCGCGCATCGCCTGCGTGCGCGCCGAGATCCTGCAGCAGGGCGGCGCGCAGGCGGCCGTGCGCCTGCACAACCGCTGGATCGCCGGCGGCGAGACCATCCTGACCGAGGAACGGACCCTGCGCTTCTCCGCGCGGGACGGCGTGCGCTGGATCGACGCCGACATCACCCTCATCGCTCCGCCGCAGCGCGCCGTCGTCCTGGGCGACACCAAGGAAGGCAGCTTCGCCCTGCGCCTGCGCCACGAGCTGGCCCTGCGCGGCGAGGGCGCCGCCGGCCACTGCTACAACAGCGAGGGGCAGCGCGACGCGGCGGTGTGGGGCAAGCGCGCCGCGTGGGTGTGCTACTCCGGCCCCGTGGAGGGGCGCACGCTGAGCGTCGCCGTCTTCGATCACCCGCGCAACCCGCGCTACCCGACCTGGTGGCACGCGCGCGACTACGGGCTGGTGGCCGCCAATCCCTTCGGCGCGCACGACTTCGAGGGCGTCGCTCCCGGTACCGGCGACCTGCGGCTGGCGCCCGGGGAAAGGGTCCGCTTCCGCTACCGCGTGGCGCTGATCTCCGGCCTGGCCGATCCCGCGGCGCTGGATGCCCTCGCATCGGGCTTCGTCTCCGACTGAGGGACCGACCAGACGCGGATCGCGCGGAAGCGCCCGGTGTCGTCGAAGGAACCGAGGCCGATGCGGCCCGCCGCCGGCATTCCCGCGGCCTGGAACAGCAGCTCCCCGTCGAACCACACCCGGATCTCGCTGCCGCGCAGGCACTGCAGGCGCAGCCGGTGCCACTGCTCCTGGCCCCAGGCCAGGGTGCGCGTGCCGACGGGCGTCACGGCGCGGCGCGGCGCATCCGCGACCACGAACAGGTTGTGCGAGTTCGCGTCCGGCTGCGCACCCAGGTGCGCGTAGCAGAAGCGGCTCGGGGACGACCAGCCGAACACCAGGATCAGGTCGCGGTGGCCGTACTCGGGGCCGGTCTGCAGCGCTTCCACTTCCAGCACGTACTCCGCCAGGGGCGGGCAGGGGAGCAGGGCGACGCTGAGCGGCGAGCGGTACGGCGGCTGGTAGCGGCTCTGGGCGTGCAGCTCCAGGGACGGCAGGCCTCCGGCGTCGCTCCAGCGCCAGGCCGCGCGGTCCGTGAACTCGAAGCTCTCCAGGGCCTGCGGCTCGGCGAAATCCTGGGCGTACAGGAGGACGGGGCCGGATGCGGGCTCCCGCGGCGGCGCCGCGCAGGCCGGGAGCAGCGCCAGGAGCGCGCCGGCGCGCCTCACACGCGTTCCGGCATGACGTACGGCGCGCGGTACGCGCGCGTGAGCAGGGCCTGCGCCGCGGCATCGGCTGGCGCCGCCAGCCGCTCCTGCCCCGGATCCACGTCCAGCCAGGCCCCGCGCTGGACCGCCGCGGGATCCACGCCGTTGCGCTGCAAGTGCTCCAGCATCCGGTCCCGCGCTTCCGCCAGCCAGCCGCTGTCCGCCGCGGGCCCGCCGCGCGCCACCTGGTAGGACAGGTTGCCGAGGTGGCACAAGGCGCTGGAGAGGTGGCCTTCCTCGATCTCGGCGGTCAGGTCCTGCGGGCGGCGGCTGCGCACTGCGGCGATGAAGTTGGCGTAGTGGTCGTCCGCGCCCTCCCACCTGCGGATCTCGGCTCCGTCCGCGGCGCAGGCCACGGCCGAGGAGTAGTCGGGGACGCGCAGGAAGCCGTCCTGGCAGTGCACGATGACGCCGATCTGGGCGCCGCGGTAGCTGTCCATGCCGCGGCCCCAGTCGCCGGACTGCGCCGCCTTGTCCCGCGGCAGGCCGCGCACCTCGAACAACAGCGGCGCGCGCTCGTACTCGAGGTAGGTGAGGAGCGTGTTCGGCGTGTTGCCGTCGTCCTCGTAGCCGAGGCGCCCGCCCAGGCTGAACACGCGCGGCGGCAGCGCGCTCTCGCCCAGCGCCCAGCGGCACAGGTCCATCTGGTGGATGCCCTGGTTGCCGAGGTCGCCGTTGCCGGTGTCGAAGTCCCAGTGCCAGTCGTAGTGCAGGTTGCGCCGGCGCAGCGGCTTCATCGGCGCCGGGCCGGTCCACAGCTCGTAGTCGACGCTGCCGGGCGGCGCCTGCGGCCCGTCCACGCGGCCGATGCCGGGGCGCGGCTTGTAGCACAGGCCGCGCGCCAGGGTGATGCGTCCCAGGTTCCCCTCGCGCACCCAGGCGAAGGCGTCGCGGATGGCGCCGCTGGAGCGGCACTGCGTGCCCGCCTGCACGATGCGGCGGTGCCGGCGCGCCGCGTGCACGATCTGGCGGCCCTCCCACACGTTGTGCGAGACCGGCTTCTCCACGTACACGTCCTTGCCGGCCTGGCAGGCCCACACCGCCTGCAGCGCGTGCCAATGATTGGGCGTCGCGATGGAGACCGCGTCCACGTCGGCGCGGTCCAGCAGCGCGCGGTAGTCGGCGTACGCGGCCGCGTGCGTGCCCTGCTGCTCCAGCTGCGCGGCGGCCTGCGCGAGCACCGCGGAATCCACGTCGCACAGCGCCACCACGCGCACGTTGGGCAGGCGCGCGAAGCCGGCCACGTGGTCCCGGCCGCGGCCGCGCAGGCCGGCCACGGCCACTCGCACCTCCTCGTTGGGGCTGCGCGGCCGCGGGGCGCTGCTGCAGGCGCCCAGGGCCACGGCCGCGCCGGCGGCGGCGGAGCCGCGCAGGAAGCGGCGGCGCGTGAGGGAAGTCACGCAGTTACTCTAACCCGGTGCGCGCCGCCTGGATCGCGCTGCTGCTGGCCGCCTGCCAGGCGGCGCCCAGTCCGGTCACGATCGCCCCGCTGGGCGACGCCGCGGCGCTGGAGCGCCTGCGCGCGACCTTCGTCCGCGCCAATCCCGGGTACGACTTCGAGTGGCTGCCTGCCGCCACCGGGCTCGCCGCCGCCACGCAGCCGCGCGTGGTCTTCGTCCAGGAGGGATCCTGCGCCGACGCCGCTGTGGCTGCGGCCCGCTCGGCGCTGTCCGTGGGCGACATCGTGCTGCTGCGGCCGCAGGAGGCGCTGGAGCTCTCGGAGCCCGTGGGACTGCTCGTGTTCCGTACGCCGGACGCCTTCCCCGGCCGGCTCCCCGCCTTCATCCGGCCCGACTGGGATCCGGGCATCACGGACACGCCCGGCGGCTGCGCCACGGAGACCGGTGCGTACCGGCGCATCCTGCTCACGTGGCTGGCGGAGAAGGGGCCGTACGTCTATCACGGGCTCAACGCCCACCGCGTGCGCATCTGGGACTCGTTCACGCACTATCACCCGCGCGCGGGCGGCTTCGACGAGCTGTACCTCGTGCAGGCGGCGCCGGCCGGAGCGCAGCTGCTCGCCGGCGACCACGTCGCGCGGATCGAGTCGCCGGAGCAGGTGCGCGCGGACGAGGCCATGGAGCTGCTGCGACCTTGCCCGCTGCGCGCGGGCGATCTCGTGTACATCCGCCGTGGCGTCGCGCACCGCGGCCTGGGCGGCGTGCTGGCGCAGGTGATCACCGTCCCCGGTTTCCGTCCCGGCGCCGAGATCGGCCTGGACCACCACCTGCGCGCCATCCACGAGCGCTTGCAGCTCCCGGTGCCGTATCACGCCGAAGCGTCCGCGGCGCCGGTGATCCGCTGATGCGTGCTCCTTGCGCAATCGTGGCGCTTGGTGCCGGCAAGGCACCAGTCGCCATGGTTTCCAGGCCGGAGCCCGCGCCGGGACGGGCGCTACACTTGCCCGGCCGATCCCTCAGGAGTCCCTTTTGCTCGCACTTGCGCTGACCATGCTCGCGCTGCCCCTGGCGGTCCAGGAGCAGAAGCAGGATCCGCCGATCCCGGCGGACACCACCATCCAGACCACGGCCTCGGGGCTGCAGTACTCGGTGCTGGCTGCCGGCGGCCCGGGGCCGCGGCCCAAGATGGGCGACAAGGTGCGGGTCCATTACACGGGCTGGCTGCCCGGCGGCAAGATGTTCGACTCGTCGCGGGAGCGCGGCGAGCCGGCCGAGTTCGTGCTGGGGCAGGTGATCCAGGGCTGGAACGAGGGGCTGCAGCTCATGGCTCCGGGCGCCCGCTTCAAGTTCACGATCCCGTACGCCCTGGGCTACGGCGAGCGCGGCTTCCCGCCGGACATCCCGGGCAAGTCCACGCTCATCTTCGACGTCGAGCTGCTGGCGGTGATCGCCATGCCGCAGTTCCGTCCGGCCCGGCCGGACGCGCAGAAGTCCTGCGCTTCGGGACTGAAGTACGAAGCCCTGGTGGCCGGAGAGGGCGGCACGCCCGGCCCCGAGGACGTGTACGAGTTCGAGTACGCGCTGTTCAACACCTCCGGCAAGCTGCTGGACTGCAGCGAGATGCGCGACGGCGCCACCAAGGCCCGCCTGTCCGACCTGCAGATCCCTTTCTTCCGGGAAGCGCTGCCGCTCATGCAGGCCGGCGCGCACTACCGCTTCGAGGTGCCGCCGTCGCTGGCCTTCGGCGAGCGGCCCATGAGCCCGGATCTGCCTGGCGGCTCGGTCACGGTGTGGGAGCTGAAGCTGAAGCGCCTGGTGAAGCCGCTGCCGGTGCCGGCGTTCCGCGTGTCGCCCCCGGACAAGCTGCAGAAGACCGCGAGCGGCCTGCAGTACGAGGTGCTCCAGCCGGGGACCGGCGCCACGCCCGCCAGGGGCGCCAAGGTGACGGTCCACTACGCCGGCTGGCTGCTCGACGGCACGCTGTTCGATTCCTCCTACGGCCGTGGCGAGCCGTCGGAGTTCCGCCTGGGCGAGGTCATCGACGGCTGGAACGAGGGCCTGGCGCTGATGCAGGAAGGCGCCGTGTATCAGTTCACCATTCCGGCGCAGCTGGCGTATGGCCCGGAAGGCTCGCCGCCGGTCATCGGGCCCAACCAGACCCTGGTGTTCCTGGTGCAGCTCATCCAGGTCCAGAAGTAGCGGCAAGGAGCCCTGCGTGCCTGATTCCACCCGTGAGGCCGTCGCCGACGGCAAGATCGTCGCCATCCGGTACACCCTGCGCGACGCGGACGGCGAGATCCTGGACCGCTCGGAAGAGGGTGTGCCCTTCGAGTACCTGCACGGCGCCGGCAACATCGTCGCCGGCCTGGAGCGCGTGCTCGCGGGCCGCCAGCCCGGCGAGCAGGTGATCGTGGAGGTGGCTCCCGAGGACGGCTACGGCGCCTACGACCCGGAAGGCGCCCAGGTGGTGGAGCGCCGCGCTTTTCCGGCCGGATTGGACATCCAGGTCGGCATGCAGTTCACGGCCGAGGACCCCGAAGGCCGCACCGTGGACGTCTGGGTCTCGGACGTGAGCGGCGACGCCATCACCGTGGACACCAACCATCCGCTGGCCGGGGAGACGCTGCACTTCGAGGTCACCATCCTGGGGGTCCGCGACGCCACCCTGGAGGAGCGCCTGCACGGCCACATCCACGGGTCCGCCGGGGGCGGGCACTAGGCCCGGGGCACCGGGCCTGGATTTTGCGCTGGCGGGAGGCCCGGAATCTGCCATAATGCCGCCCCCGCGAGCCCTGCTCCCGCGGGACCAGCTTTCCAAGAACCCCTAGGTTCGGCCGACGTTGATGACTGCCCGAGGAATCGTCGTTGGATCAGCAGGAAATCGGGCGTCAACCGAAGAACAAGCGTGAACATCTACGTCGGGAATCTTCCCTTCACCGCCACGGAAGCCGAGGTGCGGGATCTCTTCGCTCAGCACGGACAAGTCACGAGCGTCAGTCTGATCAGCGACCGCGAGACCGGCCGTCCGCGCGGTTTCGCCTTCGTCGAGATGGCCATGGATGCCGAAGGCAAGGCGGCCATCACCGCCCTCAACGGCTTCAACATGGGCGGCCGTCCCCTGGTGGTCAATGAGGCCCGTCCGCGCGAGCCGCGTGGCTTTGGCGGCGGCGGGGGTGGTGGCGGCGGCGACCGCGGTCCGCGCGGCGGTGGCCGCAGCGGCGGAGCAGGCGGCGGCGGGCGCGATCGCCGCTGGTAGACCTGCGTCAAGCGGCCGGCGCGCGGCGCAAGTCGCTGCCGGTCTTCAAGGCGGTGGCGGCGAGGATCACCACTCCTCCCGCCACCGCGCCGAGGCCGGGAACCTCGCCATGGACCATCCAGGTCCAGACCGGGTTCAGCACTGGCTCCACCAGCACCAGCAGTGAGGCTTCGAAGGCCGGCACGCTGCGCATGCCCGCGGTCAGGAACTTGTAAGCCAGGCCGATCTGCACCACTCCCAGGAAGGCCAGCACGGCCCAGTCGGCCGGCGTGCTTTCCGTGACCGGCAAGGCCCAGGGCAGGCCGATGATCCAGGCCAGCGCGTTGCCCGCCACCGCGGCGGCCGCGGCATCGCCCGGGCCCGCGTCGGGCCGCGTGCCCAGCCAACGGAAGCCGAGCAGCACCAGCGCGTAGGTCACCCCGCTGGCCAGCGCCAGCAGGTTGCCGCGCCCCGGATCCGGTGCCGTGGCCTGCGCGCCCGTGTCGCCCAGGAACACCAGGGTGAGCCCGGCGCCCACCGCCAGCATGTAGGCCAGGTCGCGGGCGCGGACGCGCTCGTGCAGCAGCCAGGGCCCCAGCAGCAGCAGGTACAGCGGCGCCGTGGACTGCAGGAAGATGGCGTTCGCCGCGGTCGTGAGCTTGGTGGCGGTCACGAACAGGATCAGCGTCGCCGCGTAGGCCAGCGCCACCGGCAGCGTGCGCCAGCGGAAGCCGTGGCGCGCCTGCGGCACCAGGAGCAGCAGCGCCACCGCGGCGATGCCGGAACGCAAGCTCGCCACCTGCCAGCTCGACAGGTGACAGGCCTTGATCGCGGCGCCGCCGGTGGAGAACAGCGCGGCGGCGGCCAGCACCTGCAGGCGGGCGGCGCGCGCGTCCACGGGCCGGAACGATACGATCTCTCTCCATGTTCGGTCCCCTTTGCCTCGCGCTCCTGCAGTCGGCGGCCCCGATCCCGGCCCTGATCGTTTCCGGCGCCAACAACCACGACTGGGAATGGACCACCCCCCGGCTGGCGTCCATCCTCGAGTCCAGCGGCAAGTTCCGGCCGTCCACCACGGACCAGCCGTCCGTGGCGCTCGCGGATGCCGCCGCGCTGGCGCAGTACCGGGTCTTCGTGCTGAACTACAACGGGCCGCGCTGGGGCGAGCCCGCGGAGACCAACTTCCTGAACGCGGTGCGCAGCGGCGCCGGCGTGGTGGTGGTGCACGCCGCCAACAACGCCTTCGAGGGCTGGACCGAGTACGAGAAGATGGTGGCCTTGTGCTGGCGCCAGGGCACCGGCCACGGCTCCTTTCACATGTTCGACGTCGCGATCACCGACCGCGACCACCCGGTCACCCGCGAGCTGTTCGAGATCCGTGGTCATCCCGACGAGCTGTACCACCGCCTGGTCCCCACCCCGGGCGCGGAATACCGCGTGCTCGCGACCGCTTACTCCGACCCGGGAACCGGCGGCACGGGCAACCACGAACCGATGGTCGTGGTGCTCAACTACGGCAGCGGCCGCGTGTTCCACACACCGCTCGGGCACGTGTGGCCGGGCGTCGAGGGCACGCGCGTCTCCATGCAGGACCCGCAGTTCGCCGAGCTGATCGTGCGCGGCGCCGAGTGGGCCGCGATCGGGCAGATCACGCCTCCACGCCAGGACGGCTCAAATACGCTCACCGAGGAGGAGAAACGCGCCGGCTGGAAGCTTCTGTTCGACGGCAAGAGCGGGGCCGGATGGCGCGGCTTCAAGGACAAGGGCTTTCCTGCGCAGGGCTGGGCCATCGAGGACGGCTGCCTGAAGGCCATGCAGGGCGGCGGCAACGACCTGATGACCGAGGCCATGTTCCAGGACTGCGAGTTCGCCTTCGAGTGGAAGGTGGCCAAGGGCGCCAACAGCGGCGTCATCTACCGCGTCACCGAGGAGCGCGACACCACCTGGCAGACCGGGAACGAGTACCAGATCCTGGACGACGCCGGCCATGCCGGCGGAATCGACGGCCCGCACTCGGCGGCCGCCTTGTACGACCTGATGGCGCCGGCGAACAAGACCGTGAAGCCGGCCGGCGCGTGGAACCAGGGCAAGATCGTGCTGCGCGGCGCGCACGTGGAGCACTGGTTGAACGGCGTCAAAGTGCTGAGCGCGCCGCTGAGCGGGCCGGTCTGGGACGCGCTGTACCAGAAGAGCAAGTTCACGGCCTGGCCCGGCTTCGGCGTCAAGCCGAAGGGGCATTTCGCCCTCCAGAATCACGGCGACGACGTCTGGTTCCGCAACGTCAAGGTGCGCGAGATGGCGCCGCTCGAGCCGGGGAAGGAGGTCGCCCTCTTCAACGGCAAGGACCTGGCCGGCTGGACTTACTTCCTGCTGGACAACGGCAAGATGGCAGACGTGTGGAGCGTGCAGGACGGCGTGATCGTGTGCAAGGGCAAGCCGGCCGGCTACATCCGCACCGTGGACGACTTCACAAACTTCGTGCTCAAGCTGGAGTGGCGCTGGAGCCCGGTGACCAAGCAGGAGGGCAATTCCGGGGTGCTGTTCCGCATGCAGGGTCCGGACAAGGTGTGGCCGCGCAGCATCGAGGCCCAGTTGATGGGCCAGAACGCCGGCGATTTCTGGTGCATCGACGACTACCCGATGAAGACCGACGCCGCGCGCACCAACGGGCGCAACACGAAGAAGCTGAAGATGAACGAGAAGCCGGTCGGCGAGTGGAACCAGTACGAGATCAGCGTCGACCACGGCACCGTCACCTTGAAGGTGAACGGCGAGCTCCTCAACCAGGCCACCGACTGCTGGGAGACCCCGGGCAAGATCTGCCTGCAGTCCGAAGGCGCCGAGATCCATTTCCGCAACATCCGGCTGACGCCGCTGCCGTGAGTCCATGCGCAAAGTTGCACACTTCATCCCACTGATGGCTGCCGCCCTCGCGAGCTGCCAGTCGGCGCCGCCCGCCGAGCCGTCGCCGCTGCCGAGCCGGATACTCGTCGAACTCGATCTCGTGACGACTTCGACGCTTCCGGGAGCTGCGATGAGCGTCCGGGACATCCGCGGCGCGGCTGTCCTGCAGCCCGGCGAAGATCGCGTCATCCCCCTTTTCGAGGTGGAGCCCTACCGGCAAGACGCCCGGCGCCTCGCCAATGGCCAGGTTGAGGTGAGCGCAGCCGGCTTGCAGCACGGATTGACCATTCACGTGCGCCCACGACAACTGGACAACGGATACTGGACGGGGACTTTGGAATACCAATTCCATCGCGTGTTCGAGCTGAAATCGGACGCGGTGGACGTGGAGGGCACGCGCGTCGTCCTGGACTTACCCGAGTTCGTCGTGCATGAGGACCGCCTCGAGCTGCCGCCGAGCGCCTCCGGCAAGTGGTCCATCGTGCTGGAAGATCGGCACAGTCCCGCCGCGCGCCTGGTGCTGCGCTTCTCGGAGCATCGCGACGCGGTGGATCCGGCCGCTGAGCCGTTCCAGATCCCATACCTGCGTCCCAGCCTCGTGGCGCTCGACGATGACAGCCGCGATTCAGGACATCCGGATCGCTGAAGCGGCGGAACGGCTGCGCGGCGTGATCCGGCGCACGCCGCTGGTGCCGTTTCCGAGCGGGGACCCGCGCGTGGAGCTGCGGTTGAAGCTGGAGTGCCTGCAGGAGTGCAACGCCTTCAAGGCGCGCGGAGCCTGGAACCAGATGGCGCAGCTCACGCCGGAGCAACGCGCGGCGGGCGTCGTCACCGTGAGCAGCGGGAATCATGGGAAGGCGGTGGCCTGGGCGGCCCAGCGCGCGGGCGTGCGCGCGACCATCTGCATGCCGGCGGACGCGTACCCGAACAAGATCCAGGCCTGCCGCGATTTCGGCGCCGAGGTGGTGCTGTGCGGGACCCGGCAGGAGTCGGAGCGGGAAGTTGCGAAGCGGGTCGCCGCCGGCGCCGTGCTGGTCCATCCTTATGACAGCGCGCGCACCATCGAGGGCCAGGGCACAGTCGGCCTGGAGATCGCGGAGGACTGGCCGGAGGTGGAGCTGGTCATCATTCCGGTCGGCGGCGGTGGGCTGGTGTCCGGCTGCGCGCTGGCATTCCGCGGTCAGGTGCAAGTATTCGGAGTGGAGCCGGAGGGCGCTCCGGACCTGACGCTGGCGCTGCAGACCGGCCGTCCGGTGCCACTGGCGGAGGTGCGCACGGTGGTGCAGGGCCTGTGTCCTCCGTCGGCCGGGAAGCTGCCGCTGGAGATCTGCAAGTGCCTGGGCGTGCGTGTGTTCACGCTGGACGACGGCGCGATTCTGGCCGCGCAGGCGCGCCTGGTGCGGGAAGGCGGCTGGGAGGTGGAGCCGGCCGGCGCGGCGGCGGCGGCGCTGGTGTTTGCCGGCCGCCTGCCGGCGGAGCTGTTCCAGGCGCGGGCGCGGCCCTTGAAGGTGGCGGTCGTGGTATCGGGCGGCAACCCGGATCCGGCGCAGCTTGCCGCGCTGCGCGCCTCCACCTAGACTGGCGGGCCATGGCGGAGTTCGTGAAGGTGGCGGACCGCGGCGCCATTCCGCCGGGGACCGGCAAGGTCGTGCAGGCGGGCGGCAAGGCGCTGGCCCTGTTCAACGTCGCCGGGCAGTTCTACGCCATCGACAACACATGCCGCCACCGCGGCGGCCCGCTGGGCGAAGGCATGCTGGACGGCACCACGGTCACCTGCCCCTGGCACGGCTGGCAGTGGGACGTGTGCAGCGGCGCCTCGGCCTTCAATCCCGCCATCAGCGTCGGCTGCTATCCGACCAAGGTGGAAGGCAACGACGTCATGGTCCAGGTGTGAGCGGGGTGGCCGCCGCGGAGCAGGTCTTCGAGCCCGTGATGGTGGGGCCGTTCCGGCTCTCGTACGAGCTGGTGGACCGCAAGAAGCTGGCCGACAGCGGCGTCAAGGTGCCCGTCCAGGTGGCGTACAGCAACGCCTGGGTGCTGCGCCGGCACGAAGACGGCAAGCGCTGGCGCTTCGTGCGCGCGTTCCTGAGCGAGCCGCAGGCCCGGGAATGGGCCGCGGCGCAGCCGCAGGCCTGATCCGCTCCGGCGGCTTGGTGCGGCTGCGCCCTGCGGCGATACTGTTGCGCCCGCCTCTGCCATGAGCGCGCCCGAGCCCCAACCGAGCCAGGAGCCGGCGGAGTCCCCGGAATCCGCCCCGTCCGCGCCGGGCAGCTTCGTCGAGCGCGTGCGCCGCATCTACGGCAAGGACGTGGACCCCGGCATCTCGCTGGACTCCGGCGAGGGCGCGCCCGGCGCGCCGGCGCGCACGCGGCACACCATGGAGCTGGTCGCGCGCCTGTCGCGCCACCAGTTCGGCGGCGGGCGCTACCTGCTGAAGGAGGAGATCGCCCGCGGCGGCATGGGCGCCATCCTCAAGGTCTGGGACCAGGATCTGCGCCGCCACCTGGCGATGAAGGTGATCCTGGGCAAGGGCGCGCCGGCGGTCGGGCCCGAGCCTGCGCCCCTGGACGAGGCGTCGGTGGCGCGCTTCCTGGAGGAGGCGCAGATCACGGGTCAGCTCGACCACCCGGGCGTGGTGCCGGTGCACGAGCTGGGCCTGGACAGCGCCGGCCGCCTGTACTTCACCATGCGCCTGGTGCGCGGCCGCGACCTGAAGCAGGTGCTGCAGCTCCTGCACGGCGGCCTGGAAGGCTGGACCCTGACGCGGGCGCTGGGCGTGCTGCTGAAGGTGTGCGAGGCCATGGCCTACGCGCACGCCAAGGGCGTGATCCACCGCGACCTGAAGCCGTCGAACATCATGGTGGGGCGCTTCGGCGAGGTGTACGTGATGGACTGGGGCCTGGCGCGGGTGCTGGGGCGGCCCGATCCGCGCGACCTGCGCCTCAAGGACGAGTCCGCGGCGCGCGTGAGCGCCGTCATCACCGACCGCACGGAGGAGCGCGCCGAGACTCCCAGCTCACCGGTCGTGACCCTGGACGGCGCGGTGATCGGCACGCCCTCGTACATGCCGCCCGAGCAGGCCATGGGCCGGATCGAGGAGCTGGGCCCGCGCTCCGACGTGTATTCCGTGGGCGCGATGCTGTACCACCTGCTCGCCGGGCAGATGCCGTACCTCCCCTCGGGCGCGCGCACGCCGCCGTACGCGGTGCTGAACATGCTGCTGCACGGCCCGCCGCGGCCGGTGCAGGAGCTCAGGCCCGGCGCGCCCGACGAGCTGGTGGCCATCTGCGACAAGGCCATGGCCCGCGACCCGGCGCGGCGCTACGCCAACACCCTGGAGATGGCGCGCGACATCGAGGCCTTCCTGGACCGCCGCCCGGTCAGCGCGCGCCCGCATACGCTGTGGTACGCGCTCCGGCTGGCCGTGCAGCGCAACAGGACGCTCGCGGCGACCGTGGCCGCGGCGGCCGTGCTGGTCCTGGTCCTGACCAGCGTATTCATCCTGCGCCTGGAGTCGGAGGTGGAGCAGAAGTCCACGGCGCTGGCCAAGAGCGAGCGGCTGGCGGACGTCATGACCAGCGAGGCGCTGCTGCGCCAGGCCGGCGACCTGTACCCGCCCGACGCACAGACCGCGGGCCGCATGAGCCGGTGGCTGGAGCTCGCGGACGGCGTGCTCGGCCGCCGGGGCGCGTACGAGCAGGCGCTGCAGCAGGCGCGCGCGGGCGCGAGCGCGGCGACAGCGCAGGAGGTCCAGGAGGTGGAGCGTCTGCTCGCCAACCTGGACCAGCTCCCGGCGGTGCGCGACGACATCCGCGAGCGCCTGGAGCGCGCGCGCCGGCTGGAGACGGAGACGATCACCGAGCAGCAGGCGGCCTGGGAGGCGGCGGCGCGCTACGTCGGCGCGACCGACCTGTACCATGGGTTGCAGCTGCGGCCGCAGCTCGGCCTGATCCCGCTGGGCCCGGACCCCGCCAGCCGCCTGTACGAGTTCTACAGCGTCCTGAGCGGCGATCGGCCGCAGCGGGACGGACACAGCGGCCGCTACATCCTGACGCCGGACAGCGCCGTCATCCTGGTTCTGCTCCCCGGCGGCGACTTCCGCATGGGGACGTACGAGGACCGGGGCGAGCAGTCCGTCGGCGAGCCCGGACGCCTCGAGAATGAGCGCTACGTGTTCCTGCGCCTGCGGCCGTTCTTCATGAGCAAGTACGAGCTGACGCAAGGCCAGTGGCTGCGCTGCATGAATGCGCGCGAGGCGCTGTACAGCATGGACAGTGAGACCGGCGGTGAGCGCTTCACGGGCATGAATCCGATCGAGAACGTCAGCTGGCTGCAGTGCGCCGAGTGCGCGCGGCGCCTGGACCTGCGGCTGCCGACCGAGGCGCAGTGGGAGTACGCCTGCCGCGCGGGCAGCCCCACGCCCTGGTTCTGGGGCGCGGACGGCATCGACTGGGGCATCGTGGACAACATCCGCGATCGCAGCGTGGCCGGAGCGGCGGACTGGATCACCTGGGACGACGGCCACCGCTACCACGCGCCCGTGGGGTCATTCCGGCCCAACGACTTCGGCTTGTACGACATGCACGGGAACGTGACCGAGTGGTGCGATGACTGGTACCTGCCCCGGCGTGCCGAGGTGAACAACCACCCGGATGGCCGGTGTGAAGCCGTGGATGGAAAGGAGAGAATCGGGCGGGGCGGCTGCTACGCCTTCGAACCGTCGCGCTGCCGCTCCGGCTTCCGCCTGGCGGCCGACCCCCGCGGCCGCAGCCTGTATCGCGGCGTGCGCCTGGCCCGCGACCTGCAATGACGGCGGATCCGGCCGCTTACATCTTGTGCTGGCTCATGGAGCCGCGTTCGCGCAGGCTGCGGCTCACCATGGAGGCGGCGAGCAGGATGCTGACGGCGACCAGCGCCATGCCGGCCACCAGCCCGAAGAACTGCCGGCTCACCAGCTGGACCTCGATGGGATCGTCCGCGTGCTCGTCCGAGGGGCCGGGGGGACCGACCACGATCGTGACCGCGCCGCTGCCGGCGCCCGCCGCGAGCGTGTCCGGCGTCTGATCCTTCACCACCCAGGTCAGCGGCAAAGCGTTGACCTGTTCCGGCGTGAGCGTATTGCCGTCCTCGTCCTTGACCACGATCTGGTCGGCGGACACGCCTCTGGCGAGCAGATAAGCGATCGCCTGCTTGACGTGCCAGCCCTCCACCGACTCGGTTGTGGAGTACTGTGCGGGCGCGGCGGCGGCGACCAGCGCCGGCGGCTGCCCGGGAACGCCGCTGGCGCCGGCGGCGGACGTCGCCGCCGCGACGGCGCCAGCCATGAACAGGAGCAGTGTGAAGAGGCCGGAAAGTCGTTGAAATCGCTGCACTTGCATCGTGTCCTTCCTTGCGCTGACGCGCGAACCGCTTACGGACGCACGTGTGGGGGTTGGGGGCGATCGCCCCAGATTCTTGGCATTTCCCGGGCCTCACGGAAGCCCCGGCGGGCGAAAAAACGGTAAGGAGGCGGGCTGTGGCGGCCAAGGCATTCACTGCTTTCCAAGGAGCCGGAGGTGAATGCTGGAGAACTGAGCCCGCGCGCCGAGGATCGGCTGCCGTCCTCCACCGGGCCGGTTTCCGGCCAGGTGCGCCGCCTGTACGGCGACGGCGTGGATCCCGGCATCGAGCTCGATTCCGACGAGATCCGGCGCCGGGAAGCCGCCGCGGCCAAGGAGAGCCGTGACGGCACGGCGCGGTCCAGCCTGGAGCTGATCCGGCGTCTGGCCCGCGAGGGATCCGGCCGCTACGAGCTGCGCGAGGAGATCGCACGCGGCGGCATGGGCGCGGTGCTGAAGGTCTGGGACCCGGACCTGCGCCGCCATCTGGCCATGAAGGTGATCCTGGGCCACGACGGCGACGTCGCCGAGCCGCCGCAGGCGCTGGAGCTGCACCAGGTGGCGCGCTTCCTGGAGGAGGCGCAGATCACGGGTCAGCTCGACCACCCGGGCGTGGTGCCGGTGCACGAGCTGGGCCTGGACAGCGCCGGCCGCCTGTACTTCACCATGCGGCTGGTGAAAGGACGCGACCTCAAGGACATCTTCGAGCTGGTCCGCGACGGCATGGAAGGCTGGACCCTGACGCGGGCGCTGGGCGTGCTGCTGAAGGTGTGCGAGGCCATGGCCTACGCGCACGCCAAGGGCGTGATCCACCGCGACCTGAAGCCGTCGAACATCATGGTGGGGCGCTTCGGCGAGGTGTACGTGATGGACTGGGGCCTGGCGCGGGTGCTGGGGCGGCCCGATCCGCGCGACCTGCGCCTCCTGGCGGAGAAGGACGTCCCGATCAGCGTGGTCCACACCGACCGCGAGGAGGAGCGCGAAAAGACGCCGCGCTCGCCCGTGGTCACGGTTGACGGGGTGGTGATCGGCACGCCCTCGTACATGCCGCCCGAGCAGGCCATGGGCCGCATCGAGGAGCTGGGCCCGCGCTCGGACGTCTATTCCGTGGGCGCGATGCTGTATCACCTGCTGGCCGGGCACATGCCGTACGTGCCCTCGGACTCCAAGACTCCGCCCTATGCGGTCCTGAACATGCTGCTGCACGGTCCGCCCAAGCCGTTGCGGCAGGTCAATCCGCAGGCCCCGGACGAGCTGGCGGCGATCTGCGAGAAGGCGATGGCCCGCGACCCGGCACAGCGCTACGCCGACATCCTGGAGATGGCGCGCGACGTCGAGGCCTTCCTGGACCGGAGACCGGTGGCGGCGCACCCGCCGTCGCTGTCGTACGCGCTGAGGCTCGCGGTCCTGCGCAACAAGGGCGTGTCCGTGGTCAGCTCTGTGGCGACGCTGCTGCTGCTGGGCGCGGGCCTGGTGTTCGTCAACGGCATCGCGGCCGAGCGCGACCGCGCCGACCACCTCGCCGACGTCAATGCAGCCGGCTCCCTGTTCGAGCGTGAGAGCAGCCTGTATCCGTTGATTCCGGGCGAGGTGGAGGCGCGCATGGATCAATGGCTGGCGGAGGCCGAGCGGCTGCTCGCCGGCGCAGAACAGTTCCGCCGCGAGCTCGGGCGCTGCCAGGCGTCCGGCGAGGCGCAGCGCGCCCAGGAGATGCGCTCCATCCTGGACGCCCTGCCGCCGCTGGCCCGGGTGCGCCAGCGCGTGCAGCGCAATCGGGAGCTGTTGCAGAGCGACATCCCGCGGCTGGATCAGGAATCGGCGGCGTTGTGGCGCCAGGTCATCGAGGACGTCGCGACCGCGGAGGCCTACGGCGCGCACGGCGAGCTGCGGATGCGGCCCGTCCCCGGCGTGGTGCCGCTGCGCAGGAATGATGACTCCGGCCTCTGGGAGTTCTGGGTGGTGGCCAGCGGTGAGCGTCCTGTCCTGCGTCCCGGCGCCCGCGACTATGCCCTGACGAAAGACAGCGGCATCGTGCTGGTGCTGATCCCCGGCGCGAAGCTGTCGCAGGCGCGCGGCGACCTGCACGCGCTCCCCGGTGGCGGGTACGAAGTGACCTACGGCGACGAGCGCGAGCTCAACGTGGATGCGTTCTTCCTGGGCAGGTACGAGGTGACCCAGGCGCAGTGGGCCAGGATCATGGGCACCCAGCCGGCGCACTTCGCGGCCGGTACCGTGTCCGCCGGCTACGCCTTCACCAGCCTGCATCCCGTGGAGTCGGTGAGCTGGGAGGACAGCCGGGAGTTTGCGCGGCGCCTGGGCCTGACCCTGCCCACGGCGGTCCAGTGGGACTACGCGTGCATGCGCCCGGCCTCCGGTCAGCAGAAGTGGTCCTGGGGGGACGTCCCCGACTGCCTGCGCGGGAAGGAGAACATCGCCGACGCCGCAGCGCGCGATTTCGCGCCCCAGGGGACCGAGGAATGGGACGACGGGTTCCGTTTCCACGCTCCCGTCGGGAGTTTCCGGCCCAACGCCAGCGGCCTGTACGACATGCACGGCAACGTGGGCGAGTGGTTCCGGGACTGGTACATGCCGTCACCCCCGGCATTCCCGGGCCCTCCTGGAGACTGCGCGAACCCGGTCCAGGAGGGCAGGCAGAAGTGCTACACGTATGCGTGCTGGTCCATGCCCGCGACCCTGTGCGCCTACGGACTGGCGCAGCGCGATCCGCCGCGCACGCTGAATTATTCGCGCGGGCTGCGCGTGTCGCGGCCGGTGGAGCGCTGAGGCGCAGGCTAGGCGCCGCGGTCGCGCAGCTCCCGGCCCAGCTCCCGCAATCGTCGCTGCAGGAAGCGGCGGTCCAGCGCCCACAGCACCAGCACCAGGACGATGATCCCGATGAGCAGTCCCAGCATCCATTCCGGGTGAAAATCGTGCTTGGTGACCAGAACCGGATTATTGGGAAGCCCTTGCACGACGGGAGTGACGATCAAGGTGACGACACCGTTGGAATCGGAGCTCGAGGACAGCGACAGATCGTTCACGACGAATTCGTCCTGCTCCGTGAGCGGAACGGCGGCGTTCGAGGACGTCACCACCTGCACTGCGTAGTTGCGATCCTCGAGCCAGGCGCGGGCGCCGTCGGCGAGCTTGCCGGTCAGGTAGAGCATCAGCCACGTTTCCTCGTCCAACAGCACGCCGAACTGATTCCCCGGTACGGCGCTGGACCGTTCTGCGCGCGCGGGAGCTCCGGCGGCAGCGAGCGCGCACAGGAGCGCGGCGAGGGCGCACGCCAACCAGCGTGTGCGGCCCGGGAAGTGCGGAGCCTGCTTCATGATGATGGTTCCAGCTCGGACCATGCCAGTGCAAACAGAGATGGACCAGCGCCGACGGACGGCACTATACCGGGCCGCTGGCGGCCGGCGACCGACGGGCGGCCATCGGCGGCCGGGCCGCCCCGGAGGCCCGCCGGCGGCCCTGGACGGCCAGCGGAGCGGTCAACCGTTATCATGCGGTCCTTGAGAGACCGCTGCGCCCGGCCGCTGCGCAACCTGCGCCTGTCGGTCACCGACCGCTGCAACCTGCGCTGCGCGTACTGCATGCCGGAGGAGGAGTACGTGTGGCTGCCGCGCCGGGACATCCTGCGCTTCGAGGAGATCCTGGCGCTGGTGCGGGTCTTCGCCGGCCTGGGCGTGGACAAGCTGCGCCTGACCGGCGGCGAGCCGCTGCTGCGCCGCGAGCTCCCCGCGCTCGTGGCGATGCTGGCCGGCGAGCCGCGCCTGCGGGACCTGGCCATGACCACCAACGGCGTGCTGCTGGCCGAGCACGCGGCGGCCTTGCGCGCGGCCGGGCTGCACCGCGTCACGGTGAGCCTGGACACGCTGCGCCGCGAGCGCTTCCGCGCCCTGACGCGCCGGGACGATCTGGCCGCGGTGCTGGCCGGAGTCGAGGCGGCGCAGCGCGCCGGGTTCAGGGGCACCAAGCTCGACTCCGTGCTCATGCGCGGCGTCAACGACGACGAGCTGGAGGACCTGCTCGACTACGCGCGCGCGGCCGGCGCGGAGCTGCGCTACATCGAGTACATGGACGTGGGTGGCGCCACGCGCTGGTCGCCGGAGCACGTGGTCGCGCGCGCGGAGATCCTGGAGCGGCTGCGCGCCCGCTACGGCGCGATCGAGCCGCTCCGGGAGGACACGAGCGCGCCGGCGCAGCGGTTCCGCCTGCCGGACGGCACGACCTTCGGCATCATCGCCTCCGTGACCGCTCCCTTCTGCAGCTCCTGCGACCGCAGCCGGCTGACCGCCGACGGCATGTGGTACCTGTGCCTGTACGCGGCGCAGGGAGTGGACCTGCGCGGGCCGCTGCGTGCCGGCGCAAGCCCGGAGGAGCTGGCCGAGCGCGTGCGCGCCGCCTGGAGCGCCCGCGCCGACCGCGGGGCGGAGGCGCGCCTGGCGGCACGCCACGAGGCCCCACTGCTCTCCATCCGGAGCCTGCGCGAGGATCCGCACCTGGAGATGCACACGCGCGGCGGGTAGGGGACCACGGAATAATGGAACCTATGCCTTCGGCCCTCCTCCTCGGATTCCTGCTGGCCGTCCCGCAGCTCAAGACCGATGCGGAGAAGGCGGCCGAGTTGATCGAGAGCGCGGAGCGGCTGGCCTCCAAGGGCGAATACCACGCCGCGTACCAGAAGTACCTCACGGCCATGGCGCGCTATCCGGAGACGGACGGCGGGCGCACCGCCACGCGCCGCATCGGCCAGCCCAGCGGCTACCTCGGCTGCGCCGACATGGAGCGCGCCGGCCCCTCCGCCAACCGCGTGGACGTCGTCGTCATGGGCGACGGCTACATGCGGGAGGAGCAGGAATCCTTCGACCGCCTGGCCCGCTACGTGCCCGACCTGTTCCGCCAGCATCCGGTGCTGGGCGAGTACTACGGCTACCACAACTTCATCCGCTGCAACCTGTTCAGCGCCGAGAGCGGCGTCGGCGGCTACGGGCGCGAGAAGGACACCGCGCTGCGCGCCGCGGCCTCCGGCCTGAGCAGCGGGCAGGTGGCCGTGGACGGAAGCCGCGTGCACCGCTGGCTGGCAGAGCTGCCCGAGCACGACGGCCTGGTGTGCGTGTTCGTGCCGTCCGGATCGCACGGAACCGGCGGCGGCGGCATCGCCACCCTGGGCGGCCGCCCCGACCAGGTCGTGTACCACGAGTGGGGACACGCCTTCGCCGGCCTGGCCGACGAGTACGACGACGACGTCGGCTACACCGGCCCGCCCGGCGAGGCGCCCAACCTGGCCACCACCGACGACCCGAAGAAGGTGCCGTGGCGCCACTGGCTGGACGTGCGTGGCACCGAGGTCGGCATCCATCGCGGCGGCGGCGGCCGCGTGCGCGGCACCTGGAAGCCGTCGGTGCGCGGCTGCGCCATGAACGCCGGCCGCGACTACTGCCCCGTGTGCCGCGAGCAGATCGTCCTGAACCTGTACCGCTACGTGGACCCGATCGACGCCGTGGTCCCGGACGCGCACCCCTACGCGCGTCCCGAAGCCGGCGCGAAGGACGGCATCTTGCGCGGCGACAAGCCGCACGAGCTGGGGGTGACCGTGCTGCAGCCGAAGTCCCACGAGCTCGAGGTGCGCTGGTGGGTGCTGCCGGCGGAGCAGGCGCCGCCTCCTCCCGCGGGCGCGGGCGAGAAGAGCCGGTCGGAGCGCGGGCCGCTGGCGCCGCTGGAAGACAAGCCGGCGGCGCAGTCGCGCCGCAACGGCAAGGGCGAACACGCGTTCAAGATGCGTCCGGACGAGTTCGAGCCAGGCCTGTACCGCGTCGTGTGCCGCGTCCGGGACACCACCGAGATGTCCGGCGACCGCCTGCCCTGGGTGCTCAAGGACGACGGCGGCCTGCTGGAGTCCGAGTGCGGCTGGTGGGTGCTGGTCGAGCCCGAGCTGCGCGGCCGCTGACCCGGGACCTCAGCCGGATCCCTTCCACATTTGCGGAAACCTGGAAGGGAACCGGCGGCAACGGCCCACGGTCCGGTGCTGGCACGGTATCGTACGGGCATGCGCGCAACTCCGAGTCCGGCCAGGAGGCGCGGTTGATGCCGGTGCAGGACGCGGGCCTGTACGCGTACCTGCGCACGCTGGACCAGCGCTTCGCCTGAAGGCGTGACGGCGCGCCCCTTGAGTGCGTGGCAGGAAGGCCAGCCGAAGTGAAGCGGCGGCGCTGGCGCTGGCTGCTGCTGTTGCCGGCCCTCTACGCGGTCGCGCTGCCGTTCCTGAACGCCTGCGCCGGGCCGCTGCGGGTCGAACCGCTGCGGCAGGTCACCCGCCCGCCGGTCGTGGACCGGCACCTGGAGCTGGCGCGCGCGTACGCGCCCTGGATCCTGCACGAGAGCCATCCCACGAAGGGGCGCCAGGACCTCCCGGCGCCGGTGGACTTCGACGGCGACCTGTACGGGCGGAACAACTGGGACAACTTCCCGTACTTCGAGCTGGTGCCCACGGTGTATTACGCGGTGCTCGAGACGCCCACGCACTGGTTCCTGAGCTACCACCTGTTCCAACCGCGGGACTGGGCCGGCCTGGACCTGGGCCTGCACCAGACGCATGAGAACGACGGCGAGAACCTGCAGGTGGTCGTGTCCCGCGGCAGCGGCGCGGTGGTGCTCCTGTTCACGCAGGCGCACTTCCGTGGCCGGGTCTACGCCGGCCCGGCGGGCGGCATCGCCGGCGCCGCGGTGCGGATCCGCGGCGACGTCCTGCTGGTGGACGGCGGCGGGCGCCCGAGCGCGCAGGGCAGGCATCCGGTCGTGTTCGTGGAGTCCGGCGGGCACGGCATCTTCGGGCTGCGCGACTCCGACGCCCGGGCGGCGCTGGCACCCGCCGGAGGCGTGGAGTTCGCGCGGCACGGTTACGTGCTGCGGCCGGCGCAGGACGGCGAGGGCGTGCGCGAGCCGAGACTGCTGGCGGGCGTCATTCCCTACCGGCTGGAGTCGACCACCGCGCGCCTGTGGCCCCTGCTGCGCTCCGGCGAGCTGGCCGGCGACGGGTGCCTGCTGGACCGCGCCGTTCCCTACCGCGACGCGCGCGTGGCCATCGGGGTCCCACGCTATTACGAGAGCGACCGCTTCAGCGGGCCGCTGGGCCCGGACCGCGGCATCTCGCCCTTCGCACTGGACTTCGGCTTCCGCGCGCCGGATCTCGGCTCGCTCTTCTTCGACCCGGCGCGCCGCTATGCGGAGTGCCTGGAGGTGTCCGAGCCCTGGTCGCTCGAATATGTGGACTATCCGTTCTCGACCCGCGACGGGTAAGGGCAGACGGAGAAAAGCACGCATTCGCTGCACCGGGGCTGGCTGCGCCTGCACAGCTCCTGCCCGTGACGGCGCAGCAGCTGGTGGGCGGTCGTCAGGAAAGCGCAGTCGTCGCCGATCTCAGGCTCCAGATCCATGCGCACGGACTTGTAGCTGCTGGCGTAGCTCGGCGCCTCCTCGCCGAAGCCCAGGCGCAGGAGCACGCGCAGCCCGTTCGATTCCAGGGCCAGGAGCGGCCGGGCCTGGGCGAACAGCAGGATCTTCTCGGCCCCGGGCTCGCCGATGGCCGGAAAGGCGCGGAACGACTTCCTGGCCTGCGCCGGCGGCAGGGCCAGCAGCGGCTTCAGGTCACCGCCGTGCTGCTCCAGCGCCAGGCGCGCGATCTCCCGAAAGCGGCGCGCCCGCAGCTCCGGATGGATGCCGCCGATGCGCGCGATCTCCGTGAGCTGCGCCAGCGGCGCGGCCGCGATCTTCTTCGGGTCCAGGCCGACCCGGGTGCGCAGGGCCTCGAACGCGGCGCCGCGCTGCTCGTCGTCGCACAGGTAGCCGATGTTCTCCCAGAGGATCAGGTGCAACGGATCGCGCATGGGAGCAGGCGGCGACCCGTAGCGGCGTTGCAGGCGCGCGACCAGGTCACGCAGGCGCGGCTTGCTCATGGCCGGACCGAGTGTAGCCCGGAGGCGCCGCTATCCTGCGCCGCGATGACGCGTGCACTCGTCCTGGGCGGCGGCATGGTCGGCTCGTGCATGGCGGTGGATCTGGCCGCCGATCCGAGCTTCCAGGTCACGGTCGCCGACAGACGGCCGCAGGCGCTGGCACGCCTGCAGGCGCAACACGGGCTGGCGATCACCAAGGCCGACCTGGCGGACCCGGCCAGCGTGCGCAAGCTGGCGGCCGGTTACGACATCGTGCTCGGCGCACTGAGCAGCGTTCTGGGCCTGCAGACCCTGCGCGCGGTCATCGAGGCCGGCCGCGACTACGTGGACATCAGCTTCATGGCCGAAGACGCCATGGAGCTGTCGCCGCTGGCAGAGAAGGCCGGGGTGTGCGCGGTGATCGACTGCGGGGTCGCGCCCGGCATGAGCAACCTGATGTGCGGCTACGCTGCCGGCCGGCTGGATCCCTGCCAGAGCCTCGAGATCTACGTGGGCGGCCTGCCGATCGAGCGGCGCTGGCCTTACCAGTACAAGGCCGGATTCGCGCCGAGCGACGTGATCGAGGAGTACACGCGCCCCGCGCGCCTGGTGGTGAGTGGCAGGATCACGGTGAAGGAAGCGCTGTCGGAGCCGGAGCTGCTGGACTTCCCAGGTGTCGGCACGCTGGAGGCCTTCAACACGGACGGGCTGCGCAGTCTGATCCGCACGCTGGGGCAGGTCCCGGACATGAAAGAGAAGACGATGCGCTATCCGGGCCACATCGAGCTGATGCGCGTGCTGCGTGAGACCGGCTTCTTCTCCAAGGAAGCCGTGACGGTCGGAGGGCAGAACCTGCGCCCGCTGGACCTGACTTCCGCGCTGCTGTTTCCGAAGTGGACGTACTCCGAGGACGAAGGCGACCTGACCGTCATGCGCGTGATCGTCCGGGGCCGGGAGAATGGAAGATCCAGGACCTACGCCTGGGACCTGCTGGATCATCATGATCCGAAGTCCGGATTCCGCAGCATGTCGCGCACCACGGCCTTCCCGGCCACCATCATGGCCCGCTTCCTGGCGGAAGGGCGCTTCCGCCGGCCGGGGGTGCACCCGCCCGAGATCCCCGGGCGCGAGCCGGGGCTGCTGGAGGCGATGCTGGAGGAGCTGCAGAAGCGCGGCGTGCGCTTCCACGCACGAGTGGAATGATCGCGCGCGCCTCTGGATCACCAGGCCACCGGCTGATCGGCGCCGGCGCCGGGGCCGTACACGACGGCGTTGGCCAGCAGGCGCGCGCCGGCGCGGAACAGCATGCGATAGCCCGGGTTGGACGCGAACAGGATCACCTGGCCGCGGCCGACCCGCTCCACGGTCAGCCAGGCCGAGCGCGCCAGGCGCGCGCGCGCCTCCGGCCACAGGAGCCCGGACAGGCGCAGCTGCTCCGCCGCCGCCAGGCGCACCGGCGTGCGCGCCGGGCTCCTGGACAGGAACACCCCGTCCGCCTGCACGAACACCGGCAGCTCCGGGCCGCAGCCGGCGGTGATCCACTCCTCCCGGTTCACCAGGCCGCGCAGGAGCGCGCCGCGCGGCAGGAAGCGGCTGGCCCATTCCTCTTCCTCCGCCGCCGGGGGCTCGTTCTCCGCGGCTTCGCCCGCCGGCGCGGGCGCTGCCCCGTCCCAGACCGCGTCCGGGTCCACGGTCACGGCCTGCGCCTGCGCTTCCTTTTCCGCGGCGTGCAGGTACGCGTCCAGCTGGTCCAGGACCTGCGCGCGCAGGCGCGTGCCTGACACGCCCCAGTCCTCCGTCGCCAGGTCGGCGGCTGCGTTGCCGCAGGCGATGAGCGTGCCGCCGTTGCGGACCCAGTCCACCAGCGCCTCCCGATGCGCGGCGAGCGCGTCGGCCAGGCCGCCCCAGTGGCTGGGGATGAGGAGCACGTTGTAGCGGCGCAGGTCGTAGGCGCCGAGCGACTGGACGTCCAGCAGCGAGAACGGCACGCCGACCTCGTGATCCAGCAGGAACCAGGCGTGGCCGAAGGTCTCCGGGTCGATGGGGGAGTTGCACAGCAGCGCGACCCTGGGCCGGCGCAACAGCTGGAAGTGGGTGCCGCCCAGGTCCGGGCCATCGTCGGGCGAGCGGCCGGTGGCCACGGCCCAGGCAGTCGCGCCCGAGGCCTGGGCCGCCGACTCCACATGCCGGACCACATCCTCTCCGTTCTCGCCGCGGCGCACCACCAGGCTCCAGCGCGCGAAGGCGCGCCCGCCCGAGCGGAACTCCTCGTCGCCGAGGTGCAGCGCCAGGCCGCGCTCCAGGGAGCGCGCAGCGAAGGCGACGGCGGCATCGCCTGCGCCGTCCACGATCCAGGCCACCGCCTCGGCGCCGCCGGTCAGGGAGACGACGCGGCCCGGAGCCGGCGGCAGCGCGGTCAGGGCGTCGCCGGGGACGTTCTGCGCGTCGCACCACCACGCGTCCAGGTCGAAGGCCTGCGCCAGCGACCAGGAAGTCAGGTCGTACAAGCTGCTCTCGCTGCGCCGTTCCAGGCGTTCGCGCTCGCGCTGCAGGGAGGCGGCGTCCAGGCGCGTGTCGAAATCCAGGTACGCCTTCACCAGCGGCCCCTGCGGCTGGCGCGCGGGGACCAGCCAGCTGCCGGCCGGGAAGCGGTGCGACTCCTCCTTCCGGGCCAGGGCACTCAGCGCGGCGGAGGCGCTGAATTCCTGGGCGGCGGAACGCACGCGCACTCCCTGCTCCAGCAGCAGTTGCAGCAGCGCGCGCTCACGTTCCGGGTTGCGCCCGGGGACCAGCACGAACATGCGGTCGTTGCCGGGGGCCGCCGCGTCCAGGTTGGCGCGGCGCGCCGCCAGGTAGTCGCGCAGCACCTCCTCGCGATGGGCCTGCAAGGTGTTCAGGTTGGCCAGGCTGCTGGTCGCGTGATGGTGCACGGATTCGCGGTAGGTCAGCACGCGCCCCGACTCGCGCCGCAGCGGCGAGCCGAGCGTGCGCGCCTGCTCGTACAGGATCCCGACCGCGCCGTTCAGCGAGCCCCACGCGTCGGAGTAGAACGGCGCCCAGGCGTCGGCCCACTCGCGCGTGTAGTAGCTCCAGCCGTGCTGGTCGAAGGCGGCCGCCTGGTCGGCGGCGAATTGCAGGTGCCACTGGCCCAGCGTGGCCGGCAGGTAGGGGTTGTGCGGCGCCGCCTGCGGGTAGAACAGGTAGGTGTCCAGCGCCATCAGCTCGTGGGCGTCCACGAACAGCTGCGGATGGAACTCCGCCACCGCCTGCCAGCGGCCGCGCGTCTCGGGGCACACGCCGCACATCCAGTCGCGGTTCATGTCGAACAGGTAGTGGTTGCCGCGGCCCCAGGGCCAGCGCCCGCGGTGCATGCTGTCGTAGTCCAGGTTGAGCGTGTAGCCGGCGCTCTGCTCCACCTGGCTGATGATGCGCTCCCGCCCGTCCGGATTCATGACCGGGTCGATCACGACCACCAGGGAGCGCAGCAGGTCGGTCACCGAGCGGTCGGTTCCGGCCACCAGGTGATAGGCCAGGGCCAGCGCGGCGTCGCTGCCGGACAGCTCGTCGCCGTGGATGCTGTAGCCCAGCCAGGCCGACGCCGGCGTGTGCCGCACGAGGAACTGGGCGTCGGCATCGGACAGCTCGTCCGGGTCGGCCAGGCGCGCCCAGTCGGCCTGCAGCTGGGCCAGCCGTTCCAGGTTCTCGGGCGCGCTGATCACGGCGCGGATCAGCTCGCGCCCCTCGAAGCTGCGGGCGTAGGCCTGCACGCGGATGCGCGGCGAGGTCTCGGCCCAGCGCCGGAAGCAGGCCAGGATCTCGGCGTGGTGGGACAGGCGCGTGCCGTGCATCTGGCCCAGCATTGCGTCCGGCGTGGCGACCGTGGGGTCGTAGGCGGCGCCGGGGAAGAACGGGGCGCCGTACGCCGCGGCCTCCGGGTCGCCGAAGCGGATCGGCGCGAACCCCGGCTCCTGCGCGGACTCCTGCGCCGGCGCTTGCGCGGGCTCCTGCGCCGGCGTCTGGGCGTCCTGAGCCGGCGTCGCGGGCACAAGCAGGAGCGGCCACAGGATCGCGACGAGCGCCGGAGCCGGGCGGAGGGCGCGGGCCATGGCGGCGCACTATAGATGGACCCGTTAGAGTGGTGGACCGATTCGACGTCACCTTCCTTTGCGAGAAGAGGCCATGACCACGATCACGTTCAAGGGCAAGCCCGTGCGCACCGCGGGCGATCTCCCCAGGCCCGGCTCCAAGGCGCCCGATTTCCATCTCGTGCGCCAGGACCTGAGCGAGGCCAGCCTCGCCACGTACAAGGGGAAGAAGAAGATCCTGAACATCTTCCCGAGCATCGACACGTCCGTGTGCGCGCTCTCGGTGCGCACGTTCCAGGTGAAGGCCAGCAAGCTGCCCGGTGTCGTGGTCCTGAACATCTCCGCCGACCTGCCGTTCGCGCAGAAGCGCTTCTGCGGCAGCGAGGGCCTGGCGAACGCCGAGACGCTCTCCAGCTTCCGCAGCTCCTTCGGCCAGGACTACGGCGTGGTGATCCAGGAAGGGCCGTTGCAGGGGCTCATGTCGCGCGCCGTGCTGGTCGTGGACGAGAAGGACCAGGTGGTGTACGCCCAGCAGGTGCCCGAGATCGCCGAGGAGCCCAATTACCAGGCGGCGCTGGAGGTGCTGGGCGTCAAGAGCGGCTCCTGACCGCCGCTCACGGCGCCGCCAGCCCGGCCCAGGGGTCGTGGCCGAGCACCCGGAAGTACGCGAGGGTGCCCGGCCAGCCGTGCACGACGCCGAGCGGGATCAGGCGCCGGCGCGCGCTCAGAAGGTGAACTGGAACACCGCCGCGCCACCCGCCTCCAGGGTCAGGCTGATGACGCCGTTCGCGTAGTGGATGCCCAGGCCTGCAGGCCAGTCCGGCGTGAGCATGGAGGCCGGCAGGTTGCTGACCAGGTCCACGTGGGCCAGGCGCTGTTCCTCGACCGTGTTCCGGTAAAGGGGATAGAGGTCGCGGGCGATGTCCATGGTCACGCCGAAGTACAGCGCGAACGACTCCTCGTTGGCCAGGACCACCTCCGGGTCGTACGGCGGCACCGTGACTCCGAGCGCGGTCAGGCGCGGGGCCACGACGCTGTAGCCGGCGAAGCGGGCCGTGTCCTCGATCCACTCCAGGGTCGGCAGCAGCTCGTCGCGGCGCGCGGCCGGGTTGTTGTGGCCGCTGTCGAAGCGGTAGGCCGGCCAGCTCAGCGCGATGGCCTCGTGCGGCACATCCTCGACCTGCAGGAACACGGTGCGGGGCATCCCGGCCAGCGCCAGGGCCTCTTCACTGATGGGGCGCACGTCCAGCACGATCAAGGCCTGCTCTGGCGTGAGCCCGGCCACGTTCACGAGGTTGGAGAAGCTGATCGGCAGGTGCAGCGAATCCAGGAGGTCCACCGCGGCGTCGAGCAGCCCCGGCTCGCCGCCGCGCTCCAGGCAGGCTTCGGTCCAGATCCACTGGTGATCGACCGGATCGTTGGCCACCACCACCTGCACGCGGTTGCCCAGGCGCGTGGCGAACACGCCGGCGGACCATTCGTTGCGCGGATACGTGACGCGCACCCGCGACTCGCTCAGCATGGGGCGGACCAGCTCCATCATGCGGAACACCGGCTTCTTCACTCCGCGCCGCGTCATGAGGCCGTTGCCGGCGCCGGTGAGGTCGAGGATCTGGCTCTGGGCGTCCACGTCCTGGAGCTGGAAGAAGAACACGCCGTCCGGGTCGGTCTGGCCGGCCGCGGCCACGAAGATGGCGGCGTTGGCGGCCGCGCGCGCCGAGTCCAGCTCCAGGGGGTTCTCGAGGTTCTGCGCCGAGGGGTAGATGTTCCACTCGTCCACGTGCAGCTCCACCTGCGCCAGGCCGAGCGCGGCCGCCCGGCTGCGCAGGTCCTGCACGGTGCCGTAGAAGCGCAGCCCGTTGCCGATGATGTAGTGGTGCCAGCACAGGAAGTCGAGCGGGAACTGCTGCGCCGCCGCTTGCTCCAGGATCGAATACAGCACCGGCTCGCTCCCGCCCATGGCGGATGCGGCCCCGGCCATGCCGGGACCGCCGATCTTCATGAGCCCGGCCGGGAGACGTCCGCTGTCGATCGCGTCGCCCAGCGCATGGGACGCGGTGACGAACAGGTCCAGGAACTCGTTGCGGTCTCCCAGCCAGTACTCGGGCCGGTCGGGCTCGTTCCAGATCTTGACGTAGTCGGGCACGTCGCCGCAGCCGGTCCACATGGACCCCAGCAGCGCGATCAGGTCCTCGGCCCAGAGCGCCGGATCCGTGGGCGGATACCGGTGGTAGTCGGGCTCCTCCGGGCGGCTGCTGTAGCTCTGCGCGGTGCCGATGAACGTCAGCATGATGCGGTAGCCGAGCGCGTGCGCGTTCTGCACCAGGCGGCAGGCGTACTCGGACTGGTCCACCTCCGACTGCATGTTCACGTTGCCGCGCAGCAGCGCCCCCGGCATAGCCACGGTGCGGAACACGAGGCTCGAGGCGTCGCTCAGGTGCGGGTCCACCGCGCCGCTCAGGCGGTTGCCCTCCGGCGGGAGCAGGTTGTTGACGCGCAGCGTGAACGCACCGTGGCCCCGCGCCTGGACGCGGAAGCCGTCGTCGGGGGACTGGTCGCTGGCGCTCCAGCTCGCGTACTCCTGCGGCGGAGGAGCGGATGCCTCCGCCGTGCGGACCAAGGCGTCCGCCGGGGCCAGGGAAGAAAGAGCGCAGAGAGCGGGGAGAAGGGGAATGAGCATGGCGATGCAGGTACCTGCAAGGGGACAGGCGCCGGATCGGGCGCGAGCGGAAGTCGGGGAAGGGGAGTCCGGACGCTGTGCGGCCGCACGGCCGCGAAGGGGGGAGTCCGGCCTGCTCGGCTGCAGCCTTATAGCGGAGCAGGCAAGGCCGGGGCGAGCGGTGGCAGCACCGCCGGAGAGCCCCGCCGGCGCCGCAACTGCGCCGGCGGGGCCGCCGGGGCCCAGGAGAGCTCAGAAGGTGAGGTCGAACACGATGGCGTCGCCAGGCTGGAGCGTCACGCTGATGACGCCGTCGCTGCACGCGAGGCCGACGTTCTCGGGCACATCGGGCATGAGGATGGAGGCCGGCTGGAAGTTCAGGCCCAGCAGCTCGTTGTAGGCGAGCCGCGACGCCTCCACCGTCTCGCGGTAGACCCCGAAGATGGTGCGGGCGTCGTTGGGGTCGCTCAGGCCGAAGTCCTGGGCGAACACCTGATCGTTGGTCCAGAGCCGGGCCGGATCGAACGGGGGCGGGCTCCCGCCCTCGGCCAGCACCAGCGGGACGACCGTGTCGTAGGCGCTGCGCCGCGACATCTCTTCATCCATCTGCAGCAGGCCGAGGAATTCCGTGCGGCGCAGCGCCGGGTTGTTGTGCGTGTCGTCGAAGCGGTACGCCGGCCAGGCGAGCCTGACCAGCTCCGGCGCCGCTCCCGCCACCTGGATCCGGATCTCGCGCGGCTTGTCCTCCAGGAACAAGGCCTCGTCGGCCAGGGGGTAGACCTCCAGGAACATGTACGCCTCCTCGAGGGTGAGGCCGCCTTCATCCGTGAGGTTGGCGATGCTGAACGCCAGTCCGAGCGCGTTGAGCGCGTCGTACGCGTTCTCGAGGACGCCGGGGCGCACGCCGCGCTCCTCCGAAGCCGCCACCCAGATCCAGCGGTGGTACACCGGGTCGTTCGACAAGGCCACGCGCACGCGGTTGCCGACGCGGCTGGCGTACATGCCGGCCGACCACTCGTTCACCGGGTATTCCACCTGCACGCCGGTCTCGCTGAACATGCCGTTCTGGCCGCACATGAGCTCGAAGATGCGCATGACCGGCTTGCGCATGCCGCGCCGCGAGAACAGCCCGGTGCCGGCGCCGGTGAGGTCCTGGATCTGGTTCTGGCCGTCCACGTCCTGCAGCTGGAAGAACAGCAGCCCGTCCACGTCGGTCTGCGCGGCGGCGGCCAGGAAGATCAGGGCGTTTCCCGCGCAGCGCTGCGTGTCCAGCTCCATGGGCTTCTCCAGGCCGATGGCGGACGGCTTGAGGTTCCACTCGTCGATCAGCACTTCCACGTCGGGGAGGCCGACGGACGCGGCGTAGTCGCGCATCTGCTGCACCTGCGGGTAGTAGCGCAGCGCGTTGCCGATCAGGTAGTGCACGTCGTAGCTGTGCCAGCAGATGTAGTCGAGGGGGTATCCCAGCGCGACGGCGTCGTCCATGATGTCGTACAACAGGGGACGCGCGCCCTCCTCGATGGACATGGTGGAGTCCGCGCCGGCCATGCCGGGACCTCCGATCTTCATCATGCCGGCCGGCAGGGCGCCGGTGGTGATCGCGTCCTCCAGGGCCTGCGAGGCCGCCGCGTACAGGACCAGGAATTCCTCGCGGCCGCCGAGCCAGGTCTCCGGGCGCTCCGGCTCGTTCCAGATCTTCACGTAGTCCGGCAGGTGGCCGGAGGCGGCGTAGATGCTCTGCAGCACCGTCACCAGCAGGGCCGCCCAGGCCTCGGGGTTCACGGGCGGATAGTTGTAGTACAGGCTGTCGCCCGGCTGCGTGCTCATGGACTGTGGGGTGCCGTGGAACGTCACCATGATCCGGAAGCCCAGGTCGTGCGCCTGCTCGATGATTCCGCCGATGTAGTCGGGCTGGATCGAGCTGGACTGCATGAACACGTGCCCGCGGATGACGGCGCCGTCCGGCGCGATGCGGTCGAATATGGGCAGCGCGGCGTTGCTCAGGTGCGGATCCACGATTCCGCTGAGGCGCGCGCCGGGCGGGGGCAGCAGATCGTTCACGTGCACCACGAAGTCGCCGTCGCCGCGCGCCTGCGCGGAGTGCCCGTTCGATCGGGTGTCGTCCTTCTGGCGCCCGCCGGCGCCGCCGGGCGACTGTCCTGGCGCGGGGCCCAGGGCCGCGACGGGGAGGGCCGATGCCGCGCTCGCGGCGCACATGGTCAGGGAAAGAGCAAGACGTCGGAACAACGGGGAATGCATGCTCACTCCTCGCGGAGCGAAAGGGGGGTAAAGGGAGTAAGGGGGACCGACGCGGGGCGCACCCAGGGTTTGCACGCCCGATCGCGCGGCTCGCGAGTTGGGGAACTCGCGAGACTCCAGATAGGCTAGGCGTGAAGAAGTGGCGCGGAATTAGGGAAGGTACGCAGAAGCGTTCCTTTCGGCCGGCCGCGCGCGCTTCAGGCTTCCGGTTGGAACGAAAGTGCGGCCGAGTTCATGCAATAGCGCAGCCCGGTGGGCGCGGGACCATCGTCGAACACGTGCCCCAGGTGGGCGTCGCAGCGGGCGCAGCGCACTTCGGTGCGCACCGTGCCGAAGCCGCGGTCCTCGTGCAGCTCCACGTTGCCGGCCTGCAGCGGCCGCCAGAAGCTGGGCCAGCCGGTGCCCGACTCGAACTTGGCCTCCGAGCGGAACAGCGGCAGCGCGCAGCCGACGCACGCATACGTACCTCTACGGTGTTCGTTCCAGAGCGCGCCGGTGAACGCCCGCTCCGTGCCCTGCTGGCGCGTCACCCGGTACTGCTCGGGCGTCAACTGGGCCTTCCATTCCGCGTCCGTCCTGTGGATCTTCACGATGGAGTCTCCCGCGTCCGCGCTCGCGTCCCCCCCCGCGGCCGCCAGGCGTTGCGCCACCTCCTGGTCGGAGGGGCCGCTGCCGCAGGCGGCGGCCAGGCCGGCCAGGCCCGGCACAACGAGGCGCAAGAGACTGAGGAGTCGCTGCATGGGTGGGGCTACGAGGCTGCTCCCGGTCTTGGATGCCGGTCCCCGCCACAGGTTACATCATTGCAGATAGAAGAAGCTGACGCCCAGGATGAGGTAAACGCCGAGCAGGAGCGCGCCCTCCAGCCAGTTGGACTCGCCGTCCTCGATGATGAAGGCGGCCAGGAAGGCGGTCACGCTCACGGCCGCGATTTCCAGCGGCGCGAACACGAGGTCCATGGGCTGGCCGAGCATCCGGCCGAGCAGCACCAGCACAGGCGCCACGAACAAGGCGATCTGCAGGCTGGAGCCGGTGGTGACGGCCAGCGCGAAGTCCATGTGGTTGCGGGCGGCGAGCTGCACCGCCACCATGTGCTCGGCCAGGTTGCCGATGGTCGGGATCAGGATCACGCCCACGAAGAACGGCGTGAGGTGGAAGGCGGTGATGAACGGCTCGATGGAGGCGACCAGGGTCTCCGAGAGCAGCGCCAGGAGCACGGCGCTCGCCAGCAGCACGCCCACGGCCACGCGCGCCGGCCAGGCCGGCCCCGCGTGCTCTTCCGGGTGCTTGCCGCCGAGCACCTTGTCCGGGTTGCGGAAGCGGTACAGCAGCGCCAGGAAGTAGAGCACGATGAGGACCGCGGCCACGAACGTGCTCTCGGCCAGGCGCCCGGCGCCGGTGTCGCTGGAGTGGTCGGTGGCGGCGAACACCGCCGGCACGAACAAGCTGATCACCGCCAGCAGCAGCAGCTTGCCGTCCAGGGCCGCTTCCCGCTGGCTGAACCGCTGCGTGCCGTGGCGCAGCCCGCCGACGACCAGGCTGGCGCCGAACACCAGCAGCAGGTTGCCGATGATGGAGCCGGTGATCGACGCCTTCACCACCTCGAGCATGCCGGCCTTCAGCGCGAAGAAGGCGATGATCAGCTCGGCCACGTTGCCGAAAGTGGCGTTGAGGATGCCGCCGACCTGCGGGCCCGTGAGCGCGCCGATGCGCTCGGTGGCCAGCCCCACGCAGTAGGCCAGCGCCAGGATGCCCCCGGCGCTGACCAGGAACAGCGGCGTTCCGTGGACGTGCAGCAGGTGCTCCATGACGAGCACGGCGGCGCTCAGGCCGAACGCGGCCAGGAACGCCACCCGGCCCACGCGGGACAGCTCGCGCAGCACGCTAGCGGCGGCCCACGCTACCAGATCCGCACCTGCTGGCCGCCGGCCCGCACCATGGGCGAGCCGCCGTCCAGGCCGAAGGCGCGGGCGAACTCGGGCATGTTGGACGGCGGCCCGATGGCGCGGAACCGCGCCGGCGCGTGCGGATTGGTGTTCACCTGCACGCGGATGGCCTCGGGCCGGGCGTTCTCGCGCCAGGCCTGCGCCCAGGACAGGAAGAAGCGCTGCTCCGGCGTCAGCCCGCCGATGGGCGGGCGCGGCCGGCCCTGCAGCGCGATCTGCAGCGCCTGGTAGGCGATGTTGAGCCCGCCCAGGTCGGCGATGTTCTCGCCCAGCGTGAGCGCGCCGTTCACGTGCAGATCGTCCACGGCCACGTAGCCGTTGAACTGCTCCACCACCGCCTGGGCGCGCTGATCGAACTCGGCCCGGTCCTGCTCGGTCCACCAGTTGCGCAGGTTGCCGGCGCCGTCGAACTGGCTGCCGGAGTCGTCGAAGCCGTGGGTGATCTCGTGGCCGATCACCGCGCCCATGGCGCCGTAGTTCACGGCGTCGTCGGCGTGCTCGCTGAAGAACGGCGGCTGCAGGATGCCGGCCGGGAACACGATCTCGTTGCGCATGGGGTGGTAGTAGGCGTTTACGGCGTGCGCCGGCATCTCCCACTCGCTTTCGTCCACCGGCTTGCCCACCTTGGACATCTGGTAACGGAAGTTGAACTCGGTGGCGTGCATGACGTTGAGCGCGAACGCGCCGCGGTCCACCTGCAGGCCGGAGAAGTCGCGCCAGCGCTCGGGGTAGCCGATCTTGTACTGGAAGGCGTCCAGCTTGGCGATCGCCTGCTCGCGCGTGGCCGGACTCATCCAGTCCAGGTTCGCCAGGCGCTGGCGGTAGGCGGCGATGAGGTTGCGCACCATCTCCTCGCAGCGCTGCTTGGCGGCCGGGCTGAAGGCCCGCTCCACGAAGGCACGGCCCAGCGGCTCACCCAGGCCGGCCTCGGTGGCGTCCAGCACCCGCTTCCAGCGCGGTTTCATCTCGGCCACGCCGTTGAGCACCGTCTGGTGGAAGCGGAAGTTCTCCTGCTCGAAGGCGGAGCTGAGGTACGGCGCGGCGGCATTGACCAGGTGCCAGCGCAGGTAGGTCTTCCACTGCTCGAGCGGCAGCGCGGCCAGCATGCGGTCCGCTTCCTGGAACATCTTGGGGCCGACGATGTTGACGGTCGGATTGCCCGGCACGCCCGCGGCGGCGCAGTACGCGCCCCAGCCGAAACTGGGCGTCAGCGCGTTGGCCTGGGCGATGGTGAGCTGGTTGGCGTACACCTGCGGATTGCGCATCTCCACGTTGGTGAGCGAAGCCTTGGCCAGCGCGGTCTCCATCTCCATGACGATGAGCGCGTTGCGCCGGGCGGCAGCGGCGTCGTCGCCGAGCAGCCGCAGCATGCGCTCCACGTGCTCCACGTACTGCTCGCGCAGCTTCTGCGAGCCTTCGTCCTCGCGCGTGTAGTAGTCGCGGTCCGGCAGGCCCAGTCCCGCCTGGAAGGCGAAGGCCACCACGCGCGTGCTGTCGGCCGGGTCCACCTCCGAGCCGAAGCCGAACCACGCGGGCACGCCGATCTGGTGCAAGCGCGCCAGGGCGTCGCGGAGCTGCTCCAGGCTCGAGACCGCCTGGATGCGCTCCAGCTCGGCGCGCAGCGGCGCCGCGCCGGCCTGTTGGATGCGCGCGGTGTCCATGCCGCTGGCGTAGAAGGCGCCGAGCTGCGCGGCCGTTCCGCCCTGGGACGCGGCGGCGGCCGCTTCTTCGAGGATCTCGTGCAGGATCTTCTCGTTGCGGTCGTTGACCTCGTGGAACACGCCCCAGCGCGAGTACTCGGGCGGCACCGGGTTGCGGGCCAGCCAGCCGCCGTTGGCGTAGCGGTAGAAGTCCTGGCCCGGATCCACGGCCTGGTCGCGGTCGGCCGGGTCCAGTCCACGGGCTTCCGCTGCCGGCAGCGTGCCGGCGGAGCTGTGCTCGGTTCGCATGGCGCAGGCCGCCAGCGCCGTGAGCGCCGCGGCTGGAAGGAGAAGGTGAGGTTTCCGGTGCAGCATCCTGGTGGTCGGCTGGCTGCCGCGCCACCAGCGGGCCGGGGCGCGGCAAAGGGGCAGAATTGTGCCAGACGCCTGCGCGCCGGGGTCCGTTTTCTTGGGACTGTGCACTCGCTGGCATGCGCACGTGCCGGAACCCCCCGCCTGGCGGCAATGGTCCTGCCAGAATCACCACTCGAAAATGCGCAAGGCCTGGATTCTGACAATCCGAAGCGAGCGCTGCTCGCACGCAGCGGATTTGAGAACAAGGAGGTACTGGAACCATGGTCTAACTGGCGAATTGGCTTGTATACTCGCTGCAAACCCCGAACAAGTGATGCCCAACGTCGCCTCCGTCCTGAAGCAGGAAATCTCTCGTCTTGCGCGCAAGGAGGCCCGCATCATGGTGCGCCCGCTGCGCAAACTGGCGGCGCAGCTGCGCCGGGACGGCGCCGCGTTGAAGCGGCGTTTGAAGGCGCAGGACCGCGCCCTCTCCCAGCTCCGGTCCAACGCCGCGCGCCAGGCGCGGGCCCTGGCGGAGAAGGCCGGGAAGCCGGTGCCCGTCGCGTTCGGCGAGAAATGGCGCAAGGACACGGTGCGCAGCACGCGCCGGCGCCTGCGCCTGACGCAGGGCCAGTTCGCCCGGCGGCTGGGCGTCAGCCTCGGCTCCGTGAACGGCTGGGAGACCGGCCGCACCGTCCCCCGCGAGCGCCAGAAGGCCGCCATCCTGGAGCTGCGCAACGCGGACCGCTCGGCCGTGGCGCCGCCGCCGCAGCAGCAGGAGCGCAGGCGCGGCCGCCGCCTCAGCGGCCGGCCTGGCAGAAGCACGAAGACGTCAGTTCGACGTCGGCGTGGCTCCAGACGCGCTGGAAGAGCCGCTCGGTAGCCTCGGCCTCCGCCTCGGCGCCGCGGGCGCGCAGGCAGCGGGCCAGGCCGAACAGCGACCAGCCGTTGCCCGGGTTGCGGGCCAGGTCCTCGCGGTACTCCGCTTCGGCCTCGGCGATGCGCCCGGCGTTGAGCAGCACCGCGCCCAGCGCGTGGCGGGCCGGCGTCATCCAGTCCGGGGGCTCGTTGTAGCGCAGCGCGTCCTCCGCGGCCGCGGCGGCGCGCAGCTCGCCCACCGCGGCCTCGGTCCCGCCCGCGCGCGCGGCGATTTCGCCGGCCAGCATGCGGCCTGCCACCTCCAGCACCGCGCGCGCCGGGTTGAGCCCCACGAAGTCACCCTCGGCCAGGGCGCCCACCGCGGCCGCCAGCGCCTCCTGCTCCGCCTGCGCTTCCGCGACGCGGTCCAGGTTGGCCAATGCCGCGCCGCGCGCGTAATGCCACAGCGCGGTGGCGACGCGCAGCTTCGGGTCCGGCGCCGGCTCGCGCAGCACGTCCTCCCAGCGCCCGAAGCGCAGCAGCACGTGCATCGGGAACGTGAGGTAGCCGTCCACGAAGGGCAGGATCTCCTCCAGGGCGGAGGGCGGGATCGCGGCCACGGAATCGCGCGCCGCGGCCAGGGCCACGGCGCTGGATCCCTGCATCATCGCCGCGAAACTGAGCAGGTGGTAGCTGTGCGCGCGGTAATAGTGGTAAGGACCCGAGCCGGGCGAGCGCTTCAGGTAGGCCGCGTCGGCGGCCACGGCGCGCCGGTTGCTGTCGATGGCGTCCTGGTAGCGTCCCACGCGCACGTAGATGTGCGAGGGCATGTGCTCCAGGTGACCGGCTCCGGGCACCGCGCCGCTGAGGCGGCCGGCCGCCGCGAGCGCCTTCTCCGGGTGCGGCGAGGCCTCCACCGCGTGCACGTAGAAGTGCAGCAGGGCCGGATGAGCAGGGTGCGCCTGCAGCGCTTGCTCCAGCACCTGGAGGATGCGCTCGGTGCCGGGCTGGGGCTGGCCGTCGCCCGTCCAGAGGTCCCAGGGCCGCAGGTCCATCAAGGCTTCGGCGTACAGCGCGGCGACGTCCGGATCGTCCGGAAACTGCAGCCAGGCCTGCTCCATGGCCTCGGCATAGGCCAGGTCCAGGGGCCGGCGGTCCTCCGGATTCGGCCATGCGTAGCGCGCGGCCATGGCCCGCACCAGGGCCTGCTCCACCGGGGTGGCGCGCGCCGCCGCGGCCGCCGCGCGCTGCACCGCGTGGAAGGCCGAGCGCGCCTGTTCCGGCCCCATGGGGAAGTTGATGTCCGGGCCGCTGGCGTAGGCGATGCCCCACCAGGCCATGGCGCAGCCCGGATCCAGGGCGGCGGCCTGCTGGAAGGATCGTGCGGACTCCGCGCGGTTGAACCCGTAGGCGAGGACCAGCCCCTGGTCGAAGTAGCGCTGCGCGCGCTCCGAGGACGTGCTCACCGCGCGGTGGTGGCGGCCCAGGTTCGCGAACAGGGGCACCTCGTCGCGTCGCGCCGCGTCGGCGCAGCCGGTGAGCAGCAGGAAGCAGAGGATTCCGTGGCGCATGCCGGAAGACTACCAAGGAGCGCCGTGGCGCATCGTATGTGGCATACTGGCGTCCCTAGGCGAGCATGCGCCGTCTCCCTGTCCTCCTGCTGTGCGGCCTGAGCCTGATCATCGGAGCCCTGGTCTATGCAGTGCTGGCGGCCGGGGGCGGCCGCAGCACGGCTCCCTCCGCCGCGCCCGCGGAGGACCCGACGGTGCTGGCGCGCCTTCAGCGGATGGAGCAGGAGCTGGCGCGCAACGCCGAGCAGATGCAGAGGCTGCGCCAGGAGCTGGACCTGGCCCTGGCGCGGCCGCGCGACGCCGGCGCCGCGGCGCGTCCACTGCCCGTGCGCGCCGACACCGGGGAAGGGGAGCGCGACCCGCGCTGGTACCTGGACCAGTACGTCCTGTCCTTCCGCAACGGCGGCCGCGGCTCCGAGTATTTCCGCCTGGCGGTGGAGGCCTACGCCGACGTGCTGCTGGAGGACATCGCCGCCTGCATCCACGACACCGGCGAGCCCGCGGCGCTGCGCCGCAACCTGATCGCCATGCTGGGCGACGGCCGCTTCGCCGGCAGCGAGCGCGTGGTGGCGATCCTGCTGCAGGTGCTGCGCCTCAGCAGCGAGGAATCCCTGGCCGACGCCAGCTTGGCGGCGCTCGGCGCCATCGGCCGCGGCACGTCCGCGGCCGCCGGACTCGAGGCCCTGGCGTGGACCCTCCCCTGGCCGGAGCTGCAGCGCGGCGCCTGCCAGCGCGTGGTCGAGCTGCTGGCCCGGGACGCCAACGCCGCGCTCCTGCGCCTGCTGGGGTCGGCGCCGGACACGGCGGCGCGCCAGTTCCTGGTCGGGCTGGTGCAGGCCGACGACCTGGACGCGGCCTTGTCCGTGTTCCAGTACGCCTCGAACCTGGAACAGCCGGTGCGCCTGGCGGCGGCCCAGGTCATCGGCGAGTACCGCAGCGACGCCATCCGCGCCTTCATCGACCGGTGGCGCGCGCGCGAGACCGACCCGGAGGTGCGCGAGGCGCTCGGGGTCGCGCAGCAGACGCAGTCCACGGTGCCGGCCTGGAGCGCCGAGCAGATGGTCGGTCCTCCGGACTCGGATCCCATGCGCGACAATCCCAAGGCCTGGGCCAGTTCCGGCGCCGACATGGGGATGCAGTGGATCCAGCTCGGCTACGCGTCGCCCCTGCGCGCCAGCGCGGTGCGCATCTTCGAGGTGAACGTGGCCGGCGCCGTGGTGGAAGTGATCGCCATCGACGAGAACGGCGCCACGCACACGCTGTGGAGCGGCGTGGACCCGCTGCACACGCCCGGCGTCTTCGAAGTCAGCTTCCCGGCCACCAGCTACCGCGTGTCCGGCCTGCGCATCCTGCTGGACACCGACCGCGGTCAGGGCTGGAACGAGATCGACGCCGTCGAGCTGGTCGGGCCCGACGGCCGCGCCTGGGCCAGCAGCGCCTCCGCCAGCAGCAGCTACGCCTCCGGCCGCCGCGCCAAGACCGACGAACTGTGGTACCGCTAGCGCGGCGCGCACGGCACCAGCCGCAGCGCGCGCAAGTCCATCAAGGCGTGGCGCGGAGCGCCGTCCGGACGCAGCACCACGCGCTGGCGGCCGGCCTCCAGGGAGGCGCGGCCCAGGCTCGTGGTCCGGTACTCGGGCCAGCCGCCCGTGCCGGAAACCAACCCGCGCAGGTCGATGCCGCCACCTTGCAGAAGGAAGGCGTTGCCGGCGCAGGAGTCGTCGCAGGCCCATTCCAGCTCCACCTCGACCTCCACCGGCGCATCCACCAGCACGGTCCATTCGGCACGGTCGGCTTCCCCGGACCAGTAGCCGATGTTCTGGAACGGCTCCTCGAAGCAGATCTCGCCGCCGTAGATCGAGGCGTTGGCGGCGCGCAGCACCCACAGGCCGCCGGCGTCCGCCGGCACGGGCTCCGGGCGGTTGCCGGGGAAGCGCTTGGGCCCGGGCCGCGCGTCGCGCAGGAACGCCAGCAGGTCGGCGGCGTCCTGCACGCTCAGGCCTTGCAGCAGGCCTTCGGGCATGAACGAGGAGCGCGTGTTCACGAGCTCGCGGATCTCGGCGCGCAGCAGGCGCTGGCGCCCGCCGTCCACCGTGGCCAGCGTCACGCTGTGGCTGTTCTCTTCGGCCAGCAGGCCCTGGATGGAGCGTCCATCCGCGGTCCGCGCCCAGTAGCCGAAATACTGCTCCAGGACCGCCTGGTTGGGCGCGGCGATGGCGGTGAGCAGGTACTGCGGTGACTTGTCGCTGAGTGCCGCGAGATCGGGACCCAGCGCCGTGCCCACCTCCTCCAGCGCGTGACAGGTCGCGCACAGGCCGGCGAAGTGCTCGGCGCCGCGGGCCCGGTTGCCGGCCAGGCTCCTGGCCGGCTCCAGGCGCGCCAGCAGGGCCTGCGCGTCGCCGCTGAAGGCAGGCGCCAGCAGGGCCGCGGCCTGCGACCGCACCTGCGGCAGGGGATGCTGGAGCAGGAGCTGGCGGCGGGTGGCGTCGAGCAGGCGGCGCAGCCCTTCCTCCTGCTGCATGCGCTGCAGCAGGATGCCGATCCATTCCGGGCGGCTCAGCAGGGCGTCCAGCGCCGCGCGCCGCGGTTCCGGCGCCAGCTCGCCGATGCAGGCCAGCAGCAGCTCCGCGCCGGGCGCGCCGCCGGCGCCGGACAGGCGCTCGACGGCCGCCTGCTGCAGCCGCGGATCCTGTTGCGCGCTCAGCAGCTCCGCCAGCGCATCCAGGTCCGCCTCCCGCGCGGCAGCCACGCGGCCGAGGACGGCAACGGCGGCGCAGCGCAGGTCGAGCGGCGCGGACGGCTCCGCCGCCAGGCGCCGCGCCTGCGCGAGCAGGTCCTGGAGCCCGGCCATGCGCCGGTCCAGGTCGGCCGCGAGCGCGCCCGCCGTGTGCGCGCGCTCCAGCTCCAGGTCGAGACGCTCGCGGGCGTCCAGGAGCGCCGCCAGCAGCGCGAGGCGCACGGCCAGGTCCTCCGCCGGGCCTGCGGATCCGGACAGCGCCGCCACGATCTCCGCCACGGCGGCGGCGTCGCGCTGCGCCACGGCGCTGCTCAGGAGGGCGGCGGCGACTTCAGGATCGTGGAGCGGCGCGGCGAAGTAGCGCTGCACCACCGGCCCGAGGTGCGGCAACAGCGAGCTCAGCTGCGCCGCCCGCTCCCACGCATCCGCCGGAGGCGCACGCAGGAGGGCGGCCAGCGCGCTGCCGGCCTCCGGGAAGGGCGCGGCTCCGAGCACGATGGCGAGCTGCGCCCGCACGCGCGGATTCGGATCCTCCCGCAGCGCCAGCGCCGCGTCGAGCAGGGGGATCGAGCCGGCGATGCGCTCGGCGCCCAGCTCCAGCGCGACGCGCCGCACCTCGGCGTCGGAGTCCTGGAGCGCGGCGGCCAGGTCCGGATGCGTGAGCTTGCCGGCGCCGGACAGCACCGCCAGAGCCTGCGCGCGCGCCGCGGGAAGCGGCCCGCCGCGGGCGATCCGCGCCACCGCCGCGGCGTCGCAGCGTTCCGGAAACCACGCCTGCAGCATGTGCGCCTGGTCGCGCACGGCGCCGTTGCGTGATTCCAGCGCGCCGGCCAGCTCGGCCGCGCCGGCGTCCGCCAGCCGCGGCCAGGGGCGCAGCCCGCGCGCGTCCGGCGCCCGCGGCGCCACGCGGTAGATCCGCCCCATGGTGTCGCCGGCGCGCAGGTCCAGGGCCGCCTGGGTTTCCGCCGGAATCCAGCGCGGGTGCTCGATGACGAAGCGGTACATGTCCACGATCCACAGCGCTCCGTCCGGCCCGGTGCGCACCTGCACCGGCCGGAACCAGTTGTCCTCCGAGGACAGGAACTCGCCGGACTCCGGCGGCGCCGGATGGGCCGCGTACGTGCTGCCGTTCTGCGCCAGCTCCAGGCGCCGCACCAGGTTGTGCACCGGCTCGCACACGAACGCGTCGCCGGCGTACTCGGCTCCCAGCCGGTCGTCGCGGTAGATCGTGAGGCCGCAGGCCGACGTCACGCGCAGGAGGTTGCCCGGGTCGTTGAAGCGCGCGCTGGGACGGCTGATCGGAAACAGCTGGTTGGGATCGTCGCCCGCGGCGATCGGAAGGCGCAGCGGCGGCGGCGCCAGGTGCGGATTGCGGCGCAGGTGGCGCTCCTCCAGCACGTAGTGATAGAGGAGCGTGCCGTTGTCGCAGCCGAGCCAGTTGCCGAAATCGTCGCGGCAGCGGCCGTACTGGGTCAGGCCGGTGACGGTCTCGAACGCGCCCGTGTCCGGGTTCATGCGGAAGTCGAAACCGTCGAGGCGCACGGGATCGCCGCCGGAGAAGCTGCGAATGGTGCCGCCGAACAGCCCGTTGGCGCCGTGGACCCAGCCATCCAGCCCGTAGCTGAGGCTGTTCACGCGCGCCTGGTAGTTGCCGGTGTCGAAACCGGAGAACAGCGGGCGCACGCGCTCGGCGCGGCCGTCGCCGTCGCCGTCTTCCGCGTACAGGATGTCGGGCGCCGCGCACACGAGCAGCCCCTGCCGCCACGCCAGCAGGCCGGTGGGAAAAGGGATGGAATCCAGGAACACCGCCGCCTGGTCGAAGACACCGTCCCCGTCCCGGTCCTGCAGGGCCCGGATGCGCCCACCTGGCTCGAAACGGCCGGTCACGCCCTGCGGATAGTCGTGCATCTCGGCGACCCACAAGCGTCCGTCCGGCCCGAAATCGATCGCCACCGGATCCACCACGAGCGGTTCGCAGGCCACGAGCTGCACCTCCAGGCCAGGATCGGTGCGCATGCAGGCGAGTGAGCGCCGCGGCGGCCGCGGTGGCACGCCCTCGGTGCGCGCGACATCGATGCCGGTGCGCGCTTCGAACCCGTCCGGCAGCAGGTCGTGCACCGCGGCGAGGATGCGGTCCTCCACTCCGGACGCCAGGCGCGCCGGCTGATCGTAATAGATCATGGCCCATTCGGCCTCGTATCCGCCTTCGCGCAGGATGCGCTCGGATGGGATGTAGCAGGCGACGTCGTTGCAGTACGCGCTCACCCAGAAGCGGTCGGAGTCCAGCTCGTGCTTCAGGCGCAGCGCGTAGTCCACGACCACTTCGCCGCCCAGGAACGCGAGCGCCAGCTCGTCCCCGAAGCTCCAGCACTGGACCGGGTACGGCAGGCTCTGCGGCAGGGTCTCGCCGCGCTCCAGGCGCTCCAGGTTCCGGCGCGCGTGATGGGCGCCGTGCGCCCAGTCCCAGCCCGCGCGCTCGCGCCACTGCTCCCCGGTGGGCAGGGGTTCGAACGCCAGGGACAGCTCCTGCAGGCGCGCCTGCAGGGGGCTGCGGACGGCCGTGAACTCGCCGTCCAGCGCGCGCTCCACCGCGTCCGCGAGCTCGCGGCCGTTGCGCTGCGCGAATTCCAGCGTGCCGAGGGGCGCAGGATTGGCGTCCGCGCCGCAGCCGATGGTCATCAGGGCCAGGGCGCCGGGGTGCGCGGCTTCGAGGTACTCGCGCGCGTAGCCGGCCCAGTCGCCGCACACGCGGTTGAAGTCGCCGCCCAGGGTCGTGCAGTGGCAGGCGTAGTTGACCAGCAGCGCGCGCAGGACCCCGTCCGGCGCGCGGGCGCGCAGCAGCTCCACGTCGTGGTCCACGGGGCCGCCTGCCGTGCGCCGGTTGGCGGCGAAGCGGCACAGTCCGCGCGTGAAATCCAGGCGCGCCGGCGCAAGGTCCGCCAGCGCGGCCAGCGCCGCCTGCTCGATCTTCGCCACCACCGCGCGCGTGTGCTGCCGGGCGCGCTCGACCTGGTCTTCCGGCACCGGGCCGCCGAACATGTTCGGGATCGAGGGCCACAACCAGGCCCCGGTGTGCGTGTGCGTGCAGCTCAGCACGATCCGTTCGCGCGGGATTCCGGCCTCCTGCTGCAGGAAGGACGTGATCTCCTGGGTCAGGACCGCCGGGATCGCCGCGGTGTCCACGCTGATCAGGAGCGCGGGCGCCTGCGCGCCGCCGCCGATGGCCAGCGCGGTCACGGTCAGGCGCTGCTCCACCCCGTCCGATTCGCCCTGGCGCGCCGCGTAGCCGCTCAGCCGCACCGGGCCCTCCGGCGTGATGTCGGCGCGCGCCACCCCGACCGCGTGCGTGCCGGGCTCCTGCGGCGGCGCGCACGCGGCCGCCGCGACGATCACCAGGCTGCCGGTCAGGCTCATGGCCGCTGCGCCGGTCCGCGGGAGCAGCGGAGTCTATGCTATCGGCGATGTCCTGGAACCTGCACCTGCGCCGTGGGCTGGGCGTCTGCGCCGGCCTGTTGCTGCTCGCCGTCACCGCGCTGCCCGCGCAGGAGCACGAGGAGCTGGGCCGCATGTGGACCTTCGACCAGGTCCCGGCGCAGTACCTGCAGGAGGAGTACGGCTTCGTGCCCTCGCCGGAGTGGCTGGAGCACGCGCGCCGCAGCGCCCTGCGCTTCGGCGGCGGCTGCTCGGCCGCGTTCGTGAGCCCGCGCGGGCTGATCCTCACCAATCACCACTGCGCGCGCGACTACGTGGCGCAGCTGTCCCCGCCCGGCCAGGACTGGCTGGGCAACGGCTACTTCGCCGCCGGCATGGCGCAGGAGGTGGCCGCGCCGGGGCTGACCGTGCAGCAGCTCGTGGCCATCGAGGACGTCACCGCGGCGCTGGACGCCGGCGTGACGCCGGACCTGGACGGCATGGCCGTCGAGGGCCTGCGCGAGCGCAACCGCCAGGCGCTGCTGGAGCAGACGCGCGCCGAGCACCCCGGCCTGGAGCCGCGCATCGTGTCCTTGTACCAGGGCGGGCTGCAGCACCTGTACCTGTACAAGGTCTACTCCGACGTGCGCCTGGTCGGCGCGCCGCACCTGCAGAGCGCCAAGTTCGGCGGCGACTTCGACAACTTCACGTATCCGCGCTACGCCCTGGACTTCGCCCTGTGCCGCGCCTACGAGGACGGCAAGCCCGCGGACACGTCCGCGCACTACCTGAAGTGGAACACCGCGGGGCCGCGCGCAGGCGACGCCGTGTTCGTGGTGGGAAGCCCGGGCAACACCGGGCGCCTCATGAGCCTGGCGCAGATGGAGTACCTGCGCGACGTGGAGTTCCCGTCGCGGCTGGAAGGACTGCATGCCATGCTCGAGCAGCTGTACGCGGAGGGCCGGGACGACCCGCAGCGGGCCGCGGACACGCGCGCGCGCGTGCTGACGCTGGAAAACGCGCGCAAGGCCTTCCAGGGCTACCTGGACGGCCTGCGCAATCCCGCCATCCTGGAGCGCAAGCGCGCCGCCGAGGAGGCGATCCGCGCCAAGGTCGCGGCCGATCCGGAACTGAGCGCGCGCTACGGCGACGCCTGGGACCGGATCGCGGAGCTCGTGGCGGAGAAGAAGAAGGCGGCCGCGGCCGGCGATTCCGCCCGGGTGCAGGAACTGCGCGCGCAGGAGCAGGCGCAGGCGCGCCGCGTCGGCGAGGCCTTCTTCGCGGTGTACGGCACGCAGATCCCGCCGGACGCCAGCGGCTCGCTGCGCCTGAGCGACGGCGTCGTCCAGGGCTTCGAGTACAACGGCACGATCGCGCCCTGGTTCACCAGCCTGTTCGGGCTGTACGCGCGCTGGACCGAGTTCGGGCGCCAGGAGCCGTTCAACCTGCCCCAGCCGTGGATCGACAAGCTGCCGGAGCTGGACCTGGCCACGCCGGTCAACTTCGTCAGCTCCTGCGACATCATCGGCGGCAACTCCGGCAGCCCGGTGCTCAACCGGGACGGCGAGCTCGTGGGCCTGGTGTTCGACGGCAACATCGAGATGCTCGGCAACATGTACGTGTACACCGACGAGGTCGCGCGCTCCGTGTCCGTGCATCCGGCCATCATCATCGAGGCCATGCGCAAGGTCTACGGCGCCGACGCGCTGGCGGACGAGCTGGAAGGCAGGTCCGCGGGCTACGCCGAGTAGGGCACGGCCGCGCTCAGTCCAGGTCCACCGGAAGCGCCAGGATCCGGGACATGCGCAGGATCGAATCGCGCAGCGCCGCCAGCGCCGGATCGTCGGCGGCGCTGCGCGCGGGCGCGCCCTTCCGGGCCGCCTGGATCCGGGCGCGGAGCTCCTGCAGCTCGCGCCGGATCTCCTGCCGGCGCTGCAGCAGCGCCGCCGCCTCCGGCGTCTCGCCGCGCGTGTCCAGGAGACTGCGCTGCAGCCTCTGGTAGTTCCGGACCAGGGACGCCAGCGCCCGTGCTGTGGAGGGAGTGCGGCCCTTTGCCATGCGCGGTGGAGAGGAGGTGCGGCCGGCGCAGTCAGTCCAGGGGTACTTGGACGCCCAGGCTATTCGACAGCGCCAGGATGGACTCGCGCAGTCCGGACAGCGCCTTCTCGTCCGCGGGGGCGAGCTTCTTCCGCGGCGATTTCTTGAGCGCCGCGAGCGTCTGGCGCACTTCCCGCAGCTCCTGCGCCAGCGCCTTCTTGCGCTGCAGCAGCACGGCCAGCTCTGGGTCGTCGCCGACGGCCCCGCCCTCGGTCAGGCTGCGGCGGAGGCGCTTGTAGTCCTTCACCATTGCGGCGAGTACTTTGTCGGCTGCTGCGGCGCGTCCCTTGGCCATGCGGAGCTCGGGATTAGACCAGAGAGCCGGCGCAAGTGCAAATGCGCGCCGGGACTCACTCCGCGTCCGTGAGGTGGAAGAACAGGTTGTTCAAGGCTTCCATCAGCGTCGGGTGGGCGAAGATGCCGTCGCGCAGGCGCGGGTAAGGCAGGCCTGCCATCATCGCGATCGAGATCGCGCTCATGATCTCGCCGCCCTCGACGCCGAGGACGGCCGCGCCGAGGATCCGGTCGTCGTGCGCGTCCACGATCACCTTGAGGAAGCCGCGGGTCTCGTCCATCTCGAGAGCGCGCGCCACGTGCGCCATCGGCAGCGTGGCGACGCGGACCCGGCGGCCGGACGCGCGCGCCTCGCGCTCGCTCATGCCGACCCGCCCGAGCTGCGGGTCCAGGTACACGGTGTAGGGCACCAGGCGCCCCCTGGTGCTGGCGTCGCCGCCGTGCAGGAGGTTGGCTTCCAGGATGCGGTGGTCATCCCAGGAGATGTGCGTGAACGCGGGACCGCCGGTGACGTCACCCAGCGCATAGACGCCCGGCACGGAGGTCTCCAGCCGGTCGTTGACGACCACGAAGCCGCGCTCGTCCAGGGTGATGCCGGCGGCCTCCGCGTCCAGGTCGTGCGTGTTGGGCTCGCGTCCGGTCGCGACCAGCAGCTGGTCGGCCACGACGCGGTGGCGCCGCCGCCCCGCGCGCGCCGCGAGCGCGATGCGGCCGCCGGCAGTCCTGCCGATGCGGTCCACCTCGGCGCGCAGCAGGAGCTTGACCCCGTCTCCGCGCAGGACCTCCTCCACGCCCGCGGAGACGTCCTCGTCCTCGCGGTCGAGCAGGTGGGAGCCGCGATCGAGGATGGTCACCGCGCTGCCGAAGCGGCGGAACATCTGGCCGAACTCGATCCCGACGTAGCCGCCGCCGAGGATGGCGAGGTGGCGCGGCGCGCGGTCCAGCTCCATGATGGACGTGGAATCGAGCGTGCGCACGCTCTCGATCCCCGGAACGCGCGCCGGACGCGGGCGGCAGCCGACGTTGATGAAGACGTGCCGGGCGCGCAGCAGGCGCACGGCGCCGTCCCGGGACCGGACGCGGAGCTCGTGCGGCCCCGCGAAGCTGGCCGTGCCGAACAGGAGGTGCAGGCGCCGCGTGGAGCGCAGCCCGGCTTCGCTGCCGGCGCGGAACTGGCGCACGAGGGCGCGCTTGCGCCGGCGCACGCGCGCGAGGTCCACCGCCACCGTGCCGGTGCGCACCCCGTAGTCCGCGGCGCGCCGGGCCAGGTAGGCGACCCGGGCGCTCGCCACCATGGTCTTGGTGGGCGTGCAGCCGTAGTTGATGCAGGTGCCGCCGACCGCCTCCTTCTCGACGATCGCGGTCTTCCAGCCGGCCTCGGCCAGAGCCTTGGCCAGCGGCACGCCGCCCTGTCCGGTGCCGATGACGACCGCCGCGTAGGTCGCGCCCTTGGCCATGAATGCACCTCCCAGGATAGACCAGCGGGCGCCGCACCCAGGTGCACAATTCAGCGGAGCGGATTGCGGCGGGCGGCGCTCGCCCGTCACCGTGCGTGGTATGTGCGTGGCATCTGCCTCTGAGGATGGCCATTCTGCTGGTTCTTCGGAACCTCCTTGGGGAGGAGTGGGATGACACCAATGCCGTAAGGCCAGCCGGGCGGTGCAAGAGCGAGTCAGCCGGACCGGTCTGTCCGCCACGGGCATTGCTCTAAGGGACTGTCAGACAAGGCAATACGAGGTCAATGCCGTCAACAAAGCGCCGCAGGCAGGGCACATCGCCAGCCCGGCGACTCAAGGGCAAGCCTACCCGGTCAATTGGCTCTCACCACGCTGCCTGGCTTCCGCTTCCGCTGCTGGCGTGCTAGCATCTGTGCATGGTCCACGGACGAATCGGCACCTGGGTCGCGAGGGCGGTTCTTGTGTTCTGTGTACCTACTGGACTCACTCCGGCCCGGGATTTCGTGCTCTGCATCGGATCGCAGGGCCATGTTGCGATCGAGCAGGCGTCCGCCAGCTCGAGTTGTCTCGACTGCGTGCCGGTCCGTGAACTGGAGCCGGGTTGCTGCTCGCGTCCTGAGGATCGCGATTCGTGCTGCACTTGCTCGGACTTGCTTCTTGGCGGCAGTGATCCCAAGCGCGTTCCTACTCGCGTCCAGGTCGATCTGTCGCATATAGGCGTGCCATATTCCGTGATTGACGATGGGGCGGCGGCGTATCTCCGCGGTCCTGTCGCGCCTTGCCTTGGCCCGCCTCGGCCGCGCCGCGCCGCAACGAATCTGGTCCTGCGGACGTAGTCGCGCATCTCGCATTGTGAACGTCGCGCCACGCCACTGGGCGTCGGTGCGCCTTCGAATTCGAGACCGTGTCGGAGACGACGTGTTCTCCGCGAAACGCAAGGACCCATGACTCTCGCTTCCACGATTACGTTCAGTGCGGCGCCGGAAAGGCGCTGTCTCCGCGGGATTCTGGTCGCCGTCCTGGCGGCCGGATGCACGGTCGCACACCCACAGCCGGATCCAGGGGGTGCCATCGCCCGCTCGTTGGAGTTTGCGGACGCAGTAGCATTCCGCAGCGAGGGTGGTCCAATAGATGCCAGAGCCGGGCCGGCCGATGCTCTTTCCGTGGCCAGTGCGCTGCGGCGCGGGGTGGAGACAAGTCCGGAGCTGCAGGCTGCTCTGGCCCGTGTGCGAGCGGCGCAGGCCGATGCCGAACTTGCCGCCCTGCTTCCCAACCCGATTCTCAGCATCGTCTTGCGGTTTCCCGAGGGAGGAGGAAGTCCGGATGTCGAAGCGGGCCTCGCTGCGGATCTGCTCGCCATCCTACAGCGACCACGCCGCGCCAGCGCGGCAGGCAATCGGCTGGAGGCGGAGGTCGCCAACGCTCTCTCGACCGCACTGGACGTTGTGGCCGGAATCGAGCAGCGCTACTCCGAAGTCCAGGCCCTCGAAGCTCTGGTCGTTGTACTGGAGCAGCGTCTCACCGTGCTCGACCGCCTGCGTGAGGTGGCACAGGCCCGGCTCGACTTCGGCCAGGGTACGCGCCACGATGTCACCGCGCTCGATGCCGAACGGATGCTGCTCGGCGTCGAGCTTGACCTTCGCCGCCGCGAGCTCCGGGTCGCGCGCTTCGCCCTGTCCCGCGCGATCGGCGAGCCGTCCGGGTCCGCGACGTGGACGCTGGATCCGTGGAGCCCGTTCGAGCCGATCCCCGCGACGGAGCAAGCATGGATCGACGCCGCCCTGGAGCACCGGCCCGAGCTCCTGGCCATCGAGTGGGAGTTGCGTGCACGCGAGGACGAGGAGGCGCTCGCGGGCGGTCGGGCGCTGGACGGAGCAAGCGCCGGAGTCGAGGCAGAGCGTGATGGCGAATGGTCCTTGGGACCAAGCATCTCGACGCCGCTGCCACTGTTCGATACAGGCCAGGCGCGCCGAGAGCGAGCCCGGGCGCTGACCTCCGAGCAACGCCACCGGCTGACCCAAGCGCGCCGCGGCGTGGTCGAGGATGTCCGAAGCGCCCTCGAGACCTTCGTCGGGGCGCAGGAGAGCCTGGAACGCATCGTGGATGACCTGATCCCCTTGCAGGAGCGCCGGCGCGCCGAGATCGCGGAAGCCTTTCAGCTTGGGTTGGTGGATGCCACGGCGCTGCTGTTCGCTGACCAGGCTCTGCAGCAATCCCAAGCGCGCCGGATCGACGTCTCGCGCGCGGTGACTTCGGCCCACATCCGCCTCCAACGCTCGGTGGGCGGCCCTTCCGTCCTTCGCTCCGTCCTGACCTGGACTCCGCAGCAACCTTAGCCATGAACTCCAGCAGCACCCGCACATCTTCTTTCCGGGGCACCGTCCAGGCCGCCTTTCTCATGCTGCTCTGTGCAGCCGGGGCTGGCTGTAGCGGAGGGAGTGCCGCAGAGCATGAGGACCACGACGAAACCGGCACGGAGCAGGCCGAGCCGAAGGATGACGCCCACCACGTTGCAGAGGATCGCCGTGACTGCGATGACGACGTCGAACTCGGCACGGACGCGCTCGCCCGCTACGGCATCGAGGTTGCGCCCGTGCGCGAGGTGGCACTTACGCCTACCATCTCTGCGCCCGGTCATCTCGCCTTTCCCCAAGGGGCGGTGGCGCGCATCGGCTCGGCGGTCGCCGGGCGGATCGCCGAGCTGCGCGTGCGGTCCGGAGACAGCGTGGCGAAGGGTGATGTGCTGCTCGTGGTGGAGAGCCCGGAGCTGGGCGAAGCCCAGAGCGACTATCTCCAGAAGCGCACGGTGGCCTCCACTGCCGGGCCGACGCTCGAGATCGCGCGCAGTTCCTACGAGCGCGCCAAGGAGCTCTTTGAACGGGTCCAGGGGATCGCGCTATCCGATGTCCAGCGCCTGGAGACCGGGTTGCGTCAGGCCGAGCGCGATCTCGAGGTCGCGCGTGCAATCGAGGCCGCGGCGAGGAATCGTCTGTTGCTATTGGGCATGAGCGAGTCTTCGATTCACGAGCTCGAGCGGAGTGGCAAGGTCGATCCACGCTTCCCGATCACGGCGCCGATTGCCGGCCGCGTCGTCGAGGTTGCGCCGACTCTCGGTGAGCTCGTCGATCCAGGCAAGGACCGCCTGCTGGTCATTGGCGACCTGTCGATCCTCTGGGCCATCGCCGAAGTCAGTGAGTCGCGTCTCGCAGAGGTCGCGGTTGGCGCCCCTGCCAAGGTCGAGGTCCCAGCCCTGAAGCACGGCGGCTGCGAGGGCCGTGTCGCTGCCATCTCCCCCGTGCTCGAGGCCTCGACGCGAACCGCGGAAGTGCGAGTCGAGGTGCCGAATCCGGATGAAACGATGTTGCCAGGAATGTTTATCCAGGTCGAAATCGAGTCGGCGCTCGGCGCAGGAGTTCTGGCACTTGCTGTTCCGGACGGCGCCGTCCTGACCGTCGAAGGCCGTCCGGCCGTCTTCGTTCCGGTCGAGGCCGGAGGCAGCGTGTTCTGCAAGCACGAGATTGAGATCGGTACTCCGGTCGGTGTCCACGTTCCGGTACTCGCTGGCCTGCAGCCAGGCGAATTCGTCGTCGTCGCCGGCGCGTTCCGCCTCAAGGCCGAGCACGGCAAGGCCTCGGCCCAGCACGAGCACTGATGGGCGCCAAGAACACACCGACAGAGCGAAGCGTCTCCTTCCTCATCCGCGGCATGGACTGCGCGGAGGAGATCGCGACCTTGCGCGAGCAGCTTGCGGCCCTCGATGGCCTAAAGTCCCTCAACTTCGACCTGCTCCAGCGCAGGATGACCGTGGAACTCGATCCAGGCGGAACGAGTCCGGAAGGCGTGCTCGCTGCCGTCGCCCGCACGGGCATGACTGCCGAGCCGTGGGAAGAGCGCGGCACCGAGGAGGGGTCGACCGATTCCGGCCGCCTCCGGCGCGCTTGGACGACGGCCGCGAGCGGTTTCCTGCTCGCCCTTGGCTTCAGCACCCACGTGGCGGGGGCCGGCTGGCGCGCTGCGATTGGGGGCGAGGAAGGAACCGGCGCGCCGCTCGTCGCGCGCTGCGCTTTTCTTGCGTCCACCGTCCTTGGCGCGTGGTTCGTCGCGCCCAAGGCCTGGCTTGCGCTGCGGCGCGCGCGCCTGGACATGAACTTGCTCATGTGCGTCGCGATCCTCGGCGCAATTGGCATCGGTGAGTGGTTCGAGGCGGCGACCGTTGCCTTCCTGTTCGCGGTATCGCTCGCCCTCGAGTCCTGGAGCATCGGCCGCGCCCGCAAGGCGATCGCCGCGCTGATGACACTCAGTCCGTCCAGGGCCCGGGTCCTCGGCCCCGGAAACAACGAGGAACTCGTCGACGCAGCCTCCGTGGCCGTGGGCGCCTTCGTGGTCGTGAAGCCTGGGGAGAAGTTTCCCCTCGACGGCCGGATCGTGCGCGGGCGGACAACGGTCAACCAGGCGCCGATCACTGGCGAGTCCGTTCCCGTGCTGAAAGAAGAGGGCAGCGAGGTTTTCGCCGGTACGGTCAACGAGGAAAGCGCCGTCGAAGTGAGGACGGTCAAGCCGTTTGCCGATAGTACTCTCTCACAGATCGCGAAGATGGTCGGAGAGGCGCACGCGCGTCGCTCACCCAGCGAACAGTGGGTTGAGCGCTTTGCACGCATTTACACGCCAACCGTCATGGCGGCCGCCGTGCTGCTGGCCGTCGTGCCTCCCCTCCTCGGTGGATTGTGGGAGAAGTGGTTCTACCAGGCGCTGGTCCTGCTGGTCATCGCCTGTCCCTGCGCGCTGGTGATCGCGACCCCGGTCAGCGTCGTCGCCGCGCTCGCCGCCGCGGCGCGGCAAGGCGTCCTGGTGAAGGGAGGCGCGTATCTCGAGGCGCCGGCGCGACTCGTGGCAATCGCGCTCGACAAGACCGGTACGCTCACAGAGGGCCGCCCCCGCGTCAGCGCTGTCGTGCCACGCGCGGGACATGACGAGGCGGAGCTGCTCGCGATCGCCGCTGCCGTCGAGATGCGATCGACTCATCCACTTGCGCGCGCCATCGTCGAGCATGCCGCACAGAAGGGCATTCGACCGGTTCCGGCAACCGACTTCCAGATGCTCCCCGGCAAGGGTGCGCACGCGAGGATCGAAGGGGTCGACCACTGGCTTGGCTCTCACCGCTACCTGGACGAGCGTGGACAGGAAAGTGAGGAGATTCATCGGGAGCTCGAGGCGCTGGCAAGCTCCGGCTCGAGCGTGGTCGTCGTTGGACGAGAGGAGCACATCTGCGGCTATGTTGCGCTCGCCGATCGCCTGCGCGATGGTGCCGCAGCGTCGATCCAGAAGTTGCGCCGAGCAGGAATCGAGCGGGTTGTGATGCTCTCCGGAGACAACCGCGGGACCGCGGAGAGGGTCGCCAGGGAGGCCGGCATCGACGAAGTCAGGGCCGAGTTGCTGCCGCAGGACAAGGTCCAGGCAATCGAGGAGCTCGTTGCCGAGCACGGAAGGGTTGCGATGGTCGGCGACGGAGTCAATGACGCTCCGGCCCTCGCGCGCTCGAGCCTCGGCATCGCGATGGGCGCCGCCGGGACGGATGCGGCGCTCGAGACCGCGGACGTGGCGCTGATGGGGGATGATCTCTCCCACGTGTCCTGGCTGATCGGGCATTCACGCCGAACCGTGCGCGTGATCCGACAGAATGTGATCGTGTCTCTTGCGGTCAAGGCCGTTTTCTTCGTCCTAGCGTTCGCCGGCTTCGCCTCCCTGTGGGGGGCGATCGCCGCCGACATGGGCGTCTCCCTGCTCGTAGTGCTCAACGCGCTACGGCTGCTCCAACCCAGCCGCACTTCCGAAGATTGAGCCGTGCTGCAACGCATCCTGCGCTTCTCGATCTACCACCCGGGCTTGATCATCGTGTTGACGCTGATGGCGGCTGCCATGGGCGCGTACTCACTGTCGCATCTGCCCATCGACGCTGTGCCGGACATCACGAACAACCAGGTCCACATCAACACAGTGGCGCCTGCGCTTTCGCCGCTGGAGATCGAGAAGCAGGTGACTTTCCTCGTCGAGACTTCCCTTGCGGGAATTCCGGGTCTCGAGTACTCCAGGTCGCTCTCGCGCAATGGCTTTTCACAGGTGACGGCGATCTTCGAGGACGAAGTCGACATCTACTTCGCGCGCAATCAGGTCAACGAACGGCTTGGGCAGGTACGTGGGAGCTTGCCGCCCGGCGCCGAGCCGGCAATGGGGCCGATCGCGACCGGATTGGGTGAAATCTACATGTGGACGGTCGGCTTCGACCAACCTGGCAGCCCTGCGGCTGGCGTCGTGGACGGACAGCCTGGATGGCAATCGGACGGCAGCTATCTCACCGCGGAAGGCGAGCGACTCCACTCCGAGATCGAGCGCGCCGCCTACCTGCGCACGGTGCAGGACTGGATCATCCGCCCGCAGCTCAAGAGCGTGCCCGAAGTTGCTGGAGTCGACTCCATCGGAGGCTACCTCAAGCAGTACCAAGTGCGGCCCGATCCGCAGAAGCTCGTGGGCTTTGGCCTGACCTTCCGCGAGGTGATCGAAGCCCTGGAGCGCAACAACGTGAGCACCGGAGCCGGATTCGTCGAGCACCTCGGCGAGGCCTATGTCGTTCGTGCCGCGGGCCGGATCGAGACCCTGGACGAGCTGTCGGCGATCGTGATCGCGACCCGGGACGGTGTCCCGATCCACGTCCACGACGTCGCCGAAGTCGGGATCGGAGGTGAGTTGCGCACCGGCAGCGCAAGCGAGGATGGCTCGGAGGTCGTCGTCGGCACGGCACTCATGCTGATCGGCGCGAACAGCCGGACGGTGTCCTCCGCCGTCGACGCGAAGATGCGCGAGGTCTCGAAATCGCTCCCGCCCGGCATCCACGTCAAGACGGTCCTCAACCGGACCAAACTCGTCGACGCGACTGTGAAGACGGTCGAGAAGAACCTCTTCGAGGGTGCGATCCTCGTCATCGCAGTACTCTTCCTTCTGCTCGGGAACATCCGAGCAGCCATCCTGACCGCTCTCGCGATCCCGCTGTCCATGCTGTTGACCGCCACGGGGATGGTCCAGAGCCGGATCAGCGGCAACCTGATGAGCCTCGGCGCGATCGATTTCGGCCTGATCGTCGACGGCGCGGTCATCATCGTCGAGAACTCGCTGCGCCTCCTGGCCGAGAAGCAACGCGCTCTGGGTCGACGGCTCGCGACCGGAGAGAGACGCGAAGCCGTGCTCGAGGCGAGCCGTCAGGTCCTTGGCCCGGCCGTGTTCGGCGCGTGCATCATCATCACGGTCTACCTGCCGATCCTTGCGCTGACCGGCATCGAAGGCAAGATGTTCCGCCCGATGGCGATGACCGTGATCTTCGCGCTGGTCGCCGCCTTCGTCCTGTCCCTGACCTTTGTTCCAGCTATGGTCGCGCTCGTGATCCGGGGCAGGGTCGCGGAGAAGGAGAACGTCCTGGTGCGCGCAGCCAAACGCGGCTACAAGCCGGTCCTCGAGATGGCTGTGCGGCGGCGGTGGTGGGTCGTTGGAGGAGCGGCCGCCGCTTTCGCAGGGGCACTGCTGCTCTTCAATCATCTGGGGCAGGAGTTCGTTCCGACCCTGGATGAGAAGGACATCGCGATGCATGCGATGCGGATCCCGAGCACCGGGATCGCACAGTCGACGGAGATGCAGCTTGAAGTCGAGAGAATCGTCAGTGCTTTTCCCGAGGTCGCGTTCGTGTTCTCGAAGACGGGGACGGCCGAAATGGCCTCGGATCCGATGCCGCCGAACGTTTCGGACACTTTCATCATTCTCAAGCCGCACGAGGAGTGGCCTGATCCGGAGCTTCCCAAGTCCACTCTGCAGCAGCGGCTGGAGGCGGCTGTGCAGGAGGCTGCCGGCCACAACTACGAGTTCACGCAGCCGATCCAGATGCGCTTCAACGAGCTGATCGCCGGCGTGCGCGGCGACGTCGCAATCAAAGTCTATGGAGACGACTTCCCCGCCATGGAGCGCACGGCGCAGACGATCGCCGGAGTCCTGCGCCGGATCCCTGGCGCGGCCGACATCCGCGTTGAACAGACAACCGGACTACCGACCATGAATATCCGGATCGATCGCGCCGCGATCTCGCGAATCGGCCTGGGCGTCGCGGACGTGCAGGACGTCGTCGCGGCGGCCATCGGCGGCCGACAAGCCGGGCTCGTGTTCGAGGGAGACCGCAGATTCGACCTGGTCGTGCGCCTGCCGGATGCGGTCCGCGAGGACGTCCACCGGCTCGAGGAGCTGCCAATCCCTCTCGCCCCGGGCGCGGAAGCGTCGGCCGAAACCGTTTCACCGGTCTCGGCGGGACACATCCGGATCGGCCCAGGCTTCGTACCTCTCGGTGCGGTTGCTTCCATCGAGGTCTCCGAGGGCCCGAACCAGGTCAGCCGCGAGAACGGCAAGCGGCGGATCGTGGTCCAGTGCAATGTGCGGGGCCGCGATCTCGGCTCCTTCGCCGCAGAAGCACAGACGCGTGTCAACGCGCTCGATCTGCCGGTCGGCTCGTGGCTCGAATGGGGCGGTCAGTTCGAGAACCTCGTGGCCGCCCGCAAGCGATTGTCGGTCGTCGTTCCCGCCTGTTTCGTCCTGATCTTCCTGCTCCTGTACACCACGTTCCAATCGGCCCGGCAGGCTCTGCTCGTCTTCTCAGGAGTGCCACTGGGCCTTACCGGAGGGATTGTCGCACTATGGCTCCGCGACATGCCGTTCTCGATTTCGGCTGCCGTGGGGTTCATCGCTCTTTCGGGGGTCGCTGTTCTCAATGGCCTCGTGCTCGTCACCTTCATCAACCAGCTGCGCGCTCGTGGTGGCGAGCTCTCCGAAGCCATAATTCATGGCGGTTTGGTCCGCCTCCGACCCGTCCTGATGACGGCCATGGTGGCTTCGCTCGGCTTCGTGCCGATGGCCATGGCGACAGGCACGGGCGCGGAGGTTCAAAAGCCGCTCGCCACCGTCGTCATCGGCGGACTGATCTCCAGCACGCTCCTGACGCTGCTGGTGCTTCCCGCCCTGTACCGGATCTTCGAGGGAGGTCGAGCGAAGAGGGTGCAGGCGGGCGGTGCGCCGAATCCGATGGCCACTGTTCCTCACGATAGCCTCTGATCCATGAAACGGAGATCATCCATGAACATCACTCGCTTGCCTGCCTTCGCTGCCTGTCTCACCATCGCGTTGGTGATCGGGTGCTCCCGAGAGGATTCTTCCGAAGACGGACACAAGAAGGCTCCGGCCTCCGCGCACGGAGTGAGCGGTGCCGCACCCGGCTCCTACGAGGACTGGTGTGCGGAGCACTCCGTTCCCGAGTCCGCATGCACTCGCTGCGACGCCTCCCTCGCTGCCGCGTTCAAGGCAACCGGGGACTGGTGCGCCGAACACGGCCTACCCGAATCGCAGTGCGTCCAGTGCGATCCGAGCCGGAAAATGGTCCGACCGCCGAAGCCGGAAGACAAGTGATGCGTGCGCTCGCCATTCTCATACTCGCCGCGGGCTGCCTTGCCGCTTGCACAGAGGGCTCCGCGCCGGACCGAGAGCCGGATGAGGCTGCCAGCGTGCCGTCAGCGGATGCCTTCTGCGCCGAGCATGGTGTTGCCGAGGCCGTGTGCACAAAGTGCAACCCCAAGCTCGTCCCAATCTTCCAAGCCAAGGGGGATTGGTGCCCCGAGCACGGCTTCCCCGAATCCTTCTGCCCGATCTGCCACCCCGAGCGCGGTGGTCGCCCGGCCGTGAGTCTCGATTCGGATGCGCCGGCGAGCGGCGTCAAGGTGCAGCTCGCGAGCGCGGAGACGGCGCGGCTGGCCGGCATCGAGACCGTCGTGGCTCGCGGCGAGGAAGCTGCGGACGAGATCGAAGTCCTTGGCACGATCGCCTTCGATGCGACCCGGCGCGCGGAAGTCAATGCCCGGGCGCGCGGCATCGTCCGCGAGATCCTGGTCGAGGTCGGAGCGCATGTCGAGAAGGGTGCGCCGCTCGTGCGGATCGAGAGCGCCGAGATCGGCGCGGAGCAATCGCGTCTGCTCGCTGCGAGCTCGCGGATCGAGGTGGCGCGCGCGGCACATGAGCGCGCCAAGGGGCTCTTGGAGAGGAGCATGGCGGCGCAAAAGGACCTGCAGGAGGCGCAGTCCGAGCTCGACATCGCCCTCGCGGAAAAGGCCGCGGCGGAAGCTGCGCTCGGCGTCGTCGGCGTGGATCCCGAGAGTGGCAGTACTTTCACGCTCACCGCGCCCCTGTCCGGCACGTGCATACATCGGACCGCTACGATCGGTCGCATGGTAGGTCCTGACGAGGTACTGTGCGAGATCGTCGACACCGGCACGATGTGGGCAGAGCTGGACGTGCCCGAGCTGGCACTCGCCCGGGTCCGCTCTGGGCAACACGTCCTCATCACGTCGCCTGCGCTTGGTGACGAAGAGTTTGCCGGCAGCATTGCTTACATCGCGCCGGAGATCGACCGCCATACGAGGACAGCGACCGCGCGCGTGTTCCTGGAAAACCCCCAGGGGGCCCTCCGGTCGAACCTGTTTGTCCGAGCTCGGATCGTGCTCGGTCCGAAGGAAGCGCGGGTGTTGGTTCCGCGGGGCGCGGTCCAGACCACCAGGGGCGTCGATCTGGTGTTCGTCGAGCTGGAGCCCGGACGCTATGAGACGCGGCGTGTCAAAGTCTCGGCGCGCCACGGTGACGTACTAGCCATCGCTCAGGGTGTCGTTGCCGGCGAGCGAGTGGTCGTGTCCGGCAGCTTCCTCCTAAAAACGGAGACGTTGAAGGGCGAGATCGGCGCGGGCTGCTGCGCGGAGGAATGAGAGCGGGTGCTCGCACGCATCATCCAACTTTCTCTCAGCCACCGACTGGTCGTCGTGCTGGCCTGGGTGGGAGTCGCGCTGGCAGGTGTCCTCGCCTTCCGCCGTCTCCCGATCGATGCATTTCCGGACACGACGCCGGTGCAGGTGCAGATCAACACGGTTGCACCCGCCCTCGCTCCCCTCGAGATCGAACGCCAGGCAACGGCCCTGGTCGAACTGGCGATCGGTGGTCTGCCGGGGCTTGCGGAGGTGCGCTCGCTCTCGCGCTTCGGCCTCTCGCAGGTCACGGTCACCTTCGAGGACGGGACCGACATCTGGCTCGCACGGCAGGTGGTCGCCGAGAGGCTTGGCGGCGTCGAGCTACCGGCGGGGATCGAGCGGCCACAGATGGGTCCGGTCGCAACGGGGCTGGGAGAGGTCTTCCACTACCTCGTCACAGGCGAGGGTGCCTCACTTTCCGAGCTGCGAACAGCCCACGATTGGATCGTCCGTTCGCAGCTGAGGTCCGTGCGTGGCGTGGCCGAAGTCAATGCCTGGGGAGGCGAGGAGCGCCAATTCCAGGTCGTCGTGGATCCCAGCGAACTTCAGAAGCGGGGCCTTTCACTGGCGCAGCTCGTCGAGGCGATCGAGCACAACAATCAGAATGTCGGTGGCGGGACGCTCGAGGGCGCGGGAGAGGCGGCCTTGGTGCAGGGAGTCGGGATCGTCGCCCGGGCAGAGGACATCGAGGGCATTGTTGTGGCGTCCGAGAACGGCGTCCCGACCCGGGTCCGGGACGTGGCACGGGTCGTCGATGGACATGCGCTGCGGCGGGGAGCCGTGACCGCGGACGGCAAGGGTGAGGTCGTCCTTGGGCTCGGCTTCCTCCTCATGGGGGAGAACAGCCACGACGTGACGCGGGCGCTGTCGGCGCGTCTCGCCGAAGTCGAGAAGTCGCTCCCCGCCGGCGTCCACCTCGAACCGGTCTATGAGCGCACCGCACTGGTCGACCGAGTGCTGCGCACCGTGCGCACCAATCTCTTCGAGGGAGCACTGCTCGTGATCGCCGTGCTCTTTGTGTTCCTTGGCAACCTGCGCGCCGGCCTGATCGTCGCTGCGGCGATCCCCCTGTCGCTGCTATTCGCCTTCAATCTCATGGCACGCGCGGGGATCGCCGGCAGCCTGATGAGCCTGGGTGCGATCGACTTCGGTCTGGTCGTCGACAGCTCGGTGATCCAGGTAGAGAACGCCGTGCGCCGGCTCGGGCTCGAGGGCAGGACGCGCAGCCGCACGGACATCGTCCGCGACGCGGTGCTCGAGGTCCGGGGCCCGACCATGTTCGGCGAGCTGATCATCATGATCGTGTACCTGCCGGTCCTGGCTCTGGAAGGGATCGAGGGCAAGCTATTCCGGCCGATGGCGCTGACCGTAATCTTCGCCCTGATTGGCTCGATGCTGCTGTCGCTTACCCTCATGCCGGTGCTCGCGAGCCTGGTCCTGCCGTCGAAGCCCAAGCACCAAGAGAACATGCTGGTGCGCGGTCTCCAGCGTCTCTACCGGCCGGTCCTGGCTGCCGCGCTGCGCTGGCGTGCGGTGGTCGTCCTCGGCGCGGCCGCGGCCGTCTGCGGGGGGGCATGGCTTGCGTCCCGCCTGGGGAGCGAGTTCGTCCCGCGGCTCGACGAGGGGACGATCGTCATCAACACGGTCCGCCTCTCCGGGGTGTCCGCGGAGGAGTCGGTCCGCTATGGCACCCAGATCGAGCGGGCGCTGCTCTCGGCATTTCCGGATGAGATCGAGCGCGTATGGACGCGCACGGGCACCGCCGAAGTGGCCACTGATCCGATGGGGCTCGAGCTCTCCGATGTGTTCGTCAGCCTGAAGCCGCGGGGGCAATGGCGCAAGGCTCACACGCAGGCGGATCTGGTCGCTGCGATGCAGGTCTTGACGGCCGGGCTGCCGGGCATGCGCGCGATCTTCACCCAGCCGATCGAGATGCGCGTCAACGAGATGGTCGCTGGCATCCGCGCGGACGTCGGCGTCAAGATCTTCGGAGACGACCTTTCAGTCCTCCGGGAGAAGGCGGCCGAGGTGCGGGCGCTGCTCGAGGGGATTCCTGGAGCCAGCGACTTGTATTCGGAGCAGCTGACCGGGCAGCCGCTCGTCCGTGTCGTGGTAGACCGCGATGCCATCGCGCGCCACGGGATTCCGGCCCAGGAAGTCCTGGCGCTGGTGGAAGCGCTCGGCGGGATTAAGGTAGGCGAGCTGCAGGAGGGGGAGCGCCGATTCCCGATCGCGGTCCGCCTCGACGACCGCTACCGGACGGACGAGCACGCGCTGGCAGACGTGTTGGTGGTCGCGGCCAACGGCGATCGTGTGCCGCTCGGGATGCTGGCGCGCGTCGAGCGGGACGAGGGTGCAGCGACGATCAATCGCGAGTGGGGCAAGCGTCGCGTCGTCGTTCAGGCCAATGTCCGCGGCCGCGACGTCGGCAGCTTCGTGGCTGAGGCAATGGACGCGATCGACGGGCGCGTCGTCTTGCCCGAGGGCTACTACGTGCGCTTCGGCGGCCAGTTCGAGCACTACGAGCGTGCGCGAAGCCGCTTGTTCGTCGTTGTCCCGGTGGCGCTCGGTCTCATCTTCATCCTCCTCTACTTCACCTACGGGCGCGTCCTGGACGCGCTGCGCGTGTTCACCGGCGTGCCCTTCGCCGCGGTCGGCGGCATCATCGCGTTGTGGGTGCGCGACATGCCCTTCAGTGTCTCCGCCGGCGTTGGTTTCATCGCCTTGTCGGGCGTCTCCGTGCTCGGCGACATGGTGCTCGTCTCGACGATCCAGCAACTCGTTGCGCAGGGGCTGCCGATTCGCGAGGCCGTACTCGAGGCGGGTGAGCGCCGCCTGCGCCCGGTTTTGATGACTTCACTGGTGGCGGCGCTCGGATTCCTGCCGATGGCGCTGAACATGGGAATGGGTGCCGAGGTCCAGCGGCCGCTTGCCACGGTCGTCATCGGCGGCCTCGTCTCGTCGACGCTCCTCACGCTCATCGTGCTGCCGGTGCTTTACTTGCTGACAACAAGGCGTGGCGATCCATCGACGGTCATAAGCGCACAGGGCGCATAGCATGGCTCGCAGTAGACGGCAGTGGGATAGGACGTCTTGTGTGGGGAACCTCCGGCGCATTCGTCACGATCTGTTGGCCGAGTCGGCGCTAGTCCTTCGGTCCTCGGTAGGCTGACCGAGTGCAGACCTCAGGTTTGCGTCGTCGTTGGCGCCAAGGAGAAGTGGGCCATGACTCGAGCGCCGCCCCAATCCCACCTGCGGCCTCTTCGGCATGGCAGCCCCGGCAGCATGGCCGAAGGCCGCGTTCCCAATGCGGACCCTGGAAACGCGCCCGCGATGGCGTGCGTCATGAATTCAGACGAAAGGCGGAGCGCGCGGTACTGGCTGCGCGCGCGCACCCGGCCGGGCCGCTGACGACAGCAGCCGCCTCCGCTGCCGGCGGCGGCTGCCCGCAACACTGCTCCTCTCCCCGGTCGCGGCTCAACCCGGCGCCAGGTGGTCCAGGATGGCCACGTACACGGCCTGCCAGTGCGAAGCGTCCGTGTCCAGCTTGCCGTCGCCGTCGCGCGCTCCCTGCGCCTGGGTCGCCGGGGCATTGCGGCCCGGCTCCTGCCCGGCCGGCGGCTGCTGCGGCCGCTCGGCGGGTTCGCCCTGGCCGCTGCGTCCGCCGCCCCGTCCGTCGTCGCCGCGGCCGTCACCGCGAGCGCCCATGCGGCGGTTGGGATCCAGCGCGATCGTGGCCGCCACCTGCCCGTTCTCGTCGACCAGCTGCACGCCGCCGCCTTGCGGGCCCTCGCGCACCATGTAGACACCCGATTGGACCGGTCCGCCCACTCCGGGACCGGTCGCGCCCGCTTGCCCGCCGCGGTTCGCTCCGGTGGCCGCTCCCATCTCCTCGACCACGACCATGATCCCGATCACGTCCTTGGCGGACTGGTTGCCGGTCTGGCCCTGGGCCTGGCGGTCGCGCTCTCCCTGGCCTCCCTGGCCACGTCCCGGCTGGTTCGGATCCTGGCCGCCCGGATTGGGATTGTCACGACCGGGATCCTGCCGTCCCGGCTCCTGGCGGCCGGGCGTCGGGTCGGCCGGATTCGGAGTGCCCGTGTTGCCCTCCTTCGGCTTGGCGGCGCCGGCGCCGCCCGCGGGCGCACCCACCACCAGCGTGTCATTGTCCAGCGAGGTGATGCTCACCTGCTCGGTGTGGATGGCGACTCCCTTGTCCTGCGCCACGTTCTGGAGCCGCTGCGTGATCTGGCGCCGGATCTCATTGTGCTCGATCTTGAAGGATGACACGACGTCCATGACGTGGTCGCCGCGCCGTCCAGGTTCTTGCGGGCGCTGCGCCGGATCCTGCGCGCCGTTGAGTGCTCCCAGCGCCGCGGGCAAGAGCAGCAACATCCCCATTCCGGCCAGCAAGGGCCGGCCTGCTTGCACAATCGAGCTCATTCCTCTTTCCTCCTTGTCGGCCGCGCGTGGTCCCCTGAAGCGCCCGCCGCCTGCATTCCCTACGCCGCCCGCCGGAGAGGTGGCCGTTCTTTTGCTGCTATTGGAAGAATCGTTCGATGCGGTCCGCGCGCGGCGCCCAGCTGGAGCGGCGGCCGCCCGGAATGAGGCGCGGCGGAATCGCGAACTCCAGCTCCTGCTCGCCGCGGCGGACGCCGAGGTTGCAGGCCTTGGCGTCGGTCTGGTACAGCCCCAGGCCGAACCGGTAAGGAGTGGAGACTTCGGGTCCCAGCACCGTCGGCGGCTGGTGCACCGGCCAGCAACCGCTGACCACGTCGTCCGCGCGCACGCCGCAGGCGGCGGCCGGACCTTGCGGATCCACGGCCAGGATGCGCCCGAACGGGCCTTCGCCCTCGAGTTGGATGCCGAGGTAGGTGAGGGTCGTCTCCACGGACTTGTGCTCGAACCCCGCGAATTCGAGATCGGCGGCCAAGTCGGGCGTGGCCGCGACCGCGAAGCGCCGCTCCCAGAACTCGGCCTGCCCGTTGTCCACCAGCCAGGACCGCAGAGCCTCCAGGTCGTAGCGCCCGCCGGGCCGGGCGAGCAGCGCGCGCATCATCTCCATCAGGCCCTCCCGCCCGGCGCGCCGCAGCGCGACGTCCAGCGAGAATGCCAGCAGCGCGCTGCCCTGGTAGGCCAGCGGCTCGATCTCGGGATCGCGCCAGTTCACCGCGGGATCCGCGTACGCCGCGCTCCCGCGGTGCGCGTTGTCCGCGAGCGAGCGGTCGTAGTCCAGGAGCCGCTGCGCGAACCACTCGTGCGACACCATGCCGGCGCGCGCCAGGTGCCACAGGGACAGGTAATCCGTGAACCCCTCCCAGAACCAGGCCAGGCGCTCGCCCTCTCCGCGCAGCTGCCCGCCCAGCCAGTCGTGGAACAGCTCGTGCGCGACGAAGTGCAGCGTGCCGGGCCCCATCGCGCCCTGGCCCAGCTCGGGGCAGCCGATGGCGATCGAGCCGTCGGTGCGCGTCCCGCCGAAGCCCGGCTCGGTGATCAGCAGCCGGATCGGCTGGCGCGGCGGCCTGCCGCTGGTCCGCGCGCACTCGTTCACGAACACGCGCGCGAAGTCGAGCACGGACGGCACCACGCTCTCGCCGCCGCCCCACTGCACCACTTCGATCAACGCCACCGCGCTGCGCTCGGCGTCCTGGGCCACCGGCCGGCCCATGGAGATCACGCCGTTGTCGTATTCCGCAGGGAACTGGCCCTCGAGCACGCCCACGGCCACGCCGCCCAGGCCGCTGGCGATGGTCCAATCCGGCGGTGCCTCGATCCGGAACGTGAGCCTGGGCTTGGTGTCCCAGCCCGCGCGGTCCGCCGTGATCAGCGTGTTGGTGCTGAAGCCGAAGCAGTAAGTGGGAGCACGGTAAGGCACGAGGCCGTGACTGCCGCGCACGGGCGAGCCGAGCTCCACCGTCGCGATGTCGTACTGCAGCGCCAGGCTGCCGTCCCAGTCCGCCGGAGGGTCCAGCAGCCAGTCGCAGCGCGAGCCCTCGTGCCGGCGCAGCGGCGGGTCGCAGGTCAGATTGCGCAGGTGGTAGCTGTCCACCTCGGTCCACTCGCCCCAGTCCTCGAGGTGGAGGAAGAGCGGGCCGCCGCCGTAGGCCAGGCCGCGCCCTTCGACACGCACGTGCCAGTCGCTGTCGCGCTCCGTGCCGGCATAGGACACCCGGTAGTGCAGCGACGGCGGGACGGCTTCCTGCGGGCACCGGCCCGGGCCAGCCAGGAGCAACAGGATTGCGTGCAGCGCCATGCAAGGAACGGGCTGAGGCGCCCGCAGGATTCTCCGGGTGTGCCCTTGCTAGCTGCGGGCGCCGGCGGCGTAACCCGCTGTCCAGGCGGAGGTCCCGAGAAACGGACCTGGGTCGCGGCCGGGGCGTAGGGAAGGCATGCGCACCCGGATCGCGCGCGTCCTGACGTCGGCCGGATTGCTGTGCGCCAGTTGCGACGCAGACAGCGACAGCCGCCTGCCGTCGCAGCGCGCCGACCTGCAGGTCAGCGCGCTGAGCCACGCCCCCTGCAGCGCCAGTGCCGGCCAGCAGATCAGCGTGAACGACCGGGTGCACAACGACGGCCGCCGGCCGGCCGCGGCCTTCCGTCTCGGGATCTACCTGTCCCTGGATTCCCTGATCGACGCGCAGGACACGCTGCTCGGGCAGCGTACGGTCACGGGCCTTCCCGCGGGCGCATCCTCGTCCGCCACGACTCCGCTCACCATTCCGGCGAGCCTCGCTCCCGGAACCTACTACCTCGGCGCGATCGCCGACGATCTGGAACAGGTCGCCGAAGGCGACGAAGGCAACAACCGCCGCCGCTCCTCCAGCTGCTCGCCTGCGGGCTCGCTGCAGGTCGACGCCAGCGCCGACCTGCTGCTCTCTTCCGTGACGCACGATCCGTGCAGCGTGGAGTCGGGCGGGCAGATCACGGTGGACGACACCGTGCAGAACCTGGGCGAGGGAGCCTCCGGCGGCTTCCGCGTGGGCTACTACCTGTCCACGGACAGCTCGATTGACACCGGAGACGTCCTCCTGGGCGATCGCAGCGTCGTCAGCCTGGCGCAAGGAAGCTCCTCGGCCGGAACGACGCCGCTCACCATCCCTGCGAGCACTGCCGCCGGCACCTATTACGTGGGCGCGATCGCCGACGATCTGGACGAGGTGGAGGAGAGCGACGAGGGCAACAACGCCGCCCTGTCCTCGAGCTGCTTCCCGCGCGGCGCGCTGGAGGTGACCGGAGCGCCCCTGCGGGGAGGTGGTCTCGCGCAGGGCGGCCTGGCGGCGCCCGCGGCGCCGGGAAGGACGGCGACGGTGGCGCCGGAGCGCCGCAGCCGCGCCTCCAGCCTGCACCGCGCTCCCGCCGACTGCGCGCTCGCCGCCGGCTCCATCCTGATCCACGTGCACGTCGTGGTGCAGGACGGCGCGCTGCTGTTCGCACAGGTGCGCGCCGGAGCCGTGCAGCTGTGGATGCGCGTGGAAGTCGTGAGAGCGCAGCCGATCCACGTCTTCCTGTCCGTGGCGGTCACGGCCGGCCGGACCACGGCCCTGGAATGGAAGGTCGGAAGCGTGCGGAGACGCTGAATCAGCGCGTGCGCGCCTTTTTGCGCGCGCCCGCCGTGGAGCGCTCCGTGTGGATCGCGCCTTCCTCCAGCAGCGCCGTCCAGGTCTCCAGCGCTTCCTGGGCTTCCCGGATGCGCCTGCGGCACAGGCTGGCCGAGGCGGCCGCGCTGCCGCCGGACGGCTTGCAGTCCGGGCATTGGGCCACCGGGAATGACTGGAGCAAGCGGAAGTTCGCACCCTTCCTCCGGCACTTTCCGCCCGCGGCTTTGCAGGCGTACCAGGTTTCCACGGCGCCCGTGGTCGGATTCAGGTACTCGTACACGCAACAAGTCGCCATTCCAACCTCCACACGAACAGCTCCACACGAACAGCTCGAATCTGCGATGCCGGCATGCCGGCGTCCGGGGCCGCGAGTCTAGCAACGGCAATCCCTGACACTCCGCCGGATTCCGGCTCCGGAACGCCTGGCGGGCGTAGGGACGCAGGGCCGGAAAGAAAGCCCGTGCGGAGACAAGAACAAGAGGAGGACGTCATGCCGGACAAGAACGCTCACGACGCGCGCCAAGAGCCGCAGGAAACCAGCGGTACTACACGGACCCGCCCATGCGCGCCCGGTGTGAAGCCGGAAGACTCGGAAGGCCGGGAAGGCCGGGAAGGGGAGCGCGAAGCGGCGGATCCGGCCGCCTCCTCCGGCTGCTGCCCGCCTTGCCTCTAAGGGCGCTTCGAACCTCTCACTTGGGAGCCAGCGGGGCACCGTGGCGCCTGCAGGCAGACGCGCCGGACCAGCCACACGCCGTCGATCGTGTCTCCTGCCTGCAACGGCGGGGAGCGGTCATAGCGCAGGATCCGGCGCTCCGACGGATCCTGGAAGCACTGCAGGATGACGGTCCAGACTTTGTCTGCTTGCGGACGGCGGTCCACGGCGAGATCCGGCGGGCCGGGCACGGTCATCATGGCCTACAAGTCCTTGTATGCCGGAGCCGGCTGCGGGGGCTGGAAAAAACCGCGCTTGACCGTTTTGGTAGTGTGGAGCCGCACGGGCCTCCTGTTCCCAGCTCGAGAACTTCTTCCTTCCATGAGCCTCCATCCGTACTCCATCCTGGCTGCCTTGCTGCTCGCCGCCGCGCCCGCCGCGGCCCAGAGCTACGACGTCGTCGACCTGGGCACCCTCGGCGGCGCCAACAGCATCGCCTATGGCGTCAACGAAGCCGGCGCCGTGGCCGGCCAGGCCTCGCGTGCCAACGGCGAGGTGCGCGGCTTCCTGTGGGTGGACGGCGTGATGCTGAACCTGGGCACGCTGCCCACCGGCGCCGCGAGCACCGCCGCCGACGTCAACGCCGCCGGCGCCTGCGCGGGCTGGTCGAACCTGCTGCCCTCGCTGGCCGAGCACGCGGTGCGCTGGGGCCAGGGCGGGATCATGGACCTCGGAACGCTGGGCGGCCAGCACAGCTACTCCAAGGCCATCAACGCGCGCGGCGAGATCGCCGGCTGGTCTTACGACGTCATGTTCAACCAGTACGGCTTCCTGTACTCCGGTGGTGTGATGCTGCCGCTCGTGCCGCTGGCCGGATCCTTCACGTGCTCGGCGGAGGCCATCAACAACCGCGGCGTGGCCGCCGGCCGCTCGTATCTCGGTGGCATCGGCGCGCCTTATCACGCCGTGACCTGGCAGAGCGGCAGCGTCCTGGACCTGGGCACCCTGATCGGCGCCACCGGCTTCAGCGAGGCGCGCGACATCAACGACCTGGGAGACGTGGTCGGGACCTCCTCCGTGACCGGAGGCGGAACCCTGCACGCCGCGATCTGGAGCGCGACCGGAATCACCGACCTCGGCGTGCTGCCGGGCATGAGCCTGAGCGAAGGCCATGGCATGAACGACCTCGGCGAGGCGGTCGGCTTCTGCCAGGGAGGCCTCTCCGTCGTGCCCTTCCTGTACAGCAACGGCGTGATGCAGGACCTGAACGACCTCATCCCCGCCGGAACCGGCTGGGAGCTGCAGCAGGCCTACGAGATCAACGACGCCGGCGACATCGTCGGGTTCGGCACGCTCAACGGGCTGGCGCGCGGCTTCCTGCTGCGCCGCGACGGCCTGCGCCTGCGCGGGCCCGCGCCCGGCCTCGCCGGGGCTCCGAACACGCTGACGGTCAGCGGCGCGCCCGCGGGAGCCGCGGTCGTCCTGGTGTACGGCTTCGCGGCCGGCTCGACCGCCGTGCCGGGCTGCCCCGGGCTGAACGTGCAGATCCAGAGCCCGGCGGTGGCCGCGGTGACCAGCGCCGGCCCCTCCGGCAACGCCAGCTTCACCGGCATGGCGCCGGCCGCGCTCTCCGGCCAGACGCTGTGGATGCAGGCCGTCGTGCCCTCCGCCTGCGCGGTGAGCAACCCCAGCATCCACTACTTCCCCTAGAACTTCCCCTAGACCTGGATGCGGCCGCCACCGTACTGGACAGCATGCCCAGACTCATGCGCATCCTTCCCGCGGCGCTTCTCGCCGGATCGGCCGCCTACGCCCTCGGCTTCGTGCTGGACGGCGACGCCCGTTTCGAGTGGCAGAACTTCGGCGACCGCTTCTCGCCCTTCGACGCGCGCGTCGCCGGCATCTCGGATCTGCGCCCGAGCACCAGCATTGCCGAGTACATGAACCAGACCTGGTACTACTGGCGGCCGGACCCCGGCAGCGCCGAGCAGGCCTTCCCGCCGCCCACCGCCGAGGTCTACGAGGACACGCCAGGGCATTTCCGCCTGGATTGGGTGGCGCTGCCGGAACTGCCCTTCGACGCCAGCCTGCACGGCTGGCTGAAGGATGCCGGCGCCAACGCGGCGCAGCTGATGCTGGCCCTGGCGGTGACCAACCGCGACGCCGCGCCTTTGGCCCTGCCCCTGTTCCACTACGCCGACGCCGACGTGGCGGCCGGCTTCGGCGGCCAGCCGGATACGGCCGTGCGCGTCGGCCCGGAGCGCATCCGCATCGACGACCACGGCACTTTCGGCTTCGACGAACTGTACGTGCGCGGCGCCGACCACTGGCAGGTGGACCACTGGCCCTATCTGCGCGACTTCCACCTGCTGAACTGCTGCCCCAACGATCTCATGGACACCGGCCTGCCCTTCGGGCCGGGGGACTTCACCGCGGCCCACCAGTGGAACCTCTGGCTCGAGCCTGGCGAGACCCGCACCGTGTTCGCCTCGGTCGGAGCCAACAGCGCCCCCTCGACGCAGGCGCCGCGCCTGCTGCTGGCTCCAGCCTGGCCTGGCTCCGGCGGCAGCTCCAGCCGCATCGACGCCGGAGCGGCGACGCCGGGCGCGCGCGTGGTCTTCGCCGTCGGCAGCGCGCCCGGGGTGACGCCGGTCCCGGGCTGCCCCGGCCTGGTGCTGGACATCGCCGCTGCGCGCGCCCTCGGCGCGGCCAGTGCCGACGCGACCGGCAACGCTGGCATCTCCGTCGCCGTTCCAGCGGCCGCGTCCGGCCGGCGCGTGCTGCTGCAGGCGGTGGAACCGGCGACCTGCCGCAGCAGCGAGGTGGTCGAGCAAGTGCTGCAGTGACGAGCGAGGGCCGGGATTTCCGGCACCGGGGGGTGCGCGCGGGCGTGGCCGGCAGTGCTCGCTGAGGGCTTCGGGCCGGCTGTTGCGCAGGTAGTGGTGCCGCAGTCCCTGTCGAGGCTCGCGGGCGCAACAGCGTCGTGTGCGCCAGGCGCGGAACTGCACGGCCGAAATCCATGCTGCTCGCCACTTCCCTGCTCCTCGCTCCGATGGCCGCCTGGACCAGCCAGGCTCCCGTCACGACCGGCGCGCTCGTCCAGGCGCCCGACCCTGTGCTGTTCGATGCCCCGTGGATCGGTTACGACATCGCGCGCTATCCGGACGGGCTGTCATGGGCCTCGCGTACGGCCGATTTCAACGGCGACGGCGCGCCGGACCTGGCGGCCGTGGGCTACGACTACAACCCCAGCCTCAGCATCCTGCTCGGCGACGGCGCGGGCGGCTACCTGCCGCCGGCGCAGTACGCGCTGGTGCTGGGGGCCTGGGACCTGGAGGCCGCGGACTTCGACAACGACGGCGACGTGGACGTGGTGGCCGCCGACACCGGGCGCTTCTGGGAGGGCTTCACCTTCGAGCTGTTCCGCAACAACGGCGACGGCAGCTTCAGCTACGGCGGGTGGTTCAACTGCGGCGCCGGTCCCAACGGCATGACGGCGGCCGACTTCAACGGCGACGGCTGGATGGACGTGGCCGTGGCGCACGACGCCTACATCGTGTGCGCCGCCAGCTTCGCGGTGGTGCTCAACGACCAGAACGGCGGTTTCCTGGCGCCGCGCACCTACACGATAGGTTCGTGCAGCAACGACATCGACGCCGGCGACCTGGACGGCGACGGCGACCCCGATCTCGTAGTGGGGCACGAAGGCAACCGCGCCAGCATCCTGCGCAACGACAACGGCGCGTTCTCGGTCCAGGAGGTGAAGGACGCACTGCCCGGCGCCTTCATCGGCGTGTCCCCGGCGGTGCAGATGGCCGACGTGGACCACGACGGCGACAACGACGTGCTGTACACGCACGAGGGCGCCGGCGGCGTGAGCGTGGGAGCGGTGGCGCTGTTCCGGAACAACGGCGCGGCCGGCTTCGGCGCGGCCCAGCGCATCACGCTGGGACCCGGCAACGGCGGCGTGCACGTCGCGACGGCCGACGTCACCGGCGACGGCTGGATCGACCTGCTCGTGCCCACCGAGATCACGCAGAAGTGGTGGCTGGTGCCGGGCGACGGGGCGGGCGGCTTCGGCGCGGCGCGCGAGCTGCGCGCGGGCGAGTTCCCGCGCTCCATCGAGGCCACCGACCTCGACGGCGACGCGGATCTCGACGTCACCGTGGTGGCCAGCGGCTCGCTGGAGGCCTGCGTGTACCTGAACCCGGGCGACGGCGCGTTCGAGCAGCGGCCGGTGATCGAGATGAGCGACCCGCGCGAGGCGCCCACATCCTTCAGCAACCTGGGTTCGGCCGACATCGACCTCGACGGCGACCTCGACCTCGTGGTCGGCTTCAGCCACAACTTCAACGACCGGTACGGGCTGACCGTGCGCCGCAACAACGGCGACGGCAGCTTCGCCTCCGGCGAGACCTACAACACGTCGCGCCTGCCCGACGCCCTCACCCTGAGCGACGTGAGCGGCGACGGCTACGTGGACCTCGTGTTCGCCGATTACCTGCAATTCTCGTCCAACCTGCGCGTCCGGCTCAACGACGGCACGGGCGCGTTCGGCGCGGGCATGACCTTCGGCGCCGTGGGCTGCGATCCCGAGGCCATCGAGACGGCGGACGTGGACGAGGACGGCGACCTCGACGTGCTCGTGGGCGGCTGCTACGGCGTGGTGCAGATCTCCAAGAACAACGGCGATGGCACCGGCTTCTCCGCCTTCCTGCGCCACACCGTCAACGGCAACACGCACGCGCTGGGCCTGGGCGACTTCAACGAGGACGGCCACCTGGACCTGCTGACGCCCAGCGGCCAGCAAGGCGCGCTGGAGATCTCCTTCGGCAACGGCGACGGCAGCTTCGACGCGCCGCTGCCCGTTGCCACCGGCCGCGACGTCCACGCCGTCGCCGTGACCCACCTGGATGCCGACGGGCATCTGGACCTGGCCGCGATCTACAACCTGGACGGCACCGGCTTGACGGCGCGGCGCGGGCGCGGCAACGGCGACTTCTTCCTGGCCAACTCCTACATGGGCTCGCAGTCCTCGCGTTTCGACCAGGTGCGCTCGGTGGCGACCTCCGACGTCAACGCCGACGGCTTCAGCGACGTGATGACGGCCAATTTCGGCTCGCAGGACATCTGCGTGTGGCTCGGCCGCGGCGACGGGACCTTCGAGGAGGTCATCCGCTACGGCGTCGGCCAGCAGGCCTGGGACCTCCACCACGGCGACTACGACGGCGACGGCCTCGGCGACGTGGCCGTGCTGGTGGAGCGCGACTCGCCCTTCACCAGCTGGTATTACCCGGGCGTGGTCGTGCTGCGCGGCCTGGTCGGCGGCCTGCCCAACGACCTGGCGCTCAGCCAGGGCGAACTGCGCCGCGGCCAGCCGGCGGTCTTCACCGTGAGCCACGCCCTGCCCGGCGAGACCGTGTACTTCCTGTATTCGCGGAACGACACGGGCGCCGGTCCGTGCCCGCCGCAGCTCGGCGGCCTTTGTCTCAACCTGCTCCGGCCGATCACAGGCCTGGGCAGCGCCCAGACCGACGCGGGCGGCACGGCAGCGCTGGTCCTCACGGTCCCCGCCGGGGCGCCCGCCGGCCAGGACGTGCACACGCAGGCGGTGGCGCGCCGCGGCCCAGGCGGCGCCGGCAGTGTCAAGTCCAACACCGTCAGCACCAGCATCCTGCCGTAGCCCGTGCCGGCCCCGAGGGGGGCGGGGGTCTGTAGACTCTCCGGCCGGCCCTCCGTCCCGCCCTCCCGTGCGCGTCGCCGTTGTTTTCCTGAGCTTAGCCCTTACTGTGCCGCTGCTGGCACAGGTAGACACGGTCTCCATGGGGCAGACCGTGCAGCTGCCCTGCGCCGCGCTTGGCGACGCCGACCACGCCGCTGTGGCCATCAACGCGCGCGGCGACATCTTCGTGGCCTGGTCCTCGCGGCGCACCGACCTGTCCTCGCGCGCGACCCAGGTGGACGGCTGCCTCCTGACGTACCTCGGCTCCGGGACCTGGGACATGCCCACGCTCGGCTACAACTGCTGGGTTCTGGGCAGCGCCGAGGCGTCGGTCTTCGGCAGCGGCTATGACTCCTGCCGCAAGCCGGACGTGGTCGCCGTCGGCGACGACTTCGTCGTGACCTGGCCGCGGAGCAACGGCGCGCGCGCCATGAGCCGGCTCGAGATGGTGCGCGTGCGCTGCAGCCCGGGCGCCCTGCCCTTCATCGAGACCGCCGCTCCCGGCATCGGTTTCCTGATCGACCCGCTGCTGGAATCGAAGGATGCAGGCGCCATGCCGGACCTCGTCACCTTGAGCGTGGTGCCGCCGGTGGTCGGCGTCGTCTACGTGGAGGACGAGCGGCGGAACCCGCCGTACCGCGAGTTCGACCTGCGCTTTTGCCGCGCGGACTTCAGCGTCCTGCCTCCGGCGGTGGATGGCCCCATGGTCCTCGTGGACGACCTTCCCCAGGACGACCCGCCCATCTCGGGCGAGCCCGCGGGCGGGAAGGTCCTGCCCGAGCTGGAGCTGGACGACCAGGGCAACCTGGTGCTGGCCTACGAGAGCTACGTGCGCTACGCCCACTTCGGCTGGCCCTGGGACGAAGGCCGCGTGCACGTGGAGTGGTTCTGCAACGGCGCGAGCGGCCTGCCGAGCCTGCTGCAGGGCATTCACTTCAACGGCCGGACCCGGAGCTCCCGCGTGCGCCGTCCCAGCCTTTCCGCCAGCCGGCTGGACCGGGCGAACACCGTGTCCTTGAGCTTCATGGACGCTCCGGACAACCTGGGAGACTTCGACGTGGTGCACCGGGAGCTGAGCTACGCGGGCGGTGTCATCACCGACCAGGACTTCGGATACCCGAACGCGGTGAACCGCAGCGACAGCATGCCGGTGGTGGCACACGGGGGTTCCCTGCGCCTGAGCCTGGCCATCCACAAGCAGGACGCGCGGGAGCAGGTCATGGCTTTCGCGCCCAGCTTCGCCAACCGGCCCTTCGTGGACATGGACTGCCCCGTCGCGCATCCATGGCGGCCGTCCATCGCGCTCCTGGAACCGGCCCCTCCGGACCTCCCTTCCGCCGGCGTGCTGCTGCCGGTGAGCTACGAAGGCCCGGGAACGCCGGGTGGCCCGCTGCGTATCTACCTTATCGTTCACGCGCTCTGAGACCCGTTCCGCGGCCGGGTTGCGCTAGCATCCCGCCGTGGTGGCTCCCGTCCCGTCGGTCCTGCGCGTGCGCTCCAGCCGCTGGGCCATGCTGTTCCAGAAGTGGTCTCTCACGCGCATCCTGTTCCCGGAGACGCTCGAAGTCAGCGCGGACAGCATCCGTACCGTGCGCGTGCGCAGCTTCCTCCTGCCCTGGGTGAAGGAGGAAGAGCGGATGTCGCTCGCCAAGGTGTCGTCCGTGCGCCGCCTCAAGGGCGTCATCTGGGACCGCCTGATCCTGGAGACTTCGGGCGGCAGCAACGTGCTGGACCTGGAAGGGATGCGCAAGCGCGACGCGGAAGCCGCCGCCGCGGCCATCATGCAGCGGCAGGCCGAGTGGCGGCTGCCGGGTGCAGCTCTGGTGAGCTGAATTCTCCGGACCGTACGGAGCTCTGCAGCGTATTCCGGCCCTTACCTCCCGCCTCGCGGGCTGTGGCACTGTTTCTGACAGCCTGAGGCCCGCCTCCTAGCCTCCGGCGCGCCCGTACCGCGTCAGCTTCAGGTCCTCTTCCCGGACCAGGCCGACGCCCCAGGCGTGATACTTGTGCTCGGTGCCCCGCTCCAGGGGGGTCGATTCCCGTATCTTGAGGACACCTTCGAAGCTGCCGGCGGGTGTCTCCAGGGTCTCGGCCAGGCCCACGATCTCCGCCCGGTCCATGGCCACTCCGGGCGCGATCTCCTGGTAGTAGCGGGCGCCGAGCAGCGGCGTGCCCGGCATGATCAGTCCGAAGCGCGCGCCGTTCTCGCCTGCGAGCCAGGCGCCCTCGTGCTTCACGACCGTGCCGTCCTTGTAGATGTCCACGTCCTCGCCGAAGTAGTAGACGCTGCCGGTCCGGCGCGACATCGCGAAGTAGTTGCGTGAGATCTCGACCAGCCTGCCGCCGGCCTCTTCGCGCTCTTCGACCACGCGTGTCTCGACGCCGGCGATCCGGCGCGTCTCATCCAGCACCGTGATCGTGAGGCGTGCGTCCTTGTCCCCGTCCTTGCCTTCCAGGACCAGGAACCAGCCCGGCTCCAGGATGAAGTAAGGATTGGCGCCGGTGGACGTCCATTCTTCCGCTTCCACGCGGAATACGTCGGTGTAGGCCGGTTCCGCCGGCGCCGGCCCGGGCTGCGCGGCGGCCGCCTCGCCCATGGCAGCGTCAATGTCCACGGACGCCAGCTTGCCGCCGTCCAGCACCTTCACGCGGATTGCCGGCCTGCCCTGGACCAGCACAAGCTCCGCTTCCACCGGCCGCCCGGGGTTCTTGTCCACGGCGGCGTCGATCGCGGCCTTCAGGCCGATGCGGCAGGCGCCGACCTCGGCCGCGTGGTCCTCGTCCTCCAGCTCCTTTTCCAGAACCGTGCCGCTTTTTGCGTCGAGCACCACGTTGCAGGTGCGGCTGCCCTGGGCCACGTCGATCGAGAAGACGACCGTCCCCTTGTCCCGCTCCAGCTCGGCATGGAACGGGACGCCTTCGCCCGCCTCGCGGAGCCCCTTGTCGATGGCCTGGCTGAGGGTGTAGGCGCTGGCGTCGAGCAGCCTGGACCACTCGGCCGGCTCCTGCACGCTCAGCGGATGGCCGCCGATCCAGGCGAAGGCAAGGGCGACAGCGGAGACGAACATGAGCTTCTCCTTGGCACGGGTCGTGATGGGCACACGCCCGGTCTCGAGCCGGAGGAGTCTAGTCCACCGAGCTGAGTGGAAGCTGAACGCTGGCGAGGGCGATGGGATGGCGAGGATGGCGAGGGTCGTAGCCGCCCTTCCGGCGAGCAGCTACCGGATGACCGTGGCGATGGGGCTGGAGAGGTCGAAGGTGCCGGCGCGGCTGCGGCCGGACTGCAGCCACAGGGCGCGGCCGGCGAGCGTCGAGGGGACGGAGAGATCCAGGGTCGCCATGCCGTTGAGATCCGCAGCGCGCGTCCCCAGCGCCAGCACGGGCGGCGTCAGCAGCAAGGTCCCGGCGAACGAGGGCGTCGGTCCGCCACCCGCGAGGGACGCGGCGAAGGCGATGCGCTCGCCCGGCTCCGCGCCGACGGCGGTCAGGAGCGCGGGCTGGCCCGCCGCCGGCGGGTCCGGGTTCAGGATCAGGCGCGCGAAGAAGCCGGAGAACACCAGCACGCTGCCCGAGTCGGCGCCGTTGGCGTCGTCCAGCCAGGCGCCCGCGATGAGGTCGGCGAGCCCGTCGCCGTCCACGTCGCCCGCGCCGCCGACGGAGAAGCCGAAGTGATCCTCGAGGGAGTCGCCGAAGACCGTGCACAAGGTGGAGCCGTCGCCGCCGGAGAACACGCGCGCGCTGCCGCACTGGGCGCCGTAGTCGTCGTCACCGTCGGCGCCGACGATCAGGTCGGCCAGCCCGTCGCCGTCCACGTCGCCGGCCCCGCTGACGCTCACGCCGAAGGCGTCGTCGCCGGCGTCTCCGGACAGCTCGTGCAGGAGCGAGCCGTCGGCGCCGGAGAAGACGTAGGCCTTGCCGCTGCCCGGCTGCGCGCCGTCGGCGCCGTGCGCGCCCACGACCAGGTCCGGAATGCCGTCTCCGTTCACGTCGCCGGCGCCGCCCACGCTGTGGCCGAAGTGGGCCTCGGCGCCCACGCCATGGAACGTGTACAGCACCGCGCCGTCGCGCCCGGAGTAGACCCGGGCGCTGCCCGCATCGAAGGCGTTGTCGTCGTCGCCGTCGGCGCCGACGATCACGTCGTCGTGGCCGTCTTGATCGATGTCGCCGGCGCCGTCCACCGCGGTGCCGAGGAAGTCGAACGCGGAGTCGCCGTCAAATGTGTGCAGGATGCGGCCGTTGCGCCCCGAGAACACGCGCGCGCTGCCCGACCAGAAGCCCTTGTTGCTGTCGAAGATGGCTCCGGCGATCACGTCCGGACAGCCGTCCGCGTCGACGTCGCCCGCGGCACCGACCGCAGCTCCGAGGCGATCTCCCTCGGAATCGCCGTAGAACGTATGCAGGACGCTCCCGTCGCGGCCGGAGAAGACGTTCACGCTGCCGGCGAAGATGCCGTTCGCGTCGTCGTAGCGCGCGCCGACCATGACATCGTCAAAGCCGTCGCGGTCGATGTCGCCGGCCCCGCTGACCGCGTTCCCGAAGGCGCTGCCCGCGTCCGTGCCCACGAACGTGTGCAGGAGGGAGCCGTCCGCGCCGGAATAGAGGCGCGCGCGGCCGGGGCTGGTGCTGGCGCCGTTTCGGTCCGTGGCGCCGACGATCAGGTCGGCGACGCCGTCGCCGTCGGCGTCGCCGGCCCCGTCCACGGCGATGCCGAGGTGCTCGTTGGGCTGTCCCACGAACCGGAGCAGAGGGTGCTGGGCCGCGCCGGCCAGGGATGGCGCGGCGGCGAGCAGGAGCAGGACCCGAGCGGACGGGGACAGAGCAAGTTTCATGGCGTTGCGACCTCCGCGAAAGCCTGCCGGGAATCCGGCGCCCTGGAAAGCGTAGACCGGCCTCCGTTCTCCTCATCGCTCCTCTCGTCCCGGGCCGGGCCGCCCGCCCGGGAAACTGCCCTACGGCAGCTCGTCGGCGGAGGTCACGATCTGTCCCAGGCGGCGGCGGCGCCGGCGGCGGTGCGCCGCGGAGAGAGCCGCGGGCGCCTGGGGCGCCGCTCCTTGCGCCGGTGGCGCGGGAGATCCGAGCTGCTCCAGCTTGGCCGCCACGGCGTCGATGGCGCCGCGAATCGCCGCCAGCGCCTCGGCGTCCTCAGGCCGCAGCGAGCGCAGCGTGGACTTCTTGGCCGCGGCGATCTGCCGGCGCAGCTCGCGCCGCTCCTCCTCGAGCGCGCGCAGCTGCGCGCGCATGGCCTCCAGCTCCGGGTCGGACTGCGCCCGCTGCCCCTGGACCACGCCCCGGCGCATACGCTTGTAGTCCCGGACCATTTCGGCCAGGACCTTGTCGGCGGAAGAGGCCCGCGCCACGGCTCAGTCCAGGTTCACGGGGATGGAAAGGCTCCTCGACATCATCAGGATCGAATCGCGCAGGGAGGCGAGGACCGGGTCGTCCGGCACGAGCGCGGCCGAAGGGTTGCGCTCGCGCTCGCGGATCTGCGCGCGCAACTGCTGGATCTCGGCGCGCAACGCCTTCTGGCGCGCTTTCAGCGGCCCGAGGTCGGGCCCTTCTCCGCGCGCGGCGAGAAGCGAGCGCTCAAGACGCTGGCAATGCTTGCGCATCGATCGCAGCGCAAGCGCAGAAGAGGGAGTACGACCCTTGGCCACGCAATTCGTCCGGAATGGAGTCGGACCGACCGAGCCATTATAGGACTACGGTCCAGCGGTCACCTGCGTTCTTCGTCGATGCTCTTGGTCATGGGCGCGTATTGGCCGCCGGCCGGCGCAAGCCCCGGAAGCCGTCCGCGAGCACCGCGGCGAGCAAGCTCCTCCTCCTTCTCCTCCTGCGCCGCAGCGGCGGTCCATGGCGGGCCTTGAACTCCTGGATCTCGCGGGACTCGTCCGGCGAGGCCAGGCGCCGGGGCTGGATCCCCAAGGCCGAGGCAACGCCGCGCCAGCGCGCTCCATGGCATTGCCGGCTGCCGGCCATGGCGTCGGCATACACGTGCGCGACCTCGTGGATGAGGGTGTCGCGCAGCCGCTCCGGGCCCAGCGCCAACAGGGCAAGCCGGCTGATCGTGATGCGGGGCGCCAGCGACTTCCCGTCCCGCCGGAAGCAGCGTGCCGTGGCCAGCGCGAGCGTCATCCGCCCGGACACTGCGAGCTCGACCGGCGGAAGTCGTGCCGCCACTTCCGGAAAACGCTGCGCAGCCCGCGCCAGTTCCTCCGCCAGGATCCGGCACGCGCGAGCCTCCGCCTCCAGGCGGAGGGACGAGGCGGCGGAACGGAGGTCGCGCATGCGGCGGCGGGCAGCATGACAGCTCGGCACCGGCGTCGTCAGCAAGCGCCGGTTGTGGCTCACGGACCGTCCTGGCGGCGCTCTTGTCGGCCCCGGCCGGGTCCGGTATCGTGAGTGCGTTCTCATGCATGTCTTGTCCGCGCCGCCCTCCAGGCGTGGGGCCGCATCCGCAGTGTCCGGGAACGGCTCCGTAGGGGATTGGCGCTTTTCGACATCGGCGGCATCTGGCTGAGCATCGCGATGACTGAGATTCCGGGCGAGGAGAAACCAGGCGCTGAGCGCACCGTGAACGATCTGCGCGAGAAGATCGCGCGGCTGGAGGAGCGGCAGGCGCACCTGCGCTGGCTCTTCGGGACGCTTCTGGCCGCCGCCGTCGGCTTGTCCGCGCTTTCCAACTTCGTGCTGATCCCGAACACCGTCGAGCGGCAGTTCGCCGAGCGGCAGGTCGAGGGTGTGATCCGCAGGGCCAACGAGGACCTGCAGAAGCTGGAGGATGCGCTGGCGTCCATGCTCGCCGGCGCCGCGACCGGGGTCGCCAAGGATGGAGACCTGGTGCGCCCGCCTTCCCGCGCTCCGGCGGACTGGCTGCTGTTCCTCGGTGCCGTGGAGAGCGGCGCCACGGCCGGCGGCGGCGCGGTCGTCGCGAAGGAGCGCACGCCGGAGGGATGGAAGATCCGGGCGCAGGTGCGCCAGCCGGACGGCGTGGAGCCGATCAACGCGCGCGTGCACTATCTGCTGCTGCCCGTCGTGCCTGCGCAGCTCGACTCCAGGTAACCCGCTGCCGGCTTACTTCTTGTACTTCTGGTAGTACTTGTAGGCCTCCGTGCCGGGAGTATTGCGCTGCGCCTCCCAGTCCTTGCGCATGGGGGCCACCGGCGGCGGATCCTTCTCGAAGGGCGCGGCGTTGCGCTCGGTGTAGCTCTTCCACTGCTCCGGCACGTCGTCCTCGGCGAAGATGGCGTCCACCGGACACTCGGGCTCGCAGGCCGCGCAGTCGATGCACTCGCCCGGGTGGATGACGAGCAGCTCCGGATCTTCGTAGAAGCATTCCACGGGGCAGACATCCACGCACGCGTGATCCTTGGTGCCGATGCAGGGCTCGCAGACGACGAAGGTCATGGCACCTCCACCTTAGCAGGGCCGCCAAGGTCCGTTCACGGAGATTTCTCCGCTCCGGCTCCTGCTTGCCTTCCTTCGGCGGAGGCGCTACGTCCTCTGACCTGGCTCAGCGCTGGAACTCCAGCACGTCGTAAACCACCTCTTCCCCGGCGTCGAGGACCACGTTCACGCGCGCCTCGAAGGGCACGGGATGGACCAGCCCGAAGTCGAGCTGGACCACGTGGCGGTCCGCGGGACGCTGGCTCAGGTCCACGGTGACCGCGCCCAGCGGCGTGCCATCGGCCAAGCTGCGCGCGCTGATCACGACCGTACCCATGCCGGCGCCCGAGTAGGTATGGAAGCCGAGGCCCTTGCCGATGCCTCGGAACTGCAGGAAATCGCCGTCCTGTCGGGCGACGCTCACATCCTCGCCAAAGGCTCCTCCGCGCACGGTGCCGGCACCATCCACTTGCCATTTCCATGGCAGGGTGGGATCCGGCACTCGTGCGTGGGCGGGCGAGAACTGCAGCACGCTCGCCTCCCGGTTATCCATGATCTGGGAGTCGAAGACCGGGTTCCAACTGGGCTGCGGGCTCCGCTCGTCGAGCACGAACACACCGTCGCCGGTGGCGACGAACACCCGCGTGTCCTCGGGCCAGTCAGGGCTCAGGGTGATGCCCTTGGCGAAGGCCCGCGGGTAGCCGCTGGTGGTCAGTTTCTTCCAGAGCTGCTCGCCGGCCAGACGCAGGCGGTACACGCCGTCGGCCCAGGTGCTGGCGTACAGCCAGCGCTCCTCGTTCACCAGACCCACCGCCAGCGAGGTGATGCGGGCGTCCGGCAGCCCAGAGCCTACGCTGCTGACGGCGGCCGAGGTGTAGTCGAGGATCTCCTTGACTCCGGCGCCGGAGTCGGTGGCCGCCCACAGGCGGCGGTTGGAGAGCGGGTGGTACATCGGATCCACCTCGATGCCGCTGCAGGGAACATCCAGATCGGCGATCAAGAACCATCTGCCGTTGGTCATTCGATAGATCTTGCCGTCCTGCGCGGACAGATACACGTCCGCATGCGGTAGCGAAGGATTGAAGGTCGGGGCGATGGCGAGATCACTGGCGTAGGGCAGAGTCCCACCCCCGGCCACCCGATTGGCCTCGCGGCAGGTCAGACCGGCGTTCTCGCTCACATAGACCTCGCCCTCCCAGGCGCCGAAATACAGGACCTGATCCGGGCTGCCCGGGGCGGCGCTGAAGTTCGGGGACAAGGCCATGCTGCGGATGTACCGGAGCAGCCGGTCGCCGGTGTCCTCGTGGATCAGCGGCAGGCTGCGGGCCCCGGTCGTCTGAAAGACATTGTTCGGCGGATCCACCACCGGATCGAACCAGGCCCCGAGCCCGTTGGTGGCGCCCGTGTACACGGCCCCGTCCGCGGCGAAGTCCGGTGATACCGCGATGGGCAGCGTATGCACCTGGCCCATGCCCGCAGGGGCCACGTGCTCCACGCCGGTGTCCACGTTCTGATTCTGCAGGCCCTGGCCGTAACTGGCGGCGAAGACATGGAGATGACCGTGGGCATCGACCGACGCCACCACGTTCCGAGCCTCTCGTGTGCCACGGAGCGCGACCTCCCACCACAGATGGCCCTCGTCCTCGCTGACGAACAGGCCTTCGTTGCGGGCATAGAGCACCCGGCCGGTCCGCCCGTAGCGCGGCATGACCACGAGCTGTGACACGTAGCGCAAGCGGTTGTAGCCCGAAGCGTGACCCGGCTCGTGCTCCATGACGAAGCTCTGCTCATTGCCTTCGTCGCTCCAGCTCGCGCCGCGGTCGCGGCTCATGAGCACTCCGATATAGGAATAGCCGTTCGCACCCGGGTATTCGCGGCCCACCGCGTAGACAGTCGCCCCGCGTGTGGGACCGTCCGGCGCGGCGGCGATGGACGTGACGCTGCTGTCCAGAGCAAGGCGGCGCGTGAACGAGTTGCCGTCGTTGGAAGACACGTGGATCTCGCCCTTGTCGCCGGGAGGGGTGCTGGCAGGCCGCCCGAGCCCGACGTACACCTGCGCCGCGCTGCTGCGCCCGTAGTCGGAATCCAGGGCGAGGGCGGTGACGAGCCAGCCTCCAAAGGTCTCCACGGCCTCCCAGGAGCCGAGGCCGCCGCCGGTCTCCGAGCGGTACAAAGTGTTGTTCACGGACGCAAACACCGTCGCGGCCTTGCCGGAGGCGCGATAGCGGAAGCCGGGGGCCAAGACCAGTCCGCCTTGCTGCACGCGAACCCCCGTCTCCAGCACCAGGCGCCAGCCGCTGCCGTCGGCGGCCAGACGATAGACCCGGCCGTCCATGGTCATCACGAAAGTCGGCTGCTGTCCCGGACCTTCGCCGTCGGCGCTGGCGATGGATATGACGTTGCGCTGGTCGGCCCCGTTCGGAATGCCATAGGAGAACCTCTGCAGCGGCCCGGTCCCTGCATTCTCGCTCGGCTCGTACATCCAGATGCCGCGCTCGGTGCCGATGAAGAAGATGCCGCTGCCCAGTCCATTGCTCCACGTCAGGCTCGGGTTGTACGTCACCGAAGTCGGCCGCTCGGTGTCCAGCCCGTCGCCCGCCAGGAGACCGAAGCTCAGCATGCCGTCTCGGGAGCTGAGCACCGTCTTGTCGTCGGTGATCACGACGACCTCCTCGCGGCCGTCCGGCAGGAAGCCCACGGCGACCGCGTAGGCGTTGTCGTGGGGGGCATGGATTGCCACCTCCGCCGGAGCCGGAAGCAGCAACCCGAGCCAGGCAGCTGCGAACAAGGTGCGGAGGTGGGTGAGGCGACGGACGTAACTCATGCATCAGCCATGGGCTGGGAGTAACCCTAGTACGAGGTGCGAGTGGCTGCGATACGCGATTAAAGGAGATTCTCATTCCGCGACGCAGTGTTGCAGGAACGAACGCGAATCCTGGCGGTAGGCAGACAAGCGGCCCTCTTGTGGAACGCGCCCGGGCGGTGGATCGGCCGCGTGGAAGGGCGATGCTCGGCTCGATCACGGCCGGAGCGAGCCGCAGAGTCGCGAGGATGGACAAGCGCTACGATCCGGCCCTCTCGATCTCTGCTGACCCCCATTCCCCAGGCATCCAGATGCTCAGCCGCCGTCAACTGATCCGGTCCGCCGCCGCCACCTCCGGTGCCGCGGCTGCGGCCACATTGCTTGGAAACAGCCTGCTGGCGTCGGCGGCCCCGCGCGGCCGCAAGCTGGACAAGGTGCGGATCCTCCAGGTCGGCGTCGGCGGCAGCATCGCACCCTACGACCGCGAGCAGCTCGAGGGCCACAAGGACGTGGTCTTCACCGGCCTGTGCGACGTCGACTCCAACGCCCTCGCCGAGGTCGCGAAGTCGCACCCGGACGCCTTCACCTGCAAGGACTTCCGCGAGGCCTTCGACCAGCACGCCGACAAGTTCGACGCGGTGCTGGTCTGCACGCCCGACCACAACCACGCGCTGATCATGATGACGGCGATGAAGGCCGGAAAGCACGTGTACGGCCAGAAGCCGCTGGTGCAGCAGCTCTCCGAGGTGGCGGCCATGGAGGCGGCGATCCGCGCGCGGCCGGATCTGATCACCCAGGTCGGCAACCAGCGCATGGGTCCGGTGGGCCGCCAGTACGCCGTCGACATCCTGAAGAGGAACCTGCTCGGCAGGGCGGTGGCGGCGCACGTCTGGGTCAACGGACCGCCGGACGAGGGCGACGGCTACTTCTACTACGGGGGCCTGAAGGAGCCGACCGAGCCGCCGCCGAACATCGATTGGAAGCTATGGCTGGGCGCCGCCGAGGATGCTCCGTATCGCGAAGGGCTGGTCGGCCTGCGCTGGCGCTCCTCGTGGGACTACGGCACCGGCCAGCTCGGCGACTGGTGCACGCACCTGCTCGACGTGCTGTATTACGCCTACGACCTCGATTCGCCGCTGGCGGTGCTCTCGCACACGCGCCGGCCGTCGGACTTCTACCACGCGCAGCACGTGCACGCGACCCTGTCCTTCCCGGGCGGCGGGCGGCAATTCGCCGGCCCGATCTTCCCTGTGCACTATTGCGACCGGGGGCAGATCCCTTCGCGGGCCGCGCTCGGCCTGCCTCCCGGCACCTTCGAGGCCACCGGCACCCTGGTCCAGTGCGAGAACGGCGTGCTCTACGTCGCGCCGGAGGGCCACACGGAGGTGTGGCGGGATGGCAAGCCCGTGGACTGGCAGAAGCTGCCGGGACTCGGGCAGATGACCGAGCGCAATCACTGGCATTCGTGGGTGGACAAGATCCTGGGCCGCCCCGGCACCTTCGTGCAGACCCCGTTCAGCGCCGGCGCGCGCATGGCCGAAGCCGGCCTCCTGTGCGCGAAGGCCGCGCGCTTCCCCGGCCAGGAGCTGCGCTGGGACAAGTCCAGCCTGAGCTTCACCAACCACGAGGAAGCCACGAACTCGATCGTGCGCCGCGCCTATCGGCCTGGATTCGAGTTGCCGGTGTTCTGAGATCCGGCTCACGTGACTGCACGCAAGCGCAAGCGTTGGTCACAACGGGTAACCAGGACGAGCAACGCACTGGACCTCGAGCCAGGGGTGTTCGCGCAGCCGGATCCGCGCGCTATCGCACGCTCGTTGAAGCGCTCCGCCGAGCGCAGCCGCAGGCGCAAGAGCGATCCGTACCGCTCGGCGATGTCCATGCTCAGTTTCTACATCAATCGCGCGGGCAAGGGGCTTGCACCGGAGAAGCGCGCGCGGCTGGAGGCAGCGAAGAAGGAGCTGCGGAGCTTGTTCGGAAGGGAGTGAGGGATCGCGCGCGCCCGGGAATGCCGCCCATTGCCGCGTCACCTGGGTGTCGCAGGTGAGTCTCCGGGCTGCAGGAGCTCGCCGGGGAATTCGGCGCAGCACGCCATGACGTGCGTGATCGCGGCCGTGTCGTATGCGTCGCCCGAGCGGTGCTTGCGGAAGAAGCTCCGCAGGCGCTGGACACGCTCCGGCATGGCGCCTACGGCCTGGAGGCCGATGGCGACTCCGTAGTTCGTGAAGGCGAATTTCACGTTGGGGAGGCCCGGCTCCCTGCAGAAGTAGCCGTCCGGCTCGATCCACATGGCGTCGAGCACCTGGAGGCAGCGGCCGCGCTGCACCTGCGCCCAGGGCTCCTGCGGGAAGAAGCGGGTCAGCCACAGCATCATGCCCAGCCCCAGATCCTGGGTGATCACCAGCCCGGCGTAGCTGGCTTCCATGAGCTCGCGCATCTCGGCGATCTCCGCGGCCAGCGCGGCCTCGTCGAGGAGGCGGTACACGAAGTAACCGTGATAAGGGTCGAGGGCGCCCAGCCCGTAACCGGGGTAGGGACCTGAGAGGTCCTCGCGCATCTTCCACCAGACGCCCCGGCCGGGGATCACGAAGGGCCGGTGGATCTCGCGCACCAGCTCCAGCGCGCGCGTCCGGTAGGCAGGATCCACGCGGCCGAGGCGACCCAGGGCGAACAGCCACATCGCCAGGTAGTGGAAGTACTGGCCGTCGCGATCGGGTGCCTCGCCGATCCGCAGGCCGCGCTCGCGGCCCAGCACACGTTCGACCTCGCGGACCAGCCGGCATGCGTCGCCGGTGAAGCGCTTGTCGCCGGTCGCCCGCCCGAGAGAGAGCAGGAGCACGACGCCGAAGGCATCGGTCCACAGGTAGCGCTGGCCGTCGGGCCAGATGCGCTCGCGTCGCATCCACCGCAGGCGTTCGAGAACGCCCGCGATCCGCTCCTCCCTTGTCCTCCCGTTCACCGGCTCCTCACAGACCGAAAGGATAAGTCCCCGGGCCAGGTCCTGCGGCCGCTGCGCCATTCAGTGCCGGTTCAGGTCTACGGGTGAGGATCGACTGGCAGCACGGCGCGCACCGGGTCGTCTGCGCCAATCATCACCCAAGGAGGAAAAGCATGAACACCGCGCAATCCCTGCTTCTCGCCGGCCTGTTGGGCGCCGGGTCGGCTATCGGCATCAGCGCACCGCCGGACGCGGCGGAGCTCGCGCACCGGGGCAACGAGATCCCGCTCGAGATCGCCAAGATCTACTGGGAGTACAACGCCACGGCCAACGATCTCGGCGTCCACGTCTTCCTCGACGGGGAGGACTGGAGGCACATCAAGATCACGAATCCGGACGATCGCCTCATCTTCGCGGTCGGCGGCTTCGGGCCTTACCGTGAGTTCGGCATGACCGAGCTGTTCTTCGAAGGCGCGGAGCCGGCGCTGGACGAGGTCCCGCTGGACGATCTCCTCGCGGAGTTCCCGCAAGGCGAGTACGACTTCGAGGGCCGGACCGTGGACGGCGAGGAGATCGAGGGCGAGGGCGAGCTGAGCCACGCCATTCCGGACGGACCCGACGTCTCCGTGACCATGGGTGCCGGCGACCTCCTGCAGATCCACTGGACTGCCGTCACGGCTCCGCCGCCGGGATTCCCGGACCTTCCCATCAACGTCGTCGCATATCAGGTCATCGTCGAGTCCTTCCAGGTTACGGTTCCGGCGACGGTGCTGAGCATGACGGTGCCTCCGGAGTTCGTCGGCTCGCTTGCATCCGGCAAGCACCAGTTCGAGGTGCTGGCGATCGAGGAGAGCGGGAACCAGACGCTGACCGAGGGCTACCTTATCCTGTAGGCCCGTACGGCGCGCGCGCAGCCATCCAGCGAGCCTTGGCCGGGGCCAGTGGAAGCGTTCCCCTGGCCCTGATTCTGCCATTCGCGGCCGACCGGTAGACTGGCCTGGTGCTCCAAGTCAGCGTGCCACCGCTCCAAACGCCCGTGTCTCCGCTCGCGTGAAGAAAGTCCTCGAGACCTTCCGGCCGGGCTCCATTCACATGGTGGGGGACGGCTTCCACGTCCGCAATCTCTTCCCGTCCAACGCGCTCGGCGAAGCGATCAGCCCGTTCCTCCTGCTCGACTACGCGGGCCCGAGCTACTACCCGCCGGCGGAACCGCCGCGCGGCGTCGGCGAGCACCCGCACCGGGGCTTCGAGACGGTGACCATCGTCTATCAGGGGAGCGTGGCCCACCGTGATTCCGCCGGCAACGCGGGCGTCATCGGCCCGGGCGACGTCCAGTGGATGACGGCCGCGTCCGGCGTGGTGCACGAAGAGCTGCATGAGCGCCGTTTCGCCCAGGCCGGCGGGACGCTGCAGATGGTGCAGCTGTGGGTCAACCTGCCCGCGCGCCACAAGATGTCGCCACCGAAGTACCAGGAGATCGTGCGCGCCCGGATCCCGGAGGTGACACTGGCGGCAGGCGCCGGCACCGTGCGCGTCATCGCCGGGAGCTTCCAGGGCGTGCGCGGGCCGGCGGCCACCTTCACGCCGCTGAACGTCTGGGACCTGCGGCTGGCCGGGGGCGGCGGCGCAGAGTTCGACGTCCCCGACGGGCACAACTCCGCGGCGATCGTGCTCGAGGGCCGGGCCGCCGCCGGCTCCAGCGAGCTCGGAGACGCCGAGATGGCGCTGTTCGACCGGGAGGGAACGCGCCTGCGCCTGGATGCGCTCCAGGACACCAAGCTCCTCCTCCTCACCGGCGAGCCGCTCGGCGAACCCGTCGTCGCGCACGGGCCGTTCGTGATGAACACGGGCGAGGAGATCTACCGCGCCATCAAGGACTATCAGAGCGGCCGCATGGGGCGCCTGGCTTGAGGGAGATTGCGGGCGGATGACGCTTCTTCAAGAGAAGCCATGAACCTGCGCCTGCCCCTCCTTCTCCTGGCTGCTGGCTTGGCCACGCCGCTGCTGTCCGCGCAGTCCATCACGGTGGACCTCGCGCTCGACGATTTCATGGACTTCAGCGGGGGCCAGACCGTGGCCGACCTGCCGGGTCCGGACGGCCACATCACCATCCGCGAGGCGATCACCGCCGCCAACAACACGCCCGGGCCGCAGACCATCGCCTTCGCCATCCCTCGCAGCGAGTGGTCCATCTTCTACGACGACCGCGCGCTCATCCGCCTCGAGAACATGCTGTACGTGTCGGATCCCGACACCACGGTCGACTTCAGCACGCAGACCGCTTTCACCGGCGACACCAACCCGGACGGCAACGAGGTCGGCCTGCAGTACGCGGGCGTGCCGGCGGCCATTCCGAGCCTGTGGCTGGCCGCCGACCGCGGCCTGGTGCGCGGCCTGGACGTCACCATCGGCAACAACTTCGGCAACGGGGTGTGGATCACCGCCAACGACTGCCGCGTGCTCGGCTGCACCACCGGCGGCCTGACCATCCGCGGCGACTACGGCGGGGGCGCGTTCAACGTGATCGGCGGCACCGCGCCCGGCGAGGGCAATACCTTCTCCGAAGATGTCGTGGTGGTGTCGGACGCCGACGACAACGTGGTGGTGGGCAACTTCTTCGGCTGGGGCCTGCGCATCAGTGGCGACACCTACTGGGGTACCTGCGACCGCAACCGCGTCGGCGGGCCGACGGTGCGCGAGCGCAACGTGCTGTCCGGGCGCGGCTACTACGGAGAGGAGGGCTACCCGGACGGCACGCAGCTCAATGTCTCGCACGCGGTCAACACCCTCATCGAGGGCAACTACGTCGGCACCACGCGGAACGGAATGGCCAAGTACCCGGGATCCAGCGGCACCGGCGGCATCACGGTCGGCCTGGGAGCCGTGGACACCGTGCTGCGCAACAACCTCGTCTCCGGCATCGTGATGATCGGCGCCGACCACTACCAGGGCCAGCGCTTCGGCATAGGGATCGCCGTGGTGGCCTCCGCGACCCGCACCACGCTGGCGGGCAACTGGATCGGCGTGGCCGCCGACGGCGTGAGCCCGATCCCCAACGTCGAAGGCATCCTGGTGCAGTCGGATCCGAACGGCACGCCGCTGAACGTGCGTATCGGCGGCACGACGGCCGAATCCAACCTCGTGGCCTTCAGCGAGACCACCGGCATCGTTGTCGCCGGCGCCTCGTCCGGTGTGGCGGCGCGTGTCAATTCCATCCACGACAACGGCGCGCTCGGCATCGACCTGGTCGGCACGGGCGGTCTCGGCGTCACGCTCAACGACCTGCGCGACCTGGACAACGGCGCCAACCGCCTGCAGAACTACCCGGTGCTGCGCTCGGCGATGGCCTGGGGCGTGGTCGGAGGCGGTGGCGCGCAGGTGCGCGTGACCGGGAGTCTGAACAGCACGCCGAACCAGCCCTTCGCGCTCGATCTCTACGCCAACGCCGCCGCCGATCCGAGCGGCCACGGCGAGGGCGAAGTGTTCCTGGGCACGACCGTGGTCCGCACCGACGCGGCCGGCGACGCCCGCTTCGCCGTGGTGCTGCCGCTGCCCGCGGGCGCCGGTTCGGTGATCTCGGCCACGGCCACCGACGCGGCCGGCAACACGTCCGAATTCTCGGCCGGCGTCACCCTGTCTGGCCCCGCTTTCACACCTGCCCGCTGAGTTCTCTCCATGCTCACCGCCACATTCCTTGCGCTTCTCCTTCCGACCTGCCTGCCTGCCGCCTCGCCGCAGTCCGGGTACCGGCTGACCGTGATCGAGCCGAACGGCGGCTCGCCGCTGTCCGAAAGCGCATGTTCCGACATCAGCGACTGGGGGCGCGCGGTCGGGCGCACGCTCGAAGCCGGCGCAGTCCAGACCTTCGAGTGGACAGCAGCCACAGGTGTCCGCCTGCTGGCCACGAACCTGCCGGGATCGCGCGTCAACAACCTGGGGGACATGATCGCGGGTGGCCGCACTCCGGGCGTGATCTATCGTGCCGACGGCAGTACGATCACCATCCCGCCCCTGAACGGCGCCGGCGACACGGCGCTGTTCGACTTCAACGACGCGCTGACGGCCGTGGGCTGGGCCAACAACACCGGCACCACGAGCGGCATCCTGGTCTGGGACCCGGTGCTGGGCAGCCGCAGCATCTACATCCCGGCGGCCTCCTTCCTGTACCGGGTCAACGCCGGACATGCCGCCATCGGCAACATCCAGCCGACCACGGGAGCCTCGGATGGCTTCGTCGTGGACGTGCTTTCCGGAGCCTGGACCAGCTTCAACGGCCTGCTGGGCGGCCCCTGGAGCGAGGTGGTGGACGTGAATGATCTCGGCATGGTGACCGGCGCCGCGAGCCACGCCGCGGGGCACGAGGCCTTCGTCTGGCACCCGGTCTCCGGCTTCACCTTCCTGCCCGGCCTGGACGGCGGCCCGGCCGCCTACGTGCGCCCCCGCGCCATCGACAACGCCGGGCGCGTGGTCGGCTCGGCGCTGACCGGGGCCACCGAGAACCATGCGTTCCTGTGGGATCCCGCCACGGGTATGGTCGACCTCAACGACCTGTTCGACACCGGCGGCTTCCAGATGACCTGGGCCAGCGACATCAGTGAAACCGGGGTCATCATCGGCCAGGGTTTCCACGGCACCACCTGGGGCCCGAGCCGCGGCTACATCCTCGAGCCGCCCGCGCCGTGGACCGACTTGGGCCACGCGCTGGCCGGCAGCAACGGGCTTCCCTCCATGCTGGGCGCCGGATCGCTGATCGCCGGGACCACGCTGACGCTGGAATTGTCCAACGCCCGCGCCCGCGCCAGCGGAGCCTGGATCATCGGCTTCGCGCCGCTCCTGCGCCCGTTCCACGGCGGCACCCTGGTGCCGCGCGCGGACCATCGGATCCCGCTGCAGACCGACGCGGACGGCCGGGCGCTGTTCGTGCAGGCCGGCCTGCCGCAGCTTCCGTCCGGCTTCCGCATCTACGCCCAGGCCTGGCTGAACGACCCGGCCGGAATCCAGGGCGCGGCGGCCTCGAACGCGCTGCTCGCCACCGCACCCTAGCAGTGCCATCGGCCGGCTTCCTGCTGGTCGGCCCCGCCTCCACTGCTGCCCGCTGAGACTTGTCCATGCTCGCTCCCGCACTGCTTGCACTCCTCCTTCCCGCCCTCCAGCCTCCCGACGTCTCGGCACAGTCCGGGTACCGCTTGACGGTGATCGAACCGAACGGCGGTTCGCCCCTGTCCGAGAGCTACTGCACCGACATCAGCGACTGGGGGCGCGTGGTCGGCGGCACGCTGGAGGCCGGCGTGGCGCAGACCTTCGAATGGACCGCGAGCGCGGGCCTGCGCCTGCTGCCCGGGTACTTGCCGGTGCCGCGTACCAACAACGTCGGGGACATGATCGTGGCCCGGGGCTATCCAGGCGTCATCTACCTGGCCGACGGGACCACGATCCAGATCCCGCCCCTCAACGGCGCCGGCGACACCGCGCTGTACGACCTCAACGACGCGCTCACGGCGGTGGGCTGGGCCAACAACTCCGGCACGTCGAGCGGCATCCTGGTCTGGGACCCGGTCAACGGCAGCCGCAGCATTTTCATCCCGGCCGCCTCCAGCCTGGATCGCGTCAACGCCGGACACACCGCCGTCGGCAACAGCAGGCCGACCTCGGGATCCTCGGACGGCTTCGTCGTGGACTTGCAGACCGGAGCCTGGTCCAGCTTCAACGACCTGCTGGGCGGCCCCTGGAGCGAGGCGGTGGACGTGAACGAGCTCGGGATGGTCGTGGGCACCGCCAGCCACGGCAGCGCGCACGAGGCCTTCGTCTGGCACCCCGTCACCGGATTCACCTTCCTTCCCGGCCTCGAGGGCGGGTCCACTCTGTACGTGCGTCCCAAGGCCATCGACAACGCCGGACGCGTGGTCGGATCGGCGCTGACCGGGGCCAACGAGAACCGCGCGTTCCTGTGGGATCCCGCCGCGGGCATGGTCGACCTCAACGACCTCTTCGACACTGGCGGCTACCAGATGACCGAGGCCACGGACATCAGCGAAACCGGCGTCATCATCGGGCGCGGCTTCTACGGGGCCGTGTGGGGCCCGAACTGGGGCTTCATCCTCGAGCCTCCCGCGCCGTGGACGGATCTGGGCTACGCGCTGGCCGGGAGCAGTGGCTTCCCGTCCATGACGGGGGCAGGATCACTGCTTGCCGGCACAACCCTCACCCTGAGCCTGGCGAATGCCCGATCCGACGCGCAAGGCTCCTGGATCATCGGTTTCGCGCCGCTGCTGCGCCCGTTCCACGGCGGTACGCTCGTACCGCGCGCGGACCATCGGATCCCGTTCCGCACTGACGTCTCCGGCCGGGCGCAATTCGTCGAAGCGGGCCTGCCGCCGCTGCCTTCCGGCTTCCGCATCTTCGCCCAGGCCTGGCTGTACGACCCCGCGGCGATCCAGGGCGCCGCCGCCTCGAACGCGCTGCTGGCCACGGCTGGCCCATGAAAGGCGCCAAGACCAACGCGATGAGCCTCTAACGGCACGCACGCGCGCGTCCTGGAGGCTCGAGTCACTGCGGAGGCGCTTCCAGGAGCTCACGGAGTCGCGCGAGGGCGCGGCCGAGCAGCGCGGTCACGGCGTCCTCGCTGCGGTTCATCTCCCGCGCGATCTCGGTCCGCGACAGGTTGATCAACTTGCGCAGCAGGATCACCTGCCGTACCTCTGGGGCTGGGATTTGCGCCGCCGAGTACGACGAGTCGCCGTAGGAGGCAGAAACCCGGAGGTCCTCATGCTGTCGAAGTCGCACGTCTCCGCCACCCTGCCCTACCGTGGCCTCAAGACCGCCCTCAGCTTCTACACGAAGAAGCTCGGCCTCAAGCGCGTGGCCGGATCGGTGAAGGAGGGCTTCCTGGAGTTCCGGGCCGGCAAGGGCACCACCATCTCGGTGTTCGAGTCCGGCTCGAAGAAGTCCGAGGACACCGCCGCCACCTTCGAGGTGACCAACCTGGCGCGGGAAATGGCGGCGCTCCGCAAGAAAGGCGTGAAGTTCGAGGAGTACGACCTGCCGGGAATCAAGACTGTGGACGGGGTCGCCACCATGGACGGGCACCGGGGGGCGTGGATCAAGGATCCGGGCGGTAACGTCCTCGGCCTCCACCAGGCCGGCTAGGAACAGCGCTCCTGGCGAGGGGCAGGGCTACAGTATCCCGGTCGCTCTGAGCCCCCGTTCCATGGCGGCACTGTTCTCGATGCTGGTGGCCGTTTTCGCGCTGGACCGCGCGGCGAAGTGGCTCGCGCTGCAGCGACCCGGCCTGGGAGGCCGCGCGTCCCTGGTGGGCCTGTTCAGCATCCAGCCGGTGCGCAACGCGCATCCCTGGACATGGCCGGGGGGGTCGCCGGCCGCGTGGCTGCTGGCCATTGGACTTGGCCTTGCCGCGGCGCTGCTGCTGGTCCAGATCGACCCGCTGAGCGGGCGCGCGACACAAGTCGGGCTCGGCGCCGCCCTGGGGGGCGCGCTCGGCAACCTCTATGACCGCCTCCGGCACGGGGCGGTCCTGGACTTCCTGAGACTGGGACGGCTCAGCGTCTTCAACGTGGCCGACGCCGCGATCGTGCTGGGGCTCCTGGCGGTCCTGGGGTCGTACGCAATTGCTGCAGCGGAGGCTTGATTCCCCTGATGACCCCTTTGCACATGCATCCGCTGCGTCCCGCGCTCCCGCGCCGGCGTTTCCCCTGGTACGCGGTCCTGCTCTACGTGGGCCTGCTCGCGGCGCTCGTCGCCGCGGACGCGATGGCGCGCCGAGCCGGGCTCGATCCCGTCCGCACCGTCACGGCGATGGTCTTGCTGATCCCGGTATGCCTGGTGGGGGCCCGGGCGCTGGTCGTAGCTCTGCATTGGTCCCACTTCCGCGCCCGGCCGGCAGAGATCCTGCGCGTGGAGCATGGGGGCGCGGCGATGTATGGCGCGCTTCCGCCGGCGCTCCTGCTGTCGGCGCCGCTGCTGCGCTGGATGGGCCTGCCGTTTGGGGCCTTCTGGGACGTCGGGGCGGTCGCCATCCTGGCCGGGATGATCCTGACGCGGCTGGGCTGCCTCCTGAACGGCTGCTGCGCGGGGCGGCAGACCCATGGTCTCCTTGGAATCCGACTGCGCAACGCGCGTGGAGTCGTGGAGCGGCGCCTGCCGAATCCGGTCTTCGAGGCGTTGCTAGGCGGGGTTCTGCTGCTGCTCGCGGTGTTGCTGTGGAACGTGTCACCGTTCCCCGGGGCCGTCTTCCTGTTCGTGGCGAGCGGCTATGCCGTGGGGCGCTTCCTGCTGGAGCGGCTGCGCGAGCGGCGCGCACCGGTCGTGGCAGGGCTTGGCGCCTTTCAGTGGATGTCCTTGGGCCTTCTCGCCGCATCCCTGATCGGTCTGACGGCCGGCTGGTCGCTGGGCGGTGAGCCGGCGCGTCTTGGCGCCGCAGCGCCGGCATCCGCCAGCTCGGCGCACCTCTTCGCCTCGGGCCTGCTGCTGCTGCCGGTCCTCTACCTTTTCCGCTTCCTCGGCTGCGATCTCATCTTCACCCTCGACGACCCCATCATCCACCGCGTCCGCCTTGGCGCCACCGTGCCGGGGCCGGTGGGCGAGGTCACGGCGGAGATGAAGCTCGTGCGGTTCGACACTGAGCTCGCCGCGTCTCCGTTCGATCTGACCACGGCCCTGCCGCTGGACGACGGTCGCGTGGCCTTCGGCATCACCCTGGATGTCGCGGAAGGCTCCTTTGTCGCCACCTGCACGGTCCGGCGGAACGGAGTGGAGGAGAGGGTGAGCGAAGCCAGCGGCGAGGTGAACGCGCCGGACCTGGTGGTGCTGTTCGAGGCTCCGGCGGGGGACGCCACCGGGGTCCTGAATCCCAGGCTGGTCTTCCAGGCGGCCGTGCCGCAGTCCCTGGTCCTGGGTGTCGCGGTGCCCGACGTCGGCGGCACGGGGCCCTTCACAGCGACCATGGAGCTGGAGGGCCAGTTCGGCGAGGGCGTCACCACCACGGATTTGCCTTTCGTAGGGCCCGTGGGTGCGCTGCAAGGCTTCCAGGCCGGGTCGGAGGCCACGGCGGGCTTCTATCGCGCCACCTGCACGGTCGCGCGCCAGGGAGCCATCACGCGGATCGGGCAGTGCGGCGGGGACCATGACGCTCCCGGCGAGGAGGTCGCCTTCCGTGCCGTGGCGGCGGATCCGCCGAATACTCTGACTACCCTCCGTTGCTTCGAGCTCCCCTGAGAGGAACGGTATCCCCATGGTCAATCGCTGGACGGGCGCCTACGACGCGGTGATCCAGATTGCTCCCGACGGCGCCGACCGCCTGCTGGCCGCCATCCACCGCAAGGGCAATCCGCCGCCCGGCCTGCCCGCGCCGGGCCCGCACCTGATGCACAGCACTTCTGTGAACCTGCCGCTGAACGGACCGATCGCCGGCCGCAACCTGCGCGGGCACCTCGAGATCCAGGTCTCGACGCCCTCGGTCACGGTGCCGGCGGGATCGGACGGCACGCGCGTGACGGTCTCGATGGACATCTTTTCCTGGTTCCAGCGCGCCTTCGGCAGCGACCCCGCGCCCGAGTTCCTGCACGGCACGCTCTCCCTCACCGTGGGCCTGAGCGTGGTCCAGTGCCAGGGCGAGCTGCTGATCCAGGTCGGGCTGAACGGCATCCAGGCCCGCTTCCAGCCGGCCGCGGGCTCGGGCGCCAGCGCCGAGGACGTGGCGCTGGTCGAGGCGGCGGTGCCCGCCATCGTGGCGCAGTCGATCGCGCCGGTGCAGTTGCACGTCGGCAGCCTCGAGGCCGGCGGCTTCGCCGTGCGCGACCTCGACTTCAAGACGCTGCAGCAGGGCGCCCTCTCCGCCTTCGGCCTGCTGCTCGGCCTCGGCGACTTGCAGGGCCCGCCGCCGAGCCCGGCCGGCGTCACCGAGATCTTCCTGGCGCCGCAGGACCAGGCTGGGGTCGCCATCGGCCGCGAGTTCCTGACCCGGGTGCTCTTCGAGAACGCGCAGGGACCGTTGAGCACCGTCGCCGTCAGCGGCTCCCGCCTCGGCCTGAGCTTCAGCGCCAAGCTGGATCCGCCCAGCCTGCGGCTCGAGCTGCAGCCGGGCCGGCTGCGCATCAGCGTTGACGGATCGGGCTCGGCGTCCGTCGTCGGCTCCTACCGCTTCCGCCTGACCCTCAACTTCGGTCTCAAGGTGGAGCAGGGTCGCCTGGCCCTGTTCCTGGCTCCCGGCACCGACGTGGACATCACCCAGGGGTTCCTGCCGGGCGTAATCTTCGGATTGTTCGAGGGCCGCATCGTCGACGGCATCGAGGATTCCGCCGGCGCCGTCATCGACGCCGCCAACGCCGAGCTGAACACGCTGGTGGACGACAGCGTGCGCGGCCTGCTGGAGGAGCTGGCGATCAGCGGCGTCGGCCTGGAGTTCACGCGCGCCGCCATCGACCCGGACGCGGTGATCCTGGCCGCCACGGTCGACATCGGGTCGGCGCCGCCGGTGGTGGCGAGCTTCCGGCGGCTGGACAAGCAGACTCCGGCGTCGCCGGCCGCGACCAACGTCCTCTCCGTGGAGCTGGAGCTCAACGCCTTCGACAGCTTCATCCCGGGCGGAACGATCCGCCGCTACATCTGGCGCGAAGTCCGCGGCGACGGCGCGGTCGAGCGCCAGCTCACCGAGAACCACCGCTTCATCGCGCGGATCCAGCCGGAGCTGGTCATCGACGGCGACCTCGGCGCCGCCACGATCGGCGACAGGCCGCTACTGGACACCGGCGCGGCCGCCTCCCGCTTCGCCGGCAGCAGCTTCGATCTCTCGAACCTCGGCTGGCCGCCGAAGGTCTGGTGCGTCGAGGTGCAGGGCACCCAGGTGCTCTCGGGCGAGGGCCCGCCGGCCACCGTTTCCGCCCGCGTCTGCGCGCTTTCCGTGGTCGTGGCCAGCCTCGACCACCTCGAGACCGACAGGCTGCCCGTGCTGGTGCCCGACGGCCAGGGCGGCGCGCTGGCCGCCATCGACCCCTGGAGCTCCTTCCGCCCGCACTCCCTGTCCGGCGGGAACGAGAACCGCGGCTTCCTGCTGGTCCACAATCCCGGCTCCGACGTCGAGGCCGGCATCGCCGCGCTCGGCAAGGCGCTGCCGCGCGATGGCCGCGGCCCGTTGGTCTTCGCGACGCTGATCTCGGAGCAGCTCGGGCGCGGCGTCCCGGCTTCCCTGCGCGCCGTCCCCAGTCTGGCGGTCTCGCACGACCCGGAGAAGCGCTGGCGCGAGCGCTTCCGGCTGGCGGAGCCCGGCACGGTGATCCTCGGGCCCGGCGGCAAGGAGGTCTTCCGCGCCCGCGGCCCCCTGCGCGCCGACGAGCTGATCAAGGTTCTTGCCGGGTTGCCGAACGGCAATCCGCGCCCGCCGCGGCGCACCCAATTGGGGCTCGGCTTCGGCCTCGGCGAGCTCGCGCCGGACATCTTCTTCCCCTGCGGCAGCGGGCTGGTGCTCAGCCTGCGCAAGATGGGCGGGCGCGAGGCCCAAGTCGTTTTCTGGACCAGCTGGTCGGAGCCTTCGCTGGAGGAGCTGCGGCGCGCCGCCGCTGCCGGGCGCGGGCAGAACGGCCGCGGCCCGCTGCTCCTGTGCGTGAACGACGGCGAGGACCCGGAGCTCGCCGCCCGCACCCTGGCGCAGCTCGATCCCTCCCTGCGGCTCGTCCCCGACCCGCAGCGGCTGCTGTCCCGCCGCTTCGGCGTGTGCTGCTGGCCGACCACGGTCCGTGTGGACGGCGCCGGACGCATTGCCGACATCCGCCTGGGACTGGATCCGGCCGGAGCCGGAAGTCCCGGCGAACAACAGCCCTGTGCGCCGTCGTCGCCGCCCTACGACGCCCGTTAGGGCCGAGCGTATGCTGGTCCGCCGGCCAGGGTGAGAGCCCCCTCTCGCCCTGGCCTTCGATTCCTACCCCTTTCTTGGTTCTCAGGAGGTTTTCATGATCTTTGGGCCTCTCCCCATTGCCGCTGCTGTCGTGCTGCTCACGCTGGTGGGCGGCTTGACGCACGCGGCGCGATCGAGCGCACCGCTGCAACCGCAAGAGGCGGCGGCCGCCAACCCCCACCCGCTGTTCCTCGTCATCGACGAGGACAGCATCGACAACGGCAACCCGCCGAACTTCTTCTCGGCCAGTGACGTCAACGACGACATCGCGGCGCTGGCGCTGCGCAGCGAGCTGCGCTACTTCGACGCCCATGAGGGCGAGATCATCAAGCTGCACACCGGGACGGTCGGCGACGAAGGCTGGTTCGCGGTGAAGGAGATCCCGGCTTCCTGGGCGGCCGCCGGGCCGACCAGCAACGGCCTGGAGAACTACCTCGGCAACAACCGCATTCCCTACTCGCACAATGTCGGGCCCGGGCTGGGCACCGGCCCGGATCCCGAAGTCCTGCTGGACAAGATCCCGCGCGTGACGCCGCTGCGCGCCGATGGCCTGGCCATGCTGGTGGGCCGGCGGGTCTGCGCGGTGGTCTACGACAGCGACATCAGCATCAACTACGGCCCGCTCAACGGCAGCCTGAAGGGCGCCAATCTCGGCACCGTGGCCTTCGAGGTGCTCGAGGTCAAGGAGCTGACCGGCTACTCGACCGGCTCCCTGCCTGAAGTGACGGTCCGCATCCTGGATGCGGAGAAGTTCTGCCGGGCGCGGGTGCTCAAGCTGTTCAAGGACGCGCCGGAACCGTCCTCGTCCTCGGAGCCTTTCGACACGGTGCCGTAGCGGATCCGCGTGGCGAGCGCTGCGGCCGTCCGGCGCAGGACGGCCGCAGCGGACCGGATCGGCGCCGCCATGGAACGGCGCAGTCTGAGGGCGCGCCCCGATCTGTCTTCGGCGGCTTTCTTGAATTTGCTCGCCCAAAAAGAGTAATATAATGCGCTCATCATATCATTTGAGAGCAGTATTTTGCTAATTCAGCCTTGTATTCGGCGGGCGATCAATCATCTAGACGGGGAGGCACCAGCAACGAACCGCGCCGCCTACCGCTGGCTGATGACCGAGCCGGGCCGACCCCTCGTTCGGGAGGCTGCGGTCGTGCCGGAGCCCGCAGCGGGCGAGGCGCGGGTGCGCGTCACCGGCTGTGGAGTTTGCCACACCGATCTTGGCTTCCTGCACGGAGGCGTGCGCACCAACCATGCCCTGCCGCTGTGCCTCGGCCACGAGATCGCCGGCATCGTCGAGCAGGCGGGCGCGGGCGCCGAGGCGTGGATCGGGCGCGCCGTCGTGGTTCCGGCGGTCCTGCCCTGCGGCGAATGCGCGCTGTGCCGCGCGGGGCGCGAGAACGCCTGCCGGAGCCAGAGCATGCCCGGCAACGACTTCCATGGCGGTTTCGCCTCGCACGTCGTCGTGCCTGCCCGCTGGCTGGTAGAGGCCGGCGCGCTGCCGGCGGGTCTCGCCTTGCACGAGCTGGCGGTGCTCGCCGACGCGGTGACCACGCCGTACCAGGCGGCGGTGCGCGCGGGCATCGCGCCCGGGGACGGCGTGGTCGTCATCGGGGCGGGAGGCATCGGCTGCTTCGGCGTGCAGATCGCCGCCGCGCTCGGCGCGGCCGTCGTGGCCGTCGACATCGACGACGGCCGCCTCGAGAGGCTGCGCGGCCGCGGCGCCGCGGCCCTCGTGAACACGCGCGGCCTCGATGCCCGGGGCGCGCGCGCGGCGGTGCGCGACGGGCTCCGGCAGGCCGCGATCCCCGAGCTGCGCCTCAAGGTCCTGGAGATGAGCGGCACGCCCGCCGGGCAGGAGCTGGCCTGGTCGCTGCTCACACCCGCCGGCTGTGTCGGCATCGTCGGCTATTGCCTGGAGCGCGTCGCGGTGCGGCTGAGCAGCCTGATGGCGTTCGACGCCGACGCCTTCGGCAACTGGGGCTGCCGCCCGCAGCTCTACGCGCCCGCGCTCGAGCTGGTCCGCTCCGGAAAGGTCCAGGTCAAGCCTTTCGTGGGCTGCTTTCCCATGGACGATGTCAACGCGGTCCTCGAGGAGGTCCGCGCGCACCGCATCACGAAACGGCCGATCCTCGTGCCATGACTCCTGCCACCACCACTACGCGCTTCCTGGATCACGACATCGCCCCCGGCTATGCCTTCCGCGAGATCCGCTACGAGCGCAAGCCCCTGCGCCTGCCCGACGGCGCGGAACCGCAGGGCCTCGTCAATGCCTGGATCTGGCTGGACAATCCGCGCCAGTTCAATTCCTATACCACGCGTGCGCTCGCCGAGCTGATCCTCGCGCTGCGGCGCGCCAGCAACGATCCGGAGGTGCAGGCGGTGGTGTTCACGGCGGCCGGGGACAAGGCGTTCTGCACCGGCGGCAACACTGCGGAATACAGCGAGCATTACGCCGGCCGGCCCGACGAGTACCGCCGCTACATGCGCGTGTTCAACGACGTAGTCTCGGCGCTGCTCGAGTGCGACAAGCCGGTGATTTGCCGCGTCAACGGCATGCGCATCGCCGGGGGCCAGGAGATCGGCATGGCCTGCGACTTCACCATCGCCGCCGACACCGCGCGTTTCGGCCAGGCCGGCCCCAAGCACGGCAGCGCTCCGGTCGGAGGCTCGACCGACTTCCTGCCGCTCTACGTCGGCTGGGCGCGCGCGGTGGAGTCCTGCACCCTCTGCGAGATGTGGACCGCGCACCAGGCGCTGCAGTTCGGACTGGTCAACCAGATCGTTCCCGTGCTGCGGTTGGACGGGGAGTTGATCCCCAACCCGCTCGTGGTCTTGGGCGCGTACTGGGACCGCTACGGACGGCCGCTCCACGGCACTCTGAAGACCGGAGAAGATCTGGCGGCGGCCAAGGCGCTGCTGCAGCGCGCCGTCACTGACTTCACGCTGCTCGACGCGGAGGTGGAACGCCTCGCCGGCCGGCTGGCGCTCACCATGCCCGACTGCACCACTTACACGCTGGAGGCGCTGCGCCGCCACAAGCTGGCCTGGTGGGACCGCAACCGCGAGGGACACCGGGCCTGGCTGGCGCTGAACATGGTGACCGAGGCCCGGGCCGGGTTCCGCAGCTTCCACCGCGCGCCCGACAAGGAGCGGCGCGAGGTCGATTTCATCGAGCTGCGCCGCGCGCTGGCCGAGGGCGAGCCCTGGGGCGACGGCCTGCTGCGCCGCGCCGCACCCTCCGCGCTGGACCGGGAGGACCCCCATTGAGCACCGCCGCCGCGATCGCGCGCCGCCCGCTCCTCGACGAGCGCGCCGCGCTGCTCGAGCTCGGCCCGCCCCCGGCCAACCTGCTGACGCGCGAGGCGGTGGCCGCGCTGCGCGGGGAGCTGGCGGAGCTGGCGCCCGATCCGGCGCTGAAGCTGATCGTGATCACCGGCGCCGGCAGCCACTTCAGCTACGGCGCGAGCGTGGCGGAGCACCTGCCCGGCGCGGTGGAGGCCATGCTTCCCGAATTCCACCGGCTGCTGCGCGATCTCGACGAGCTGCCGCTGCCGCCCGTGCTCGCGGCCGTGGCCGGGCGCTGCCTCGGCGGCGGCTTCGAGCTGGCGCTCGCCTGCGACCTGATCGCCGTGGACAGCGACGCGGAGCTCGGCTGCCCGGAGGTCCGGCTGGGCGTGTTCGCGCCTGCGGCCTCGGCGCTGCTGCCGCTGCGCGCGTCCGCCGGTTACGCCGTCTCCCTGCTGCTCTCGGGCGCGACCCTCGCCGGCAGCGAGGCGCTGCGGCGCGGCATCGCGGACCTGGAGGCGCCCGCGGGCTCGGTGCTCGCCACCGCCGAGGACTGGGCCCGGAAGCGGCTGCTCGGCCACTCGTCCGCGGCGCTGCGCCAGGCCCGGCGCGCCGCGCGCTGGCCGTGGCGGGACGCGCTGGCGCGCGTGCTGCCGGGCCTGGAGCGCCAGTACCTCGGCGAGCTGATGCGCACCCACGACGCCGTGGAGGGGCTGGAAGCCTTCGTCGCGCGGCGCACGCCGCGCTGGGAGGACCGATGAGCCGGCTCGAGAGTCTGTTCAGCGCCGCGCGCGCCGCCGTGGAGGACACAGAGTTCCGCGCCCTCCGCGCCTGGAAGGAGGAACAGCCGGGGCGTCACTGCGTCGGCTTCTTCCCGGTCTACGCGCCTCAGGAGCTGCTGTGGGCCGCCGGCGCGCTGCCCGTGGCCCTGTGGGGCGGAGGCGACCAGGTGGAGGTGGAGCGCGCCGACGCACGCCTGCAGAGCTTCATCTGCTCGATCTCGCGCAGCACGCTCGAGCTCGGGATGACCGGCCGTCTGGATTTCCTGGACGGCATCCTGTTCAGCTCGCTGTGCGACGTGGCCCGCAACCTGTCCGGGGTGTGGCAGCGCAACTTCCCGGGCATGCTGTGCGAATACCTGCACTACCCGCAGAACCCGGCGAGCGGCGGCGCGCGCGACTACTACCGCGGCGAGCTGGAGCGGCTGGCGGGGCGGCTCGCCGCCGTGACCGGGACGGAGGTCACCGCGGAGCGCCTGGAGCATGCGATCGGCTTGTACGAGCGCCAGCGCGCCCTGCTGCGGTCTTTGGCCGCGGTGCGCACGGCCGAGCCGTGGCGGCTCAGCCTGGAGGAGCACGCGGCGCTGCTGCGCAGCTGCGGCCGGCGCGATCCGCGCGCCCAGAACGCGGTGCTCGAGGAGCTGCTGGCGCTGCTGCCGGCCCGCGAGTGCCGGCGCCGCGACGGCGTGCGCGTGGTGCTGGAGGGCTCGTTCTGCGAGCAGCCGCCGATGGACCTCCTGCGCGTCCTCGACGAGGCGCACTGCTTCGTGGTCGACAGCGACCTCGGCCGCGGCATGAACTGGTTCCGCCGGCCGCTGGCGCGCGGCGATGACCCCTGGGACGACCTGGTCGCGGCCTACTTCGAATCCGCCGAGCCCTCGGTGGTGCGCCACCACGACTCGGCGGAGCGCAGCGCCAGGCTGGTCGAGCGCGCCCGCGCCCACCGTGCCGACGGGGTGGTGTTCTGCACCGCCAAGTTCTGCGAGCCGGCGCTGTACGACTTCGTGCTCCACAAGGCCGCGCTGGAGCGGGAAGGCATCCCGTTCCTGTCGGTCGAGTTCGAGGAGAAGATGGCCAGCTTCGAGTCCATCCGGACCCAGGCGGAGACCTTCTCCGAGTCGATCCTGTTCTTCGCCGAGGAGAAGGAGGCCGTGTCGTGAGCGAGCCTTACCTGCACCAGGGCGCCGGCCAGCGCATCCAGAAGGATCTGCTCACGCGCTGGTACCGCCAGCTGGAGGAGGCGCCCGGCCGCGGCGAGAAGGTGGCGTACCTGTTCATCAGCGGCAACATCGGCGAACTGCTCCAGGCCTTCGGCATGCGGCTCGTGTACCCGGAGGTGAACGCGCTGCAGTGCGGGATCAAGAAGGCGGCGGGCGCCAACATCCTCGCGGCCGAGGACATGGGCTACTCCGGAGACGTATGCGGCTACGTCAAGAACGACATCGGGCTCATGGCCAAGGGCAACCACATGCCGCACGGCACGCAGCTGCCGCCGCCGGACCTGCTTGTGTGCAACTACGCCGGCTGCGCCACCTACCTGCGCTGGTTCGAGGCCTTGAGCCGCTACTACGGGGCCGAGATGGTCGTGCTCGACGTTCCCTACCTCCAGGGCACGGAGGGGCCGGCGCCGGAGCAGGTCCGGTACGTGGTGCGCCAGCTCGAGGAGCTGTGCCGGGTGTGTGAGCGCGTGACCGGACGCCCCTTCGACCACGCCGGCTACCGCCGGGCGCTGGAGCTCTCGCGGCGCAGCGAGGGCCTGTGGGTGGAGATCCTCCAGAGCGCGCGGCGGCGCCCCTCGCCGATCGACGCCTACTTCGAGGCGGTCTTCTTCATGGCGCCGCTCTACGTCATGCGCGGCACTCCCGAATGCCTCGGCTACTACGAGGCGGTGCACGCCGAGGTCATGGAGCGCGTGTTGCGCGGCCTGGGCCCGGCTGCGGCCGAGGAGGTGCGCATCGTGGTGGAGGGGCCGCCGCCGTGGCCGCACTTCCGCGCCTTCGGCGAGCTGTTCAAGCGCTGGGGAGCGGTGTGCGTGGCCTCCACCTACTCCAAGGTGGGCGGCGTCTGGGACTTCGGCTTCCGCCACGACCCCGGGCGCCCGATGGAGAGCATGGCCGAGTACATGCTCGGCTGCTACACCAACCGCAACTGGGCCATGCGCTCCCGGATGATCCGCGACTACGTGCGCGACTACCAGGCGGACGCGCTCGTGATCCACTCGGTCAAGTCCTGCCGCTCGTTCTCGGTGGGGCAGGCCGACCTGCGCGAGCAGTTCATCCGCGACTTCGGCGTGCCCACCTTGTTCATCGAGAGCGACCTCGCCGATCCGCGCTACTTCGCCGCGGCGCAGATGAAGAACCGCATCGACGCCTTCTTCGAGGCCCTCGAGCACCGCCGCGTCACGGCCGGAGCCTGACATGCACACAGCGGGGATCGACGTCGGCAGCACCCAGACCAAGTGCGTCGTGCTTGACGAGAACGGGCACATCCGCGGCCGCGGCCTGCGCATGACCGGGGCCGACGTCGTGAAGGCCGGCCGCGAGGTGCTGGAGCAGGCCTGCGCCGGCGCCGGCATCGAGCCGCACGAGGTGCTCTACACCGTCGGCACCGGCTACGGGCGCTTCCGGGTCGCGGCCGGCGACGACCAGGTGACCGAGATCGGCTGCCACGCCCGGGGCGCGGCTTGCCTGTTCCCGGACACCCGCACCATCCTGGACATCGGCGGGCAGGACACCAAGGCGATCCGGATCAGCGAGCGCGGCGAGGTGGTGGACTTCTGCATGAACGACAAGTGCGCGGCCGGGACCGGCCGCTTCCTGGCCGCCAGCGCCGAGGTGATGGGCCTGGACGTCAGCGAGATCGGGCCGCTCTCGCTCCGGTCCACCGAGCGGCTCAAGATCACCAACGTGTGCACCGTGTTCGTGGAGAGCGAGATCCTGAACCAGCTGTCGCGCGGGCGCCGGCGCGAGGACATCCTCGCGGGAGTGCACCGGGCCATCGCCGGGCGCAGCGCCTCGCTGATCCGCCGCGTCGGCGACGAGCCGGCGCTGACCTTCACCGGGGGCGTGGCGCGCAATCCGGGCATGGTGGCCGCGGTGGAGGAGCGTCTGGGGCGCCGCATCAACGTGAGCGCCGACAGCCAGTACATCGGCGCGCTGGGAGCGGCGATCTTCGCGATGGAGCGGGCGCTGGCCGGCGCGCGGCGCCGCGAGGCGCAAGGAGCGAGGCCATGAGGCTCGCCGGAGGAGTGGACGTCGGATCCCGGATGACCAAGGCCGTGGTGATCGCGGCCGATGGCCGCGAGCGCAACGGCGCCATCCTCGGCCGCGGCAGCCTCTACACGCGCTTCGACCTCGCCGCCGCGGCCGCGCAGGCGATGGAGGCGGCGCTCGCCGACGCGGGGGCGACGCGCGCCGATCTCGTGTACCAGGCGGCGACCGGCTACGGCCGCTACCAGGCCATGGAGCGCGACCTCCAGATCACCGAGATCACCTGCCACGCGCGCGGCGGCGTGGCCCTGATGCCGGACGCGCGCACGATCCTCGACCTCGGCGCGCAGAACGCGCGCGCCTTCCGCATCCTCGGCAGCGGCCGCGTGGTCGGCTTCCGGATGAACGACAAGTGCGCCTCCGGCGCCGGGCGCTTCATCGAGCGCGTGGCCCGCGCCCTGGAAGTGGAGCTGGAGCGCGTCGGCCCCCTCAGCCTCCAGGCCGATGCCCCCTGCGCCATCTCCTCGATCTGCGCGGTCCTGGCCGAGAGCGAGGTGATCAACCACGTCACCAACGGCGAGACGATCCCCAACATCCTGCAGGGCACCCACGCGAGCATCGCCGACCGCCTGTGCTCGCTGGTGCGCCAGGTCGGCCTCGAGCCGCCCTTCGCCCTCACCGGCGGCGTGGCGCGCAACCGCGGCCTGGTGCACGCCATCGAGGAACGCCTGGGCGTCCCGGTGCTGCTGCACCGCGACGCCGAACACGCCGGCGCCTACGGCGCCGCCCTGCTCGGGCGGCAGCGGCTGCGCCAGCTGGCCGCGGCGACGACGGCATGAGCAGCGCGCCGGGCCGTTCCGCGCTCGTGACCGGCGGCAGCGGCGGCATCGGCGCCGCTGTGGTGCGCGCCCTCGCCGGCGCCGGCCATCGCGTCGCTTTCACGCACCTCGGCCAGGCCGCGGAAGCCCGGGCGCTGGAGCGCTCGCTTGCCGGGGCCGCGCGCGCCTTCGAGAGCGACTGCGCCGACGCCGCGGCGGTGGACCAGCTCCATCGCGAGCTGGCGCCGCTGATCCTGGTGTGCTGCGCCGGGATCACGCGCGACGGCGTGATCTGGAAGCTGGCGCCGGAGGATTTCGACGCGGTGCTGCGCGTCAACCTGCGCGGACCCTGGCTGAGCCTGCACGCCGCGGCGCCGGCCATGCGCGCGGCCGGTTTCGGCCGGATCGTGCTGATCGGATCCATCAACGGCAGCCGCGGCAAGGCCGGCCAGACCGCGTACGCGGCCGGCAAGGCCGGGCTCGTCGGCCTGGCGCGCAGCGCCGCGCGCGAGCTCGGCCGCCACGGCGTCACCGTGAACGTGATCGAGCCCGGCTGGATCGACACCCCGATGACGTCCGGGCTGTCGCCCGGCCACCGCGCGCGCGCGGAGGCCGAGACCCTCACCGGCCGCCTGGGCCGGCCGGAGGACGTCGCCGCCGCGACCGTCTTCCTGTGCAGCGGGGAGGCCGGTCAGATCACCGGCCAGGTGCTGCGCGTGGACGGCGGCCAGTTCCTGGGCTGCTCCTGAAGCGGCGCCCAGCCGGAGCCGGGACGCTTGCCAGCCGCTAGACTCAGTCCCGAGGAGGAACGCCATGAAGCTCGCTCGACTTGCCTTGACCCTCTCTCCGCTTTCGGGCCTCTTGCTGTCCTGCGCGACCTTTCCCGCCGAGCTGGGCGAGGACGTGATGCAGGTTCCTGCGGACGGCCGCATCGAGGTCAGCCTGACGCCGGGCGGGGGAGTGGCAGAAGTGGAGCTGCACGTCCGGCCCGAGGCCCTGCCGCAGGCCATCCAGGACGCGATGGCCACTCATCTGGCCTCGATGAGCGAGGCCGAGATCGAGTACATCGACGGCGTCCGCTTCTATGAGGCCTCGGGCAAGACCCGGGACGGGCGCGAGATGGAGGTGCTGCTGCGCGCGGACGGCGAGGTATATGAGCTCGAGATCGTGCGCACGGAGTCCGAGACGCCCGCCGCCATCGTCACGGCGGCGAAGGGCTGGCGCGGACCGGGCACTGTCACCTCCTGGGAGGAGATCCAGGACGGCGCGCGCCGTACCGTCTCCTGGCACGTCAAGAAGACCGTGGATGACTTCCGCTTCAAGCTGATCTTCGACCCTGACGGGCGAATGGAGCGCGTCTACCGCGAGACACCCGCCGAGATCGAGGTCGTCGTGGAGTGAGACTGGCCTGACCGGCGGTGCCGGGGAAGAGCGCGTCATTCCCCGAACGGCTACGTTCAGCGGGCTTCCGCGTCGTCCTCGTCATGCAGGCGGTAGTCGCGCTCGTCGTCGTAGTCGGTGGTCTTCAGGTCGCCGGGATCGATCACGACGCGACGCGCCTGCCCGGCTACGGTGCCGTGGACGCAGTAGGCGTCACCGTGCTCCTCGGCCCAGTGGATCTCCAGACCCGGGATCCGCACCATCGCGGCGTCGCGCACGGCTTGCGGAACCTCGTAAGCCGGGATGCGGGTGGCGCCTTCATCCTCCCGCTGGTCCTGGCAGGCGACGCCCGTGAGTCCGGCAAGCAGGCTCAGGCATAGCAGCGAATTCTTCATGCTTCTTTCTCCTTGCTTCTGCAACCGTGCTTCTGCAACCGGAATGCTTCATCCCCGTGAGGTCCGAAGGCCTACGGGCACTTCTCAAGTCGTCGCAGATCGCTCCGCTCCGTCTCAAGGTTTTCTACGCCGCCGCTTGGCGCCGGGGGCACGACTTTTCCGCCGCTGGATCCAGAAGGCAGGTAGCGCGCCGGGACGGTCACATGCGCGCGCCCATGAGCCCTGCGACGAGGTCCGCCGCTGCGGCCTCGGCTGCTCTCCTGCGACGCAGCCTGATCGCGGCTGCCTGCCGTCTCCGCTCCCGCGTCGGCTCACTCTCATCGATGCGCAGCCAATCCGTACTGCGCGCAAAGCGCTTGGCCGAGTTGCCGATGGCCCGCTGGACTCTGGACAAGGCCGCCACGAGGACATTCAGGTCAGCCTCGGCAGAGACGGCGGGAGGAGGAGGAATGCGGGGTGCCATGCACCACGGTCAGCAACGGGCGTGCCAGGGTGCCGGCGGCGGGCCGTGAACGGTCTTGGCACGAAATCAGGCCTCGTTTGGATAGAAATTACAAACATTCCACGTAAGTTTTTCCGGCGCTGGTTGTATTGGCTCACCAGGCCGCAGGGAAGGGAGACACGAGGCGTTCTATGACCGCGGAACGAATCCAAGAACCTACGCGTTCTGCAATGCCGCAGCGGTGCAGCCCTGAGCGCGCAGTCAAGGACGCCCAGGACGGGCGGAGGACGCGTGCCAGCTCCCCCGGGCTGCGACTCGCGCGACCCCCGATCACCGGGCGCGCCAAGCGGCGGACGTGCCGCTGCGGCAAGGAGCTCCAGCGCCGCCAACTGCCTGCGGGTCTCCTTCACCGGCGAATAAGAAAACCTGGCAAAGCGGGGGGCACGGGTTAGTCGCCCAGGGAAAGCTGGAAGCGCCGCCGTCAGTGGTGCCGGCGACGTGAATGCCGATGGTTACCCCGATGCCATCGTGGGTGCCGTCGGGGCGGCCGGCAACGCCTACGCGCGAGTATTTTCAGGCTTCGACGGCACAGTTCTCCACACCTGGTACGGTGGTGGGCAATTTGGCGTTTCAGTCAGCGGTGCCGGCGACGTGAATGCCGATGGCTACGATGACGCTATTGTTGGCGCTCGCTTCGACAACCACTCTGGTTACGAAGCCGGAATGGCTCAGGTGTTCTCCGGAATCGATGGTTCCGTCCTCTACACCTGGTACGCGGACTCGGAGCGCGACCAATTCGGGTACTCCGTGAGCGATGCCGGCGACGTGAACGCCGACGGCCATGACGATGTCGTTGTGGGAGCCCCGTGGGGCGAAATCTCCGGCTCCGCCAACGGGAGTGCCCGCGTGTACTCCGGCTTGGACGGCTCCATCCTGCATACCTGGTATGGAGATGCGGGCGTTGACAACTTCGGTTACTCGGTCAGCGGTGCCGGCGACACTAACGCCGACGGCCATGACGATGTCATCGCCGGTGCCTGGCATGCTTCGGACAACAACTCGGCTGGCAGCGCGCGAGTTCTGTCCGGACTCGACGGCTCCATTCTCTATACCTGGTATGGGGACTCGTGGGCTTCCCACTTTGGCATCTCGGTGAGCGGAGCCGGAGATGTGAATGCCGACGGTTACGCCGACCTCATTGTCGGGGCCGAGTCGGTCCGCACGGTCCGTGTCTTCGGCAGCAGCCCGGTGCCACTGAGCCTGGGAAGTCCGACTCCAGGGCAGGCCGGCGTCAACAACACCCTGGCGCTCACCGGCTGCGAACCCGGTCGCAGAGAGCTGTTCCTGGCCGGCCTGGGAACCGGCGTGACGGCAGTCCCCTGTGCCGGAGGACGGCAGGCGCTGGCGAGCATCGAGGACGCCCAGCCACTGCGCTTCGCCATTGCCGATGCGGGAGGCCGAGCCCAGATCGCCGGCCAGGCCCCTGCGCACTTGCAGGGACTGGGTCTGCGCTTGCCGGCCGTCGAGGTGCAGACCGGCCGCTTCAGCAACCTCGTCGTGTGCATCTTCCAGTAGGCTGCCTCCCACAGGGAGGATGGTGCCTCGCCTGGTCATGGGGCGCTGGGGGTGCGTTTCCCCCTGGCGCCCCGGCTACGAGATCGTTGCGCTCACAGTGGCGGTCTTGGCCGAATCGGCACCACCGGGGCCGCGGCGAACCACGGCCTGGAAGTGCACGGCGATCAGCGGTGCGCCGGCCGGCACGATGCCGGTGAATGTGGCGGTGCCGCCGGTGTCGGCGGCGGCGGAGCCCAGGGTCTGCACGGGCGCCAGCAGGTCGAGGCACAGGCCGCCGAGCTGCGGCGGACACGGCCCGGAGCCGGTGCCGGCGGTGCTGTACAGGAACCAGACGGTCTCGCCGCCGAGCGCGCCGGTGACCTGCAGCTCGGCGGGATTGCCGCGCACCAGGTCGTCGAGCAGTTCCAGGCGCAGACCATCGATGGTCACCGCGGCGGAGAATTCCGAGGTCGAGCCGAGCGGCTCGAGGGTGGCGGTGGAGGTCGCCACCCAACCGGCTGGAACGCTGGCCGGAAGGGTCACGTCGAAGGCAGCGTTGCCGGCGGCGTTGGTTTGGACGCTGGTGGAGCCGAGATGAAGTTGGCCTTCGCCGTGGCCGGAGGGATCGGCGGTGGGTGAAGCGAAGAACTCGAGCGTGAACTGCGCCAGCGCGCTGGAGTTGAGGCCGCCGCGGATGCGCACCGAGCTGCCCTGAGCGGTGGCGGACTGAATCACGGGGAAGTTCTGCAGCCCGTTGCCGCCAGAGTCGGCGTCGAGCGGGTCGTTGGGCGTGACGCCGGTCAGGAAGCCGTCGGTGATCAGATCGACGCCCAGGGCGCCGTTGTCGTGGATTGCGTTGCCGGCGATGCGGACACCGGAATACGTGTTGGCCACGCTGATGCCCGAGGCCAGGTGCCCCGCGATCACGTTGCCTTCTCCCGCCGCCGTTCCGCCGATGACGACGTTCTGGATCGGGCCGAGGTAGTAGTTCCTGGTCATGATCCCCGTGACGCTGCCCAGCACCGGCTCGTCATTGGCATTCAAGCCGATCGTGTTGCCGACCAGCGTGATGCCGCTGCCGATTCCGTAGATGTCGATGGCGCTGCCGACCAGCCAGCCGGCGTAGTGCGGGCCGATACCGTGCCCCAGGATTCCAGCGATCCGGTTGTTGCGGACGATCACGTCATGGTTCTCGCCTTCGAGACCGATCCCCTGCGTGGAGGCCAGGTTGCCCTGGGCGAGCCCGTCAGGGGTCGTGCCGATCCAGTTGTTCTCCACGATGGTGCCGATGGAATCGAAGATCTGGACCGTCGTCCCGCCAGGGTAGCCTTCCTCGCTCCACGTGCCATAGCCCGTGATGTAGTTGCGCTCGGCCGGCGTGGGTCCACCGATGCGGTTGTTGACCGCGGGCTGCCCGCCGCCGAACCACCCGAGCACGCGCACGCGCGTGGTCGTGTTCCCGACGACGACGTTGTTGTTCGAGCGGTCGATCTTGATCGTACCGCAGGTGTTGCCCTCCCCGGGATTCGTGCCACCGATGAGGGTGAACGGGGAATCGTAGATCTCGATATTGGACTGCGTGTTGCCCTGAATCACGTTGGCCGAGCCGCCGCTGACGTGGATGCTGGCGTTGTCGAAGCCGCGCATCACGCCGCCCACGTTGTCGATGAGGTACGTCTCGGCCCAGATCACGACCTCGCCGCCGCCCTCGGGGTTCGTCTCCCCGGTGAAGGCCGTCTGGGTCGTGCCGTCGAGGATCGCCGTGTCGAAGACGCGGAAACCCAGGAACGGCCGCAGGACCGCGCGCCCGGGGAAGAGCCACTGGTACTCCCATTCGCTCTGGGGCACGTGGAAGCCGATGGTCTGCACTCCCGGCGTGTTGTCGGAGGCCAGCCCGGCTTCGGGCAGCGAGACCCTGCCGTCCGGACCAGGCAGGTCCGCGACCGTCTGGGCGCCGCCAAAGTCGACCACGTCGTTGGCGGTGTCGACGATGATCGACTGAGCGCCGGCGGCACGAACCATCCCGGCCAGCGCGAGAAGGGTGACGGCAATTCGAACGGTTTGGGTGGTAGTCATCTTGGGGATCCTCTCCATGAGGACAGTGCCTCCGCTCTCTCTCTCTCTCTCTCTCTCTCTCTCTCTCCTAGCTCCTAGAGCGCACAGGGCCTCCCGGAAGCCTCAACCAGCCAGCCGATTCTCAGGCCTGGGTCGGCGGCATGCTATTGCTGGCGGCAGCTCGCGGCGAAAAATGAGGCTTGGCAGGGCGAGGGGCAGGAGTTACTCATCCACTGCGATTACTGTCGAGCCGATCGCGCCTGTTGATCGGGCAGTGGGGGGCGCGTTGATTCTGGCGCCCGCGCCCAGACTGAAGGATCACAACGGTTGATGGAGAAACCACCCATCGAGGCACTCCGTCAACACTCACTCGGACCTGTAATTCGTCTTTGGACCATGAACCGACTCCTCCGATTCGTCTCCCTGGCTGCAATCCTGTCCGGTCTCGGCGCGACGCAACTCGCCGCACAAGACTCGACCGTGTACCTGGTCCATGGCATACCAGGCCAGGACATCAACCAGCCACCGGAACTGCCGGTGGACGTCACCTTCAACGGCACCTGCCTCTTCGCCAACGTGCCTTTCGGCGTCATCGAAGGGCCTCTGCCCTGCACGCCGGGCCCCTACCTGGTCGAGGTGCGGCCGGCCGACCTCCTCAACCCGGGCTCGCAGCCGCCGCTCATCGTCAATAACTTCCAGCTGGAGGCGGACATTTCCTACGCGATCGTGGCGCACCTCACCGACACCGGCGAGCTCGCGTTGAGCTCGTTCGTGGAGGACTTGAGCCCCGTCACCCCCGAGCGCTCGCGTGCCACCATCCACCACGTCGCCTACGCGACACCGGCGGATGTCGAAATGCATCACAAGCTTGGGCCCGAAGTCGTGACCATGCAGGGCATCACGAACGGCGACCAGGTTGGAGGCGAACTGCTCGCGGGAGTCTGGCGGATGTGGCTCTACTCTGCCGGCGCGAGCGAGCCGAGATTCGGCCCGTACGGGCTGAACCTGCAGCAGCGCACCGCCTACATGATTTTCGGCGTCGGTTCGTTCGTGAACCACACCTTCACCGTGCTGGTCAAGCCGGTTCGCGTCGGTCGCGACTAGCCACGGCGTCGGCCTGGTCAGGACGGGATCGTCCTGACCAGGCTGGCAACGCGCCAATGGCGCCTGGGTGGCTACCCGGCGCGAGCGAGAACATAGATCGCCCACGGGGCGACCGTGGTTTCGCTCACCCAGTGGAATGGCTCGCTGCCATCTGCGAGCGGACGGGTGATGTGGATCGGCGTCAGGCCGGCGCGCCGGTAGACCTCGCGATAGTCGTCATCGGTCCACAGGATGTCCTCCACGGGCCGCCGGTCCTTCACATCGAGCATCACGATCCGGACCGTGTCGCCGCTGTGCGCGCGGCGGTTCTCCGGGAAATCCCTGGTGGAGAACGAGGTCCATTCGTGAACGTAGATCTCCGGAGCAGACACCAGGTTCACGATGCGTCCTCGGTCGTTGAGCAGGTCTCTCACGGTACGGAACAGCGCGACCTTCCTCTCGAGCGTCGGAACATTGTCAAAGGTGAAGGCCGACAGCACGAGATCGAAGGCACCCGCCGCGAGCCCGCCGAGCGTGCCGTCCTGGACCAGGCGGTAGTCCCCGCCAGGATCGCGTTCCTGCGCCCGTGCCAGCATGGGCGCGGAGATGTCCACGCCTACGACGTCGAAGCCGAGCCGTCGCAGGAAGCGTGTGGAGCGTCCGGTCCCGCAGCCGAAGTCGATGGCCTTGCGGCCGCGGACGTGCTCCCGTAGGAGTGCGGGAAGGTCGCGGTAGGCAAGGAAGTAGGTCCCGGGAAACTCGAGGCCGGCGTAGGAGGCGGCGCGAGCCTCGTCGTCGTAGACATTGGAGAACGCGTGGTCGCTCCTGCCCTCGGCGCTCGCGTCCGCAGGCCCGGTATTCTGTTCCACCATGGGGACTTCTCTCCGCGGTCAGGCTGATCCCTGCCGGGCCGCAGCATAGCCGCAGCAGACGCAGCGGGTGCGACACCTGCAGCCCGGTAGACGCGCGCAGGCAGGCAGACTCGATGCAGAGTGCAGTCGACTTCGGAAGTGGACTGTGGGGTGTGGACGTGCCTTGGCGCCGAGGATACTCTTGTGCCTTCGAATCGGCTGACAAATGAAGCACCCTGGGGTTCCGTATGCCCACGTTCTGGCAACGCATTACCGGCCGTGCCTCGAATCAACGGCTGCCCGAGGACCCCGACGAGCCCGACCTCGACACGCGGCTGGATGAGGCGACCGGGGAAGTGGCCCGCCTTGCGCAGGCGGCGGACGACCCGGCACAGGCCGACTCGCTGGCGCGCTTTCTGCAGGGTGAGCCGGAGGACGACGACCGTGACCTCCTCATTCCGCAGACCCCAGCAGAAATCGCGGCGACGCGGCAGCTTGGGCACCAGCGCTATCGCAATTGGGGCATGACGGGCACTCGCGCGACGGCAGGGCAGGTCGTTGGCAGGCTCACGGCGGCGGTGGCTGGAGTCCCCGGAATCATGGCATCGCAGGGGCCCAACGTGCTGAACATGGCTCATACCGAAGCCGGTGCGATGTCCCTCCGCGCCCTCTCGGACAAAATCCCCGCTGGCGCGAACGTCTATGAGGGCCGCGCCGCGGAGCTCAAGGAGGCGATCTCCCGAGTCGCCCGCATCCGGGACGCAAAGGCGAGTGGTCAGGCCACCTCCATCGGGGCCTCCGTCGCCGTTTCCTTTGGCGCCGCCGCCGCCACTCCATTCCTGGTCGCGGCCGTTGCGACCGCGGCGGCGCCACCCGTCGCCGTGGGATTGGCTCTCGCCGGCGGGGGCGCGGCCGCTGGTGTTGCAATCTCAAAGGGCGTAGGACTGGCCACCCGGAAGGTCGTCGAGGCCGTGAGCGACATCGACCGGGATCGGATTGCCGCAGTGTTGTTCAAGAGCGCGCGCCAGGAGATCGTGTTCAATCAGCGCGTCGACCAGGAACGGGCGGAAGCGGACCAGGCCGAGGCGGCGGATCGCAGCCAGTTGCGCGAGCGGCCGGAACCCGTTCGGGAGTACGCGGTCGAGGCCCTGGCGGCGATCGGGGTGGCCCGCGAGTTGCTGGTGAATGCGAGCACGGACGACCGGGTCAAGGCCCTCGTCCGCCGGTTCCTGTCCTGAGGAGGCCGATATGAACGTGGACGACATCAGAACCAGGCTGAAGACAGCGCAGCGGGACGGTACCCTCGATCTTGCACAGTTGGCTCCGGGCATCACCGCCCTCGAGCTGCTCGGTGAGGAGTTGGGCCTGGTGGTGTCGGAGGCGCGCTTCGGACGGGACGCGACCGGCACGGGCGTGCAGCTCGCGGGCAAGCTCTCGATCGACGGAGCTGCCGCGGAGGTCCGGGCGACGTTCCGCCCGGCGGGGAAGGCAGGGAAGGAGATCGCGTGCGACGTGTGGGTCGGACTCTCCTCCGCCGAGCCCTGGCAGATCGACAAGCTCCCGCTGGAGCTCGAGGTGGACGGATTCCAGCTTGCGTCGGCGCCAGACTATCTCGCCGTCACGCTGTGGGCGCGCATCACCAATCTGAAAGGCGTCTCGATTCCGGTGGTGCTCGAGGTGCCGGGCCCCGGAGGCGTCTGGGTGGCGCGGGGCGGCGGCAGCACGGATCCGATCACGCTTCCCCAGCTGGCCGAGCTGGTGGGCGCGGGTGATCTCCGCAGCCTGTTGCCATGGGAGTTCGACGAGATCGGCCTGACCGAGTTCCGCTTCGAGTATGCGCCGGGGGAAGGGGTCCGGTCGATCTCCTTCGGCGTAGCGACGACGACGACGAAGCAGTACAACATGCTCGACGGCCTCGTGCTGGACAGCATCATGCTGCAGGCGACGGTCCTTGCGCCGTTCGATGGCAGCCAGCGCGGCATCGACCTCCAGATCACGGGGATGACCTCGATCGGCGACACCAGGCTGCGCGTGGAGGCGGCCAGGAACTGGGCTCCCGGAGCGGGAGGCTCCTGGACGTTCCGCGGGATCCTCACCGATCTCAAGCTCGACCTGGCCGGCTTGCTCGGCCGGCTGGCGGCCCAATGCGGCTTCCAGGCGCCGGTCCTGCCGCGGGCGCTTCCGGCGCTGACGTTCGACCAGATCGCCGTGGAGATCACGCCGTCCGCCGGCGCCTTCCGCTTCCATGCCAGCGCCCACGGCTCCTTCGATCTGGCCGATCGAGGCGCTGCGGTGTCCCTGGACCAGGTCGAATTCGACTTCAGCCGCCGCATCGTGGACGAGAAGGCGGAGTATCCGTTCACGATCACGGCATCGCTTTCGAGCGCCGGCACCGAGGTCGTGCCGGGCCTCGAGCTCCGGAAGCTGCGCGTGCACTTCGCCCACGATGCCGGCTGGACCGCCAGCGGCAGGCTGATGCTCGATCTCATGGGGATCGAGGGCCTGGTGCTCGATGCCGCGTACACCGAAGATGGCCAGTCCAGCCGCCTGGACTTCGCGGCGCAGAACGTCGGGCGCGTGGTCCTGAACCGCGAGATCGATGCCGCATTGGCGATCCCCTCGCTCAACGTCTCCATCGAGCGGAAGCAAGGAACCGACGAGCGCGTCTTCACCATGTCCGCCGATGCGCGGCTTTCCGCGGGCGAAGAGGTCGACATCGCCGGCCAGCTGGAACTTTCATGCAGCTCGGGGGGGTCTGCGGCGCTGGTGTTCCGCGCTGCCGGAGCGTTGCCTCGGCTCCGGATCCCGGTCCCGAGCGGCCTTCTGCCCAAGGGCTCCGATCCCGCCCTGTCCATCCTGGAGGCCGCGCTCGCAATCCAGCGCGACCAGGCGGGTTGGCGCCTCCAGGACTCCATACAGGTCGAGTTCAGCGGCTTCCCCGAGTTCCTCCCGGTGCCGCGAGGCCAGATCACGGCAACCTTGACTCTCGATGCCACCGGCTTCGAGGTGAAGGCGGGGCCGGTGGCCAAGCTCCCGCCCATCGACCTCGGGCGTATGCCGAATCGCGGCGTTGCCCTCGGGAAGCTCATCGTGAGCCTGGCCGAGATCGCGGTCGCCGTCCGCACGAAGGGCGACTTGACGCTGTCCCTGACGCCCGCCGTGCGGCTCCCGGCGGAGCTCAACGAGGCTATCTTCGGCAAGCGGGCAATCCTGGCGACCGGCAAGGACCTTGGCTGCGAGCTCACGGTCGGCTGGATCAACAGCGAGCTCGGCGCCACGTTTCACCTCAGAGACTCGCCCTTGCAGGCGTTCCCGTTCGATCCGAAAGGTGAGTCCCTGTCCCTCGATCTCGGGACCGCCGGGCTCATCACGATCGGAGTGCCCCTGTTCACCTTCGGCTCGAAGGGGTTCTCGGCCAGCGACGTCTTCTCCGAGGGCAAGGACCGCCCCCTCCAGCTGCCGCTCACGATCGTCAAGCATCTGCTGGCCAAGCACGTCCCCGAGATCGCCCAGGCCATCCCGGATGCAATCCCGCTGCTGAAGCGCCCCGACCTGCTGAAGGCGGACAAACTCGATGTCAAGAAGCTCGAGGAGTTCCTGCGGGAAACGTTCCACGATCGCCTTCCGGAGGGAGCGGCATCCGCGGCGTTCTTCGACGCGCTGCAGCGACTCGCGGATGCAGTCACGGGGCTCCCGCGGCGATTGAGGGAGTACCTGTTCGGAGATCTCCCCTCGGGCTTCCACTTCTCGATCACGGCCGATCCGACCGGCTCGGTGACGGCGGACATCCGGACGCAGGCCACTTCTCAGCTGACTTCGGAGCAAGAGCTTGAGCCGTCGCAGGGCGGACGGCCGATCATGGTCCTGTTCCCCGCACTGCCGGCGCTGATCGGACTGCGCCTGAGCAATCTCCAGCTCGGCCCGATCTTCGGCGGGTCGCTGATCCTGCTGCGCGTCAACGCCGAGATCGACGTCTTCGACCCCGCGATGCTGGTTGCCAGCATCCTGGCGGCGGAGATCCCCGCGCTCAAGGAGTGGATGCCGGACGGCACCGACGCCCACGCCACGTACCAGCTACACGACCTGGTCATGTTCATCGTGTACGAGGCGGCCGGAATCCCGATCCCCGTTCCGATCTTCTACGAGAAGCTGGGTATCGACGTGGTCCGCCCGGACGGGCTCGCGCTCGCGGCCAGCGTGTCCTTCAACCCGCTCACTCATAACGGCCTGGCCGAGGTCGCGAAGACCCTGAGCGGACTCTACAAATTCGTGACGACCGACGCCGCGCTGGATCCCAAACAGGGCATACAGCTCGATGCGTCGATCGGCCCGACCTATGTCAAGCTGCCGAAGTTCCTGGGCGCGGGCGAACTCGGCTCGGAAGACAAGCCGCTGCTCGACGTCAACTTCTCCGCGATCTTCGCGAACTTCCTCAACGGCCTCAAGTTCTTCCGGCTGTCGGACCTGCTCGCCGGCATCCCGCTGGAGAAGCGCTGTGGCGCGGCGAACCCGAAGTTCGGACCGCTCGAGTTCCAGGGCGCCTGGGCCGCCACGACGCGGGAGGAGTTCACCAAAGGCCTCACATGGTCCAGGCCGGGCGCGACCGGGAGCAACGCACTGGTCGGGCTCGCCCCGCAGGAGCGCGCCGAAGTCCTCACGGTCCTGGATGCGGCTCCGAAGACGGGCGCCGGCGAGGGTGTGGTCCTCCTGCTCGCGGGCGAGGCCAGGCTCACATCGCTCCTGACCATTGGCGGCCGTTTCGGCATGGTCACCGCGGGGCGCAGCGGTTTCGCGACCGGCGTGCAGGTCTACGGCGACCTGCTGGCCGGCACCCTCGAGTTCCGGGTCAGCGGCTGCGCGCACATCGACCTCTCGAAACCGCTCGGCGAGGGCACGGCTGGATTCGAGGGAACGGCAATCCTGGTCGTGAACAAGCAGTCGTCGGCGGAGGGATCGGTCACGGTCTCGGACCAGGAGATCGGCTTCCAGGTCGCGGTGGATCTTTTCCCGCAATGCAAGGAGATCGGGATTGCGGGTCAATTGAAGGGTTCGCTGTCCGTGCAGGGCTTTCGAGCGACTGTCAACGGCACGTTGCACCTGTTCGGGACCTCGATGACCGGCGATCTGATGATCACGGAGGACTCGTTTGCTCTGAACGCGAAGTTGCGGGTCGCGGGAGAGATCGTCTTTGACCTGAGCGCCACGGGTACGACCCTGGACCCGAAGAATCGCGCATCGATTCAGCTCTCAGGGAGCGCCGCCAACCTCTCCCCGCACGTGATGGTCCAGGCGGCGGAAGAGGTGCGCCAGGAGATCCATCACCAGATTCAGGAGTGGATCGCGTGGGCGGATGCCGGCTACCGGGAGGATGCGAGGAAGTGGTGGTGGGACCGGACGCACACCCTCGTGAACTGGGAAGCCCAGTACGAAGCCTTCACGCTGCTGGCTCGACTCACGGATCCAGCGAGCGCGAGTGTCGCAATGAGCGCCGTCGCATCGGCCATCGATCTTCTGCCGGCGCCCATCGCGCAGGGAGTGCGAGCGCTCGTCAGCAAGGTGGAACTGTTCGAAGGCGTGGACATCAAAGTCGCCACGAGCTTCAGCACGGCGCAGAAAGGCCAGGTCACGCTCAACGTCAGCGGCAAGTACGCCGGCGCGACCTTCGGACCGCTGCCGGTCACGGCGGCTCTCCACGTCTCGCGGAACCCGGTCGCGGACATCGCCCGGGGCCTCGCGGCCGCCATCCTGGAGTAGTTGTGATGAGGAGCTGACTCTCCCATTGAACCTGAACCGGAGCGCAAGTCAGAGGCACCGCAAGACGTTTGATCACTCCGCAGCCGGATGTTCCGCGTCGAAACGCTCAGCCCGCGCCTTCCACGCGGCGATCTTCGACTGCAGGTCGAGACCTGGCTCCGCCCTGGCCCAGTCGTCGTAGAAATCAAGCACCCGCCGCAGGGCCGCGCGCGCGGTGGTGGCCTGTTCCGGGGGAGAACCGTCCAGGTGGTCCGCTCCACGTGTCAGCCACTCCTCTGCTTCGGCAAACCGGCCCTGGCCGGCGATCGCGGCACCGAAGAGGCTCATCGAGAGGCCATTCTGCCAGCCCTCCGGGTCGAGCTTGTTGCGGATGGCGAGGTACTTCTCCAGGTAGGGCTCGGCGCGCGCGAACTCGCCGCGATCCAGAAGCGTCTCGCCATAGTTCACCAGCGAGTAAGAGGTCTGGTCGTGGGTCTCGCCGAAGAGCCGCAGGCGCATCTCGAGGCCCTTTTCGAAGCATTCGTCGGCCTGCGCGTACTTCTCCTCGGCGTCGAGGCACTTCGCAAGGCCGTTCCAGGCCGCCGCGATGAAGGGCTCGTCCTTGCCGCCGGCTTTCCGATGCAGTTCGAGAACCTCTCGATAGACCGGCGCGGCTTGCTCGTGATTGCCGCTGTCCTGCAGGCACGCGGCCCAGTTGTACATGAGGATCGGAAGGTCGAGGTCTTCATCCTCGACGCGACGGCGCAAGAGGCGCACCTGCTCTCCAAACTGCGCAGCGGCCTCGGTGTATTTCCCCTGCGCGTTCTGCAAGCTGCCCAGAGCCCCATAGCCGTATTCCGCCTCGACCGATTCCGCTCCATAGCGGCGAATGCTGCCTTCGAGGGCCTCGCGCGCCAGCGACTCCGCCTCCTCGATTCTCGACCACGCCAACAGATGGGAGCTGAACGCCCGCATCGTGGTCAGAGTCTCCGGATGGTCCGCACCCAGGGTGCGCCGGCGCGCCTCGAGGGTCTCGCGGAACAGCTTCTCCGCCTCCTCCAGTTTCCCGTCCTGCCTTGCGAGGGTCCCCGCGAGGTTGTTCTGCACCGTGAGCGTATTCTGATGGTAGGGCCCGTACACGCGCAAGGCGCGCTCGAGCGCTTCGCGGTTGAGCTTCTCCGCGCCTACAAAATCGCCTTGTGCATTCAACGACAGTGCGACCATGCCGATCGCGTTGATGGTGGCCGGGTGATCCGGGCCGACAGCCTCCTCCCGCACCTTCCAGACGGCGCGGAACCGCTCCTCTGCCTCCGGACTCCGGTTGAGCCGCCACAGGATCACGCCGCGCGTGTAGTTTGCATGCAAGGCGAGAGCGTCCGACGGCGGGAGAATGGTCTCGATGCGCTCGGTCGCCTCGCGCACGGTCGCCTCCGCCTCGGGGAGTTTCAGCGCATAGCCCAGGACCTCTCCCAGCTCCATCTTGGCGCCGAGGGCCTCGCGCGCGGTCTCGCCGAAGAGGCGATTCGCATCCTCGAGATTCTTCCGTGCAAGCTGCTCCGCCTCCTCGACTCTTCCGCTCCGTTGCAGGACATTCGCGAACTTCCTTCGCGTTTGCAGCGTCTCTTTCGCGTCGGGCCCGAGCGTCCTGGTCTGTGCCGCTTCGGCCGCCAGGAGGTGGCGCTCGGCCGGCTCGAGGGCGCCGATGCTCAAGAACGCCTGCCCAAGCGTGTAGTGGAGCGCGCCGGCGACCTCGGGCTCGGCCTCGAGGTCCGTCCCCAGATCCGCGGAGGCCTGGTCGAGAATCCGGCGCAGCAATTTCGTGTCTTCACCCTTCGCGGTCTCGGGATCGATGCTCGCGAGGATCGTCCGGATGAAGTCGGAGACCCTCTCCGCCTTGGCGGCCGCGGTCCTGGCCGCCTTCTCCCGGTCGAGCGCGTCCTCCTTCGCGGCCGACTCCGAGGCTGCCAGGAGCCTGGCCTCCTCGGTCTTCGTGGCGAGGTCCGCGTTGCGTGATTCGATGACGCGGTTCTTCGCCAGCACCACGGCAATGCCGATCACGCTGACCACGAGCGCGGCAGCGAGAGATCCGGCCAGCGGCTTGTTGCGCCGCACCCACTTGCGGGTCTCGGCCCAGGTGCCGGTCTCGTAAGCGCGCACGACGCGGCCTTCGAGGTACGCGGAGAGGTCTTCCGCGAGCTCGGACATCGTCGGGTAGCGCTGCGCGATCTCACGCTGCATCGCCTTCTCGCAGATCGCGACGAGCTCGCCGGCTGTGTCGGGGGCGAGCTCGTGCAGCGCGGGCGGCGGACCCGCCCGCACGGCCTTCCAGATCGCGATGTTGTTGAGCTTGGCGTCCTTCGGCACGTACGGCATCTGCCCCGTGAGCAGCTGGTACAGCATGGCGCCGAGCGCGTAGACGTCCGAATGTGGGCCCATGCGTTCGAGCTCGCCGTAGATATGATAAATATCATGGCCCCCACGCATAGCCCCGACGTCAAGCCCAATGGCTTTCTCACCCTTTCCTGGAAGACCCAGTCCGGCCGGTCCGGGAGTGAAACGCAGCCATCCCGCCTGCCCGAGTGGAAGGTGATGCCTGCGAAGGGAGGCGGCCTGGTGCTCGCCGTCGGGGGTACCTGCGTGTTCGAATGCGGGTGCAGCGCCGCGATCAGCCTGATCTTCTCCGGGGAGAGCGCGACGCTCCGCGATGTCCGCTGTACCTGCGGCGAGATCTACGAGTTCGAGATGGCCGCCGTCCGTGGAGCGCAGGCCGACTGACGAAGTGCGGACGCTTCACGAAGAGCTTCAGCGGCGTCCTGTACGTGAGTCGGATCGGGGACAGCGGCCTGCTGCTGAAACCTCTGATCGGCGACCGCTTCGTTCGGAGGGTCAATGACCCGAGCTACACGGCCGCAAGTCTTCCAGCCGGGAGGACGATCACCCAGGTCAAGTCCATTCTGAGATGCTGGTCCTTCCTGTCAGGGCTGTGCGGCTTTCGACGGCTTGAACGAGCTCCCTGTGCGGCGAACCCTGTTCACAGCGTGGGCAGGCAAGCGCGTAGGGCGGAACGGGCTTCGGACTCTCCGAGCTTCGCGGCCTCTCCGGCGACCTCCGAAGGGACCCACTTGGGGAACTCGACCGCCTTCACCACATGGCGGCCGGTCGGAGCATGCACCTCGTGCACCCGGGCAAGATTCTTGCGCGGAAACATGCCGGCAGCGCGAACCACGGCTGGCCAGAGGCGGCGGTGCACATAGGTGATCTTGCCTTGGATGAGGCGGCAGACCAGCACCTCTTCCGAGTCACGGATCGACCGGGTGAGCTCGAAGATCTCGTGGCTGCGGGGGTGCGACCACCAGCTTCCTCGGATAGCCCCGCCCGCGATGGCGTCGGCGAGGGTGGGCACCACGCCCCGCGCGGCTTCGAGCACGATGCCATGCTTGCGAACGAACGCGAGCGCCTGGCGAGGAGTCACGAGGACAGTCTATGCACATGAGAACGCAGCCTGACGAGCTGGGCGCTCTGCTGGCGCTCGTTGGGCGGGCCGAGCAGGGCGGCATGGCCTGGCGAAGGGGCTACAATCGCAGCGTGGCAACAGTCGATGAAGAAAGCACCCGTCGTGGAGCCGGCATGAATCCAAACAAGGTTTTGTGGGAGAAGGGTGACTTTACCGAGATTGCCGCCTTGATGCGTCAATCTGGTGAAGCTCTCGTCAAGTCTCTCGGTATTACGACGCCGCTGCGGGTCCTGGACCTGGGCTGCGGAGATGGCACCACGGCGGTACCTCTGGCCCGCTTGGGGGCTGAGGTTCTTGGGATCGACATTGCCAAGAACCTCGTTGACGCCGGGAACAAGCGAGCTGCCGAGGCGGGTCTCAACCGACTGACGTTTCAGGAGGGAGATGCGTGCCACTTGCAGGGGATCAGTGACCATTCATTCGATCTGACTCTCTCCATATTCGGCGCCATGTTCGCTCCCAAGCCCTTCGAAGTAGCCAAGGAGATGGTCCGGGTCACGAGGCCTGGTGGCCGCATCGTGATGGGGAATTGGATCCCGAATGATCCAACTTCCTTCGTGTCGCAGCTGCTGAAGATCAGCTCGTCGTTCACGCCTCCACCTCCGGAGGGCTTCATCAGTCCAATGACATGGGGCGTAGAGACGCACATCATCGAGCGTTTTGGCCAGGCCGGAGTGCCCAAGGAGAAGATATCCATGCTCAGGGACACGTACTCCTTCATTGCGCCTGACAGAAGCCCAGCAGATGTCATCGAATCTTTCAGACGCTTCTATGGTCCAACGATGAACGCTTTCGAAGCGGCTCAGAAGAGCGGAACAGCAGGAGAGCTCCACAGGCAACTTGTGGAACTGGCAAGAGCACAAAACAAGAGCACTGACAGCGGCACTTCAATACCTGCCACCTTCTTGCGAGTGACCGTTCACCTTTGAGTGGCGCTTCCGATTTCTGTGTTGTCCGCTCCAGCGTCCCGGCAACTCCTGATCGAGTCGGGAGACTGCCGATGCTGCGCGACGATGCGGCGCGGCCTCACGCCCTTCGACGCCAGGGTGTCCGAGCACGTGAAGGCAGCCGGAGCTTCCTTGCGGCAGGCTGCGCGCGAGCAGTCCGAGTCTCTTTCGCAGCTCATGGCAGAGCAGCGTCTCGGACTGCTGGGTACGAATGAGTTCAACGATCGACTGAACGCAATCAACAAGGCCGGCCAATCCAAGCGGCACGCAGCAATTGACCAGCTGATCGCAGCGCTGGACGAACTCCCGCAGTGAGCGGCCGGCGGGGTAGGAAGCAGCGGCCTTCCAGAATGGTCGGGTCGAAGCTGGCCTAGATGGTTGCCGCGTGTCCCTGTTCGAGCCACTCGCCGCCGCCTTCGGGCTGGCGACCGGTCTTGGCGTGGCAGGCGGCACGGCCCGCTAGCGGTCGCGATGCGGAAGCCGCAGACGAGTTGGGGGATGAGACTCCGTGATGGCCAGGCCTCTAGAATCGCCTTGTGTCGTCCATCGAGAATGGGGAGGCCGGCGGGCGCGCGCCAGATGAACCAGCAGCCCCGATCACCGGCGAGCCGAAGCTGCCGGGCGAGGTGCGAGCCTGGGGCTTCGTCTCGCTGTGCTCCGATCTGGCTCACGAGACGGTCACAGCCGCGCTTCCGGCGCTGTTGACGGGCTTCGGCGCGGCTCCGATCGCGCTGGGCTTGGTCGAGGGCTGCTCCGACGGCGTCGCGTTGCTGGCGAAGCTGTGGGGCGGACGCTTGGCGGATCGGCTGCAGCGGCTCAAGCCAATTGCCGCTTCCGGGTACGCGCTGACGGCGCTTGCGCTCCCTGCCATCGCGCTGGCGCACACCTGGCCGCTGGTCCTCGCCTTGCGCGCGGTCGGATGGCTGGGCCGTGGCCTGCGCGCACCCTTGCGGGACACGCTGCTGGCCCGGGCCGTGCCCACCGACCGCCGCGGGCGCGCCTTCGGACTCGAGCGGGCCATGGACCAGGTCGGAGCCGTACTAGCACCCCTGGCCCTGGTGGGGCTCGCTGCCTTGAGCGGCTCACCGCAGCTGGCAATCGCCGCAGCCCTGGTGCCGGGAGCTGCCTCCGTGCTGGTGCTGCTCCTGGGCGTGCGCGAGCACCCGCGAGAGCTCGATCCCGGGCGTGCAGTTCACGACCGGCGCGCCCACCTGCCGCCGGCATGTCGCAGCCTGCTCCTCGCCGTCACGGTGTTCGGCTGCGGCGACTTCGCCAAGACCCTGATCATCCTCTGGGCGCTGGGATCGCGGCCCGAGTGGACGCCCGGCGGGCTTCTCACCGCTGGCGCGCTGCTCTACGCCTTCTACAACGCCATCACCGTGCTGGCGGCCTGGTCCGGCGGCGCCCTTTCTGATCGCGTGGGCCGGCGGAACGTCCTCGCTGTCGCCTACGCACTCGGCGCGGGCGCGGCCCTGGTGCCCGTGATTGCACAGCCGGGACTCCCGGCTGCGCTGCTCGCACTCGCCGCCTCTGGCTGGCTGGTCGGGACAGAGGAAGCAGTCGAGCGCGCCGCAGTGGCGGATCTCGCTCCGCCGGAGCTGCGCGGCCGCGCCTTCGGCTGGCTGCACGCGCTGAACGGCATCGGAGACCTGGTGGCCTCGGCGGGAGTGGGCTTGTTGTGGACGGCAGCCGGGCCGCATGTCGCCTTTGCAGCCGCGGCCGCGCTGATGGGAACCGGAACAGTGCTCACGGCGCTGTTGCCCGGACGAGCGCGATGGGGTTGGAGCGCGCCCAGTTGACCGTATCCGCTTCGCGGCAGCAGTGACGGGTACAGCGCCGGCGGCGCTCATGGTCTCGGCGCGACGTCCACACCTGGGTCTGTACGCACGCTTCCAGCAGGACAACTTCCACGCCGTCGCCGTCGGCCGCTTCCTGCGGGCGCTGCTGCGCCACCTGCAGCGCCACGTCATCCTGTTGTGGGATCGCGGGCCGAACCACAAGGGGCCGGAGATCGCGGCTGTTCTGGCTGCGCATTCACGCCTGCACGTCGAGTGGTTCCCAGCCTGCGCTCCCGAACTCAATCCCGCGGAGCAGGTCTGGAACGACTTCAAGGGCCACACGGCCAACAGCCTGCCGCTCGACCGGCATGACCTCCGGGTCAGTCTGCATGCCAATGCGCGGCGGGTCCGGCGTTCCCAAGCCAAGCTGCGCTCGTTTGTCCTGGCATCCGACCTCCCTTCGCCGCCGTGGTGATCGTTCCTTTACCTGGGAAATGCTCAATAGTACGCGCGGCCGGCGTGGCCGGTGACTATCCTGTAACCCATGCGCCTATGCACCTTGCTCCTTTGCTTGTTCGTCCTGAGCCTTGCGGTCGGCGTCGCCCCGGGCCTCGCCGCGCCCGCACCCTCAGCGCCCGCCATCGGCAGCGGACCGCCGCTTCTCGATGGCCCTGCATCGTTCCTGGTCTCCAGCCCGGCCTCTGCCTGGGCCACCCTGGTCGCAGGCGGCGGCAACCGCAACCACCTGCCGGATTCGGCGATCCCCGGCACGCCGTTCTTCGTCACCTGCTCGGTGGACACCAGCGATCCCCCGGGCGCCGGCGGCCGCCCGCCGTCCTGCTCCACGCCGGCGGCCGGCGCGCGCTGCTCGGCCATGTGCGACTCCGGACAGGTCTGCTCGGCCCGCTTCGAGGGCGGAGGACCCGCGGCGGAGTGTTCCACCTTCGGAGCCGGCGTGTGCACCGCGCTGCAGCCGCGCCCAGCCGGCATGGCCGCCAACTCCTTCTGCAGCGCGACCGGCGGCGGCTTCGCCGACGTGCAGTGCTCGGTGATGCAGCTCGGCGCCGGCCAGTGCTCGGCGCAGAACCCGGCCGTCGCCGGCAACCAGTGCTCCGTGAGCCAGGGCAGCCCGCCTCCGCAGTCGACGCAGTGCTCCGTGTTCGCCGCGACTCCGGGCGCGCGCAACTTCTGCTCGGTGGCCAAGCCGCCCGGAGCCATACCGAAGCTCTGCTCCACGAGCGGCGGCTTCGGCAGCCAGTGCTCGGTGGCCCAGGGCGCGCATGGCAGCGCCTGCACCGCCTTCGCCGGCGCGCCGGCCGGAACCTGCAGCGTGCTCGGCGGCGCCGGACACTGCAGCGTGATTGACGGAGCACCGGGGACGTTCTGCCGCTGGCCTTAGACGCCGCTACTTCCACTCCGAGCGCCAGCGGGCACTGACCAGCTCGTGGCGCTTCCGCCCTCTCCCGTTGCCCAAGCCTGCGTAAGCCCTTGCCGTAGGCTGAGATGTAGATCTTCGCCGAGGTGGATGCGGCAGGGGATTCTTCGTGCGAGTTGATCGGGCCGTGAAGGGCGGCGTGGCTTGGCGCCGGAGTCAAACTGGCTGAATGACAACGGTTGAAGCAGCCATGGCCGAGATCCGGGAATGGCGCTGGGAGGGCTGAACCCGCCGAGTCCGCGCCGCCGCCCAGCCTCGGGCTGAGTCTCAAGTGATACGTACTTCGTACTCGTCGGTGCGGCAGCAGTCGGCGCGGCAATCACACGAGTCATGCGTGCAGCGGAACCGGAAGCCGAGCCGCCGAGCACCCTCTGGAAATGGTCCGAGGCGCACCTCGTAGCGCGCCGTGCCCGCCATGACCCCGCCGGTGGGCGCCAGTGCCGCCGATCGTGGCTCGCCGTCATCCAGGCGCCAGGAAAGCACGCCGGGGCAGTTGGTCTGGACGATGAGTGCAGCGCCGGAGGAGACGCGCTCGATCTGCCTGGAGAAGGTCCATACGACCGCGCGACGCGGGATCGGCTCCTCCAAAACGGTGGGCGCGTCACGACCGAGCTCGACGAAGACCTGCCTGAGATTCAGGAGGAAGAGTCGATCGAACTCGTCTTCGCGGTCCGACGACTGGTCGTCGCCATACCACCAGAACCAATCGCTTCCTTCGGCGGTCTGGACGGCGCGGTAGGCCCGCGCCGCCGCGACCGGCTCGACTCTCGACTCTGTCAGTGCGTCCCGCGCCAACCCGAGGAGCTCCCAGGCCCGATTCTCCTCCTTCTCTCCGATCCACGTTCCCAGATCGGCACCGGGAGCCGAGCCGCCCTCGTCGATCCACGAGCCCGTGAAGAGATCATGGACTCTTGTCTGTGAGGTCGCTGGATGACTCTGCACACCCCTAGCAGCATCGCCGTCGAGATACTCGGAGAAGGTCACCGTCAGGATCTCAGGATCCCGTTCGAGGCGGGAATAGAGCGCGTGCAAGAAGGGCCTTCCGTCCTCGCGATACGAGCCCCATGCGTTCTCGCCGTCTAGGATCACCGTCAGCAGATGATCCTCGTCTTGCGAGAGACGCTGCGCGAAGCGCTCCTTCACAGTGCGTACGAATTCTTCCGCCGCCCCTTCCTGGTCAGCATAGGCTGCGTAGCGGAATCCGATGTCGTCAGACAGGGCCGTGTCGCGGAAGAACACGCTCACACTCGCGTCGCCTTCCTGCGCCAGATACGGCCGGCACAGCACTTCAGGGGTGCTTCCGCCATCTTCCGTTGTCTGAGCCGGCGCAAGTCCTTACCGTGGGCTGACATGGTGCACAATTTAGCCCATTATCTGGGTCGGCGACGCCGCAAAGGGACGGCGTGCATTTTCTCAATGAGCTGCCCCAACTCCGACTGCGGCCTCTTCGGGCGGCGCGGCCAGCGTAACATCCTGCTGCATTCCTGGCAGCCGCTGCGTCGAGGGCGTCGCCGGCGATACCTCTGCACGACCTGCGGGAAGACGTTCAGCCGCACGCAGGGGACACCCTACTTCCGGCTCCAGCACGGCCGCCGGCGGTTCGACGAGGTGGTGGAGCTGCGGATGGAAGGCGCCAGCATCGCCGCGATCGCGCGAATCAAACGCCTGTCGTGGAACACCGTGGCACGCTGGCTGGCCAAGGCTGCAGTCCGGGCCACTCGGTTCAACGATCAGAGAATCCGAGGCTTCGAGCTTGTCGAGCTCCAGGCCGATGAGATTTGCACCTTCGCACGAGGGAAGGATCATCAAGTCTGGATCTACACGACTATCGAGGTCTCCAGCCGGCTGTGGCCGGCGACGCGCGTTGGTCGCCGGAGCCGGAAGTCGACACTGGCCGTGATCAGGGAGCTGGCCCGCCGCGGCCTGCCGGGCGCGACGCCATTGATCGCGACGGACGGCTACCGTTATTACAAGGGCGTGATCCGCAAGGTCTTCGACGGCGAGGCGGTCTACGGCCAGGTAATCAAGACCCGGCGTGAGGATCGGGTGGTGAAGGTCGAGCGGATCCCTGTCAACTGCACACGGAGAGAGCTCGACGCCAGGCTCGCATGGTCCGAGGACTCGATCGCGCTGAACACCTCGTTCATCGAGCGGCTGAACCTGACGGTGCGGCAGGGGCTGGCCTACCTGGCGCGTCGGAGTCCTTGTCATGCGCGCTCCTGCCCGCACCTCGACGCGCAGCTCGGCCTGTTCCAGTGCTTCTACAACTTCTGCCGACCGCACAGCGCCCTGCGTTTCGGTAGAGAGATGCGGACCCCGGCGCAGCAGGCCGGCCTGGCTTCCCACCGGCTGACCTGGCGCGAGATCTTCGCGGAGGTGGACCTCGGAACGGATTCTTCGCGCCTGTTGATCGGGCCGTGGAGGGCGCCTCGCCTTGGCCCGCAGGATAGGATGGCCGCATGACAACGGTTGATGGAGGAAGCACCCGCGCGCCGGGTAATGCCGGCGCGCGCAAGCTCATGATCAGCACCCCTGCAAGTCCCAGTACCATGCTTACCCGCCCGCGCAGTTTGTCGGTTTCTCTTGGATTAATCGCAGTCGTTACGGCTGGCGTCATACTCTTGACAATTCTATTGCTTCGTCAGCCGCAAGTGGGCCAAGGCGAGCTAGGAATTCCACAGGATGCAGCACATGTCATCCTGGAACGGGTTGGAGAGACGAGCTTGGGCGGAGAACTGGTCGCGACTCCGGAGCATGCCACCCGGAGCCCGTTGAGCCAGCAAATGTCACTTCTCGTAGTTGACCAGCATGAACTCGCCGTCGGCGCTTGTGTCGTAGAAGAGTGCGCCAGGGATTCAAGGCGCGTTCTCGGGACTACCAATGAGAAGGGCGAACTGGTTGTGTTCTTGGAAAAGTCGCTCGACGTAACTACGCTGCATGTGCATCATCCTTCATTCATTCCCGCCGTCGTCCAACTGAGCACACCGCTTCCGGAGCGCAACACAGTTCATCTCCGGCCAGGTAGGGGTCTTTCTGGAGCTGTCGCCTTAGCCGATGGTAGTCCAGCTGGGCCTGGCATCCGCGTTCTTGCGTGGCCCGTTTCAGAGCCGTGGCCCCTGAATGCGCGGAATCCGCAGGACCAATGCCTTCTGCCGATCGCAGTTACGGATGACAGTGGCCGGTTTGAGCTTCTCTGTCTCCCCACAAGCATTGCGTACTGGGTTGAAGCTGCGGGCAATGGCTTGGTCACGCAAGTACGGTACCGAGGAATCCCGCCTGATACGAGAGATTTATACCTTCGAGTCTACCCGTGTTATGCATGCATCGTTCGTCCCCGCGACGAACAAGGGCGGCCGCCCCGCGGAGACGTCAACCTAGGAGTCTCTGGCCGTCCCACTTCTTGGATGTGCTCGCCACATCCATGCGATACGATAGAGCTGAGCGAACCCGTTCAGGTACTTCTCGGAATTGATACTAGTTCTGTGCGACACGCGTGGCCCCCGCGCGACACACTCATATGTTTGATCGCCCTTGGGCAAGAGGGCGAACCGCCGGGAGTCCAGTTTCTCGCCTCGTACCCGGGCTACTCTTCCGAAGCTGTTTTCGTTCAGGCGCGGCGGATTGACTCTCCCATCCCGGAGTATGTCGTCCCGCTTCATTGCGATACTGAGCAATGGGGCCGTTGTGAGCTTCGCTTTTCCAACATGCTGGCGGAGACCCTTCCAACAGAGTTTCAGCGCAGCCGCTATGGGCAAGTGTTTCTGGAGGCCGCCGACGGTCGACGTCTTGTGTTTGGCATTAGGCGCCTAGCTGAATCCAAACCGATTGTGATCACCGGTATCCCATTCGGGACCTATGAGGTCACCTTTCGCGATCTCTTAGGATTCATTAGCACTAGGATAGAAGGGCCCGCAGAGAATAACGGAGCACTCGTGATCGACGAGAAACCGGCTGAGCTCGAGGTCTTTCTTCCGGATGTAGGCGGATTCTTGCTGGAGTTGCGGGATCCTGAAGGGCAACAGTACTCCGGTGAGCTTTTGCTTGGCCTGGAGAAGAAAGGGTCCGGTACACGGGTGAACCTTGGGTTTCCATCTACACCTTACTGTGAGGACATGTTGCCCGAGGGCACTTACGAGCTGACGATGTTCCTCCCGAAGCAGCTACCACTTGTCTTCTTTGGTAGGAGAGAATTCGTAATACAGGCGGGAATGCTGACTCGCTTGTCGTCTACCATGCATTAGGGTAAGCGTCGTGGGGTCTACCCAACGACGTGGAACTGGAGGGCATGCTGGGCCTGGAGTTCGATTCGTCCGTCCTGCGCAAAGTCTTCATGCGCGACCTGCATACCGTTGAGTCCAATGCGGACGTCATCGCCTCCAGCCAGATCGCGAACACCATGAGATAACGTAGTCTTTCTTTCGCATATTCGGAGCTGAAGAGGCGGTGGCCTCCGATCTGGTCTACTGCGGGTGACGAAACCTGAAACAGGCCAAATGGAGAGCCACCGTGGAGAGCGATCATACCCCCAAGCTCGGGAATGTCATTCAAATTGATCAAGCGAAAGTCGAGGAGCACCTAGGCGCGATCGTGCGCGGGACCGTGGAAGAGACCCTGAATGCCCTGCTGGACGCCGAAGCCGACCGGCTGTGCCAGGCGAGGCGCTACGAGCGCACACCGGAGCGCGTCGACACACGGGCCGGCCACTACGAGCGGTCCTAGGAGACCCAGGTCGGCAAGGTGACGCTGCGAGTGCCGAAGCTTCGCACCCTGACCTTCGAGACAGTGCTCGGCACGAACGTCACCTTCCCCACCGTTGAAGAGGCAAGTCTAGCAGCTCTTCTGGCGGCGACTGCTCCGGACAATGCGTGGTTCGCAGACGAGGTAAATGGCCGCCTGTACCTGAAGATGACCGCGGAGTACGTTCAAGGAACCGATCCTGACGTTGTTGGAACTCTGGTGCACGCCGACGTGGAGGTCCAATAATGGCTGTCCTCATCCTTCTTTTTGGAGTCTGCCAGGATCCCGGGGGGATCTGGATGCAGAAGTGGCGGATCGACGGCTCGAACCAAGCGGACGGTCTGGATGGGTCGGTAGCTGGGATCGCGGATGTCGATGGTGATGGGCACTCGGACGCGATCACTGGAGTAGAGGGCTTGGACTTGCTATTCAGTAGCGAAGGAGGAGCGCGGCTGTACTCAGGCGCAACGGGCGGCCTTGTACATGAATGGAATGGCACCGTGGTGCAAGGCCACTTCGGCAATGACGTTGCGTCCATCCCGGATCTCGACGGCGACGGGTTCGAGGACGTGTTGATCGCAGCGATCAACGAGACGACTTTCGTGGATCGGGAAGGCGCCGTGCACGTGATGTCGGGGCAGACCGGAGCGCAATTGCACTGGATTCCTGGAACCGAGGTAGCGGCGGAGTTCGGCCGGTTTGTCGCATGCGCGGGCGACGTGGACGGCGATGGGACGGCGGACATTCTCATCGGCGCACCAGGGAGCGACTTCTTCATTCCCGGCTTTGGAGCGACCTTCGTGTACTCTGGCCGCACCATGCAAAGGATCCTGGCCGTCGGTGGACTGGGAACCACTGTTGGCCGAGACGGAGTAGGCCTCGACGACGTCAACGGGGACGGCTTGTCCGATCTTCTCGTGAGCGAGTCGACGAACCAGGGGACTGTGCGGGTGTACTCCGGTGCCGACGGATCGGAGATCTACTCGATCAACCGGGGAATCTTCGACGCGGCGTTCGGGTACTCGGTCGGCAATGTCGGTGACATCGATCGGGATGGCGCCTCCGACTTCATCGTGGGCGAGCCGGGAATTGCCTCTTACACGAGGAAGGGCCGGGCACTGGTGTACTCCGGGAGGTCCGGCGCGGAATTGTTCCGACTCTGGGGCGATCAAGAAGAGGACAAGTTTGGCTTCTCGGTTGCCGGGGCTGGAGACGCAGATGGCGACGGCTATCCGGACATGCTGGTGGGTGCCGAGGACACGGGTCCAGCGGGCCAGGGCGCCGTCTTCGTGCACTCTGGGTTCGATGGACGCCTGTTGGGGCGCATCGTGGCCACGCTGACCTCCGAACGCTTGGGCTGGTCTGTAGCCAGCACTCCGGACGTGGACGGGGACGGCCTGCCGGACATCGTGGCAGGAGCTCCGTTTGCGAGCTACGGAGCTCCGACCAGCGGTTCCGTGTATGTGGTCATTCTGCAGTCCTACCTGGAGGCAGAGCCGCGGAGCGTCTCGGCAGCCGCCGGCGGAACGGTGGCTTTCACTCTGGACTTCCCGGATAGTGAAGGCGGCAAGCTGTGGCGACTGCTGGCATCGAACGACCGACCCGGGCGGACTACGGCCGTCGGAGTCAGCGTGCCGCTGACGATTTCGCCGGTGCTGGATCAGATGCTGCACGATCCTCCTCCGGTGTTCTCAGCCACGACGGGGGTGCTGGACGCGAATGGCGACGCCACGGCGACCATGACGCTGGCACCGGGGCAGGCGGCGGGATTAGTGGGGACGACCCTGCGGTTCGCCGCTATCAGCTTGGACGCGCCGAAAGATCCGCGGCTGAGCTCGACTGGGGTTCGAATCACTGTCTTGCCGTAGTGCAGTTGCCATCGGGGTTGCACACCGCCCGCAACCATGTGTTCGCACAAGTGCGAATCCTGGTTTCAGCGTGATGTTCGCGCCGTTGTGACTGGGTGCCCAATCGGGACGCGAACTTTTCGGCCTTGAACGAAGCCGCTTCGCGGCAGCAGTGACAGGTGCAGCGTAAGGGTCCGGCAGAGTGCATGGCACTCGCGCGAGCTGCTTGCTGACCTGATGGCGTTATTACCGCAGCCGCCTCAGGCGGTCTGCGCAGCCGCCGTGGCTTGAGCCGCCTTCCACCCGCGCGGCGTGAGCTCCTCGATGCGGCTCATGGGGTGGGTGTTGACGCGCGCGATGACGTCGCGCAGGTAGGCGAAGGGCTCGACGCCGTTGACCTTGCAGGTGTAGATCAGGGAGTACAGCACCGCCGCGCGCTGGCCGCCGTCGCGGCTGCCGGCGAACAGCCAGTTCTTCCGGCCTACGGCCACGCCCCGCAGCGCGTTCTCGGCGCCGTTGTTGTCGATCTTCAGGTCGCCGTCCTCGAGATAGCGGCTCAGCGCCTGCCAGTTGCCCAGTGCATAGCGGACCGCCTTGCCGAGCGGACTCTTCGGCAAGACCGTGGCCTCCAGCCGGCGCAGGTGCTCCTCGATCAGACCCAGCACCGCGCGCGAGCGCCCCTGACGCCGCTGCCGGCGCTCCTCCGCGCTCAGGTCTCTGGCCCCGTCCTCGACCTGGTACAGCTCCCGGATCAGCGCCAGCGTCCAGGCCGCGTCCTGCGGCGCCGTGCTCAGCGCCTCGACGAAGTAGCGGCGCGCATGGGCCCAGCAGCCGACCTCGATCACCGGCCGGCTCCGGAACAGCTCGTCGTAGCCGCCCCAGGCGTCCGCCTGGCCGTAGCCGTGGTAGTCCCCGAAGAAGTCCAGCGGCCCGGCCCGGGACCGCGAGCTCGTGAATTCGTACACCCAGTCCCGGCCGTCCCCGCCGTAGGCGAACAGGAAGCAGCGCTTCGAGCTCTTGGCCTCGGCGTCGTGGCGCAGCAGCACCGGCGTGTCGTCGGTCTGGATCGCCTTCGAGGCCAGGACTTGCTTGCGGAGCTGCTCGTAGACCGGTTGCATCAGCTCGGCCACGTCAGCCACGCCGTCGCACAGCGTGGACTTGCTCAGCTCCAGGCCGTCCCGGCGGTAGATCCCTTCCTGGCGGTGCAGCGGCAGGTGGTCGGCATACTTGCTGACCACGATGTGGGCCAGCAAGCCCGGGCCCATCCTGCCCTTCTCGATCGGGCGGTCCGGCAGAGGCGCGATCACCACGCCCTCCTGGCACTTGGAGCAGGCGAACTTGGGCCGCACGTGCTCGCGGACCAGGAAGGAGGCCGGGACGTAGTCCAGCTCCTCGGTGACCTCCTCTCCGATCGGCGTCATCGGCTGACCGCAGCAGGAGCAGGTGCGGTCCTTCTCCGGCGGCAGGTACTCGATGCGCTCGCGGCGCAGGTGCGCCGGCAGGGGCATCCTGCCGTGCGCCCCCTTCTTCCTCCGGTAGGCCGGGCCCTCGTCGTCGGGGGCTTCTTCCACGTGCGCCGGCGGCGTGATCTCCTCGGTCTTGCCGTCCGCGGCGAACTCGAGCAGGAGCTGGCCGTCCTGGAGCCGCTCGCTGCTGCGCCCGTAGATCCGCCGCCGGTACTCCTCGCACAACTGTCGCAGGTACTCGATCTCCTGCTGCTGAGACTCGGCGTGTGCGCTCAGCTCGCGCACCTGCTGCTGCAGCCGCTCTTCCTGCTCGCGGCGTGCAATCGTAAGGCGCTGATTCTCTGCGCGCAGTCGCGTCACTTCCGCCAGCAGCGCCGCCTTACTCACGCTCGCGACTGTATGCGCGTGCGTGCGCGGGATGCAAGTAGAAATGCAACTTCCTGCGCTACGCGCTCATCCGCTCGTACCAGCGCCGCTTGCGCGCACCCCGCAGATCAATCCCACTCAAGAGCAGCGTCAGCTCCTCCCCGCGCATCTCCACCCGTCCTCCTTCCGCCACCGCCCGCGACGGCCAGGCGAAGCTCCCGCGCTCCAGGCGCTTGGCAAACAGCCAGAAGCCCGACTCGTCCCAGAACAGGATCTTCACCCGGTCGTGGCGCCGATTGCTGAACACGAACACGTGGCCGGAGTATGGGTCCTGGCGCAGAATCGACTCGGTGGCGGCTGCCAGGGTGTCGAAGGACTTGCGCATGTCCAGCGGCTCCACCGCCACGAAGACACGAGCCGTCGCCGGCAGGCTCAGCATGCCTGCAATGCCGCCATCAGGCGTCGCAGCTCGGCAGCGTCGAAACCGTGGGGGATACGCAGGCTGCGGTCCTGGCCCAGGCCGAGCTCGAACATGGTCACCGCCGGCGGCGGTGACACCTGCACCTCGGCAAAGGGGGCCTTGGCTCTCGACCGCCGCCCGCGCTGCTTCCAGTACTGCAGCGTCGTGTACGGGACGCCTTTGCCTTCCGCGAACTTCTTCAGGCCCACGCCGCTCGCTGCGTGCTCGGCCAGCAGCTCGCGGTAGTAAGCGGCTCGCTCATCCAGCGAGCTTGCGCGCAGGGAACTCCTCGGCTCGGATTTCGTTTCCATGCCGAGATCCTCGCCGCATCGGCCCACCCTGAGAAGACGCAGATGGCCGAACCCTTACGGTGCAGCGTGTACTCCAGAACGCTGAGCGGCCGTTTTGAATGCCGATGTTCGCGCCGTCGCGACTGGGGTGCCAATCGCGACGCGAACTTCTCTGCCTTAAGAGCACGATTCGAGAGCCACGGAGAGTTCAAGTCCCACTCGGGGGTCCAATCACTCCGACATGCGCACGCTGCACCGTTTGAGTGGTCGAGGAAGCCTCGAAAAACAGCGTGCGCAAGTCTTGGCGTCGTCGTGGTTTGCGCGGTCGCTTCGCGGCTCGAAAAACCAAGGCCCGGCAGAATCGCTCCGCCGGGCCTCGTGTGACTGGCTCCCCAGTCGCGACGGAGAGACGCACCGCGGCGCGTTCGCTAATGGGGGTGACCGGTGGGCAATCACCCCGGAAAAACGAACGCAAACGTTCAACTTTCGGGGTGACTGGGCAGCAGTTACCCTGAAAAGCAAGCGGCACAGGCTCTGGAACCTGTGGCCAGCTCATCGGAGCCCTGAACTCAAGCCCAGCCGCGGTTCCCTGGCCCCGGGCTGCCGCGCCGCCGCGATCGCCTTCTGCTGGCGCGGGTTTCGTGTTCGCCCAGCACCTGGACGCTCCACGGAGTGCTACACGGACACGATGGAGGAGATCGCCCACGCGGTCCCAGCACCAGCGATGCGGGGCCATGTGGAGCGCATCTTCAAGCCGCTGACCGCGTGAGAGCGACAAGAAAGCCCGGAATACCGCCCACGCAGCCCGTTTCTCAACAGCCTGCTCGGCTGCACTCCTTCAGCTCCAAGCTGGTTTCTGCTCGGCTACTTGGAGCCGTTTGTCAGTGCCTCTCGGCCGCTCATTGACGATCGGCGGCATCCTCGGATATACTCACCGGTTCACCAACGAAGGACTCGACTGGAAAAGGCCGCAACCAGCCAGCTGTTCGAGTTATTCAGTGGCCTCCCTCCTACGACTCACCCGGACATGGAACCTGTAAGAAGCCTGCCCCTGGCCAGCCTCCTGTTGACCCTCGTTGCGCCCAGCCTTCGTTCCGCGCAAGCGCCGCCAAATACGATGCCGCTCGATCCTCCGACGAATCTGGCGTGCGCGGGAACGCAGACGACAACCATGCAGACCTGGGACCAGTACTGGGCTAACCACTATGATCCCGTTGAAGGCGTTCTGCGCATCCTGCCGGGATACCTCATCTATCTCGATCACGACGTGCTCTGGACAGTTGCGGAGCCCTTGAACCTGCTCCGCGTGGAAGGTCATCTTGTTTTTGACAAGAACGCCAGTGTTCCGATCACGTTGGAGGCCGCGAGCATCCTGCTTACGGGCCCGTGCGCCAATCTGCAGATCGGAACTCTGACCGACCGGTACCCAGGGTTCGCCACAATACGCCTCGTCACTGACGCGCCTCCTCCTGACTGTAGCTCCGATTACTACCTCATAGAGCCCGATGAGACCAGCAGCGATCTCTTGCATGAGGACACGATCTGTGCCCTCATGGACCACGGATTTGTCGTGGAGGACGGTGCAACGCTCCGTCTGTTCGGGAAGGATCCCTATCCGGTCTGGACGCAGGTAACCGATCAGCACACAATCGCGCGGAATGCGACGAGCTTGGTAGTGGATGGAAACAATAACAGCAGCGGTCCCGAACTCCTTAACTGGCTCCCACCAGGAGGAGGAACTGCCGAGCTCGTTGTTGCGTCGACGGACTTCGATCAGAACCAAGCCGAGAGAAAGTTCTTCAATGGCATCACCGATGGATCCGGACTGGCGACGGTCGCGCTAACGACTGGCAGCATGTTCACCGTCAGCCACTATGGCGAGAAAGAGCTTTCTGCGAGTGGTGCAGAGTGGGAGATTGATGAGCGCGCCGAGGTGGCCGTCCTGAACCGCAATGTTGTTGTGGAGGGCGAGAGGCTTCCTGACAACCCCAACGTGGCGCTCGAGGACTGGTACCCGCACATGTACTTCCATCCCGGGACTGACCGCGGAAACGGCGCCCGTACGCCTTCCATTCGTCTGGTGGCCACGGAGTTTAGGTACCTTGGCCGTGAAGGCGTTGAGGACCGGTATCCCGTTCACTTTCATAAGATGGGTGACCTTGGGCCAGCCGGAGATACCAAGACTTGGGTGGTCATGAACTGCTCGATCCATGACACGTTCAACCGTGGCCTGGTGGTTCACGAGACGCAAGACCTGTGCATTGAGCGCAATGTCATCTACAAGGTTCTGGGCCACGCCATGTACTTTCAGGATGAGATGGCGCGCGACTGTCTGGTCCGCAACAACCTCGTCCTCAAGAACGAAGCAATGGATGTGGACTATACGCCCAGCCCTGAGCCAGATGGCTGCGGCTGCACCCGGCCGGCAATCATAGAGGATGAATTCCCGTCATCCTTCTACTTTGTAAGTCCGATGAATCGGATCTCGGGCAATCATGCTGCCGGCGCTAGCTTTGCAGGCTTCTGGTTTGATCCTGCAGCCGCTACCGAGTGGACGGTGGGAGAAGATGAGAACGAACCGTACTTCGATGACAACGTCGCCCATTCTTGTGGCGATGGCGGCGTTCATAAGCGAGGCTTTGGGGTCTTTCAGAACACGGGCAACAGACGAGTCGACCCCACGAACCCCCTAGCTCTGGTACCGCACACTTTCACGAACTCGCTTGCGTATAAGTGCCGGTGGCATGGCATGTGGATTCGCACTACAGGCGAGGTAGAGGTTAGAGGATGCAAGATGGCCGATAACCGTTCTGGCCTCTATCCGGCGACCTTCGGTGTTAGAGAGCCGGGCACAGGCCACTTCCTCATTTCTGACTGCACCTTTGTGGGCGAGACGGATAACGTCGGGGATTCAAGCCAGTACAGTCTCACCGAGGATGGCGCTGGCCGAAGTCTGCCGCAGCCGCACATCTACGCAGAGAACGGCGAGGAGGTCCATGAGGAGCGGTGGGATATCCTGTCGGGTATTGAACTCTATGACGGGTTCAATGAGATTGAGAAGTGCCGCTTCGCCAACTTCAATGACCTGCTGATTGACCCACTTCAGAATCAGCCGAACACCGGGGATCCGTTTCCTGATGCGTACCGCATGTCTGGTGCCTTCTGTAACGTCGCCAAGGCATCCGCATGGGGGACGGACCCTCGAAACGAGATACGGAAGGATGCTCAGAGCAACGAACTCACGTTTGTCAACGTAGAGCGCGAGCTGTTTTTCCGAGACGGCGATCCGCGGTCAGCACAGGTCCACAACACGCTCTTGTACGATCCCGACGGCATGCTGACTCCCGGCCCGACTGATACAGCTGGGTACTTCATCCCCGATGGTCAACGCGAAACGACTGCAGCGACCACTACGTTTCTCGTTGAAGGGATCACGAGTGCGGTCTTTGAGAATAACCTCTACGGGCAAGAGGGAAGAAATGGGTGGTGGGTTCCGGACTCCGCGGTGGACTACGCGCAGGTTTCGCTACGTGTGAATGAGGCGGTAGACGCCAATGGCAGCGACATTAACTTCCACCCAAACATGAATCCCAGCGACGACCCGAATTACCTTTTGGTTAAGCGGAAGTTTGATCCCGCAGGTTCACCGACGCTTGGTGAGACGTATGCGTGTTCCATCATATTTGAGCAGGACGAACGACTTGTGCCCAAGTTCATTTTCAACCTCTCCACTGGGACAGATTATCAAGCCGCGAATGTGGATCAGCACTACTACACTGCAGAAATGGTTACCGACCCGACTATGAATCCTCCTCTTACCGACGTCTTCCCTTCGGTGATGCGAATCAACTACTATTTTGCAGAACGGGAGGGAGAGGTCATCTACTTGGAGGTGCCTGTGAAGAAGAACGGCCCGCTCCTCATCACCAGCGCTCTTCATATGACGTTAGTGCAAGAGAACAGCGACGATGATGTCATTCAGAGCACGGCTGAGAATGCCTATTTCTACGATGTTACTGCGGGCCGCCTTTACCTGAAGCTTACAGCGGAGAATGACCCCAACTCGCTCACGCCTGCCACCGATGGAACGTTCAACTGGGTCGCCGTAGACTTACGGTAATGGTCATGATTGCACCTCTCTTGCTCTTCGTCGTGCCTGTCCTCCAACAGGTTGGTGGAACATGGTCGACTGCTTGGCGCTTCGATGGTACAGCGCTGGGTGACCAGTACGGCCATGGTCTAGCGGGCATTCAGGACCTTGATGGGGATGGCGCCTCCGAGCTCATCGTGGGCGCACCGTTTCAGGACTTCACTCTGGGCCAGGAGGGATCTGTCAGCGTCTATTCTGGCGGGACTGGAGCAATCATCTATAGCATGGTTGGTGCAGTGCATGATGCTACATTGGGATATGACGTTGCGGCGCTCAGTGATCTGAACGTGGATGGGTTCCAGGATTTTGCCGCAGGTGCATTGACGGAGCCACCCGGCGGCGCTGTATATGTCTACTCTGGAGCGGATGCCTCCGTGCTGTGGGAATGGCATAGTGCAGAAATCTCTGCGGAGTTTGGTAAGTTCGTTGCCCGGGCAGGGGACGTAGACGGCGACGCTATTGAAGATGTGCTGGTCGGTGCTGGGAACAGTGATCTCTTTTTTCCTGGCGGCGGCGCCAGCTTTGTTTATTCCGGTCGCACAGGCGCACAGCTACTGATCCTCGGAACGGCTACCGCGATCAATGCTGGAAGTGGAGATGGCCTTGGTGATGTAAATGGTGATGGTGTTCCCGATTTCGCCATTTCCGATTCGTATCAGGGAGGCTCAGTAATTGTGTTCTCAGGGCTCAACGGTTCTATGATTTATCGGCTGTTTCATGTTCAAACGAACGATGACTTCGGACGTTCGGTTGCAAACGTTGGGGATTTGGACCGTGATGGCGTCAACGACTTCGTCGTAGGAGCTTCCTCGGTGCAGCCTATTATGCGGAGCGGTAAGGCATACGTGTATTCTGGTGCGGGCGGTTCGTTGCTGTTCGAGCTAGAAGGCGATGCCGTCGACCATGACTACTTTGGCTACGACGTAGGGTCCGCAGGAGATGTGAACGGCGATGGATATGGTGATGTGGTAGTCGGCGCACCAAATGGTGGGGTCACGCGCCAGGGTGGTCTATTCATATACTCAGGCATTAACGGAAGATTGTTGAGTCGGATCGTCGGTCAGTCAGCCGCGGACTTCCTTGGATGGTCAGTGGCAAGCGCGCCCGATATCAATGGCGACGGGTTGAGCGATCTCTTAAGCTTCGCATTTGGCGGCAGCTACACCGGCTCTCAGTCAGGCTCGGTCTTTGTCTATGAACTTAACTCCTATTTGACTGTCTCTCCGCATGAGGTAGACTCTAGTGCTGGAGGCACGGTGACATTTACCCTCGACTTCCCTGTCACCGAGGCAGGTGAGCGCTGGCGGTTGTTGGCGTCAGCAGATGCTCCTGGAGAAATGGCCCGCGGAGGTACTTACATTCCACTCGTGGATTCGCCAGCGTTTCGGCGGATGCTGATGAACCCCCCCGGATTCTTCTCGAGCACGGAAGGCGTTCTCGATGCCAATGGGGACGCCATAGCGACTGCTACTCTGGCGCCAGGGCAAGCTGCCGGGATGGTCGGCAAAATGCTGCGCTTTGCTGCCTTGAGCTATGGTCTACCGCAGAACCCAAGGCTGGGTTCGGCTGGGGTGCGAATTACGATCGTGCCGTAATCTGAGGTTTGCGCAAGTCGCGGACAAGATCCAGAACATTGCTAAGACGTGCATCAATGCAGCACCTGCCGCCAGCGATGCCCCAAGCGGCGTAGCGAAGAGCGCCGCACAAGCAGCACGATTGCGTCAGCAGCTCGCCTCGCAAGAGATTGCCGGTGGTCATGCGCTCAGTAAGCACGCTGGAGACTTCGCGGATGTTGGGATCACAGCTCGGGGGCAGTTTGCCAGACACATCGAGAACATCATGAACAACCCCTCAGCCTTCCGAGAGCTGCGCAACGGCAGATCGGCGTTCTGGGACGATGCAACAGGAACTGTGGTCATCAGGAACCCGTCGGACGTCCATGGTGGCACAGCCTTCAGGCCGACGACCGGCCGCGCATACTTTGAGGGGCTCCGCTAATGGAAGAGCTGGGGGCCACAGCGAAGGATGTCACGGTGCGATTAACCAGTGACGACGTCGACCTCTTTCTGAGTGCGCTGAATGAAGTACTCGAGTTGCTGCAGGACAGTGAATTCTCGACTCGAACAGGATTTGAGAAGAGTGAGTTTCGCGCGTTTCGGGCATCGCTTCGGGCGATTCGGAACAAGATGGGCGAAGCACGCTGAGCCTCTGGCCGTGTGCATCTGTTCAAGGCTCTGCGCAATGCCGAGGATTTCGATGGAGACACGATGCGAGTCGGGTAGTGTCCAGAGTCTTTCGCACTTTCTTGGAGCTGAGGAGTGGCGTCTGCGGTCTGGTCAAAGGTAAGGGTCCGGCAGACCCCATCTTCTCAGTGTTCTGGCCTTCGCGGAGGATTTGGGCATGGAAACGAGATCCGAGCCGAGGAGTTCCCTGCGCGCAAGCTCGCTGGCTGAGCGAGCCGCGTACTACCGCGAGCTGCTGGCCGAGCACGCAGCGAGCGGCGTGGGCCTGAAGAAGTTCGCGGAGAGCAAAGGTGTCCCGTACACCGGGCCGAGGGTCTATCCTGGCTTGCCGGGCCCGCGCCCGGTAGCAGCGCAATGTCTCCCCAGCCCGCCATCACCCGCGTCCGGCTCCAGGCGCAGGATTCCTTCGACCTGATCCGGCTGCTGGCGCGGAGCCAAAACGACCCGCGCAAGGCCGTCGGTGAGCTGGTCCAAAACGCCCTCGACGCCGGCGCCCGACGCATCGACATCACCTGGTTCAACGAAAAGGGCGCCCGGGCCCTGCGGATCGGCGACGATGGCGCGGGCATCTTCCCAGACCTCAGCCGCGAAGAGGCACTGCAGCGCATCGCGAAGACCATCGGCCATTCCCACAAGCGCGCCCTCTCCCCGGCCCAACGCCGCGAGCTGATGCTCCTTGGCAAGTACGGAATCGGGCTGCTCGGCTTCTGGGCAGTCGGGAGGATCCTGGAGATCCGAAGCCGCGTTGGTGGCGGCGACCCGCTGTGCCTGCGGCTGATCGAGGACGAGCCAAACGGCGAACTCTTCCGTCCGCGCGCACGACTGGACGACCCAGACACCTCCACCGAGGTGACCATCCGGGCAGTGCACGAGGGCGCAGCCCGCCAGATCCGCCCGGTCCGCCTGCAGGCCTACCTCGCGAGCGAGCTGCGGGGCCAGCTGCTCGGCCGGGACGTCGCCATCGAGATCCACGACCGGGTGGCCCGAGGGATGGCCGTGAAGGACTTCGTGGTCCGGGCCCAGGCATTCCTCGGCCGTCGCCTGGAAGATCTCACGATCCTGTCCGTGCCTGGCCACGAGGATGCACGGCTGGAGCTCTATCTGGTAGCCCCGGAAGAGGAGCGGCAGGGCCGGGTCGCCCTGTCCTGCGGCAGGAATGGTTACTGGGTGCCGGATGAAGACGTGGATTACGCACAGACGTTCCTGCAAGTCATTGCGGCTGAAACAGCTGGAGGTGCGGCAATCAACTTCACGGATCTTGTCACCTCAGATGATCCATCTTACTTGCAAGTCCAGCGCGTGTTCGGGAATGGAACTGGGGCTGCAGGTGTGGTCTATGGGTGTTCACGCGTGTTCGAACTTGCTGAGATGGGGACGCCTAAGTGGGCATTCAACTTGTCTACAGGCACGGACTACCTCTCCACCAACGCTGACCAGCACTACTACACTACTGAATTAGTCACGAGCGCAATTATCTCGGCTAGCAATTGCTTCCCCACCGATTTCAGAGTCAACTACTACTTCGCGGAGAATGTGGGCGAAGTAATCTACCTAGAACTCCCCCTTCCGCCGATGCCTGCCGGTCGGACGCCGCAGGTCGTCAGCAGTAGCTCCACGTTTGTATTCGTGAGCGGCGGCAAGAGCGCCGTCCTGGCCTTGAATGACCAGTTTCCTCTTGCCTTCAGTCACAATCTTAGCAACCCTACGCCGCCGTATCGCCTCTACGTAAAAATGACCGCTCAAGACAAGGCGACTCCAATTATATCTCCAGAGGTAGATGGTACGGAAACCACAGTGCGGTTCCAGGTGAAGCCATGATGTTCTTACCTGTTCTCTTCGCATGTCTCGACCCTAACCCGCAAGAGAGCGGAGGTGGGTGGGCCCTGCGTTGGCGCCTTGATGGCGGAACAGCTCTTGAGGGATTCGGGCGCGGAATAGCTGGCATCTCGGACTTAGAGGGAGACAGTGCGTCCGACGTCATCGTGGGCATCGAAGGTTGGGATGGCGTTGTTGAAAGCTCAGGGAAAGTCACCGTGTACTCCGGAGCGACCGGTCTTGCGATCTTTGAATTCGTTGGAACGGAGTTCCTCGGCTCGCTTGGTCATTCAGTGGCCAATGTGGGCGATGTTAACGGGGACGGCGTGGAGGATATCGCCGGAGGTGCGCCTTTCGAGAGCCCAGGAGGAGCGGCCTATGTCTGGTCTGGTGCTGATGGACGGGTGCTGCATCGCTTTACAAGAAGTGAGATAGGGGCAATTTATGGGCGCTATATCGCCGGTGCAGGTGACGTGGATGGAGACGGAGCAGCTGACGTGCTCGTTGGTTCCGAACGGAGTTCGGTGTTCGGGCCAGCTGCGGGCGCCAGCTTTGTGTACTCTGGAGCCACAGGTGCTCAACTCCTTGTCCTAGGTCAATCAGCAGCAAGGAATGCCCAGGACGGCGACGGTTTAGGTGATATCAACGCAGATGGTCTAGCAGACCTCGTGATTTCGGACTTTCTTAATGGAGGCTCGGTGGCCGTGTATTCTGGCGCAGATGGCAGTGTCCTGTACAGGATTCCTTCCGTAGCTCCATTCGACGGTTTTGGCGGATCATTGGCCAACATTCGCGACATCGATCGTGATGGTGTGAATGACTTCATCGTAGGAGCCCCCGCGCCCCAAGCTGGCGTGCGGAAGGGACGGGCGTACGTCTACTCAGGAGTCAGTGGTATGCTGCTCATGGACCTTCGCGGCAATGTAGACCACGACGAGTTTGGCTTCGACGTTGCTGGTGGGATGGACGTGAATGGCGATGGCTATCCGGATATGGTCGTTGGCGCTCACTTTGGAGGGAGCTTGGAGCAGGGAGCAGCATTCGTGCATTCAGGGCTAGATGGACGACTTTTGGCTGAGCTTGTCGGCGAGACACCATTTGATCTCTTTGGCCACGCGGTGGCGATGACCCCGGATGTCAATAGCGACGGCCTTGGTGATGTGGTCGTCTACTCTCATGGCGCGGACTACGGTGCATCGAACGCAGGTTCGGTTAATCTACTTGAGCTTCACTCTTACCTTACGGCTGATCCGCGGAAGGTTTCCGCTGCCGCAGGCGAAACCGTGACGTTCGCCCTGGACTTTCCGGACAGCGAGGCTGGGAAGGTATGGCAACTTCTCCTTTCCACGGATCGCGCCGGTCAGATAACGATCGGAGGTGTTCACATTCCACTTATGCTTTCACCTCTTCTGAGGAGGACGCTGCTCGATCCTCCCGCGATCTTCTCGAGCACTTCTGGAGTTCTTGATCCGAGCGGTGATGCGATGACCATCGCCACACTGGCCGCCGGCCAGGCGTCAGCGTGGGTGGGATTCACTCTGCGCTTCGCCGCGGTGAGTCTTGATCTCCCAAGCAATCCACGCCTGAGTTCCGCTGGCGTGCGGATCGCGGTCGTGCCGTAGTCTGCAGGTTTCCCGTGCCGCAGGCGAGGTCGAGGACACTGCCGAGACGTGCATCAAAGCAGCAGATGTCACCCAAGATGTCGCAAGTGAGATGGCACAGAGCGCCGTTAAAGCGGCACAACTACGGTGGCATCTTGCCGCGCAAGAGATTGCGGGTGGCCATGCGCTTATTAAACACGCGGGTGAGCTCGTGGGTGTCGGGATCACAACTCGGGAGCAGTTCGCCAAGCACATCGAGAGGATCATGAACAACGCCTCAGCCTTCCGAGAGCTGCGCAACGGACGCTCGGCATTCTGGGACGATGCAACCGGGACTGTGGTCATCAGGAACCCGTCAGCGGTCCACGGTGGCACGGCCTTCAGGCCGACGACCGGCCGTGCGTACTTCGAGGGGCTCCGTTGATGGAGGAGCTGCGAGTCACCGCGCAGGATGTCACGGTTCGATTGACCTGTGATGAGGTCGACCTCTTTCTCACTGCGCTGAACGAGCTGCCGGAGCTGCTAGCGGACTGGGAGTTCTCGACTCGAACGGGATTCGAGAAGAACGAATTCCGCGCGCTCCTGGAGGAGCTTCGGGCGATCCGCGGCAAAATGGGTTAGCGCTTGCCTCACATGAGGAGCTCGTCGCCTACTACGGGAAGCTGCTGGCGGAGCACACTCCCATTCCACCGGACTTACATTCCGCACATCTCGGCCGGCATTTCGGGTCTCCTGGCAGGTCTCACTCTGGGGTGCGGTAGACACTGGCTGGCACCTGGAGCAGCCGCAGCACTTGTTTTTGCAGCTCGGTGAGCTCCGGCTCGAAGACTTGGACGACTTGACCATTGCGGAGCAGGAGGTGGCGCTGCGCGTGAGCGAAGAGCCGTAGCGCCTGCTCGCAGGTCGGCCGCCGGCAGCGGCGCTCCTCGGGATAGATCGGGAGCTCTTGGGTCCCTTCCCGCTGCATGCCCCGGCGCAGCGCGCGCTCGATCAGGCCCTGGACCAGGAGTGCCAGGAAGTACAGGAAGAACAGTGCTTCGATCCGGCCCTCGTTCTTCAGCAGGACCGGCGCGATCTCGTGCACGGTCTTGAGCTGCTCGAAGCGCTTCTCCACCTCCGGCTGGCGCTTGTGCGCCTCCAGTGGGAACGGCATCCTGAAAAGGGACCCCGCGGCCCCTTGAAAAGGGACCCCCTTGGGGACGGATAGGACCCGGGTCCTCCGCGCTGGCATGGTCGGACGAGACCAATCGTTTCGACCCCCCAGACGGAGGACCCAGGAGGTGATCAGGATGACGCAATGGGCAGAAATACGCCAGATGCACTTGGTGGACGGGATGCCGAAGAAGGAGATCGCGCGGCGCCTGGCCGTGGACGTGAAGACGGTGCGGCGCGCGCTGGAGGGCAGCCCGGAGCCGCCGGGACGGGAGAGTCCGGAGCGGCGGCGGCTGCTGGACCCCTGGCGCCTGGAGGTGGAGGAGTGGTTGCGGGCCGAGCCGAAGCTGACGGCGAAGCGGATCGGGAAGCTGCTCCAGCCGAAGACGGGTCCGCTGTCGGAGCGGACGCTGCGCAAGTACGTGGCGCGGCTGCGCCGGAAGCTGTTTCCCGCGGAGGCCTTCGTGCACCGCACGCACGCGCCGGGGGACACCATGGAGGCCGACTTCGGCGAGAGCTGGGCGGTGGTGGCGGGGAAGCTGCACAAGGTGAAGTTCCTGGTGGCGACCCTGCCGCACAGCAATGTGTACTTCGCCAAGGCCTACCCGGTGGAGCGGCTGGAGTGCCTGCTGGACGGACTCGAGAGCGCCTTCCTGTTCTTCGGCGGAGTGCCGCGGCGGGTCGTCCTGGACAACACGTCGCTGGCGGTGAAGCGGGTACTCGCGGGCCGCGAGCGGGAGGAGACCGACGCCTTCCACGGTTTCCGTGGAGCCTACCCCTTCCACGCCGACTTCTGCGCGCCGGCGAAGGGCTGGGAGAAGGGCTCGACGGAGGGCGGCGTCCGCTACACGCGGAATCTGTGCTTCCGGCCGCTGCCGAGTGCGGCGAGCTGGGCCGAGCTGAATGAGCGGATCGGCCACGAACTGCTCGCGGACCAGGAGGCGCGGCGCCTGCCGGACGGCCGGACCGCGCGCCAGGCCTGGCTGGCGGAGCGCGAGCACCTGCGGCCGCTGCCGGAGCACGCGCCGCAGACGTGTCGCGTGCTGGCGCGGGTGGCCAACAAGTTTGGCCACGTGCGGGTGGAGACGGTGACCTACTCGGTGCCGATCGAGCATGCGTACCGGCCGGTGTGGGTGAAGCTGTACCACGACCGGGCGGAGATCGCGGTGGAGGGCGCGGTGGTGGCCGTGCAACAGCGCGCCTTCGAGGCCGGGGCGCAGGTGCTGGACCCCCGCCACGTGCTCTCGCTGCTCGAGCGCAAGCACCGCGCAGTCCCCGAGGCCACCGCACTGGCGCAGTGGGACATCCCGGAGGCCTTCCTACGGCTGCGGGACGCGCTGCGCGGGCGGACTCGCAAGCCGGACCAGGAGTGGGTGGCGGTGCTGCGCCTGCTGGAGCGCCACCCGCAGGAGGCGGTGGAGGCGGCCGTGGCCGAGGCGCTGGAGCGGGACACGCCGCGGCTGGAGACGATCCAGCAGCTGCTGCGGCAGCGGGACGGCACTGCCGTGGTGGTGCCGGCGCCGCTGGCGCGGCCGGACTTGGCGCTGACACTGGCGCCACCGGCGCTCGAGGCCTACGACCAGCTGGGGAGGGGCGCCTGAGATGGGCAAGATCCTCGAGCCCCCGCACCTGGTCGTGGATCTGCGGACCCTGTGCCTGACCACGGTGGCGGCGCACTGGGAGCGTCAGACCGAGGAGGCGTCCCGCAAGCGCCAGCCGCACGCGGAGTACCTGGCCGAGCTCATGGCGCTGGAGGTGGCGCGGCGGCGCGAGCGCCGCATCGCGCGGCGGATCAAGGACGCGCGCTTCCCGGTGCTCAAGACTCTGGACGGCTTCGACTTCGGTGTGCAGCTGCAGCTCGACCGCGAGGCGGTGCTCGAGCTCGCGCGCGGCGACTACATCGAGCAGAAGAGTAACGTGGTCCTGGCCGGCGGGGTCGGCACCGGCAAGACCCATCTCGCGATCGCGCTGGGCCTGGCGGCGTGCCAGCAGGAGCGCCGGGTCCGCTTCGTCACCGCCGCGGAGCTGACCAACACGCTGGTGGAAGCCAAGCGCGACGGGCGGCTGTCGCGGAAGCTCGAGTACTTCCTGCGCTTCGATCTGATTCTGCTGGACGAGCTGGGCTACGTGCCCTTCGACAAGGAGGGCGCCGACCTCCTCTTCGGCTTCATCAGCCGCGCCTATGAGCAGCGCAGCCTGGTGGTCACCACCAACCTGCCCTTCGCCCGCTGGACCGAGGTCTTCCTCGATGCCACCGCCGCCGCCGCGGTGATCGACCGCATCGTGCACCACGCTGTGGTGCTCAAGCTCGAGGGCGAGAGCTTCAGACTGAAGGCCGCCGCCAAGCGCCGCGGCCGCCGCAAGGACGTCGCCGCGTGAGTCCGACTCGCGTGCCGGCGCGGCCCCCCATGGGGGGGCCTCCTCTCCAACCCAGAGCGCTCCTCCCCGGGCGGAGGAGCGCCAAGAAGGCCGCGGGCACAGCCCGCGTCCTGCGGGGGGCTCCGCCCCCCTGCACCCCCACTCAAGAACTCCCAGGAGGCGGTCCCTTTTCACGAGGCCGCAAAGGTCCCTTTTCTACTTGCCGTTTCCACGCGCGGTCACCCGCACGCTCGCGCCCAGCCGGTGCAGGCGCACGACTTCCTGGAGACGGTGTATGTCGATCCTCCTCGCGCTCATCCGGTCCTCCCTTCAGGGTGTGGCCCCGAAGGGTGGACCGGCGCGCGCCGAGGATCACCCAGGCCTCTCCAGCCTGGTCTCAGCTGGCTCCGCTTGCCCGAGCCAGGGTGGCTCCGTTTGCCCGAACTGCCCTGGCGCCGCTTGGGCGAACCAGCCCGGATCCGTTTGCCCGAACCAGGGTGGATCCGCTTGGGCGATCCTCAGGTGGATCCTTTAGCCCGAACCATGACAGACGGCGTTGGCGCTCGCGGACCTGGGTGGCGTGGCCACGCTGGAGGAGATCCAAGCCCGGCTGGCTCAGGTCGGCGTCGTGCGGCCGGCGGCCTCATGGCGACGGGTCGCGGCGGCTCCGGCGCCGCTGACACGCGGATGCTGGAGCTGGGGCGGAACACGCTGCAGCGCTTCTACGAGGCCCTGCGCCAAGCGGGCCGCACGCCGGGATCGTCCCCACTCCTGCCCAAGCGGAACAGATACAGGCGGCCGAACCCGTTACCCTCCAGGTGCGGCGGGTCGTCTAACCCAAGCCGGCTTTCAGGCTGACCATGCCGAAGAGATGTCGCCCGGAGACTCGCCCGCGGGCGCTGGTGCTGCAGGGCGTGTGGCGATCACACTTGGCTCTCCACTATTGACAGCTACGGTCTCCGCATGCTAGAGTGCGGGACTCGGCCGTGGGCTTGAAAGTCCAAAGTGCCGGTTCCTGTGGCTCTTTCGCCCTAACCAGAAGCCCGGCCAAGAGCTTCGGCCGCGTCCGCCCTGCTGCGGCTGTGCGCCTTTGCCCTCAGCTGGCCGCCCGACTGCATCGTATCCTCGACGCTGTGACCAGGGGAAGAGACGCAGTGGCGTCCAGGGTTCAGCGAGCTGCGCGTCAAGACCTTGTCTTTCTGTCACTTCTTGGAGGTAGCGCGCAAACGTCCCAAAGCTTTGAGCGAATGAGCCGTCACCATCGTCGAGACCGCGTGTTAACTGAGCTTCCTCGGGCGAACATCACAGTCCGACCGCTCCGCCGCCCGGCGCAAGGACTTAGTGAGCTGTTCGGTTCATCCCAGCACTGTACCTACAGGATCCCATGAAAACCCTTGTGTCCGCAGCCCTCGCTGCCGTCCTCCTAGCTTCGATACTGGCCGCTCGCGGCCTCGCCCAGACGCCGTCCAACATTCCATCCAGCCCACTCGGTGCTAACCAGTACCTCTGGTCCCAATACGTCCCCCAGTCCGCGGCCTACCAAAATGACCGAGTAGCCTGGATCAAGGCCGGGGACACCGTTTGGCTCGACGAGTCGGCGGGACTCCCTGGCACGAGTACCGCGAACGGGCTCAACATGGTGCGGATAGACGGGCAGCTTGTCTTTCATGCCAATGTCGGCACTCTCGAATTGCTTACTGCCTGCATCCTGGTGACAGGGCAAGACACGAATGGTGTTCCTGCTAACTTTCAAGTTGGCACGTTGACCTCGCGATTCCCTAACTTGGCGACAATACGCCTTTCAAACACGAATGGCACTCATGCCCTTGTCCCTCCTGGTGCAAGTTCGAAATACTACACGAAGAGCGGAGTAGCCGGATCGGCGCTGCTAGCAGGCGAGACCATGTGCGCCTTGGACGATCACGGTTTCGTAGTAGAGGACGGTGCGGTGCTCCGCCTCTTCGGCAAGGACCCGAACCCGGTATGGACGCGCTTGGAGGAAGGCTACACGATCCACGATAATGACACCGCATTTACGGTGGTCGGAAACGCACCTACAGGGCTCGTCGGCTGGAAGAATGGTTATGAGATCGTAGTCGCGTCCACGGATTTCGATCAACTTCAGGCTGAGAAGAAAGTACTCAGTGGAGATGCCACGGGCGTAAGCGTTGCCGTAACCACGGGATTCAGTAATACCCACTGGGGGAAGACTGAGGAACCTGCTCCACTCGATTCGAGCTTTGACATCGATGAGAGAGCCGAGGTCGCCGTGCTCACAAGGAATGTGCGCGTGATCGGTGAAAGGTTGTCTGCCGGGACTGATGCTTTTCGCTGGTATCCACACATGATGTTTCTCAAGGGCACTAATCGGGGCGGTGGAGCCCGCACGCCCTCCGTCCGCCTCTGCGCAACTGAGTTCACCAAGCTCGGGCGCGAAGGCGTCTTAAGCCGATATCCGCTGCATTTTCACGAACTGGGAGACGTCGGCCCTGCCGGCGTAACAAAGGACTGGTTCATCGCGAACTGCTCCGTGCATGAGACTTATAACCGAGGAATTGTCATTCACGCGACACAAGATCTTTGTATCGAAAACAATGTGGTGTATAACACCGTCGGTAACGCTTACTATTTCGAGGACGAGGCGGCGCGGAATTGTCTCGTGCGCCACAATTTGGGGCTCGTGACAACTAAGTCAGAGCTCGATAACGTACCCGATGGGTGCATTACTCAGTTCATTAAGGACGAGGAGCCTTCTGTCTTCTATTTTCACTCGGCAGTGCAACGCATCGTCGAAAACGTCGCCGCAGGCGCGCGTCACGCAGGCTTCTACTTTGATCTGCCAGTTTTCGAGCTAGGCAACCCAAGTTCGGCGTGGAGTGTCGGAACTGAGGAAGAGATCAGCTTCGTGGACAACGTGGCTCACTCTTGCAGTGGACCTCCGAACGGCAGCGCTGGATTTGGCGTCTTTCAGAATACCGGGAATCGGCGGGTGGATCCGGCGAATCCGGCGATTCTTGTTCCACAGGAGTTCACAAACTTCCGAGCATACAAGTGCCGCTGGCATGGCCTGTGGACCCGTAGCCGAGGCGAGGTGCTCATTCAGGGGTGCAGGATAGCTGACTGTCGCAGCGGAATGTATCCGGCTTCCATCGGCGATAGGGTTCCCGGCGTTGGGCACTTCGTGATCTCGGACTGCACGCTGATTGGAGAGACGGCGAATATTGGAGACAACTTCAGTGCTCTGGAGAATGAGGAGGCGCATAGAACCCTGCCACAGACGCACGAGTTCATGTTCAATGACAGCGAAGAGCACGAGTTGCGCTGGGACATCCTGAGCGGCATTGAAATGTATGATGGCTACATTGAAGTAGAGAAGTGTCGGTTTGCGAATTTCGAGGACCGTCAAATTGAGACCATCGATCCGCCGATTCAGCTGGAGATTGGCGACACGTTCCCACCGGAGTGGCGTCAGGGCGGCGCGCTCGTTCAAGTCGCAAAGGCGTCGGCGTGGGCCAATGATCCCCGTAATCGCGTCAGGAAGCTGGGCACAAGTGGCCTGAGCTTCCACAACGTGGTCAGGCAGGTCATCCTGCGCAATACTGACCCCCGATCGTCCCAGGTGATCAACTCCGTTATCTACGACCCTGAGGGCTTGCTAGATGCCGACGGAGATGGAGCTCCCGAGGGGACTGCCGGCTACTTCGTGCCCAAAGGGGTGACGGATCCGCCCCTTTCTCACCCCTTCCTTGTGGACGGCATTACAACGGCAGAATGGCATTCGGACGCATACGGAGAAGAGGGCATCAATGGCTACTGGGTGCCAGGAGCCGACGTCGATTACGCGCAATTGTTTGTCAAACTCACGATCGACGATCCGAACACGATGCCCATCAAGCGAATCTTTGATCCACAGGGCGCCTCCACTTCTGGCGTCACGTACGACTGTCGGAGGATCTGGGAAAAAGACAATCAGGCATGGTTCGTAACAAACCTCTCCACAGGAGCGGGAACAGGCAGTTTGGCACAGCATTATTATGAGCTTGGCTTTCGTGATACAGCGAATCCACCTCAATACTACCAGCCTGCCAAGATTACGTTGAACTACAGTTTTGCGGAGGGAGTTGGCGAGGTCCTGTATCTAGATTTCCCGATCATGCCTCATCCAGCAATCTCGGGACTGAGTTTAGGCATCACCGGTAACGTGACCCTGGACAGCTCGCCGACGAGCAGATCGGATGTGCTAACTAGTGCGTCAAATAACGCGTACTATGATGATAGAAACGCAGGTCGTGTTTACATGAAACTGACGTCTCAGAACGGCCTTTATGGAACCCAAGACCCACTGGTGTTCGGTACCGACGTCTTTCTCACGCTGGAGGTGCAGTAATGATTCTCGCGGCAGTACTTACATGCGCATGCCTCCAGGACGCGGGAGGTGAATGGTACGTTGCTCTTCGTGCGGACGGCGCTATGGCCGACACGCGGTTCGGCTATGCCGTTAGCGGGAGTCAGGATCTCGATGGAGATCTAACCGGCGAGATTCTCATTGGTGCCTCCGGGTTTGATGTCGCTAGCGGGAATGAGGGCGCAGCGCTCGTACTTTCAGGGAGTACGGGAAGCACCGTTTACCAATACTGGGGCTCCGAGAACTCGGGTTCCCTTGGCAGCGCGATTACTCGATTGCCTGACATCGATAACGATGGGCGAGACGATTTTGCGTTTTCGGCCCCAAACGAGAGTCCCTTGATCTTGGCGGAGGGATCTGTGTACGTCATGTCCGGGAGGACAGGGATCCTTCATCTTAGAATCGACGGGACTGAGACGGGCGCCTTCTTCGGCAACTACGTGGCAAGTGCGTGTGATCTGGACCTTGATGGAACTCCAGATATCCTAGTAGGGGCAATCGACAGCGATGTGATAGCACCTACGGCGGGAGCGAGCTTTGTCTTTTCTGGAGCTAGTGGTGCGCTATTGCGAACTTTCGGCGGCGCGTTGTGGGCCGGAAATGGACGAGCTGGTGACGGCCTCGGTGATGTCAACGGTGATGGAGTACCTGACTATGTCATATCGGACATTACGAATGGTGGCGCCGTTACGGTGTTCTCTGGTGCCGATGCAAGTGTCCTATATCGACTGCAGAGTGTGCTCCCGTACGATGATTTTGGCACTGATGTGGCCAACCTTGGAGATCTCGATCGAGATGGAAGTAGTGACTTTGTTGTAGGTGCGTCCGCCTTTCTTGGCTTGACGACGGCACACGCCTATGTGTACTCAGGTCGGTATGGAACACTGCTGTATGAGCTTACTGGTGATCTGCCAAAGGATCAGTTCGGCTCGTCGGTTGCTTGCGCAGACGACGTCGATGGGGATGGGTATTCGGACATTGCAGTTGGTGCGTGGCATCGAGAGAGTTCAGCACGAGGGGCGGCGTATCTCTTCTCTGGATACGATGGGAGGCAGTTAGTCCGACTCGACGGCGAGCGAGATGGCGATTTCTTCGGTCGCGAGGTATCCGGCCTTCCCGACATCAACGGTGACGGACTTGGAGACGTTACCATTGGAGCACCGGGGGCAGATAATGGAATTCCGGGATCGGGGTCCGTTTACGCTTTTGCGCTGGACTCTTACCTTAAGGTAAGTCCGCAGTCTATATCGGCTTTCGGCGGCGGTACCGTGCAGTTCGAGATGAACTTTCCTCTAACGGAGGCTGGGATGAACTGGATTCTGCTTGCTTCGTCAGACAAGCCTGGGCGGATTGAGGTCCGCGGCCTCAGTATCCCCGTTGTGAACTCGCCATTGCTTCAGCAGATGCTGGTCAATCCGCCAAGGCCATTCTCCGCTACGACAGGGGTTCTAGATGGCAACGGCGACGCAATCACTTTCGCGGTGCTTGCTCCTGGCCAAGCCTCCGGCCTTGTTGGTGAGACCTTTCGATTCGCTGCAGTGAGCTACATGCCTCTGCGTGATTTGCGCTTGAGCTCGGCAGGAATACGAATAACGGTCGTGCCGTAGTCTTGAAGGTTCCCCGTGTCGCAGGTGATCGAGGACATGGCCGAGACGTGCATCAAGGCAGCAGATGTCACGAAAGATGTCGCAAGTGGAATGGCAGCAAGCGCCGTTCAAGCGGCACAATGGCGGCGGCACCTCGCCTCGCAAGAGATTGCAGGCGGCCATGCGCTTAGTAAGCACGCTGGTGAGTTCGTGGGTGTCGGGATCACAACTCGGGAGCAGTTTGCTAGACACGTCGAGAGGATCATGACCAACGCCTCAGCCTTCCGAGAGCTGCGCAACGGACGCTCGGCATTCTGGGACGATGCAACCGGGACTGTGGTCATCAGGAACCCGTCAGCAGTCCACGGTGGCACGGCCTTCAGGCCGACGACCGGCCGTGCGTACTTCGAGGGGCTCCGTTGATGGAGGAGCTGCGAGTCACCGCGCAGGATGTCACGGTTCGATTGACCTGTGATGAGGTCGACCTCTTTCTCACTGCGCTGAACGAGCTGCTGGAGCTGCTAGTGGACTGGGAGTTCGCGACTCGAACGGGATTCGAGAAGAGCGAATTCCGCGCGCTCCTGGAGGAGCTTCGGGCGATCCGCGGCAAAATAGGTTAGCGCTTGCCTCACATGAGGAGCTCGTCGCCTACTACGGGAAGTTGCTGGCGGAGCGCGCTCCCATTTCACCCACAATGACCAGCGATTCGATTTCCGACCACCCGCCGCGCACCAAAGTAGATCCAAAGTGGTACAAAATCGGCCCTCGCGGGAATGCGTTTTTCGGGCTGTTTCAGGCCTCCTATTCGCGCAAGCATCGAAGACTCGCGCACTTAGGATTGGTTGTCCAAGGACAACTTTGCGGTCAACTTTGGACAGCCCGTCAACTTTGACCGGCGTCAACCGCGCAGCCCCTTCCTTTCTACTTTCAAAGTAGATCACAGGTAGCTCGCCGGTTGTCCTTTTCGCGCCTCACCGACGCCGTGTTGTTCGCGCGCGCGCGAGTCTCCACTTGATCCGAAAGTTTCCATCCACTAGAGTCGCGCTTACCGGGGCACCACCTCCAAAGTAGTCGGGCAGAAGCTGCCACATCCGGCCGCCGAACCCCGCGACACCTTCCAAGGCCCCACTGACCCCTCAGCCGAGGGGAAGGACGAGCCTTGGAACCACAGAGCCTTCAGGTGGAATGGGTGGCGATCGAGCGCCTCGCGCTCAACCCGGCCAACCCTCGAATCAACGACCCCGCGGTCCCGCACGTGGCCGCATCGCTGCGGCGCTTCGGCTGGCAGCAGCCGGTCGTCGCCAAGCGCAGCGGCGAGGTGATCGCCGGCAACACCCGCCTCAAGGCCGCGAGGAGCCAGCACATGGCAACGCACGCATCCGCGGTGTGGTCGATGCGGTCGCGACTGGGGTGCCAATCGGGACGCGAACTTTTCGGCCTTAAGAGCACGATTCGAGAGCCACGGAGAGTTCAAGTCCCACTCGGGGGTCCAATCGCTACGACATGCGAACGCTGCGCTGTCTGATCGATCGAGGACACCTCGAAAAACAGCGCGCGCAAGTCTTGGTGTCGTCGTGGCTTGCGTCACCGCTTCGCGGACTGAAAAACCAAGGCCCGGCGGAATCGCTCCGCCGGGCCTCGTGTGACTGGCTCCCCGAGTAGGACTTGAACCTACGACACCCTGATTAACAGTCAGGTGCTCTACCAACTGAGCTATCGGGGAATGGGGCGGAAAGTATAGCGGGCTCCGCGGCGCCGCCAGCGGGGCGGCTCCGGCACGCAGCGGTCAGTAGCCGGCGCGCTTGTCCACGACGTTGAGGAGGGGCTCGCCGGCGTCGAAACGGCGCAGGTTCTCGCGGAACAGGGTCCAGGCGCGCTCGTCGGTCAGTTCGCCGGCGGCAGCGACGTGCGGCGTGATGACGACGTTGGGCAGGCGCCAGAGCGGGTGGTCGGCAGGCAGGGGCTCGGGATCGGTGACGTCCAGGCAGGCCCCGGCCAGGCGGCCGGACTGGAGTGCTGCGAGCAGGGCGTCGGTGTCCACGATGCGGCCGCGGGCGACGTTGATCAGGTAGCTGCCGGGCTTCATGGCCGCCAGGGCCGCGGCGTCGAACATGTGCTCGGTCTCGGCGGTCAGCGGCACGGCGATCGCGACCACGTCGGCCTCGGCGAGCAGGGCGTGCAGGTCCTGGGGCTTGCCGAGCCGCTCGACGTAGGCGGGCGCGGGGTCGTCGCTGCGCCGGGTGGCGAGCACGCGCATGCCGAAGCCGTGCGCGCGCCGCGCGATCTCGCCGCCGATCCCGCCCAGGCCGACCACTAGCATGGTGCGCCCCTCCAGCACGATCGGCGCCAGCTCGCCCGAGCCCTGGCGCCGCCAGCGGCCCTGCGCGCGGTCGGCCAGGTGCACCGGCAGGTCGCGGGTCAGCGCCAGCAGCATGGCGAAGGCGTGCTCGGCGATGGCCGGTCCGTGCACCGCGCGCATGTTCGTGAGCACGATCCGGTCGTTCTCCAGAAGCTCGGGGATGGAGGTGTAGCGCTCGACTCCGGCGCTGTGCGCCTGGATCCAGACCAGGTTCTCGGCGCGGCGCAGGAACTCAGGCGATGCATAGCGCGAGTCGGCCGCGTGCGCCTCGGCGGCGCGCGCCAGCGCCTGCTCCTGCGTGAGGCCGACGACGAAGCGGATGCCGGGGGCGAGCTCCTCCAGTCCTTGGCGCTCGGCGTCGTTCAGCCCGGAGGCGAAGTAGGTGAGCGGCGGCGCGCCCGGGCCGCGCGCGATGGCGACGCGCGCGTGGCGCAGCGACCCGATCTCCTCGGCATCCGCGGCGGCGGGCTCCTGGGGGAGCGCGGAGTGCTGGGTTGCTGCGGTGGTGGTGTGCGGGGTCGCGGCGGCCTGGCAAGCGCCCAGGCACAGCAGGAGCGCGAGGAGGCGCATGCGGCCATGCTACGACCGGACGCGGGCCTAGGATGGCGGCGTGGGGCCGAGGGTCGTGCTGGTGGAGCCGCAGAACGCCGCCAACGTCGGCTTCGTGGCCCGGGTGCTCGCCAACTTCGGCCTGTGCGACTGGGCGCTGGTCCGTGGGGTCGAGTGGCGCGGCAGCGAAGCCGAGCGCACCGGCGCGATGGCGCGCGAGCGGCTGGAGGCGGCGCGTCGCGTGGACAGCCTGGAGCAGGCTGCGGCCGGCTGCACGCACCTGGTCGGTTTCAGCGCCCGGCCCGGGCGCCACCGCCGGCTGCTGGCGTTGCCCGCGCTGCGTGCGGAGGTGGAGCCCTGGGGACCGGAAGCCCGCCCGGCGCTGATCTTCGGCCGTGAGGACCGCGGCCTGGACGCGGCCGAGACCGAGCGCTGCAGCCTGCTCGTCACCATCCCGGCGGCGGAGCTCGCATCCTTCAACTTGTCGCACGCGGTCGCCGTGGCCCTGTACGAGTGGTTCCGGGGCTCCGCGGCGCCCCCGCCCGCGGCGCAAGGGGTCTCCTGGGCCCCGGCGAAGGAGCGGGAGCGGCTGGCGGCCAGGACCAGGGCCGAGCTGGAGGCCGCTTCCTTCCCCGGCACCGGCGAACTGGAAGGGACGCTGCGGCGCCTGGCCGCCCGGCCCATGGAGGCGCGCGACCTGCGCGTGCTGGAGAAGGTCCTGCGGCACGCGCAGTATCTGCGGGAGCGCCATGGCTGACGACCGGCTGGTGTGGATGGATTTGGAGATGACCGGGCTGGACCCGGAGCGCGAACGCATTCTCGAGATCGCCTCGCTGGTGACCGATTTCGATCTCGACGAGATCGCGGCCGGCCCGGAGCTGGTGCTCCGCCAGCCGGACGAGGTGCTGGCGGCCATGGACGACTGGAACCGCAGGCAGCATGCGGCCTCGGGACTGACCGAGCGTTCGCGCCGCTCGGCGACCGACGAAGCCCTGGCCGAGACGGCGACGCTGGAGTTCCTGCGCCGGCACGTGGCGGAGGGCGCGGCGCCCCTGGCCGGTAATTCCGTGCACCACGACCGCCGCTTCCTGACGCAGTTCATGCCGCGGCTGGCCGCCTACCTGCACTACCGCAACGTGGACGTGTCCACGGTGAAGGAGCTGGCGCGCCACTGGTACCCTGCGGTGTTCGCCCGGCGGCCGCCCAAGCGCAAGAGCCACCGCGCGCTCGACGACATCCGCGAATCCATCGCCGAGCTGCGCTACTACCGCGAGACGATCTTCCGGTAGCCGGAGCGAGAAGGCTGCAGGAGCGCCCGCTGCGCTTTCGGTGAGCTGGCTTCGACGTGCGCAATTGTCGTGACGCGTAACGACAATTCGGGAGGTGGGGTTGGGCGTGCACTTGGTCCAGGCTCCTAGAATCAGAGCTCATGGCGGAACCGCGGACGCCGATCCTGGCACTCGATCGCGATCAGGCCCGATCGGCTCTGGCAGCGCTCGGGGTGTCGGCGCTGCATGCCGACCGCATCCGGCGCCGGCTGCTGGCCGGGGCGGAGCCGCTGGCGGAGCGACACGGCGGCTACGCGCTGCCGGCGCGGCTCGCGCAGCGGCTGGAGCAGCGTTTCCTGTGGCTGTCGCTGCAGAGCGTGCGCCGGGTGGGCGACACCGACGGCGCCGAGAAGCACCTGCTGCGGCTGAGCGACGGCGAGACGGTCGAAGCGGTGCGGCTGCCGGGCAGCGACGCCCCGTCGGCGTGCCTGAGCACGCAGGTCGGTTGTGCCGTGGCCTGTCGCTTCTGCGCCAGCGGCCTGGACGGCGTGCGCCGCAACCTGGAGGCGCACGAGATTCTGGAGCAGGTGGCGCTGTTGCGCCGCCACGGTCCGGTGCGGCGCCTGGTGTTCATGGGCGCGGGCGAGCCGACGCACAACCTGCGCGCCCTCGCGCAGGCGCTCGTGGTGCTGCGTGACGAGGCCGAGATCGGGCCGCGCTCGGTCCTGGTCAGCACCGTGGGGCCGGCGGCCGCCGTGGACCGGCTGGCGTCGCTGGGCCTGAAGTTCACGCTGGCGCTGTCCCTGCACAGCGTGGCTCGGGATGTGCGGGCGAGCCTGATTCCGACGCAGCCCGGCGTGGATCCGCTGGAACTGTTGGCGGCCGCGGACCGTTTCCACGCCCTCACCGGCCGCAGCTACCAGGTGGAGTACGTGCTGCTGGCGGACGTGAACGACGCGCGCGCGGATGCGCGCGCCTTGAGCCGGGCGCTGCGTGGCCGCCGCGCGCACGTGAGCGTGATCGCATGGAATCCGGTGCCCGGAATGCCGTTCCGCACGCCGGAGGCGGCGCGCACGCGCGCCTTCCTGGAGGTGCTGCACGAGGAAGGTGTCTCGTGCACGCTGCGGCGCACGGTGGGCGGGGAAGTGGCCGCGGCCTGCGGCCAGTTGCGTGCGGGGTCGGACTTCCAAGCCGCCGCGGCGCGGAATCTTGAATTCTGATTCCTAGCGGTACTGCGGCGCGTAGCTGAGGATCCTGCGCAGGGTCGCGCGCATCTCGTGGCGCTTCACGATCATGTCGATCTGGCCCTTCTCCAGCAGGAACTCGGCGCGCTGGAAGCCCTTGGGAAGCTCCTGGCGGATCGTGTTCTGGATCACGCGCGGGCCGGCGAAGCCGATCAGCGCGCCTGGCTCGCCGATCAGGATGTCACACACGCTGGCGAAGGAAGCGGTGACCCCGCCGGTGGTGGGGTTGGTCATGACCGACACCGAAAACCCGCCGTTCACGCGGTAACGGTGCAGCGCGGCGCAGGTCTTGGCCATCTGCATCAGCGAGATGGCGCCCTCGTGCATGCGCGCGCCGCCGGAGGCGGAGAAGATCGCCAGGGCCAGGTTGCGCTGCTCCGCCAGCTCGGTGGCGAGCGCCACCTTCTCGCCCACGACCTCGCCCATGGAGCCGCCCATGAACGAAAAGTCGAGCACTGCCAGGGCGATGTCGCAACCCTCGATCCGCGCGGTGCCGGCGATGCAGGCTTCGGTGTTCTTGGTCTTGGCCTGGGCCTGCACCAGCTTCTCCGCGTACGGGATGGCGTCCATGAAGCCCAGGCGGTCCTTGGGCAGCACGTCGGTGAAGTGCTCCTCGAACGACCCCTCGTCCACCGTCATCTCGATGCGGCGCCGGCCCCCGACCGTGTGGTGGAAGCCGCAGGTGGGGCAGACCATGAGGTTGGCGTCCAGCTCCTTGTTGAACACCATGGCGCCACACGCGGAGCACTTGCTCCACAGACCGCCGGGCATGTCCTTCTTCTTGCGCAGCCGCCCCCAGGCCATGCGCGTATTCTAGGCGCGCCGATGCTCGCCGCCGCGCTGCTCGCCGCGCTGCAGGAGGAGGCGCCGCCGCAGGACCCGCTGGCGCTGCGTCTGGCCAACGCGCGCGCGGCGGCCGGGGCCGCCCTGGCGCAGGGCAAGCTCGATCTGGCGCGCCACGAGTACCGGAGCGTGCTGCGCTTCGAGCCAGCGGCCCTGGACGCGCTCGAAGGCCTGCTGCGGGTGGCGGAGCGTGCGGGCGACGCAGACGCGCGCCTGCGCTGGACCCTGGCCCACGCGCTGGCCGGCGCCGGGGCCGATGGCCAGGCGCCGAGGCTGCCGCGCTTGCAGCCGGTGGCGGGGGCGAAGGAGCTGGAAAAGCTGCTGCTGGCCCTGCCGCGCGAGCAGGCCGCCGCCGCCCGCGCCGTGCTCCGCGCCGCGGAGCGCTGCAACGGCGCCGATGACGCCGGACTGGCGCTCTGGCACGCAGACCTGGCGCGCGAGATCGCGGCTGGATGCCCGGCCTTGCTGGCGGACCTGGAGCCGGAGCTGGAGGCGCTGGCGCGCCGCTGCGCGCCCGATCCGCAGCAGGTGGTGCGCGACGTCGGAGCCGAGATCGGGCACGCGGTCTCGGAAGCGAAGGCCCTGGACCTGGCGCCGGACACGGCCGCGCCCGAAAGCGGCTTCCGCAACCCGCAGCGCGAGCGCAGCGCCGGCCAGGCTGTGCTGCTGGCGCGCGTGCTGGCCGCGCTGAGCGCGCAGGCGCGACACGCCAAGGGCAAAGGGGTCCCGCCCGGCTTCGACGCGGCCATGAGCAGCGCCGGAGCGGCCCTGGGCACCGCCCTGGGCGAGTTGCGGCCGCGGCTGGGACGCGAGTACGCGCTGGACGCCGTCGCGGCAGCCGCGCCGGTGCAGCGCGCGCTGGACAACGAGGAAGTGGCGTCCTGGGAGATGCCGGCGGTCACGCGCTCGCCGCGCGGCTGGTACCGGGTCGAAACGACCTGCGGCCTGAGCGCTCTGGAGGCTGCGGCGCTGTGCGTGGAGAAGCATCACCAGCGACTGGCGAACTGGGTCGGGGAAGACCCCTTCGTGGGCCGGCCCGGCCTGGTGCGCCTGGTCCCGCGCGGCTGCGACCTGGACGCGGAAGGCGCACCGTTCTGGTGGGCTGGAGGATTCCAGGGCGGCGACGTCACCACGCTGCGCTTTGCCATGGGCACGCGCGAGGGGCTGGGGCGCGGGCTCACCCATGAGCTGACGCACCGCTTCGACGGCGCGCTGTGGGCCAATTGCCCGGGATGGCTGGCCGAGGGTCGCGCGTGCTGGACCGGTGCCGCCTACAACACCGAGGACGACACCCAGTTCATAGGGGACTACCTGGCGGCCGGCAGCTTCGCCGGCACCTTCAACCTCGGTTACGGCGATCCGGGCAAGCTCCGCACCCTGCTCGACGGCAGCCTGGAGGAGTACCGCGACAACTACACGGCGGGAACCGCGCTTTGGTCCTATCTCTATCAGGCCAAGGACAGCGACTTCACGCCCAGGGAGGAAGAGGAGGAGGAGAAGAAGAAGAAGGTTCGCTACCAGCCGATGAATGTCCACCTGTACCGCTCGCGCTTGGAGCAGTTCATGCGCAACCCGGCGCAAGGCGGCGCCGTCGCCTGGTTCGAGCGCTGCTTCGCCGACGGCCAGGATGGCCGTCCCGAGGGTCTGGACGAGTTCACGGCCCGCTTCCGCGACTTCATGAACGCGTTCCTCGAGCCGGAGCCGCCGGTCTGGACCCGGCGCTTCGCCGCCGGCGGCAGCGGCCCGGCGCACGACCCGCTGCTGTACGACCGCATGAGCTGGCCCAACGACCACTGGCGCTGTCCGCCGGCCTTCGGCGAGGAGCACGCCGGCTTCGCCGGCGAGATCCTGGCGCAACGGCGGCGCGCCCTGCCGGCGATCCGGGCCCTGGAGTGGGCGCGCAGCGTGGACGGACCGGAGCGCAGACGCCTGGAGATCCTGGCCGCGCAGTACCAGGCCGCCGAGAAACCCGCAGGCGCGTTCGTGACGCGCGCGGAGCTGCGCCGCCTGCTCGGGGGCAGTGCTCCGGCGCAGACCGGCCTGCCGGCCAGCCTGCGCACGACCCTGGGGCGCGTGGCGGACCTGATCGGCAAGCTGGAGCAGGCAGCCAGCGCCGCCGAGGCCGCCGGGGCCGGTGAAACCGCGTTGTGGCTGAGCAGCCGCGCCTTCCGCGTCGCCGCCGCCGCCGGACTGCAGACCGCGCCGCGTTCTGCGGAAGCGCTGGATGCGGCCGAGCGCGAGACCGTGCGCGCCTGCCCGCCCCCGCGCGCCTTCGGCCTGGACGGCTGGGTCGGCCAGCTGCGCGGCGAGGAGAAAAGCCTGGGACCCTGGCACGGAAATCCCGGCTCGCTGGTGCTTGGCTTCAGCCCCGAGGAGACTCCTGCCACGGGCCAGGTGCGGGCGCTGCCGCGCCGGCCGGTGTTCGTGCGCTCACCGCGGACCTTGCGCGAGCGCTACAGCTTCCGCGCCGAGCTGGAGCCGCTCACTCCCTACGTGGAGGGCGAGCTGATCGCCGGCTTCCGCGGCGGCAACCGCTACGTCAGCTTTCGCTTCGCCTTCGGCAGCGCAGGTTACGCGGCCGGCACCTCGCCGGTGGAGGAGATCCGCGCCATCCAGGTGTCTTACACCGAGCTGCGCGAGCGCGATGGCGCGCTGTGGGGCGGCGCGCGCGATTTCACGCTGCCGCTGCCGCGCCCGCGCGGCACCGACTTCACCGCCACCGTGGAGCTGCTGGTGGACGGTCCCGACGCCGCCTTCTACTTCGACGGCGCGCTCGTGGGGGTGCTGCACACGGCTGACGGCATGCTGATCGAGGGCTTCGCCGGATTCGCCGTGAGCGCCGGCGCACTGCGCTTCCTCGATCCGCTGATCCAGGAGCACGCCGGCTGGCGTGGTGGTCCGCGCTGTCCGTGCTTCGAGGCGCCGGCGCCGTGGAACCCGGGAGTTGCGTCTTCCTGGTCCTGGGAGACATTGGTCGGGCGTGCCTTGGAAGGTGTGGATGCCGGCGAGAACGGCACCCTGGTCGTCTATGTGCCCGACGACGAGGACGACGACGCGAGCGACCCGGCCGAGCGGTCGCAGCAGGCACGTTACGAGGTCGAGGCGGTGGGCGAGCCGTTGCCCGAGATCCCGGCGGAGTTCCAGCCGCGCTGGGCCTTGTTCCTGCCGCAAGCCCTGTATGACGCGCTCGACGCCGGCGTCCTGGAGGCGGCCGCGGCCCGCCATCTCCTCGTGGCGCCGCACCCGCCGCACCCGGGCTATGCCTTGTGGATCCAGCGCACGCGCGAGGGCCGCCTGAGTCCAGGTCGCGAGCTGCGCGGCCGTCCGAGCTCGATCGTGATCTTCGCCGACGCCGGCGGCATCATCCGCGCCGTGGACAACGGTCCGGACATCCCGCGCTGGCTCAAGGTCCTGCGCGGCTTCTAAAGGATACTGGCCCCCTTCGGTGGGTCACTGTCATGCGCAAGTCCTGGCCGTGCCGGAGATTGCCTGCGGCGCGAGCTCCGCTCCTGCGGAGGACACCGACATTACAAGAGTGCTGAACGCAAGAGACGGGAAAACTCGATCTTGCGATCATGAATATGCAGAGATGACCCACGGAAGGGGGCCAGTATCTCGGGCAGCAGGTGCTAGGCTGATGATTCCCTGTTCCACGCCATTCCCTCGGTCCTAGGCCATGCAACCTTCCTTCGCCGCGCTTGCCTGCTTCATCCTGGCCGCCTCTGCCGCCGCCCAGGAACCTGTGCCGCTCGGCCCCTTGGGTGGCTCCGCGTCGGCGGTAGCCGTCCATCCGAATGATGATTTGCGCCTGCTGGTCGGCACCTTCCCCGACGGCTTGCTGGCCTCCGACGACGGCGGCCGCAGCTTTGCGGCGTTCGGAAGCGGCCTGCCGGCCGGGAGCGGTATCCGCGACTTCGTGGTGGACCCGGTCGTCGCCGACCGCGTCTACGCCCTGGTGGATGACCGCATCTACGCCAGCAACGACTTCGGCGCCACCTGGGCGCCGATGAGCCTTGTGGCCAGCTCCTCGCTGGTCAGCTTGAGCGTGGACGCCAGCGGCATGCTGATGCTGGCTGCCTCCGGCGACACGATCTACCGCTCGGCCAACGCCGGCGCCAGCTGGAGCGCGGTGCACTCGGGCCTGATCATCGAGCAGGTGATCCTGGCGCCGAGCAACGCCAGCGTCGCCTATGCCGGCAGCCTCAACGGACTCGAGCGCTCGGACGACGGCGGCATGACCTGGTCCAGCCCGGGCGGCATGAGCAACTGGGTCATGGCGATCGCCGTGGATCCCGGCGACGAGGACACCGTGTACGTGGGCGGCTTCGCCACCTTCCAGGTCAGCTTCGACGGCGGCGCCAGCTTCACTCCGCGCACCAGCGGACTGCCGGCGACTTCGTTCCAGTTCCTGGCCTTCGAGCCCACTGACCCCACGCGCCAGGCGATCTGGGCCGGCGTGCTGGACGGGATCTATGGCACCCGCGACGGCGGCCTCAACTGGCACGAGACCAACCGCGGCTTCCCCGGCAACTTCCCGCCGATCCCCAGCGACCTGGCCTTCGACGGCGCCGGACGCAAGAAGCTGGCCACCGAGGGCGGCTTCTTCGTGGCCGGCGCGGGCATCCCGCGCTGGACCCAGACCGGCTTCGCCAACGTCGAGCTCTACGACGTGGCCGTGGTCAAGAAGGGCGCGTACCTCGCCTGCAACTTCCAGGGCGTGTACGGGCGCCGGCCGGGGGAGAGCTTCCAGCCGACCGGCTGGTTCTTCGACTTCGGCGCCAGCACCGACGTGATCGTGGTGGATCCGCGCGACCCGCGCCGCTGGCTTGCGGGCGGCGTCGGCGCCTTCATCGACAACGCCACGGTGCGCGTGCTGACCGACCTCGGCTTCACGGTGGAGACGCCGTACGAGGAGTACGGTGCGGGCCAGGTGCGCTCGCTGGCCTTCGACCCCTTCGATCCCAGCCGCGTGCTCGGGGGAGTGTGGCCGGCCGGCTTCGGCAGCATGGGCTTGATCGGCAGCCTCGACGGCGGCGATCACTGGGCGCCCATCCCGGGCACCGCCGGCTGGTCCTGCGCCGAAGTGGCCTGGGACCCGCACCAGCGCGACCATGCGATCGCCTACCTGGACAGCGGCTTCTGGGCCGAGAGCTTCGACGGCGGCCAGACCTGGCAGGACTCCCAGACCTGGCCCACGGGGCCGTCCGTGTTCTTCGCCTTCGACCCGTTCGATCCGAAGGTGTACTACCTGGCCGAGGACTTCGGCGGCGTGTACCGCAGCGACGACGCCGGCGCGACCTGGACGCCACTGGGCGTCAGCGCGCACTGGCGCTCCGACATCGCTTTGTCGCCGATCGCCCCCGGCCTGCTGTGGGTGTCCGACGAGGACGGCGCCGTGCTGCTGAGCGGCGACCGCGGCGCCACCTGGGTCCGGGTGTTCCAGGCGCCGAACGGTGTGAACGCATCCGGCCTCGCCTGGGACGCCGACGGCAACGCGCTCGTCATCGGCACGACCGGGGCTTCGGCGTACGCGCTGCCCGACGCCTCGCCGTACGCAGTGATCGGGGCCGGGCTCGCCGGCAGCGGCGGCTTCGTGCCGCGCCATTACGCGGAGAACGGGCTGCCGCGGCTGGGCAGCGCCACCTGGAGCCTCGGCGCCGACCGGCTGCTGGGCGGGACCAACGCGCACTTGTACGCGGGGCGCAACAGCGGCGCGGAGCCGTTCTTCGGCGGCACCCGTTACGCCTTCCCACCCACCATCCTTTCCGTGGGCCTGTCCACCAACGGCGTGCCCAACGCGCCCGGATCCGGCTCCATCTCCTTCACCACCGGCATCCCCAACCGCGCCGGGCTGGTCGGCACCGCGGTCTACTCGCAGGTGCTGGTGGTAGACCCCGCGGCGCCGCAAGGCGTGGCCCTGAGCGCCGGCCTCAGGACCGTGCTGCTGCCGTAGGGCGCAGCGCGGCCACCGCCGCTGCCATGTCCGTTGCCCGGAACAGGTAGGTTCCGGCCACGAACACGTTGGCGCCGGCCTCGCGGCAGGGGACGGCGGTGGCGTCGTTGATGCCGCCGTCCACCTCCACGTCGCCGTCGTAGCCCCAGGCGCGCAACTGGCGGATCTTGCCGACCACTTCCGGCATGAATTTCTGGCCGCCGAAACCGGCGAAGACCGACATCACGAGCACCAGGTCGATGCGTTCCAGGTGCGGCTGCAGCGGCTCCACCCCGCAGTCCGGGTTGACCGCCACGCCCACGCGGCAGCCGGTCTTGCGGAAGGTGTCCAGGGTCGCAACGAAGTCGTCCCGGGCCGCCTCGTAATGGAAGCTGAGCACGTCGGCGCCGGCCTCGGCGAAGCGCGCGGCCCAGCGGCCCGGCTCCTCGATCATCAGGTGCACGTCCAGGGGGCGGGTGGCGGCGGCCTTGATGCTCTCCACCACGGGCGGGCCGATGGTCAGGTTGGGCACGAAATGGCCGTCCATGACGTCCACGTGGTGCCAGTCGGCGCCGGCGGCCTCGGCGCGCGCCAGCTCCTGCCCCAGCCGCGCGAAATCGGCCGCGAGCAGCGAGGGCGCGACGCGCAGCGGCGGGGTCACGACCGGATTCTATCCCGGAGCCCCTGGCCAGGAGGCGTAGGATGGAACCTGGCGGATTTCATGTCCTACCCGTGGACGTGACCACGGCCCCGCTCCTGTCGCCGACGGCGACGCGTCCCTGCGTCGAGCTGGTGGGGGTGCGCAAGCTCTATCGCCTGGGCGGCGAGGAGGTGCGGGCCCTGGACGGAGTGGATCTGCGCATCGGCTACGGCGAGCACGTGGCCATCGTGGGCCCGTCCGGCTCGGGCAAGTCCACGTTGCTGCACATCCTGGGTTGCCTGGACGCACCCAGCTCGGGCACGTACCGCCTGGACGGCGTGGACGTGGCCGGGATGAGCGAATCGCAGCTGGCGGCGGTGCGCAATCGCAAGATCGGCTTCGTGTTCCAGGGCTTCCACCTGCTGCCGCGGGCCAGCGCCTTGCGCAACGTGGAGCTGCCGCTGGTGTACGCCGGCGCCGGACCGCGCCTGCGCCGCGAGCGGGCGGCCGCTGCCTTGCAGCAGGTCGGGCTGGCCGATCGCGCCCGGCACCGCCCGGACCAGCTCTCGGGCGGCCAGCGCCAGCGCGTGGCCATCGCGCGCGCGCTGGTGACGCAGCCGGCCATGCTGCTGGCGGACGAGCCCACCGGCAACCTGGACACCGCCACCGGCGCCGAGATCATGGACTTGTTCGAGGCCCTCCGTGGCCCGGAACGCGCCCTGCTCATGGTCACGCACGATCCCAACCTGGCGCGCCGCGCGCTGCGCGTCATCGCGCTGCGCGACGGCCACGTGGTGTACGACGGCCCGCCCGCGGGCGTGCCCAAGGACCTGGTGCACGCGTGAAGGCGCTCCTGTGGCTGCTCGCGCTGCTCGGCGCCGCGGCCGGCGCCTGGTGGTGGCTGGGCCGCGACCGCGGCGCGGTGCCGGTGGATCCCGACCGCGTCATCGCCGTGCAGCGCCGCGACCTGCTCAAGGCGGTGGTCGCCACCGGGCGCGTGGAGCCGCTGGCGCGCGTGGCCGTCATGAGCCGGGCCAGCGGCATCATCAAGGAGATCCGCGTGGAGGAGGGCGACGTGGTCCGCGCCGGCGACGTGCTGGTGGAGCTGGACCGCGAGCAGCTCGAAGCCCAGCTGGCCGAGGACCAGGGCAACCTGGCCAGCGCCGAGGCCCGGCGCAAGGCGGCGGCGGCGCGCGTGGAGGCGGCCCGCGTGCAGCTCCTGGATCCGGAGCTGGAGTTCGCGCGCCGCGAGATGGAGCGCCAGCAGCGGCTGCTGGAGACGGGGGAGACCTCGGAAGTCCTGTACGACCAGGCGGCGCTGCAAGTGGCGCAGGTCGAGTTCCGGCTGCAGCAGGTGCGCACCAGCATCCCGGAGCTGGAGGCCGGCGTGGCCCAGGCCCAGGCCGACGCGGACTCCGCCCGCGCCGCGGTCGAGCGCGGCCAGACCGCGCTGCGCGAGGCCACGATCCGCTCCCCGATGGACGGCGTGGTGCTGCTGCGCAGCAAGGAGATCGGCGACGGCGTCAGCTCCATCCTCACCGCTGGCGGCAACGCCACCCAGATCCTGACCCTCGGCGACCTGTCGGCCATGTTCGTGGACGCACGCGTGGACGAGGTGGACGTCGGCCGCATCTATGACGGCATGCGCGCCGTGGTGACGGTGGACGCGTACCGGGACCAGCCCTTCGCCGGCAAGGTCATCCGCATCGCGCCGGCGGGCACCGTGGACAACAACGGCATCGTCACCTTCGAGGTGCGCGTGTCCGTGGAGGACACGGGCAAGCTGCTGCGCCCGGACATGACGGCCAACACGCGGCTGGTGCTGGAGGAGCGCCCGGGCGCGCTGGCGCTGCCGCAGAGCGCGCTGACGCGCCGCGACGACGGCATGTGGACCGCCGCCCGGCTGGAGTCGGAGGATCCTCCGCGCGTGGAGATGGTCGTGGTGACGCTGGGCGTCAGCGACGGCCTCATGACCGAGATCCTGGACGGCCTCCAGGACGGCGACAAGGTGCTGCTGCCGGAGGCCGAGGCCGAGGAGGGCCGCGGCCCGGGCAGCGGCGCGCGGCGCCTGTGAGCCCGCTCCGCATCCTGCTGGAAGCCCTGGGCTCGCTGCGGCGCGAGGCCCGCCGTCTGGCGCCCATGGCGGCCGGCATCGCCTGGGGCGTCGCCTCCGTGTTCCTGCTGGCGGCCATCTGCGAAGGCTTCGAGCGCACGCAGCGCCAGACCCTGGCCGCGTTCGGCGACTCCTTCCTGCTGCTGCGCATGAACCGCAGCACCGGCGCGCGCTCGGACCCGAGCTCCATGCGCGACCTGCGCATCGAGCGTGAGGACGTGGACCAGGTGCGCGCCCGGGCGCGCAGCATCGCCCATATCTCGCCCAAGGGCCAGGTCTGGGGCGCGCGCGTGCTGCGCGGCGGCGAGGCCTCGCGCATCTCCCTGACCGGGGTGGATCCCGAGTACAACCGGATCTGCAACGTCCCGCTCGAGCCGGGCAGCCGCTGGCTGGATCGCAACGACGCCGACCAGGAGCTCCCGGTGGTGGTGCTGGGCTACGGCGTGCGCGACGAGCTGTTCGGCACAGAGCCGTGCGTGGGGCGCAAGATCCAGGTGTCGTTCCGCGGCGGCTCGGCCGAGGACGCGGTGCTGCGCGAGCTGACCGTCATCGGCGCCGTCCGCGACGTGGAGCTGTCCGATGAGCGTTACGTCAGCAACCGCGGCGTGGGCTTCATCCCTTATCCCGTGTTCGAGCGCCTGAGCCAGCACGGCGCCTCGTACTTCGTGGTGCGCCCGGTGGCGGGCGCCGGCAGGGACGAGGTGCTGGGCGAGCTGCGCGCCATCCTGGGCGAGCGCTACGGGTTCTCGGCCGGCGATCCCAGCGCCATCACGCCGTACTTCGACGCCCTGGACCGCGGGCGGCGCATGGACGCCGTGTTCGGCGGCCTGGACCTGTTCCTGAGCGCGGTGGGCGCGCTGATCCTGCTGCTCGGCGCCGTGGGCGTGGCCAACGTCGTGCTGATGTCGGTGGCGGCGCGCGGCTTCGAGTTCGGCCTGCGCCGGGCGCTCGGCTGCCGGCGGCGCTGGATCTTCGCCCAGGTGTTCCTGGAGGCTGGCCTGGTGTGCACCTTGAGCGGAGTGCTCGGCTTCGGTCTGGGCCTGCTGGGGGTGCGCTGGCTGGCGCGGGTCCCGCTGCCGGAGGGCTTCGCCGTGCCGCAGGCGGATCTCGGCGCCGCCCTGATCCCGTCCGTGCTCCTTTTCGTGGTCAGCCTGGCGGCGGCCGCATGGCCGGCCGCGCGCGCCGTGCGCGTGCACCCCATCCGGGCCTTGCACGGGAGCGGGCTGTGATCGCGCTGCTCGCCGGACAGGCCGCCGGCAACCTGCTGGCCCACCCGCTGCGCTCCCTGCTCACCGCGCTGAGCGTCACCTTCGGCGCGGCGGTGCTGCTGGTGCTGGTGAGCTACGGCACGGCCGCGCCCGAGGCCACCACGGAAGTGCTGCGGCAGATGGCGAGCACCCAGATCCTGGTGTACCCGCGCAGCACCAGCGGCCCCGGGGGCGGGCGCTCCGGGCGCGAGGTGCGCGTGCGCTACGGCGACCTGGAGGCCATCCGCGAGGCCTGCCCCTCGGTGCTGGGCCTGGCGGGCGCGTACCGGCCGGCGGACGGCCCCGCGTTCAGCGAGACCCGCTCCTGGCCCTGGGCCGCCGTGTACGGCGTCGGCTGGGACATGAAGAACGTGGCCGACCTGCGCATCGTGCGCGGGCGCTGGTTCACGCGCCACGAGGAAGCCAACCGCGAGCGCGTGGTGCTGCTCAACCGCCCGCTCGCGGACGGCTTGTTCGGCGCCCGTGAGCCCGTGGGCGCGTGGGTGGACACCAACAACCGGCGCTACCTCGTCATCGGCGTGTTCGAGAACCAGAACGCCCACGCTTACGGCATGTACGTGCCCTATTCCTCGGCCCTCGACATCGCCGAGGAGGACGAGGACGCGCGCTACGTGTCCTGGCTGGCGATGAAGCCGCTGCGCCCGGAGCTGGCGCAGCAGGCCGCGCGCGAGCTGCGCGAGGCCCTGGCCGCCCTGTACCAGTTCGACCCGGACGACCCCCGGGCCCTCGAGATCCGCGAGAACCTGGAGTTCAACGCCACCATCCACAATGCTTCGGCGGGCCTGGAATGGCTGGTCCTGACCATCGCGGCGGTCGCCCTGGTGCTCGGCTGCCTGGGCGCCGCCAACGTGGTCGGCATCTCCGTCGCGGAGCGCACCGCGGAGCTGGGCCTGCGCAAGGCCATGGGCGCGACGCCGGCGCGGGTGCGCGCGGAGGTGCTGGCCGAATTGCTGCTGCTGTGCGCGGCCGGCGGCGTCAGCGGCGTGCTGCTCGGCAGCCTGGCCATCGCGGCGCTGGGGCCGATCCGCCTGACCGAGTACGTGAGCCTGGCGCCGCGCGCGGACCTGCCGCTGCTCGCAGCCGCCCTCGTCGTTCTGCTCGCCACCGCCGCGCTCGCCGGCTTGCCGGCGGCGGCACGGGCCGCGCGCCTGGATCCCGCGGTCGCGCTGCGCGAAGAGTAGCTACGCCGGCGGCGCGGAAGGGTACGCGCATTTTTCGGGTTCATGCGCCGCGCGGCGGCGTAGCGACTGCGACCGTACGCCCCGGGCATCACCCTCGCACAGGATCCGGAGAGAGCCATGCATTCCATTCGAGCCTTGCTACCCGTTTTCGCCCTGCTGGCGGCCCCGCTGGCCGCGCAGGTGCAGTTCCGCGCCGATCTGAACGGGGCCCAGGAGGTGCCGCCCGTGAATACCGACGCCAAGGGCTGGGGCGAGTTCACGCTGAATGCGGACGACAGCATCAGCTACACCGTGCGCACCTACGGCCTGGTCGGCACCGCCGCGCACATCCACATGGGCGCTCCCGGCGTCAACGGGAGCATCCTGTTCACGCTCGCCGGCGGACCCAGCGACTGGGAAGGGAGGACCGTGCCGCTGACCGCCGGCGAGGTCGCGGACCTGCGCGCCGGCAACATGTACGTGAACGTGCACACCAGTGCACATCCCAATGGCGCCATCCGCGGCCAGCTCGAGGCCCGGCCGCTGCGCTTCGGCGCGCGCCTCAACGGCCGCCAGGAAGTGCCGCCGGTGAGCACCAACGCCATGGGCGTGGCCAGCTTCGAGGTCAATCCCGACCAGAGCATCACCTACGACGTGCGCACCAGCGGCCTGAGCGCCACGGCTGCGCACATCCACACCGGGAAGTTCGGCACCAACGGCGGCATCCTGTTCACGCTCCAGGGCGGGCCGACCGAGTGGACCGGCCGGACGGCGCCCATGACCAATGCCGAGTTCACGATGCTTCAGGAGAACGGTCTGTACGTGAACGTGCACACCAATGCCAATCCCAACGGCGAGATCCGCGGCCAGATCGTGTCCTCGGGCGTGCGTTACGGCTACGCGTGCCCGTGGAACAACGGCTCGGCCGAGCTGTTCCTGAACGGGGCGCCGTACGCCGGTGAGACCATCCAGGTGAACATCCGGGACGGCGTGCCCAACGGCAAGGGCATGCTGGTCGCCTCCCTCAAAGACGTGGCGGTCGAGCGCCACGGCTGCGGCCAGCTCATCGGTCACGACTTCCGGCGCACGACCGTGCAGCTGAACCGCACGGGCAACGCCACGTTCCCGATGGACCTGCCCATGCTGCCCGGCAGCGTGGACGTGTACATCCAGTTCGGCGGCCGCGACAACACCGGCGCCTGGTACTCCACCAACGGCGTGTGCGTGCCGATCGTGGCGTTCTAGCGCTCCGCCGCTTCGATCGGGATCGGAGGGGAGCCCGGGCGGACTCCCCTCTGCGTTCTTTTCCGGTCAGCGCAGCAGGTTGATCGGGATGGCTTCGTCGTCCACCAGGCTCGGGCCAGCCATCGCCAGGAAGCCCTGGTAGTCGATGGTCATGTTCGGCACCCTGTCCGGCACGAGGTGAGGCAAGGTCACGGTCCTCAGCTCGCCAGGCGCCAGGCCGACGGCGATCGGCGACTGCAGCCAGCCCGTGGCCGGGAAGAAGTCGCCGTTGGGCAGCGCGGCCCGGGAGACGAAGAACACGGTCCGGCTGGCCGTGGTGAAGTTCTTGACGCGGGCCTGCACGATCAAGGGTTCGCCCGCGACCAGGTCCGGATCGTCGGGCTGCATCAGCAGTCCGACCGGCTCGTGGCTCGCGTTGCGCTCCGCCGCCATGTCGCCTAGCGTGTAGGTGAAGTCCCCCGTGTCGGCGTGGTCCAGGTTCCCGGCCAACGCCGCCATGTAGAAGTAAGCGGTGCCGCGCCCGGCCGGCGGAGCGGTCCAGTCCACCTGCCAGCTCACCGGGCCGTCGGGCGTCCCCGCGAAGGTGCCGTTGGTGTCCTGGGCGCTGCGCGGATACTGGCGGCCGCTGCTGAACCCCATCTCCGTGCGTGGATCGATGATGGTGAAGTTGCCCATCTGCGCGTCGTCGTCGTCGGTTGCGACCAGCTCGAAGGCCCACACCAGGGAGCCCGGGTCCTGCAGGTTGACGGTCAGGCGGTAGGTCTGGCCCGGCACGTACTCCGCGGGCACGCCGCTCAGGCTGACCGTCCCGTCGCCGGCGTTGGTCTCGATGTCCTCGTGGCAGGCATAGCAGCTGGAGTAGTCCGGCGGCCCGGCGGCGTCGGCCAGGAAGCGCGGGTGGCCCCCGGCTGCCGGCACGGCAGCCAGCGCGGCGGTGGCAGCGGCGGCGAGGACAGGGGCAAGGGCGAGGCGGGCGAGGCGGGCGAGCGGGGTCATGAGTGGTTCCTCTGGGGCCTCACCACTATAAGTACGGAACCAATGACCCAGAGATTGCAGCGACAACAGGGCAGACACGCGGTCGTGACCGGGGCCGGAAGCGGGATCGGGCGCGGCATCGCGCTGCGCCTGGCGGAAGAGGGTGCGCGCCTGAGCCTCATGGGCCGGCGGGTCGAGACCCTGGCCGAGACCCAGGCCGAAGCCCGCCGCCGCGGCTCTCCCGCCGTGCAGGTCTTCGCCTGCGACGTCCGCGAGCCGGCCCGGATCGACGCCGCCTTCGCCGCCACGCAAGCCGAGGGGCCGATCCACATCCTGGTCGCCAATGCCGGGATCGGCGGACCCAACGTCCCCGGACCCGGGGACCGCTGGGATGATCTGATCGCCACCAACCTCAGCGGCGTCTACTTCTGCATGCGCGCGGCGCAGCGCCACCTCGCGCCCGGCCCGGACGTGCGCCACCTGGTGGCCGTCTCCTCGGTCCTCAGCCGCTTCGGAGTGCCCGGCTACACCGGATACTGCGCGGCCAAGACCGGCGTGCTCGGCCTGGTGCGCGCGCTGGCGCTGGAGCTGGCCCCGGGCAACGTCCAGGTGAACGCGATCTGTCCGGGCTGGGTGGAATCGGACATGTCGCGCGCCGGGATCGCCAGCATCGCCAAGAGCACAGGCCAGGAGTACGCGTCCGCGTTGCGCATGGCCGTGCAGCAGGTCCCGCTGGGCCGCATGAACACGCCGGAGGAGATCGCCGGCGCGGTGGCCTGGCTGGTTTCCGAGGATGCGCGCGGCGTCATCGGCCAGGGCATCGACATGAACGGCGGCTCCTGGATGGGATGAGCGGCGTTTTCCCGGGCAGCGCCCGGAGCCAGGCCCTCCCTTCTCCTCGGATATACTCCCGGTCCCCTGTGGATCGACGAGCGTTGCTGGAGCGCACCCATGAGTGAACCGATCCCGATCTGCCGCTCGAGCGTCGTGCGGGTTCTTCGCCTCAGCCGGCTGGCGCTGCTCGTGCCGCTGGCTGCGTGCGCGACCGAGACGCTGTTCGAGTCCGATTTCGATGCGACCCCGGTCAATCAGCCGCCGGCGACGGCTCAGGCGGTAGGAACGGCGGCCGTGGATGGGCCTGCGGGCAGCGTCCTCGTGGTGGCGCCTCCGGTCACGCCCTCCGGAAACTGGGTGCAGATCAGCCGCCCCGGCGCCGATTCGCCCGTCGCGGGCTTGCAAGGGAACTTCTCGGAGTTCGGCGGCGAGGGCGAGTACACGTTCACGACGACGCTCTTCATGCCCACCGGCAGCGGCCTCGCCACCCTCCAGTGCGAGCCGTTCGGCCAGCCCGTAGGGACCCTCACGAGCTTCCTGCACATCGATTTCACGCGGGAGAACGACGTTCGGATCGACGACAAGGAGGAAACCAGGTTCGGAACCTTTCCGCGGGACCAGCCATTCATCGTGCAGGTGCAGTTGAACATCGGCGCGTCGTCGGCGACGGCGCACATCGCGCTGGCCGGCGCGGGCGCCTCCGGCGCGGCGGACTACGGGATCGAGCCGGCGCTGCTGACGCTGGCGCGGCAGTTCGGCGCGATCCGGGTCTGGATGGGCTTCCCCTCGACCGGCACCTTCGATGCCACCAACATCGTGGTTACGCGCAAGACCGATTGAGGCGCGGCGCGCGGCGCGAGGGGCGCGGGCTGGCGGTGCAAATAAAGCGAGCGCTGATGCGTACTGGCCGTGAAATCGCGACGGGACGCTTCCCAAGGAACGTCGCAACAATGACTGGGGGGAAATGTCATGAATCCTCACGAAGACTGGTGGTGGTACCTGCTGATCACGTTCGGGGCGGCGTGGCTGCTGCTCTGACCTAAGTCCAGGCCTGCAAAGGCCCAACGCTATACTCGCCCGGCCGTGGCGGACGTGTTCGCGTTGGGCCTGGATTTCGGTACTGCAAGCGTGCGCGCCGTCGTGGCGCGGGTTTCCGACGGCGCCGAGTTCGGCAGCGCGTCCGCGCCTTATCCGAGCGGCGAGAACGGCGTGATCGTGAGCCGCAAGGACCCGCAGCTGGCGCGCCAGCACCCGGGCGACTATCTGCCCGCGCTCGAGAGCGCCGCCCGGCGCGCTCTGGACCAGGCCGAGGGCCGATCGGCCTTCGCGCGCGCGCGAGTCGCCGGAATCGGCGTGGATACCACCGGTAGCACTCCGTTGCCGCTGGACCGGGACCTGCAGCCCCTGGCGGCGCTGCCGCGCTTCCAGGCCCAGGAGGCGGCCCTGGCCTGGCTGTGGAAGGACCACACCTCGGCCGGGCACGCGCGCCGCCTCAATCAAGCCGCGTCGGGACTGCCGTACCTGAGCCGGTGCGGGGGCGCCTACCAGGCGGAGTGGTTCTGGGCCAAGGTCTGGAACGCGCTGGAGCACGCTCCCGACGTCGCGGGCGCTGCGTACACGTGGCTGGAGCTGGCCGACTGGATCCCGGCATCGCTCTGCGGCCGGCGCCGCGCCGAGGACCTGCCGATCGGCGTGTGTGCCGCCGGCCACAAGGGCCTCTACAGCCGGGACTGGGGTGGCTGGCCCGCGCGCGACTTCCTGGAGTCTCTGCATCCGGGCCTGGCGCGCCTGCGCGACCGCCTGCCGGCTCAGGCGCTTGTGGCGGGAACGCCGGCCGGCACGCTCAGCCCCGACTGGCAGCGCCGCCTGCAGCTGCCGCCGGCCGCGGTGTCCGTCGGCGCCCTGGACGCACACCTCGGCGCCGTCGGCGCCGGAGTGGGCCCGGGAACCCTGGTGAAGATCCTGGGCACCAGCACCTGCGACATCCTGGTCAGCGGTGACGCGCCCGTTCCCCGCGACCTCCCCGGGGTCTCCGGAGTGGTGGAGGGCTCGGTCCTGCCCGGGCGCACCGGCATCGAAGCGGGCCAGTCAGCCGTGGGCGACCTGTTCGACTGGTTCGCGCGCGTGGTCCTGCGCGCTGGCGACCACGACGCCCTCAGCGCCGCCGCCGCCGCGCTGCGACCCGGCCAGAGCGGCCTGCTGGCCCTGGACTGGAACAACGGCAACCGCTGTGTCCTGGCCGACCCGGAGCTGAGCGGACTGTTGGTGGGCCAAACACTGCACAGCTCGGCCGCCGAGATCTACCGCGCGCTGATCGAGGCCACGGCCTTCGGCGCGCGCCGCATCCTGGACCAGGTGACCCGTTACGGCATCCCGGTCGAGCGCGTCGTCGCCTGCGGCGGCATCGCGCGCAAGAACGCCTTCCTCATGCAGCTCTACGCCGACGTCCTGGGCCGACCCATGGAAGCGGCCGGCAGCGGCGAGGCCTGCGCGCTGGGCGCCGCCATCTGCGGGGCCGCGGCCGCCGGCCTGGGAAGCGTGGAAGACCTGCAGCGGCGCATGGTGCCTCCCCCCGGCCGCCGCTACGAGCCCGACGCCGCCGCGCACGCGCGCTACGATCCCCTGTACCGCCTGTACCTGCGCTTGCACGACGACGAGGACCTGCGCGGCCTCATGAAGGAACTGCTGAGCATCCGCCGAACGTCATGAGCCAATCCCTGCCCCGCATCGGCATCTTCAGCGGCTACGACCCGCGCCCCTGGGTCATGGAGGAGTGCGCCGGCCAGGACATCCGCGTCCTGGAGGACTTCATCCGCCGCCTGGAGCGCTCCGGCAAGTACGAGATCGTGTGGCCCGGGCGGCGGCGCAAGGGCCATGACAAGCTCGTGCACAGCACCGAGCTCGGCCGCCGCTACGCCGAGGAGCTGGCCGAGGCCGGCGTGGTCGCCCTGGTCAACGTGCATCCGACCTGGACCTTCCCCCAGACCAGCCAGCGCGTGGTCACGGACTACGCCAACCGGATCAAGGCCAAGGATCCGACCGCGCGGCCGCGCCTGGTGCTGGCCTCCATCCAGGACACCACGGTCCCCGGCATGGTCTCCGGCATGGCCACCGGCGGCGCCTACAACCAGAACGGCATCGCCTTCCAGCACGTGTACGGCGACTTCGACGATCCGGCGCTGTTCGGCGAGCTGGAATCCATCCTCGACCAGTTCGTGGAGAGGGCGCGCGCCGCGGCCAAGGTGCGCGCCGTGGTGGAGAAGCTGCACGACCTGCACGCGCTCGAGTTCGGATCCTTCAGCCTGCAGATGCCGACCACGCGCATCGACCAGGAGGACCTCAACCGCCGCTACGGCATCACCAGCGAGTCCCTGGACCAGCAGGTGTTCCTGGACCGCGCCTTCGCCATGTTCGACTGGGAGGGCGAGCCTGGCAAGAGCCCGATCCGCCGCATGCGCAACGCCGAAGTGAGGAAGGCGGTCGAGCAGGTCTACGACCGGAATCCCGGGAAGTTTCGCGCGATCGCAAGCCGCGAGGTGCCGCGCGACAAGTACGCGCTGCAGGTGGCCATGTACTTCGCCGTCCTCGAGATCGCCGACGAGAAGGGCGCGGGCGCGGTCACCATCAAGTGCCAGGACGAGTGCAGCGGGGTCTACGCCACCTGCTGCCAGGCCACCTCCTTCCTGGGCAACGACGTGGACATGAACGGGAAGCGCAAGCGCATGATCCCGACCTCGTGCGAAACCGACCTTCCGACCATGTACTCGCAGTACCTGCTCAAGGAGCTGGCACAGGAGCCCTCGGGCTTCGGCGACTTCCGCTACGTCAAGACCTTCTCCGGGGAGGACATGCAGGACGAGAAGACCATCCTGGCCATCGTCAACTGCGGCCAGCACCCGCAGTTCTTCGCCGGCCGCAAGAACGACTCGCTCAAGAAGAAGCAGGCGCAGACGGAATACCCGGGTCAGGAGCACTTCTACGCCGCCGGCGGCGCCGCGGTGCGCATGCGCACGGCCGGGGGCCAGCGCATGACGGTGGCGCGCCTGGGCGTCGAGAACGGGCGCCTGTACCTGGTCGCTTGCCCGCTGGACACCATCGACGTCCCGCTCGAGCGCCACAAGGCCTACAACCAGGCCTGGCCCATCATCGAGGGCACCATTCCGGTCCCCGACCGCGTCATGGGACGCAAGTGGCCCAGCAACCACCTCGGTTTCGTCTACGGCGACTGGATCCCGCACCTGATCGAGCTGGCCGAGCGCATGGACATCGGCTACACCATCTGGGACGAGCACGGCCGCGAGTACCACCGGCCGTCCTGATCGGGGTCAGACCTAACCATCGCGGGATTTCCTGCAGAAGGTTGCCCTAGCATGGCCATTCCCAGTGGATGGCCATGCCGGATGCCTCTCCTGCCGCGACCCTCGACGAGCTGCTGAGCCAGGCGGCCTGGGTGCGCCGTCTGGCCCGCTCGCAGGTCGCCGACCCGCATGCAGCCGACGACGTGGCTCAGGAGGCCATGGCGCGCGCGCTGGAGAGGCCGCCGGAGCCACTCAGCCGGTTCCAGGTCGGGGAGGAAGTGCTGGACCTCGTGCTTCCCTAGTGCCAGGACCTGCACTCCGGGCATGGATTCGGCGTTTCCGGTGAATTCGTCCGGAATTCGCCCGAATAGCCGAATCGAGAGCTAGCCCCTGCCACAATTCCTGGGACGCTGCTGGGGTCGGACCCGTTTCCCTTCCGACGCCATGAGTGAATCCCTCCCGCCGCTCCAGGTCGAGGAGCTTCTGGCCGAAAGCGGCTGGCTGCGGCGGCTGGCGCTGCGGTTGGTCGGCGACGGCGGAGAAGCCGACGACCTGGTCCAGGAGACCTGGATGCGGGCTCTGGAGCGGCCGCCAAGAGATCAGCGATCGCCTCGCGGGTGGCTCGGGCAGGTGGCCCGCAGTCTCGCGGTGGAGCGCTGGCGCGGCTCGGCCGCGCAGCGGCGGCGCGAGCAGGCGGCGGCCTCACAGCCGAGTGCGGCGGCTCCGGAGCCTCCGGTGGACGTCGCCGGCACGCTGGAGCTGCACCAGCTCCTGGTGGCGGCGGTGCGCGAGCTGGAGGAGCCCTACCGGAGCGCCGTGGTGATGCGCTACTACGCCGGGCTGGAGCCGGTAGAGATCGCGCGGCGCGCCGGGGTGCCGGACAGCACGGTGCGCAACCGCCTGAGCCGCGGCCTTGCGCTGCTGCGCCGCCGCCTGGAAGGCCGCTACGGCCGGGAGTGGAAGGCGAGCTGTCTCGCGGTGCTGCTGCCGCAGGCGGGGAGCATCATGGCGCCGGCCCTCGGAACGGGAGCAGTTGCCATGAGCGTGACAGGAAAGCTGGGTCTCGCGAGCGCCGCCGTGCTGGCTGCGGCGCTCTTCGTGTGGGTCGCGACGCGCGATTCCGGCACTGGAGCCGGCGATGAACAGACACAGGCCAGTGCGGCGGCCGCGCCGCGCGACGCCGGCGGCGGGGCTGCGGACGCCGTGGGGGTGGTCGAGGGGGCTGGCGGGAGCCGCACGAGCGCGCCGGGAGGTGGCGAAGCCGCTCGTGACTGGTCCGTGCGCGTGAGCGATACGACCGGACAGCCGATCGCGGGTGCGGAGGTCGAGGTCTACTCGGCCGGGCTTTGGACTCAGGAGAGCCTGATCGGCCCCCGTGATCGGCAGATGGCTGGCGAGCGACTGCAAGCGCGGGGCCGGACTGCGGAGGATGGGCGCTTCGCGGCCGCGCCCGGGACAGCGCCGCTGGCCGTGTACGCCCGCGCTCCCGGCTACGTGGAGCGCGCCCTGCATGTGCCGGAGGCGGCGGAAGGGGTGGATGTGACGCTCTATCCGGGCTCCTGCCTCGCCCTGCAGTTCCTGGATCCGGAAGGCAAGCCTGTTCCTGGAGTCCTGGTCGAGGTGATGGGCGTTGCCGACCGCAACCCCGGGACGCAGGTCCAGCAGTCAGCGCGCAGCGACGCCGACGGCCTGTGCTCGCTGTCCAGCCTGCCGGCGCGGGTGCTGCAGCTGCGCGCGACCGCGGCCGGATTCCTGTTCTATTACGAGCCGGATCCGGACACGACGCCGGCGCCGGCGGGGCCGCGGCGCGTTGTGCTGGACCGCGGCGGCGCGATCGACGTGCTGGTGCGCGAAGCGGACGGCATGCCTGCGGCCGGTGCCGAGATCTTCGTGCTGCCGTTCCGCGCGCCGCTGAAGAGCAGTGCGCTGTCGCGCTCCGACATGTTCTTCTGCGGCCTGACCGGAGGCGACGGCCGGCTGCGCGTCACCGGAGTGCCGCCGCAGGGCGTGGCCAGCGTCGTGGCTCGTCGCGGCGCGTCGTGGGCGCAGGAGGACCGTGCGCCCGGCACCAGCCTCGAGCTGGTCCTGCCGGCGACCTGGAGCGTGCGCGGGCGCCTGCTGCGTCCGGAAGGAACGCCCGCAGCCGGCGCCACGGCGGCCCTCGTGGAGTTGTCGCAGCCGGTGTCGCCGCCGGACTTCCGGGTCCAGGTCGGGGAGGACGGGCGCTTCGCCGCGACGCTGCGGCAGTCCCGCTACGGCTTTGCTGCCGTGGACGCCGGCGGCACCCTGATCCGCGAGGAGGCGCTGGAGCTGAGCCAGGACGTCGATCTCGGCGACGTGGTCCTGCCGTCAGGTCCGCAACTGGAGCTGCAGGTGCTGGATGCCGCCAGCGAGGAGCCTGTGGCCGGGGCGCAGGCCATGCCGCGCCCGGCGCAGCCGCGTGCGTGGATGCAGTCCGAGCCGGAGGACTGGAAGCGAGTCCTGCTGGGGCTCGCCAGCGCCTGCGCGACCCCGTCGGGCGAGGATGGCTGGATTCGCGCGCGCTACCTTCCCGAAGGCCGCCAGGAGCTGGTGGTGTTCGCGCCCGGCTACGAGTCCGTGCTGTGGCGCGGTGAGCTGGCTTCCGGGCAGCGCACGCAGGACGTCGTGCGCCTGGGAGAGACTTTCGAGGTGCTGGTCCAGGCGCTGGATGCAAGCGGAGCGGCGCGCGCCGGCGTCGGGCTGCAGCTCATCCCGGATGGATACGACCTCGTGCGGGCACTGAGCGACGATTCGGGCCAGAGCCCGGTCCAGGCGGTCACCGACGCGGAAGGCTGGGCGCGCTTCCCGGGCTGCCGCGCGGGCCGGTGGAATCTCGGCGACATCAACTCCCACATCTCGAAGAAGCACTACCAGAGCTTGGATGTAGGTCCGGGACGGACCGAGTTCCGTGTCACCTTGCCGGCGTCGGCCGGTGCGCGATTCTCCGTGCTCGGGAGCTCAGGACCGCTGCCGGGCGTGGAGCTGCGTATCAAGCACCTGGGCGGCGCCGCCAATCCTTTCGACCCCGGGCTTGCGGTGCAGACCGACGCCAGTGGTCAGTACTCCGCCGAGTCGCTCGACGCAGGCGCATATCGCGTCACCGCCTTGCCGCCAGCGCGCATGCCGGTGGTGGAGGAGTTCGACATCCCTCCGGGCTGGAGCGAGCACGTGCTGCGCATCTCCGGCTTCCGCGTCTCCGGGCGCGTGCACGGCGCCGTGGCCGAGACCTACGTCGTGCTGGCGCGCGTGGAGGGCGGCTCGGAGGCGCTGGCGCTGCTGGAGAGCATCTTCTGGAGCGCGCCTCCTCCCATGATGGTGCCGGCCACGGACCATTTCCGCTTCGCTCACACCCTGGCGCAGGGAGACGGCAGCTTCGCCTTCGACGACTGCCCGCCGGGAACTTACTTCCTGCTGGCGCGCGCGCCCGATCACGCGGTCACGACGCCGCTGGAGCTGCAGGTGGAAGCAGCCCCGGTTTCCGGCCTGGAGCTGGCGCTGGAGCCCGCCGGGCGCATCGAGCTGCGCGTGCACGGCGTCGCCGAGCTGAAGCAGCGCCATCCGCAGGCGGTGCTGTACGCCATGGCGCGCGACGCCGGCGGCAACGCCGGCGGCCAGGCGTACTCGGAGCTGAAGGCGGACGAAACCGTGGCGCTGACGCCGGTCCGGCCCGGAGAAGTGGTGGTGGAGTTCCTGATCCGGGAAGGACAGAAGGCCGTCGCCTCGCGCCAGCTCCGTGCAGCGGCGACGGCCGGTGGCGTGACCTTGCTCGATCTGGACCTGCGCGAATTCCTGCCGTAGGGCCGACGCACCTGCGCTTGCGCGTGCGCCTGCGCGATAATCTGAATCTGCGATGTGGTCCTTCCTTCCCCCGTTGGCGCTGTTCCTCGCCCCGCAGGGCTACGAGATCGAAGCCCTCGGCCAGCTCGCCGGCTACCCGAACTACGCCGTGGCGCTCAACGACGCCGGGCAAGCCGCCGGCTACGACCAGCGCCTGCGCGGCTTCAACCTGAACTGGCGGCCGCTGCTGTGGACCGGCGGCAGCGCGCGCGACCTCGGGGTCTTGTGGGGCGTTTCCGCCTGGGCCGACGCCCTGAACAACTCGGGCCAGGTGGTCGGCTATTCCCAGGCGCCCGGCTTAACGTACAGCGCGGTGCTGTGGGAGAATGGCGTGCTGGCGCCGCTGCCTTCGCCGAGCGGGCGCATGGGCCGCGCCTACGCGATCAACGACGCCGGCGTGGTGGCCGGCACCGCGGACTGCCGTACGGGCAGCCGACCTGGGAGCGGCACGCCTGCCTGTGGATCGGCGGCGCCTGGATCGACCTCGGCACCCTCGGCGGCGCCGATTCCTACGCTTATGACATCAACGAGCGCGGGCAGGTCGTCGGCGAGGCGAAAGACGCCGGCCAGAAACTGCGCGCCTTTCTGTGGCAGGACGGAGCCATGGCGCAATTGCCGCAGATCCAGAACGGCATCGCGGCGGCTCTCGCGATCAACGAGGGCGGCGTCGCGGTCGGATACTCCAAGGACGGCGCCGGCGGCCGCTTCGCCACGCGCTGGGAGGATGGCGTGTTGTCGGTCCTGCCGGGCCTCGGTGACGACAGCGCAGCCTTCGCCATCAACGATGCCGGCGTGATCGTGGGCTATTCCGCCGGCAGCGGCGGCCGGCGTTGCGCGGTGCGCTTCGACGCGAGCGCCGCGGTCGACCTCAATGCGCTGCTGCCTCCCGGTTCCGGTTGGGAGTTGCGCGAGGCGCAGGCGGTCAACGACGCCGGGATGATCGCCGGCTACGGCAGCTACCTCGGCGCGGATCGCGCCTGGCTGATGACACCGGATGGCTTGCTTCTGGCGTTGAATCCAGGCTCTGGATTCGCGGGCGCGACGGCGGAAGTCGCGATCGGCGGCGCCACGCCGAACACGCGCCTGGAGCTGTGGCTGGCGCAGCGCTCGGGAACCGAGGCCGTGCCGGGCTGCCCAGCGTTGCACTTCCATCTGAGCGATCCCGTGGTCGTGGCCCACGGCCGCAGCGATGCCGCGGGCGGACTCACGCGCGCGCTGCACGTGCCGGCGGCGCTGGCAGGGAGAATGCTGCACGCACAGGCGCTGGAGCCGGCGTCCTGCACCGTGAGCAACGTTCTCAGCCTGCGCTGGCGCTGACATCGCCCGGGGTCGTAGCCACCCTTCCGGGACTGCGCGGAGGGGCCGCGCGCGCCGGCCTAACCTACCTGGATGATGCCGCCGCAGGTCCCCGCCTCCGAGAAGCTGCGCTTCCGCGTGCTCTTGCGCACCCGCTGGTCCGACGAGGACAACCAGAGCATGCTCAACAACGCGGTGTACCTGACGCTGATGGAGGAGGGACGTCTGGCGTACTTCACGCGGCTGGGCTTGATGGAGGAGGGGGGGCGCTTCTCCTTCGTGATGGCGCAGTGCAACGCCCGCTTCCTGGGGCCTGGGAGGGGCGGCATGGAGATGGAGATGGAGCTGGGGACCACGCACCTGGGCAACTCCTCCTTCTCGCAGGCCTACCGCATCCGGGACGGGGCCGGCGGCGCGGTCTTGTGCGAGGCGGAGGCCCTGGGCGTGGCCTGGGACAACGCGCGCCGCGGCAAGAAGCCCATGGAGCCCGAGTTCCGGGACGCAATCGCGCGTTTCGAGGGGCTGTAGCCCCGGAATCGCGCCACAATCGGGCGCGGGCGTGGTCTGTCATGATGGAACCGTGGACGAGGCCGCCCGCAACCTGGAGCCGCAAGAGCTGCTGGCGCACGCCGGCTGGGTGCGCTCCCTGGCGCGCCGCCTGCTGGCGGACGAGGCGCGCGCGGAGGATGTGGCCCAGCAAGCGCTGGTGAGTGCCCTGGAGGGCGGTCCGCGCCGGCCGGGCGCCCTGGGCGGCTGGCTGGCTGCGGTGGTGCGGCGCAAGTCCTGGAACGAGCGCACAGCGCAGGCGCGGCGGGCACGGCGCGAGCGCCTGGCGGCGGCGCCGGAGGCGCAACCCTCCGCGGCCGACGTCATCGCTCGCGGCGAGGCGCTGCAGCGCGTTGTGGACGCTGTGATGGCCCTGCCGGAGCCTTACCGCAGCGTCGTGCTGCTGCGCTACTTCGAGGAGCTGCCGCCGCGGCGCATCGCCCGCCAGCTCCGCTCCAGCGACGACGCCGTGCGCACCCAGCTGCGCCGCGGCCTGGAGATGCTGCGCAAGCGCCTGGCCTCCGACCACGGGCCGGACTGGAGGGAGTCGTGCCGGCTCCTGGCCGCGCCGGCGGGCCTGGGCGGGCTCGCGAACATGTTGCCGCAAGTGGGGGAGAGCATCGTGGGTGCCAAGCTGACGCTCGCCGTATCCGCTGCCGCCCTGGCCGTGGGCGCGGTGTTCTTGTGGCCGGAGCCGGCGCCTGAGGAGACCGCGGCGCGGCAGCAGGAAGCGCTGGCGCCGGCGGCCGCCATGGCGCCAGCCGCGGCCATCCCGGAAGCGGCGGCGCAGGAGGCCGCCTCGCCCCTGGACGCGGCGCGCAGGCGTGCTCCGGCGCGGCGCAGCGGCGACGCTGCGCAGGTGGGAGAACTCCTGGAGGACGTGGCAGCGGAGCCGCAGGCTGTGTTCACGGGTCGGGTCCTGTACTCCGACGGTCGCCCGGTGCCGCAGGGCACGGAGGTGCGGCTCACCGCCTGGGACGAGGTCGACTCCGGGCTCGAGCTGGAGAGCGTGGACGCCGACGCCGGGTCCGGCAGCTTCTGGATCTCCGTGCATCGCGCGAACTGCTTCCGGCCGGACGGCTCGCCGTTCACCGAGTGGAGCCTGCTCGCGCGCACGCCCGACGGCGTGGAAGGGCGGCTGGACTTCGTGCATAGAGACTTCGAGAGCGAGTGGAGCGATGGCAGCGTGCTCCTGGAGCCCGTGCCTTACTTCAGCGGCCGCGTGCTGCGCGGCGGCTCCCAGGAGCCGCATCCGGGCGCCTTCGTGGAATTCTGGACCCGGCCGGACGCTGCTTCGGCGCCCCAGCGCCTGGAGGCGTACACGCGCGATGATGGCGGCTTCCATATGGCCTTGCGCCCGGGGCACACGCCCGCGGCCCTGGTGGTGAGCGCCGAGGACTGCGCCCGCCTGGTGCTGGCCCCGGAGCGCGTGGCGGCGCTCGAGCCGGGTGACTTCCTGCTGCTGGCCCTGTCCGCAGGCGCGACGCTGGAGGGGCTGGTGCTCGGGCCGGATGGAACGCCCACCGGTGAGGGAACGCCGGTGGAGTGGCGCGCCGGCCCGCGCCAGGACGAAGTCCTGCTGCACGCCAACTCGCGCCGGGCCAGCACCGGCCCGGACGGCCGCTTCCGCATGGACCAGGTGAGCGCCGGACCGGGGACGGTCGCGGTGCTGCGCGAGGTGCAGGCCGCGGGCGAGGGAGCGCGTCTCCTCAGCCGTGCCGCCGGCGCGGGCGCCAGCCAGGAGCTGTTCCTGGCCGACGGCGGGCATCAGTTCGTGACCCTGACCCTGCCGCCGCCGCAGTCCATCGCCGGGCGCCTGCCGGCCGGCGCCACGGACCCGGAAGACTGGCTGGTGGCCCTGGTGGACGCGCACGGGCGCGAGCAGGCCTCCGCGCCCGTGGCCGCCGACGGCAGCTTCGAGATCGCGGCGCCGGCAGGCGCGTCCGGCACGCTGTTCGCCCGGCGCGCGCCGCAGCAGCGCTGGTCCACCGGCGTCGTCTTGTCCTTCGGCGATTCGTTCCGCCAGGCGTACCTCGAGACCGAGGACTCGTTGCTGGTGAGTGAGGAGCCGCTGCAGGCGGCGGCCATCTCGGCGGACGGCGCCGAAGTCGCATGGGGAGGGGCGCTGAGGGCCCGAACCGTGGCCGTGCCGGACGGCGCGGCGACGCTGTCCTTGGGTCTGGAAGCGGCGGTGGGCGAGGCTGGCGCCTGGGGCGCGGGCGACCCGCCCCTGCAGGCGCAGGTGTTCTCGGGTTTGTTCGTACAGGCGTCCACGCCGGCGAGCGAGCCGTTCCCGCCCGCTCCGGAATGGGACTGGCGGCAGGACGAGAGCCAGGAGCGCGCCGAGCGCGATTTCGCGTGGTCGGACGCAGTGACGTCACCGGCGCCGGACGTCCAGCTCGAGTCACCGAGCAACTCGGTCGTGGTGAGCCTTCGCGGGCTGCGTCGCGACGGACGTCCGCTGCGCGCGCTGCTGCTGCCGGAAGGCTCCGGCCCGCAGTGGGACGCGCTGCGGCGCGAGTCCCTGGAGTTCCGCAGCGGCGCGCTGGCGCGAGAATGGCGCCTGCGCGGCCTGCCGGCCGGCGCCTACGTGCTGCGCATCTACGACCGTCACGGTCTCCTGTCCGAGGAGACGGTACGCGTTCCGGCGGCGGGCCCGCTGCTGCTGGACGTGGACGCCCTGGCCGGCGCGCCGCGCTGATCTCCCGAGCGTACCATGGATGTCGCGACCCCGGACGTCCATGCGCAGCGCGCTCCTGTTCCTCCTCCCCGCCGCTGGTCTGGCGGCGCCTCTGCCGGCACAGCACAGTCTCCTGCACGCGCCGGACGGCCTGGCTGCGAACGACGCCCTGGGCCAGGCGGTGGGCGCCGCCGGCGACGTGAACGGCGATGGCGCCGGCGATTTCATGGCCGGCGCTCCTTCCGTGAACGCGCCGGCCGGCTACTTGATGCTGTACTCCGGTCCGGACGGCAGCGTGCTCGGCATGCTCCAGGGCGTCGCTTCCGTGGACGGCTTCGGCAGCGCCGTGGCCGGACTCGGTGACGTGAACGGCGACGGTCTCGCGGACGTCGCCGTCGGCGCACCGTATGACGACCGCGGCGTCGCGGACGGCGGCGCGGTCACGGTCTTCGCCGGGGGCAGCGGCGCGGTCCTCTACAGCGTGTTCGGCTCCCTCATCGCGGGCCAGCTCGGCGCCGCGTTGGCGCGGGTTCCGGACAGCAACGGCGACGGTGTAGCCGACCTCGCGGTCGGCGAGCCGGGTGGGACGCCCACGGCGTTCGGCGCCGTGTACCTGCTCTCGGGCGCCAACGGCGCGCTGCTGCGCACCTTCAATGGCCTGCACGCGGCCAGCGCCTTCGGCGCGGCCGTCACCTCGCCTGGCGACGTGAACCTGGACGGCATGCCGGACTTCCTGATCGGCGCGCAGTTCTCGGACGTGAACGGCGCCGACTCTGGCAGCGCTTACCTGTTCTCGGGCGCCGGCCCCTTGCTGTTGTCGATCCACGGCGCGGCCGCGGACGAGCGGCTCGGCACCGCCGTGGCCGGCGACATCGGCGACTGGAACGGCGACGGGCGCCCGGAGCTGGCCGTGGGCGTGCCCGGCGCCAGCTCGGCCGGCCTGTTCAGCGGCAGCGTGCGCCTGTTCGAGCTGAATGGCGGCGTGTTCGTGGACTGGCCCGGCGAGGGCGACTTCCACAACTTCGGCGCGGCGCTGGCCGCTCCCGGCGACCTGGACTTCGACGGCAATCCGGACCTGCTCGCCGGCGCCTTGTTCGACCTGGCCACCGGCAGCGGTTACGTGAAGCTGTACGCGGGCCTCTACGGCAGCCTGCTGGCCGAGTTTCGCGGGACCGGCGTGGCTGGCGGCTTCGGCGGCGCGCTGGCGGGAGCCGGCGACGTCAACGGCGACGGCCGCAACGACTTCCTCGTCGGCGCGGCCGGCTCCAACCGCGCCGCTCCCGGTGCCGGCAGCGCCTTCGTGTACTCGCTCACCGGCCTCAAGCTCTCCGATCCCTCGCCCGGCCTGGCCGGCATGATCAACACGCTGGACGTGGCCGTAGCGCCGCCGCTGGCGCGCGTGTACTTCAGCTTCGGCTTCGGCCAGGGCTACACCGCCGTGCCCCCCTGCATCGGCATGGGCGTCGGCATCGCTTCCGCCCGCCTGGCGGGCACTGCCTTCGCCAACGCGGCCGGCGACGCCAGCTTCAGCGGCTTTGTGCCCGCGAGCCAGGCCGGCCGCCTGATCTACATGCAGGCCGTGACGCCCTCCAACTGCGCGGTCAGCAACCGGGTCGCACACAACTTCTGAACGTGCCATGCGCTCTCTCTCCCTGCTCGTCACCGCCGGCCTCGCCGCCGCTGCCGTGCCGCCGGGCCCTGCGCAGACGCTGCTGCGCGCCTGGTCCGGCGCCGCCGGCGATGGCCTGGGCTCAGCCGTCGCCGGGCTTGGCGACGTCAACGCGGATGGCCGACTGGATTACATCGTGGGCGCGCCGCAGGGCAGCGCCGGAGCCGGCTACGCCACCGTCTACTCAGGAACCGGCGGCGCCGTCCTCTACACCGTGCAGGGTCAAGCCGTCCTGGATGGATTCGGCTTGTCCGTGGCGCGCGCGGGCGACGCCGACGGCGACGGCCACACGGATTTCGTCGTCGGCGCCCCGTACGAGGACCGCGGCGCGCTGGATGCCGGCGCCGTGTACCTGTACTCCGGCCTGACCGGCGCCCTGCTGCGTGCCAGCGGCGGAGCGGCCGCGTCCGACCAGCTCGGCTGGGCCATGGCGGCCTTCGCCGACGTCAACGGAGACGGCGGCGACGAGTTCGCGGTCGGCGCGATCCAGGGCGGCGCCAACAACGGCGGCTACGCCTACTGCCTGAGCGGGCGCACCGGCGCGGTGCTGCTCACCTTTCTCGGCGACGCGCCGCTCGAGGCCTTCGGCAGCTCCATCGCCAACGCCGGCGACCTCAGCGGCGACGGCCTCGCGGAGCTGCTGATCGGCGCTCCGCTCAACGACAGCGGCGGCAGCGACTCCGGCCGCGTCTACATCTTCGCCGGCACCACCGGCGTGCTGCTCGCCAGGCTCAACGGACCCGCCGCCGGCGAGCGCTTCGGCGCCAGCGTGGCTGGCCTGGGCGACATCACCGGGGACGGGCTGGCCGATTTCGTGGTGGGGGCACCGGGCGCCGGCCCGAACGGACCCAGCTCGGGCGCCGCTTACGTGTTCTCCGGCACCGGCAGCGTGTTGCACGTCCTCGAGGGAGATGCCCCACTCGACGCCTTCGGCAGCACGGTCGCCAGCCCCGGTGACTTCGACGGCGACGCCGTGCCCGACATCGCCGCCGGCGCGCCTGCGGATGCCAGCGCACGCGGCTACGCCCGCATCTTCTCCGGCGCCACCGGCGCGCCGCTCTACGACTTCGTGGCCGGGAATCCGGGCGGCCTGTTCGGTAGCGCGATTGACGGCGCCGGCGACCTGGACCAGGACGGCCTGGCGGAGTTCCTGGCGGGCTCGCCCGCGGACGCCAGCGTCGCACCCGGCGGCGGACGGGCCTTCCTGTACTCACCTGCCGGGCCCACGCTGGAAGATCCGGTGCCCGGGCTGGCCGGCGTGGTCAACACGGTGGCGTTCTCGGGCGCGCCGCCCTTGCAGCGCGTGTTCGTGGTCTACGGGCTGAGCGCGGGCGCGACGGTCGTGCCCGGCTGCCCCGGCATCACTCTCGGCATCAGCCCGGCGCAGGTCGCCGCCGCGGTGAACGCCGACGCGTCGGGCAACGGCACGGTGGCCGGGATGGTGCCGGCCGGCATGAGCGGGCGTACCGCCTACCTCCAGGCCGCGGTCCCGTCCGCATGTTCGGTCAGCAACCGGGTCGCGCACACGTTCTGACGATACTGGCCCCCTTTGGTGGGTCGCGGCGGTTGCAAACACTGCCCAGATCAAGGGTTATGGAGGAATTCCGACCCAGGGACGGCTGCACGAGCATTGTTACGGATTTGCAAACCATAAGTTACGTTTCTGGCGTTGCTTCCGAACGAGATTGATCGTGGCTGGCCCACTGAAGGGGGCCAGTATTGGGGGTGGATCCTGCAACGCGGTCGCGCCGGCGGGATCCCTGGATACTGAGGCCTCATGCCGGAGCCGCGGATCCGTCCATCGCCGGAGGACTTGCTCGCCCATTCGGAATGGGTTGCGGCCATCGCGCGCCGCCTGCTCGCGCGCCCCGAGGACGCCGAAGACGCGGTCCAGCAGACCTGGGTTGCGGCGCTGGAGGACGGGCCGCGGCGGCCGGAAGCCCTGCGCTGCTGGCTGGGCAAGGTGGCGCGCAACTTCTCCTTGCGCGGCCGGCGTTCGGAGAAACGTCGCGCCCGCCGCGAGGCATCACCGCCGCTTCCGGAAGATCCGCCGACACCGGCCGAGTCGCTGCAGCGCGCCGAGGCGCACCAGCAGGTGATGCAGGCCGTGCTCGCGCTCCCGGACCCGTACCGGAGCGTCCTGCTGCAGCGCTACTTCGACGGCGTCGAGCCGGCGGCGATCGCGCGCCAGCTCGGCCTGGCGCCGGGAACGGTGCGCAGTCATCTGTCGCGCGGCCTGGAGCTGCTGCGCAGGCGTTTGGAGGCCGAGCACGGCGGCCGCTGGCGCGCGCTGTGCCTGGCTGCGCTGCCAGGCGCAAAGCTCGCAACAGCAGCCGCGGTCGCGGGATCGGTCACGGTACCGATCATCACCATGAGCACCGCCGCCAAAGTTGCCGCCAGTCTGGGGATCGCCGCCACGCTCGCAGGCGCGTACGGAGTCTCGCGCTTGGTCATGAACGCGCCGCAGGAAGAAGCCGCCTCCTCGGCTGCGGCAGCACTCGATGCACCTTCGGCTGCAATGACCTTCCCCGGAGCTGCACGGCAGCTCCGCGACAGCGGCTCAGCTCCCGGAGGCGAAGCCAGCCGCCGCGCAGCGCCCGCGGCGGGACTGCTCCACTTGCAGGTCCTCTGGCGCGAGACCGGCCTGCCGGCGGTCGGCTCCTGGCTGGAGCAGCGGACGGCCGATCATCCGGATTGGCAGGGCTTCAGCGAGACCGAGCAAGGCCAGTGCGGCATCTTGCCTTCCGTTCCCGATGACCTGGTCCTGCGCGCACGCTATGGCCGCAAGTCGCTCTGGACATCCGAGGAGCGCAACGTGGCGTCGCTGCGCCGCGATCCGGTGTTGTGGATCGAGAAGTTGGAGCGCCTCGATCGGGAGACGATGGCCTTTTCCGGCCGCGCCGTGCGCGCGGACGGCAAGGCGCTGCCGGAAGGAACGCGGGTTCGTGTGCTGTCAGTTCCGACGGGTTTCGAGTCCGGGGCGCCCGTTGCCTGTGATTCTGGCCGATTCCTCATTCCGGACGTCAGCTTGTATCCCCGTCCCGAAGGATGGATGACGTCCAACCCGCGCAGCGTGGAAGGCGTCGAGAGCTGGAGGATCGACGTCCGGACGCCGGACGGTGTCGGCGGCCAGGTCGCCGTTGCGGGTCCTCCCAGCGGCCGGCTGATTTCCGACCTGGCGATCGTGCTGACCGCGGATGCGTTCCTGCGCGGCCAGGTGGTCGAAACCGGCAACCCGACGCAGGCGGTCGCTGGGGCGGCCATCGTGTTGGTCAGCGGGGAATCCGAATCCCGCTACCACACGTGGAACGAGCGTCAAGCGGTTTCTGACGTCGAAGGACGCTTCGAGATGGCGCTGCCCGCCGAGGAAAGGCTGCTGGCGTTCCGCGTGGAGCGTGCCGGCTTCGCACCGCTGCGCCTGCCTCCGGAGCGCCTGGCCGAGATCCTTCCCGATGCCTTTCTGTTGCTGCGTCTCGAGCCGGCGCCCATGCTGTCCGGCACGGTCGTGGATGAGGAAGGAAAGCCGGCTCCGTGCATGAAGGTCCGCTGGACGCTGAGAGACGCGGATCCTGGTGCGCCCGGAATGCATCGGGCCTCCGTCGAGACCGAAACCGACGCGGAGGGACGATTCTGTCTCACGGACCTCGACACGGGCCCTTGTACCGTGGAAGCGCTGTGGCCGCAGGGGGAGGTGTCCTACGACGACGGCGAGCAACGCGGAGCGCTTTATGCAAGCCGGGCTCGCGAGGAGCTGGAGCTGGCGCCGGGAGAACGGCGCGACCTGCGGCTGCGGATGGCGCCGCTTCAAGCCATCCGCGGGCGGCTGATGCTGCCTGGCCCTGAGGCCGGCTGGTCCGTGACCTTCATCGGTCCGGACTCCGATGGTCGGGCCAGTGCGCCGGTGGATCCGTCCGGAGACTTCGTGCTAAAGACCTCGTCCACCCAGCCTGGCTGGCTGGTGGCGACGCGCATCTACGAGGAAGCGCCCCGGATGGGTGGCGATCCCCGGCGGGTGCTGGAGAAGGGGCGCCAGCTCCAGGCCTGGGCGGTGTGCCCGCGGCTAGTAGTGGCCCCGGCCGATTCCGTGATGCTGCACCCGTCCGCGACGGAGCTGCGCCTGCATCCTCCGGCGGGGGATTGGCTGCAGGTCCGGCGCGAGGCCGTGCTGGTGGTCCCGGAGGCCCTGAGGGCAGCGCCCTGGTCCTTCCGACTCGAGCTGGAGCAGGTCCTGGTCGCTGGAAACCCGGATTTCGAGTCCGTGGTTCGCGGCTTGCCGGCCGGGGAATACGAGCTGAAGGTCTACGATGTGGACGGTCGGGTGGTCGAGCACGCACTCGTGCTGGAGGAGGGAAGACCGGTCGAGCTCGACCTCGGGGCCGGCGCGGTCACGCCTCGCTAGGGTCCTGGTCCCGGGAAAGGGTGTCTCTGACCCTTCAAATGCTAGTTCAGACCGTTGACCGGATATTCATTGACGTAGTTCGGCCGCGGTTGGATCAGCTCGATGAGCGAACTGCCGTCGGGGCGGATCTTCCAGACGTTGAACTGGCCGCCGGTGGCGGGCGGGATGCGGTGGAAGTAGATCCAGGTGCCGTCGAGCGACCAGGCGGGCTTGGAGTTGACGCCGCCGTCGTCGATCACGGGAACCTCGTTGCTGCCGTCCGGGTTCATCTTGTAGATGCCCCAGCGCAGCGCGCCGGTGTTGCGCAGCAGCGCGATGGTGCGTCCGTCCGGTGAATAGTAAGGGTCGTTGTCCTGGCGGTTGTTGAACGTCAGGCGCGTCTCGCCGCTCCCGTCCGGACGCACGCGGTAGACCTCGTAGCCGCCGGAGAGGCAGAAGGCGCCCGGGCAGCCGATGAAGAGCAGGAAGCGGCCGTCAGGGGACCAGCTCGGATCCACGTTGGTTCCGGGCCGTGGGCCGCCGCCGCCGGTGCGCGTGACGCGCACCGGGTTGCCGCCGTCCGGGTCCACCAGGAAGATCTGCGCGTTGATGGAGCTGCCTCCCATCGTGGCGATGCGCTGTCCGTCCGGCCGCCATTCCGGGTGTCCCTGGAGGCCCCAGCCGTACGCTCCCTCCGGCAGGATCTCGCGCAGGTTGGAGCCGTCGGCACCCATGAGCCAAGTGGAGACCTGGCGGTAGTCGGTGTCGTGCACGCCCGCGGGCGTGCGCACGAACAGGATCTGCGTGCGGTCCGGCGAGGGCTTGGGCCACCAGGAGTCGTAGGCGGGATCGGCGGTGAGCGGGGTCTCCATCGTGCCTTTCACGCTCATGCCGTAGATCTCGAAGTTGCCGCTGCGGTCGGAATCGAACAGGAGGGCCTTGTCCGGGAGCGCCTGCAGCAGGAGGAGGGACAGGAGCATGTTCAGGCCTCGGCGGGCAGCTTGGCGTCGTCCAGCGCGGCGATGCCGGGCATGTCCTTGCCCTCCAGCATCTCCAGAAATGCTCCACCGCCGGTGCTGATGTGCGTGATCTTGCCGGCGACCCCGGACATCTGCAGCGCGGCCACCGAGTCGCCGCCGCCGACCACGGACACCGCCTTGCTGGACGCGACGGCCTTCGCGATCGCGAGCGTGCCGTTGCGGAAGTGCTTCATCTCGAACACGCCCATGGGCCCGTTCCAGACGATGGTGCCGGCGCCGGCGATGTGGCTCTGGTAGGCGAGCACGGTCTTGGGGCCGATGTCCAGGCCCATCCAGCCGGCCGGGATGTCATCCTCCACGACCTTGATGTTGGCCTTCTCCGCGAACTGGTCGGCGATCACGTGGTCCACCGGCAGCAGCAGTTTGACGCCGTGATACTTGGCCTTCTCCAGGATGTCCCTGGCCTTGGCCAGGCTGTCGGCCTCGAACAGCGAGCTGCCGATCTCGCGTCCCTGCGCCTTGAGGAATGTGTAGGCCATGCCGCCGCCGACCAGGATGACCTGCACCTTGCCGACCAGGTTCTTGAGCACGGGGATCTTGTCGCTCACCTTGGCGCCGCCGGTGATGGCCACCACGGGGCGTCGGGGCGCTTCCATGACCGTGTGGAAGGCCTCGATCTCCTTGTGCAGCAGCAGGCCGGCGACTGCGGGCTTGAGGACCTTCGGCAGGGCGCTGGTGCTGGCATGGGCGCGGTGGCAGGTGCCGAACGCGTCCTGCACGAACATGTCGGCGAACGCGGCCAGCTGCGCCGCGAAAGCCTCGTCGTTCTTCTCCTCGCCCGGCTCGAAACGCAGGTTCTCGAGCAGCAGGACCTCGCCCGGTCGCAGGGAACCGGCCGCGGCCTGGGCCTCCGGTCCGACCACGTCGCGCACGTACGTGAGCTTGCGCCCCAGCAGCTCGCCTGCGCGCGCGGCCACCGGCGCCAGGCGGTACTTGTCCTCGGGCGCGCCCTTGGGCCGGCCCAGATGCGTGCCGATGACGAGCCCGGCTCCGGCGTCCAGCAGGGCCTGCAGCGTCGGCACGGACTCGCGGATGCGCGTGTCGTCGCCGACCCTGCCCCCGTCCAGCGGCACGTTGAAGTCCACGCGCACGAACACCCGCTTGCCGCGCGCGTCCACGTCGCGGATCGTGAGCTTGCCCGGCATGGCTAGCGGGCGGCGACCGGGGTCAGCGCGTGCATCCTGGCCGCCAGGTCCACCACGCGGTTGCTGTAGCCCCACTCGTTGTCGTACCAGCCGACCACCTTCACCATGCCCTCGATCACCATGGTGCTCTGGGCGTCGAAGATGCAGGAGTGGCTGTTGCCGACGATGTCGCTGCTCACCAGCGGGTCCTCGCTGTACTCGAGGATGCCCTTGTAGCCCTTCTGTCCGGCCGCCTCCTTGAAGGCGGCGTTGACCTGCTCGATGCCGGCCGGCCTTTCCAGCTCCGCCACCAGGTCCACGACCGAGCCGCAGGGCACCGGCACGCGCAGCGAGTAGCCATCCAGCTTGCCCTTCAGCGCCGGCAGCACCTTGCCCACGGCGCGCGCCGCGCCGGTGGTGGTCGGGATGATGTTCAAGGCGGCGGCGCGGGCCCGGCGCAGGTCCTTGTGCGGCAGGTCCAGCACGTTCTGGTCGTTGGTGTAGGCGTGGACCGTGGTCATGAAGCCGCGCCGCACGCCGAAGCGCTCGTGCAGGACGCGCGCCATGGGCGCCAGGCAGTTGGTGGTGCACGAGGCGTTGCTGACGATCCGGTGCTCCGGCCGGAGCGTGTCGTCGTTGACGCCCAGCACCACCATGTTGTCCACCGCGTCCTTGGGCGGCACGGTCAGGATGACCTTGGGCGCGCCGGCGGCCAGGTGCTTCTCACAGGCCTCGCGCGTGGTGAAGATGCCTGTGGACTCGATCACGATGTCCACGCCCAGCGCCTTCCAGGGCAGTTGCGCCGGGTCCTTCACCGCCAGCACCTGGACCTTGCGCCCATCCACCACGAAGCCGTCGGCGACGCTGTCCACCTGGCCGGGGAAGCGTCCCTGCACCGAGTCATACTTGAGCAGGTGGGCCAGGGTCTTCGCGTCCGTGATGTCGTTCACCGCCGCCACTTCGAAGTCCTTGGCGCGCTGGTGCAGGACGCGGAACACGTTGCGGCCGATGCGGCCGAAACCATTGATGCCGACGCGGACGGGCATGGGAACAGTCCTTGTAGGAAGGCGGAAGGGAAATGAGGGGGGAGAATTCTAGTTCCGTGACCGCTCCCGACCAAGACGTCCTGGCGGCGGCGATCGCCGGCATCCACGGGCTCGGTCCCTGGCCGGAGGGCGCGTGCGTGGCGCTGGCCTGCTCGGGCGGGGCCGACTCGACCTTCCTGGCCCTCGCGTGGCGGCGTTTCGCCGGTGAGCGCGGCCTCTCCAGCACCGTACTCGTGGTCGACCATGCCCATCGTCCGGGCACCGCGGCAGAGGCGCGCGCTGCCCAGTCCATCTACCGCGAGCTCGGCTTCGAGTGCGCCCTCTTGCAGCTGGAGCCGGGCCTGCGCGGCGAGTCCTCGCTGCGCGACGCCCGCTACCGCGTCCTCGCAGCGGCGGCGCAGGCCCGCGGCGCCGCGGTGCTGCTGACCGCGCACCAGGCCGACGACCAGGCGGAAACGCTGCTCCTGCGCCTGGCGCGCGGCACCGGTCTGCGCGGCCTGGCCGGCATTCCGGCGCGGCGCCAGCTGCACGCAGGGATCGAGATCCGCCGGCCGCTGCTCGCGCTGCGCCGCGAGGCCATCCGCTCGGCGTTGCGCGCCTTCGGCCAGGCCTGGATCGAGGATCCCAGCAACGTGGAGCCGGAGGCCGCCGCGCGCAACCGCGTGCGCGCCGAGCTGCTCCCCGCCCTGGCGCAAGTCGCCACCGGCGACCCCGTGGACGCGCTGCTGCGGCTGGCCGCCGAGGCGCAGGACTGGAGCGACGCGCTGGCCGCGCTGCTGGCCTCCGCTCCCGATTGGCGCGCGCTACCTTCCTACCTGCGCAGACAGGCGCTCGCCGAGCTGCTGCGCGCGGCGAGGGAAACCGTGTCCTCTTCCCGCCTTCGCGACCTGGAGGCTGCCTTGCTCCGCCACGGCCGCGCCGGTGTCACCGCCGATCTCTCCATCCGGCTTGCCGGCGGCCGCCTGCGCTGGCGCGGAACTTTGCAGTAACCAGACGCGCCCCAAACCGTGGTGGTTGGATGCCAAAATGGACTCTAACCACCACGATTCCGAAGACACGCCCTACGGGCAGCGACCACGGGGAGTGCTCCTCCGCCACGGCTGGCGCCGCGTCCGTGGTCAATGGGTCCTGCGTGACCGCGAGGTCGCCGACATGCTGAGCCTGTCTACGGCGAGGATGAACCGCCTGGTGCGCAGGCGGCCTGACCTGTTCCCGCCGGACTTCGCATTCCCGCTGTCGATGGCGGAGTGGCAGCATCACTTCCCGTACGCCTGGGGCGGGAGTCGTCGCCGCGGGACTCGGATCCCGTGGGTCTACACCGGAGCCGGCGTGCTGCAGGTCTGGGTTCGCTCCGGAAGCTCGGAGAGCCTGGAGATGCTGCGCTGGCTGGCGCAGGTGGGGCCCGCGTGGCGGTTCCCCGCGCCGAAGCCGATCACGCGCCTGGTTCCGGCGTGGGCCGGTGGCGGCTTGCGACCACCATCGCCCTGGCTGGCGGCGACAGGTTAGTACTTGCCTTCGCGCAGGCGGCGGCGCGCGGCTTCGACTTCCGGCGCGTAGGTGCCGGAGAAGTTGGCCGGCGGCCGCTCGAGCACGTCCACGTCGCCGGTGACGCGGGCCTGGCAGGCCAGGCGCAGCTCGTCGCCATGACCGATGGCGAAATAGGACATGGCCAGGCGCAGCCGCTCCAGGAGCGTCTTGCGGCTCACGTTCTTCTCGGTCCCGTTCTGCAGCAGCACGCGGCAGGAGCCGCACTGCGCGAAGCCATGGCAGTTGGCGATGCGGTGGATCCCGGGATAGAGCTGCACTCCATTCTTCAAGGCGACGTCGCGGATCTTGGCCCCGGGCTGGACCTCGACTTCGACGTTGGAGCGCAGGAAGCGGACCTTGGGCATGGTGGGGCGGGGATCCTACTCCTTCGCCGGCGGCACCGGCCAGAAGGGGCGGTGCGGGCGAACCAGCAGGTCGCTGAACAGCGCCACGGTGTTATCACCGGCGTCCACGGCCAGGCCTCCGGTGAGCTTCTCCCGGGTCCACTCCTGGGGCAGGCTCATCTTGAACTGCTCGCCGAGGGAGACCTCCCCGCTGCCGTCCGGCTTCATGGTGAAGCTCAGGGGGAACTTCTCCATGGGGGTGGTGCGCAGCTCCGCGACCTCCTCGCGGCGGTACGCCCGCCGGCCGCCCAGATCCTCGCGCGCCATCTCCTCGGTGACGGTGAAGCGCAGCGTGGCCCCGTTCTCCAGTCGCAGCGACACCTGCTCCAGCCCGGTGGCGGTCAGGCCGAGCAGGATCCAGGCGCCGCCGGAGCCGTCGAGCTGGACCGTGCTCTTGAGATCGAAGGGCGGCTCCAGCCGGACCAGCCCCGGTTCCTCGCAGGGAAGGCGGGTGTCGCGCCAGTTGTCCTTGGGGTTGTTCACGAGCACGCCGTCGGGCTCGAACTTGACCCAGTCCACGCCGCCGATCTTGCGGTTGCTCTCCGGACTCTTGTTGTAGGCGCGGCGCCACAGGCGCAGGTCGTGGCCGGACAGCTCGCCCAGCTCCGCGATGCGGGCGAGCAGGCCCCGGTGCTCCAGCCCAAGGGCTTGCAGCATGTGCGCGGCGAACAGCATGGCCATGACGGGGTGGCCGGCCGAGATCGCGTCTTCCATGGCACGCTCGGTCTGGACCAGCGCCGCGCGCGTGGGCTTGCAGTACAGCTCGACCAGATCCTTGGCCTCGTTGCGGTTGAGCCAGTCCTCCGCCGCGGCCGCGAGGTCCTCCTGGCCCTCCAGCAGCGACATCTCCCAGTGGCGCAGCATCCAGAACGCCGCGTCCTCCTTGCGGCCCAGGTCGTGCGTCGCCTGGGCCAGGAGCAGATACGTGGCGCCGTCCCGCGGCCGCTTGTCGTCGGCCTGCTCGGCGGTGATCATGGCGCGCTCGAAGTCGCCGCGGTCCAGATACTTCTGCGCCCGCTCCTGCAGCGTGGTGGCGAACTCCGGCCCGGAACTGACCTCGGTCACGATGTTGCGCGTGAAGCTGCGCCACCGCTCCTCGAAGGCGTCCCAGTCCGGCACGTCCGGGTCCCTGACCTCCTCCACGAACATGCGCTTGGCGCGCGTGAGGGCGTCCTCTTCGGACTTGCGCGTGTACGAGTGCAGGTACTTGAGATAAGGCTCGCGGTAGATGAACTGGCCGTCCTTGTTCTCGTAGTTGTTGAGGAAGTAGACCAGGGACCAGCCGTAGGAGTAGTAGGAGCCGTCGTAGGCGCGGTGCGGGCAGGTGATCAGGTCGGAGAGGGAATGGCGATTGGCCCCGCCCTCGATGAACTGCCACTCGATGACGCGCGACTTCGCCGGCTTGTTCTTCACGATGCTGCCGTCGGCCTTCAGCTCGCAGCCCTCGAAGTACGAGGCCGTGCCCTCGTTGAGCCAGGTGGGCGGGTCCTGCTTGGTGCTCTTGGTGTACAGATGCATGAACTGGTGGCTGGCCTCGTGGAACAGCGTGCCCCACAGGTCCGTGAGGTCGGTGCCGGTCTCCGAGGGGTCGTAGGCGGCGACCGTCATGATCTGGTCCCAGAACCAGCCGAGCACGCCCAGCGGCAGGCTCTGGCCCAGCGACTCCTGGCAGAACTTGTCGAAGTCCGAGCGCTTCTTGTAGACCGCGAGGGTCAGGCGCGGCGTGGTCTTGTTGTAGCCATAGACCTGCCGGTAGAAGCGATGCATGTCCTCCATCACCACGCTCAGGGTCTCGAAGAACTCGTAGGAGACGTTGGTGACGACCTCGTAGTTGGAGGTCCTGCGCTTGAAGGCGCTCTCCCAGTTCTCGTGCAGCCGGTTCTGCCGCTCCACCCAGGCCGGCGAGCGGCGGCGCACGCGCTCGGCCACGAAGGCGCCGCCGGACAGCATCTCACCGGCCTTCTCGTACAGCTTGTCGTACTCCTTGCTCAGCTCCGCGTCGACCGGGTCCAGGTCCAGCAGCTTGCTCATGAGGTGCCCGGAAACCCGGTACTGGCGGCTGCCGGCGGCGTTGCGCGCGGCTTTCACCACCGCCTCGCGCCACCCGCCGACGATCTGGCCGTCCTTGTTCCAGCCATCCCACAGAGCGGCCAGCGCCGCAGCCGTGCCTGCGGCCTCCTTGGCGCGCCCGGAATAGTCGTGCGACCAGTACAGCCACTTGCCCCAGCGCAGGCGGGCCTCCTCGTCCTGGCCGCGCTCGGCGATGTCGTACAGGATCTCGTAGCCGGTCGTGGACCAGGGCTCGAAGCTGAGGCCCTCCAGGACCTTGGCCGCGGCTTCGTCCAGTTTTCCGGCGCTGAGCAGGCTGCGGGCTTCGTTGAACAGCGCCGGGCCGTCGCCGGCCAGCGCGACTGCGGCGTCGGGGTGCGGCGCGGGCGCAGCCAGCGCTTCGCATTCCCAGGGAGCCTGGCACAGGAGAAGCAGGGAACTCAGCATGGAATGGACCCGCATTGGAGTATACGCCACGGCGGGACGCGCAAGGAACCGCGCACCTCCCGTGCCATACTATGGGCAGAGATGGTCTACGCCACCGTCGAAGAGGCCCTGGAGGACTTCCGCGCCGGGCGCATGCTGATCCTGGTGGACGATCCGCGCCGCGAGAACGAGGGCGACCTGGCCATGGCGGCCGAGAGGGTCACGCCGCAAGCGATCAACTTCATGCGCAAGCACGGCGGCGGCCTGATCTGCCTGGCCCTGGACGGCGCCGCGGTGGAACGCCTGCACCTGCGGCCGCAGGTGTCGGAGAACACCTCGCGCATGGGCACCGCCTTTCTCGAGTCCATCGAGGCGCGCGAGGGGGTCACCACCGGCATCTCCGCCGCCGACCGCGCCCGCACCATCCTGACCGCGGTGGATCCAGCGTCGGCTCCGGCCGACCTGGCGCGGCCCGGCCATGTATTCCCCTTGCGCGCGCGCGAGGGCGGCGTGCTGGTGCGGCCCGGCCAGACCGAAGGCGCCGTGGACCTGGCGCGCATGGCCGGACTGCGGCCCGCGGGAGTCATCTGCGAGATCATGAACGACGACGGCTCCATGGCGCGGCTGCCGGACCTGGAGCAGTTCGCGCAGCGCCACGGCCTGCGCATCCTCACCATCGAGAAGCTGATCGAGCACCGCCGCCGCCGGGAGAAGCTGATCCGGCGCCTGGTGGACGACGTGCGCATTCCGACGGCCTACGGCGACTTCTTCGCGCACCTCTACGCCTCCCTCGCCGACGGCAAGGAGCACGTGGCGCTCAGCTTCGGCTGGCCGCACGCGCCCAAGAACCTGGACGAGAAGTTCGTGGAGCAGGCCGAGCCTATCCTGCTGCGCGTGCACAGCGAGTGCCTGACCGGCGATCTCTTCGGGAGCCTGCGCTGCGACTGCGGCCCGCAGCTGCGCGGCGCCATGCGCCAGATCGCCCAGGCCGGCAAGGGCGTGCTGCTCTACATCCGCCAGGAAGGGCGCGGTATCGGGCTGGAGAACAAGCTGCGCGCCTACAAGCTGCAGGACGAGGGTCACGACACCGTCGAGGCCAACGAGCTGCTGGGATTCCCGCCGGACATGCGCGAGTACGGCGTGGGCGCCCAGATCCTGCACGATCTCGGCGTGCGCAAGATGCGGCTGCTCACGAACAACCCCAAGAAGCTGGCTGGGCTGCATGGTTACGGGCTCGAGATCGCCGAGCAGGTTCCTCTCGTTCCGGAGCCGCAGGAACACAACCTCGAATACCTCAGGACCAAGCGCGACAAGCTCGGGCACATCCTGCCGCACCTGCACGAGTAAGCTGCGCCCGCGAAAGGGTGGCTACGACCCTCGCCGGGGCGTTCAGACGGTGGCGCCGCCGCAGGAGCTGCCGGCGCCGGCGGTGCAGCCGTAGCAGTGGCGGTCGGTGCGGATGCGGCGCGCGGCGAAGGCGTCCGGGTCGAAGTCGCGGATGGACGGACCGTTGGGGAGGTCCAGCATCTGGTTGAAATCGCAGTCGTAGATGCGACCGTCCCAGGACACCGAGATTGTGTTGCGGCACATGAGGCCGGGGACCGCGGCCGGGTTGAACGCCTGGAGCAAGGCGTGCAGGTAGGACTCGAGGTTCCCGGACTGTTCCAGCCACTCGAGGAAGCGCGCGATCGGCATGTTGTTGAGCACGAACAGCCGGTCGAAGCGGACGCCGTGCTCGCGCAGCAGCTCCCGCTTCCATTCGGCTTCCATCGCGGTCTGGTTGCCGGCCAGGTACGCGCCGGCCGGGTTGGAGACCAGCGTCAGGCGCCGGCTCGGATCGCCCTGGCCGTAGCCGGCGGCGTTGAGGCGGCGCAGGGCCTCGATGGACTTGTCGAAGGCGCCGTCGCCGCGCTGGGCGTCGGTGCGGCTGCGGCGGTAATGCGGCAGGGAGCAGGCGACCTCCACCGCGTGCGCCGCGAGCCACTGCGGCAGCTCCCGGAAGGCCGGCGCCAGCAGGATGGTCAGGTTGCAGCGGTCGATCACGTGCTTGCCGCGCCGGCGCGCCTGCTCGACCAGGTGGCGGAACTGCGGGTGCAGCTCCGGCGCGCCGCCGGTGATGTCCACGGTGTGCGCCCGGGTGCGGTCCAGCGCCGCCAGGCAGTCGGCCACGGTCTCCGGCGCCATCATGGCGTCGGTGCGGTCGGGACCGGCGTCCACGTGGCAGTGGCGGCAGGTCATGTTGCACAGCTTCCCGAGGTTGATCTGGAAGATCTCCAGGGAGGCGGGACGCAGTCCGTCGTGGCCGTGCGCGGCCAGCGTGGCCTCGAAGTCGCCGGGAAAGGACGCCAGGAGCTGCAGCTGGCGGGCCGGGGCGGCGAGAGCGCTGCCGCGCGAGCGCAGGCTGCGCGCAGGCTTGGGCCCGGACTCGGGTGATTCCAGGGGCACGCCGATCTGCAGCGGCAGCAAGGCCTACATCCCTTTCTGCGTGGCCTGCTCCAGCATCTGCATGCCGTGCACCAGGGAAGCGCCGCCGCGGATCGCCGTGGCCACGTGCAGCGCTTCCGTCATCTGCTCCAGGTCGGCCCCCTCCTTGAGGGACGTGGCCGTAAAGGCGTCGATGCAGTAAGGGCACTGGACCGCGTGGGCGACGGCCAGCGCAATGAGGGCCTTTTCCCGCACCGAGAGGGCCCCAGGGGCGAACACCGACCCGTAATAGGCGAAGAACTTGTCCGCCAGCCCGGGATTGCCGCGAGCGATCTGGGGGAAATGGACGAGGTGCTCGGGCTTGTAGTAGGAACTCATGGGGTGCGGCGATTCTAGGTGGAGGCTGCTCCGGCTGTAGGCTAGAGACCCAGGAAGGAACTGGCGTCCGGCCGCGTCCCAAGCCGGTGGGCGCCCTCGCGCGTTGCATGCCGAAGCCGCAGAACGAGCCCCGCCAGCCCCGGCCCAGCCCGGCGCCGGGCCCGAGCAGCCGGCTGGAGGCCTTGTTCCGCGACTACGGCAGCAAGGTCTACCGCCTGGCGCTGCGCTGCGGCCTGGACCCCGAGGAGGCGGAGGACGGCGTGCAGGAGGTGTTCCTCAAGGTCCAGCGCCGGATCGACACCTTCCGTGGCGAGGCGGCCCTGTCCACCTGGCTGTACCAGGTGGCCCTGAACACCCTCCTGGACCACCGCCGCCGGGTGGCGCGCGCCTGCCGGTCCCAGGCCATGGAGACACTGGAGAGCGGCGAGTTGCCCGGGGTTTCCGAGGCGGAACCGCCCGACGAGGCCGCCTCGCGTCTGGAGCGGCGCCAGGTGGTCCGGCGGGCGCTGGAGCGCCTGCCGCTGCGCTTCCGCGAAATGCTGATCCTGAGGGACCTGGAAGGCTTGAGCTATCGCGATATCGCCCGCGTGCTGGGGCTGGCCCAGGGCACCGTGGAATCGCGCATCTTCCGCGCCCGCGAGCGTCTGGCGCGCGAGCTGGGCCGGATGGAGGAGTCCTTGTGAGGGAAGCCTGCCGCACCTGGGCTCCGCGCCTGAGCGCCTGGTTCGACGGCGAATGCTCCGACCTGGACGCCGGCGAGGTGCGGGCGCACCTCCTCGGCTGCCCGGGCTGCCGCGCCACGGCCAGCCGCTGGGGCGCGCTGCGCTCGGACCTGGCGCTGCTGGACGCGCCCGAGCCGGACGCACCGGCCTTGCAGCGCATGGCCATGCGCTTCGAGCAGGGCCTGGCCCGCGAAGTGCATGACCTGGCGCGGGCGCTGCGCGTGTGGCGGCTGGCCGCCGCCCTGGCGCTGGCCGTGGGAGTGGGCGTGCTGGCGGCCGACCGCCTGTTCCTGCCGGGACCGGTCCAGGCCAGCCCGCAGCGCGACATGGACCGGGAGTGGGACGACTTCATGAACAAGCCCAGCCCCGAGGGTCCGTCCCTGCGCCGGCCCCAACCCAAGCCGGGCACGCCCCAGGGGATACCGGCCAGCGCGCCCGCGCCGCCGGAGGCAGCGCCGTCGCGGCGATGAGATTCAGCCGGAGCCTCGGGCGCGTCCTGGTGCCGGCGCTGCTGAGCTTCGCGGCTGGCGGTCTGCTCGGTTACCTGGCCGGGAGCCGCGGCAGCCGCGCGCCGGCGCCGCTCCTGGATCCGGATCTCGCCGCCTATCACGCCGGCGTGGTCGCGGCGCTGCAGCTCGACGCGACGCAGGCCGAGGAGGCGCTGGTATGGCTGTGGAAGTACCAGCAGGAGCGCAGCAAGCTGATCCAGGCCCACAGCGCCGGGCTCGAGCCGAGCCTGGCCAACCTGGACCAGCGCTACGAGCAGATGCTGCGCACGCGCATCCTGCGTCCCGAGCAGTGGCCGCTGGCCCAACAGCTGGCGCAGGCGCGGAAGCTTTCCGCCGCGCCGCCCGGAGGCTAACCTGGACCTTCAGACCCGACGATGACGCGATCCCTCGGACTGAGCCTGCAGCCGGACGGCTTCAGCTTCGTGCTCCTGGACGGCGGCGCCAAGCGCTACAACGTGAAGGCGCACGGCTCCGGCGGGCTGGATCCGGAGGTGGAGGATCCGGTCAAGTCGCTGGGCAAGTCCCTGGCCCGGGCCCTCAAGCAGGCCGGCGTCGGGCGCAGCGACGCGGTGGTGGTCGCCGTTCCGACGCTGGATACGGTGCTGCGCGAGCTGAACCTGCCCTTCACCGAACGCGAGAAGGTGCGGCAGGTGCTCAAGTTCGAGGTCGAGTCGGACCTCTACCACCGCTCGATCGACGAAGTGGTGTGCGATTTCCTCGAGCTGCACGACGAGCGCGCCACGCCCAGCATCCTGGTGGCGGCCCAGCCCAAGAAGGATCTCGCCACCACCCTGGAGATCACCGCCACGGCCGGCCTGGAGCCGGCGGTGCTGGAACTGGACCTCGGCGCCCTGGTGTGCGCGCTGCACCGGCGCTTCGAGGCGGCGTCCGAGGCCGCGTCCGAGGCTCCGGCTGAGGCCGTGGAGCTGGAGGCGTATCTGTACCTCGGCCCGTTCACCAGCCTCCTGCTGGTGGCCGGGCCGCTGGGCGTGCGCGCGCTGCGCGCGATCAAGATCGGCTGGCGCGAACTGGCGCGCGGCCTCCCCGGCCCCGCGGCGGCGCGGTCCGAGGCCGCGGAGAGCGGCGTTGCGGCCGGCGCCTCCGCCGAAGCGAAGGCCGAGGCCAAGGAGGAGTCCGCCCCGGAATCCTCCGGTCCCATCTTCGGCGTGGATCCCCAGCTGCCGCTGAACCTGAGCTACGACGAGGTCGTGAGCCGCGCCACGCCCGAGGCTCTGGCGGCGGTGCAGCGGCGCCTCGCCGCGGAAGTGCGGCGTGGCCTGGCGGCGCTGTCATCCATCACCGTGGCGCGCCTGAACCTGCTCGGCGCAGCGCTGCCCGGCCTGGACGAGGTGCTGCAGACGCGCCTGGGCGTGCCCACGGCGCCCCTGTCGCTGCGCGAGGAGAGCGGCGACCAGGATCTGGATCCTCTGGCCCTGGGAGCGGCCGTGCGCGGCCTGGGCGTCGGCTTGTCGCGCATGAACTTCCGCCAGGAGGAGTACCGCTTCACGCGCGGCCTGGAGCGCGTGGAGGGCCCCCTGACCTTCGCCTTGTTCGGCCTGCTGGCGTACCTGCTGGTCAGCAGCGTGATCCACTTCAAGGAGATCCAGGTGCTCAAGGAGGACACCGCGAAGATGCGGGACGCGGGCGTGGGCTACGTGGACCGTTTCAACCAGTCCCTGAGCGATGCCAACAAGAAGGACTTCTTCATCCAGACGGCGTTCACCAACGTGTCCGACCTGCAGCGCCTGCCCAGCCTGCGCTCGCGCGTGGACAACGCCCGGCGCAAGCTGGAGAAGATGGTGGGCGAGGAGGGCGTGGAGATGCCGCAGTCGGCCCTGGAAGCCTGGCGGCTGCTCATGAACGTGCTGGCGCAGGAGATGGAGTCGTACCCGGAGCGCTGGATGGTGGAGAGCCTCGACTTCACCTCCTTCGACAAGACCGCGCGCCAGCCGGCCCACGTCGAGGCCAAATTCCAGATCACGCTGTTCGGGACGGGCACCAGCGTGGACACCCGCTTCGACTCGCTGCAGCGCGCGCTGAGCCAGCAGCCCTGGGCCCTGGACGTGTCGGCCGAAGGCGGGCTGCCGCCGGTGCCGGACGTGCCTGATGCCCGCTCGGGCACCATCAAGGTCCTGATCGAAGTCGTGAAGGAGGCGCAGCCGTGAGCGGCCGCCAGACCCTGTACATCCTGCTGGCGCTGACCGCGCTGGCCCTTGTGGCGCGCCTGTACGTGGGCCACCTGCACGGCAAGTACCGCGACGCGCTGGCCAGCCATCCCGACGACCTGCGCAGCGTGGCCGAGGTGAGCGGCGACCTGTCGGCGCGCCTGGCCAACTTCTCGGTGTCCGACAACGAGCAGGACTTCAACACGCACTTCGCGTCGCAGGCCGCGGACGCCGGCATGGGGACGGTGGTGGTGAAGAGCAAGACGCGGGCGGAGCGAGGCTACGACGACCGCGTGTTCACCATGGACTTCGCCGGCGACTCGGCCCGGTTCTCGCGCCAGCAGCTCACCGTGTTCATGTACGAGAGCGAGCGCGAGAAGCCGCGCATGCGCACCACCCGCCTCAGCTTCCAGGCCGCCAGCCCGGACGGCCGCGCCGCGCGGCCGGGCGCCGACCGCGAGGACCTGTGGCGCGTGAACGGACTGGAGTTCACGCAGCGCACGCCCAAGACGGAGCAGAAGTAGGCGCCGCGGCGGGCGTCCCGGCCGCCGTGCCGGCGGGCGCGCCTCAGGCGGGGCGCGGCAGATAGATCACCGCCGCGACCACCACGAGGTACAGGAACAGGCACACGAGCAGCGGGCGGTCGGTCATGACGGTGAGCTCCGGGCGCTCGCCTTTCTCCAGGCGGTACACCAGGTACAGGTAGCGCAGCATGCCGTAGGCCACCAGGGGCACGGTCCACACCATGCCGGGAGCGCCGGCCTGAGAATCCATGCGCAGGCGCGCATCGGCGCTGTCCTGGAAGATGTGGGCCGGCAACAGCGTGTACAAGGTGTAGGTGACCAGCGTCGCCGAGGCGATGACGCCGATCATCACGTCGATCACGGGCCCACGGTAGTCGTCGATGGCCGGCCGCTGCGCCGCCGAGCCGTCGGCCAGGCCGATGACCTCGGCGCGGCGCTTGCACAAGGCCAGGAACAGGGCCAGCATCACCGAGCAGGCCACCAGCCACGGCGAGGCGGTCACGCCGATGGTCCACACCCCGGCGAGGACCCGCAGCATGAAACCGGCGGCGATGCAGAACACGTCCAGGATCACCACGTGCTTGAGGCGCGCCGAGTACGCCCCCTGCAGCAGCAGGTAGCCGGCCAGCCCGGCGAAGCTGGCGGGCCCGAGCGCGTAGCCGCCCGCCAGGCCCGCGGCCGCCAGCACCAGCGCCAGGCCCAGCGCCATGGGCGACGCGACCTGCCCGGAGGCGATCGGGCGCTGGCATTTGAGCGGGTGCACGCGGTCGCGCTCGCGGTCGAACAGGTCGTTGACCAGGTAGACCGCGGAGGACGCGAGGCAGAAGCAGCCGAACAGCAGGGTGACGCGCAGCACCTGCGGGCCTTCGTCGGCCTGCCGGCTGAAACACAGTCCGGCGAAGACCGCGACGTTCTTGATCCAGTGCCGTGGCCGGAGGCTGCGCAGCAGCGGGCTCATTCGCCCGCAGGATAGCCGCGCTCGCCCAGCCAATCCGCGCGCCCGGGCAGGCGCGGCTGCGGCGCCAGCCATTCCAACTGGTCGCCTTCCGCTGCCGGCGCCGCGCGCTCGGCGCCGAGCAGCAGCGCCGCCGCCGTTCCGGGAGGCGCGGCGGCGGCGCGCCAGCGCGCCAGGCGCTGCACGCGCAGCACGCGGTCGCGCTCGTCCAGGTACAGCACCAGCAGGTCCTGGCGGGCGCCAAAGGCGTGCACCGCCGGAGCCGGAGCCAGGAACAGGCCTTGCTCGGGCTGCAGGCGCCGGCCCCAGGCCGCCCGGAAACGCTGCCAGCGCGTGCGCAGGAAGCGCACGTCGCGCGCCACCAGGCCGCCGCGGGTGGCGTTGCCCAGGCGCCAGCGCGCGTCCGCCACCGGCTCCGGCCGCGGCATGCCGAGGAACACGGGCGGATCCGGCGCGCCGCTCATGCCGGTCAGGAATGGGGCAGGAGCACGCTGTGCGCCAGGTTGCCGAGAGCGCGCGCACGCCCGCTCCAGCGCACCGCCGCCGGGAGCCGCGGCGGGTTGCGGAACAGGTCGCGCTGCGGATCGGACGCCTGCGCCAGCAGGCGCCGCGCGCGCCGGATCTCATTGTCCAGCGCGCGGCGCAGGCGCGCGCCGACGTGCTCGCGCAGGCCGTGGCCGCGCGCCAGGTGCTCGAGCGCCCAGGAGCTCTCGCCGCGCAGCCAGGCGCTCACTGCCGGGCCGGGCAGGCCGCGGGCCAGGTCCTCGCGGCGCAGGCCGCAGGCGGTCAGATCGGCTTCCGGCCACGGCAGTCGTCCGGCGCGCAACTGCGCCGGGGTGTCGAGCAGCAGGCGCGCCAGGCCGAGGCCGATCCCCAGCTCCACGGCCGGCGGCAGGGCTTCCTCTCCGGCCTGCAGAATGGCGAGGACGCAACGCGCCAGCGGCTCCACCCGGCGCTGCAGGCTGGTGCGCAGCTCGGCGCGGGAAGCGGGAGGATCGGGCAGGGGCTCGTGCACGGCGGCGAACAGGGCGCGCAGATCGGCGTGGCGCATCTCCGCCGCGGTGGCGGCCGACCACAGGGCCAGCAGCAGCGGGCCGTCGGGGCGGCCGCGCAGGGCGCGCTCGCTGCCGTCGCGGAAGGCCTCGCCGCCGCGGCGCGCCGGGCCGAAGGCCACGGCCAGCAAGGCGTCCAGCGTCCTGCGGAAGCCCCGCGGCAGCAACCAGGGATCCGGGTAAAGGTCGCCCGCGGCCAGGCGCGCCTGGGCCGAAGCGAAACGGGACGCGTGCTCCAGGTTCACGGGCTGACGCCGGGCCAGTCTAGCCCTGCTCAAGGCACGGCGCCGGACCTAAGATGAACGTGCGGCGCTCTTGCGCCCCGCACCTCGAGCTCCTGCAAGGCACGCACGGACATGGGACCCACGGCCACCCGAGAGCATCTCCTGGAGACTCTGGACGAAGTCGTCATCCGCTTCGCCGGCGACTCCGGGGACGGCATGCAGATCACCGGCACCCAGTTCACCAACACCACCGCGGTGGTGGGCAACGACCTGGCGACCTTCCCGGACTATCCGGCCGAGATCCGCGCGCCCGCCGGCTCGCTGCCCGGAGTCTCCGGCTTCCAGCTCCACTTCAGCAGCCACGACATCCACACCCCGGGCGACCAACCCGACGTGCTGGTGGCCATGAACCCGGCCGCCCTGAAGGTGAACCTGGGCGACCTGAGGCCCGGCGGCATGCTGATCGTCAACACCGGGAATTTCGGGGCCAAGGACCTGGAGAAGGCGCGCTACGAGCACAATCCGCTGGACGACGCGCAGCTCTACGAGAAGTACAACGTGGTCAAGTTCGACCTGAACGAGGCCACGATCCAGGCCACCGAGGGCCTCGGGCTCGGCAACAAGGAAGCCCTGCGCTGCAAGAACATGCTGGCTCTGGGCATGCTGTACTGGGTCTACTCGCGGCCCATGGAAACCAGCGAGAGGTGGCTGGCCGAAAAGTTCGGCAAGAAGCCCGAGCTCCTGGAAGCGAACCTGCGGGCCCTGCGCGCCGGCCACCGCATCGCCGAGAACTCGGAGCTGTTCCACCACCGCTACCAGGTGCCCCCGGCCCAGCTCGCGCCCGGCACGTACCGCAACATCATGGGCAACGCCGCCACCGCCATGGGCCTGGTGACGGCCTCGCGCCTCAGCGGGCTGCCCCTGTTCTATGGCAGTTACCCCATCACGCCGGCCAGCGACATCCTGCACAGCTTGGCGCGCTACAAGAACTACGGCGTCATCACCTTCCAGGCCGAGGACGAGATCGCGGCGGTGACTTCGGCGCTGGGCGCCGCCTTCGCCGGCGCCCTGGGCGCCACCGCCTCCTCGGGCCCCGGCATCGCCCTGAAGACCGAGGCCATGGGCCTGGCGGTGTCCGTGGAGCTGCCGCTCGTCATCGTCGACGTGCAGCGCGGCGGCCCGTCCACCGGCTTGCCCACCAAGACCGAGCAGGCCGACCTGCTGCAGGCGGTGTTCGGCCGCAACAGCGAGGCGCCGATCCCGGTGCTTGCGGCCTGTTCGCCGGGCGACTGCTTCTGGACCGCCATCGAGGCGGCGCGCATCGCCGTCACCTACATGACGCCGGTGATCATGCTCAGCGACGGCTACCTGGCCAACGGCGCCGAGCCCTGGCGGGTGCCGGAGGAGAACAGCCTGCAGCCCTTCCCGGTGCGCTTCAAGACCAACGGCCAGGGCGGCGGGCAGTTCCTGCCGTACCTGCGCGACCCGGTGACGCTGGCGCGCGGCTGGGCCGTCCCGGGCACTCCGGGCCTGCAGCACCGCATCGGCGGCCTGGAGAAGCAGGACGTCACCGGCAACGTGAACTACGAGCCGGGGAACCACGAGATGATGGTCAAGCTGCGCGAGCAGAAGGTGCTCGGCATCGCCGCCAGCTACCCGCCGCTGGAGGTCTTCGGACCGCCGCGCGGCAAGCTCCTGGTGCTCGGCTGGGGCTCCACCTACGGCGCCATCCGCAGCGCCGTGGAGCGGGCCCATGCCAAGGACCTGGACGTGGCGCAGTTGCACATCCGCCATCTCTGGCCGCTGCCGCGCGACCTCGGCCAGATTCTGCAGCGCTACGACACCATCCTGATCCCGGAGCTGAACCGCGGCCAGTTCAGCCGCCTCATCCGCGCGGAATACCTGATCCCGACCGTGTCCTACCCCAAGGTGCAGGGCCGCCCCTTCACCGCCTCGGAACTGTTGCGCCGCATCGAGGAGCTCGCGCGCTAGTCATGAGCACGACCGCCGAAAAACCCGTCTCCTTCAAGAAGGCCGACTTCGTCTCGGACCAGGAAGTGCGCTGGTGCCCGGGCTGCGGCGACTACGCCATCCTGAGCGTGGTGCAGCAGGCCTTCGCCGAGCTGGGCGTGCCCAAGGAGAAGTTCGTGTGCGTGTCCGGGATCGGCTGCAGCAGCCGCTTTCCCTACTACATGGACGTCTACGGCTTCCACGGCATCCACGGCCGGGCGCCGGCCATCGCCAGCGGCGTCAAGCTGGCCAACCGCGACCTGGACGTGTGGGTGGTCACCGGCGACGGCGACGGCCTGAGCATCGGCGGCAACCACATGATCCACGCCATGCGCCGCAACATGAACATGAAGGTGCTGCTGTTCAACAACCGCATCTACGGCCTCACCAAGGGCCAGTACAGCCCGACCTCCACCAAGGGCACCAAGAGCCCGTCCACGCCGTTTGGCTCGATCGACAACCCGTTCAACCCGATCGCGCTGGCGCTCGGCGCCGGCGCCAGCTTCGTGGCCCGCGCCGTGGACACCCAGCTCAAGCACCTGGGCGCCGTGCTCAAGGCCGCGCACGCCCACAAGGGCTTCGCCTTCGTCGAGATCCTCCAGAACTGCGTGATCTTCAACGACGCGGTCTTCGAGCACTTCACCGACAAGACCGTCCGCGATGAGCGCCAGGTGGACCTGCGCCCGGGCCAGCCGCTGCTCTACGGCAAGAAGCTGGACAAGGGCCTGAGGATCACGCCCGACGCCATCGAGCTGTGCGCGCCCGCCGAAGCCAGCACCTGGGATCCCAAGGAGCCAAGCGGCGCCAACGCCTACCGCATCTGCCAGGCGCCCGAGGACGGCCAGATCCCGGTCCCGGTCGGCATCTTCCGCGACGTCGAAGCCCCGATCTTCGAGGACGACATCCACCGCCAGATCCACGACGCCAAGATCAAGATGGGCGAAGGCTCCCTGAAGTCCCTCCTGACCGGCGGCGAGACCTGGACCGTGAAGTGAAGGCACGGGCGGACCGCGGCGCGGCGCACGCCGGCGGCGAGTCCTGCCTGGTGCATCTGGACCGGGATCACCCGGGATTCCGGGATGCGGGATATCGCGCGCGCCGGGATCGCATCGCCCGCATCGCGCTCGACTACCGCGGCGGTCCGGTTCCGGAGGCACCCTACACGGAAGAAGAGCACGCGGTCTGGCGCGATGTCTGGAAGCACCTGGGGCCGCTGCACGAGCGCTGGGCGCCGCGCGGCTACCTCATCCTGAACAAGCGGCTCGGGATGAGCCGGGAGCGCATCCCGCAGCTCGATGAGGTGAACCGGAAGCTGCGCACGATCACAGGTTTCGAGATGGAGCCGGTGGCCGGGCTGATCGAGCCGCGCGTCTTCCTCAGCTACCTGGCCGACGGCGTGTTCCTGGCCACCCAGTACGTGCGCCACCACAGCACGCCGCTCTACACGCCCGAGCCCGACGTCATCCACGAGCTGGTGGGCCACGCTGCCTCTTTCACCCACCCGATGATCGCGGAGCTGAACCGCGCCTTCGGCCGCGCCGCCCGGGAAGCGGACGATGCCGAGCTCAAGGCCCTGGAGCGCGCCTACTGGTGGACGCTGGAGTTCGGCGCCCTGGTGGAGGAGGGGCAGGTGAAGGCCTTCGGCTCCGGCCTCCTGTCCTCCTGCGGCGAGATCCAGCGCTTCGCGACCGAGGCGGAGCTGCTGTCCTTCGACATCGGCCGCATGGCGGCCACCGACTACGACCCCACGAACTACCAGCCCCACGTCTTCCTGGCGCCCTCCTGGGAGGTCCTCTACCACGACCTCCACTCCTGGCTGCACGACGGCGGCTGGCGCCGCGCGTAGGCGTCTGGCTATCCTCCGCACTCGCTCCGCCGGCCTGGCGGATCGAACCGACCCCCACATCACCCTGCCATTGGGAGGTAGAAATGGAGTTCTTGACCGAACTTTGGCTGCCCATCCTGCTGTCGGCAGTCTTCGTCTTCATCGCCAGCGCGATCTTCCACATGGCGCTCCCCATGCACAAAGCGGACTGGAAAGGGATACCCGGCGAAAGCCAGGTTCTCGACATGCTGCGCAATCAGGGCGTGCAGCCGGGACAGTACATGTTCCCCTATGCCAGCTCGATGAAGGAGTGCGAGTCGCCGGAGATGAAGGCCAAATTCGAGCGCGGGCCCATCGGGATCCTGGTGCTCCGGCCGCCCGGTCCGATGAACATGGGCAAGCACCTGATGCAGTGGTTCCTGTTCACGATCGTGGTCGGCATCTTCGTGGCCTACGCCGCCTACCACAGCCTTCCGCCGGACCCGTCCTACCTCCTGGTCTTCCGCGTCACCGGCACCATCGCGTTCCTCGCCTACGGCATCAGCGTCGTGCCCGAGAGCATCTGGAAGGGCCAGAGCTGGGGCACGACCGCCAAGTTCATCTTCGACGGCCTGGTCTACGGCCTCGTCACCGCCGGCGCCTTCGGCTGGCTCTGGCCGGAGCTGCTGTAGGGCCATCAGTCCGCGGAGGACCGCCTCCTGCGCCTGGGCGGAGGCATCGCCGCGACGGAACTCGAGCGTGAGGATCGGGATCCCGAGGTCCTTGCCGATCCAGGAACCGAGCGAGCCGGGAGTGGGGTAGCCCAACTCCGCCTGCACCGGCCAGCCGGAGGCATGCGCAAAGGCCGCTGCCAGCTCCGCAGCCGGGCCGTCGTAGTTGATGAAGGGGCCGTCTTCGGTGGAGTGGAACACGAGCACGAGGTCCGGTGCGAAGGCCAGCAGGTCCTGGTGCACGGCGGCGCACTCCGGCTCGCTGAGCGGGCGCGGGCCGTGATCGCGCGCCAGCGCGAAGTTGGAAGCCGGCCAGTTGCGGTTCAGGTCGATTCCACGCGCGTTGCCTCGGGTCCCCCGCGCGCTGCCGTCGGGATTGAGGTCACACAGGATGCGCCAGCTGCCTCCCAGGCCGCCCTTCTCCACTTCCTGCGCCACAGATGCCGCCAGCGGCGCGCCCTCGCGCTCGTTGCCATGGATGCCGCCGATGAGATAGACCCGCGGCTCTCCCGCACCGAGTGTGCGGGCGAGCACAGGCCGACCCTCGCGCGAGCGTCCGATCTCGTCGTCGGGCGCCACGCCGCGAGGTGCCAGGCCGCACCCGGAGGCGGCGAAGGCCAGAAACAGGAGGAAACCGGGATGCCGTCGCACGTCTAGTTATTCTGAGCATTCCGGTGCGCCTGAAGCTCTCCCCGGCGCTGTTCTGGGCCGGCGTCATCGCCCTCGCGGCTGCGCTGGCGCTGTTCCTCCTCCGCACACCGGAGCGGCTGGAGGAAAGAGACCGGGCGGCGGGGGAGGATGGTCCGGCTCCGGCCAGCGCGGCGCTCGCCCCGCCCGCGGCGGAGCCGGGAGGGCGGCACGCCGTGCGGGAGGCGGCCAGCCTCGGCCCTGCCATGGTCCTGGCGCCGCTGCGGGAGCTGGCGGAGGACGAGCTGCGCGGTGTCGTGCTGGACCCGAAGGATCAGCCTCTTCCAGGAGCGGAAGTGCTGGTCTCGCATGCGCCGGCCGCCGGCTTCGGCACGCTGGACCTGGAATATCGTGACGTGCGGCGGCTGATCGCCTCCAGCCGGACCGATACGCGCGGCGAGTTCCGCTTCCCTCTCGAGTCCGGCCCGCCGTACGAGCTGGACGTGCGCGCGCCCGGCTTGTGCACGCCGCGGCTCGTGGAGCGGCACCCGGGCGAGTACCTGGAGATCCGCATGAGCCCGGCCGCTTCGCTGGCGGGGCGCGTGACGCGCGCGTCCGATGGCGAAGCAGTGCCCGATGCATACGTGCGTCTGTTTCGCTACGGCGGACATCGCGAAGAGTACGCCAAGATCACGCACGATGACGGCACCTATCGCTTCGCGGACCTGGCCGCAGGCATCTGGATGATGGAGCTGCTGCCGGAGGCGCTGCAGCCGCCCAGCTGGACCGAGGTGCGCCTGGAAGCTGGCGGAGAGACGCGCCGCGACTTCGCGCTGGCCGAAGGTGAGCAGATCGTGGGAGTCGTGATCGACGCGCAGACGCAGCGGCCGATCGCGGGCGCGGAGATCTCGGAGAGCTGGACCTTCGACCGCGTGACGCGCAGCGACGAGGACGGCAGCTTCGTCCTGGCCGGCGCCGGTTCGGAAGATTTCTATGAGCTGAATGCGCGCGCGCCGGGCTACGGGCGCAACGAGATGTCGCTCCAGGAGCACAAGGAGCGGCCGGTGCAGGTCCGGATCGAGTTGATCCGGGCCCACGGCGCCTCCGGGCGCGTGCTCTCGGTCGAAGGCCTGCCCATGGCGGGCGTGTACGTGGCCGCGGCGGCCAGCGGCTGGCTGCACGACGTGCAGGGGATCGACTGGCAGACGGCGCGCACGCAGGAGGACGGCCGCTTCGAGATCGCGGGCCTGCGCGCCGACGCGCACCACGTGCTGTTCGTGCGGCACGAGGGCTTCGCCACGCTCGTGTACGAGTTCCCGCGCTCGGAGCAGAAGCCTGCCATGGTGGACCTCGGCGACATCGTGCTGCCACGCGGCGGGCAGATCGCCGGAGTCGTGGTGGACGGGAGCGAGGCGCCCGTGCCGGATGCAGAAGTGACGGTCTACGGCAACAACGCCGACCGCGACCGCCTGGGCCAGGGCATCGACCAGGACGTCAACTACTACGTGTCCACGCGCGAGGGCCGCACCGACACGCGCGGCCGCTTCCGCTTCAGCGACCTCGCCGCCGGCCAGTTCCGCGTCAGCATCAGTGTGGTCGGCCGTCCCGAGCTGCCGGCGCAGGTCGTGGACCTCGGCGAGGCCGAGCAGCGCTCCGACCTGCGCTTCGTGGTCCCTGGAGGCCTCGAGGTCAGCGGCGTCGTGCGCGATCCGGACGGCCGGCCGCGCGCCATGGTCTACGTGAGCCTGTCGCAGGAAGACAACCGCGACGATCCGGTCGAGGTGTCGCAGCAGGCCCAGAAGGACGGCAGCTTCCGCTTCACCGGACTGCCCTCGGGCAGCTACGAGCTCGGCTTCCATCCCTACGACTGGGGCAACGAGGATCCGCGGCCCCGCCCGGTCGTGCGCCTGTACCGGAGCGGCATCCCGGCCGGCACCGTCGGGCTGGAAGTGACGCTCCCATGGGCCGCCACGATCGCCGGCACCGTGTGGGACCGCGAGGGCAGGCCGGCCGCGGGGCACACCGTGTACGCCGAGAAGAACGGCGAATGGCTGGACGCGACCGAGACCGATGAAAATGGCGAGTTCCAGCTCACGGTGGAGGAGGGCCTGCTCGTCGACGTGCTCACCAGGTCGCGCCCGCGCGAAATCATCGAATCCGCGCTGTTTGAGATCGCGGCCGCGAGGGAATCCGGGCAGGAACCCGCGCCTGGTGTCCCGTACGAGGAGGTGCGGCTTTCCGCCGTCGCAGCCGGCACCCATGGCATCCTGCTGCGCCTGCCTTGATTCCGCCAAGAACATGCGAGGCCGCGGCGTCAGGATGGAACTCGCCCGATGGCTAGCCCGCGCCTGCTGCTCCTGACCACGGCCTTGCTCCTGCTCGCGCCCGTCCCCGAGCCGGCGCAGGAGCCCGGGATCACGACTGCGAGGCCGCAGGACTCCGCTGCCGCCCGCATCCTGGACCGGGAGGGCAGCGGTTTGCACCGGCCGGTGGGGGCGGAGCGCTGGGAGGAAGCGGAAGAGCACGACCGCATCGAGCCGGGAGAGTGGCTACGGACCGGCAGCCGCGGCGCCAACGCGCTGGTGGTGGAACTGGCGGGCGGGGCGCGGCTGATCCTCGGTCCCGGAACACAGATCGAGGTCGTGGATGGCGGCCGCCTGCGGCTCGAGACGGGCGAGCTGGAAGTGGCGCCGGGAGCAGGCGCCGTGACGGTGACCGGGCGTTTCAACGCCGCGCTGACGGTGACGGAGCGGCAGGTCTTGCGCGGCTCGGAGGACGGCCTCCGCGTCCTGGCTCAGGATCCGAAGTGGCTGCTCGGCTACAAGGCCGACGCCAGCAGCGAGGCACTCGGCTCGCTGCTCGCCAACATCGACGGCCGCAACGTGCCGCTGACCATCGGCTACCACAAGGTGACGGTGGACATCCGCGACCAGATCGCGCGCACGGTCGTGGAGGAGTCCTTCATCAACCACACGAACAGCGTGCTGGAAGGTGTTTTCTATTTTCCGCTGCCGGAAGACGCCTCGGTCAGCAGCTTCGCCATGTGGATCGGCGACGAGCTGGTGGAAGGCGACATCGTCGAGAAGCAGCGCGCGCGCGCCATCTACGAGACCATCCTGCGCGAGAAGCGCGATCCCGGCCTGCTGGAGTGGACCGGCAGCAACGTGTTCCAGGCGCGGGTGTACCCGATCAGCGGCGAGAAGCGCATCCGGATCGGCTACACCCAGGTGCTGCGCAAGCGCGGCGACGAGTACCGGTATCACTACGGACTGCGCAGCGAGCTGCTGCGCCAGCACCCGCTGCGCGAGCTGCAGATCCAGGTGTCCGTGAGCTCGGCGGAGACTCTGGCGGAAGTGGCCGCGACTTCCCACGAGTGCCGCGTGCGCCAGACCGGGCACGCTGCTTCTGTGGAGTACTCCGCGCAGGAGGTGACGCCGGAGCGCGACTTCGAGCTGGTGGTGCGAACGGCGCCCGGTGCGGCGCCGGTCACCTTCCTGCCGCACCGCCGCGGTGAGGACGGCTACTTCCTGGCATTGCTGAGCGCGCCGCCGCTGCCGGAGGCCGCGGTGGAGGACGCCGCTCCGCTGGACCTCCTGCTGATCGCGGACACCTCCGGCTCCCTGCACGGCCCGCAGCGGGACGCCCAGGTCGCGTTCGTGGAGGCCTTGCTGTCGGCGCTGGGGCCGCGCGACTCCTTCAACCTCATGACCTGCGACTTCGAGGCGCGCTTCGCCTTCGGCGAGCCGCACGCGGCCGGTGCCGAGGCCGTGAAGGATGCGCTGGCCTTCCTGGAGCAGCGCGAGCCGCTCGGCTGGTCCGACCTGGTGCACGGTTTCGAGGCCGCCGTCGCGCGCGTCCGCGAGGGCACGCAGGTGCTCTACGTGGGCGACGGCGTACCCACGGCGGGCGACACCGATCCAGCGGCCGTGTCGGCGGCTTTGCAGCGTCTCTACCCCGGCATGGGCGTGTTCCACGCCGTGGTCCCGGGCAGCGTGTCGGAGCCGATCGTGCTGCGCGCGATCGCCGGCATGGGCGGAGGCACGCTGCGCGCCGTGGACGCCGCCCATCCCGCGGCGGCGGCGCACGAATGGCTGCGCGAGACCACGCGGCCCGCGCTGCGCAACCTGCAGGTGCGCTTCGAGGGCGTTGCCGCGGCCGCGGTCTATCCCGAGCGCCTGCAGAATCTTCCCGCGGGCAGCCAGCACATGCTGCTCGGGCGCTACGACACGGCCCAGGGCGACGCCAGCGGCAAGCTCGTCGTCACCGGCGAGCTCGGCGGCCGCGAGCTCCGTTTCGAAGCTCCGATCGCGCTGGCGGCGGCGGAGAGCGGCAACGAGTTCATCCCGCGGCTGTGGGCGCGCAGCCACCTGGATCATCTGCTGGTGCAGGGAGGCACGCCGCAGATCCGCGAGCGCATCATCACGCTGAGCGAAGACTTCCAGATCATCACTCCTTACACCTCGTTCCTGGTGTTGGAGAGCGAAGAGGATCGGCAGCGTTTCCAGGTGGAGCGGCGCTTCCGCATGCGCGACGGCGAGGAGTTCTTCGCCCAGGGCCGCGGCGACGCCCGCTACGAGCTCGCGCGCCAGCAATCATTGGCCGCGAAGCGCTGGCGCCAGCAGCAGCGCGCCCGGGCCGTGGCCGAGCTCGACGACATGGCGCGCGGGCTCACCGAGGCGCTGCGGCCGCTCTCGACCGAAGCCTCGTACAGCCTGGGGGTGGGCCTCGGCGGCGGCGCCGGCGGCGCGCGCACCTCCACGAGAGGAGAGGTGGACTCCTTCTCCGGCGCCGGGCGCTACCGCGGTCCCGGAGACTCGAGACCGCCGGCGTCGCCGGCGTCCTTGCCGGCGGACGCGGGCGAGGCGCTCCGCTTCGGCGAGGAGGGAGAGGAGCTGGAGCCCGCCGCGGCCGAGGAAGCCTGGGATGAGGACGGGATGAATGAGGCGCCGGAGTCCATGGAGGAGCTTTCTGCACTCGTCAAGACGCCGCTCTCGGCCCAAGAACGGAAGCAGGATTCCCTCCATGACGATCGAGCGGGTTTGGTGCGCATGGAGAGGATCCGGCGCCTGCGGCCCGAGCAGCCCTTCGAGGCGCCCTTCCCCTTCCTCGCGCCGCCGCAGTCCCGGGCGACCGAATGGAGGTGGCCCGCGGAGGTGCTGGAAGTGGTGCGCCGGCTGGATCGGCGCGCCTGGCTGGAGCAGGCGGCGGGCGGCCTGCGCCTGCAAGTGGAGTCGTCGTGGACGGACGCGCGCGGGCGCGCGAGCTCGAGCGGGGCCGCAGAGTTGTGGTTGTCCCGCAGCGGCTGGCTGCAGACGTCGGCGCATCTCCCCGGCACCGCCTACTCCTGGAACTGGCTCTGGCAGCGCCAGCGCGGGGTGCTCGCGGCCGCCTGGGACCTCGGCCGCGTGCGACCGGCGGAGCGCGGCGACGAGAACGGCTGGAGCGCACCGTTCAGCTGGTACTTCGGCGACGAATTCCGCCGGATGCAGGAGCAGAGCGTCGAGTTGCGGGCGGTGGAAGGCGGCCTGGCGGAGCTGCGTTGCGTGCATCCGAGCGAGCCGGAGAACCTGCTGATCCTGCGCGTGGATCCGGCACGTGGGCTGGTCCTGGCGGAGCAGTGGTACGAGCGCGGCGCGCTGCAGCGGAGCAGCGAGTTCCAGGACTTCGTGCAGATTGCCGGCGCCTGGTGGCCGCGGCGTATCGTGCACCGGGGCGCCGACGGCGTGCAGTCGGGGCAGACGCGCATCGCCGTGGAGGAGCTGGCGGCGGACGTGTTCACGGACGCCGTCGGCGAGCCTCTGCAGCGGCGCAGTCGGTGCCTGCTGCTCGGGCCGGCGGCCACCGACCTGGCCGCCGCCAAGCAGGCCGCTGCCGAGGAGCGCGCCAGCCTGGAGCAGCACTGGGCCCTGCTGGGACGCTTTGCCGCCACGCAGCAGTGGGAGCTGGCGCGGCCGCACTGCGAGGCCGTGTGGAACGTGGCGGCATACAAGCCTTCAGCCCCGCTGCTGGAGGCCATCTGGCTGGCGCAGCGGCGCCGCAACGAGGAGCTGAAGGCTCATCTGCTGGAGCAGGCGGCGGCGCTGGCGGCGACGCCCGGCGAATGCGACTACGCCCGCGCCCAGGATCTCCTGGACCTGGCCGCGCCGCTCAACGCCGGCAACGAGCGCCTGGAGCTGCTGGAGGCGCTGGAGCCGGCCTTCCGGCGCCAGATCCCGACTCTGGACGCGCTTTACGCCTGGGACCGGCGCGTCTTGCATGCGTTGCGCAACGCGCAGCAGCGCGAGCGCGCCTTCGAGAAGGCGCGCGCGATGGCGGAGCGCCACCCGCTGCACGCCGACGTGCACACGGAGTACGCGAGCGCGCTGGCGGAGCGCCGCCAGGCGGAGGCCGCCTTGCAGTGGCTGCGCGCGGCCGAGTCCAGGCACGGCCCCTGGAGCGTGTGGGAGCGCCAGGGCTTCCGCGGCACGGCCGCCGGGATCTTGTGGAATGCCTACCGCCTGGAAGACCTGGTGGCGGCGGCCGAGCAATGGGAGCGCGAGGATCCGAAGTCGCTGCCGGATTCGCTCTGGGACCAGTACCTGTCCGCCCTGGTCTACCTGGATCGGACGGCGCGAGCGGACGAGCTGGCGCGGCGCTGGATCGACGCCGTAGTGCCGCCGGAAGGCGCGCCGGACCCGGTTGTGGAGGCGCGCCTGCACGCGGCGCTGCGCCACAAGCTGGGCACCGGCTATGAGCTGTATCACAACCGGGTGGAGGCCGAGGACGCCGAGCTGCTGGCCGCCGCGGCGCGCCGCTTCCAGGCCGACGACCGGCTCGGCGATCACACCTGGTTCGTCGGCTACTGGCAGTTCCGCCAGACGGAGGAGGCGCAGCGCCTGTTCGCCGACTGGTACCGCGAGCTGACGGCCGAGACCGCGCGCATGCCGGCGGCGCGCCTGCTGCGGACCGTCAACGCGCTGCAGAACGTCGGCTACCAGGGCGAGCAGGGCCGCGAGGGCTGGCAGCGCCTCTTCGACGCCGTCCTCACGCGCTGGAAGGAGGCTACGGACCGCAGGGAGCGCGAGCCGCTGCTCCAGGTGCTCCTGAGCTACGGCCGGCCGGAGCTGCAGCTCGAGGTGCACCGCCGCCTGCTCGCGGAAGCCCACGGGCCGGCCGAGACCCGGCAGCGCCTGGCCCAGTTGTTCCAGTCCCTCCTGCAGCAGGCCTGGACCGAGAGCGTGCAGGAAGAGCTGCTGGCGCTGCTGCCGCGCCTCAGCGCTCCCGTGGTGGAGGAGGATGAAGCGACGCGCCAGGCGGACCGCGACGTTCGCATTCTCGGACTCTACGACCTGACTTCCTGGATGCCGCGAGCGCGCGCCGAGGCCGCCGTCGCGGCGCGGCCGGAGCGCAACGAATGGACGCGCAAGGAAGAGCGAGCCGAGCGCGAGGCGGCCCTGGCGGAGGCGCGCGTGGCTGCGGTGGCGCGCCTGCGCCGGCTCGCGGGCGAGCTGGCGGAGTCCACCCTGGCCGAGTGGATCGCGCTGGAGCGCCTCTACCTGCAGGTGAAGCTGCGCCAGGAGCTGCCGGCGGCCTGGACCGAGGCCGCGGCCGCCTTGCAGGCCGCCAGCGCGCGCTGCGCCGGCCAGGAGCATCCGGCCCTCGCGGAACGCGTGCTCGCGGAGCGCTGCGCCGCCACCCTGCTCCACCTGGTGGTGGTGACGGAGGAGAAGCCCGACGGCGCGCGCGTCCGCGGGCTGCAAGCCCTGCTCACGGAGGGCCGGGCCCGCGCCGCTGCCCTGGCGGACTGGGATCTCGCGCGCTACGAGCTGTTGCTGCTTCTGGACCAGCGCGACGCCCTGCTGGCCTTCCTGCGCGAGAGCTACGGCGCCGGCGAGCGCTTCGAGGCGATGCGCTGGGGCCGGGCCTGGGCTTACGCGCTGGCGGAGCAGGACCGGCTGGAGGACGCCGTGGCGGTGCTGGAGGACGTCGCCGGCAAGGACGAGCTGTACGCGGCGGATTGGCAGGCGCTGGCCGGCTGGCGCCTGGCCCTGGACCGGCGCGCCGCCATGGACGAGGCGAAGCTGCGCTCGTACGAGGTCCTGGGCGAATACGAGCTGAGCAGCCGCCTGTGGCAGGACCTGCAGGCGGTGCAGCGCCGCGGCGACGGCGTGCCGCCGGAGCTGGATCCCGAGATGGTCTTGCGGCTGCGCGCGTTGTTCCGCAAGGCGGCGCACCCTTCCAACTACCTGCATCAGCTCCGCGAGCTGTACGCCGCGACCAAGGATTTCCGGCTGCTCGAGTGCCTGCCCGAGGCGGTGCTGGGCCACAGCGCCCAGGGCATCTATCCCTTCCTGACCGCTTTCCACACGGTCACCGGCCTGATCCAGGACGAGGCGACCCTCGATCGGCTGCGCCGCGCCCTGGAAGAGCATCGAGCTGCCGCGGTGACGCCGTTGGATCGGCGCGCGCTCGCGCTGCTCGAGTTCCAGGCCGCCTACCGGGCCGCGTCCCAGGCCCAGGGCAGCGAGCCGCACGCGCAGGCGGCGCTGAGCGCGCTGCACGCCGCCTTCCGCGAGTCCTGGGCCGAAGGCGAGCCGCGCCTCATGGCGGATTACCTGGCGCGCGCGGGCCGGTTGGTCCCGGCGGCGTTGGCGGAGGAGCAGTTGCGCGAGCTGGCCGCGCTGCACCAGGCCGCGGCGGCCGGCAGCGAGGAGCGGCTGCGTATCGCCGGCGCGCGCGCGCAGGCTCACTGGTCGCACGAGCAGCGCTACGAGGCTTCCGCGCTGCTGCAGACCGCCCTGCTGGAATTCGACCGCGCCGCTCCGGGCCGGCTGCATGCCGTCGCCAACGACCTCTTCGCGCTGTCGCTGGAGTACCGGATGCAGCTTGGCGAGTACGCCGGCGCCGAGGACGCGGTCCTGGCCGCGCTGCGCGAGCCCGCCAACGCGTACCATGCTCCGCTGCTGCGCCGCCAGCTCCGCCAGGTCTATCTGCGCACCCTGGACGGCGGCGCCATGGTCGCGCTGGGCTCGGGTGGCGAGTTGTACCGCGCGCTTCTGTCCCGCTGGCGCGCGGAGGCGGCCGAGCGCAGCGACGAAGGGCAGGCGGCGGAGCTCGTCGGCAGCCTGTGCGAGCTGTGGGAGATCGCGCAGCGGCGCGAGCTGGCTTCGGCCGCGGACGACGCGCGCGACTTCGCCTTCGGCGAGCTGCCGCGCGTGCTCAACCTCTACCAGCACCGCGGCGCCCCGGACGTGGTCGAGCGCATGGCCGAGTGCCTGCACAGGCTCGAGGCCATCGCTGTGGAGCTGGAGTTCCTGTTGATCCGGGCCGAGAACGAGCCGGAGTGGCTGAAGCTCCGCAACGGCGACTTCTGGCCTCGCCACGCCGGTCGGCTGGGACGCTGCCTGCAGGAGCTGGCGCGCCTCGATCCAGGCCTGGAGCGGCGGGCGCTGACCGTGGTGCTGGACGAGCTGCGCGCCGACCTCGAGAGCGGCCAGGGCCGCAACCGCAGCATCTACTGGCGCCGCCACGACTACTACTGGGACAAGCACGCCCGGGACTTCGAGGCGCAGGCCCTGGAGGTCGCGCAAGAGCGCGCGGACTCCGATTTCGTGCTGCGCAACGTGGCCGGCTATCTCTGGGACGGGCTGGACCGGCGCGACCGGGCCATCGTCGTGCTGGAAGGCGCGTTGGACCGCGGCCTTCTCGGCTTCGAGGGACGCGACCAGCTCGCCTGGTACCTGGCCGACCGGCGGCGCTGGAAGGAGGTCGTGCCGCTCCTCCAGCAGCTGGTGCAGGCGCGTCCCGCCGACTACAACCTCCGCGCGCGCCTGGTGCGGGCGCTCGGAAGCGGCGGCGAGCGCGGCCAGGCGCTCGCGGCCCTCGCCGCCGCGGAGGCTTGGCTGCGCGAGCAGGCGCAGTGGAACGAGGCGCCGATCGCCACTCTGGCGAGCGCCGCCGCCGACTCCGGCCTGAGCGAGCGCGCCGTGGCGCTCTTTGCCGAGGCCATCGCCCTGCATGTCAGGAGCGCGCCCAACCGTGGGGTCGGCGACGGCGCCCTCGCCAGCTACTACCGCGGGCAGTCGCAGGCCTGGTCCGCCCTCGGACGCACGCGCGAGGCGGTGGATGCCGCGGCGGGCGCGATCGTGGCCTGGGGGCCGCGCGAGACCGAGCGCCAGGCGGAGCTGGACAATCTGCTCCTCGTTCTGCGCGCGGCGGAAGACCTGGACGCATATGTGGCGGCCTTCGGGGAGGAAGTGGCCGCGAGCGGGCTGGAGAACCCGATCCTGCGGCTCGCGCTCGGCCGCGTGTACCTGGAGCGAGAGCGCTTCGCGCCGGCGGCGGCCCAGCTCGCGGCGGCCGTGGCGCTGCAGCCGGAGGACTTCGAAGCACGTTCGCTCCTGGTGCAAGCGCTCGATCAGGCCGGCCGGCGCGGCGAGGCGGCGGCGCAGGCGCTGGAGTGGGCCCGCGCCGCCGGCCACGACTTCAGCCTCTACCTCAAGCACGCCGACCGCCTGGCGGAGCTGTTGGGGCGCGAGGCCGCCGAGCGCGCCTACACCAACGTCGTGGAGGCCGGCGCGCAGGAGTCGGAGAGTCATGAGCTGCTGGCGCAGGCGCGGGAGGAGCAGGGGCGCTGGCTGGATGCCGCTTCGGAGTGGCGGCAGGTGGTGCGCATCCGGACTCAGGAGCCCACCGGTTACCTCGGCCTGGCGCGTGCCCTCATCCGAGCCGGCCGCGAGGACGAGGCGCGCGAGGTCGTGCGCACCCTGCTGGAGACCGCCTGGCCTGAACACTTCGGTGACGTGCGCGCGCAGGCGGCCGCGCTGCTGGGCGCTCGGCGGTAACTCGGATACTGGCCCCTTTCCGTGGGTTTTCTCTGCATATTCATGATCGCAAGTCCAAATATATTGGCCCACTTGTGTTCAGCACTCTTGTAATGCGCGTGCCCCGGCCAGGGACGGAGCTCGCGCCGCAAGCAATCTCCGACACGGCCGGGACTTACGCATGAGAGTGACCCACCGAAGGGGGCCAGTATCCTGCGGGCGATGCGACCGAGCGCCGCGGAGCTGCGCGCCTTGAGCCGGCGCGACCCCGCGGTGGGTGCGCTGCTGCGACGGCACGGGCCCTATCCGGATTTCCCCTTGCCGCAGGTCCGGCGCTGGACGCATTTCCAGATGCTGGCCCGCGCCATCGTGTTCCAGCAGCTCGCCGGCAACGCGGCACGCGCAATCTTCCGCCGCGTGCATCAGCTCTCGCCCGGGCCGCGCTTCCCCACTCCCCGAGAGCTGCTGAACACGCCGCCGGAGCGCCTGCGCGCCGCCGGTTTGTCCAGGAACAAGATGTTGTCCCTGCTGGATCTGGCGGAGAAGGCGGAGAGCGGGGCGCTGCGCCTGCGATCGGTGCACCGAATGCCCGACAGCGTGATCGTGGAGCACCTTGCGGAGGTGCGCGGGATCGGCGTCTGGACCGCCCAGATGTTCCTGATCTTCCGCCTGGGACGCCTGGACGTCTTGCCCGCCCTCGACCTTGGCGTCCAGGAGGGGATCCGCCGCCTGGACGGCCTGTCCCGGCGGCCGACGCCCAAGGAGGTCGAGCTCCGAGGCGATGTCTGGGCGCCGCTGCGCAGCGTCGGCTCCTGGTTGATGTGGCGGTTGTGTGATACGAAAGCACCTGGAGCGACATAAGTTATTGTGAATACAGTGGCTTATGAACACCTCTCAGAACTCCTGAGCCAGGCAGACAGCGGCCTTGCCGGAGCGTCATGAGAACGTGAGAATGCAAGCCTCCGCTGCCCTAGGGTGAGTCCGGGGAGCGGTACAGACTGCGGTTGCCAAGTAGGGGGCCTTGTACTTCCACTACGCCAACATTCTCGTCTTCCTGCTCGCAGGGATGGGCTTCGTGTTCCTGAACATGGTGCTCGGCTCCCTGGTGCGGCCCCAGCGCAAGACCGCGGAGGGCCTGGAGGCGTATGAGTGCGGCGAGACCGCCATCGGCGAGGGCTGGTTCCGCTTCGACATCCGCTACTACACGGTGGCTCTGGTGTACATCGTGTTCGCCGTCGAGATTGCGTTCCTGTTCCCCTGGGCCCGGGTGCTCAAGCAGGCTTATGCGGAGGAGGGACTGGGTGCGGCGGCCCTGGTCGAGGGCGTGATGTTCGTGGCCATCCTGCTGCTCGGCCTGGCCTACGTGTGGGTCAAGGGCGACCTGAACTGGGTCAAGACCTACCAGCTCGAGCGGGAACAGAGGCTCGCGGCGCAGCGGCGGCAGGCCGGCGTGAAGGAGGCGGCCTAGCCCATGGGAGCGCTCAGCCAGAAGTTCGAGGACAACGTCCTGACCACCAAGGTGGACTGGCTGCTGAACTGGGCGCGGCTCAGCTCGATCTGGCCGATGACCTTCGGCCTGGCCTGCTGCGCCATCGAGATGATGGCGGTGGGCGGCCCGCGCTTCGACATCGACCGCTTCGGCGCCGGCGCCTTCCGCGCGACGCCGCGGCAGGCGGACCTGATGATCGTGGCCGGCACGGTGAACTTCAAGATGGGCGAGCGGGTCAAGCGCCTGTACGACCAGATGCCCAACCCCAAGTACGTCATCGCCATGGGCGCCTGCGCCACCGGCGGGGGACCTTACTACAAGTTCGGCTACACCGTGATGAAGGGCGTGGACCGCATCGTGCCGGTGGACGTGTACGTGGCCGGCTGTCCGCCGCGGCCCGAGGCCTTGCTCGAGGGCCTCATGCTGCTGCAGCAGAAGATCCGCCGGCAGAAGGTGGTGCGCGTCCCGAAAGTGGCCGAGATCCCATCCACTCCGTCCATCGCCTGAGGCGCGCATGCCGGCTCTCCAGCGCGACACCGGTTGGGGCCCGATGCAAGCCTACTTCGAGGCGGCGCGCGCCGCGCACGCGGCCCTGAGCCAGGCCGGCTTCCCCGTGGAGCTGCACCAGCCCAACCTCCCGGTCTTCGCGGCCGAGGGCGAGGCCAAGGAGCTGGCCGCGGCCCACAAGGAGGGCAAGCACCTGTGGCGCGGCGACGCCTACGTGCAGCTGGCGGACCGCGGCCGCATCGTGGGCCTGTGCCGCTTCCTGCGCGACCAGCTGGCGTACCAGCAGATCATCGACGTGACGGCCGTGGACCACGCCGCCGAGGACAAGGAGCTGTGGGGGATGTACGCGTTCCTGTCCCTCACCACGAAGCTGCGGCTGAGCGTGAAGACCATGATTCCGAAGGACGACTGCCGCATCGACAGCATCGTCCCGGTGTACCCCGGCGCCAACTGGCACGAGCGCGAGACGGCGGAGTTCTACGGCATCACCTACACCGGGCACCCGGATCCCCGCCACATGCTGTTGCCGGATGACTGGGTCGGGAATCCGCTGCGCAAGGACTACAAGTTCCCGGAAGAGTACCACGGGATCAGCTGCGTGTGATGGAGCGCGCCGCACCCAGCCCCGGACTGCTGCAACCCGGCCAGCGGGAGATCGAGCTGGACGTCCGCACCCAGGACGTGGAGATCAACATGGGACCGCAGCACCCGTCCACGCACGGCGTGCTGCGCGTGCTGATCCGCGCCGACGGCGAGATCGTCACTGCGGCCCAGTCGCACCTCGGCTACCTGCACCGCTGCGCCGAGAAGATCGGCGAGAACGTGGACTGGCTGCAGTATCTGCCGTACACGGACCGCTACGACTACCTGGCGGCCATGAACAACAACCTCGGCTACAGCCTGGCGGTTGAAAAGCTGCTGGGCATCGAGGTGCCGCCGCGCGGCCAGTACCTGCGCACGCTGATCGTCGAGCTGAACCGGATCGCGAGCCACCTGATCGCGTTCGGGACCTACGGCCTGGACATCGGCGCCTTCACGCCGTTCTTCTACGCGTTCCGGGAGCGCGAGCTGCTGCTCGACATCTTCGAGAAGATCTGCGGCGCGCGCCTCACCTACTCGTTCATCCGCCCCGGCGGCGTGTTCAACGACGCCCCGCCCGGCTGGCTGCAGCACGTGGAAGACTTCTGCCGGCAGTTCGAGAAGAAGTGGCCCGAGTACTGGGACCTGCTGGTCGAGAACAAGATCTTCATCGAGCGCACGGCCAACGTCGGCATCATCCCGCGGGACCTGGCCATCGCCTGGGGCTGCACCGGCCCCATGCTGCGCGGCTCGGGGGTGGACTGGGACCTGCGCCGCGACCAGCCGTACCTGGTGTACGACCGGCTCGAGTTCAAAGTGATCACCGGCGTGGGCTACCGCGGCACGGTGGGCGACTGCTTCGACCGCAACTACGTGCGCATGCTGGAGATGGTGGAGAGCCTCAAGATGGTGCGCCAGTGCCTGGACCAGATGCCGGAGGGCGAGGTCAGCCACCCGGACGTGGGCCTGATCATCCGCCCGGCGCCGGGCGAGGCCTACGTCGGCATCGAGAACCCGCGCGGCGAGCTGGGCCATTACGTGGTCAGCGACGGCAGCAAGATCGCCCGGCGCGTGCGCGTGCGCGCTCCCTCGTTCTGCAACCTGTCGCTGGTCGAGCACATCATGCCCGGGACCATGCTGGCGGACGCGGTGGCCATCATCGGCGCCACCGACATCGTCATCGGGGAGACGGACCGCTAGATGCTGACCGATCCCGTGACCGCAGCCGCGCCCGCGCCGCCGCAGGGCAACCTGTGGACGGACCTGATGCACGGCGTGTTCCCGGACGGCATGCCCTGGTGGATGGTGGCGGTGCTGGGCGCCGCCGTGGCTTTCGCGGCCGTGATGCTGTTCGTGACCGTGATCGCCATGTTCAGCATCTGGCTGGAGCGCAAGGTCGCCGGGCACATCCAGGTGCGCCTGGGTCCCATGCGCGTGGGCGGCTGGCACGGCTGGGCCCAGTCGGTCGCCGACGGCGTCAAGCTGCTGCTCAAGGAGGACGTGGTCGTCACCGGCGCCGACCGCCTGCTGTTCAAGCTGGCGCCGGCGCTGGTCCTGGGCACGGCCCTGGCCATGTTCGTGGCGCTGCCCTTCGCGCCCGGCCTGCAGATCGCCGACGTGGACCTGGGCGTGTTCTTCCTCATCTCCATCTCGTCCATCACCACCATCGGCGTGATCATGGCGGGCTGGGGCTCCAACAACAAGTGGAGCGTCTACGGCGCCATGCGCGAGGCGGCGCAGGTGGCCAGCTACGAGATCCCGCTCGGGCTGTCGCTGATGCCGCCGGTGATCTACTACGGCAGCTTGTCGCTGCGCACGGCCACCGACATGCAGGCCGGCTGGCTCGGGCTGCACTGGTACGTCTTCGATCCGCTGCACTTCTGGATCGCCATCCCCTCCTTCGTGCTGTTCTTCGTGGCGGCCCTGGCCGAGACCAAGCGCGCGCCTTTCGACCTGGCCGAGTCGGAGTCGGAGCTGGTGGCCGGCTTCCACACCGAGTATTCGGGCATCCGCTTCTCCTTCTTCTTCCTGGAGGAGTACGCGGCCATGTTCGTGATGTCGGCCGTCGGCGCGGCCCTCTGGTTCGGCGGCTGGAACTTCCCCGGCGTCACGCAGATGCCCGAGGGCGCCCTGCGCGACTTCCTGTGCGTGGTCGTGTTCACGGTCAAGTCCATGCTGCTCGTGTTCGTGATGATGTGGGTGCGGTGGACCCTGCCGCGCATCCGCATCGACCAGGTGATGACGCTCGGCTACAAGTACCTGACACCCTTGAGCCTGATCCTGGTGTTCGCCGCGGCCGTTCTCGAGTACTTCCTGGCCCTCGCTCCGAGCGTGCTCCCATGATGACCGACCTCTCCATCCCGACGGCTCCGCGGAAACGCCGCTACTGGGGCAACGTCTGGGACGCGGTGAAATCCACCGCCATCGGGATGGGCATCACCTTCAAGTACCTCTGGAGCAAGTCGGTCACGGTGCAGTATCCGGACGAGAAGCTGCCGACCGACGAGCGCTACCGCGGCATCCACTACCTCGAGGAAGACCTGTGCATCTGCTGCGACGCCTGCGCCAAGGCCTGCCCTATCGACTGCATCGAGATGGAGGCCACGCGCCACGGCAAGGAGCTGGAGTGGCACAAGTTCACGCTTGACTACCAGAAGTGCATGTTCTGCGAGCTGTGCGTCTATCCCTGCCCCAAGGACTGCATCCACATGGGCAAGGAGTACGCGCTGGTGGTCGAGGACCGCGGCCAGCTCGTCATGGACCTGCTCAGCTGGAAGGGCCTCACCGAAGACCAGAAGGTCCGCATCGCCGAGGCGGAAGCCAAGAAGGCCGCCAAAGCCGCCGCCCAAGCCGCCGCCCAAGCCGCCGCCAAGGGCGGCGGCGCCAAGATGGATGCGGGGGGCGGGGGGGGCGGGGGGGGCGGGGGGGACAGCGCCGCGGGCGCGAGCGACGCCGCAGAAACGGAGCCCACCCACTGATGGCCTCCTGGATCTCATTCCTGTTCTTCGCAGGGCTCGCGGTGGGTTGCGCGCTCATCTCCCTGTTCCACCGCAGCGTGGTGCACAGCGCCTTCGCGTTGCTCGGCACGCTCATGGGCGTGGCCGGGCTGTACCTGATGCTGGGCGCGGACTACCTGGCGGTGACCCAGGTCCTGATCTATGCCGGCGGCATCCTGGTCCTGATCCTGTTCGGCCTTATGCTGACGCCCGGCGACCCGACCGAGCTGCGCCTGGCGCGCGTGCTCGGCGGCATCGCCCTGATCGGAGGCGGCGGCGCGCTGTTCCTGTTCAAGATGTCCGGCGCGAGCCGGTGGCACGCGGCGCCGCCGGACCAGCTTGCCCCCCCGGACCCGACGGTCACGCGCATCGGCCTGGAGCTCCTGCGCCAGGACCGCTTCCTGCTGCCGTTCGAGCTGGCGTCCGTGATCCTGCTGGCGGCCCTGGTGGGGTCGGTGTTCATCGCGCGCCGGCGCGTGCAGCGCGACGGAGGCGCCGCGTGATCCCGCTGGGCGCTTACCTCGCGGTGGCCGCGGCCCTGTTCCTGGTGGGGCTGGTGATGGTGGCGTCGCGGCGCAACCTGGTGTACGTGCTCATGGGCCTGGAGCTGATCCTCAACGCCGCCAACCTCAACCTGGTGGCCTTCGACCGCTTCCGCCCCGGGGCGGGCGTGGACGGCCAGATCACCGCCCTCTTCGTCATCATCCTGGCCGCCGCCGAGGCCGCGATCGCCCTGGCCATCGTGCTCAACGCCTTCTCGCTGTTCGAGACCATCCGCCCCGATGAAATGGACACGATGAAGGACTAGCCCGCTGCGATGCTGATCCCCCCCGCGGAAGGCTCCCCCTTCGGCCCGGCCACGTATTTGTGGCTGCTGGCGGTGCCGCTGCTGCCGCTGGCGGCGTGGATGCTGCAGGCCACCATCGGGCGCTTCCTGCCGCGCCAGGGCGACTGGCTGCCGACCGGCGCGATGGCCGTGGCTGCGGCGATCGCGATCTACTGGTGTGTCCAGGTGTTCCGGCTGCATGACCCGGACTTCCTGCTGAGCACCGCGCGGGACGGCTACGGCTGGCGCTTCCTGTATTCCGGACAGGCTCCCGGCGGCGCCCTGGGCGGCTTCAGCGGCGGCATCCTGTATGACAATCTCGCCGCCATCCTGCTGGCCATGGTGGCGCTGGTGTCCTTCCTCGTGCACCTGTTCTCGGTGGGTTACATGCACGGGGACAGCCGCTACAACGTGTTCTTCTCCAACCTGCCGCTGTTCACCTTCGCCATGCTGGCGCTGGTGCTGAGCGACAACCTGCTGTTCTTCTTCGTCTTCTGGGAGATCATGGGCCTGTGCTCGTACCTGCTGATCGGGCACCTGGCCCTGGACAAGAAGGAGCCGCGCATGAGCGCGGCCTGGGCCAGCCTGAAGGCCTTCATGACCACGCGCATCGGCGACGTGGCCCTGTTCCTGGGCATGTGCGCGGTGTGGGCCAAGTTCGGCACCCTCAGCTTCCACGAGCTCTACAGCCGCGTGGCCGAGGTCACGGACAACGGCCAGAGCTGGCCGCTGTGGCTGACCGTGGCCGGCCTGCTCATGTTCGGCGGCTCGGTCGGCAAGTCGGCGCAGTTCCCCCTGCACGTGTGGCTGCCGGATGCCATGGAAGGGCCGACGCCGGTCTCGGCCATGATCCACGCCGCCACCATGGTGGCGGCCGGCGTCTACCTCGCCGGGCGCGTGATCCTGCTGTGCTCGCCGGACGCCCAGCTGGTGATGGCCTGCGTGGGCGGCTTCACCGCGCTGTTCGCGGCGACCATCGGCATGGCCGCCTTCGACATCAAGAAGGTGCTGGCCTACAGCACCATCTCCCAGCTCGGCTACATGATCTGCGCCATCGGCGTGGGCGGGGTGGCAGCCGGCCTGTTCCACGTCATCACCCACGCCTTCTTCAAGGCCTGCCTGTTCCTGGGCTCGGGCTCGGTGATCCACGGCTGCCACCACGAGCAGGACATGCGCCACATGGGCGGCCTGCGCCGGCGCATGAAGATCACGTACCTGACCATGCTGGTCAGCACGCTGGCGATCGCGGGGGTGCCGCTGTTCGCGGGCTTCTATTCCAAGGACGCCATCATCGCCGCGACCCTCGAGAAGAAGATGACGCTGGGGGCGGGCGACGCGTGGCTGTGGGCCCTGCCCTTCTTCTTCCTGATCCTCTCGGCCGTCCTCACGGCCTTCTACATGTTCCGCCTGATCCACATGACCTTCCACGGTCAGGCGCGCAGCCACCACGCCGAGCACGCGCACGAGTCGCCGGCGAGCATGACCATCCCGCTGATCGTGCTGGCCGCGCTGGCCATCTTCGGCGGCAGGTTCTGGCCGGCGGATCCGGCGCACGCGCTCAGCGGCGGCCGCGAGCCCTGGTTCCTGGAGCTGGTGCACGATCCGAAGCTGGAGAACTGGAATCCGCAGGCCATCGAGGCGGCCGGCGGCTGGTCGCAGGTCGGCGCGCGCGGCGCGGTGGCGCACGACGCCGGGCACGCCGAAGAGCACGGCGCTGTGGCCCACGCCGCTCACAGCCAGGCCATGCTGTTCAGCATCCTGGCCGCCGGGCTGGGCATCCTGCTGTCGTACGTGGTCTACCAGTGGCGGCTGATCGATCCGGCGCGCGTGGCCCGCGCCCTGGGCGGCTTCTACACGCTGGTCTACAACAAGTACGGCTTCGACGAGCTGTACCACGCCACGGTGATCCGCGGGACCATGCTGTGGTCGCAGTTCCTGTCCGCATTCGACGCCCGCGTCATCGACGGCATCGCCAACGGCATCGGCCGCCTGATGAGCCGCGTGGCCGGTTTCAGCGCCGCCTACGACCGCGTGGTCGTGGACGGCGCCGTGAACTGGTTGGCCGAGTCCACCTCGGCCGCGGGACAGTCACTGCGGCGCGTGCAGACCGGGCGCATCCAGCAGTACGCCTACTTCACCTTCGCGGGCGCCGTGGTGCTCGCGGTCATCGTGCTCCTCGACCTGTTCTGATCCCCCCCATGGAGCAGTACCTCCTGACCCTGATCACCTTCCTGCCGGCCCTCGGCATGCTGGTGATCCTGGCTCTGCCCGGCACGGCGGTGCACGCCATCCGCTGGTGCGCCGCGCTGTTCACCGGCGCGGTGCTGGCGCTGTCCACGTGGCTGTACTTCTGGGGCTTCGACCCGGCCAGTCCCGGGATGCAGTTCACGGAGCAGCACGACTGGATCCCTTCGTTCCACATCCAGTACTACATGGGCGTGGACGGGCTGAGCCTGCCGCTGGTGTTCCTGTCGGCCCTGATCCACTTCGTGGCCGTGTTCTCGTCCTGGAACATCAGCAAGTCGGTGAAGGGCTACTTCGCATTGCTGCTGCTGCTCGAGGTCGGCGTCACCGGGGTGTTCCTGGCGCTGGACTTCTTCCTGTTCTACGTGTTCTGGGAGATCATGCTGCTGCCGATGTACTTCCTCATCGGCATCTGGGGCGGCCCGCGGCGCGAATACGCCGCCATCAAGTTCTTCCTGTTCACGCTGGCCGGCTCGGTGCTGATGCTGGTGGCGCTGGTGGCGCTCTACCTCAAGTCCGGCGCCGGCGGCATCGATCCCAGCTTCAACCTGCTGGCGCTGCGCGAGCTGGCCGCGGGCTGGGCCCAGGACCCGAGCACATTCCTCGGGATGAAGTTCACGACCTGGATCTTCTGGTTCCTGTTCATCGGCTTCGCCATCAAGATCCCGGTCTTCCCGTTCCACACCTGGCTGCCCGACGCGCACGTGGAGGCGCCGACGCCGATCTCGGTGATCCTGGCCGGGATCCTGCTGAAGCTGGGCGCCTACGGCATGATGCGGGTCAACTTCCCGCTGGCGCCGGACGCGTTCAACACCTTCCGCGACACCCTGGCGGTGCTGGGCACCATCAACATCGTCTACGGCGCCTACGTGGCCATGGGCCAGACCGACTTCAAGCGCGTGGTCGCCTATTCCTCGGTCAGCCACATGGGCTACTTCCTGCTGGGGGCCGCCGCCATGACCAGCCACGGGCTCAACGGCGCCAACCTGCAGCTCTTCACCCACGGCACCTCCTCGGCCATGCTGTTCCTGATCGTGGGGGTGGTCTACGACCGCGCGCACCACCGCGACCTGAACGACTTCGGCGGGCTGGGCCAGAGGATGCCGTACTACCTCGGGCTGAGCACCATCGGCATCTTCGCCGCGCTGGGCCTTCCGGGCCTGAGCGGCTTCATCGCCGAGGCCGCGACGCTGCTCGGCGCCTACGAGCGCTACCCGCTGCTGGTCCTGATCAGCACGCTCGGCATCATCATGACGGCCGCGTTCCTGCTCTACGCCCTGCAGCGCGTGTTCCTGGGCAAGCTGCCGGAGAAGTACGCCGGCTTCCGCGACCTCAGCGGGCGCGAGGCCTTCTGCCTGTCGGTGTTCGCCGTGTGGTGCATCCTGGTCGGCGTCCTGCCCACCGTGGTGCTGAACAAGATGGCGCCGTCGCTCGAGTCGTGGCGCACCAACATGGAGCTCGCCATCCGCACCGCCACCGGGGGCTGAGGTGCCGCTCTCCTACGGCGAAGCCCTGCAATACCTGCTGCCCGAAGTGGCGGTGACGCTGGGCCTGTGCGTGGTCCTGTGCTGGGAGATCTTCGTGAAGGGGCGGCGCGCCTGGGACGCCTCGGTCCTGTCCATCGGTTTCCTGGCCGTCGCCGCGGTGCTGCTGGTGCAGCGCCTGGACTACGCCCCCGCGACCGTGTTCGGCATGGTGACGGTGGACCGCTTCGCCACCGTCTTCAAGCTCTTCATCACCTCCGCCACCGTCATCGTCCTGCTGTTCGACCTGCAGGACCGGCGCGCGCTCCAGGACGGCCGCGGCGAGACCTGCTTCCTGCTGCTGACCGCGGTGCTCGGCTCTTATTTCCTGGTCGGCACCACCCACCTGCTGCTGCTCTACCTCGGCCTCGAGACGCTCGGGCTGAGCAGCTACGTGCTGGCCGGAATGCACAAGCGCAGCCGCGCCAGCGCCGAGGCGGCGCTCAAGTACGTGGTCTACGGCGCGCTCGCCTCCGGCATCCTGCTGTTCGGCGCCAGCCTCCTCTACGGCATGACCGGCACGCTGGACCTGCGCCTGATGGCCGTGCCCATCGAGCAGGCCATCCGCGAGGGCCGCACCGCCCAGATCGCGCTGCCGACGCTCCTGATCCTGGTCGGCTTCGGCTTCAAGCTGTCGCTGGTCCCGTTCCAGTGGTGGGCCCCGGACGTGTACCAGGGCGTCACCACGCCGATCGCCACCTTCCTGGCGGTCGGCAGCAAGGGCGTGGCCATGGCCGCCTTCCTGCGCTACCTGTCCTCGGCCTACGCCACGGTGCTGGTGCAGCCCGGCCAGGAGCCCAGCCCTTACCTCGCCAGCCTCGGCGGCACCCTGGCGCTGGTCTCCGCCGCCACCATGATCTTCGGCAACCTGGCGGCCCTGCGCCAGGACAACCTCAAGCGCCTGCTGGCCTATTCCTCCATCGCCCACGCCGGCTACATCCTGATGGGCGTGGCGCTGCTCAGCGAGGACGGCTTCAACGCCGCCACCCTCTACACGTTCGTCTACTACTTCATGAACCTGGGCGCCTTCGGCATGGTGATCTACTTCGCCAACCAGACCGGGCGCGAGGACATCCAGAGCCTGCAAGGCCTCGGCGCCAGGCACCCGGTCGCGGGCGTCTCCACCGTCGTCTTCCTGGCCTCGTTGACCGGCCTGCCGCCGACCGCCGGCTTCGCCGGCAAGTGGCTCCTGATCAAGGTGGCCTGGGAAGGCGGCCTGCACTGGCTGGCGCTGCTGACGGCGCTGCTGTCCGTGGTCTCGCTCTTCTACTACTTCCGCATCGCCAAGGCCCTGTTCCTGACGGAGCCGGCGCGCGACGTCCCGCCCGTGCGCAGCCCCGCCCTCAGCGGACTCCTGGGCCTGCTCGCGCTGGCCAGCATCGCCTTCCTGCACTTCGATCCGCTGCTGCAGGTGGCCGAGCAGGGCGTGCGCGTACTGTTCTGGGGCTAGCGCGGGCTCCTGAGGCTTACTCGACTCATTCCTCGACCAAGGACTTCAGCCGCGCCAGCGCTTCATCCCACTGCCGGGAGATGCGCGTGAGGGCACGCCGCGCCTCCTCCAGCGGCTCCGGCCTCAGCGCGAACCGGTTTTCACGCCCCCGGCGCACGCTGCGGACCAGGCCGGTCGCCTGAAGCACCCGCAGGTGCTTGGTGACCGCCTGGCGCGTGAGAGCGGTGCCCGCAGTCAGCCGCGTGATGGACAGCGGCGCGCCGCCGGTGAGCTTCGTCAGGATCGCCAGCCGCGTTGCGTCGCCCAGGGCGGCGAAGAGCGGCGCTTTGCCGCGCAGCGACCGCGCCGCGCGCTCATGGCTTGCGGTTGACATGGGCCTCGATGTTCTTCACCTGCTCATCCCAGCCGCCGCTGTTCATCCGGAACGCCTCATCACGGCGCTGCGGCGGAATCGCGTCGAAGCCGGACTCCGTGACGACGAGCAAGGTTCCCGAAGCCGTCTTCTGCAGCTTGAATTCGACCAGGGTCGGCGGCTCCTTCGAGTAGTCCACCTGCGGGTCCACGGCATAGGGATGCCAGTGGAAGGAGAACAGCCGCTCGGTCTCCATCTTCTGGACCACGACCTCCATGGTCAGGTGTTCGTATCCCGGGTACGTGATCCTGCCCCGGGTGGCCTTTCCGGGAACGAACGGCGACTCCAGTTTCACTCGGAACCATGCGCCGAACTCCCTGTGGTCGGTCAGCGCCCTCCAGACCCTGGCGGGCGGCGCCTTCAGTTCGATCCTCTTCTCGATGCGGTCGGTGCTGGACGTGTTCATGTGCAACCTCAAGGTTGCATATTAGCAGGTCCGCCGGACATGGCAAGGGGGGTGGTGCACGCCGGTGGGGGCGGACCACCCGGCTGTCCGCACCGCTGGACAGGAAAAAAGTTGTATCTACAATCTAGTCATGGCCCCCGCGCCCAGGGTCGCCTCCACCATCGCCCGCGACTGCCTCGCGGTGCGGCTGCGGCTGGTCAACCGCGCCGTCACCGCCATCTACGAGCAGGCCTTGCGGCCCTGGGACCTCTCGGCGGCCCAGCTCAACCTGCTGGTGGCCGTCGCCAGCCTCGATCAGGCTTCGCCCACCGAGCTCGGGCGCCTCCTGATCGTGGACAAGTCCACGCTCAGCCGCAACCTCGAGCGCATGCGCGCGCGCGGCTGGCTCGCGGAGCACGGCGCCGCCGACGCCCGCGCCCGCCCGGTGCGCGCCACGGCCGCCGGCCTGCGCCTGCTCGAGGAGGTGCTGCCGGCCTGGCAGCAGGCCCAGCGCCGCGTGGCCCGCATCATCGGGCCGGACGGCGTCCGCAGCGTGCACGCCCTGGCCCGGGCCTTCGGCCCCGGCCTCGCTACCCCGGAGTGACCGCTCCTTCTTCCTGGCCCTGTTCTTGGCCCTGAAAGTTGTAGATACAACCATGTCCGCTGCTCCTACCACCGCTACCGCCACCGCCGCCATCCGGACCCTGGACGCCGCCTGGCTGCGCGCCTTGTGCCTGGAGGCTGGCGCCGACGACGCCGGCTTCGTCGCGCTGGACCGTCCGGAGCTGGACGGCGAGCGCGAAGCCGTCCGCAGCGTCTTCCCGCCGGCCCGCAGCCTGATCAGCCTGGTGCTGCGCACGAACCGGGAGCCGATCCGCAGCCCGGCGCGCTCGGTGGCCAACCTGGAGTTCCACCGCACGGCCGACGCGATCAACGAGATCGGCCACCGGATCGTGCGGCGCCTGGAGCAGGAAGGCGTCGCCGCCCTCAACCCGTCCGCCGGCTTCCCGATGGAGATGGAGCGCTTCCCGGGGCGCACCTGGATCGTGTCGCACAAGCTCGTGGCCGAGGCCGCGGGCCTGGGCCGCATGGGAATCCACCGCAACCTGATCCACCCGCGCTTCGGCAGCTTCGTGCTGCTCGGCACGGTCCTCGTGGGGGCCGAGGTCAGCGCGCAGGCGCAGCCGCTGGACTTCAATCCCTGCGTCTCCTGCAAGCTGTGCGTCGCCGCCTGCCCGGTGGGGGCGATCGGCGCCGACGGCGCCTTCGACTTCGCGGCCTGCTACACCCACAACTACCGCGAGTTCATGGGCGGCTTCACGGACTGGGTGGAGACGGTGGCCGGCAGCGGCAGCGCCCGCGGCTACCGCCGCCGCGTCAGCGACGCCGAGAGCGCCTCGCTGTGGCAGAGCCTCGCGTTCGGCCCCAACTACAAGGCCGCCTACTGCATGGCGGTGTGCCCGGCGGGGACGGAAGTCATGCCGCCGTTCCAGGCCGATCGCAAGCAGTACCTCCAGGACGTCGTCCGGCCGCTGCAGGAGAAGGCGGAGAACGTGTACGTCGTGGCCGGCTCCAACGCGGAAGCGCACGTGCAACGGCGCTTCCCGCACAAGAGTCCACGCCGCGTGCACAACGGGCTGCGGCCGCGCAGCATCCGCAGCTTCCTGTTCGGGCTGCCGCTCAGCTTCCAGTCCGGGCAGGCGCGCGGCCTGTCCGCCACCTACCACTTCCGCTTCACCGGCGCGGAGTCTCAGGAGGCCACGGTCCGCATCCACGAGCAGAAGCTCGAGGTGACTGGCGGCCTGCAGGGGCGCGCCGATCTCACCGTCACCGCCGACAGCGCCACCTGGCTCCAGGTACTGGCGCGCGACCGCGGCATCCTCACGGCGCTCCTGCGCCGCCGCATCCGCGTACGCGGCCCCGTGCGCCTGCTGCGCGCCTTCGCGCGCTGCTTTCCGTCCTAGGATTCGCTCCTGCGGCTTCTATGGCAAGGACGCCGCTAGCGCCCGCGCCCGCGCAGGCCGGACTTCAGGGCGTCCAGCTCGGCGCGGAGCTCGCGCACTTCCTCGCGCAGCGTGTCCACCTGCTGCGGGGACAAGTGCCCCGGCAGGCGTTGCTGGCGCGACCGCTCGAGCGCGGGCATCCGCTGCAGGCGCTGCAGGATGTCGCGGCGGTGGCGCTCCAGGTGGTGGCGGCGCAGCTCCAGGCGCAGCGGCTCGCGGCGCAGGGTCGAGCGCTCCAGGGCCCGTTGCCGGAGGTGCTCGCGCAGCTGCGGGCGCTCGGCCAGGAACCGCTGCAGGTGCTCGCGCCGCATTTCCGGAGTGATGCGCTCGCGGCGGGGTTGGGCCTCCGCGGCCGGCGGCGGGGGGGACGGCTCCTGCGCGCCGAGGAGCGGAGCCAGAGTCAGGATGGTGGTGGACAAGAACATGCGTTCTCCTGCAACCCGGGCAGCTGGAACAGGTTCCGCGGCCGCCATGGAATGCTACCAGGAGGGCCGCGCTCAGGAGCCGACCGGCGCCGGCGCGACCAGCAGGCGGGAGGGAGCCATGGCTTGCGCGGCGGGGTGGCGGCTGGCGCCGGTCACGATCCATGCCGCCGCCAGCGCGCCGGCGGCGGGCGCGCAGGTGATGCCGTGGCCGGCCAGGCCGGCGCACCAGTAGAGGCCGCCGCAGCGGGGATCGGGGCCGATCAGGAAGCGCTCGTCGGGCGCGTACGTGCGCATGCCGGCCCAGAAGTGGGCGGCGCCGGCGCCGGCGAAGGCGGGCAGCCAGCGGGCCGCCAGGGCGGCAATGCGCTCCTTCTCGGACGGGTCGGGGACTTCGCCCTCGTCGGGGTCCACCGGCGTCTTGTCGCAGGCGCTCATCATCAGGCCGCCGCTCTCGGGCCGGAAGTAGAACTCGTCGCCGGCGATCCACAGCACCGGCCAGCGCGGATCCACCTGGCGGAGCGGCTGCGTGACCAGGATGTGGCGGCGGTAAGGGACCAGCGGCATCGGGAATCCGGCGGCTGCGGCCAGGCGGGCTGCCCAGCCGCCGCCGGCGAGCACGACCTTGTCGGCGGGGACGCGGCCGGCAGGCGTGTCGAGGCCGGCGACGCGTCCGCCCTGGACGTGGAGGCGGAGCGCGGGCGTCACCAGGCGCAGCTCCGCGCCGGCCGCGCGTGCGCCGCGCAGGAAGCCGTGCAGGAGCGCGTGCACGTCCACGACGCCTTCATCGGGCTGGTGCACGGTGAACTCGATGCCGGGCGCGAGCGCCGGGATGCGGCGGTAGAGCTCGGCGGGGGAGACCTCGACCGCGCCGGTGCGCGGCTGCACGGCCCAGGAGCGCAGCGCGCCGGCGTGCTCGGCCGGGGCGCCCAGGAACAGGCCCACGGGATCGAGCAGCGGCTGCTCGGCGAAGCCGGCCGGAGGGTCGCGGAAGAACGGGACGGACTCGGCGGCCAGGGCGCCGAGCAGCGGATCGGGCATCAGGCTGCGCAGGATCGCGGCGTTGCGCCCGGTGGCGTGCCGGCCGGGGTCGGGCTCGCGCTCCAGGACCAGGACCTGACGGCTGCCGGGGGCGGCGGCCAGGTGCCAGGCCGTGGCCGCGCCCGCGATGCCGGCCCCGACGATGACGATGCGCTCCCCGCTCATGAGCCGGTATATTGTGCGCCGATCCCGCACCCTTGGCCCTGCCTGGGGCGCGGGATTTTCATTGGCGTACGAACCATGCTCCGACTCCGAACCCGCTACTTCCTGCCGGCCTTCTCGGCCTTCGCGGCCGTCCTGGGCCTGTCCACGCTCGGCGCCTGCGCCGACGCCCGCCACGCGCGCAACGGGACGGAGCCGGCCGAGCCGGCTGCGGGCCAGGAGCCGGAGGCGCGGTCCGCGGCGGACGCCGAGAAGCTGGCCGCCCTGCAGCGCAAGGTGGACGAGATCTCGCCGCGCGTGGCCGAGCTGCGCGGCATGCAATTCAAGCACCCGGTTCCCGCCGGCATCCACACGCCGGACGAGTTCCTGGAATTCGCCAAGAAGGACCTGGAGAGCGAGATGAGCATCGAGCAGTTCAACGCCATGGGCGAGGCGCTGGCGCTGTTCGGGCTGGTGGACGGCGATTCCAGCTTGTTCGACACGGTCATGGAGCTGCTGCGCGGCCAGGTGGGCGGCTACTACGACCCGAAGACCAAGAAGTTCTACATGATCAGCACGTTCAATGAGGGCATGCTGGCGGACATCATCATGGCCCACGAGCTGACGCACGCGCTGGACGATCAGTACTACGACCTGGCGAAGATGATGGAGGGCACCAGCGACAACATGGACCGCCAGTTCGCGATCCGCGCCGTGGTGGAGGGGAGCGGCACCTCGCTGATGAACCTGTATACAGTGCAAGGGATGATGAAGGGGTGGATCAGCATGCAGCCGGAGGACATGGAGGCCATGCAGGAGATGATGGAGGAGCAGATGGAGCAGATCCAGGATGCGCCCCCGTTCCTGGTGATCACCCTGGCCTTGCCGTACATGGAAGGGAACAAGCTCCTGGTGCGCAATTCCAGCATGCTGGCCGCCGCCACCCTGACACCCAAGGCCGAAGACCTGGATCATGCGTTCCGGAATCCGCCGTCGAGCAGCGAGCAGGTGCTGCACTTCGACAAGTACTGGGACCCGGGGCAGCGCGACGAGCCGGCGCCGGTGGAGCTGCCGGACCTGTCGGCGCAGGTGGGCGCCGGCTGGAAACTGGCCTACAGCGACACCCTGGGAGAGCTGGGCTGCTATTTCCTGGTGATCGAGGAGCTTCCGGACCTGATGTCGTCCTTCTCCGGCATGGGACCGCCGCTGACGGATCCCTCCAGCGAGGGCTGGGACGGCGACCGGTTCCAGCTCTACACCGGTCCCGGCGGCGCCAAGGTGCTGGTCTGGGCCAGTGTCTGGGACACGCCGGACGAGGCCTCCGAGTTCGCCGCGGCGCTGGCGGCGGTGGCACAGCCCCGCACCCCGGCGCTGCGCCGGGTGGCCGAGACCTCGGGAGGGGTGCTGGCCTTGTTCGCCAACGAGGCCGGGACGGCGGTGCTGGAGCGCACCCGGCTCGCCCTGGCGGCGGCCGCGCCCCGCTGGAACTGAGCGGTTTCGTACACCCTGGGCGGGCCCGCACTCCACGGCGTGCGGCCTGTGGATTCCGGCCCGGGTACGCCAGTTGCTTGTTAAAGTGGCGGTACGATGCTCTGCAAGCGTCTTGCAGAGATCATGCTGCGCGCAAGCCGGATGCTCCCCATGCGGTTTTCTCCCAAGCGACTCCCTTCCGTCCTGGCCCTGCTGGCTGTCCCCTTTGCCGTCGCCTGCAGCGGGGGTGGAGGCGGCACCGGCGGCTCCGCTGGGGTGGGCCAGTTCAAGGTGCTCAACACCAACCTCGAGCAAGGCCTGGTCTGGGAGCTGAACCGCCCCATCCGCGTGGAGTTCAACCACGCGCTGGACCCGAGCTCGATCTCGTTCAGCTCGGTGACGATCCGGCCCCTGGACCAGACTCTGCAGGGGCGGCCGGTGACCGGAAGCTTCGAGCTGGAGCCGGGCAGCGGCAACCGGGTGCTGGTGTTCCGGCCCACCTGTCCCACGAATTCCGGCAACGACAACGGCGGGCTCGTGCCGGGCGGCTACCTGTACGAATTCAACCTGCCCACCCAGCAGCACTTCGGGATCACCGTGCTCCGGGACACAGCCGGGCGCCCGCTCAGCCTGGGCTTGAACCGCAGGTTCCGCACGCCCAATCCTCCGGGCCAGCCCTTGTTCCTGGATCCCTCGCCCGCGCCGCCGAGCTTCGCCGGGGTGGAATGGCCCGCGGGACTGAACCTGTACACGGCGCCGGACCCGCTCATCCGGATCCTGATCGACCAGCCCATCGATGGCGGGGCGGACAACCTGAGCACGGACAACGTGTTCCTGCTCTATGCGGCGGGCGAAATCGGAACGACCGGCGAGAACGACTTCCCGGACGCCAACCTGCTGCCGGGCCGCCTGGTCCTGGGTGCCAACTGCACTGCTACCGGTGCCGAGCTGCTGTTCCAGATCTCCGGCCTGCTCCCGGCCAACCGCAGGCTGCGCCTGGTCATGGAGAACACGTTCCGCGACCTCGCGGGCCAGACCAACGTCGCGCGCCTGCAGTGGTCGCCCGACCACGAGACGCCCAGCCTGGGCGACCTGTATGACGACCCCACCTGGCAGGAGAGCGAGCTCGCCGTGGACGAGTACCGGGAGACCTTCGACTCCAGCCTGCGCGTCGCCGGGAGCGAGGAGCTGAGCCTGCCGCCCGCCGAGGTCGCCGACGGCAAGGTGACCGCGGGCTTCGATTTCCCCGGCCGCTTCGTGTCCGAGGACGCCGACGTCCTGGTGGACGGCGACATGGAGATCTTCACCGACGGCAACACAGTCTTCACCGACAGCAACGGCAAGACTTTCACCGTGCAGAACGGGGTGCTGTACGTGGACGACTTCCGGGTCATGCCCGGCCGGCGCCTGCGCGGGCGCGGCCGCAGCCCGCTGGTGATCTACGCCACGGGCAACGTCACCATCGAGGGCACCCTGGACGCCAGCGGCAACCACAGCCACTGGCCCACCAGCCTGAACTCGCCGCAGTTTCCGGAAGGCGGCGCGCTGGGCGAATGCGGAGGCGGTCAGGGCGGTGATGCCTCGCAGATCACCACCGCGGAGACACCGCGCGGCGAGGCCGGGGACGGGCCATTCGGCCTGCTGCTCGCCGGAGGCGGCGGCGGCGAGGGCGGCTTCAACCAGGAAGAAAACCTGGCCAACCGCTCTTCCGGCGGCGTCGGCGTGGTGCAGGACCAGAAGTACAAGGACGGGCGCCTCATCGTCGGCGGGGGCGCCGGCGGCACGTTCACCATGCTGGTGAATCCGTCCATCGTGTGGACCCTGTGGACCGGGGTGGAGGATCCGCCCGATTTCGACAACGCCGGACCGGACCACAACGAGTCCAAGCATCCGGGATTCAACGAGGCGGCCGTGCGCGGCGGCGAGAATGGCATGCGCGGCAGCTCCTTCGAGTCGCGCGGGCCGTTCCAGACCGGCTGGCCGGAGGGCGTCTACGGCATGGAGGACGAGAGCGTGGACACCATCGCCTACGACGGCTCCACCACCGATCCGGCCGGCTTCAACAGCATCACCTGGCAGAACGTCTTCATCGATCCGGGGTCCATGACGCAGCAGCAGATCGACGGCGATCCCACGGCCGGGCCGGACGCTGGCATCACCAACCGCACGATCTTCAGCTTCGACCCGGCACAGCCCGAAGCCAGCACGCGCAACGACTTCTGGGGCCGGCGCGTCAACCAGGACGGCACGGTGACGGTCGGCGAGCTGCTGGCGCCCTGGGCCGGCTACGGCGGCGGCGCCGGCGGCGACATGGAGGTGCTGCGGCGCACCGACCCGGTCAGCGGCACGCTGCGGCCCATCCGGGACCTGTATCCGGACGTTCCGTTCCGCACCAACTCCACGTGGTACTACAAGGGCGCCCCGGGTGGAGGCGGCGCCGGGCAGCTGCTGATCCTCGCCATCGGCACGATCAAGATCGGCGCGGGCGCGCTGATCAAGGCCAACGGCGGCATCGGCCACGGCGCCGAATCGGACATCTACACCTACAACCAGGTCTCCGGCTCGGGCGGCGGCTCCGGCGGCCACATCGTCATCCACAGCGCCAGCAAGCTCGACCTCTCGGCCATCGATCTCGGCTCGGCCAGCAATGCCGGCCAGGTGCCGAACCTGACGCCCAAGGAGCTGGTGCAGGCCCTCGGGGGGCGCCGCGGCTGGTCCGCCAGCGACCTCAGTACCACCCAGATCGGCTCGCGCGACGGCAATGGCGACTACATGATCGGCCGCGGCGGCGCCGGCGGGCCGGGACTGATCACCTGGATGGTGCCGAACCCGCTGGAGAACATCGTCTGGAACAACCGCTCCCGCGCCGGCATCGACCAGTACATCCGCCAGGGCGACGGCTCTCTGGATCCGGACAAGCTGGAGTTCGTACTGGACCTGTACTCGGCGCCCAAGCCCTTCGCGCTGATCCCGTTTTTCTCCTCGACCTCGCAGGCCCAGAGCACCTGGATCGACACGGGCCTGGCCTCCCTGCGCCTGGATCCGCAAGGTCTCGGCCAGTATCCCGACTGGTCCAACTCGGTCCTGCGCTTTCAGGGCGTGAACGCGGACGGCGACGTGCTGCGCAGCGGCGGCCGGGTGACGCCGCTTGGCAACGTGGCCAGTGGCAGCACCGGCGCGGTCAGCTTCGGCGCCTTCGAGCTGAACATCCCGGGCGCGTCGAGCTACTTCGCCGCCAGCTTCCTGCGCACGCCGGGCGTGCTGCTCGGCTACGAGGTGGTGCCGCGCGCGGAGCAGGCCAGCGCCGCCGGCTTCGAGATCGTCGCGGCCGAGTTCGACCGGGCCGCGGACTCCTTGCGCCTGACCACCCGCACCAGCGACGGTCCGATGAGCCTGGCCGTCGGTTCGACCTGGGCGGTGCGCGCGAAGTTCTTCCGCGTGGAGACCTCGGGCCTCAAGGACGGGCTGCCCAACTCGACCAACCTGGTCATCGAGTTCCAGGGCGCCGACGATCCCGACGATCTTGGCACGATCGAGCCTGGCCCGAACGACTGGACCGCGGACCTGAGCCTGTTGCGCGGCAAGCGCTTCGTGCGCTGGCGCATGACCTTCGACCTGGACAACCAGGACATCGGCGTGACCCTGAACAGCCCGCGTCCCAGCGTGGACTACCTGAAGATTCCGTTCGTCTGGTAGGGCCTAGAACCGGATCTCGGCCAGTTCGTCCTGCCCCTCGAGCAAGGTCACGGGGACTTCCCGGACCCGCCCCTCGTAAGTGGCGCGAACTGTATAGCTGCCCGGCGCGAATGTGCCCAGGCGGTAGCTGCCGTCCTGATTGCCGCCGAAGAAGCGGGCGAACGCCGCGCCGATGCCGTCGTCGCGGTTGACGACCACGCCGTCGGGGTCCACGACCTCCACCTTGGCGTTGCCGATGGGACGGTTGTTGGCGTCCAGGATGCGCAGGTTGAGATTGGCGCCGCGGCGCAGCGTCACCTGCACTTCCGTGGTCTCGCCCTCCGTCACCTCTACCGCCGCCAGGGAAGCCGGCGCGTAGCCCTCGGATTCCACTTCCAGCCGGTAGCTGCCCGCCGCGACCCCGCGCACCCATCCCGTGCCGTTCCAGCCGAACCCGCGCAGGCGCTCCTCCTCGCCCGCGTCCGCGTCCTCGGCCTTGCGGTCCAGGGGCACGGCGCGCACCTGGATGCCCCGCTCCACGGGCTCGCCGGAGCCATCCACCACGCTCACCTTGATGTTGCCGGCCACCGGCAGGCGCACGGTGTCCAGCTGTTTCACTTCGTTGAAGCCCAGCTCGAAGGAGGGAAGCTCCGCCCGTCCCAGCGGCACGCTGTCCTCGCGCTCCTCGCCCCACCAGCTCTGGCCGCTGACCTCGAGGTGGTAGCGTCCGGGGGACACGCCCTCGAACAGGAAATCGCCCTGCTCGTTCGTGTCGGCCATCTTGGTGGCAGCGCCTTCGCCGCCCCCGAACATGCCGAACATGCTGCTGGCGAGCCCGTCCTCGCGCACCAGGCGCACGCTGGCCTGGGGCACGGGCGCGCCGCTGCCCTCGGCCACCACGCGCCCGCGCACCTCGGTGCGCGGCACCTCAAGCACGCGGTAGTCCTCGGGGACGTCCGCCACCTCCAGCTCGAGCTGGCCGTCCCAGTCCTCCGCCTCGACGTTCAGCACGTACTCGCCCGGCGCCAGGCTCTTGAACTCGAATTCGCCGAACTCGTCGGTGCGCGCCGTCGAGATGCGGAAGTCGAGCAGGCCGCTGCGCTCCGTTGCGAACACGGCCAGGTTGGCCCCGGGCAGCGGCAGGCCCGCCTTCACCAGCTTGCCGCTCAGGCGGCACCCGCCGGCGGACTCATCCACGATGTCCACCGTGGTCACCTCGCCCTCGGCGACGTAGGCGGTGAGGATGCGCGAGGAGCTGAGCATGGCGGCGAAGTCGCCGCTGAACAGCGATTCGTCGTCCAGTCCGGCCGTGAGCAGGAAGTACGAGCCCGGGCGCATGTGCTCCATGCGGTACCGGCCGTGCTCGTCGGTGGCGGTCTGCTGGAAATCGCGCGCCTGCATCGAGACCGCGCCCACCATGCGCCCGCCCAGAGGGAGCCCGTGGCGGTCGGTGACGATGCCGGTGATGACGCCCCCCGCGCTCAGCTCCACGACCACGTCGGTGCGCTCCTCCATGGCCTGCAAGGGCGGAATTTCCTGCGTGGCGCTGGCATGTCCGGCGGCGACCACGTTCACGTGATCGTCGCCTTCGCGCGCTCCCTGGATGAAGAACGATCCGTCGGCCTGGCTCTCGCCGATGGCGGTGTTGTCGTCCAAACCCTGGAGCATGGCCGTGAAGCCCAGCTCCTGGCCGCGGCCCAGCGTCACCATCGCGCCCTCCACCGGCTGCCCGTTGCCCTTGGACAGCACCCGCCCGCTCACCGTGGCCCCGCGGCTCAGGTTGATGATGACGCCCTTGGTGGTCTCGCCGCTGCGCACGGGCACGTCGTCGGCCTCGGCGCGGGCGTAGTTGGGAGCTTGCACGCCGATCTCCCACTTGCCCGGAGGCAGCCCGTCCAGCCGGAAGCGCCCGTCGGCTGCGTCGCAGAACACGCTGGCTTCGAGCTCCGCGCGCCACGATTCCATGGGCAGCACCAGGTCCTCTTCCGGCTTCAGCTCGGCCGCCAGCTCCGCGAAGTCCTTCTGCAGCGCTTCCGTGACCTTGGCCGCGGCCGCGGCGGCGTTGTCCTCGGCCGGTGTTGCCGGCTCCTCGCCGCGGCTCCGGCGCGGCCGGGACTCGCCGCGCGCGGCCCGCACCGACTGGCCGAGCAGCTCGTCGGCCTCGCCGCGCACCAGGTAGAACTGCACCGGCTTGCCCTTGCCGGCGTCCATGACCACGCCTTCGACCGCTCCCGGCTGGTACAGCAGCAGCACCGGCTTGCGCTCGGCGTCGATCTGTCCCATCTCGAAGTCCGACTGCACGTATCCGGGCGCGCTCACGCGCAGGCGCGCGCTGCGCCAGCCGGCGATGCGGAAGCCGCCGTCGGTCTCGGTGCGCGCGAACGTCGCGTCCGGCAGGAACTCCGGCAGGATCTCCTGGGCCACGGTGAACAGCAGTCCGCCGGCGCGGCGCGTGGCGTCCTCGCGGTTCTCGCCCGTAGACGGGATGGACATGAGCTGCACCTTGGCGCCGGCCACCGGCTCGCCGCGGGCGTTCAGCACGCGCCCGGTGATCACCGACTGCGTGTCCAGCACCAGCTTGGGCGCCGCGGATCCGGCATCGAGCACCGCCGCCTGCATTGGCGCGGAGCGGCCCTGGCGGCCTTGCGCGATCACGAGGAACTGCCCGCGCGGCAGCTCCGGGAACTGGTACTTGCCGTTGCCGCCGGTGCTCGCGGTCCAGCTCGAAGGATCGCGGATGAAGGGCACCAGGCGGCGCAGGTCCAGCGGCACCGCCACCACCATCGCGCCGGAGGCGGCCTTGTCCTCGCTGGTGACCACCTCGCCGCTGAGCCCGCCCATGGGATCCATGCGCACCGTCACACGCCCGCTGCTGCGCGGCGCCAGCGGCCCGAACTCGGCCAGCCCCGAGCGCACCGGCCCATTGAAGGCCGCGGCGGCCAGGGCGAAGTCGCTGGGCACCGCTTCCACGCTGAAATTGCCCGCCGCGTCGGTGAAAGCGCGCTCGGCGAAGAAGTGGCGGTTGCGGAACGCCGCGATCAAGTACTTGAGGCCCGGCGCCACCAGCACCTCGGCGCCGGCCACGGGCTGGCCGTCGGCGTCCAGCACCGTTCCCTGCAGGTCCGCCCCGGCCACGGTGCGCAGCAGCACGCCTTCCTCGCCGTCCAGCTCCTCCGGGAGCACGCGCTGGCGCCCGGGCGTCAAGCGCTGGAAAGTGCGCGCCACAAGGTACGCAGTGCGTCCCGGCACCCCGGCCAGGTCGAATTTGCCTTCGGCATCGGCGAAGCTCGAGGCCAGCGGCTCCAGCGACAGGTTGAGCGGCCGCGTGAAGATCTCCTCGATGTCCAGCTCGAAGTCGAGGATCGGGAACGGAGCCGAATACGCCGCCACCCAGGCTCCCGGTACCGGACGCCCGGCCTCATCCACCACCGTGCCGTGCAGCCCGAAGCGGCCGGCGCCCACCTTCACCGGCCGGTTGGTGACGGGCTCCAGCGCTGGCGCGGGGGAGACCCGCTCCGGCTCGTCCGCCTGCAGCGAGGGAGCCGCGGAGGAGGCCGGCTCCGCCGCCGGCGTTTCTCCCCCCGTCTGCGGGGACGACTCGTGCTTTTGGAAGAACAGCAGCCAGGCCACCACGGCCAGGACCGCGACCAGTGCCAACGGGACGAGTTTGCGCATGCGACTGGGTTAAAACGAAAAGCCCCCGCTGCCCAGACCGGGGTCAGGGGAGCGGGGGGACGACTCCAATATACACGGACTTCGGACGTCCCGAAAAGCTGAGGTCGTAGCCACCCTTTCCCGAGCTCCCGGCCACTCGAAATGGTGAGAAATGGTGAGGGTCGTAGCCACCCTTCTGGAGGGGCTCACGTCCTCGACGGGAAGAAGGTGAGGGATGTGGCTACCAATTGCAATGTCGTGTAAGTCCCCTTGCGCAGGGACCGGACTCTCTTCCGATGGATGAGGATTGATGGGGGTCGTAGCCACCTATTCCCTGCGGCGCGGGGCAGGCTGCGCGCATATGCGTAACCAAATGGAGGCAACCCGTCATCTCGTGGATGGTTCGGCAGTCCAGGATCTACCTTCCGGGAGGGGTCTTCCACGTCATCACGCGCTGCGCGCGTGGCCGGTGGCTGATCGAAGAGGCGGATCCCGAGCGCACGCGCGTGCTGGGTGCGCTGCGCGTGGCTTGCGCCCGCTCCGATGCCAGCCTGCTCGGCTACGCCGCCATGTCGAACCACCTGCACCTGGTCCTGCAGCAGGGCCAGGAGCCGCTCGGCATCTGGATGCGGCGGCTGCTGGGCGCATTGACCCCGCAGGTGAATCGCGCGCTCGAGGAACCCGGCGTCGTGGTCAGTGGTCGCTACAAGGCGCTCCTCGTGCAAACCGAGCAGTATCTGGCACGCCTGCTGGCGTACGTGCACTCCAACCCGGTGCGGGCCGGCGTGACGCGGGGGCCGTGGATTTCGACCTGGACGTCCGCGCACGCCTTCCTTGCGGGCGCAGACGACTTGGTGCGCGTGTCCAGAGTGGCACAGCTTCTGGACTGTAGCCCCTTGGAGCTGCCGCGGCTCCTGGATGAGGAGCGGCCCAACTGCATGCAGCGCGACGAGGACCTGTCCGGCCGGGAGCTTCGGCGTGAGGATCTCGCGGAGTGCACCGGTGGGGCCGCGCCAGCCCGACGGTGCCACCTGAGCAGTCCCATCCTCGGCAATGAAGAGTTCGTGGCGCGGATCCACCAACGGCTGGATCCCGCGGCGGCGCCGATCCGCGTCGGCGCAAGCTGGTATCTGCTCCACCGGAATGAAGGTCTGCCGGAGGATCTGCGTGCGGATCTGGAGCGGATCCGGGCGGATCACGGCCTGGCGAGCTGGAACCTCGGCCGGCGCAAACCTCCGGCGCAACTGACGCGCGCGCGCAGGGCGGCGCTCGAGTACGCACGCGGACGATGCAGCGTCTCCCTCAGTCGGGCGGCCGAGGCAGTCGGCATGAGTCCCGGCGCCGCATCCCGGTTGCTGTGGCGCAAGCGCAAGTTCGGGCGGGTGTTTCAGCCGGTGTTCGCGGTTGCCGCGGGCGTGCTGCCCGAACGGGTGCCGACGCCCCTCCAGGGTGCCTGCGACCCTCATCACTCTGAGGTGGACACGAAGACGCAGGCCGCCGATCCATGACGCCATGTCCGATTCCGGCCGGAGAAGGCGGCGGGATCCGGGAAAGGGTGGCTACGACCCCTAGCGAAGCGCGGTCTCGCCGAACTTCCAGTAGATGGGCAGCTCGTCGCCCGACTCGTCCAGGGTGGTGATGGTCAGGGTGATGGGGCGGAAGCTCTCGACTTCGGCGCCAAGGACCTCGAGCTCCTGCAGGCAGGCGCGCACGCGCTGGCGCAGGTGCGCCACCCTGGCCCGGGAAGAGGCGTCGTCCCTGCCGGCCAGGGTGGTCAGCTCCTCGACGCGTTCCTGGATCTCGGAGGCGATGGCGCGCAGCAATGGCAGGCGCGCCTGGGCCTGCTCGGTGGAGAGCAGGTCGGGGGCGGCGGGCGTCATTGCAGTACCGGTAACGCCATGGCCTGCTTCGTTGCAACAGCAGCGGCCAGTTTTCCGGCGATCTCCCGGAAAGCCGCGGCCACTTCCGAGTCGGGCCGGCCGACGACCACAGGCACGCCGGAGTCCCCGCCGACGCGCACGGCCGGCTCGAGCGGGATCTCGCCCAGCAGGGGGACCTGGAACTTCTCCGCGGTCCGGCGACCCCCGCCCCGGCCAAAGATCTCTCCGCTCATGTTCTCGACCACGCCCAGGATCTCGCACTTGACCTGCTTGCACATCGAGATGGCGCGGCGCACGTCCGTGAGCGACACTTCCTGGGGCATGGTCACGACCAGCGCCCCGGTCAGCGGCACCAGCTGTGCCAGCGAGATCTGGGCGTCGCCGGTGCCCGGAGGCATGTCCACGAGCAGGTAATCCAGCTCGCCCCAGGCCACGTCCTTGAGGAACTGCTCCAGGGCCTTGTGCAGCATCGGGCCGCGCCACATGACCGGCTGCGCGTCCTCCAGCAGATAGCCGACCGACATGGTCTTGACGCCGTGGGCTTCCTTGGGAGCGATCTTGCCGGTGGCGCTGGGCAGGGGCTTGCCCTGGATCCCCATCATGATGGGGACGTTGGGGCCGTACACGTCGGCGTCCAGGAGACCGACCCGGGCCCCGGTCTGGGCCAGGGCCACGGCCAGGTTGGCGGCCACGGTGCTCTTGCCGACGCCGCCCTTGCCGCTGGTGACGGCGATCACGTTCTTGACTCCGTCGCCCAACAGGTTGGCCGGGCCCAGCGTCGAGCGCACCTGCGCGGTCATGTTCACGTTGACCTGGTCGACGCCCGGGAGGGCGCGCACCGCGTCATGGGCCTGCGTCTTGAGCTGCTCCTTGACCGGACAGGCGGGAGTCGTGAGCTCCACGGTGAACTTGACCGCCCCGTTGCAGATCTTGATGTCCTTGACGAAGCCGAGGCTGACGATGTCGCGGTGCAGATCGGGGTCCTTGACCACGCGCAAGGCGTTCAGGACGGCGGCTTCGGTGACTTCGGACATGATCGGGCTGGCCTTAGGCTGTAACGAAGGGGATTCCATCGACCTTCCCCTAAGGCGCGAAGTGGCGGAATGGTACAGGCCGTAGTGCTGCTGTCAGGAGGGCTGGACTCGGCCGCCGTGGCGGCGTGGATGGCCCGGGAGGGCTTCCAGGTGGTCGCCTTGACCGTGGACTACGGCCAGCGGCACCGGGCCGAGCTGGAGGCGTCCCGGCGGGTAGCCGTCGCCCTGCGGGTCGCCGAGCACGTAATCCTGCCGGTGGACCTGCGCAAGGTAGGAGGCTCGGCTCTCACCGCCGAGCTGCCGGTGCCCAAGGCCGCCGGTCCCCTGGCGCCGGTGGCCGCCGACATCCCCGTGACCTACGTGCCCGCGCGCAACCTCCTGTTCCTGAGCCTGGCCGCCGGCCTGGCCGAGGCCCGCGGCGCGCAAGACATCGGGATCGGCGTGAACGCCCTGGACTATTCCGGATACCCCGATTGCCGGCCGGAGTTCCTGCGCGCCTTCGAAGAAGCCGCGAACCTCGGCACCCGCGCCGGAGCGGAGGGACGGCGCTTCCGGGTGCACGCGCCACTGGTGGACTTGCGCAAGGTGGAGATCCTGCGCCTGGCCCGGGAGCTGGGCGTTCCGGTGGACCTGACCCTGTCGTGCTACGATCCCGGTTCCGCCGGCAACCCCTGCGGCCGCTGCGACGCCTGTCGCCTGCGCGCCCGTGCTGAAGCCGAGCTCGACGGAAGGAAGCTGCCATGATCCTCCAGCAGATCTATCTCGGATGCTTGTCGCACGCCTCGTACCTGCTCGGCGACGAAGAGACCGGCACCGGCGTGGTGGTCGACCCCCAGCGCGACGTGGACGTGTACGTGGACAAGGCGCGGGCCCTGGGCCTGCACATCCGCCACGTGATCCTGACGCACTTCCACGCCGACTTCGTGGCCGGGCACCTGGAGCTGCGCGCGCGCACCGGGGCCATTATCCACCTGGGCGCCGCGGCGCAAGCCGAGTACGAGTTCTCGCCGCTGGCAGAGGGCGCGCACCTGCAGTTCGGCAAGCTCCGCATCGACGTGCTGGAGACGCCGGGGCACACTCCGGAGAGCATCTGTCTGCTGGTGTACGACCTGGAGCGCAGCCCCGAGGTGCCGCAGGCGGTCCTGACCGGCGACACGCTGTTCGTGGGCGACGTCGGCCGGCCGGACCTGATGGTCGCGTCCGGAGCCAGCGCCAGCGAGCTGGCCGGCCAGTTGTACGACTCGCTGCACCAGAAGCTGCTGCGGCTGCCGGACAGCACCCTGGTCTATCCGGCGCACGGCGCCGGCTCGGCCTGCGGCAAGAACCTGGGTCCGGAGACCTTTTCCACGCTGGGCCAGCAGCGCCGCGGCAACGGCATGCTGCAGCCCATGAGCCGGGAGGAGTTCGTGCGGCGGGCGTCCAGCGACCTGCCGAGCGCGCCGCCGTACTTCGCGTTCGCCGCCGAGCTGAACCGGCGCGAGCGCCCGACGCTGGAGCGCAGCCTCCACCAGGAGCTGCGGCCGCTGACGCTGGACGAGGTGCTGGCGCGCCAGGCGCGCGGCGCGCAGCTCCTGGACGTGCGCGAGCCGGCGGCGTACGCCGCCGGGCACCTGCCGGGCAGCGTCAGCATCGGCCTGGGCGGCCGCTACGCAAGCTGGGCCGGAACGGTCCTGGAGCGCGAGCGACCGATCGTCCTGATCGCCGAGCCGGGCCGCGAGGTCGAGGCGGCGATGCGCCTGGGGCGCATCGGTTTCGACCAGGTGGCCGGTTTCCTGCAGGGCGGGCCCGGGGCGCTCGCGCCGCGGCCGGAGCTGCTGCGCCGCACGGCGCGCGTGCAGGCCCGCCAGCTGGCCGCCGAGCTGGCCGGCCCCAGGCCGCCGGTGGTCGTGGACGTGCGCGGGCCGGGAGAGCGCGCGTCCAGCCGCATCCCGGGCAGCCTGCACCTCCCTCTGGACCAGCTGCGCAGCCGCGCGGCCGAGGTGCCCAGGGATCGGCGCGTGGTCCTGCACTGCGCCAGCGGCTATCGGTCCATGATCGCGGCCAGCCTGCTGGAGCCGGCCGGGCTGGCGGACCTGGCGGACCTGGACGGCGGCATGGAGGCCTGGCTGCGCACGCAGCCGGCCCCCGTCTTCCCAAGCGGCGCGGAACGCGGACAATAGGACCACACATTCACGACCCAGATTCATGACCCAAGGAGCATCCATGGAGACCAGCGGCAGCACCGGGGGCATTCCCCGCATCGGCGAGACGGCGCCGGATTTCACAGCCAACTCGACGCACGGCGAGCTCACCTTCAGCAAGTGGCAGGACGGCAAGTGGGTGCTGATGTTCAGCCATCCCGCCGATTTCACTCCGGTCTGTTCCACCGAGCTGACCGAGTTCGCCAAGCGCGGCAACGATTTCGCCAAGCACAACGTCAAGCTTCTGGGCGTGTCGGTGGACTCCGTCCACAGCCACCTGGCGTGGATCCAGAACCTGAAGCAGATCCTGGGCGCGCAGATCACCTACCCGCTGGTGGCCGACATCGACATGAAGGTGTCGGGCCTGTACGGGATGATCCACCCGGGGGCGAGCAGCACGGCCACGGTGCGCTCCGTGTTCGTCATCGATCCCAAGCGCACCATCCGGGCCCTGATCTATTATCCGATGAACGTCGGGCGCAACTCCGACGAGATCCTGCGCCTGATCGAGGCGCTGCAGACTGCCGACGCCAACGCCTGCGCCACGCCGGTGAACTGGAAGCCGGGTGACAAGGTGGTCGTGCCGCCGCCCAAGACCGAGGCCGAGGTGGCCGAGCGCTTGTCGCACACGGATTACGAGCGCCTGGACTTCTACCTGAACAAGAAGGATCTTCCGAAGCTCCAGCCCGCTGCGAAGTAGGACGGGTCCGGCCCCCAGCGGCCTTAGCGGCGGCCGGAGATGTGGAAGCCAGACCCATGCCTGTTCCGCCGGACCAGATCGCCGCGCTGCAGAAGCTGCTGCAGGTGGTGGACACCTTGCGCTCGCCTGGCGGCTGCCCCTGGGACGCCAGGCAGACCGTCGAAACCCTGGCGCCCCACCTGGTGGAAGAGGCGCACGAGCTGGCCGACGCCGTGGCCCGCGGCGACATGCCCGGCGCCTGCGGCGAGCTGGGCGACCTGCTGATGGGCGTGCTGATGACGGCGCGCGTGGCCGGCGACGGCCGCGGCTTCGACACCCGCGACGTGGCCGAAGGCATCACCAACAAGCTGATCCGCCGCCATCCCCACGTGTACGGGGACGTGGCCGTGGACGGCGTCGGTGCAGTGCTCCAGAACTGGGAGGCCATCAAGAAGCAGGAGAAGGAGGAGCGCGGCGAGGCCGACACCTCGGCCCTCAGCGGAGTTCCGCGTTCCTTGCCGGCGCTGCTGCGCGCGCACCGCGTCAGCGAGAAGGCCGCCGCCGCGGGCTTCGACTGGCCCGACCTGCACGGCCCGCAGCACAAGGTGGAGGAGGAATGGGGCGAGTTCCGCCGCGCCGCGGCGGGCGGCGATCGCGCGGCGGCCGCGCGCGAGCTGGGCGACCTGCTGTTCGCCATCGTGAACATGGCCCGCAAGCTGGACCTGGAGCCGGAGCTGGCGCTGCGCGGCACCGTCGAGCGCTTCGGCGCGCGCTTCCGCTACGTGGAGCGCAACCTCGGCAAACCGTTGCGCGAGGCGCGGCTGCCCGAGCTGCTGGAGCTGTGGCAGCGGGCCAAGGATGCCGAGTAAGCCGGATCCGGGCGCGCACGTCCTCGACACGGTGCGCGCGAGCTGCGCCACCGTGGCCGAAGGCGCGCGCTGGGTGCGGCTGCGCCCCGCTCGCCTGCAGGGCTACGTGTCCGAGCTGTGCCTGGAGCGATGGCAGCGGCCCGTGCTCGACCCCAGCCGCCACTACCTGGGCCATGGCGACGCCACCGCCGGCTTCATCCTGGTGCTGGACGCGGTCAACTTCGGCTCCGGCTGGTCCGATTGCCTGAGAAAGAAGCCGGGCGGCTCGACCTACTCGACGATCGCGCAGGCCTTGACCGATCATTACAGCGCATACGGGCCGATGTCGGCGGAGCAGCTGGCCGCGCTGCAGGTCGCGGACTGCTTCCGGATCTTCGACCAGGATCCGAATTCGAAGCCCGTGGGAGCGCTGATGCGGCACTTCCGCCGCTCGCTCAACGACCTGGGCCGGTTCCTGCTGGAGCGCCACGGGGGCGCCTTCGACCGCCTGATCCGCAGCGCCGGCCAGTCCGCGGGCGAGCTGGTGCGCGTGCTGCTGGACATGCCGTATTACCGGGACGTCGCCCGCTGGAACGGCGCGCCGGTGGCCTTCTACAAGCGCGCGCAGATCACGGCCTCGGACCTGTATCTGGCGCTGGAAGGCCATGGGCTGGGCCGGTTCCACGATCTCGACCGCCTGACCGCGTTCGCCGACAACGTCGTGCCCCATGTCCTGCACGTGGACGGCGTGCTCGAGTACGAGGAGTCCCTGGAGCGGCGCATCCAGGCCGGCGAGCTGCTCCCGTCCGGGAGCCGGGAAGAGGTCGAGATCCGGGCCGGCGCCGTGCACGCCGTGGAACGGATCGTGGCCGGACTGCACGCCTGCGGCGTGGAAGTCCTGCCGATGCAGGTGGACGTTCTCCTGTGGACCCGGGGGCGCGCGCCGCGCTACAAGGACCTCCCTCGCCATCGCACCCGGTCCATCTACTACTGAGAGGCTCCTCTCCCCATGACGCTGACCTCGTGGCTGGATCTCGTACGCACCGTAGCCATCGCCTCGAGCGCGGTGTTCGCCGCGTACCAGTACTACCGCGGCCAGGTCTGGAAGAAGTCGGAGTTCACCTCCGGTGTGATGAAGGACTTCTTCCAGCAGCCACGCGTGCGCTCGGCCCTGACGATGCTGGACTGGGCCGAGCTGCCGGTCGAGCTGTTTCCGGACCAGCCCGAGCGCGCGCAGCGCTCGGTGGTGGTCACCGAAGCCATGATCCGCGAGGCGCTGCGCACCCACCAGGAGAGGACGGACTTCAACGAGACCGAGACGGCGATCCGGCGCAGCTTCGACTCGCTGCTGTTCCGGCTCGCCACCTACGACCACTACGTGGCCAGCGGCCTGATCCGGGACCGGGACCTGCAGCCGTACCTCGGCTTCTGGATGCGAGTCGCTCTCGGCCGGGAAGGCGCCAAGGGAGCAGCGATCCAAGACGCCCTGTGGCGCTACGCGGACTTCTATCGCTTCTCCGGTGCGGCGCGCCTGGCGGCGCGCCTGGGCCGCGCCTGAGGCGGACCCGGCCGGACGCGCCTTGACGCCCTGGAAGACCCTCCTCTATACTTGCCGCCCCCAATGCGGGGGCGTGGCGCAATTGGTTAGCGTACCAGACTGTCGATCTGGTGGTTGCGGGTTCGAGCCCCGTCGCCCTCGCCACCAAACACCGGCCCGGCGCCCTGCACATCGATGGCGCCGGGCCATTTTCCTTCCGCTTCAGCGGATGCTCTTCTCCGGCAGCTGGATCTCGATCGGCGCCGGATCTCCGTTCCACTCCCAGGTGATCTTCTTGTAGCAGGTGCCGTTGGGCTTGGAGGCTTCCAGGATGTACGTGCCCGGCTCCCGCGTGTACTTCAACTGGCCCGAGTCGTCCGCGTTCCAGGTGTTGCCGATCGTGGGCTCGCTCGCGTCCTTGCGGATGGTGAGGAGCGCCTCGGGCACCAGCTTGCCTTCGAAGTCCTTCACAACCAGCGTGGCGACGGGCAGGATGTTGACCGTGATCGTGCGCTCGAAGGTCCGGCCGCCGCTCGCCGGCTCCAACTCCGTGAGGAACGGCTCGATGCCGTCCCCCGCGATCCACATGTACTTGACCTGGCCATCGGCTTCGCAGGCGTGATGCACCCGGCCGTGCTTGGGCGTGACATAGATGCTCATCCGCTCCTTGACCGTTGGCTCGCGCATGTAGAGCGGATCCGGTACGGCGCGCAGCAGCATGGTGCGCGCCCGTGCCACCGGGCGTCCCTGCCCGTCCTTGATCCAGCAGACGTACAAGGTCTGGTTCGCCGCCGCCGCCCCCAGCTCCGGCGGCGCCTCGACCGGCCCCTCGATCCCTTGGGCCGCGGCGCCGGGCTTGAGCGTTTCCGCGGGCTTGCTGCGCCGCACGCCGCCGCCGTCGTCGCAGGCGGCGAGCAGGCCGAGCACGAGGGGAAGTGCGAAATGGAGCGGCTTCATCGGTGTTCTGGCAGGTACAGGCGTTCGGTGCCTTGGATGGCGGCCCAGGTCAAGGTCTGCAGGTCCAGGGCGGATTCGGCGGCCCGGACTTCTTCCAGCTTGCCGTGGATCACGGGGGCCGCCGGCTGGAATACGGTACAGGAATCCGGCGCGGGCAGAGTGCTCAGCTCGTAGGTGCCGATGCGGCGGGCGAGCGCGATGATCTCCTGCTTGTCGTAGGTGATGAGGGGTCGCAGGACCGGCAGGTCCGAGGCCTCCTCGATGAGCGCCAGGTTCTCCAGGGTCTGGCTTGCGACCTGGCCCAGGCACTCGCCGGTGACCACGGCATAACAGCGCCGGCGCCGCCCGAGCTGGGCGGCGATGCGGTGCATGGCGCGCCGGTACAGGACCGTGCGGTAGCTCTCGGGACAGTGGTCGCGGATCGCTTCCTGCGCGGCGGCAAAGGGCACGACGTGCAGAATGGCGCGGCCCAGCCAGCGGCTGAGGTGCGCGCCGATGCGCAGCGCCTTCTCGCGGAACTGCGGCCCGACGTGGGGGAAGCTGTAGAAGGTGGCCAGCTCCAGGCGCAGGCCGCGCCTCATGGCCAGCCAGGCGGCGACGGGCGAGTCCAGGCCGCCGCTCAGAAGACCCAGGGCGCGGCCCATGCTGCCCACCGGCAGTCCGCCCGGGCCGGCATGGCGCCCGGCGAACACCCACACGCCTTCGTGGCGGATGTCCACCTCGACCTTCAGCTGGGCGCGCGCCAGATCCACCGCCAGCTGCGGGAACTGCTCCAGCAGGCGCCCGCCCAGCCAGCGCTCCACCTCCATGCTGGTATGGGGAAAGGTCTTGTCGGCGCGGTTGGCGGCCACGCGGAAGGGGACCTGCTCCCGGCCGCCGAACTCCTCGCGCAGCGCGCGCCCGGCCCGCTCCACGGCCGCCTCCAGGATCTCCTCCAGGCTGCGGCCGGTCTCCACCGCCGATGACAGGCTGACGATGCCGAAGACGCGGGCGGCAGCCTGCGCGAGCTGCTCCGGATCCGCCTGTGCGCGCACCAGCACCCGCCCGCGGATGCGCTGCACGCGCAAGCCGGGGGCGCCGGCCAGCGCCAGCTCTAGATTCTGCTGGAGCAGGCGCTCGAAGTGGGCCCGATTGCCGCCCTTGAGCCCGATCTCGTCGTAGCGCACGAGCAGCGCGCCGCGCCGGCCTGAGTCCACGCCCGGGATTCTAGAATCCAGCGCACGGGCGATTAGCTCAGCTGGCCAGAGCGTCTCGTTTACACCGAGAAGGCCGGGGGTTCGAGTCCCTCATCGCCCACCACCCGGCATGGCTCTCGAATGCGGTGGAGAGCGAGCCACAGGCGTCGGTGTGCCCGGCCCGCCGCAGGTACCCTACAAACGGAGCCGGCTGCGCCGTAGAACCTGTCCCAGGATCGGGGACAATACGACCATGCCCGGCGCACTGCTGCTTGCTGCCCTGAGCCTCCTGCCGCAGGAGGTCCTGGCCAGCACCCGCTTCGAACCGGCGACCGCGCCGGCCGGTTCCGTGGCGGAGCTGCGCGTCCGGCTCGACATCCAGCCTGGCTGGCACGTGTACCACCCGGCCCAGGATCCGGGCGCTCCGGGTGCTCCCGTCTCGGTCCAGGTGGAAGGCGAAGGCTTCAAGGCTGTAGGACCTTTGCGCTGCCTGCAAGAGCCCCGGGTGAAGGAGGAAGACCTCGGCGGGCAGCTCGTACGCCTCCTGGAGCTGCCAGGGACGCCGGAATTCGTGCTCCCGGTGTGGGTGGAGGGGCTTCCCGGAAGGGCTGCGGCCACCGTCAAGGTGGGCTTCAGCGCCTGTGACGCCTCCCGCTGCCTGCCGCCCCAGACGCTGAATCTGTCGGCAGAGCTGGACCGACTGCCGTCCGCCCCGGGAGCCGCCATGCCGGGGGGCTTCGGCACGCGCGGAGAGGTGCAGTGGAGCGCCAGCATTGAGCCGCTGGAGCCCAAGTCGGGCGAGCAGGCGCTGCTGCGCCTGCGCGCCGAGGTGGAGCCGGGCTGGCACCTGTACCACCCGCTGATGTCGCCCGATCTGGGCGTTCCGGTGCAGGTCACGAGTGTGAAGGGGGCCATGCGGCCGATCCCGGCGACTCTGCTGAGCACGCGCGGCGCGGTCGAGCTGCACGAGGAGAACCTGATCCCGGGCAAGACCTCTTTCCTTCTGTGGCTGGGGGGCAACGTCGAGTTCACGCTGCCCGTGCTGGTGGATGGCGAGCCGGGAGTGAGCAACGCCGAGCTGGGCGTGCGCTGGCAGACCTGCACCGAGAGCCTGTGCAACCCGTCGCAGCTCACCACCCTGAGCCTGCCCGTCACCATCCGTCACGGCGGCGCGCGCCTGCCCGAGCCGGCTCCGGTCGCAGTGTCGCCGGAATCGCCGCCGGAGTCGCCGGCGCCGCCCTCGCCGGAGCCGGAGCCCGCGGACGGCGCAGGTTCGCCAGCGGCGGCGCCTCCGGCCAGCGAACGCTCCGCGGCGGAGCTGGCCCTGGGCCAGGGCTTTCTGGCGTTCCTGGCGGCCGCGGTGCTGGCCGCGCTGTTCTCGCTGGCGACGCCGTGCGTGTTCCCGATGATCCCGATCACCGTCTCGTTCTTCACGAAGCGCTCGGAAGCGGGCAAGGGGCAGCCGCTGCCCAACGCTCTGGCCTACGGCGCCGGCATCGTCCTGACCTTCGTCGGCCTGGGGCTGGGGATCACCGCCCTCTACGGCGCCGGCGGCATCAACTCCCTGGCCTCCAACCCGTTCCTCAACCTGGCGCTCGCGGCCTTGTTCGTGGTCTTCGCGCTGTCGCTGCTGGGGCTGTACGACATCAACCCGCCGCGCTGGCTGCAGGCGCGGCTCTCGGCCGCGACCGCCCGGGGACAGGCGCGCGCCGGCTACGGCCCGGTGATGCTGATGGCGGTGGCCTTCAGCGTCACCGCGTTCACCTGCACCGTGGCCTTCGTGGGCGGGCTGCTGGCCCTGGCCGCCAACGGCGCCTGGTTCTACGCCTTCGCCGGCATGACGGTGTACGCGCTTGTGTTCGCGGCGCCCTTCGTGGTGCTGGCCTTGTTTCCCAGCGCGCTGGCGAAGCTGCCCAGGGCCGGCGGTTGGATGGAGGACGTGAAGGTGGCCATGGGCTTCCTGGAGCTCATCTTCGCGCTCAAGTTCTTCTCCAACGCCGATTTCGTGTGGGACCTGCAGATCCTGACCCGGCCCGTGGTGATCGCGCTCACCGCCATCCCGATCGTCATGTGGGCGTCGTGTCTGTTCCGCGTGTTCCGTACGCCCCACCAGTTCGAGCACGAGAAGCCGGGCCCGGGCCGCGTGGCGCTGGGCGCGCTGGCCCTGGCCGCCGGCGCCTACGTCCTCAACGGCCTGCGCGGCGCGACCTACCACGGCCCGCTGGAAGGCTACTTCCCGCCGCCGAGCTACGGCGTCACGCTGCCGGCGGGCGCCGGCGACGATCCGGTGCACGTAGGCGAGAGCGTGAAGCTGGGGCCGGCGAACCTGCGCTGGTTCGAGAGCTACCCGGAGGCGTTCCAGCGCGCCGCGGACCTGCGCAAGCCCCTGTTCCTGGACTTCACCGGCGTCACCTGCATCAACTGCCGGCGCATGGAGAACAACATCTTTCCGCATGACCAGGTGCGGCCGCTGCTGCAGCAGTACGTGCGCGCCGAGCTGTGGGTGGACAAGCCGCCGTACGGGGACTGGAACAAGCAGTACCAGATCGAACGATTCCACTCGCCGCAGCAGCCCCAGTACGTGATCCTGGATCCCCGCACGGACCGGGTCGTGGAGATGGTGGACGGATACCGGCCGGATGCGGCCGGATTCGCGGCCTTCCTGCAGCGCGGCCTGGACGCCTTGCGCTAGGCTCGTGGGCGCCGTGGCCGAGCAAGGCCTGCGTTGCGTGCCCGGCGAGGGCCTGGGCAACACCTTCCTGCTGGCGCGGGAGGAGGACGCGGCGCGTACCGGTCTGGCGCCGGGAGAGCTGGCGCAGCGCGCCTGCGGCGCACAGTGGGACGGGCTGCTGCTGCTGGGACCCGCGCAGGCGCCGGGGCGCAGACTGGGCATCTACAACCGCGACGGCAGCGACGGCGGCGTGTGCCTGAACGGTCTGCGCGCGGCGGCGCTGTGGGAAGGCGCGGCGGGCGGGGAGTTCTGCATGGCCGGGCGTGCCATCCGCTGGCGGCGCGTGCCCGAGGGCGTGGAGCTGCACTTGCGGCGCGCCGACCTCCCGCAGGAGCTGGCGCTGGAGGCCGTGGCCCTGGACGGGCTGACCGGGGTCTCCGTGCCGTTCTGGAACCCGCATTGCGTCGTGCCGGTCGCCGACCTCGGGCGGCTGAACCTGCAGGCGCTGGCGCGCGCCGTGGCCGCGCGCCGCGACCTGTTCCCGCAGGGCGTCAACGTGGAGGCGATCGCGGACGGAGGCCCCGGGCTGCTGCGCGCACGCGTCTGGGAGCGGGGCGTCGGCGAGACGCGCGCCTGCGGCAGCGGCGCCGTGGCGGTGGCGCTGGCGGCCTGGGCCGGCGGCGCGCAGGGCCCGCTGCGGGTGGAGATGCCGGGAGGGGTCCTGAGCCTGGCCCCGGCGCCCGACGGCGGTGTATTGCTGCGCGGCGCGGCCAGCATCGGCAAACCCATGGACTTGGCGCTGGACTGAACGCGCGTGCCGCCCTTTTTCTCCCTCGCCGCCGCCTACGGCATCTGGCAGTGGCTGGCCGAGCACCCGCGCTGGGTGCGTGCTCCGGACAGTTTCGGCCTGATCGCCACCTTCGGCGTGGTGTGGCTGTTCTACCTGCGCTGGAGCGCCGCGCGCCCGCGGCGGCCCTGGGAGGCCGGCATGCTCGGACGCTTCGCGCTGCCGCTGCTCTGCTACGCACTGTGGCTGGCGCCGTTCGGCGGCATGCGCCTGTGGGAGGACTGGACGCTGCCGGCGCTGCTGGAGTCCTGGATCGGCCTGATCCCGTTCCTGGGGATCCAGCTCGGCTTTCGCCTGGGCGAGGCCGCCTTGTGGCGGCTGAGCCCGGCGGAGGCGCGCCGCTACGCCGGGCGCCAGCTCGCGTCCATGCTGTGGGTCATCCTGCCGTTCGCGCTGGTGGCGCAAGGCTGGGAGCTGCGCGAACGGTGGCTGCCGGCACCGCAAGACGGTGGTGGCGGCGCGCGCGCGCTGGTCGCGGATGCCGTGGACCTGGCCCTGGTGCTGGCCGTGGCCGCGCTTCTGCTGGCGCAACTGCCGCGGATCTTCGGAGCGGTGGCGGCGCCGCACACCTGGCAGCCGGCGGCCGACCGCTTGTGGCGCGGCCGCGGCCGCGCGCCGCGCGTGTACCTGTGGCACACGCAGCGCCTGCTGGCCAACGCCGTGGCCATGGGCATGGGCCGCTGGCGCGCGGTGCTGCTGTCCGACGCGCTGCTGGAACGGCTGCCGCGCGAGCAGGTGGAAGCGGCCCTGGCCCACGAGCTGGCGCACCTGCGCCGCGGCCACGTGTTCAGCCTGATGTCGGGATACGTCGGCGCGATGCTGCTGGTCTCGGCGCTGGCATCGAGACTGGGCCTGCTGCCGGAGGAGGAAGCCCCGATCCTGTTCACCCTGGCGATCGCGGTGCTCGGGTTCCTGCCGTGCCTGCCGGCCTTTCGCGTGTTCGAGATGCAGGCCGACCTGGACGCCATGGCGGTGGAGCCGGAGATCGGCCCGCGCCTGATCGAGGTGCTCCAGTCGCTCGGCCCCCACAGCGCACGGCTGGGAATCCGCCATCTCCCAGTACGGCGGCGCGTGGCCGAGCTGCAGCGCTCCCAGGCCGAGCCTGCCCACGCCCAGGCCTGGCAGAGGCGCGCCCGGGCCTGGCAATGGACCCTCCGGACGCTCTTGCCGGCAGGCCTGGCGGCGACTTTGGTCGCAGCTTCAGGATGATTCATAAACCTCTGTAAATAAATGCCTTGTGATTGTCCTTGAAGAGAGAAAGCGCTTCCCAGGCAGGCTCGGTTCCTGTGCAATGCAAGCCTTTGACCGAGGTCCTGGGGAATGAGCATGGAGGAGGAAAAAACAGCCGCCGCGGAGCCTGCCGGCAGCTCCCTGATCGAGAGGGAGATGCGGGAGTCGTACCTGACGTACGCGTTGTCCGTCATCTACGACCGGGCCCTGCCCGACGTCCGTGACGGCCTCAAACCGTCGCAGCGGCGGATCCTGGTGGCGATGAACGACCTGAACCTGGGTCCCAACGCCAAGTACCGCAAGTGCGCCAAGATCGCCGGCGATACCTCAGGCAACTACCACCCGCACGGGGAGTCCGTCATCTATCCGACGCTGGTGCGCATGGCCCAGCCGTTCCGCCTGCGCCAGGTGCTGGTGGACGGTCAGGGCAACTTCGGCAGCATCGACGGCGATCCGCCGGCGGCCATGCGGTACACGGAGGCGCGCCTGGCCGGCCCGGCGGCCGAGATGCTGGCGGACCTCGAGGAGGACACGGTCGACCTGCGTGCCAATTACGACGAGACGCGCATGGAGCCGGTGGTGCTTCCGGGACGCTTCCCCAATCTGCTGGTGAACGGCTCGGAAGGGATCGCGGTCGGCATGAGCACGTCGCTGCCGCCGCACAACCCCAGCGAGGTGTTCGCGGCCATCCGCCTGGTGCTGGACCGGCCTGACTGCGACATCGCCGAGATCATGAAGCTGCTGCCGGGCCCCGATTTCCCGACCGGCGGCGTGCTGTGCGGGATCGAGGGCATCGGCGCGGCTTACGGCACCGGCGTCGGCCGGGTGGTGCTGCGCGGGCGCATGCACCTCGAGCACGGCGAGGGGCGCGAGCGCGACCGCCTGGTGGCCACCGAGATCCCGTACGAGCGCGAGAAGGACGCCATCATCGAGAAGATCGCCGAGGCGGTGAAGGAAGGGCGGATCGAGGGCATCCACGACGTCCGCGACGAGTCCGACCGCGATGGCATGCGGCTGGTGATCGAGCTCAAGAACGACGCCGATCCCGCGGTGGTCGAGAACCTGCTGTACAAGTTCACGCCGCTGCAGAGCACATACGTCATCCGCAACACGGTGCTGGTGGACGGCCGGCCGCGCACGCTGAACATCAAGGAGCTGATCGAGGCCTATCGCGACCACCGCTTCCAGGTGATCCGCCGGCGCACGCGCTTCCGCCTGCTCAAGGCGCAGAAGCGCCTGCACATCCTGCAGGGGCTGCTGATCGCCATCCGCAACATCGACGAGGTCGTGGAGATGGTCAAGACCTCGCCGGACACGCCGGTGGCGCGCGGGCGCCTGGAAACACGCTTCGGCCTGAGCCCGGAGCAGTCGCAGGCCATCGTGGACATGCGCCTGGGGCGGCTGACCGGGCTCGAGGTGACGCGCCTGGAGCAGGAGATCGAGGGCCTGGAGCAGGAGATCGCCTGGTACCAGCGCATCCTGGCCGAAGACCGCCTGGTGATCCAGATGATCGGCGAGGACCTGGACGAGCTGGAGAAACGCTACGCCGGAAAGCGGCGCACCGAGATCGGCGGCTCGGTGGAGGATTTCCTGACCGAAGACCTGGTCACCGAGGAAAACGTGGTGGTGACCATCAGCCGAGCCGGGCTGGTGAAGCGCACCCCGGTCGTCGCCTACCGCGCCCAGGGCCGCGGCGGCCGCGGCATCACCGGCGGCCGCACCGTGGAGGGCGACGCCTTGTCGCACCTGTTCGTGTGCAGCACCCACGATTACCTGCTGATCGTCACCAGCCGCGGCCGCCTGTACTGGGTCAAGGTGTTCCAGCTGCCGAACCTGGAGCGCACGGCCAAGGGCCGCAGCATCCGCAACTTCCTGGAGGGCATCGCGCCCGAGGAGGAGATCCGCTCGATCCAGGCCACGCGCCGCTTCGACGAGGCTGACTACCTGCTGTTCGCCACCGAGCGCGGCAAGGTCAAGAAGACCGAGCTGGCGCAGTACTCGCGCCCGCGCGCGGCCGGCATCATCGCCACCGTGCTGGAGGAGGGCGACCGCCTCGTCGGCACCGCGCTGGTGAAGAAGGGCGAGGAGATCCTGCTGTGCACCGCCGGCGGGCAGGTGGCGCGCTTCTCGGAGGAGGACGTGCGCCCCATGGGCCGCACCGCCGCCGGCGTGCGCGGCGCGGCGCTGTGGGACGACGACAAGGTCGTGGACCTGGTGACCGGCAAGGCCGACGACTCCATCCTCATCGCCTGCCGGCACGGCTACGGCAAGCGCACGCGGATCGAGGAATTCCGCCTCACGCGCCGCGGCAGCCACGGCGTGGTCGGCATCAAGACCACCGAGCGCAACGGGCCGGTGGTGAACGCGCTCAACGCCAGCCGCTGCGACGACGTCCTGTTCAGCACCGAGCAGGGCATGCTGGTGCGCACCCCCGTGGCCGCGATCTCCGAACAGGGCCGGGCCACCCAGGGCGTGCGCTTGGTGAGCCTCAAGGAGGGCGACACGCTGGCCAGCATGGCCCCGGTCGTGCACGAGGAGGACGAGGGCGCCGTCGCTCCCGCCTGATCCGGCCCGGCGGCTGCGAGCGCTGGGAATGGGCGGCTACGACCCTGATCGATCTGCTCGTGGATTGCCCGGGACGGCTTCCGCCAGCACGGACTCGATGGCGCGGCCGGTCCGCACGGGATGGAACGCGGCGGCGCGGCGCAGGCCGTGCTCGCGCAGCCGCTCGCGCAGGGACGGGTCCGCCAGCGCGCGCTCCATGGCCCAGGTCATCGCGTCCACGTCCTCCGGATCGATGAACAGGGGCGCGTTGCCGAGGACTTCCGGCAGGCAGGTGGCCTTGCTGGCGACCACCGGGACGCCGCAGGCCATGGCCTCCAGCGGGGGCAGGCCGAAGCCCTCCATGAGCGAGGGGAACACGAACAGGGCGGCGCCGCGGTACAGGTCGAGGACCAGCGCGTCGGGCACGTCCGTGAAGCGGCGCACGTGGTCCTGGAGCTGCAGCCGCGCCACCAGCTCGCGCAGGCGATCGCCGCTGCGATGCGCGCTGCCCGCGAGCACAAGCGGGTGGCGGGCGCGCACGGGCGGCGGCAGGCGCGCATAGGCGGCGAGCAGCCGCTCCCAGTTCTTGTGGCGGCGCAGGGCGCCGAGGTAGAGAACGTAGCCCGGCTGGAGCTGCAGCGTGCCGGCGAGGGCCGGCGAAGGCGCGCCGGGCGCGAAACGGCGGTCGGCGTACAGCGGAACCACGCGCAGGCTCTCCCGGAGCTTTCCGAACCGCTGCCGGAGCCGCGCCGCGGCGTCCTCGCTGTCCGTGGCGACCCGCCAGGCGGCGCGCGCGGCGCGCGCAATCCGCCAGCGGAAGCCCAGCTCGCGCCGCAGGCGCTGCCAGCGCGGTCGCCCGTCCGCCAGCAGCGGATTGACGTCGTGCACCGAGAGCACGAGGCGCGGGCCGCGCAGCGGCGGCGGATCCGCCTGCGGGCTCCACAGCACGTCGGCGGCGCAGGGACCGCCGCTCCACTCCTCGAAGGGGAGGTCCACGGCCGCCGCGGCGTCGCGGAGCAGCGCCAGCACGCGCGCGTAAGAGGAGTGGGGACGGGCGCGGGCGCGCGCGTCGAAGGCCAGCCGCATCGGCGCAATCTTAGGCGGACCTTTTGGTGCGCGGAGGCGGCGCGGGCTATAACCCGGCCCCATGCCACCGATGACCGGGCGCACGGCGTTCCGGGGCACGCTCGTGACCTCGCTCTGGACCCTGCTCTCGCGCGTGCTCGGCTTTGTGCGCGACTGCATCATGGCCGTGACCGTGGGCGTGTCGCCGGAATCCGGCGCGTTCAATTACGCCTGGATCGTTCCGAACCTGTTCCGGGACCTGCTCGGGGAGGGAGCGGCGTCGGCGGCGATCCAGCCGGCGCTGGCCCGCGAGCGCCTGAGCCGCGGGCCGGAGGCGGAGGCGCGCCTGTTCGCGCGCTTTCACGGTTTCCTGGCCGCCTGCCTGGTGGGCGTGCTTGTGCTGAGCGAGGCCGGCATGGCCCTGGCCTTGTGGCGCTGGGGAGACGACTTGAGCGCTGCCTGGCGCGAGACCCTGGTCCTGAGCCTGATCATCCTGCCGTACCTGGTGCCGATCTGCCTGACGGCGCTGTACGCCGCTCCACAGAACCTGGCCGGGATGTACCACCTGCCGGCGCTGGCGCCGGTGCTGCTCAACGTGGTCTGGATCGGCGTGCTGGCGGCGCTCACGCTGCTGCCCGACCATCCGAGCTACCGCAGCATGGCGCTGCTGTGCCTGGGGCTGCTGGCCGGCGGCGTCGTGCAGTGGGGGCTCCAGCTCCCGGGCCTGCGCCGGCTCGGGATGCCGCTGCGTCCCGAGCTTCGTCCCGGCGACGGCACGGTGCTGCGCACCTTCCGCGACTTCCTGCCTGCGTTGCTGGGCGTCGCCGTGTTCCAGATCAACCTGGCGGTGGACCAGATCCTGGTGCGCACGATGGTGGATCCGTCCGCCAACACCTACGCCTACCATGGCAACCGGCTGCTGCAGCTGCCGCTCGCGGTGCTCGGGATCGCGGCGGTGACCGGAACCGCGCCGCTGTTCGCGCGCCTGTCGGCGGAGGGACGCTACGGCGAGCTCACGCAGGCGCTGCGGCGCACGGTCGAGATGACGCTGCTCCTGACCTTCCTGTCGGCGGCGGGCCTGTACGTGCTGGCCGTGCCGGTGATCCGGGTCCTGTTCGAGCACGGCCGCTTCGGCGCGGAGAACACCGTCATCCTGGCCGCCACGGTGCGCGCGTACCTGTGGGGCCTGCCCGCCGCCACCGTGGCCGGCCTGCTCACGCGCGTGCGCCAGAGCCGCGGCGACTTCCGCGGCCCGGCGCTGGCGGCCTGCGTCATCGTGCCGCTGAACCTGGTCCTGGACGTGCTGCTCCTGCCCGTCCTCGGTGTCCCGGGCGCCGCCTACGCCACCTCCGCGGCCTTGACCGTGCAGGCGCTGCTGCTGGCCGTGGGCCTGCGCGGTCTGGAGATCGGCGCGCCGCTGGCGTGGAGCCGGATGCCGCGCCTGCTGGCGCCGGCGGCGCTGTGCGGGGCGGCGGCTTACGGCGCCAGCCGGGGGCTCGGCGCCGCGGCGGCGACGCCGTGGGGGCTGGGCGCGTGCATCGCGGCCGGAGCGGCGGCCGGGGCCGTCGCGACCGCCTGGCTGCTGCCCGAGGACTTCCGCGAGCTGGTGCGCGCGCTACGGCGCCGGCGCTGACTAGGGCGTCACCACGAAGCGGAACTTGGCGACGTCCAGCGAGTTGCCGCTGCCGTCCAGCACCTGGCCCTGGTAGTACGCGCTGAGCAGCGGAGCCGTGCCCGGCACGGCGTGGGTCAGGCTGGCCTCGGCCCAGCCCTGCGGCGCCAGGCTGACGCCCTGCGGCGGCAGCAGCCAGCCCGCGGCCGGGAAGAAACGGCCGCTGGGCATGCGCACGCGCGACACCACGAACCAGGTCTGCGCCGCAGAGCTGTGGTTGCGCACGCGCGCGCGGATGGTCACGTTGCGGCCGCGCGCGAAGAACAGCGTGTCCGGCTGCAGGACCAGCGTGGCGTCGGAGTGGGCGGCCCCGGCTTCCGCGGAGGCCGTGGCCGTGTTGTAGATGAAGTCGCCGTTGGTGGAGAAGTTGTTGTTGGCGGCGTTGCCCGAGGCGTGGAAGAAGGCCGTGCCGGAGCCGGCCGGCGGCGCGGTCCAGTCGAAGGTCCAGGAGACCGGGCCGTTGAGCGTGCCGGGGAAGGTCCCGGCGCCCGTGTGCTTGATCCAGCTGCGGTGGCCCAGCGCGGACTTCTGCGTGTGCGCGGAGTCCGTGATCGTGGTCACGCCGATGTCCTTGCCGGCGGCGCCGAACACCGCGACCTCGAAACCCCAGCGCCGCTGCCCCGGGTCGCCCAGGGTGACCGTGATCGGGTACTTCACCCCCGGCGTGTACTCGGCCGGGACACCTTCGATCACGAGCCCCCCGTCGCCGGAGTTCACGAAACCGCCGTGGCACTGGGTGCAGTTGGCATAGTACGGAGGGTTGCTGGCCAGGTCGTCGGGAGGACCGCTGGAATAAATGAGGTGGGCTCCCGCGGGGGAGCCCACCAGCGCGGCCGGAACGGCGGCAAGGCACAGGACCAGGAGCGGGCGGCGTCGTTGCACGCCGCCCATCCTAGCGGCCGGACTACGGAGTCACGCTGAACGTGAAGTTGTCCATGTCCACGGGGTTGCCTCCGGCGTCCTGTATGAAAGCCTCGTAAGTGGCCGTGATCAGCGGCGCGCCGCTCGGGATCATGTGCGTCATGCTGGCCTGAGTGAAGCCCTCGGCGGCCAGGCTCAGCCCGATGGGCGGCAGCAGCGAGCCGGCGGGGGGGAAGAAGCTGCCGCCCGGCAGCCGCACCCGCGACACCAGGTCGTAGCTCTGCGCACTGGACGTATGGTTGCGCACCCGCGCGCGCACGGTCACGCTGCGCCCGCGGCGGAAGCTGATGCTGTCCGGCTGCAGGATCAAGGTGGAATCCGCATGCGCGGCGCCCGCCGGCGCAGCCGCGGTGGAGCTGTTGTAGATGAAGTCCCCGGTGTTGAAGCCGTTGTTGTTGGCGGCGTTGCCGGAGACGTAGAAGAAGGCGATGCCGCCGGGCGCGGCCGGCGCCGTCCAGTCGAAGCTCCACGACACCGGGCCGTTCACCGTGCCGGCGAAGGTGCCCGCGGTGGTGTGCTTGATCCAGCTGCGCCCGCCCACCGTGGACTTCTGGGTAAGGTTGGCGTTGGTGATCGTCGTGGTGCCGATGTTGTTGTCATTGGGTCCAAACACGGCGATCTCGAAGCCCCAGCGGCGCTGGTTCGGATCCTGGAGCATGACCGTGATGGGGTAGGTTGCTCCCGGCGTGTATTCCGCCGGCACGCCGCTGATGGCCACCCCGCCATCGCCCGAGTTCACCGGATTCGTGGTGTGGCACGACGTGCAGTTGGCGTAGCTCGGCGGGTTGCTGGCCCGGTCGTTGATCGGGCCGCTGGAGTACAGCAGGAAGGCCCCGGCCGGAGAGGTCATCAGGGCGGTCAGGCCGCCGGCCGCGGCGAGGGTGAGGAAGGGACGGTTGGTTTTCATGCGTTCGTACTCTGGAGCTCGGAAGCGGAGTTCTGGAATGGGGGACGTGAGGACCCGCGTGGCGGTTGCGGAGATGCTAGCCGCCGGTCTTGGGGGCCTGCGGTGCGCCATCCGCCGGCGCGGCCTCCGCGGCGCGCTTGCGTTGGGGGTTGGGGTGCGCCACCTTGGGCAGGAACTCCTTGTGCTCGTAGGGCTTGTAGGTGGGCGAGTCCTGGTTATGGCAGGAGCGGCAGACCGCCTCGGTGGGCAGGCGGATCTCGTCCTTGGGAATGTCCAGGGTGGTGTTCGACGCCGCCTGCGCCGCGTCCGCGCCCTTGGCGGCCGCGGCCTTCAGGCGCTGCTCCTTGTGGTAACTCCCAGGGCCGTGGCAGCTCTCGCACTGCACGCCCATCTCCGGCTTGAAGCTCTTCTCGATCTTCTTCGCGTCCACTCCGAAGGCGGTGGCGTGGCAGCGCAGGCAGGCCGGGTCCTTCTGCGGGTCGGCGACCCCGAGCTTTGCCGCCACCTCCTTGGACTTCTCCGAGGCCAGCGTGTCGTAGGCATTGGGGTGCGGGGTCTTGGTGGACCAGTGCACGTACTGTTCACCCTTGGCCTTGGAGCGGTGGCAGCTCCGGCACGACACCGCGCCGATGTAGCTGGCGTCGTCTTGCGGAGTCTTCTTGGGCGCCGGCGCCGGCTCTTGGGCGAAGGCCAGGGCCAGGCAGGGAAGGGCAGCGGCGATCAGGCAGGCGAGTGGCTTCACCGGAATTTCCTACGCTCAGTTGTTGGGCGCGTTGTACAGGATCCAGTACAGCATGCGCTGGTAGTCAGGACTGCCGTCGAAGCCGTCCAGGGGCGGCTCCGGGGGATGATTGCCGTCCTGGTCCGCGGCCGGCACGCGCAGCAGCGGCGACCGCGCCGGACGAGGCCAGGTCACGCGCCCGGGGGCGATCAGGCTGCCGTACACCTGGTCCGAAGGCACGCCGGAGAACGGGATGGCGGCGGCGCTGCCGCCCGGGGCGTGGCAGGGCAGGCAACGGCTGTCCAGGACCGGCCGGACGTTGAACTCCAGCGAGATGGGAGTGGCTTCGAACAGGCCGCCGCGCCGCGCCGTCTTGAATTCGAGCGAGCCGCCCTCCAGGAACGGCGTGAAGGGGTCGTCGTCGCGCAGAGTGTGGCAGGCGCGGCAGCCGATCCCGACCGGGCCGGTGACCGCCGGCAGCAGGTCGTCGTAGCCGCCGTGCGTCTGGCCGAAGATGTAGTCCGCCTCGCGCGTGTCCGTGAGGAACTCGAAGGACAGCACGCCCGGCAGGACCATGTCCACCGTGAACGGAGGGTACGCAGTGGTGTCGGAGAAGTCCGGAACCTCGCCGGGCACGGTGAGCTGCACGGCGGTGAAGTCCGAGCCGGCGAAGCCGCCGGGATTGCGCGGATCCTCGATCCACACCACCTGCGGGAAGGACATGTAGTGGTCGCGCCCTTCGGTCAGGTCGCGGTGCACGGCGAAGGCGACCACGTACTGGCGGTTGCGCACGAAGCGCAGGTCTCCGGGGCTCCCCGTCATGCTGCGCGTGAAGTACGAGTGCCAGACGCCGGCCGCCGCGTCGTAGAACGACTGCTCGGCCACGGTCACTCCGCCGTCCGGGCTGATCACCGCCAGGATGTCCCCGCGGCTGCCCTGCGGCTGCGACAGCACCCAGAAGGGCACCGTGTCGCCTTCCACCGGCGTGTAGCCCTGTGCCGCCGCGTCGGCGTAGGACATGGCCAGGGGACCGCTGAAGCCGGTGACGCCGCCGGGATTGGCCGGATCGGTGAAGAAGTAGTCCGGCGTGCTGGCCAGCTGAGCCATGGGCACGGCGTAGCTGCCGTTGACGGTGGTCGCGGCGTCGTACACCAGGACCGGGTTCCCGCCGAGCAGCAGGTTCTCCTCGAAGCCGCCTGAGCCTTCGTCGGGGTGCATGGCCGCCTCCCCGTGCTGGTGTCCGTCGTGCACCGGCTGCGTGTCGTCCAGGATCTCGTCGCTCCAGTAGCCGATCGGCGCCGCGGTGTGGGCGCGCCAGGCCCACAGGTCCAGGGACGTATCCTCGTAGAACGGCGCCGGCGGCAGGTGCATGCTCTGGTGCTCGTCGCTGCCGTCCTCGACCCAGCCCGGCATGTGGTGGCCGTCGTCGTGGCAGGCCAGTGCGCAGCCGAGCTGCTGGAAGTTCGGCGTGGACGCGGCTGCGGCGGCGTCGCCCCACATCAGCGACAGGCGTGACTCCGCCGAGGCGACTGCGCCGGTCTCCAGCAGCTCGCGGCGGGCCTCGCCCTGCAGCGACCAGGCGCCGTCCTGGAACAGGTAGAAGGCGGAGAGGTGACCGCGGTTGGCCGGCCAGATCACGTGGCCGTAGATCCTGCCGTCGGCCAGGTTGTAGGCCATCTGCACCTGCAGCTGCTGCGCCGTCGGCCGCGACAGGTTCGGGTTGAACACAGGCGGGTGCGGGTTGAACGGCGCCGGCTCGAAGTCGCCGTCGCCGCCGCAGGTGGCTCCCAGCGTCGCCAGCGCCGCGGCGCCGCCGGCCAGTACCAGACGCAGCTTCATTGGTGGCACCTCCGACAGTAGTTTCCATCCCCCGTGAAGGGGTGCCTGGGCGGACTCACGGTGGCGTGGCACACCATGCACGCCGTGGCGGTGGCGTGCGCCGGGACCGAGGGCGGCGGGACGGGCGCCGCGTCGTGGCTGGGAGCGCCGTCCATGTGACACACGCGGCAGTCGCTGGAGGCGCGCACGCCCAGGTGGCAGGAAAGGCAGTGGTTGTTGCGCGGCTCGCCCCAGCCCGCCGCGTGCGAGCGCGGCGCGGTGACCTCGTGGCAGGCCAGGCACATGTCCTGCTGGTGGCAGGCCTCGCAGCGGCTGCGGTTCATCGCCGACAGGATCCCGTGCCCCTGGTTCTTGAAGAACAGCGTGTGGTCCTCGGGCAGGGTCGACAGGTGGCACTCCTCGCACGACTGCGTGGGGCCGTCCTCGCGGTGGCACAGGTCGCACTGCATGACCGGGCCCGCGTGCTGCAGCGCGCCGACGCGCGTGGTGCGACCGTGCACGCGCTCCCAGGCGGCGTCGTGGCTGGGCGGTCTCCAGCTCTCGTCCACGCCCGGGTGACAGCCGATGCAGCCGCCGTCGGCCACGGCGCGGCTCTCGTGGCACCGCACGCAGGCGTCCATGTCCACGTGCACCCCGCGCCGCACCGCCTCGCTGGCGCCGAGATCGCCGTGACAGGAGCTGCAGTCCACACCGGCGCCCGCATGCCGGGCATGCGAGAACACGGACGGCACCGACAAGGCGGTCAGCCGGCTCCACGCCGGCTGCGACTCCCCGGGCAGGAAGAAGGCCGCCAGCACCGGGCTGAGCGCCCCCTCCGGTGCGTCCTCCTCTTCGGGCACGTGGCACAGCAGGCAGGTGCTGAGGCCTGGCATTCCGGCCGCGTCCTGGTCCTCCGCACCGGCATGGCAGTTCTGGCAGCTCAACCCCACATCCGCGCTCATGTGCACGGCGTGGGGGAACTCCGCCGCCCGGCCCGGCACCGCGGGCGTGTCCGGCTCGGGCTGCACCAGCGAGCAGGCGACCACCAGCAGTCCCAGGGCCGCGATCAGCATGAGGAGGTGGCGCATGGCGGCTCCTAGAAGCTCACCTCCAGCTGTGCCGTGGCGATCTGGTACTGCTCCGCGTCGTCCTCCTGGAACGACAAGGACAGGCGCAGCGCCAGCGCCTCCGCGAAGCGGTGGCGCAGGAGCGCGGAGTAGTCGCGCACGTGCGTGCGCTCCTCCTGGGTGAAGAAGTCGTAGTCGTACAGCGAGTACGCGCTGGCCAGGACGAAGTCTGTGTCCTCGCCCAGCTCCGCGCTCAGCTCGGCGCCGAGGGTCCACACCGTGTCCCCCGCATCCCACCAGTCGCCGGTGACGGTGAGATCGGCAGCACGCCAGGGAAAACCCTCCACGGTCCCGGCCAGCCAGTAGCGCTGGAATTCGTGGTTGAACTCGCTCTCCTGGGCCGAATCGCGCAGGATCCGCCCGTAGGCGCCGGCGTCGGCGCGCCAGCTCTCGCCCAGCGGGCTGGAGTCGAAGCCCTTGGACAGCATCAGCATGCCCTCGTAATACGGCTCCTCATCCATGAGCACGGCGGTGAACGGGTCGAACTCCAGCGTGTTCACCGATTGCCGCGTGAGCAGGCTGTAGACGCGCGCGTTCACCTGCAGATCCAGCTCCGGATCGGTCCACATGCCGTCCACGCCGGCGTCGCGCGGGTCCCCGTCCAGCCAGGTGGTGCTGCCCGAGACCCAGCCGCGGCCCGCGCGGAACGCCTGGTCCAGGCGCGCGCCGATCAGGTCATTGGTCTGGTCGCCGAACAGGTAGCGGTCTTCGAGGTGCATCAGGTCCAGGCGTGCGCTGGCGTTGCTCCAGGGTGCGACCGTGGCCGCAGCACCCACGGCCAGGTCGCCGCTGCGCGCATCCTCCCAGTAGTGCTCCGGCACGCCGCCGTAGACCTGCCAGGTCACGTCGGTGCCGAACACGGGCGCCGGCGTGTCCAGGGTGACGCCGTCCAGGTTCAGCAGCACCGGCGTGTCGTACAGCGTCTGGCGGCCGGCGCGCAGCTCTCCATCCGCCACGATGCGGTGGAACGCCAGGTAGGCGCGGTACAGGCGGAAGTCCCAGGCGCTGCCGCGCGTGTCCTCCACGCTGCTCAGCGACGGCCCCGGCTCGCCGCCTTCCAGGTCCACCACGGCGCGGCCGTAGAACGAGGCGGTCACGGCGTTGCGCGCCGCGCTGCCGCCGGTCAAGGACAAGTACTGATACAGGTCCTGGTCGCGCTCATCGTCGATGGCGTCGCTGCGGGAATGACGCAGATCGTAGCGCAAGATGAAGGACCCGTGGATCGGCCAGGCCGGAGCTTCCGGCTGCGGCGGCGGCAGCTGCGGCTCCGTCTCCGGCTGCACCGCCGGCTCGGGCTCCTGTGCCCTCAAAGGCCGGGCCAGCACGCAACAAAACACAAGCACCACTGCGGACAAGCAGTGGTGCCCGTGGGTAGGCGGGCTCGTGGATTGCCAGAGCAAGCGAGGAGAGCAGGGGCCGCGCCCCCTCCAGCGCAAGTGCATCCGCCTCTCCCTCAAGCATGCCAGAGAATTCTTGGACCCACTACAGCACGGTCAGCCTCACCCCGGGGGACGCCGCCGATCCTCCCGGATCCACCAACAGCGCCACACCCTGGCGGACTTGTAACGTGGCTGCAGTGCCGGCCAGGAACACGCCGGGGCCGGACTCCCGGACACCGTCAGCGAGAATCGCGCATGAACGGGTCGAAGTCACGCCTGCATACTGGAAGAAATAGCTCGCGCCTCAGGCCTCAGCGGTCACCGGCGGGCGCGCCGGGGCGAAATAGTCCTGCAGGGCGGTGACCTCGGCGCGGCCGGCCTGCAGCGCCTGGATGCCCTCGATGGCGGCCTGGGCGGCGCTCAGGGTGGTGAGGCAGGGGATGTTGGCCTGGTAGGCCTCGGTGCGGATGTAGCCGTCGTCGTAGCGCGTGATCTTGCCCAAGGGCGTGTTGATGATGAGGTCGATCTCGCGGTTCTTGATCAGGTCGACCACGTGCGGGCGGCCCTCGTGCATCTTGTTGATGCGCTGCACCGGGATGCCGTGGCGCTTGAGCACCTTCCAGGTGCCGTCGGTGGCGATCAGGGTGAAGCCGAGGTCCACCAGCGAGCGGGCTACGAGCGCGATGTTGCGCTTGTCCGAGTCCTTGACCGAGACGAAGACCTTGCCGCTGGTCGGGAGCGTCCGGCCGGCGGCGGCGCTGGCCTTGGCGAAGGCCATGCCGAAGCCGCGGTCGATGCCCATCACTTCTCCGGTGCTGCGCATCTCGGGGCCGAGGTCGGCGCGCGCGCCGGGGAACTTGGCGAAGGGGAAGGCGGGCGCCTTGATGGCGATGTGCTCCGCCAGCGCCGGCTCGACCACGTTGAGCTCGTCCAGGGTCCTCCCGGCCATCACCATGGTGGCGAGGCGCGCCATCGGCAGCCCGGTGGCCTTGGCGACGTAGGGCACGGTGCGCGAAGCGCGCGGGTTGACCTCGAGCACGTAGACCGTGGAGCCGCGCACGGCGAACTGGGCGTTCATGAGGCCGACCACGCCCAGCTCCAGCGCCATGGCGCGCGCGGCCTCGCGGATCTCCTCCTCGACGGCTTCGCCGAGCGTGAAGGTCGGGATGGCGCAGGTGCTGTCGCCGGAGTGGATGCCGGCCTCCTCGATGTGCTCCATGACCGCGCCGATCACGACGCGCCGGCCGTCGGAGATGCAGTCCACGTCCACTTCCACGGCGTCCTCGAGGAAGCGGTCGATGAGGACCGGGCGCTGCGGCGAGGCGGTCACCGCCTCGCGCATGTAGCGCTCGAGGTCGCGCTCGTCGTACACGATCTCCATGGCGCGGCCGCCGAGCACGTAGGAGGGGCGCACCAGGACCGGATAGCCGATGCGCTGGGCGATGGCGGCGGCCTGCTCGGGGCTGGTGGCGATGCCGTTGTTGGGCTGGCGCAGCTGCAGCTTGTTCAGCAGGTCGGCGAAGCGGCCGCGGTCCTCGGCGCGGTCGATGGCGTCCACCGGCGTGCCGAGGATCGGGATGCCGGCGCCGTGCAGGCCGTGGGCCAGGTTCAGGGGCGTCTGGCCGCCGAACTGCACGATGACGCCCATGGGCCGCTCGCGCTCGCACACCTCGATGACGTCCTCCAGGGTGAGGGGCTCGAAGTACAGGCGGTCGCTGATGTCGAAGTCGGTGCTGACGGTTTCCGGGTTGCTGTTGACCATCACCGACTCGATGCCCATGGCGCGCAGGCTCAGGGAGGCGTGCACGCAGCAGTAGTCGAACTCGATGCCCTGGCCGATGCGGTTGGGGCCGCCGCCCAGGATCACGACCTTGCGGCGCGCGCTGGCCGGAGCCTCGTCGCGCGTGCTGTCATAGGTGGAGTAGAAGTAAGGCGTGGCGGCGGCGAACTCGCCGGCGCAGGTGTCCACCAGGCGGTAGCCGGGGCGCACGCCGAGGCCGTGGCGGTGCCTGCGGACCTCGGTCTCGCGCGTGTCGGCGGCGGCGGCGATCTGGGCGTCGCTGAAGCCCTGCGCCTTGAGCTCCCGGAGCTCGTGCGCCTGCAGGCTCTCGAGCTTGCGGCCGGCCAGCGCCTGATCGGCCTGCACCAGTTCCTGCATGTGGTCCAGGAACCAGGGGTCGATGGCGCTGAGGCGGTGGATCTCCTCGACCGGGTGGCCCAGGCGCAGCGCGTCGTAGACGGCGAACAGGCGGCCGGGGTGGGGGCGCGCCACCTGCTGGCGCAGCTCGTCGGGCGCGTAGGCCGTGGTCTTGCCGCTGAAGCCGCTGCGGCCCACTTCCAGGCCGCGCAGGGCCTTCTGGAACGCCTCCCGGAAGGTGCGGCCGATGGCCATGGTCTCGCCCACGCTCTTCATCTGCGTGCCCAGCGTGGTGTCGGCGCCCGGGAACTTCTCGAAGGCGAAGCGCGGCATCTTCACCACCACGTAGTCGAGGCTGGGCTCGAAGCAGGCCGGCGTGGAGCGCGTGATGTCGTTCTGGATCTCGTCCAGGGTGTAGCCGACCGCCAGCTTGGCCGCGAACTTGGCGATCGGGAAGCCGGTGGCCTTGGAGGCCAGCGCCGAGCTGCGCGACACGCGCGGGTTCATCTCGATGACCACCAGCGCGCCATCGGCCGGATTGACTGCGAACTGCACGTTGCTGCCGCCGGTCTCGACGCCGATCTCGCGCATGATGGCGAAGGATGCGTCGCGCATGCGCTGGTACTCGCGGTCGGTGAGCGTCTGCGCCGGCGCCACGGTGATGCTGTCGCCGGTGTGCACGCCCATCGGGTCCAGGTTCTCGATCGAGCAGATGATGACGCAGTTGTCCTTGCGGTCGCGCATCACCTCCAGCTCGAACTCCTTCCAGCCGAGCAGGCTCTGCTCGATCAGGACCTCGCCCGCGGGCGAGATGCGCAGCCCGCGCGCCACCACGGTCTCGAACTCCTCGCGGTTGAAGGCCATGCCGCCGCCGCTGCCGCCGAGCGTGAAGGAGGGCCGGATGACGCACGGCAGGCCCACCTGCTCCAGGACCAGCTCGGCCTCGGCCAGGTCGTGGGCGATGCCGGAGCGGGCGCTGCGCAGGCCGATCCGGTCCATGGCGGCCCGGAACAGCGCCCGGTCCTCGGCCTTGCGGATGACGTCGGCGCCGGCGCCGATCATCTCCACGCCCAGCCGCGCCAGCACGCCCTGCTCGTGCAGGGCCACGGCCGTGTTCAGGGCGGTCTGGCCGCCCAGCGTGGGGAGCAGCGCGTCCGGGCGCTCCTTTTCCAGGATCCGGGCCACGAACTCGGGCGTGATCGGCTCGACGTAGGTCCGGTCGGCCAGCTCCGGATCCGTCATGATCGTGGCCGGGTTGCTGTTGACCAGCAGGACCCGGTAGCCCTCCTGTTTCAGAGCCTTGACCGCCTGGGTGCCGGAATAATCGAACTCACAGGCCTGGCCGATCACGATCGGCCCGGACCCGATCAGCAGAATGCTCTCGAGGTCGTCCCGCCGGGGCATCAGGGTGTCCCAAGGGTGGATTAGAGCCGCTTTCCGCCGGCTGCGCCAGCCCTGAATCCCGAGCACGCCGCACCTGCGCCCGCGCGCACGCTTCCAGGTTTCCGCAAACCTGGAAGTGATCGTCCGAAAGGCCGGCCAGAGGGGGACTATGCGGACGCGTCCGGAGTCGGCGTGGCGCCCAGCTCGCGCCGGATCGCGGCGGCGGCCGCTGCCGGAGCCACGCACTCGAGCAGCAGGATCTCGCCGGCGCGCACCGGGATGAGCAGCTCCAGGTTCCCGCTGCGCGCCTTCTTGTCCCGCTGCAGGAGGCGGCGCAGGTCCGTGGTCGCGGGAAGCCGGCCTGGAAAGGCCGCGGGCAGGCCCAGGCGGCGAGCAAGGCCCCGCACCCTGGTGGAGAAGGCGCGCTCCAGCAGGCCGGCGTCCTCCCCGAAGCGCAAGGCGCACAAGATGCCGAGCGCCACCGCTTCGCCGTGGGCCAGCCTGCGGTAGCCGGCGGCAGCCTCCAGCGCATGGCCGAAGCTGTGGCCCAGGTTGAGGACCTTGCGCAGGCCGGACTCGCGCGGGTCCTGCTCCACGACTTCCATCTTCAGGTCGGCGCAGTCCTGGGCGATGCGCAGCGTGGCTGCGCCCGGCCGGCGCAGGTCGGCCGGCGGCGTGCGCTCCAGTCGGCGCAGCAGCGGCTCGCCGGCGATCAGCGCGGACTTGAGCACTTCGCCCAGGCCGCAGCTCCACTCGCGCGCGGGCAAGGTGCGCAGCAGGGCGAGGTCGCCGATCACGAACTGCGGCGGGTGGAAGGCGCCGAGCAAGTTCTTGCCCTCCGGAAGGTCCACCGCCGTCTTGCCGCCCAAGGCGGCATCCACCAGGCCGAGCAAGGTGGTCGGGATCGCGCCCCAGCGGATGCCGCGCAGCAAGGTCGCGGCCAGGAAGCCGCCCAGGTCGGTGGTGACGCCGCCGCCGGCGGCGAGCAGCAGGCTCCGGCGATCGACCCCGGCGCGCACGGCGGCGCGACCCAGGCGCTCCAGCGCGGCGAGCGTCTTGCGGCGCTCGGACGCGCTCCAGGAGATCCAGCGCGCGGGCAGGCCGGCGTCCGCCAGCGCCGCCGCGATCGGGCGGCGCGCCACGGCCGCCCGCCGGTCGAGCAGGACCAGGACGGAGCCGGGACGCGGCTCGAGGCGGCGCACGGCGGCGGCCAGGTCGCGCCGCAGCGTGCCGCGGCCGTAGCGCGGCCGGCTCATGTCCGCGGCTGGGCCGCGTCGCGCTTGTGCCGGCGCTGCGTGCGCTCCACCTCGAAGGTCGCCGACCTCCGCTTGTCCCGCACCACCAGGACGATCATGAACAAGGCCAGCAGCGCCGCCACGCCGAAGAAGACGATGACGGCCGTGTGCAGGAAGGCCGGGCTCTCCAGCGGGATCTGGCGCGCGTCGGCCACCACGTACACCGGGTAGAGGCGCGCGTTCCCTTCCTTGTCGATGGCGCTCTCGAGCTGCAGGAACCAGCCGTAGAAGCGCCGCTGCCCGCTCTCTCCCGGCTGTGCGGCCATGGGGAACCTGCCCGGCCCGATCAGGTGCACCGGCTGCTTGCCGAGGGACAGGTTGCCCCAGTAGGCGTGGGTGATGGCATCCAGCCGCAGCGGGTTCTCCAGCCCGACCTCGTAGCGGACGGAGTCCCCGACCACGCTGCCCGGCAGCAGCATGGGCCGGCCGCGGAACAGCGCGGGGGACTCGAGCATCTGCGTCTCGAGCAGGGTGCGGTTCAGCTCGGGCGCGCCCTCGAAGGCGCGGGCCAGCCGCTGCGGATCGGAGCGCAAGGCGACGGCGACGTTGAGCAGGTGCCACAGGCCGGCCTGGTCCAGCTCCGTCGGGTCGCCGAACTGGGCGTCGCGCACGTCGGCGAGCAGGGTGAAGTCCGGCTCGTGCACCGGCTCGACGCGCCGGTACGAGGGCACCAGCTCGCGGCCCACCAGCAGCGGCGCGGTGACGCGCTCGCCGCCGGACTCGACGCTGCCGGTGTAGACCTTGAAGAAGTAGCCGTCGGCGCGGAAGTACGGCTCCTGGAACTCCTGGGCCAGCGGGCGCATGGACACGTGGAAGAAGTCCCGGCCGCCGTCGTCGCGCAGGCGGTACCAGTGCTCGGTGGGCGCGCCGGGCAGGCGCGTCATGGTGCGCTGCTCCAGCAGCTCGCCGCGCAGGCGGAACGGGCGCCCGCGCAGCTCCGCGGCCTCGTGCTCGATCGCGTCGAAGGGCAGCGCCGGCTCGTCCAGCATGCGCAAGTGGTCCGGCAGCAGCGCCAGCGACATCCTGAGGAGGTAGGCGAACGGCTCGGGCTCGAGGACGACGCGCTCTTCCGGCGTCGAGTCGCGCACCTCGGCCAGCACCTGCAGGTCCAGCGGCGGCAGCGCGACTTCGGCCTGCGTCGGCTCGGGAGGCGGCGCCGCCACCCGTCTGGGCCGCGCCAGCTTCGGTATCGCGAACAGGAAGCCGATGAGCACCACCAGCGTGAGCACCATCAGCACCAAGCGCTTGCGCAGCGCCAGTTGCGCCTGGCGCAGCTCGCGCAGGCGCTGCTGGCGCCGATCGTCCGAGGTGTCTGCAGCCATCCCGTTCCTGCCTCAGACCCGGGATCCACGATAGGCGCCGGCGGCGGCCACGAAACCGGAAAAGAGCGCGCGCGTGGACGGCGCCTGCGGCTGCCGCTCGGGGTGCCATTGCACGCCCAGGGCGAAGGTCTGATCGGGCCGTTCCACCGCTTCCAGCACGCCGTCGGGAGAGAACGCGGTGCCGACCAATCCCGCGCCCGGCGCCGCCACCGCCTGGTGGTGGAAGGAGGCCACCGGGAACGCGGCCGTGCCGACCAGCGACGCCAGCCGCGTGCCCGCCACCGGCGCCACGGGATGCTCCACTCCCTTCTCGTGATCCGCCGCGTTGCTCAGGTGCTGGATGTAGCGCGACTGGTGCGAGAGGCTGAACACCTGCATGCCCAGGCAGATCCCGAGCACCGGCAGTTCGCGCGCCAGCGCTTGCTCCACCAGGTGGAAGTCCAGGGCCTGCTTGGCGGGCGGGAGCAGCTTGCACTCCGGTGCCGGCGCCGGGCCGCCCAGCGCGCGCAGGTCCACGTCGTCGCCGCCGGTCAACAGCAGGCCGTCCAGGAACTGCATCCACGCTTCGGACTCCGCCGCGGCGGCGTCGGGGGGGAGCAGCAGCGGGGTCGCGCCGGCCTGGCGCAGGCACTGCAGGTACGCCGCGTCCAGGTGGTAGCGGCGCCGGCCGGAATAGAGCGGCGGCTCGAGCAGCTCCATGCTCACGCCGATGAGCGGCGCGCGGCGGTTCTGTGGCATCCGCCTCTATACTAGGCCGCCCGGCAGCGTCCGGAACCAGCATGAGCAACGCGGACTCGGTCGGCGCCCCCCTCAGCGCGGAGGAAGTGGCGGCGCTGGTGGGCGGACGGGCCGAAGGCGGCGCCGGCTTGCAGATCCGCGGCGTCAACGACCTGGCGCACGCCGGCCCGCACGAGGCGGCCTTCGTGGCCGCCGGGCGCGACCTGCAGGGGCGCGACCTGGGCCGCGGGGCCGCCGGCGGCGTGCGCGCCACCCGTGCCGGCCTGCTGCTCGCGGCCGACGGCGTGGACACGCTGGGCCGGGCCTGCGTGCGCGTGGCGCAGCCAGCGCTGGCCGCGGCGCGCCTGGCGCAGCACTTCCACCCCGGGCCGCCGCGTTATGCGCCCGGCGTCCACCCGGCGGCGGTGGTGGAGCCGGGAGCGGCGCTGGGCAGCGGCGTCTCGGTCGGCCCGCAGTGCGTGGTGCGCGCGGGCGCGCGCCTGGGCGACGGCGTGGTGCTGTCCGCCGGCGTCTGCGTGGGCGAGCGCTGCGAGATCGGCGCCGGCAGCTACCTGCACCCGGGCGTGGTCCTCTATCCCGGGGTCCGCATCGGCCGCGGCTGCACCATCCACGCCAACAGCGTGATCGGGTCGGACGGCTTCGGCTACATCTGGGATGGCAGCCGTCACTACAAGGTGCCGCAGCTGGGCACGGTCGAGATCGGTGACGAGTGCGAGATCGGCGCCGGCGTGTGCATCGACCGCGGCACCTTCGCGCCCACGCGCCTGGGCCGCGGCTGCGTGGTGGACAACCAGGTCCAGATCGGCCACAACTGCGAGCTGGGCGACTTCGTGGTCCTGTGCGGCCACGTGGGCCTGGCGGGCAGCACCCGCATCGGCGACGGCAGCGTGTTCGGCGCCGGCGCGGCCAGCGCCGGCCACGTCACCATCGGCAAGGGCGTGAGGATCGGCGCCTGGTCGGCGGTGGCCGAGGACATTCCGGACGGCGCCGTCGTGGCCGGCGCGCCAGCCTGGGACCTGCGCGAGGAGCTGCGCGCCCGGGCGCTGTGGCGGCAGATGGTCAAGCGCGAGCGCGACAAGCGCCGGCGCTAGGCGGCGCGCCGACTTAGGCCGCGAGCAGGCGCGCGTGCAGCTGCAGCAGGTTCTGGCGGTGCACGTCCACCGCCAGGCTGCGCAGGGCGTCGTCGAAGACGTGCCAGCTCACCGCAGCCAGGCTCGGCCGGCGGCGCACCGCCACGCGGGCATCGCGCACCTGGAAGCCGAACGGCCAGTCCACCACCTGCAGGTCGCCGATGCTCTGCAGCAGGCCGGCGCCCGGCGACACCAGGTCGAAGGCGCGGTCCAGGCCGGTCTCGGCGCGCACCGCCCGCACCGCGGCGCGGTGCAGGTCCTCGTCCAGGCGCACCGGATGCACCACCGGCCTCCACACGGCTTCGTAGCGTGGCGCCGGCTGCAGCAGCAGGTACTCGAGGCCGCGCTCGCCGCTGCGGAACACGAACACGTTCACTTCGTGCCGCAGGCCCAGGGTGCCGAAGTCGGGCGGCGAGAAAGACGGCGCCATCAGCTCTTCCTTAGGCTACCACAGTGGACCGGTTGACAGCCCTTTGGTCGGAGCTGCAGCGGCGCACCGACCACGAGCGCACGGCCCGCGGCTCCGTCGCGGCCTTCGACCTGGCGCCGGTGACGGCGCTCCTGCAGCGACTCGGCAGCCCGCAGGCGGGCGCCGTCGCCGTCCACGTGGCCGGCTCCAAGGGCAAGGGCTCCACCTGCCACTTCCTGGAGCGCGGGCTGCGGGCCGCCGGCCGGCGCACCGGGCTGTACACGTCGCCGCACCTGAGCGACTGGCGCGAGCGCATCCAGGTCGCCGGCGCGCCGGCGTCCGACGCGCTGCTGGCCGACGCCCTGGAGCGGAGCCTGCGCGCCGCGCGCGGCCCCGAGACCGTGTTCGATCTCCTGACCGCGGCGGCCTTCACCACCTTCCGCGCCGCCGGCTGCGACGTCTGGGTGGTGGAGGTGGGCCTGGGCGGACGCCTGGACAGCACCAACGTCATCCAGTCCGTCGCGGCGCTGGTGACCTCCATCGAGCGCGAGCACGTGGAGATCCTGGGCGACTCGCTGCAGGCCATCGCCCGGGAGAAGGCCGGCATCTACAAGCGCGGCGCACAGCTGTGGAGCGGACTGGAGAGCTGGCATCCCGCGCGGGCCGTGCTGGCGCAGCGCGCCGCGGACCTGGGCCAGGACCTGCTCGAGCTTCCGGACCTCGCCGCCCGGCGTCCCGACCTGCCGTACCCGCAGCCGCACATGCAGCGCAATTACGCCCTGGCCGCCGCTGTGCTCCAGCAAACATTTCCGGGCGCCGCGGCGGCCCTGCACGCCCTGCCCGCCGCCGCGCTCGCCATTCCAGGTCGCTGGGAGCGTGGCATCGCGCCCGACGGGCGTCCCGTGGTCTTCGACATGGCCCATACCGCCTCGTCCCTGAGCGCGGCCCTGGCGGCCTTCCGCCGCGAGTTCCCCGGCGCGCGTCGCGGCGTGGTGCTGGCCCTGCGCCGCGACAAGGACGCCGCCGGGATCGCTGCCGCGCTGCCGCCGCGGCCCGACGGCGAGAGCTGGTGGACGGCCCCCGCTGGCGATCACCCCGAATCGGCCGATCCCGCGGCGCTGGCTCCGGTCTTCGGCGCCACGCCGCTGCGCCAGCCCGGGTTCCCTCCGGGACCCGAGGTCCTCCTCATCACCGGCTCGACCTATCTGGTAGGGTTCCTCCGCACCCGCTTGCACGCATGACCGAGCCTTACGCGGACACCGACACCCGCTACAGCTACCGCAGCCCCCTCGTGGACCGCCTGCGCGAGCGCGGCAGCGTCCAGGCCGGGCGCCTGCTCCTGCTGCTGCCGCAGAAGTTCGGCTTCTGCTGGGGCGTGGACCGGGCCCTGGCCATGGTGGCCGACGCCCGGCGCCAGTTCCCCGGCCGGCGCCTGTGGCTGCTCAACTCCATCATCCATAACCCGCGCGTCAACGCCGACATGCTGCGCATGGGCATCCGTTTCCTGCACGGGCCGCAGGCCGAGGCCGGCGCCCTGGAGCGCATGGGCCCCGAGGACGTCGTCATCGTGCCGGCGTTCTCGGCGCCGGTCGAGGAGATGGAGCCGCTGCGCGCCCGCGGCTGCGAGATCGTGGACACGACCTGCCCGTGGGTGATCAAGCCGCACAAACGCACCCTCAAGTACATCCAGGAAGGCTTCACCACCGTCATCCACGGCACCGTGGGCCACGACGAGACCCGCGCCACCTGCTCGCTGGTGAGCCACGCCGGCGGCCAGTACGTCGTCGTGCACGACCTGCACGAGGCCGAGGCGCTGGCGCGCTACCTGGAGGGAAGGTCCGCGCAGGAGGACCTGCGCCGCGCCCTGCATCCCAGCGCCACGCTCCCGTCCTTCGAGCCGCGGCGCGACCTGCACAAGATCGGCCTGATCAACCAGACGACCATGCTGGCCAGCGAGTCGCGCGCCATCGCCGCGCGCCTGCGCGCCGCCCTGGTGCGCCGGGACGGGGAGGATTCGCTCCAGGAGTTCTTCCGCGACTTCGACACGATCTGCGCCGCCACCCAGGAGAACCAGGACGCGGCCACGGAGGTCGTGAACGAGCGCCCGGACCTGTTCCTGGTGGTCGGCGGCTATGACTCGAGCAACACGCGCAACCTGGCGCGCGTGGGCGACGCCGAAGGCATTCCCTCCTATCACATCGAGGGACCGGAGTGCATCGCGCCGGCGCTCCTGCGCCACCGCGACCGCCATAGCGGCCAGCTCTGCGAGCAGCGCGACTGGCTGCCCGCCGGTCCGGTCGCCGTGGCCTTCACCGCCGGCGCCAGCACGCCCGACACCATCCTGGGCGACGTCGTCCGCCGCGTGGTGGAGGTGGCCGGCGAAGCGCTGCAGCACGATGCTGCGCTGCGCGGCCATGGCGGATGAACGCTCGTTCGGAAGCCGCGCGCCGCGTTGATGCCGGCGGCGGCGCTCCTCAGCGGTCCGAGCTGCCGGGGCCGCCGTAGATCTGCTCCAGCTCGGCCAGCAGCTCCAGGTACGAACGGTAGCGGCTCTCCGGGAGCGCGGCGCCCTCCACGGCCGCGCGCACCGCGCAACCGGGCTCGTCGCGGTGCTGGCAGGCGCGCATGCTGCAGCGGGCGCCGGCCGCGGCGATCTCGGGGAAGTGCAGGCGCAGCTCCCAGGGCGGGATGCCGTACGGGCGGAAGCTGCGGACCCCCGGCGTGTCGATGACGGCGCCGCCCAGCGCGAGCGCGTGCATGCGGGCGAAGGTGGTGGTGTGCTGCCCGCTGCGCAGCGCGCGCGAGACCGCCTGCACGCGCAGGCCGAGGCCGGGCTCGATGATGTTGAGCAGGGTCGACTTGCCGGCCCCGGACAGCCCGTACACGACGCTGGTCCGGCCGCGCAGGCATTCGCGCAAGGCCTCGATGCCGGTGTTGTCGGCGGCGGAGGTCGCCAGCACCGGGTAGCCGGCGCGCTCGTAGGTGAGGCGCACGGCCTCGAGCTGCCCCGGCGCGGCCAGGTCCGCCTTGTTCAGCACCAGCACCGCGGGCACGCCGTGGAAGTGCGCGGCGGCCAGGATGCGATCGGCGGTGATGCTGCTGAACGGCGGCGTGCCGAAGGAGCTCACGACCAGCAGCTGGTCCACGTTGGCGGCGATGAGCTGGCGGCGCACTTCCGCACCGGAGGCGCGGCGCGCGAAGACGTTGCGGCGCGGCAGGATCTCCTCGATGGCCAGCTCGCCGCCCTCCGTGCCGAGACGCACGCGGTCGCCCACGGCCACCGGCGAGCGGTCCTCGCCGTGTTCCTCGAACAGGCGCCCGCGCAGCGTCGCGGCCACGGTCTGGCCGCCCACGGCGACGTCGCACTGGCGCGCGTCCACGCGGGTGACCAGCCCCTCGCGAAGCCCGGCGGCCGCCACTGGGGCCCGATTCTAGGCGCCGTTGCCGCCTAGAATGCGCGCCGTGGCCGCGGTGGAACCGGTTCGATCGCCCCAGAACCCGCGCTTGAAGGCGGTGCGCGCGGTGCGCGCCGGCAAGGATCGGGAGCACATGCTGCTGGAGGGGCGCCACCTCCTGGAAGAGGCCCTGGACGCCGAGCTGGCGCTGGACTGGGTGCTCTACGACCCGGAGCAGCAGGACGCGCCGGCGCGCGCGCTGCTGCAACGCGCCGAGGAGGCCGACGCCGAAGTGCTGCCCTGCGCGGGCAAGCTTCTGGACGGCGTCAGCGACCTGGACAGCCCGCGCGGCCTGCTGGCGCTGGCGCGGCGTCCGCCGGGCACCGCGGCGGAGGTGCTCCGGGCCTGCGCTCTGGCACGAGGCCTGGCCCTGGTCGCCTGCGGCGTGCAGGAGCCGGGCAACGTCGGAGCGGTGGGCCGGGCGGCGGCCGGCCTGGGCGCCGCGGGCGTGATGGCGCTGGCCGGCGGCGCCTCGCTGTGGCATCCGCGCGCCCTGCGCGGCGCCAGCGGCACGACCTTCCGGCTGCCGGCGGCGGACCGGGTGGAGTGGGAGGAGCTGGTGGCGGAGGCGGCGGAGCAGGGCGTGGAGCTGTGGGCCGCCGACGCCGCGGGACAGGACGTGTCCACGGTGGCGCGCCGGGGCGCCGTGGCGCTGCTGCTCGGCGAGGAGGGCCGCGGCCTGGCGCCGCTGCAGCTGGACGCGTGCGCGCGGCGCGTGGCCGTGCCGCTGCGCCGGGGCGTGGAATCGTTGAACGTGGCCACGGCCGCGGCCGTGCTCGCGTACGCCTTGCGCGGGGCCTCATGAGCGGCGGCCTGTTCGAGGAGCCGCAGGCGGCGCCGCAGCCGCCGCGCGCCGACGCGCCGCTGGCCGAGCGCATGCGGCCGCGCAGCCTGGACGAGGTCGTGGGCCAACAGCACCTGGTCGGGCCCGGCGCGCCGCTGCGGCGCATGTTCGAGAGCGGCGAGTTCGCCTCGATGGTGTTCTGGGGGCCGCCGGGCACCGGCAAGACCACGCTGGCGCTGCTGCTGGCCCAGCGCGGCGACTTCAGCTTCCGCAACTTCTCGGCCGTGCTGAGCGGCATCAAGGAGGTGCGCGAGGCGATGGAGCAGGCGCAGCTCGCGCGCCAGCGCGGCGGCCGGCGCACGCTGCTGTTCGTGGACGAGATCCACCGCTTCAACAAGGCCCAGCAGGACGCGTTCCTGCCGTTCGTGGAGCGCGGCGACGTGCTGCTGGTGGGCGCCACGACCGAGAACCCCTCGTTCGAGGTGATCGGACCGCTGATGAGCCGGGTGCAGGTGCACGTGCTCCAGCCCTTGAGCGAGGAGGAGCTGGTGGGGCTGCTGCGCCGCGCGCTGGCGGACACCGAGCGCGGGCTGGGCGCGCGCCGGCACGCGGCCCGCGCCGAGCAGCTGCAGGCACTGGCGCGCTTCGGCAGCGGCGACGCCCGGCGCGCCCTGCTGGCGCTGGAGGCGGCGGCGCGCCAGTCCGACGTGGGCGAGCCGCTGCGCGACGCGGCGCTGGAGAGCGTGTTCCAGGGCCGGGCCCTCCTGTACGACAAGGAGGGCGAGCAGCACTTCGACCTGATCAGCGCGCTGCACAAGTCGGTGCGCAGCTCCGACCCGGACGCGGCCCTGTACTGGCTGACGCGCATGCTCAAGAGCGGCGAGGATCCGCTGTACCTGGCGCGGCGCCTGGTGCGCATGGCCATCGAGGACATCGGCCTGGCCGATCCGAACGCCCTGCGCTACGCGCTGGCCTGCCGCGACGCCTTCCACTTCCTCGGCAGTCCCGAGGGCGAGCTGGCGCTGGCGGAGTGCGCGCTGTACCTGGCGCTGGCGCCCAAGTCCGACGCGGCGTACCGCGCCTACGGCGACGCCAGCGCGCTGGTGGGGGAGGGCTACGCGTACCCGGTGCCGCTGCACATCCGCAACGCGCCCACGCGCTTCATGCGCGGGCTGGGCTACGGCCGCGGCTACCAGCACGCGCACGACGATGCGGACGCCATCACCGCGATGGAGTGCCTGCCCGAGGCGCTGGCCGGGCGCCGCTTCTACCACCCGACGGCGCGCGGCGTCGAGGCGCGCCTGCAACAGCGCCTGGCCGAGCTCAAGGCCGAGATCGCGCGCCGCCGCGCTCAGTCCTGAGCCGGCGCCTTGCCCGCGCGCAGCAGCAGCGCGCCGGCCTCCTTGTGCGCCAGGTAGTTCTGGTAGTCCGGATGGCAGGGGTCGGCCCCGAACTCGGCCGCGGTCTGGCGCCGGCGCCGGTCGTGCAGGAGCTCGCTGCCCACCTGCGTGAATCCGGCGTCCTGCAGGCGCGCCTCCCACTCCGGCGCGGACAGGTGATGCAGCGCCAGGCCCATCCTGCGGCCCCAGTGCGCGCTGTGCGGATTCTCGCGGAAGTACTCCATGGCGACCAGGAACCGGCCGCCCGGGCGCAGCACGCGCCGGATCTCGCGCAGGCCGGCCTCCAGCTCGCTCCAGTAGTAGATCGACTCCATGCTGACCACGCGATCCAGCGAGTCCGTGGCGAAGGGCAGCGCGTGCACCGGGGCCGCGGTGAAGCTCGCGTTGGCCGGCGTCGCGGCGCTGCGCGCGCGCGCGATCATCTGCCCGGACAGGTCCACGCCGTGCGCGCGCCCCTGCGCCACCACGCGCGCCAGCAGGCGCACGGTCCAGCCGGTGCCGCAGCCGACGTCCAGCACGTGGTGCTGCGGCGCCAGCTCGGCACGGTCCAGCATCTGCAGGACCACGTCGCGGTGATCGTCCTCCATGCCCTCGGCGCGGCCGTCGGCGGCCCAGGCGTCGAACGTGGACCCGACGGACTCGAGGGACGGAGTGGCGGAAGGAGTGGTCATGGACGGAAGCTGTCGGGGTTCTCGAGCGAGCCGGAGAGGTAAGCGTAACCGCCGGAGAAGCCGCAGCCGCGCAGGTGCATGCCGCGCTGCGCCAGGCTGCGGAACGCGTCCTCCACCGCGTGCGCCGGCAGGCCGTACCACACCCAATGCCCTTCGAGGCGCAGGCGCGGCACCAGCGGCGCCGCTTCCGCCAGCGCGGGCACGCGCCCGCCGCAGCCGAGCAGCACGCGCTGGAACTGCAGGCCGGGGCGCAGCTGCTCCAGGGTCTCGGCGACAAGGACCTCGTTGCCGCTGCGCATGGATTCCGCCGCCGCCAGGAACGCGCCGCGGTCTTCCGGCGGCAGCACCGCGGCCACGCTGTGGAAGCCGTACGCGACCCCGGCCAGCGCCGGCAGCGCCGCGCCCGGTCCCAGCGCCAGCAGCGAGTAGCCGCTGCGCCGGTGCCGCGCCAGGCTGGCCAGCGGATGCACGGCCTGCACCCCCAGCAGTCCGCCTGCGGCGATCCAGGACTCCAGGCGCGGCAGCGCCTGCGCCAGCTCCACAACGCGGTCCCCGCGGCCCGGCGCGCCGTCGCCGCGCCAGCGCAGCACGGTCTGGCCCAGCTGCAGGACCCCTGACTCGGGCAGAGCCATCGCCGGCCAGGATAGCGGCCTGCTTCAGTCCTCGTCACTGCCGCCGGCGGCGGCGCCGGCATAGCCGACTTCGGCCAGCGCGGCGGCGTCCTCCTCCGAGGTCTCCACCTCCACGCGCCGGCCGCGGTGGCGCGCGTCCTGCGCCTGCGTGTCGCCGCGCCATTCCTGGTAGCGCGCGTACAGGCGGTCGAACACCTCCCGCCCCTCCGCCGTGGCGTACAGGTTGCGCGTCTCGCCGGCGTCGGCCTGCAGGTCGTACAGCTCGCGCTCCGTGAGCACGCCCTTGACGCTGCGCGTGGTCAGCTTCCAGCGCGCGTCGAGGCGCAGCGACTCGCGCGCGCCGAACTGCGCCAGGCGCAGCCGCTCCGCCGGCAGGGGCGCGCCGCCGCGCAGGCGCGGCATCAGGTCAATTCCCTGCGCCCCCTCCGGCGCCGGCACGCTCAGCGCGCCGAGCACGGTGGAGAACACGTCCACCAGCATGACCGGGTCGTCGTAGCGCCCCGCGTGCTCCCCGCCTGGGAAACGGATCATCAAAGGCACGCGCAACTGCTCCTCCCACATGCGCGTGTGGCCGACCCAGTCGTGCTCGCCCAGGCTCTCCCCGTGATCGCTCAAGAACACCACCAGCGAGCGCTCCAGCAGCCCGCGCGCGCGCAACTCGTCCAGGAAGCGCCCGATCTGGTCATCGGCGCTGGCCACGGCCGCGTCGTAGAGGTCACTCACGTAGCGCCGCTCCTCCGCGCCGAATTCCCCCGACCGGATCAGCGGCTCGAAGTCCTGGCGCCCGCACTTGTCCCGTGCATCCAACGCGCCCTGGTACCAGCCGGCATACTGGCTGCGCCACGGTTCGGGCGGCCAGTACGGGCAGTGCGGGTCGTAGCCGTGCACGAACAGGAAGAAGGGCTCGGCCACGGCCTGCGCCAGCCATTCCCGCGCCACCGGCAGGACTTCGGGGAGATCGCGCGTGTACGGCTGCCCCGCGGGCTCGCGGAACACCTCGAAGCCCTGGTCCAGCCCGTACTTCTTGCGCACGTAGCCGCCGCCGCTGAAGCCCGCCGTGCGCCATCCGGCGCCCGCCAGCACGCCCGCCAGCGTGTACGGCGCCTCGGTGAAGTAGTTGTCGTGCATGCCGTGGCGGTGCACGAACTGGCCGCTGAACAGCGAGCGATGGCTCGGCCCCGTGCTCGTGCTCTGGGCCCAGCAGTCCGTGAACACGGCGCACTCCTGCGCGAAGGCGTCCAGCCGCGGCGAGTTGCCGCGCGCCGCCCCGTACACGCCCAGCCGGTCGGCCCGGCACGTGTCCAGCGAGATCAGGATGAGGTTGAGAGCTTCCTTCGCATCCGCACCTGCAGGTGCTTCCTTCTGGCAGCCGAAGGTCAGCAGCGGCAGCACCAAGGCCCCGAGCCCGCGCATGGCGGCATGATAGCCTTGGCAGGCTCACTCATCGCGCGACCCAGATCGGCGAGCTCCAGGCCACTTCGCCGTCCAGTCGCACGACGCGCACGTATGCCCAGTCGCCGGGCTTCCAGTCCCCGGGCTGCCAGCGCTCGTCGAACACGGCCGTGCGCAGCGGCGGCGGGCTCCAGCGCGCCTCGCCCGCGGCGCCGCGGAACTGGAAGCGCCGCGGACCTTGCGTCCGCAGATCATCCAATACCATCGTCACCACCGGCTGCTCCTCGGACAGAGTCAAGGTCGCGCCCGGCTCCACCCGCAGCTCGAGGATCAGCCCGTCCTCGTCGGTGGCGTTCAACTGGACGTCCACGCGGACCTGCGTGTCCGAGACGCGCCGGAGCCTGTCGTCGGATTCGAGATCCATCGCGATCAAGCCTGCGATCTCCGCGTCCTCGATCCCAACCTCCAGCGCGTGCCGCTTGGCGTCCCGGCCGAGGCGCAGCTCGACCAGCGCCGTGCCGTGCGTGTTTCCGGTCCAGACCTGCGCCACGGCGCCGTTGCGCACGACCTCGACGCGCGCGATGGGGGAGCCGGCGCCGACCCTGACTTGCAGCGCCGCCTCCGGTTCCACGGCACCGGCCTCACCCATGAGCAGGCCGCCGAGGCGCAGGTCCAGGTTCATGCGCGCGGTCGCGGCGTAGCAGCGGCGCGCGTGCAAGGCCTCCAGGATGGCGGCCCGCGTGTTCTCGCGCGCCAGCACGGCCGTGAAGGCCGAGGACACGCTGGCGTGGTCGCTGGAGGCGATCAGGCCGAAGCGGCGGCCCATCTTCAGGTAGTCCACGGCGAAGGGAGCGCCGTCCTCGATCTCCAGCGCGCGCCGCGGCCCGTCCAGAGACTCGTAGGAGCCGCGGCGGCCCTGGTACACCTCGACCGCGGTCTCGAGGGCCGTGGAGTATGCGCTCCAGTCCAGCACCGCGCCCGGATCAGCGAGCTGGTGCGGCACGACGACCCAGTGCTCCGGATCGAAGGACTTCTCGGGCGCACCCGTGTCCACCGCGCGGAACGGCGCGTCCGCGGCGTCCTCCGCATCGATGCCGATCACGTTCCGGTGCCCGTTGGCGAAGGCGCGCTCGAAGCCGAACAAGGTGGTGAAGACTCCCGGTGCGTTCAGCCGCTGCGCCACGCGCAGCTGCCAGGACCACAACGGCGGCGTCAGGTGCTGGAAGTGGTCGGTCAGCGCCAGGAAATCGAGCTGCGCGACGTCGCGCGCGTAGCGGTACTGGTCCACGACGCTGCCGTCCAGGTTGGCCGAGCAGCGCGACAGGTCCGAGTGGCGGTGCAGGTCGCCCCACAGGCGCACGAAGCCCTCCGGCACGAGTTCCGAGCCCGGTTCCGCGCCTGCGCCCGCCGCCGCGCTCTCCGCAGCCGGCAGCGCCGGGCCCTCCACGCGCGGCGCGCCGCCCGGCGCGCGCACGCGCGCCACCTGCACTTGCGAGGCCGCGCTGACCGTCTCCGGCCACGAGCGCACCTGCCGGAAGCGCTCCCAGCGCCCGTCGGTCTCGTACGCGGCCAGGATCCCGCCGCCGGGCAGCGGCAGCAGCGCCAGGCCGTCGTGGTTGGGCCCCTCGCTGTGCGGCAGCGCCACTGGAGCAGTCCATCCGTCCGCGCCCAGCGCGCTGCAGTGGATGCGCCAGGCCACGCGCCGTCCGCCGAAGCCTCCGACGTCGCGCAGGCGCAGTTGCACGCGCCAGAACATCCAGATGAGCCCGCCGCGGTCGGCCGCGACCTGCGGGCGCTCGGCGCCCAGCCCTTCCGCGCCGCGCAGGTCCGCGGGCAGGGCGACCTGCTTCCATCCTGATCCCTCGCGCACTGCCAGGCGCATCTCGCGCGTGCCATGCAGGATGCCTTCCCGTCCCCAGTTCTCCTCGGCCTCCTCCCAGGCCAGCCACACGCGGCCGTCCGCGTCCAGGGCCAGCGACGGGTGGAACTCCGCGCGCGACGTGCCCGCCACCGTCGTTTCCTGTCCCGCGGGGTCGCGGTAGATGACGTCGTAGCTGCCGCCGCGGTACGTGTCGTACGCGAGATGAGGCGCTCCCGTCGCGTCGTGTGCCGGTGAAGGGCACCAGCCAAGGTGCTGTCCGCTCGCGCGCAGCTCTCCCTCCCGCCACGACGCGGCCATGCCAGCCGAAGCCTGGGTAAGTCTCTCCAGGTCCAGCCACGCTGGGACCGCCTCGGAAGCAGCGCCGGTCTGCGCGACACCGTCCGCGCTCACCGAGAGGACCTTCCACGCCTCGCCCAGTCGGCACACGAGCTCGGGCGCGCCGTCACGCAGCCGCAGGCAGGGCTCGGTCGCGGGCTCCGTCGCGCTTCCCAGTCGTCCGAGGTCCGCCACTTCGGCGGGATCCGGAGCGCGCAGCCGCGCCCAGCCCCAGGCGAAGAAGCCGAGTGCCAGCGCGAGGACAACCGCCGACCGCACGCCGCCAGTATCGCAATACTGGCCCCCTTCCATGGGCCATACCTGCATAAACTCGTTCTCAAAGCGTTATTGGGAATGGACATGTTCTTTGCAATCTTGTAAGAAACGAAGCCAGGATGGGCGCGCCAGCGCGGCTGACGCAAGTTTGTGTGCCACATGACCTTGGAATCAGCGTGACCCATCCAAGGGGACCAGTATTTCGTAGGCCCATGCGTTTTCGAGACTCGCCGGCCGTTCCGCGGCCCAGCGGATCCGCATCGCTGGCCCGACGACGTCATAGAGGCCGAGCCGCGGCGGCCCGCCGCTGTCCGGCAACAAATCCAACTCGCTGAAGGACCACCCGGGAAGCGGGCGGACCCGGACGCCGCCCTGCTCGCGGGATCGATGACCTTCAAGGATTTCGTAGCGGTATTCGCTGGCTTGGGGATCGGTGCGCGTGAAGCGGATGCCATCTGGCCCTTCGCTGCCGGCGCGGCGCCAGGTCGCGACCAGCGGGAACTCCGCGCCTCGAACGTTCACCAGCATGGGTTCGCACAGCTCTTCCGAATATGCAGCGCGCCGCCAGATCTCTTGCAGGGCCGGAACGGCCTTCGCGGTCAGCACCAGCGTCAGGTCCGCACATTCGTAGGGCCCTTCGATGACGAAGTGGATCATGTGGAATCCGTCGACGGCCCCCGGACCTCCCAGTCGTTGCCCGCGTTGGACCTCGGCGCCTTCCGGAAGGTCGTCCGCCAGGCCCGTCAGGTGGCCGTAGCGCGTTTGCCAGCCGCCGTCGTGCCGCAGCGTGACGTCCCATTGGCCCGGGAACGCCGTGTTGGCCTCCACGCGCACGACGCGTCCCGGAGCCATGGCGCGGATTTCGGCACCGGGCCTGCATTCCAGGTCATATCCGGGATGTCCCTCCGGATGCCCGCCTCCGTGCACGCCGTACGGCCAGATCCCGTAAGCGGTGAACGCGGCCTCCCCGCTGTCAATGGGCAGGTCGAACTGCGGCGGCGCGCCGGGACGCGGCGTGGTTGCATGAACCGGTCGTGCCGGAACGGTTTGACCAGGGTCTACCTCCTCTCCGCAAGCGGTGACTCCAAGGCCGAAGAGGAGCGCCAATGCCGGGAAGACGGAGGAGTCAAGTCCCATCGGACGGCGGCCGCGCGAGGACCCTGGCAGCGTAGCGCCGGCGCCCGGTTCGCTGCACGGTCAGGGCACGAGCAGCTCGAGCGGGGCCGGGTCGGCGGAGGCGGCGACGTGCAGCGCGCGCTCGACGCGGCGGCCGTCCTTGGTAGTGGCGGTGACGTGGTAGTCGCCGGGGGCGAAGCTGAACTGCGACTGGAACCGCTCCTGCTCGCGCCACCAAGTCGGGCAGTCGAGCAGCAGCGCGCCGGCGGAATCCCGCACCTGCAGGCGGCCGGTGTGCGTGCCGGGCTGCGGCTGCGCCTCGCCCACGCGGAAGATGACCGGGATGCCTGCGCGCGGGCGCAGGTCCAGGCGCGTCTCCAGGGAGGAGAGGATCGTGAACGGAATCAGCTCCGAGGCCACCTGCGCGCCGCAGACGAAGAGCTGGTAGTCGCCGGGCGGCAGCGCGCCGAACGTGGCGACGTCGCCCGCGAGCGCGGCCTGCTCCTGGCGCTGGCTGCCCAATTGGTAGACCTGCAGGAAGACCTGGTCTGCAGGCAGTTCCGGCGGGAGATCCAGGTGCACGCGCAGGCTTCCCGGAGGGTCGATGCGGATGGTGCCCAGGTCCCAGGTGTCGTGCGGATGGAGCTCCTTGGGCCCCAGCCGCAGCTCCGGGCCGCTGGCAGGGCGCACGATCAGGTTCCACTCGCCCGGTGGGTACGGTCCCAGCTCGAATTCGCCGGTGGCCGCGGGCGTCTCGATCGGGGAGACGCTGGCGCCGTGGCGCCACGGATGCATGGTCACGGCGGCGCTGAGGCCCTGGGGACCGTCCACGATGCGCCCGCGCAGGCGCACCGAGGGACGCTGTGCCGCGGCGATGAGGAACAGGAGCTCCGCGCCGTCCGGACGCACGCCGGTCTGCACGGCGACGGGGAAGACTCCGCCCTCGGGAGGACGCACGTCCACGCGGTGGCGATGGTCGTGGCAGTTGCGGAAGCGGAAGCGACCGTCCGCGTCGCTGGACACGGAATCGAAGTCGAAGCCTTCGCCGGTGTTCTCCTCGCTCTCCAGGGACACGGTCCAGCCGGCCAGCGGCGCGCTCTGGTCGTCGAGCACGCGCCCGCTGATCTCGAGGCCGAGCGCCAGCGTGCACTTCCAGTGCAGGAGCTGGCCGGGCGCGGCCTCGAACGCGCTGGAAGCGCGGCCGCGCTCGCCGCCGTCCACGTGCGCGGTGAAGGCGCCGGCCTCCAGGCCGTCCAGGCGGAAGCCGCCGTCGGCGCCGCTCCAGCCGGAGGTGTAGAGCGGGCCCCATTCGCCCACGCTGACCTCGGCGCCCTTGACCGGCTCGCCCGCGGCGCCGTGGACGGTGCCGAAGAGGGTGACGCCCGGCTGCAGGTGGAAATCGAGCGTTGCGGCCTGGCCGGGCAGGATCTCCAGCGTGCGCCGAGCGATGGCGTAGTCGCCGGCGCGCGCGGCGACCTGCACCATCCCAGGGGCGACGTCGCCAGCCCGGTAGCGCCCGTCGGGGTCGGTGCGGGCGCAGGCGGGAGGCGGGAAGCTGCCCGGAGAACCGTCGGGAAGGCGCGCGTAGCCCTGCTCCGGCGTGCCGGCGGTCACGGTTGCGCCCACGACCGGATTGCCTTCCGGATCGAGCACGCGCCCCAGCACCGTGCAGGCGGTGGCGCGCAAGGCCAGCTCCAGCGTCATGGTGCCGCCGACGCTCCCGACCAGGAGCTGCAGCAGCGACGGCTGGTAGCCGTCGGCGCGGGCGCCCAGCCAGTGGCCGCTGGAGACGTCGCGCACGGCGAAGCGGCCCTGGAAGTCGCTGCGGGCCACGATCCGACCCTCGTCGTAGCCGCCCTGATGTGACAGCCACACGCCGGCGTTCGCGACCGGCCGGCCTTCCGTGTCCACGACCGTGCCGCGCAGCGCGAAGCCTGGCGGCACTTCCGTGGTCAACTCGGTCTCCTCTCCCGCCTGCACGCGCGCATTCACGGGCTCGCAGCGGTCCAGCTCGATGTTCACGGCGCCGGCGTGCACGCGCTCGAAGCGCACGCTCCCGTCGGCGGCGGTGACGCCGCGCAGCATGTTGACGTAGGGATTGGGCGCGTTCCACATGAGCACGCGCACGCCGATGTCCTCCGCCGGCGCCTGATCGGCGCCCCAGCGCACGTGCAGCAGCAGCGAGCCGAAGGGCGGCGGCGCGGTGCTCCCGGCGGACGGCTGCGGGGCGAGCTCCGCGCGTCCGGCGGCGCTCTCGAGCGACACCGCGGAGGCATCCGCGCCGCCGGCGGCCGCGGCGGGAGCCGCCGCCATGGCCTGCGCCTCCAGGGCCGGAGGCGCCGAGGCGCGCGGGCGCTGGCGCAGCTGCAGGAAGGCCAGGGACGCAATCGCCAGGACGGCGGTCGCCAGGATTGCCTTGGTCGGAGTGGACATGGCCAGGATCGGAGCCAGGGAGCTCGCCGCCGGTGCGGCCGGCTGGATCGGCGGAGCGGCCGGCGCCGCCGCAGGAGAGGGCAGGAAAACGGACAGTGCGGCGCACCAGGCCGCACGGCCGCCCGGGTCCTGGTCCAGGCGCGCGCGCAATTGCTCCAGCCCGCGCTTGATGCGCGTGCGCGCCGTCTCCACCGGGACGTTCAGGCGCCGCGCCACCTCGCGCGGCGGCAGGTTCTCGTAGTAGCGCAGCAGCAGGACCGCGCGATACGGCTCGGCCAGCGCCAGCACGGCCTCGACCAGGCGGCGGCGCTGCTCTTCCTTGTGCCGGATCTCGTCCGGCGCGGGCGGACCTTCCGGGCGCGGCGCCTGGCGCTCCAGGGCCGTGCGCCGGCCTTCAGTCCGGCGGAGCTTCCGGGCCTGGTTGCGCAGCACCGCCGCCATCCACGCCGGCCAGGAGCGCAGCTCCTGCGGCGGATTCTCCAGCGCCGCGAGCCAGGCGGTCTGGCTCAGGTCCTCGGCGCGGTCGTCCTCGTGCACCAGCCGGTGCGCCAGGGCGCGCGCGAAGGCGTCATGGCGGGCCAGCAGCTCCGGATCGAACGAGGGCGGGGACATGCCTGCATCCGTCTGTACCCGCAGGCGCCCGAACCGGTTCAAGAGCAGCGCCGGCGCTTATTCCGGCTCCGGGACGCGCAGCTCGGCGCGGAAGTCGAAGCTGAGGCCGCGGCGCTCGATCTCGGCGCCCAGGCGCATGTGGGCGAAGGCGCGCTGCAGGCAGTGGTTGGAGTCGGCCACGAGCGGCTCGGGGCGTGTGAAGCCGTCCAGGCCGCCCGGCAGCTCGGCCAGGAAGTCGGCGTGGCGGCGCTCGAGCACGCGCCGGTCCAGGAGGAAGATGACGCCCCGATCCTCGTCGCTGCGCAGCAGGCGGCCGCAGCCCTGGCGGAACATGGCCAGGGCCTTGGGCAGGTACACGCGGTTGCGGTGCGGGCCCGCGCCCATGCGCGCGCGCTGCGCGTAGTGGTAGTCGTCGAGCACACCGTAGGGAAGCTTGGTGAGCACCACGTACTGACAGGTCTCGCCCGGAAAGTCCACGCCGTACCAGAAGGTGTCCAGGCCGAGCAGCACGCTGTCCACGTGCGCGCGGAAGCGCTGCATGATCTCTTCCTTGCCCAGGCCCGGCATCCCCTGCCAGTACAAGGTGAGGCCGCGCTGCGCAAAGGCTGGCTGCAGGCGCTCGGCCACGCGCTGCAGCACCATGCGGTTGGTGAACAGGCCGAGCAGGCGGCCGCGCGTGCGCTCGGCCAGGAACAGCAGGAATTCTTCCAGGTACTCGGTCCAGGCCGCGAACCCGGCGCCGCTGGGAGCGTACGCCGGCGCGTCCTCGGGCACGCACACCAGCGCTGCGGCCGGATCGAAGGTGGGCGGGCCCGCGAATTCGGCCACGGGGCGCGCCGGCCGCTCCAGCGTCTCCTGCTCGAACGCGTCCAGGCCCAGGTAGCCCTTCATGGCCTTGAATCCGCCGCGCAGGCGGGTGGTGGCGCTGACGAAGCCGGCCCAGCGCAGCGCGGGGTAATAGGTCTCCGCCAGCCACTGCTGCGGCAGCAGCCACTTCAGGCTCAGCATCGGCTTGCGCCGCGGCGGGTCGTCGACGGCGTCGTAGAGGAAGTCCTGGCTGAAGTCCTGGTGCTCGCCTTCGCCGCCCAGCCACAGCTCCAGGCCCTCGCGCCAGTGGCCGAACGGGTGCAGTGGCCGGCGCAGGGCCCAGCGCAGGCCGCGGGCCGCGCGCAGCGGCACGCTGCCCAGCTCTTCGATGGCGGTGCGCAGGGCGCCGTCGGTCAGGTCCAGCGCGTCGCGCAGCGCCCGCAGGCTGGTGGCCAGCTTGTCGCCGCGGCCGCTCTCGAGGTAGTCGTGCAGCAGGAAGGCCTTCTCCTCGGGCGTCAGGGCGTCGCCCGCCTGCTTGCGGTACTCGCGGTAGACGCGCAGGTCGCGCGCGACCTCGTGGACGGCGGCGTCGAGCGCCGCGGCGCCTTGCGCCGCCCGTTCCGCGGCCTGGCGCAGGCGCTCCGTGGCCTCGCCCGGCGCCAGCCGCCCCATCAGGCGCGCCAGCCGCTGCAGCGGGGCGCGGTCGTTGCCGCGGCCGCGCAGCAGCCGCTGCGCCTCCGCCTCCACCTCGTCCAGCTCGATCTCGAAGGAGCGGGCGTTGATCGTGGCCTCGTGCAGGTGATCGCACTCGTCGAACAGCACGTGTCCGAAGGTGTCGGGCCGCGACAGCACGAAGGCATGATTGGTGACCACCAGGTGCGAGCGCTCGGCGCGCAGCCCGCGCACGCCGGCGGCGCAGCGCAAGGCGGCCTTGCCCTCACAGCACTGCGGCAGCGCGCGCACCGCGTCCACCGCCGCGCGCATGCCGCCCAGCGCGCGCGCCGGCTGGGTCAGCGGCAGGCCGCACTCCAGTGGAAAGCCGTCCAGGTCCGCGGACGGGTCCTCGCAGTAGTACAGCGCCAGCCGCAGCCAGGTGGCGGCGGCCGCCAGGCTGCCGGCCCCGGCTTCCGGCGCGGCGTCGGCGATGGCGCGCCCGCAGATGTAGTTGGCGCGGCCCTTGAGCAGCGACACGCGCGGCACGCGCGCCGCCGGCAGGCCGGCGCGCGCCAGCAGCGCCAGCGCCCGCGGCACTTCGCGGAAGTACGCCTGCTCCTGCAGCGCCCGCGTGTACGTGCTGACTGCCACGCGCACGCCGTGCGCCGAGGACCAGAGCAGCAAAGGCGCCAGGTAGGCCAGGGTCTTGCCGGTGCCGGTGGGGGCGTCGGCCAGGAAGAAGGTGTCGGTCTCCAGGCCGGCCAGCAGCGCCGCCGCCAGCGCGCGCTGACCCGGGCGGTCGCTCGGCTCCTTGCCGGCGCGCACGAAGCTCTTCGGCAGATGATCGAAGAACGATTGCAGGATCTGGCGGTCCGCGGGCGCCAGCGCCGCCGGCGTCTCCAGGCGCGGCTGCAGCGCCTCGGCCGCGGCGAACTGCTCCTGGTACTCCACGGCGAAGCGCGGCTGCACGTCCGCCAGCAGGCGCGCGCCTTCCATGGGCGCCGCCTCCAAGTCGTCGCGGAACTGGCCGTCGTGCCAGCGGCGCGAGAACAACTGCGCCTGCGCTCCGCCTGCGTAGGCGCTGGGACGGTCCAGCAGGCGCGCCGCCAGCTCCAGCCATTCCGCCGCCGCGTGCTCACCCGCGTCGCAGCGTCTGCGCAGCTCTTCCAGGGAGCGCGCCAGCAGGCGCCGCAAGGGCACCGGGCGCTCGAAGTGCGCCGCCACCAGGGCCAGCGTCAGGTCGCGCAGATCGGCGGCGCGCGCGGCTCCCACCGGCTCGCGCAGCAGGAAGCGGCGGCACAAGGCGTCGAAGCCGCGCTCGCCGCGCTGGGGGTGCAGCAAGGCCGCCAGGCTCTCGAGCTCCAGCACCACGGGCAGCGCCGCTTGCGGCAGGGCCCGGCGGAAGCGGCGCAGGAACTCCTCGCGGCCGGAAGCCAGGATCAGCGGTCGCGCCGCCAGCCGCTCCAGCAGCAGCGGCAGGGCGACGTCGGCCGGCGGCGGCGCGACGCTCGGGAAGCCGAGGTCGCGCAGGCGGCGCGCCAGCGGAGCCCCCTCCGCAAGCGCGCGGTAGGGCAGCATCCACGTGGGCGGGACCAGCGCCACTACTTCGCCGACCGCCGGCCAGGCCAGTCCCTCGAGGAAGAACACCCCGTCCGCGGCCGGATCCGGCCCGGTGCTCCAGCAGGCGACGAAGACCGGATCCGTGGACGCGTGCATGACTGTGCCGGCCTGCCGCACATGCTCCCTTGAGGCCGCCGGGATCACGCGGATAATACTCCGTCTTGTCAAGGTCCAAATTGCAAAGCGCCATATCTAGCGACCTGCCAAAGAGATAGGGCAATTCTGCCCGATACATCCGGAATCGGGTAGGGGGTGGTATTATGAACCATGCGCCATGAGCCCGAAGGTCCGCGTAGGCCGCATCGTAACGGAGGTGGACACGATCGAGGACGCCGAAGCCTTGATTCGGCGCCTACATTCCGGACCTCCCATCCGTGAGCGCAAGCCATGGCAGCGCCAGCTCGACGATCGACGCCTGCTGGCCTTCCTGCGCGCGATCGCTGCTGCGAGTGGGACCGGACTCATTAGCAAGGACGCTGCCATAGCAGCAGGTATCCCCAAGCCTCGCGGCCTAGGTGGCGCGACGCAGTATCTGGAGCGTCGGCTGATCGCTCTGGGCCTCAAGCCCGAGACCGTCTACTTCCACCGCAGGACCAGGAACGGCCCCTACTACTGGCACGCTGGCCCCGCTATCCAGCTCGCGATCGCCACCCTCGAGGCGGAGATGAAGAGGGAGGTTCCTGCGGCGGGTTCGGAGGCGGCGGCTTGAGCGCGCACGTCTTCCACCGTCCGCGGGAACGGCAGGTTGGAACGCGCAACGCCTACTCGCGCCGGGAGCGCCTGATCCGCGCCGCCAACCGCGTTCACACGCGGATGACACAGCTCGAGGAGCGGGTGCCCATCGTCAGCCGGAGAAGCCCTGAGCTGCGAGCTCGGATCGCCCAGCTCCACGAGTGGTGCCAGTGGTGCATCCTGGAGCAGCAGGAGATCGCTCGTCTCTACCAAGTTGTCCACGCTGACCAGCGCCGCCCATCCTCTCGAAGCTGAATGGCTGGCAAGAGTCCCGAGAGAGAGGCGCAGCTGGCACGCCGGGAGCGCGATAGAGCAGAGGCAGAGAAACTCAAGGCGGAGACGGCTAGAACGCTCAGGGAATTGCGTCCGTATCACGCCTGGACTCAGCCTGCGACCGTGATTCCCTGCGTGACGGCGGTTGCTAGCATTGCCCTGTCGATCTACGCGTTCAATTCCCGCGACGTGGAAGCTGAACGGGCGGAGATCAAGATCGCAGAGGCGGCTCTACGCGAGGAGAAGGCGCTCATGCGCGAGGAGCAGGCCAGCTTGCGTGTAGAGCAAGCACGCATCGAGGAGGCGCGGATGAGGGAGGCGATCAGCTCCCTCGCAGACACGATGACCGAGCTAGGGATCCAGGTGGCCACTGCAAAGAACGAGCTGGCGGAGGCTGACTTGGAGCTGCAGCGGGTCGCGAACATCGAGGAGATCGTCGAGAAGGCCCAGCAGGTCGCGACAGCCGCGTCGTTCTCCTCCGCCTCGCTCTTGTTTGGCCAGCCTGAGAAAGCGGGCAACGTCGTTGCCACCATTGTGATTAGGGACGGCCCTCCACGGTTCCAGAAGGTGTGGTCTTGGGAGGTATCGGCCCATCTCAGCCCTGGGCTCAACAGCACTGAGGTTGCCGCTGCCTTTCATCGTGCCGCAGAGGAAGCAATTCCTCCATCTGATCGTGAGACCTATAGGCTCGTGATGGGACAGGTCGCTGGTGTCTGGACGATCTCATGCGGTGACAGTGAACACTTGGTGGAGATCGCGTCGCTTCTGAATGAGACATCGATGGCCATCACGGCTGCGGATGTCAGGCCTCCGTGGTAGCGATATGTGCGGCCGCATCGCCCGCCCTGGCCCTGAAGAGATCTACTTCCGGCTGATCGGCCTGGAAGGCCGCACGAAGGTCCGACCTCTAGCCGCCGTCCGATTGAAGCCACAGTACCGCCGGCACGACCAGGATCAGGCGCTCGAGGCGGATCCCGCGGTCCAACGCATGCACAGCCTGGGCGGCCGTCCGCAACGGCATTCGCCGGAGCGCCTCCAGCGCCTTCGCCTGCAGGAGCCGGGCTTCCTTCAGGTGGCGGTCATCAACCGCGGCGTAGTCTTCCTGCGGCGCCGGCGAGCTGGTCCCCGGGACGTCCACGACTCACGCCCGGGCTCCCTGCACGGCCTCGAAGGTCCGGCCGTCGCCGTCGAGGCTTCCTCCGCCGCCGCCGGTGGGCAGGCGGCACGCATGAATTGCCGTAAACAGTTTGCGCGCCGTGTTTTTCGAACAACCTGGCGATGGCCGGCAGCTGCACGTGGGCGTGCCACACGTAGATGGGCGCGAGCGGGGCCAGATGCGGGCTGAGCGTCAGAAGCACCCCGTCGAGCAGATGCTCCAGATCGGCGCCGTCCCAGGCGCCGGCTTCTCCCCAGTCCTTTCCGCCGTGAGGCCGGTCGTTGCCGGTGTAGTCCACGCAGTAAGGCGGGTCCGTGGCCAGCAGCGCAGCGACGTCGCCGGCCATCACGCGGGCCACGTCCTCCGGCCGCGTGGAGTCCCCGCACAGGAGCCGGTGCTCCCCCAGGATCCACAGATCGCCCGGCCGTGTGACCGGGTTCGCCGGCGGCGCCTCCGGGCCCGGGTCGTCGAGTTCCCCTGGCTGCGCGCCGAGCTCGCGCAGCAGCTCGTCGAGGTCCTGCGCGTTGAACCCAACCCCATCCAGACCGTCCTCGGCGCGCAGCTGCTGCAGCAGGGCCGCCAGCGCTGGCTGATCCCAGGCGCTGAACTCGTGCGAGCGGTTGTCGGCAATGGAGTAGGCCACGGCCTCGAGCTCGCTGCCGCCGAACCAGGTGACGGGCACGGCCGCCATGCCGAGCTCGCGAGCCGCCTTGAGCCGGGTGTTGCCGGCGAGGACGTTCCCGTCGGGTCGGGCCACGATCGGCTGGCGCCAGCCGAAGCGCCGGAGCGAAGCCGCCACGTGCGGCACGGCCGCATCGTTCTGGCGGGGGTTCGCGGGGTTCAGGGACAGGCGCTCGATCGGCACCCATTCAACCTGCAGATTGGCTTCCTCCATCGCGGTAGCGTTCCGTCCGCCGTCCGTGCACTCACCCCTAACAAACAGGGGCGGCCAGCTCGCGCCAACCGCCCCTTCTCCGCATGAATCTCCCACAACCCGAATCCTCATGGCGCCGCCTTGTAGGCGGCGATCGCCTGCTTCATCAGATCGAAGTAGACGCGGCCGCGCTCCTTGGTCGGCAACCACGAACTGCGCTCGCCGAATTCGTCGGTTGGGAACACCAGCACCTCTGGCTTGCCATTGAGGGCGAGGACCACCTGGTCCACGGCGAACGGAATGGACGGGCCATCCGCCGGCCAGGCGAATCCGCCCGTGCGCTGCCCGGCGCGGGTTGCCGTGTTGTCCCAGGCGTAGAACAGCCAGGCGAAACAGTCGAGGTCGGGCCGCTGCGCTAGGTAGGCGTACTGCGCGGCCGTGTCCACCGGATTGGCGAAGGGGATGTTGTACCACCCGAACCCGATGCGACGCGTCTGCGTCGGCACACGCTGGATGCCGCCGACGCCCATGAAGACCAGGTAGCAGTCATCCATCCAGGGCCCGAGCGCCTGCATCGCCGCGCGCACGTCGCGGTTCTCGGGCCCGGCATTGGACTCCGACGCCCCGCCGAGCTTGTCCAGGATCCGGTCATAGATGACGACTACCGGGCGCCCGTCGATCTGCTTGTAGTGGGGCAGGTGCGCCCAGTTCTCCTCGATGTACGTCATGCTGCGCGTCAGCGACGCGTGCATGACCTCCTGGGACGCGCCCCAATCCGCTCCTGGCAGGTCGTCCAGCTCGGCGACGTGCGCGAAGCCTTCCTGCTCGCACACGTCCACCCAGACCTCCCAGGCCTTGGTGGTGAGGTAGGGGAGCGTCTGGCTCTCGCGCTCGTGCGGACCCCACCAGCAGCCCATCGCCACATCGATGCCTGCCTCGCGAAAGAGGTTCAGGTTCCAGCGCACGCAACGCGGGTCCGCGCTGTCGTAGTCGTCGGGCTCTCCGTTGCCGTTGAAATCCGGCACATCTGCATGGAGCGAACCCGGCTCCCAGTCGCGGCCGGCACGGTGCCAGGGGTACACGTTGGCCCACGCTTCCCGCTGCGGCGGCAGTCCCGCCGGTGGCGCCCACTGCACTGCGCCAGGTTGGCCCGGCGTCCCGATCCAGAACGCGCTGGGCGTGATCGGCCCCGGCTCCGGTTCCGGCTCGGGCAGCGGCGCCGGTTCCTCAACCGGAGGCGGAACCACGACCGGATCCGGCTTGTCGATCACCTTGTAGCCGATGCCACACGCCAGCAGCGCTGCGGCCAGGGCCCCGAGCGCGATGTTGCGGTTCTTCTTGTTGGGTTGGCTCATGGTTCTCACGCGGTTGGCATGGATTGGGGCCCGCCCTTGGCGCGCCGGTGGTGCTCGGATGACTCGGTCGCGGCCTTCTGGACCAATGCGCCGCCCAGACCTTTGGAAGGCAGGCCGCGCAGAATCAGGGAGAAGATCGTGTTGGCGCCGAGCCCGAGACCGATCAGCCACTCCGGGACGCCGCTGCGATCACTGACTCTGTCCACCTTCTCGGCCGCCTCGAGGCGGTGCGCATTGGCCTCCTGCAGCTGCTGCTGCGCGGACTCGTAGCGCTCACGCATGGCCGTGATCTCGGAGTTCATGCTCTGCATCAGCGCGGCCGTCGCAGCAGCGGCCTCGGGCGTGAGGCCGCCAGCCTGGATGGTCTCGATGAGCTGCTGGACTTCTTGGAACTTCGCGTCCAGCGCCTCGCGCGCGTCTTGGACCTCCTGTCCAACCGCTGCCAGGTGCGCAACTGCTGCTTCGAGGTCCTGCTGCGCGGCGGCCAGGTCTTCCTGGTTCTGCGGCTCCAGGAGGGAGCAGCCGGCGGTCACGACCAACGCGGACGCCAGCACGATGATGCAGATGACGAGACGATTCATTGTTTGTTCTCCAGCATTGCGAGCCGGAGCTCGACTTGGTTCAGGCGGTAGGCGCTCGTCAAGACGGACTCGACCATTGGCCGCCGGTTCTCTTGCTCCTGTTGCACTATGTTCATGCGCTCTTCGATCCGGTCCACGCGGCTGCGCGTATCGAGGATGAGGGTCGCGAGCAGTGCAGCCGTGGTGCCAGCGCCCCCGAGCAGCCACCAGAACAGGCGCCGCTCCAGGCCGTCCTTGCCATGGGACTCACCGGTCACAGCTCCGCATCCGCGGTCCAGTGCACAAGGGCGCCCTGGGGGGCACCGGGGTTGTGGGCAGTGACCGGCACTCCCGTCGCCGAGCTGCTCGTGTAGTTCGTGCCGGTGATCGCGCGGTCGGCGCCGTTGTAGTAGATCTGGCCCGAAGCCCCGCTATCGGGGCTCCACCACAGGATGGTCGGGGTTGCGCGCTTCTCGGCGCGGAAGCGCTGGTGCACGGTGTTCAGCGCGGCGCCGTTGCTGTCCGTGCCCGAGAGGCAGCCGACCGTGGTCACGGTCCCGGGCGCCGTGGCCATGGCGTAGGACTTCTCGTAGAAGCGGTAGCAGCGGCCGAGGGTCACCGGCAGCGGAACGAGCTCGAAGCCCGTGGGTGCCGCGCCCAACTCGAACTGGACGTTGGCGACGTCGAGGATGACGCCGGTCGTATCGAAGCAGGCGAGGGTGAACCCGACCCAGTCGTCGCCGCCGCTGATCGTCTTGCCCGAGATGCTCGGGAGCATGGCGGTTACGAAGAAGCGCTGCCAGGCCGTCGTCAGATTGATGTTGACCGGCGTCTGCACGACCGAGGACGAGCCGCCGGTGCCGAAGTTCTGCTCGTAGCTGACCTTGGCGATTGCGTTCTTGTTGGCCTTGGCCCAGAAGCTGTAGACCACCTGCTGGCCGGCGAACAGGCACACGCACTCGCACTTCTGCAGCACGCCCCAGTAGGGGTTGGTGCCGCCGGTCATCCCGCCCGAGTTGTTGATTCGGTAGTAGTAGTGCGGGTTGCCCGGGACGTCGGTCTGCCCGGGCGAAAACCCCTGGCGCGAGACGGTCGCGCTGCCGGTCCAGCCGCCGGCGGCGACGTACTTCCAGCGGTCGGCCGTGTACTGGGGCGTGGTGTTGACCGGGAAGCTCGAGCCACGCTGCCAAACCTCGAAGTCGGCATTGGTGACCGCGTTCTTGAGCGCCTGCTGGATGTTGGCGCCGACCATCTGGAGGATCGCGGAGCGCAGCTGGGCGTCGTTGCCGGGATCGAGCGTGATGCCCGCGCCCTCGATGACCGCGCAGATCTCCTCCTGGATGGAGTCCATGTCGTCGGCGATGACCGTTGTCGGCGGGACGCCGGCGACCGGGTCGCCGTCCGTGTAGTGGCCGCTCTGGTGGCCGGGTCCTGAGGCTCGATGCATTACGAGGGTCCGATGAACCAGTGGTCGCCGCTGCCCGCGTCGTAGGCGAACAGGACGTGGGTGTGCGCCGGCTTTGCGCGCTGGATCGCGCACTCCAGCAGGTCATTCCTCCAGGTGCGCAGCGGCTCGCCCATGCGCCCGACGCCACACTGGAGGGTCCGGACCGTGAACTCCGGCGCGTGGACTTGGAAGGTGTAGATCCAGTCCCCGTTGCTGAGCGGGTCGGTGCACTGCGAGATCCCGCACTGGAACGGCCGGAACTCCTCGATCGTGATCGCGTAGCCGAGGGCGAGGCCGAGCGCGAGCAGGAACGCGACCGATTGGCCGCCCTGCTGGGTGAGACGCTGCACCACCGCGGCGCGCCGCTCGGCTACGGTCGTGAGCTCCCCGACGCAGGGATCCGGCAGCCCGCAGACGCGCTCCCAATCCACCAGGAGCTCGGTCGTGGTGCGCGGGTCCGCCTCGCGCAGGAGGTCGGCGGAGCGCTTGTCCAGTCGCGCAAGCTCGCCGGCGCAGCCCTGCAGCAGCGCGTCGAACACCGTGCCGGGGCTGCGGCGCCAGACCAGGCCCGTGGGCAGCAGCGCCCACAGCTGGTCGGCGTATTGGCGCACGCGCTCTAGGACCACGTGATGACTCCGAAGACCTTGATTTGGCCGGCCGTGGACACGACGTTGGCCGTGGGCGTGGTCAGGACGTGGTCGCTCTCGCCGGCGGCGGTGCTGATGGCCTCGCGAATGCGGCTGATCAGGAGCGTGCCGCCCGGGCTCGCTTCGCGGCGCAGGAGGTCCTGGAGCGCGGCCTCGACGGCCGACCGCACGGCGGCGGTGTCCGGCGTGAGGTCGATCGTGAAGTTGAGGGCATCGGCGACCGGAGCAAAGACCGTGACAGCCGCCGTCACAGGCCGGCGCGCGTCGATGTAGTCCTGGACCTCGTCGACCTTGCCGGCGCTGGGGATGATGCTGGGGGTCTGCTCGTCCATCACGAACGTGACCCCGACCGTGCCGGGCCCCAGGTACTCGGAGTACACCCAGGCGCGCGTCACCCCGCTGACCTCCAGGGCCCAGGTCTCGTAGTCGTCGGCGGCGCCGCCCTGGGGAGGCTGTTGGATGCGCGCGATCACGCGCGCGCGCAACGCCGTATCGTCCTCGACGTCGGCGCCGTCGATCAGGCCGCCCGCGGCCACGACCGCGCTGCTGCTCAGGCCCGCGATGGGGCTGGTGAGAGTGAGCGCGGTCGCGGCCGGCGCGTTGCCGGCGGTGCCGGCAAGGACGGCGGTGACCGCCGCCGTCGCGGTGCCGCCCGCCACGACCGCATCGGCGTCTGTTGCGTACTCGGCCGCGTCGGCGCGCCGCATGCGCGTGCCCGCGGGGATAAGCACTCCGTTACTGCCCGTGAAGGTCGCAGAGCCCTGCGCGAAGGCCGCGGCCTTGCGGAGCACGCCATAGAGCGAGGCCCAGCGGTCGAGCTCCGCGGCGTCGGCGGTGTCGGGAAAGAGTTGGCGGGAGTTCCACTCCAGGTGGCCGTGGAGCAGGTGCGCCGCAGCGGCGACGGCCCAGGCCAGGATCTGCAGGAGCGAGCGGCGCAGGAGCGCTCCGACACCGAGCACCGCGCCGACCAGATCGGCCTCGACGCGCTGGCGGAGATCCTGCAGGCTCGGGCGTGCAAACGGCACGCCGCCGATTTCAGAGCGTGAGCAGGTGGAGTTCCACGCCCGGCAGGCCGTAATGCGCAGCGGATTGCGCTGCGAATACTCCGGAGTAGCGGCGCGCGCGGCCGCGCTGGATCTGCACCGTCAGAGAGAGGACGCCGGCGCGCACGTATTCGGCTACCGCCTCGACCCGTTCCGCTACGCCGTCCTGGACGAGCCAGGACAGCGCCTGTTGGGCGTACTCCTCCGCGCGCCTCCTGGTCTCCTCGCTCGCCTTCTCGCGCCACAGGAACCACAGGAGGCTTCCCAGGCGATCCTCCTGGGTGTCGCCCCAATAGCCGCGCGCCGAGGTCTCGAGCGGCGGCAGCAGTTCGGCAGGCTCGGCGCGCCGATCGCTGAACAAGCTGATCAGGACGGCTGTGACCAGGCCTTCGTCGCGCGCGAGGTCGCCGCCGGCCATCGCCAGGTCGGCCCCGTCCTCTCCGATCTCCAGGGCGATGTCGGTCATGGCATCTGCGGGCTCGGCGGGCCGCCGCCCGGGTGGGTGTGAGCGTTGTAGATGGTCCGGATCTCCTCCATGGAGGACCCGCCGCCACCACCTCCAAGAAGGTCGCGGATATCGCCGGTGGTCTCGAGGGTGCCGTTCACCCGGACCGTGGTCGCCTGCAGTGTGATCTTGGTGGCGGCGACGACCTCGATCTCGTGGTTGCGCTTCAGATGCACCCGATTGCCCTGGTCGTCGTAGAGGGCCACTTCACCTTCCGCCAGGCCCAGCAGCCGATAGCGGCGATCATCGACAGCGATCACGATGCCATGGTCGCGGGAGCCCCCGAGGAAAACGACCAAGGCTTCGGCGTCAGCGAATGGTCGTCCCGTCAGCCCGTACTGCTGGAATCGCTCCAGGCCATCCTGGGTCTCCTTGGCGAGCAGGCTGACCTGGAGCTCCTGGATCTTGCGGGCGTCGTTGCTGGCCTTCACCGTGCCGCGGGACACGAGCAGGCTCAGGCGCCGGCTGAGCGGTTCGAGGAGGCGGCGGATCGGATCGATCATCACGACGCAGCATCCAGGTCAGCCGCGACCAGCGCGGCGAATGGGTTCTCGCCCTCCGTGAGGAGCGGCTCGGCGTGGAAGGCGTCCGGTCGGGCGAGACTGAGGTCGCAGCGCGTGCCGGCGCGTTCGTCGAACGTCATGCGCGTGGCCGCAATGCGGAACGTCCCTGCGACGCGGATGCTGGGGATCTCCACCTGGACCAGGCTGTTGACGCGCCACAGCGGCCCGCCCGGGGTCTCGCGCCAGCCCATCACGAGCACCGAGAGGCCGGCGCTGCGCGCCGCCCGCACCGCGGCCTCCCACTGGGCGCGCCGCTGCGCGGAGGCACCCGTGACCGCGCCCTCAGCGATCTGGGCGAGAGGTCGATAGCGTGTCACACCGGCGTCGTTGGCGTCGCCCTGGACCCCGGCCACGACGTCGCCGAAGTCCTCGTCGCTGCCGAAGCCCTGGCCGCGGACCACGTAGGCGCTGAAGCGGTCCGCCAGGCTGCTCAAGTAGCGGAAGGACTCGATGTTGCGTCCTTCGAACAGGGGCACGGAGGCATGGTCTCGGTCGTGGGCGGCCGTGAGCAGAAGGATGCCATCGCCGCGCGTGTAGGCGAGCACTCCACGCAGCCGGCAGGCGCGCTCGATCGCGCCCCAGGCCTTCTCGCCGGGCTGCAGGCGGAACACCGGGAAGGCTGGGCCCGGCTCGGTCTCGAGTGCGACCTCGATCCCGAATGGATCGGCGATCTCCGCGGCGATCTCGTGCAGCTGCAGACCGCGCCACTCGGAGGGATCGTTCATGGCAGAGCAGTCAATCAAGTCCGCTGTCTTGTCCCGACCGCTGACCACCAGCGCGCCGGGGCGATCACTGCTGCTCTCATGGGAGTCCACGTAGCCCTGGATCAGGTCCGCGCCCTCCACGCGCAGGCGCACCGGCGCGCCTGGGGGGATGAACCAGGGCTTGGCCTTGGCCGTCACCTGGAAACTGCCAGCGACCGCCTCCATGGACCGGCTGATCGAGACGCTGGTCCAGGCCGTGTAGACCCGCCCTCGAACGGTCACCTCAAGCGCTTCCATCGACCAGGATCTCCAGGGGCTGGCCGCCGGGCACGAAGCCCGGGTGGCGGATCCGGTTGCGCGCGACCAGCGCGAGCTCGTCCTCGGTGTCGCCGTAGAGCTCGTAGGCGATCACCAGGGCCGGCAGGGTCGAGGCCGGCGTGTAGCTGCGCAGCCGTGGCAGGTCCTGGTCCGGCGGCGGGATCACGCGGTGGAGCTTGGCGCGCAGCGCCATGAGAGCGGCATAGACCTTGTCCGAAACGCTGGCGGCAAGTGCGTCGATCTCGTCGTCCAGCGCCTGGCGGGCCGCTACGGCCTGCTCGTAGGACTCCCAGGGGATCGAGGGCGCCAGCATCGAGGCTTCCGCCAGGGCGAACAGGCGAGTGCCCTGCGCGACGGCGCGTGCATTGGCGTCCGCGGCGCGCTGCAGCGGCGAGGGGCCACCCGTGCCCGAGGCCTCCAGGCCAAAGACTGCCTGGTAGGCGTACAGGGCGTCGAGCGCGTTGCCAGCGGCCGCGGCCACGTCCTGGACGGCCAGGCGCAGCGCGATCGGGATCTCCGCCGGCGCCGTGGCGAGCTCGGAGGCGCGCGCGATCAGGTCGGCGACGTGGGCGCTGAACTGCGCCACCTCCTGGGCCCGGCGGCTGAAGACGTTGAGGCCCTGGAGTACCTGGCCCGCGTGCAGCAGCTCGTCTCGCGTGGCCTCGCGCACGAACTCCGGGGCCGGGACGCTGGTGCCGGGCTCGGTGGGCGGGCTGGAGACCTGCACGCGATCCGCGACCACGGTGGAGGCGATGTCCTCGCTGGTCGCGTCGGAGAGGGCGTCGGCGGCATCCTCGAGCGCCTGGTCGCGGTCCTCCGGGGGTGGTGCGGCCGTGACCTGGCCGATCTCCACCAGGAAGATGGCGAAGCGCACGAACCCGCCGTCCGCGGTGGTCTCGCGGAACTGGAACGCCTGGGTCTGCTGGACCAGCTTGGAGCCGAGGTAGGGGTGGACCAGGACGCTCGGACCCGGCTGCTCGAGCGCGGCGATCAGAGCGTCCCGCTGCGTCATGTAGTCGGGCCCGAGCAGGTAGGCCTCCAAACGGAACTCGCTCGGTTGCTTGCCGAGGTCCTCCATGACCGGGAAGTCGAACTGCGTGAAGTCGTGGCGGGCGAGCCGCCGGCCGCTGAGGCTGTCGGCAACCTCGACGAAGAACGCGACGCCGCGAAAGCTCGCGGGCCGGAGACGATCGCGCCAGGTGGCCATGGGTCTAGGGTTGCACCATCGCGTAGCCCATGGAGAGGTCCAGCTCGGTGCCGTCGTTGCGCTCGGTGCGCACCCGCGTGCCCGGCGGGGCGTTCACGAACTCCACGCGCAGGGCGGCCTCGGAGCGCAATGGTGTGGGGCGCGCCGAGGGCGCCAGGATCGCAGCTCGCACCAGGTCGGACGTGCGCTGCCCGTTGCCCGCGGGCTGGGGCTCCTCGGGCGCCGTGAGTCCGAGCTTGTCCTTTACCCAGTTGGGCAGCCAGCTGGTGAGGGCACGGACCTTGTCCATGATCCAATCGATCACGGACCGCACCTTCTCCTGGATGCTGTCCCACACGCCGGCGAAGAACTCGCCGATGGCCAGGAACGGTTTCTGCACCATGTCGGCCAGCCACAGGACACGCGCGTGGATCCCGCTGACCACTTTCGAGGCTGTCTCGAAGATGGTGCTCCAGACCAGGAGGTAGAACGACAGCACCGCCCGGAACGGCGCGGTGACGACGCCGGCGAGCCACTGGATCTTGTCGCTGATCCAGGTTGCGACGGAGCCGACGACGTCGCGGATGCCACCCCAGATCCGCGTGAAGAAGGCCGCGATCGTGTCCCAGTTGCGCACCAGGAGGTAGCCGGCGGCCACGAGGGCGGCGATCCCTGCCAGGATCCAGCCGATCGGCGTGCCCAGGATCGTGAGGTTGAGAGCCATCAGGGCCTTGATCACGGCGGCGATCGCCACGACCAGCTTGCCGCCGATCACCACCGCCAGGGTGCCGAGCACCAGGTTGACGGCGCCGACGCGCTCGGCCAGCCAGCCGAATGCCTGCACGAGCGGATCCACCGCCTTGGCGAGAGCGACCAGCCAATCGCGAATTGAGCGCAGCGCGTCGGGCAGACTGCGCGCGAGCGCCTCCGCAAAGGCCTGGATCTGTGCGCGGTGGCCGACCAGCCAGGCCTGCAGCTTCTCGATGATGCTGGTCAGCACCGGCAGGACCGCGGTCGCAAGGGTGTTGCGGACACCTCCCAGCGTGGACTGCAGGTCCTTCCAGGAGTCGGCGTACTCCATGCTGGCCGCCAGGGCCTCGCCGTCCAGGATGGCGCCGAGCTCGTGGGCGCGATCGATCAGCCCCTGCATCTCCTCACGCGGCCGCGAGAGCAGCAGGCCCAGCTGCTGGCCCTCCCGGCCGAACAGCTTCGCGGCCAGGGCGTTGCGCAGCGTCTCGCTGTGGAGGCCAGCGAGGCGCTCCTGGATCTCCGGGACGATGTCCTCGAGCGGGCGCAGCCGCCCCTCGACGTCGGTGGCCGCGATCCCCAGTGCGGTCAGGACCTCGGCGCTCTCGCCCTCGCCGGTCGCCGCTTCGGCCAGGCGCTTCTGCAGCTGGAACAGACCCTGGTCCAGGTCCTCCGCGGCGAGCCCGCTGCGCGTCGCTGCGAACCGCCACTCCTGGAGGAAGGTGCTCCCGACCCCGAGCTGGCGGCTGGTCTCGACGATGTTCTCGCCCACGCGCGAGATGGCCGTTGCCATGCCAAGCAGGCTCGCGCTGCCGAGCACCGTCCAGGTCCCAATCCCGAGCAGCGTGCGCCGGGCGAAGTCGAACAGGCCGCCAAAGGCTCGGCCGACGTCGCCCACGGACTTGCCCAGCTTGTCGATGCCGGCGGTGCGCCCCAGCGCTTCGAGCTTGCCGCCGAGCCGCTGGAACGGGAGCGCGATGCCGCGCGTGAAACGGTTCATCCGCTGCACCGGCGCCGTGAACCGGTCCACCGCCTGGATGATGATCTGGATCGGGTACTTAGCTAGCGCCACGGTCCTGCTCCAGCTCCTCGATCCGCTCCAGCCAGAACATGAGATCCGCTTCCGTCAGCTCCCACAGCTCGGACGGCGGCCACCGGAAGTAGCGCGCGAGCGCTCCTAGGGCCCGACGCCAATCCCGAGGAAATTGCCCAGCAAAAAACCCGAAAGCTCCAGGACCGCTGCCCGGTCCTCGCCATGCAGCTTGTCCATGAGCGCGGCTGGCTGGTCCCAGATGCGGGTGGCGATGTCGAGGAGGTTGCCCATGGCGATCGACTTCGGATCCACCGGGAAGTCGCGCACGTCCTTGGTGCGGACCGCGCGGAAGTGCACCTCGGAGACCGGCGTCTGCTGCTCGAACAGCGTCACGGGATGGAGCAGGTGCAGGATCCTGCTGCCCTTCTCGTTCCTGGGGTACTTCTGCTCGATCAGGGCGATCTGGGCCGCGAGCTCCTGGTCCTTCTCTGCGGTGGCTCTCACCTCTGCGTCGTTCACGCCACCTCCTCGGCGCGCATGCCCTCGTAGCGCACGGCGATGTTGGCCTCCTGGGTCTGGCCCGTCCCGTCCCCGGCGAACCAGGCCTCGTACAGCGCGATCAGCTTGCCGTTGGCGAGTTCGAGCGTGATGGTGCCGTCCGCGAGGGTCACCAGGTCCTTGAGCTTGAGGTCCTCGGAGTCCGTGATCTCGCCTTCGATGAAGGGCTGCTGCGGCGTCTCCTTGTAGCCGTGCACGGCGTCCGCGCCGACGACCGCCTCGCGCTTGGGCGCGCCGATGTTGTAGGAAAAGTTCCCCTTGGCCCGGTGCTGGGTCCCGTTGGCCTTGAAGCGGATGATGCCGGCGACGCGTCCCATGGCGGGCTCCTAGAGGATGAACTCGAGCTGCACGCCAGCGACGAGCAGCTGGTTGACGAGGTCCGGGCTGGCCAGGATGTCCAGGCGGTTGGGATCCTGGACATTGCGCTCGACCACCAGGTCGGTCAGGAACTGGTCGGCGTTCTCCACCAGGCCGAGGAACTCCCACTGGCGGAAGCGGCCGACCACCTCCGCCTTCATGACGGAGGGGGTCACGATCGCCTGGCCAGGCCCGTACTGGGCGCCGTCGTCGGCGAGCTTGTGCCGCGGGTACTTGTTCAGCAGGTAGTTCCGCAGGTCGTAGCGGAGGTAGCCGAGCGTCGAGACGGCCGTGAGATCCAGGAAGCTGATGTCGGCGGCCAGGTTGGCGTTCTTCTGGTAGGTCGTGATGAGGCGCTCGATCCGCAGCTTCCCGCCGGAGTCCACCACAGCGGTGCTGATGCCGTTGTGCAGCAGGATGTCCCGCTCCGTGGTGATGAACGCGTCGGCTGTCGCCGGCGGCAGGATCCCTTCCAGGGGCAGCGTGGTGAACGGGCGCGCCGGGTCGTTCTGCGCGCTCATCGCGGCCTGGGCCGCGACGGCGCCGGCGAGCTCGTAGCCAGGTGCGGGCAGGTTCTCCAGCCCGGCCACGACGAAGTGCTTGGAGTTCAGGCTGGCGCCAAACGTGACCAGGTTGGCGTGCGTGCGCGACGTCCCGAAGAACGCGCGCCCGTCGTTCTGGCGCATCGGGCCCCACCGGCTCTCGAGCTCGGCGTCGAGCGCCGTCAGGCTCGTCGCATCCAGGTACGGGATGACCCACTCGGTGAACTGCTCCTCACCCAGTACCGGCAGGATCGTGGAGAGGTCCGGATCCGTGGCGCCGCCGGCCATGGGCGTGATCGGTGCACCGATCCCCGCGGGCAGGGATTCGCCGGCGTAGTAGTTCAGCCGGATGTCCAGCGCGTTGCCGATCGTGCCCTTGTTGCGCGCGGTGAACGTGATCGTGCCCGACGCCGCATTCGCGGTCACGGGCAGGTAGGTGGCGGCGTTGACGGCGGTCGCAAGCCCTGAGGCCACCGCACCCGCGCTGGTGCCGCTGGGCACCGCCAGGGTGAGCCGGTAGCCAGCCAGGTACAGGTACAGGGTGCCGGCCGCGGTGGACGGCCCCGTGAAGGCGATCTGTCCGGTCGCGGCCGTGCTGGCGCCGGCGTCGGCGAGCGCGATCGCGTACACGGGCACGAATGGCCGCTGGGCGAACACCGCGCGCAGCATCCCGTGCAGCATGGAGCCGGAGCCGAAGTACTCGGCGCCCTGGGCCTCACTCGTGACGAGCTGGAGCGTCAGGGCCGCCTGCGTGCCGGTCGTGAGGCGCTGGCCGACCACGAGGAGGCGGCGCGGCAGCGTGAACAGCCCGCGCAGCGCGCGACTGTTGGAGATCTCCACGTACACGCCGGGGACCCGGAGCGACGGGTTGATGCCCAGGAAGCTGATCGGCATGGCCTACTCCTCTCCTCCCAGGGGCTCGATCTCGACCACGTCCCCGGAGCGCAGCCGGCGCATCCAGTAGGTGGTCTTCTGGACTTCCGCGCCCTCCGGGGGGATCGGCAGGTAGGTCTCCGGATCCACGACCTTGAGGTCCGGCGAGCTCGGTGCGACGTGCAGGGTGTCCATGTCAGACCTGCGGCGGTTCCACCTTGTCGGTTGCCGAATCGGGGTCTCCGAGCGGCGGGAGGTTCCAGCGCACGTTGATCTCCTCCAGGGCCTCGAGGACGGCACTCTGGTCCGGCGGCGCATCGCTGAAGTACACCGCGTCCCAGCCCTGGCTGAACGCCGCCGCCGGCTTCTCGCCCCGCGTGTCGGCCCCCAGGTTGACTTCCTTGAGGTCCAGCCGCTCCAGGAGGCCTCCCAGCGTGATGTCCAGGAACAAGAGCTGCTCGATCTCGTGGCCGAGGTCGTCCGCCTTGGCGGCGGCGAGCTGCTCGGTGGCGGCGTAGCACAGGCCCTCGATCCGGAAGCGGAGCGTGCGGCGGAAGCGCCGCGGCGCCTCCTCGAACGTCTCCACGGCTTCGCGCTCGCTGAAGACGTTGATGGCGTCGAGCTGAGACTCGTTGAGTGGGGACTTGCGGCTGTCGTACACGCGCTCCTCCGCCACAGTCTCATCGACCAGCGCGGCCACGATGGCCTCTCGCACCTGCCGGCGGATCAGGCTCATTCCCGGTGCAGGACCAGCGACGCGCGGCCGCCGGTGCCTTCCTGGATGTCCTTGACCCGGTAGGTGACGCCACGCACCTGGACGCGATCGACGTCGACTAGTGGCGTCACGGGCAGCTCCGCGAGCCGCAGCGTCAGGAGCGGGCTTTGGCTCGTGATGGTCGTTCCGGTCTCGGGATCGAGCTCCACGTGCTGCTCGCTGAAGACGCCGTGGATCGTGTGGGAGCCGCCCGCGCCCGGCAAGTACAGGACTGGCTGGCCCGGCTCGGCGGCATCGAAGGTCTCGATGCAGCCGGCCAGGCAGGCGTTCCGTGCTGCGGACCAGCTCATGCGCCTAGAAGGCCGCGCTCAGCCGGCACAGGACGGTCGTCACACCGTCGCCGGCGGCTGCCACCGCCACGCCCACCTTGGTGTTGCCCGAGGCCGTGACCGTCAGGCGGAAGTTGGTGTTGTCCCAGTACAGGAGCGCTCCCTGGGTCACGACGTCGGTGGAGAGCTTGGGCAGCTCGAACACCCCGACCACCTCGGTCTCGACCTCGGCGGCGTTGGCGGCCACGTGCTGGGCGACGCCGAAGATCGAGCCGACCAGCACGCCTTCGCCGCTGGCCAGCGCGCGCGGCGCGATGAGCGTCAGGACGTTGCCCTCTTGGTATGCGTTGGAAGACATGGCAGGTTCCCCGGCGCGCTACTGACCGTTGCTGCGGTTGAGGCCGCGGTGATCCACGACGCTCGCGCCGAAGTCGTGGGTGACGTTGATGAGCAGGCCGTCGACGCCCGCATGGATGCCCCAGGCGAATTCGATCCGGATGCCCTCTTGGCCCTCCAGGTAGCCGTACTCGATGGTGTCGACGGCGTTGGGGTCGGCGGCGAAGTACCAGGCGGTGGTGCCGATGGTGGCGACGTCGTCCAGGCGCGGCTCCGCGATCGGCGTCAGGGCGCTCGCGAAGGGGTTGACCTTGCCGACCTCGTTGGGCACGAATTCGCTGGTCGTGAGCTGCTGAGCCGCGGTCTGCAGCGCCACCGGCACGAGCAGGAACCTCGGCATGATGTCCAGCTTGGTCTTGCCGTCGAGGCCCTTCTGCTTGCGCATGGCCACGCGGGCGTCCGTCAGGCCCGCCACGGCGAGCACGCTGCCGCCGCCGGTCAGGAGGTTGCCGTGGCTGGCGTGGAACAGCGCCACGCCGTCGCCGAGCGCACCGTTGGCGGTGATCAGGCCCCAGACGACGTCCGACTCGGTGCGCGCGCCCGCGGCGCCGATGCCCTGCTGGACGCGGGTGAGCAGGCCGATGTCGTCGTTCACCAGCATCTCGCGGGTGAACGCCATCTTGAGCCCGTAGGTGTAGAGCCGGTAGGACTGCTTGGCGTCCCTCAGGTTGGCCTGGCGGAGCTCGCCGTGCTGGTTCACCTTCCCAAAGGTCGGGATCTCCGAGAGCTGCACCAGGTTCTTGTCGCGGAAGTCCGGCAGGGTCGCGCGCCGGCAGAACATGGGAAAGCTCTTGGGGGTCTCGTCGTAGGCGGCCCGGAGCGTCCGGTTGGCCAGGCTGGAGAGGATGTTGGGGAAGTCGCTCGTGCCCTGGAAGGCCAGGTTGGCCGTCTCCATCTTGCCGAGGCCTCGAGTGCGCACACCGTGGCGTTCGAGGCGGTCCTTGGCGATCTCCATGGCGCTCATGCCGACGAACTCGCGCGCCGCCTCGCCTTCCGCGCCGTCCAGCTTCCAGCGGCCTGGATTGCTGCGGTGCAGCAGCGCGAGCACGGCGCCGTCGCGCGATGCGCGTTCGGTCGCATCCGTGACCTGCGTGTGATGTGGGCGCACCGCGCTGGCGTCGCTGCGCGCGGCCAGGCGCGCCTGGATCTTGGACCTGGCCTCGTCCACCGACAGCCCGTCGTTGATCCAGGTCTCGGCGCTCTCGGCACTCAGGCCGGCGGCCCGCACCATGCGGGTGATTTCGCTGCCGCGGTGGCGTTCCGCCAGGCGTGCATCCTCGGCCGCGCGCTGCGCTTCCGAGATGGCAGGAGCCTGGGGCGGCGTGCCCGCGGGCGGCGGTGTCGGAGCGGGCGGCTCGCCAGTCGCGAGGCCAGGGGTCCCGGGCTGAGCCGGCGTCGCCGGAGCCCCGCCAGTTCCATCGGTCTTCGGTTTCGGTGTCATGACAGTCTCCGCAGCCGCGGGCGCGGCGTGCGCAAAGTTCGCAACGATCACGGCCGGCGCGGCCGGCTGCGCCAGGGCCTGCGCCTTGGGATCCCGGCCGACCGCGCACAGCGACAGCTCGGCGGGCTCCCAGGAGGTCGCCCGGTACACGGGCAACTTGTCGTCCTCTTCCTCGACCTTCTCGATCTTGTGGTAGATCGGCCCTACCGAGAAATTCCGAAGGATCCCGGCCGCCACGTCCTGCCAGATGCCGTCCACCTCGGGGCGCTTGCTGAACCGCACGCGCGCGTGCAGACCGTCGCTCGCCACCCAGGCCTTCTCGATCACGCCGAGCACGCTCTCGACGCTCCAGGTCGAGTGCGTGTCCACCACCGGCGCGCCGGCGTTGAATCGATCCAGGATCACAGCGCCTGGCTCCAGGCTCAGCTCGAGCAGGTAGGGCTCGCTGAACCAGGGATCGATCCGTACCCGGGCCCCGGCGTAGGCCAGGACCTCGATGGTCCGGCTCTCGGCGTTGAGCGTCTCCGGCGCGGTGACGGCCAGCAACGCGACTTGCGGCTGGCCGTTCAACCCGGGCGCGGGCGTTTGAACACGCGGCACGCTTCCGGTTCTATGGAGCGGCCGGAAGGCGTTCAATTCCGCCGGCGCCAGTAATGCGCCGCGAATTCACGGGCCAATGAACGCCTACGCCTCGCCCGTGACCGCCGAGCCGCCGCGTGAGGCCCCGTCGCTCTCGGTGGGGATCCCGTGCTCGCGCAGCTTCGTGAGCTCGGCCGCGCGCTCCTCCCAGACCTCGTCCGGGTCGCCGCCGGCTTCCCGGATGGACTGGCCGATGGTCTTGAACCCGTTGCGGATCTGGCGCTCCTCCGCCATGGTCTCCTTCAGCGGATCGATCAGGGCGCGGCGCGGCGGCACCCAGAGGACCTCCACCGCGCGGTCGATCACCCGGTCCAGGACCGCCCCGTCGAGCACCCAGCGCCAGACCTTGTCGCAGAACTGGGGGATGACCAGGTTCCACTGCCAGTCGTCCAGGCTGATGCCGAAGTCCGTGCGGGACTGGCGCGAGCTGGAGTAGTTGAACCGGCTGTAGTCGCCGGTGAGCAGTTCGTACGGCACCTCGTAGCCGGCCGCGATGGACTCCTTGGTGATCTCGGCAAACTCCTTGAAGCCCTCCACCCCACCTGGCTGGCTGAACGTCACGGTCTCGGCCGGACCGAGCCGGCGGATCGTTCCCGGCACGAGCTTCTCCTGCGCAGCCCGGCCGCTGGCGTCCTTGGGCGGGATGATGTCGGCGCTGCCCGTGATGAACGCGACCAGGCAGGCGGCGATCTTCTCGCGCACCAGGCGGGCATCCTTGACCTCGCTGTAGTCGCGCAGCTCAACGAACGCGGACGCACCCCAGGGGATGCCGCGGACCTGGCCGATCCGGTCGACGCGGTAGATGTGCAGGATGTCCGCCGCGGGGATGCGCTTGCTCTGGACGCTCCTCCAGGTCGTGATGTCGCCCGGGTGCTCGGGGAAGAGCCAGTAGGCGACGCGGCGGCCGATCCGGTCGAATTCGACACCCTGGATGATCCGGTTGCCGCCCTCGACTTCCTCGGTCTTCAGCGTGTCCAGGTGGTCGGGCTCGATGAGCTGGAGCTGGAAGGGAAGCGGCAGGTCATCCTCGGGTTTGCGCCAGCGCCGCCGTACCAGGACCTCCCCGCTCTCGGCGATGCAGCGCATGGCCTGGCTCTGCAGTCCGAAGAAGTTCAGCTGGTCGCAGGCGTCGCACGCCGTGGTCTCGCCCCAGGCCCTCCAGCGTTCTCGCAGCCGCTGTGCTGCGGCGTCCTCCCGCGCGCCGATCTTGGCCACGATGCCAGCGCCCACGATCTGGCGCTGGAGGATCCCCACGGCCTTGGCGGCATAGCTGTGGTTGCGCACCAGGTCACGCGCGCGGGCCCGCGTGGTGTGGAGTCCGGCGTCCACCTCGGCGTTCGCGGAGGTGCCTTCGGCGCGCCAGCCGGCCAGGCGCGGGCCGCGTGAGGCGGCGTCGTAGGCCAGGCCGTCGAGGTACTGGATCGCCAGGCGCGCAGCGAGGCGCTTGGCGCCGTAGCGCGGCGCCAGCCAGGCGAGCGCGCGGTCCACGGCATTGCCGGCACGTTCCATCACATCCCCTTGTCGTAGACGCCCATCGTGTCGCCGCGGCCGGCGGTGGTGAGGCCGAGCTCCTGGCGCATCTGGTCGCGGATGCGCAGCATCTCCTCGAGCGAGTGGTAGCGCAGCTTGTGGGTGCCGCCAGCGTCGCTGAACTCCACCTCGCGCGCGCCGCGGTTGATCGCCGCTTCGAGGGCCGTCAGTTCGGTCAGAGTCGCCATCGGTCCAGGTGGATCCAGTCACCGCCGCCGGATTCGGAGGGCGAGCTCGAGGGCGGCGCCTCGGTGCTGCCGGGTTCGGCTCCGATTCCAATGCTTTGCTCCAGCGATTTCCAGTGATCTTCGGTCCAACTGTCGAGACCCAGCGTGAAAGCGGCCGCCCGAGCCAGGACGTGCACGTCCAGCGCCTCGTTGCGCTCGCGGGTCTTCTCCCACTGGAACTTGCGGAATCCGCGGACGATGCGCATGACCAGCGCCTCGGCCGTGAGCTGGCGGAAGTACTCCTCGTCGAACTCGGGGAAGTGGCAGTAGCCGGCCGGGAAGCCCATCTCCGGGTCGGTCGGCTGCTCGTACTGGAGCCAGGCGTAGAGCTCCTCCTTCAGCATGCTGACACCCACCGGCCAGGACTTGGCCCCGCGGTACACGGTCTTGCCGGCGACGTTGACGTCGACGGCACTGGGAGCCCCGACGGCCACGTGCAGGTGGTCGCGGCCGATGGTCGCGATCACGCGCGAGATTCCGTACTTGCGGGTCCAGTTGTAGACGTTCTGGGTGGAGTAGCCGGCGTCGATGGCCAGCCGGCGGATCTTGAGCTGGGCGCCGCTCTCGTGGAGGAAGGCGCGCGCCAGGAGGACGTCGAGCTGCTGCCAGGGCTCACCGGTGGACGGGTTGCCGGGGATGGTGCGGAACTCGACACTCCAGCTCTCGAGCTGGCGACCCCAGCCCACGACCTCGTAGACCAGGCGGTCCTGCTGGACGTCGACGCCAGCGGTGAGCATGAGCGCGCCGTGGGGCACCGTTCCAACCGCGTACTTCTCACGGCGGTTGTAGAGGCGCTCCCACTTCGGCTGCTCGCCCTTGCGTTTCCAGGTCTCGGCGAGCCGGCCGTTGACGAAGGCGCGATGCTTTTCCGGGTGGCCCTGGCACTCGATCCATTCGTCGGCCAGCTGCATCCAGGACACCCACCCGAGCGGGCTATACAGCGTGCTGAGGTGGTAGCTGCGTGCCCTCTCCGTGCGTTCTGGATGCTTCGGCACCCAGCGCCCGCGCTCCAGCATCGAGGTCTTGCGATGCTCCGGAATGAGGACGCCACATGCTTCGCAGCAGTACTTCGCCCACGCTGCTTTGCCATCCTCCGCTTTCTCCCACAGCAGCAGCTCCCACCGCAGCACCTGGTAGGTCTGGCACTCCGGACAGGGCACATGGAAGTAGCGCTGGTCGCCGGCCTCGAAGGCCTCCGCGATACGGGAGCCGCCCTCGATGGTCGTGGTCGAGTTGCGGTAGATCTTGCGGCGGCTGAAGTTCGACGCCCGGAGCTCGGCCAGCCGCACAGGGTCGCCCTCGTCATCGATGGAGGGCTCGTAGGCGTCCATCTCCTCGAACAGAAGGAACCTCGCCGGCATGGAGCGGAGACCCACCGCGCTGTTCGCGCCCGTCATGACCAGGATTCCGCCCGTGAACTCCTTGGTCAGCACGGTGTTGCCGCTGTCGCGGGCGCGGGCGGGCTGCACTTTCTTCGACAGCGCGGCGCACTGCTCGATCATCGGATCGACGCGTTGCTTGCTGGCGCGCTTGGCGAGCTCCACGGTGGGGTGCACGATCAGCATGGGGCCGGGGCACTGGTCGATGACCCAGCCGATCCAGTTGAGACCGACCTCGGTCTTGCCGAGCTGCGCACCCGCCATCACCGTGACGCTCTCGCACGGGTCGTCCTCGTGCAGGGCGTCCATGATCTCCTGCAGGTAGGGGGTGCGGCTGTTCCGCCACCGGCCAGGAATGCTCGAGTTTCGGGAGGACAGCACCCGATTCTCCTCTGCCCAGGCGCTGACCTGGATCGGCTCCGGCGGCGCCAAGGCGCGGCCCATGGCGTGCAGGACGAGGCGATAGCCGTCCGCCAGCGGCAGATCGTCCAGCCCGTCGTTGTAGCGGTCCGGCGGCCTAAGCGGCTTGGAGCTCACGACTCACATCTCGGAGGACGGAGCGCAACTCGGCGAGGAGCAGCTCGTGGACGCTGCGCGGGTTCGTGTCGGCCGCCAGCAGCGGGGAGAGCCGATCGGCAAGCTGCAGCATGGCCTCCCGCAGCCGCCCGATGCCGTCCGCATAACCCCGCGCGACGGCCTCCGATCGGACCAGCCGGCCAGCCAGAGATGCGAGCTTGAGCTGGTTGAGGGACAGGTCCATGCGGCCCTGCTCGAGCTTCAGCTCCGAGTAGGCCTTCTGGAGCGGTGACGGCTCCTGCCCTGGCAGCGGCGCCTGGGCGGCGGCCTGCTTCTCGAACTCGAGCTCGAGGCGCTCCTGATGGGCGGCCATCTTGCGCCCCCAGCAGCCGCGGTCCTCGCAGATGGATTCGTGCCCGGGCCCGTCGAACAGGCTGGGGATGTTGCCGCTGTTCTTGCGGCAGGTGGTGCAGGGTCCTGCCGCGAGCACCAACTGGGCGTCGGCCAGGTCCCAGGGCGCGGCGGCAAGGCGCAGCGCATCAGCGGGCAGCGGCGGAGGCGGCGGCGAGGTGTCCAGGGCCGGCGTCACCGCGGTGACCGGATCCGGCAGCTCGCCGCGGCGCTGCGCCGGGTCGGTATTCCGGTCCCAGGCGGCGTCGGCAGCCTCGACATTGATCCACACGTGCCGACCATCGCGCGTGACGGCGGAGGCGATGCGGCCGCTGACGATCGCGCGATGCACGGCGTTCGGCGCGCAGCCGCGATGGCGGGCATACCCCCTGAGGCTCAGGGCGTCACTGGGCGGCTGGCGCCGCCGCCGGCGATAGCTCGCCAGCGACTGAGGGCCCGCACGCCGGCGGCCCTCCTGCGGCGACTTCGGCCAGTGGCGGTCCGCGGCCTCCGGATCGATCCAGATCCGGCCTTCCACGATGTGCACGGCGTCTCCGAGCAACCCGCGGCGCACCGCCGCCGATACCCAGGCGTGGCTGCAGCCGCGATGGCGCGCGTAGGCGCGCAGGGTAAGCCGTGCCGAGTTTCGCGCGGTGTCCACCGTGAAACGCTCACTGGTGTACGGCTAGAACAGTGTTGCCGCCAGTGCCGCGCGCAGCCGTTTGCCGAATACCTGCCGCGGATTGCCTCCATTCGCCATTCTTGCGCGGTCGTGAAATGCGCAGCGCTTCGCACTGCGCATTGGCAACGCGCAGGCGTCCACGCGCTCAAATGGTCCTGACGCTAGAGATCCACGTCGCTCGCGCGTCACCCGCCCGGGGGGCCGGCGGGAAGGACCCGCGTCCCACCCCTACCGTTCTGGCTGGCCGTCAGGCGGCCCTGGCGGCGCCCCAGGCGGGATGCAGCTCGGCACGAAGGCGGACACCGCGGCCGCGGCATCGTGCAGCGTGCGCGCCGCCAGGGCCTGTGCGCAGGCCATCCGTTCGCCCTCGCCCAACGGCATGACGCCATCCAGGTGGGCATACAAGAGGCGCAGCAGGAAGCCGGTGTGGCGCTGGATCAGGAGCACGTCCGCGGCTTCGGGGCGGTCGTAGACGTCGATGCTGCGCCAGTGAGCGAAGGGGATGCCCAGCCAGTACAGGGCCTGCCCTGCGCGCGGCGTGAGGTGGCGCGGCGGCCCGTCCCCGGGCGCCGGCGCGGGGGCGCAGCCTGTGATGCTCGCCACCAGGAGGGGCTCTCTCACACGATCAGGCGCTCGGTTCGGAGCGCGTACTCGATGGCTTGGCGGAACTTCGCGCCGTAGCGCGCGCGCACCACGGCCTCCACGGTCTCGTGCATACCCAGGGTCCGGCGGATGATGCCACGGGGACGGAGCACGTAGATCACCCGCAAGGGGTAGCGCTTCTTGCCCACCCGCTGGAGGATCGCGGGCAGGCCGGCGTTGCGGCTCCTGTGCGTGCCGGTGTGCTCGAGCTTCTGCTGGCCGGACCGGATCGTGTTGATGAAGGTGCGCCGCCGGGCCAGCAGCGCCCGCGGTTTGCGCGAGCGGGGGATGCGCCCGCCGGCGCCGCGCACCGCCGCGCCGCGGGCGGGGATGGCCAAACGGCCGGACCGGGCTGTCTTGACCGCGCCGGTCTCGTGCTGGACCAGGAACGCGTCGCGCGAGCCGACGACCGCGGCGCTGTTCGGCCAGTCGCGCTTCTGCGCCGGCGTCATCTGGATGCCCCGCTGCACCCAGTCGCTGCGCAGCTCGAAGATGGCCGGGAGGCGCTGGCGCACCTCGGCCTGGGCGTCCTTGCCGAGCCAGTTGAGCGCGAGACTGGTGGCGAAGGGGAGCTGCTTGGTCGGCAGCTGGTCCAGCAGATGCTGGACCTGGCGGGTATCGATCACGACCGCGACGTCGATCATCCTGGGCGCTTGTGGGTGGTCATGGGGTGGGGTGGATCGGTGCCGGCCTGCCGCGTCGCCAGGTCGGCGGCCACGCTACGGCGCGCCCGGGCGACCGCGTCGGCATCCTCGCCAAGGACGATTCGCCCACTGCCAGCGCAGACCCCGCAGCGGCCGCGGCGGCCGTCCGGCTGGAGCGCCCGGCCGAGGCCACCGCAACCAGGACAGGGACGGATCAGGATCACGGCACCACCGTGAAGGCGAGCACCATGTGCGGCTGCAGCGTGACGGTGATGCGGCGGCCGTCCACGTGGAACCCGCTCAGGTCGGTGAGGGGCTCGGCGCCGGCCTGGGGATGGTCGAGCACGTCGGCCAGCGTGGCTCCGGTGCCGTTCTTGTACGAGACGAAGGTCTGCCGATAGGAGCTCCCGATCTCGTCGTACCAGTAGCTCGGGTTGCCGCGCGTGTGGTCGATCACCACCACGTCCTGGATCGCGCCCACCTCGACGTCGAGCTGCAGACGGACGTCGCGCGGGCCCTCGGCGCTGGCCTTGTAGTCGTTCCACAGCTCCACGGCGCCCGTCCATGCCTCTTCGTCCTCCGGCGGGAGCCCGGTCTGCTCGTAGGTGGCCTCGCCCTGGAAGAAAGCCTTGATGATGCTCTCCTGGCCGGTGATCTGGCTGAGGTCGGCGCCGTGGTGCTCGAGGTAGCGCAGGGCCGACTGTTCATCGAAGCGCGCGCTGTTGACGAGGAGGATGCGGCGGTGGCCCTGGGCGTTCTTGCTGCTGTGCACCGCCGTGGACCAGGCCGGCTCCAGGCGGGTCACGGGCCAGGGGTCGCCGAAGGCGAGCACGCTATCGAGGAGCTTGAGCGCCGCCCAGGTGGCCTTCGGACCGTCGTTGAGGCTGAAGATGCCGCTCGCCTTGTGGTCGTAGTCGGCGCTGCTGAAGCTGCCGTCCTGGATCTCGTAGTAGCTATGGCCGTTGAAGCCGCCCTTTGCCAGGGACAGGATCGTGGCGAGCAGCAGGGCGGCGCTGTGCTCGTCGTCGAGCTCGGGGTGCGCCGAGCCGTCGGGAAGCTGGTAGGCCCACTCGTCGAGGTAGATCGGGATCGCGTCCGCCTCGGCCGTGGGCCGGCCCGTGGTCTGGCTGTAGAGCTGGCGCAGGCGGTTGGCCGCGCCGAACCGCTCGATGTCCGTGGCGAAGCCCTTGTCCTGCTGCATGCCGAAGTAGCCCGGGCGCACCCCGGCGGCCTGGCAGGCCGCAAACAGATCCTCCCACCACTCGAAGCTGGTGCCGCCGAGCTGCGACACGCTCGGGCCACCGATGCGCAGCAAGGGGAAGTGCTGCTGGAGTGCGGGCACCACGGTCGTGTAGAAGGCGTGGAACTGCGCCGGCGTGCCGGACCAGAAGGCGGCCTGGTCCGGGCGCTCCCACACGCTGACGGCGTCGATCAGCACACCGGCGTCGAGGAAGGCCTGGATGACGGCCTTGGCGCCACTGATCCAGGCGTTCAGGTCAGCCGGAGGGAGTGCCAGGTTGTCCGGCGCGCCGGCGGGATCACCGGTGAGCTGCAGCAGGCAGCGGCCGCCCTGGTTCTGGCGGTCCGTGACGGCGGTGAGCTGGCCGGCGTTGGGAAGCGCCAGGAAGCGCGACCAGGTGCGGCACACGGCGTAGCGCTGATCCAGGCGCGCGGCCAGCGCGTCGTACAGGGTGGCGTCCTGGCCGGCGATGGACTGGAGCCCCAGCTTCACGGGCGAGTCCAGCCAGGCCGTCATCTTCTTGATCTCGTCGTAGTACAGGGTGTCGAAGCCGAAGATGCTGCACACCGCGTTGCCGATGTCGGTGCGGCTGGGCTCGTACATGTTGTGCTCCCCGCGCTCGTTGAGCACGAACATGATCTCCCAGGCGTTGTAGAGGAGCGCGATCTGCAGCTGGAACCAGAACCAGGCCACGGAGTGGCCGTTGGGATAGCCGGACTCGTCGTCGGGCCAGCGCGTCCAACCGACGCTGTACTGGTGGCCGGGCGGGTAGTTAACGGTGTGCGCGTTCGGATCCGTGCACGAGAAGCCTGTGGCCGGCGTGAAGATCCCGCTGTTGTCGAAGCCCGCATTGACGAAGGCATGCAGCGTGATCTTGCCGTTGTCGATGACGTCCTGGTACTTGGCTCGCAGGCTCATCGTCGACTGGAACGGCACGGCATACGTCTGGTAGCCGGTACCGCGCGGCAGCTGGCTGATGTCGGGGACCTTGTCGTATACGACGTAGTACTTGGCCAGCAGCTCGAGGTGGACCGGCGATTCCGGGTCGGTCAGCGGCCAGTGGTCGTAGATCCGGTTGTAGACCACCACGAGCTTGCGGCCGTCCGGTCCGTCGACGTAGCCCGGCATCAGCGTGAAGGCCTCGATCTGCGCCAGGTCGGCGGCCGTGGTGCCGAGCGTCGTGGCTTCCCAGATGATGGACCACGACATGCCCTCCTCGGCCGCGACTTGCGCGTACACCAGGCAGGCTGCGTGGATGTGGGTATAGAACTCGTTGCCCGCGCCGCTGCGGGTGCCCCACCAATTCAAACGGATGTGATTGAGGCCAGCGGCCTTGGCCTCCAGGATGTGGGCACGAGCGACCTCAGGGTCGGTGGACTCGTACTGGCCACGCAGCGCCCGGAGCTCGCCGGGCTCGCGGTCCGCATCCTCGTAATACCACTGGAACGAGTAACAGGTGCGGAGGACCGGCGGCACGGTTTAGGCGCGCGGCAGCGGTGCTGCGATCATCCTCACGCGCTCAGCGCGGCGGCCAGCACCACGCGCCCGGCACCAGGTCATCGGGCCCTTCCACCTGCATGAGGCGGGTGAGCGGCATCGGCGCGCAGCCGAACGGAAACGCCGTCACGGACACGCAGGTCGCGTTGTGGACATTGCTCACGATGGCCGGCGCCGGCGCGCACTCTGGGCCGCACTCGGGTGGAGTTGCAACGAGCACGATGCGGCCGCGCGTGGGCGCCTGCGGCTCGAGGGTGTTGGGCTTGTCCGAGGCGTGTTCGCTCGCTTTGGCCATGGCTCAGGGCTCCTGAGGAAGTGAAACCGCGGCGCACGCGGCATGCTGAGGCTGCCGCGCGCGCCGCACTCCGATATTGGCGTGAATGGCTGCACTCACTTGTCGTCGGGCCGAAACCAGAAGCCTTCCTTGGTGCTGCCGGGATCGGTGCGCTGGCACTTGAGGACCTCGAACGCCGGCGCCTTGTCTGGCAAGACCTTCAGGTCCACGTACTCGGTGTCGTGGACGGCGCTGATGATGGCCGGCAGCGTGGGCTGGTCGCCGAGCTCGAGGGTCTTGCGCTCCTCCTCGGTTGGGATGTACTCGACCCACTCGGTCCAGTGCGGGCCGTCCACGCCCAGGTCTCCGGGGTCCAGCGCGAGGGTCGGTTCGTCGGCCATGGCTAGATCGGCGCAATGGAGTAGAGGGCGTCCACGCTCACCGTGTTGGCCCCGGCAGTGCCCGCGCTCAGCCGCGCATACAAGGCCGTGGCCTCCGGGCCCTTGATGAGCTTCGGATCGAAGTACACGGCCTGGAAGCCGTTGTTGGCCGCTGCGGCCACGGAGATGAAGTCGGCGCCGCCGCTACCCCAGCGGACCGCAGACACTTTCACCGCGCTGTCCACGTTGCCGAAGAGCAGGGCGTGCAGGCGGATCCGGAACCCGGCCGCCGGCGCGGCCACGCACACGATCGGGGTGGTGGTGGTCGGCAGCGCGCGCGCCAGCAGGCCTTCGTCGTCGACCAGGTTGCCGGCCTCATCCACCAGGGCCGCGACCGGAACGACCAGGCCATTCGCCTGGTCCTTGCGCAGGCGGAACCGCCTGCCGCCAGGATCCAGGTAGCTGAAGTAGACGTCCTCGGTGACGGTCATGGCCGGGCCGCGGGTGGGCGGTGCGGCAGGCACGTTAGGGATCAGCGGCAGCGGCGCGCAGCCAGAAATGCGCCGCGCATCACCCCTGGTGCTGTTCGGCCTGGGTCGCCGCACCATAGGCTTCCCGCCATGCCCACTCTGCTCTGGACCGAGGCCATGGCGAAGGTGCTCGACTACGGCGACGCCGATCCTCTACACGAGGCCTGGACATCGGAGCAGGAAACCGAGGCGCAGGCGTCCGTTAACCGCGGGCTCACGCACCTGGAGAGCAACCCGCCGGCGGAGCCGCCGATGATCGAGGGCACCAACAGCGTCTACGGACCCTGCCCGACGACGAACGCAGAAGGTGAGGCGCTGCACGCGGCCGTGCTGGCTGGCGCCGTAGTGGTGCTGTCCGAGGTCGCGTTGCGTCGCGTGTTGGAGACGGTGCTGTGGGTCCACCTGCACGGCCAGGGCGCCTACGTCACGATGATGGAGGACGCGAAGGCGGGCCTGATCCAGTGAGTGCGATGCCCGCGGAAGGGCAGTAGCCCCCAGGGACGCCTCGCGAGTCCACCCTCCGTGGACGATGCGGCGAGGAGCCGGCCTGCGTCTCCGGCTACTTCCCAGACAGCGTCTGCAGGAAGCGCGGGGAGAGCAAGAGCCAGACCACTAGGCCAAGAATTCCCCATACCACGGGCAGAAAGATGATCACGAGAGTCAAGTTGCGCGTCCAGGTCCGGATGCCGCGCAGCTCGGCCAGGAGTTCGCGCCGATGGCGCACGACGGGCGTCTCCAGGTAGCGCGTGCTCTGAGCAAGGGAGCGGTTGAGATCGCGAGTCTTTCGGAGCTCTAGGGCTAGGTCGGCAGCAGGCGGCGGGGACGGGGAGGCCGGTTGGAGAGTATCAGGCATGCAGCCAGCTGCTACGTGGGTGGCCTGGGCGGCATTCACGGATGAGGGGTCTGATCCTTGCCAGCGGCCTGCCGGGCGGCGGATGCTAGAAGAGGTCCTCCTGTTCACTCGAGCCTGCTGCCTTCGCCGGACGGGCGTCCTTCAGAGTGACATTCACCCCCGGTACAGCGGCGGCAGGACGATCCACGGCACGCCCTTCGAGGAGCTCGGCAATGGTGCGTATCTGCAGCCGCGGGTGCTTCGTGCCCCAGGGCGAGCTGTAGAAGCCTGCACTCGCCGCCGCCTTGCGCATCGGGCCCGTAGGCTCCTGAAGCGTGAGCAGGACACCGATCTCCGCCTTCTGTTGGTCCAGCACGCCGAGCAGATCCCGAACATCTCCCACGTCCACGCCTCCAGACTTCACGGAGAAGATGATCTGTTTGGTGCGGCCACCGGAAGGTTCGTCATGGAAGAGCAGCCTTCCATCGATCCCCGCATCAGCACCCTTCTTCTTCTCGGTGGGTCGGGCGCCCACCATGCCCAGAGCCCACCATTGGAATTGATAGCGATCCTGGCTCGCCAGCGCCAGGGCGTCCGGGAGAGTGACGGGCTCGCCGATCGTCTTGAAAGAGACCTTGTCGCCAAACGCAGTCAGGAGCCGGTGCTTGATCAGGGAGATCGCAAGATGGGTGATGTCGATGCCGATCCAACGACGATTCAGGCGCTGGGCGACGGCGACCGCGGTCCCGCAGCCGCAGAACGGATCGAGGATCAGGTTGCCTTCGTTAGAGCTGGCGCGCAGGATGTATTCGAGCAGGCGTTCCGGCTTTTGCGTGGGGTAGCCGAGCCGCTCTTTGGCGGACGGCATGATGGGCTGCAGCGGCCAGACGTCGTCGGGGTGCTTGCCCAAGGGGTTCGGTTCGTAGCTGTCATAGGTGCGCTCGCCTCGGAAAGACTTCGGAAGTATGTAGCTGTTGAAACCTAGCCGCGGATGGGCCACAATTTCGCGGCGAGGCACGATGCTTAGACTGCGCCAGAATCGAGCCCAAACCCCACGCGGGGGATATCTCGCCTGAGCCGTTCCAGTAGGGGATAAATCAGGACGCGCGAAGGTTGCGCGGCACGGCACTCCACGGCCACCGGGGCGGACCTACTTCCCCCCGGTGGACTTCTTATCCTGCGGTGGTGGCGCCGGCCTCTTGGGCGCTGGCCTCTTGCCTAGGAGCCTGTCCAGGGCCTCACCGGGGTCACCTTCGATGCGTAGCCGGTCCTCGGGCCTGCCGGTCCGCTTGCCGCGCTTGCTTTGCCCCTTGGTCATCCTGCTAGCATAGGCCGCCCTCGTGGCGGCGGCATGGGTTCCTTCCGTTGGGAGATACCCCCGGCGGGAATCGAACCCGCAAGGCCCGTCAGAGCCGCCCGGTTGCAGACCGGGTGCGTTTGCCGTTTCGCCACGGGGGCTTGTAGCTAGGCGCCTAGCACCCGCATCGGGCTTTGCCCGGGCAGGAACATGGCGCAGAACGACGAGAGATCCGCCTTTGCGGCCCCAGCCACTTCGGCAAGGGTTAGCTTGCGGTTTTCTCGGTGGTGCCGGATCACGGCATCTATCAAGGTCGGGCGCTCTTGTTCGACCGACACCGGCTCACGGGTGCGCCATCCCCGGCTGCTGATCTCGCTCATCATCCAGCCGAAGCGGCTTTCGCTGATGACACCGAGATCCTTGGCTCGCCGCGCGAGGGCTTGAATGGAGACGCGCCAACGGTGCTTGAGGGCCGTCAGCCGCTCTAATGTGATTGGGTGGTAAAGCTCAGGCTTGATGTCCTCTTCCGGCATGAGGAATTCGGCCGCGAACCTATCTGCTTCACGCTCCGCATCATGTCCGGCAGAGCCGTAGGCGTGCATGATGAGGTGGCCGACCTCGTGCGCGATGATCCACCGCTGCCTGTCCCCAGGCTTGGACCGGTTCACAACAATGACAGGCAGGCCGGGTGGATTGTGGAAGCTCCGCCCATCGTCTTTAGGGGTTGCGAATTCCATCAGCACAACTACACCGCCGCAACGCTCCACCAGCTCGGAAAGTTGGAGGATCGGACCGCTCGCCAAACCCCACCGTCTACGCAGTTGGCGGGCGATATCCTCCGCCGATGTAGTCTCATCCGGCTCGATGGGCTCGAAGCCAGAGAATACATCTAGCTTGAGCCCGTGGAGCAAACCCTCGATCCGCACTTGGAGAATATCCACCTGTCGGTCGATAGCCTTGAGTTTGCGGATGGGGGCGGTCCTCAGTGAACGCCGGTGGTAGCAGCCAGTTTCCATGACCCGCTGTGGGGGGCGAGTAGAAAAGAACGCCGGGGCTTGGCCTAGGGCCTTCGCCAGTCCAGGCAGATGCTCCGGCGGCAGCGGCCGGAGGCCATTCTCGATCTTGGAGATCCTGGTCTGCGTGTAGCCGATCAGATCCCCAAGCTCACCCTGGGTCAAGTCACAACCCTCCCGCGCGATGATGACCATCTCGGGGTAGATCGAATCCGTCATTGGCCGGTTCCTGTTTCGCTGCCGTGCCTTGGAGCGCGAGCCATCCTGCTCGGCAAAGATCACGTTGTAGTCGCGGCTGCTGTTGAACGGCGGGTCCAGGTAGATCAGATCGATCGAGTCGTCCTTGATGTAGCGCCGCATCACTTCGAGATTGTCGCCGTAGTAGAGGAGGTTCTGCGGTTCAGCCGGGCGCGCGCCGGCAGGCGCCGGGCGCTGACGCGGGGTGCGGGCAGGCTCCGAGCCTCCAGCCGCGCGGGGACGCTTCTTGGGCTTGCGGGAGCTCATCGGGGGTGGAGCTTCCTGTCACCTAGGAGCTTGCTCTATCGCAAGCACCAGTGCAACCAGGGCAAGAAGAACGCCCCGGCCCGCCATGCAGAGCGAACCGGGGCAGGGACCGCGGATCGGCTAGCGGGTGCTCACGATCTGCCAGCCGATGGAGATGGCCGCGTCAGAGTCGTCCGACGCGAAGTCGGCGAAGGGTACGCCGTTGGGGAAGACGATCAGGAAAGACGGCCCGTCTTCGAACACGTAGAAGGCGTCGCCGCGGAAAGCCTCAGCGAGCTCGTGCGCGATTTGGTCGGCAGACTGGCCCGGCCCGTAATACACCGTGTGTCCGAAGGCGTCGACGCCGAACTTGACGTAGGCTTGCGGGCCGCCCTTGGACGGGACCCCGGAAGGCAGGCCCTGCACGGTGAAGCGGACGCCGATGTCGTAGGGCGCAACCCCCAGCTGGCTGGGCAGACCAGGGCCCGTGACGTTCACCGGATCCGGCCGGTTGTAGACCTTGGCGTCCTGATCCGTGCCGTCCGAAACCACGTCGGCCTCGATGTCCGACAGGATCGTCAGATCGCTTCCCCCGACCTGCGTGGTGATGTTGGTGCCGGTGCGCCCAGCATCGATCATCGTGCGCACCGATTCCGGGAGGGTGGCGAGTTGGGTATCAAGAGCGGCCTGGAAGGCCGCCGCCTTGGCCTTGGCGCTGGTCCCCTTCGTGACCTGGATGGTCACCGAGCGGCGGGCGAAGGTGACCTCGTTGTCGAACCGGTTGCGGTTCTGAAAGCGGAACTCGACCTTGAACTCGCCGCTGCTGGAGGGCTCACCGATCCAGATGGACGTGCCCTGGGGACCTTGCGGCGAGGCCGCGTAGCCGTGGGGTGCGGTCGCGGTGAGAATGGGGAAGATCGCAAGGAGTGGGAACAGGAAAGACAGCGATCTCATGGAACTCCTTGGCCCGGAAGGGCCTGGGAACAGTGTAGCCTGGAATGCAGGCAGGGAAGCAAGTACCGGGTTCTACTGAGTTGAGGCGAGCCCGGCCTCCTTGCTGTGAACCTGCCTGCGGAAGGGCGCATGGATGACCTCCGGCGCCCCCCGCTTTCCCTTCTCTCAGCTTCTTGGGTCCTTCCGCGCGCGCGTGGGCGCGCCGTGCAGCCAGGTCCGCCTGGATCCCGCCTCCTACTGGCAGGCACACCCGTGGCGCCCAGGCGTAGCCCGAGGCCAGCGGGTCTCCAGCCCGGCGGGTGCGCACCTCCTCGACCGCCAAGGTTCCCGAGGTCCAGGGGCGGACCCACGAAGCGCATCCGGAAACCCCATGCCGGGCGGACCTCGCTGCTCTTCTTAATACTCTGTATCTATGTATCGAAAATGGCGCTGTAAGTCCTTGTGGGATAAAGGATGGGCAGGCCAGTTGCCAGCCAATTGCCAGGCAAACGGCTGGCAAATGGCCAGAAAGCGTCCCCTTCTCCACGAGTTTTCCACAGCCGCAGACGTGGCCAGGAGCGCTGTGACGTGCCATCAGTAGAGTCCCTGCTGGCGGTAGCTGGTGGGCCGCCGGGGCCGCTGCGGCGGCTCCCCTTCAGCGCTGTTGGGGTAGCGCCCCTCGAGGAGGTCCCGGTACACCGGCAACCGCAGGGCCTGGTCCGGTGTGCGGGCCAGAACACGGCGGCGCAGGAGCGCGGCCACGGCGGTCTGCACGCGAGCGAGGCGTTGCTGGCGCCAGCCGTACTGCTCGGCGAAGTCCTGCAGGCTCCAGGGCTGATCGTCCCGCCAGAGCTCGCCGAGCGCGTTGCAGCGCTTCAGGAACCAGAGCAGAAACGTTTCCTCGAGGAAGCTGAAGGCGCTGTCGCTGGCCCAGCGCACCCAGGCGGCGCGCCAGTTGCGGCCATACGCGAGCCCAGGCCGCCCGGCGCGCGGCCGGTAGACCACCCGCGGCTGCGCCTTGGCGGCCAGGCTCTCGTAGGCGGCGTAGCGGCCGTTGCGGTTGACGTCCGGCCACTGCGCGGTCAGGGTCACGCCGCCCAGCAGGCGCACCACCAGGAGGTCGCGCCGGTGCAGGGCCTCCAGGTGCAGGTGCTGCACGGCGCTGTGGGGATCCACGTGGCCGAACGTGGCCGCGTGCTCCGGCCAGGCGGCGAGCACATCGGCGAGCGCAAGCCGCGGGCGGTTGTGCGGATAGCGGCCGTGGATGAAGTCGACGAACACCGCCACGGCGGGATCGCCGCGCTCGGTCCAGCGCAGGACGCCGGCGGCCTCGAGCGCCGCGGCGGCCGCACGGTACTTCTTGGCCCGGCGCGGATCACCGGCAAGCTCCTCCGGCCGCCAGGGCGCGCCCGAGCGCTCGAGCACGCCGTCGCGGTTGACGCGCTGCCAGAGCCACAGCAGCAGGAACTCGGCGAACCAGGGCAGCTCTTCGGTGCGCGCCCACGTCACCCAGTCCTCGCTGAAGTCAGGCACCCAGCGCCAAGTGCCGTAGCGCGGGGAGCGCCGGCCGCCATCCGTCTCGCCGGCGTCGTTGCCGCCGGGGGAAAGGGGATTCCACGGCGGCTGGGGGGAGCCAGAGAAGCCGCGCATGCGCTACACGTCGCCCTCCTTGGCGCCGCCTTCGGCAGCCAGTGTGTGCTTCTGATGCAACGCCTCCAGACACGTGCGCCCGGCCTCAGTGATCTCCACCACTTCGAACTCCAGCACCCAAGGCTGGAAGTCGGGCGCGTAGCCGAGCTCACGCCAGGTGGCGAGCCAGGCCTCCCGATCCGCCCACAGGCCACCCTCCGCGGCCAGGTCCTCCGGCGTCACCCGGTCCAGGCGCTGCTGGTACAGCGGGCGCTGCACGCGGATCGTGGCCACGTGCTCGCCGCCCGCTCGCTTCGGCTTGCTGTAGGCGGCGATCAGCTCGCCGACCTGGATGCGGCGGGCGTGGCTGGCCTTCCAGTCGCGCCGGGTGGCGGTTTTGCGGCCCTCCAGCAGGCGCTGCACGGTCTTGCGGAACTCAAGCTGGCGCATCGGCTTCCTCGTGGCGCCAGGCGTGATCGTCGATGCAGCACCAGCACAGCCAGACCTGGCAGGTATCACAGAACTCGAGCTCCTCCTCGTAGTCCCCGCAATCGGCGCAGAAGCCGTCCCGCCCGTCGGTCTCGCTCACGCCTCACCCCTGCGGAACTCGCGCCGCTGCGGGCAGTCGATGAAGTGGTTGCGGCCCGAGGCGCTGTAGGGCACCCAGGGGCCCTCGTTGGCGCGCCGGCTCGGCTGCGTGCGCGCCGCTTCGCCCAGGTGCTGGATCCAGAACACCGGCGCGTGGCAGCCGCGGCAGAAGCCCGGCTTGCCGGCCCGGCGCACGAGATCGAGGCGTTCCCGATGCGCCGCCAGGACGGCCGCCACGGTCCCCACGGCCAGGTCCAGGTCGCGCTCGAGGCCGTCGCGGTAGCGCAAGCGCAGACGCTCCTTGCCGGCGGCGAGCTCGAAGTAGGCGTGCTCCACCTCGCGGCTGAGACCGTCCGGCTGCAGCGTCTCCGTCAGCCCAGGGAGCGCGGCGAGGACCTCGCGCAGCTTCAGCGGATCCTCCCGCGGCGGCCGCGCTGCATGACCTTGCGGTACTGCTCCAGCCACGGCAGGCCCTGCTTGACCATGCGGAGCGCGAGCTGCTCGCGCTCCGGAGCAGGGTCCACCTCGGCTTGCAAGGGATCCGCCGGTGCGAATCGGATCCCGTCAGCCATGTCCGGGTCCCAGTCGTCCCAGGGCTGCTTCCTGCTCACGACTCCTCCCGTGCTGGCTGCTCGCCGGCGTCCGGCCACAACGTGCTCATGGGCATCAGGAGCCCGATGCCCTGGCCGCCCGGGCCGATCGGGCTGACCACGACGGCCTTTCGGACCTCCAGGACCTCGCCGGAGCCGTCCGCGGCCGGCGCCTGGTCCCACTCGGCGATCTGCAGCTCCACCTCGCTGCAACCCAGCGCATGGGTCAGGCGCGCGAGCAGGGCGACGTTGAGCTTGAGCAGGAGCCGCGGCGGGCCGACGCCGGCGAAGGCGTGCTGGTAGGCGAAGAAGGGGGCCGCCTGCTCGGGCGTGACGATGTGCAGGATGGGCCCGGCTTCGTGGTGCACCGTGACGCCGCCTTCGCTGACCTCGCAGGCCGCACGCTCGCCCTTGACCGTCAGGGCTTCCTCGATTGCCTGGCGCGGCACCAGGGCGCGAACGTCTTCGTCGCCGGCCTCGACCGGGATGCAGGCCAGGATCTTGCCGTTGGTGGCGACGAGCGCGGGCCTACCGCCGAGCGGCGAGGACTGCGGGTCGAATAGGACGAAGCGGCTCGGGCCCGCGTCGTCGGTCGTGGCCGCGGCCTTCTGGACCCGGCATTTCTTGGACCACCTCATGCAGGCTCCACGCCACAGGCGGTACAGAGGTCCTCCTCGAGCCAGGCGCAGCCACCCGGGCAGGCGGCAACTTCGGTGCAGCCGCAGCGGCGGCACCGTTGCGGATGGCGATCGAAGGCCTCGAGGGCGCTCAGCGCGACAGCCGCGACCTGCAGCATCTCGGCGCGGTACTTCTCCAGGCTGGCGCCCGGCTTGCCCTCGCGCACGTGCAGGACCGCCTGCGCGGCCTCACCGATCTCCTCTTGAGCGATGGCGAGCCAGAGCAGCGGCGGATGATTCTGCTCGCCGAACTTTGCGTCCTGACGGTCCCGCTCGTCGAAGATCTCGCTCAGGATGGCGGTCCGCCTCCCGAGCTCTTCCTGGCTGCGCTTGATCATGCGGCCTCCGCAGCGTTCGCGCGCTTCGACTTCTTGCTGGTCTTCGCTGCCTTCCGCCCCCGCCGGACGGCCGGGGTCGTGTCCTTGTGCGCCGATTTCTTGGCGCGGCCCGGCTTCGCGGCGCGCACCTCGCTCGTGATTGCCTTGAGATCCACTCCGTAGAAGGCGCAGGCCGCGACCAGGGCGTCACCGCAGGTGTTCGTCGACCAGTTGCCGACGTAGCCGCCGCGCGTGACCACGAGCTCGAGGAGCAGCTGCTGCAGCTCGGCCTCGTCGGCGTTGTCCACCAGCTCGAGGAGGGCACCCTCATTGTCCTTGCCGATAACGCCATCCGTTCGTTTCCCGGTCTTCAGCCCACGGCGCTTGACGATTTGGCGCACCGCGTCCGACCAGCTGAACTCGACCAGCCAGCGCAGCATCAGCCGCCACCAGGCGCGATCCAGCGCCTTGCCGGCGGCCGCCTCGAGCACTGCCACGATCGCGCGGCGGACGACCTCCGCGGACTCCTTGGCCTTCTGCTGCTGCTTGGCGAAGGAAGGGTCACGCGGCCTCGTTGTACCGTCCGCCGTCCTACCCTTCGCCCAGGTGTAGCCGGCCTCTTTCAGGGCCTTCGCGGCATCCTCCCGCTTCACCAGCTCGTGGGAGTTGCCGTCTGCATCCCGGGCCAGGATGGTGGGCGGGTTCTGCTTCCCGATCAGGTTGCGCCAGTGGCGGTTCTTCGGATCTACAGGGCACCGCTCGTGCAGGTCGATGAACGGCGTGTCGTAGGCCAGCCGGCCGTCTCCGTAGGGAAAGAGCTGCCTGCACTTCTTGTCCGGCAGCACCTCCTGGCCTGCGGCCTTGGCCGTCTCCACCCTTCGGGCCCAGGCCGCGGCGGCCTTCTTGTCGAAGCACACGGGATCCGTGCAGACGTCTGCACTCTTCACGTCCGGGAATAGGAGCGCCTGGTTGCCGGTCCGCTTCGGGCAGGTCGTGCACGGGCCCGCATTGGCGAGCAGCTCGGCGTCCTTCGGGTCGAAGGGCGCCTCGGCGAGGCGCAGCATGTAGTTCTCCTGGATGAACTCCTCCGCCTCCCGGACGCTCATGGGCCGGAAATCGGCGCCGCGGGTGAGCTCTTTCGTCGCCTGGTCTTGGAGCTCCCGATCCGGGATCCGCGCCACCAGCAGGGCCACCGAGGGCGACAACCGCTCCTCCAGGAACGCCTTGCGGGCTGCCGGCGCCAGGCTGCAGAGCTTGAGCCGCGCGTAGACCGCAGCCTTGCTCTTCCCCACCTTCGCCGCGATGTCGTCGACGCTGTAGCCGTGCTCCTCGTGGAGCCGGCGGTATCCCTCCGCTTCGTCCAGGGGATGGATGTCCACGCGCTGGCAGTTCTCCACCAGCTGCGCCTCCAGGACTTCGAGGTCCGTCATCTCCCGGACCATGGCTGGAAGCGCAGTCAAGCCGGCCTCGCGCGCAGCCCGGAAGCGGCGGTGGCCGAAGACCAGCTCGTAGCGATCCTGGTCGAGCGGCCGCGCCAGCACCGGCTGGAGCACGCCTTGCCGGCGGATCGAGTCGATCAGCTCCGTCAGGTCGCCGTAGCGCTGGCGCGGGTTCGTCGGCGACTCGGCCAGCTGTGCGAGCGGGAGGATCACGGCAGCGGCCGGCGGCGGCGGCACGGCGGTGGCCGGTTGCGGGTCTGCGGTGGTCGTGGTCATGGGGTGGGTGTGGTGATGGAAAGGAGGCGCTCGCGCAGCCGCGCAAGCACAGGAGGGCGCAGGCTCTTCCATAGCCGCCAGCAGCGGCCCTGGCAGAGCAGCGCAATGCGGGGAGCCATGGACCCGCGCTGGATCCCGGCCAGGACCGGCACGAAGCTCCACGGGTTGATTTCCAGGGGCGCGCGGCAGCCCGTGCAGTGCGGCCCGTTGCGCTGCAGCGCGTGTTCGACCTCCGGCAACGGCAGCCAGCGCGTACAGACCCCGCCCCGCGCGAAGGCCCGCGCACGCACTTCCCCGCAGCGCGCGCAGAAGCGCGTCGCGTCCAGGGGCTTCTCGAAGCGCCAGAGGTGGCGGGCGCTCATGGCCGGCCTTCCTCCAGAAGCAGCGGGTGGGGCTTCAGCCGCCCGCCCTCGCTCAAGAGCAGGCCGCTGGTGCGAAGCTCGCTCAGGTAGTTGCCGAAGCCGCCGCCGGCGGGCTCCATGTCGACCTTGCGTCCGAGCTCCTCTCGGGTCAGGCCTCCCGGACTGGCGACCAGGGCCCGCAGCATGTCCTTGGCGCGGCCGGTGAGGCGCTGGCACCAGAGATCGACCAGGACATCGGGAGGGCGGACCGACCCATCCCACTGCAGCGCCGCTCGGCCGGCTTCCGTGATGGCGATGCCAGAGCCGCCGCCGTGGAGGAACCCGCGCGTGCGCGCCTCGGAGAGCGCGTTGCCGAAGCCGCCGGTGCCATGGCGGTAGCCCGTCAGGATGCCCAGCTCGAGCTTGCTGAGAGGGCGGCCCGCGCCCGCGAGCGCGTTCAGGATCTCGGCGACGGCCCTGGGAAGCGAGGTGGGCGCGCTGGGCCGCACCGCCGCCGCCGGTCTCGCGCCGGCAAAGGCCGGGCTGGCGGGCGCAACGGGCGCGTCGGGGCCACGTCGCACGCGCTGGGTGCCCGCCAGGGCGGTGACGCGCTGATCCAGGTCGCAGAGGGCGGTCCGTGCCTGCTGCACCAGGCTCTCCAGATCGCCGGCACTCTGGCGCACCAGGCTGGCGAGGGTCTCCGCCACGCGCGGCTCCAGGACCGGCACCTCGACCCGTTCCAGCGTGACCGTGGGCACGGCCTTCGCCTGAGCGAGCTGGCGCTTCAGATCCTCGATCTGCTTGCGCAGCTCGCGCGGATCCTCGGCCTTGGCGCGTTCGATGGTGGCGGCCATATCGACGCGGATGCGCTCCAGGTCGACGTCCGCCATCGTGGCCGGCGGCCGCGCCCGCGCGTCCTTGGGGGTGGCACCGCTGTCGAAGGTGCGCCGGCGGCGGATCCGGATCCGCTTCAGAACGCGGAGCCAGTGCGGGCTCCAGATCCAGGCCTCGCCGGTCTCCAGCTCGGGGAGCGAGGCCAGCAGCTCGCGCCCCTGGCCGTGGTACTCCACCCAGCCTTCGATCGCCTTGCGGTCCTGGGGCGATGTGGTTCGCAAGACGAACAGGGTTTCGATCTGGGTGAGGACGTTCTTGTTCAGCGCGGCGCTGCGCTGGGTGATCATCGTGATCCCCAGGCCGCGCGCGCGGCCGCGACGCACGACGTTCTCCCAGGCGCGCAGCAGCCGCGCCTGCTCGCGGAACGGCCGCTGCGGGGCATAGTCGTCCGCCTCCTCAAGGAAGAGGTGCCGTGGGCTCTCGTTGCGCCGATAGAGCCGCTCGGCGAAGTCGATCAGGAACCGGGTCTTGTCGCCCTCGCTGAAGTCCGAGACGTCGAGGACGCAGGAGAGGTTGCGGTCCACCACCAGGTCGCCGATGAGCTGGCCGGCCGTGCGCTCGAGCGGCACGTCGCCATGACGGCCGCCGAAGACCGGCACGGGCAGTCCAGCGCCCTTGCCATCCGCCGAGCTCCGCAGTCCCCACCAGGCCCCGACCGGATCCACGACCACGAACGGGAGGCCCGCGTCGTACATGCCTTCGGCCATCGCCGCGGCGGCGTTGCTCTTGCCGGCGCCGCGCACCGCCAGGATCGCGAAGGTCTGGGTGACCGCGTCGGCGGGCAGGCTCAAGGACGGGGAGAGCTGCAGGGATTGCATGAGGAGGTGCCCGTTGAGTCGTGGTCAACGGCGCCGAACACCACGCGCCACACAACGCCAGCCCCCGTCAGGCACGTTCGGGCGCAGTTTCGATTCATCTCGGAAGAAGAAACTCAAGCGCGTCCCCTCCAGGCGCGCCTGGTTCCATGCGCTGGTAGCGCGGCTGGGCATGGATCAGCTCGGGCGCTTGCCGGCACTCAGCTCGGGCAGGCGCACGCGCTCCATGAGGGTTTCCATGGGGACATCCATCGCGCACGCGATCGAGAACGCCAGCGGCAGCGACGGATGGGACTTCCCCTGCAGCGCCTTCTTGACCGCGCTGATGTCGCTGAAGCCGTCGTCGAGAACTTTGGCGCAGACCTGGTTCAGGCTCATGCCCTTGCGCTGCAGGGTCTCTTGCGCGGCGGCGGCGCTGAAGCGCCAGGGGCTGTTCAGGGGGATGTTCGGCATGAGCTAGGGGGCCAGGACCGTGCGGACTCCGCCCGCCACGAAGAGGGTGGCGGCGGAGATCACAAGGGCCAGGGCGTGGACCAGGTGCCAGGTCCAGAACGCGGCGGCGCCGCCGAGGAAGGCGAGCACGTAGAGGCGCGCCCAGCGGCGCCGCTGGCGCCGGTACTGCCGCACGGCGGCGGCCGCGTGGCACGCGCAACTGCAGGACTCGTCGTGAGCCTGGAGGCCGGCGCAGCGCGGGCAGGAGCTCAACGCGAGCCCTCCGCCGGCGCGGTTGCCTGGCGCGCGTGGGCCTGCCGACTCCGGTCCCGTGCCGCGCACAGAACGACGAGGAGCGCGGCACAGAAGCTGCCGATGGCCAGCGGCACGATCAGCTGGCGGCAGCGCCTCATGCCGCCCTCTCGACCCGCACGGGCGCAATCGGGCGGATGACGGCCACCACCGGGAACGGCAGTGCCAGGAGGTCGGCCAGGTAGACGGGCTGGCCGTAGAGGCACGCGTAGCAAAGGGCGAGCTCGCGGGCGGCGGCGCGTGTCCGCCGCCCGCCGAGGTCCCGCCACTCCTCGCCGCGACAGATGTGCCACGCCAGCTGGCCAGCGCGGAAGCGCTCGCGACAGCCGGCCTCGGCGAGAGGCATCAGCGCTGCCCGCGCCGCTTGCTGCACGCTCGCCTGCGCCCCGGCCGGGCCCGGGATCTGGACGCAGCGCGGGCGCAGCTCGCTCACGCGGCCGGCTCCAGGTCGAAGAGGGAGAGTTGGCGGACCGCCGGCGCCGCCTGCACTTCCTGCGCGGGCAGCAGCAACCCATCCGCAACCGCCGTCCGCAGCCGTGGGAACCTCCCGTAGTAGAGCCGGCTCGTCTCGGTGTACTGGTGGCCGAGATGGTCGGCGACGGCGACCTCGCTCCCCGACCGCTCCAGGACCAGCGCGGCACACAAGTGCCGCAGCCCGCGGAAGCCGAGCCAGCGGATGCCGGCGCGCTGCGTCAGCCTCCGCAGCTGCGCGCGGAGGGCGCTGTCCGAACGCCACTTCCAGCAGACCCGCGCCTCGCCGGCGGGCGCGGTGGAACGCATGCGCTGCAGCGCCGCCACCAGGGAGGCGGAAGCCCACACGCGGCGGGATCGGCCGCCCTTGCCCTCGATGATGTTGAGGAAGGGGCGGTCACCGAACAGCACGTGCTCCCAGCGCAAGGCAAGGACCTCGCTGATGCGCAGGCCGGCCTCCGCCCCGAGCAGGACGAGCGCGCGCTCGAAGGGGTCGCAGACCATCAGGAGGCGCAGCGCCTCGGCGGTGGAGTAGCCCTTCTCCTGCAGGTCGCGCTGCACCCGCATGCGCATGCCGAGGATCGGGTTCGACGGGAGGACGTCGCACCAGACCATGGCAGCGAAGAGGCTGCGCGCGATGGCGATCCGGTGCGCGACCGTGTTGGGCGCATAGCCGTGCTCGACCAGCCAGCGGGCGTAGCGCGGGCCGAGGTCGCGGTCGGGGCGCAGCAGGCTCGCCCCCATGTCCTTCAGCCCCTTGGTGAGCTGGCGAACGCCGTAGAGATAGGTCGTGTAGGTGTGGCTGCGCAGATCCCGGCCGGTCCTCTGGAACAGGACCATCCAGGCCAGGGTCATTCCCGTCAGTTCGCGCGGGTCTAGTGCGCGGGCCGCTCGAATGCAGCGGCTCCGGCGTTCGCACTCGGAAAGGCGCAGCCAGGCACGAATGGAAAGGTCCAGCGAAGCCTGGGCCGACAGCGAGTGAATGTAGCAAGGGTTTGCCATGCCCGGGTTAAGCACCGATCCCGGGTGGCCGGCCCTCAGGCTGTCCAGGACAGCCTGCGCGTCATGTCTCGCGGTGGTACGGCTGGCAACCACGGTCCAAGGGCTAGACGAGCCCTAGCCCTTGGCACCAGATTCCGGATAATACTCCGCTTCCCTCGCCCCCCGACACCCTCAGCCGATCCCATGCTCCAGATCACGGAAATCCCGGTCCCAGGTTACGAGTCCGTCCGTCGCGGCATCGACAAGGACCGGGGCCTGCACGCCATCATCGCCGTCCACAGCACCATCCTGGGGCCCGCACTGGGCGGCATGCGCCTGTGGCCGTACCGGAGCGAGGAGGAAGCCCTCTACGACGTGCTGCGCCTGAGCAAGGGCATGACCTACAAGGCCGCCTGCGCCGGGCTGAACCTGGGCGGCGGCAAGTCCGTGGTCATCGCCGATCCCGCGCACAAGTGCAAGGAGCTCTTCCAGGCCGTGGGCGAGTTCGTGGACTCCTTCGGCGGCAAGTACACCACCGCCGAGGACGTCAACACCAACACCGAGGACATGGAGATCGTCTCCAGCCGCACCCGGTACGTGGCCGGGCTCAAGGGCCGCAGCGGTAACCCTTCGCCGTACACCGCCCACGGCTGCTTCGTCGGGCTGAAGGCCACCCTGGAGGAGGTCTTCGGCTCCTCCGACCTGCAGGGCAAGACGGTCGCGATCGAGGGCGGCGCCGGCTCCGTCGCCGGCTATTACGCGGAGTTGATCGTGCAGGCCGGCGGCAAGGTGATCCTGGCCGACATCAAGGACAAGGAAGTGCGCGCGCGCGCACACAAGCTCGGCGGCAGCGTGGTCCCGCCCAGCGAGGTCTTCAAGCAGGCCTGCGACGTCTACGCGCCCTGCGCGCTCGGCGGCACCCTGAACGCCGAGACCATTCCGCAACTGCGCTGCAAGGCCGTCACCGGCGCCGCCAACAACCAGCTGCGCGAGCCGGCCGACGGCGAGCGCCTGCGCGCCCGCGGCATCCTGTACGCTCCCGACTACGTCGTGAACGCCGGCGGCCTGATCAACGTATCCGGCGAGGTCGGCCAGAGCTATGACGAGAAGCGCTCCCTGGCCATGATGGACAAGATCTACGTCAACCTGAAAGAGATCTACGCCATCGCCAAGAAGGACGGCATCCCGACCTCCGCCGCCGCCGACCGCTTCGCCGAGCGCCGCCTGGACGCCGCGCGCGCGGCCGTGAAAGCCAAGGCCAGCGCCTGATCGCGGCCGGGCCTCACTTCTCCTCCGCGCGCGGTTGCGACGCCGGCGGCGCGCCAGGGTCTGCCCCCAGCCGCTTCGCCAGCGCCTGGCGCAGGATCCACTCGATCTGGCCGTTGACCGAGCGCAGCTCCTGCTGGGCCCAGCGCTCCAGCTCCTGATAGAGCACCGGGTCCAGGCGCAGCAGGAAGGGCTTGCGCGGCTCGGCCACGTCCTAGGTGTAGAGCGTCCCCGTGTTCACCACCGGCTGCGCCTCCGACTCACCGCACAGGATGACCAGCAGGTTGCTGACCATGGCGGCCTTGCGCTCCTCGTCGAGGTGCAGCACTTTCTTCTCGCTCAGCTCGCGCAGCGCCATCTCCACCATGCTGACGGCGCCGTGCACGATCTTCTGGCGCGCGGCGATCACGGCCTCGGCCTGCTGGCGGCGCAGCATGACCTGGGCGATCTCGGCCGCGTACGCGAGGTGCGTCAGCCTGGCCTCGTCCACCACCACACCGGCCTTGCGCAGCCGCTCCGACAGCTCGTGCTGGAGCGCGCGCGCCACGTTCTCGGTGTTGCCGCGCAGCGTCTCCTCCTCGGCCTCGCCGTGGTCGTAGGCGTAGCCGCTGGCGAGCTGGCGCACCGCCGACTCGCTCTGGATGCGGACGTAGTCCTCGTAGCTGTCCACGTCGAACAGCGCCTGCGCCGTGTCCTCCACGTGCCAGACCACGACGGCCGCGATGTCGATGGGATTGCCGCGCTTGTCGTTGACCTTCAGCTTCTCCGTGATGAGGTTGCGGACCCGCAGCGAGATCTTCTTCTTCGACATGAAGGGGTTGGTCCAGTGGAAGCCGCTGTCGCGGACCGTGCCCTTGTAGTGCCCGAACAGGAGCAGCACGCGCGCCTCGTTGGGCTGCAAGGTGAAGTGCCCCAGCAGCGCGATCATGCCGGCCGAGGACACCAGCAGGCCGGCGAGCAGCAGCGCCACGCCGAGGCCGGGATCGTCCTTGGCAGTGGCGATGCCGAACACGAGCAAGGCTAGGCCGCCGAAGATCAGCATCAGGTTCAGGGGGAGGCGTACCCAGCCGCTGGAGACTTGAATTGGTTTTTCTTGGCTCATGGGAGGTGTGGAGGATGGGGGGCGATACCAAGACTATATCAGTATGATATCATTGAGTCAAGGTTCCTGGAAAGTATTCTAACCCATTGATTTGAAAATACTTGCATCGAAATTGGTAACCGCCTTACGGGTCGGCGGTGATGACCTCGGCGCCGCGGTCCGTGATCAGCAGCGAGTGCTCGGCCTGGCTGACGCGCACCGCCGGATCGGGGTCCACCAGCGGCGGGTAGGGGACCAGGCAGCCGACGCGCATCAGGCGCGCCAGCGTGGCCTCGATCGCCGCGCTCGTGATGCCGGCCGGGAAGCTGCGGCGCGCGAACGGCAGGCCGTGCATGCGCTCGATCACATCCCAGGCGGCAGGATCGACGCCCTTGAGCTTGGTGGGCGCGCGCGTCAGCATGAAGACTTCGGCGCGGCCGCGTTCGTATACCTGTCCGCGCCCGTCGGTGGCGAAGGGCTCGATGGCGATCACCATGCCGGCCTGCAGCTCGGCGTCGCCGTGCGGGTCCGGCACGGCCGGGATGGAAGGCGCGGTGTGCACCTTCCAGCGGCCCAGCCCATGGCCGGTCAGGTTGTACACGGGGCGGAACTCGTGCGCCTCGATGGCATTCTCGATCGCGGCGCTGAGCGTGGAGATGCGCACGCCGGGACCGGCCAGGCGCACCGCCGCCTCGAGGGCGGCCTGCGAGGCGGCCACCAGGCGCTGGTAGCGCGCGTCGGTGCCCAGGTACACGCTCTGCGCGGTGTCGGCGACGTATCCGTCCACCTCCACGCCGATGTCGATCTTGACGACGTCGTCCTGTTCGTAAGTCGTGGGGTCGCCGGGCGGGGGGCAGTAATGCGCGGCGATGTGGTTGCGGCTGGTCTGCGCCGGAAAGCCGGGTCCGCCGCCCTGCACGCGGATGAAGGACTCGACGGCTTCCATGACCTCGGCCAGGCGCACTCCGGGGCGGATCATGGAGGCTCCCAGCTTGCGCGCGGCGCCGGCGATGCGGCCCGCGGCGCGGAACTTGTCCGCGGCCGCGGGATCGAGAGCGGGACGGGCGAGGGCGGGCATGGAGTCGCGGCTACCAGTACTTCTCGTAGACCAGGTCGGCGTGGTACGGCGAGCCTTCGGCGCAGGCGGCGAAGCTGCGGATCATGTTGGGGTTGCCGCACAGGAAGGTGGCGGTGTCGCCTTCGGGGAGCTGCGCGCGCAGGCGCTCCCGGTCGTGCGCCGGAGCCAGGTGCGCGCCGCGCGGGTCGTCCGGCAGCGGCAGGCCGAGGACGCGGCACAGGAGCGTGTCCACGCGGCCGAAGGAGAGTGCGGGGTCGTGCTTGCGCTCGGCCGCGGTGGCGCGGCTGGCGGTGGGCACGTAAGCCATGCGGAATGGGGCGCTGCGCGCCAGTTGCTCCAGCTCGTCGCGGTAGCCGAGGTCGCTGGGATGGCGCACCCCGTGCCACAGGCTGACGGCGTCCACGGACTGGGGCGCGCGCCGCAGGTGGCGCAGCATGGAGATGTAGGGGGCAAGGCCGGTGCCGGTGGCGACGAGCGCCAGGTGGCGCTTGCGCGTGCGCTCGAGCGTGAAGCGGCCGCTCGGCGTCCCCAGCCACAGGCGCGAGCCGACCGGCAGCGCGAACAGCTCCGGCGTGGCGACGCCGGGCTTGTCCACGCGCACCACGTAGAACTCCCAGCGGCCGCGCTGCTCGGGCGCCGATGCGATGTTGTAGTAGCGCACCACCGGCTGGCCCTCGTGCTCCCAGCACAGCGTGGTGTGCTGGCCGGCGGTGAACTCCGGCAGCTCGCCGCTCTCGGGCTGCAAGGTGAACACGGCCAGGCCGGTCTGCCCGTTGACGCGCTGCACCTCCAGCAGGCGCGCCGGCGCCATCTGCGCCCGCGGATCGGTCGGCGGAGGGCTCATGCGGGCCAGAAGGATACGGATGCGGGTATGCTGGCGCGCGCATGGCGCAGACCGCCGCGCGCACGCTGACTCTTGCCCACAGCCCGGATCCGGACGACGCCTTCATGCACTGGGCGCTGGCCGAGGGGCGCGTGGACACGCATGGTCTGCAATTCCGGCACAAGCTGGAGGACATCGAGACGCTCAACCGGCGCGCGCTGCACGGCGAGTACGAGATCACGGCGCTCAGTTTCCACGCGTACGCGCACCTGACGGACCGCTACGTGCTGCTGCCGCACGGCGCTTCCATGGGCGAGGGCTACGGCCCGCGCATCGTGGCGCGCAGCGCGCTGCGGCCGGAGCAGCTGCGCCGCGGCGGCGGGCTGCGCCTGGCGATCCCGGGAGAATGGACTTCGGCGCACCTGGCGGCCCAGCTGTTCCTGGGCGCTTACGACCACGCGGTCGTGGCCTTCGACCGCATCCCGGAGGCCGTGGCGGGCGGCGAGTACGACGCCGGGCTGCTCATCCACGAGGGACAGCTCACCTTCCAGCAGCTTGGATTGCAGCTGGTGGCCGACCTCGGCGCGTGGTGGCGCGAGGAGACCGGGCTGCCGCTGCCGTTGGGCGGCAACGCCGTGCGCCGCGACCTCGGCCCGCTCATTCCGGTGATCTCGGCGATCCTGCGCCAGTCCATCCGCTACGGACTGGAGCATCGCGAGGATGCCGTGCGCTACGCCCTGCGCTTCGGGCGCGGTCTGGACCTGGCCCAGGCCGACCGCTTCATCGGCATGTACGTGAACCAGCGCACGCTCGACTACGGCGACGACGGGCGCGAGGCGGTGCGCGTGTTCCTGCACCGTGCGCACCAGCGCGGCCTGCTGCCGCGCGAGCCGCAGGTCGAGTTCGCGCAAGGCTGAGCCCTCACCACGGCACGGTCTCGCCGGCGCGCACGGTCAGCGGCCGCGGGCCGGCCAGCGTCCTCCAGGGATCCCCGCCGGTGATGTCCGGATCGACGTAGACACGGACGCTGGCCGCGTACGTGCCGGCGGGCGCGTCGGAGAGCAGCACGACGCCGTCGGAGTCCGGCGCGCGCGAGAAGTACAGGTCGCAGGCGGGACCGCCGTCGCTGCGCTCGAGGTGCAGGGCGCCCCAGGCGCCGGCCGGAACGGTGTCCGGCAGGCTCAGCTCCACCGTGCCGGTGGCGGCCAGCTCGACCAGCAGTTCGGGCTGGCGCGAGTCGTGGGCCTGGGCGAAGTTGGCCTCCCCGACCGTGATGCGGACGTCGATCGTGCCCGGGGGCAGGCCGCGCAGCAGGTAGTGCCCCTTGCTGCGCGTCTCGCCCGAGTAGGACCGGCCGCCGGGAGCGGCCGCGTGCACCCAGGCGTCGAGCGGCTCGCCGTCCTCGCGCCGCACCAGGACCGCGACGAGGTAGCCGGGCTCCAGGCGGAACTGCGCGACCTCGCCTTCCGGCGGGAGCAGGTAGTCCTCCTGAAGGAAGGGCACGTAGTCGCCGGCTTCGATGGAGATGCGCAGCGTGGGACCGACCACCTGCTCGAAGGTGAACTCGCCTTGGGCGTCGGTGCTGCGGTTCTCGTTGCCGGTGATGACGTAGTCCGGGCCGCCGGCGCTCAGCACCACCTGCGCGTTGGCGATGGGGCGGCCGCCGGGATCCAGCACGCGCCCGCGGAACTCGCGGCCGCGTTCCCTGGCCACGATCTCGCGCTCCAGCAGGCCGAAGGCCGGCATCGGCGGCAGCTCCTCGTCGTGGAGCGCCTGGCCGGCCGGAGGGCGCACCTGCAGGCGCAGGCGCACGCCGGCGCGCAGGCCGGTGATCCCGAGCCGTCCGTTCCGGTCCAGCGCCAGCTCCACCTGCTGCATGGTGTCGGACCAGCTCGCGCCCATCATCTGGCCCGGGAACACGCGCTCCGACAGGGAGTTGAGAGCGTCCTCGCCCTCCAGCATGGGGCCGTCCAGGCCCAGGACGACCATGGCGCCGGGGACCGGAGCTCCTTCGGGATCGGTCACGTGCACGCGCAGCTCGTTGCTGGCGCGCATCCACAAGGTGACGGGACCCGTCGCGCTCTCGGGCACCTCCGGCCGCTCCGACAGGTAGCCGGGGGCCCGGCCGCGCAAGGTGCAGGCCTGCATCAAGGCCGCCACCGTGCCGCGTCCGTCGCCGCCGCTGGGTGCGCTCCAGGACTGGCCTTCGTCGGCGCTGGCGCGCACGCCCGCCACGGCCTGCCCCTGCAGGTCCAGAGCCACGAACGCGATCTCGCGCACCGCCGGCAGCAGGATGTCGCCCACGTTCCAGTCCGGCGGGATCGGGTCCACCGGGTGCTCGAACGCAGGCGCGCCGGCCGGCTGGATCCGCAGCGACAGCGCGCTCAGGTTCGGGTCGCGCACGGGGACCCGGAAACCGCCTTCGGCGTCGGTCTGCCGTCCGGTGCTCATGCTGCGGTTGCGGTACGACATCCGGGCGGACACCGAGGGCGGCTCCGTCGGAGCCGCGCCGTCCGCCTGGCGCACGCGCCCGCGCAGCACCGGAACGCGCCGCAGGCGCAGCACCAGGTCCGCGCGCGGCGCCGGCACCTGCAGGATTGCGGCGCCGTAGTTCTCCAGGCTGTAGGCCTCGCCCATGTAGTTGTCCTCGGTGCAGCGCAGCGTCCCGCTCCAGTCCGCGGGCAGGCCGTCGCAGCGGAACCAGCCGGAGGCGTCGCTGCGCAGGCGCAGGTACGTGGGGCCGGCGCCCTCGAGGTCAGCCACGCCTGCGAGCGCCTCCAGCACCTCCGCCGTGACCTCGAACTGGGGCCGCTCCGACTCCAGGGCCAGGGCCACGGGCTCGCGCGCCGGGGCACCGTCCACGAACACGTGCCCGGCCACGGCGAAGCCCGCCGTCAGGCGCAGCTCGCGCGTGCCTGGATCCAGGACCAGGGTCTCCAGGTGCGGCGCGTGTCCCGGCGCCGCCAGCACCAGTTGCGCGCTCCCGCCCGCGGCCGGCACGCGTACCGTGCCGGCGCCGTCGGCCAGGCCCGAGGCCAGGCGCGTGGACCCCTGCAACAGCGCGAAGGCGGCGCCGGGCAGCGGCGCGCCGGCCGAGTCCAGGAAACGCAGCTCCAGGGAACCGGCCGCGGAATCCGGTGCACTCGGCGCACTCTCCCGCCGTTCCGCCGCGCCCTGGCTCTCGGCCGCGGCGGCACCCGGCGCCAGCGGCGCCGCCGCCGGCAGCGGCGACTCCGACTGGCCCGCGGAGGTCTGCGCCCGCTCCGGCGCCTCCTCCGCGCCTCGACCGGCCAGGAAGAACAGCAGGCCCAGGGCGAGCAGGAGCAGCAGCAGCAGGGTCTTCATCGCGAATCCCTGCCGGAGAGGATAAGCCTCCTAGCCAGCCTTCCAGGCCTGGTGGTCGGCGTACATGCAACGGCCGAGGACCGGTTCCATGCCGGCGGCTTGCGCCTGCGCCGCCACCGACGTGTTCTCCGCCCCCGGCTGCATCCAGAACACGCGCGCACGGGCAGCCAGCGCCTGCTCCAGCACTTCGGGCACGTGCTGCGGCGCGCGGAACACGTCCACGACGTCGATCGGCTCGGGCACCTGTGCCAGTCCGGCGAGCACCGGCTTGCTGCCCTTGCCGGCCAGCAGCGGGTTGATGCGATACACGCGGTAGCCGGCCCGCTCCAGGTAGCTCGCGATCCAATGGCTGGGCCGGCCTGGATTCTCGGACCAGCCGACCACGGCGACGACCTGCGACTCGCGCAGGATGCGCTGCACCGGCTCCGGGATCACGTGCCGCTCCAGTCCACCACCAGGCTGCCCGTGGCCGCGCTGACCGCCACCTCGAGCTGCCACACGCCTTCCAGCGCGTCGCGGAAGCGGCGCATTTCATGGAACGGCGCCTCCGGCGTGGCCTGTCCGGCCCACTCCTCGCGGCCGGAAGGATCCCGCAGGCTCCAGGACGCGGATCCCTGCTCGAGCCCGATGCCGAGCTCCAGCAGCATCGTTCCCTTCTCCACCTGCAAGGTGTAGACGCGCCCCCAGCTCTCGCCGCTCAGAGTGAGGATGTTCGTGAGCCGGCCGCCGGCGGACGAGCAGGCGGCGAGCAGGCACAGCACGGCCGCGATCCCGAGGCGCGACATCGCATCAGCGTAGCGGCGCGGCGGTCAGCGCTGCGCCGCCGCGTCCTTCTTCAGCTTGTCCTGGAACACCTTCTCGAACTTCTCCACCTTGGGGGCCACCACCATGCGGCAGTAGGGCTGGCGCGGGTTGTCGTTGAAGTAGTTCTGGTGGTAGTCCTCGGCCTTGTAGAACTGCGCGTAGGGCACGATCTGCGTCACGATCGGACGGTCGAAGGCACCGGAGGCGTCCAACTCCGTCTTGATCTTCTCGGCGGTGTCTTTCTGCTCCTGGTCGTGATAGAAGATGACCGAGCGGTACTGCGTCCCCACGTCGTTGCCCTGGCGGTTGAGCGTGGTCGGGTCGTGCACGCTGAAGAACACCTTCAGCACGTCGGTGAAGCTGATCTTCGCCGGGTCGAAGCGGATCTGGCACACCTCGGCGTGGCCGGTCTCGCCGCTGCAGACCTGCTCGTAGCTCGGGTTGGCCACCTTCCCGCCGGCATAGCCGGACTCGACCGACGCGACGCCCTCCAGGCGCTGGTACACGGCCTCCACGCACCAGAAGCACCCGGCGCCGAGGGTGGCAAGCTGCAGCGGGGCGGACGAGGCGGCGGGCGGCGGGGTCGGGTTCATGGGAGTTACGGCGGCCGTTTCCTGCCGCCGGCAGGCGGCCAGGCCGGTCGCGAGGACGGTGACGAGGGCCAGGGTGCTACGCACGTTGACTTCCGCGCCTTTCGATGCCGCCGCGGCGGCACGGTTACGCGGCTCACTCCATTTTAGGAAACCCGAGCACGACCCTCCCCAATGAGGACTCCTGCATGCAGGCACGCCGATTCGCGCTCCGCACCCTGCTCGGAGCAGGGCTCCTCATCCTCGCCCTTGCCGGCTACGTGTGGCTGACGGCCTGGCGCCCGCCGCCGGAGTACGCCGGCTACGGCGCGATCGAGCTGGCGGTGCCCGTCATGACCGCGGAGCAGTACCAGGACGTCGTCGCCACCCACCGCCAGCCCTACGTCTACGAGCTCCAGTCCATTGCGGGCTCCGTCCTCGTCTACGGCGCCATGCACACCAAGGAACCGGGCGATCCGCAAATCGAAGACCTGCGCCAGCAGTGGGAGCGCTTCCAGCCGACGGCGGCCCTGGTGGAAGGTCGCATGGGCTTCTTGCCGGCCGACTTCGTGAATCCGATCCGCCAGTTCGGCGAGTCCGGCGCCGTGTTCGGCCTGGCCAAGGCGGACGACGTGCCTGCGTACACCTGGGAGCCGCCGATCGCGCGCGAGCTGGGGCATGTCCTCGAGGAATTCACCGCCGAGCAGGTCGCGCTCTTCTACGTGCTGCGGCCCTACTTCAGCAATCTGCGCCACGGCAAGCCTGCGGATCCCGAGGGCTACGTCGAAGAATACCGGCGGAAACGCACGCAGTGGCCGGGCCTGGAGGGCACCTTGCCGAGCATGGCCGCCATCGACGCCGCCTGGAAGCGCGATTTCCCGGACAGTCCCGACTGGCGCGAAGAGTCGGATCAGGATGGCCTGCCGGGCTATCTCGGAGCCATCGCGAACCGCAGCAACGCCGCGCGCGACGAGCACCTGGTGCGCGTGATCCTGGATCTCACGCGCCAGGGCAGGCGCGTGTTCGCCGTCATGGGCTCCAGCCACGCCGTCAAGCTCGAGCCGGCGCTGCGGGCAGCACGTGTGGAAGGGGAATAGGTTGACATGTGATGAGCATGTAAGTATGTTGTTCGCATGTCCAAGATGATCCAGCTTCGAAATGTCCCTGACGAGCTGCATCGAAAGCTCAAGGCAAGAGCGGCACTTGCCGGCATGTCTTTGTCCGACTTCCTGATCGCCGAAGCGCGCCGGATTGCCGAGCGGCCGACTCTGGAGGAGATGCGCCAGCGTCTGGCGACGCGGACGCGCGTGCGCACCCGCGAGAGCTCCGCGGAAGCGGTAAGGGCCGAGCGGGACGCACGATGATCGTCGTAGACGCTTCGGCGATGATCGAATTGCTGCTGCGCAAGCAAGCGGCCAGTCCCATCGAGACCCGTCTCCTGGGGGCGGGAGCGAGCCTTCATGCGCCCCATCTGCTCGACCTGGAAGTAGCCCAGGTCCTGCGGCGCTTCCGTGCGTCCCGGGAGCTGTCAGTGACACGAGCCGCCGAGGCCTTGGAGGATTACCTCGATCTGCCGATCCGCAGGCACTCCCACGAGATCCTACTGCCGCGCATCTGGCAGCTACGCGGACGCGTGACGGCTTACGACGCCAGCTATCTCGCCCTGGCCGAATCCCTGGAAGCGCCCCTCGTCACCTGCGACCGGGGCATGGCGCGCGTTTCTGGCTGCACGGCGGATGTGGTGGTGGTTTAGGAAGCGGTCAGACCCCGTCAAGTACCGGTAAGGAAGCCGCGCACGGTGTCCGCCATCGCGCCGATCTTGGGTCCGTACTCCATGAGCCAGCGGAAACCTTGCGCGAGCACGGAGTCCTTCTTGGATCCCTGGCTCCTGGGAAGCTGCTGGAAGATCTTGCGCAGCTCCTCGATCTCCGCCGGGCCCAGGCCGGTGCGCGTGAGGTTCTCGAGGATGGCGGCGCCGTCCGCGCTCTGGATCGACACCTGCGACGAGGTCACCGGGCCGACCACTCCCGTCACCTTGCCGATGTTGTAGTGGATGGTCGCCGCCTTGTCCTTCTCCACCGGGCTGAAGGACAGTCCGGTGCCGACGATCCCGCTCTTCTCCAGCTTCAGGCTCCATTCGTGCACGATGTTGCGCACTGCGTCGAGGATTCCTCGAATCTCCGACGTGCGGACCCGGAATGCAGCGTTCGTTTGATGGCGTTTCACCGCCAGGTCTTGCACGGCAGGCGGTGCCTGCATGTAGATATGCCCATCGTCGTTCGCCTCGTGCAGCACCTGTTCCAGTACGGCAGCGGGGCTGTCAACCAGGCGCGAGGCCAGCTTCTCGTTGAGCTCCTGCTCCCGGAAGACAAACGGAATCCACTCATCTGGCCGATTCTGCGCCACCATCTGACCATGGACTCTTCGGTAGCTCGGAACGGCGTCGAACTGGCCGTTCAGCTCGCCCTCGCACCAGTGCAGGAACTCGGGAAGGTCCAGCTTGTAGGCCACGGCGCGCGCCTTCCGCAGCAGCTCGGACACCTGGACCGCAGGGTCCATGGCATCGCTCTGCAGCTCGAGAACGATGGACGATGACATGGGGACAGTTCAGCGCGGTGCCGGCAGAGAGCGCGTCAGTCCAGGTTGACCCACACCGACTTGCTCTCGGTGTAGGCGGAGATGGCGTCCTTTCCGAGGTCGCGGCCGAAGCCGGATTCCTTGAAGCCGCCGAAGGGCAGGCCGGGGTCGTAGAGGTTGTAGGCGTTGATCCAGATGGTGCCGGCGCGCAGGTCGCGGGCGAGCGAGAGGGCCTTGCCGATGTCGCGGGTCCAGACCGCCGCGGCGAGGCCGTAGCGGGTGTTGTGGGCGATCTCGAGCGCCTGCTCGGGAGAGTCGAAGGGGATGACGCTCAGCACCGGGCCGAAGATCTCCTCCTGGGCGATCGGCGAGGCCGGGTCGACGTCGGCGAAGACGGTCGGCTCGATGAAGAAGCCCTTGCCGAACTTCTCGCGCAGGGACTGGCCGCCGGCGACCAGGCGGGCGCCGCCGGCCTTGCCCTTCTCGATGGCGGCGAGCACCGAGTCGTACTGGGCCTTGTTGCAGACCGGGCCCATGCGGGTGTTCTTGTCGGTGGGCGGGCCGACGGTGCGGGCGGCAGTGTCGGCCTTGAGGGCTTCCAGGAACTGGTCATAGATCTTGCGGTCCACGAGCACGCGCGAGCCGGCGGCGCAGACCTCGCCCTTGTTGTAGAAGATGCCGGTGGTGGCCCCGCGCAGCGCGGCCTTCTGGTCGGCGTCGGCAAAGACGATGTTCGGTGACTTGCCGCCCAGCTCCAGTGTGACGCGCTTGAGGGTGGCTGCGGCCTCCTTCTGGATCATGCGGCCGACCTCGGTGGAGCCGGTGAAGGAGATCTTGTCCACCAGCGGATGGCGCACCAGCGCCATGCCGGCTTGCGATCCCGGGCCGGTGACGACGTTCAGGACGCCGGGGGGAAGTCCGGCTTCGGACCCGAGCTTCGCCATCCAGAGCGCGGTCAGGCTGGTCTTCTCGGAGGGCTTCAGCACGACGGTGTTGCCGCAGGCCAGCGCCGGCGCCACCTTCCAGGTGGCGAGCAGCATCGGGAAGTTCCAGGGCACGATCAGGCCGCAGACGCCGACCGGGTCGCGCAGCGTGAGGCCCATGGCGTTGCCCGGCAGCGGCACCACGCCGCCCTCGATCTTGGTGCACCAGCCGGCGTAGTAGCGGAAGATCTCGGCGACCAGCGGGATCTCGATCTTGCTGGAGTCGAAGAGGGTCTTGCCCGTGTCCAGGGTCTCGAGCAGCGCCAGGTTGGCGCGCTGCTCGTCGATGAGGTCGGCCAGCTTCCAGAGGATCTTGCCGCGCTGCGAGGGCGCCATGCGGCGCCAATCCTTGCCGCGGAAGGCGTCGTGGGCCGCGCGCACGGCCTTGTCCACGTCTTCGGCGCCGCCGGCGGCGATCTGGGTGTGCGCCTCCTCGGTGGCCGGGTTGACGGAGGGGGAGGTCTTGCCCGAAGTCGGGTCCTCCCAGCGGCCGCCGATGAAGTGCTGGGCGGGGGGATACGCGGGAGTGGCGAGTCCTGCTGCCGGTTGCGCGGTTTGGACGGACATGGGTCGAAGATCATAGAACAATGCCGCAGCGATGCCTGGAGAGCCCCGCGTGCACGTCGTGATCGCGAACCTGATGTTCGTCGAGCGCGTGGGGCGTGCCCTGGCCGCGCTCGGCTGTCGCGGCGAGCCTGCAGGGAGCGTAGAGGCGATCGCGGCCGCTCCCGGGCCCGTGGTGCTGGACCTGGATCACGAGCGTCTGGACGCGATCCAGTTCCTGACCCGCTTGCGGGAGGATTCCAGGGCGCGCGCGGTGCCCGTCCTGGCCTATGGCTCCCACGTGCACGCGGAGACGCTGGATGCCGCGCGGCGGCTGGGGGCCACCGCGGTGCCCCGAAGCGCCTTCTCCAGCCGTTTGCACGAGCTCCTGGCCGGTCTGGTCGCCTCGTAGCCCTGGCTCCGGGGCATGGAAAAACGCCCGGCCGGCTGATAGAATTACCGTCCTTAAGCGCTCCGTCACTCCCCCTGGATCGGAACCGGGCCGCTTCCCGGAGCGCCTGCGAAAAATTGCGGCAAGTCCTTGGCACATAAAGAGATGAGCGCGGTCAAACTGTACGTCAAGCCGGAGTGCAAGACCTGCGAGAAGGCCATTGCCTACTTGGAGAAGAAAGGTGTTGCGTTCGAGGCTGTGGACATCATGAGGACGCCGCCCGCGAAGAAGCTCCTGGAGAAGGCGGTGGACGCTCTGAATCCCAAGAGCGCGTTCAACGAGCGCGCCAAGGAATTCAAGTCCATGGATCTCGCCAATGCCTCCTTCAAGACCAAGAAAGAGGTCGTAGATCTGCTGCGGGAGAACCCCGATCTGATCCGCCGTCCGCTCCTGGCCCGGGGCGAGAAGGCCATCCTCGGCTTCGACGAAGCGGCTTACGCGACCTTCCTGCGCTGATTCGGACCCGGGTTGGCGGGAGGTTCGGCGCCTGCGCCTGGCGAGGGGAGGCGAGCAGGCCGGCGCCGACTGGGTGGCAGTGGAGGAGCCGCTGGAGATCCGGGTCCGCGGCGTTCCCATCGCGGTGCTGCTGCGCTCACCGGGACGTGAGGCGGATCTGGTCGCCGGCTTCCTGGCCGCCGAGCGCGTGATCGCTCACGCGGAAGACCTGGCGGCCGTCGAAGCCTGCGTCGATCCGGAGACCGGCGCTGCCGCGCGCAATGTCTGGAACGCGGCGCTGGCCGAAGGGGTGGCGTTCGATCCGCGGGCCCGCCGCTTCAGCGCCGTGAGCTCCGCGTGCAGCCTGTGCGGCACCGCCACCTTGTCCGAACTGGAACGCGAGGTGCCGCCGCTGCCGCCCCCGCCGCCGCTGGACCCGAGTTGGCTGGACGCTGCGTACCGTCTCCTGCGCGCTCAGCAGAAGGTGTTCGAGCGCACCGGCGGGGTGCATGCCGCCGCGCTGGTGCGGCCGGATGGATCCCTGCTGGACGCCGCGGAGGACGTGGGCCGGCACAATGCCGTGGACAAGGTGCTGGGCGCGCGCCTGCGCGCCGGGGACTATCCCATGCGCCAGCCGGCGGTGCTGCTGCTGAGCGGACGCGTAGCCTTCGAACTGGCGCAGAAGGCCGCGCTGGCCGCGGTCCCGGCCCTGGCGGGCGTCGGCGCGCCCACCAGCCTCGCGGTGGAGGCTGCGCGCCGCTTCGGCCTGGCTTTGTACGGCCTCGTGCGGCCGGACAGCGCCAACCGCTACGCCTGAGGCCGAAGCCTAGTACTCGACGGCGCGGATGTCGTACACGTTGAATCCCATGGCGAACTCCCGGTCCACGTTGATCAGGCGGCCGGTGCCCAGGCGCTCCACGAAGGTGATGGCGCCGTCGTAGATGCGCCCGTCCTTGAACGCGAGGCGCACATTGGGCTGTCGCCGCGCCTCTTTCAGGCGCGCGATGACTTGCTGGATCTGGGCAAATTCCGCGTCGTTTGCGGGACGAACCATGGTTCGGTTGCCTCCGCGGGGTAGGCTGAGGTTGGGATCGGAATGGAAGAATGCGGCGCGTCCAGCCGGGCCAGGGCGCCGGAGCGGAGCAGCAGCGCGGACCAGCTCTCGAAGGCAGAGTCCGCGGCCGCGGCGGCAGCCTCGAGCGCGTGCAGCGGCTCGAAGCGGCCGGTCATCGCCGAGGTCTCCCGGATGGCCACCGGCAGGTCCTCGGCGTCGAGGCGGTACACCAGGCCGACGTGCACGGCGCCGACGTCGGTGCTGTCGTCGTTGAGCAGTCCCAGCGGCGTGAGCGGCAACGCGCCCGGCGGCAGCTCCAGCTCTTCACGCAGCTCGCGCACGCAGGCGTTGCGGAACAGGTCCTCGCCAGGCTGCGCGGGCGCGTCGCAGGGGTTGATGTGGCCGCCCACGCCGATGCTGCGGCGGCCATGCAAGCGCTTCTCGGACTGTGTCTGCAGGCGGGTCAGACACAGCAGCTCCCGGCCGCGACGCACGATCACGTACGGGATGATCTGCTTGAACTCCGGGTGGGTCTCGGCGTAGCGGCGTTCCTGGAAGAAGCCCTCCGCGCGCGCCACGGCAAGGAAGTTGCTTTCGTGCTCTGCGGGATGGAGAGGCAGGTAGCCATGGAAGGCCGCTTCCGGAAACAGCCGTGCCCGCGGGACCACCCAGACAAACTCCATGCGCAACATCTTGTAGCAGGGGTCCAGCAGCGGCGCAAGCAAGTGCGCTCCATTTTCCGCCATTTGTTGAGTAATTGTGGATAACTGCCCCTAGATCTTGCGCTCCACTGCCTTCAAGCCTATCCGCGAGCTGCCACAACCGCTTGGGGAGTGGAAGTGCCGCCCTGTAAGCCGGGTTCTGTGCCTCCAACGGGGGAGCGACGGCCATTCCTCTCGGCCCGTCGTTGCCGACGGGCTCGAACGCTCTACCCGGAAGCTTGAACGGCGCGGGCCACGCCAGCTTCCCTATTTGAGCTTTCTCCCGGTGGGGTTTGCCGTGCCGCGCTGGTCACCCAGCGCGCGGTGAGCTCTTACCTCGCCGTTTCACCCTTACCCTGCCCGACGAGCGGACCAGGCGGTTTGTTTTCTGTGGCACTGTCCCTGGGGTCGCCCCCGGTGGGCGTTACCCACCACCGCGCCCTGCGGAGCCCGGACTTTCCTCGTCGAGCTTGCGCCCGCCGCGGCCGTCCGGACGGCACTTCCACGGACATTATAGGGGCCAGACTGCCGCATTCGACCAGGTTGTCCCGGCCCGCTTGCGGGCTGGAATACGCAGGCCTGACGCCGGACTACTCGGCCAGGTAGTCGCGGAGCAGGATCACCGCCGCCGTGCTGTCCAGGAAGTCCTTGGCTTCCCGCCGCGAGTAGCCGCCCTGGCGCCACAACTCTTCGGCGGCGCGCGTGGTGAGGCGCTCGTCTCGCTCCAGGATCTCGATTCCGGGCGCCAGCTTCGGCCGCAGCGCCCCGATGAACAGCCGCACGCGATCCACTTGCGCGCCTTCGAGGCCTGACGGCAGGTACGGCATGCCGACGACGACGCGCCGCACCTCGCGCTCCGCCGCGATGCGCGCGATGGCGTCCACGGTGGCCTCGAGATCGGTGGAGATCACCGCGGCCAGCGGGTGGGCGGCGATGCCGAGCGGATCGGAAACGGCAAGGCCGGTGCGCTTGCCGCCGTAGTCGATCGCGAGCGTGCGCCCGGGAGCAGCCACAGGCGGTCAGGCGCGGCCAGCAGGGTGCGGGCGGAACATGGACGCCTGACCGCTCATACTTCCGTGCGGCCCAGGCTCTTGAGGCGCTCCACCAGCATCTTGACTTCCTCGGCGCGGTCCCGCTTCGCGACCAGGATGGCGTCCTCGGTGCGGACCACGACCACGTCGTCCAGGCCCAGGACGGCGATGACCTGCGGCTCGCGCGAGTAGGCGAGCACGCCCGTGGCGTCCTCGGCCAGCAGCAGGCCGCCGCCGGGGAACACCGCGGCGTTGCCGTGCTCGTCGCGCGGCACCTCCTCGTAGAGTGCGTTCCAGGAGCCGACGTCGCTCCAGCGGTACGGCGTGCGCAGCACCACCGTGCCGGACACCTTCTCCATGATGCCGACGTCCACGGGCACGGACGGCAGCTGCGGATACACCGCGGCCAGCACCGACTCGAAGTCCGGCGTGCCCAGGGCTTCGTGGATCTGCGCCAGCCCCGCCGCCAGCGCCGGCATGTGGCTGCCGATGGCGCTCAGGATGGTGTCGACGCGCCACATGAAGATCCCGGAGTTCCAGAAGTAGACGCCCTCGCGCAGGAACTGCTCGGCGCGCGGGCGGTCCGGCTTCTCGGTGAACGAGTCCACCGCGTAGCACTCCAGGCCCTGGTAGGTGCCGACCTGGCCGGCGCGGCGGATGTAACCGTAGCCGGTGGCGGGGAACGTGGGCGGAATGCCGAAGGTGACGAAAGTGCCGTGGCGGGCCGCGGCCTCGGCGCCGGCGTGCAGCGAGCGCTGGAACTCCGCGACCGGCGCGATGGCGTGATCGGCGGGCAGCACCGCCATGACGGCTTCGGGGTCGCGCGCGTGCAGCACAGTGGCGGCCAGGCCCACGCACGGCGCCGTGTTGCGGGCGCTGGGCTCCGCCAGCAGGTTCTCGGGCCGCAGCTGCGGGCAGGCCGCCCGCACCCCGGCCAGCTGCTCGCGATGCGTCACGACGTAGATGCGCTCCGGCGGCACCACCGGATCCAGGCGGTTCACGGTTTCGGCCAGCATGGGCAGACCGCCGGTGATGGGCAGGAGCTGCTTGGGGCGGTGCATGCGGCTTTCGGGCCAGAAACGCGTCCCGGAGCCACCGGCCATGATGACAGCGTGCAGCATGGTGGGGCGGAGATTCTAGGCGCGCGCCGCGTGCGGCCGCGGGCTCAGTCGCTGCGCCCCGCGTTCCTGCCGCTGATCGGCAGCGCCGGCGAGCGCTCCCAGTCGGGCTCCGGAATGTCCGGGACCCAGAGCGGGAAGGGATGGCGGCGGTCGTCGCCGCCGCCGCGCAGGGCGCGCTGCGTGATCACCGGATCCTCGATCGGACCGAAGAAGTTCTGCTCCACCAGCGCGTCCACCAGGTCGCGGATCACCGGCAGCCCGAGCACGAAGCCGAGCACCGGGATGCTGTGGAAGGTGCGGACCGTGGCCTTCATGCGCAGGTAGCCGTCCAGGTCGATCCAGCCCTCGGCCATGACGGCGAGCACCGGGTGTTCCAGGAACAGGCGTTGCACGTACACGGTCCCCGGGTTGGCTGCGCCGCCGAACACGAAGTCCAGGCTGGCGCTGCGGAACAGCGGGGGATTCAGGTCGAGCACCCGCCACAGGGTGCGCAGCACCGGCACGGAGCCGAGCTGCCCGTCGGTGACCTCCAGGTGCCCGCGTCCAACGTAGTCCAGCGGGCTGGGCGTGGCGCTGCGGAACTGCACGCGCCCGCGCAGCTTCCCGCCCACCCCGGCGGCCACGTTCAGCTCGTCGGCCACGCGCGCCAGGCTGAGGTCCTCCAGGTGCAGGAGGACCGCCAGCGGCGCCTCCGGCGTGAGCCCGAAATGGATGGCGCCGCGCTCCTCCGCGCCGTCCTCGCCGGCTCCGTAAGTGCGCACGGTCCCGCCCAGGGCGCTGGCGCTGAGGTCGCGGAACACGATCTCGCCGGAGTTCACGTGCACGTCGCCGGCGATGTCGCGCGCCATCAGCCCGCTCACGTCCACGCGGCCCGCGCGCAGCTGCATGGAGCCGCCGAAGTCCTGCGGGCCGCTCCAATCGAAGGACTGCACGTCCAGCACGCCTGCGCCCCGGCGCATGCGCGGCGGACCCTCCAGGCTCATTTCCGACAGCAGCATGCGGCCCTCGGCGTGGAAGCCGGGCTTGCCGCCGCGCGGCAGCTCCAGGTCCACGCGCATGCCGTCGGCGCCCACGCGCCCGCGCAGGCCGATGCGGTTGAGCGCCGCCCACGCGTCGGTGCTCACCAGGGCGGCGAAGCGCTCGCCCAGGACCAGGCCCTCGTCGCTGTGCAGGTGCGCCGAGACGATCACGCCCGCTTCGTCGGCCTGGGCCTGGAAGTCGCGCAGCTGCATGCCGCCGTCGCGCGTGCGCACGCCGAGCTCCGGGGAACTGGCCGACAGCCCGTCGAAACGCACACGCCCGTTGACTTCGATCTCGTCGCTTTCGACCGCGCCGCTGCGGCGCAGGCGCAGGGGCGCCAGCTCGGCCACGCCCCAGGGCAGGCGCGCCTCGCCGGGGATGAACTCCAGACGCACGTTCATGCTGCCGCCCGGCTGCAGCGGCGCCGTGTCCGCGCGGCGCGCCCGCTTCCACAGCAACTCCACGATCTCGCGCGACGGTTGGATGTCGGTGCCCGCGAGCAGCGCGCGGGTGGCGCCGCGGGCTCCGCCCGGCGCGAACACGAGCGACGCGTCCACACCGGCCCCCGCCACCGTGCCGGCGGCGCGCGGCAGCGCGACCAGGGTGTCGTCGCCGGCGCGCACCGCAGTGCCGCTGGCCCGGATCCCGGCGGCGGCGAGCCCCAGCGGCTGCACGTGCACGGCCAGGTCCGTGCACTCCCACTGCAGCTGCACTTCCGGTGGCGCGGCTCCGGCGCGCCGGAAGTCCACGTGCAGCGCCGCGGCGCCCGCGGCGGCGATCTGGGCGCTGCCCGGCGGCAGCTGCAGGAAGTGCTCCAGGACCTTGCGCTCCTCCGCGCTCGGCTGGAGCTGCTCCGCGTCCACCCGCGCTCCCAGGAGCGGCTGGCGCGCGCGCCCGGCCAGCTCGTGGATCTCGCCCTCCAGGCGCGCGCTGCCGCCCAGCGCGCGCACGGCGCCAGCGAAACGGCCGTGGCCCGGCTCCCAGCTCACCGTGAAGTCTTCCGCCAGCATCGGAACGGGCAGGAACGAGGGCCGCAGTTCCACGCCGGCGCCGCCGGCGGTCAATCCGACCACGGCGTCCTGCGCTCCCAGGGAGCGGCGCACGCTCAGCCGCGCGTTCACCCTGCCGCCTTGCGGGCCGCCCAGGATGCGCACGACTTCGTTGATGGCCGGGGTGCCGGCTGCGGCCGCGGTGACGCGGCCGTCCGGCACGAAGTCGTCGATGCCCACGTCCGCGGCGATCCCGGCCGGGCCCGTGCCGAGCAGCACGGCGACGGCGGCGCGCAGCGCACCTTCGCCCAAGCGCCCGGTCACTGCGCTGAGCACGCGCCTGTCCGCGACCACCAGGTCGCCGCGCAGGGCGCTCACGGGATAGGGAAAGGAAGGCCGCTCCCCGTCTTCCTCCAGGAAGCCGCGGAACTGGGAGGTCATGTCTTCGAGGGCCAGGTGGCCCAGCCAGTGCGGCGGCGCGCCCGCGCGCCAGTCCAGCGCGAACTGGCCTTGTGCCTGTCCCTGCGGCTGCAAGGCGTCCAGGGCGTCGGCGACGCCGCGATCCAGCGGCCGCAGCAGGGCCAGCCATTCCGGGTCCACCGGGAACGGCTGCGTGGCGCCCTGCACCTGCACCTGCAGCGCCGCCAGCAACGCCGCCGGCGTGCGCCCGGGCCGTACACGCCCGGCCAGCTCGAAGGGAACGCCCAGGGCGTCGCCGCGGGCGCGCAGCGCCAGCCCCGACTGCCACGACCCGGTAGCCGTGATCTCCAGGCCTTGCACCGCCAGTGGCGGCCGAGCCAGGCGCGCGGCGCCGCCCCGCACCGTGGCCTGCACCCGCACGTCCACGGCCTGTCCGGGACCGGCGCCGGCCAGCGCCAGCAGCTCCAGACCCTCGCTGCGCAGTTCGAGCTGTGCCGGCAGCTCCGCCAGCGCGCGCTGCCACGGGCCGGTGCGGGCGCGCACGGCCGCGGACCAGCGGGCGAAGGAACCGGACGCCTCCAGCCAAGCCTCCGCCTCCAGCGCGAACGGCCCGCCCAGCGTGGCGTGCAGGCGCGTGCGCGCAGGATCCAGCATTCCGTCCAGCGCGCGCACGGGGAAATGCGCCGGCTGCACCCCCAGCTCCGGGCCGAGCCAGATGAGCTGGCCGTCGCGCCAGCGCACGGGCAGGTGCGGCACGGTCTGCTGCGCCGGGCCCGACGTCAGCAGGCGCAAGCGCTCGCGATCCAGCTGCGCCTCGCCGCCGCGGAGCTCGAGCCGGCGCGCCTCCAGGAAGCGGCCTTTCCATGGCAAGGTGTCCACGTGCACCTCCGCCGCCTGCATCCCGGTGACCAGCGGCAGGCCGTCCAGGGTGGCGGACAGATTCTCGCCGCGCAAGCGCCCCAGGCCCCAGGTCAGGCGCAGGCGCTCGGCCCGCAGCACCGCGGTCCCGGCCCCGGCCGCCAGGCGCAGCTCGCGCACCGGGACCGGCAGCGGCACGAAGGCGGAAACCGCCAGCGCCGCGCACAAGAGCGCCGAGACGCGGGCGCCGGTGGAGCGAAGCATGCGGGCGGATTGTCCCGCAGCCTTACGAGGCTGCAGCCACCCGCGTGCGTGCTTCTGTCAGGGCTTCCCGGTAGATCCGGCGCACGCGCCGCCCCAGCGTGCACGAGATCTCGTACGGGATGGTGCCGGCGGCGGCGGCCAGGTCCTCCAGGCGCAGGCGCTCCGAGCCGTCCACGCCCACCAGGGTGGCGGAGTCGCCCACGGCGGCGCCGGCGACGTCGGTCACGTCGGCGGTGCAGTAGTCCATGGACACGGCGCCGACCAGGGCACAGCGCCGGCCGCGCACCAGCACCTGGCCGCGCCCGTCCACGCCCAGCCCGTACGGCAGCCCGTCGCAGTAGCCGATCGGCAGCGTGGCGATGCGCGTCGGGCGTTGCGCGCACCAGCGGCTGTTGTAGCCCACCGCAGTACCGGCCGGCACGTCCTTGAGGAACACCACCTGCGTACGCAGGCTCAGGACCGGCTCCAGCCCGGCGGCGAGGGCGGGCTCGGCGCGCTCGCTGGCGGCCAGCTCGGCCGGCAGGACGCCGTACAGCGCGATGCCGGGACGCACCGCGCCTCCCAGCGGCCGCAGGTGCGTGAACAGGGCCGCGGAGTTGGCGTAGTGCACGGTCGGGATGCGGATGTCCTCCGCGCGCAGCTCCTCGTGGCAATCCTGGAACACGCCCAACTGCTCGAACAGGAACGGGTCGCGCGCGCCGGCCGAGGGCGCGAAGTGCGTCATGAGGCCGCGCAGGTCCAGGAACGGCTCGTTCAGCACGGCCGTGGCCACGCGCAACGCGGCCTCGGGGCGCACGCCCAGCCGCCCCATGCCGGTATCGATCTTCAGGTGCACGCCCAGCCGGCGCCCGGCGCGGCGCGCCTCCTCGCCGAGCTTGCGCACGCGGCTCTCGGAGTGCACGCCCACCTCGATGTCGTGGCGCAGCAGGTCGGGCACCTCCGCGTCGATCACCGTGCCGAGCACCAGGATGGGCGCGCGCACGCCGCATTCGCGCAGCTCCAGCGCTTCCGTGCTGTCGCCGACACCCACGCGGCGCACGCCCTCCTCGGCGCAGGCGCGCGCCAGCTGCGGCGCGCCGTGGCCGTAGGCGTTGGCCTTGAGCACCGGCCACACCTGCGCGGCGCCGGCGGCGCGCTTCGCCAGGCGCAGGTTGCGGCGAAACGCGTCCAGGTCGATCTCGGCCCACGCGCGGTAATGGGACATCCCGCTCGCAGCGTAGCCGCGAGAGGCGGCGCAATTCCACTCAGCGCCGGCCGATGCCGAGCAAGCCCTCGGACTCCAGGGCCGCTGCCGCCGCGGCGGCGACGGCCTGCTCCAGGTCGGCGCGGGCGGCGAGGCGCCGGGCCAGCTCCGGCGCGCCGCACGGCGGCTCCCGCAGCTGCCGGGCGATCTCGAGCAGGAATGCCTCGCGCCCGGGGAACTGCTGCAGCAGGGCGCGCACCGCCGCCGGGTCGTGGTCCGCCAGGGCCCAGACCTGGTCGATGCTGCGCTCCTCGCCGCTGAAGAGCAGCGGCAGGGCGCCTTGCGGATCGGCGCAGCGCGCCGCCAGGGCCTGGCGCAGGGTCTGGTACTCGCGCACGGACTGGAACGACTGCGCGATGCGCTGGTAGATCGCGGCGTGCTTCTTGGCCGGGATCGGCGAGCTCACGCTGCGGTCGCCGGCCACCGTGCGCAGCCAGGCGATGGCTTCCACGTCCGAGATCTCGATCTCCTTGCCGCTGTTCCACAGCTCGTACAGGCGCATGCCGGAATACACGCGTCCGCTGCGGTCCCGGTAGGCGTGGTTGAAGTAGTCGGACGCCGCGTCCATGGAGGCGTCGTGGTCCAGGGCGGCCTCCGCCAGCGCCTGCAGGCGTCCGGGGTGCGGCCAGCGCCCCGCGTAGAGCGCGGCCACGATCTGCTCCGGGGTCTGCTCCGGCAGCGGGCGCAGCAGGGCATTGCGGCCGTGGTCGTAGCTCCAGTGCGCGCCGTGCTCCGGGACCTTGCCCGCGCCGAAGTACTGCTTCTCGGCCTTCTTCCAGGCGGCCTCGCTCGGGCGCAGCACCCGCGTCCGCAGCCCCAGGGCCGGGGCGTATTCGTCCGCGTCGAAGGCGCGCGCCGGCTCCGCTTCGAGCACCGGCAGCGCCGCCAGCGCCGGGTCGCCCTCCAGGCGCGCCGCCGCGGCCGCCACCGGATGCGCGGATTGCAGCACGGACCGGTACACCCGCTGCGCCAGCTCCGCCTGCTCGGGCGGGGGCAGCTGGCCGAGCCTCTCCAGCAGCCGGGCGCGGGCGGGGTCCGGCTGTTCCTGGCCCGGGAATGCCCCGGAGATGGCCAGAATCGCGGAAATGAGGGCCGGGAACACGGTCACGGCCGCGAGAATACGCAAAAGACCCCTGTTCTCGCCGGAAAAACGCCACTTTGCGTTTGACTCCAGCGGCCTGATCCGCTCCAATCCGCCAGGGAACGGCGTTTTTCGCCGTTTCCAGCCCAACCCCGAGGACGGTCCCCCTGCGCCAACGCTTCCGGGCCGGAATCGGACTCCGATCTCGACCCCCGTCTCAATCGAAAACAGGAATCCAAAGCCCATGGCTGCCAAGAAGAAGATGACGACGAAGAAGCCCGCTACCGGCGACAACATGATCATCTCCAAGAGCCGCACCAAGGCCGCGGTCAAGAAGTGCAACGTCGCCAGCGACTTCTACTCGGCCCTGGACAGTCACGTGCGCCGGGCCATCGCCGCCGCGGAGGAACGCGCGCTGGCGAACGGCCGCAAGACCGTGCGCCCGCAGGATCTCTAATTCGAGCGCCGTCCGCACGCCCCGCCGTCCGCCCGCAAGCCGGCCGGACGGCGGGGCGGTTTCATTCCCGGGCCGCCGTCCTGGGCAGGGCGGCGCGTAAGTAGAGGGGCGTGGCCGGCTCCAGGCTGCCGCCCAGGCGCAGCAGCTCCAGCAGTGCGGCCGCGCGCGGCGCCAGCTGCGGCGCCAGCAGGCGCACCGGTGCTGCGCACAGGCCGGGATCGCCGAGCAGCCACGACCCGGCCGGCACCACGGCCGCCGCTGCCCCGCGGCTGAGCAGGCGCGGCGGAGTGCGCGGCTGCGGAAAGCCGCCCAGGCGCCGGTAGCAGGCGTGATAGACCTCGTCACGATAGGCGTCGAGGACCAGGTGCAGGTCCTCGCCCTCGGGCCCGGCGAGCGCCGCCGCCTGGAAGCTGCTGAGCCCCACGACCGGCGTGTGCAGCGCAAAGCCCAGGGCGCGGGCCGCGGCGCAGGCGATGCGCAGCCCCGTGTAGGAGCCCGGTCCGGTGCCGACCACGATGCCGGCGAGGGCCGCGCGCGCGACCGCGGCGTCGCGCAGCAGGGCCTCGACCTCGGCCAGGAGCGCGCGCCCGCGCTCTCCGGAGAAGCGCCGCTCCAGGTCGCCCTCGGCCGTGCTGACCGCGAGCGTGGACAGGGGCCCGGAAAGCTCCAGGGCCAGCCAGGCTCCGCCCTGGCGGCTCACGCCAGGATTCCGTCGGCCGCGGCGGCCTGCTGCAGGCGCTCCAGCGCCGAGCGCACCTGCAGCTCGCTGTCTGCTTCCACCATGAGGCGCAGGCGCAGCTCCGTTCCGGAAAAACGCACGACCACGCGCCCGGCGCCGTTCAGCTCCCGCTCCAGCGCCGCGACCGCGGCCTGCAGCCTGCGCAGCTGCTCCAGGGGCACGCGCCGCGTCACGGGCACGTTCACGAGCTGCTGGGGAAGATCGCGGTAGCCCGCGCCGAAGCGCTCCATCGCCAGCCCGTCCTCCTGCACGGCCGCGACCACGCGCAGCAGGTTGTACATGCCGTCGCCGCGGTAGCCGTGTTCCGGTCCGAACAGCAGGTGGCCGGATTTCTCCCCGCCCAGGCGGTAGCCGCCGGCGCGCATGGCCGCGGCCACGTTGCGATCGCCCACCGGCACGCGCAGCAGCTGGCCTCCGGCGGCGGCCAGGTGGCGCTCCAGCGCCAGGTTGCTCATGATCGTGGCCACCACCGTCCGCTGCGGCAGGCGCCCGTGGCGCAGCAGGTGGGTTCCCAGGCCGGCCAGCAGGGCGTCGCCGTCCAGCACGCGCCCGGCGCCGTCGGCGAGCAGGCCGCGGTCGCCGTCGCCGTCCACCGTGAGGCCGACGACGCAGCCGTGCTCGCGCGTGGCGCGCGCGACTTCCTCCGGGAACAAGGCGCCGCAGCCATCGTTGATGTTGCGGCCGTCGGGCTTGTCGTGCAGCACGCGCAGCTCGGCGCCGAACGCGCGCAGGATGCGCGGCCCGAGCTGGCTGTAGGCGCCGTTGCCGCAGTCCAAGGCCACGCGCCAGCCGCGCAGATCCAGCCGCGGGAAGGCGCTGTTGCGGTACCAGGCCAACACGTCGCCGAGCAGGCGCTTGTTGCGCCGCAGGCTGCCGGCCGGAGTGACGCGCGGATAAGGGGCGGCCCCGACCAGCTCGCGCTCGAGCTCGCGCTCCAGCGCGTCCGGGATCTTGCCGCCGTCGGGGCCGAGCAGCTTCACGCCGTTGTCTGCGGCCGGATTGTGCGAAGCCGATACCACGATGCCGGCGGCGTAAGGCCCGGCACTGGTCAGGTAGGCGATGGCCGGCGTGGGCGCCAGGCCCAGGACCTCCACGTCCACGCCGCCCTGGTTGAGCCCGCGGCTCAGGGCGGCCGCGAGGGTCTCGCCGCTCTCGCGCCCGTCATGTCCCAGCAGCACGCGCGGCGGCCTGCCGCCCGGCCGCTGGGCGCCGGCCGGCGTCGCGCCCGGGAGACCGGCGCGCACGCGCTCGGCCAGGATCCGGCCCAGCCGCGCCAGGGTCGGCGGGGTCAGCGGCTCCTCGCCCGCCCTGGCGCGCATTCCGTCGGTGCCGAACAGCGGCTCACTCATGGACGGCCCGCACTAGCTCCAGGCGCAGCTCGTTCTGATAGACGTCGTCCACGTCCAGGAGCTGCTGCGCCTCGCGCGACCGCATCCAGTCCAGCTCACCGGCCTCCATGATGTCCTCGAAGGATGTGGCCTGCTCCGGCGGCTGCGGCGGCCGGTACGCAGCGGTGCAGTAGGAACCGAAGAAGTGGTTGAGCTGGGCACGGGTCCCGTAGAACACGAAGCGCAGCTGCGAGCCGGGCGCCGGCGTGACCAGCTTCCAGCCTTCGGGCACCTGGATGCGCACCGTGTTGTGCAGCTCCTGCGGCGAGGGCGCCGCGCCGGAGTGCGTGGCCACGACCAGGAAGCTGTGCTCCTGGCGCAGCTCGATCTTGACCTGCATGAGCCACCACACGCCCGCGGCCAGGGCCACGGCCAGGCCCTTGTTGCCCAGGTCGTCGAACAGCCAGCGCCACCAGCGGGTCACGGCGCCGCCGCCTCCTCGGGAGACCCGCGCAGCGCCGGATGCTCGCCGGAATCAGCCGGGGAGGAGGCCGGCGGGCCGGCGCCGCCGCCTTCCCGCGGTCCTTCCCAGCGCGAGCGCAACAGCTCGGCCAGGCGCGTCTCCAGCTCGTCGAAGGGAATGTTGCGGTACATGCGCCCGCCGGCGCACAAGGTGATCTGGCCGGTCTCCTCGCTCACCACCATGGTCACGGCGTCGGTCTCCTCCGTCAGTCCCAAGGCGGCCCGGTGGCGCGTGCCCAGACGGTGCTGCACTTCCGGATTCTCGGTCAGCGGCAGCAGCACGGCCGCAGCCACCACGGTATCGCCGCGGATCACCACCGCGCCGTCGTGCAGCGGATTGCCCGGGAAGAACAGGCTTTCCAGCAGGAGGGCAGACACCGGGGCGTCGATGCGCACCGCGCTGTCGTAGTACGGGGAGAGCGGCACCGCGCGCTCGAAGGCGATCAGGGCGCCGATGCGCTCCTTGGCCATGCGCCGCACCGCCGCCGCCACCTCCGCGAGCGCCCGGCGGCTCTCCGCCGGGCGGCTGCCCAGCGGCAGCACGCGCGTCAAGGGCGTGGTGCCGAAGCGGGAGATGCCCTGGCGCAGCTCCGGCTGGAACAGGATCACCAGGACCAGGAACAGCCACGGCGCCACCAGGCGCAGGATCTCCGTGAGGACCGGCACGCCGGGGTACTGGCTGAGCGCGAACAGGGCCACGGCCAGGGTCACCAGGAAGAACGCAAGCCCGCGCAGGACGCCGAAGCCCCGGGTTCCACGCAGGAAGCGCAGCACGGCGTAGATGCAGCCGGCGAGCACGGCGATCTCGATGATGGCCTGCACGTGCTCGCGCCGGATCTGCAGGGCCAGCGGGATCACGCCGCCACCTCCGTGCGCGGCACCACTTCGGCGCGGGCTGCCGCCGCCGCCGCCGCGGCCACCAGCACCGCGTCCCAGACCGCTCCGCCGCGGTGCAGGCGCAGGATGGCCGCCCCCTGCGCCGCGCACACGGCCGCCGCGCCGGCACTGCCGCCGTCGCGCTCGCGCGGCGGCCGGCCGCCCAGGACGGCGCCCAGGAAGGACTTGCGCGACGGGCCCACCAGCAGCGGGAAGCCGAGGGCGCGCAGGGCCCCGAGGCGGCCGATCAGCTCCAGGCTGTGCTGGGCGGTCTTGGCGAAGCCGATCCCGGGGTCCAGGTAGATCTGCGCCGGGCGGATGCCGGCGGCGAGCGCGCGGTGCACGCGCGCCGCCAGCTCGTCCGCTACCGCGCCCAGCAGGTGGCGGTAGCCGGCACGCTGCGCCATGTCGGCCGGCGTGCCGCGCATGTGCAGGAGCACCACCGGACATCCGTGCCGCGCCAGCAGCGGCCCCATGTCCGGGTCCTCGAGGCCGCTCACGTCATTGATCATGGCGGCGCCGGAGTCCAGGCAGGCGGCGGCCACCGCGGCCGAGCGCGTGTCCACGGACACGAGGGCCCCGCAGCCGCGCACGGCGCGCAGGGCGGGCAGCAGGCGTTGGAGCTGCACTTCCACGGCTACGGCCGTGGCGCCGGGGCGTGTGCTCTCCGCGCCGAGGTCCAACCAGCGGGCGCCTTCCGCCACGCGCGCCGCGGCGGCGGCTTCTACGGCTCCCGGGGCCAGCAGCTCGCCGCCGTCGCTGAAGGAATCCGGTGTCAGGTTCAGGACCGCCATGAACTGCGGCGGCGGCGGCGGCGTGCCGGCGGCGGCGAGCGCTGCAGCCAGCCGGGCGGCGATCCAGTGCGCACGGGTCTCGGGCTGGTCGGGATCCCCGGCTGCGTCGCGCGCGCCGGGACCCTCGAACTCCGGCAGCAACCGGTAGCCGCAGGCTCCGTCCTGGAGCTCCGGGCCCAGCAGGACTCCCAACTCCCGTAGGCGGCGCTCACACGTGCTGGTGCGGGCCGCGGGACCCCGCCACCAGCCGCCTCCGAGCGGCACGGCATGGTGCTCCCGCTCGTAGCCCGGAAGCTGCCACGGGAGCGCCATGCAGCAAGTTTACGCAGTCACACTTCCCGATTCCGCCACGGAATGGAAGTCCGAGCCCTAGGCGGGCGACAGGCCTTCGGTTCCCGGGTACGGCAGCTTGCCGGACCGGGGCGCCGGGCGCGCGCCGTCCGTGACCGCCTTCGCGGGGTCGGCCGCGGTCTGCGACGGCGCCGCCGCCTCCTTGCGCAGCTCCTCCAGGCTGCAACCCTCGATCAGGCGGTGCACCTCTTCGCCCTGCAGGGTCTCGAAGTGCAGCAGGGCCTGCGCCACCCGCTCCACCGCCTGCGGGTTCTTGCTGAGCAGGTCCTTGGCGCGCTCGCGCGCCTCCAGCAGCAGGCGTTGCACTTCCTCGTCGATCTCGCGCACCGTCGCCTCGCTGTGGTCCCGTCCGACGGCGATCTCCGTGCCGAGGAAATCGCTGCCGGTGCGGTCGGCGTAGTTGACCGGTCCCAGGCGCTCGCTCATGCCCCACTCGGTGACCATGAGGCGGGCGGTGTGCGTGGCCTGTCGGATGTCGCTGGCGGCGCCGGCGGTGATGTCGCCGCAGAACAGTTCCTCGGCCACGCGCCCGCCGAAGCTGACAGTCAGGCTGGCCAGCGCGCGCTTGCGGCTCGGGATCGGCCGGTCCCGCTCGGGCAGGAACATGGTGGCGCCGCCCATCATCCCGCGCGGGATGATGGTCACCTTGTGCAGCGGCTCCGTGTCCGGGAGCAGCGCGTTGACCACCGCGTGGCCGGCTTCATGGAAGGCCGAGACCTTGCGGTCCTCGGGATCCATCACACGCGAGCGCTTCTGGCGGCCGTACAGGACCTTGTCGCGCGCCTCTTCCAGGTCGGGCTGAGTCACGGTGTCGCGGTCGTTCATGACCGCGCCGATGGCCGCCTCGTTGACCAGCGCCGCCAGTTCGGCGCCGGAGAAGCCGGGCGTGCCGCGGGCCACGGCCCCCAGGTCCACCTGCGTGCCGAGCTTGACCTTGCGGCTGTGGACCTGCAGGATCTTCTCGCGGCCGCGGATGTCGGGCAGATCGATGACAACCTGGCGGTCGAAGCGGCCCGGGCGCAGCAGCGCCGGGTCCAGGACGTCCGGGCGGTTGGTGGCGGCGCACACGATGATGCCCTCGTCGGTGCCGAAGCCGTCCATCTCGACCAGGATCGCGTTCAGCGTCTGCTCGCGCTCGTCGTGGCCGCCGCCCATGCCGGTGCCGCGTTTGCGGCCCACGGCGTCGATCTCGTCCAGGAACACGATGCAGGGCGCCGAGTCCTTGGCCTGCTTGAACAGGTCGCGCACGCGGCTGGCGCCGACGCCCACGAACATCTCCACGAAGTCGGAGCCGCTGATGCTCAGGAACGGCACGCCGGCCTCGCCGGCGATGGCCTTCGCCAGCAGCGTCTTGCCGGTGCCCGGCGGGCCGACCAGCAGCACGCCGCGCGGGATGCGACCGCCCAGGCGCTGGAACTTGGTGGGGTTGCGCAGGAACTCGATGATCTCGCGCACCTCCTCCTTGGCCTCGTCGATGCCGGCCACGTCCTCGAAGGTGACGCCGGTCTTCTTCTCCTTGTTGTAGAGCACGGCGCGCGAGCGGCCGAAGCTCAGCAGGCCCTGGCCCTGGCCGCGCACCTGGCGCATGAAGATGAACCAGAACAGGATCCCGAACAGCAGGATCGGGCCCAGGGTGCCGAGGAAATACATCAACATGGAGTTGGTTTCCTCGGTGGACAGCGGATGCACCAGGTCCAGGGCCACCGGCTCCACCGCGGCGCCGGCGCCCTGCATGGTCTGGCTGAGGGCCAGCATGTTCAGGCGCTCGTTGTCGGTGCCCACCACTTCGGCGTAGTGGCGGCCTTCGCTGTCGCTGTAGTCCACGAAGAAGCGCTGTTCCTCGCGCTCCCGCGACGACGGCTGCTCCGGCTGCACCGGCTTGTACACCGTCAGCGCGTAGCCGCGCTCCGGCCGCAGCTCGCCCTGCTCCACGCCGCGCAGGAACGCGGACAGGCCCAGCGACTCCTCCAGGCGCTTGGCGCTCAGCTGGCGCACGCGCTCGTGCAGGTCACCGGTGTTCGGGACCGTGACCCGGAACTTCACGGGCTTGCCCCGGTCGGCGCCGGTGAAGGTGCCGGCCAGCCGGGTCGGTCCCTCGATCTGCAGGTCCTGGACGTGCCCCTGGTACAGCTCGTACCAGAACTGGTCCTCGCTGACGTCCTGCGTGGGCTGGTCCGAGTTGTACAGGACGATCAGCAGGAGCAGGGCGACGGCCAGGATCAGGAACGGCCCGAAGGGCCGCTTGCCCTCCTTGCCATCCGCGGGTCGGCGTAGCTTGGGGATGGATTCGCTCATCTCAGGATTGCTCGGCCCACGCGGACAGGCCGCTGCCTACTTCTATTACGACATGTTCCGCCATGGCATCGAGCAATTCCGTCAAGGCGGAGTAAGGGTTCTCGCGCTGGTCCGGACGGAATTCCAGGGTGCGCTGCGAGGTTCCCGACGCCAGCTCCTGGCCGGCCGCGTCCAGCAGCCGCCAGTGCACTTGTACGGTGCTGGCGCCGAGCGCGGCGCCGCCGCTGTCGGAGCGCACCGGCGCCTGCCGGCCCACCTCCCGGATCTCCGCGAGGAGCTGCAGATCGGCGCTGGAGCCGGTCAGGGACAGGTCCAGCTGGCGCTGCAGGTCGCGGCGCAGGAAATCGGTCAGCGTGGCTTCGAGGCCGCGCCAGCGGGTGTCGTTGACCGCCGTGGGCACGGCGATGCTGCGCCCGCCGCCCACCGCCGGGTCCACGACCCGGTAGCCGCAGCCGCCGGCCAGCGCCAGGAACAGCAGGATCCGGGGGCCGGTGCTCACGCGTCCTCCAGCACGGGCTCGGGCAGCGGCGGATCCTCCGGCGGCAGCCCCTGCAGGCGCGCCTGGGCCAGCTCCGCGGCCCGGGTGCCGCTGTGTGTGGAGGCCTCGCGGTAATGCTGCCGCGCGCCGCGCACGTTGCCGACGGTGCGGTAATAGTCCCCGAGTTGCAGCTCCTTCTGCGCCGACAGCTCTTCCAGCTCCGCCACCGTCTGCTCCGCCTCCTGCAGGTACAAGCCGGAGGGGAACTGCTTCAGGTACTCCTTGAGCTGGTTCATGGATTGCTGGATCAGGCCGGCGTCCACCCAGGGACCGTCCACCTGGTGGTAGCCGCACATGCCGATCCGGAACGTCGCCAGATCGGCCCACTCGGAATCGCGGTGGTACACCAGAAGCAACTGATAGTCCTCGCGCGCCTCCTGGTAGTAGTGGTTCTCGTAGTGGAACTCGCCGACCTGCGCCAGCGCCTCGGCCGCATAGCGCCCGCGCGGGGAGTAGATGGCCAGGTTGGTCAGGGACGCGGCCCCGCGGCTGCGGTCCGAGAAGATCCCGAAGGCCCGGCGGCGGCCCTCGATCAGCTCCAGGCCCATCTCGAACAGGCGCGCCTCCACCACGGAAGACTGCGCCGCCGGGCCCTGGAACTGCAGGTACAGCTCGTAGTTCTGGATGGCTTCGTCCCAGTCGCCGCGCTGGTAGGCGATGTCGCCGGCCAGCAGGCTGTACTCGCCTTGCGCCAGCGGGTCGAAGTACTCGCGTTTCATGTCATCGATCCGGCTCCAGGCCTCGTCCCACTGCCCCTGCCGCGCCAGCTCGTGCACCGGCGCCAGGTCGGCGCTGGAGTAGGGCTCCGGAGGCGGCGAAGAGCAGGCGCCGGTCAGGAGCAGGGCGAGTGAGGCCAGGAAGTGGAAGTCGGTACGGGTCACCGGAGCCTCGCGAGGCGTCGCCCGCGGGCGCGCAGCAAGCTCCAGGCCCGGGGCGGCCGTTCCAGGTGGTAGGCCGCGAACTCTCCGAGGATTGTAAGCGCGTCGGCGACCCGGGCCGGCGCGCGCTCCGCCACGACGCCGGGCGCCGGCCCCGCGGCGCGCAGGCGCGCCAGCCATTCCAGCGCGTCCGTGGACACGCGCCGCGCGTGCTCGGCAGGGCGCGGCGCGCCCGCGGGCAGGACCCCGCCGGCGGCAGGACTGAACCACTGCCAGGAGGCCCGGACGCCGGGCCCGGCGTCCAGCAGCGGGCCGAGGCCCAGCAGATCGAGGCCCTCGAGCAGCGCGGCGCACAGGAACCCGGGCACGTCCACTCCAGCGTCGAGCTGGCGGAGGCGGCGCATCAGATAGTCGAAGGCGGCGTCCGCGGACATCCCGGGCGGCGCCGCCAGCTCGGCCAGCTCCGCCACCAGTCCGGCGGCGATGAGATGCTCGGGGTCACGCGCCAGGCCGGAGCAGCGGTCCAGCAGGCGCGCGCCGTAGAGCGTCAGCATCTCGCGGCTCTCATGGCCGCCGTACTCCGCCTCCACGAGCGCCCAGGTGTCCAGCACCCCCCAGCTGCCGCTGGTGGGCCGGTGCACGCCCTTGGCCAGCACCGACACCACGCCCTGGCCGGGGGTGAGCAAGTGGACCGCCAGCGAGCTCTCGGAGTAAGGCCAGCGGCGCAGCACCACGGCCGGCGTCCGTTGCCGGCTCACGCGGCGTCGCTCTCGGCCGGCGCCGGCTCCAGCCGGCGCACGCGTACCTTGCGGATGCGGCGGTCGTCGGCGTCCAGCACCTCCAGCACCAGGCCGTCCTGCTCCAGGCGTTCGCCCTTGGCCGGGATGCGGCCGAAGCGGTCGAACATGAGCCCGGCCACGGTGTCGAAGTCCTCGGTTTCGGGCAGGGCGGCGCCGAAGGCCTCGTTCAGGTCGGCGATGAAGATGCGGCCCTCCACCACCGCCTCGTCCGGGCCGACGCGCTGCACCGGTCCGGAGGCCGCCACGCCCTCGAACTCGTCCCAGATCTCGCCCACGATCTCTTCCAGGATGTCCTCGATCGTCACCACGCCGGCGGTGCCGCCGTATTCGTCCACGACCACGGCCAGATGCGTGCGGCGCTTGCGCATCTCTTCCAGCAGCGCCGGCACGCGCGTGGTCTCCGGCACGAAGTACGGCTCGCGCATGTGTTCGCGCACCACCTCGCGCTTGAGGTCCAGCTGCTCATCCAGCGCCAGCAGCACGTCCTTGACGTAGAACAAGCCGACGACGTGGTCCAGGTCCTTCTCGATCACCAGGATGCGCGAGTGCCCCTCCTTGCGGGCCGTGCGCAGCGCCTCGATGAGAGTGGTCTGTGCCGGGATCGCCGTCAGCTCCGTGCGTGGCGTCATGACCTGCGACGCGAAGGTCTCGGGCAGCTCCAGGATGTGCTCGATCATCAGCCGCTCGCGCTCGCCCAGCTCCGTCAGCCGGCCCGAGGCGCTGGCGGCTTCCATCATCTCGGCGGCGATCGCGGCGACGCGCTGGCCCGCCGGGTGCGCGCCCAGCTTGCGCTGGATGCCGCGCAGCAGGCTGGTCAAGGGCCGCAGCGGCAGGGACAGCAGCCGCACCAGCGGCAAGGTCAGCAGCACCACGCCGACGCCCCGGCCGCTGGCCACCAGGGCCGGGATGGCTTCATGCAGCATGGCTACCAGCAGGGCGGCCCCGAACCACAGGGCCAGGCGCCACGGCCAGGACAAGGGCTCGGTGTCCACGAACACCAGCAGCGCCGCACCGAACACGCACAAGGCGCGCAGCATGCCGGCGGCGGCCACCAGCTGCTCCGACCTCTCCAGGCGCTCCTCCCAGCGCTTGCGCCGCTCCTCCGGCAGGGACAGCAGCAAGGAGCCGCGCAGGGGCGAGGCCAGAAGCGTGCGAAGTCCTCCCAGGAGCGCGCCCAGCAAGACCAAGAGCACGGCCGGGACGAGAAACTCAGCGCCCCAGGTGGTGACCGGCGTCGCCGGAACCGCGTTTTCCGTCAGGAACCGTAGAGATGGGTCGCTCAATGGCCAGCGGCCGCCGGCTCAGTCTGCGGCGGCCGAAGCTCCGCCATTCTATAAGTTTCCGGAGGCCATCCGGCCCCCGAAACCCCGATCCGCATGCCCGATAATGCCATAAATGATTGCGATATAATTGTTTACGGCGCCTCCTCCGTCCACACTCTGGACTCTGGAGCGGCCCGCGCAACGGTCCCGGAGCGGCTCCTCCGGCCCTCGGTACAGGGGAACGAGGCAGCGGCCCTGGGCGGCGGCAAGGTCCTCGCGCTCGGAACGGAATCCGAGTTGCGGGCTCGCTACCGGCCGCGCCAGACCCTGGATGCCGGCGGCGGCATCGTCGCGCCCGCATTCTTGGACGCGCACACCCACCCGGCCTTCGCCGGCGACCGGGCCGACGAGTTCGAGTGGCGCAGCGAGGGCCGCAGCTATCTCGAGATCGCCGCGCGCGGCGGCGGGATCCTCTCCAGCGTCCGCGCCCTGCGCCAGGCCTCCGAGGAGCAGCTCACCGAAGCCGTGGCGGGCCACTTCCGGCGCATGCAGGCGCACGGCACCGCCGCCTGCGAGGCGAAGTCGGGCTACGGCCTCAGCACCGCCGGCGAGCTGAAGTCGCTGCGCGCCATCGCCGCGGCCGCCGCCCGCACCGGCATGCAGGTCTTTCCGACCTTCCTCGGCGCCCACGCGCTGCCGGAGGAGCACGAGGGCCATCCCGACCGCTACCTCGACCTGTTGTGCGCGGAGACGCTCCCCGCCGTCCGGGAAGCCGGGCTGGCGCGCGCCGCCGACGTCTACATCGAGGGCCACGCCTTCGACCTGCGCCGCGCCCGGCTCTACCTGGAGCGGGCCCGCGAGCTCGGCTTCGCGCTGCGCGTGCACGCCGAACAGTTCGAGAACCTGGGCGGAGCCAGGCTCGCGGCCGAGCTCGGCGCCGAGTGCGCCGACCACCTGGAGGCTCTGGACCCGGCCGGAATCGAGGCTCTCGCGGCCTCGCGCAAGACCTTCGCCGGCCTGCTCCCGTGCGCGCCGCACTTCCTGCGCCAGGCTACGGACGCTCCGGCGCGCCAGCTCATCCAGGCCGGAGTCCCGTACTTTGTCGCCACGGACTTCAATCCGGGGACCAGCTACACCCCCTCCATTCCGGAGGCCATCCACTTCGCGCGCATCCGCCTGCGCCTCAGCGCGCTCGAAGCGCTCGCCGGCGCCACCTCGAATGCCGCCGCCAGCCTGGGCGTGGCGGACCGCAAGGGCCGCATCGCACCCGGCTACGATGCCGACCTCGTCGTTCTCGATCTTCCCAGCATCGAACACCTCGGCTACGCCTTCGGCGAGAACCCGGTGAAGCACCTGATCGCCATGGGCAAGATCCTCTTCTAGTCCCTGCGCGCTTTCCCCAAGGCACGCCCCCAAGCGTCGCGACCGCGCACCGCGCTGCCGGTTCTGCCGTGCCTACAATCCTGCTCTCATGCGCGTCGAGTGCGTTCCGAACATCTCCGAAGGGCGGCGCAAGGACGTCATTGACGCCGTGGTCGCGGCCGCGCGCGCCGCGGCGCCGGTGGCTCTGGTGGACGTCAGCTCCGACGCCGATCACAACCGCAGCGTCATCACCTTCGTCGGGGAAGGGCAGGACTGCGTGGCCGCGGCGGTGGCGCTGTGCGGGAAGGCGGCGGAGCTCATCGACCTCAATCAGCACCAGGGCGAACATCCGCGCATGGGCGCGACCGACGTGATCCCCTTCGTGCCGCTCGGCGACACGCCCATGGAGCACTGCGTGGAGCTGGCGCGCCAGTGCGGTAGCAGGATCGGGCGCGAGCTGAAGATCCCGGTTTTCTATTACGAGAGCGCGGCCACGCGTCCGTCGCGCCGCAATCTGGCCGACGTGCGCAAGGGGCAGTTCGAGGGCCTGCGCGAGCTCATCGGCAAGGACCCGGAGCGCACGCCGGACGCCGGGCCCCGCGACGCCATCCACCCGACGGCGGGGGCGGTGGCCGTGGGCGCGCGCTTCTTCCTGATCGCCTTCAACGTCAACCTGGGCACCGCGGACGTACAGGTGGCCAAGGACATCGCCCGCAGGGTGCGCGAGAAGGACGGCGGGCTGTCCGGCATCAAGGCCATGGGCTTCCTGCTGGAGGACCGCGACCCGCCGCTCAGCCAGGTGTCCATGAACGTGTGCAACTACCGGGCGACGTCGCCGCTGCGGGTGTACCAGGAGATCGAGAAGCTGGCGGCCGAGCGCGGCGTTGCGATCGTGGAGAGCGAGCTGGTGGGGCTGGCGCCGGCGGAAGCGCTGCCCGCGGACGCGGCGCAGCGGGTCAAGCTGCGCGGCTTCGACCCGGAGGAACAGATCCTCGAGCGCAAGGTGGCCAAGATCTCGAGCCTGAGAGGTTGAGGAACTCAGCACAAGCCTTGGGGCGACTGCACACTCGACACTCGCTGCAAGCTGCAGGCCGACCCGGCCTGAGGCGCTCTCCTGGCCTGCGACGCGTGGCTCCCGCCGGGTCTCGCTATCCTTTCTCGCTCATTTGCCGCCCCGCCCGATGTCCGGCCTGCCTTCCGTCGTCGTCACCAGCGCCGTGCGCACACCCATCGGCCGCTTCCTGGGCGGGCTGAGCAGCCTGCCGGCGCCGGCACTCGGCGCGGTGGCGGTCCAGGGCGCCTTGCAGCGTGCCGGGGTGGCGCCGGGAGACGTCGAAGGCGTGTTCTTCGGCCACGCGCGCCAGGCCGGAACGGGCCCCAACCCGGCGCGCCAAGTGCTGATCCGGGCCGGGATCCCGGAGAGCGTGACGGCGGTCACGATCAACCAGGCCTGCTCCTCGGGCCTGAAGGCTATCCAACTCGCCGCCGACGAGATCCGGCTCGGCCGGGCCAAGGTCGTGGTCGCCGGCGGGATGGAGTCCATGTCCCGCGTGCCCTTCCTCATGGACCGGATGCGCAACGGCTACCGGCTCGGCAACGCCGAGGTCGTGGACGCCATGTACCGCGACGGCTTCACCTGCGGCGTCAGCGGGATGATCATGGGCGAGACCGCCGAGCTGCTGGCGCAGGAGCGGCGCATCTCGCGCCAGGAGCAGGACGCGTTCGCGCTGGACAGTCAGAAGAAGGCCGCCGCCGCCATCGCCGCCGGGCGTTTCGCCGACGAGATCGTTCCCGTGACGGTTGAGGGACGCAAAGGACCCGAAACGATGGCCGCGGACGAGCACCCGCGGCCGGACACGACGCTCGAGAGCCTCGGGAAGCTGCCGCCGGTCTTCGATCCGAAGAAGGGAACCGTGGGCGCAGGCAATTCGTCGGGGATCACCGATGGGGGAGCCGCCCTGGTGCTCATGGAGGAGCAGGAGGCGGAGCGGCGCGGGATCCAGCCGCTGGCGCGCTTCGTGGACAGCCAGGTGAGCGGGACCGATCCCCGGCGCATGGGCCTGGGGCCGGTGCCGGCCACCAGGGTCCTGCTGGAGCGCAACCGCTGGCGGATGGACGATTTCGAACTGGTCGAGCTGAACGAGGCCTTCGCCGCCCAGGTGCTGGCGGTTCTGCAGGACCTGCCCATGGACCGCGCGCGCCTCAACGTCAACGGCGGCGCCATCGCGCTGGGCCATCCCATCGGCTGCACCGGCGCCCGCATCGTCGTGACCCTGCTGCACGAGCTGCGCCGCCGCGGGGCCCGCCGCGGCCTCGCTACCCTGTGTGTTTCCGGCGGGCTCGGAATGTCCGCCGCCTTCGAACGCGTCGGATCGTAACCCAGCGCATGCACTCGCTCCTCGCCCTCTTCCCTGCCAGTCTCCTGGCCGCGCTGCCGCTCGCCTGTGGCGGCGGCGACCCGGCCCCGTCCTCCACGCAGGAGAGCCGTGCTCCCGCGGCCGCGGCCGACTCCGGCGGCGCCCAGAACCTGGCCTCGGGCCTGGCGCCGGGCGCCCAGGGCCAGGGGCGCCAGCAGGCACAGGGCGCGGGCGGCCTCGAGCAGGCGGCGGCGCAGGCGCTGGACTCGCTCCAGGAGTCCGCCGGCGGCGACGCGGGCAGCAAGCAGCGGCGCAACCAGGGGCAGAAGGCGCAGCAGGAGGCGCAGGCTGCGGCCGATCAGGTTGCTGGCCGCGCCGAGGAGGTGCTGCAGGAGGCCACCGGCGGCAGGCAGGATCCTCCCCAGCAGGAGCCGGCGGCGCCGGAGGTGGAGCTCGAGTACAAGCCGGTGACGCTCGACTTCGCTCCCGAAGGGACCGTCAAGGACGCCAACCTGGACAACTTCGTGGTCGAGATGGAAGTGGCCGTTGACGGCACGTCCATCGGCAGCATGGTGTTCCAGTTCTGGCCGGAGAAGGCGCCGGTCACGGTGCGCAACTTCCTGCGCCACTGCCAGGAAGGCTTCTACAACGGGCTCGGCTTCCACCGCATCATGCCCGGCTTCATGATCCAGGGCGGTGACCCCAAGGGCGACGGCACCGGGCAGGGGAAATACGGCAGGATCAAGGGCGAATTCAGCACCGACGCCAAGTACAGCCACGTGTACGGCGTCATCTCGATGGCGCGCAGCCAGGCTCCCAACTCGGCTTCATGCCAGTTCTTCATCTGCAATGCCTCCAGTCCGTCCACGAAGAACCTGGACGGCGGCTACGCCTCCTTCGGCCAGCTCATCTGGGGCAAGCCGGTGCTGGATCAGATCAGCAAGGTGCCGGTCGTGGACAATGGCAGCGGCAGAGAAGTCAGCAAGCCCACGAAGAAAGTGACGATCGCGCGCGCCGACGTCTACCGCAAGAAGGCCTGGCAGGCGGAGGAGGAGCGGCGCAAGGCCAAGCGGCAGCAGGAAGAAGCGCCGAAGGAGCAGCCGGCTCCGCAGCCGCAGCCCAAACCGGCGCCGGAGCCGCAGGCGCAGGAGGATCCGCAGTGAGTGCCGCCGCCCCCAGCCCCGCCGAGTTCGCCGATGACAAGCGCGTCAACGCCGAGCAGCTCGGCCAGGCGCGCGTGCGCGTGCAGGTCAGCGTCGGCGGCAAGGATGCCGGCACGATGACACTGAAGTTCTGGCCGGAGGCGGCGCCCAACACCGTGCGCAATTTCCTGCGCTACGCCGCCGAAGGCTTCTACGACGGCAAGACCTTCCACCGCGTGATCAGCGGCTTCATGATCCAGGGAGGTTGTCCCCAGGGGACCGGGACCGGCAGCGGGCCGCACGGCAAGATCGCGGGCGAGTTCAGCGCGGACAAGAAGTACAGCCACCGCCGCGGCGTCATCTCCATGGCGCGCTCGAACGATCCGAACTCCGCGAGCTGCCAGTTCTTCATCTGTCACGGCGACGCGCCGTTCCTGGACGGCAAGTACGCCGCGTTCGGGCAGGTGGAGTCCGGGACCGAGGTCCTGGACGCGGTGGCGGCGGTGCAGACCGGAGGCGGCGGCGAGAACAGCAGGCCGCAGCAGGCCTGCGTCATCCGCAGGATGGAAGTGGTGCTGGCGTGAACGGCCCGCAGAACCTGCGCGCGGAGGTTCTGGACGGCGTCATCGGCCGGCTGACGCTGGACCGGCCCAAGGTGCTCAACGCGCTGAACCGCGAGACCCTGGGCGAGCTGGACTGCGCCTTCGACGGGATGCTGCGCAACGAGGCCGTGCGCGTGGTGGTGATCACCGGCGGCGGGGAGAAGGCCTTCGTGGCCGGCGCCGACATCGCCGAGATGGCGGCCCTCAGCCCCATGGAGGCGCGCGAGTTCAGCCGCCGCGGGCAGGCGGTGCTCGACCGCGTCGAGCGCGGCGGCAAACCCGTCATCGCCATGGTGAACGGCTATGCGCTGGGCGGCGGACTGGAGCTGGCGCTGGCCTGCCACGTGCGCATCGCCTCCAGCCAGGCGAAGCTGGGCCTGCCGGAGGTGGGCCTGGGCCTGCTGCCCGGCTTCGGCGGCACGCAGCGCCTGGTGCGCGCCGCCGGCATGGGCGCGGCCGCGGAGTGGATCCTCAGCGGCGAGCCGTACTCGGCGCAGGACGCGCTGCGCGCCGGGGTGGTCAACCGCGTGGTCGAGCCGGACCAGCTGTGGGAGGCCACGCGCGCGCTGGCGCTGAAGATCGCCGCGCGCGGCCCGGTGGCCATGCGCCTGGCGCTCGAAGCCATGCGCCGCGGGCTGGATGCAGGCCCCACGGAAGGCATGCAGCTGGAATCCGACGCCTTCGGCCTGGCTTTCGCCACGGAGGACATGCGCGAGGGCACGCGCGCCTTCCTGGAGAAGCGCAAGGCGGAGTTCCGCGGCCGCTGAGCCGTGGATGCGGCCGCGCTGCTGGCGGTCCTCGGCGATCCCCTGCTGTTGACGGTGGCCGCGTGGCTGCTGTTCGGCGCGGCGCTGGCCTGGTCCGGCTTCCCGGAGCTGCTGGCCGCACAAGCCGAGCGGCTGGGCCGCGGCGGCCTGGCGCTGGCCGCTTGCGGGCTGGGAGCGCTGTGCGGCCCCGCCGTGGCGGTTCCCGCCCTGGTCCCGGCCCTGTACCGCCTGGCGCAACGCGGCGGCAGCGCGCCCTCGGCCTGGATGCTGCCGCTGCTCGCCGCCGCCACCTGCGCCAGCACGGCCACGCTGCTCGGCAGCGCCGCGGTGCTGAGCGCCGACGCCATTGCCCGCGATCCGTTCGACACTCACCTGCGCTTGTTCGCGCTGCTGCCGCTCGCGGCCGCGGCCGTGCTCCTGTGCGCGGGCTGGTTCGCCTGGACGGGGCGGCGGCTGCCCCGGCGGCGGCCGCTCGGCTTCGTGCGCGAGCCCGAGACTCCGGGCCGCTTCGTGACCGAGCTTGTGCTGACGCCGGACAGCGCGCTCGCGGGCCGGCGCGCGGACGCCGCCTTTCCCGGGGCGCGCCTGCTGCGCCTGCGCCGCGGCGCGCAGGCGCAGCTTGCTCCGCCGGCGCACGCGGAGCTGCGCGCGGGCGACGCGCTGCTGGTGGAAGCCGCGCCGGAGGCCATCCAGGAGTGGCTGCACGGCGGCGGCGTGGCGCTGGGTCCTTCCGCGGACGCGCAGGGCGCGGCGCTGCAGCGCCTGGACCAGGCCACGATGGAGGCGCTGGTCACGCAGGATTCCGCCTGGCGGGGCGCGGGCGGAGCGGATCTGGACGCATGCGCGCGTGATGGCGTCGTGATCCTGGCGCTGCGCCGCCTGGGCGGCGCGCACCGCTACCAGCTGCGCGGCCTGCGCCTGCGCTGCGGCGACGTGCTGCTGCTGCAGGGGCCGCCGCCGGCGCTGCGCGCCGCCGTGGCGCAGGGCCGCCTGCTGCCGCTGGCGGACTGGGAGCCCGCGCGGCGCTCC
>SHNF01000009.1 GCA_004295085.1 Planctomycetota bacterium | reverse complement strand
GGCCGCCACCCTGCTGGTCGCCGCCGTGGGCGTGTGGGCGCTGTCCCGGGCCGCGCAGCCCGCGCCGGCGGCGTCCGAGTTCGCCCAGGGACCGGCCACGCAGCCCGCGCAGCCGCGGGCCCGGGCGCCGGTGGCGCTGCCGGCCGGCCCGCCGGTGCAGATCCTCGCCCAGACCCCGGAGCGCCTGGAGCTGCGCTCCGGCGCCGTGCGCTTGACGGTGTTCCGTGATGCGCCGGCCTCCACTCCCAACCGCCAGCCAAGGCCCAGCCGATGACGCCCGTTCTCGCCACCCTGATCCTGTGCGCCACGCCGCAGCAGGTCGAAATCGTCGAGGGACAGGAAGTCCCGATCCTCAAGTACGAAGACCTGAGCTTCGTCTCCTACCGGCCGCGCTTCATGACCCTGGACGATCTGTTCAACCATGCCAGCGAGTTCTTCCGGCGCGATCTCAACGTGGACGATCACTACGTGTCCAACCTGGTCACGCTGGGCGACACCATCCTGGTGTACGACACGCCGCAGGCGGCGCAGCGCATCGTGCAGGATCTGCGGGAGTTCGACGAGCTGCTGGCCGAGGAGCTGCAGAAGCCGCCGGACTACCTGCTCATGGAGTACCGGCCGCGCGGCCTGAGCCTGAACAGCCTCAACCAGGCCTTGAGCCCGTTCCACCGCAGCATCGAGGTATACGACGCCCTGGGCAACGGCATGTCCTTCGACAACGTCAGCGTGGTCGAGGAGAACGGCCTGCTGGTGCTGCGCGACGAACCGGAGATGCTGCGGCAGATGAAGGACCTGCTCGACCGCATCGACCGTCCGGTGCCCCAGGTCATGCTCACCTGTTACGTGCTGCGCGGCCCGACCTCCGGTGAACAGGCGCCCGGCCAGGCGATCCCGGCGGAGCTGCAGCGGACCCTGCAGGCGCTCCTGCCCGGCACCACCCTGGTCGCCGAGGCCCTGGGGATGCTGCGCACCACCACCGCCGCCGGCAAGGAGCTGGCCTTCAACATGGATGGACTGGCGGTGGCGCGTACCGAGGACGGAACGCAGTACCGCCGCTCGTACCGCCTGCTGCTGAACACCGGCGCCTTCGACGCCAACGCCGGCATCCTCAACCTGGAGTACTGCAGCTTCTCGCTCTCGGACCCCATGGAGGGCGACCGCGAGGTGTTCAGCACCTCCACCACCATCCACAGCAACGAGTACGCGGTGCTGGGAGTGGTCGGCGCGCAGCCGCTGTTCATCGTGCTGCAGGGCAAGCCGGTGACTCAGGCACCCATGTAGCCGGCGCGCCGCGCGAACACCCACAAGGGGCCGATGAGCAGGTGCCTCAGGTTGGTGAAGAACGCCGGGGACTTCTTCTCGTAGCGGATGTGCCCCAGGAATTGCAGGATCCAGCCCAGCACGAACATCGCCCACAGCGCCGGCAGCGGGACCAGGCGCGCCGGGAACCACAAGCCCAGCGCCAGGGCCGAGAACGGCACTCCCACTCTCCAGTCCAGGCTCCAGTACCAGAGACTGATCAGGCCCCAGACCGCCAACCCCAGGTCCACCGGGCCGAGCGGCACGCACGCCAGCAGCCCGAGCACGCTCGCGACGATCATCGGAATGCCGAAGTCGTGGCACAGCTTGTTGCCGCGGGTCTGGTGATAGCTGCCGTAGTCCTGGAACCAGCGCTGCAGGCGGTCGGAGACCTGTACAGGCATGCTCCCTCCGGTCCGGAGAGTGCCGCATTCTAGGCTAGGGCCATGCGCCGGCGTCTTCCCCGCCTCGTCCTGGTCCTGGCGGTCCTGCTCCTCGCGGCCGTGGTCGTGGCCGCGCTCCTGTACCTGCGCGTGCGCCACAGCGGCCGGCCGCAGCGCAGCGGCGCGGCGCAGGTCCCCGGCCTGTCCGCGGCGGTCGAGGTGCGCTGGGACCGCTGGGGCGTGCCGCACCTGCTGGCCAGCCGCAGCCTGGACCTGTCCTACGCCATCGGCTGGCTGCACGCCAATGACCGCCTGAGCCAGATGGACCTGGTGCGCCGCGCGGTGTCCGGACGCCTGAGCGAGATCTTCGGTCCGCGCGCCCTGGACGCGGACCGGGAGAACCGCCGGCTGCGCCTGCGCCAGGTGGCCGAAACCATGCGGAGCTCCCTGTCGCCGGAGGCGGCGGAGTGGCTCGAGGCATATGCCGCCGGCGTCAACGCCTGGATCCGGCAGCGCGGCGGCGACCTGCCTCCGCACTTCCGGCTGCTGCGCTACCGGCCCGAGCCCTGGACCCCGGCGGACAGCCTCTCCGTGGTCGCCATCATGTGCAAGGGGCTGTCCTTCGTGTCCGGCCACCCGGAGGAGCACCGCTACATCTGGCTGCGCGAGCTGGGCGAGGCGCGCGCGCGCGCGTTGATCGGGGACCCGCAGGTCCACATCCCGGAGGACATCGCGCAACTGGCCGCGGCCGAGCGCGGCAAGACGCGCACGCCGCAGGGCGCGGCAGGGCCAAGGCAGAGCAACCCGCTCATCCTCGGCTCCGAAGGCGGGCAGGACGCCGGTGGCAGCAACAACTGGGTGGTCGGGGTCAGCCGCAGCGCCACCGGCGCCCCCATCGTCGCCAACGACCCGCACCTGGGCTACGGACTGCCGGGCGTCTGGTACGCGGTGCAGATGCGCTCCCCCACCCTCGAAGTCGCGGGCGTCACCCTGCCCGGCCTGCCCGGCGTCGTCATCGGGCAGACCGCAGTCCTGGCCTGGGGCCTGACCAACAACATGCTCGACGACCACGACGAGTTCTTCGAGGAACTCGATCCCAGCGGCACCCGGGTGCGCCGCGGCGACCAGTGGCTGGCGCTCGAGGAGACCACCGAGCTGATCCCGGTGCGCGGCTCCGACGCGGTGCCGCTGCGGCTGCGCTCGACGGACCGCGGACCGCTGTTCGAGGCCGACGAAACCCTCGGCCTGCCGGCGCGCAGCTTCACCTGGACCGCCTACTATCGGTCCGATCCGATCACGCCGTACCTGCGCCTGGCGCAGGCCAGGACCCTGGAGGAGGTCCCTGCGGCGCTGGAAGGCTTCGTCGGCCCGGCGCAGAACCTGGTGGTCGGCCACCGCGACGGCGGGCTGCTCTACACAGTGTTCGGGCAGGCGCCGGAGCGCACGCAAGGCGACGGACGCCTGCCCATGCCGGGATGGGACTCCGCCTACGGCTGGAGCGGGCTGCGCGCGCGCGCCCGCAACCCCGCCATCCTGCGCCCTTCCGACGACCTGCTGGTCACGGCCAATCAGGACACGGTGCCGCCGGACTTCCCCTTGCCGCACACGCTGGACCACGACGGACCGTTCCGCGCCGACCGCATCCGCCAGATGCTGCTGGCGCGCAGCGACTGGACCGTGGCCGACATGGCCGCGGTGCAGACCGACGTGGAGGACCTGTACGCGCGCCGCATCCTGGAGCTGCTGCAGCCGCTGGGCGAGCTGACCGCCGATCCCGGCCTGCGCCCGCCCTGGGACGCGCTGCGCACCTGGAACCGGCGCATGGAGGTGCAGGGCGCCTCCGCGCTGTTCGTGCTGTTCGAGCGCGAGCTGCAGCGGCGCAGCTTCGCCGACGAGGAGCAGCGGCTGGGCCTGCCGCGCTTTCCCAGCATCTTCACGCGCAACCGCCTGGAGGGGCTGCTCGCGGGCAGCCTCGACGAATCCTGGTTCGACGACGTCAACACCGCCGCCGTGGAGGACCGCGCCGCCATCGTGCGCGCCGCGCTGCAGGCCGCGTGGCTGCAGGGCAGCCAGCGCTGGGGCGACGACGTCGCGGAGTGGAGCTACGGCGCGATCCACCCCTGGATCCTCGACAATCCCATGAGTGCCGCGCCCGTGTGCGGGCGCTGGTTCCGGCGCGGACCGGTGCCGGTGCCCGGCGGCTCCACCACCGTGTGCGCATTCGGCGGCGACTGGGCCGGCGACCGCCTGCCCGTGGCCTGGGGCCCGTCCATGCGCTTCATCGCCGACACTTCCAATCCCGACCGCTCGCTCTTCATCCTGCCGGCGGGCCAATCCGGCCACCCGGCGGACGATCACTACGACGACCAGATGCAGGACTTCCTGGCCGGCCGCTCGCATCCGCTGCTGTGGAGCGAGGCGGCCATCGCCGACGGCACGGTGACCACGCTGCGCCTCACCCCATGAGGGTCGTAGCCACCTTTTGCGCGCCGTCAGGGCGCGCCGGCGGCGCTATTGCGGCTCGAAGTCGGCGTAGCCGAGTTCCGTGAGCTGCCGGGCCAGCTCTTCATCGATTGGATCCGCCAGCGCAGCGCCTCGAAAACGCTGGTCCTCCGCCGCCGTGGCCGCACGGAACTCCTGATAGCGCGCCAGGAGCCCAGGTTGCGCGTCCTGGAGGGCCCTGGTCTCCCCCGGGTCCGCCTGCAGGTCGAAGCAGGATGAGCCCGATCCGGACAAGATGAGCTTCCAGCGGTCGTCGAAGCGGAAGGACACCTGGTCCAGGTGCTCGCTGATGCGCAGGCGCTCCGGAAACTGCCGGGCGCCGTCGAGCACCGGCAGCAGGCTCTCGCCCTGCACCCCGGGCGGCGCGGGAAGCTGGAGGTAGTCCAGGATCGTCGGCAGCACGTCGATCAGCATCACCGGGGCGTCGCAGATCGTGCCTGCGTGCGCGGCGCCGGGGAAGCGGATCAGCAGGGGCACTTGGAGCTGCTCCTCCCACATCTGGTTGTGGCCGACCCAGCGGTGCTCGCCCAGGCTCTCCCCGTGGTCGGAGAGCACGATCAGGAGCGAGCGGTCCAGCGTGCCGTCGGCGCGCAGCCGGTCCAGGAAGCGGCCCAGCAGCTCGTCCGCCATGGCAATGTTGCCGTCGTACATGCGCTGCAAGTAGTCGCGGTCCTCCTCCGGCAGATCCTTGCCCCCCTCGAACAGGCTGGCGAAGGCTTCCCATCCACACAGGGCCTTCAGGTCCAGGCTGCCTTGGTAGTTGCCCTGGAAGCGCTCGCGCCAGGGCTGCGCCGGCCAATAGGGGCAGTGGATGTCGTAGGTGTGGAGGAACAGGAAGAACGGCCGGGACGGATCGCGCTGCGCGTACCAGCCCTCGGCCTGGGGCAGGACCGCCTGGAAGCCGCGGCGCACCGGCGAGGGGCCCGAGTCGTTCTTCGACTTGTAGACGTCGAAGCCCTGGTCGAAGCCGAGGCCGGGGTCCAGGAAGCCGCCGCCGGTGAAGCCGGCGGTCTGATAGCCGGCCGCGTGCAGCAGTCCCGCCAGCGTGTAGGGCGAGCGGGTGTATGCCTGCAAGCGGTGCCCGTGGCGGTGCACGAACTGCCCGGTGAAGAGGCTGCGGTGCGAGGGGCCGGTGTTGCTGCTCTGCGCCAGGCAATCGGTGAAGGTAACCGACTCCGCAGCCAACCGCGCCAGCACCGGGCTGGTGTCCGGGGAGCCGCCGTAAGGCGCCAGGCGGTCGCTGCGGCAGGTGTCGAGGCTGATCAGGATGACCGGCGTCGCGGGCGGCGCAGCCGGGGCGTCGCTCCGGCCGCAGGCCAGCAGCAGCAGGGCCGGGCCACAGCTCCGCAACCACGTCCCGGGCCCGGCGCGCATCCCGGAATCTTAGCGGCGAAGCCACGCGCCGGACGGGGAACGGCTGGCGGAGCCTTGCGCGGCTCAGTGCAGAATCAGGGACACGCGCACCGCGCCGCCGGGGCGCAGTCCGATGCGCTCGCGGTCGGAGCCCAGGCCGCGCACGGCGCTGGAGACCACGTAGCGGCCGGCCGGGACACGCGTGAACACGAAACTGCCGTCGCGGCCGGTGACCGCGGCGTCCGAGTAGACCGCGCCACTGGGCGTGATGCCCCGGAGCGTGACCTCGGCGTTGGCGACGATGGTGCCGCGCGCGTCGAGGACGGTGCCGCCCACGGTCCCGGTGCGGGTTCCGCGGTCCGGGCCGGAGAAAGCGGAGGGAGCCAGGGCCAGCACGACCGCGGCGAGCAGGGCGAAAAGGACCAGGAAGCGCATGCAGAACTCCGTGAAGGGGCGGGAATCAGGGGGAACCCGCGCCGCCAGCATAACCCGTCACTCAGGACCGGAGCGGGTCATCCCGTCGTAGCGCAGCCGCTCGTGGGCGGCCACGGGGTCCATGCCGCTGCGGATGGCGTCCACGATGCGCTGCTCCGCCGCGGCGAACTCCCCGGCCAGCCGCAGCGCCTCGCGCGCATGCTCGTGCGGCACGATCACGACGCCGTTCTCGTCGGCCAGCACCAGGTCTCCGGCCGCGACGCGCACGTCCCCGATGCGGACGGCGATGCCGTGCCCTGCGCAGGCGCAGCGGCCGCGCACCGACTGCTGGATCACTCCGCGGCCGTACACGGGGAAGTCCAGGGCGCGCATCTCGTCCACGTCGCGGGTGACGCCGTCGATGACGCAGCCGGCCAGCCCGCGCTGGCGCGCCGTGAAGGCGGCGATGCCGCCGAAGCTGTTGACGTCCAGGCGGCCGCTGTGGGCGATCACCAGCACCGCGCCTGGGGGCGCCGCGGCCACCGCTTCCAGCGTGCCGCGCACCGGTGACAGCGCCGCCTCCTCGGGCGGCACCAGTTGCAGCGTGTACGCGGATCCGGCGGCCTTGGGGCAGCCCGGCCACAAGGGCACGATGCCGTGGGGCGCGCCGGCGACGCCGAGGCGGTCCAGCGCGTCGGACAGGTTGGCGCTGGACAGGAGCTGGCAGGCCGGTGCCAGGTCGGACGCGCCCGGATCCGCCGGTTGCATGTCAGCGCCATCTTAGTCCGGCGCGCGCGGCGCGGAGCAGCGCGGCTACGCTGCCCGCGCCGCCCGCGCCGGAGCAGACCGCCCCATCCGCATGGGACTCTTCCAGAGACCGCCCCAGACTCCCGAGGAGCTCGAGCGCAGCCGTCCGCTCGACATCCCGCCCGAGAAGGTCAACGAGATGAGCGAAGAGGAGTGGTACGCGCGCGCGTACCGCGGCGACGACGTGCCGCAGCTCACGTGGCGCGCAGTGCTCACGGGCACCGTGCTCGGCTTCGTGCTGGCGTTCACCAACATCTACGCGGGCCTCAAGACCGGGTGGGGCCTGGGCGTGGCCATCACCGCGTCGATCCTGTCGTTCTCGGCCTGGAAGCTGCTCCTGCGCCTGCGCCTCGCGCGCACGCCCATGACCATCCTCGAGAACAACTGCATGCAGTCCACGGCCTCCTCGGCCGGCTATTCCACCGGCGCCACCATGATCTCGGCGATCCCGGCGCTGCTGATGATCACGGGGGAGCATCTCAACATCGCGCTGCTGATGGTCTGGACCGCCGCCATCGCCGCCCTGGGCGTGATGATGGCGATTCCGGTGAAGCGCAACCTGATCAACCACGAGCGGCTGCGCTTCCCGTCCGGCACGGCGGCGGCCGTGACCTTGCAGAGCCTGTACGGCCGGGGCGCCGAGGCCGTGTCCAAGGCGCGCGCACTGCTGTTCGCGGCGGTCACGGGCGCCGTCGTCCCGCTGCTGTTCCAGCTCAACCTGCGCCCGCCGGAGCGGCCGCTCGCCAGCGGCGACCGCAGCCTGCTGCCGTCCGTCGCGCACGCCTTCGACTGGCTGCCGAAATTCCAGGACAAGGTGCTGTCGCAATGGCGCATCGAACTCGAGCACTCGGCGCTGCTGGTCGCCGCCGGCGTGCTGGTCGGCCTGCGCGTGGCCTTGTCCATGGCGCTGGGCGGGCTGATCCTGATCTTCGCGGTCGGACCCGCGGCCATCGACGCCGGCGCCGCCTCCTCTCCGCGCACCGCATGGCGCGAGATCGGGGTCTGGATCGGGGCGCCCATCATGGTGTCCTCGGGCGTCCTGGCCTTCCTGCTGCAGTGGAAGACGATCCGGCGCGCCATCAGCGGGCTGCGCGGCGGCGGCGGCAACGGCGGCGGCCTGGTGGCGCGCACCGAGGTCCCGATCGCGTGGTTCTACACCGGCTTCAGCCTGGCGACGGCCGCGGTGGTCGCGATCGCGTGGTTGGGCTTCGGGATTCCGCCGCACTACGGCCTGCTGGCCGTGCTGATGTCCTTCGTGCTGGCGCTGGTCGCGTGCCGCGCCACCGGCGAGACCGACGTGACGCCGATCGGACCCATGGGCAAGATCACGCAGCTCGTGTACGGGGTGCTGATGCGCGGCAACGCGACCGCCAACCTGATGACGGCGAACATCACCTCCGGCGTCGCGATCGGCAGCGCCGACCTCCTGACCGACCTCAAGTCGGGCTATCTCCTGGGCGCCAATCCGCGCCGCCAGTTCATCGCCCAGCTGTGCGGCGTGCTCACCGGTGCGCTGGCCGCCGTCGCGGGCTTCCGGCTGGTGGTCAAGGGGCCGGAGACCTTGCTCGCGGACAATACCCAGTTCGCCGCGCCCTCGGCCCACCAGTGGCGCGTGGTGGCGGAACTGTTCCAGACCGGGATCGAGAACCTGCACCCGATGGCGCGGCAGGGCATTCTGTGGGGGCTGATCGCGGGCGCGGTCCTGATCGTGCTGGAGCTGGCGCTGCCGAAGCAGCGCAGGTGGCTGCCTTCGGCCACCGGAGTGGGCCTGGGGTTCATCCTGCCCTTCAGCAACCCGCTGGCGTTCGCCCTGGGCGCGCTCGGCGCCTGGATCTACCACGTGGCCGACAGGAAGCAGGCCGAGCTGCGCACGATCCCGATCGCTTCCGGGCTGATCGCGGGCGAGAGCCTGGTCGGCATCACCGCGGCCGCGCTCAACAACTGGGTGCTGCGCTAGGCCCTACCGCGCGAGCGGCGGGCGGCGCTATCCTTTCGGCCCGCAATGGAGGTCGCCCACGCCACGCATGCCGAAGTCGCCGCGCAGCGGCAGCCCGGCCGCGTGGCCCGCACGCTGCGCTCCTCCATCGGCAGCAAGACCTTGATGGCCGTCACCGGCCTGGGCCTGCTCGCGTTCGTCATCGTCCACATGCTGGACAACCTGCAGATCTTCCTGGGCCAGGAGCGCTACAACGGCTTCGCCGCGTTCCTGCGCAGCACCGGCCCGCTGCTGTGGATCCTGCGCATCGGCCTGCTGGCCCTGTTCGTGCTGCACGTGGGCGCCGCGGTGAAGGTGTGGCGCGCCAACAAGGAGGCGCGGCTGGAACCGTACGTGTTCCGCGCCTCCGTGCGCACAGGCTACGCCGCCCGCACGATGATCGTGAGCGGCATGATCGTGTTCGCGTTCGTGGTCTATCACCTGCTGCACCTCACGTTCGGCCTGACTCATCCCGAGCTGTTCGCGCTGCGCGATCCGGCCGGACACCACGACGTGTACAGCATGGTGGTGCTGAGTTTCCGCGAGTGGCCGGTGACGGTGAGCTACATCGTGGCCCAGGTCCTGCTGTGCATGCACATCAGCCACGGCGCCTCCAGCGCGTTCCAGACCCTGGGGATCACGCACCCGCGCTGGCTGTGGCTGAAGCAGGGCTTCGGCCCCGGTGTGGCCACCTTCATCGCCGCCGGCAACATCGCCATCCCGCTGGCCTGCTGGATCGGCATCGTGCAGCCGGGGACGGGAGCCTGAAGCATGCAGCTCGACGCCAGGATCCCGGCCGGACCGATCGAAGCCAAGTGGGACCGCCACAAGGCCGAGCTGAAGCTGGTCAACCCGGCCAACAAGCGCAAGTACACCATCCTCATGGTGGGCACCGGCCTGGCCGGCGGCAGCGCGGCGGCGAGTCTGGCCGAGCTCGGCTACAACGTCGAGGTCTTCTGCTTCCAGGACAGCGCGCGCCGCGCCCACTCGATCGCCGCGCAGGGCGGCATCAACGCCGCCAAGAACTACCAGAACGACGGCGACAGCGTCCGGCGCCTGTTCCACGACACGGTCAAGGGCGGCGACTTCCGCGCGCGCGAGGCCAATGTGTACCGCCTGGCGCAGGTGAGCGCCAGCATCATCGACCAGTGCGTGGCCCAGGGCGTGCCCTTCGCGCGCGAGTACGGCGGCCTGCTGTCCAACCGCTCCTTCGGCGGCGCGCAGGTCAGCCGCACCTTCTATGCCCGCGGCCAGACCGGCCAGCAGCTGCTGCTCGGCTGCTACCAGGCGCTCGCGCGCCAGGTCGCCGCCGGCCGCGCGCGCGTGCACCCGCGCACGGAGATGCTCGACCTGGTGGTCGTGGACGGGCGGGCGCGCGGCATCGTCACCCGCGACCTGGTGTCGGGCGCGATCCGCAGCTGGGCGGGGGACGCCGTGGTCCTCGCGACCGGCGGCTACAGCAACGTGTTCTTCCTGAGCACCAACGCCAAGGGCTGCAACGTCACCGCCATCTGGCGCGCCTACAAGCGCGGCGCCGGCCTGGCCAATCCGTGCTTCACGCAGATCCATCCCACGTCCATCCCGCAGGCCGGTGACTACCAGTCGAAGCTGACCCTGATGTCCGAGTCGCTGCGCAACGACGGGCGCGTGTGGGTGCCCGCGCGGCCGGGCGACACGCGCAAGCCGGCCGACATCCCCGAGGGCGAGCGCGACTACTTCCTGGAGCGCATGTACCCGGCGTACGGCAACCTGTGCCCGCGCGACATCGCCTCGCGCGCCGCCAAGCGCGTGTGCGACGAGGACCGCGGCGTCGGCCCGGGCGGCCGCGGCGTGTACCTGGACTTCCGCGACGCCATCCAGCGGCTCGGGCGCGCCGTCATCGAAGAGCGCTACGGCAACCTGTTCCAGATGTACGAGCGCATCACCGGCGAGGAGCCGTACGCGACGCCCATGCGCATCTACCCGGCGCCGCACTACACCATGGGCGGCCTGTGGGTGGACTACAACCTCATGAGCACGATCCCGGGGCTGTACGTGATCGGCGAGGCCAACTTCTCCGACCACGGCGCCAACCGGCTGGGCGCGTCCGCGCTGATGCAGGGTCTGGCCGACGGCTACTTCATCCTGCCGTACACGATCGGCGACTACCTGGCGGGCGCCGGCCCGTCCCGGATCCCGGCCGACCACGCCGCCTTCCAGGGGGCGCAGGCCGAGGTCGCCGGCCGGCAGCGGCGCCTGCTCGCGATCAACGGCCGGCGCTCGGTGGATTCGTTCCACATCGAGCTGGGCAAGCTCATGTGGAACAAGTGCGGCATGACGCGCAGCGCCGCCAGCCTGAAGGAGTGCCTGGAGCGCATCCCGCAGCTGCGCGCGCAGTTCTGGGAGGACCTGCGCGTGCTGGGCACCGGCGACACGCTCAACCAGAGCCTGGAGAAGGCCGGACGCGTGGCCGACTTCCTCGAGTTCGCGGAGCTGCTGGCCCTGGACGCGCTGCAGCGCGAGGAGTCCTGCGGCGGGCACTTCCGCGAGGAGCACCAGACGCCGGAAGGCGAGGCCCGCCGCGACGACCAGAACCACTGCCACGTGTCCGTGTGGGAGCACCAGGGACCGGACCGTCCGCCGCAGATGCACGAGGAGCCGCTGCAGTTCGAGCACGTGCCGCTCGCGACCCGGAGCTACAAGTAATGGACTTCACCCTGCACGTGTGGCGCCAGGCGGGACCGGACCAGCCGGGGCACATGGAGCTGTACCAGGCCCGGGACATCAGCCCGGACATGTCCTTCCTGGAGATGCTGGACCTGGTCAATGAGGACCTGGAGAAGCAGGGCATCGAGCCGATCGCCTTCGACCACGACTGCCGCGAGGGCATCTGCGGCATGTGCTCGCTCGTGATCAACGGCGTGGCCCACGGGCAGCAGCCCGCCACCACGACCTGCCAGCTGCACATGCGCCACTTCCGGGACAAGGACAGCATCTACATCGAGCCCTGGCGCGCGGCGGCCTTTCCGGTGGTGAAGGACCTGGTGGTGGACCGCTCGGCCTTCGACCGCGTGATCGAAGCCGGCGGCTTCATCTCCGTCAACACCGGCAGTGCCCAGGACGGCAACTGCCTGCCGGTGCCCAAGGACGCGGCCGACACCGCGATGGACGCCGCCGCCTGCATCGGCTGCGGCGCCTGCGTGGCCGCCTGCCCCAACGGGTCGTCCATGCTGTTCGTGGCCGCCAAGGTCGCGCACCTCGCGCACCTGCCGCAGGGCCAGCCCGAGAAGCGCCGGCGCGTGCTGGCCATGGTCGAGCAGATGGACCGCGAGGGTTTCGGCCACTGCACCAACCACTACGAGTGCGAAGCCGTGTGCCCCAAGGAGATCTCGCGCCAGTTCATCGCCGAGATGAACCGCGAGTACCTCAAGGCCGGCCTGCAGGCGCATTGAGTTACGGGAAGCCACGGATATCCGCCGTGGAGGAGCTCGCCTAGCCTCCGCCGTCGTGATATCCCCCCTGCTGTTTCCCCTGCTCGCTGCATTCCCCGCTCACAACCCCCACGACTCCTGCTACAGCGTTGCCTGTGCGCCCGGCGCACCGGGCGCGCCGGAGATGCTGATCGTCAGCGAGGAGCCGGCGCGCGTGCTGCACTCCATGGACGGCGGCATGAGCTGGGAGATCGTCTCCGGCGCCGGCCTGGAGCGCGCCCTGGCCAAGAAGGTCGTGTACGACGGCGCAGGAGGGCGCAGCCGCTTCCTGATCGGCACGGACAACGGGGTGTGGTCGCTGGCGCCCGGCCAGGGCCAGGCGCTGGCCCTCTCCGCCGGGCTGCCGCTCGGCCTCGGCCGCGACGTGATCGACCTGGCCGTGCCGCTGCCGGGCAGCAATGGCCCGGTTGCGCTGCTCAACAAGGACAGCGACCTCTTCTTCTGGAACGACGCCGCGCAGGCGTGGCTGCGCGTGTTCAGCGTGGCTGGCAGCGTGAGCGACGGACTGGGAGCCCTGGCCCTGGCCCCGCACTTCGACGCGTCGGCTCCGCCCGGGCCGGAGCGGGCCGTGCTGCTGGCCGTGAACGGGCTGCTGTACCACTCCAAGGATGGCGGCGCCAACTGGGCCCTGCACCCGCAGTTCTCCACGCGCCTGGGCGGCTGGGCCATCACCGGCCTGGCCATGGCCGAGGACTACGCGAGCAGCGGCGTGGTGATCCTGGCGCGCGGCCGCATCAACCCGGCCTACCCGCTACGCGACCAGGGCGAGCTGTGGCGCTCGGGCAGCTTCGGCATCGCCTACGAGCGCGTGCTGGAGAACGACAGCGCGATCATGACGCTGGCGGCGACGCCGGCGGATCCGGGCGGCGCGCGCTGGTTCCTGGCTTCCGCCTTCCGTTATCCGGATCACGGCTACTATCGCAACAAAGGCGTGTTCCGCAGCAGCGACGCCGGACAGACCTGGTCCGATGACGGCAACCACCAGGACTTCGTGCTGGAGCCCGGCCCGGAGAACGGGACCGGCGTCCGCCTGGACCTGCGGCGACTGCAGGACTTCGCGCTGTCACCGGACTTTGCCAGCGATGCCACCGTCTTCTACGGCCGGGCCGAAGGCCTGTTCGCCAGCCGCGACGCGGGCTCGAACTGGCGCGCCATGCGCATGCGGCCGGAGACCGAGTGCCGCGATCTCGCCGCCACGCTGGACCCAGCCGGCCGGGGCGTCGCGCTGGCCAGCACGTACGGCAGCAGCACCCTGTTGCTGGATGTGGCCGCCGGCACGGCGCAGTGGCTCATGGACGGCTGCCCGTTCGCCTACCAGAAGGCCATCGCGGTCTCGCCGCAGTTCCGCCACGACGGCACCTTGCTGGTCAGCGGCGAGTACGACATCGCCGCCTGGTATGACCCCGCGCTGCCTCCGGCCAACCCTTTCGGCGCCAGCGGCTGGCGCGTGCCCGATCTGATCGACACGGTGAGCGGCCAGCGCGTGACCGGCTATCCGCGCGTCATCAGCTTCTCGCCGCACTACGACGGGCGCGGGCTGCCCGGGAGCGACCAGAGCTTCTACTGGTCCAGCTGGCACGAGGTGCCGATGGGAAGCCTGGACGGGGGACTTACCATCCAGCGGCTGGGAACGGTGGCGGGCGGCGGCACCGCGCCGTTCCTGCCGCACCTGGTGGTCGCGCCCACGTACGACGCGTCCAGCGCCGCCGGCCGCACCGACGTGTACGGCGCCAGCGAGGAGACGCTGTACCGGCTGGAAGACACGGTGTGGCGGCCGGTCTACGTCTTCCCCGGCATCGTCAACGCCATCGCCGTGGACCCCGGCTTCGCGCGCCCGGAGAACCCGCGCCTGTTCCTGGCGCTGGGACGCGCCCCCTTCGTGGTGGAGTTCCTGGACGCTCCGTCCAATCCCGGCATCACGGCGCTCGGGATGGGACTGCAGCAGGACGTCCTCACCGACATCACGCTCGGCGCGGACTACGCGACGCGCCCGGTGCTGTATGCGGGCACCTGGGGGCGCGGCGTGCTGCGCCTCGACCGCTCTGCGCCCGCGCCGCGATGGGAGCCGGTGGCGGCGGCGTTTCCCGACTGGTTCGTGGACCGCGTGCGCTTGTCGCCGTTCTTCACCGCGGACCGGGAGGTCTATGCCGGCACCATGCACGGACTGGTGCGCGCCAGCGACACGCCGGGCGCAGCGTGGTCCGCCCTTCCAACGGCCTCGCTGCGCGACGACCGCGACCCCGGGTTCACGTACTTCGCGCCCGGCGATCCCGCCAATCTGCAGCCGGCGCGCCCCTGGCCCTGGTCGGAAGCCGGCGGGAGCGAGGTGCCGGACGGGGTCCTGGCCACGGACGAACTGCTGCGCGCCGACTTCGACGGCTCCAAGGTCGAGTGCACGGCCCGCGCCTCCAGCATCGCGGTGCGCACCGTCGCCGGGCCGGGCCAGGGGACCGTCGAGATCACGGCCCGCGAGCCGGGCACGGGCGCGGTCCTGGCCGCCGCCACGGTCGATCTCGCCGCGGGCTTCAGCGGCACGCAGAACCACTCCGTCCCCCTCGACCTCGGGGTCCGCTCCAGCTTCGCGCTCGAGATCATCGCCCACCTGGACCCCGGCGAGGTCTTCCACTTCGACGGCGTCGTCGTCGTGCCGTAGCGGGCTAGAACGTGATGGTGAAGTCCACGCGGAAGCGGTACTGGTACTCGTCGCTGCCGCCGGCGGGCACCATGTCGGGCTTGGCGATCAGGCTCCACAGGCGCAGGCCGATGTTGTTCTCGAACATGTAGGTCCAGCTCAGGATGTGGCCCAAGAAGTTGGTCTGCATCGTGAAGTCGTCGCCGTTGAAGGCCGTGAACACGGCATCCTGCTCCACGAGCTGCCACTGGTAGTAGGCCTGCCAGTCGCCGGCGGCCTTGGTGGATCCGTAGGCGACGCCGAGGGCGTAGCCCTGGTCCTCGCTGATCTCCGCGCGCAGATTCTTGATGTACTCGCCGGAGACGGTAATGGGATGCGCCGCGCTGCCTATCGTGAAGGCGAGGATCGGGTTCAGGACGCCGAAGTTGGACAGGAAGTCGGTGCCGGCGCCGTTGGTGGCGTTGCCGCTGTTCTCGCCGGCCACGATCGCCGTTGCGCCGCCGGGAGTCGCGTCGTAGTAGTGGTAATAGCCGACCGCGCCGCTCAGCTTCGAGTTCTGTCCCAGGGCCTCGCTGGCGGAGAGCTGCGCGACCGTGGCGAATGCGTCCTCGCCGGCCGCCTGCTCGAGGATGACGTACTCGCCGGCCGCCAGCGTGAGCTGGTCCAGGAAGGTGTCCTTGCTCGACGCGCCGGCGGCGAAGCCGTCGGGATTCACGTCGGCATCCCACACCAGCTCGCCGTAGAGGGGGTTGCTCCAGAACGGATGCGCGAACTTGCCGCCTGCGCCCCACCAGCTTTCCGTGGCGTAGCGGGCGTTCAGCCGGTCGAAGCTCACGGTGAAGCTGTCGAAGGCTTCGGCGCTGCCGCTCCCTCCCAAGTCCACGTACGGATTCTGCGGGTTGTCCGGATCGCCGGTGCGCAGGCGCGCCTCCACGGACAGCTCTTCGGTGGCGTGGTAGATCACGCCGAAGCGGCCGCGCACGCGCTCCCGGTGCCGCGAGGAAGGCGTGCTGGGCAGGTTCCAGCTGGACTCATGACGCAAGCGCAGGTCGCCGGAGAAGTCGAGCTTGTCCATCCAGGACGGCGCCGGGGGGGTTGCGGCCGGCTGCTGTGCACCGGCCGGGATCGCAGCGGCGAGCCAGGTCGTCGCCATAAGAAGGAAAGAGAGATGCGGGTAGGGGTACATGCCATTCCTCCGAGATCCAGACGATATCATTGGATTGCGTCATGCTGCCAGCGGTGTTCTGCTTCCTCGAGCTGTCCTGGGCCCTGCGGCACAACCCGCACGACACGACGTACAGCGTGGCCTGCGCGCCCGGCGGCGCGGGCGCAGTCGAGCTCCTGGTCGCCGGCGAAGAGCCCGAGCGCGTGCTGCATTCCACGGACGGCGGCCTGTCCTGGGAGATCGTGTCCGGGGCCGGGCTGGAGCGCACGGTCGCGAAGAAAGTGCTGTACGACGACGCCGGCGGCCGCCGCCGCTTCCTGATCGGCACCGACAACGGGGTCTGGGCGCTGGCGCCCGGCCAGAGCGCCGCGGCCGCCCTCTCCGCCGGGCTCCCGCTCGGCCGCGGGCGCAGGGTGGTGGAGATGTCGGTTCCTGTGCCGGGCGCGGATGGCCCGGTGGCACTCCTCAACGAGGACAACGACGTTTACCTCTGGGACGACGCGGCTCAGTCCTGGACGCGCACGTTGAACCTCGCCGGCTCGGTCAGCGACGGGCTGGGCACCCTGGCCATCGCGCCGCACTTCGACTCCGCCGCGCCGCCGGGCCCGGCCCGAGCGGTGGTCGTGGCTTCCAACGGCATGCTGTACATCTCTGCGGACGGCGGCCGGGGCTGGCTGCTGCACCCGCAGTTCGCCGCACGCCTGCCGGAAGGATGGGCGATCACCGCGGTGGCGCCGGCGGAGGACCTGCTCGCCTCGGGCGTGGTGCTGCTGGCACGCGGGCGCCGGGATCCGGCCAACCCCCTGCGCGACGAAGGAGAGATCTGGCGCTCCACGAACTCCGGGGCCAGCTTCAGCCGCGTCGCGCACAGCGACAGCGCCATCCTGTCCCTGGCGGCGACGCCCGCGGGCCCGTCCGGCGCGCGCTGGTTCCTGGCCGCGGCCCGCCAGTACCCCAATCACGGGTACTACCGCGGCACCGGCATCCTGCGCAGCAGCGACGCCGGCCTGACCTGGAGCGACGCGGGCAACGACCAGGACTTCATCCTGGAGCCCGGCCCGGGCGACGGCACCGGCGTGCGCCTGGAGCTGCGGCTGCTGCAGGACTTCGCGGTCTCGCCGTACTTCGGCGCGGACGGGACCCTCTATTACGGGCGCGCGGAGGGCCTGTTCCGCAGCCGCGACCAGGGCGAGCACTGGATCGCGCAGCGCACCCGGCCGGAAAGCCAGTACCGCGACCTGGAGGGCGGGGTGAGCCCTGCGCAGCACGCCATGACCGCCGGCGCCGGCTACGGCACCGGCACCGTGGTCCACGACGTGGACGCGAACAGCACACAGCTGCTCCTGAACGGCTGCCCCTTCGCGTTCCAGAAGGCCGTGGCAGTTTCGCCGCACCATGCCGGCGACGGCACGCTGCTGGTGAGCGGCGAATACGACATCGTGGCCTACTACGACCCGGCGCTGCCGCCAGCCAACCCTTTCGGCGCCACCGGCTGGCGCATTCCGGACCTGGTGGATCTCGCCACCGGCAAGCACACCGCCGGCTATGCGCGCGTGCTCAGCTTCTCGCCGCACTATGACGGTCGCGGCACGCCGGGATCCGACCAGACGTTCTACTGGTCGAGCTGGGATGAAGTGCCCATGCGCAGCCAGGACGGCGGTCGCACGACCGAGCGCCTGCCCGAAGTCGCCGGTGGCGGCGCCGCCCCCTTCATGGAATTCCTGGTGGTGGCTCCCACTTACGACGCGTCCTCGGCCGCCGGACGCACCGACGTGTACGCCGCGGCCGCGACCGTCCTGTACCGCCTGGAGGACGTCGTGTGGGTCCCGGTGGCGACCTTCGCGTCGTACGTGAACGGCATCGCCGTGGACCCGGGCTTCGCGCGTCCCGGCAATCCGCGGCTGCTGGTCGCCCTGAGCCGCTCGCCCAGCGTGGTGGAAGTCCTGGACTTCCCGGGCGGCGCGCTCATCACCGAGCTCGGCTCCGGTCTTGCGGATGAAGTCATGACCGACGTCGCCGTGCCGCCCGACTACGCGGCGCGCCCGGTCCTGTACGCGTCCACCTGGGGCCGCGGCGTGCTGCGCCTGGACCGCGCGCAGCCCGTCCCGGCCTGGGAGCCGGTGGCCTCCGGTTTCCCCCGCTGGTTCGTGGAGCGCATCGCGCTGTCGCCGTTCTTCGCCACGGACCGCGCCGTGTACGCGGGCACCTTGTACGGCCTCGTGCGCGGTCAGGACCTGCCCGGCGCCGCCTGGGCCGCCGCCCCCGGCGCCAGCTTCTGGGACGATCGCGACGCCGGCTTCACCTACTACGCGCCCATGCACCCGCTCAATCCTCAGCCCGCGCGCCCCTGGCCCTGGGGCGAGGCCAACCTGCACTCACTGCCGCCGGAGGTGCAGCCCACCGCCGAGCTGCTGTACGCGCGCTACGACGCGTCCAGGATCCGCGCCGAATGCCGCGGCTCGCAGGTGCGCGTGCGCACGGTCGCGGGACCGGCGCAGGGCAGCATGGAGCTGGCGGCGCGCGACTCCGCCAGCGGGGCGCTGCTCGCGACCGCCTGGGTGGACCTCGCCGCCGGCCAGCCGCTGCTCCGCAGCTACGAGGCGATCCTGAATCTCCCGGCCCGCTCCACCTTCGATCTGGACCTGATCGCACATCTCGATGCCGGCGAGGTCCTGCACTTCGACGGGATGATCGTCCAGCCGTAGACGCGCAACGCGCGGCCGTACTCCTTTCGGTGTAACCAAACGCACTCTGCGCGTCTTCTACGTCGGGCGCAGCCGCTGCCATGCTCCCATAACCAAGGGCATGTCATGAGATCACCAATACTACTGGCCGCCGCAACTGTGCTCGCTGTCCATGGACTGGAGGCGCCCGCCTACGGGCAGGACTCCGGCGCCGAGCCGGTCGCGATTCCCTGCTCCGACACCGGCGTCACGAAGCACCACGACGGCGTCCTGAGCGACGGCGGCTTCGCATCTTGCGAATGGGGCTTCACGGACTTCACTTTCGGTGGCGTAACGCTCCACTGGGAGGATCCGGTGTGCCCGCTCTACCTGCTTTGGACCCCACCCCACGATGAAACGGGAACGAAGAAGGGATTCGAGCTGAACCCGCCGACTCCGGCGCACGCGGTGATGATCTTCTTCGTCTGTGACCAGGAGCGCGAGGCGTGCCGATTCGACGGGACGCTCATCCTGCCCGGGCACTACAACACCTACACCGATCGTGCATGCGGTGTGACGCCGCCCGGTCCCAAGATCGACTCCAACGGGTGAGGGAATGCCCGGAAAGCGCGCCACAGCCTGGTTCGCCGTCGTGGCCGTCGCGCTGGCCGCCGCTGCCGCGGCCAGGCTTCTTTGGCCGGGATGTCTACCGGCCGGACGCAGCCATCAACGGCCGCCGGCGTCCGCCGCGGCGCCGTCCGGCCAGGATGAGGCGCCTGCCTTCCTGGAACCGGGGCGGACCGAGGTGATCCGCAGCACCACGCCACGCGATTCCCCGGACTGGAGCCTGCTCGTCCAGGCGGTGGCGGATCCGAAGCGGCGCAGCCGCGCCCTGGAAGAATCTCTGACCAGGCCGGACCTGATCCCTTGGCTCCTCGAGCGCCTCGAGTCGGCAGAGTTTGCGGAACAGGACGCGCGCCCCATCGGACTCCTGCTGCGTGGTGTCCTGAGCCACTGGGAGCGCCTCCCTGCTCCAGCGGAACTGGAGCGGGAACCGTTCATGGACCGCGTGATCCGCGCCGGCGCGGCCACCGATCGCTCGGCATCCGCCGTGGCCTTCGCCTGGAGGAAACAGCGGTTCCTGTCTACCCGGCATCGGCCCTGGGTGAACGCGGCGCGCCCGGCAGCGCTGGATGGCCTGACCGCGCAGCAGCCCGGTGCCGCCCGCGCGGACCTCTTCCTTGCCGTCCTCGAGGACGTGCTGCGCGCCCACCTGGAATCGGATCTGCACGAGGTCGTCGCCGGGCACTTGCAGGATCCGTCCATGCGCGTCCGGATCCTGGCATATCGTCTCTACTTCGGTGCGGAAGGCGCGAGTGACTGGTACTCCGCCCTCGCTTCCTTCGACCAGGTGACCGCCGAGGAGCGCGCGCAGCTTGCCGAGGCCATCGCCCGGGAGGTGCCGCCGGCGGACGCGGCCGAGCTGTTGCTCATGCTGGAAGCGCGATTCGGCTCGGAAGAGGAGTTCCTGGGCGCATGGCACAAGCTCGCGGCACGCTCCCCCGCGTCCGTGGGAGGGGTCTATCAAGCACTTCTCGGCGATCCCGGCGCCCGCTCGGCCGGGGACGGACAGTGGGCCGATGCCGGCGAGCATCCAGGGCTGCGGCTCGGCGCAATGGACCGCGAGGCGGACCTGCGCCGCGACCTGCTGCTGGCCTACATGGTCGGCACGCTCGCGAACGGCGTGGATGGCACGCAGGTGTTCGCCGAAGCCGCGGAATGGGATTGGAATCCCAGCGTTCGCTCCGCGGCGTGGGAGCACATGGCTCGGCTGGGTGGCTCCAAGCAACAGGCGATCGCACTGGAGCTGCTGAGCCGCCCGGGATATCTGGACAGCATGCGCCTGCCCGGTGTCCCCGACGACACCTTGTTCCTGCCGACGATGCAGCACCTGGCGCAGACCGTTCCCTACACCGAGCTCTGGCGCCTGCGCCACGCGCTGGAGGGCATGGAACTCAGCGCGGACAACCGGCAGCAGCTGGAGGCGATCCTGGCCGGGCGCGTGCCCGAGTGATCCTGCCGGTGCCGGTGCGGATGTGGCAAGATGCATGTGGATGCCCGATCCGCGCCTGGAAATCGAGATCAAGCTGATCCCGGATGGAGCCGAATCCTCGGCCAGGCTTCCCTCCGTCCTGAGAGAGCTGCGCGTTGCGGCTGAGGCGCATGGATTGAAGCGGGTCGAAGACACTTATCTCGACACGGCGTCCTGGGACATGTATCAGTCGGGGTTCGCGTGCCGCCTGCGGCGGACAGGCACCACGGCGGTGTTGACTCTGAAGGCCTTGCGTCCCATTCAGGAGAGCCTGGCGCAGCGCGAGGAGCTGGAGGAGGAGCTGCCCGACGCCCCTCTGGATCCCACGCAGCTCCGCCCGCGCCGGCTGCAGAGCTTCCTGGAGGAGCGGACCAAGGGGAAGCCGCTGCGTGTCCTGTTCCGGCTGGCGCAGGAGCGCGAGGTCTGGCAGGTTCGCGGCCACGGTTTCGAGGCCGAGCTCAGCATGGATCGCTGCCACTTCCATACACCGAAGGGTGCGCACGAGGAGCGGGAAGTGGAACTGGAGCTGTCGGACGGAGCGCCGGCGGCATTGCGCGCGTTCGCCGCGCGCCTGGTGCGGCTCACCGGCTGGAGGCCTGGAGGCGCCAGCAAGTTCCAGCGCGGGCTCGAGCTGGCCGGGCTGGCGCCGCCGGCGCTGCCTGGCGGCTCCCAGCCGGGAGTCGTTCCCTGAGGAGCCCTCAGCGCTGCAGCCGGTCGAACAAGGCCTGGCCGCCGGCGCGGAAGGCGGCGCGGGCCGCGTCGTAGCTCGCCGTCGCCTCCGCGCGCGGCACGACGATCGCGTCCTCCATCGGCACCGCGGCGCTGCGGACGAATGCGCCCACGGCTGCGCCGCCGGCGACCGCCGCTGCCTGCAGCGCGCCGCCCAGCGCTGCCGATTCCGCCTCCGCCGGAATGCGCAGGGGCACACCGAAAACGTCGGCCACGATCTGCCGCCATAGCCGGTTCCTGGAGCCACCGCCGACCAGGCGGATCTCGGCGACGGGCATGCCGAGGGCGCGCAGGCGCTCCAGGCCTTCGCGCAGGGCGAAGGTCGCGCCCTCCAGCGCCGCCCGGAACAGCAGGCCGCGGCGCAGGTGTCCCGGGCGCAGGCCCAGCAGCGCCGCGCTGGCGTGCGGCCAGTTCGGAGCACGCTCGCCCGCCAGGTACGGCAGGAAGCTGACGCCCTCGCAGCCTGCCGGCTCGCGCTCGGCTTCCACCGTCAGCGCTTCCAGGCCGCCGCCGAAGGCGCGCCGCACTTCCTCCGCCACGGTGGTGCAGTTCATGGTGCACAGCAGCGGCAGCCAGCCGCCGGTGGCGTCGCAGAACGGAGCGATCAGGCCTTCCGGATCCAGCAAGGGCCGGGCCGAATGGCCGAACAAGGTGCCACTGGTGCCTAGGCTCAGCACCAGCACGCCCTCGGCGACCGCCCCGGCGCCGAGCGCGCTCAGCATGTTGTCGCCGCTGCCCGGCGCCACGATGCACCCCGGCGGCAGCTCCAGGCGCCGCGCCACCTCCGGCCGCAGGCTGCCGGCGGCCTGGTCGGGACCGATGAGCGGCGGCAGGCACTGCGCGAAGCTCCCGTCGATGGCCGCACAGGCCTCGAGGTCGTAATCGCGGCGCACCGGGTCGAAGTAGCCCGTGCCGCTGGCGTCGCCGGCTTCCGCGAGCGCGGCGCCGGTGAGATGCAGGTTGACATAATCGTGCGGCAGCAGCACGCGCCGCAGGCGCGCGAAGTGCTGTGGCTCGCGCCGCTTCAGCCACAGGACCTTGGAGGCGGTGAAGCCGGCCGGGATCGGACGGCCCAGCCGCTGCGACAGCTCCGCGGCCTCCGGCGCGGTCTCGGTGTCGCACCAGAGCTTGGCGGGCCGCAGGACCTGGCCGCGCGCATCCAGCGCCACGCAGCCGTGTTGCTGTCCGGACACACCGATGCCGCGCACCGCGCGCCGGTCCACGCCGGGGCATTGCAGGGCCTGCGCCGCGGCGGCCTTCATGGCAGCGATCCAGGTGCGCGGATCCTGTTCCGCCGCCCCCGGCGCCGTCGCGGGGAGGAGACCGTAGGCCGCGGCGCCCCGGCCGAGCACGCGCCCGCCGTCCGCGTCGTAGACCAGGGCCTTGGTGCCCTGTGTGCCGACGTCCACTCCCAGGAACAGCGCCATGCCGCCGCCATGTTAGTTTGGCGCCCGATGCGCTCCTTCCGCGCCTGGCCGGTCCTGGCGGCGCTGATGTGCGGCTGCGGCTCCTGGAGCGCCGAGACCACGGCGGTGGAGCCGCTTCCTGTGCCGATCCTGCTGCCGGCCCGGATCTCGTTCGAGGAGACTCCTTCCGGGCAGCTGCCTCCCGGCTGGCGCCAGGTGCAGACCAACCGCGGCGCTCCGGTCACCTGGGCAGTGATGGCGGATGCCGCCGCGCCCGACGGCAAGCAGGTGCTGAAGCTGCTGGAAACGCGCAACACCGGCAACACCTTCAACCTGCTGCTGAACTCCGCCGGCGAGTGGCCGGCGAACCTGGAGCTGGGCGTGCTGCTGCGCGCGGACAGCGGAGAGGAGGACCAGGGGGGAGGGTTGGTGTGGCGCGCCGTGGACGCGGCCAACTACTACGTCACCCGCTGGAATCCGCTGGAGAGCAACCTGCGCATCTACACCGTGGTGGACGGCCGCCGCACCATGCTGGCCTCCGCGCACGTGGATGCCGACGCGCGCGCCTGGCACGCGCTGCGCGTGACCGCGCTCGGCGCGCACATGCTGGTGGCTTTCGACGGACGCACGCTGCTGGAGGTGGAGGACCCGACCTTCAGCAGGAGCGGCGGCATCGGCCTGTGGACCAAGGCGGATGCCGCCACCTCCTTCGATGTCCTGACCGCGCGTCCCTAGCCCGACCCGGGGCGGGCGAGCGTGCGCGCGGCGGGCGCGGCGCGGCTCACTGAGCGCGCGTGTAGCGGATCTCCAGCGTCTTCATCTCCTTGCCGTCGTCGCCGGCCATCCACGATTCCAGGTGGCGCGTGTCGGCGTCGGGATAACGCACCACGCTGCGGAAGGGCCGCAGCTTGCCGGTGGCCATGTCCGGCGCCTGCCCCTTGGCGGTGAAGGTCTTCGCGCTGGCATCGAAGCTGGCCTCGGAAGTGATCAGGGACGTGCTCATGTTGTCCACCCACACCCCCACGTAGACCTTCCTGGCTGGGTCGTAGCCGGTGACGCCGTGGCCCTTGAAGCCGCCGTCCGTGCGCACATCGGTGGTCAGCCACAGGCCGTTGAAGTCGAGCTTGTTCTCCTCCACGCCCTTGTCCTTCTGGGCCGGAGATCCGGGACCCGGGTAGATGGTGATGTCGGCGTTCCAGCGGCCTTCGTCCATCTTGAGCAGCGCGTGCTCCTTGGTGGCCTGCGGTCCCTGTTCCTGCGCGTGGTCCGGCGCGAGCAAGGCCCCGCCGGCGCCGGCCAGGGACAGAACGGAGATGGCAATGAGGATGCGGTGGGTGATCATGGCAACCGGTGAGTGCGCGTTACGCCTTCCAGGGTTGCAGGGCTTCGGCCAGGACCGTGGGCTAGAATCCCGGCCCTCCCTGGCGCCGCGCTGCGCCAGGGGCGCGCGCATGCCCATCCCCTTGCAGGACGGCTGGATCTACGGCCCGGTGCACAGCCGGCGCTACGGCCGCAGCCTGGGCGTCAACCCGCTGCCGCTCGACCGCAAGCTGTGCTCGCTGGACTGCCTGTACTGCCAGTACGGTTTCACGCGCGCCCAGGACACGGCCGGGCGGGCGGAGGTGCCTTCGGCGCCCGAGATGGCACGCGCTTTCGAGCGGGAGTTCGCGCGCCTGGCGGCCGCCGGCGACGTCCCGGACTGGATCCACGTGGCCGGAAACGGCGAGCCCACGCTGCATCCCGACTTCCTGGAGATGAGCCGCGCGCTCCAGGCGGCGCGGGACCGCCACCTTCCCGCGAGCCGGATCGGCCTGCTCAGCAACTCCATGCACCTCAACCGCGACGACGTCGTGCGCGCCCTCAACGAGTGCTACGACGACCCGGCCATGAAGCTGGAATGGGGCACGCCGGAGTGCTTCGCGGCCATGAACCAGGTGTCCCCCAAGGGCTTCCGGCGCGTGGTGGACGGCCTGAAGCGCCTGGACCGTTTCGCCGTCCAGGCCTTGTTCCTGCGCAGCCCGCGTGCCGACAACACCACGCCGCGCGAGCTCGACGGCTGGCTGGCGCTGCTGGGCGAGCTGCGCCCGTACCGCGTGGAGGTTTACTCCATCGACCGGCCGCCGCAGTCCGAAGCGCAGGTGACCGCCGTGCCGAAGGCGGAGCTGGAAGTGATCGCGCAGCGCGTGCGCGGGCTCTCGATCCCGGCCGAGGCGTTCTAGTCAATCCCCTGCCCCGCCGTCCTGCACGGGGATGGGCTGGCGGCTCTCGTCCACCGCGACGTACACCACCTCGGCCTCGGTCACGCGCACGTCCAGCTTGGGGTTGCTGCGGCGCCGCGACACCACGTTCACCTTCACGGTGACCGAAGTCCGTCCGACCCGCACCAGCGAGGTGTAGAAGGACACCAGGTCGCCCACGAACACGGGCTGGTGGAACACGACCTCCTTCATCGCCACGGTGACGTAGCGGCGCACGGGATTGACCTTGTTGACTTCCACCGCCGCCGCCAGGTCGATGTAGGACAGGATGACGCCCCCGAAGATGGTGCCGGCTTCATTGGTGTCCCGGGGGAGCAGGGTGACCCGGATGGAGGGCTCGCGGCCTTGGCTGGGCATGTCCGGCATTGTCGCGCCGCGGTCCGCGCGGCGCCGAAGCGCGCAGGCGCACGCACTGTGCGGAAGCGCAACGAACCGGCCCCGTACTCCCGACGTCCCGGCCTGGCACGCTCGTTGCACCTGAAGGGGCGGCCAGAAGCCGCAAGGCGGAAGGTCATCGGAGAAGAACCCGGCTGGCGCCGGGCTTCTCGTTCCAAAACCAGAACAGGGGGATGTCTCGGCCGGGCACGGGGTTCGCTCCATGCTCGGCCGGGAACTTTTCCGGCAGCCTAGTTGCCGCCGGCGAGCTCGACCTGGCGCCGCAGCTCGGCGTCGCTGGGGAACGCGCCCAGTCCCTGGTTCCAGACCTCAAGGGCCCGCTGCGGATTGCCGATCTGCTGGTACAGGTTGCCCAGGAACATGTAGGTCTGGGCGTACTCCGGCCGCACCGAGCTGCCGGCCTGCTGCTGCAGCAGCATCTCGAACTGCTGGATGGCCTCGCCTTGCTTGCCGAGCACGGGCGGCCAGAAGCTGAGGCTCACCGCCTTGCTGAACCGCGCGTCCCAGTACTGCGGGTTGATCTCCAGCGCACGGTCGAAGGCCGCATCGGACTTGGTGGCCCACACGCCCGCCTGCGGCCCGCCCTCGCCGGCGAAGATCGGCTGCAGGTAGGCATTGCCGAGCGCGAACTGCAGCTCCGCGTTGGCGGGATTGGCGGCCGCGAGCGTCTCCATCTCGGCGATGACCTCCTCCAGCAGACCGGCGTCGCGGATCTTCTTCCACAGCTCCTCGCGCTCCTCGTAGCCGAGGTCCGGGCTCATCAGCTGCGCCATGGCGTCCGCGACCGTCATCGCCGCCGGCTCTACCGCGGGCGCCATGGCCGGGTCCTGCGCGTTCTGCGCCATCCAGCGCGCGACCGCGGCGTCAATGTCCGCGTCGGCGGCGACGCGTGCCGGCGCCGGGCCCGCCGACAGCAGATCCAGGCGCTGCTGGAGCGACGCCAGGGAGCGTGTCAGCTCCTCACGCTGCGCGCGGTCCTCCGCAAGCCGCGCTTCCAGGCCGGCGATGCGCTCTTCCAGACGGTCGTCGGCCGGGGCGGCGGCTGGACCGTCCAGCACCAGTCGGGTCATGGCGCTGGCGCCCACGGCGACGGCGGCGGCGGCAAGTAGGAGGGGGAAAGGCTTCATTTCCAGGCTCGGTGGGACGGGAGGCAAGTCGCCTCCCGCAGTCTACGCCCTGGTGCCGCGCCTTATTCCAGGTCGTAATCGCCGGAGTAGTCCGGCAGGCCGCGGTCGCGGCGGCGTTCCGGCTCGGGCCGGATGCGGCCACGGCGCGGCTCTTCCGCCGGAGCCACGGGCGCAGCCTCTGGAGGCCGCGCGGCGGTCAGGACCTGCCCCTCCTTGGGCTCCAGGATGCCTTCCCACCAGCAGTTGAGGGCGCCGCCGTCCTCGGTGTCCGAGATCACCGTGGGCGCGACCTTGCCGGGGGCTCGGTGCTGCTCCGCGAGCTCGCGCAGCGGCTGGCGGGCCGCCTGGTGCAGGAGCACGGCCACGATGCCGTGGCGGCCGCATTCGCTGGGCCGGGCTCCGAACAGGCCTTCCTCACGGCCGGCCTCCTTGATGGCGCTCAGGAAGGGGCCGCAGTGCACGAAGTGGAAGCCGCACTTGTCCTCCAGCGACTGCGTGCTGCGCTGCAGCGTGCGCCCGGCCTCGCCCAGGAAGCCCTCGCGCAGCGAGCGCGAGAACTCGCTGAGATTGGACACGAAGCGGCGCACGCGCTCGCTCTCGTGCACGTGGTGCTCGGCCAGCGACCGCAGCCGGTAGCTGCGGTCCTTGTCCACCGTCGCCGCGATGTCCTCGTGGCCGCGCTTGAAGTGCTTGAGCCACTCGGAACCCTGCTCCTCGACCGGGATCAGGCCCTTCCAGGCCTCGTCGAACTCGCTCGGATTCACCTTGCCCCAGCCGGGCACGGGCATCTTCTTGTCGCGCTTCAGGGCCGCGCTCAGGTGCACCAGGGCCATGCCCGCGCCGGCTTCGGCGGCGCAGCGGTCCGCCGCGGAGACCGAGCCCACGGGCGCGATGTCCACCGCAGCGATCACGCACTGCTGCGGCAGCGGGATCCACTGCATGGCCGGTTCCAGGCCGTGCTCTATGTACATGGCGCAGTTGCGCCTTCCGAGCGCGCTGGTCAGGGCGTCGGCGATCGGGACGTTTCGCTCCAGAACCTCACGGGCACCCTGCACCACAGCCTTTGCAACTTGTATCCCGTCCACGCGCTTCCTTGCCAGGCCGGTGGACGCCTTGAATGCCAGGGCCACGGCCGTGCCGAAGGCAGCATCTTGTCCATAGCCAGGCTCTTCGGGCAGCCGGCTCCAGATGACCATGGTGAAGCCGTGCTTGGGCGTGTTGAGCTGCCGGGTGCGCCTCAGGCCCAGCATGGCGGCGATGATCTCCATCATCCATGCCTTGTCCGGAGCGCCGAAGCTCTGGCGCAGGACGGCCAGACTCCGGGGCGGGCCCTTCTTTGTATAGAGGCTGCCCACATCCCCCTCCCAGAACCGGGTTCCGCCCTGGGAAGCCGGCAGCAGGCAGCGCATGAAGATCTTTTGGTCCTGGCGGTTCTGCACCGCGCAATAGACCGAGCGCGCGATGGACACCTGCAGGGAGGCCGAGCCAGGGGACTCCGCGGGACCTCCGAGCACGTCCAGGCGGCCTGGGGCGCGGGTAAGCCACAGCGGCGTGTCGAACTGGAGCAGATCTTTGGCCGTTCCGCGCAAGAGCGTGGTGAACGGCTGGAACACGGTGGGCAAGACGGGTTGCGGCCCGGCCAAAAAACCCCCTTGTGGGCGGCCCAAGTTATGGCGGGGCCTCCACGGCTTTGCAAGGGGGCGAAATCCGGTCCGGTTCCAACTTCAATGGCCCGGAATCGTAGGTAAGCTTGCACCGAACCCTCCGCGCCGGGCAGGACGACGCTTGGCACGGACCTCGCATGCACCTCCTCTCCTCGGCCGTCCGCCCGCTCGTCCTCGCCTCAGCCGCCCTGGCCACCCTCGCCGCCCTCGCCGCCTTTCCCGGGTGCGGCCCGGGCGGAAGCAGCTCGAACTCGGGCGGAGACCAGGGCTCAGGCGACGACCGGCCGCCGCGCTTTTCCGGGATCGGAGCGGCGGACGCCATCACGCCCGCGGACGTGACCGTGTCCTGGCCCGCCGCGCGCAACTTCAGCGGCCCGCCGGGCTCCAGCAGCATGATCTACAAGATCTACCGGGCACTCGACGCTGTGAGCGTGCTGGACGAGTCCTCCCTGATCTTCACCACCGCTCCGGGCGTGACCGTGTTCGCGGACCGCGGCCTGCCGGAATTCACCACCTTCTACTACCGCGTGGAGGCGGTGAACACGAGCGGCCTGCAGACGGAAACCAACAAGGTGACCTCGGCGCGCACCCCCTCGCAATGGATGCCCGGGCTGGTGGACTACGCCGTGCACGTCGCTCCGCTCTGGGACACGACCTCGCCCGCGGGCAACGCGTGCCTGAGCTGCCATGACGGCTCCCCCGCCGGCGGGCGCCTGGACCTGGGCAGCTACGCCGGCGTCATGATCGGGACCGGCACCAGCGGCGCGCCCGACAGCTTCGTCCTCGTGGGCGACGGCGCCGCCACCTGGAACGAGTTCCTGCTGCGCTTCACCTCCAATCCGCTGGAGCACGTGGAGTACGACGCCCAGCCCTCCGCCATCGCCGCCATGCAGGCGCCGCTGACGGCCTGGGCCGACGAAGGCGCGCTGGAGCACGCCGACGGTGATCCGCCGGTGTTCGAGTTCGACAACGTCAACAACGCGGGGAAGTACTACGGGGACTTCACGCCGTCGGGCACGGTGAGCGTCACCTTCTTCCACGCCGCCGACCCCGAGAGCCTGCCGTTCGGCGGCGACACCACCGGCCAGCTCGAATACCACGTCTACGGCGGCGTGGACGGCGCCGGGATCGACTGGCTGAATCCGGCGGCGATGACGGTCAGCAACGACGCGCGCACCAGCTCCACCATGACGGTGGAGTTCTCCTGGCCGTTCAATACAGGCGCCTTCGTCGTGCGCGCCATCGACCGCGCCGGCGGCAACGTCACGGTGCCCGCGCCCGACGATCCCGATTACCTGGAGCTGCTCGCACTGCGCCGGCGCAACATGTCCTTCAACGAGCGCGAGATCGTGGTGCGCCGCTGAGCCTGGTCCTCGCCGCGCTTGTGCTGGCGCCGCCGCAGTCCGCGGTGCCTTTCGAGCAGCCAGGTGCCTGGAACGGCAGCGGCCCCATCGTCTTCAGCGTGGATTTCGACGGCACCCCGGCCGCGCTGCTCCTGGACACCGGCGCCAGCCGCTCGGTCGTGGACGCGGACCTCGCGGAGCGCCTGGATCTCGAGCCGGGGCTCCGGCTTCCGGCCGGCGGCGTCGGCGGCGTGGGCACGGTCGGCACCCTCACGGTGCCGCGCATGAGCGTGGGAGGCCTGTCCTTCACGCACTTCCCGGCCACCAGCATGGACATGTCCTTCCTGGAATTCGACGGCCGCACCGTGGACGGCATCTTCGGCAGCGACCTGCTGCGCGATTGCCGCCTGGAGGTGGACTTCGCCGCGAGCACGCTGCGTTTCCAGGACCTGGACGCCGGCGACGCGCCGGAGGACTTCGACTACGTCACGCTGGGCTGGTTCGCCGGCATCCCGCTGCTCCCGATCGAGGTCTGCGGCATCCCGGCCCAGGCCATGCTCGACACCGGCAACATGGCCATGACCACCGTGCACGGCCCGTTCTTCCGCGAGCACTTCCAGCCCGCCGCCGGACCGCGCATCGCCGTCAGCGGCGTCGGCGGCGAGTTCGCCGTGACCCTGGGCCGACTGCGCAGCGTCACCGTGGCCGGCACGACCTGGAGCGACGTCGCGGCAGTGACTCCGGCGCCGGACGCCGAGGGCGGCCTGCTCAACTCGCCCATCGCCGACGCCAACGTCGGCGTGGGCCTCCTGCGCCACTACCGCCTGCTCCTCGACTACCCCAACGGCCGCCTGGGCTTCGCGCCCGGCAAGGAGTGGCCGCAGATCCCGCGCGGCAACCCGGGATTCTCCGTGCGGCTGCGCAACGGCGTCTTCGAGGTCCGCGACGTGTTCGCGGGCAGCGACGCCGAGGCCGCCGGCCTGCAGCGCGGCGACCACCTCACCGCGATTGACGGCAAGCCCGCGGCGGGCCTCAAGACCGCCGACCTCCTCCCCCTGCTCCACGGCGAGCCCGGCACGCGTCTCGAGATCACGTTCCAGCCGTCACGGGACGGCAGCTCGCCGCAGCGGACGGTCCTGGAGCGCCGCGACTACGCGCCGTACTTCGAGCCGACGCCTTAGGCGTCGGCTACTGCACGACGCCGCTGACGACGTTGGACAGCTTGCCCAGCGAGCAGGCCTGCAGCCAGTAGTTGCGGCCCAGCGCGGCCGCGGGCACGCGGAAGCGGCGCGAGGCGTGGCCGGTGCCGCCGGCGAAGTCGCTGGCGAGCGGGCGGGCCGCGTCCAGGTCGAGGGTGACGTTGAGCTGCGGCACGGGCGTGGTGCCGAGGCCGGTGGTGCTGAAGGCGAACACGACGCGCCGTCCCGGCCGCGCTCCGGCCACCATGACGGTCGCGGCCTGGCCCGCGGCCAGCGGAGTGGCCGTCAGCAGCATCTCGTACAGCTCGACGCTGAGCAGCGGCGCGAACAGGGCGCCGGGCGCGGTCTCCGTGCTGTAGAAGTAGCCCAGGCGCGAGGCGCCGGCGGTCTCGAACTGCATGCGGAACAGCCAGCCGTGGTTCGGGATTGTGCCGTCCACCTGGGCGCGCACCAGCTCGGTCACGTCCCAGGAGACGAGGCCGACGCCGAACGAGTCGCCGACGTCCGCCGCGGCCCACACCTGCGCGTCGTAGGCCGGCTGGTTGTTCCAGGTGACGGTCATCTCGTTCCACGGCGCGGTGGCGGAGTGCAGCTCGCAGGGCAGGCCGCCGGCGGCCGGCTCGGTCGCGTACTGGTAGGCGTTGAAGGACGCCGACTTGATCAGGCGCGGGTCGAGCTGGAAGCGCGAGAAGTCGAACTGCACCAGGGTGCGGATATTGCCCAGTCCGAAGAAGGAGCCGCGGCCGAACCACAGGTCGTCTGCGCCGAAGTTGCTGGCAGGGTTGGTGTCCTGGACGTAGGTGTCCTGGTCCGGCAGCAGGACCGCCTGGGTCTGGGCGGCCGCAGCCGCAGACAGGCAGCCGGCGGCGAGCAGGAGGGCGAGGGGTCGGCGCAAGGTGGGTGCAGGATAAGTCCTGCCAGCCGGAGGCCGGTCGCGCCGTAACAATGGTCCCTCCAATGCCGTCGCACCCCCTGCGCCGGGCCGGAAGCTGCCTCGTCCTCACGGCTTGCGCAGTCCTGGCCTGCCAATCTGCGGAGGAATACCGGGATGAGGCGGACGAAGAGGTGTACGCGCTGGTCCAGGCGCGCCGGGCCGAGCTGTTCGGCGACGCCCTGCCGTTCACGATCGAGCCTGCGGCGGACAGCCTGCGCCAGCGGCTGCTGCGCGGGGAGGCGGCGATCGTTGGCCCTCTGAGCCTGCTGGACTGCCTGGAGATCGCCGCCGAGAACAGCCGCGACTACCAGGACCAGCGGGAATCCCTGTACCTGACCGCCCTGGACCTGACGCTGGCCCAGTGGGAGTTCCGCACGCACTGGGACGCGACCCTGAGCGGCTCCGTCACGGGGGACGGGGAAGGCGCGCAGCGTGCCGAGATGGCGGGCGCCGTGATCCTGGAGCGGATGCTGGGGACCGGGATGCAGATCGTCAGCAGCCTGGGGTCGAGCCTGTTCCGGCTGCTGTCCACCGGCGACGGCTGGGACGCGCTCAGCAGCATCGGGCTGTCGGTGACCCAGCCGCTGCTGCGGGGCTCGAGCCCGGAGATCGTCCTGGAGCCCCTGACGGCGGCCCAGCGCGACCTGGTGTACGAGGTGCGGGCATACGAGCGCTTCCGGCGCACCTTCGCCGTGGACGTGGCCACGCGCTACTTCCGCGTCATCCAGGCCATGGACGCGCTGGAGAACGAGCGCCAGAACGCCGCGGCCCTGACCGACCTGCGCGTGCGGAACGAGGCGCTGGCCGCCGCCGGGCGTGTCAACGACATCGAGTTGGACCAGGCGCGCCAGGACGAGCTGCGCTCCGAGAACCGCCTCATCGAGCTGGAGCAGGGGCTGCAGGCGCAGCTGGACGACTTCAATTTCTTCCTCGGGCTGCCGGTCGAGACCCCGATCGAGCTGGATCCGACGGAGGTGGAGCGCCAGAGCGTGGACGTGGAGCAGCCGCCGCCGGCCGTCGCCGCCGAGGATGCCCTGAGCCGCTACGCCCTGGACCACCGCCTGGACTACGCCAACACCGAGGGCCAGGTGCGCGACGCCGAGCGCCAGATCCGGATCGCGGCCGACGCCCTGCGCGCCGGCCTGGACCTGGAGGCCAGCGTGAACGCGACCTCCGAGGAAGGCCGGCCGGCGGGCTTCCGCTCGGCGAACCTGCCGTGGTCGGCCGGCTTCACCCTGGACCTGCCCGTGGACCAGCTCCCCGAGCGCAACGTCTACCGGGCCAGCCTGGTGGCCCTGGAGGCGGCCTGGCGGGGCCTGGAGAGCCTGGGGGACTCGATCCGCTCCTCCCTCCGCGACAGCATGCGCCAGGTCCAGACCAACCAGGAGCAGTACGTCCTGCAGCTCGACGCCGTCGTCCTGGCGGAACGGCGGGTCCTGAGCGCCTCCCTGAACCTGCAGGCCGGCCGCTCCAGCACCCGGGACGTGCTGGAGGCCCAGTCCGACCTGCTGACGGCCCAGAATGCCCTGACCGCGGCCCGCATCGACCTGCTCCTGGCCTGGCTGAGCTTTTTCAACCAGTTGGAGCTGCTGACCGTCGACGAAACCGGAATCGTGTTGGACAATGGGGCGTTGCAACCGCTCCTGAGCGAGGGCGCATGAAGCACCGCACACGTCTGCCCTACCTCGTGCTCGCCGCCGTGGCGGCCGCGGGGCTGCTGGCCTGGCTGGGGTTCCGCGAGGGCGGCTGGTGGGCGGCCGAGGCCTCCTCCGGCATCAAGGGCGCGCTCGTGCGCCGTGGCCCGCTGCGCGTCACCGTGGTGCAGCGCGGCAACCTCGAGCCCAAGAACAGCGTGTCCGTGAAGTCGGAGATCGAGGGCCGCACCACCATCCTCTTCCTCGTGCCCGAAGGCAGCTTCGTCAATGAGGGCGACCTGGTGGCGGAGCTGGACTCCTCCGCGTTGAACGAGCGGCGGGTGGCGCAGGAGATCATGGTCCAGAACAAGCAGGCCGCGGAGACCAAGGCGCGCCAGGTGCTGGAGATCCAGAGGAGCCAGAACGAGAGCGACATCGCCGCCGCCGCGCAGAACCTGGAGTTCGCGCAGGCCGACCTGCGCAAGTACCAGGAGGGCGACTGGCCGCAGCAGCTCCAGGAGGCGGAGGAGCAGATCGTGCTGGCCGAGGAGACCATGTCGCAGTCCAAGGACCGGCTGGACTGGTCCAGCCGCCTGGAAGAGCAGGGATTCCTCACGCGCACCGAGCTGGAGAGCGACCAGCTTGCGTTCGAGCGGGCCAAGATCACGCTGGAGCAGGCCACGCGCAACAAGAGACTGCTCATCGAGTACGACAATCCGCGCCAGCTCGCGACCCTGACCGCGGCGGTCACCGAGGCGCAGCGCGAGCTGGACCGCGTCAAGCTGCAGGCGTCGGCGCGCACGGTCGACTACGAGTCGGACCTCAGCTCGGCCGTTGCCACCTTCCGCCTGGAGCAGGAGAAGCTGGACAAGCTCAACGACCAGATCGAGAAGGCCAGGATCTACGCTCCCCAGGACGGCATGGTGGTGCACACGCGCGAGGAGGACGGCCCTGGCTTCGGCAGCCAGCCCATCACCGTCGGCGCCGAGGTGCGCGAGCGCGAGGAGATCTGCACCATTCCGCGCTCGGCCAGCATGGTGGTCCAGGCCAAGGTCCACGAGACGGTGCTGAAGCAGGTGCAGAACGGCGGCCAGCCCTGCACCATCAAGGTGGACGCCATCCCCGGCCGCGAGTTCCACGGCGTGGTCGAATCGGTGGCCCCGATGGCCGACAAGGGCTCGTGGTGGGCCAACCCGGACCAGCGCCTGTACGCCACCACCATCAGCATCACCGACGGCGTGCCCGAGATGCGCCCCGGCATGTCCTGCTCCGTGGAGATCCTGGTGGCCGAGCTGCCCGACGCCCTCTACGTGCCCCTGCAGGCCGTCTACTACCAGCGTGGAGAGACCATCTGCTTCGTGGCGTCGGACTCGGGCGTGGAGCACCGCAAGGTCACGATCGGGCTGAGCAGCGAGCAGTGGGCCGAGGTCAAGGACGGCCTGCGCGAGGGCGAGACCGTGCTGTTGAGCGCGCCGCAGGGCTTCAAGCCGGAGCCGGCGCCCGAGGAGCAGCTCGAGCAGCCTCCGATGGACGATGCAACCGGCGCCCCCCGCGGGCGCCCGCGCGAGGAGGAGGGCGCGGAGTCCGCGGAAACACCGTCGGACGCGGAGCCCGGCCGCGAGCGTTCGGCCGAGGACGGCAGGCGCGAGCGCCCGCCCGGAGCCGGATCCTGGCAGCCCGCCGGGCACGGCGGCACGGCGTCCGAAGCCGGCGGCAAGGACCAGCAGGGCGGTGCGCCCGCGGGAGATCCGCAGGCCGGCGCGGGCGAGCCCAAGGCGGGCAGCCCTGCGCCGCAGGGCACACGCCAGTGATGCCGGGAGGCAACGGCGCTCCGGTGGCGGAGCTGCGCGACGTCACGCGCGTGTACCACATGGGCGCGGCCGAAGTGCGCGCGCTGGACGGCTTCAGCTTCACGTTCCGCCAGGGGGAGTACTGGTCCATCATGGGCACCTCCGGCAGCGGCAAGTCCACGCTGCTCAACATCCTGGGCTGCATCGACCGGCCCAGCTCCGGCTCGTACGAGCTGTGCGGCCACGAGATCGGCGAACTGGCCGACGACGAGCTCAGCGAGCTGCGCTGCCGCTACCTCGGCTTCATCTTCCAGTCGTTCAACCTGATCCCCCAGCTCACCGTGCTGGAGAACATCATGCTGCCGCTGTTCTACCAGGACGAGCCCCCGGCCGAGGGGCGCGAGCGGGCCGAGACCCTGGCGGCGCGCCTGGGCCTCGGCGAGCGCCTGCGCCACCGCCCCATGGAGCTGTCCGGCGGCCAGCAGCAGCGCGTCGCCATCGCCCGTTCGCTGGTGAACGATCCGGCCATGATCCTGGCCGACGAAGCCACCGGCAACCTGGACAGCAAGACCGCGGAAGAGATCCTCGACCTGCTGGACGAGCTGCACGGTGAGGGCAAGACCATCCTGTTCGTCACGCACGAGGCCATCGTGGGCCGCCGTGCCCAGCGCATCCTGCGCCTGGCCGACGGCCGCATCGCCGGCGTGGAGGAAGGAATGAAGGACGGCCGATGAAGAGCGGCGCGCTCCTGCGCACCGTGCGGCTGGGCGTGAGCAGCCTGCTGCTGCACAAGCTGCGCAGCCTGCTCACCACGCTGGGCGTCCTGTTCGGCGTGAGCAGCGTCATCGCCATGCTGGCCATCGGCGAGGGCGCCAGCGCCGAGGCCCAGGAGCAGATCCGCCAGCTCGGCAGCCAGAACGTGATCCTGCGCAGCGTCAAGCCGCCCGACGACCTGGTCAGCTCGCAGCAGTCGCGCATCAGCTCCTACGGCCTCACCGAGGGCGACCTGGAGCGCGTGCGCGGCACCTTCCCGTGGGTGCGGCGCGTGGTGCCGGTGCGCCAGCTCCAGCAGGAGGTGCGCTTCGAGGAGCGCGTGCTCAGCCCGCGCGTGCTGGCCACCGTGCCCTCGTACCTGGACGTCACCGGCCGCGTGCTGTTCGAGGGCCGCTTCCTGAGCGAGCAGGACGAGCGCGAGACCGCCAACGTATGCGTGCTCGGCTACGAGGTCGCACGCCACCTGTTCCCGCTGCGCTCCCCCATCGGCCAGCGGGTCAAGATCGGCAGCGACTATTTCACCGTGGTCGGCACCATCGTGCCGCGCGTGCCCCTCGGCAGCGACGCGCCGGCCCCGGGCTCCGAGGTCACCGGCGAGGTGCTGATCCCCCTGTCCACGGGCTGGCGCTGGTTCGGCAAGCTCCAGGTGAAGATCCGCAGCGGCAGTCGCGACATGGAAGAAGTGGCGCTGCACGAGATCATCGCCGAGGTCGACCGGCCGGAGCACGTGGAGGCGGCCGCCGCCGCGGCCCGCGAGATGCTGACCCGCAGCCACAAGAAGCGCGACTACGAGGTCGTGGTGCCCCTGGAGCTGCTGCTGCGCGCCCAGGAGACCAAGCGCATCTTCAACATCGTGCTCGGAAGCATCGCCGGCATCAGCCTGCTGGTGGGCGGAATCGGCATCATGAACGTGATGCTGGCCACCGTGACCGAGCGCACGCGCGAGATCGGCATCCGCCGCGCTCTGGGCGCCAAGCGCCGCCACATCGTGGTCCAGTTCCTGGTCGAGACCGTGGTCCTGTCCGTGGGCGGAGGGCTGGTCGGCATCCTGCTTGGCCTGGCCATCCCACTGGCCGTCGAGCACTGGGCGGAGATGCGCACAATCGTCACCCCGACCGCGCCCATGCTGGCCTTCGGCATCTCGGCCGGCATCGGGGTCCTGTTCGGCCTCTACCCCGCCTGGCGCGCCGCCAACATGGACCCGGTGGAAGCGCTGCGGCATGAATAAGCGGGCGCTGCTCGCGCCGCTGCTGCTCTGCGCCTGCTCGGCTCCGGCTGGGAAATCTCCGCCCGCCACTCCCCAAGAGCTCATGGTGGCCACGAGCACGGTCCATGTCGTTCCTGGGTCAACATGACCAAGGCAGGTGTCCCCAGACCCATGGCGGATTGGTGCCAGATTGGCACCAATCGCCCGACTGGTGCAGATGGCAGGAAGTTCGGGCTGGCCGGGTCCAGGAGGCGCTCTGTCAATCATTGACAATCTTGGTTATACTGCTGAAATGAATGTCAATCTGACCCCAGACCTCGAGAAATTCGTGCGCAACAAGGTCGACACTGGACTCTACAACTCAGCAAGCGAAGTCGTGCGTGAAGGCTTGCGGCTCCTCGCTGAGCAGGATCGTTTACGGGAAGAGCGCTTGCTGCAGGTGCGCGAGGACATCCAAGTAGGCCTGGACCAGGCGCGCCGCGGTGAATTGCTGGATGGGGAAACGGTGATTGCAGAGCTGCGCGCAGCCATCGAGCGCCACAACAGGCGCGCGCGCCGCTCCCGGTGAGCGGCTATCGCTCTACTCCCAAGGCGCACGCCGAGCTTCTCGAGATCGTTGACTACATTGCCAGGAAGAGCGGGCCGGAGCGTGCCCACGCAGTCCTGGACGCGCTGCTCAAGGCAGCAGAGCTGATCGCAGAGTATCCGTCGATAGGACACCTGAGGGAGGATCTCGTCGATGAACCCGTCCGCTTTTGGCCCGTGTACAGCTACCTCTTGATCTACCGGCCGGAGACGCGCCCGGTCGAGTTCATACATGTCGTCAGCGGCTCGCGACACATCGCAGCCTTGTTGAAGCGCAAGGCCTAGACGTTACGCTCGCGTTCCTTGGCCAGCTTGTCGGCTAGAGCTTCCTCGCGGTCCAGGAAGCGCTGCGCGTAGCTCTGCGTGCGCGGCAGATCGTGCCAGTCCGCCGCCTCCTGGCACTTGGTGAACACTTCCGCCAGGCGCTGGCCGGCGATCTCGCGCGGCACGCCCTGCTCCTGCAGCTTGATGATGGCGTCGGCCAGGGCCGCCGCCATGACGCGGTCCACGAGCTCGCCTTCGGCGGCATCTCCTGCGGCCCCGGCCCGCGCGCAGTACGCCTCGTACTCCCCCACCAGGCTGAACTGGACCAGATCCCCGAAGCCGCGCTCCTCGTACACGGCGACCCGCAGCCGCTCCACCAAGGCGAGATCGCGCGGCCCGGCAGCTTCGGTGGCGCGGACGGCCGCGGGCTCCGGAGTGGCAGGTGCCGGCTTCGGGTCCGCAACAGCAGTCGACCCCTTCCTGCGGCGCGCGGACCAGATCACAAGAGCAATGACGGCAAGCACCGCGGCTCCCGCCAGCAGCGCGCCGCCGCCCAGCGCGACCGGGATGCAGGGCTCCTGAGGAACGGCCACCGCCAGCATCATGCCATGCCGGCTGGAAGCGTCAGATCGATTTGCGCAGCGCACCCTTGCGCCGCGGCGGCTCAGTCGGCCGGGTCGGCGAACTGCGCCTCCGAGTGGCTGCCATCGCAGAACGGCTTGTTGCGGCGCCGCAGCGGCACAGCGTGCAGCGCTGCGCCACGGGCGGGCGGAGACCTGTCTCGCTCTCGCAGCGCGCCGTCCGGCGTGCACTCGATGCACGGTTGTTCGCTCATGGCACGGGATACGATGCCACGGCCATGTTCCCGCGCCCGGTCCTGTTCCTCTGGCTGGTCCTCGCGGCGCCGCTCGCGGCGCAGGACCGCTTCCGCGCCACTCTCGACGGCGACCAGGAGGTGCCGCCGGTCGCGACCGCGGCGGGCGGCTGGGCCGAGTTCACGCTGAACACGGACGGCAGCCTCGGCTACCGCGTGGAGACCTGGGGCTTGAGCGGCACCGCGGCCCACATCCACACGGGGACGGCTGGAAGCTCGGGGTCCGTGCTCTTCCCGCTGGCTGGCGGGCCCGAGAGCTGGATCGGCGTCACGCCGCCGCTCGCCGCTGCCGACGTCGCCGCGCTGCGCTCCGCGGGGCTGTACGTGAACGTGCACACCGTGGCGCATCCCGGCGGCGAGATCCGCGGGCAGATCGACGCCAGCCCGCGCGTGTTCGCGGCCCACTGCAACGGCGCGCAGGTGGTGCTGCACAATCCGACCACCGAGACTGCCGAGGGGCGGCTCACCGTCGACGACGACCGCAGCATCACGTATCACGTGGAGTCGGCGACCTACACCGGATATGCCGCGCACATCCACCTGGGCGGTCCGGGCGTCAACGGCGCCATCGTGTTCGCGCTGCAGGGCGGGCCGCTGGTCTGGTCGGGCACGACCGCGCCGATGACGCCCGAGCAGTTCACGATCATGCAGGCGGGCGGCTACTACGTGAACATCCACCACTCGATCACGCCCGGCGACGAGATCCGCGGCCAGATCCTCAACCAGGGCGAGCGCTACGGCTTCGGCTGCGGCGCCGCCCCGCGCCTGTCCGTGGACGGAGCGACCATGCCCGGAGCGCCGCTGAGCCTGCGCCTGGACGGTGGCGTCGCGGGCAGCACGGGCGTGCTCGTGGTTTCCACGGCGCCCGCCTCCGGCGCGCTGCACGCGTGCGCGCTGCTGGCGGCCCCGCCGTTCGTGCGCCAGTTCCCGGTGCAACTGGACGCCGCCGGCGCGGCGCGGATCGCGCTCCAGGGGCCCGATCTTCCGGCCAGCGCCGATTTCTACCTGCAGTTCGGCGCGCGCCCGGGACAGTCCAGCAACGCCGTGAAGCTGCGCGTCGAAGTGTTCTGAGCGCGAGTATCATCCCGCCCGCATGATCCAGCTCCGATCGTCGCACGCGTGCGCTCTGCTCGGCTTCCTGGCGGCCCTGGGCGCACCCGCCGCGGCGCAGGAGCTGCTGCACGAGGTTCCCGCAACCTCCACCACGGGCGTGCCCGCCTCCGTGGCCGGCGCCGGCGACGGCAGCGCCACGTTCTCGACCCTGGTTCCGGCGGGCCTGCAGGGCGCCACGCTGTACCTGCAGGCCTACCAGCCGTTCCGCTGCGCCATCAGCCCGCGGCGGACCGTCACCTTCCTCTAGGGCATGCCGGAAGTTCCGCCCGCGCGGCCTCGCTCCTGGCTGGCCGACATCTGGAGCGTGCTGCGCGGCGCGCAGCACGACTACACCGGCGGCGAGCTGAGCCGCGCCATCGTGCTCCTGGCCGTGCCCATGGTGCTCGAGATGGCCATGGAGTCGGTCTTCGCCATCGTGGACGTGTTCTTCGTGGCGAAGCTCGGGGACGACGCGGTCGCGGCCGTGGGCCTCACCGAGTCCATGCTGACCATCGTCTACGCCTTCGCGATCGGCATCAGCATGGCGGCCACCGCGCTCATCGCCCGGCGCATCGGCGAGCGCAACGTGGAAGGAGCGGTGCGCGCCGCCACCCAGGCGGTCGCGATCGGCGTGATCGCCGGCGCGCTGATCGGCCTGCCGTGCTTCGTCTTCGCCGAGGACCTGCTGCGCCTGATGGGCGCATCGGACGCCGTCATCGCCGGCGGCAGCGGCTACACGCGCGCCATCCTCGGCTGCAACTTCGCCGTGTTCCTGCTGTTCCTGAACAACGCCGTGTTCCGCGGCGCCGGCGATCCGGTGCTGGCCATGCGCGCGCTGTGGCTGGCCAACGGCATCAACGTCATCCTGGACCCGTGCCTGATCTTCGGCTGGGGGCCGTTCCCGGAGCTGGGCGTGACCGGCGCCGGCATCGCCACCGTCATCGGCCGCAGCGTGGGCGTCCTGTACCAGATCTACATGCTGCGCGCCGGCGCCGGGCGCATCGCCCTGCGCGGCCCGGGCTTCCGCTTCGTGCCCAGGATCGCGCTCGAGATCCTGCGCCTGTCGGTCGGCGGCGTGTCCCAGTTCCTGATCGCCACCGCGAGCTGGGTCGTCCTCATGCGCATCGTCGCGCCCTTCGGCGACCAGGCCGTGGCCGGCTACACCATCGCCATCCGCATCGTGGTCTTCGCGCTGCTGCCCTCCTGGGGCCTGAGCAACGCCGCGGCCACGCTGGTGGGCCAGAACCTGGGCGCGGGGCGACCGGACCGCGCCGAGCGCGCCACCTGGCTGACCGGCCTGTACAACATGGCCTTCCTCGGCCTGGTCACCATCGTCTTCCTGCTGTTCGCGCCGCAGATCGTATCCCTGTTCACCAGCAAGCCGGAAACGGCCGAAGTGGCCGTCACCGCCCTGCGCACGCTCAGCTACGGCTACGTCTTCTACGCCTGGGGCATGGTGCTGCCGCAGGCCTTCAACGGCGCCGGCGACACCATGACGCCGACTTACATCAACTTCTTCTGTTACTGGGTGCTGGAGATCCCGCTGGCCTACGTGCTGGCGCGCACGGCCGGCTACGGCCCCAGCGGCGTGTTCTGGTCGGTGTGCATCGCCGAGGCCACCATGGCGGTGGCGGCCGCTGTCGTGTTCCGCCGCGGCAAGTGGAAGACCGTGCAGGTGGCGGCCGACACCTCCCCACCGGCGCACTAAGCTTTTTCCGCCGCCCCCCTGTTCCGCTGTGCGCACAGCCGCACAGACAGAATGGGGAACAACCCTTGGTTGCCGGACTACTCTATTCAGGCGTCAACGAGTCAGTTCCGCATGCCAGTTCTTCTCTTGCTCTTCACGCTGCCGGGACAGGTCTCGGCCCAGGATGTCGCGACCTCCAAGGGCTATCCATCAGAAATCCGGGGCCGTCTCCTTCGCGAGGACGGTTCTCCCGTTGCGGATGGCTGGGTGCAGATGAACAGGATGTTCGTGGATTCATGGGGGTGGGAGGGTGCGCGCAGCAACGATCTCGGCGAGTTCCTCATACCGATGGAGCCATGGGGCGATCGGTTCGTCCTCCTGGCACGAGGCACGGGCTGCGCCATGGGGAAGTTCTGGTACGACTCCAAAGCAGTCGTGGGCAAGGTTCTGGAGCTGCGTCTTGCTCCCGAGAAGACGATCTCGGGAACGATCCTGTCCACTGGCGACATCCCGGTTCCTGCGGCGTTGCTGGTGATCCGAGGTTCGCAAGAAATTCCCGAACTAGTAGACATGCTCACGTCTCCGCGCACTCGAGCCCTCGAGCGAGAGCTGGATCACCACGAGTTCACCACGGACCCCGAGGGCCGTTTCGTACTCGACCAGCTCGCTGATGAGGCATACGAGATCCTCGTGTACCCGAGCGGGCGCGATAACGGCAAGGCGAAGGCGGTCGTCACGGTTCCCGCAGACGCCAGGGATGCGAGAATCCGCATCGGCGACGGCATGGAACAGACCGTCACTCTTCGCATCCACTACCGGCTCAGCGAGGAAGAGGACAGGCGAGACGATCTGTTTGTGAAGGTCAACACCCCTCAGGGCCACTGCCGCTGGAGCTGGCGTTTTGACCTGGAGCCGGGAGAAACGGAACTCGTCCTCACGGGACTGGCGCCAGCTCCATGCACGATCTGCGTCTATGGCGCCGGACTGGAGGTCGAAGATGCGGCATTCGAGGCCGGGGAACACGAGGTCTTTCCCAAGCCTCGCTAGGCGGCCGGAGCATGGCACGAGCGTCTATCATCATGCTCCTCGCCCGCGCATGAGCCAGTTCCACCACCACGTCCTCTTCCACAGCCCCCTGGTCAGCGTGACCGAGGTGAGCTGCCGGCCAAACGAGCCGGGCTGCAGCGGCGAGGAGCAGCAGGAGCGGAGCACGATCGTGTTCCCGCGCCGGGGCGTGTTCGTGCGCCACCTGGGCCGCCGCCGCTACGTCGCCGACGCCAGCCAGGTGCTGTTCTTCCAGACCGGCGAGGTCCAGCGCGTCAGCCACCCGGTCGCCGGCGGGGACGACTGCACCAGCCTCCACTTCGCGCCGGCTGCCCTCGACGAGGCCCTGCGCCGCTGGGCCCCCGGCGCCGCCGACCGGCCCGAGCGACCCTTCGCCGAGCCAGCCGCGCCACTGTCCGGTCCCGCCGCCGCCCGCCTGCGGCGCCTTCGCCACGCACTCCGCATCGGCACCCTGGACCTGGAAGCCGAAGAAATGGCGCTGGCGCTGCTCAACGTCGCGCTGGCCGGCGCTCCGCGGCCGCGCCGCCGCGCGCCCCCCAGCGCAAGGCACGCCGAGCTCGCCGAGTCCGCGCGCCTCTACCTCGCCGGGCGCTTCCAGCAGCGGCTCACCCTCGACCGCGTCGCCTGGGCCGTGCGATCCTCGCCCTACCACCTGGCGCGCGTGTTCCGCCGCCACGCCGGGCTGCCGCTGCACCAGTATCTGAACCGCCTGCGCCTGCGGGAGGCCCTGGAGCGCCTGGATGGAGGCGAAAAGGACCTGTCGCGCCTGGCGTTGCAGACCGGCTTTTCCAGCCACAGTCACTTCACCAACGCTTTCCGGCGCGAGTTCGGGGCGCCTCCCTCGGAGCTGCGCGAGCCGAGCAAGATCCTGCAAGCGGCCCGCCGCCGCGCGTCCTAGCCTTGGCTCTCGCATGGGCGCAGCCCGCGCCCGCAAAGCCACAGGAGCATCCGATGGAAGCGCAGAAGACGTTGAAGTGCCCGGTCTGCGACTGGGAGATCAAGGACGGCGGCCAGAAGGTCACAGCCGGAGGCCGCGAGGTCGTCGTGTGCTGCGACGAGTGCGCGCAGAAGCTGCGCGAGCAGGGCGCGCGCCGCTGAGCGGCGGACAGCGCCCGGACCCGGGGGCGCGGCCGTGGAGCCGCGCCCCATACAATCCGGGCCGCATGATCTCACGGCGCGCGTTCGTTGCGTTCCTGGGCGCTCTGGCTGGCTGCACGACAGGCCGCACGCGCGCCGTCCCCGTTCCGGTGCCGCTGGTCTACGACGACAACGGCGGCCTCTTCATCACGGCGTCGGTCAACGGACAGGCTCCCATCCGCCTGATCCTGGACACCGGCGCCTCGCGCAGCACCCTGGCCACGGACTACGTGCGCGCGCTCGGGCTTCCGATCCGCGCGGGTGACCCGGTGGAGGGCAGCGCGGGCGTCGTCGAGGCCGGCCTGGCGCTCGCCACCCTCGAGGTGCCCGGACTCGGCGCCGGCACGGTCGATTTCGTGGTGTACGCGTTCGGCAGCTACGATCCGCGCTGCGCCGGCATCCTCGGCAGCGATTTCCTCCGCCGCGCGCCGTTCCAGATCCGATACGGCGGTCCGGCGCTGCTCTGGGACGCGGAAGCGCCGGCGGACCGCATTCCGATGCCCCTGGACAACGGCATCCCGCGCGTCACCGCATCCGTCAACGGCACGCCGCTGCCGCTGCGCATCGACACCGGCGCCGCGTTTCCGCCCGGCGCGGACGCCTACCTCAACCTGACCATCTCCCAGGCGCAACAGGTCGGACTCACCGCTACGCCGGAGAAGATCTTCACCGCCACCGGAACCGGCGACGCCGTCCTGGAGCTGCCCGTGCACCGCCTGCACAGTCTCCAGATCGCATCCCGCCGCCTCGATAACGCCTGGGCCATCGTCCAGCCGCGCGTCGGCTACTTCGCCCGCCCCGACGCCGTCGGCTTCCTCGGCAACTCGGTCCTGGACAAGCTCGACCCGTATTTCGACTACGCCTCCGGCACCTTCGCCATCGGCGCCTGAAGCGGACTTCCCGCGCCCGCCTCGCCTTGCTAGCGCTGCACGAGCGGCAAGGCCGGCAGGCTCGGGACTTCTCTGCGCGCGACGTCCTGCCCCTCGCGCTCGGCCTTCCAGGCCATGACTTCCTCGACCAAAGCGTCCAGCATCTGGCTCTCGGGCACCACGCGGATCTGCTGTCCCTTGCGGTACAGGATGCCCTTGCCGCCGCCGCCGGCGATGCCGATGTCGGCCTCGGAGGCCTCGCCCGGCCCGTTCACCACGCAACCGAGCACCGCGATCTTGACCGGCACGGTCTCGCCGCGCAGGCGCGCCTCCAGGTCCGTCATCAGCTTTTCGAGATCGATCTCGATGCGGCCGCAGGTCGGGCAGGCGATCAGCTCGGGGCTGGTGACCCGCGCCCCGGTGGCTTTCAGAATGTCGAAGGCGACCGGGATCTCCTCCACCGGGTCTGCGGTCAGGCTGACGCGGATGGTGTCGCCGATCCCGTCCAGGAGCAGCGCGCCCAGCCCCACAGCCGATTTCAGCGAGCCGTAGCCCGGTCTGCCAGCCTCGGTCACGCCGAGGTGCAGCGGCACGTCGGTCTGCGCCGCGAACATGCGGTTGGCACGCAAGACCGTGTTCGTGTCGGTGGACTTGAGCGACACCAAGTAGTTGCTGAAGCCCATGTCCTCGACCGTGGCGCAGTGGCGCAGGGCCGATTCGACCATCGCCTCGGGCGAGGGCCAGCCGTGCTTGTCGAGCAGGTCCTTCTCCACCGAGCCCGAGTTGACCCCGATCCGCAGCGCCACGCCGGCCCGATCGGCGGCCCGCACCACCTCGCGCACGCGCTCCAGGCTGCCGATGTTTCCCGGATTCAGCCGCACCTTGTCCACGCCGGCGTCGATGCTGCGCAGCGCCAGCCGGTGCGTGAAGTGGATGTCGGCGATCAGCGGAACCGGGCAGTGCTTGCGGATCTCCGGCAACGCGTCGGCCGCCTTGTCCGTGTCCACGGTCACGCGCACAATCTCGCAGCCGGCGGCCACCAGACGCTCGATCTGCCCCACCACCGCCTGGATGTCGGATGTGTCCGGCGTGGTCATGGACTGCACCCAGATCGGGTGCTCGCTCCCGACCAGGAGCTTCCCGATGCGGACGGTGCGGGTCTTGCGGCGGGGCATGCCCAGTCTTTCCGGCGTCGCGAGGATGCCTTGGACCGGTCATTCTAGCAACCCAGGCCTTGCGCACGACGGCCGGCAGCCCCCTTGCGCGAGCCGTGGCGATTGGTGCCATCCCGGCACCAAGTCGCCCGTCACCGCTTCGTGCCAGGAAGGCACCAAGCGCCACGCTTTCGCGAACGCACCCCTGGTCGGCGCGACAAGCGGCTGCAGCACTTGGGGCCTCGTTTCGAGAAGGTGCCTTCCTGGCACCGAACGCCACGGTTCGCAGAACCGGGGCCGCGTTCCTGCAGCCGAACCCGCGCTAGGACAAGAGTGAGTCACCAGCGCATGGTGGACTCCTACCCAATGATTGTCGGTTCGCTTTCTTTCTGCTGGCGCCACTGAACCAGCGTGATGCCGTGGACCGCGCCCTCCAAGTCGTCGCCGCAAATGCGCTGCTGGCGCTGGCGTGCGCATGCACGGTTCCCGAGCCGCGGGCGCAGCCCGCGCACGTAGTTCGATGCAATGGTGCCAAACAGGCACCTAATGCGACGGTCTGCCACGCAGGGGTCGCCCTGCCCGACCTCGGCCCGACAACGAAGGAGGAGCGCCTTGCGGCGCTCCTCGGTGAAGATCCGGCGCGGCGGAAACGCTACTTGCGCTTGTAGGCGATCTCCATGGACTTGGTTTCCTTGCCGTCGGCGCCGGTCGAGTAGGCCACGACCATGCGGGTGTTGGCGTCCGGATAGGTGACGACCGTGCGCTTCTTGACCATCGTGCCCATCATGTCCGGGCCTTCGCCGGTCCACGTGAAGGTCTTCTTGGACTTGTCGAAGCTGCCCTCCATCAGGTGGAGCACCGGCATCATGTTGTCCACCGAGGAGTGGACGTACTTCTTCTTCATGGTGTCGTAGCCGACGATGGCGTGCGCCCGGTACGGGCCGCCGTCCTCCGTCACGTCACTGACCATCCAGAAGCCGTCGAGGGTCAGCTTGTTCACTTCGGTGCCCTTCGCTTCCTGGGGCGGGGCGTCCGGAGCCGTCCAGAACTTCACGGTGGCGGTCCAGGTGCCTTCGTCCATCTTCAGCGTCTCGTGCTCCGGACCGGGCTTGGCCATCTCCGGCTCCTGGGTGATGCCGAGCGCGACCGCGGCAAGAGGGGCAATGGCGAAAATCGCCAGGGATCGGGTGTTCATGTGGAGTCCTCCTGAGGTTTCTGCCAGAGGGCAGGGAGGGGAGTAGTCTAGCCACGCACGCCGAGCAGGTGCTCCATGGCGATCTGGTCCAGGCGCTCGTAGCGGTGGCCGATCGCGGCCAGGGCCTCCGGGTCCAGGTCCAGGTCGCGCAGCTCGGCGGCGCGGGCGGTGGAGTACGCGTTCAGCACGGCGGCGCAGCGCGCGGCGACGCTGCCGCCGCTGTTGTGCTCGAGGATCTCGGCCACTTCGGCGTCGGCGTCGAAGGCCCGGGCCTTCTCCGCCAGGATCTTGTAGGTGCGCATGCAGCCGCGCGCGAAGTCCCACACGCCGGCGATGTCCTCGGTGCGGTAGGCGTGGGCGTCGAAGTGGCGCGGGCCCTCGTAGCGCGGGTAGCCGCCGGTTCCCTCGAGCAGGCGCACCAGGAAGAACGCGCCCTTCTGGTCCTCACTGCCGAAGCGCAGGTCCTGGTCGTAGCGGCCGATCTTCTGCGCGTTCAGGTCGACGTGGAACAGCTTGCCGGCCTCCATGGCCTGGGCGACGCCGTGCACCATGCTGAGCCCCGGCATGTTCTCGTGCGCCACCTCAGGATTTACGCCGCACATGTCGGGCTGCTCGAGCGTGGTGATGAAGTGCAGCATGTGGCCGGTGGTCGGAAGATAGATGTCCCCGCGCGGCTCGTTGGGCTTGGCCTCCAGCGCGAAGCGCAGGCGCCAGCCCTGTTCCTTGACCCAGCCGCACAGGAAGTTCAGGCAGTCGCGGTACCAGCGGATGGCGTCGCGCGGGTCGCGCGCGGCGTCGGTCTCGACGCCCTCGCGCCCGCCCCAGAACACGACGGTCTCGGCATCCAGCTCCACGCCCAGCTCGATGGCGCGCATGGCCTTCTGCACGGCGAAGGCGCGCACGCGCGCGTCGCTGGCGGTGAAGGCGCCGTCACGGAACACCGGGTGGCTGAACAGGTTGGTGGTGACCATGGGCACCTTGAGCCCGTGCTCGGCCAGCGCGCGCTCGAAGCCGGCGACGATGCGGTCGCGCTCCGCCGCGGAGGCCCCGAACGGCACCAGGTCGTTGTCGTGCAGGTTGACGCCGTAGGCGCCGGCCCGCGCCAGCCCTTCCACGAGCTGCGCCGGCGTCTGCGGCGGCCGCACCACCGGCCCGAAAGGATCTGCGCCGCGATTCCCGACGGTCCACAGTCCGAAGGTGAAGCGATCGGCCGGCCGCGGCGCGAAGCGGTCGGCGGAATCCAGTCGCGTGGCCGGAGCCTTCTTCCGTGAAATCCTGGTGCGGGTGGTGGCCATGGTCAGTTTCCTTGCGAGCGGGGGCGATCCTCCTCCCGGTCCGTGTTCGGAGCCTTCTCGATGCCCAGCTCTGCCAGCAGGCGCGGGGCTGGCTGCACGCGGTCGAGGAGCCAGAGGATGAAGCGCACGTCCACGCCGATGTTGCGGCTGCGCTCGGGGCTGTAGCCGTAGTCGCCGGCCACGTTCTCGAACACGCGGTCGAAGTTGAGTCCGACCAGCCGGCCCTTGCCGTCCACGATGGGCGAGCCGCTGTTGCCGCCGGTGGTGTCGGCGTCGGCGAGGAAGCACACCGGGATGCCGCCGGCATCCTCGCGCGCCGCGGCGGCCCGCAAGGACTCCGGCAGGTCGAAAGGCGGCTCGCCGGTGTGCTTGGCCAGCATGCCGCTCAGAGTCGTCGGCGGGTCGTAGCGGACGCCCTCCTGCGGCACGTAGCCGCGCACGGTGGCGATGGACACGCGCAGCGTGCCGTTGGCGTCGGGATAGAAGCGCCGGCCGCGCCATTCCTCCAGGGCCTGGATCCAGCGCGCGCCGACCTCCATGCGCCGCCCGGACACGCGGTAGCGCGCCTGCTTCTGCTCCTCCACCTCCGGCAGCAGCAGCGTGGACAGTGCTCCCAGCGGATCCACCGCAGCGGCCGTCCAGTCCGGACGCAGCGCCTCTTCCAGCATCTGACCGCGCGCCTCGGCCCCGGCCAGCGGACTCTGCTGCAGGACGCGGCGTGCCAGCGCGGCGTGGCTTTCGCCCCCCTGGCGGTACACCTTGAGCCACTGGTCCACTCCGCGGATGCGCTGGTCCGCCGGCAGCCGGTCCGCTTCCTCCAGCAGGACGCCGAACACGGCCGCGTCCGCTTCCAGCGCGAACGACTTGCCGAAGTTCTCGACCTCGGTGCGCAGGCGCGCCAGATCGCGTTCCTGGAAGCCCTGTTCGCGCTCGAGGTCCGGCTTCATGCGCTCCAGGTGCAGGCGCGCCAGGCGCAGGGCCAGGGCAAAGAGCTGCAGCTGAGCGCGCAGCTCGTCCAGCACGAAGTCGCGCTCCTGGCGCGCGATCACCGACAGATCCAGGTCGGTGAGGGCATCCAGGACGCCACCGTAGGCCCGCTGGCGCACCGGGTCCGCATCCACCCACGCGCGGAACTCCTGCTCCTCGGCGCGCCGCCGCTCCACCGTCTGGTTGCGGTGCAGTCCCCAGATCATGCCGTCCGCGTTCTTGTGGCGGTTCTCCAGGCTGCGGATGCGCGAGGCCACCTTCAGGGCCTCGGCCGCGTCGCCCGCCGTCGCCTCGCGCAGCGCCGCGAGGATGCGGCCGTACACGTCGTGGCGGCGCGGGAAGAAGAAGGCCTCGCGCGCCTCCAGCATGACGGACGTCAGGTAGCGCTCGGTGCGGCCCGGGTACCCGAGCACCATGACCAGGTCGCCGGCGTCCACGCCCTCACCGGACACCTGCAGCCAGTGCGCGGGGCGGTACGGCACGTTGGACGGCGAGTACGCGGCCGGCGAGCCGTCCGGCGCTGCGTAGGCGCGCAGGAAGCAGAAATCGGCGGTGTGGCGCGGCCACATCCAGTTGTCGACCTCGCCGCCGTAGTTGCCCACGCTCTCCGGCGGCGCGTACACAAGGCGCACGTCGCGCAGCTCGGTGCGGAAAATGCGCCGCCATTCCTTGCCCTCGTAGAACGAGGTCACGAGGCAGCTCGTGCTCGGCTCCTTTTCGCCTTCCGCCACCAGCTCGCGCACCTTGCGCTGCACCGCCTCCCAGCGCCGGCCGGGGTCCGTGCCGGCCTGCTCGGCGGCCGCCTGCACCTGCGCGGTCACGTCCTCGATGCGGCGCACGACCGTGACGCGCGTGCCCGGCGCCGGCAGCTCGTCGGCCAGGGCTTCGGCGGTGAAGCCGTCGCGCAGGAGGTTGCGCTCCGGCGTGCTGTTGAGGTTGATGGCGCCGTAGCCGCAGTGATGGTTGGTGGCGATCAGCCCGTCGGCCGAAACGAACGCGGCGCTGCAGCCTTCCAGGCTCACGGCGGCGCTGAGCAGCCCCTCCTCCCCGTTCCAGAGCTGCTCCGGCGCCAGCTCCAGCCCGCGCTGGCGCAGCTCGCTCCAGTCCAGCCGGGGGAGCTGCTCCGGCAGCCACTGGCCCTCGTCCGCCGCGAGCCATGCGCCCGCCGCGCCGAAGGCAGCCAGGAGCGAGCAGACAAGCGCGGCGCGACGTCTCATGCAAGTGCCTTCCGTCCGGGGAGCTGGCCCCAAGATCCTAGCCTCGCCGCCCCGGCCCTCGCGTAAGCTACGGAATCAGCACCGCCGTGACGCAGGGGCAGGAAGAAACGACGATGCGCGCGCGGCGAGGCCGGCGGAAGTGGCTTCGACGCGCGTTGCTCGCCGTGCCGGCGCTGTTGTTGTGCGTGTGGCTGCTGCGCGTGCCGCTGCTCGGGCCGCTGGTGCGCGCGCAGATCGAGCGCGCCGCTCTCAAGGAGCTGGGAGTGGAGCTGGATATCGGCGCGGTCCGCGGCTCCTGGCTGGCGTCCCTGGAGCTGCACGACGTGCGCACGCTGCAGCCGGGCACGCGCACCCAGGTGCGCAGCATCGGGGCCGGCCGCTTGCGCGCCGAGTACTCGCTGCTCGGCCTGCTGCGGGGCGACCTGGAGGCGCTGCACCGCATCGAGGGGGATGACGTCGCCGTGGAGCTGGACCTGCAGCAGGGAGCACCGTCCGGCGGAGGGGGCGAGTCCTCCCCCCTGCCGCCGGTGCTTCCGGAGCTCGAGCTGCGCGGACTGAGCCTCCGCGTTCACGACCGCAATTGGGACCTTCAATCCCCGGCGACGGACCTGGACTTGTTCCGGGACGAGCCGGGGACCGCTTCGCGGCTGCACGTGCAGGCGCGGGGCGGGCGCCTGAGCGCGGCGCAGCAGGGCTGGAGCGCCGCGGAGCTGGACGCAGTGCTGCGCTACGACGCCGGCCGCGTGGAGCTGCTGCATCTGCTCGTGGACGGGCGCACGCCGGTGCGCGAGGCCTGGGCCGACTTGCGGCGCCTGCACGAGGGTCGCGCGGCCTTCGCGCTGGACGGCGACGTCTTCGGCGGGCGGCTGGACGCGGAAGCGACGCTCGCGCCGCAGCGCATCGAGGTGCAGGGGCGGATCGAGGAAGTGGATCCGCGGCTGCCGGTGGCGCTGCTCACCGGCCTGGACGCCGGCGGAAGGCTGAGCGCGGAGGGGAAATGGAGCCAGGCGGGGACGCGCCTGGCCGGCGGGGCCGCGGACCTGGAGCTGGAGTGGCGCGAGGCGCGCCTCGGGCGGATTCCACTGGCGTTGGTGGAGGCGCGGCTGCGCCTGGCGGACGGCAGCCTGCGCATCGAGCATCTCGACGCTGCGGCTCCGACAATGAGGCTGAGCGCCATGAACGCCGTGATTCCACTGGCGTCCGGCACGAGCTGGCGCGCGCGGGTGGACGCCGGCAGCGGCGCCTTCGTGCTGACGGTGGACGACGTGCCGCACTTCCTGGCGGAGTCCGGTCTGGGTGGCTTCGTGGGCGCAGCGGAGGAGCTCCCGCAACGCGTGGCCCTGCAGGCGCGCGTGGCCGGCGGTATTGCCCACTTCGAGCGCGCCGAGCTGTGGAGCGAAGCCTGGGAGGCCCGCGCGGACGGCGCCGAGCTGGCGTTCCGGGACTGGAGCGGTGGCGGAGTACCGCCGATGACGCTGCCGTTGACCTTCACCGTACGCCAGCCGGACGTGCTGTTGGGCTCGAACGCCGCGCCGCCCTGCTCCGGAACGCTCCGCGGGCGGGTCTCTGGATGGGAGGCGGAGCTGGAGGAGCTGGCGCTGCGTTCGGTGGAAACCAGCCTGCAGCTGGAAGCGCCGGCGCGCGTGCAGTTCAGGCCCGGTTCGCCGCTGCGATTCAGCGATCTGCGGCTGCGCGCGCCCGGTGCGCGCGTGCAGGGTTCCTTCGCGCTGGGACCCGGCGGCGACGTCGCCGTGCATGCGCGCCTGGAGGCGGATGACCTGGCCGCGGCCGGCTACTGGCTGGCGCGCGCCGACCTGCCGGAGCTGCAGGGCTCGCTGCAGGTCGACCTGGAACTGGAGACGATGATCCCCCAGCCCCGCTTCCGCCTGCAGGCGTCGGGAGCCGTGTCCGGCGCCGTGACCGAGACCGTGGAGCTGCGGCTCGCCGCCGCGCAGGACGGGACCGCCCTGGTCCTGGAGGAGCTGCGGCTCGCAGCGCCGCGCGCCACGGCCGGCGCCCACGGTCGCAGCGACCGTCCATTCACGCTCGCGGACCTGGAAGGGGGACCGGAGGAGCTGGCGCGGCGCTGGACCGGACGCGTGGAGATGGACGCGGCCGACGTCGGCGCGCTGCTGGCGGGCCTCGGGCGCCCGGGATGGTCCGGCGGCTTTGCCGGGACGGTGGACTGGGAGCGCGGCAGCAGCGCGGCGGCGACCTTGACCGCGCGCGGGCTGGCGGCGCCCGGCGAGCTGCCGCTGGACGCGGACCTGGCCTTCGCCTGGGACTCGGAGCGCCTGCGGATCGAGCAAGGGACGCTCCGGAGCGGCGAGATGCAGGTGCAGGTGGAGGGGAGCGTGCCGCTGGCGCTGGAAGGAATCGGGGAGGGAGATCTGGACTTGCGGGCGCGCCTGGAGGAGGCGGACCTGGACCAGGTGAGCCGATTCCTGCCGCGGGAGGCGGCGCTGCCGTTCCGCAGCGGCAAGGTGGAGGGCGCGCTGGACCTGACCGGCACCTGGCGCGGGCTGCGCGGCGCCGTAGACCTTCGCGCACATGGCTTGCGTCCGGGCTCGCAGCTGTTCCTGCCGGATGAGCCGCTGGATGCCGAGGCCCGGCTGCGCTTCGAAGGCTCGGGCCTGACGCTGGAGACCCTCCAGGCGCGCTCGCCGACCCTGGAGCTGGAGGCCAGCGGGCACTGGGAAGGCGTGCAGGATCTGCCGAGCCTCGGCGATGCCGCGATGGACGCGCACGGCACCCTAAAGGTGCGCGATCTCGGCTGGCTCGCGCAGCGCGACCGCAGCCTGCACAGCGCCGGCGGTGCGGTGGAGCTGGAAGTCACGGCCGGCGGGAGGCTGAGCGCGCCGGAGCTGGCCGGGCGATTCCGCCTCGAGCACGGCCGGCTGCGCCTGATGTCGCCCGGCCTGGCGCCGTTGACGCAGGTGCAGGTGAACGGTGTGCTGGAAGGGAGGACGATCCGCCTCGAGCACGTCAGCGGCGAACTGGGCGCGGCGCCGTTCACGGCCGAAGGCGCACTGACGTTCGTGTCCGGTGGTGCAGCCGAGCTGGATCTGCGGCTGCGCGGCTCGGAGCTGCTGCTGTACCGGCGGGAGGGCGTGAAACTGCGCGCGGACGCCGACCTGCACGTGCACGGGCCGCTGCCGGCGGTGCTCGTGGAGGGAAGCGTGGCCCTGACCGACGGCCGCCTGCTGCGCCGCATCGATCTGCTGGGCCTGTCGCAGGGCGGCGGATCGAGCTCGGTGGAAGGGATCGAGCTCTTCACGCTGGAGCCGCCGCTGGACCGCGTGCGTTTCGGCGTGCAAGTCACGTCTCCGCAGCCCTTCCGCGTGGACACCAACATGGCGCGCGGCACGGTGCGGCCGGAGCTGCGGTTGGAGGGCACCGGCGCGGTGCCGGTGCTGCGCGGCGAGATCTACGTGGACGAGACCCGGGTGTCGCTGCCGGCGACCTCGGTGCTGGTGACGGGCGGAGTCATCCGCTTCCTGCCCGCCAATCCCTACGTGCCGCGCCTGGAGCTGTCGGCCACCGCGCGCAAGCTCGGCTACGACATCAACATCTCCGTGACCGGGCCCTACAACCAGCCGGTGGTGACGCTGTCCTCGGTGCCGCCGCTGCCGGCGGACCAGCTCCTGCTGCTGGTCGTGGCGGGGACGCCGCCCGCGGACCCCTTCTCCAGCAGCAGCGGCACGCAGGCGGTCGGCACCGTGGCGGTATACCTCGGGCAGGACCTGCTCGCGCGCCTGACCGGCGACGGCTCCGTGGAAGCGGAGGCAGCCTTCCTGGAGCGCTTCGAAGTGGAGGGCGGCCGCGACGTCACGCAGGGCGGCGCCGAGACCATGGAGGGCCGTTTCCGGATGTTCGAGGACGTGCTCGTGGAGGGCGACGCCCTGTACCTCGTGGGCGAGCGCGATGCCTACGACGACTTCAACCTGGGCCTGAAGATCAAGCTGCGCTTCGAATGAGCGCGAGCGCCCTGTGGATCCTCGCCGCTCTCGCCGCCGCGCAGGAGCCGGGGCGCTTCGAGCTGCGCTTCGAGGGTAATCAGAGCTTCGGAGAGCGCGAGCTGCGCAGGGCGGCGGTGAACGACCTGGCCGACCTGGAGCGGCTCGGATACCGGCGCGTATTCGTGGACGACGCCGCTTTCGCCATGGAGACCTACTATCGCAGCCAGGGCTTTCCCTTCGCGGTGGTCGAGTGGCGCGAAGAGCCGGGCACTGGCGTTCCGACGGCGGTCTTCCAGGTGGAGGAAGGCCCGCGCACGCTGCTGGAAGACATCGCCGTGGAGGGCAACACCTTCCTGAGCGACACGCAGATCCACGCCTTCCTGCGCTCGGAGGAAGACTGGCTGAGCCGCTACTTCATCGCCAGCCGCGTGTACGGCGCGCCCGCGGCCATCCGCGCCGCCTACCGCGCCGAAGGCTGGCAGGAGGTGCAGGTGGAACGGCCGGAGGTGGAGCTCTCCGCGGACCGCAGCGCCGCCCGCGTCAGCCTGCGGATCACCGAGGGCGTGCAGTACCGGATCATGCAGGTGAACGTGCCGGCCTCGGAACACGTGCCCGCGCGCGAGCGGGAGCGGCTGGTGGAGGAATTCCGCGGGCGTCCCTACCTGCCGCGGCGCGCCTTCGAGCTGCAGGCGCGCCTGCAGCACCTGTACGCGGAAGCCGGCTACGCGCAGTCGAGCGTGCGCGTCGAGACCGCCGCGGGACCGGCGCCGGGCGAGGTCGTCCTCGACGCCACCGTGGAGGCCGGGCCGCGCGTGCGGATCGGCCGCATCCTCGTGCAGGGCAACGACGACACGCGCGGCGGCTTCATCCGGAGCCGCGTGCAGCTGCAGGAAGGCGAGATCTACTCCTCCGAGGCGGAGACGGAGAGCTTCCGCGCCCTCTACCGCACCGGCCTGTTCCGGCGCGTCGACCTGAGGCTGCAGGGCGAGGGGGAGGTGCAGGATGTCGTCGTGGAGGTGGAGGAGGCTCCCTCCAGGGAGATCGAGTTTGCGCCCGGCTACGGCAGCTACGAGCAGCTGCGGGCCGAGATGGCGTTCCGCGATCACAACCTGTTCGGAAGCGGCAAGACCGGCGCGCTCGAGCTCGGCGCCTCCTTCGTGGGCGAGACCGCGGAGCTCCGCTACACCGACCCCTGGTTCCTCGGCTCCGACCTGCAGTTCGACCTGCCCTTCTACCACCGCCGCCGCGAGGAGCCTTCCTTCACCCGCAACGAGAACGGCTTCAGCCTGCTGCTCACGCAGCAGTGGCAAACGCACCTGACGGTGGCGGGCGGCTACACGCTGCGCTACTCCGACGTCAGCGACGTCGACGTGACCGCGCAGGCCCAGGACCTGGATGAGGACGTCCGCATCGGCAGCCTTTCCACGGAGACCCGCCACGACACCCGCAACGACCTGTTCAATCCGAACGCCGGCCACCTCGGCACGCTCCGGATCGAGTACGGTGACCAGGCGCTCGGCGGCCAACTCGGCTTTGCCCGCGTGGAAGCCGCCTACTCCCGGTACCAGGAGCTGTGGGACGGCACGGTGGTCGCCGCTTCCGTGCGCACCGGCGTCATCACTCCCCTGCATGACACCGACCAGATCCCGCTGCAGGAGCGCTTCTTCAATGGCGGCGAGAACACCGTCCGCAGCTTCGAGGAGAGCGAGCTCGGACCGAAGGACGCCTTCGGAGAGCCGGTGGGCGGCGAGGTGATCAACGTGCTCAATCTCGAGCTGCGCCAGCGCCTGGCCGGCAACCTGTACGGGGCGACGTTCTTCGACTATGGCAACGTCGGGCTCGAGTTCGAGAACTACTTCGACGACTTCCGCTCCGGCGTCGGCGTCGGCGTCCGCTACCTGCTGCCGGTCGGTGCGGTGCGCCTGGACGCGGCCTGGAACCCCGATCCCCGACCTGACGAGGAAGGCTTCCAGCTGCACCTCACCGTCGGCATGGTGTTCTGATCTACGAAAACGGGAGGCGCCGGAGCGCCTCCCGTGATCCGATGCGGGGTGGCGATCAGTAGCGGTTGCGCTGGTTGCTCATCACCGTGCGATGGTTCTGGCCGCTGCAGCCGTCGCTGCTGTTGTGGAAGTTGCCGAAGGCGTTCGGGGCCACCGTCGGCTGCATCACGCAGCTGCTGATGCAGCAGTGATAGCAGGTGTAGGTGTGGCCGGCCTCGTGCTGGCAGATCACGTTCTCATAGCTGAGGTAGCGCTTGGTGAGCTGGCGCGGCCACCCGATGTAGGCGATGCCGACGGCGCCGCCGGAAGTCGGGTCGTTGCTGAAGGCCGCCATGTACTCCTGCCCGCCGTAGCCGCACTCGGCGTAGGCCTCGTCCAGCAGGCCGTTGATGCTGGCCGCGTCGTTGGAGTCCCAGGTGCAATAGGCGCCGACGATGAAGTTGATGCCCCAGTTGGAGTAGAGCGAATTGTCCGCCGACTCGACCACGGTGTTGATGTGGCTCTGCCAGCTCGAGCCGAAATACGAGCGGTACTCCTCGTCGCCCGGGCAGTTCACGTACACCGTGGCGCGGATGCCGGCGCCCGGGCCGGAGTCCGGCTGCAGCTGCTCCAGGAATCCCTGCGCGCCACCGGCAGCGGCTTCCTCCTCGGGCGTCATCTGCCGGCAGATCTGGAAGCGCCGGCCGTTGCGGTCGGTGTACACGTCGGTGGCGACCTCGGCGTCCCACACTGCGACGTCGTAATCCTCGAGCTGCGGCAGCGTCTTCCAGATGCGGCCCTGGGAGTCCACGTACGGGCCGTTGGGGTCGCCGTTCCCGGAGAGCAGGGAAAGGGTGAGGAAACTGAGTGTTCCAGCAATGAACATGGGGTTTTGTCCTCAGTCGGATTCTGAGAGAACCAAGGGAATGGCGGGAACCTCGCGGTCCCCGGGAGAGCATCAATCTAGTCGGTCAGAATGCGATGACAACCCCGTCGGGGCGCGTGACCATGGTCTTCACGCCGGCACGGTGGGAATCGACCCAGGCGTTGGAAGCCGCGACGCGCCGGTTCTGCTCCAGGTAGGCCCGCACCACCGGCCCGGCCTCCTGGAAGGTCGGCTGGCTGGACTGGTCCTGCGGGTCCATCGCCGCCAGCGCCCGCTGGTACTCCGCGATCACGTCGTCGTCGCTGACCGGGGGCAGCTCCGCGGCCAGCTCCGCCTCCAGCTTGCGGATGCGCAGCTGGCGCTCGAGATGGGCCTGCAGGCCCTGCGGCCCCAGCGTCTTCTCCAGGATCATCGCTGCCGCGCCCGCTTCCGCCAGCATGCGCTGGCGAAAGTCCTCCAGCTCCTGCGGGTCGAGCTGCGCGTAGCGGCGCTCGGCTTCGCGCAGGAAGATCACGCCGCGCACCAGCTCCTCGAACAGGGCCGGGACGTCGGCCCAGAACTCGCGCTCCGCCTGGGCCACCTGTGGCGCGTCCGCGGTCAGGTACTTCTCCTGATAAAAATCGGCCCAGGGCTGGTCCAGGTACCCCTTGACCACGTCATCCTCCACGAGGACACCGTCGATCTCGACGCGGAACGGCCAGGGCGTGTCCGGGATCTGCCACAGCAGGCCCGCGGGCTCGTTCCCGGTGGGCGCGCCGGGATTGCCGGTGGTGCCGGCAGCCGCCGCGGCGGGCTGCGGGTCGCCGCCGCCGCAGGCCGCCAGCGCCAGCAAAGCGAGCGGGGGGCAGCAGCCTGCCCCCCGCCGTGCGGATCGCACGCTTCCGCTCACGGGCAGTAGCGGTTGCGCTGGGCGTTCATGACCGAGGTGTGGTTCTGGTTGCTGCAGTTCTCGTTGTAGTTGTGGAAGTTGCCGAAGGCGCCCGTGTCCAGGAACGACTGCATGATGCAGTTGTTGTCGCAGCAGTGGTTGAGGGTGTAGGTGTGCCCCACTTCGTGCTGCGTGATCGCCTGCTCGTTCAAGGTGTTGAGGTAGCGCTTGACCAGGCAGCGCGGCAGGCCGAGGTAGCCGACGCCGATGGCGCCGCCGGGGGTCGAGTCGTTGCTGTAGGCGATCATCAGGCACTGGCCGTTCAGGCCGCCGCCTTCGTTGTAGGCCTCGTCCAGCAGCGAGCTGATGTCGGCCGAATCGTTGGAATCCCAGGCGTAGCCCGTGCTGGGCACCAGGTTGATGCTCCAGTTGGACTCCAGGGCATTGTCGGCGCCTTCCACCACTTCCACGATGTGCGACTTCAGCGCCGCGGTCGTGCCGTACAGCGCCCGGTATTCCTCGTCCACGGGGTGGTGCGTGCGAACGGTGGCGCGGATGGAGCCGCCGGGTCCGCTGCGCGGCTGGAAGTGCCCGAAGAACTGCGTCTGTGCGGCCAGCTCCTCCGGCGTCCACGGCCGGTCGATCTGGAAGTAGCCGACGCCGTCGAAGAAGACCTCGTTGGCCCACAGGGCGTCGAAGGTCTCCGCGTCCGGGTAGTCGGAAAGCCGGGGCAGGCTAGCGTGCAGGTTGCCGTGCGAGTCCAGGTAAGGTCCGCCGGGGGCCGGGGCCTGGGCGAGAGCCAGCATGGCGAGGGTAAGGAGCATGTTTCCGTCCTTTCAAGGAATCGGTGGGAGAGAGGAGGAGGGACGGGCAGAGCACCAGCCCCCCTGAGTCATCAGGTTAATTGCGATGGAGCGGCAGGGAAGAGGGTTCCAGGATTTACCCGGGGCCGCCCTAGCGCTTGCGCTGCAGCTCCATGTGCTCCACCTGGCGCCAGCCGCCGCCGGCGTCGCGCTGGAAACTGTCGGCGCGCCATTCGTCGCCGGTGAACAGCGTCGTGGTGAACATGGCTTCCGCCTCGCCGCCGGGCTGCGAGCGCACCTCCCAGGTAGCGCCGTGATCGCCGCTGTGGAGAAACAGCCGCTGGCGCACGCCGGAGAGCCGCAGCTCATCGGCCAGGACGGCCGCGAGGTTGGGGTCGTAGGTGTAGAGAAGGGCCGTGCGGGCCATCTCCTGGCCGCTCTCGGTGTGCATCGTCACAGTCTGCTCCAGCAGCCACGAGTCCGGGACCAGCCACTGGAAGCGCTTGGCCACGTGGAAGGTGCCCGCCACGCTCTCCGACGTTCCTTCCCAGTCGCCGAGGAAGCGCGCGAATGGCTCCAGCCCCTTGCCCACGGCTCCTGACCAGGCCACCGCCTCCATGCCCGTGGGCGCCACCGTCGGCGGACCTGCGCAGGCACACAAGGGGCCGAGGAGGGCGATGCCGGCGGCGGTGCGCAGCATGCGGTCCGGGCAGCTTAACATGCCCCTCTTCCGCGCGGAGTCGCCCTACGGCGCCGATGACCTGGTCCTCCCTTCCCCGCATCGATCTCGGCCGCGGCGTGCACTTCGCGCCGGCGCTGCTGCTTGCGCCCATGGAAGGAGTGACCGATCCGGCGTTCCGGGGCCTGATCCTGGACTGCAACGCCGCGGGCTCCGTGGGCGCGGCCTGCACCGAATTCCTGCGCGTCTCGCAGCTCGCCCTGCCGGCGCGGCGCATCGCCGAGGAGCTGGGGCCGGCACGCCGCGACGTGCCCGTGGGCGTGCAGCTCATGGGCAACGACGCCGCGCTGCTGGCCGCGAGCGCCGTGCACGCAGCGTCCGTGGGAGCCGCGTACGTGGATCTCAACTTCGGATGCCCCGCGCCGCGCGTGTTCCAGCACTGCGCCGGCTCGGCCCTGCTCGAAGATCCGCCGCGCCTCGAGCGCCTGGTCGCGGCGGTCGCCGCCGCGTGCCCGGCCCCGGTCACGGTCAAGCTGCGCGCCGGAGTGCGCGACGACGCGCGCCTCGAGGAGCTGGTGCAGCGCGCCGAGCAGGCGGGGGCCGCGGCGCTCACCCTGCACGCGCGCCTGCGCATCGAATCCTACGAGCACCCGGCGGACTGGAGCCGCATCGCCCGCGCGGTGCGCGCCACCCGCATTCCGGTCATCGGCAACGGCAGCGCCGACACTCCGCAGCGCGTGGACGCCCTCTTCGCCGCCACCGGCTGTGCCGGCGTCATGGTGGGCCGCGGCGCGCTGCAGAATCCCTGGCTGTTCGAGGACTGGCGGCGCGCCCGCGCCGGAAGCCCTCCGCGGCGGCGCAGTCCGGCCGCGGTCTTCGCCTGGCTGCGCGAGTACGCGGGTCGTATGCAGGCCCGGGGCGCGCCGGACCGGGCCGCGGTCGGCCGCCTCAAACAGGCGGCCAAGGCGCTCGCGCGCTCGGGACTGCTGCCGGCCTCGGACGTCCTCCGTAAAGCGCTGCGAGAAACCGACTTGGAAGGATTCTTCGCGGCTCTAGGAGGTGCATCGGGATGCCCTAGCATGGTGCCGCGATGAACCTTCCCAGCCGGATCGCCATGGCAGCCTCGCTGCCGCGCCGCAACCCGGAGAAGGTGGCCATCCAGCTTCCCGAGCTGCTGCGCGGTCTCGAGGAGCGCTTCCCCGGCGAATGGGACGAAGTCCTGGCGCCGGGCGAGGAGGATGGCGGCGACTGGAGCGGCCTGCTGGGCCGCCTGGACCATGCCTTCGACATGGCCGTCGCGGTCCAGGAGGGCCTATGGCCTGACCGACTGCGTTTCTGCCTGGCCTCCGTCACCGCGCCCGGCCGCGCCGGCAAGGAGCTGGACCAGACGGCCCGCGAGCGCGCCCTGCGCGGCCTCCGGCACGCCGGCGGCGCGGCTTCGTGGTTCGCGCTGGACCTGGCCGGCCGCAGCAAGGCGGAGCAGTCGCTGGCTGAGGCCGTCGCCCGCCTGCACGGGGCGGTGACCGCCGACTGGACCCCGGCGCGAGCAGCGGCAGTGGCTACGTACCGGATCGCCGGCCGCCAGACCTCGGTGGCCGAGAAGCTCGGCATCACGCAACAGGCCGTGTCCCAGATGCTGCTGGGCGCCAGATTTCGTGATCTTGCGGCCGCCGAAGAGAGCCTGCGCGCTTGGCTCAAGGGCCCGGACCGGCCCGGACTGTGGCCTCTGGGCGCGGGCCCGCAGCGCTCGCAGTCGCGCCTGCCGGTGGTCCCCGGCCTGGAGGAATAGGCCGCAGCAGGGCCGCGGCAGGAGAAAATCCGTATTTCCTGGTAGGAAGCGCCCGGCTTTGCCTATTAGAAAGCACGGGCTGCTCGTTTCGGCCTGGCGTCATTCCAAGGGCAGGCACCGTCGAATCACCGTCGAATGGAGCTACGCCGCATCTTGATCGCCGATGACGAAGCGGATGTGCGCAACACCTTGCGCCGCATCCTCGAGCGGGCGGGCTATGAAGTGATCGAGACGGAGGACGGGCGCCAGGCGCTGCGCGCCCTGGAGCTGCGGGCCCCCGATCTCCTGGTGATCGACCTGGCGATGCCCGGGATGGACGGCATCCAGGTGCTGCGGGAGCTGCGCCTGCGCCGCATCCAGGTGCCGGTGATCGCCTACTCGGGCGCCCCCGCCAGCGACGTGACCCTGGATTCCGCCCGCCTGCTGGGCGCCGTGGCCGTGCTCGGCAAGCCGTTCGAGCCCGCGCAGCTCCTCGGCGCCATTGCCGGCGCCCTGGATCACGAGCACGCGTAACGCGGCGGCCGCGCCTACGGGCCCACGTAACCGAATCCCAGCCGCACCTCCACGCCGTCACGCGTGAACGGCTGGGACGTCCGCTCACCGTCGGGCGGCCACGACGGCACCGCGGTCTGCCAGAGCAGGTGACTGATGCGCCAGCGGTCCTGCTCGTCGCGAGCCAGGCAGAACACGTCCACCGCGGCGAAGACGGACTCCTGGCCGCCGGCGCTCGTTTCCTCGACCTCGACGCTGGCCCAGACGGTGGCCACGCGGTCATACACGACGGCGCGCAGGCCCATGGGCCGGATCGAGAAGGAATGCTGGGCGTCGATGTGCGGCGCCGAACGCGCAAAGTACTCGGCCACGGTGGAGGTTTCCGGCAGACCCGGCGCCTCCGGCCGCACCCGCGCGATGCGCGCGTCCGGCAGGAAGTCGGCCTGCACCTGCGTCCAGTCCGCGCCCACCGTGATGCGGCCGTAGTGCTGCTGCACGAAGCGCGCCGCGCTCTCGCTCTCGGCCAGCTGCGTGGCGGAGCAGGCAGCCAGGCACGCGGCGATGGGGGCGGCCAGCAGGCGGCGGACCTGCATCGCCCGCATCTTATTCCGGCGCCGGCCGCGAGAGGCGCACGATGTTGCGCAGCATCCAGCGCAGGCCCAGGGCTCCGACCAGCGCGCCCGCGGCCCACAAGGCTGCAAGCAGCAGGACCGGGACCCAGGCGAGCGGCACCGCCTCCAGCAGGCTGCCGCGGTCCGCGTAGCGGTCTTTGACCTGACCCCACAGCAGCAAGCCGGGCACGAACGTCACGATCGCCAGCACCATCACCACCAGGACGAACAGCAGGTTGCGCGATCCGCCGCCGGACGCGGACGGCCGGCCCAGCGCCGGATGGGTGCAGGCGGCGCCATAGACACTGACGAGCAGCAGCGTGGCGGGGACGGCGCCGGCCAGGTAGCCCAGCACGGACCGCAGCTGCACGCCGTGCACCAGAATCGCCGCCGCGGCCAGCGCCGCCGTCAGGAATCCGGCCGCGAGCGCGATCGGCGTGAGCTTGCCCCACATCACGGACGCGCGCGGCGCCGGCACGGCCACGTACAGGCTCCAGTGCTCGCCCTCACCCTTGATCATGCCCATGGCGAAGCCGGGCAGCGCCATGGCGAGCAGCCACACGTGAACCCCGAGCAGCACCGCCGCATGGCGGAGCCCGGCGGGGACCTTGAGATCGCTGGAATACTGCCAGAACTCCTCCGGGATGAAGCGCTCGGGATAGAACTCCCGCTCGCGCCCGCGCAGCAGCACCACGGCGATGAAGGCGAGCGCCAGCAGTCCGATCACGCGGCCGGGCTGGCGCAGGATCAGGAGCAGCTCCTTCCACGCCACCGAGGCGGCCGCAGACGCCGGCCAGCCGCGCCGGCCTGCGCGCGCGCGGCGCCGCCCTCCCAGCGCCAGGCCCTCGTGCTCGTAGGCCCGTGCGAAGAACGGCGCGGCGGCGAGCAGCAGCGCCGGGCCGGCCGCCAGCAAGGCCAGGTTGCCGAGCAGCGCGGACAGCTGGAATGGCGCGCCCGCGGCCCAGCCGAGCAGGGCGCCGGCCGGCCGCAGCAGCAGCGGCAGCCGCGGGTCGGCGCGCAGCTGTTCCAGGGCCTGCTCGGCGGCCGCTTCCATGCGGCCGCCGTGGCTGACGGCGACGCCGATCCAGAGCACGAGGAACGCCAGTCCGACCAGCCCGCTGAACAGTCCGAGGAAGCGGCGGAACGCCGGCGATCCGAACCAGCGCAGCAGCAGCACCCGGCCCAGGATGAGCGCCGGGGCGAGAGGCGAGATCAGCGCCAGCAGCGCCGCCGGCGCCAGGGCCAGCGGCTGCCAGCGCCCGCTGCGCGCGCTGAGCACCACCAGGATCGGAGCCGCCAGCGCGACCGCGAACAGAAACCCGTGCAGCCACAGCCGCAGGCCGGTGCGCGCCACGGGCGCCCAGCGCAGGACCGGCGCGGCCAGCAGCAGGTCCAGCTCGGGAGAGGGGCTCATGGCCTTCTCCCCCACCCAGAAGAACATGGCGCAGGCCATGAGCGCGGACGGCGCGAGCGCCAGGCCGTACACCGCCCGCAGGAACGGCGCCAGGTCCGGCGCCGCGTGCAAGGACCGGATCGCCTCCGCGTCCACCACCAGCGACGCCAGGCTGAGCGTGCTCAAGGCGCAGCACGCCAGGCCCACGGCCTGCAGCAGGAGCAGGCGGCGGCCAGAGCCGGTGCGCAGCAGGTTGCCGAACGCCTGCAGCTCAGCGCGCAGGATGGCCCGCATTCCCGGTCGCAACCTGGGCGCCCTCGGCGGTCAGGCGCAGGAAGATCCCCTCCAGGGACTGCTCGCCTCCCAGCGCCCGCAGCTCGTCCAGCGTGCCCTCGGCCCGCAGCCGGCCCCGGTCCAGGATGCCGATCCGGTCGCAGACCTTTTCCGCGGTCTCGAGCAGGTGCGTGCTCAGGAACACGCTGTTGCCGCGCCGGCAGTGCTCGCGCAGCAGCTCCCGGAGCTGCCAGGCGCTGCGCGGATCCAGTCCCGAGGTCGGCTCGTCCAGGAAGCACACGCGCGGGCTGCAAGCCAGCACCGCGGCGATGTGGATCTTCTTCTTCATGCCGAACGAATAGCCCTTGCAGATCTCGTCGGCCCGCTCACTCATGCCGAGCGCCTCCAGCAGCCGCTCCGCCGCCGCCTCGCGCACTGCCGGCGGCACTCCATACAGGCTGGTCACGAACGCGATGTGCTGGCGCCCGGTGAGGTAGTCGTACACCGGCGGCGTGTCGGCCACGTAGCCGACCATCCGGCGGATGCCGCGGCCGGCCTCGGAGTAAGGACGCCCCGCGATCAGGACCTCCCCGCTGCTCGGCTGCAGCAGCCCGGTCAGCATGCGGATGACGGTGGTCTTGCCGGCCCCGTTGGGCCCCAGGAAGCCGTACAAGCTGCCTTCCGGGATGCGCAGGTCCAGGCCGGCGACCGCCTCGATGCGGCCGAAGCGCCGGCACAGTGCGCGCGCCTCGACGAGCGGCGTCAAGCGCTCACCCGGCATCCATCAATCATCCATCAGCCCCGGATGCGCGCCGATCAGGCGCTCGCACACAAGCTGCACCTCTTCCTCCATGTCGCCGGCGGTGGCCACGGTCTGGCGGATCTCGTCGATCACCAGCGTGCGCAGCCGCTCGCGCGCGCGGTGCACGGCCACGTTCAGCGCGTTCATGGTCAGGCCGGTCTCCTGGCACAAGGCCTGGCGCGGCGTCTCGGGGAACGGCGCCACGCCGTAACAGCGCAGCAGCAGCTCGGCGTCGCGCGGCTGGGCCTTGAGCAGCCGGCCGACGGCGTTGTGCAGCACGCCGTTGGCCCATTCCAGCTCCTCCAGACGCTCGAACTCGGGCGATCCCGGCAGCACGCCCGGCTCCGGCACGTTCTCGCCCGCGTGGCTCCAGGAACGATTGGCGCGCAGGCGCTGGCGCGCGAAGTTGCGGATCACGCCCTGGATGAAGCAGCGGAACTTGCCGAGCTTGGGGTCGGCCTTGGGCAGCAGGCGCTTCTCGTACAGGTAGGCGAAGAAGTCGTGGACGATCTCCTCGGTGTCCGGATGGTTGCGGATCATGCGCCGCAGCGACTTCTCCGCGGGCGCCCGGTAGCGGTCCACGAGCTCCTCCCAGGCCAGCTGGGTGCGATCCTCGGCCGCGTTGCCGGCGGCCTGTCGGATCAGGCTCCACGACGTGGGCGGCCCCCACACCGCGGAGACGGTTTCGGGATTCGGGGGGTTTCGCTTGGGGTCCATGGGCCAGATGGGACCCGCAGATGAGGCCTCTGCCAGAGCCTCATGCTAGTTCCGCCCGGATACCGGAGCAACGCACAGGCCGGCGGAATGTCCTTCCGCCAGCCTGTCCGGTCCTTCCCGGTCATTCCTGGGCGCACTCAGCGCGACTCCGCGCCGATGCCCTGCGCCGTGCGCGCGGTGCGGGCCACGTTGCTGAAGTTGCACACGATGGACGGCCCGATGGAGCCGGCGCCGCCGCGCTCACCCAGGTCCATCTGCGCGTCCATGGCGATCACGGCGTCGACCTCGGCCGTGTTGAAGACCAGCACGCTGACGGGGTACTCCAGCCGGTCATCCGGGAAGCACACGATCGGCCGGCGGCGCTGCGGATCCAAGGCCTGGGCCGGACCGAGCGGGCGCGCGTCGCCGTCCAGGAGCACGAAGTGCAGCCCGACCCGGCTCGCGGCCAGCTCGAGCAGCATGAGCCTGGTATGCGGGCCGCCGAGCTGCGGCAGGTCGAAGCGGCGCGCGGCGTGCGCCGCGATCTTGGCGTACGTCAGCACGTACACCGGGCGCGCCTCGGCCTGCGCGGCCTGCGCGGGATCCACACCGACCTGGAAAGCGAGAGCGAGAGCGAGCGTGGCGAACATGGCAGATCCTCCTCGAAACCCTGTTGCCGGCGCCGGAATGCGCCGGCCTCATCCATCCTTATGGGCGGCGGCGCCCGACCTTACACCCGGGCTAGAATGGCCGGCTTCTCCGCCCGTGTCCCCGCAATGCCCGCCATCGAATCCACTCCCGAGATGGTCCGTCTCGTGTACGCGCGCATGCGCGAGCGGCTCCAGTCCGCGCGCCGGCGCCTCGGCCGGCCCCTGACGCTCGCCGAGAAGATCCTTTTCGGCCACCTGGATGACCCCGCGGGCCAGCCGCTGGACCCCGGCAAGGCCTACCTGCTGCTGCGGCCGGACCGCGTGGCCATGCAGGACGCCACCGCGCAGATGGCACTGCTCCAGTTCATGAGCGCCGGCCGCGACGAAGTGGCCGTGCCGGCCACCGTGCACTGCGATCACCTCATCCGCGCGCACAGCGGCAGCGCCGCCGACACGCTGCGCGCCATCGAGGAGAACCGCGAGGTCTACGATTTCCTGTCCACGGTCAGCGCGCGCTACGGCATCGGCTTCTGGAAGCCCGGGAGCGGCATCATCCACCAGGTGGTGCTCGAGAACTACGCGTTCCCGGGCGGCATGATGATCGGCACCGACAGCCACACGCCCAACGGCGGCGGGCTGGGCATGCTGGCGGTGGGCGTGGGCGGCGCCGACGCGGTGGACGTCATGGCCGGCTTCCCCTGGGAGGTGCTGCAGCCCAAGCTCATCGGCGTGCAGCTCACCGGCAAGCTCAACGGCTGGACCGCACCCAAGGACGTCATCCTGAAGCTGTGCGGGATCCTGACCGTCAAGGGCGGCACCAACCACATCGTCGAGTTCTTCGGCGAAGGCTGCGCGTCGCTGAGCTGCACCGGCAAGGCCACGGTGTGCAACATGGGCGCCGAGCACGGCGCCACCACCAGCGTGTTCCCCTTCGACGCGCGCATGGCCGCCTACCTGCGCGCCACGGGCCGCGCGGCGCTGGCGGCGCTGGCCGAGGAGAACGAGGACCTGGTCATCGCTGACGCCGAAGTCCTGGCCGCGCCGGAGCGCTACTACGACCGCGTGGTGCACATCGACCTGGACGCGCTGGAGCCGCACCTGGTGGGCCCGCACACGCCGGACCTGGCCCGGCCCATCAGCGCCGTGGCCGCCGCGGTGCGCTCGGAGGGCTACCCCGACCGCATCAGCGTGTCCCTGGTCGGCTCGTGCACCAACAGCAGCTACGAAGACATCAGCCGCGCCGTGGACGTGGCCAGGCAGGCGCAGGCGCACGGCGCGCGCATGGCCACGCCGCTCCTGATCTCGCCCGGCTCGGAGATGATCGACGCCACCATCCGCCGCGACGGCTTCATGGAGGCGCTGCAGGCCGTGGGCGCCACCGTGCTGGCCAATGCCTGCGGCCCGTGCATCGGGCAGTGGAAGCGCGACGAGATCCGCAAGGGCGAGCGCAACACCATCGTCACCTCGTTCAACCGCAACTTCCCGGGCCGCAACGACGGCAACGCCGAAACCCTGGCCTTCATCGGCAGCCCCGAGGTCGTCATGGCGCTGGGCCTGGCCGGGCGCCTGAGCTTCAACCCGCTGCGCGACGAGCTGCCGGGCGCCGGCGGCGGCAGCTGGAGGCTGCAGCCGCCCGCAGCGGCGCCGGAAGTGCCGCCGCGCGGCTTCGTGCCCAAGGCCGAGGGCTACCAGCCGCCCCCCCGCGACGGCGCAGCCGTCGCCGTCAAGATTGATCCGGCCAGCGAGCGCCTCCAGGCGCTGGCGCCCTTCGCGCCCATCCCGCCGGACCAGTACCGGCGCATGCCGCTGCTGCTCAAGACCAGGGGCAAGACCACCACCGACCACATCTCCCCGGCCGGCCCCTGGCTCCGCTACCGCGGCCACCTGGACCGGATCAGCGACAACATGTTCACGGGCGCCATCAACGCCTTCACCGGCGCGCGCGGCGCCACCACCGACCTGCTCAGCGGCGCGCGCGACGTCGCCGTGCCGCAGGTGGCGCGCCACTACCGGCAGGAAGGTCTCTGCTGGGTGGTGGTGGGCGACGAGAACTACGGCGAGGGCAGCTCGCGCGAGCACGCGGCCATGAGCCCGCGCCACCTCGGCGCCGCCGCCATCCTGGCGCGCAGCTTCGCGCGCATCCACGAGACCAACCTCAAGAAGCAAGGCGTGCTGGCGCTCACGTTCGTGGACGCCGCCGACTACGACAAGGTGGCGGAGAAGGACCGGATCTCCCTGGAAGGGCTCGAGGCGCTGGCGCCGGGCAGCGCCGTGCACGCGCTCCTGCATCACGAGAACGGCGGCAGCGAGCGCGTGGCGCTGCGCCACAGCCTGAACGCCGAGCAGATCGGCTGGTGGAAGGCCGGCTCGGCCCTCAACACCTTGCGCAAGCCGAGAGCGGGCGCGCGTGCCTGAGCCCGTACCCGGCTTCACGACGTCCGAGCGCTACTGGATCGTCGCCCTCGCCGTCATCGCGCTTGTGTTCGTGCTGTTCCTGCTGCGCGGCGGCGTCGGCAACTCGCCGTACGACTGGCTGCTGCTGAGCGGCGCCCTGTTGAACGGCTTCTCCATCCTCAGCTTCTTCGCCCGCCGCGCCGTGCGCCGCGCCGAGCACAAGCTGCGCGAGCACCGCCGCCGCCGCGACGCGGAATAGCGGGCGGCGTTCAGCGCGTCCCGGCAGCCGCTGCGGCGCGCGGGCCCACGAACCAGCGGTAACCGTACACGTCGCTGAAGAACAGGCGGTCGCGGTTCTGGGCCAGCCAGGCGGCGAACCGCGCCGGATCGCGCGGCGCCTCCTCGGGCAGGTAGCGGTCGGCCAGCGTCATGACCAGGGGGTCAGAGGCGCCCATTTCCTGCATCCGCGCGGCCATCCTGTCCAGGAATTCGGGCTTGCGGTTGGAGACGCCCAGCGCTTTCAGGTCCGCGTCCACGTCCAGGAGGCCGTTCTCGCCCGGGTAGAGCATCTCGAAGTTTTCGCGGTAGTAGGCCTCGATCCTGCCGGCATCGATGCCGTCCGCGACCAGGTGCGCCGGGAAGCGGCTGCGCAGGAACTCCTGGGCGCCCGCGTCCGCGCCGAGCTCCTTGACGAAGCCGGCGTAGACCAGGGCCCAGTCGCGCGCACGAATGGTGAAGTCGCGATTGCCCTCGGGCTTGAGCAGCGGCGTCTGGCCATCGAACTGCTTCATGTACACGATCGTGTTGAGGAACACCCGCCGGCCGCTCTCGGTCATCTGGGTCGGATCGCCGGCGAAGCCCCACAGGAACCAGTTGGCCTGGCGCCCCAGCGCCATGGCCGTGGGGCCCTTGGAGTTGACGCCGCTGCTGATCCATTCCGCGTCGGGCGTGTCCTCGAAGCCATAGGGGCTGCTGACCAGCCCGTAGTCCACTTCCTTGCCCACTTCGCCGTTCTGCACGCGCCAGGCCGGCAGCTTGGCGGGCAGCGCCGCGCCTTCCGGCCAGGATGCGTAGTTGGACGGCGTCTCGACCTCCGTCAGCTCGACCTGCGCCTCGAGCGGGCTGTGGAAGATCGGGTGCTGGAGGCGCATACCATGCGCCTCATTGCCGAGGCACAGTCAAAGCCAGCCGATCTTGGTGTGGTGCTGGATGGAGCCGCCCACCGCGCCGATCATCACGATCGGCTTGCTGAACCCGGGATCCAGCTCGACGTGCGGGATGTCGATCTGCATCTCCTCCTCGCCGTACATCCGGTGCCAGTCGGCGACGACGACGTCGTACGGCGCGGCGGACTGCTGGCTGAGGTCCTTCAGCTCGATCGTGTCCACCTTGCGGAAGCTCGACTGCAGGAACTGCGTGAACGCCTTGGCGCGCTCCGTCGCCGGGTCGCCGGCGTAGAGGATCACGAAGTCCTTGGCCGCGCCGAGGCCTTCCGCGGCGGCCGGAGCCTGCACGGATGCGGCCAGAACGAGTGTGGAAGCGAGCGTCACCAGCATGATGGCATCCTCCGGACCGCCGCATGGTAGCGCGGAACGCTACGGCGCCACCGCCAGTTCCGTTCGCCCGGAGCCGGGCGGGCGCGCCAGCAGGACGATCCGGCCGCCGTAGCCGCTGGCCAGGAGCTCGTCCGTGCTGTTGCGTCCGTCCAGCTCGGCGGTCGAGAGCCAGTGGCCCTTGTCTCGGTCCTCGAAGATCGTTTCCGCCTTCCAGCCGTGCGCCGTGCGCGTCAGGAGCTCGACCTTGTGGCTGTAGCCGAACACGGCCACGGTCTCGACGTTCGGATCCGCGTCGAAGCGGCCCGCGGCGACGCCGCGGTGGCCCTGCGGGCCCAGATAGATGGTCTCGGCGCGCCACGAGCCGTCCGGACCTTCTTCGTGGCGCATCAGGCGGCCATCGTCGAGGGTGCTGTAGAGAACGAGCGGCGGGCCGCGGCGCAGCGCCAGGCGCCCCATGCCCATCGACTCCTGGTGCAGCGTGGTCCAGCGGCGTCCCTCGGGCGCCAGCTCCAGCAGCTCCAGGCGGCCGGCGCGCGACGCCGTGGCGATGCGCGGCGGCGTCCCGCTGCGCGCCGGCAGCAGCACCGCGTCGCGCACGCGGCCGGGCAGCTCCTCGAGCTTCCTGGTCTCGAAGCGCCCGTCGGGTCCCGTCGGCGTGCTCAGCCACAGCGCGCCGGGTGCGGTGAACAGGTACAGCTCGCTGCCGGCCGCGACGATGGTGTGGATCTCCGCGCCGGGGGTCAGGCCGATCAGGCGCGCGTCCACGTGCCTGGTGAGATGCGGGACGAGCTGCCACAGCGTGCCGCCGAGCCCGCCGGTGTACAGCTCGGCTCCCGGAATGCGCGGATCCACGTCGCCGTGATCCAGGCCGCCGAGCCACTGGCCGTCGTGCACCATCGGGATCGGCGTCCACTTGCCGCTGTAGCTGTACAGCACGTGGCAGACGCCCTTGTCGTCCAGGCCGATCACCTCCGGGCAGCCGTAGCGCGGGAAGAAATCGAAGGACTTGACGGTCCAGATGCCGGTCTTGCCGTTGTCGATGACCAGTGCTCCGCGCCAACCGGAGAGCGCCGGCAGGGGCACCTCGGCTTGCGTCGGGTCGGGGGCCGGGGCCTCCTGGGCCTGCGGTGCGGCGCAGGCGCCGATCAGGAGGGCAGGGAAGGCGAGACGGCGCATCACCATGTGAGCACCAGGCTGGTGGAGACGTAGTACTGGCGCGGCGCGCCGGCGACGACGCCACCGCCGAAGAAGCCGCCGCGGGAGTGCACGAACCACTCGTTGTCGAACAGGTTGGTGACGCCGGCGGCCACCATCAGCTCGGCACCGGGAACCAGGTTCCATTGCCGCGCCAGCTGCGCATCCCAGACCGTCCAGGATGGGTTGAGGCCGACCAGCCCGTCCGGAGACGGCTGCTCCGTATTCGCCTCGTCCGAGAAGGACTCGCCGACGTAGATACCGCCCACGGAGGCCGACCAGCCGGGGTCGAAGGCGTAGCTGGCGCGCCAGGCCGCCTTCTGGTTCCAGGCGTAGGGGGTCTCGTTGCCGGCGTTGGGGCCTTCCTGCAGCTCCGAGTCCTGGAAGGTGATCGACCCGGAGAGCACCAGCCCTTCCAGCACTTCGACCACTTCGCCGGCCTCCCACTCCAGGACCACGTCCACGCCGTTCGCCTCGATCCGGCCCAGGTTCTCGTAGAAGCCAGTGTAGAAGACGCCGAAATCGTCGAACTGCATGCGCCAGAGCGCGACGGAGCCGTACAGGCCCGCGACCGCCTCGACGCGAGTCCCCAGCTCGGCGGAGCGGCCCTGCTCGAATTCCAAATTGGCATCCACGGGCGCGCTGAGGAAACCCCAGACCTGGGGCGCGCGGAAGCCTTCGAAGTAGTTGGCGTAGAGCGCCCACTGGTCGGTGAGCAGGTAGGAAGCTCCAAGACCCGGCAGGATGTCGAAGAAGTCGTCCTCGAAGCTCACTCCGCTCACGCGGTCCGTGCCGTCCGCGGTCGGAATCCACTCCAACCGCGCGCCCGCGGTCACCGTGAGCCCCTCCACGGGTTCGACGGTGTCGTCCAGGTGCATGGAGTAGGACTGCAGCGTGTACTCGAAGTCGTTCAGCAGGGTCTGCATGCCGGTGGGATAAGGGCCCTCACGGATCTTTTGCGACGGGATCCAGTCGCGGTGCGCCCGCGCGCCGCCGTACAGGGTGTGCTCCATGCCCAGGAACTCGAGCTGGTGCTCGGTGCGGACGCCAACGGCCGCGTTGAAGTCCTCCGTGTCCTGGTCGCGGACCGTGGTCGGCGCGCCGAACTGCGGGCGCTGTCCGAGCAGATGGCCGCCCGTCTGGGCGAAGTAGAAGAAGGGTTCCCACCAGCCGCCGCCTTCCAGCGAGTCGTGATAGACCAGGTCCACGCCGTCGCGGGATCCGTCGAAACGGTTGATCGGCCGCGAGTTGCCGAAGCGGTCTTCCTCGTACTCATCCAGCGTCAGGCCGCCGGGCACCTTGTGCTCGTCTTCGAAGTGGTTGACGGAAGCGGCCAGCCAGCTGCCAGGAGCGGTATCCAAGCGCAGCTTGAGGTTGGCGTCCTGCTGATCGAAGCCGCCGTTGCGCCGGAAGCCCTCGCCGCGCCGGTCCACGTAGGACAGCAGGGCTCCGAGGTTGCCGCTGGTGCCCCCGACCGACAACAGCGTGCTGGCGTAATCGTAGGAGCCGAGCGTGGAGCGCATCTCCAGCCGCGGCTGCACCGGGATGGGCTGCGTGATGAAATTGAGCACGCCGCCGATGGTGTTCGGCGAGTAGCGCACCGAGAAGGCGCCGCGGATCGAATCGACCGCGTACACGCGCTCGGTGGTCACCGGCAGGAAGGAGAAGGCCGTCCAGCCGTAGGGCAGCCGGCTCACCGGCACGCCGTCGATCAGGACGTGGATGTACTCGGTGAGTCCGTCGTCCGGCAGGCCACGGGTGGAAAAGCTGGGGGCTGCCCCTTCGCCGCCGTTGTAGGGCCGCGTCGACACTGCCGGGAGGTTCTGGATCAGGTCGTTCATGTCGCGAGCCCCGGTGCGCCGCAGCTCCTCCGGTCCGATGACGTCGCGTGAGCCGACGCTGTTCAAGGGCACTTCCGGAACGCCCTGCTCGCGCTGCCGGCCGATGACCAGCATCTCCGGCAGCTCTTCCTGCTTGCCGCCGGCGCTGCTCTGCGGCGGCTCTTGCGGCGGCTTGGGATCCTGGCTCGGCTCCTGGACCGGCCCGCTGTCTGCGGAAAGCTGCGGCGAGAGCATCGCAAGCGCCGCCAGAATCGGCCAGAGGGGGTCGGAGCGCATGAAGGGGGCTGTGCTGACGGCAAGAGTCGTTCCCGCTCGACCCGAGCGCAGGGACAAGTCGTTGCAGGACTGCCACGTCACCCGCTCGTAACGATTCCATCGAAACTCGCTCGCCCACAGAGAGGCGGTGCGCTCGAGCGGGGGCGCGACTGCGCCTGCCGATGCCGACGAACTGTTACGGGCGAGTGACGCCGGGCCGTGGGCGCCTCCACCTGTCTTGCGCGGCACACGGATTGCGCGCGGCGCGCGCCTCTGACGCCTCATGCCCAACGTCATCGCCAGTCTGCCCTGAAGGCGCGGCGACCACGGCAGCGCGTGCTGCCCCGGTGCTTCCTGGCTTCGGCCGGCTTGCACGCGGCACTGGTGTCGCTCGTCTCGCTCTCCGCATTGCCGCGGCGGCCGGCCCCGGTGCCGCCCGTGCTGACCGTGCTGGCAAATCCGGAACCCGTGCCGGAACGGCTACGAGAGACAGTCAGCCCGGTGCCACCCGAGCCCGCGGAGCCGGTGGTTCAGGAGGTCTTCGTCTCCGCGGACCCCGTGCGGGAGGAGGAGCCGTGGTACCCGGATTTCGCCGCGAGGCAGCGCTTCCAGCCGATCGAGTTCCCGCAGGCCGCCGCTCCCGTGCCGGCAGAAGTCGGGCCGGCCGAAGCCGCCCCGGACCCCGCTCCCGTCCTCCCGACGCGGTCCGCGCCGCCGACGTCGCCGGCCCCTGCAGCGTCGTCCGGGGTGGTTCCTGCGCGGCCGCTGGGCGGGCAGTGTCCGTCGCCGGAATATCCGGCTGCGGCCCTGCGGCAGGGCCTCGAGGGGCTGGTCAGGCTGGATCTCGAGATCGGCGCAGACGGCAGGGTCGGCCGCGTGACGCTGGTCCAGTCCTCCGGGCACTCCGTCCTGGACCGCGCCGCCGCGGAGGCCGTGCAGCGCTGGCGCTTCGCACCGGCGCGCCGCGGCGGCGAGCCAATCCCCAGCCGCCTGCTGGTGCCGGTGCGGTTTCTGCTTCGCTGAGACTCCGAGCTAATCTCTGCGGCTCCATGCGCCTCCAGGACTGCGTCGCCGTCGTCACCGGGGCCGGCTCCGGCCTCGGGCGCGCCGCCGCCGAGCTGTTCGCGCGCGAGGGCGCGTTCGTGCTGCTGGTGGGCCGCACGCGCGACAAGCTGGAGGCGGTCGCGGGCGGGATCCGCGCCTCCGGCGGCGCCTGCGGCGTCGAGGCCGCCGACGTGGGCGAGCGCGGCGCCATGCAGCGCGCGGTGGACGCGCTGGTGCGCGCGCACGGCCGCGTGGACGCGCTGGTGGCCAGCGCCGGCGTCGTGATCGGGCGCGAGGCGGCGCTGGAGACCACGGAAGAGGACTGGAGCGAGACCCTGCGCATCAACCTGACAGGAGTGCACTACTCCTGCCTGGCGGTGCTGGCGCACATGGTGGCGCAGCAGCGTGGCGCCATCGTCACCATCTCCTCGATCGGAGGCCAGGTGGCCGTGCCCAGGCGCGCCAGCTACGCCGCGAGCAAGGGCGGGGTCATTGCCTACACCCGCAATCTCGCCGTGGACTATGCGCGCTACGGGGTCCGCGCCAACTGCGTCTGCCCGGCCTTCGTCGAGACCGACCTCAACCGCGCGTCGCTGGCCAAGGTGAAGGCCGATCCGGAGAAGTGGCAGGCCCTGCTGCGCATGCATCCGCTGGGCCTCGGCCAGCCGGAGGACGTCGCCCAGGCCGCGCTGTTCCTCTGCAGCGACGAATCGCGCTGGATCACCGGCGTGGATCTGTCCGTGGACGGCGGCTACACGGCGCTGTGAGGGGCCGGGTCCCCCAGCTGCGGATCCGCGTCCTGCACGACGCGCCGGTCCGCGCCGGCGGCGACTTCGTGCTCTACTGGATGATCGCCAGCCGCCGGCCCGGCTGGAACTTCGCCCTGCAGCGCGCGGTGGAGTGGGCCGCCGAGCTGCGCAAGCCGCTCGTGGTGCTGGAGCCGCTGCGTTGCGGCTACCGTTGGGCCAGCGACCGGCTGCACGCCTTCGTGCTGCAGGGCATGGCCGAGCATGCCGCGTGGTTCCGCGGGCGTCCGTCCCTGTACCACCCGTACGTGGAGGACATGCACGGCGCCGGCAAGGGCCTGCTGTCCGCCCTCGGCCGCCGCGCTTGCGCCGTGGTGACCGACGAGTTCCCGTGCTTCTTCCTGCCGCGGATGCTGCGGGCCGCCGCCTCGCAGGTGCCCGTGCGGCTGGAAGCGGTGGACGGCAACGGCCTGCTGCCGCTGCGCGCGGTCGATACGCAGTTCCCCAGCGCCTACGCGTTCCGCCGCGCGCTGCAGCGCCATCTGCCGGCGCATCTCGCCCAGGCACCGCAGCCGGACCCGCTGTCCGACGCGAGGCTGCCGCGCCTGAAGGCGCTGCCGCCTTCCGTGACGCGGCGCTGGCCGCGCGCCTCCGCGGCGCTGCTTGCAACCCAGGTGGGGGCGCTGCGCGCGCTGCCGATCGATCACGCGGTGGCGCCGGTCGCCGGCACGCGCGGCGGATTCCAGGCGGCCGGGGCGGCGCTGCAGCGCTTCCTCGCGGTGAAACTGGAGCGCTACGGAGACGGCCGCAATGATCCGGACGAGGACCTGGGCAGCGGTCTTTCTCCGTATCTGCACTTCGGGCACCTGTCCGCGCACCAGGTGCTCGCCGCGCTGGCGCAGCGCGAGGCGTGGACGCCGCAGCGGCTCGGCCGGCAGGCCGGCGGCCGGCGCGAAGGCTGGTGGGGCATGCGCGCCGGCGCAGAAGCCTTCCTGGACCAGCTCGTCACCTGGCGCGAGCTGGGATTCCAGTTCTGCGACAAGCGCGCGGACTACGACGAATTCGAGTCACTGCCGGCCTGGGCGCAGGCGACGCTGGGCGCGCACCGCAAGGATCCGCGCGCGCACGTGTACACGCGCGTGCAGTTCGAGCGGGCGCAGACCCACGACGCGCTGTGGAACGCGGCGCAGCGCCAGCTCCTGGGCGAGGGGCGCATCCACAACTACCTGCGCATGCTGTGGGGCAAGAAGGTGCTGGAGTGGACGCGCCGTCCCGAGGACGCGCTGGAGATCCTGATCGGGCTCAACAACAAGCACGCCCTGGACGGCCGCGATCCCAACTCCTACACCGGCATCTTCTGGTGCCTGGGGCGTTTCGACCGGCCGTGGGCGCCGGAGCGGCCCGTGTTTGGAACGATCCGCTATATGAGCTCGGAGAACACCCGCCGCAAGCTGGATGTGGCGAAGTACCTGCATCGTTACGGGTCGTAGGAAGAAAACAAGTAGTATGGATTGTTCTAGGAGCGCCGGCTACCCCCTCCGCAGGCCGTGAGGGCCACGCTATAAAGTTTCCCCCCACGCGGCGGCGGCCCTCCATCACGGGCAGAGTGGAGCGCCTCCGCAGCATCCCTGTGCGGCGCCGATGGCCCAGCTCTTCCACCCGAGCACGAACCCGTTCTCCAAGGTGAGCATCGCCGGGCTGCTGGCGCTCGTCTTGACCGGCTTGGTGCTGCTGTTCGTGTACTGGCGGTCGCCTTACCTGACCGGCCAGTCGGTGGTGCGCGCACAGCCGGTTCCGTTCGGCCACAAGCACCACGTCGAGGAGCTCGGCATCGACTGCCGCTTCTGCCACAGCTCGGTGGAGGACTCCGCGTACGCGGGCATCCCGCCCACGGAGACGTGCATGACCTGCCACTCGCAGATCTGGGCCGACAGCCCCATGCTCGAGCCGGTGCGGGCCAGCTACCGCACGGACCAGCCCCTGGCGTGGACGCGCGTCCATGACCTGCCGGACTTCGTGTACTTCGACCACTCGGTGCACGTGCGCAAGGGCATCGGCTGCGCCACCTGCCACGGGCGCGTGGACCAGACCAACCTGACCATGAAGGGCGCCTCGCTGCAGATGATCTGGTGCCTGGACTGCCACCGCGGACCGGAAGCGAGCCTGCGCCCGCGCGAGGAAGTGTTCAACATGGCCTACGGCGGCGCCAGCGAGGAGCTGCGCCGCCAGCTCCGGGAACAGCACGAGGTCCAGAGCATGACCAACTGCTCCACCTGCCACCGATGAGCGCGCGCATGGACCTGCCGTCCCTGCGCGGGCGCCCGGAGTCGGCGCGCGGGCGCCAGTACTGGCGCAGCCTGGACGAGCTGGCCGGGACACCGGAGTTCATGGAGCTGCTGCAGCGCGAGTTCCCCGAGAACGCGTCGGAGTGGCACGACGAGAACAGCCGCCGCCATTTCCTGAAGCTGATGGGCGCCGCCCTGGCACTGGCGGGCGTTGGCGCCTGCACGCGCGACCCGGCGGAGCCCATCCTGCCCTACGCCAGGCAGCCGGAGGACTTCACCCCGGGCAAGCCGCTGTACTACGCCACGGTGGCGCCGCACAACGGCTACGGGATCGGGATCCTGGTCGAGAGCCACCTGGGCCGTCCCACCAAGATCGAAGGCAACGATCTGCACCCGGCCAGCCTGGGCGCCACCGACGCCATCGTGCAGGCCAGCATCCTCGGCCTGTACGACCCGGACCGCTCGCAGGCGGTGCGCCATGCCGGCCGGATCAGCAGCTGGAAGGCGTTCCTGGACGCGCTGGCGCCGCAGCTCGAGGCGCAGAGGGCGCTGCAGGGCGCGGGCCTGCGCGTCCTCACCGAGACGGTGACGTCGCCCGCGCTCGCGGCCCAGATCCGCGCGCTGCTGCAGTCATATCCGCAGGCGCGCTGGCACCAGTATCAGCCCGTCAACCGCGACCATGCGCGCGCCGGGGCCGTCGCCGCCTTCGGCGAAGACGTGGCCACGCACTACCGCTTCGAGCGCGCGCGCGTGATCCTGTCCCTGGACGCCGATTTCCTGGGCTGCGGCCCGGCTTCCATCCGCCACGCGCGCGACTTCAGCAGGACCCGGCGCGTGGACGGCCCGGGCGCAGCCGAGCGCATGAGCCGGCTGTACGTGGTGGAGAGCGCGCCCACCATCACCGGTGCGTCCGCCGACCACCGCCTGGCGCTGGCGCCCAGCGGCATCGAGCAGTTCGCGCGCGCGCTGGCCGTGCGCCTCGGAGTGGCCATGGACGGCGGCGCGAGCCGCGTCCCGCCGCAGGCGCAGGCCTGGATCGAGCCGCTGGCGCAGGACCTGGAGCAGCACCGCGGCGCCGGCGTGGTCGTGGCCGGAGACTTCGCGCCCGACAGCGTGCACGCGCTGGCGCACGCCATCAACGCCCGGCTCGGCAACGCCGGCGCGGCCGTCTACTACACCGCGCCCGTGGAGGCCGAAGCGGCGGACCAGGCCCAGTCCTTGCGCGAGCTGGGCCAGGACATGCGCGCGGGCGCCGTGGACCTGCTGCTCATCCTCGGCGGCAATCCCGCCTACCAGTCGCCGGACTTCGCCGAGGCGCTCGCGCAGGTGCGCCACCCCGTCCACGCCGGCCTGTACGCGGACGAAACCGCGCGCCTGTGCCTGTGGCACGTGCCGCTCTCGCACTATCTCGAGTGCTGGGGCGACCTGCGCGGCCCGGACGGCAGCGCCGCGCTGCAGCAGCCGCTGATCGCCCCGCTGTACGAGACGCGCAGCGCGCTCGAGCTGGTCGCGGTCTGCGCCGGCCGGCCCGGCGTCCCGGGATACGACCTGCTGCGCGAGCACTGGCGGGACCGGCTCGGCGCCGAGTTCGAGGCCGGCTGGCGCCGCGCGCTGCACGACGGCGTCATCGCCGCCAGTGCGCCGGCGGAGAAGGCGGTGGCGTTGCGCAGCGATCCGGCCTACCCGGAGCGCTCGCAGCCGGCCGGGGAAGGACGCCTGGAGCTGGTGCTGCGGCCCGACAGCTCGGCCTGGGACGGCTGCTGGGCCAACAACGGCTGGCTGCAGGAGACGCCGCGCCCGCTCACCAAGCTCACCTGGGACAACGCGCTGTTCCTCAGTCCGGCCAGCGCGCAGCACCTGGGACTGGCCACGGAGGACGTGGTCGAGCTGCAGGACGGCGAGCGCGTGCTGCGCGCCCCCGTGTGCGTGCAGCCGGGCATGCCCGCGGGAACGGCGCTGCTGCACCTCGGCTACGGCCGCAGCGCCGCCGGCCGCGTCGGCGACGGCGTGGGCGTGAACGCCTACGCGCTGGCGGGGGCCGCCGCCGTAGGCCTGAGCCGGACCGGCCGGCGCCACGCGCTGGTGACGACGCAGACCCACCACAGCATGCAGGGGCGCGACCTGGTGCGCGCGCGCGACCTGGGCCGGCTGCACGAGGAGCACGAGGTCCACCACGTCCCGGAGGTCTCGCTGCTGCCCGCCTGGCCGTACGCGGGCTACAAGTGGGGCATGGCGGTGGACCTCAACCAGTGCATCGGCTGCAACGCCTGCATGCTGGCGTGCACCGCCGAGAACAACGTGCCGGTGGTGGGCAAGGACCAGGTGGCGCGCGGGCGCGAGATGCACTGGATCCGGATCGACCGCTATTACGCGGGCGGCGTGGACCAGCCCGAGGTCCTGTTCCAGCCGGTGATGTGCCAGCACTGCGAGGAGGCGCCGTGCGAGATCGTGTGCCCGGTGGCGGCGACGTCGCACAGCCCCGAGGGGCTGAACGAGATGACCTACAACCGGTGCATCGGCACGCGGTACTGCTCGAACAACTGCCCGTACAAGGTGCGGCGCTTCAATTTCCTCCAGTACAGCGACAGCAAGACGCCGGTGCTGCAGCTCCTGCACAATCCCGACGTCACCGTGCGCAGCCGCGGCGTCATGGAGAAGTGCAGCTACTGCGTGCAGCGCATCAATCAGGCGCGCATCCGCGCCAAGAACGAGGGCCGCGAGATCCGCGACGGGGAGGTGGTCACCGCCTGCCAGCAGGTCTGCCCGACGCAGGCCATCGTGTTCGGCGACCTCAATGACCGCGGCAGCGCGGTGGCGCAGGCCCAGGACTCGCCGCGCACGTACCTGCTCCTGCAGGAGCTCGGGACGCGGCCGCGCACCACGTACCAGGCGCGCGTCCGCAACCGCAACCCCGCAATGCCCGGCGGCGAGGAGGTGCACGAAGGATGACGGAGACGCGGGAAGCCGCCCCGGTCGTCGCGCCCGGGCACGACTACGCCAGCGCCACCGCCGCCATCAGCGACGTGGTGCTGCGCCGCAAGCCGCCGCGCGCCTGGTTCGTGACCTTCGGGCTGGGCTTCCTGGGGGTGCTGGTGCTCTTCTACACCATGGGCGTGCTGGTGCTGAAGGGTGTGGGGATCTGGGGCGTGAACATCCCCGTGGGCTGGGGCTTCGACATCATCAACTTCGTGTGGTGGATCGGCATCGGCCACGCGGGCACGCTCATCTCGGCGATCCTGCTGCTGCTGCGCCAGGAGTGGCGCACGTCCATCAACCGTTTCGCCGAGGCCATGACGCTGTTCGCAGTGGCCTGCGCCGCCATGTTCCCGATCTTCCACCTGGGCCGTCCCTGGGTGTTCTACTGGATGCTCCCCTACCCCAGCAGCACCGGGATGTGGCCGCAGTTCCGCAGCCCGTTGATCTGGGACGTGTTCGCGGTGTCCACGTATTTCACGGTGTCGCTGCTGTTCTGGTACGTGGGCCTGGTGCCGGACCTGGCCACCATGCGCGACCGGGTCAAGAACAAGCTGGCCAAGGTGCTGTACGGCATCGGCGCGCTGGGCTGGCGCGGCGCGGCCTCGCACTGGGAGCGCTACGAGACCGCGTACCTGCTGCTGGCCGGCCTGTCCACGCCGCTGGTGGTGTCGGTGCACAGCGTGGTGAGCCTGGACTTCGCCGTGGCGCAGCTGCCCGGCTGGCACTCCACGATGTTCCCGCCGTATTTCGTCGCCGGCGCCATCTACAGCGGCTTCGCCATGGTGCTGACGCTGCTCATCCCGCTGCGCAAGCTGTACGGGATGGGGGACTTCATCACCATGCGCCACATGGACAACATGGCCAAGGTGATGCTGGCCACCGGCCTGATCGTGGCCTACGGCTACGGCCTGGAGGCCTTCACCGCCTGGTACAGCCCGTCCGATTTCGAGCAGACGCTGCAGCGGACGCGCATGCACGGGCCGTACGCGCCTTTCTACTGGTCGCTGATCCTGTGCAACGTCCTGGTGCCGCAGCTGCTGTGGTTCCGGCGCTTCCGCAGCCGGCTGGCCGTTCTGTGGGTCATCTCGCTGGTGGTCAACGTCGGCATGTGGCTGGAGCGCTTCGTGATCGTGGTGACCAGCCTGCACCGTGATTTCCTGCCGTCGTCCTGGGGCATGTACACCCCGACCATCTTCGACATTTCGTTCCTCCTGGGCACCATCGGCCTGTTCCTGGCCTGCCTGTTCCTGTTCATCCGCGTGCTGCCCATGATCTCGATCTTCGAGGTGCGCACGCTGGTGAGCCCCAACAAGGAGCGCGGCAAGGGGACATGACCACGTACCGGCCGATCCACGGCCTGATGGCCGAGTTCGACGACCCCGACGCGCTGCTGGCGGCCGCGCGGGCCGCGCGCGACGCCGGCTACCGGCGCATGGAGGCCTACACGCCGCAGCCGGTGCACGGCCTGACCGAGGCCCTGGGACGCAGGCCGACGCGGCTGCCCTGGATCGTGCTGGGCGGTGGACTGGCCGGGGCCGTGGCCGGCTTCGGCCTGCAGTACTGGATCAACGTGGTCGCCTACCCGCTGAACATCGGCGGGCGCCCCTTGAACAGCTGGCCCGCCTTCATTCCGCCTACTTTCGAGACCACGGTGCTGTTCTCCGCGGGCACCGCGGTGGTGGCCATGCTGGCGCTGAACAAGCTGCCGATGCCGTACCACCCGGTATTCAACGTCAAGGAATTCGAGCGCGCCTCCACCGACCGCTTCTTCCTGTGCATCGAGGCCGGCGATCCGCTGTTCCATCACAAGCACACGCGCACCTTCCTGCTGGGGCTGGAGCCCCTGCGCGTGCAGGAGGTGAAGTCCTGAGGCGCTGGCTCGCCCTGTGCGGCGCGCTGTGCGCGCTGAGCGCCGCGTCCTGCCACCGGGACATGCGCGACACCGGCCGGCTCAAGCCGCTGGAAGGGAGCAGCGTGTTCGCCGACGGCCGCTCGGCGCGCCCGCCGGTGCCCGGGACCGTCGCCCGCGAGCACCTGCGCGGGGACGCGGCCTTCCACACCGGCAAGCGCGACGGGCAGTTCCTGGCCGAGATCCCGTTCCCGGTGACGCGCGCGGACCTGGAGCGCGGCCGCGAGCGCTTCAACATCTACTGTTCGCCCTGCCACGACCGCACCGGCAGCGGCCGCGGCATGATCGTGCAGCGCGGCTTCAAGCAGCCGCCGAGCTACCACGACCAGCGCCTGCGCGAAGCGCCGGTCGGCTACTTCTTCGACGTGATGACGGCCGGCTTCGGCGTCATGTACAGCTTCGCCTCGCGCATCCCCGCCGAGGACCGCTGGAAGATCGCGGCGTACCTGCGCGTGCTGCAGTACAGCCAGCACGCCCCGCTGAGCGCGGTGGCGGACCCGGCGCTGCTGGAGGGCCGCTGATGCCCGGCGATCCCATCCGCCGCGAGCTGGCGCGCCTGCGCCGCCCGGCCCTGGCCGCGGCCGTGATCGGGCTCGCCGCCTGCGCCGCCGGGTTCTTCCTGGACCGGCAGCTGCTGCTGCGCTCGTACCTGCTGGCGTTCCTGTTCTGGACCGGCCTGTCGCTCGGCAGCCTGGGCCTGCTGATGGTGCAGCACCTCAGCGGCGGGCGCTGGGGTTTCGCCATCCAGCGCCCGCTGGAGGCGGCGGCCAAGGTGCTGCCGCTGTGCGCGCTGCTGTTCCTGCCCATCCTGCTCGGCCAGGCCGAGATCTACGAGTGGGCGCACGAGGACGTCGTCGCCGGCGATCCGGTGCTCGAGTTGCGGGTGGGCCGCTACCTCAACACGCCGTTCTTCGTGGCCCGGGCGGTGCTGTACTTCCTGGTGTGGTGCGGCCTGGCCCTGCTGCTGGCCGGCAAGTCCAGGGCGCGCGACGAGGGCGCCGCCAGCGCCGTGAAGTGGCTGAAGGGCGTGAGCGGGCCGGGCCTCGTGCTGCTCGGGCTGTCGATCACCTTCGCCTCCATCGACTGGTCCATGTCCACGGAGCCGCACTGGTTCTCCACCATGTACGGCCTGCACTACATGGCCGGCTATGGGCTGTCCGCGCTGCTGTTGATGGTGCTGGTGATGGCCCGCCTGCGCCACTGGGAGCCGGCGAGCCGCGTGGCCCAGCCGCCGCTGTTCCACGACCTGGGAACGCTGAGCTTCGCCCTGACCATGGTGTGGGCATACTTCTCGTTCAGCCAGTACCTGATCGTGTGGTCCGGCAACCTCCCCGAGGAGACGCCCTGGTACGCGCGGCGCGCGCAGGGCGGATGGGAGGCGCTGGCCGCGGCCCTGCTGCTGCTGCACTTCGTGGTCCCGTTCTTCCTGCTGCTGAGCCGCCGGCTGAAGCGCAGCGCCGTGGTCCTGGCGCGTGTCGCCTTGTGCCTGCTGGCGCTGCGCGTGCTGGACTTGTACTGGGTGCTGGCGCCCGCCTTCCATCCGGCCGGACCCAGCCCGCACTGGCTGGATCTCGCGACCCTCCTGGGCCTGGGCGGACTGTGGCTGCTGGTCTTCTACCGCAACCTGGGCGCGGCGCCGCTGCTGGCGCGCGAGGACCCGCGCGCGGCGCAGCTCGAGAGTCAGGCGCACCCCGCATGAGTCCGCACCGCAGCGCCGTCCATCGCGGTCACGAGCACAGTGACGTCCCGGTCCGGCCGGTCGCCCTGGCCGCGCTGGTCCTGGCCATGGGCATCGCCGCCGCGCTCGGGCTGATGTGGCTGCTGCTGTCCATCCTCGGGGGTGCGCAGGCGCCGGCGGCTGCGCCGGAGCACCCGCTGGCGCGCGCGCTGCCGCAGTTCCCGCAGCCGCGCCTGCAGACCGATGCGGCCGGCGACCTGGCCCGGCATCGCGCGTGGGAGGACTCGGTGCTGCAAGGCTACGGATGGGTGGACCGGGAACGCGGGATCGTGCGCATCCCGCTGGAGCGGGCGCTGGCGGAGGTGGGCCAGCGCGGCATCGCCGCCGCGGAGCAGCAGCTCCGCTCGGGAGGGGAATGATGCTGCTGTCCCTGTTCCTCCAGCTCGCCTTGGAACCGCAGGACGCGCAATCGCAGATCCTGTCCCAGGTGCGCGTGGACCAGCGCCTGGGCGAGACCGTGCCCCTGGACCTGCGCTTCCGCGGCGAGGACGGCGCCGAAGTGCGCCTCGGCGACTGCTTCCGCGACCGCCCGGTGCTGCTGGCGCTCGTGTATTACGAGTGCCCGAGCCTGTGCAGCATGGTGCTGAACGGCCTGGTGGACGGCCTGCGCGAGGTCGGCTTCACCCCCGGCGCGGACTTCGAGGTCGTGATCGCCAGCATCGACCCGGGCGAGACGCCCGAGCTCGCCGCGGCCAAGAAGCAGGCGTACCTGGGCCGCTACGGCCGCCCCGAGACGGCCGCCGGCTGGCACTTCCTGACTGGAACCCAGGACCCGATCGCCCGCCTGGCCGACGCCGCCGGCTTCCGCTACGTCTACGACGCCAGCACCGACCAGTACGCGCACGGCGCCGTGATCTACACGCTGACCCCGGCGGGCGTCCTGTCGCGCTACCTGTTCGGCGTGGATTACCCGCCCCGCGACCTGCGCCTGGCGCTGGTGGAGGCCTCGGAGGGCCGCATCGGCACGCTCGCCGACGCCGTGCTGCTGCGCTGCTACCACTACGACCCCGAGTCGGGCCGCTACGGCTTCGCCATCTTCACGGCGCTGCGCGTCGGCGCCGCCGTGACCCTGCTGGGGCTCGCCGCCCTGATCTTCCTCCTGCTGCGCCGGGAGCGGCGCGCGCGCGCCGCAGCCGCCTGACCGATGCAGGACCTGCCCCTGTTCCCCGAGCAAGCCTCCACCTTCGCGGAGAAGTCCGACCTGCTGTACTGGTTCCTGGTCGCGGTCTCCGGGTTCTTCATCGCCGTCATCTTCTTCCTGGTCGTGATCTTCGCCGTGCGCTACCGGCGCAAGTCGGAGGAGCACTGGCCCACCGTGTACCAGGAGAATCCGCACCTGGAGATGCTGTGGACCGTCGGCCCGCTGATCCTGGCGCTCTTCATCTTCGTGTGGGGCGCCAAGCTGTACGTGGATTACGCGCGCGCGCCGCAGGACAGCATGGAGGTGTTCGTGACCGGCAGGCAGTGGATGTGGAAGATCCAGCACAGCGCAGGCCAGCGCGAGATCAACTACCTGCACGTGCCCAAGGGCGTGCCGGTGAAGCTGACCATGACCTCGGAGGACGTCATCCACAGCTTCTTCATCCCGGCCTTCCGCGTGAAGGCCGACGTCGTGCCGGGCCGCTACACCAGCCTGTGGTTCGAGGCCACGGAAGCCGGCACGTACCGCCTGTACTGCGCCGAGTACTGCGGCACCGAGCACTCGCGCATGATCGGCTACGTCGTGGTCATGGAGCCGGCCGACTTCCAGGACTGGCTGCAGGGCGGCCGCAGCGAAAGCATGGAGGCCGCCGGCCAGCGCCTGTTCGGCAAGCTCGCCTGCAACACCTGCCACCTGCCGCAGTCCGGGGAGCGCGGGCCGTCCCTGGTCGGCCTGCACGGCAAGGAGGTCGAGCTGCGCGACGGCCGCAGGGTCCGGGTGGACGACGGCTACCTGCGCGAGTCCATCCTCGCCCCCGCCGACAAGGTGACGGCTGGCTACCAGCCGATCATGCCCGCATACCAGGGCCAGATCAGCGAGCATGAGCTGCTGCAGCTCATCGCCTACATCAAGTCGCAGCGGAGCGAGGGATGACCACCACCCACTCCGGCCGCGCCAGGAACTACCTGAACGCCGCGTACACGCTGCGCTCGTGGCTGACGACGCTCGATCACAAGCGCATCGGCATTCTCTATCTCATCTCGATTACGCTGTTCTTCTTCCTGGGCGGCGCGTTCGCGGTGCTGCTGCGCGTGGAGCTGCTGACGCCCAGGGCCGACCTGGTCCAGGCCGACACCTACAACAAGCTGTTCACCATGCACGGCATGGTGATGATCTTCCTGTTCCTGATCCCGTCCATCCCGGCGGTGCTCGGGAACTTCCTCATCCCGCTGATGATCGGGGCCCGGGACCTGGCCTTCCCGCGCCTGAACCTGCTGTCCTGGTACGTCTTCATCGTCGGCGGCGTCTTCCTGCTGCTGTCGGTGATCCTGGGCGGTGTGGACACGGGCTGGACCTTCTACACGCCGTATAGCAGCACCTACTCCAACTCGCACGTCGCCCTGGCCGCGATCGGCGTCTTCATCACCGGCTTCAGCTCGATCCTCACCGGGCTCAATTTCATCGTCACCATCCACAAGATGCGCGCGCCGGGCCTGACCTGGTTCCGGCTGCCGCTGTTCGTGTGGGCTCACTACGCCACGAGCCTGATCCAGGTGCTGGGCACGCCCATCATCGCCATCACCATCGTGCTGGTGGGCCTGGAGCGCATCTTCGGCATGGGCATCTTCGATCCGAAGCTGGGCGGCGATCCGGTCCTGTTCCAGCACCTGTTCTGGTTCTATTCGCACCCGGCCGTGTACATCATGATCCTGCCCAGCATGGGCGTGATCAGCGAGCTCATCACCTGCTTCAGCCGCAAGCGCGTCTACGGCTACCGCTTCATCGCCTTCTCCAGCCTGGCCATCGCCGTGTTCGGCTTCCTGGTCTGGGGCCACCACATGTTCGTGAGCTCGCAGTCGGCGTACGCGGGCATGGTGTTCTCGGTGCTCAGCTACCTGGTGGCGATCCCCTCGGCCATCAAGGTCTTCAACTGGACCGCCACGCTCTACCGGGGCTCCGTGGGCTTCCGCACGCCGATGCTGTACGCCTTCGGCTTCCTCGGCCTGTTCACCATCGGCGGCCTGACCGGGCTGTTCCTGGCCAACATGGGCCTGGACGTGCACCTGCACGACACCTACTTCGTGGTGGCGCACTTCCACTACATCATGGTGGGCGGCGCCATCATGGGCTATCTCGGCGGCATGCACTTCTGGTGGCCCAAGATCACCGGCCGCATGTATCCCGAGGCCTTGAGCAAGTTCGCCGCGCTGGTCGTGTTCGTCGGCTTCAACCTGACCTTCTTCCCGCAGTTCCTGCTGGGGTTCGAAGGCATGCCGCGGCGCTACCACGTGTACGACCCCGGCTTCCAGGTGCTGAACGTCATGTCCACGGCCGGCGCCTCCATCCTCGGCGTCGGCTACCTGATCCCCATGGGCTACTTCCTGTGGTCGCTGCGCTATGGCCCGGTGGCCACGGCCAACCCCTGGGGCGCCAAGGGCCTCGAGTGGCAGACGTCCTCGCCCCCGCCCACAGACAACTTCGAGCGCACGCCGGTGGTCACGGAGGAGGCCTACACCTACCCGAGGAGCGAGGTGGAGCTTGCATAGCCACGACGCGCCGGTCGCTCACCAGTTCGACGACGCCGGGCAGCAGCAGGAGGCGGTCACGCTCGGCATGTGGCTGTTCCTGGCGCAGGAGATCCTGTTCTTCGGCGGCCTGTTCCTCACCTACGCCGTGTACCGCAGCCTGTACCCGGAGGCCTACGCCGCGGCCAGCCACGAGCTGGACATCACGCTGGGCGGCATCAACACCGCGGTGCTCATCACCAGCTCGCTGACCATGGCTATGGCGGTGCACAGCGCCCACGCCGGGCGCAGGAAGGCCATCCTCGGCTGGCTGGTCGCGACCCTGGCGCTCGGCGGCGCATTCCTCGGCATCAAGGCCGTGGAGTACGCGGCCAAGTTCGAGCACCATCTCTTCCCCGGCCCCCACTTCCAGTTCCCCGACCCGGCCCTGGCCGCGCCGGCCAGGATCTACTACTCGCTGTACTTCGCCATGACCGGCATGCACGCGCTGCACATGGTCATCGGCTTCGGGATCCTGCTGTGGCTCATCTGGCTCACCGCGCGCGGGCGGATCACGGCGCAGCGCGCGGCGCCGGTCGAGATGACCGGCCTGTACTGGCACTTCGTGGACATCGTCTGGATCTTCCTGTTCCCGCTGCTCTACCTCATCGGGCGCCACGGATGAGCTCCAACGCCGCCCAGATCCGCATCTACCTGGCCGTCTTCGGCGCGCTGCTGCTGTTCACCGGCATCACCATCTGGGTGGCGTTCCACGACTACGGGCCGCTGAACACCCCGATCGCCATCGGCATCGCCTGCACCAAGGCGACGCTGGTGGTGCTCTACTTCATGCACTTGAAGGACTCCACCAAGCTCACCAAGGTCATCGCCGCGGCCGGCTTCTTCTGGCTTCTGATCCTGTTCTCGCTGACCTTCGCCGACTACGTCGCCCGCCACCCGGTGCGCTTTCCCGGCTCCTGATCCGGCCGCGGCGGCGTCACGATGGCGCGCATGGAACGTCCTGCGCCCGCCGACCATCCCCTGCACGAGCTGATCCTGCGCCGCTGGAGCCCGCGCGCCTTCGATCCGCGGCCGGTGGAGCACGCGAAGCTGCTGCAGGTGTTCGAGGCGGCGCGCTGGGCCGCCTCCTCGTTCAACGAGCAGCCCTGGAGCTTCGTGTACGCGACGCGCGCGGACGGAGAGCCGTACCAGCGCCTCTTCGACTGCCTGGTGCCAGGCAACCAGAAGTGGGCGGGCCTGGCGCCGGTGCTGTGCCTGTCCGTGGCGCGCCTGACGTTCGCGCGCACCGGCAAGCGCAACCGCCACGCCTGGCATGACGTCGGCCTGGCCTGCGCGAACCTGTGGCTGCAGGCGATTGCCCTGGGGCTGGCGGCGCACTTCATGGCCGGCTTCGACGCCGAGAAGGCCGCCGCAGCAGCCGGCGTCCCGGAGGGTCAGGAGCCGGTGGCGATGTTCGTGCTGGGCTATCCGGGGGATCCAGGCACGCTGCCGGAGGACCTGCGCGAGCGTGAGGTGGCGCCGAGGGTGCGCCGCCCCATCGCCCAGTCGGTGTTCCGAGGTACCTGTGGCGTAAGTATTTAGGATCGTCTGGGCGCCTCAGGTCGAGTCCTCTCACCTTTAATGTGTCTAATAAATAACTTGAACATTAGGCTGGTGGGACCTAAGCCTGGTCTCTCACCCAACCCAGTAACCAAGGAATTGAGACCATGTTGACGGAAGCTCTTCTCGTAGCGGCAGGAGCCGTTGCCGCTCTTCCCAGTACGCCCGTCCAGGACAAGGACATCGTGGAGGTCCTGTCCGAGAGCGGCCAGTTCAAAACCCTCGTCAAGGTGGTGCAGGACGCCGGCCTGGCCGACACACTGAAGGCCAAGGGACCGTACACCGTGTTCGCCCCCACTGACGAGGCCTTCGCCAAGGTGCCCAAGGACCAGCTCGAGACGCTGGTGCAGGACAAGGAGGCCTTGCGGAAAGTGTTGACCTATCACGTGGCGGCCGGCAGCCTGGACGCCAAGAGCGTGTCCGGCATGAAGATGATCGAGACCGTGCAGGGCGCCAGCGTCCGCGTGATGACCGAGGCCGGCTCCGTCAAGCTGGACGGCGCCACGGTGGTGAAGGCGGACATCCAGGCCAGCAACGGCACGATCCACGCCATCAACGCGGTGCTGATGCCGCGCAAGGACATCGTGGAGACCGCCGTCGGGGCCGGACAGTTCGGCACGCTGGTCGGCGCCATCAAGGAAGCCGGACTCGCGGACACCTTGATGGGCAAGGGGCCGTTCACCGTGTTCGCGCCCAACGACGCCGCGTTCCAGGCCGTGCCCAAGGAGCAGCTGGACGCGCTCGTCAAGGACAAGGCGGCGCTGAAGAAGGTGCTGGCCTACCACGTGGTCCCGGGCAGCGTGCTGTCCTCGGACATCAAGGGCGAGAACGGCAAGGACACGACCACCAAGGTGAAGACCGTGCAAGGTGCCGAGCTCACCATCACCCGGAAGGCCGACGGCACCGTCATGGTGAACGGCGCCCGCGTGATCCAGGCGGACGTGCTGGCCGGAAACGGCGTCATTCACGTGATCAACTCAGTGCTGATGCCGCAGTGACCGAGCGCATGGAAGCGGGACGCCGCGCCGCCGGCGGCGTCCCGCTGATGCTCCAGTGATGCAGGACACCTCCTCCGCCGCGGAACCTGCCCCGACCGGGGGCGCGACGGAGTCCCATCTGCCGATCGGCGAAGTGGCAGAAGCCACCGGGATCTCCACGCACACGATCCGGGTGTGGGAGCGACGCTACGGCAGGCCCCGTCCCACGCGCCTGCCGTCGGGTCAGCGCCGCTACAGCGACGCACAGGTGCGCTGGCTGCGGCGCGTGGCCGAGGCGCTGGCGCGCGGCCATCGCACCTCGGCCGTGGTGCCGGCCGGCGACCGCGAGCTGGAGGCCTTGATCGCGTCACCGGCCGGGCCGGCGGCCGAGGGAGCGGAAGTCGCGGGCCTCCTGGACGCGGTGGCGCGGCTCGACGGCGCCGGACTGCGGGCCGGGCTGCGGCAGGCGCTGGAGCGGCACGGGCCGCGCGCGCTGCTGGATTCCGTGCTGGCGCCGCTGCTGGTCGCGGTCGGCCGTGCCTGGGCCGACGGGCGCCTGCACGTGCACCACGAGCACTACTGCTCCGAGGTCCTGGAGGATTTCCTGCGCGGCCTGCGCCGGACCCTGGACCGCGGGCACGGGCCGCGCATCGTGCTGGCGGCCCTCCAGGACGAAGGCCACGGCCTCGGCCTGCAGATGGCGGCGGTGGTGTGCGTGCTGCAGGAGTTCCGCCCGGAGATCCTGGGCCGGAACACGCCCACTGCGGAGATCGTGGCGGCGGCAGCGGAGACACGCCCGGCGGCGGTGGCCGTGAGCGTGTCCCTGGCCACCGGCGGCGTCGAGACCGACCGGCACCTGGCCGAGCTGCGCCGTGCGCTGCCGGAGCCGGTGCGTCTGGCAATCGGCGGCGACGGCGCGCGCGGCGTACGCCGCGGCCCGCGCGGGGTGGAGTACCTGGACGGCTTCGCCGCATTCGAGACCTGGCTGGCACGATTGCGGGAGCAGGCCGGAGCGCAGGCATGAAGATCGCCATCTCGGGTTCCGGCGGACTCATCGGCACGGCGCTCGTCCCGCTCCTGCGCGCGGACGGGCACGAGGTGCTGCGCCTGGTGCGCGGTCCGGCAGGCACAGGCGAAGCGTGCTGGGATCCGCAGGGCGGCGCGGTGGACACCGCGGCCCTGGAGGGCTGCGACGCCGTGGTGCACCTGGCCGGCGAGAGCATCGCGGCGGGACGCTGGAACGCGGCGCGCAAGGCACGCATCCGCGACAGCCGCGTGCGCGGGACGTCGGTCCTGGCCGCGGCCCTCGCCGGCCTGGCGCGCAGGCCGCAGGCGCTGCTGTGCGCGTCGGCGATCGGCTACTACGGCGACCGCGCCGCTTTGCTGCTGGACGAGAGCGCCGCGCCGGGCAGCGGCTTCCTGGCCGAGGTGTGCCGGGAATGGGAGGCCGCCGCCGATGCGGCGCGCACAGCCGGCATTCGCACCGTGCACGGGCGCCTGGGCATGGTCCTGAGCGCCGAGGGCGGAGCGCTGCGCAAGATGCTGGCGCCGTTCCGCCTGGGCCTCGGCGGCGCCATGGGCGGCGGCGCCCAGTACTGGAGCTGGATCTCGCTGCCCGACGCGGCCGCCGCGCTGCGCTTCCTGCTGCGCTCCGAGCTGGGCGGCCCCGTCAATCTGACCGCGCCCAACCCGGTGCCGCAGCGGGAATTCGCGCGCGCGCTGGGGCGCGCGCTGGGCCGCCCCGCCTTCGTTCCCATGCCCGCGTTCGCGGCGCGCCTGGCGCTGGGCGAGATGGCCGACGCGCTGATGCTGTCCAGCGCGCGCGTGGTGCCGCGCCGGCTCCTGGACGCGGGCTTCCGCTTCCGCCACCCCGAGCTGGCGCCGGCGTTGCCAGAATTGCTGGGAGCATGAGCGCCGCCCTCGATCCCGTGGACCACGTGGCGGTGGAGGTGGCCGACATCGGCCGCGCCGTGGACTGGTACACGCGCAGCTTCCGGTGCCGGGTCCTGTACCAGGACGCGACCTGGGCCTTCCTGGAGTTCGCCAACCTGAAGATGGCCCTGGTGCTGCCCGGGCAGCACCCGGCCCACCTGAGCCTCGTGCGCGCCGACGCCGCAGCCTTCGGGCCGCTGCGCACGCACCGCGACGGCACCCGCTACGTGTACCTGCAGGATCCGGACGGCAACACGGTCGAGGTGATGCCGCCCGGCTAGGCCCGGCCTACTCGCGCGGCAGGAAGGCGATGCGCTGGTGGAAGTAGTCGAACACCAGCTCGAACTGCCCGAGCACCCCGTGACCGACGTTGGCGTCGGTGTAGGCGTCGTGCATGGCGCCGCCGGCGGACTCCGAGAAGCCCGCGTCCAGGCCCTCCAGGCGCTGACCGCCGATCTCCAGCCACTGCAGCTTGCCGCGGAACAGGGTCTGCATGCCGCCGACGCCCCCGTGCATGGAGCGCGTGGTCTCGCGTCCCTCGAGAAGGCGCAAGCGCTCCACCGCGGGCGTCATGAAGGTGAGCGTGTCGTTGGCGCCGGTGTCGAGGCGGAACAAGCCGTCGTGATCGCCCTCGAAGCGCCCGCGCACCACCGGGAGCTTCTGGTCCAGCAGCAGGTCCTGCCAGGAGCCGCGCGGCAGTTCGTACGTGCGCGGGTCGTGCAAGGCCACGCGCGGCTGGTTCAGGTCCACCTCCACCACCGCGCGCGCCAGCACGTCGAAGCCGACGATCCCGCCGATCTCCATCCCGAAGATCGGCTCCAGGAAGCTCAGGTCCAGGTCCACGAACACCGGGCCGTCCATGGTGAGGGGGCCGAGCTGGAACTGACCGGCCCGGTGGAAGCTGGCCTGCACCGCACCGCCCACGCCCACCGCCTGCACGCGCCCGAACGATTCCGTCCCCAGTTCTTCTGCGTCCGCGTGGTCCAGGACCATGCTGCCGGCGCCGCTGTCCAGGATGAACCAGCCCAGGTCGCGGCCGTCCACGCGCGGATGCACCAGCAGGTGGCCGCTGGGCACGCGCTTCACCTCCAGTTCGGCCGGCACCGCGGGATCGAAGCGCGTGGACTCCGGGAACACCGGCGCCGCCGCGTACGGATCGCGCACGAAGACAGGCGCCGCCTTGACCGACGTGATCCGGACGTCCAGCAGCTCTTCCTCGCGCTGCAGCGTCTGCGTGCGCGCCAGCCCGCCCTCCCAGTCGGAAAACAGCCAGGTGCTGGGACTGCCGTGGGCCATCAGCTCCAGCGTGCTCGGACGGCCGCTGGCCCGGTGCAGGCGCAGCCGGCCCTCGCTGCGGCCACCCTTCAGGCGCAGGGACAGGACCGCTTCGCCGCCGTCGTCCGCCTGCAGCAGCTCGATCTGCAGCGACGCCCCCGGCCGCGTCCACGAGCTGGTGGCGACCGCGTGCTGCAACAAGGTGTCCTCGCGCTCGCGCATCTGCAGGGGATAGCTCGCGCCGCTCCAGTCCTGCACCCAGCCCTCGGCGCCGTTCCACGTGACGGTCTCGGCCAGCTCGCCGCCGCGCGCGGCACGGAACGCGCCGCGCTCGGGATCGAACAGCAGCTCGTACGTGCCTTCCATTCCCAGGTAGCGCACGGTTCCGGAGGCGAGGAAGCCGCCCGCCGGCGCCGGCGCCGTGGTGGCCGCGGCGCGCGCGCCGTCGAGCAGCGCCGCGAGATCCTGCGCCGGCTCCTGGGCCAGCCAGCAGACGAGGAGAGAGGCAATGTTCATGAGCGTTTCCGGACCTTCGGTTGCAGCGGGACGAAGACGTGGGTGAAGGCGTAGAGATCCCGGCCTTCCGTGCGGGCGTGGCAGCCGGCGAGCAGGCGGTCCAGGCTGCGGAGCAGGCGGCGCGCCTGCTCCAGCTCGCGGGGTCCGAGCCAGGCCTTGACGCGCACGACGCTCGCGCCGCGCCGCCCCGGGGCCGGCGCCGGCGCGGCCTCGAGCTCGCGGCCGGCCAGGCGCAGCAGCGCGCGGGCGGCGCGCCGCCGCGCCGGATGCTCCGCGGGCGCCGGCCGCGCGGCGCCCACGGCGAAATCGGGCGCCGTGAGGCGCACGGTCGCGCCGTTGCGCCCGGGCCCGGACCGGCGCGCTCCGGACTGCGCCTGCATCTCCACGAAGCCCGCGCGCTGCAGCTCGCGCAGGTGGTAGTACAGGGAATCCGGCGCCCGGCCGATCCCGGCGGCCAGCGCCGACACGCTGGCCGGCCCGTGGGCCTGCAGCTGCTCGATGATCTCGAGCCGGGCCGGCGAGGCCACGGAGGCCAGCGCCCGTTGCCCGGGCAGGCGGCGGCGCAGGGGAGCGCGAGCGGCCACGGCCCCCAGCATACGCCAATTTTTGAATTCCGTTTGTATTTTTCAACTATGCCCGCTCGGCCCAGCGCAGCCGGGCCGAGCGGGCGCGCGGGTTGGCCGCCACTTCGGCCGGCGACGGCGGCACCGGCCCGCCGCCCGCGGCATAGACGCCGGCGGCGCGGCCCCGCGCGAAGGCCTGCTTCACCCTGCGGTCCTCACCGCTGTGGAAGCTGAGGATCGCGGCGCGCCCGCCGGGCCGCAGCAGCCGCGGCAGGATGCGCAGCAGGTGCTCCAGGTTGGGGATCTCGCGGTTCACGGCCATGCGCAGGGCCTGGAAGGTCCGCGCCGCCGGATGCCCGTCCCCCCGCCGGCGGCGCTTCACCGCTCCCGGGTCCAGGCGTTTCGCCTGCAGGATCAGCCGCAGCAGCTCGCCCGTGCTCGCGGGAGGCTGCGCCTTGATCACGGCGGCCACCGCGGCGGCATCCGGATCCTCGCCCCAGCTCTCCAGGGCCGCGCGCAGCTGCTCCTCGCTGGCCGAGCGCAGCCACTCCGCGGCGGAAACGCCGCGCGCGCGGTCCATGCGCATGTCCAGCGGCCCGTCGTGCTTCCACGAGAAGCCGCGCTCCGGCCGGTCGAGCTGCATGGACGAGACGCCGAGATCGGCGAGGACGATATCGACGACCTCGAGGCCCTCCGCGGCCAGCACCTGCAGCGCGCCCGCGAAGTTGCCCTGGTGCGCGGCCACCGGGAGGCCCTGCGCCGCAAGCCGCGCGCGCGTCCGCTCCAGCTCCTCCGCGTCCGCATCGATGCCGATGGCGCGTCCTCCGGGCAGCACGCGCTGCGCCAGCGCGGCCGCGTGGCCGCCGTGGCCCAGCGTGCAGTCCAGGATGACCCCGCCCGGCGCCGGACGCAGCACCTCCAGCACCTCCGCCAGCAGCACCGGCACGTGCGTGCCCGCGGGCGTGTGGCCGCGCGCGCGCACTTTCTCGACCTCCCGCGGAAAGCGCGCCGGGTCCAGCTCCTTGTAGCGCTCCTCGAAGCGCCGCGGATGCGTGCCGCGGTAGCGCGCACGCCGCGGCGGCCGCGGATCCGAGGAATCCAGCTCGCTCATGGACTACGGAATGCGACGCACGCTTCGGCCAATCCTTCTGATGCTCCCGCGACAGGGGCTGAGCATGCTGGTGACACCCGGCGGCATGACTCGGACGATGGCCGGGGCATGGACATCTGCGTCCGGATATGCTTCTGCGAGACGTGAGGCCGCAGCCAAGAGTGTTGCACCTCTTGTGATGACGTCGTCAACGAGAAGCGGGCGTCTTGGGCGTGTCAGACTGTGCACCACGGACATGCTGTCGTAGTGCGTCTCGACGCTCGGCCGCTCTTCGGGCACGGCGATCGCCGACTTGGCCACGGGCTTCGCTCTCCGCAGGCATGCATGGATGTCGCTTCCCAGACCTTCGCGCACCAGTGCCTTGCATGTCTCAAGCCCAGGCCAGAGCGAGTTCGGCTTCAAGAGTCCACTCCTTGGCACGGGAACCAGCGAACAGGAACCTGTGTGCATCGGCTCCAGAAGCGAACCGCTGAGCGTTTCCCGCAGTCGGCGAGCCACATATTCGGAGGCACGCATGCCAGCGGAGGTCAACGCAGCATCCTGCTTCAGCCGGACCACGAAGTCCCGGCAACGTTGCTCATATGGACTCGTTCCATGCGGGGAATAAACCAGGAAGGCGCCGAACTCGAGCTCAGAAAGCAAGCTCCGAGTGCCCTGCTGCAAGTCCTGAAGGAAGGTTCTCGAGCACCTCCTCGGGCGTGCGGACCACCAGGGCGCCATAGTCTCTCATCTGGCGGGACCAACTCAAGCCATCCTGATCCGCGACCGACTTCGGAATGAACAGGAAGCGCCCAAGTCGCAACGCTTCCCAGCCCTGCGATAAGGACCCGCTGCCTTCTCCGGCTTCGACGATGACGGACGCCATGCTGACGAGAGCCATGGTCCTGTTCCTCATGGGAAAGTTGCGCCGCTCAACCGCCGTACCTGCTGCGAACTGCGACAGCAGGAGGTGACTCCGACCAATCTCGTCTTGCAGAGCTGAATTCTGCCGGGTGGCGGATACATCGATCGGCGTGCCCAGAACTGCCACCGTGCCGCCGCCCTGAGCCATCGCAGTCCGGTGGGCCACCGTGTCGATGCCGAGGGCGAGGCCGCTCACCACGGTGATTCCATGGCGCGCAAGGGCTCCCGCGATCCGTTGCGCGCGCTGGATTCCGGCAGCCGTCGGCCTGCGCGTACCCACGACCGAAACCCGGACACCGGACCGCAGTAGCTCCACGCGTCCCTTCACATGCAGCACTTCAGGAGCGTGTTTGCGCTCCACTTCACTCAGAGGGCCGAGCAGGTCCTCCAGGCGGAAGGTCCGGGCATCCTCCTCGTGATTCGGCATGGATCCGTTGCTCCGCTCCTATCCTACGGTATCGTTCCGTCGCGCCAGTGCATGTGATCGATCCTCTCTGTCCGGTCCGCGCGTGCGCGCTGCCGCTGCTGCGCAGGGGGCGCGCCTGGCGCTGCGCGCGCGGCCATTCCTTCGACCTGGCCGCCAGCGGCTACTGCAACCTGCTGCAGCCGCAGGACCGGCGCGCCAAGGCCCCCGGGGATTCCGCGGAGGCAGCGCGCGCGCGCCGCCGCTGGCTCGAGGGCGGGCGCGGCGAGCCCCTGCGCCGGGCGCTGGAGGACTGCGTGGAGGGCGTGGGCATCACCGCGGGCGACGCCATCCTGGACTCCGGCTGCGGCGAGGGCTTCTTCCTGGCCGCGCTGGCGCGCCGCTTCGGCCTGGACGCCTGCGGCGTGGACATCAGCAGCGCGGCGGTGGACGCGGCGGCGCGCCGCCACCGCGGCATCCTGTGGCTGGTGGCCAACGCCGACCGGCGCCTGCCCTTCGCCGACGGCACGTTCCGGCTCGCGCTGAGCGTCTGCGGCCGCCTGAACGCTCCCGAGCTGCGGCGCGTGCTGGCGCCCGGCGGCGCGCTGATCGCGGCCGTGCCCGGCCCCGACGACCTCGTGGAGCTGCGCGCGGCCGTGCTCGGCCAGGGCCTGCTCCCGGACCGCGGCGCGCGCGTGCTGCGCGAGACCGCGGCCCGGTTCACGCTGGAGCGGCGCACGGGAGTGCGCGCCACGATCGAGCTCGACGCGGCGGCCATCGCCGACGCGCTGGCGCTCAGCTACCGCGGCGCGCGCCGGAGCCAGCAGGCGCGCGCGGCGGGACTGCCCGGCATCACCGCCACGCAGAGCTTCGAGCTGCTGGTCCTGCGGCCCCGCTGAGGGGGCGGCGCAGCGCTCTTGGCCGGGGTCAGCACGCCGGCGGCCGGCGCCGTCAATACGCCTCCAGCTCCAGGTCGAAACTCAGGTCCGAGCTGGTAGGGCTGTCCTGATGCACTTCCACCGCCAGCACGTTGGCGCCAGCGAGCAGCAACTGCGGATCCACGCTGGTCAGGATGAAGTCGCTCTCCGCAGAGCCGCTGACGGTGTCTGGAGCGACGCTCGCGCTGCCCAGCGACCCGAACGGCAGGTTGCCGCGATACACCTCCACGCCGTTCATGTAGACGGCGGCGCCGTCGTCGCGCAGCAGGTGCAGCAGCAGCCCATGGACTGCGGTCGGATCGGCCAGCGTGAAGCTGTGCCGGAAGTACGTGGTGATGTACTTGGCGGACGCGTTCGGCCCATAGCTCACGATCGTGCTCTCGTCACCGTCCCCGTAGCCGAGCTGGGCCGGGCCCTCGTGCCACGCCGCGTCGTTGAAGTCCGGGCGGCGCCACGCGGCGCCGGCGTCGCTGCCGTCGTCGAGGTAACGCCAGATCGAGCCGCGCTGCACCAGCAGGTCGCCGCGTTCGACCCCCGACAGCTCCAGGTCGAAGCTGATGTCGGAACTGGTCGGGTCCGCCTGGTGGATCTCGACCGCGAGCAGGTTGTCTCCCGCGGACAACAGCGCCGGATCCAGGTCCAGGCCGAAGAACGTGGCCTCGCGGCTGCCGCTGAGCGCGGAGCTGGCCAGTGTCGTCGAGGTGATTGCGCCCGCCGGCATGTTGCTGCGCCAAACCTCGGCGCCGTTCAAGTACACCACGGCGCCGTCATCGCGCAGAAGCCGCAGGTACAGGCCGCGGAACAGGCCGGGATCAGGGACGCTGACCGTGGTCCGGAAGTAGGTCGTGATGTACTTGGCGGAAGCGTTCGGGCCGTAGCCAACGACCGTGCTCTCATCGCCGTCGCCATAACCGAGCTGCGCGCTGCCGCTCGCCCAGGCCGAGTCGTCGAAGCCGGCGGTGAACCACGCCGCGCCCGGATCGCTGCCGTCGTCCAAGTACCTCCAGTCCGCGCCCCGCGGCAGCAGGTCGCGCACGGGCACGGGGATGCCGCCGGCCGGCAGGCTGAACGTGTCCACCACATTGCCTGCGCGGCTTATGAACTGGAAGCAGGCCAGGCGCGGCGTCGCTTCGACTAGCATGGCGCCGTAGTCGGCGCGGTAGCGCACCTCGCTGCCCGCCTCCTGCCCTTCGAACTGGTACAGACTGGCCCCGCCCAGGCCGTTGACGAAATACGGCGCGCCGCCAATCTGCAGCCGCTCGTACAGATGGTCGTGGCCGCACAGCACCGCGCTCGCGCCCCAGGCGGAGAACGGCCATTGCATGAAGCCGGAGGAGCCGTGCTCGCCCGAGGAGTGCGGAGGATGATGGGCGGTCACCAGCTTGAACGGGGCGTTGCTGGCCGCGAGCGCCGCCTGCAGCCATTGCCCTTGCGCCGAGCCGCTGGTGACCCCCGCGGGCTCGTGCGAATCACTGTCCAGCACGAACACGTGCACCGGGTCCCAGCGCAGCTCGTAGTAGCGCTCATTGCCGGGCAGGGTGAAGTAGTCCAGGTACGGCTGCGCGCCGGGGGCGATCCAGTCATGATTGCCCAACGCGGGGAAGAAGCGGTTCCGGTCCGGCGCGCCGGAGCCGTAGGCGCCCGCGTAAGGCGCGATGAAGTCGTGGTAGTAGGCGCCGATGTTGGCGTCGATGGTGGCCGCCTCGCCGTTGGGATAGTTGTTGTCGCCCGTGGTCAGCACGAACTCCGGGTTCCAGGAGTGGACCAGGGCGGCGACATCCTGCTCCGCCGTCCCGGCTTTGCCGTAATCGCCGATCACGGCGATGCGCAGGGGGCGGGGCCGCGGCGTCTCGAGCTGCGGATTCTGGGGCGCCACGGGCATCGGAGAGGCCGCGGCCGAAAGCAAGGTGACGGGTACGAGCATGGGCAGGAGGGCGGCGACGGGACTGCGGTTGATCGCGTAGGCTAGCGGCCTTCCCATCCTTCCCGTCCCCGCTCGGAGACCTGACTGCCATGAAACCTCGCCTGTTCCTTCTCACCGTGCTCTGCCTCGGCGCCGGCCTGCCCATCGGTTACGTGAGCCTGCGCGCGCACGCGCCGGAGATGCCGGAAGTGCCGGCAACGGCGGCTTCCGCGGCCGAGAGTTATGACATCGACGGCGTGCACTCGCAGGTCGTGTTCAAGGCCAACCACCTGGGCGTCAGCTACAACTACGGGCGCTTCAACGACGTCAGCGGCAAGTTCACCTGGGACGCCGCGGACCCGGCGAAGAGCAGCATCGAGGTCACGATCAAGGCCGAGAGCATCGACACCGGCAACGGCGACCGGGACAACCACCTGCGCGGCCCCGACTTCTTCGACGCCAAGCAGTTCCCGACCATCAGCTTCAAGAGCACGAAGGTGGCCAAGTCGGGGGACGGCCTGAAGGTCACGGGCGACCTGAGCCTGCACGGCAAGACCAAGGCCATCACGGTCGACGCCAAGCACGTCGGCTCCAATGACGCTGGCTTCGGCTACCGCACCGGCTTCGACGTGGCCTTCACGGTCAAGCGCAGCGAGTACGGCATGAGCGAAATGCTGGAGATGCTCGGCGACGAAGTGATGGTCATGGTGGGCATCGAAGGGGTGCGCAAATAGACGCGCTGCCGCTCCTTCTCTCCGGCGTCCTCCTGCCTGCGGGCGTGGCCGCAGCCATCCTGGCTGCGGCCCGCCTGCGCGGCCCCCGGGCCCCGTCCTGGGCCGTCGCCTGCGCCGTGCCCATGGGCTACACCGCCGGCTTCGTGGCGATCAGCGGCTGGCCGGCGTTCCCGCCGGGGATGGCGGAGCAGGTCGTGCCCTGGCTCGGGCTGGCCGGAGGACTGCTCGGGGCCGGGTATCCGCTGCTGCAGCCCCGCCCCCTGGCGCGGCGCGGCGCGTTCGCCGCCCTGGCCGTCCTGGCGCTGTGGCTGCTGCAGCGCAAGCTTTACGAGAGTCCATGGAGCGGGGCCGCGGCCGTGCTGGTGCCGCTTCTGCTCGCGGCAGCGGCCTGCGCGCACTTCTGGCTGGTCGAGGAGCTGGCGCGGCGGCTGCCTGGCGTCACGTTCCCTCTGCCGCATGCCGTGGTCGCCGCCGCGGCGGCGCCGGTGCTGTTCCTGGCCGGGTCGCTGTCCTTTGCGCGCCATGCCGGAGCGCTGTCGGCGTCGCTGCTCGGATTCGCGGCCGCCGGCACGCTGTTCGGCCCGTCCTTCTGGAGGCCGGCCGCTCCGGCGCTGGCCCTCCTGCTTCCGAGCCTGCTCCTCACCGGCTATCTGCGCACTTACGAGTTCAGCGCCGCCAGCGGCTTCCTGCTGCTGCTGGCGCCCGCCGGCGCGCTGGCCGGCGACCTGGCGTTCGCGCGCGCGCTGCACCCGCTCCCGCGCCTGCTGCTGCGCATCGGCGGCGCCGGCGTTCCGGCGGCCGTCGCGGCCGGCCTGGCGCGCATGTCCGCCTCCTCCGGCGGCTACTGAAGCGGCGCGCGGCGCGCGGTGAGCAGTCCCAGGGACACCGACGCCAGGCCCGCGCCGAACAGCAGCGCCGCGATCAGCGTGCGTGCGTGGTGCAGCGCCGCGGCGTCGCCGAGGATCGCCAGCAGCTCGCGCGGATTGGCGTCGTGCGGCACGATGAAGAGGGCGAGGGCCATCCACAGGAAGCCGAGCCCCATGAGCCGCAGCGGTCCCGGCGTGCGCGGCACCACCCCCGGCCGGCGGCGCAGGACGCTGCGCGCGTGGCCGTAGGACCAGTAGACGGACAGGCCCAGCGTCAGCCAGCCGATGAACCGCCACCAGGAGGACGGCGGCAGGTAGATCATGAGCCCGACGCAGGAAAGCACGCCGAGGCCGGGCAGGAACCAGGGGCCCAGCGGCACGCGGAACGGGCGCGGGCGGCCCGGCTCCTTGTAGCGCAAGACGATGATGCCGATGCAGACCAGCACGAAGGCAAACAAAGTGCCGATGTTGGTCAGGCTCACCATCTCGTCGATGGTGGTGAAACCGGCCAGAACGCCGACGACCAGGCCGGTCAGGATGGTGGTGATGTGCGGCGTCCTGTAGCGGGGGTGCACGCGCGCGAAGACCGGGGGCAGCAGGCCGTCGCGCGCCATGGAGTAGAAGATGCGCGGCTGGCCCAGCTGGAACACCAGCAGCACTGCGGTGGTCGCCACCACCGCGCCCAGGCCCACGATGACGCTGGTCCAGGCCGGCGCGATCCCGCCCAGGGCCTTGGTGAGCGGCTCGGCCTTCTCGGCTTCGGTCCAGGTCAGGATGTCGTGGTACGGCACCAGGCCGGTGAAGACCGCCGCGACCACCATGTAGATGAGAGTGCAGATGCCGAGCGAGGCGAAGATGCCGACAGGCAGGTCGCGCCCCGGGTTGCGCGTCTCCTCGGCCACCGTGGAGACAGCGTCGAAGCCGATGTAGGAGAAGAAGACCACGGCCGCGCCGGTCAGCGTCCCCTTCCAGCCGTTGGGCTGGAAGGGCGTCCAGTTGGCGGCCATCTCCCTGGGCGAGAAGTACCACAGCGCCACGCCCACGAAGAACATCAGGATCAGGATCTTGATGATGACCATGACGGCGTTGAAGCCGGCCGACTCCCTGATGCCCTTCACCAGCACCGCGGTGATCAGCATGACGATGGCGAAGGCCAGAAAGTTGAAATACACGGGGACGCCGAACAGGTGCGGCGCCTGCGCCGCCAGCTCCGGGTTCTCCGCCACCATCCGGGCCGCGGTCTGAGCGTCGGTGCACATCCAGAATGGCAGGTGCACGCCGAGGCTGTCCAGCAGGGATCGGAAGTAATTGGACCAGGAGATCGCCACCGCGACGTTGCCGATGGCGTATTCGATCATCAGGTCCCAGCCGATGATCCAGGCCACCAGCTCGCCCAGCGTGGCATAGGAATAGGTGTAAGCCGAGCCCGAGATGGGCACCATGGACGCGAACTCGGCGTAGCACAGCGCGGTGAAGCCGCACACCACCGCCGTGATCACGAACGACAGCATGAGCGACGGGCCGGCGCCCGGCCGCAGGGTCTCGGGGTCGCCCGCCGCGGCGCTGCCGACCGTGGCGAAGATGCCGGCGCCGATGACGGCGCCGATCCCGAGCAGGGTCAGGTTGACCGGACCGAGCGTACGCTTCAGGCCGACGCGTTCGCCGCGCTCCTCGGCGGCGGCCAGGATGTCGTCCAGCTTCTTGGTCCGGAACGCGCCTTTCAGCGCCATTGCGCCGCCAGCCTAGACGCCTCCCGGCCTCCGCGCCAAGGCGCATGCGCGCGCCCGCCTTCGTGATATGCGACGGAAACGGCCGGCGGAAACCTTGCCGGGGCATGGGAACGCTAAACTGCCGCGCACCGAAGCCCCCCGCTTCTCAGAATGTCAAGTCCGGCCGACGCGTCCCCCAGCGAAGCTCGCGGCTTCGCGCGCGAGCTGGGCCTGCTGGACTCGGTGATGATCGTGGCGGGATCCATGATCGGATCCGGCATCTTCATCGTGTCGGCGGACATCGCCCGGCACGTGGGCTCGGCCGGCTGGCTGCTGGCGGTGTGGGCCGTGACCGGCCTGCTCACCGTCGCCGGAGCGCTGTCCTACGGCGAGCTGGCCGCCATGATGCCGCGCGCCGGCGGCCAGTACGTGTACCTGAAGGAGGCCTACTCGCCCCTGTGGGGCTTCCTCTACGGCTGGACGCTGTTCCTCGTGATCCAGACCGGCACCATCGCCGCGGTCGCCGTCGCTTCCGCCCGCTTCACCGGCGTCCTGTGGCCGTCCATCTCCGGGGAAAGCTACATCCTCGGCCCCCTGGATCTCTCCGCCGGCTACGCCGTCAGTCTTTCCACCCAGCAGCTGGTGGCGATCCTGCTGATCGTGGCGCTGACCTGGATCAACACCCGCGGCGTGCGCCTGGGCAAGCTGATCCAGAACAGCTTCACCGCCGCCAAGACGCTGTCCCTGGTCGCGCTGATCGTGCTGGGCGTCCTGGTCGGGCGCAACGCGGGGGCGATCGCCGCCAACTTCACCGACCTGTGGACGCCGCGCGACACGGCCTCCATCCGCCCGGACTTCCTCGGCATCTCCAGCACCACCGCCACCGCCGGCGCCTTCGGCCTGTTCGTGGCCTTCTGCGTGGCCCAGGTCGGCTCCCTGTTCTCGTCCGATGCCTGGAACAACATCACCTTCACCGCGGGCGAGGTGAAAAACCCGCGGCGCAACATCCCGCTGGCGCTGGCGATGGGCACCGCGCTGGTGATCTGCCTGTACCTGCTGGCCAACGTCGCCTACCTGCTCACCTTGCCCCTGGCAGCGATCCAGCAGGCGCCGGACGACCGCGTGGGGACGGCGGCGCTGCAGGTCATCTTCGGCCCGCCGGGGGCGGTGATCATGGCGGTGGCCATCATCATCTCCACCGTCGGCTGCAACAACGGGCTGATCCTGGCCGGGGCGCGCGTCTATTACGCCATGGCGCGCGACGGCCTGTTCTTCCGCGCCACCGGCGAGCTGAACCGCCACCGCGTGCCGGCGATGGGCCTGGCGATGCAGTGCGCCTGGGCCAGCCTGCTCGTGCTGCCGCGCACCCGCAGCGTGGATGCGGCCGGCGCCGTCCGCTACGGCAACCTGTACAGCAACCTGCTGGACTACGTCATCTTCGCGGTGCTGATCTTCTACGTGCTCACGATCGCGGGCCTGTTCGTGCTGCGGCGCAAGCGGCCCGACGCCGAGCGGCCTTACCGCGCGTTCGGCTACCCGGTCGTGCCGCTGCTGTACATCGCGGCCGCCACCACGATCATGCTGGTCCTGCTGGCGTACAAGACCCAGACCACCTGGCCGGGCCTGGTCATCGTTCTGACCGGGATCCCCGTGTACATGCTCTGGCGGCGCCGCGCCGGCGCGCTGCCGCAACCGACGGAGACCTGATCCCGATGGGAAGTCCTCTCTTCGAGCGAAAGCCTCTCAAGCTGCTCCTGCAGGAGATGGAGCACGGCGAGGGCCGCCTGAAACGCGTGCTCGGCCCCTGGCAGCTCACGGCACTCGGCATCGGCGCCATCATCGGCGCCGGGATCTTCGTTGCCACCGGAGCCGCCGCGCACGACCTGGCCGGGCCGGCCTTGATGATGTCGTACGTGGTCGCCGGCATCACATGCGTGTTCGCGGCCCTGTGCTACGCGGAGTTCGCGTCCATGGCCCCGGTGGCCGGCTCCGCCTACACCTACGCCTATGCCACCCTCGGCGAGATGTTCGCCTGGATCATCGGCTGGGACCTGGTGCTGGAGTACGCGGTGGGCTCGGCCACGGTGGCCAACGGCTGGTCGTCGTACTTCCAGAGCGTGCTGGCGAAGTTCGGCATCGCGCTGCCCGTGCTGCTGTCCAGCGGGCCCTGGAAATACGACGAAGGCTTCCTGCTGCCCAACTCGGTGGCGGAGTACCAGGGCGCGCAGGTGACGCAGAAGGCCCTGAAAGCCGAGGAAGGGCGCCCGGAGGGCATCTACTGGGTGCTCGCCGCGGACCACGCCACGCTGGGCGCCAAGGGCACCCCCGTCGGCCTGTCCGGCGATCCGGCGGTGGAGTCCCAGCTGCAGAAGCAGCAGCGGGCGCGCTTCAACCTGCCCGCCGTGCTGATCGTGGCCCTCGTCACCTTCATCCTCGTGAAGGGCATCCAGGAGAGCGCGCGCTTCAACGCCATGATGGTGTTCATCAAGGTGGCCGCGGTGCTGTTCGTGATCCTGGTGGGCGCGTTCTTCATCAATCCGGACAACTGGAAGCCGTTTGCGCCCTACGGCTGGAGCGGCGTCAGCTTCTTCGGGATCCACCTCGCCGGCCAGACCAATGCCAAGGGCGAGCCCGTCGGGATGCTGGCGGGCGCGGCCATCATCTTCTTCGCCTACATCGGCTTCGACGCCGTGTCCACGCAGGCGGAGGAGGCGCGACGACCAAAGAAGGACGTGCCCTTCGGCATCATCGCCTCGCTGCTGGTGTGCACGGTCTTGTACATCGCGGTCGTGGCGGTGCTCACCGGCATGGTCACCTACGACCAGCTGGACGTGAACGCGCCGGTGTCGGACGCCTTCGCCAAGGCGGGCCTGCCCTGGGCCGAGTTCATCATCGCCGCCGCCGGCGTGGCCGGCATCACCTCGGTGCTGCTGGTGATGCTGCTCAGCGCCCCGCGCGTGTTCCTGGCCATGGCCCGCGACGGCCTGGTGCCCAAGAGATTCTTCGCCAGCGTCCACCCGCGCTTCCAGACGCCGTGGAAGAGCACCATCGCCATCGGCGCGTGCGTCGCTCTGGCGGCCGGACTGCTGCCGATCGAGGCGCTGCTGCACCTCACCAACATCGGCACCTTGCTCGCCTTCGTGATCGTGTGCAGCGCCGTGCTGGTCATGCGCCGCACCAACCCGGAGGTGGAGCGTCCGTTCCGCTGCCCGATGGTGCCCTTGGTGCCCGCTCTCGGCATCCTGTGCTGCCTGGTGCTGATGTTCTCGCTGCCGCCGGCCAACTGGTGGCGGCTGGCGGTGTGGCTGGCGCTCGGTCTCGGCATCTACTTCCTGTACGGCCGGCATCACAGCGTCATGGCGCGCATGCGCCGGGAAGGTCGGACGCCGGGCTGAGTCGTCGCGTGACGAGCGTGCGACAATCCTCCGTGGCCATGCCGCTGCCGCTGCTCTGCCTCCTGCTCGCCCCGCAGGATCCTCCGGTCCAGGCCACCCCGCCGCGGCAGGCGCTGCTGTTCAAGTCCGGCCAGGCCTACCTCGAGCGCGCCGTGCCGATCCCGCCCGGGACGGAGAGCATGCGGCTGCGGCTGCCCGAGGGCATCCACGGCACCACCTGGCTGGGGGCGCCGGCCGGCCGGCTGGTGGGCGCGCGGGCGCTGCTCGCGAGCGACCTGGTCGAGCGGGAAGTGACCGATCTCGCCGGCGCGCTCCGCATGGCGGTGGGGAAGAGCGTGGTCCTGGAAGTGGCCGCCGGGCAGCAGACGGCCAGCGTCGGCGGGCGGGTGGAGCGGATCCTGGAGGCCCCGTTCATCGTGCCGGCGGGCGGCAGCCCCGAGCTGCTGTCGCCCTCCGCGGTCGTGATCGACGGCGGCCAGGTGATCCCGGTGAACCGGATCGTGGGCCTGCGCTTCGCGCCGGGCGCCGGCGAGCTGGGCTGGAAGTTCCAGGCCGCCGTGCAACGGCCCGTGCTGGACGTCACGGTCGGCGCCCATCCCGAGCCCTGGGACCTCAGCCTGTCCAGCATGGCGAACGGCCTCGCCTGGGCGCCCAGCTACGTGCTGGAGCTCGGCGCGGGCGGGCGGGCCCGGCTGGTCGGCAAGGCCGTGATCGTCAACGACCTGGAAGACCTGGTCGACACCGAGCTGCGCCTGGTGATCGGCTATCCCAACATCCAGTTCGCCAACGTGCGCGACCCGCTGCTGCCGGAAGTGACCCTCGGCCAGTTCCGCGCCATGCTGGGGCAGCCGGAGATGGACCAGCAGCTCGGCGTCATGCTGCAGAACGTGGCGCCGGCGCGGGCCGCCTTCGGCGAGTCCGTTTCCGGACCGGCCCAGCCGCTGGCCGGCGAGGCCTCGGAGGACCTCTTCATCTACGAGCTGGGGAAGCTGAGCCTGAGGCGCGGCGAGCGCGCCTACCTGCCGCTGCTCGAGCAGGAGGTCGACTTCCAGCATCGCTTCGACTGGGAGCTGCCGGACAAGGTGGACCGCTGGGCCAATTTCATGGAGACGCCGGGCACGGAGGAGCCGCCCGTGTGGCACGTGCTGCGCGTGCGCAACAGCGGAGCCGCGCCGTGGACCACGGCGCCGGTCCTGATCCTGGGTGAGCTGGGGCCGCTGGCGCAGTCCAGGCTGGACTACACGCCGCCCGGCGCGGAGACCAAGGTCACGATCACGCAGGCCCTGGACCTGGTCGGCCAGAGCCTGGAGATGCGCGCCGACGGCGACCGCAGCCCGCGGGAGGCCGTCATCCTGTTCGGCGGCAGCTTCGAGCGCGTGCGTGTGAAGGGCTCGCTGGAGCTGGTCAACCGCAGTAGCCGCAGCGCGCCCATGCACGTGATCAAGCACCTCAGCGGCGACCTCGTCTCAACTCCCGAAGGCGCCAGCGTGGAGGGCAAGGCGCTCGGGCTGGGCCAGATCAACGCCTCGCGCACGCTCCGCTGGGACTTCGAGCTGCCGCCGGGCCAGACCTGGAAGGCGCAGTACGAGTACGAGGTCCTGATCCGCCGCTAGAGTGGCGGCATGCAGGCCCACCCGCGGACAGCCTGGCTCCTGGCCGCCGCGGGCGCGGCGGGGCTGCTGGCGGGCGAGGCCGCGCTGTTCGCCGGCAACGACTGGGTGCGCGCCAACTTCTATTTCATCGCCTGGTACTCCTACATCCTGCTGGCCGACGGCGTGGTCCACCTGCGTACCGGCTCCTCGCTGCTGCTGTCGCGGCCGCGCAGCTTCCTGCTGCTTCTGCCCTGGTCGGCCGCCTTCTGGCTGTTCTTCGAGCTGTGCAACCTGCTCCTGAGGAACTGGTACTACGTCGGCCTCCCGGTTCAGGCATGGGAGCGCTATGCCGGCATGGCCGTGGCCTTCGCCACGGTGCTGCCGGGCGTGCTCGAGACTTCGGACCTGCTGCGCTGCTTCGGATTGTTCGGGCGCGCCCGCTGCCGGCCGTTCGAGCTGACGCCGCGCCTGCTGCGCGCGGTCACGGCCGCCGGCGTCCTGTGCCTGGCGCTGCCGCTCCTGTTCCCGCGCTACGCCTTCCCGCTGCTGTGGATCTCCACAAGCCTGCTGCTGGAGCCCTGGATCGCGCGCCGCGGCGGCCGCGGGCTCCTGACGGCCCTGGCTTCCGGCAACGCAGCCCCGTTCTGGCGCCTGCTCGCCGCGGGACTGGGCGCCGGAGTCCTGTGGGAGTTCTGGAACTACTGGTCGCCCGGGCGCTGGATCTACACCGTGCCGTTGTTCGAGGAAGGCAAGTTGTTCGAGATGCCGGTCCTCGGCTTCCTGGGCTTCCCGCCCTTCGCCCTGGAGTGCTACAGCTTCGCCCGCTTCCTGGTGACCGCCCGGCTGGTCCCGGAATGGGAGTCCGCGGAGCCGGCGCCGGCGCGCGGGTCCGTTCCGGGGGTGCTGGCCGCGGTCGCGCTGGCCGCGCCGGTGTTGTGGCTCACGGACACCCACACCGTGCGCGCCACCATCCCCTGGCTGCGCCACGTCCCCGGCATGCCGCCGGAGACCGTCCGGGCCCTCGAGGAGCGCGGCATCCACACCGCCGGCGACCTCGTTGCGACCTTGCGCGAGGGTGCAAGCCTGTCCTCGGCCGAGGCTGGCTGGCTGCCCGCCGCCGAGCTCATGCAGCTGCGCGGCATGGGATCGCGTGGCTGGCAGTGGCTCGAGGCTGCCGGAGTCCGCAGCGTCGCCGAGCTGGCCCGGGAGGATCCAGCGCAGCTGGGCACACGCATGCGCAGCCTCTCCGGCCCGCCGCCCTGTCCGAGCGAGGCCGAAGTCCGGGTATGGGTGCGCGGCGCCCAGGCGGCCCTCCCCGGCGCGGAACGCCCGTGATCGATAGAGACTGACGGGAACCGGAACGAGAGTGCAGCGCCCGCGCGCGCTGGTGCGTAACCCAGGGACTTGCCACCCCCTGGGTCGGAATTTGCGCCGGAACCACATTCGTGACGCAACCCGTAGATCAGTTCATGACCGCCCCGAAAGGGCAGGATCCGGTCGCCGCAGCGGCGGCCGGAGATCGCGAGGCTCTCGCCTCCTTGTGGCGCGAGCACCGGCGCTGGGTAGGAGCCGTTCTCCTCGCGCACCTGCCGCCCGGGGCGGACCTCGAAGACCTGCTCCAGGAAGTCGCCATCGCCGTGGTCCAGCACCTGAAAGAACTGCGCGAGCCGGAGAAGCTCCGGCCCTGGCTGCGCTCCGTGGCCGTGAACACGGCCGCGAGCGCGGCGCGCAAGGAGGAGGTGCGGCGGCGCGTGCTGCGGCCCTTGGGGGAGGGCGAGCAGGGCGGCCCGGTCGCGCAGGACGGACGCCAGGAGCAGGCCGCGGATGCCCGCCGGGTCCTGGAAATGGCTCAGAACCTGCCCACGGACTACCGTGAGCCCTTGCTGCTGCGCTGCGTCCAGGGGCTGAGCCAGCGCTCCATCGCCGAGGTCCTGGGCATGCCCGAAACCACCGTGGAAACGCGCCTGGCCCGCGCCCGGCGCCTGTTGCGAGAAGCCCTGGAGCGGGATCAAGTCGGTCCGGCCCCGTCCGCCCCGCCGCAGCCCGCCGCCGCCCTGACGCGCATGCAGCCATGAGCTCCGTCGCCGAAGAAATCCTCATCAGCCGGATCGTGGATGGAAACGCCGCGCCCGCGGACTGGAGCGCGCTCGCGGCGGCCGCGGCCTCTGATCCCGAGGTGTGGGCGCGCCTGGCGCGGACCGGGGAAGCGCAGAACGCCCTGCGCGCGCAACTGGAGCGCGCCCTGGAGGCGGCGGATTGCGTGGAGATCCCGGCGGCATCCAGCCGCCGCCCGCGCTGGAGCATCTGGACCGGCTGGGCGGCGGCGGCGGCGCTCGCGCTGGCCTGGCTCGGCATCGGGTGGAACCGCGGCGACCGCGTCCCCGCGGAGTCACCGGCCGGACCCGCAGGCTTCGACCAGCTCGCGGGCGCCGGCTCCGACCCGACGACGCCGGCCGAGCCGGCCGGCTTCCTACGCGAGGGCGCTCCTCCTGGCCACTTCCTGGAAGAGCTGCCGGCAGTGATGGTCGATGCCCGTCCGGCCTCGGACGGCAACGGCCAGGAGGTGTACTACATCCGGCGGCTGCTGGAGCGCGCCCGGGTGGACCAGATGTACCAGGTGAACCGCAATGAGCTCGGACAGCCGGTGGCGGTGCCCGTGAGCACCGGGCCGGCCGTGCCGCGCCCGCCGCTGTGAGGCAGGCCGCCGCGCCCCGTGGCGCGGCCTGACAGAACACCCTTCGCAAAGCCAACGAGGAACGACGACGATGAAATCAGTCTTGCAAATTCCGCTCATCCTTCTGGGAGCCGCCGCGCCCCTGCTGGCCGCGACGCAGTTCGCCGTGGCCCAGGACCACGGCGGCGACGGCAACTGGACCGTGGTGATCGCCGACTCCAAGGGCGAGTGCAAGGTGATGTGCGACGGCGATCAGCTGCACGCCACCGTGAACGGCCGGGAGGTTCCTGCCGACCGCATCGTGCGCGCCGACGGCCACATCCGCCTCCTGGACGAGGACGGCGGCCTGCTGCGCGAGGTGCAGGATCCGGCGGCGGGCGGGCCCGACCACGGGGCATGGTCGCTCGGCGACGTCGACGCCGGAGAGTACGGCCAGCTCCTGCAGGCGATGCGATTCCAGGATCCGGCCAGCACCATCAACTTCGGCATCGCCGGCAAGCGGCCGCGCATCGGCGTCAGCATGGAGCCGCTGAGCGAGGCGCTGGCGGCGCAGCTCGGCCAGGAGCCCGACCACGCGATCGTGATCACCGAGGTGCAGGAGGACATGCCGGCGGCCGCTGCGGGCGTGCGCAAGTACGACGTGGTGGTGGCCATCGACGGCCGCTCGCCGGTGACCGAGGAGACGCTGCGCGAGGCCGTGGCGAGCAAGCAGGACGGAGAGACCATCACCTTGCGCGTGGTGCGCCGTCACGAGAGCCTGGAGATCCCGGTGCAGGTCAAGGTCGTCGAGGACCAGGTGTTCGACCTGAGCCAGTACGGTCAGCTGCTGCATGGGCAGGCGATCGCACCGGAGGCGCTGCGCGACCTGCTGCACATGGGCGACTACGAAGCGGCGCAGGAGCAGCACGAGCAAGCCCTGGAGCGCCTGCGTGAAGCCCAGGAGAGCATCCGCGAGCAGCTCGAGGACGGAAATGGCGACGTGCGCCGCGCCCTGGAGCAGGCGCTGGCGGAGCTCGAGAGGGCGCAGGCAACCCTGCGCGAGCGCAGCGGCCAGTGGAACCTCGACCCCCTGCTGCACATGTACGGGCCGAATGACGGCGTGTACCTGTTCCGGACGCCGCCCACGCCGCCGACCCCGCCCACTCCGCCGACCGCTCCCAGCCCGCCCAGCCCGCAGACCTTCTGGCGCAACGGCGGCGGCCTGGAGGACCGGATCCGCGGCCTGGAAGAACGCCTGGCCCGGATCGAACAGATGTTGGAGCGTTTGTCGAATCGCTAGCGGCCGGCCGCAGGCGCTCCGCGCCGCGGCTTGACCACGCCGGCGCGTCGGGTCCTCTCGGGGGAGGGGCCCGGCGCGCCGGTACCTTTGTCGCCGTATGCGGGCGCCGGCCGCCGACCGCGCCTTTCCGCCCGGGCCCGGACTCAGCGCCTTCGGAGCCATGCGCGCGGCCCGGCGCGATCCGCTCGGCTTCTTCCAGGAGGTGTCCGCGCGCTACGGCGACATCGCCCACCTGAAGCTGCCGCCCTGCCACGTCTATGCCCTGAACCACCCGGACTACGCCCACGAGATCTTCGTCGCGCGCAACGCCTGCTTCATGAAGGGCCAGGCCATGCAGGAGGCCAAGCGCATCCTGGGCGACAGCGTGCTCACCGTCGAGGGCGAGCAGCACCGGCGCCAGCGGCGCATCCTGCAGCCGCTGTTCCGGCCCGAGCGCATCGCCAGCTACGCGCCGCTCATGGTCGAGTTCGGCGCGCGCTTCCGCGAGCGCTGGCGCCCCGGCGCGGAGCTGGACCTGCACGAAGAGATGATGCAGCTCACCCTGGCCGTCGTGGCCAGGTCCCTGTTCGACACGGACATCGAGCGCGCCGAAGCCAGGTCGGTGGGCGCGGCCATGAGCGCCGTGTTCTCGGGCTTCGACCGCATCGCGCTGCCCTTCGCCCGGGTGCTGGCGGCCCTGCCCCTGCCCGCCGCCCCCGACCTGCCGGCTGGCCTACACGCGCGCGGTGCTGGCCGAGTCCATGCGCCTGTTTCCGCCGGTCTGGATCATCGGCCGCCGCGCCCTGGAGGACGTGGAGATCGGCGGCTACACCATTCTGGCGCGCGCCATCGTGGTGCTGTCGCCGTACGTGGCGCACCGCGACCCGCGCTTCTGGCGCGATCCCGAGTCCTTTCAGCCCGGGCGCTGGGCCACGGCGGAGGCCCAGACGCGCCCGAAGTTCAGCTACTATCCCTTCGGCGGCGGCGTGCGCTCGTGCATCGGCGAGGGCTTCGCCTGGATGGAAGGCAGCTTGCTCCTGGCCACTATCGGCCAGCGCTGGCGTTTCCGCCTGGCTCCGGGATGTCGCGTGGAGCCCCTGCCGCGCATCACGCTGCGCCCCAGGCACGGACTGCGCGTGCTGGCCGAGCCCCGCAGCCGGTGACGTCGGACCGCGCGGCCGCCCGGCAGCCGGTGCAGCGCGAGTTCCCAGGAGCACGGCGCGGCCGCACAATCTGCGCCCACGATGGCCGTGCCCCCCCTTCCGGCCCTGACCGCCGCCGCGCAGGAAGGCGCGGCGCAGACGCAGGCTTCCGGCAATCCCTGGCTGTGGGGCGGGTTCCTCGCCCTGGTGATCGTGCTGCTGTCGATCGACCTGTTCTTTCACAAGGGCGATCACACGGTCAGCGTACGCTCGGCGCTGAAGTGGACCGCGTTCTGGACGTCGCTGGCCCTGTGCTTCAACGGCTACGTCCTGTACGAGTTCGGCCAGCAGAAGGCACTGGAGTTCCTGACCGGGTACCTGATCGAGCTGGCGCTGAGCGTCGACAACATCTTTGTCTTCATCGTCATCTTCCAGTATTTCGCCGTCCCGCCCCAGTTCCAGCACCGCGTGCTGTTCTGGGGGGTGCTGGGCGCCATCATCATGCGCGCCATCCTGATCCTGGCCGGGGCCGCCCTGCTGAACCGGTTCGACTGGGTGAAGTACGTGTTCGGCGCGATCCTGATCTACACGGCCGCCAAGATCCTGCGCGGCAGCGACTCGGAGGTGCACCCGGAGCGCAACCCGGTGGTGCGCCTGTTCCGCAGGGTGCTGCCGATGACGCACGACTACGAAGGCAGCCGGTTCCTGGTGAAGGTGGACGGGCGCACGCTGGCGACGCCGCTGCTGCTGGTCGTCATCGCCGTGGAGGCGACCGACGTCGTGTTCGCCCTGGACTCGGTGCCGGCCATCTTCGCGGTGACGCGCGACACGCTGATCGTCTATACCTCCAACATCTTCGCCATTCTGGGCCTGCGCAACATGTTCTTCCTGCTGGCCGGCATCGTGCCCAAGTTCCGCTACCTCAAAGTGGGCCTGGGGCTGGTGCTCGCCTTCGTCGGCTTCAAGCTGGCGGCCTCGGAGTGGGTGCACGTGCCCATCGGCATCTCGCTGGGCGCGGTGGCGACGCTGCTGGGGGGCTCCGTGGCCTTGTCGCTGGTGCGCAAGACCTGAGCCGCGCCGGAATGGATACGCTGGCGCGTCCCCATGAACGCCATGACCCTCCGTTCCGGTGCAGCCCTGCCCCTGGTGCTCGCCGCCTGCGCCGCTCCGGCGCAGCCCGCGACGCCTCCGTCCGTGCCCGTGATCCCGGTCCAGGATGCCGCGCAGCAGCCCGATGCGCGCATGCTGCGCATGCCGGACGTTTCCGCGGATTCCATCGTGTTCATGTACGCGGAGAACCTGTGGGTGGTGCCGCGCACCGGCGGCGAGGCGCGCAAGATCACCTCGCACCCCGGACGCGAAGTGTGGCCGCGCTTCTCCCCGGACGGCAGGTCCGTGGCGTTCACGGGCGAGTACCAGGGGAATCCGGACCTGTACACCATCCCGGTGGAGGGCGGCACGCCGCGGCGCGTCACCTGGCATCCCGGGGCGGACCTGGTGCTGGACTGGTTCCCGGACGGGAGCTCGCTCCTGTTCCGCTCCGGCCGCCTGAGCCCGACGTACCGCTACCGCCGGCTGTTCCGCGTGCCCGCGGAGGGCGGCATGGCCGAGCCTCTGCCCATGCAGATCGCGGAGCTGGGGGCGCTCAGCCCGGACGGCGGCAAGATCGTGTTCCAGCCGATCGCCACCGAGACACGCACGTGGAAGCGTTATCGGGGAGGCATGGCACCGGACATGTGGGAGTTCGACCTGGCCAGCTTCGCGTCGAAGCCGATCGCCTCGAGCGAGGCCAGCGACAGCTTCCCGATGTGGCACGGCGACCGCATCTACTTCCTGAGCGACCGCGACGGCAAGGGCAACATCTACTGCTACGAGCGCGCCGGCGGGCGCGTGCGGGCCGTGACGCACTTCGACGAGTACGACGTGGTGTGGCCGGCGCTGGGTCCGGACGCCATCGTGTTCGAGAATGGCGGGCGCCTGTACCTGCTCGATCTGGCCACGGAGCGCGTGCAGCCGGTGGCCATCACCGTGCGCGACGACATGCCCCAGGCGCTGCCGCGCCTGAAGTCGGTGGAGGACTGGGTCGAGTCCGGGGGCGTGTCGCCGACCGGCAAGCGCGCCGTAGTCGGCGCCCGCGGCGAGATCTTCACGTTGCCGGCCAAGAAGGGGCGCGTGCGCAACCTGACCGAAACCTCCGGCATCGCCGAGCGCTACCCGGCCTGGTCCCCGGACGGCAAGTGGATCGCGTACTTCTCGGACCGCAACGGGGAGTACGAGCTGACCGTCCGCACCGCCGACGGCGCCGGCGAGGAGCGGCAGCTCACGCAGCTCGGCGCCGGCTGGCGCTACGACCCGTCCTGGTCGCCGGACGGCCGGCGCATCGCGTTCAGTGACTGTTACGGGCGCCTGTACGTGATCGCGTCCGAGGGCGGCGAGCCGGTGCAGGTGGACCGCGATCCCTTGAACGAGATCCGCGATTTCCGCTGGTCACCGGATTCGCGCTGGCTGGCCTACGCGCGCTCCCTCCTGAACTACCAGACCGCGCTGTTCGTGTATGACGTGGAGCAGGGCCAGGTGCGTCAGGTCACGAGCGGCTTCAGCGGCGATCAATCGCCGTCCTTCGACCCGGAAGGCAAGTACCTGTGGTTCGCGAGCTTCCGCGACTGGTCGCCGACCATGGGAATCCCCGACTCCAGCTTCACCTACCGCAACGGCATGCGCGTGTACGCCATGTCCCTGCGCAAGGACGTGGCTTCGCCGCTCGCTCCCGAGAGCGACGAGGAGAATGGGGAAGACGAAGAGGAGAAGAAGAAGGACGGAGAGAAGGACGCAGCGGAGGAGAAGGAAGGGCAGCAGGAAGAGAAGGAGGAGAAGGACCAGCCGGAGAAGAAGAAGGAGGTCCCGCGCGTGGACATCGACTTCGACGGGCTGGAGGAGCGCGTGGTGGCCCTGCCCGTGCCCGAGGCGCAGTACGGCAGCGTGCGCGGCGTGCAGGGCGGCGTCCTGTACGTGCGCCGGGAAGAGGGCAAGGACCCCGCGATCTACCGCTGGTCCCTGGAGGACCGCGAGGAGAAGACCGTCATCAAGGACGTCACCGACTACGAGCTGACGGCGGACGGCAAGAAGCTGCTCTACATCGACGGCGGCGAGGCTGGCATCGTGGACGCCAAGGAGGGGCAGGAGAAGGGCAAGAACACCCTGGCCCTGGACGAGATGACGGCGCGCGTGGATCCGCGCGAGGAGTGGGCGCAGCTGTACCGCGACGCCTGGCGCATCGAGCGCGACTTCTTCTACGACGAGAACATGCACGGCGTGGACTGGAAGGCCGTGGGCGAGCGCTATGCCCGCCTGCTGCCCTACGTGGCCAGCCGCGCCGACCTCAACTTCGTGATCGGCGAGCTCATCGGCGAGCTGTGCGCCTCGCACGCGTACGTGAGCGGTGGCGATCTGCCCGAGACCCCGCGCGTGTCGGTGGGCCTGCTGGGCTGCGACTACGAGCTGGACCCGGCTTCCGGCCGCTACCGCATCAGCAAGATCTACGCGGGCGAGCCGGGACGCGGCGCGGCGCCGCTGCGCCAGGCCGGCGTGGACGTGCGCGCCGGCGACTACCTGCTGGAGGTGGAGGGACGCACGGTGGCGGCCCCGCTGCCGCCGTTCGCGCACTTCGAGGGAATGGCCGGCGAGCCGGTCCGCGTGGCCGTGGCGGCCAGTCCGGACGGGAGCGACCGGCGCGAGTTCCTGGTCCGGCCCATCGGCGATGAATCCGAGCTGCGCCACGACCAGTGGGTCCGCGAGCAGCGCGAGTCGGTGGCGGAGCGGACCGGCGGCCGCGTCGGCTACGTGTACGTGCGCAGCACCGGCGAGCAAGGGCTCAACGACCTGGTGCGCCAGTTCCTGGCGCAGGTGGACAAGCCGGCCTTCGTCATCGACGAGCGCTGGAACAGCGGCGGCATGATCCCGGACCGTTTCGTCGAGCTCCTCAACCGCAAGCCCCTCAACTTCTGGGCGCGGCGCGGCTTCGAGCCCTACCAGACTCCAGGCGTGTACAACGACGGGCCGAAGGTCATGCTGATCAACGAGTGGGCCGGCTCGGGCGGCGACGCCTTCCCGTACTACTTCCGGGAGATGGGCGCCGGCACGCTGGTCGGCAAGCGCACCTGGGGCGGGCTCATCGGCATCAGCGGCAACCCGCCGCTCGTCGACGGCGGCGAAGTGACGGCGCCGACCTTCTCGTTCTGGAACACCAAGGGCGCCTGGGACGTGGAGAACCGCGGCGTCAGCCCCGACGTGGAGGTGGAGAACACGCCCACGGACCTGGCGAAGGGACGTGATCCGCAGCTCGACAAGGCCATCGAGATCGTGCTCGAGCAGCTCCAGCAGCACCCGCCGGCGCAGCGCACGCGACCGACCCCGGTGGTGCGCTAGTTCTTCACCAGCGCCACGCGGTCCAGCGTCAGGTTCACCAGCCCGTAGGAGCGCACCACCAGCCTGTAGTTGTGGCCGGCCACGGCGTTGAAGTCCATGCGGAACGGATCGTAGTCGTTGGCGGCGTTGAAGTCGCTCAGGAACAGGTCGTCCTGGGCCACCACGGTCGCGGTGGTGGCGTCATACACGCCGTAGGTGGCCAGCGCGCCGCCCGGGCCGGTCAGGGAGTCCACCTTGAAGCGGAACTCGGCGTTCTTGCGCCCGCCAGGCACGTTGTTGAACGGCGGGCCCAGGAACATGAGGCCGGTGCCGTGGGCCGGCCCCGCCATCCAGCCGTCGCCGTTGAGCTGGCCGATGCGGTGCTGCCCGGTCTCGGCCTCGCGGGCGGTGACCGCGGGCTCGCCGGCCGTCGTGCCCACCGCCCAGGCGTTGTTGGGCGTCAGGAAGATCGGAGGGAACAGCTCGGGATCGTCATTGCGCGCGTAGCTCACGCCCGTGGTCAGACCGCGCATGACCCCGTCCTGCACCAGCCAGAAGTCGTTCCAGCCGATCGGCGTGTTGCTGCCGTCGTGGTCCTGGAAAGTCTCGAAGATGGGCGCCCAGGAGCCGAAGTAATCGCCCGTCTGGTAAGTGTTCTGGTTCGGATTGGAGAGCGTATAGGTGTACGAGTACACGAGATCCAGCACGTCGTCCACGCGGTTCTCCAGCCACACGCGGTTGGTCCAGTTGTTGCCCGAGCCGTGAAAGGTCTCGTTGACGGCGAACAGCTCCTGCCGGTACGTGCTGTCGTCGTTCTGGACCGAGCTGATGTACTCGCCCAGGCCTCCGTACACGATATCGGTCTGCCACGGCGCCGCCGGGTAACGCGCCCAGTCGAACACCTTGAAGTGGAAGTCCTGCTGCGCGAAGTAGCTGATGAAGGCTTCCACGCCCAGGTTGCTGCGGTTTGTGGTGGTGTTGTACAGCCAGGTGTTGACGTCGCCGCCCGGCGTGCGCGGCGCGATCATGCTCTGGTAGGAAGCCGTGGAGCTGCTCCAGTTCAGCGTGCCCTCGGTGAAGAAGAAGCCGTAGCCGACGCCGCCCGGCGGAGGCGGCACCACGGCGGCGCCGGCGCGCTGCGCCAGCGACTGCAGCCGCGCGGACGCAGTCGGCGGGACCGCGCGGCCCTGCGCCCGGCGCACGATGGACGCCGCGAACAGGCGGTCCAGCTGTTCCTGCGCCGCCGGATCGAGGGTGGCGAGGTCATCCGCGGGATCGGCGGCCCAGTCGCGCCGATCGCGAGCCGGCAGGACGCGGCCGTCCGGCAGCGTCATGACGGCCGGGATCTCGGGCTCCTGCGGGCCGGCGGCGGGAGTCGAGCTGAGCAGGCTCAGCAGGGACGAAAGGACGAGGGCGCTCATGGTGCCAGGGCAACGGGTGATGGGGTGAGCAGGGGTCGCCTCTATAGTGACACGCTGAGCGCGTGTTTCCGGCGATTGCCGCCGGAGCCGGCGCTGCAGCCGCGTCTAGACTGGATCCGGCGCCGAATTCCCGGCGCCGCATCCGACTCGGGAGGACCCAGGCATGAAACGATGCCGCAGACTCGGCCTCGGCTTCGCGCTCCTGGCCGTTCCTCCGCTGCTGGCGGCCCAGCAGGCGCCCTCGGGCGCCGGCGCACAGGCAGCGGACTACGCAGCGGAGCTCCAGCAGCTCAGCCAGGAGTTCCGGCAGGCCCAGCAGGCCTTCTACGAGCAGTTCCGCGAAGACATGCCGCAGGAGGAGATGGCCCGGCTCTTCTCGGACCCGGAGAAGAACCCCACCGCCCGCTACCGGGCGCGTTTCGAGGACCTGGCGCGGCGAGCCGCCGGCACCGACGCGGCCGCGGAGGCATGGATCCAGGTCCAGAGCATGGCGAACGGCGCCGAGGACCAGGCCCGGGGCCGGGAGATCGTCGACCAGCTCCTCGCCGGCTACATGCAGTCCCCGGCCATGGAGAAGCTCGCCGGGCAGCTCCGCTACGGCTGGTACAGCCTGGGACTGAACAGGAGCAAGGACGCGATGCGGCAGCTCCGCCAGCGTTCGCCGCACGCGCTGGTGCAGGCCGCCGCCACCTTCACTCTGGCCGCCATCCTCATGGAGCAGCCCGGCGCCGTGGAAGGCGCGAGCGCAGGCGCCATCATCCAGGCCGGCGCGGACAGCCCGGCTCGCGAGCAGGATCGCAGGGAGGCGCGCGCATTGTTCGAGGAGCTCGGCGCAAAGCACGCGGACTCCAGCTATGGCCAGAGCGCCCAGGCTTACCTGTTCGAGTTGGACCACCTGCAGATCGGCATGGTGGCGCCGGACTTCGAAGCCGAGGACGAGCACGGCCAGCCCTTCAAGCTCTCGGACTACCGCGGCAAGGTCGTGGTCCTGGACTTCTGGGGTTTCTGGTGAGGGCCGTGCCGCGCGATGATCCCGCATGAGAAGGAGATGGTGGAGCGGTTGCAGGACGAGCCTTTCGCTCTCATCGGGATCAACAGCGACGGGGACCGTGAGTCCCTGCAGAAGATCTTGAAGGACAACGGCATCGCCTGGCGGCAGGCGGTGGACGGCAGCACCAACGGCCCGCTGGCGACACGATGGAACGTGCACGGCTGGCCCACCATCTACATCCTGGATCACAAGGGCGTGATCCGCTTCCGGGACCTGCGCGACGAGGCCATGGAGCGGGCCGTGATGGAGCTCCTGGCGGAGATCCGTCCCTAGCATGATCCCCGCGATGCGTGCGGTGGCACGGCGGAGCGTGCGGGAGCGCTCCGCCAGTCCCTTTGCGCCGTCGCCGCGGCGCCCGGAACGGCTTTTGCCATCTTCGCGCATCTCCCCACGGAACCGCTGATGCTGCGCTACGTCTTCCTCCTGCCCGCCGCGGCCTGCTGCTTGGCCGCCGTCCTGTCGGCCCAGGGAACGACCGTGGGCCCGGTCAACCCGCCCTCAGGCGGAGCCGTCGGCGGCTGCCCGCCGGGCGGCAGTGGAGGTCCGGGGACCGGCGTCGGAACCCCGAACCGCCCCCCGCCCACCGCGACTGCGCCTACCCCGCGCCAGCCGGGCTCACCCGCGTCAAGGTCGGCGGATGCTCCCGCCGTCACGACTGCATTCGTACCCGCGGCTGCCGCGTTGGGCATCCCCACATCCGCAAACCCTTGTGTGCCTGTTACTTGTGCTCCCAGCGCCATTACCGGCACGGCGGATGCGGAGCAGGACTGGCGCTCCTGGGAGGTGTGGTGGGAATTGAACCGGGATTCGTACGTCGGCATGCCGGTGTCCGAAGCGGTGTCAACCCCGGTTACCGGCGTCTCGGCCATCTCCGCGAGCGCCCGCCCCGAGGACCTGCCCGGCGACCGCTACCGCTTCCTGCGCGAGGAAGCCATGCAGGCGCTGGAAGCCTGCCTTGACGCCGGCGACGCCGTCGCCGTTCCGCCGGCCCTCAAGGCCCTGGCGCGCGTGACCCCGGCTCCGGGGTCCGTGGCGCCGCGGTTGCGCCAGCGCCTCGGTGGACAGGCGGCCGAAGCCGAGGCTGCCGTGCTCGCCCTGGGCCTCTGGCGCGACCCGCAGGCGATGGAATGGCTTCTGGAGCTGTTCCAGGACGGCGGCAACGGCCGCAAGCTGGTGCAAGGCAGCGAGGTGGCGCCGCGCCTGCGCACCATCGCCGCCTTTGCGCTCGGACTGCACGCCGCCCGCAACGACAGCCCCGGTGCGCACCGCTACTTCGGCGAGATGCTGCTGGCGCAGCTCGACACGCCGGAGCGCACACCGCTGGAGCTGCAGGCGGCGTGCGCGGTGACCCTGCGCATGCTGGAGCCCGCGGATCCGTCGGACTGGACCGAGCGGCTGCTGGAGTGGCTGGAAGCGGAGCGCCATCCGGTGCCGGTGCGCGCCCACTTCCCGGGCGCCGTGGCCATGCTCCTGGACGGAGGCCGCTTCGACGCCGCGCAAGGCGACGCCGTGGCCCGCCTGAGCGCGCTGCTGGCCGGCGCCACCACGGCCGCCGACGTCCGCGCCTCCTGCGCCCAGGCCCTGGGCCGGCTGGTCACCGCCGGATCACCCTTCGCCGATCGCGTGTGCACCGGCCTGCTGGCGGCCGCGCAGGAGGATTCCGACGCGCGCGTGCGCGCCTTCGCCGCCATCTCCCTGGCCTACCTGGGCGGCAGCGGCGGCCCTGGCTCGGCGCTGGCCGAGGAGCGCGTCATTCCCTTCCTCCTGCAGCACATGCGCCGCGGCGCCACCGGCATGCGGCCCTGGTGCGCGCTGGCCCTGGGAGTGCTCTGCACCCGCTCCGAGCGCGCGGGCAAGGGCAGCTTCTCCAGCGCCCTGGCGCGCGCCGTGGCCGAGCACTATGACCGCGCCCGTTCGCCCTCGGAGCGCGGCGCCTGCGCCGTGGCTCTGGGCCTCATGCGCTACGACGACGCGGCGCCGGGACTGCGCCGCGCCCTGCTGCGACCCGGCGACGAGGCCTTCCGCGCCCATTGCGCGCTGAGCCTGGGCTTGATGAACGCGCACGCGGCCCAGGACGACCTGCGCCGCGTCCTGGAAGACGCCGGCGAGCAGCCGCTCCTGCTCCGAGACGCCGGCATGGCGCTGGCGCTGCTCGGCGACGCCACTGTCCTGGGCCGCCTGACGCGCCGCGTCCCGGACTCCCCGCATGGCGAGCTTCCGCCGGTCTCATCGCTGGTCGCAGCCGCGTTCGGACTCCGGCATCTCGGCGACCCCATGGCGGCGCAGCCGCTGCTGCGCGTGCTGGCGGACGTCAAGGCGCAGCCGGTGGCGCGCGCCGTCGCCGCGGAGGCGGTGGGACCCATGCTGGATCCGATGCTCCCGCCCCTGCGGTCGCGCCTCGCCCAGGACCTGAACTACCACGTGGCGCTGCCGACGCTGTTCGAGCCCTGGACCCGCACGGGCGTGCTCGACCAGCTCTGATCAGTCGCGCAGCAGGACGGTGACGACGCCGTTGGCACGCAGGGGAACCGTCACCTCGCCGCCGGCGGCGGTGAGCTGCGCCTGCGCGCGCTCCAGCAGGTCGGCGCTCCACGCCGAGACGAAGGGAACGCCGGGACGCAGTTGCGCGGTGCCGCCGGCGGAGCCGGCGCGCAGGCGCAGGACGTAAGCGTCGCCGGCCTCGCTGCGCTTGAACGCCGTCAGCTCGGCGGCGGCCCCGGCGATGGCGGCGAACGTGGCGGAGGACGGAAGGCCGGCCGGGGCGGCCCCGGAGACGACCCAGGCGGCTTGCGGGGGCGCCAGGTCGTGGCGCAGCAGACCGCGCGCCGGCGCGGGACCGTCGCCGAAGCGCACGCGGTACTCGAAGCGCAGGTCGTTGTAGCCCGGTTCGGCCTCGAGGGGCACGATGGCGCCCCCCACGAGCTGCGCGAAGTCGGCGTGGGAGATCATGTGCGCGCTGATCGTCTTCTCGTCGGTTTCCACCGTCGCCTGCGCCGCTCCGTTCTCCTCGCCGATGTTCAGGATGGCGCCGTCCAGCGCGGTCACCGCGAGCCAGCGGCCGTCACTGCCGACGAGGTAGCCGCCGGTGGACGCCCCGAAGTGCCCCAGGCCGGTTCCCGGGAGGCTCTCGGCGCCGGGGCGGTACAGGCCGTCGGGCCCGTCCACCCAGAAGGCGCTGGGCGTGGCGAGGTTGGCGGTGAACGCCACCGAGTAGTGCTGCGAGTTCAGGTCGTAGGGCACCAGCGGCAGTGCGTCGCGCGGGAACGTGACGATGACGTCCAGGCGCGCCGGGCTCTCGTGCAGGCGATACTCGCGCAGCAAGGCCCCGCGCGGGTGATACACGCGCAGCGCGCGGTACACCGGGCTGGGATCCTCCACCGTGATGCTCACGCCCGCCGGGTCGGCATTGCTGAAGATGCCGAAGAACGCCTTGGTGTTGCTGGCGCGCTCGAAGCCGCCGGTGCGGTGGCCGTTGTGGTCGGCCAGCCATTCCACGCCGGAGACGGCATCGCGCAGGCTTACGCCGGTGCCCGTGGCCGCATCCACGCTCAAGGTCAGGCTCCCGACGGGGAGGCTGGTCCCGGCCTGCTCGCCCGGATACGCCGGCGTGGAGCCGCCTCCGGCCACGCGCCAGCGGCGCCAGCCGCGCGCCGGCACCTGGGCGCGCAAGGCCAGCGTCGAGCGGTCGGCCCTGGCCCAGCGGAACCGGGCGTCCGGGCCGCCGTCGGGGTCCGCCAGGCGCAGGTCGGCCGGCTGCGGCGCGCCGGCGTCCACCTCCACGACGCCGTCGAAGTCCGCGCCGAGCAGGTTGTACAGCACCAGCCCGGACTCCCCGGCGGGAACCATGTGCGGCCCGGCCAGGGCCAGCGCGCCGGCGCGCAGGCCGGACACGCTCCCGGCCAGCTCCGTGGCATAGCCGACGAACTCGTTGTTCTGCTGGTTGGCCTCGCCCAGCGTCATGTATCCGGGCCAGGGCATGCCGCCGCCGGAATGCTCGTCGAACACCATCGAGAGGTCCCAGGCGGCGCGGAAATCGGCGCCGGGATACGCAGCGCCCGCGGCGGAGTGCGCGAAGCTCCACAGGGCTTCCAGGTCCGGCAACACGGCGGTGGCGCGCCGGGCGATGGAGTCGGTCGCCGGCGTCACCGTGCTCACGCTCTCCCAGTGGCCGCTGGCGTCGCCGCGGTACACCGGGAAGCCGGTGCCGTACTTGCCCGTGATGTGGCGGAAGAAATCCGCCGGCGTGGCCAGGATGATCTTCGGATTCTGGTACGTGGAGTTCCACTGCGCCGCCAGGTCGGCCATGCCGGTACCGGCGTCGGCGTTGTCGAAGCCGCGCATGACCAGCACCGCGTCGTAGGGATACCCGGCGGCCTCGAACTCCGGCAGGCGCGCCCCGAGGCGGTTGTACATCATGTTCAGCGTCAGCATGCCCCACTGGTCGTAGCCCTCGGCGTAGCTGCCGTAGCACAGCCACGTGAGCACGCGCGAGCCGTCGCGCGCCTCCCACCAGTAAGGGCGGTCCGCCAGCGGGATGCTGGGCTTGCCGCCGATGAAGTCGTTGGCACCGAGCAGCAGGTACTGCACGCCGGAGCCGCTCAGCACGCGCGGATACGCCAGGCTGAAGCCCGGCACGTCGTCCCCGACCGCGGTGTCCACGGCCGCGCCGTAGCTGCGCGCCAGGTCGTACGCCGGACGCACGAAGCGATGCATCTCTTCCTCGCTCCACAGCGCGCTATGGGCATTGCAGTAGCCTCCCCCCAGCGCGAAGCGGCCCTCGGCAAGGCGCGCCCGCAGCCGGTTCTTGTCGCCCGCGGACGCGCGCCGATCGAACTGCTCGAGCTGCCAGGCCGACTCGACGGTGAACTTGTAGGCCGGGCGGGCGTCGGCCGCGTTCAACGCGTGCACGATGTGCTCATGACTCTGCTGCTCCACCACCGACGGCGGGTCCGTGAACCCGATGTCGCAGTGGCTCATCTCCACCACGTAGATCTCCTTGATGGACGAAGCGATCCCCGGATCATCCTGGGGCGAGAAGGCCAGCAGCAGGCTGGTCAGCATGGCATCGGGCACCTAGTCGCGCGGGCGTGGAGCGGAGAAATCCAGGACCTCGGGCTGGACCAGGCGCTGGTACTCGGGCATGGAGATGCGCACCACGTCCTCGTGCGTGCCGGAGTTGAAGGTGACGCGCTCGTCGCCCGCCATGGCCGCGCTCAGGTACGTCTTGAGGTCGTACAAGTTCCCGAAGGGCGGCTCGGCGCCCAGCTCACAGTCAGGGAACAGGTCGCGGACCTGCTCCTCGGGCGCGAGCCGGACCTTCCTGGCGCCGAGCGCGTGCGCCAGCTTGCGCTCGTCCACGATGTGGTGCGCCGGCAGCACGGCGAGCGCGGCCTTGCCGTCCACCATGACCAGCACCGCCTTGGCGAATTCGATGCCTGGCACGTGACAGTCCTGGGCCGTTTCCTGCGCCGTGTAGTCCCGGCGATGGTGGATGGTCTCGTAGGCGATCCCATTGTGGTCCAGGAAGGACTTGAGACGATTGGACAGTACGGCCATGGTCAGCACCTCCTTGCCATCACCGTAATGCCCATCCAGGCCGGCGCAAGGCCCCCTATCCTGCCCGGCGATGCCGTGGCCGGCCCTCCTCGCCTCGCTCCTGTTCCAGGGGCCGGCGCGGCCGCCGATCTGGCAGCTCGTGGAGCGCATGGCCGCCGAGAGCGGGCAGGCGGACGAGATGCGGGCCGTGCTGGAGCACATGGCGGGTGTTCCGGGAGCGGAGAAGGAGGCACCACCCTGTCTGGCGCGGGTCCGGCAGGGGCTGGCGCAGCCCTGGAGCGTGCCCGCAACCTCGGCAGAGCTGCGCGACCTGCTCGCGGCGCCGCTGGAGCGCGGCGGACCCGGCTTCGACACGCTCCCGGACGCGATCGCGCCCTGGCTCGACCTCGAGCCCGGTACGCCCGAGGCCGACTCCCTGCAGCGGATGGACCAGCTCTGGACCGCGCTCCAGGATCCGGAGCTGGTGCAGGAGGCCCTGCTGCAGCGCCTCAGCGAGTATCTCGAGAACGCGCATCGCTCGCTCGAGACCCCGACTCCCGCCGAAAAAGAAATCCTGTTCGAGCACACGGAGGACTTCCTGGAGAGCTGGTACCGCAGCCATTTCCCGGGTGCGGAGCTGCCGCAGGAGCAGGCGGCGCGCATGGAGGCCAGCCTGGAGCTGTACGCGGCCATGAAGACGGATCGCCGCCGCCTGCTCGCGGTGGCGACGCGCCTGCTGCGCCTCACCGATCGCGAGTTCCTGGACGGCTTGTCGAAACGTCTCGAGCGGACGCCGCGGTCGGAAGACATCCCCGAAGGCTACTCCGGCGACGTGCTGGCGTGCGCCGGCTCGGCGCCGCACAACCAGGTCGTGCTCGGTGGCCCCGGGAAGACCGAGTATGCGCTGCCGGCCGCGCTGGTGCTGGATCTCGGCGGGAACGACGTCTACAGGGTCGCCGCCAGCGCGGACCGATGGGATTGCCTCGCCAGCGTCGTGCTCGACTGGAAGGGAAACGACAGCTACGAGAAGGCGGCCGTGGCGGCGGGAGGCGTCGCCGTGCTGCTGGACCGGCAGGGGAAGGACCACTACGAGGGCAAGCGCTTCACGCAGGCGGCCGCGTGCTCGGGCTTCGCGCTGCTCGCGGACCTGCAGGGCGACGACGTCTATCGCGCTGAGGATTTCGCGCTGGGCTATGCCCTGTGCGGACTGGCGCTGCTCTACGACGCCGCCGGAGATGATGACTACTCCGCCTGGGCCTACGCGCAGGGGGCAGGCAACGGCCCCGGCCTCGGCGCGCTCGTGGACGGCGGTGGGAACGACCGCTATGTCGCGGACGGGCACTGGCCGGACGTATACGGCGACTCCGGACCCGAGAGCTTCCACGGCGCGTCGCAGGGCTATTCCTCCGGCATCCGGCCGCGGCTGCCCGGCGGCATCGCCGCGTGCCTGGACCTGGGCGAGGGCGAGGATTTCTATCAGTCCGGCAATTTCAGCCAGGGCGGCGGCTACTACTTCGCGCTGGGATTGCTGTACGACGCCGGCGGTGACGACGAGAACCACGGCTACCGCTACTCGCAGGGCTTCGGCGTGCACCAGGCGGTCGGCCTGCGCTGGGACGCGGGCGGCAACGACCGCTACGTCACGCGCAGCGTCGCCAGCCTCGGCATGGCCTGGGATGAAGGCGTCGGCTGGTTCCTGGACGATGCCGGCGACGACCAGTACGACTCCGGAGGGCTGGCCCTCGGCGCAGCCGCGCAGACCGCTGTCGCCGTGTTCGTGGACGGCGGCGGCGCCGACCGCTACCAGTCGGCCGGCGACGCCGAGTGCCAGGGCGGCAGCGGCGGCTCGGAGTACCACGGCAAGCCGGCCCTGGGCGTCCTCATCGACTTCGGCGGCGGCAAGGACAGCTACTCGCGGCCAGGAAGAGAGGACGGCGCGCTGCTGGGCACGCCGGGTTGCGGCTTGTTCCTGGACTGCCGGGAGAAGACTCTGGAGCGCGTGCTGGCGCGCCGGAGCCTGAGCCCGCGCTAGCCGGCGCGCTTTCCGGCGGGTGTCCGAGCACCGTGGCGTTTGGTGCCACCATGGCACCAAGCGCCGCGGTTCCCGAGAGCCGCGCCGTGCTCGATGTGCCAGGCCGGCGCCGCGCTAGATTGCCGCCAGGAGTCCCTCATGCATCGTCGCCTGCTGTTCCCGGTTGCGTTCGCCGCGCTGGCCGCAGGCGCCGCCCTGCACGCCGCCCTGGCCCCGGTCCTGCGCCAGGAGCCGCCCGAGCCGGGCCCGCAGCACCGGGTGCTGCAGCAGATGGTAGGCGAATGGGACGTCGTCATTGACATCGGCGGCGCGGCCAGCAAGGCCACCCAGAGCAACAAGTCCATGCCGGGCGGCATGTTCATCCTGGGCGACATCACGGGCGAAGCCGGCGGCCAGCCGTTCCATGGGCACGGGGTCTGGGGCTACGACCAGGGCCAGGGCAAGTACGTGAGCCTGTGGGTCGACAACTTCGAGAGCTCCCTGCAGCTCGGCGCCGGCAGCTATGACGAGAAGACCAGGACACTGACGCTGGACCTGGAAAGCGACGGCTTCGACGGCAAGCCGGCGACCTATCACCACGTGACCCGCTTCGTGGACAAGGATCGCTACGACTTCGAGATGTCGGTCACCTCCCAGGCCAGCGGCGAGACCACGCCGATGGGCGGCGCGCGCTACACGCGCAAGCAGTAGGCGCCTACCGCAGCTTCCAGTCGCGCAGCCGTGCCACCTCGGCCGTATCGCTCCAGTCCACGCGCAGCGGCGCGATACTGATGCGGCCGGCGAAGTACGCGTGCGTGTCGCTGCCCTCTGGCGCCTCGCGCCGCAGCGCGCTCTTGCCGCGCCAGGCGCCGTCGGACTGCGGCGCGAAGCCGTCCAGGTCCAGGTACATGCCGCCCATGGGCGTCACATCCACCTGCTCGGGCTTGCCGGCCGGCACGTTGATCGAGTACACGATGCCTTTGGCCGGCCCGCGCGCCATCAGCGCGGACACGAAGCGCGCGGTGAATGCCGCCGCGGCATCCACGTCGCCGCCGCGCGCCTCCAGCGACACCGCCACCGCCGGCAGGCCGCGGCGCGCGCCCTCGAGGGCTGCGCCCACGGTGCCGGAGTAGTGCGCCACCAGCCCCACGTTGGAGCCGGCGTTGATGCCGGACACGATCAAGTCGAACTTGCGCTCCTTGCCCAGCTCCAGCACGCCGAAGGCGGCCGCGTCCACCGGCTTGCCGGCCACGGCGCGCGCCAGCTCCGCGCCTTCGATCTGGCGCTCGCTGACCTTCAGGGCCTCGCTGAACCCGACGCTGGACTGGCTGGCGCCCGAGCAATTCTGCTCCGGCGCGCACACGATGACCTCGCCCAGCGGATCCAGGGCCTTCACCAGCGCGCGCAGCCCGGCGGAGTCGATACCGTCGTCGTTGGTGACCAGGATGCGCAAGTCCTCCGGCACTCGCGCCGGCGCAGGACAGAGGAACAGCAACAGCAGGGCCGCGGCGGGAAATCGCATCCGAGGAGTCTAGAATCTCCGCCCCGATGAACGACCCGACCGATCGGATCCTCGAAGTGGCGCAGCGCGCCGGACGCGCCGCGGCGCGCCTGTGCCAGGCGGTGCTGGCCGAGGCGCCCGCCAGCCCCGACGCCATGGCCAAGCTCGGCGAGGGGCCGGTCACGGTTGCGGACTACGGCTCGCAGGCGCTGATCCTGAAGGCGGTGGCCGAGGCCTTTCCTGATCACGCCGTCATCGCCGAGGAAGGCTCGGCCCACCTGCGCGAGCACACCGGCGACGCCTCCACTGAGCAGATCATCCGTCTGGTGAGCCGCGAGCTGGGTCAGAAAGTCGATTTCGACCAGATCTGCGCCTGGATCGATCACAAGGGCGCCGCAGAAGCCGAATTCACCTGGGCCATCGACCCCATCGACGGCACCAAGGGCTTCCTGCGGCGCGAGCAGTACGCGGTCGCGATCGGGATCCTGCGCCACGGCCAGCCGCACGCGGGCGTGCTCGCCTGCCCCAGCCTGGACGGCGGGATGCAGTTCAGCGCCGCCCGCGGTCGTGGCACCACCGCAGTACCGCTGGCCAAGGGGCCGCCGCAGCGGGTGCACGTCACCTCGTTCTCCGACCCCGCCAAGGTGCGCGTGCTCGGCAGCGTGGAGGCCGCGCACGGCGATCCCAAGGTGGTCAAGGCAGTCATCGACGACCTCAAGCTCACTGGCGGCATGGTGCGGATCGACAGCATGGTCAAGTACGCCGTGGTCGCGCGCGGCGAGGCCGAGGTGTACCTGCGGCCGCGCAACAAGCCCGACTACCGCGAGAACATCTGGGACCACGCGGCGGGCGTGATCGTGACCGAGGAGGCGGGCGGCAGGGTCAGCGACCTGGACGGCAGGCCGCTCGACTTCAGCCGCGGCAAGCGCCTGGAGGACAACCGCGGCGTGCTGGCCACCAACGGCGTGGTGCACGCCGCGATCCTGGAAAGCCTGCGGCGGGTCGAAGCGCTGCGCGCCTAGCTACCCGCGCGCGCCGGCGGGCTCCGGCGCTTCCTCGGCCAGCTCGGCGCGGCAGCGGGCGTGGTAGTCGTCCACCCAGCGGCGCTCGTCCTCGCTGAGGAGCGCGCGGTCGATGAGGCGCTCGTCGAACGGAATGAAGGTGAGCGACTCGAAGCGCAGCCAGGTCACGCCGCTCTCGTCCGTCCGGTCCTGGACGATGAGGTACAGGTTCTCGATGCGGATGCCGCCCCAGCCGGGCTTGTAGTAACCGGGCTCGATGCTGGTGACCATCCCCTCGGCCAGCGGATGGACAGCGTAGGGCTTGCGCACGCTCTCGGACAGGGCGAACGGCCCCTCGTGCACGTTCAGGAAGGCGCCGACGCCATGGCCGGTGCCGTGGTCGTAGCTGAGTCCGTCGCGCCACAGCGGGCCGCGACACACGGCGTCCACGGCGGTGCCGGGGGTGCCCGCGGGGAACTTGAGCGTGGCCGCGGCGATGTGGCACTGCAGCACGCGCGTATACAGGCGCCGCTGCTGCGCGCTCGCCTCGCCGATGATCACGGTGCGCGTGTCGTCGGTGGTGCCGCCGGCCGCCTGGATGCCGGAGTCGATGATGAACAGCTCGCCGCGGCGCAGCGGCGTGCGGTCGGCGTCCTTGTAGTGCATGATGGCGCCGTGCGGCCCGGTGGCGGTGATGGTGTTGAAGGACAGGCCCCAGTACTCGCGGGCGGCGGCGTAGCGGCGCTCGATCTCGTCCTGGAACGCGCGCTCGGTGACCGTGCGGCCGGCGGCCACCTCCTGCTCGAGCCAGCGCAGGGCTTCGGCCTTCACGGCGCTGGCGCGGCGGTTGGCGACGCGCATGCCTTCACGCTCGGCGGCGTTCTTGCGCGCCTTGGCGTCCTCCACGGGGCTGGGAGCGAGCACCACGGCGACGTTCGCGTTGGTTTCCAGCGCCGTCTTGAGCCCGAGGGTGCTCCCGGACGGATCAAGCAGGATGCGGGTTTCCGCGGGCAGCTGGCCCAGGAAAGGCAGGAGCTCGCCGTACTCGTGGCAGCGCACGTGCGGGATCGCCGCCGGAAGACGACGCTCTCCGCCGTGCAGGAACACGTGCACGGCGCCGGTCGTGACCAGGCCGTGGCCTTCGAACACGGGGTTGAAGGGCACGTCGTCGCGGGAGCGCAGGTTGAGCAGCCAGGCGAGCTGGTCGAGCTTCGTGACCAGCAACGCGTTGGCGCCGGCGCCGGACAGCGCGGCGCGCACGTCGGCCAACTTGTCGGCCGCGCTGCGGCCGGACCAGCGCAGGGGAACCTCGAACAGCACGCTCGTGGGCGGCGCCGGACGATCGCTCCAGACGAGGTCCACGAGGTTGGGCGCGACCGGCGCCGGGCGGCCGCCGGCGGCGGCGAGGGCGCGCTCCAGCGCGGCCGCGAAGCCAACGCTGAGCAGCATCGGATCGAAGCCGAGCACGGGCGCGCGCAGGCCGGCGACGTGCTGGATCAGGGACTTCTGGCCGGGAACTCCCACCTTGCTCAGCTGGATGCCGCTGCCGCGCAGCTCCAGCCCGGCCTGCACGTGGTAGCGCCCGTCGGTGAACAGCCAGGCGTCGTCCTGGCCGAGCAGCAGGTCACCCGCCGAGCCGGTGAAGCCGCTCAGGTATTCCCGGCGCTTGCGCCACTCGGGCAGGTACTCGTTGAGGTGCTCGTCGGCGCTGGGGACGAAGTAATGGCTCAGGCCGCGCGCGCGCATGTGCGCGCGCAGGGCCGCCAGGCGCTGGGGAATCAGGCTCATAGCTCGGACAGCAATTGTTGCAGCGCGGGGAGCAGGTCGTTGCCCGCGCCGGGCGGAGCGGCGGCGGCGCGCCGGCAGCCGCGCTCGAGCACGTCTCGGGCCTCGTCATCCTGCTCGAGCAGCATCAGCACCTGCCCGAGGATGTGGTACGTAGCCACGTGTTCGGGAGCCAGCGCGCTGCCGGCGCGCAGGTGTCCGGCGGCCTCGTGCAGGAGCCGCTCCGGGTCGGCGGCGCCTTCGCGGGCTTCGTCGTACAGGCGCTTGCCCAGGGCGAAACGGCCCAGCGGATCGCGCGGATCCAGCTCCACGAGCTGGCGCAGCGTGGACGTGTCCAGGCCCATGGCCTCAGCTGCGCAAGGGGGACGCAGGGTAGGGGCGGCCGTTCAGGTAGATCCCCGGAAGCTGCGCCAGCCGGTAGCGGGCCGCCAGCGCTTCTCCCAGAGCCACACACAGCGGCACGCAATCCTCGAGAGTCCGGCCGAAGCTCTTGACGTGCGCCAGCTCGATCAGTTCTTCGCCTTGTCCCAGGATCTGGAGCGGATTGGGCGCGCGCGTGCATACGGACACGCAGAAGTCCTCCGGCGCGCCGTGCGTGTGGTAGTTGAGGATCAGCGGCGCTCCCTGCGCCACGGCCTCGGCCAGCGCGGGCCCGTAGCGCGGGTGCGCACCGATCTTCTCCGCCAGGGGCTCGAGCATGTAGGCCGTATCTTAGTCCTGGCTCGGCGGAGATCCTCCATGCACCTGGCGCTGCTTCCGGCACTGTTCCTGGCCCAGATCGTGGGCGGAAGACTGGAGACGGTGGCGCGCTTCGACGGCAGCGACGCCGGCGGGGAGCTGGGCTGGGCCGTGGCCGGCGCCGGCGACGTCGACGCCGACGGCTGCGCCGACCTGATCCTCGGTGCGCCGTTCCTGGGGCCGGGAGGGCGCACGAGCGCCGGCTCCGCGTTCGTGTACTCGGGCGCGACCGGACTGCCGCTGTGGCGCTTCGACGGGCCGCTGTCCGGCGACCAGCTGGGCAAGTCGGTCGCGGGCGCGGGCGACGTGGACGGCGACGGCCATGACGACCTGGTCGCCGGGGCGCCGCAGGCCGATCCGAACGGCCACTACGTCGCCGGCTCGGTCTTCGTGTACTCGGGTCGCGACGGCCGCCTGCTGTGGAGGTTCGATGGCTCCGCCGCCGGCAACATGCTCGGCTGGTCCGTGTCCGGCGCCGGCGACGTGAACGGCGACGGCTTCGCTGACGTCATCGCCGGGGCACCGGAAGCGGATCCGTCCGGACTGCAGCGCGCCGGGGTGGCCAGCGTGTACTCGGGCGCCGACGGGACGCTGCTGTGGCGCTTTTCCGGAAGCGCGTGGCTGGACGAGCTGGGCCGCTCGGTCGCCGGCGCGGGCGATGCCGACGGCGACGGCTGCGGCGACGTGCTGGTGGGCGCGCCCGGGATGGACCCGGGCGGCCGCTCCGGAGCCGGCTCGGCCCTGTTGTATTCCGGGGCGGCAGGCGCGCTGCTGTGGCGCTTCGACGGCGGCGCGGACGGCGACGATCTCGGGCGCTCGGTCGCCGCCGCCGGCGACGTGGACCGCGACGGCCGCGGCGACGTGGTCGCGGGCGCGCCCGGAGCCGATCCCGCCGGCCGCGGCGACGCGGGCTCGGCGCTGGTGTACTCCAGCGCGGGCGGAACGCTGCTGTGGAGTTTCGACGGCGGCGCGCCTGGCGACCGCCTCGGCTTCTCCGTCTCCGGCGCCGGCGACGTGGACGGGGACGGGGCGGATGACGTGATCGCGGGTGCGCATGCCGCCGCCCCCGGCGGCGCGATTTCCGCCGGCTCCGCGTGCGTGTACTCGGGAGCCACGGGTGCCCTGTTGTGGCGCTTCGACGGCGGCGCGCCCGGCGACCTGCTGGGCTGGTCCGTGGCCGGCGCGGGCGACGCCGACGGCGACGGCTTCGACGACGTGGTCGTGGGCGCGCCGCGCGCCGATCCCGGCGCCCGCGCGAACGCCGGCGCGGCCGCCGTGATGGGCCTTGACCCATTCCTGACCGCGAATACCCGGGAGATCTCGGCTGCGCTTGGCGGCCGTGTCGAATGCCAGCTCGATTTTCCGGACGAGGCCGCGTCCGCCCGCTACCGCGTGCTCGCCTCCTGGGGCACCGGGCCGATCGCCGCCGGGCGCGTGCTGATCCCGCTGGCCAGGGACCGGCTGCTCCTGCGCAGCCTGCTGGGGCGGTATCCGCCTTTCGTGTCGGCTGCCGGGACGCACGGCGTGCTGGACGCGAGCGGGCGCGCGACGGCGGTGCTGGACTTCGCCGGCGGCCTGCCGGCCATGGGCGCCGGCACGACGCTGCACCTGGCCGCGGTCGCCTTCTTCTCCGGGGCGCCGCGCCACTCGTCCGTGGCGGCGCCGCTCACGCTCATTCCCTAGCGGCAGGCGTCGCCGAGCCGGCCCGCTATTTCTGCTGCTTGTTGTGCTGCTTGCTCCGGACCTTGAGCCGCTTCAGGCGGCGCTTGCGGCGGGCTTTCTTCTGGCGCTTGTCGTACTTTCGGGTCATGGGTGGTGAGCGCCGGACGCTGTGGTACCGGGCAGCGCAGACTCTAGCAGAGTGCCGGGGGCGCTGCCGGGTTAGACTGCCCTCCTCCCCAGTTCGCATCGAGCGCCCTCCGTTCCCGCAATGCTGCGCACCTCCTCGTTGTTCCCTGTCCTGCTGTTCGCTGCTCCCCTGGCCTCCCAGACCGTTGGCGGCGGGTTCGACACGCTGCACACGTTTCCGGGAAGCGCCGCCGGCGGCCACTTCGGCTCCGCGGTGGCCGGCGTGGATGACGTCAACGCCGACGGAGTGCCGGATTTTGCGGTAGGCGCGCCCGCGGAGAGCCCCGGCGGCCTGGCCCAGGCGGGCGCCGTGTACGTGCTCTCCGGCGCCGACGGCAGCCTGCTGCACCGGTTCACCGGCACGCAGAGCGGCGAGGCGCTGGGCTTCTCGGTGGCCGGGCCGGGCGACGTGGACCGCGATGGTCACGCCGACATCCTGGCCGGCGCTCCGTTCTATACAAACGTCGCACCCTCCGACGGGCGCATGTGCCTGTATTCCGGACGCGACGGCCTGGTGCTGGTCTCCTATTTCGGAATCCTCGACCAAGGCTTCTACGGCTGGTCCGTGTCCGGCGCCGGCGACATCAACGCCGACGGCTGGCTCGATTTCCTGGTGGGCGAGCCCGGCGACGCCCACGTCAATGACGGCCGCGTGTACGTGTACGACGGCGCCACCGGCGGACTCATGCGCGTGCACCAGGGCAGTTTCGGCGAGTACGTCGGAATCTCGGTCGCCGGGGCGGGCGACGTCAACGCCGACGGGCGCGCGGACTACCTGTACGGCATGCCGGGCCGCGGCGGAGCGTTCCAGGGCGCGGCGCTGCTGCACTCGGGCCTGGACGGCGCCGTGATCCGCGCCTTCACCGGGACGGCCGACTCCGATTACTTCGGCGCCGCGGTGGCCGGCATCGGCGACGCCGACGGCGACGCGGTGGCGGATCTCGCGATCGGCGCGACCGGCGGCCCGGCTTCGGGCGGCTACGTGTCCGCCTACTCCGGAGCCAGCGGCGCGCTGCTGTGGCGCCGCCCGGGCGCGGCCGCCGGCGACACGCTCGGCGCTTCGGTTGCCGGCGCCGGTGACGTGGACGCGGACGGCGTGCCGGACGTGATCGCCGGCGCTCCCGGATCCGATCCGGGCGGCAAGCCGGACGCGGGCGCGGCCGTGCTGCTGCGCGGCAGCGACGGCGCGCTCTCGTTCACGATTGCGGGCAGCCGCGCGGGCATCGCGCTGGGCTCCGCGGTGTCCGGCGCCGGCGACCTCAGCGCCGACACCCGCGCCGACTTCCTCGTCGGTTCCCCGCTGGCCGACCCGGCCGGCCTCACCGACGCGGGACTGGTGAGCCTGCACGGCTTCGCGCCCTTCCTGAGCCTGAGCTCGGCCACCATCTCCGCCTCGAGCGGCGTGGACGTGCAGGTGCTCATGGACTTCCCCGGCAGCGAGGCCTTCAAGGCCTGGATCCTGCTGGCCTCGCTCACCGGCACGGGGCCGACCTCGCTGCTCGGCCTGGAGGTGCCGCTCACCCCGGACAACCTGTATCAGCTCATGCTGGCGGGGAATCCGCCCGCGGTGTTCCCGAGCAACCTCGGCGGGCTGGACGCCGGCGGCGACGCCGGCGCCCTGGTGCGCAGCCTGCCGGGCCTGGCGGCGCACGTGGGCCGCACCGTCTGGCTCGCGGCCGTCTCCTACGATCCGCTCGGCCCGCTGCCGCGGCTCAGCTCCGTCGCCCGCCCGCTCACCGCCGTACCCTGACCGGCCACGGCCGCCGGGCGCGGGCACCGGCGCTGACCCGAAGGCTTCCCCATGCCGCTTTTCACCGTCCTGCCGCGCAAAGGCGATGCGAACGCCGCCGACGCTCCGGCCATCCTGCGCCACATCATCCACGAGCCGGCGACGGTGGTGATGATGATCCTCGGCAGACCGCCCGGCATCGAGCGCATCCTGGAGGTCGCCATCGGCCGCGCCGAGGCCGCGGCGCAGACGCGGCGCGTGGTGCACGCGCCGGATCCCGAGGTGCTGGAGCAGGCCACGATCGACGACATCCGCGCCGGGAAGAACCACGTTTCCGCCGCCTACGGGCTGCGCGACACGATCGCCGCGCGCCTGCTGAGCGGCCCCGCCAAGGACAAGATCGAGGTGGAGATCGCCTTCGCGCTGGCCGAGCAGCAGGGACTGAATCCCCCGCAGCCCTGAGCCCGGCCATGCGCGGCGCGCGACCCATCGCCTCGATCTGCGTCCTGCTCGCGGCGGCGTGCGCGTCCGCGGACGAGCGCGAGCCGGCCCTGACGCCGGCCGCGCGCCAGGAGCACCCGCTCGCGCAGGCCCTGCGCATGAATGAGACGCTGCACGACGACACCAGCGTCGACGTCTCGACCACCGCCAATCTGCCGCGCGTGGACCGCGACAGCCGCCTGGAGCTGAGCTTCGACCAGGAGGCGCTGCAGCGGCTGGCCGCGGAAGCCCTGCCTGCGCCGGTCTCGGTCCTGGCGGAGCCGCCGGAGCTGGCGGCCGCGCGGCGCCAGATCCCGCAGCTCCTGGCCGTGACCGAGCAGTACCTGAGCGCACTGGCGGAGAGCGAGGAGGAGGCCCGCAGGTTCCGTGAGACCGGCACGGGGGACCTGGAGGAGCTGTACGCGAAGCTCGGCCGGCGCGGCGACCTCGACCTGCAGATCCTGCGCGCAGCCCGGGCCGCCCTGATGACCCTGGCGCTGGACAGGGACTACTCCGTGGAGCAGGACGAGAACGGGGAGTGGCTGGACGAAAGGACGGCGCGCTTCCTGCGGGAGGAGCAGGATCGCCTGCTGCCCGACGGCGAGCCAGTGGACCTGCGCGTGCTCGCCGACCTCCTGAACCGGCAGGCGCAGGCGCTGGAGTCCCAGGCGCGCCGGGCGCTGGAGGCGGCGGAGGCGGCCAACAAGCTCGGCCTGCGCGTGCGCGGGCAGATCCTCAAGGGCGGCGAGCAGGAGGACATCAACCTGCACTTCGAGGGCTACGACGAGTTCCCGGAGGGCCGCGGCGTGGTGCAGAAGGACGCCGCCTTCGGCCTGACGCCGGAGGACACGCAGGTCCTGAGCGAGCGCCTGGCCATGGTCTCGAGCGTGGCCTCCTTCATCAACGGGGCGCGCGCCGATCCGGCGCGCCTCCGCAGCGAGCTGGAGGCGCGCCGCAAGGAGCTCGAAGGGCTGCTGCGCGACAGCCTGGAAGCGACCGCCGCGGCGCTGCAGCGCCTGTGGGAGGACGTGAGCGGCGAGGACCTCGCCCGCCGGCTGCAGGATTTCGGCGCCGCCCCGGCGGACGCGGAGCAGGTGCAGGCGGCGGCAGCGGCGCTGGCCGGGCTGCGCGCGCGCGATCCGCTGCGGCGCTTCGGCGAGCTGCGCTCTTCGCTGCTCGGCGCGGCCGACGGCGACGTCCTCCAGGGACTGCTCCGGGCGCTGGACGCCGGCGCGGGCGCCTGGCAGGAGTTCCAGTCCCTGCTGGCGGACGTGCAGGCCATCGCCGACGGCGTCGCGGCCGCCGCGCGCGTCGCCACGAGCGCGGACCTGTCAGCGCTCGGGCCGGCCGCCCGCGCCGAGGCGGAGGCGCTGCTGCAAGGACTCGCGGACGACGCGTCCGTGCGCGCGGTCCAGGACGCGCTGGCGCAGCTGCGCGCCGTCGGCGCCCGGCATCTCTCGCTGCTGGGCACGGCGCGCGAGTACGGCTTCCGCGGCTCCCTGGATCCTGCGACCGCCGTCCATCCCAGGCCCCTGGACGAGGCTGGGCCGACCTGGACACGCCTGCGCAACTACCCGGCGGACACCGGCGACCGCGTGCGCATCCAGGTGGATCTCGTGCCCATGGGCCAGGCGCAGGAGGCGCAGGAGGTGCAGCTGCCGTCGTACTCCCAGGACTTCCGCGTGGACGACTTCGGGCTGCAGGATTCGCTGGACGCGAGCCTGATCTTCGTGAACCGCGTCAACGAGCCGGGAGGCAACATCCCTCCCACCCAATTCGAGGCCTCGCCCTCGGCGACCTGGTCGATCCACTACCGCAAGCGCCAGGGCACCTCGGACGCGGATGACTGGGCCGCGGTCTGGAACTTCATCAATCCCGGCGTCGGACTCCACGTCGCAGCCCTCAGCTTCGAGCAGAGCAACGAGCTGGGCGTGGGCGCTCATGTGTCGCTGTTCGGCGACCTGCTGCAGATCGGGTACGGCTACAACCTCAACGTGGACAGCGACAACCGCTACTTCTATCTGGGCATCGGCCTGGTGGAGGCCCTCAACGTGGCCAGCTTCGGCCTGAGCAGCGCCACCGGCATCGGCGCATCGGAATGACCCAATACTGGCTCCTTCGAGTGGGTCGGGAGGAAAGAAAGGAAGGGCGATCGCCAGCGCAGAACGTCGGCCCATCGGTACTTGCGGCCAGCGATGCCGAGCAGCATGGCAGAGCTCCGGTTCCACAGCCGGCGAGTCAGTCCGCGCACGTAGTTCCGGAACACCGCCCACACCCACAAGTGTCGCTGCAGCCGCCCGCGCCGCTTGCTGTGCGCCCAGGTCTCTCGCACGAGCCGGCTGACACCATCCCGCACCATGGCGTTGGTGACATTGGCCACGAACAATGCGTTCTTGCGATCCCGCTTCTCGCGAGCCGACACCCGCGCCATGCCTCGAATGCGTCCGGAAAACACCTCCGAATACAATCCCCTGTAGGCCGTTTTCTGGTCAGTGTGGAGCTCGACATAGCTACCAACTGCCGGTCCATAGCGGCGCCAGGTCTGGAGACATGCACGCACAGCCGCACTCGATCCGCTGCACCGCTTGCCATGGATCCGTTCGCGCCCCTCCTTTCGCGCCTGGTCGCGGCGGCGAAGCCGGCCGCGTGCCGGCAGCGGTGCCGCGCGCAGGTCCACCACGAACCAGGAATGCTTTTCGGTCAGGATCGGCACTGTCACCGGCTGGAGCAGCCGGTCGGTCTCGAACGTCTCGAGCTCGTCCAGAGTCATGGCGCCGGTGAGGCGTCCGCCGCCTGCGTGAAACCGCTCCAACTGGACGAAGTGAAAGGCGCGGCAATGGGCGCCCAGACGGAGCAGGCGGCGCTCCACGCTGCGCCGGGTTGTCAGCAATAGTTCGGCGGTCTTGCGCAGGGTGACTTTGGAGCAGAGGGCCTGGGCGATGGGGATGTTGAGCCACGGCTTGCGCTGGCCGAAGTCGAAGCGGAACGTTTGCGAGGAAAAGGACTTGCGGCAGGTCATGCACAAGAAGCGCGGAACCTGCCGCAGATCGCAGCGGCGACGGTAGAAACCCTTGCGCCGCCATAGGAAGGGGACCAATCCCCGGCGCGAGGGGCAGGAATCAGCGGGACAAACCGGCGGGACGAAACGGACCATGCGGGCGCTCCCAAGATCGCGCGCGGCGACCGCGGCGATCAGTTCCGATCACGCCTTCGGCGGTAAACGTTACACACTTTCCTTCCAGAATCGACCCACCCAAGGGAGCCAGTATCAGGGTAAGGCCTTTGCAATCGCAGGCAGCCAGACGCCCGCGGGACCGCGCAGGCTGAAGTCCACCGTGCCGCACAAGACCGTCTCCTCCGGGTTCACCTCCACGGTAAGGCGGCCGCGCCGGCGCGCTTCCTGCACCGGACCCGCGATATACGGAAACAGTGCGGTCGTGCCGGCTACGAGCACCAGATCGGGTGGATCTTCGTAGAACGCGGCCCGCAGCCGCGCCACCTTGTCTTCGGGCAGCATCTCCCCGAACAGGACCACGCCGGGCCGGAGCACGCTTCCGCACGCGGCGCACAACGGCGCGGCACGCAGGTGCGCGCGCTCCTCGCGCTCGATGCGGCCGCGCGCACCACATCCCCGGCATTCCGTCACCGCCACGTCGCCGTGGATGTCGATCACGTTGCAGCTGCCGGCCATCTGGTGCAGGCCGTCCACGTTCTGCGTCAGCAGCACGAAGCGGGCGGCGCGGCGTTCCATCTCCACGAGCGCGCGATGCGCCGGATTCGGACGGGCGTGCACGGCCATGCCCGAGAGAGCGGCCACAGCGCGCCAGGTGCGGTCCGGATCCCCGAGCAGCGTCGGGCCGGAGAGGGCTTCCACGGTGCGCTCGCCGTCCTCCGGATCGTCGTAGATCCCGCCCTGGCCCCGATAAGTGCGGATGCCGGACTCCGCGGACACGCCGGCGCCGGTGATCGCGCCCACCGAGCGCACCGCGCGCAGGCGCTCTGCCAGCCGCGCAGGCAGCTCGCACACCGGCTCTCCCGCGTCCACAGAGCCGGATCGTACGCCCGATCCGCGGCCGGATCGGGCCCGGCGGCACCGGCACAATGCCGGACGCATGCCCTTGCAAGCCGTCCTGACCCTGCCGCCCGCGCACCCCGTGGAGGAGCTTGCGGAGGCCGAGCTGCGCTTCGCCGCGGCGCGCAGGCTGGAGCGCCCGCCGGCCGACGTGGCGGCGGTGCGCATCCGCAGGATCAGCTTCGACGCCCGGCCCCGGCACATGAGCTGGCAGGTGGCGGTGGACGTTTGGCTGGCCGGGGAAGCGGCGCCGGCGCAGCCCGACTGGCGCCCGCCGCAGATCGCCCCGCCTCCGGCCGGCGCCCCGCGCGCGGTGGTGATCGGCGCCGGACCCGCAGGCCTGTTCTGCGCCCTCGACCTGCTGCGCTCCGGGGTCAACGTCACGCTGCTGGAGCGGGGCAAGGACGTGCAGGCGCGCCGGCGCGACATCGCCGCGATCCAGCACGGCGAGACGGCCGATCCGGACAGCAACTACTGCTTCGGCGAGGGCGGTGCCGGCGCCTACTCCGACGGCAAGCTGTACGCGCGCAGCGGCACGCGGGAGGAAGTGCGGGGCGTCCTGGAGACGCTGGTGCAGCACGGCGCGCCGCCGGAGATCCTGGTGTCGTGGCGGCCCCACATCGGCAGCAACCGCCTCCCCGCGGTGGTGGAGGCGCTGCGCGAGAGCCTGCGCGGCGGCGGCGGCGTGCTGCGCTTCGAGACGCGCGCGATCCGGATCGAGTCCGACGGCGGGCGCGTGTGCGCAGTGCTCACCGCCGGCGGCGAGCGCATCGCCGCCGACGCCGTGGTCCTGGCGGCCGGCCACTCGGCCCTGGACGCGGTGCGGATGGCCGGCGCCGCCGGGGCGCGGCTCGAGCCCAAGGGTTTCGCCATGGGGGTGCGCATCGAGCACCCGCAGGCCTGGCTGGACCGGCACCAATATCACGGCGCCAAGGATTTCGCGGACCTGCCGCCCGCGTTCTACGAGCTGAGCACCGAGGCTGGCGGCAGCGGGGTGTACAGCTTCTGCATGTGCCCCGGCGGCTGGATCGTTCCCAGCATGGTGGACGGCGCCGCGCTGGTGGTGAACGGCATGAGCCTGAGCAAGCGCGATTCGCCGTACGCGAACAGCGGGCTGGTGGTGGCCATCCATCCGGAGGACTGGTGCGGCAGCCGGGGCGGCCGCTGGGGCTGGCCCGAGCTCCTGCGCAGGGCCGCCCGGCTGGCGCCGGAGCCGCTGCTGGAGGACGCCGCCGGCGGCCGGCTGCCGGAGACGCCGGAGCAGGATGCGCTGTTCGGCCTGCGCATCCAGCGCGCGCTGGAAGTGGTCGCCGCGGCCGCGGGCGGCGGGCACAACCGCGCTCCGGCCCAGCGCGCCGATCATTTCCTCGCCGGCCGCGGCGAGACCGCCGAGCCGCTGCCGACGAGCTATCACCCCGGGCTTACCTCCGTGGACCTCGCCACTGTGCTTCCCAGGGGCATGGTGACGCGCCTGCGTGCGGCGCTGCGCGACTTCGAACGCAGGATTCCCGGCTTCGCCGGCCCGCAGGGGCAGCTTGTGGGAGTCGAGACGCGCACCAGTTCACCGGTGCGGATCGTGCGCGACGCGAACAGTCTCGAGAGCGTCAGCCTGCCGGGCTTGTATCCGTGCGGCGAAGGCGCCGGCTACGCCGGCGGCATCGTCTCCGCGGCCCTGGACGGCCGGCGCGTGGCGCAGGCCCTGGGCAGCCGCCTGCGGCGCTAAGTATCCCCACGCAGCAACGGCGCAAGCGCTGCCAACTGCTGTCGGAGAGCGGCGCCGGCGGCTATTGGGACTATGCAACTCCTCTCCCCATCATGCTCAACCAACTACAACAACGCGTGGACCTGGCATACCACGACTACCTGTGCCAGCAGGAGCAAGGGGTCATGGCCGGAACTCAGGATTTCCTCGCGGCGAGCCCCTCGGATCTTCATGCGCCCCTGGCGACCCTGTTGAAGGATCACGCCTACGTCGTGCGGGCGCTGAGGTTGATGGCTTGCCGGCTTGCGCCCGGAGTCCGCATCGGCGACTACCTCCTGCTCGCGGAAGTCGGGCGGGGAGGAGTCGGCGTGGTGTGGGAAGCCGTGGAGGCGCTGGCGGGACGCAGGGTCGCCCTCAAGGTGCTGCGCGGCCTGTGGCAGGTGGCCCCGGGCACGCGCAAGCGCTTTGAAGCCCTGGTCCGCGCCGCCGCGCGCGTCAACCACCCGGGCATCGTGCGCGTGTTCGACCTGTGCGAGCAGGATGAGGTTCTCCTCATCGCGCAGGAGTTCGTGCCTGGCGGACGCACGCTGGCGCGCGAGATCCAGGACCTGCGGGAGGGCCGGGCGACCCTGCCCTCCGGCTACTTCCGGGAGGTCGCGGCGCGCGCTGCGGCCATGGCCGAAGCCCTGGCGGCCCTGCACCAGGCCGGAGTCGTACACGGCTGGCTGAAGCCCTCCAACGTTCTGCTGACGCCAGAGGGCGCGCCCAAGGTCGGCGACATGGGCTTGGCGATCCTGCACGACGAGCCCAGGCTGCCGGTGTCCCAGGGCGATCCGGAGCTTCCCTACTACACGGCGCCGGAGCAGGTCGGGGCAGCGGCTCAAGGCGCCGATGCGCGGGCCGATGTTTTCTCCCTGGGCGCCGTCCTTTACGAGATGCTGACCTTGTGCCGCCCGTTCGCCGGGGAGACCCTCCAGGAGCTGGCCGGGAACATCCAGGCCGCCACCCCGGTGGCCCCGCACCGGCTGCGACCCCAGGTGCCCCGCGAGCTCAGCGCCATCTGCCGCAAAGCCATGGCCAAGTCCCCGGAACGGCGCTACTCGACCATGGAGCGGCTCGCGGCAGACCTCCGCAGCTTCCTGCAGCACGAGACCCTGACCGGGAGAGCCGCCTGACCCCAGGATGACCTCAGGGAGCCCCGTCAGGGCCTGAGAACGCCCTGCGACCCATCCGCGACCCCCACCCGGACGCTGGGCCGGGCGGATGAGATATTGGCGAGGCATTTGCTGTCGGAGTGAAACGAGCGACGCTATTCGGGATGGAGGGACTCACCCCGCCATCGATGAAGGAGGCCCCCGCGTGTTCCCCACCCGATTCGCCCTCAGCCCCGTAGTCCTGGTCCTGGCAGCCTTCGCCCTTCCGGCGCAGGACTTCTACGTCGATGCCGAGAACGGCAGCAATGCCAACTCCGGCACCTTCAACTCCCCTTGGAAGACGGTGCACTTCGCCCTGACCGGGCCGCACTCCCTTCCGGCCGACGCCGTGATCCACCTCATGGGCACGGACACCGTGGATTACAGCCCGGCGAACGGAGAGGTCTTCCCGTGGCGTCTGTCCCGCGGGATCAGTCTGGTGGCGGACGCAGCGGGCAGCGGGTCCAACCACGTGGTGGACGGCGAGCACGGGGGACAGACGCTGGTGGAGTTCGACCCGCGGCAACCGGCGTCGGGCAGCATCCGCGGCCTGAGCTTCCGCAACGCCGCGCGCGGGATCAACGTCGAGCCGGCGCCGGGAGTGGCGCATTCCCCGCGCATCCATGAGTGCAGCTTCTGGATGCTGTCCCTGGAAGCGGTGCGCGTGTTCGCAACGGCCGGGGCGGAGGCCTCGCCCACGATCGAGATGAACCAGATCTCGGAATGCGGCTACGCGAACGCCGCCAGCCTGAGCATCGAGCAGCAGTCCAGCGGCTCCGGTGCCGGCACGGTCTGGAACAACACCATCGAGGACGATCCCCTGCTCGAGCTCAGCACGGGCGGCATCTACGTCAAGGGCGGCGGCAGCGGCGGCACGGCCAGCGTCGGCAGCCTGCTGCGCATCATCGGCAACCTGCTGCGCGGCTGCCGCGATGACGGCATCCTGGTCGAGGACAGCGCGCCGATCACCTTGTCCTACAACGACGTGCGCGGCAGCGGCGGCAGCGGCGTGCGCATTGCCGGCAGATCGTCGGAGATCCAGGTCATCTCGAATCGCCTGCAGGACAACCAGGGGTGCGGACTGCGCGACGAATCCTGCAACGGCACGTGGTGCAGCGACAACCTGATCGCCGACAACCTCTCGCACGGGATCGAGCTCACTGCCGGAACGCCGGGGGCGCCGCCCATCTACTTCGGCAACACCGTGGTGAACAACGCCGGCAACGGCGTCCGGAGCGCGCTCAGGGCGCCAGCGCGGCCCTACCTGACCAACTCCATCGTGTGGGGCAACGCCGGCGGAGGCGCGGACATCCTCGGGCTCGCAGAGGGGCATTACCGCTCCTGCCTGATCGGCGTCGGCGGATCCACCGCCTACGGCAACCTCGCCGCGGACCCCGAGCTGGACTCCGCGTACCGGCTGAGCAGCACCTCGCCCTGCATCGACGCCGGGGACGACCAGTGGGTGAATTCATCCACCGACCTGGACGGGGATCCGCGGGTGCTCAACGGCGACTTCGTCGGCGGCCCGCGCGTGGACATGGGCGCCGACGAGTGGGCCGCAGGCTCACTGTCGACGTCGGCGGGGGCGGGCGGCTCCGCCTCGATCCAGGTGGACGGCCCGCCGGGCGCGCAGTTCCTGCTGTACGCGGCCCTGGAGGAAGCGGCCGGCTCCTCGGCCGCCCGCGCCGGCGTCCGCGACCCGGTGTTCGGCACCATCCTCCTGGACCTGGCGCGCCTGGTCGGTGCCGGTCCCATCGCCGTCGGCGTGATCGGACCGGGCACGAGCGCGACCGTGCAGGCGCCGTGCGGCGCGGTGCCCGCCCGCAGCGGCGGGCGCCTGTCCGTGCAGGCCTTTCTGCTGGACGTCGGAGGCCAGGGCCAGGCCACCAACGCCGCCACGCTCGCGATCGATCCGAGCTAACTCTGGGCCACGGCCTCGCACTCCAGCAGCAGCTGCTGGACCGCGGGCTGGTTGGGGTTGAGTTCCAGGACCCGCCGGAACCAGCGGGCCGCCTCCGCGAAGCGGCTCGCGTTCCGGGCGCACTGGCCCAGTCCGTAGTGGATCTTCCAGATGCGCGGGTTGTGCGGCGCGTGCGCCTCGGTCTCGCCGAGGGCGGCCAGCAGCACCGGTTCCGCTTCCGCGAAGTTGCGCAGCTGCACCTGCAACAGGCCCAGGTTCTCCTGCGCGAGCAGCCGCGCCGCCTCTCCGGGGTGCAGGAACTCGACGGCGGCCCGCGCCGCCTCGCGGGTGACCTCCAGCGCCTGCTGCAACAGGCTGGGGTCCTTGGTGCGCGCGTACTGGGCCTTGTACGCGACCCCCAGGTTCACCTGGCACATGATGGAGTGGGCATGCGCTGCGCCGAACGTGCCCTGGAGCCGAGGCAGGACCTCGAGCAGTTCCGCGAGCGCCGCGTCGACGTCCGTGGTCAGCAGCAGCGCGCGCCCGCGGTTCATGCGGAAGATCATGGCCTCGGCTTCCTCCGGCCCGTTCCGCGCCTCCAGGTGCGAGATCGCCGTTGCCAGCCGGCCGAGGGCGTCCTCGCCCCGCTCCATCTCGCAGTAGAGCACGCCCAGGTTGCCCTCGACCAGGGCGGCGGGCACGCCCGATGGGCCTTCGATCTCGCGGGCGATCTCGAGGGCGTCCAGGAACGCGCCTTCGGCGCGCTCGTGCTGGCCGGAGTCCGCCAGGAACGAAGCATAGTCGCTCAGCAAGTTCACCACGCGGACGTCGCGCCGGTCCCGGCGCTCGGCCACGAAGCTGGCGCACGTTTCCCGCCACAGCGCTTCCGCCTCCCGGGCCTGGCCCCGGTCCGAGAGGATGACCGCCACGAGTCCGGCGGACTCCGCGACGGAACCCAGGTCCGCCGCGGCCGTGGCCCGGCGCAGCTCCAGGGCCAGCCGCGCCAGGCGTTCGGCCTCCTGCAGCTTCCCCATCGCGCGCAGCACCGAGGCCATGGACTGGTAGACGTCCGCCTGCACCTCCGGGAGGTCGGGGAACCTGGTCCGGACCTGCTGCTCCACCTGCTGGAACACCTGCTCGGGAGTCGGAGCGGGGCGGCCGTGCTCCTCCGGATAGAAGAGCGCCAGGACGTCGACCAGGATCTGCTGCATGTCCCCGGAAACCGTGACCATGGTCCGGGCACGGTTCTCGGCCATGGCCAGACGCAGGCCGCCGGCGGCCAGCGCCACCGCCGCCAGGACTCCCACCGCGGCGGCCGCGGACACCGTCGGGTGGCGGCGCACCCATTTCGAGCAGCGCGTCAACGCCGAGGGCGGATGGGCCTGGATCGGCTCGTTGCGCAGGAAGCGGCGGAGGTCCGCGGCGAACGCCTCCGCGCTCGGGTAACGGCGCGCAGGGTCCTTCTCCAGGGCCTTCAGGCAAATGACGGCGAGATCGCGCGGGATGCGCGCGCGGATCCGGCGCGGATCCAGCGGTTCCTCGCCCCGGATCCTGCGGAAGACCTCGTCGCGGCCGTCGCCGTCGAAGGGGCGGCACAGCGTCAGGGCTTCGTACATCGTCACGCCCAGGGAGAACACGTCGGAGCGCGCGTCCACCTGCCGGCTGCAGCCACCGGCCTGCTCGGGCGAGGCGTAGAACGCCGTGCCGATGAACTCGCCGGACTCGGAGAGCCCGGGATCGTCGCGCAGCAGCGCCAGCCCGAAGTCACCCAGCTTGGGCCGCCCTTCCGGGTCGAGGAGGATGTTGCTCGGCTTGACGTCGCGGTGCACGACCCCGGCCAGGTGGGCGGCGTGCAGGGCATCCGCCACTTGCGCGATCCGCTCGACCTCCTCGCGGTAGTAGCTGGGCGGGACCTCGGTCCATGCGCGCGCCTCGGCCAGGTGCTGCGCCAGGTTCCTGCCGCCCCGGATCAACTCCTGGGCGATGTACAGGCAGCCCTCGATCTCCCCGGTCTCGTACACCGTGGTGATGTTGGGGTGCGTCAGGCGGCCGCCGGCGCGCGCCTCGCGCTTGAACCGGTCCATGGTGGCCCGCGCCACGCACGACGCTCCGTGCAGCACCTTGACCGCTACCCTGCGCTCCAGGGCCGGCTGCTCCGCCTCCCACACCACGGCCATGCCGCCGCGACCGATCTCCGCCAGCAGCCGGTACGGGCCGAACTGCTGGCCTGCCAGGAAGTCGGTGCAGAAGACCTGGATGGCTCCCAGCACGAACTCGTGCTCGCCCAGGATGCGCCGCAGGTCCTCCTGGACGTCCGCGGATTGCGAGCCGACGAACTCCGCCGGGACCGGGGCCGCCCCGCGCTCGCGGAGACGCAAGTAGTCGTGATACGCCTCCTCGGCCAGGATGCGGTGATCCAAACGAGCGATCAAGCTGCCTCCGACACAGGTCGCCTCAGGAACGGGGGTTCAGGCGGGGGTCAGGTGGGCGGGCGGTCCGCCCCACCTGCCCTCAGCATAGCGGCTCATTCCAGGCCCAACTCACGGGCCCGCTGGATGGCCCGCTCCAGGGCCTTCTGGGCCGCGACCTCGCCGAGGCCCAGGTCCCGGGCGATCTCGGCCAGGCTGACGCCTTTGAGGTAGCGCTGCATGATCAGGCGGTCCCGGGCCGGGAGCCGCTCCAGCAGCTCCGGCAGCCGGACCCGCTCCTCGTCGGACACGGCCATGGACGACGGCGTGCGGTCCACGCCGGGCGCCTGGAGGACCTCCGGACCCGCCTGCACCTGCATGTCCTCGCGCCGGCGCAAGGTCTTCATCCTGCGGTCGTATTCCGCTGCCTTCCAGCGCAGGGCCTGCGCCACCAGTCCCACGAATTGGCCGCGGGTCTCGAAGTGCAGCTCCCGCAGGTCCTCCCACAGGCTGCCCATGACCGAGTCCAACAGGTCCCCCGTGTCCACCATGCGGCGCAGCTGGGGCGCGAGCGAGTCCTTGGCCACGCCGACCACACCGAACAGGAAGTACGAGAAGAACTCGTTGGCCACGCCGCGGTGTTCCTTCGCGGCCCGGAACACCTGCTGCAGGACGGCGTCTTCCAGGCGGCGGCCGGCGCCGACGAGCGCCTCGATCTGCCGCAACGCTTCCGGCTGATCGATCAGTGCCCGGCTCAGGGGCCCGAGCCTCTCCTTTGCAAAGCGGACGGCCTGGAGAGCACTGGAGTCAAGATCCGGCTCCACGCGTTCCATTGTAGGTACGCCTGGCCCGCGGCGCGGCCGCGGCCGCGGCCGCGACGGGACGAGCGGCTAATCTCTCCGGGCCCATGACCAGTCAAGTCCCCTCGCGCATCGTCATCACCGGCGCCAACCGCGGCATCGGCCTGGAATTCGTCCAGGAGTACCTGCAGGAAGGACAGCGCGTGTTCGCCTTGTGCCGCCATCCCGAATCGGCGCCGGCCCTGGCCGAGCAGCACAAGGAGCACCCGGACCTGCTCACGGTGCTGCCCTGCGACGTCACGGACGACGTTTCCGTGCACCACGCCTTCGACGACGTGGCCGCACAGGTGGACGGGATCGAGGTCCTGATCAACAACTCGGGCAGCTACGGGCGCAAAGGCGGCACGGTGGCCGACCTGGATTTCCGCGAGATCGAGGCCGTCTTCGGGGTGAACACCCTGGGCCCCTTGCGCGTCACCCGCGCCTTCCTGCCGCTGCTGGGAGAGGGCAACAACCCGAAGGTGGTCAACATCACCTCCATCATGGGCTCCATCCACGACAACGGCACCGGCGGGTCCTATGCCTACCGCCTGAGCAAGGCGGCGCTCAACATGGCCACGCGCAACCTGGCGCTCGACCTGAGGGAGCAGGAGATCATCTGCGTGGCGGTGCACCCGGGCTGGGTGAAGACCGACATGGGAGGCCCGGAGGCTCCGCTCACGGTGGACGATTCGGTGAGCAACATGCTGCGCCTCATCGACAGCCTGGACGCCCAGCACAGCGGCGGCTTCTTCAATTACCGCGGCCGCGAGCTGCCCTGGTGAGGGGCCGCGGCGGCCTGCGCCACGGAATCTCCGTAATTGCATGAGGATCCGCGAACGCTTCTTGCGCGTATTGCGCGGAGATCATGGGCCAAGGGGACGAAGTCTGCCTTCGGCCACATCTTCCCTTCCCTCTCACTTCCTTCTCCCTAGAGTAACGCAACCCATTGCCATGAAACGACTTGCACTTTCCCTGGCGGTTCTCTCCCTGGCCGCAGCCCCGCTTGCCGCCCAGAACCAGTTCCGGGCCGACCTCGACGGCGGCCAGGAGAACCCGCCCGTGATCACCAGCGCCGGCGGTTGGGGCACGGCCACCCTCAATGCCAACAACACCATCACCTACAACGTCCGGACCTACGGCCTGACCGGCACCTTCGCCCACATCCACGAGGGCGCCGTGGGCGTGAACGGCGGCATCCTGTTCACCCTTTCGGGCGGTCCCACGACCTACAGCGGCACCACCGCGGCGCTCACCGCCACTCAGATCGCCACCTTGCGCGCCGGCGGCATGTACTTCAACGTGCACACCTCCGCCAATCCCGGCGGCGAGATCCGCGGGCAGATCCTGATCAGCCCGCGCAACTACGCCGCCACGCTCCAGGGCTCCCAGGAGAACCCGCCCGTGGTCACGGGCGCTTCCGGCACCGGTACCGCCGTCCTGAACGCGGACAACACGGTCACCTACAACGTCACGACCAGCGGCCTGACGGGCACCGCCGCCCACATCCACACGGGCGCTCCCGGCGTCAACGGGGGCATCCTGTTCACACTCGCCGGCGGCCCGACCATGTGGAGCGGCACCACCGCGGCGCTCAGCGCCACCCAGATGAACGACCTGCAGGCCGGCAACCTGTACTTCAACGTGCACACCTCCGCCAACCCGGGCGGTGAGATCCGCGGCCAGATCACGCGCGTGGGCCTGGCCTTCGGACAGGCCTGTCCGTGGAGCGGCGGCACCGCCACCCTCACGCAGACTGGAGCGCCTTACGCCGGGGGGACCATCGCACTGACCGTCGCCGGCGGCCAGCCCGGAGACATGGGCGTCATCGAGGCGTCGCTGACGGCCATCGCGACCGTGACCAACAACTGCCCGTACTTCCTGCAGACGCCCCTGATCCGGAGCCTGCCGGTCACCCTCAACGCCGGCGGCACCCGCACCATCAACGTCAACCTGCCCAACGTGGCGGGTGACGTCAACGTGTTCGCCCAGTTCACCGGCACCGAGGGCGCCACGACGTACCGCAGCGCCGGCATGGCGTTGCTCATCAACAAGCTGTAGCCGGCGGCTGGCCCGCCGATGACACCGGGGGCGCCCTGCGGCGCCCCCGCGTCGCTTATGCTGGATCCGTGCGCTCCGACCACCTCGCGGAGCTGAGCTTCGCCTGCGCCTCGTGCGGCGAGCCCAACCTTGTATTAGTGGAGCCCGAGGACGGCGCCGACCAGGACCTGGTGGTGGACTGCTGGGTGTGCTGCCGCCCGAACCGGGTGCAGGTCCGCGCCAGCGGCGCGGGCTTCCTGCTGCAGGTCAGCGCCGGGAACACCTGAGGGCGCGCTGCTTCAGCCGCGGCGCGCGGGCACCGGCGCCAGCTTGCTCAGGAAGGCGTTGCAGAAGGCGTCCAGGTCGTCCGGCTTGCGCGACGTGACCAGGTTGCCGTCCACCATCACGTCCTGGTCCACCCAGTTGGCGCCGGCGTTGCGCATGTCGGTCTTGATCGAGGGATAGCTGGTCAGCGTGCGCCCGCGCACCACGTCGGCTTCCGCCAGCAGCCATGGCCCGTGGCAGATGGCGGCGGTCGGCTTGCCGGCGGTCACCATGGCGCGCACGAAGGCGACCAGGTCGGCGTCCATGCGCAGCTTGTCCGGAGACCAGCCGCCGGGAATCAGCAGGCCGTCGAAGCCGGCGGGATCGAGGCTCCTGGCGGTCGTCTCCACGCGCACCGATTCGCGGCCGCGCTTGCCCTCCACCTCCTCGCCGGCCTTCAGCCCGACGATGACGATCTCGTGCCCGGCTTCCGCCAGACGCTCGTGCGGGATGCGGAACTCCGAGTCCTCGAAGTCGTTGTGCAGCAGGCAGGCGATCTTGGCCATGACGGACCACCTCCTCGGGGGAACCGCCCGCCAAGATACCACGAAGGGCGGTCAGGCCGCAGCCACCGCCAGGTTGTTTTCCCGCATCACGCGCTGGTACATGCCGGACTCGCGCAGTGCGTACAGGTTCTTGAGCACGTTCTGGAACACGATGTCCCAGTCCATGCCGACCTTGTAGGCGAACATGGCCGTGCGCCGTGAGCCGTTGCGCTTCAGGGTCTCGATGAAGCGGCGGCGCAGGTTCTCGGGGCCGTAGAGGTGCTTGTACACGTGCTCCATGCCCTCGATGAACTCGTCGAGGCTCATGTGGCTGAGCGTGTGGGTCAGGTGCCCGGAATCGTAATAGATCCAGTCTTCCGGCCAGTTGCTGCGCAGCAGGCGCTTCTCCTGGACCATACGCTGGAACAAGGCGGTGTTGGGGAACGGGCAGTGCACGCCGAAGGTGACCACGTCCACCGCGTGCTCCAGCAGATAGTCGGTCATCGCCCGGAAGCAGTCCTTGGTCTGCAGGTCCGCCCCGAAGATGACCGATGCCCACACGATCATTCCGTGGTCGTGGATGTTGTCGATGGCCGAGGCGTAGTTCTCGACGCCGGTCTTCAGGTTGCTGCCCTTGCGCAGCTTGCGCAGCACCGCTTCGTCCGTGGATTCCATGCCGATGAGGAAGCCCAGGCAGCCGCTGACGGCCATGTCCTTCAGCGCCGCGAGGTCGTGCGCGGTGCTGAACTGCGTGAAGCCGAACCAGTCCTTGTGGATGCCGCGTTCCACCATGCCGCGGAACAGCTGGCGCGCCCGCTCGTTGCTCTCGGGCTTGTAGCCGTAGAAGTTGTCCTCGGCGAACATGAGGCCGCGGAACGGCGTGGCTTCCATCTCGTCCAGCACGTCCTCGACGCTGCGCTCGCGGTAGGTCTTGCCCTGCACCATGGGGACGCTGCAGAACTCGCAGCGCCACGGGCAGCCCTTGGTGGTCACGATGGAGGAGTACTTGTACTGGTACTTGCTCTGCAGGAGCTCCCGGTCCGGCCACACGCGCATGTAATCCAGCTCCGGGAAGCCGCCGTCGTAGATCTTGCGCAGGCCGTTGCGCTCGAAGTCCGCCAGCAGGCCGCTCCAGACGCCCTCGGCCTCGCCCACCACGATGGCGTCCACGAACTCCGCCGCCTCGTGGAAATGGGTGATCGCGTGCGGGCCGCCCATGACCACCGGGATCCCGCGGGCGCGGCAGGCGCGCGCGATCTGATACGCGCGCGGCGCCTGGCACGTGAGCGATGTGATGCCGACCAGGTCGGCGTCGAAGCACAGCCGGCCGTCGCCATCCACGGCCTCGTCCATGGTCTCGTCGATCACGTCCACTTCCCAGCGGTCCCGCGGCGTGTGGGCGGCGATGTAGGCCAGGTTCAAGGGCATCTGCACGATCACGCGCAGGTCCTCCTCGCCGTGCTTGCCGCGCGGGTGGGGATTGATGAGAACGAGCTTTTTCATGCGCAAGGGGGTGATGCAGGCTTCAGAGACGTCCGGAGCACGTCCGCAGGGCTCAGTATAGGGCTGGCTGCGCCTCCGCGAGGACGACCGCGGCGTGATGGCCGAGCGGATCGCTGGCGCACACAAGCACCGCGCGCGGCGCGGCCGCGGGCGGCCGCGCTTCGAGGCGCGACAGCGCCAGCGCCACCGCCAGGGCCGCAGAGGCTTCGAGGCACTCGCCGGCAGCTGCCTTGGGCGCGAGGACCGGAGCGCGCACGCCGAGCCGCTCCAGGGCCGCGCCCTCCTCGGCGTCGCGGGCGGCGTGGCCGGAGGCCGGCGCGATCACCTCCGACAGCTCGGCGGCGCGCACACCGGCGTCTTCGAGCGCCGCCTGCACTGCCTCCTCCTGTCCTGGCGCGCCGTCACGGAAAACGCTGCCGGCGCCGGCCAGGACCGCGAGGCGGCGCGCGCCGCGGGCTCGTGCGCCGGGCTCCAGCTCCAGCGCGAAGGCCGCGGCGCCTTCCGCGAACGGCACGCCCGTGGTGCGCAGCCGCACGCAGACCTGCGCCGCCTCCGGCGCGCGCTCCAGCCCCGCCCCGCACAGCACGGCGCGCACCCGCCCGCGGCGCAGCACCGTGCGCGCGTAGTCCAGCGCGTCCAGCGCGCTGGCCTCGCCGGTGCACAAGGTCGTGTTCAGGCCGGTGAAGCCGTGGCGGGCCGCGATGCGCCCGGCGGTCTGGTTGATCACCGTGTTGGCGAAGTCCTGGGGGCTGACGTACTGCGGTCCCTCACGCAGAGTCTCCAGGTCGAACAGCACGCTGGCGTGCAGGTTGCCGTAGGTCGAGCCCACCACCACGCCGCAGTCCTGCGGCGCGAACGGCGGCGCCGGCGCCAGCCAGCCGGCCTCCTGGGCGGCGAGCTGCGCCGCCGCGGCCAGGAGGCGCGCGGTGCGCGTCCACGCGCGCGTGCCCTTGTCGTGGATGAGCAGGCTGAGCCGCGCCTCCGGCAGGTCCTCCGCCCCGGCGAAGCGACCGCCCTGCAGGACCTCTGCGACCGCGCCGCGTCCGACCACCCCGGCCCCGAGCGCGCCGCAGCCGGTGAAGACGACGCGGGCGTTCATGCGCGCGCGAACACCACGCAGCAGTTGTTGCCGCCGAAGGCGAAGGCGTTGTTCAACGTCACGCGCACGCGCCGCTCCCGCGCCCGGTTGGGGACGCAGTCCACGTCGCAGGCCGGATCCGGCGTCTCATGGTGGATGGTGGGCGGAATCCAGCCGGTGTCGATCGCGAGCGCGCAGCTGATGGCCTCGAAGGCGCTGGCGGCGGCCAGGCTGTGCCCGATCATGGACTTGATCGAGCTGATCGGGACCCCCGGATTGCGCGCGAACACCTGGCCCACGGCGGTGCACTCCAGCGGATCGCTGGCGCGCGTGCCGGTGCCGTGCGCGCTGACGTAGTCCACGTCCTCCGGCGCGACGCCGGCGGCGGCCAGCGCCTTGTGCATGGCGTTGCGCATTCCCACGGCCTCCGGATGCGGCATGGTGGCGTGGTAGGCATCGCAGCTCAGGCCGTAGTCCAACAGCTCGGCGTACACCCGGGCCCCGCGCCGCCGGGCCGACTCCGCCGACTCCAGCACGAGCAGCCCCGCGCCCTCCCCGAGCAGGATCCCCTTGCGATTCTTGTCGAAGGGCCGGCACACGTCCGGCGCGATCGCGAGCAGGCGCGCGAAGCCGGTGAACGGCATCGGCGACAGGGGGTCGGCGCCGCCCGCGAGCACCCGCTCGGCGCGTTCCGACTGGATCCACTCGTAGGCCACGGTCAGGGCGTAATTGCCGGCGGCGCAGGCGCCGGCCACCACCTGGTTGGGCCCGCCCAGCCCCAGGCGCCGGCCGACGTTGGCGGCGATGGCGTGCGCGGCGAGCTGGTGGAAATCCTCCGGAACCTCTTCGGCTCCCGACTGCCGGCGCCGCTGGATGCGCTCCAGCACCGGCAGGTCTCCGCCGGTCGTGCCGATCACGACACCCGCGCGCTGCACCTGCTCCGCCGTCAGGCCGGCGTCGCTCAGGGCCAGCGCTCCCGCGGCGATCGCGTACTGCGAGATCGGGCCCATGTGCTCCGTGCCAGCGGGCGGCACGAAGCCGCGCAGCTCGCAGGCGCGGTGCACGCGGTAGCCGCTCGTGTCGAAGCGGGTGACCCGGGAGGAGCCGTCGGTGCCGGCCAGCAGCGCCGCCCAGAACCGCTGGCGTCCGGAGCCGATGGCCGAAAGCGGGCCCACGCCGGTGATGAAAACCCGGCGTCGTGATGCAACGCGCGTCTCTGTCACTTCCAGGGGGTAGCCATGCGCCATGCGTGGGACGGCGCTTGCCGTCCAGAATAACATTCCGGTGCATGTCCACGCCGCCGGGACCGCGCGGGCGCGGCGCCGCCGCCAACCCCGAAAACCGCTTCGAAGCCCTGGGCTACACGCGCTACCCGGAGGCCGACCTGGAGGAGGAGATCGCCCCGCAGACGCAGCTGCTGCGCGACCATTCCCGCAGCATCATCGCCTACAACGACAGCCCGGACATCGGCTTCGCAGCCAGCATCAACCCCTACCGCGGCTGCGAGCACGGTTGCGTCTACTGCTACGCGCGGCCCACGCACGAGTACCTGGGCTTCTCGGCCGGCCTGGACTTCGAGTCCCGGATCCTGGTCAAGGAAGACGCGCCCGAACTGCTGCGCGCCGAGCTGTCCGCGCCGCGCTGGAGGCCGCAGCTCGTGGCACTCAGCGGCGTGACCGATCCCTACCAGCCCGCGGAGCGCCGGCTGCGGCTCACGCGCCGCTGCCTGGAGGTGCTGGCCGAGTTCCGCAACCCCGCCGGAGTCGTCACCAAGAGCCACCTGGTCACGCGCGACGCCGACGTCCTGGGCGAGCTGGCGCGCCACCACGCGGCGTCCGTATTCCTGTCGGTGACGACGCTGGACGAGGCGCTGAGCGGCACCCTGGAGCCGCGCGCCGCGCGGCCGCAGCGGCGACTGGACGCGATCGCCCGGCTGTCGCAGGCCGGCATCCCGACCGGCGTGCTGGTCGCGCCCGTGATCCCGGGCCTGACCGAGCACGAGCTGCCGGCCATCCTGCAGGCGGCGGCGCGCGCCGGCGCTCGCAGCGCCGGCTACGTGGTGCTGCGCCTGCCCTTCGGCCTGAAGGACATCTTCCTCGAATGGCTGGAGCGCCACCGGCCGGGCAGCAAGGACAAGGTGGTGCGGCGCATCGAGTCCCTGCGCGACGGCAGGCTGAACGACACCGCCTTCGGCCGCCGCCAGCGCGGCACCGGCCCGTACGCGGAACGCATCCGCAGCCTCTTCCAGCTCGGCTGCGCTCGGGCGGGCCTGAGCGCGCAGCCGCCGCCGGTCTCCGCCGCCGCCTTCCGCCGTCCCGGAGCGGCGCAGGCCCTGCTGTTCTGAAGCGCGCGGATGCCTCAGTCGTAGAAGTCGCTGTCCCCCTGGGTGAACAGCCAGTTGCGCGCGTCGATGGCCGCCCACTGGACCTCCATCTGCTCCAGCGTCGGCGCCGGCAGCGGCAGCGGCAGGCTGATCACGCGGTCCAGGGCCTCGCGCCGGGAGCGGCGCCAGCCGCGCAGGCCCTTGAGCGCCGCGAAGCCGGGCGTCCGCGGCCAGGGCGCGAACTGGATGAAGTCGCAGTCGCGCCGGTCCGCCTCCCGCTCCGCGGCCGCCAGCAGGGCGCGCGCCGGCTCCGGATCGCGCGGCGTGAACAGGTCCAGCACGGTGGCCAGGCGCACGCCTTCCCGCTCCCACTCGCGCCACACCAGGTAGCCGGCGGGCCTCGGCCCGCGCCGCGCGAGGAGCACGTGGTGGCCGGCGACCGGACAGCGTACGTAACGCCAGGTCAGCGCGGCGTCGTCGCGGCGCAGGAGCACGCGGTACTGATCGCGCAGGTCCAGCCACAGTTCGTCGAACTCGGGTCCGAAGCGCGCGCGGGGCTCCATGTCCAGTGAGCTGGCCGGGCGCGGCCGAAGCCGGCGCAGGGGCGCATTCGCCACCGCCGCCGCCGCGGCGCCGGCGCGGCCGAAGCGCGCCCGCAGCGCCGGGCGCAGTGACAGGCGCTTCTCCCAGGTGCGCAGCGACATCAGCACGCGGTAGCCGAACCAGCGCCTCCCGATCTTGATGGCGTCGTCCGAGGACTGGCTGCCGTAGCCGATCAAGGTGCCTTCCCGCGCGGCCTGCATGCCGGGGGCCCGCCCCACGGCGCGGAAGGCGCGGCCTCCCATGCGCCGCTGCGGATCGGAGAAGGTCTCGCAGTACATCAGGATGCGCTGGTCGCGACCGTCCACGCGCGCCCACTTGGTGATCGCGATGCAGCACGCCGCCAGGAGCCCGCTGCTCTCTTCGAAGGCCAGGAAGCCCACCGATGGCCCGGCCGGGTTCTCCCAGAACTTCCAGCGGTGGTGCGACACGGGCCGCTCCTGCCCGAACACTCGATTGAACGCTGCGTTGGTCAGCTCGGCGTGGCCGGGCGTGGCCCGTTCCATGCGCACGCCCGGCGTGTCCGGCCAGGTGATGTCCGGCCAGTACGCCGCCAGCTCCCGCGCCAGGAACTCGTGCCGGCGCTCGCGCTCCGGATGGACGGCGGGATCCGTGGCAGCGTCCAACGAAACCCGATACTAATGGTGCTCATGGGCGTCCTCAAAGTCACCAGTCCCGCCTTCCCGCACGAGGAAGCGATCCCGCCGCGCCACACCTGCGACGGCGAAGACATCTCGCCGCCCCTGGAGTGGTCCACCGGCCCTCCGGGGACCCATTCCTACGCCCTCGTCATGGACGACCCCGACGCGCCGCGCGGCACCTGGGTGCACTGGATCGTCTGGAACCTCGGCGCCACCTCCCTGCCGGAGCACGTGCCGCCCGACGCCGAGCTGACGGACGGCGCCCGCCAGGGCCTCAACTCCTGGGGCCGCACCGGCTACGGCGGTCCATGCCCGCCCGGCGGCACCCATCGCTACTACTTCCGCGTCTACGCCCTGGACGTCCGCTCCCTGTCGCTGCCGCCGAGGGCGGACAAGGCCGCGCTGCTGCGCGCCATGGAAGGCCACACCCTCGCCCACGGCGAGCTGATGGGCCGCTATTCGCGCCGCTCAGTCCGGTAGCGCCAGCTGCCCTTCGATGACCAGCACCGCACGGCCGCCGATGCGGACGCGCTCGCCGCGCAGTTCGCAGTACAGGTCACCGCCGCGCGCCGAGACCTGGCGGGCGTGCAGTCGGGCCCGGCCGAGGCGCGACGACCAGTACGGCGCCAGCATGCAGTGCGTGGAGCCGGTCACCGGGTCCTCGTCGATGCCGGCCGAGGGCACGAAGTAGCGCGACACGAAGTCGCAGTCGCGGCCGGGCGCAGTGGCGACGACGCCTTGCAGCGGCAGCCGCAGCAGCCCATTGCGGTCGGGACGCAGCGCGCGCACGTCCTCCTCGCGCTCGAAGACCGCCAAGTAGTCGCGATCCTGGAACACGGCGCGCGGCGTCTGGCCCAGGGCCTCGGCCAGCTCCGGGGGCGGCGCGCACGGCTGCGGCGGCCGCGCCGGGAAGTCGAGCACCAGCAAGTCGCCGTCGCGGTCCACGCTCAGGAGACCGCTGTGGGGGCTCCGGAAGCGAACCGTGCGCGCATCGGGCTGCAGGAAGCGGAACACGACCAGGCCCGAAGCCAGCGTGGCGTGCCCGCACAGCTCCACTTCCTGCACCGGCGTGAACCAGCGCAAGGCGTAAGCATCCGCGTCCGGCACGAAGAACGCGGTCTCGGCCAGGTTGTTCTCGGCGGCGATGGCCTGCATGGTTACGTCCGGCAGCCAGCGCGGCAGCGGACACACCGCGGCCGGGTTGCCCGCGAACGGCCGGTCCGTGAAGGCGTCCACCTGGTACAGCGGGATCTTCATCCCGAGGCTCCGTCGCGGTGCACCGCCTGCGGCGAGAACGCCGGCAGGCACACCGAGATGTACTCCGCGCCGCCGGCGCCGGGCGTGCTGTAGCGCACCCACTCGCCGGGGCGCGCGATCACCGACTGGCCGGCCCGCGCCTCGAGGACGCCGTGCGCGTGCTCGACGCGCACCAGGCCGCGCAGCACAAGCGTGATCTCCTCGAACTCCGGGCGCTGGCCGGGCTCGCTCCAGCCCTCGGGCGAGACCATGCGGGCGACGCTGACGTGGCCCGCGCCGGTGCTGGCGCGGCCGGTGAACTCTTCGATGCGCTTCGGCGGCTGGCCGGCGGCTTCGATCCGGACCGGAGCGGGCACGAACTCGGGCATGCAGGCACCTGGCTGGGACAACGGGAGTCTGGGAGACGTGTTCCGGCGGCGCCCAGCGTACACGGCGCGGCCGCGGCGCCCGGAAGAGTGGCTACGACCCCTCGCGGCGCCCCGGGCCGGCGCGACCACGATCATCCGAGCCACGGCGCGGCGGGCTTCCACCACGCCGATTCCGGGGGCGCGGCCCGGATCCGGACCACTTCATCCTGGGTCGGATGCGGGAACTCGAGCTCGCGGGCGTGCAATGCGATGCTGGCGTCGGGCAGCGGCGCGCGCGCGCCGTACTTGAGGTCTCCGACCAGCGGGCAGCCGAGCGCGGCGCAAGCCGCACGCAACTGGTGCGGGCGGCCCGTGAGCGGTTCCAGCTCCAGCAGGGATCGCCCGCCGAGGTCCGCCAGCACGCGCCAGCGCGTGCGCGCCAGCTTGCCCTCGCGGGGGGAGCGCGCCGCGGTCACGAGGTTGCGGCGCTCGTCCTTGCGCAGGTACTGCTCCAGCTCACCACTGCCCTGTCCCTGCCGCGGCCGCCCTTCCACCAGGCCCCAGTACACCTTGCGCACGCGGCGCGTGCGCCAGGCCTCGCTCAGGCGGGCGGCCGCCTTGCTGGTGCGCGCGAACACGACGACGCCGCTGACCGGCCGGTCCAGGCGGTGCACGACCCCCAGGAAGACGTCGCCGGGTTTTTCATAGCGCTGCTTGACCCAGCCCTTGGCGGCGTCCAGCAGCGCGGCATCGCCGCTCGCGTCCGGAACCGCCGGCACGCCGGCCGGCTTGTTCACCACCAGCAGGTGGTTGTCGTGGTACAGGACCTCGAGGTTCATGCGCGCACGAAGCGGGCACAGAAGCCGCAGGGCAGGAGGCGGGAAGGGTGTGTCCGACCCTCACTTTCCTCGGCGATCGCCAGCTCGCCGCTTTCGACGCTCCCTGGCCCGAGCTCGCGCAGCATGTTGTCGAAGGCCAGCGGCGAGTAGCCGATCGCGTAGGTGGACAGGATCAGGAACGAAGGCGCGCCGGGCGCGAGCAGCCGGCCGCAGGACTCGAGCAAGGGGGCGATACCGTCCTCGAACTGCCACTTCTCGCCCCTGGGCCCGCGCCCGTAGTGCGGCGGATCCAGCAGGATCCCGTGGTAGGAGCGGCCACGCCGCGCCTCGCGGGCGGCGAAGGCCGCCGCATCGTCCAGGACCCAGCGCACGGCGCCGGCGGGCAGCGCGCTGGCGCGCGCGTTCTCTGCCGCCCAGTCCAGGGACGGGCGGGCCGCGTCCACGTGCGTCACCTTCCAGCCCGAGCGGGCGGCCAGCAGCGTGGCGGCCCCGGTGTAGGCGAACAGGTGGAGCAGATGCGGCGGGTCCACGCCGGCCGCGGCCAGGGCACGGCGCCGCTCCTCGGTCCAGACCCAGTTGGCGGCCTGCTCGGGGAACAGCCCGACGTGCTTGAACGGCGTCGGGCGGATGAGCAGCGTGATCTCCGGCAGTCCGAGCTCCGCTCCCAGGCGCATGGGCCACTCCGCCGGCGCGCCGCGCGGCTCCCAGCGCCCGCCGCGGTCGGACTCGCGCACGAAGCGCAGATCGACCGCCTCCCACGCGGAGACCGGCAGGCGCCGGCGCCACAACGCCTGCGGGTCGGGCCGGCGCAGCAGCCGCGGGCCGAACCGCTCCAGCTTTTCCGCCCCTCCGGAATCGAGGAGCGCGTACTGCGCCAGCGGCGGCTGCCGGATGAGCGAATCGGCCACGAGCGCAGGGTAAGATCTCCGCTTCCTTTGCCTGCTCGGCCGGCTGATGACCGTCGTCTTCGTTCCCAAGGAAACCGCTGTCGGGGAGACCCGCGTGGCCGCCACCCCGGAAACGGTGGCGAAGCTGGCGGGCGCGGGCTTCACCGTGAAGGTGGAGGCGGGCGCCGGCGCGCTGGCCCACTTCCCGGATCCCGCTTACGGCGAGGCCGGAGCCGCGCTCGCCGCGGATGCCGCCTCGTGCTGGTCCGGTGCCGACCTGGTGCTCAAGGTCGCGCCTCCCACCCTGGAAGAAGCGCGGCGGCTGCGGCAGGGGGCGCTGCTGGTCTCCTTCCTCTCCCCCCACGACAACGCCACGGTCCTGCAGGCGATCGCGGCCGCCGGGGCCTCCGCGTTCGCCATGGACCTGGTGCCGCGCGTGTCGCGCGCCCAGCGCATGGATGCGCTGTCCTCCCAGGCCAACATCGCCGGGTACAAGGCCGTGCTGCTGGCGGCGACGCAGCTCGGCAAGTACTTCCCGCTGCTGATGACGGCGGCCGGCACGGTCAAGCCGGCGCGCGTGCTCGTGTTCGGCGCCGGCGTGGCCGGCCTGCAGGCCATTGCCACCGCGCGGCGCCTGGGGGCGGTGGTGGAGGCCACCGACATCCGCGCCAGCGTCAAGGAGCAGGTGGAATCGCTGGGCGCGCGCTTCGTCGACGTGGGCGTGCCGCCGCCGGCGGAGGACCAGAGCGGCTACGCCCGGGAGGCCAGCGACGAGTACCGGCGCCGGCAGGCGGAGGTCCTGGCGCGGCACGTGGCGGCCGCCGACGTCGTCATCACCACGGCCCAGGTGCCCGGCAGGCGCGCGCCGCTGCTGGTGAGCGCCGAGATGCTGGCGTCCATGCGGCCGGGCTCGGTGATCGTGGACCTGGCCGCCGACCAGGGCGGCAACTGCGCCGGCACCGTGGCGGGCAGGACCGTGGTCGAGCACGGCGTCATCCTGATCGGCGCCGTGAACCTGGCTGCGAGCGTGCCGGTGCACGCCAGCGAGCTGTACGCCCGCAACGTGCTGGCCGTGGTGACGCACCTGGCTCCCGCGGGCGAGGTCCACGTCGACCTGGCCGACGAGATCAACGCCGCCGCCTTCGCGGTCCGCGCCGGCCTCCCCGCCCCCGCCGGAGCCGCCTGATGCTGCTGCTGCTCTTGTTCGTGTTCCTGCTCGGCATCTTCCTCGGCTTCGAGGTCATCTCCAAGGTGCCGCCGATCCTGCACACGCCGCTGATGTCGGGCGCCAATGCCATCTCCGGCATCACGGTCGTGGGCGCGCTGGCCTGCGCCAGGCTCGGCTACGCCAGCTTCGCCAACCTGCTCGGCTTCCTCGCCATCACCGCCGCCATGGTCAACGTGGTCGGGGGCTTCCTGGTCACGGACCGCATGCTCGGCATGTTCGCCGCCAAGAAAAAGCCGCCCCAGCCCTAGGCGATGCACGTCCTCGCCGACATTGCCTACCTGGCCGCGGCGGCGCTGTTCGTCCTCGGTCTCAAGATGCTGAACCGCGTGCGCACGGCGCGCCGCGGCAACGCCCTGGCCGCCGTCGGCATGGCCCTGGCCATCATCGCCACGCTGGCGACGCACGCCGGCCTGTCCTGGAGCTGGATCATCGCCGGACTGCTGGCCGGAAGCGTGCTGGGCGCGTGGCTGGCGCGCGCCGTGCCGATGACGTCGATGCCGGAGATGGTGGCGCTGCTCAACGGGCTCGGCGGCCTCGCCTCCTTGCTGGTCGGCCTCTCGGTGTTCTGGAGCGAGTACCTGCACCCTCCGTTCGCAGGCGGAGCCGCCCCGGAGTTCCCCCTGGCGCAGTCCCATGCCGGAGGCGCGCAGTGGGCGCTGACCGTGGTCCTGAGCGTGATCGTGGGCGCGGTCACCTTCACCGGCAGCCTGATGGCGGTGTTGAAGCTGCAGGAGAAGCTGGTCAAGGGCACGCCGATCGTGCTGCCGGGACGCCACGCCATCAACGTCGGCGTTGCGCTCGCGACTCTGGCGCTCGGCGCCTTCGCCGGCTTCGTGCTGGCCGGACCGGCCGCGGGCACGGCGCTGCTGGCGCTGGCCGTGCTGGCCGGAGTTCTCGGCGTCCTGCTCGTGATCCCGATCGGCGGCGCGGACATGCCGGTGGTGATCTCGCTGCTGAACTCGTATTCGGGCATCGCCGGCTCCATGACCGGCTTCGTGCTGAACGAGCCGCTGCTGATCGCGGCCGGCGCGCTGGTGGGGGCTTCCGGCATCATCCTGAGCCAGCTCATGTGCAAGGCCATGAACCGCTCGCTGGGAGCGGTGCTGATCGGGGGATTCGGGGCCGGCGGTGGCGACAAGAGCGCGTACAAGAACGTCAAGTCCGCCTCGCCGGAGGAAGCCGCCATGATCCTGGACGGCGCGGGCTCGGTGATCTTCGTGCCCGGCTACGGCATGGCGGTCTCGCAGGCGCAGCACGTCGTGAAGGACCTGGCGAACGCCCTGGAGAGCCGCGGCACCAACGTGCGCTTCGCCATCCACCCGGTGGCCGGGCGCATGCCCGGGCACATGAACGTGCTCCTGGCCGAGGCCGACGTGCCCTACGACAAGCTGTACGAGCTGGACAGGATCAACGGCGACTTCAAGACCACCGAAGTGGCCGTGGTCATCGGCGCCAACGACGTGGTCAATCCCGCGGCCATCGACGACCCGCAGTCCCCCATCGCCGGCATGCCGATCCTCAACGTGCACGAGGCGCAGACCGTGCTCATGGTCAAGCGCAGCCTCAGCCCCGGCTACGCCGGCATCAAGAACCCGCTGTTCGAGCGCGACAACTGCCTGATGTGCTTCGGCGACGGCAAGCAGTTCCTGTCCGAGGTGCTGCAGGAACTGAAGTCCTGAGCCCGGGCCGCGCTCAGCGCTCGCAGTACAGGATCTCGGGGAGGGCTACGACGGCGGCGGTGTCAGTCACTTCCACGGTCGCAAAGATGCCTTCGCGGTCCACGCCGACGTCGTAGCGGCCGGCCGGCAGGGGCGCGAAGCGCACCGCGCCGGTCTCGTCGACCATGCGCGAGCCGACGCGCCCGCCCATGAGCTGCACCAGGGCATCGGATCCGGCGGGCACCACGTACACGCGCGCCTGCGCCGGGGCGCGAACCGTCAGCGCGCAGGCTCCGATGTCGGCCGTCAGGCCTTCCGGAGCGCGGATGTCCAGAGGCGCCTGCCAGCTGCCCTGCGCCAGCAGGAGATAGCGGCCGGGCAGGAGCCCGGGCGGCACGATCGTGGCGCCGGCGGACGCGCTCCACTCGCAGGGAGCGAGGGAAGTCACCACGTCCAGGCCGAGCAGCACCGCTTCGTCGTCCCCTTCCCAGGGCTGCATGCCTTCGACCAGGCGGATCCGCGCCTCCGGCAGGCCCGACGGGACGTCGACCTCGAGGGCCTGGCCGGGGGCGAGACGCACGAGCAGCCAGCGCTTCGGGCCCGTCTGCACGCTGACCTCGAGCCCGCGCGGGCCGGCGGGCACGCGCTCGAACGCGAAGCGGCCGCCGGCGTCCGTGAGCGCCTCCACGTCACGGTCCAGGCGCAGCTTGACGCCGGGCATGGGCGCGCCGTCGCGGTCCAGCAGGCGGCCGCGGATCGAGCCGCGCGCGGGCAGCACGATGCGCTGCGCCTGCTCGGCGAGCAGCGAGACCGGGCTCCAGTCGGCGTGCCAGGCCGTGATCCAGCGGCCCTTGCCGTTGAGGAGGAACGAGCCGTCCGCAGCGCTGGTCACGCCGTCTCGGATGCGCTGCGGCTGGTAGGGCTTGAACGGTTCGTCGCCGCGCATGCGGATCTCGGTGCCGAAGAACACCAGCGCCCCGGACAGAGCTTGCCCGTGCGCGTCCACGACCACGCCGCGCACGCCGTCCAGCTCCGGCGCGGGCTCCGGCGGCGCCGGGACTGCCACGCGCGCCTCCTGCGCTGCATGCGCCGGCTGCGCCACCGGAGGTGCCGGCGGCGGCGCGACCGAGGCCTTCAGACCCGCCGCGGACGCCGTTGCCGCCGCAGGCGGCAGGGCGGCCTCCTGGCCGCGCAGGAACAGGAACGCCGCGGCGCACAGCAGCAGCGCAGCCGAGGCCGCGATTCCGCCGGCCCGCCAGGCGGAGGCCGGCGGGCGGGCCAACACCGGGAACAGCGCGGCGGCCCACAGCGCGCGTTCGCCGCCGTGGCGGCGGTCCAGCTCGGCGCGCAGCAGCTCCAGTCCCCGGCGCGTGCGCGTGCGTACCGTCTCCACCGGCACGCCGAGGCGCTGCGCCGCGCGCCGCGGCGGCAGCTCCTCGTAGAAGCGCAGGATCAGGACCTCGCGGTAGCTTCCCGGCAGCGCCAGCAGGGCCTCGACGACTTGCCTGCGCACGCCCTCGCGCTCGGCGATCTCGCCGGTGGAGGGCACGGCTTCCGGGCGCGCGGCGCGGCCTTCCCGGGTCCGCACCCGCTTCTCCGTGCGCAGCTCGCGCAGGGCGAAGTTGCGCGCCAGGGCGGCCCACCAGGAGGGCGCTGCGCTGCCGGCCCGCTCCGGGCACTCCAGCGCGGCCTGCCAGGTCTGCTGCACGACGTCGTCGGCCTTCCCGGGGTCGCGCAGCAGGCCGTGGGCCAGCGTGCGCAGGAAGCGGCTGTGGGAGAGGACGCTGGCGGCGTCCAGGGCGGCGGGGTGGGAGCTCATGCGGTCCTCCATCATTGTCCTCAAGGAGGGAATCCCGCCGGCGCGCGAACCGGTTCACGCGGCTAGGATCCCCGCCGGAATGGCGAACCTGCGCGCGGCATTGCGGCTGGGCGCCGTGGCCCTGTGGACCTTGCTGCTGCTGCCCCTGGCGCTGCCGGTGCTGGCGCTGCGCCCGCTGGCCAAGGCGGCGTCGCTGCAGCTGGGCGCCTGGACCGCGCGGCTGTGGAGTCGCGGCGTCCTCGCCGCCTGCGGCGTGCGCCGCGTCGTGGAGGGGCCGCGGCCGCCGCGCGGCGCCTTCGTGGCCTGCACGCACCATGGCTACATGGACATCCTGCTGCTGACGTCGTGCTATTCCACCAATTTCGTGGCCAAGCGCGAGATCGCCTACTGGCCTGTGTTCGGCCCGCTGTCGCGGCTGGCCGGCACCTTGTTCGTGGACCGCGAGCGCAAGTCCGACACGGTGCGCATGCGCGAGCTGCTGCTGCCGCTGCTGCGCCGCGGGCTCACCATCACCATCTTCCCGGAAGGCGGCGCCGGCCCCGGCGCGTCCGTGCGCCCGTTCAAGCCGCCGCTGTTCGAGGCGGCGGCGGCCCTGGGCGTGCCCTGTGTGCCGGCGGCGCTCGACTTCGCCACGCCGGGAGCCCGCGATCCCGGGCCCCAGCTCACGGTGTGCTGGTGGCAGCCGGAGCCGCTCCACAAGCACGTGTGGCGCCTGCTGCGGCTGCCGCGCGTGCAGGCGCGCGTGCGCTTCGGCGCGCCGGTCAGCGGGCTGCGCGACCGCAAGGCCCTGGCCGGCGAGCTGCAGCGGCGCGTCGAAGCGCTGTTCGTGCCCACGCCGAAGTAAGATCGCGCCGCATGCGCGCCCCTGCGTTCCCGCTGCGCTGCGCCGCCTGGCTGGGCGCCGTGCTGTTCGCCGCCGCCGGCTGCCAGATGAACACCAGCCGCGGCCTGCCCGGGACCGCCGGCGCGCCTCCGGCGGCCGTCGGCGTGCCCCGTTTCGTGGTCCTGGGCCCCGGCGTCGCCGGCGGCGGCCAGCCGGCGCCGGGGTCTTTCCCGGTGCTGAAGGAGCGCGGCTATTCCACCATCGTGAGCCTGCGCACCGAGCAGGAGGACCGCCCGGAGGGAGCAGCCAAGGCCGCCCGCGCCGCCGGTCTCGCCTATTACGAGATCCCGGTGGCGCCGAACACGCTCGGCTCATACACCGCGTACCGGCTGGGCGAGGTGCTGAAGGTGGCGCCGGCCGGCTTCGTCCTGATCCACGACGACACCGGCGACCGCACGGGCGCCCTTTGGGGTGTGTACGTGGGCATGGAGCAGGACCTCCAGCCGGACGCGGCGGTGGAGCTGGCCTACCGTTGCGGCATGCAGAGCGAAGAACTGGCGAAGAAGGTGCACGACACCCTCAAGTACCAGCCGCCGGAGTAGCCGGGCTCAGTCGTTGCCGGGCGTGTCGTTGCCGCGCCCGCCGCGGCCCCGCATCCAGTCGCCGACGCGATCGCCTCCGAACCCCTGCGGATCCTGCTCGCGGTAGAGCTGCATCTGGTCCGGCGTCAGGACCATGGAGAGCTGGGCTTCCGTTCCCTCGCGGGATTTGCGCATGGCTTCGCCGATCTGCTCGCGATCGAACGAGCCGCTCTCGCGCAGCTCCCGGAAGTAGGTCTGGCGCTGGCTCTCGCTGTCGCGCAGAACACGGTCCACCTCTGACTTCTGGAACGCCGTCAGGCCCAGGGCCTCGGCCAGACGGTCCACGCGCCGGGCCATCCACTCCTCGCGCATCTGCGCCTCGCGCGCCTCCCGGGCCTGCCGCTCCTCCTCTTCGCGCGCCTCGATGACGGCCTCCACGCGCGCGTCCACCAGGGCTTCGAACTCCGGATCCGCACCGCTCGCTGCCAGCCGATCCGGCGCGTAGGCCAGTCCGTCCGCCTCGATGGGTTTGGCCGGTTCGGCCGGGGCCGCGACGCGCCGGCTCCGCACCTCCTCCTGCAGGCCGGAAAGCCCGGCGTAGAGGCCCTGGATGCTGTCCTCCAGGTCCTGCACCCGGCGCTCCACCGCCGCTTCCGGCTGGCTGGCGCTTTCCTCCGGGGCCGATTCCGAGGGGGCGGGAGCGGCCGATCCTCCGAGCAGCAATGCCCCGGTGAACCCGCCGGCCAGGCCCGATCCGGCGCACAACAACACAAGCAAGCCATTGGACATGGACGATCCTTGGGAAGGGAATCCGACAAAACAGTCTAACCCGGGCGCCAAGTCCGTGTTCCGCCTTGCCGGCCCGGTGCCGGCCGGCGAAGATGGCGCCTCCGACGACGCCCCATGCTCCCTCGGCGCCCGCTCCCGCCCCCGCTCCCGATCCTGCTCCTGATCCCGTTCCTGGGCTCGTTCCTGGCCCTGGGCGGCTGCTCCACCGACACGGTGCGCCTGTACGAGCTGCGGGAGGCCCCCGCCGAGTCCGCGCAGTACCAGGCCTACCAGCGCCTGGAGAAGGCGGTGGCTCTCGCCAACGAGTTCCTGCGCAGCTCGCCGGACGCCGTGCTCTTTCCCGCGGAAGGCGCGCGCTTCAGCCTCAGTTTCACCGACATCCTGGTCACCTTCGAGGGCGAGGGCATCGAAGCGGTGCGCATGGAGACGCCGGGCTGGGGCGACCTCCGCACCGTGCTGGGCGACGGCTACCACCCCACGGACCAGGGCTTTCTGACGCAGCGCGTCAGCAGCGGCGCCGAGGGCTCGGGCACCAAGGACGCCTCGTTCCTGAAACTCTCCCACGACGAGATGGCGGCCGTGCTGCTGCGGCAGGTGACGATGCAGCGCGAGGTGCAGACCCGCGGCGGGTTCGACTACTGGATCAACTACGACCTGCTCGGGCTGTGGCCGGCCAACGGCTGGGGCGAGGACAACCCCGTGAACCGCCGCGCCTACGCCGTCGAAGCCGCATTCCGCAGATGGCTGGCGGCGCGCGGCTCGCTGGAGCCCTCCGACGAGGACCTGCGGGACGCGGAAGGCGAGGAGCCGGTCCGCCAGCCCCAGGACTATCAAGAGCCGACCTAGAGAGGCGGAGAGACAGTCCATGCCGTCTTAACGGCGCGTTAGCGCGCGCGCGCCGGTTCTTATCGCCCTCGCAACGGGCTTCCCGCCTACAAGTCGCGGCGAGGAAGCCCGCATGTCCCTCCTGGTCGCAATCGTAGCCGTCCTGCTGCTCGCGTACCTGTTCGTGGCGCTGTGCAAGCCGGAGGTCTTCGAATGAGCGTCAACGGCTGGCTGCAGATCGCCGTCACGCTGGCCTTGCTGCTGGCGCTGGTCAAGCCGCTCGGCGCCGCCATGGCGGCCGTGCTCGAAGGCCGGGGCTGGCTGGCGCGCTGGCTGGCTCCCCTGGAACGCGGCCTGTACCGGCTGTCCGGGGTGCGCGCGGACGAGGACATGGACTGGAAGGCCTACACGATGGCCCTGCTGGCCTTCAATGCGCTCGGCCTGGCCGTGGTCATGGCGCTGCAGATGCTGCAGGGCCTGCTGCCGCTCAATCCCGACGGACTGCCGGGAGTGAGCCCGCACCTCGCGTTCAACACCGCCACCAGCTTCGCGACCAACACCAACTGGCAGAGCTACGGCGGCGAGACCACGCTCGGCTACGCGGTGCAGATGCTGGGGCTGACCGTGCAGAACTTCGTGTCGGCGGCCACCGGGATCGCGGTGCTGCTGGCGCTGGTGCGCGGCTTCACGCGCGCGCGCGCCGCGGGCGTCGGCAACTTCTGGGTGGACCTGGTCCGCTCGACCCTCTACGTGCTCCTGCCGCTGTCGCTGCTGCTGGCGCTGTTCCTGGCCTCCCAGGGCGTGGTGCAGACCTTCCGCGGCGCCGCCGAGGCGCAGGTCCTCGACCCGGGCGCCGCTCCCGAAGCGGTGCAGCACATCGCGCGCGGCCCGGCGGCCTCGCAGGTGGCGATCAAGCAGCTCGGCACCAACGGCGGCGGCTTCTTCAACGTCAACTCGGCTCACCCGCTCGAGAACCCGACGCCGCTGTCGAACCTGGCCGAGCTCCTCTCCATCCTGCTGATCTCCGCCGCCCTGTGTTACAGCTTCGGGCGCATGGTGCGCGACCGCCGCCAGGGCTGGGCCCTGCTCGCCGCCATGTTCGTGATCCTGGTGCCGCTGCTGGCGCTCGCGTGCGTGTCCGAGTCCGGGAACCTGGAGGGCAAGGAGACGCGCTTCGGCGTGGCCCAGTCCAGCATGTGGGCGACGTTCACGACCGCGGCCTCCAACGGCTCCGTGAACTCGATGCACGATTCGTACACGCCGCTGGGCGGACTCGTGCCCATGGTGCTCATGCAACTGGGCGAAGTGGTCTTCGGCGGCGTCGGCTCCGGCCTGTACGGCATGCTGGTGTTCGCGATCGTGGCGGTGTTCGTGGCGGGCCTGATGGTCGGCCGCACGCCCGAGTACCTGGGCAAGAAGATCGAAGCCTTCGAGATGAAGATGGCCTCGCTGGCGATCCTGGCGCCCTGCCTGACGGTGCTGGTGGGCACGGCGGTCGCGGTCGCCTGCGCTCCCGGGCGCGCCGGCGTGCTCAACCCCGGCCCGCACGGCTTCAGCGAGATCCTGTACGCCTTCTCCTCGGCCGGGAACAACAACGGCAGCGCCTTCGCCGGCCTGACCGCCAACACTCCCTTCTACAACCTGACTCTCGCCGTGGCCATGCTGGTCGCGCGCTACGGCGTGATCGTGCCGGTGCTGGCCATCGCCGGCTCGCTGGCGCGCAAGAAGAGCGTGCCTGCGAGCAGCGGCACCCTGCCGACGCACGGACCGTTGTTCGTCGCCCTGCTGGTGGGCACGGTGCTCCTGGTCGGCGCGCTCACCTTCGCACCGGCGCTGGCGCTCGGTCCCATCATCGAGCACCTGCAGTTGCTGGGCCACTCATGAGCTCCTCCGCGCGCTCCCGGAAGCTGTTCGACCGCCGCATCCTGGCCGGCGCCGCCGCCGGCGCTCTGCTGAAGCTGCACCCGCGCCAGCAGATCCGCAAGCCGGTGATGTTCGTGGTGTGGGTCTGCGCCGTCCTCACGACCGTGGCCTTCGTGCAGGCGCTCGCCGGCGGCGGCAGCGAGCGCCCGGGCTTCGTCGGCGCCGTGGCGGCCTGGCTGTGGGCCACCGTGGCCTTCGCCAACTTCGCGGAAGCGGTGGCGGAGGGCCGCGGGCGCGCGCAGGCCGAAGCGCTGCGCCGCGCGCGCAAGGACGTGACCGCCAAGCGCCTGCAGTCGCCGAGCCATGGCGCGCCGTTCGAGCTGGTGGCGGCCAGCGCCATGCGCAAGTCCGAGATCGTCTTCGTGCAGGCCGGCGACGTCATCCCCTGCGACGGCGAGGCCATCGAGGGCGTCGCCTCGGTGGACGAGAGCGCGGTCACAGGCGAGAGCGCGCCGGTGATCCGTGAGAGCGGCGGCGACCGCAGCGCGGTCACCGGCGGCACGCGCATCCTCTCGGACTGGCTGATCGTGCGCGTCACCGCCAACCCGGGCGAGGCCTTCCTGGACCGCATGATCGCGATGGTGGAGGGCGCCAGGCGCCAGAAGACGCCCAACGAGATCGCGCTCGACATCCTGCTGGCCGCGCTCACCATCGTGTTCCTGGTGGCGGTGGCGACGCTGCTGCCCTTCTCCGACTACGCGGCGTTCGTGAGCGGCCAGGGCGCTCCGCTCACGGTCACGGTGCTGGTGGCGCTGCTCGTGTGCCTGATTCCGACCACCATCGGCTCGCTCCTCTCCGCCATCGGCATCGCCGGCATGGACCGCATGGCGCGCGCCAACGTCATCGCCACCTCCGGGCGCGCCGTTGAGGCCGCCGGCGACGTGGACGTGCTGCTGCTGGACAAGACCGGCACGATCACGCTCGGCAACCGGCAGGCCACGCGCTTCGTGCCGGGGGAGGGCGTGACCGAGCACGAGCTGGCCGACGCGGCCCAGCTCGCGAGCCTCGCCGACGAGACTCCCGAAGGCCGCAGCATCGTCACCCTGGCCAAGGAGAAGTACGGCATCCGCGAGCGCAAGATCCACGAGCTGAAGGCCCGCTTCATTCCGTTCTCCGCGCACACCCGCATGAGCGGCGTGGACCTGGAGGGCCGCGAGATCCGCAAGGGCGCCGCCGACACCATCGAGGACTACCTGGACACGCGCGGCGGGCGCCTCACTCCGCGCGTGCGCGCCACCATCGACGACATCGCCCGCTCCGGCGGCACGCCGCTGGTGGTCGCCGGCGGCAAGCGCGTCTACGGCGTGGTGCACCTGCAGGACATCGTGAAGGGCGGCATCCGCGAGCGCTTCGCGGAGCTGCGCCGCATGGGCATCAAGACCGTGATGATCACGGGCGACAACCCGCTCACCGCCGCCGCCATCGCCGCCGAGTCCGGCGTGGACGACTTCCTGGCCCAGGCCACGCCCGAGAACAAGCTGTCCCTGATCCGCGACTACCAGGCCAAGGGCCACCTGGTCGCCATGACCGGCGACGGCACCAACGACGCGCCCGCACTGGCCCAGGCCGACGTCGCGGTCGCCATGAACACCGGCACTCAGGCCGCCAAGGAAGCCGGGAACATGGTGGATCTCGATTCGAATCCCACCAAGCTGATCGAAGTGGTCGAGATCGGCAAGCGCATGCTGATCACGCGCGGTTCCCTGACCACGTTCAGCCTCGCCAACGACGTGGCCAAGTACTTCGCAGTGCTGCCGGCAGCCTTCGCGGTCACCTATCCCGAGCTCGGCCGCCTCAACATCATGCACCTCGCCACTCCGGAGAGCGCCATCCTCTCCGCCGTCATCTTCAACGCCCTCATCATCGTGGCGCTGATCCCGCTGGCCCTGCGCGGCGTCCGCTACCGCCCGGTCGGCGCGTCCCGCCTGCTGCGCCACAACCTGCTCGTGTACGGCCTGGGCGGGCTCATCGCTCCGTTCCTCGGCATCAAGCTCGTGGACCTGGTCCTGGTCGGACTGGGACTGGTCTGAGGCAGCACCATGCGCCACATCCTTCCCGCCTTGCGCCTGCTCCTGCTCCTGACCTTGCTGACGGGCCTCGCCTATCCGCTCGCGGTCACCGGCCTCGCAAAGCTTGCATTCCCGCGCCAGGCCGAAGGCAGCCGGATCGAGCGCGGCGGTCGCGTCCTCGGCTCGGACCTGATCGGCCAGCCCTTCAGCGACCCGCGCTACTTCTGGCCGCGCCCTTCGGCCACCTCTCCGGCCTACAACGCCGCCGCTTCCAGCGGCTCGAACCTGGGGCCTTCCAATGCTGCCTTGCACACCGCTGTGGCCGAACGCATCGCCACATTGCACGCGAGTGATCCGGACAACTCCTTGCCGATCCCCATGGACCTGGTGACCGCCTCCGCCAGCGGGCTCGACCCCCACGTCAGCCCGGAAGCGGCCTTCTGGCAGGTGGCGCGCGTGGCGCGCGCCCGCGGCATGGACGAAACGCGCGTGCGCGATCTCGTTCAGTCGCAGGTCGAGCCGCGCACCCTCGGCCTCTTCGGCGAGCCGCGCGTCAACGTGCTGCGCCTGAACCTGGCGCTGGACGAGCTGCGATGATCACGCCCATCGCTTTTCTCCTAAGTTCGCTGCTGGCACCACAGGAGCCGGAGGAGGCTCCAAACCCGGACTGGAGCGTGCTCGGCTGGGCCGAGCTCAGCTTCGGCTGGCGCTTCGCCCCCGACGAAGGCGGCAAGAACGCCTTCCGGCTGTTCGACGACCGCGCCCGCGGCGGCCGCGTGAACCAGCTCGGCCTGACGGTCGAGCGCACTCTCCCCGGCGAGTCCGAGTTCGAGCTGGGCGGCCGCGCCACCCTGATCGGCGGCACTGACGCGCGCTTCCTGCACGCGCGCGGCATCGCGACCGGCCAGGAAGCCAACCTGCAGTGGGATCCATACGAGATCCATCTGACCGCCGGCTTGTTCAGCGGCACGCTGCAGGCGCGGCTGGGACGCTTCGCCACTATCCACGGCGCGGAATCTGCCCCCGCGTATGCCAACCATCACGCTTCGCGTTCTCTGCTCTACAACTACGCGCAGCCGTTCACGCACATGGGCCTGCAGTTACTGTACCCGCTGGCGGCGGAGTGGTTGTTCTCCTACGCCTTGGTGAATGGCTGGGACAACTGGAACGACAACAACGACGCCTTCAGCCACCTGCTCGGAGCCTCCTGGTCCGAGGAAAGCGGCAAGAGCAGCGCTGCGCTGAACGTCATCACCGGTCCGGAACAGGACAGTGACACGAGCAACCTGCGCACGCTGGTGGATGTCCTCTACCGCATGCGCCTGTCCCAGCGCCTCAACTCCGTAGTGAACGCTGACTACGGCTGGGAGGAAGGAATCACTGCCGGTGGCGGCGACGCCGCATGGTGGGGCGTGGCCTCCTACCTGGAATACGACTTCGGCGCCGAGCATCTCGGCGTCTTCCGCGCAGAGTACTTCAACGATCAGGATGGCGTCCGGACCGGCGTGGATACCGCACTGTGGGCCTTTACCGCCGGCGCCGATCTGCCTCTCCTCGGCGACCCGGTCCTGCGCCTGCAGCCCGAGCTGCGCTGGGACCTGCCTTCCGGCACGCCGGTGGTCAACGGCGAGCGCTTCCACGGCCAGTTGACCGCGCTGTGCGCCCTCGTGATCGTGTTCTGAGTCTGAAGGCGCTACTCTGCGCCCATGGCGGACGAGCGCCCGAGCCCGGAAGAGATGCTGGAGCGGGCGGCCGCGGAGGAGGAGCGGCGCAAGCGCGGGCGGTTGAAACTGTTCTTCGGCGCCGCGCCGGGCGTCGGCAAGACCTACGCCATGCTGGAGCAGGCGCAGGCGCGACGGCGCGAGGGCGTGGACGCCGTGATCGGCTGGCTCGAGACCCACGGCCGCGCGGAGACCGAAGCCCTGGCCAGAGGGCTGGAGGTGCTGCCGCCGAAGCTGGTGGAGTACCGGGACAAGACCCTGCGCGAGTTCGACCTGGACGGCGCGCTGCGCCGGCGGCCGGCCCTGCTGCTGGTGGACGAGCTGGCGCACAGCAACGCGCCCGGGTCGCGCCACGCGCGCCGCTGGCAGGACGTGCTCGAGCTCCTGGACGCAGGCATCGACGTGTACAGCACGCTGAACGTGCAGCACGTGGAGAGCCTGAACGACGTGGTGGCCCAGATCACGGGCGTGACGGTGCGCGAGACCGTTCCGGACCTGCTGGTGGAGCAGGCCGGCGAGATCGAGTTCGTGGATCTGCCGCCCGACGAGCTGCTGCAGCGGCTGCGCGAGGGCAAGGTCTACATCCCGGTGCAGGCCGAGCGCGCGCTGGAGGGCTTCTTCCGCAAGGGCAACCTGATCGCGCTGCGCGAGCTGGCGCTGCGGCGCGTGGCCGAGCGCGTGGGCACGCAGGCCAGCGAGTACCGGCGCGAGCATGGCATCGAGCAGACCTGGCCGACGCGGGACCGCATCCTGGTGGCGGTGAGCGCCGCGCCGCAGTCGGCCGACCTGGTGCGGGCCGCGGCGCGCATGGCGCGGCGGCTGGCGGCGCCGTGGCTGGCGGTGGGCGTGGAGACGCCGGCCTTCGACCGGCTGCCTCCGTCCGCGCGCCAGCAGGCCAACGACCACCTGGAGCTGGCGGAGCAGCTCGGCGCCGAGACCCTCGTGCTGCGCGGGCAGGACGCGGCCGAGGAGATTCTGGCCGTGGCGCGCAAGCGCAACATCACCCGCATCGTGGTGGGCAAGCCGACGCGCTGGCGCTTCTGGGAGCGCATGCGCGGCTCCCTGGTGGACCGGCTGGTGCGCGGCTCCGGCGGGATCGACATCGTCATCACCACGGGTGAGCCGGGGCCGGTCTCGGTGCCGCAGGCGGCGCGCCCGCGTCCCGAGGGCTCCCTCCTGCAATATGCCCTGGCCCTGGGCACGGTGGCGGCGGCGACCGGGGCCAGCTGGCTGCTCCTGCCGTACGTGGACCTGGCCGACCACGCGATGCTGTACCTGCTGGCCATCCTGCTCGTGGCCGGCCGCTGCAGCCGCGGACCGACCTTGCTGGCGATCGTGGCCAGCGTCGCCGCGCTGGATTTCTTCTTCGTGCCGCCGTACCTGACCTTCGTGGTCGCGGAGTTCCGCTATGTCGTGACCTTTGTCGTCCTTCTGATCACCGGCCTGCTCGTGAGCACGCTCACCCTGCGGCTGCGCCGGCACGCCGCCGGCGCACGCCAGCGCGAGCGCCGCACCGCGGCCCTGTACGCCATGAGCCGCGACCTCACTTCCCGTTCCGAGCCCGAGGCCGTTGGACGCAGCGCGGCGGCCCGCATCCGCGAGCTGCTGGACCTGGACGTCGTGATCTTCCTGCGCGGCGACGCGGGCCTGGAGGCCCTGGCCGGCGCCGAGTCGGCGCTGGCCCGCTCCGAGCACGAGCGCGCGGTCGCGCGCTGGGTGATGGAGCACGGCCGGCCGGCGGGAAACGGCACGGAGACGCTTCCGGCGTCCGTCGGGCTGTACCTGCCGCTGCGCGGCGGCGAGCGCGTCCTGGGCGTGCTCGCGGCGGCGGTGGGACTGCACGAACGCACGCCGGCGCCCTCGGACCTGCAGTTGCTCGACACCTGCGCCTCGCTGCTGGGTGTCGCCCTGGAGCGGGCCTTGCTGAGCGCGGAGAGCGAGCAGGCGCGGCTGGCCGCCGAGACGGAGCGGACGCGCAGCACGCTCCTGAGCGCCGTGTCCCACGACCTGCGCACGCCGCTGGCCGCGATCGCCGGCGCCGCCGGCGCGCTGCAGCAGGCGGGGCCCGAGCTGGATCCGGAACAGCGCGCCGAGCTGCTGGCTACCATCCACGAGGAGGCGGAGCGCTTGTCACGGCTGGTGTCGGACCTCCTGGAGCTGACCCGGATCGAGTCCGGGGCGGTGCAGCCGCGCACGGAATGGTGCCCCCTGGAGGAAGTCATCGCCTCGGCGCTGGCGCGGCTGCAGGGCCCGCTCGAAGGACGGCCGGTGCAGCTGGCCCTGCCGGAGGAGGTGCTGCTGGTGCCCATGGACGCAGCGCTGGTGGAGCAGGTGTTCGTGAACTTGCTGGAGAACGCCGTCAAGTACACGCCGCCCGGCAGCCCCATCGAGGTCCGCGCGCGCCGGACCGAGACCGCGGTGGAGGTGGAAGTGTCGGATCGCGGACCCGGTCTGCCGCCGGGAGAGGAGGAGCGGATCTTCGAGAAGTTCTACCGGCCCGGCGCTTCATGGCAGATTCCGGGAACGGGCCTCGGGCTCACCGTGTGCCGGGCCATCCTGCGCATCCACGGCGGCCGCATCCGCGCCGAGAACCGGCTCGGCGGCGGCGCGCGCTTCGTGGTGGAGCTGCCGCTGGGAGGCGCGCCCCCGCCGCCGGAGCTGCCGGAAGCATGAGCAGCAAGCCCGGCCCGCTGGTGCTGCTGGTGGAGGACGAGCCGCAGGTGCGGCGCCTGCTGCGCACCAGCCTGCCGCCGCACGGCTACCGCGTACTGGAAGCCGAGAGCGGCGAGCAGGCGGTCCGCCTCGCCGGCCAGTACGCGCCCGACCTGGTCCTGCTCGACCTGGGATTGCCGGACATGGACGGGCTGGAGGTCACGCGCCGCCTGCGGGTCTGGTCGCGGGTCCCGATCCTGGTGCTCTCGGCCCGCGGCCAGGAGAACCAGAAAGTGGAGGCCCTGGACGCGGGCGCCGACGACTACCTGACCAAGCCCTTCAGCTTCCCGGAGCTGCTGGCGCGCATGCGCGTGGCCCTGCGCCACGCCGTCCGGAGCGAGGACGCCGGCGCCGAGTCCGTGTTCCGCAACGGCCCGCTGCTGGTGGACCCGGAGCGGCGGCGCGTGCTGCTGGACGGCGAAGAGGTGCATCTCACGCCCATCGAGTACAAGCTCCTGAGCGTGCTGGTGCGCCACGCCGGCAAGGTCGTGACCCACCGCCAGCTCCTCGAGGCCGTCTGGGGGCCGCGCAGCGGCGAGCAGAACCAGTACCTGCGCGTGTACATGGCGCACCTGCGGCGCAAGCTGGAGCCGGACCTGAGCCGCAGCCGCCTGTTCGCCACCGAGGCCGGCGTCGGCTACCGCATGCGGCTGCCGGAGGAATAGGAAACGGGCCGGAGGCGCGTCGCGTTCCCCCCTCCGGCCCTGCAAACTCCCTGATGAAGGTGCGATCTACCAATCCACCTGGAAGCGCGTCTGCACGATCTGCGTGGATCCCACGCTGTCCAGATCGGCGTGGATGCCTTCCAGCATGATGCGCACGTTCGGATTGAGGTACCAGTTCACGCCGACGCTGACGTCGCTCAGCTCGCCGCCGGCGACCGTGCCGTCGTCGAGGTCGATGGCGGAATAGCGGGCCTTGGCTTCCCAGGCCCCGCCACCGCCGTCCTGGCCGTACAGGGCCGAGCTGGGCTTCACGCGCCCGAACGTGCCCGTGGCGGCGTCGTAGCGCCGGTAGTCTTGCGTGAGGAAGTAGCTCGCCTCGACGTAGTAGCCGCTGAAGCTCGGGTCCGGCCCGGTCAGGGCGTCCACGTCCGTGAACACGTACTCGCCTTGCACCGAGAAGCGGTTCAGGACCAGCGCGGCCTCCGCTCCGAACAAGGTCTGCTCCTCGGCGGCGATGACGCCTGTGTTCACGAACGTCGGGGCGATGCGCGATTCCGGCCGCGACGAGATGGCCAGGGCGTCGCTGTTGGGGCTGCGCAGGCTCGCGGCGCCGCCGACGTGCACCAGGGTGCGGCCCTCATCCTCGTTGACGGGCAGGCCGGTCACGCGGGCCGTGACGTTCCATTCGCCGTCGCTGAACTGCGCGCCCTGGGCGTTGGAGTCCTTGAAGACGCCCGCGGCCCAGGTGACGCGCTGCTCGGCCACGGCGTCGTAGACCATGAATCCGGTGCTGCGCGCGGGGGCGAACGCGTCGGCCAGGGAGCGCTCCATGAACATCAGCGAGTTGCTGCTGTTCATCTGGTCCAGGCTGAACGGCTCCTTGAACTGTCCGACGCGGGCGTTGAGGCCCGCGGGGCCCTCGAGCAGTCCCACGTACACGTCGGTGAAGGCGGCGGTGCCGCTCGCGAAGTCGTACTCCGCCTTCCAGTCGATGTGCTCGCCGATCACGCCCGAGGCGCCCAGCCGCGCCCGGCGGAACATCACGCCATCCTCGAGATCGGTGAACCCGAGCGCCCGGCGGATGTCGGAGTCATTGCCGACGTAGGCGGCGTCGAAGTGAATGCGGCCCTGGAGCCGCGCCTTGACGTTGCCGTCGGTGGTCTCGAGGCGGAAGCCGTCCTTCCAGAACACCTTGAAGTCGCCGGGGTCCTGGAGCGCGGTGAGGAGCACGAGGTGAGTCAGCATGGGGAGTGGCAGTGCCCTTGGAGCTCAGTTCTTCCGGTCCTTGAGTGCGATGGCGCGGTCGTACACCCCGCCGTCGTTGAACACGGTCTTGCTCAGCTGCGGCCAGCCGCCCAGATCGCGCACGGTGAACTGGTCACTGACCCTGGGCAGCTTGTCCTTCAGCTCGTCCATGGCCCGGGCGTCCACCGGACGCAGACCGTAGCGGCCGAAGGCGCGCTGCGCCTCCAGCGTGAACAGGTACTGCACGAAGGCGTCGGCCAGCTCGCGGTTGTCGTGCCTGGCGGCGTACACGTCCACGACGGCCACGGGGTTCTCGATCAGGACCGTGGACCTGGGCACCACGTACTCGTAGTCCTTGCCGGCCATGCGTCCGACCAGCACCTCGTTCTCGTAGGTGATGGCGGCGTCGCCGATCCCGTTCTCGAAGGTGATCATGGACTCGCGCGCGCCCTTGTCCATGATCTCGACATTGCGCAGGATCCGGGCCAGCAGGTCCACGGCGCCCGCCACGTCGCCCTTCTTGGCCGAGGTGCTGCCACGCAACGCCGCGCCGTAGATGGCGGCGATGTTCCACATCGCGCCGCCGCTGGTCTTCACGTTGGGCGTGAGCACCTTGACGCCGGGTTTGGCCAGGTCGTCCCAGTCCTGGATGTTCTTGGGATTGCCCTTGCGCACGGCGATGACCACGATCGAGCGCGTGACCATCCCGCCGTGCTCGCCCGCCTTCCAGTCGTGCGTGATGAGCTTGGCGCCGGCGATCTTGTCCACGTCGGCCTCCAGGGACAGGGCCGCGACGTCGGCCTCGAAGCCGCCGATGATGGCGCGCGCCTGCGCGCCGCTGGCCTGGTACGACTCCTGGAACTTGACTTCCTCGCCGGTCTTCTGCTTCCAGTGCTGCGCGAACCCGGGCAGGAGCTCCTTGCCGTAGGCCTCACGCGGGGTGGTGTACGCGGCCAGGGTCAGCTTGCGCGCGGCCGCGGGCGGCTGCGGGCCTGCGTGGACGCGCGTGCTCCAGGCCGTGGACAGTCCGGCAAGGAACACCACGAGGGAAAGCATCGGTGTGCTGGTCTTCATGGTGATGGTGGCCGCGCACTGGGGCAAGCCGCGTGCCGGGCCGGGAACAGACCGAAGCCAGCACATTTCCGGGAAGTCCGGCGCTCGTGACGGGTTTCCCGTGGCCGGATCAGGACACGAACCCGGTGCGCGCCCTGGAAACCATCTCCTCCGGGTCGACGTACGGGTACAGGCGCGCCGTCGTCACCTCGATCTGGATGCGCTTCCCGCTTTCCATGCCTTCCAGCAGGCTGCTGCGCCGCGGGAACTGGGCCATGAGCGGGCCGGCTCCGTCCACGACGGCTTCCACCTTCACGCGGTCGCCCAGGGGGAACATGCGCCGCACCTCGGCCACGCCGGACGCGTCGTCGCGCCAGAACCTCATGTCGTAGCTGCGGATGACGGCGCGCACCGTCTGGCCGTCCTGGAATCCGTCCGAGTCCAGCAGCAGGGCGCCGAACCGCGCCTTGCCGTCGCGCACGACGCCCTGCAGGACGTTGACGTCGCCCACGAAGCGGGCCACGAACTCGCTGGCGGGGTGGTCCAGGATCTCCACGGGGGTGCCCGCCTGCTCCAGGCGGCCCTTCTGGATCACCATCACCCGGTCCGCCACGGCAAAGGCCTCCTCCTGGTCGTGCGTGACGAAGATGGAGGTGACGTGCACTTCGTCGTGCAGGCGGCGCAGCCAGCGGCGCAGGTCCTCGCGCACGCGCGCGTCCACGGCGCCGAAGGGTTCGTCCAGCAGCATGACCTTGGGCTGCGGCGCCAGGGCCCGGGCCAGGGCCACGCGCTGGCGCTGGCCGCCGGAGAGCTGGCTGGGGAGCCGGTCGCCCAGTCCTTCCAGGCCCATCAAGCGCAGCAGGTCCTTGACCCGGGCGTCTTGCGCCGCCTGCCCCTCGCCGCGCACGCGCAGGCCGAAGGCGATGTTCTCGGCGACGTTCATGTGCCGGAACAGGGCGTAGTGCTGGAACACGAAGCCCACGCCGCGCGCGCGGGCATGCACGTGGTCCGTGCGCTCGCCGTCCAGGAACACCGAGCCGGAGTCCGCCGTCTCCAGGCCGGCGATGATGCGCAGGATCGTGCTCTTGCCGCCGCCGGAGGGGCCCAGCAGCGCCACCAGCTCGCCGCCCTCGATCTCGAAGCTGACGTCGTCCACGGCCGCAAAACCGCCGAAATGCTTGCTGAGGTTCTCGACGCGGATGCCCATCACAGACCCCTGCGGCGCCGGCGCCGCTTCATGGATTCCAGGATCAGAAGCAGGACGATGCTGATCACGGCCAGCACCAATGCCATGCCGTAGGCCCCGGCCTCGCGGCGCTCGTCCATCGCCACGAAGATGTAGGTGGTGGCGGTCTGCGTGAGCCCGGAGATCGCGCCGCCCAGCACCAGCACGGCGCCGAACTCGCCCAGCGCGCGCGCCGTGGTCAGCATGAGGCCGTAACCCAGCCCGAAGCGGATGTTCGGCAGGGTCACCAGCCGGAAGGTCTGCCAGCGCGACGCGCCGAGGGTGATGGCGGCCTGCTCCTCGCTGGTGCCCAGCTCCTCCGCCACGTGCGCCACCTCGCGCAGCGTGAACGGGATGGTCACGAAAACGGTGGCGATCACCAGGCCCGGGAAGGCGAAGGCCACCTTCCAGCCGAGCGGCGCCAGCCAGCCCTCGCGCCCGAAGAGCAGCAGGAACGCCAGCCCCACCATCACCGGCGACACGGCGAACGGCATGTCCACGAGCGCGTCCAGGAAGCGCCGGCCGCGGAAGCTCTGGCGCGTCAGCACCAGCGCGCCGACCACGCCGAACACGCCGTTCACGACCACGGCGATCACGGCCAGGATCACGGTCAGCAGCAGCCCGTGCAGCGCGTCCGGCTCGAGCAGTGCCGCCCAGGCGCTGCCGAAACCGGCGCGGATGGTGCGCGCCATCAACGCCCACAGCGGCAGGATCAGGATCCCGCCCATGTACAGCGCGACCAGCCCGAGCAGCGCCAGGCGCTTGGGCTGCCAGGCCGACTCCTCGAGCCCCTTATGCACGGCGCGCTCCCAGGCGCCGGCCCAGCCAGCGGCGCAGCGGCTCCAACAGCAGGGCCACCGCCACCAGCACCACGGACACGGCGGCGGCGGTCTGCGACGAGCCGCTCTCGATCTCGCCGAAGATATGCACGGGCGCGGTCAGCGTGCGGTGCGGGATGTTGCCGGCGACGATGACGATCGAGCCGAACTCGCCCAGGGCGCGCGCGAAGGACTGCAGCGTCCCGGACAGGATGGCGGGCATCAGTGCCGGAAGCACGATGCGGCGGAAGATGACCCAGTCGCCGGCGCCGAGCGTGCGCGCGGCCTCCTCCTCGGCAGGATCCAGCTCCATGAGCACCGGCTCCACCGCGCGCACCACGAAGGGCACGCTGATGAAGAGCAGTGCCAGCAGGATCCCCGGCGGCGCGTAGGCCACCGGGAAGCCGTGTTCGGACAGCCAGCCGCCGGCGGGCGTCTGCGGTCCGTACAGCAGCACCAGCATCACGCCGGTGACCAGCGTCGGGATCGCGAAGGGCAGGTCCACCAGCGCGGACAGCAGCGCGCGGCCCGGGAAGCGGTAGCGCACCAGCACCCAGGCGGTGGCGGTTCCCATCACCGCGTTCAACAGCGCCATGACGGCTGCGGTCCAGAAGGTCAGCTGGAGCGCATCCAGGGCCACCGGCTCGGTGACCGCTCTGACCACCGCTCCCAGGCCGTTCTCGAGGCCATGGAACACCAGGGCCGCGAGCGGCAGGATCACCAGGACGGTGATGTAGCCGATCACTCCGGCCCGGGCGGCCCGGGCCGGCACGCTGAGGGAGTTGGGGTCGGCGCTCGCCTGCGCGCCTGCGACCGGTTCGGCGCCGGTCACCGGCCCTCCTGCGCCGCGGCGCTGGCGCGCTCGAACGCGGCGCCGGCGGCGAACAGCTCTTCGATCACCTGCGGCCAGCCGCCCAGGTCCCGGATGGTGAACGGCTCGCTCACGCGCGGCATGTGCAGGTCGAGCTCCTTCATCACCTCCCCGTCCACCGCGCGCAGGCCGAAGCGGCCGAAGGCGCGCTGGGCCTCGGGCGTGAGCAGGAACTCGACGAAGGCGGCGGCCAGCTCCTGGTTGCCGTGCGCCTCGGCATAGCGGTCCACCACCGCCACCGGGTTCTCGATGAGGATGGTGGCGCGCGGCACCACGTACGCGTAGTCCTTGCCGGCGATGCGCCCGACCAGGACCTCGTTCTCGTAGGTGATGGCGACGTCGCCGATCCCGTTCTCGAACGTGATCATGGATTCGCGTGCGCCCTTGTCCATGATCTCCACGTTCTTCAGCACGTCGCGCAGGAACGCCTCGGCCGCCTGCGGATCGTCCCGGGGCGCCGAGGTGGCGCCGCGCAGCACCGCGCCGTATAAGGCGGCGATGTTCCACATGGCTCCGCCGCTGGTGCGCGGGCTGGGCGTGAGGACCTTCACGTCCGAGCGGCGCAGGTCGTCCCAGTCGCGGATGTTCCTGGGATTGCCGGCGCGTACGGCCAGGACCACGATCGAACGGCAGACCATGCCCCCGGCGGGCCCCGAACGCCAGTCGTGGGTGATCAGACCGGCCTCGGCGATGCGCTCGATGTCGGCCTCCAGCGACAGGGCGGCGACGTCCGCCGCAAAGCCGTCCACGATGGCGCGCGACTGGGCGCCGCTGGCCAGGTAAGACTCCTGGAACTCGACCACGCCGCCGGTCCGCTCTTTCCAGTGGCGGGCGAAGGCCGGCAGGATCTCGCGCCCGTACACCTCGCGCGGCGTGGTGTAGGCGCCCAGCGTCAGGGTGTGGACCGCGACCCTGGACGGCGCCTCCAGGTCCTTGCCGCAGGCGGGGAAGATGACGGCGCAGGCGGACGCCAGCACCATCGAGAGCCGGAACGAGGAGAGGGCGCGAAACATCTTCAGGTCGATGGGGCCCGCACCCAGGCAAGGGCCGTTCCAGCAAGGGACCTCCGTGAATTGCTCCAATAGACCCTTGAACTGCGGTCGCCCTGCCGTGACAGATGATGGCCAGCATATATGCTGGATGATCCTGCATAGGCGCTAGAATTTCGTCGTCTCCTGAAGGCACGCTGATTGCCCTCCCCACATGGTGCCCTTGCGCCTGCTCCTCGACGTCTGGCAGGAAGCCTGCAGACACATCGACATCATCGAGGCGGTGGATCGGATGGCGCCCCTGATCGCGCGCCGCCTCCCGGTGGACATGGTCCTGGTGCGCCGTCTGGACCTCGTGCGCCGGCGCGTGGAAACCGTAGCGACCGGGATCTGCCGGGCCGGCGCCGCGGTTCCCTTCGCCCGCACCGAGTGCTCTGGCGAGGTGATGGAGGAGGTGCTGGCCTGGTGCCGGCGCGGCGCGGTGGCGGAATACCGGCCGGACCAGGAGGAGAACGCGCTGATGGCGGCCCTGGTGCCGCAGGGCCTCAAGGCCGCGGTCCTGGCCGGTCCGCTGGTGGCCGAAGACGGTCCCTCCGGGGTGCTCCTGCTCGCCACTCCCTACGGCCGCCGCCTGCACCTGGAGGACTTCGAGATCGTCCAGGCCCTGCTGGAGCCCTTCACCGTGGCCCTGGAGAACGACCGGCGCCTGCACGAGCTCACGCGCCTGCGCGAGGCCAAGGAGGCCGACAACCGGGCGCTGCTGTCGCGCCTGCAGCGGGAGGACATCAGCGACTCGGTGGTGGGCGCCGACGGCGGGCTGCGCGAGGTGATGGAGCGCGTGGAGAAGGTGGCGCCCACGGACACGCCGGTGCTGCTGCTGGGTGAGACCGGTTCCGGCAAGGAAGTGATCGCGCGCGCCATCCACGCCCGCTCGCGCCGCGCCCAGGGGCCGATCGTGCGCGTCAACTGCGGCGCCATCCCGCCGGAGCTGGTGGACTCGGAGCTGTTCGGCCACGAGCGCGGCAGCTTCACCGGGGCGGTCAGCACGCGCCAGGGCTGGTTCGAGCGCGCCGACGGCGGCACCTTGTTCCTGGACGAGATCGCGGAGCTGCCCCTGGCCGCGCAGGTGCGGCTGCTGCGCATCCTGCAGGACGGGACCTTCGAGCGCGTCGGCGGGCAGCGCTCCATCACCGTGGACGTGCGCATCGTGGCCGCCACGCACCGCAACCTGCAGGACATGGTGCAGAACGGGCGCTTCCGCCAGGACCTCTGGTACCGGCTGGATGTGTTCCAGGTGCGGATCCCGCCGCTGCGCGAGCGGCGCCAGGACATCCCGGCGCTGGCAGCCCACTTCGCCTGGCGCGCCGGCAAGCGCCTTGCGGGCGCGCCCCTGGTGCCTTCGCCGGAGGACGTGGAGCGCATGGTCGGCTACCCGTGGCCCGGCAACGTGCGCGAGCTGGCGGCCGTCATCGAGCGCGCGGCGATCCTGGGCGACGGGCGCCGTCTCGAGGTGGCCGCGGCACTCGGCGCGAACAACCTCGGCCCCGCCCACCTCGAGACGCGTCCCGCCGCGGCCGCGCCGGCGCCCGAGCGCCAGCTGAACGGCGGCGAGATCGACACCCTGGACGCCGCCATGGCCCGCCACATCGAACGGGCGCTCGCGAACTGCCGCGGGCGCATCGAGGGCCGCTACGGAGCCGCCAGGCTGCTCGGAATCAATCCGCACACGCTGCGCGCGCGTATGCGCAAACTGGGACTGGACTGGAAGCGCTTCCGCGCGGCGGATTGAGCCGGCTCAGCGCAAGCCCACCAGCAGCGGCAGCCCCAGGCTGATCACCGCCCAGGCGATCAGGCTCAGCGGCAGGCCCAGGCGCACGAAGTCGCCGTAACGGTAGCCGCCGGGCCCGAACACCATGAGGTTGACCTGGTGGCCGATGGGGGTGGCGAAGCACAGGGACCCGCCGAAGCCGATGGCCAGGATCGAGCCGCGCAGGAACGCCTCGGCCTGCGGGTCGCCGGGAGCCAGGCCGTTGGCCGCGGCCCAGGCCTGCGCCGTGCGGATGGCGATGGGAGTGAACAGGACGGCGACCGCGCTGTGCGCGATGAGGGTGTTGAAGAGCACGCACAGGAGCACGATGCCGCTCAGGATCACCTTGGGGCCGAAGCCGGACAGGAGCTGCACCAGCTGGCCGGCGATGAACGCGCCGGCGCCGGTCTGGCTCATGGCCTCGCCCAGGGCCAGCGTCCCGGCGATGAAGATGAGGATGGGCCAGTCGATCGTCCGATAGACGCGCCGCGGCGTCACGCAGCCGATGGCGATCATGGCCATGGCGCCGAGCACGGCCACGAAGGGCTGCGGCAGCCAGGTCATGTCCACGACCGAGCCGGCGGTGAACAGCGCGACCACGAGGGCGGCCACCGCCAGGGCCTTGCGCGCGTGCGCGCGCAGGGTGAAGTGCTTGTGCGCGCCCGTGAGCAGGTAGAAGTCCGGGCTGGAGCGCAGCCGGGTCTCGGCCTCCTCGCTGCCGGCGACCAGCAGCAGGTCCCCCGGCCGCATCACCATGCGCGAGACCCGCTCGCGGATGTGGTGGCCCGCGCGCAGCACCGCCACGACCACGGCGCCGTAGTCGCGGAACAGCTGCAGCTCCTCGGCCCGGCGGCCCACCAGGGGCGAGTGCGGAGCGACGGCCAGCTCGAAGAAGGTCATGGTTTTCGGGTCGAAGCGCACGCCTCCGTCCATCTTCAGCCCGAGCTGCCGCTCCAGGTCCGCCAGCTCGTCCACGCCGCCGCGCACCATGACCACGTCGCCCGCCTGCAGCACCATGGCGTCGAACGGCGGCCACAGCATCTCCCCGCCGCGCACGCAGAACAGCACCTTGGCGCGCACCTTGACGAAGGCCTCGTTCAGCTTCCTGCCGGTCAGGACGGAGTTGGCGCTGATCACCAGCTCGGTGACGTACTCGCGCTTGCCGGCGCCGGCCATCATGGCGGTCAGGGACGGGCGCTTGGGGAGCAGCTTGGGCGCCAGGAAGGTCAGGTACACGACCCCCACCGCGAGCAGCGGCAGGCCCAGCGGGGTCATCTCGAACATGCCGAGCGGCGGCTGGCCATTGGCCTCCGCCACCCCGCTGACCAGGATGTTCGTGGACGTGCCGATCAAGGTCCCCATGCCGCCCAGGAGCGCCGAGAACGCCAGCGGCATGAGCAGGACGGAGATCGGCGCGCCGGTGGTCTGGGCCAGGCCCACCAGGATCGGGATGAACACCACCACGACCGCGGTGTCGTTCAGGACCGTGGAGATTCCGCCGGCGATGAGACAGCTCAGGATCAGGATGCGGCGCGTGCCGCCGCCGCTCATGTGCAGCACGGCCCGGGCGATGAATTCGACGGCGCCCGTGCGCGTCAGTCCCTCTCCGACCACGTACAGTCCCGCGATGGTGAGGATCGCCTTGTTGCCGAATCCCGCGACCGCGGTCTTGTAGTCCAGGATTCCCACCGCCACCAGCACCACGATCAGGGCCAGGCCGATGGCGTCCAGCGAGCCCCGGCCCGAGATCAGCAGCCCCAGCATTCCCAGGGTCATGCCCAGCACGAGGTAGGCTTCCCAGCCCATGCGCGGAGATCGTAGGGACGCCCTGCGCCGCGTGCGCCCCCGGCGGCCGGCGCGGCGGCGGATAGAGTAGGCGCTGGCAACTGGCCATGACGGAGCCGCTCCAGAACCCAGGAACCGCGCGGGTCCCCGATCTCGAGCTGGCTTTCCTGGCCTTGCGCGAGAGCGAGGAGCGCTATCGCAGCCTCGTGGAGATCCTGCCCGACCTGCTGGTCATCCAGGTGGAGGGCCGCATCGTGTACATCAACCCGGCGGGAGTGCGGCTGCTGGGCGCGGGCAGCGCCGACCAGGTCCTCGGGCGCACCGTGTACGAGTTCGTGCACCCGGACTTCGTGGAGGTCGTGCGGCGGCGCAACGAGCAGCTCTACGCGCGGGGCAAGCAGGTGCCGCTGCTGAAGGAGAGGCTCCTGCGCTGCGACGGCACGACCGTGGACGCGGAAGTCATCGCGACGCCCTTCCACTACCAGGGGCAGCAGGCGGTCCAGATCGTGGCGCGGGATCTCAGCGCCCGGCGCCAGGCCGAGAAGGACTACCAGGAGAGCGAGCTGCGCTTCCGCCAGCTTGCCGACATCATCCCGCAGGTCTTCTTCCTGTCCGACCGCAGCTCCGGGAGGGTGCTGTACGTCAGCCCCGCCTACGAGAGGATCTGGGGCCGGAGCTGCGAGAGCTTGTACGCCGATCCGGACTCTTGGCTGGAGGCCGTGCATCCCGATGACCAGGACCTGGTGCGCAGGGCCATCGGCAACGGCCGCGCCTCGGGCGTGTATGAGGCGGAGTACCGCGTGCTGCGCCCCGACGGCTCCGTCCGCTGGGTGTGGGACCGGGCCTTCGAGCTCAAGACCGAGCTCGGCGTCCCGTACCGCCTGGCCGGCATCGCCGTGGACATCACCGAACGCCGGCTGGCGGAGGAAGGCCTGATGCGCATCCAGCGCCTGCTGCTGGAGGCCGAGCAGCTGGGTGAGATCGGGAGCTGGGAATGGGAGATCCCGAGCAATCGCGTGTACTGGTCGGCGCAGGTCACCCGGCTGCTGGGCCTGAGCCCGGAGACGACGAAGCCGAGCGTGGAGCTGTTCTTCCGGCACGTGCCGGCGGAAGACCTCGAACACGTCTCGAATCTGCGCCAGAGGCTGCTGCGCGGCGAGGCGCCGTTCTCCTACGAGCACCGCATCGTGCGCCCCAGCGGCGAGGTGCGCGTCGCGATGGGGCGCGTCGAGGTGCAGGTGGACTCCGCCGGCCGCCCGTACCGCGCCATCGGCGTGGTGCAGGACGTCACCGAGCGGCGCCGCGCCGAGGCCGAGCGCCAGCGCCTGCTGGAAAGCGAGCGCCAGGGCCGCGCCCGGCTGCAGGCCTTGTCGCGCCGCCTGGTGCAGCTCCAGGAGCAGGAGCGCCGCTCCATCGCGCGCGAGCTGCACGACGAGATCGGGCAGCTGCTCACCGGACTCAAGCTGCTGCTGGAGAGCGCCGGCCAGGGGTCGGGCGACCTGGCCGGGCGCCTGCAGGAGGCGCAGGCGGTGCTCAACGACCTCATGTCTCGCGTGCGCACCTTGTCCATGAACCTGCGGCCGGCCATGCTGGACGACCTGGGCCTGCTGCCGGCGTTGCTGTGGCTGATCCAGCGCTACCAGGCGCAGACCGCCATCCAGGTGACCCTGGTGCACACCGGACTGGAGGAGCGCCTGCCCGCCGACGTGGAGACCACGGCCTACCGCATCACGCAGGAGGCCCTCACCAACGTGGCGCGCCACGCCCGGACGCAGCACGCCCGGGTGACGCTGCGCGCGCTCCCCGGGCGCCTGCTGCTCACCGTGGAGGACGAGGGCGCAGGCTTCGACCCGGAGCGCGCGCACGCGGCCGCCTCGAGCGGACTTAACGGGATGCGGGAGAGGGCGCTACTCTTGGGAGGCAGTCTGAGCATAGACTCCACACCGGACCGCGGCACGACCTTGCGCGTGGAACTGCCGGTGCCGGAAGCGTCACAGGCGTCGAAAGCGCGGAATGAAGCATGAACGACACTGTTCGGATCGTGTTGGCGGACGACCACCAGGTGGTGCGTCAGGGCCTGCGCGCCCTGCTGCAGTCCCAGCCGGGGTTCACCGTGGTCGGCGAAGCATCCGACGGCCTGCGCGCCGTCGAGGTGGTCGAGCAGCTGCGCCCCGACGTGCTGGTGGCGGACCTCATGATGCCGGGCCTCAGCGGCCTGGACGTTGCCCTGCGCGTGGCCAAGCGCGCGCCGCGCACGCGCACGGTGGTGCTCTCCATGTACGCCGACGAGGCCTACGTGGTGCAGGCGCTGCGCAACGGCGCGCTCGCCTACGTGCCCAAGGACGCGGGCGCGCCGGTGCTGATCCAGGCGATCAAGGAAGCCGCGGCCGGCCGCATCTTCCTCGGCCCGCCCTTCAGCAGCCAGACGGTGGAGGCCTGGCTCAAGAAGGCCGAGTCCATCCCCCAGGACTCGTACGAGTCGCTGACGCCGCGCGAGCGCCAGGTGCTGCACATGGCGGCGGAGGGGCTCACCAACGCCCAGATCGCCGAGAACCTGCGCATCAGCCCGCGCACCGCCGAGACCCACCGCGCCAACCTGCTGCACAAGCTCGGGCTCAAGGGCCAGACCGAGCTGGTGCGCTACGCGCTGGCCCGCGGCATCGTGCGCCTGGATCCCACGCGCGCCGAAGGCGCGGAATCCAAGGGCGCCTGAGTCCGCGCGGCCGTCAATCGGCCGGCTCCAGAGCCACCACCGCGTTGTAGTCCGGCTCCTCGCTCACCGGGTCGTAGCGCCGCGGGATCAGCACGTTGGACTCGGGCCAGTACACCTGCAGGGTGCGGGGCGGCAGGTCCGCCGGTCGCAGCACGCCTTCGAACCGGCCGACCTCGTTGCGCAGGACCACGCGCTGCCCCGCGCGCAGGCCCAGCGCCGACACCTCGGCCGGGGCGATGAACACGTCGTTGCGCGCCCGGCCGCCCTGCAGCCGGTCCTCGTCGGCGAACACCATGGAGTTGAACTGCTTGCCCCGGCGCGTGGTCAGCACGAACCTCCCCTCCGGCAGGTCGCGGTTCGGCAGCGGCACGCAGGTGAAGCGCGCCCGCCCGCCCGGCATCTTGGCGAAGCCGTCGCCGAACAGGTGCGGTCCGCCCCACTGCACCCAGTCCCCCGCCTGGCGCAGCGCGGCGACGCCCTGGTACGCCGGCATGGCGCGCTGCATCTCCTCGCGGATCTGCCCGGTCCCTCCCGGATACTCCAGCGCGCCCCGCAGCGCCGGATCCACCGCGATCGCCACCTGCGCCGGGATCCACCATTCCGCCCGCGCCTCGGCGATGCGCGGGCCCGGGATCTCGGGGGAGAAGCGGATGCGGCGCTCGGTGTTCGTGCTCGTGATCCCGCCGGCGTGCTCGTAGCGCGTCTGCGCCGGCAGCACCAGCACCGCCTCGCCCGGCTCGGCCACGGCGCTCGGGTTCAGCACGATGTCCTGGTGCACGCGGAAGCGCACGCGCGTGAAGGCCGCGTGCATGAACTCCGGATCGGGCATGTTGTCGATGAGGTTGCCGCCCAGGCTGTACAGGAACTCGATCCGGCCGTCGTGCGCCGCCTGCATCATGGCCCCGGTCTTCAGCCCCGGCTCCGGGTTCAACGGACGCCCCCACAGCTCTTCGAAGCGGCGGGTGTCCACGCCCACCTTGAACCCGCCGGGATACTTGACCGGGTCCACGCCGCACTCGCCGCCGCCCTGCACGCCGCTGTGGCCGCGGATCGGCATGATCCCGCACTTGTCGCGCCCCAGCATGCCGCGGCTCAGCATCAGGTTCACAATGGCCTTGACGTTGTCCACGCCGAACGCGTGCTGCGTCAGGCCCATCGAGTACACGGCCACGCAGCTGCGGGCGGCGCCGAAGGCCGCCGCGAACTGCTCCATCTCGGCCCGCGGCAGCCCGCTGTCGCGCTCCAGTGCGGGCCACTCCAGAGCCTCCACGTATCGCTTCAGCTCCTCGAAGCCCGCCGTCTTCGCTGCAATGAAGGCGGGGTCCTCCTGCCCGGCCGCGAACAGCGCCTTGAGCACGCCGTGCAGGAAAGCGATGTCCCCGCCCACGCGCACCTGGAACCACTCGTCGCACAGGTCGCTGCCCAGGACGGCGCTGCGCAGGTCGCTGGGCACCCAATACGTCTCCAGCCCCTTCTCCCGCGCCGGGTTGATGACGAAGATGCGCGTGCCGGCGCGCTTGGCGTGCATCAGGTACTTGGTGCTGACCGGTTGGTTGTTGGCCAGGTCGCTGCCCCACACCAGCAGCAGGTCCGTGCCGATGAAATCGCTCAGGGAACAGGTCGGTGCGCCCACGCCGAGCGTCTCCGCCAGCCCGTACACCGAGGCCGCGTGGCACAGGCGCGCGCACAGGTCCACGTTGTTGGTGCCCAGCAGCCGCGCCGCCTTCTGGAACACGTAATACGCCTCGTTGCTGGTGCCGCGCGAGGTGCTGAAGAAGCCCCAGCGCCCGGGCGCCAGCCTGCGGCCGTCCGGCCCGCGCCCGTACTCGCCGCAGATCGCCAGCGCCTCGTCCCAGCTCAGGCGCACGAAGCCGCGCGCGCCGCGCCGGTGGATCATGGGATACGGGATGCGCCCCAGCGCCTGCAGCGCGCGCTGGTCCATGCTCCGCAGCCGGCCGATGTCCCCGAGCAGCGCCTCGTCGCGGATCGCGCCCATGGTGTTCACGCGCAACAGCTTGAGCCGCGTCAGGCACAGGTGCGTGCCCTGGATGACGTCGTCCTTCAGCCCGCGCGGGCCCAGCGAGCAGCCGTCGCACACGCCGTCCTTCAGGATGCGCCACGCGTAACCAAGCTGGTCGCGGTTCTCCCAGGCCACTCCGAGCATCTCGCGGTAGTGCCGGGGCTTGTCCCGGACCCCGAGCCCGAACGGCAAGCGCTCGCGGAAGCTCCGGCGCGGCCTCATGCGCCGCGGATTCTACTCGTCACCCGGTGGAGCCAGCGGATCGGCCAGCGTTGCACGAAACGGCTCCGTTCCAGTCAGACCCGTGGCGACGAGCACGGCCTGTTGCCGCCGGAGCAGCTATCCTCATCCGCGCCAATCCGTTGTTCTGGTGCCACAGTGCTCGACCTGCTCTTCCTCGCCACAGTTCCCGCCAGCCCCTGCCAACAGGACGGCTGGAAACCCGCCCACGGCCCTCTGATGACGCGCTGGGCCGAAAAGGTCACGCCGGGATCCGCCTGGACCGAATACCCGCGGCCACAGCTTGCGCGCGAGGCCTGGCAGAACCTCAACGGCCTCTGGGATCACGCCGTAGCCGCCAAGGACGCGCCTCGGCCCGAGAACTGGGCCGGCCGGATCCTCGTGCCCTTCCCGATCGAGTCGGCGCTCTCCGGCGTCATGCAGCCGGTGCAGCCGGACCAGGCCCTCTGGTACCGCCGCAGCTTCGACGTGCCCGCAGATTGGGGCGACAAACGCATCCTCCTGCACTTCGGCGCCGTGGACTGGGAGGCGACGGTCTTCGTCAACGACGCCAAGGTCGGCTCACACCGCGGCGGCTACGACCCGTTCACGCTCGACATCACCGAGCACATCGCCCGCGATCGCGCCAACGAGTTGATGGTCCGCGTCTGGGATCCGGGCGACGCGTCGACGCAGCCCCGCGGCAAGCAGGTTCTCAAGCCCGAAGGCATCTGGTACACGCCGACCACCGGCATCTGGCAGACCGTGTGGCTGGAGCCCGTCCCGATCAGCTACCTGGACGGTCTGGTCGTGATTCCGCGCCTGGAAAGCGGCGAGGTCGAGGTGCAGGCGACGCTCGGCGGGGTGCAGGAGGATCGCGCCGTCTGGTTCGAAGTGCTCGACGGCTCGAAGTCGCTGGAGACTTCCGGCGTGACCATGGAGAAGGTGTTCAACACCACTCAACGCGGAGGGAGCGTCCGCATCCCCATCCGGAATCCCAAGCCGTGGACCCCGGATTCCCCTTTCCTGTACCGGCTCAGGGCAACCGTGCTGAAAAACGGTGCTCCGGACGACGTCGTGGAGAGCTATTTCGGCATGCGCGAGATCCGGCTCGGCAAGGATGAGGCTGGGGTCACACGATTGCTGCTGAATGGCGAGTCCGTGTTCCAGATCGGGCCGCTGGATCAGGGTTTCTGGCCGGACGGGCTGTACACGCCGCCCAGCGACGCGGCGATGCGCTACGACATCGAAGTGTTGAAGGACCTGGGCTTCAACATGCTGCGGAAGCACGTGAAGGTCGAGTGCGACCGGTACTACTACTGGTGCGACAAGCTCGGGATCCTCGTGTGGCAGGACATGCCGTCGGGGGACGCGTACATCGGGAGCAGAGACCCGGATATCCAGCGCAGCCCGGAATCCGCGCGGCAGTTCGAGGCCGAGTGGAAAGGCATCATCGACGCCCTGCGCAACCACCCGAGCATCGTGATGTGGGTGCCGTTCAACGAGGGTTGGGGCCAGTTCGACACGGCGCGCATCGTCGAGTTCACGAGGCGGCTCGATCCGACGCGGCTCGTCAACCACGCCAGCGGCTGGACCGACCGCGGCGTCGGCGACGTCGTGGACTGGCACATCTATCCCGGTCCCGGCATGCCGCCGCCGGAGGAGAAGCGCGCCTCGGTGCTGGGCGAGTTCGGCGGGCTCGGCCTGCCGCTCGCCGGCCACACCTGGCTGGCGGAGGGCAACTGGGGCTATCGCTCGTACAAGACGCAGGAGGAGCTGACGGAGGCATACGTGGGCCTCATGACGCGGCTGCGGCCCCTGATCGGAGAGGGTCTCAGCGCGGCCGTGTACACGCAGACCACGGACGTCGAGATCGAGGTCAACGGACTGATGACCTACGACCGCGCCGTGCTGAAGATGGACGCGGAGCGGGCACGCGAGGCGCACCGGAAGCTGTTCCTGCCGCCGCCGTTCCAGCGCTGGCTGCTGCCGGCGGCCGATACGAATCCGCAGGAGTGGCGCACGACCACGGCCAGCCCGGGCGATGGTTGGGAGCAGCCGGGCTTCGATGATCACGCGTGGAGCGCCGCGCGCGCCGGCTTCGGCACGGAAGGCACTCCTGGCGCCCGAGTGGGCACGCCCTGGGACGGCGGCGAGATCTGGCTGCGCCAGGGCTTCTACCTGGGGGATGCGCCGCAGGACGCGCAGCTCTGGGTCCACCACGACGAGGACGCCGAGGTCTATCTCAACGGCGTGCTGGCCGCGGAGCTGAGCGGCTACACCACGAGCTACGAGGCGGTGCCGATCGCGCCGGAGGCGCGCGCCGCGCTGAAGACGGGCGGCAATACCATCGCCATCCACTGCCGCCAGACCGGCGGCGGCCAATACATCGACGCCGGACTGGTGCAGATCGTCGAACGGGGGAAGTGATGCTGGCGACTCTTCTCCTCACCTGCGCGCAGGAGGTCCCGCAGGCGGCCACGGAATGGATCCGGAAGAACGCGATCCCGTTCCAGACCGTGGAAGCCGGCAACGGCTTCCAGGACCTGCAGCCGCTCAAGCCTTTGATCGGCGACGCCCGCATCGTGGCTCTGGGCGAGCCGACGCACGGCACGCGCGAAGCGTTCCAGATGAAGCACCGGCTGCTGGAGTTCCTGGTCACGGAGCTGGGCTTCAGCATATTCTCGATCGAGGCCAGCATGCCGGAGGCGTACGAGCTGAACCGGTACGTCATCGAGGGCGAGGGCGACCCCAAGGCGCTCATCGGGGGCATGTACTTCTGGACCTGGAACACGGAGGAAGTGCTGGCCATGGTGGAGTGGATGCGCGCATACAACGCCGCGGGACCGCGCACGACGCTCCAGTTCACCGGCTTCGACATGCAGACGCCCGACGTGGCCGCCGACATCGTGCGCGACGCGGTGCGCGCGCACCTGCGCGACCTGTACCGGCAGGTGGACGACAACTACGAGCTGGTCGAGGACCTGCGCCGGCGCGGTTCCGGGGCCAGCGCCTTCGGCGTCGCCACCGGCACGTTCCCGGTGGCGGCCGCGCGGGGCAGGAGCGTCCGATTCAGCGGCTGGATCCGCACCGAGGACCTGCGCGACGGCTTCGCCGGGCTGTGGTGGCGCGTGGACGGCCCCACGGGCGTGCTGGCCTTCGACAACATGGAAGGCCGCGGCCCCAAGGGCACGAGCGACTGGGCGCGCTACGAGATCGTGCTGGACGTGCCGCCGGAGGCCACCAACATCAACTTCGGCGTGATCATGCCGGGCGCAGGCGCCTCCTGGTTCGACGACCTGGAAGTGGCGCTGGACGGCCAGCCGTACGCGGACTGGAGCACCTTCAACGGCGGCTTCGAGTCCGAGGCCCTGGCGCTGCTGTCCCCTTCCAGCGGCAACTACGCGGCGCGCCGCGTCACCGCGCAGCCCCACGGCGGCGGCGCCTGCCTGGAGATCCGCGGCGCGCCGCCGCAAGGGCCGGAGCCGGACCACGTCGTGGCGGCGGCCCAGCGCGTGCTCGCGGAACTGCAGGCGCAGCGCGACGCCCTCGTTGCGCGCACGTCGCCCAAGGACGCCGACTGGATCCTCCAGAACGCGCGCGTGGTCGTGCAGTGCGCGCGCCTGTTCGCCGGCGGCCAGTCCGGCTTCAACGTCCGCGACGAGTGCATGGCGGACAACGTGGAATGGATCCTGGGGCAGAATCCGGGCGCGCGCATCGTGCTGTGGGCGCACAACGGTCACGTCTCGCGCGGCACCTTGTGGGGCGCCACCTGGATGGGCCAGCACCTGGAGCAGAAGTTCCCCGGCCAGATGGCCGTTTTCGGGTTCTCCACCTCGGCCGGACGCTACACCGCCATGTCGGGCGGCAGGCTGGCCTCCGACAACGATCTGCTGGCGCCGCCGGACGGCAGCGTCGAGGCGTACCTGCGCAGCGCCGCCGTGCCCCGCCTGTTCCTGGACGTCCGCGGCGCGCAGCCCGGCGACCCCGGCTCCGGCTGGCTCACCGAGTCGCGCCCCATGCGCAGCATCGGCGCCCTGGCCATGGACGAGCAGTTCTATGCCGTCGTCCCCAAGGACATGTTCGACGTGCTCGTCCACATCGAGACCACCACTTCCGCGCGCCAGCTCGACACGCCGCCCGGGCGGTAGGCCGGCTTTCGCTCGCATGGAGGTTGCGCGCCATTCCGGCTCCTAACCACCATGCTGCTGGTACAGCGCGAGCGTGGCCGGAATGACGTGCTGGAGCGCGAAGCGCTGCAAGACCAGCCTGCGGCCGGCCTTGCCCATCGTCCGCCTCAGGTCCCGGTCCTCGAGCAGCACGCGCAGGGCCGCCGCCAGGGAATCCGGCGCGCAGGCAGGAACGAGACCGCCGTTCACGCCGTCGCGGACGACGTCGCGGCAGCCGGGAACGTCGGTGGCGACGAGCGGGCGGGCGCTGGCGGCGCCCTCGAGGAGAGAAAGGGGCAGGCCCTCGCGATACGAGGGCAGGCATACGATCGCGCTGGCGCGCAGCAGCGGCGCGATGTCGTCCACGTGGCCCGCCCACTGCAGGAGACCCTCACCCTCCCAGGCGCGGATTTCGTGTTCCGAAAGGCACGCCGGATTGGCCTCATCGCGCCTGCCAGCGAGCACGACCTGGAAGCGCAGACCGCGGCGCTTCAGGATGCGCGCGGCCGCGGCGAGCTCCCGCAGGCCCTTGGTCCAGAGCATGCGGCCCGTGTAGAGGATCATCGGATCGCCTTCGGGCTCCGGTGTCGGGACGAAGCGGTCCGTGTCCACACCGGAGCCGGGGATGATGACGCACTGCCCGGGCCGCACGAGGCGGCGCTGCGTGAACAGCTCCAGGTCATCGCGATTCTGGAAGACCACGCGTGTGTGCGCGAGCGCGTGGCGGTACGCGCGCTGGACCAGCGCGCGCCGCAGCGCCGCCGCCGCGCCCTGGGCCAGGAACACGTGGCCGAGGCCGGTGACGGTGTTGACCACGCGGGTGATGCCGGCGCGGCGCGCGGCGATGGACCCCGCCAGCACCGGCAGCATGGACACGTGATGCACGATGTCCGGTCGCTCGTAGCGGTAGAGGCGCGTCAGCTCGCGCACCGCCGCGAGATGCTGCCAGGGATTCCGCGGTCCGCGGCGCAGCTGCAGCGGGAAGTAGCGAAACCCTTCGGATTCGATCCTGGCGCGCAGGTCTCCTGGTGCCGTGGCCACCAGGACTTCGTAGCCCGCATCGCGGGCGGCGCGCGCCAGCGGCAGGCGGTGGCTCCAGAAGTACAGGTCCTCGGTGACGAGGTAGAGGAGCCTCACGCCGGCTGGCGCTTGCCCGCGCGCCCGCAATACCAGCGCAGCGTCAGGTCCAGGCCGGCCTCCAGGCCGATTCCCGGCGCGTAGCCGAGCTGCTCGCGCGCCAGGCCGATGTCGGCCACGCTGTGCTGCACGTCGCCGGAGCGCGCGGGCAGGCGCAGCGGATCGACGCCGGCGCAGGGGACGCCCAGGCGCGCCAGGCCGTCGCGGAGGGCGCGGTAGAGCTGCAGCAGGCTGGTGCGCTGGCCCAGCGCCACGTTGAAGACGCGTCCCAGCGCGGATTCCGGCGCGAACGCGGCCAGGAGATTGGCCTGCACCACGTTGGCGACGTGGCAGAAGTCGCGCGTGGTCGCGCCGTCGCCGTAGAGGATAGGCTGCTCGCCGCGCAGCAGCGCGTCCACCCAGCGCGGGATGACGGCCGCGTAGGCGCCCGCGGGGTCCTGGCGCGGGCCGTACACGTTGAAGTAGCGCAGGCCCACGGCGGGCGTGCCGTAGGCGTTGCGGAAGGCTTCGGCGTAGATCTCGCTGATGCGCTTGCTGGCCGCGTACGGCGAGAGCGGCGCCCCCAGCCTGGCCTCGCGCTTGGGCAGCTCCGGGTCCTCGCCGTACACCGCGGAGGAGGAGGCGTACACGAAGCGCCGCACCTGCGCGTCGCGCGCGGCGAGCAGCATGTTGAGCGTTCCGGTCACGTTGCTGGCGTGCGTATCCAGCGGCAGGTCGATGGACTTGGGGACCGAGCCCAGCGCCGCCTGGTGCAGCACGAAATCGGCGCCGCGGCAGGCCTCCACGCAGGCGCCGGCGTGGATCACGTCGCCGCGGATCAGCTCGAAGCGGCGCCAGGCCGCCGCGCCGGCGCGCTCGCGCACGTCGTCCAGGTTGGCGGTGTGCCCGGTGGCGAAATTATCCAGGCCGCGCACCTCCTGGCCGAGCGCCAGCAGCTCCTCCGCCAGGTGCGAGCCGATGAAGCCGGCGGCGCCCGTGACCAGCCAGCGCCGCGGCCGCGCGGCCAGCTCCTCACGCAGCTCCGTGTACCGGGAAGCGCCGCTCACAGGCGCCAGTATCGTACGCCCGCGGGCACGTCCGCGCGGGCGACGGCGGCCTTCAGGTCCAGCAGCACGGCGACGCCGGGACGCGCGCCGGGCTCATCGCGTCCGGCGCGCGCGCCGGCCAGCACCCGCCGCGACGGAGCGGCGGACGCCAGGCGCAGCGCCAGCGCCTCGAGGCCGCGGTGCGGCACGGCCAGGATCACCGCGTCCAGTGCGGTCAGACCCGGCTCCGCCACCAGCTCGATGCCGTGCAGCTCCGCCGCCTGTCCGCGATCGGCCAGCGGATCGTGCACCAGCACCTGGGCGCCGGCGGCGCACAGCTCGCTCACCAGGTCCGCGGCCCGCGACCCGCGCAGGTCCGCCACGTTCTCCTTGAAGCTGAGACCCAGGACCGCCACGCGCGCGCCGGCCAGGGCCAGTCCCGCCGCCTCCAGCTCCTCGCGCGTCTTCTCGGCCACGAACGCCGCCATGGCGTCGTTCACGCGCCGGCCGGCCAGGAACAGCCGCGGCGACATCCCGGCCTGCCGCGCCGCCGCCGCCAGGTAGTGCGGGCTCAGGCCCAGGCACGGACCGCCCACCAGGCCCGGCGCGTGGCGCGCGAAATTCCACTTTGTGGACGCCGCATCCAGCACCGCCTGAGTGTCCACGCCCAGGCGCGTGCACAGCTGCGCCAGCTCATTGCACAGTGCGATGTTGAGATCGCGCTGTGCATTTTCGAGCAGCTTGGCGGTCTCGGCCACGCGGATCGAGGGTGCGCGGTGCACCCCCGCCTCCACCACCGCCTCGTAGCAGCGCGCGACCACGTCGAGCGTGCGCGCGTCCTGTGCCGCCACCACCTTCACCACGCGCTCCAGGCCGTGCTCCGGATCGCCGGGATTGACCCGCTCCGGCGAGTAGCCCAGGGTGAAATCGGCGCCGCAGCGCAGGCCCGAGGCCCGCTCCAGGATCGGGCCGCACACCTCCTCGGTCGTGCCCGGCACGACCGTGGACTCGTACACCACGATGGCGCCGGGCCGCAGCGCGGCCCCGATCACCCGGGACGCCTCTTCCAGATCGCGCAGGTCCGGACGGCGGTCGGGCGTCAGGCGCGTCGCGACCGCCACGACGAAGAAATCGGCGTCCAGCAAGGCCCTCGGCTCCGCGACCAGTTGCAAGCTGCTGGCGCGCAGCTCCCCGGCCCCGACCTGCCCCGCGGGGTCCACGCCCGCCCGCAGGCGGCGCACCCGCTCGGCGTCGCGGTCGAAGCCCAGAGTGCCTGGGAAGCGGCGGGCGAAGGCCAGCGCCACCGGGAGCCCCACGGTCCCGAGACCCACCACGGCGACGCGCCGCCGCGGAGCCGGCTTGGAGGCGCCGGATTGCACGCAATCGGAGTATAAGTCCATCGAGCTCCCGCCTGCAGCCACGCCCATTGAGACGCTCCTTCCCGCTCCTCGCCTCCGGTTTCTTGACGCTGGCCCTGGCCGCGTGCAGCCGCGACGGCGCCACCGCCGCCGAGCGCGTCCCCGAGCGCGTGGTGGTGCTCGGCCCCTCCACCGTTGAAACCCTGTTCGCCCTGGGCCTGGGCTCCCGCGTCGTCGCCGCCGACGACTACACCGTCTGGCCCGAAGCGGCGGCGCTCCCGCGCGTGGGCGGGCAGTTCAACCCCAACTTCGAGGCCATCACCGCCCAGGCTCCGGACCTCGTCATCATCCAGGGCGAGTTTCCAGAGCTGGCCCGGGTGTGCGCGAGCCTCGGCATCCGCCTGCTCAGCCTCAAGACCGACACCTGGGCCGCGTGGGAGGACGAAGTCCGCCAGCTCGGCGACCTGTTCCGCGTCCCGCAAGCCGCCGAGGACCTCGTTCGGACCAGGCGCGCCGAGCTGGCCGCCATTCCCAGGGCCTCGACCCCCCTCCCGTGCCTGCTGGTGGTCGGCCGCAAGCCGGGCGAGGCCGCCGGCCTGGTTGTGGTCGGAGCCGGATCCTTCCTGAACGAGCTGCTGGCGGCCGCCGGCGGCCGCAACGCCTTCGCCGACAATCCGCGCAACTACTTCGACCTCAGCGAGGAAGCCCTGATCCGCGCCGCGCCCGAGGTCATCTTCGAGTTCCGTCCCGGCGAGGCGGAATCCGCCGCGACCGAGACCCGTTCCGCCTGGCAGCGCTCCTTCCCCGACCTCCCCGCGGTCCGCAACAGCCGCATCCACGTCCTCACCGAGGACTTCATCCTGCTGCCGGGCCCGCGCATGCCGGAGATCGCGCGCATCCTGGCCGCCCTTCTCCAGTAGCGCTCGATCCACCCGCCGCACGCGATACCATGCCACTTCCATGACGCGCCCGGCGAATCTTCGTGTGGCGTCCGTGGTCCTCGCCGCCGGCTTGTGCACGGGAATGCCGGCTCCGGCACAGCAGCCGCAGCCCGACGCGGTCCTCGAACTGCTGCGCCAGATCCAGGATCGATACCGGGCTCAGGACTGGGCCGCGGCCGTCCCCCTCCTGGAGCGCATCGTCGAGATCAACCCCCACGTGGCCGATTTCTGGCACTCCCTCGGGATGGCGCGCTCCCGCATGCGCGAGCATCGAGGCGCGATTGCAGCGCTTGAAAAGGCGCTGGAGCTGGGGGCCGGGAGCGCGTCGAACAACGTCGCCTACGAAATCGCGCGCAACTACGGCTTCCTAGGCGAGAAGGGACCTGCCCTCGAGTGGCTGCAGCGGGCGCTCGAGAGCGGGTTCCGCAGGCGCGAGAACATCCGCGGCGACGCAGCGTTCACCCTCCTGCACGGTGATGCGACCTACCAGGCGCTGGCGATGCCGGTCGACACGGCGTCCATGTCGCGTGCCGAGGGCTGGGCCTATGACATCTCCTTCCTCGAGCTCGAGGTCGGGCGCCTGCACTACGACCCGTTCCGCAAGGTCTCGAAGGCGGTCTTCGAGTCCGAAGCGCGACGACTCCGGGAGGAAGCCGCCGGCTTGACGGACAACCAGATCATCGTGCGCCTGATGGCCTTGCTCAGCATGATCGGTGATGGACACACCGGTTGTTTTCCGGATCTGGTGCCAGCCTGGAGCCAGACGGTCCCCGTGCAATTCGAGATCTTCCGGGAAGGGCTGTTCATCGTGGCCGCGGAGCCCGGCAGTGCCGACTTCGTTGGAGTCCAGGTGCTGCGATTCGGCGCTCACCCCTGGGAGCAGGTGATCGAGAAGCTCAGCCCGTTGATCAGCAAGGACAATTCCCAGGGAGTCCTGCGGAGCGCTCCCAGCTTTCTGCGTTATCCGCAGATCCTCAACGGCCTGGGGCTCCAGGCCGAGTCCGACCGCCTGCAGATGACGATTCGCGCCGCCGATGGCGAGGAACAAAGCGTGACGGTGGCTGCAGCTCCGACCGATCCCGAGTTCAACCGGATCAGCGGACATCCGCGGTGGGTGACGGCCTACCAGGACGCCCCCGGACCAGTGCCTCTCTACCTGAAGGATCGGCGGACGTTCTATTGGTTCGAGCATCTGGCGCAGAAGAAGACGGTCTACTTCCAGTTCAACAGCGTGAGCAATGACCCGGAGGAGCCCATCGATCGTTTCATCGACCGCCTGTTCGAGTTCATCGACCAGAACGAGGTCCAGACCCTCGTCATCGACATGCGCTGGAACAATGGCGGCAACACGCTGCTCCTTCCGCCGCTGCTCCGGGCGCTGGCCAGCGACCGCGCCGTCACGCGCCTCGGCCACCTGTTCGTCATCGTCGGGCGTTACACATACTCGGCGGCGATGAACGCGGCTACCTTCCTGGAGGGCCAGACGGAGGCGATCCTCGTGGGCGAGCCGACCCCATCCAGTCCCAACTACGTCGGTGAGAGCAATATCATCGGTTTGCCTTACAGCCAGACCCGGGTGAGCATCTCCGATCTCTTCTGGCAGAGCTCCTGGCCCTTCGACCAGCGCACCTGGGTGGCTCCCCTCCTGCCCATCCCGCCCTCCTTCGAGGCCTACAAGGCGAAGCGCGACCCGGCGCTCGAAGCGATTCTCGACAGTCGTCCGGCGGACTAGCGACCCTCAGAACGGGCTACGGCGCAAAGTTCCGCTCGATGAGCTCGCACCAGAGGTGGCCGAAGAGCAGGTGCACTTCCTGGATGCGCGGGGTGTCGTCGCTCGGAGCGTACAGTACGACGTCGCAGAGAGCGGCGAGCTTGCCGCCGGAGCGGCCGGTGACGCCGAGCACCTTGGCTTCGCGGGAGCGCGCCGCCCCGGCGGCGAGCAGGATGTTGCGGCTGTTGCCGGAGGTGCTGATGGCGACGAACAGGTCGCCGCGCCTGACGTGGGCCAGGACCTGGCGCTCGAACACCTTCTCGGGCGGATAATCGTTCACCAGGGCCGTGTAGGTGCTCGAGTTGACCGTCAGAGCGTGCACATTGAGTGGCTCGCGCTCGGTCAGGTAGCGCCCCACCAGCTCCGCGGCCCAGTGCTGTGCGTCGGCGGCGCTGCCGCCGTTCCCGGCCAGATAGACGCCGCCGCCGCCGCGCAGCGCGCCCACCGCCAGCGCCGCCGCCTGCTCCACCGTGCGCAGGAACTCCGGACCGAGCGCCGCGTAGGTCTGCTGTGCTTCCGCCAGGCGCCGGGCGAGGTCCATGGCGCCGAAGGATAGCGGAGGGGATGATGCTGCCGCATGGCTCTCGCCGCCAGACGGGTCACCGCCGGCTACGGGAATGCGCCGCCCGTGCTCCAGGACGTGGACCTGGCGCTGGAGCGCGGGCGTTTCCTGTGCCTGCTCGGGCCCAACGGGACCGGCAAGAGCACGCTGCTGCGCGTGCTCGCGGGGCTGGTGGCCTGCCGCAGCGGCTCCGTGGACCTGGACGGCGCCGACGTCGCCCGCCTGGGGGCGCAGGCGCGGGCGCGCCGCGTCGGCTTCCTGCCGCAGGAGGTGCAGCCGGCGTTCTCGTTCCGCGTGGACGAGGCCGTGGCGCTGGGCGCGCGCGTCGCCGGGCACGGGCGCTGGTTCGAGAGCCGGCTGAGCGCGGAGGCGCGGGCGGCCGTGGGACGCGCGCTGGAGTCGGTGGGCGCGACCGAGCTGGCGGAGCGCGGGCTGGACACGCTGTCCGGCGGCGAGCGGCGGCGGGTGCTGGTGGCGAGCGTGCTGGCGCAGGAGCCGGACTACCTGCTGCTGGACGAGCCGGCGGCGATGCTGGACCTGCACCACCAGGCCGGCCTGTTCCGGACTCTGCAAAGCCTGGCGCGCCGCGGCCTCGGGGTGCTGTGCGTGACCCACGACTTCAACCTGGCGGCGAGCTTCGCCGACGAGCTCGTGCTGCTGCACGCGGGGCGGGTGGCGGCCCGCGGCGGCGCGCGCGAGGTGCTGGACGAGCGCCACCTGCGGCCGCTGTTCGGTGCGCACTTCGAGCTGATCTCCCGCCCCGGCGCGGCTCCGGCCGTGCTGCCGCGATGAGGCGTCCGCCCACGGGCGCCTTGCTCGGCATCCTGGCCGCCGCGTCGCTGGCAACGCTGCTGCTGGCGCCCATGTATGGCTCGGAACCCATCCGTTCCGTCTCCGCCTTCGGCGAGCTGATCGGCACGGACCGCGTGCAGTGGAGCGAGGACGCGCGCATCCTGTACGTCCGCCTCCCGCGCGTGCTGCTGGCGTGGCTGACCGGCGGCGCGCTGGCGGTGTGCGGCGCGGTGATGCAGACCCTGCTGCGCAACGGGCTCGCGGAGCCGTACACGCTGGGCGTGAGCGCGGCGGCCAGCTTCGGCGCCTTCCTCTCGATCGCGTTCCCGCAGCTCGCGCTGCTCGGCGCCATGACCTCGCAGCGCGTCACGGCGCTCGCCTTCGCGCTGGCCGAGGTGGCGCTCGTGCTCGGCGTCGCGCGCCGCTCGCGCCGGGCGGACGGCCTGATCCTGGCCGGCATCATATTCAGCGCGCTGTTCGGCGCCGGCATCGTGCTCGTGAAGTACCTGGCCGATCCCTATCTGTACCAGAACATGGACCGATGGTTGATGGGCTCGCTGGAGGCGGTGACGTTTTCCGCGCCGCTGTCCCTGCTGCCCTGGATCGCGGCCGGCGCGGCGCTCGTGGCCGCCAGCGCCCGCCCCCTGGACTTCCTGGCCTTCGACACCGAGCTGGCGGCGGCGCGTGGGATGCGGCCGGAACGGGCCCAGACGCTGGCGCTCGCCGGCGCCAGCATCATGACGGCGGCGGTGGTGGCGCACAGCGGCCCGGTGGGCTTCATCGGCCTGCTGGTGCCGCACGCGCTGCGGCCGTTCACGGGGCTGCGCCACGGCGTGCTGCTGCCCGCGTGCTGGCTCGCGGGCGGCGGCTTCCTGGTGCTCGCGGACCTGGCGGCGCGGTCGCTGCCGCTGTTCGGGCGCCACAGCGAGATGCCGGTGGGCATCCTGACCGCGCTCATCGGCGCGCCGTTCTTCCTGCTGCTGCTGCTGCGCCGGCAGGCCTAGCGCGCGAAGCTGCGCCCGAAGAAGTCGCTGCTCTCCGCCTCGCCCGGGATGCCCGGGCTGTCCTGGGTCCATTCCTGCACGCGGCGCACGGCCCGCGAGTAGATCACGTGCACGATCCCGACGTTGATGTCGTTGCCGATGTCCTCGCGCGGCGCGCCGATGGCGAAGTCGGCGAAACCGTTGCCGTCGAAGTCGCCGAGCGCCATGCCGTGGCCGAAGTAATCGCCGTCCTCGGGCAGGTTGGCCAGGCCGTGGCTGCCCTGGCTGATGAGGAAGTTGTCCGTTGCCGTGATGCCGGCCGGGCTGCCCAGCAGGACCTGCACCGCGCCCGCGCTGTTCGCCCCCGCGTAGGACTCCTGCAGGACGGCCACGAACAGGTCGTCGATGCCGTCCATGTTCCAGTCGCCCGCCAGCAGCTCCGCGCCGAACTGGTCGGCGTCCTCGGCCACGCCGTGGACTCCGGGGCTGTTCTGCGACCAGATTTCCGCGCGGTGGGTCTGCAGGCCGGCGGGACTCCCGTACAGGAGCGTGACCGCGCCGCAGTCGACCACGGCGGCGCGCCCCTCGAGCGGCACGCCGATGGCCAGGTCGTCGGCGCCGTCGCCGTTGAAGTCGCCCGCGGCCAGCGCGGTGCCCCATTCGTCGTTCAGCTCCGGGTTGCCCGGTACGAACCGGCGGTGCTGGGTCCACAGCTGGTTGCCGGGCGCGGCGAGGCCGCCGGGGCTGCCGTAGAGGATGTGCACCCCGCCGGAGTCCATGGCCTCCTGCAGGATGCCGATGGCGAGATCGGACCGGCCGTCGCCGTTGAAGTCGCCGGACGCGAGCGCGGTGCCGAACTCGTCGCGCTGCCCGGTGTGCCCCACGATCCCGGGTGAGTCCTGGTTCCAGGCCTGGCTGCCGGCGGCGTTGAGGCCCGTGGGGCCGCCGTAGAGCACGTACACCGCGCCGGCGTTCTCGACCGGGCCGAGATCCTCCTTGCGCGCGGCGATGGCGGCATCGTCGAAGCCGTCGCCGTTGAAGTCGCCGCGCATGACGTCGAAGCCGAAGTTGTCGTACTGCTCCGAGTACTCGCCCAGGCCCAGGTCTTCCTGCGCCCATAACTGGTTGCGGAGGCTGCTCAGGCCGGCGGGGCTGCCGTACATCACGTGCACGAAGCCGGCGCCCGGAAGCGGCCCGATGTCCTCCTGCCCGACGCCGATCAGCAGGTCGTCGTAGCCGTCGGCGTCGAAATCGCCCCAGGACATGACGCGCCCGAAATGGTCGGCCGACTCCGCCTGCCCGCCGACGCCCGGCGAGTTCTGGCTCCAGAGCTGGCTGCCGGCCGCCTTCAGGCCGACCGCGCTGCCGTACAGCACGTTGATGGCTCCGGCGTCGAAGGCGCCGCCGGGGCCATCCTCATAGGAGACTCCGATGGCCAGGTCGGCGAAGCCGTCGCCGTCGTAGTCCTGGGCCGGAAGCGTGGCGACAAAGGCGATGAGGGCGGAAATCATGGGTCTCCGGGGAAGCGCGAGCTGCTGCAGGGGATCGCCCTTGCTCAACCGCGGACCTGGCCCCGGGTTCCGGCGATTCCGCGGTCGTTCAGAAGGCGGGGTGCACGGCCCGGATCAGCAGGAAGCAGCCCGCGGCCGCCAGGGCCGAGGCCGGGATGGTCAGCACCCAGGCCCAGACGATGCGTCCGGCGATCCCCCACTTGATGCCGGAGACCTGGCGGGTGGCGCCCACCCCGATGATCGAGCCGGTGATGGTCTGGGTGGTCGACACCGGGATGCCGAAATGCGTGCTGCCGAACAAGGTGACGGCGCCGGCGGTCTCGGCGCAGAAGCCCCCCACCGGGCGGAGCTTGGTGATCCGCATGCCCATGGTGCGCACGATGCGCCAGCCGCCCAGCGCCGTGCCCGCGGCCATGGCCGCGTGGCAGGAGAGGACGATCCAGACCGGCACGCCGGAGGCGCCGGGGTCGCGGTAGCCGGCGGCCACGAGCAGGGCCACGATGATGCCCATGGTCTTCTGGGCGTCGTTGCCCCCGTGGCCCAGCGAGTACAGGGCGGCGCTCACCAGCTGGCCGCGGCGGAACACGCGGTCCACCTGGGCCGGGCGCCAGCTCCGGAACAGCCAGTACACGGCCAGCATGAGCGCGAAGCCGAGGCCGAGGCCGATCAGCGGCGCCAGGGGGATGAACTGGATGGTGGTGAACACCTTGTCCCAGTTGAGGACGCTCCAGCCGGCATGGGCCGCTCCGGCGCCGGCCACGCCGCCGATGAGGGCGTGCGAGGAGCTGGTCGGAAGGCCGCGCCACCAGGTGAACAGGTCCCACACGATGGCTCCGAGCAGGCCGGCCAGCACCACGTAGACGTAGGCGTGATCGGACGGATCGATGATGACGATCCTGCTGATCGTGCCGGCCACCGCCGCGGGGAACACGAACATGGCCACGAAGTTGAAGAACGCCGCCCACAGCACGGCCAACCGGGGCGAGAGCACGCGCGTGGACACCACGGTGGCGATGGAATTGGCCGCGTCGTGGAAGCCGTTGATGACGTCGAAGGCCAGCGCGATGGCGACCGTGACGACGACGGGAGCCAGGAGCGGATCCGCCACGGATCAGGCGTGCTCGAGCACGATGCCGTCCAGCGTGTTGGCCACGTCCTCGCACCGGTCGACGGCGTTCTCCAGGCTCTCGTACATCTCCTTCCACTTGATCACGGCGATGGGATCGCGTTCCTCCTTGAACAGGCGCGCCACGGCGCGCTGGTAGATGCCGTCGCCCTGGTTCTCGAGGTGGTTGATGTCCACGCACGCGCGGCGCACCGGCGCGGCGTTCTTCATGTTGCGCAAACCCTTCACCGCCCCCAGGATCTGCTCGGTGGCGCGCACCAGGATCTCGGCCATGCTGCGCAGCTCCGGCGTGAATTCATGGATCTCGTACAGGCTGATGCGCTCGGATGCCTCGTCGACATAGTCCATGATGTCGTCCATGCGCGTGATCAGGCGGTGGATGTCGTCGCGCTCGATCGGCGTGATGAAGGTCTTGTGCAGCGCCTCCACGCAGTCGTGGGTGATGACGTCGGCCTCGTGCTCCAGCTCCTTGATGCGCCGGACCTTGGCGTGGACGTTGACCAGCGGCTCCGACAGCGACAGGAACTCTCTGGCTCCCTCCCCCGTGACGGCGGCGTGGCGCTCGAAAAACTCGAAGAAGCTGGTCTCCTTGGGCAGGAAGCGGCCGAACATGCCCGCGGATCTTACGCGGGCTTCACCGGCCGCTCACGCGTTCTGCGCGCGTTTCTCACGCGCCGCCGAGGAGTCCCGGCCCCTCAGCCGGGCGAGCCGGAGCTGCGCGTGTGGCGCACGATATCGCCTTCCACCATGTAAATCACGTCCTCGGCGATGTTGACGCTCATGTCGGCCACGCGCTCCAGGTGGCGCACGGCGCTCAGCCAGCGCATCAAGGGGTCGATGTGGTCCGGCGCGCAGTCCTTCATGCGCTCGCGCAGGTGCCGGGCGATCTGGCGGTTGAGCTGGTCCACGGTGTCGTCCTCGCGCGTGACCTGCTTGGCCAGCACGGCGTCGCGGCGGATGAGCGCGGTGATCGCCTGGCGCACCATCAGCCGCGCCTTCTCCGCCATCTCCTCGAACGAGTCCGGGGGCGCCACCGGGGCCATGTGCGACAGCTCCACCGCCCGCTTGGCGATGTTGGCGGCCAGGTCGGCGATGCGCTCGACGTCGTTGTTGATCTTGATGGCGGCGATGATGAAGCGCAGGTCGGAGGCAACCGGCTGGTGCAGCGCCAGGATCTTGAGCGCGTCCTCCTCCAGCTTCACCTCCATGCGGTCGATCTCGTCGTCGGTCTGGATGACCTTGTTCGCGTTCTCGGCGTCGCGCGTCATCACGCAGGCCAGGGCGGCGGACAGCTGGTCCTCCACCTTGCGGGTGAGCTGCAGCAGCTCGGAGGAGAGCTGCTCGAGGTCGCGGAGCAGGTGCTTGGTCATCGCCTTGGCGCAGCTTAGCCGAACCGGCCCTGGACGTAGTCGGCGGTCTCCTGCCGCCGCGGCTTCTGGAAGATATCCGCCGTGGGGCCGTACTCGATCAGGCGGCCGAAGATCAGCAGCGCCGTATAGTCGCTGACGCGGCTGGCCTGCTGCATGTTGTGGGTCACGATCACCACCGTGTACTCCTGCTGCAGCTCCAGGATCAGGTCCTCGATCTTGGCCGTGGCGATCGGGTCCAGGGCCGAGCAGGGCTCGTCCATGAGCACGACCTCCGGGTTGGCGGCGATGGCCCGGGCGATGCACAGGCGCTGCTGCTGCCCGCCGCTCAGCGCCAGCGCACTCTGCTGCAACCGGTCCTTGACCTCCTCCCACAGGGCGGCGCTGCGCAGTGCGCGCTCCACGGTCTCGTCCAGGACCACCTTGTCGCCGATGCCGTCGATGCGCAGCGGGAACACCACGTTCTCGTAGATGCTCATCGGGAACGGGTTCGACTTCTGGAACACCATGCCCATGCGCTTGCGCAGGTTGATGACGTCCACGTCCGGGCCGATGACGGACTCGCCGCGCAGGCGGATGTCGCCGCTGGTCCTCAGGTTCGGAATCAGGTCGTTCAGCCGGTTGAGCGAGCGGATCAGCGTGGACTTGCCGCAGCCCGACGGCCCGAGCAGCGCGATCACGCGCTTCTCGGGCACGCTCATGCCGACGTCGAACAAGGCCTGGCGCGGCCCGTACCACAGGCTGAAGCGGTCCACCTCCAGGACCGCCGGTTCGCGCAGAATCTCGTCGTGGATGGTGGCCGGCGCGGTGATCTCGTCCGGGGCCTGCGCGGAGGGCGGGCCGCCGCGCGGCGCGGGGGGCAGGAGTCGGGTTCGGGTTGCCATGCTCAGAAGTAGCCGGATTCGTACTTGCGCTTCAGGCGCGTGCGCACCGCGATCACGCTGATGTTCAGCAGCAGGACCACGCAGATCAGCAGCAGGGTGGTGGTGAAGACCATCGGCTTGCCGGCCTCGGCGTTGCGCGACTGGAAGCCGACGTCGTAGATGTGGAAGCCGAGGTGCATGAAACTGCGGTTGAGGTGGAGGAACGGGAACTCGCCGTCCAGCGGCAGCTCCGGCGCCAGCTTCACCACCCCGGTGATCATCAGCGGCGCCACCTCGCCCGCGCCGCGCGCCATGGCCAGCACCACGCCGGTCATGATGCCGGGCAGGGCCTTGGGCAGCACCACGCGCCGGATCACCTGCCACTTGCTGGCGCCGCAGGCGAAGGCGCCCTCGCGCAGCGAGCGCGGTACCGCCGCCAGCGCCTCCTCCGTGGCCACGATGACGACCGGCACCGTGAGCAGGGCCAGGGTCAGCGAAGCCCACATCAGCCCGCCAGTGCCAAAAGTCGGGTTGGGCAGCTTCTCGGCGAAGAACAGCTGGTCCATCGAGGCGCCGATCACGTAGCAGAAGAAGCCCAGGCCAAACACGCCGAACACGATGCTGGGCACGCCGGCCAGGTTGTTCACGGCGATGCGCACCACGGACACCAGCCAGCCCTGGCGGGCGTACTCGCGCAGGTACAGCGCAGCGATCACCCCGAACGGAGTCACCAGCAGCGCCATGATCAAGGTCATGGCCACGGTGCCGAAGATGGCCGGCAGCACGCCGCCCTCGGTGTTGGCCTCGCGCGGCTCGGCGCTCAGGAACTCCCACCAGCGCGAAAAGTACACGCCCAGCTTGCCGGTGAAGCCCAGGGCGTTGGGCTGGAAGGCGCGCACGATCTCGGCGGACTTCAGCTCCTTCTCCCGGCCGCCGACCTCCGCCACCACCAGGCTGGTGCGTTCCGCTTCCTGCCGCAGGGCCTCGGCCTGGCTCTGGATGCGCCGGTACTCCTCCTGCAGGCGCGCGCTGCCGGCGGCGCTCTCGCGCACCGCGTCGGCGTACTCGGCGGAGTCGCGACCGTGCGCCAGCTCGACCCGGCGCAGCGCGAGCCGGTCCTCCTCCAGCTTGCGGTTCACGCGGCCCAGGTCGTGCTTGAGCATGCGGCGGGCGCGCGCCCACTGCCCGCGCGCGCCGCCGTGCTCGGCCTGGAAGCGCCGCCACGCCGCCTCGCCGGTGGCCACGGTCCGGCCGTCCACGCGGTACTCGCGCACGAAGCCGAAGAACGGGCCCCACTCCAGGCGCTCGATGGTGACGGCGTCCGCCGGGCGCAGCTCCGCCACCACGCCGAGCTCCGGGATCCAGCGGAAGTCGTCGCCGTAGAAGTCGTAGTTGCCGACGCGCAACAGGCTGCGCCGCTCCGCCGCCGGGACCGCGCCATCCGGCGCCGTCCCGGTGAGGCGGTAGCTCTCGTGCCGCACGACTTCGCCCAGGTAGCGCTGCGGCGGCGCGTCCGGCGCCGTCCGCACCTGCATCTGCACCAGGGGCCTGGGCCAGAACGTCCGGAAGCCCTGGTAGAAGATCAGGCCGAGCAGGCCGGCGATCATGAGCACCGCCAGAACCTGGCCGGCTCCGAGCAGCCACACCAGCGGCTCGCCGGCGGCGGCGAGCGCGGTGCGGCGGCCGCGCCGGTGCGGCGGCTGCGCCCCCGCTCCGGAGGCCGGAGCCGCGGGCGCCACGGCGGACGCTACGGCGCGCTGCGCGGCCTCGACCGGTGTCACGCGTGCGGCCTCCATGCGCTCACAGCTCGAAGGCCCGCTTGCGGAAGCGCTGGCGCACGACCTCGGCCGCCGTGTTCACGACGAACGTCATCCCGAACAGCGTGAGCGCCGCGAGAAACAGCATGCGGTACAAGGTGCCGCCCTTGACCGCCTCCGGCAGCTCCACGGCGATCGTGGCGGACAGCGCGCGCAGCCCGTTGAAGACGTTCACGTCCAGGATGGGCGTGTTGCCGGCTGCCATCACCACGATCATGGTCTCGCCCACGGCCCGGCCTAGCCCGATCATGCAGGCCGAGAAGATGCCGCTCATGGCGGTCGGGACCACGACGCGGATGGCGGTCTGCCAGCGCGTGGCGCCGCAGCCCAGCGCGGCGCCGCGCAGGTGGTCCGGTACCGCGCTCAAGGCGTCCTCGGCGATGGTGTAGATGATGGGGATGACCGCGAAGCCCATCACGAAGCCCACCACAAGCGTGTTGCGCTGCACGTAGGTCCCGACCAGCGAGCCGCGCGGATCGAGGCCCAGCGCGTTCATCGCCGCGCCGCCCAGCCAGCACAGCGCCAGGGCGCCGAGCACGACGCTGCCGCCCTTCAGCAGCTCCACGAACGCCTCCTGGCCGCGCGTGCGCGCCGGCCCCCGCGCCAGCAGCGGGTCCACCACCCGGCGCCGCAGGGCCGCGGCGCACACCACCCCCGGCACGAACAGCAGTGCGGCCCAGAAGCCGGTGGCGTTGCCCGGGTGCGGCGGGGCCAGCCACGCGCGCAGATCTCCGGCGAAGCAGGCCCGCTCCAGGACGCGTCCCGCCGGGAAGGCGGCGGCCAGGGCCAGCACGATCACGGCCGCGGTGAGCGCCAGCTTGGGCGTGCCGTCGAGACGCACGGCCAGCCGCTGCGGCACGAACAGCCACAGGTACGCGCCCAGGACCACGGCCAGCGGCACCAGGAAGAAGGCGAACAGGACGCCGAGCACGCTCTGCTCCACCCAGGGAGCGAGCACCAGCGCCGCCAGGAAGCCGAGCACCACGCTGGGCAGGGACGCCATCATCTCGATGGCGGGCTTGACGACCGAGCGCGCGCGGCGGCTCAGGAACTCACTGGTGTAGATGGCCGCGAGCAGCGCGATCGGCACCGAGAACAGCAGGGCGTAGAACGTCGCCTTCAAGGTGCCGAAGATCAGCGGCACCAGGCTGAGCTTGGGCTCGAAGTCGTCCGTGCCGCTGGACGATTGCCAGGTGAATTGCGGCTCGGAATAGCCCTCGTACCAGGTCGCGCCGAACACGGACCCCGGGGTCACTTCGGGATGGGCCATGCGGTACGACCACAGGCTGGCAGCGCCGCCGCCCCAGGCGAGCAAGCCGTCGGCCTTGGGGGCGATCTGCAGGGCGGCCAGGCCGGGGCCCGCGCGCATCCGCGCCAGCACGCGGTCCGAGGTCATGTGGCGCAGCCATATCGCGCCGGTGGCGTCACCGGTGGCGAAGCTGCGATCCCGGGGCGAGACCGCGATGGCGCGCACCGCGGCGGCGTGCGCGGCGGGGCGATGCGCCGCGAGCAGCTGGAAGCCGTCCGGGAAGGCTTCGCGGTCGGTGGCGGGCACGCGGAACCAGCCGGTCACACGGCCCTGGGAATCGCCCGCAACCAGGGTCTGCTCGCCGATCAGGAACTCCAGGGCGGTCAGCTCCCCGCCTTCCGGAGTCAGGTCCAGACGCTCGGCGACGACGGGCTCCTCCGGGCGGCGCAGGTCGTAGCGCAGCAGGGCGCCGTCCTTCCAGGCCAGGTACAGCTGGTCGCCCTGGCCGCTGAGGAGCAGGAACGCCGGCGCCGCGGCCGCGGCCGCGGCCGCGGCCGCGAAGGGTAAAGGGAACTCTTCCAGCTCGCGCGTGATCTCGCCGGTGACCAGGTTCTCGCGCCGGCTCACCCGACTCAGCAGCAACTGGCCGTCGGCCTTGAACGCGGCCAGGACATCGAGATCCTGGCCCAGACGGTAGTCCAGCAGTTCCACCGGCGCCGGTCCGGAGCCGGCGCTTACCGGCGCGCCCAGGGCCGCGCGCAGCGCGCTCACGCGGTACTGGTCCTCCGCCACGCGCTCGGCCACGCCGCGCTCCAGCGGCAGCGAGCCGCCGACCGCCAGGCTCTCCATGGCGTCCGTGACCTCGGCCGAGGTGAGGTACTGCACCTCGAACTGCAGGTCTCCCAGGATCAGCGTGCCGTCGTCCAGTCCCAGCGCCAGTCCGCGCGCGTCCAGGTTGCGGCTGAGCGCGCGGATGCTCCGGCCCTCCGGCAGGAGCGCCTCCTGTCCCAGGTCGGCCCCGCTGCCGGCGTCGAAGGCGCGCAGCACGCCGTCGGCGGCGAGCGTGAAGCCGAGGGACTGGTACTCGTTGACCTCGGCCAGCAGCGGCGCCGGCGCCGCGCCGGCCATGTCGTAGCGGCGCGGCTCCGCCACCTCGGCGTCGCGGAACAAGGGCAGCACCACCGACACCAGGAACACGAATATGCCGATGACGGCGATGATGACGAACAGGCCGCCGGCGCCGATGAGCCAGCGCGCCAGCCGGTCGGCTACAAGAACGCTCCGGCGCGTGTGACGGGCGCGCCGGAGTTGGTTCGCAGCCGGAGGGGAAGCGGAGGGCAAGCTACTCGATGCCGGTCAGCCCGAGCGACTTCAACTCCTGCAGCAGGATCTTCGGCGGCAACGGGATGTAACCGTCCTTCACCACGGACTCCTGGCCCTCGCGGCTCAGCACGTAGCGCAGGAACTCGCCGCGCAGCGGATCCAGCGGCTTGTTGGGCTCGCGGTTCACGTACAGGAGCAGGAAGCGCGACAGCGGGTAGGTGCCGGAGTAGGCATTCTCCATGCCGGCCTCAACGAACGGCTTGCCGGACTTCTCCGCCAGGGGCACCGCGCGCACGTCGGCGGTCTTGTAGCCGATGCCGGAGTAGCCGATGCCGTACTTGTCGGAGGCGACGCCTTGCACCACAGCCGAGCTGCCGGGCTGCTCCTTCACCGTGTCCTTGTAGTCACCCTTGAACAAGGCGTGCTCCTTGAAGTAGCCGTAGGTGCCGGAGGCCGAGTTGCGACCGTAGAGGCTGATCGGCTTCTCCGCCCACTCCCCGGTGAGCCCCAGGTCGCCCCAGGTGACGAGGTCCTTCTCGTAGCCGCCCTTGCGGGTCTTGCCGAAGATGGCGTCCACCTGCTGCAACGTGAGGCCCTGAATCGGGTTGTCCTTGTGCACGTACACCGCGAGCACGTCCAGCGAGGTCTTCACCGCCAGGGGCTTGTAGCCGTACTTCTGCTCGAACTTGTCCTCTTCATCCTTCTTCATGGGGCGGGACATGGGGCCGAAGTGCGCCGTGCCCTCGGTGAGCGCGGTCGGGGCTGTGCTGGAGCCCTTGCCTTCGATCTCGACCTTGACGTTGGGGTAGAACTTGGCGAAGCCCTCAGCCCACAAGGTCATCTCATTGTTCATGGAGTCGGAGCCGATGCTCTTCAGGTTTCCCGAGACTCCTTGAACGGGCTTGTACGGCGGGACCTTGGGGTCAACCTTGATGTCCTGGGCACCCGCCGCAGCAGCGAGCACGATGGCCGCCACAACGGCCGAGGGTAGGGTCATTGCTTTCATGGCCCCGAAACCTAGGTCTCGAATATGGAGGTTCTGTGAAGGCCGCTTGAGCTTCTGTGAGGCTTACTTGAACTCGGCCTGACCGGCGCCCGGCAGCGGGCGCGCCGGGCTCTCCGGCAGCTCCACCCGGAACCGGCTGCCGACTCCCGGCCGCGACGCCAGCGCGATCCGCCCGCCCATGCGGCGCAGGAGGTTGCGCACGATGCTCAAGCCCAGGCCGGTGCCGCCGGTCTCGCGGCTGCGCGCCGGGTCGCCCCGGAAGAACCGCTCGAAGATGCGCGGCTGGACCTCCGGCGCGATGCCGTGGCCGGTGTCCGCCACCTCCAGCACTGCTCCCAGGCCAGCCTCCGTGCCCACACTGACCTGAACAATGCCGCTCTCCGTGTAATTGACGGCGTTGTCCACCAGGTTGCCGAGCACGGTCTGCAGCGCCATCGGATCCACCACCAGCTCCAGCTCGGGAGGCTCCACCTGCGACTGCAGCACCAGTCCCTTGTGCTGCGCGCGCGGCGCGTGCACGTCCACGACCCTGGCCACCACTTCCTGCAGGCGCGTCGGCTTGGGCGCCGGCCTCCATTCCGGATCCTCGGCGCGGGCCAGGCCCAGCAGGTCTCGCGTCAGGGACGACAGCGCCTCGGCGTTGCGCCTGGCGCGCTCCAGCAGGCGGCCGCGCTCGGCCTCGGGCAGCGTCTCGATCAGGTCCAGCAGTCCGATGATGGCGGCGATGGGAGTCTGCAGCTCGTGTGAGGCATTGGCCACGAAATCGCGGCGCTTGCGGTCCACGGCCTCGAGCGCGCGCAGGTCCCGCAGCAGCACCAGGCGCCCGCCGGGCACAGGAGCCGCCGTCACTTCCAGCACCTGCTCGCCGCTGCGTCCCTCCACCTCGACCACGCGCCGCACGCTCTGCTCCGCCGTCTCCACCCGCAGGCGCGCCGCCAGGTCATCGGAGCCGACGAAGTACTCCAGCCGGGGCTCGGCGCCCGGCTCCGGCGCGTTCTTGACGCCGAGCAGGTCCATCGCCGCCGGGTTGGCGTAGACGACCCGATCCTCCGCCGACAGCAGCAGCAGCCCCTCGTGCAGGTACTCGGCGGCGCGCTGCAGCTGGCGCAGGCCGACCTCCAGGAATTCCGCCCGCGCCTCCAGCGCCCGCCGCCGCCGCCGCGCGCGCAGCAGGATGCCACCGGCGCCCGCCCCCAGCAGGGCCGCGCCGGCCGCGAGCAACGCGACCTCCATTACGAACGCGACGCCCGGACCGGCTTGCGTTCCTCGGCAAGGTCGCGGAAGCTGTAGCCGACGCCGCGGATGGTCTCGATCCAGTCGCCGTGCCGTTCCAGCTTCTGGCGCACCGACTTGATGTGCGTGTCGATGGTGCGCTCGGTGACCACCACTCCCGAGCCGACGGCGTGGTCCAGCAGCTCGTTGCGCCGGAACACGCGGCCCGGGTGCGACGCCAGGGTCTGCAGCAGGCGGAACTCGGTGGGCGTCAGGCGCACGCGCCACTCCCCGGCGCGCACCTCGAAGCGCACCGGGTCGATCACCAGCTCGCCGCGCACCATCACCTCGTCGGTGACCGTGGGATCGCGCGGCTGCGCGCGCCGCAGCAAGGTCTTCACGCGCGCCAGCAGCTCGCGCGGCCGGGCCGGCTTGACCATGTAGTCGTCGGCGCCGACGCCCAGGCCCAGCACGACGTCGGCCTCCTCGGCCTTGGCGGTCAGCATCAGGACCGGCATGGCCTTGAGGGACGGGTCGGACCGCATCTCGCGGCAGACCTCGATCCCGTCCCTGCCCGGCAGCATGATGTCCAGCAGCACCATGTCCGGATCGTGGCGGCGGGCCAGCTTGAGCGCCTCCTCGCCGTTCTTGGCCAGCACGGTCTGGTAGCCCTCGTTCTCGAAGGTCAGGCGCAGGACCTCCAGCAGGTCGGGGTCGTCCTCCACCAGGAGCAGTTTCTTTCCTTTCATTTGCCGTGAAGCTATGGCGAAGGCGCCAGCCTCCTGTGCAGGAATTGTGAAGAAAACAAGGAGGAGCCGCAACTGTGCCGGTCCCTGTGCCATACTGGAAGACCGCATGACGCGCCTCGACCCGGAGTTCCTGTCCATCTTGGTCTGCCCGCTGAGCCGCAAGCCCCTGGTGCAGGTGGGGGACAGCCTCATCAGCACGGACGAGGACACACGGCGCCGCTACCGCATCGAGGACGGCTTCCCCGTCCTCCTCATCGAGGAGGGGCAGGAAATGCCGGTCGAGGAGTGGAAGAAGGCCCTGGACGAGGCCGCCAAAGGAGCCGCGGGAGTCTGAGCATGGCCAAGCAGCCGCCCAGCAACGTGTTCGCCCGCATCGCCGCCGGCGAACTGCCGGCTGAGATCGTGTACCAGGACGACCAGTGCCTGGCCTTCCGCGACATCCATCCGCAGGCTCCCGTGCACATCCTGGTGATCCCGCGCAAGCCCTACGCCAGCCTGGCCGACGCTTCCGGCGACACGGCGTTGCTGGGGCACATGCTGCAGGTCCTGGCGCGCATGGCCGAGGCCGAGGGCCTGGAGAAGGACGGCTACCGCATCGTCACCAACGTCGGCCGCAACGGCGGGCAGACGGTGCACCACCTCCACATGCACCTGCTGGGCGGCCGCCAGATGGGCTGGCCGCCGGGATAGCGGATTCAGCAGGCCTGAACGGCTGGGCGCACGGGCACCATGCCCCAAGGCCACCCAACGCCATGAGGATGACACGAGGTCTGCTCCTCCTTTCCTGGCCGCTCGTGACGCTCCTGCCGGCCTGCGCCGCCGTCGGATCCGGCACCGAAGCCTCGCCCGAGCTGCACTACACGCTCCGATGGGCAGCGGACGATCCGCCGCGCGTCGCCGCCACGCTGGAGCTGGCTGGATCGGACTCCGGCGCAAGCGAATTCGGCCTGCGCACCGGCTGGGGTGGCGTGCCGGACGACGGCGCCTGGATCCTGGAAGTGCGCGCCTGCGACGACACAGGACGGCAATTGCCCGTGCAGGCGCTCGGCCAGGCCCGCTACCGCGTGCAGCACGCGCCGTCGGCCCCGCTGCGCCTGTCCTGGGAGCTCGCGCCGCTGCCGGATGAAGGAGCCGACCACTCGAACGAGTACCGGCCGGTGGTCCGGCCGGGCCTGCTGCACCTGATCGGCAGCAATGGTCTCCTGGCTCCCGCCTGGCTGCCCGACGACGCGCCGCGCGACATCGCCCTGTCCTGGCAGGGTTTCGCCGAACGTGGCTGGCGCACGCTCTGCTCTCATGGGGACGCTGAGGTGCGCGTGCAGCGACCGCTCTCGGAATTCCTGCAGGCGGTCTTCGTGGGCGGGGACCTGCAGGTGGAGCAGCGGCCGGCGCCGGGCGGGCGCATGCTGGTCGCCATGCCGGGCGGAGGCTTTTCGTTCCAGGCCGCCGAGCTCGCCGACGCCTGCGCCGGGATCCTGCAGGCGGAGCGCACGTTCTTCGGGGATTCCAGCCAGGCCTATTACCTGATCACCGCCCTGCCCATGGGGAAGGCCGACCCGAACAGCTTCTCGCTCGGCGGCACCGGGCTGACCGACTCCTTCGCCCTCTTCTGCCAGCGCGGCGCCAGCCTGGATCCGGAGGGCAACACGCGCGACCGGATCCTGCGCGTGCTGGCCCACGAGCTGTTCCACAACTGGTGCGGCCTCGAAATCTCGCCGGAGGACCCCGAACGCGAGGCGTACTGGTTCACCGAAGGCTTCACGGACTTCTACACCGGCCGCATGCTGCGCCACGCCGGCCTGGAGAGCGAAGCCGAGCGCCGCGAGTGGGTGAACCAGCTGCTGGCCTCCTACTGGTGCTCGCCGGTGCGGGAGCAAGGCAACGCAGCCATCGCCGAGGGTTTCTGGAAGAGCGCGGAGCTGGGCCAGCTTCCGTACCAGCGCGGCGCGGTCGCGGCCCTGTCCCTGGACGCGGAGATGCGGCGGGTCAGCGACGGCCGCCGCACGCTCGACGACGGCATGCGGGAGCTGCTCCGGGAGGCTCGCGCGGGCGAGCGCTTCTCCACCGGAGAGCTGCTGGAGCGCTTCTCGCGCTGGACCTCCGCGGACTACGCGGCCAGGCTCAGCCGGTTCCTGGGCCAGGGAGGCACCCTGGAGCTGGATCCGGCCGCGTTCGCCAACTTCGGCCAGCTGCAGAGCGTGGTGGCCTACCTGCACGACCCTGGCTTCGATGTCAGCGCCACCATCCAGTCGAGGCGCGTGAGCGGCGTGCGCGAGGGCGGCCCGGCCTGGAACGCAGGCCTGCGGGAAGGCCAGGAGCTAAGGGGCCTGACCTACTACGGCCCGGGCCAGGACGCACCGGTCGAGGTCCAGGTCGCCGGCGCCGCGGACAAGATCTCCTTCCTGCCGCGGGGCACCGAGGTGTCCGTGCCGCGGATCCAGCCGGCCGAGGGCGCGGCGGAGCCGTGACAGGGTCAGAGACACTCTGCTCGGGCGACGCCCACGCGATGCTGAGGATCCGACCCCTCATTCGAGCTGCATGACGAGCTTGCCCTTGGGCCGCAAGGTGATCAGCGCCTCGTGCTCGACCGGCTGATCGCCTGCCAGCCGCAGCCGGAAGCGTTGAGCCAGCGTGGCCACGATCAAGGTGGCCTCCAGGATGGCGAAGTGATTGCCGATGCAGAGGCGCGGGCCGCCGCCGAAGGGGAAGTAGGCCCACTTGTGCCGCTCCTCGACCTGCTGGGGAAGGAACCGGTCGGGGTCGAAGCGCTCCGGATCCGGCCAGTGCTGCGGCAGCCGGTGCGTGACGTATGGCGACAGCATCACCACCGAATCCTGCGGCAGGTAATAGCCGTCCAGCGTGACGTCCTCCAGGACGGCGCGCGGGATGAACCAGGCCGGCGGGTACAGGCGCAGCGATTCCTGCAGCACCCGCCGCGTGTAATCCAGGGCGTCGCAGTCGGACGGGTCCGGCGCGCGCCCGCCAAGGACCCCGTCCAGCTCCGAGCGCAGGCGCCGCTCGGCCTGCGGATGGAGCGCGAGCAGCATCCAGGTCCAGGAGAGCAGGTTGGCGGTGGTCTCGTGGCCCGCCAGGAAAATGGTCATCACTTCGTCGCGGACCTGCCGGTCGCTCATCCGGTTGCCCTGCTCGTCCTGGGCGCGCAGCAACTGTGCGACGAGGTCGTGGCCGCCGGGATGCGCGCGGCGCTCGCGGATGATGCGCAGCACGGCGACGTCCAGGACGGCGAGCTTCTGCCGGTACTTGCGATTGTGGCCGCCTGGCAGCTTCTCGCGCAGGTCGAAGATGGAGAAGATGCGGGCCTGGGTCTCGTGCATCAGCCAGGTGAGGGCTTCACCGACCTCGCCGGCGCCCGCGGTCACGTCGGTGTCGAGCAGGGTGAGGCCGACGATCTTGAGGGCAAGGCGCATCATCTCGGCGGCGACGTCCAGCGTCTGACCGCGGCGGCCGTCCCATTCCGCCGCGAGGTCCGCGGCGGCGGCGGCCATGATCCGGCCGTACTGCGGCAAGGCCCGCCGGTCGAACATCGGCTGGATCGTGCGCCGCTGGCGCAGCCAGAACTCGCCCTCGCTGTTGAGCAGTCCGTTGCCCAGTACGGGGCGCAGCTTCTCGAAACCGCGCGCCTGCTTGCTGAAGGCGCGGTGGTGGTCCGCCAGGACGAACTGCACGTGCTCCGGCCGCGCGAGGAGATGCGCCATCATGGGGCCGAAGCGGAAGCGCACGACGTCGCCGCACTGCTGCGTCGAGCGCAGCAGGAATCCGGGAGCGTCGTGGCGCGCCAGCCGCAGGTGGCCGAGGAACCAGTCCGCGCCCGCGGGCATGGGCGCCAGCCGCGTCCCTGCAGGCAGCCGGCGCGTGCGCAGGAACACCCGCGTGCTGCGGACCAGCGTGTTGCTCGCCATGGGAGGCCTTCATCCTAGACCGCGGCCATGACAATGCCATTACCAAGGGGCGCCGCTGCGCGCCTAGCCTGCGCAGGTCATGCAATCCTCTCGTTTCCCCGCATTCCTCGCGGCGGCAGTGTGCGCCGCCCCCGCCCTGGCGCAGAGCAGCGGCGTGCAGCAGGCCCGGCTGGAGCTGAAGGCTCTGGACAACAACGCGGTGTTCCGGGCGCGCCTGTGGAGCACGGAGATCGGACGCCCCGCGGCGGTGTTCTTCGGGCAGCCCGGCGTGTTCGTGCCGGCCGGCGGCAAGCCGCCGGTGCTGATCCAGGTGCGCGACGCGCGCCTGGCGCAGGGCGTCATCGGCGCGGACGGCGTGTACGAGCTGAGCGTGTTCGTGCCGCCCAGCACCTTCATGGCTGGACAGACCGTGTTCGCGCAGGCCTTCGTGCCGGGACGCCAGGGAATGCTCCTGGCCTCGGAGCGCGTGGCGGTGATCGCGGAAGCGCTCCGGACGGCGCGCTACAACGACGTCAGCGGCGTGCTCCCGCCGGCCACGCAGGTCGCGGCCGGGCTGGACGTGGACGCCTGCGACTTCGACCGCGACGGCGACCTGGACCTGTCGGTGACCACGGACGAGCAGACCTTGCTCGTGGTCAACACCGGCGGCGCCTTCGCCGACGAGACCCTGGCGCGCCTCCCCGGGGGCTTCGGCCAGGGCTCGCGCGACGCCGAGTGGGCCGACGTGGACCTGGACGGCGACTTCGACCTGCTGATCACCGGCGGCGTGGACCCGCACGGCGCGGCGTCGCTGCCCTCGCGCCTGCTGCGCAACGACGGCGCGGGCTTTTTCTCGCTGGACCCGGGCTTCCCGGCCGGCCCCCAGTACGTGTCCGACGCCGCCTTCGGCGACGTGGACGGCGACGGCGACCTGGACCTCGTGCTGGCGACCACCGCCGGCATCCACGGAGCGCTCGACACCAACGCCTTGCTGATCAACCAGGGCGGCGCGCAGGGCGGGACGCTCGGCGCGTTCGTGCGTGACGCCGCCTTCGACGCGGCCACGTGGAACGATCCCTTGCTCCAGAACGAAGCCCTGGCCGTGGGGGACCTGGACCGCGACGGCGACCTGGACCTGTTGTTCGGCCGGTACGACGCGGGCGGCGTGTTCGGCACGGGTCCCGGTCAGCCGAACGTGATGTTGCTCAACGATGGCGCCGGCGCCTTCAGCGACGCCAGCGCCACCCGCCTGCCGGTCATCAACGGCGGGACGGGCGACAACACCAACGGCCTGGCCCTGGCCGACGTCAACGGCGACGGCTACCTGGACGTCCTGGCCGCCAACAGCCACGGCAGCGTGCCGGCGTACGCCGCCGGAGATCTGCTCCTCAACCGCGGCGCGGCCGCGCCGGGCGTGTTCGACAACGCGTCCGCGCTGCTGCCGGGCCTCACTGCGCCCGAGTTCACCATCGTCCTGGGCGCGACCAGCGGCGACGTGGACCTGGACGGCGACACCGACCTGGTCCTGAACTCGCACGAGTTCTTCGGCAGCACCGGCCTGGTCGGGAGCGCGGCCTTGTTCGTGAACCAGGGCCTCGCCCAGGGCGGCGTGGAAGGGACCTTCGCGCGCGACACCGCCTTCTTCGACACGGCTGGCTTCGGCAGCTTCATCTGCCCGGACGGGGCGTTCTTCGACGCCGACGGCGACGGCGACCTCGAGTACTACGCGGTGGCCCAGGGCGGCATCCTGGATCCGACCAAGACCCAGGACAAGCTGGCGCGCAACGCGCTGCGCTAGCCTCCGGCGGCCTGCACCAGGAAGCCGAGGCTGGCCGTGAAGCTGTGCAGGTACGGCTGGCCCAGGACCGGCCCGATCTCTCCGGCGGCGAACATGCCCACCGCGGGCACGCCGGGGAAGAAGGTGCGCACTTCGCCCACGTCGTGGTCCGGGGAGTCGAACATGTCCACGCCGCGGCCGTTGCAGCAGAACAGCAGGGCGCCTTCGGACTCCGGGTTCAGCGCGCTGGCCAGCGCCAGCAGACTCTGCAGCTCCTCGTGGGCACTGGCGCCGTCGCGCGTGTGGAACTGCAGCTCCAGGCCCTTGTACACGTGGTCGGTCACCGCGACGGCGCCGCTGCGCCGGTCCACGCCCATGAGGCCGCGGATCAAGTAGCCGCCGCTGCCGTCCTTGGAGCCGGGGTCGCTGGCCGCGCGCAGGCCCACTTGCGGCGCACGCGAGAAGCGGCGCCGCTCATCCTCGTCCATCTCGGCCAGCACCGAGCCCAGGCCGTCGTAGGCCGGCGCGCCGCCCAGCTCGTAGATGACGTTGCGCTCGCAGCGGGTGACCACGAAGGGCTTGCCCACCGGCTTGCAGCCCTGCGACACCAGCGGCTGCAGCCGCATGGGCCCGGCGATGACGAAGCCGACGGCGCCGTTGTCGAACACGCGGTCATCCATGAAGAAGCGGTTGCCTCCGGGCCGCGTGGCGCCGCTGGCCAGGCCTCCGACCAGGGTCGGCGCCTTCTTCTCGCGGCGCAAGGAGGCCAGGAACGGCTCCACCGGGAAGCTGAAGGGGTCGCCCAGCAGCACCGCGCTCACGTCCGGGCCTACTTCCGGCCAGCCGCGCACGAAATTGCCCTCCTCGGTCTCCTCCAGGCGCAAGTGGAAGCCCTGCACGCGCGTGCCCGGCAGGCGCGCGCTCCACACCGCCAGGCCCGGCCCGCTCTGCACCTCGCGCCCCGCGCCGATGACGCCCGACGCCGTGCAGCCGACCACGACGTCCGCGCCGAGGATGCCGCGCAGGTCCTCGAGCACGCGATGCGCCTGCGCCGCGTGGTGCGGCGTGATGAAGACCAGTGCCAGGTCCGGATTGGCGCCGATGCGGTCCGCGACGGACTCCAGCGCCTCGCGCGACGCGTCCGCGGCGTCGGCCCGCGTGGACAGGCCGTCGGCGACGCACACTCGGCCGGGCACTTTCATCCTCTCTCGCCCCCATGCAATGTTACCGTATCTGCCGCCGCCCGCGCGCTCCGATGACCGCCTTCTGGCTGCTCCTCGCCCTGGCGGCCGCGCCGCAGGAGGGAACGCTCGATCTCCTGGACGGAGAAACGCTTTATGACGGCGGCTGGCTGTTGAACCTCGGCTACCAGTACCAGCGCGAGTCCACCTTGCTCCGTGGTGGCGACGAAGTGGCGGATCCCATGCGGCGCTCGCAGACCGGGCACGAGCTGCAGGTGAGCGCCCACTACGGCCTGCGGCACGACCTCCAGCTCAGCGTGGTGCTGCCCTACGAGTTCCGCGAGCTGGAAGGCGCCGGCGGCCGCCTGGCGGCCAGCGGGCCCGGTGACCTCGCGGCGTTCGCGAAATGGCGCTTCCATCGCTGGGACGCTCCGCACAAGGCCCTCAACCTGGCGGTGCTGGGCGCGCTGGAGACGCCGACGGGCGCGGACGACGAACGAGACGGCGGCGTGCTCGTCCCGCCGGAGATCCAGCCCGGATCCGGCTCCTGGGATCCCATGCTCGGGGCGGCGGCCACCTACGAGCCGTACCGCTGGCGTTTCAATGCGGCGCTGCTCTACAAGGCGAACGGCGAGAATGGCGCCGATTACGCCTTCGGCGACGAGGTCTTCGCGGAGCTGGCGGCCGGCAACCGATTCTGGCTCGAACCCTACCCAGGCCCTTTCATGCGCGCCGACCTGCTGCTGCGCTACCGCTGGGCGGCCCGCGACGAGCAGTTCGGCGCCGGCGTCGGAGCCACGGGCGGCGAGCGGGTCACGGTCGGCCTGAACTGGGCGTTCCGGCCGCGGCCTTCCCTCGATATCCAGGCAGGAGTGGAGCTGCCCGTGTACGAGCGCGTGAACGAGACCCAGCTCGCGCCCGACTTCACCGGATTCGTCAACCTCGGGTTACGCTTCTGAGCCCATGCGATCCTGGCCTCTCATCCTCGCCCTCCTCCTCTTCCTGCTGCTGCTTCCGCTCGCCGCCTGTTCCGCTCCCGGCGCGGAAGTCCGGCCTGGCGCGAACGACTTCGCTTTCCTCGAGATCCAGCTGGAAGGCTGAACGTGAAACGAGGAGCTTCTCGGCTTCGAGAAGCTCCTCCGGGACCTGTACGGTTCCACTCCGCAGATCGACCTGGACCGACAGATCGCGCGCGTGCGCGTGCCGGCACCGCAGCCGCTGGACTTCCGGGTCCTGGCGGACGGCGTCATCCGCAACAACATGGGACTCGGCGGCATCGAGGTCGAGGCCGCCAGCGAGGTGCGCGACGGCCGCGTCGTGTTCCTGCCCACCAATCAGTCCTTTCCGCTGCGCGGCCCGGCGCCGGCGGAAACCGGCGCAGCGCGGCGCCGCTGGCGCGTCCTGGAGCCGTTCCACCCGCCGCAGACCGCGCTCGCGGGAGCGGATTCCTAGCGCCACTCCGGCGGCGCGCTCACAGGCGCTGCGAGCCCTTGCCCAGGGTCGCGCGCAGCATCCAGCGCACCTTGCCGTGAGCGTCCTGGCGCTGCACCAGCAGGTCGTTGACCCACTCGAAGCCTTCGGCCTCGGACAGCGGCAGCACATCGCCGATGCGGCGCAGAACCTGGTCATGCGCGTCGTGCAGGCGCCGCACCATCTCCACGGCGTCCGGGTTGTCGGAGGGCTGCTTCACCGAGGCCAGCTCGCTGAACTCCGCGAAGGTGCCGGGGGCGTAGTAGCCCATGGAGCGGATGGCCTCCGCGAGCTCGTCCACGGCCCCGGCCAGCTCGTCGTACTGCTTGTTGAACAGCGCGTGATACTCCGCGAAGTGCGGGCCCTCGACGTTCCAGTGGTAGTTCTGGGTGAGAAGGTAGACGCTGTATGTGTCGGCGAGGACGCCGGCGAGGCCGCGGGCGAGTTCGGCGGCGGGGCCGGTCTCCCCTGCCAGCTTGCGCGGCGCGGGGCGAGTGAGGGTGGAGGAGGCTTTCATGTCAGCTAATAAGATAGGGAGAGCGCCGGTTCAGCCCAGTCCGAAGCGACGCAGCGCCAGGTCCAGCGGCAGCACGAGGATTGCCAGCAGCAGCCACCACCACCAGGTGTCGTGCAGGGTGCGGGCGGCGTCGCCGCTGAATTCCCAGACCTGCTCCGGCGCCGGTGCGTACACGCCGCCGGTTTCGGCGGCGGCCAGGCGCAGTACGCCGGCGTCGGCCATCAGGTTCCGGAATTCCGGGGAATAGGACTGCGTCACGGCCAGGGCCTTGAGGTCCACCACGTCCTCGCCCTGTTTCTGCACCAGCATGAGTCGGTAGAAGTCGCCGTTGCTCTGCAGCGGGAAACGGGCCCGGTACAAGCCCGGCGCCAGGTGCTCCACGGGCAATGGCTCCGCCCCCTCCCCGCTGCGGTACAGAGAGACCTCCGGCCGCACGTCGTCCCGGAACTCGCCGGCGCGCCCGCGGACGTCCAGCGTGAGCGCGGCGCTGCCGCCGGCGACGTCCACGCGCGCGCTGGAGCGCAGCTCGTGGTGCGCCCCGGTGCTCATGACCGAGCGCACGAGCTGGCCCCAGAACTTGGAGAAGGACGACCAGCCGATCCAGTCGGCGGCCCAGCGCGCCTTGGCGTCGGAGGTGAAGGCGGCGGCGCGCCCCAGTCCGTAGCGCCACGTGGCCAGCACCGGGTCGCCGTACTCGGACTTCAGCGCCACGGTGGCGGTGGGCTTGGCCTGGGTGGCGACGTAGCCCAGCAGGAACGGCATGGAAGCGAGGTCAACGCCCTTCAGGGCCTCCGTTTCCGCGGTGACCTGCGGCAGGAACGGCTCCTCCACCAGCATGGACTTGCTGGCGCGCAGGGTCTCGCGCGTGAAGATCTGCGGAATGGACGCGAAGTCGTTGGTGAAGTAATACTCCCCGCCGGCGCCCTCGGCCATGCCGCCCAGCAGCTTCTCGTCCGCGCCCTCGCCGATGCCGACGCAGGACAAGGTGATGCCGTCCGCGGCGATGTGGGACACGAGCTGGTCGTAGCCCGTGCCCTCGGTGTGGCCGTCGGAGAGCAGGATGATGTGCTTGAGCTTGGCGTCCTCGCTCAGCAGCGCCTGGTAGGCGTCGTACAGCGCCGGGTAGATGTGCGTGCCTCCGCCGGAGGCGAGGCGCGCGATCTGCGAGCTGATGCCGGCCAAGTCGGCGGCGTCGGTGACCGGACAGATGGTCTCCGCCAGGCTGTCGAATGCGATCACGCCGAAGCGGTCCGCGGGCTTCAGCACCTCGGCCGAGGCGATGGCCGCCTCCTTGGCCAGTTCGATCTTGTCGCCGCCCATGGAGCCGGATTTGTCGATCACGAGCAGCAGCGCCAGGTTGGGCTTCTCCACGTTCTTGCGCATCGGCATGCGCACCGGCAGCGCGTCCTCCACCGGGGTGCGGTAATAACCACCCAGTCCGAAGCTGTGCTCGCCGCCCAGCATGACCAGTCCGCCGCCCATCTCGCGCACGTAGCGCTTGATCAGCTCCATCTGCGGCACCGTCATGGCGCTGGCGGCGACGTCGCTCAGGATCAAGGCGTCGTAGTTGAGCAGGTCGTTCATCTCCGCCGGAACGCCCGCCTCCGGCCGCGTCTCCACCTGGATGTCGGCGGCGGCCAGCGCCTCCTCCAGGTGCCGCGCCAGCTCGCGCTCGCGCTCCACCAGCAGGACCTTGGGGCGGCCGGCCACGCGCACCGCGGCCCGCGCCACGTTGTTCTCCAGGCGCGTGTCGCCGGCGGCGGCGACCACGGCCTCGAACTCATGGAAACCCTCCTCCAGGGAGATCTTGGGCACCTGCAGCAGGTTCTTGCCGGGCTTCAGCCGCAGCGCCTGAGTGCTCACCAGAAACTTGTTGCGGAAGAAGCGGACCTCGGCGTCCGTCTCGTAGTTGCTGTTGAGCGCGATCTCGGCGTTGAAGGGCGCGCGGATCTGGACCTCCGCCGGCACACGCAGCTCCTCCGCCAGCACGTCGGGCTTGTCGGCGCGGCGCAGGAGTTGCGCGTGCAGACTCACACCGCCTTGGCGCAGCTCCGCGATCTCGCGCAGCAGGTCGCCGCGCGTGGCGTTGCCGTCGGAGAACAGCGCCAAGCGGCCGCGGGCCTCCGCCGGCAGCAGCGCCCGCGCCAGGCGGCACGCGGCCTCCAGGTCGGTGTCTTGCGCGCCGATCTCGCGGCGCCACAGCTCGACGCCGTCGAGCTCCTGGCGCAGCCGCTGCAGCTCCGCCCGTGCGGTCTCGTCCAGATCCGAGCGCTCCAGCTCGGCGGCCCGGGCCTGCAGCCGGTCCTTCTCCCGCTGGTGGAACATGCGGCGGCGGAGCTCGTCGGTCAGCTCCAGCGGCTCGGCCTGCAGTGGACGTGCCAGGACCGGCGCGCCGGCGAACAGCACCAGGCCGGCACTGCACCCGGAGTCGAGGTCCGTGGCGGCGGCGCTCACCTGGCTCCAGGCTTCGTCCAGCGCGGTGTCCGGCACGCTGTCGGAGACGTCCACCAGGAACAGGACGGCGCGGTCGCGGTTGCGCAGCAGCAGCACCGGGCGGCTCAGGGCCAGCACGACCGCGGCCAGGGCAAGAACGCGCAGACCGCAGCCCAGCCAGGAGCGCAGCGGCGACAGATCGGCGTAGCTCCTGTGGCGCCAGTACAGGAGCCAGGGCAGCAGCGGCAGAAGGGCCAGGAACCACAGCGGGCTCTCGAACTGCAGCATGCGCTACTCCGTGATCCTCCGGTGGTAGAGCGCCCACTCCAGCGCCCACAGCCCCAGAGCCAGCGCCGCCAGCACGGTCCAGAACTCGCGGTTGAGCAGGTGGGCGCCGCGCCCCGGCGCCGCCGCCGCGGTGGCTGCCGGCGGCGCCAGGTCCGACTCGCCTGCGTCGAACAGGTTGACGCTGGTGGGGTGATCGCGCCCCGCCACCGTGAACAGGTACGGTCCCGGAAGTTCGGTGCGGTCGAAGTAGAACGCGCCATCGCGCAGCTCGAGCGTCTCGCTGTGCTGGCCCTCCGGCGTGAACCAGGTGGCGCTCACCGGCCCGCTCACGGGGCGCAGCGGCCGGATGACGCTGCCGGGACGGTAACAGTCCTCCAGCAGCTGGTCTGCCTCGCTCTCGAACCAGGCCACGGCGTTGCGCAGCAGCAGCGGGAATGCCAGGCGGAACGGGAACAGGCGGTCGGTCATGTCGAAGGCGACGTACACCGCGCGCCGTCCGCCCAGGTCGAAGGCCGCGATGACCGGACCGGAGTAGCTTTCCACCAGCTTTTCGCCGCCGGCCACCTCCAGGATCCTTGCGGGCGGCAGCGGCAGGTCGCGATAGTTCAGGTAGCGGTTGAGCAGGTGCCCGCGGTCCCAGTCCCAGATCTCCGGATTCGGCTCCTCGCCGACGATGCGCGCCGGCAGGCCCGCGGGCAGCGGCGTGTTCAGCAGGACCAGGTTGCCGCCGGCCGGCAGCTCCGGCGGCAGCACGCCGTGGCAGATGGTGACGTCGGCGCGCTTGAGCTCGTCGTCCAGGCCGGCGTACTGCTCCGGGGTGACCAGCAGCGAGCTCGGATCCACGACCTCGGCCATGGACTCGAACGCCAGCTGGAAGGGCTGCGCCTGCGCCGGGTCGGCGGTCACGAGGACGATGCGGCGCAGCGCGTCCGGGCGCGCGATCGCGAACGCGGTGTTGTCCAGCGCCAGCGCGTCGTCCAGGGCGAGGGACAGCCGCAGGGTGCCGCCTTCGGGCAGCGCCATGTCGAAGCGCTGCACCGACTCCTCGCCGGGGGCGAGGCGCTGGGGCGCGACCTTCTGGGTGGCGCCGTTGAGGGCCAGCTCCAGGTCGAACTCCTGCGCCTCCGCGCCGAAGTTCTTCAGCACGGCCAGGATCGAATCCGCGCCCAGCGCGCTGTTCTTGCGCGCGCTGAAGCGCAGGATGCCGACGTTCTCCGCGGGCGCGCCCACCGGGACCAGGGACGCGCCCTCCAGGCCGCGCAGCGCGCTCTCCACGCCGCCCGCGGCGCCGTCGCTGAGGAACAGGATCCGCGCGCTGGGGCGATCCTGCGTCACTTCGCGCGCGAACGCGAGAGCGCGCGCGGCGTCGAGCGAGCGATTGGTGGGGCGCGCCCGCTCCAGGGCCTGGCGCAGGCGCAGCCGGCTGCGCGTGAACGGCGCGAGCACGTCCAGGCGATCGGAGGCGGCAGCCACCAGCATCTGGTCCTCGTGGCCGAGGTCCTCCACGAGAGCGCGCGCCCGCTCCAGCATGGCGTCGAAGCGGGTGCCGCCCGCGTCGCGGGCGCGCATGCTGGCGGAGGTGTCCAGCAGCAGCACCACGTGCTCCTCCTTGAGGGCGCCCAGCTCGAGTGCGGGCTTGCCCATGGCCAGCACCAGTGCCGCCAGGATGACGAGCTGCAGCAGCAGCGACAGCAGGCGCTTGAAGCGCTGGAACAGCGAGTGCGCCCGGGTCTCCTGCACCAGGCTCTCCCACAGGCGCAGGTAAGGCACCGCGACCCGCCGCCGCCGCACCTTGAGGAGGTACAGCGCGATCACCGGGAGCGCCAGCGCCAGCAGCCACAGGAAGGCCGGCGCGCCCAGGCTCATCCCACCAGGCCTCCGCGGCGCAGGATCTTCAGCACCAGCTCGTCGAAGGGCACGGCGGTGCGCGCCAGGCAGTAGCCCATCTCGTTGCGCACGCAGAAGGATTCGACGCCGCGGGCCAGGCGGCCGAAGGCGTCCTCGTAGCGCGCCAGCAAGCCCTCGGTCACGTTGATCTCGCGATGCGTGCCCGCTTCGCAGTCCACCAGACGCAGGTCGCCGCGGATGTCCGGGCGCTCCTCGAGCTCGTCCACGACGTGCAGCACGTACACGCTGTGGCGCGGGAACTTGAGGTAGCGCAGGCCGGGCTGGAATCCGTCCAGGTCGTAGAAGTCGCTGAGCACCACCACGATGCCGCGCTGGCGCGTCTTGCCGATGAACTCGCGGCAGCTGCGGGCCAGGTCGGTGTGCTGCGCCGGCTCAAGCCGCGCCAGGTAATCGAACAGGCGGAACACCTGCCCGCGTCCCTTCAGGCCCCACAGGCCGTTGTCGCGCAGCCGCCGGTCGAAAGGCAGCAGGTGTACGCAGTCCATGTTGGACATGCCGATGTAGGCCAGGGCGGCGGCCACCTGCAGCGCGTAGTTCAGCTTGTTGCGCGCTCCCTGGTCCATGGACAGGGAGGAGTCCAGCAGCAGGGTCAGGTGCAGGTTCTCCTCCTCCTTGTACAACTTGAGGAACAGCTCCTCCAGGCGCCCGAACAGGTGCCAGTCCACGTGGCGGAAGTCGTCGCCGGGCACGTAGCTGCGGTGGTCGGCGAACTCGGCGCTGACGCCCTTGCGCACCGACTGGCGGTCGGCCCGCAGTGCGCCCGCGAAGATCTTGCGGGCGATCACGTTGAGCACCTCCAGCTTGCGCAGGAATTCGGCGCCGAACTCCAGCTCGGGCCGCGCGCGGGCGGGCGCAGCCACCGGCTCAGGCGCTCAGCGCCGGCGCCAGCTCCGCGGTCTCCTGCACCACCTCGTCCAGGATCGCGTCCGTGGACTTGCCGTCGGCTTCACCCTCGAAGTTGAGGAGGATGCGGTGGCGCAGCGCCGGGTGCAGCACCGAGCGCACGTCCTCGCAGGCGAGGTGGCTGCGCCCGTCCAGGAGCGCCTGCACCTTGCCGCCCAGGATCAGGGTCTGGATGCCGCGCGGGCTGGCGCCGAACTTGACGTAGCGCTTCACCTGCTCCGTGGCCACCTCGCTGTCGGGGTGCGTGGCCCGGCTCAGGCGCACCGCGTAGCGCTTCACGTGGTCGGCCACCGCCACCTCGCGCACCAGCTGGCGCATCTCCTCGATGCGCGCGCGCCCCAGCGTCGGGCGCACGTCGGCGCTGGCGGTGGCGGTGGTGCGGTCGATCACTTCCACCAGGTCGTCCTCGCCCAGGGCGCCCACGTGCAGCTTGAAGAAGAAGCGGTCCACCTGGGCTTCGGGCAGCGGGTAGGTGCCCTCCATCTCGATCGGATTCTGCGTGCCCAGCACGAAGAACGGTTCCTCCAGGCGGTAGGTGGTGCCGCCCACCGTGACGCTGTGCTCCTGCATGGCCTCCAGCAGGGCCGACTGGGTCTTGGGCGTGGCGCGGTTGATCTCGTCGGCCAGGACCACGTGCGCGAACACCGGCCCCTGCTGGAAGCGGAAGCGTTTCTGCCCGTTCTCGCTCACCTCCAGCACGTTGGTGCCGACGATGTCGGCCGGCATCAGGTCGGGGCTGAACTGGATGCGCGAGAAACGCAGGTCCAGAGCCTTGGCGAGCGTGCGCACCAGCAGGGTCTTGCCCAGGCCGGGCACGCCCTCCAGCAGCACGTGGCCGCGCGTGAACAGGCACACCAGCACCTTGTCCACCAGGTCCTGATAGCCCACGATCTCCTTGCCGATCTCCTGCTGCAGCGCGCGGAAGTCGCGCTGGAATGCGGCGACGCGCGCCCGCACCTCGGCATGTTCGGAAGTCATGTCTGGGAGTTCCTCTCGGCGGCGCCGGAAAGGCCGCCGCGCCTACTTCGGTTCTTGCGACGGCGCGTCCGGCTGGATCTTCTCGAAGTATTGCCGCAGGTATTCGCGGTAACCGGGCGGCACGTCCTGCTGCTCGATGGCGTCCTCGGCGGCTTGGCGCTCGGCCAGATAGACTTCGCGCGCGTCCAGCCGCGACCGTGTGCCGTCGTTGGCGACCTGGGTCTGCGTGAAGGCGCTGCCGCCCTTCTGCTCGCGGATGCTCTGCTTGTGCTCCTGGCGCGTGCCCAGGGAGCGCTTCTCCTCGGCGAAGAAATCCGTCGTGCCCTTGCCTGCCTTGGTGCTCGGCGGCTGAACCAGCCGCGGGAGGCGGGCGATCTTGTCGCCCCTTCAGGTGCCCCCGTCCAGTCAGCCGGGGTTCAGCTTGAGGTAGCGCAGATCCACCACCTCTTCGTCGGGCAGGGCGGCCAGGTCGCCTTCCACCTGGCCGAGGAAGTCCAGGACCTCGCCCATGACGCCGATGTCGTAGTTGACGTTGAGCAGGTTGAGGAGCTTGGCCTTGAGCTCCTCCAGCTCGCGCAGCTTCTGCTCCAGCTCCTCGAGCAGCTTCGGGTCGGCGCCTTCGGCCTTCTTGCGCTGGATCTCCTTCTTCAGCTCCTCGATCAGCTCGCTGACCTTGTTGGCCGCGTCCTGGTAGTTGCCGCTGTTGACCTCCTGGGCCAGCTCCCGGGTCCTGTCGTTCTGCTGGAAGCTCTTGATGAGCTGCTCCATCTCCAGCTTGCGCTGCTCCTCGTCGCGCTTCCGCTGCAGGTCCGCCATGGCCTTGGCGATCTCGGACAAGGCGTCCTTCTTCATCAAGCCCTCGCGGCTCAGCTCCTGCGCCAGCCGCTCGAGCTGGTCCAGCAGCTCCTTGCGCCGCGGGGTCTGCTCTTTCTGCCGCTCGCGCGCCACGAACTCGCGCAGGACCGCCGCCTGGTCGGCCGCCATGGCGGCCAGCTCGGGATTCGGGCGCGGATCGGCCCGCAGCATGCCGGGCAGCACCAGGGCGAGCGCACAGGCGAGCAGCGGCAACGGCAGCAGCCAGCCTTCGCGCGGCACGTGCATGGGGTAAACCTCGCTCGGGTCCACGCGGTGGCTGCCGGCGGCGGCGTCCGCCAGCAGCGCGCGCACCATCGGGCTGTCCTCGCCGAGGAGCTGCACGGCGCTGGACAGGCGGTCCTTGTCACCCACCCGGTCGTCTCCGGCCTTGGCCGCTTCCAGCAGCGCCGGCTTGCGGCGCCAGGCGCACCACGCGCCCACCGCTGCGCCGAACGACAGGGTGCCCGCCGCCAGCGCCCACAGCGGAACCTCCGGAGCCATCCAGGCCAGGATCGCCGCACCGAACAAGCCGTAGAACAGCGCGCGCAGTCCGTACCGGAACCAATGCATCCGGGCGCTGCGCCGCCGCAGTCGTGCCGCGCCCTGCAAGATCGATTCGCGCGGGCTGGAGCTCATGGGTTCGCCTTCAAAGGACAGACCATCACTCTAGCACCCGGCGCGCCTCGCCGGCCGCGGGGTCCTCCGGGTACAGGGCCAGGCAGCGCCGCAGCAGCGGCAGCGCCTCGTCACGGGCTCCGGCGGCGGCCAGGGCCAGGCCCAGCCCGTACTCGACGCGCGCGTCGGACCGGCCGGAGAACTCCGTCTCGCTGTCGGCCCTGCGGAGGTGCGCCAGCGCGTCCTGCGCCTGCCCGCGGCGCAGGGCCGCCCAGCCCAGCAGGGCTTCCGCTGCCATGGACTCCGGCTCGAGCTCGCGGGCGCGCCGAGCGGCCGCGGCCGCGGCTTCCAGGTCGGCGCCCGCGCGCAGCAGGGCGAAGCCGTAGTCGAGCTGCGCGCCGCTGGAGTAGGGATGGAGCCGGCGCCGGCGGTCCAGCTCCGCAAGCTGCGCGGCGCGGGCCTGCTCCAGGCGCGCCGCGTCGCCGCGCCGCTCGTAGTAGGCGACCTGGAAGTCGGCAACGCGCTGGGCGTGCCGCTCCGCGTCACGCTCGAGCAGCAGGGAGCACAGGCGCGCGACCTCGTCGTCCAGGTCCAGTTCCGCGTAGGCGGACAGCACCGAGTACAGGACCTCGTCGCGTCCCTCCGACCACCACCAGCCGGAGGACGCCCCGGCCAGCTCGGTCTCCTGGCGTTCCAGGGCCCGCGCGGATTCGCTGCGACCGAGCCGGGCGTGCAGCGCCATGAGCGCGCGCCGCACCCGCGTGCGCGCTTGCGCTGCGACGCCGCCGTCGTCGTACCGGTAGCTGATCGAGGATGCAGAGGTGCGGTTGCCGGCCCATGAGAAGCGCACGCCCGAACCCGCTGCCGCGCCCCCGTAGCGCACGGCGCGTCTCGCGACACCGTCCGGGATGGCGGCGGCGCTCAGCTGCGGCAGCAGGCGCTCCAGGATGGCCGCGGCCTCCTCGTGCCGGCCGAGGCGGCGCAGGAGTTCGGACTGCACGATCTGCAGCTCCCGGTCTTCCGGGCTCCTGGCCAGCTTCTCCTGTACCAGCCGCAGGCGCTCCACGTGGCGCCCGGCGTCGCGCAGCGCCGCGTCCAGCAGTGCCTGCAGCGACTCGTGCTGCGGCCGCCGCTCCAGCTCGGCCCGCGTCCGCGCGAGCAGCTCGTCCTGCCGGCCCATGCAGCGGTACATGCGCAGCAGCATGGCGTGCTCCGGGCGGGCGGAGCTCTCGTCGCCGTAATAGGCATAGCCGCCGGTCCAGGCGCGGTTGGGCGCCACGGCGGCGCTCAAGTCCAGCACCTTGCGCCACAGCACGTCCAGCGCCGCCGCCTCGGCGCCGGACTGGAACAGGCTCCAGGCGTAGGTGCAGGCGCGCGCCCGGTTCGAAGGCTCCATCATCGCCGCCGTCCACAGGTACGGCAGCGCCTCGGCGTGGCGGCGGCGGGCCGCCAGCAGCTCGCCCAGCGGCAGCCAGTCGCCCATGTAGTCATTGGAGTACGTGTATTGCCAGAGGGAATCCAGGTGCTGCGGCGCCGCGCGCTGCTGCCAGCAGGCCAGCGCCGCGGCCGGATCGTCCCGGCGCAGGTGGATGGCGCCGAGCCTCGTGTGCAGATCCTGCAGGAAGTACTCGAGGTCGGTGTGGACGTGGGAGTACTGCCGGGCGAGCCGCGCCACCGCCGCGCCGCGCGCCAGGGCCTCGTCCAAGCGCGCCGCGCGCAGGCATGCCTCCAGGGCGCCGCAGGCCGCAGCCAGGTTGTCGGGCTGCGCCGCCAGCACCGCATCGAAGCGCTGCACGGCGCGGTCGTGCCGGCCCCGGAACAGATCCAGCAGCGCCGCCTCCTGGAGCTTGCCCGGCTCCGCCGCGGCGGCTGCGTCCCACAGCGCGTCGGCGCCGATCTCGTCGGCCAGCTCCAGGACCCGCTCGCGCCACTCCATCAGCCGCAACGCGTCCTGGGGGCCGCGCAAGCGCGCGAGCAGGAACTCGAGCGCCTCGCGCGCGCGGCCCAGCTCGCGCAGCGCCGTGGCATACGTACCGCCGTCGTCCCAGGCGTCGCGGTTCAACTCGGACGCGCGCTTCAGGTACGGCAGCGCCTCCTCGTAGCGGCGATAGCGCGCCAGGATCCCGCCGATCTCGTTCTGCGCCGCGGCGGCGCCCGCGTCCCCATAGCTGGCTTCGAGGATCGGGATCACGCGTTCGGCCCGCCCGTTGTGCTGGCACAGCTCGGCCAGGCGCTTGGCGTACTGGCTGCGGTTCCACTCCTCGACGTTGCCGGCCTGCAGCAGCTTCTCGAGGGCCTGCATGGCGCGCTCCGCGTCGCCGCCGGACTGGTAGCGGTCCGCCAGCTCGCGCAAGGCCGGGACCTCGTAACCGGGCTTGGCGGCGATCCGCTCCAGGGACGCGAGCGCGATCGCGTCCCGGCCGAGCTCGGTGGCGGCCTGGACGGTCGCGCGCAGCAGCTCGACGTCGTCCGGATCCTCCGCGGCCTGCGCCTGCAGGCGCTCCAGGTGCTCCTCCAGGCGCCCCCAGCGCCGGTAGCAGTCGGCGAGACTGCGCCGCAGCGAGGCGCGGTTCTGCTCACTGCCCTGGCCGGCGACGAACAGCAGGGCGTGCTCGTACGCGTCGGCCGCCGCCGCGTCGTCGCCGAGCTCCTGGTACAGCTCCGCGATCTCCATGAAGTCCACGTAGGCGCGCGCGCCCTTCTTCACCAGGTAGCCCTGGTACTGGCTGAGGGCGAGGTCGAACAGGTCGTGCTCGCGGTACAGCTTGGCCAGGATGGCGCGCGTCTGCAGGTTGCCCTCGTCGAGGAGCTGGTCCCAGGCGGCCAGCGCCTCTTCCTTGCGCCCGAGCTGCAGCAGCAGGGAGCCGCGCTCGGCGATGACGGCGTCGTGCTCCGACACGGCGCCACCCGGCAGGGACACGGTCTGGCTGGTGGATCCGGGGTTCACGGCCGCCATCTCCTCCAGGTACGCCAGCGCCTGGGGCAGGTCGCCGCGCACGCGCGCGATCGAGTCGAGCAGCGGATAGAGATAGAGCGGCCGTTCCGCGGAGCGCGCCGCCCCGGCCAGGTCCGCCTCCGCGCGCTCCAGGTCGCCGACGGCCAGGAAGTACGCGGCGCGGTACAACGCGCCGCGCAGACCGCCATGCGTGTCCGCGGCCTCCAGCACCGCCGCCTCGAAGCGCGTGGGATCCGGGACCGCGGCCAGGGCCGAGGCCATGTCCTGGAACACCTGGGTCTTCTCGCCGAGGCTGGCCGCCTTCTCGAGCCGCGCCCACAGCAGGTCCAGGAGCGTGCGCGCGTCGCCCTGCATCAGGCACACGCGTCCCAGCAGTGACTCCATGCGCTCGCGGTACCACGGGTCCCGGCGCGCCTGCTCGGTTTCGGCGCGCACGACTTCCAGGGCCCGCGCGTACTGGCCGTGACGCAGGTACCACTTGCCCTGCGCAAAGTCGGAGCGGCCGCTGATCACGTCTTCGGACGCGCCCGCGAAAGCGGCGGCGACCCCGTCCATGTCGCCACGCTGCAGGCACAACTCCGCCAGCTCCACCTGCGTGCCGAACTTCTGCTGCGGGTCGGTGATGGAAGGCAGGCGCTGGCGCAGGCGCGCCTCCAGCAGGGTGGTGTCACCCAGCGCGCGCAGGCACTGGTCCACCAGGGCGGCCACGTCCTCCTTGTGCGGAGCCAGCGCCTCGGCCGCCAGCGCGTGCTCCAGCGCGCCGCGGAAGTCGGCCTCGCGGAAGTGGGCCCGGGCCAGGCGCATGCGGTTGCGGACGTTCTTGGGGTCGGACGCGACGCGGGCCGCCAGCGCGTCCAGGCCTTCGTCGCGCGTCTTGCCGAGCTCCGCGTCCAGGCGCTGCAGCAGCTCCTCGGCCTGGCTGCGGTAGTAGTCGTTCGGCGCGCCGCGGTGGACCAGCGGCGTCAGCGTGCGCTCGGCCTCCTCGAACCGGCCCTTGGCCAGCAGGGCGCGGCCGTACTGCACGGTGATCTGCTCGCTGTCCGGGTCATAGCCGTGCAGCAGGCGCAGCACCGGCAGGCCTTCGGCGCCGAACTGGTAGCTGTCCAGGATCTCGCCGAAAGACCAGGACAGCCAGCGGAAGGTCTGCACGTCCTCGCGCACCAGCGTGCGCAGCACTTCGGCCGCCTGCGAGGTGCGCTTCCCGTCCAGCAGCAGGCGCAGGATCGCGACGTAGTTGTCGCTGACGCTGTGCAGGGCACGGGCGCCGGCGGCGGAGTAATGACGGCTGCTCAGGTTGCTCCACGCGTAATCGTCGTTGTTGGTGGACGCGACCGGCGGCGGCTCCGGCGTGATCCGGTACGGCTGCGGCTCCGGCTCCGGCAAGCGCGCGCGGTTCAGCTCGCGCTTGCGCGCGATGATGGCGTAGTGCTCCGCCACGGCCTCGTCCAGGCGTCCGGCGCGCTCGTGCAGGCGCGCGATCACGCCGCGCAGCTCGAAGTCGTCCGGCAGAACGCGCGCCAGCTCCTGGTACTGGGCCAGGACGGAGTCCCATTTCCTCTGCTCCTGGTAGATCTCGGCCAGCAGCACGCCGCTGTTGCGGAACTCGGCCCGCGTGAACGGATCGTTGACCGCCGCCAGCGCCGCGGCGGCGCCGGCGAAACGCTCCCGGAAGCGCTCCTCGGCCGCGGCGTACAGGCCGCCGCCGGCCAGGACCAGGCGGGCGGCGCCGCTGTCGCCGTACATGCGGTACAGCTCGTAGGCCTCCAGCAGGTTGGAGTTGCGCTCCTCGATGCGCGCCAGCCTGAGCAGCGCGGGGCCGGCGGAGCGGCCGATCACGCCCGGGACCAGGCTGAGCAGGGGATCGCGCTGCAACTCCAGAAACGCGGCCTGCAGCCGCCGGTACACGGCTTCGGCCTCCGGGAACAGCTCGAGGCGGAAATAAACGTCGCCCAGCGCCGCCAGGGCGGCCAGCGTCTCGGGGTCCTCGGGCTCCAGGCTGCGCAGCAGCGCCACGGCCGCGTCACGCTGGCCGAGGCGCAGGCGGCATTCCGCCAGCCTCACCTTGGCGCCGGCCACGTTCGGCCAGCGGCCCAGGCCCCAGCCGGCGCCCAGCGCTTCGCGCTCGCCGAGCTGGTACAGGCGCTGCAGATCCTGCTCGCCGGCGCGCCGGCGCACCTGGAACGGGAACGACTGCAGCAGGCTGTCGCGCTGCATGCGGTAGGCGAGCTCCCGCCGCCGGCGCTGCTCCGCGGCCGACTCCGGGTCCGACTCCAGCAGGGCCACCACCCGCTGGTAGCGCTCGGCCGCGCCGGCGTAGTCCTCGCGCAGGAACAGCAGGAAGCCCAGCCCCTCCTCGAGCCGCGCCGACTGCGGGTGGGCCTCCAGGCCGGCGCGCAGCGTGGCGCGCGCGCTGTCCTCGTCCCGCAGTGCCTGCTCCGCCGTCGCCAGCTCCAGGAACATGGACTCCGAGGCGTCCGCGGGCAGCGGCCGCAGCTCCTCCAGCCGCGCCGCGGCGATCTTGTTGTTGGCCGTCAGCGACACGGAGGTCCATGACTCCAGCGTGTCCAGCCAGCTCCGGCGCGTGTAGCGCGCCGGCGTGCGCGAGGACCGGCGCGCGGCCTCCAGGGCGCGCAAGGCCACGGCGTATGCCCCGTCCGGATCCTGCTTGTCGTACTGCAGGAAGTTGCGCAGTCCCTGGACCAGGACGGCGTTGGCGGGCTGCAGCTCCAGCTCGGCCGTGGCCGCGGCGACGAACTCATCCTTCAGGCCTTTGTCCACGTAGTACTGCTGGATGCGGTTGAGGGCCTCGGAATAGTGCTGCTCTGCGGATGCGGCGGAATAGAACGAGCGCACGGAGTAGCCGTAGTAGACCTCCTCCTCCGCTTCCTCTTCCTCCCCGTCCTCCTCTTCCTCGGCCTGCGGCAGGCGGACCAGCGAGAACAGGCGCGCGCCCAGGCGCAGCACTTCCTCCTTGCGGCCCAGCTCGTGCTGGAGCTCGCCCAGTGCGGCGATCGCGCGCCAGTCGTCGCCACCCAGCGCCAGGCAGCGCTCGTAGCTCGCCACCGCGTCCTCGTTCTTGCCCATCTGGCGCTGCAGCTCGCCCAGGCGAAAGTGGAGGCGCGCGTCGTTGGGCGCCAGGACGGCGCCGCGCTGCAGCGCCGCCTCGGCCTGGTCCAGCAGCTTGTGCTTGCGGAACAGTCCCGCGACGCGCGCCGCGTCGCGGATGCCCTCCGCCGCGGTCGTGGCCCGGTCCAGATCGCCGGCGGCGATGGCCGTCTCCAGGATCCGGGCTGACAGCTCCGCCGGATCGCTGTCCGGCAGCTTCCACAAGGTCTCGTAGTCGGCCAGCGCCTCCTCGTGCCGGTCCATCTGGCCGCGGATGCGTGCGCGCTCGGCCAGCAGGCGCGGCTCCTTCGGCTGGTACGCGAGCAACCGGTCGAGGAGCTCCAGCGCCAGCTCGTACTCCAGCTCACGTGAGTAGATGTCCGCCAGCAGGAGCGGTGCTTCCGCGTCGTAGGGGTTCTCGTCGCAGCGCGCCCGCAGGCTCTCAGCCTCGCTTTCCACCCGCCCCAGGTCGGTGAGCAACTGGTAGTACTGGGAGCGCGCGTCCTGGCGCAGGTCCTCGTCCTTGGCGCGCGTGGCGGAGAGCACCTGTCCCAGCGCCTTCTCGTACTCGCCGATGCCGCGGTAGGCCTGTGCCAGCTGCAGGCGGTACTTGCCGTCCTCCGGCTCGAGCCGCACCGCCTGCTCCAGGCATTCGGCCGCCTGGTCGTGCAGGTTCAGGCGCCGGTACGCGTCGGCCACCTCCTTGAACGCCGCGGCGTTGTCAGGAGCGCCGCGCAGGATCTCCTGGTAGCAGGCGAAAGCCTGCTGCTGGTCGTAGCGCGCCAGGTGGATGCGCGCCATCTCCTTCAGCCAGCGGCGCCGGTCCTGCGGCACGTCCCGGGCCAGCGCCTGATAGGTTTCCAGCGCCTTGTCGTAGTCGCCCTGTTCCTCGTACAAGCGCGCCAGGCGCACGCGCGCCTCCGGGACGCCGCCGCCGCGGGCCAGGAAGTCCTCCAGCACGGCCACGGCGAGGTCGGGCTGGCGCTCCTGCGCGTGCACTTCCGCCAGGATCAGGAAGGGCGCGGCCTCACGCGCCCCGTCCGCGACGGCGCGGGTCTCGATCTCCACCAGCTCGGGCACACGCCCCTGCGTGCGGAACAGGCGCACCACGCGGTCCACGGCGCTGCGGCGCAGGGCGTCCTCCTGCGCCAGGTTGACCACCCTGTGCAGCGTCGCGACGCCCTGCTCCACGTCGCCCAGCTGCACCTGCAGGTCGGCGAGGGACGCGAGCAGGCGCGCGTCATCGCCGCGCAGCGCCACCGCCTGCTCCAGCACCACCCGCGCCCGCGCCAGGTCCTTGCGCTCGCGCCACAGGTTCGCAGCCTGCTCCAGCGCCGCGGCCTCCCCGGCCGCCGCGGTGGTCGCGCGCTCCAGCAGCGCCGCGACCTCGGCGCCGCGCTCCTGCGCGTCCAGGAACGCCGCCAGCTCGGCGTAGTGATCCACCACCTTGGGCTCCAGCGCGATCGCCTTCTCGTACAGCCCGATCGCCTCCTCGGGCTGCCCGTAGTAGGCGTACAGCGCGGCCAGGCGCAGGCACAGGTTGACGTCGTTGAGGTTCTTCTCCAGCGTGCGCTGCCATTGCAGCTTGGCCTGCTCGAAGCGTCCCTCGCTGGCGAACACCTGGCCCAGCTCCAGGTACAGCTCCATCTCGCCGGGCCGGCGCGCCAGGATGCGCTGGTACTCGGCGATCACCGCCTCCGTGTCCTTCAGCCCGGTGAGCAGGGCGATGTAGCCCTGCGACAGCTTGAGGTCCTCCGGATGGTCCTGCACCGCCGCATCCAGGACCGCGCGCGCCTCCGGCCCCCGCCCGGCCTCGCGCAGCACGCGCGCCAGGAACTCGCGCGCATCCAGGTCCTGCGGCTGTGCCGCCACGTCGGCCTGGCATGCCTCCACCAGCCGCTCCAGGCTGCCGCCGCGCTTGTGGATGCTCAGCACCTGTTCATACAGGTCGCGCTTGAGCCAGTTGCCGCGCGCCATCAGCCCGATGGCCTGCCGGTACACCGCGACCGCCTGCTCGTTCTCGAGCTTGCGCTCGTGCAGGCGGCCCCGCTCCGCAAGCACCTGGCAACGGCGCGCGGCGTCGTCCCCGGCCAGGTCTTCGGCGGCCTCGAACTCGGCCAGTGCCTCCTCCTGCAGGCCGTGGCGCGCCAGCTGCGTCGCCACCTCCAATCGCGCGTGGAAGTTCTGCGGATCAAGCTCGGCCACCGCGCGGAACGCCGCCACCGCCCCGGCGCGGTTCCCGGAGGCCAGCAGCGCCTCGCCGCGCTTGCCGTGGATCTGCGTGAGCAGCCGCTGGTCCGTGGTCAAGCCGGCGGCCGTCCCCAGGGCTTCCTCGGCGGCCTTCCAGTCGCTGCGGCGCAGCGCCAACTCGCCCACCAGCAGGTACAGCTCCGCGTCCGGCTCCGCCACGGCCTGGTACTGCTCGAGGGCCTTGTCCAGCAGATCTGTCCTGGTGTACAGCCGGCCCAGCACCACGCGCGCCGCCCGGCCCTCGGGCTCCTCCCTGACCTGTTCCTCGTACTGCGCGACCAGTGCCGGGAGCTGGTTCTGCTGGACCGCCGCCTCCACCATCTTGTCGAAGGCGAAGTCGGCATACGGCTTGCGCTCCAGGTACTGCCGGTAGCGTTCCAGGACGGCCGCCGGATCGCGCTCCGGTCCATCGCTCTCGTCCTGGGCGGGAGCCCAGACGGGCAGGAAAGTCAGGCTCAGGAAGGCGAGCGCGTTCAAGACCAGGAGGACCAGCCGCTATAGAGCTGGACGCGGGCAAGGGAACGCGTCTTCCGGGAACGGCGGCCGGTATCCAGCATCAAGGTACCGCGCCGCTCCCGCGCGGATGGCCCCGCCGGACCCGGCGGCAACGGAAGCGCCGGGCCAGGCGCGCTAGGTTATGCGGATCGCAGACCGTGGCCCCCATCCTTCTTCTTCCTTGCGTCCTCGCGTCCGTCCTCGCCGTCTGGCGGGCCCCGGCCCAGGAGCCGGACGCCGAGGGTCTGGAGTTCTTCGAGAAGAAGGTGCGGCCGGTGCTGGTGGAGAACTGCTACCAGTGCCACAGCGCCCAGGCGAAGCGGCCGAAGGGCGGCATGCTGCTCGACACGCGCGAGGGGCTGCGCAAGGGCGGCGACAGCGGCCTGGCCATCGTTCCCGGCAATCCCGAGGCGAGCCGCCTGATCGAGGCGGTGCGCTACGGCAACGAGGAGCTGCAGATGCCGCCCGACGGCAAGCTCCCCGAGACCGTCATCGCCGACCTGGTCGAGTGGGTGCGCATGGGGGCTCCGGACCCGCGCGTGGACGAGCGCCGCGACGGCGGCGCGGCGGTGATGCACGACTACCAGAAGCCGACCGCGGAGGAGGCCCGGCGCTTCTGGTCCTTCGTCGCGCCGCAGCGGCCGGAGCCGCCGGCGGTCGCCGATCCGTCCTGGTGCAGCAACGACATCGACGCCTTCGTGCTGGCCCGGCTGGAAGCGGCCGGGTTGCGTCCCGCCCCGCCCGCGGACAAGCGCAGTCTCCTGCGCCGCGTCAGCTTCGACCTGACCGGGCTGCCGCCGGCTCCCGCGGATGTGGAAGCGTTCCTGGCGGACGCAGCGCCGGACGCGTACGCCAGGGTCGTGGACCGGCTGCTGGCTTCGCCGCACTACGGCGAACGCTGGGCCCGCCACTGGCTGGACCTCGCGCGCTACGCGGACAGCAACGGCGTGGACGAGAACCTGGCCATGTCCAACGCCTGGCGCTACCGCGACTACGTGATCCGGGCGTTCAACGAGGATAAACCCTACGACCGCTTCCTGACCGAGCAGCTGGCCGGCGACCTGCTGCCGGATCCGGGCGATGAGCGCCGGCTGTACGACCAGTGGACCGCCACCGGCTTCCTCGTGCTGGGACCCAAGATGCTGGCGGAACAGGACAAGGAGAAGCTGTCCATGGACATCGTGGACGAGCAGATCGACGTCACCAGCAAGGCGGCCCTGGGCCTGACCATCTCCTGCGCGCGCTGCCACGACCACAAGTTCGATCCGGTCTCGCAGCGCGACTACTACGCGCTGGCCGGAATCTTCCGCAGCAGCTCCGCCATGTCCAACCTGGACTTCGTGTCCGCATGGCGCGAGCGGCCGCTGGCCACGCAGGCGCAGCTCGCGGCCATCGCCGCGGCCAACCAGGCGCTGGAAGACGCGCGCGGCAGCGCCGACGCGCTCGCGTCCGAGGCGCGCCGCACGCTGCACGCAGGCTGGCAGCGCGACCTCGCGCGCTACCTGCTGGCCGGCGACGCGCGGCGCGACCAGGTGATCTTCCTGGAGGCGGAGTCCTGCGCGCGCGGCAACCTGATCGTGGACCGCGAGACCTGGGGAACGGCGGACACCGTCATCATCCGCACGGGCAGCGACGGGAGGCAGTTCGCGGAGTACGACGTGGAGGTGCCCGCGGCCGGCGCGTATGTCGTGCACGTGCGTTGCGCCGCGGCCGAGTCGCGGCCGATGCGCGCGCTGGTCAACGGCGTGCTGGCCGCGGGCGCGGCCCTGGGCGAAGTGACCGGCAGCTATTACCCGGATGGACAGCGCTGGCTCACGCTGGCCGTGGCCGAGCTGCGCGCCGGAAGCAACGTCCTGCGCCTGGAGCGCGACGGCCCGGTGCCTCACCTGGACCAGCTGAGCTGTGTTCCCTTGGCGCATCTCCAGGCTTCCGGAGACCTGCAAGCGGAGGTGCCGCTCGAGCCCGAGCTGGTGGCGCGTTGGGCCGCCTTCCTGGAGCAGGGCGAGCGCACGGGCGAGCCGGTGTTCGCCCCCTGGAACGCCTTCCGCCGCGGGGAGGAGCCACAGGACCCGGCGCTGATCGGCGGCCTGCCCCCGCAGTCCGCTGCGGAGCTGGCGGGCCGCTACCAGGCGCTGTTTGCGGCCGTGGAGCTGGCCGCGGCGGCGCGCCGGGAGAAATTCGAGAGCGAGCCGCTCGAAGCCCTGTGGCAGATCCTGCACGGGACGAGTGGCCCCTTCGCGCTGGCGCAGGAGCGGCAGGAGAGCTTGTTTCCGCCCGCGACCCAGGCCGCGCTGGCGCAGGCGCGCCAGCGCGTGACGGAGCGCGAGCGGGAGCGACCGGCCGAGCCACCGGCGGTGCTGTGCGTCGCCGAGGGCGAGATCGTCAACCTGCCGGTCCATGTCCGCGGCAGCCACATGAACAAGGCGGCGGAGGCGGTGCCGCGCGGCTTCCCGGCCTTGCTGGACCTCGGGATGGCGGCCCCCGCGGACCAGAGCGGGCGCCTGCAGCTGGCGCAATGGCTGACCGACCCGCGCAACCCGCTCACCGCGCGGGTGATGGTGAACCGCATCTGGCTGGGGCACTTCGGATCCGGCCTGGTGCGCACGCCTTCGAACCTGGGACTGCGCGGCGAGGCTCCGACGCATCCCGAGCTCCTGGACTGGCTGGCCACGGAGTTCGTGCGCCGCGGCTGGTCGGTCAAGGAGCTGCACCGCCTGATCGTGCTCAGCAGCGCCTACCGGATGAGCAGCGCCTTCGACCCGGCCGCAGCCGAGCGGGACCCGGAGAACCGGCTGCTGTGGCGCCAGAACCGCCGCCGCCTGGACGCCGAGTGCGTGCGCGACGCGATCCTGGCTGTCAGCGGCGGTCTCGACCCGGCGCTGGGCGGAACGCTCCTGCCCACCGCCAACCGCGGGTATGTCACCAATGACCAGTCGGCGGACCAGGCGCAGTACGCCAGCCGGCGCCGCGCCATCTACCTGCCGGTCGTGCGCAACGCCATGTACGACCTGTTCTCGATCTTCGATTATGCGGACGCGAGCGTTTCCATGGAGCAGCGCCCGTCCAGCGTGGTGGCGAGCCAGGCCTTGTTCCTGCTGAACAGCCCGCTGGTTGTGCACGAAGCCCGGCGCTTCGCCCACGGTCTCCTGAACGACGCGGCGCTGCCGGACGATCCCGCGCGCGCGGACATGGCCTTCCAGCGCGCCTACGGCCGGCCGCCGGCGCCGGAGGAGCGCGCGGACGTCGTGCGCTATCTGCAGCGCCTGGCCGCGGAAGAGGAGCCGGAGCTGCTGGCCTGGGAGCGCCTGTGCCAGGCGCTGTTCGCTTCCAACGAGTTCCTGTACGTGGATTGAGGCGAGACGGCGCGGCGCGCGACGCCCGCACCCAACGCGTAGAATCCGTGCACCCCAGTATGCGGCGCACCCGGCCCTTCGGCGCTCTCCTGGCGGCCCTGGCGGGCGCCGCGGCGGCGCTGGCCGCGTCCGTGCCGCGCGCGCGCGAGGCCGCGGACGGCGTGCCGCGCTTCGACCGCGACGTGCGCCCGCTCCTGGCCGACAACTGCTTCAAGTGCCACGGACCGGACGCGGCGCAACGCAAGGCCGGACTGCGCCTGGACCAGCCCGAAGGCGCGCGGCGCGCGGCGCGTTTCTCGGACGGCTTCGTGGTGGCGCCGGGCGACGCGGAGGCCAGCGTCCTGGTGCAGCGGATCACGTCGGAGGACCCGGCGGAGCGCATGCCGCCTGCGGACTCCGGCCGGACGCTGACGCCGCAGCAGATCGAGATCCTGCGCCGCTGGGTCGCGGGCGGCGCCGCGTACGAGCCGCACTGGTCCTTCGTGGCGCCGGTGCGGCCGGAGCCGCCGCAGGTGCAGGACGCAGGGTGGTGCCGCAACGAGATCGACCGCTTCGTGCAGGCGCGCCTGGAGGCGGACGGCCTGGCGCCGCAGCCGGAGGCCCCCAGGGAGGCGCTGCTGCGGCGCGTGACGCTGGACCTGACCGGCCTGCCGCCGACCCCGGAGGAGATGGACGCGTTCCTGGCCGACGGCGCGCCCGGCGCGTACGAGCGCGTGGTGGACCGCCTGCTGGCCTCGCCGCGCCACGGGGAACACCAGGCGCGGTTCTGGCTGGACGCGGCGCGCTACGGCGACACGCACGGAATGCAGACCGATTCCGAGCGCTCGCTGTGGAAATGGCGCGACTGGGTCATCGACGCGTACAACCGCAACCTGCCCTATGACCGCTTCGTGGTCGAGCAGCTGGCCGGCGACCTGCTGCCGGATGCCGGGCTGGACCAGAAGATCGCCAGCGGCTTCAACCGCTGCAACCCGAGCAGCGACGAGGGCGGTCTGATCCCGGAGGAGTTCCTGGCCCGCTACGCCATGGACCGCGTGGACAGCTTCGGCGCCGTGTTCCTGGGGTTGACGGTGGGCTGCGCCCAGTGCCACGACCACAAGTTCGACCCGATCACGCAGCGCGAGTACTACCAGCTCTACGCCTACTTCAACAGCATCGCCGAGGAGGGCAGCAACGGCGGCCAGCTGGCGCCCGCGCCGGCGCTGCGCGCGCCCAGTCCTGAGCAGGAGAAGGAGCTCGAGCGGCTGCGCGCCGGCGCCGCGGCGGCGCGCGCGCGCCTGGAGCAGCCCATGCCGGAGCTGGACGCGCAGCAGGGCGCGTGGGAAGCCGAGCAGAAGGCGGCGCTGGCGCAGCGTTGGACCGCGCTGGCCCCGGTGGTGGCGCGCGCGTTCAACGGCACGCGCCTGCAGGTGCAGGCGGACGGCTCGGTGCTGGCCGCCGGAGAAACGCCCGAGAAGGAGGTGTACGAGCTCGACCTGGTGGGGGCCCTGGGCGGCGTGCGCGCGCTGCGCCTGCAGGTGCTCCCCGACCCTTCGCTCCCGCACGGGGGCAGCGGGCGCGCTCCCGAGAACGGCAACTTCGTCCTGGGCGAGGCGCGCGTGCTGATGGGCGCCCAGAACCTGGCCGTCGCGCGCGCAGCCAGCGACTTCGCCCAGGACGGCTTCGCCGCGCCCGGGGTGCTCGACGGCGATCCGGAGACCGGCTGGGCCATCGGCGGCGACCGGCGCCCGCACGAGCTCCAGCTGGTGCTGGCGCAGCCGCTGCCGGAGGCCGCGAGCGTCGTGCGCGTGCGCCTGGAGCAGCAGACGCGCTTCCCCCGCCACTCCATCGGCCGCCTGCGCGTGGCCGCGAGCCGCGATCCCGCCTTCGCTCCGGCGCTGCTGGGCCCGTGGTGGCAGGCCGGGCCGTTCACGGCGCGCACCGAGCCCGAAGCCTGGGACACCGCGTTCGTGGACGAGACCACGCCCGACCGCGCCGCCGTGGACGGCGCCGGACGGCCGGTCTGGATCGAGCACCCGGAGTATGCCGACGGGGCGCGCCTGGACTTCGCCGGCGACCTGGCCGCGGTGTACCTGCACCGGCGGATCGAATGCGCGCAGGAGCGGCGCGCGCGCCTGGCCGTCGGCAGCGATGACTCCCTGAAGATCTGGCTGAACGGCGCGCTGGTCCACGCCAACCGCGCGCTGCGCCCGCTGACGCCGGGCCAGGACCGGATCGAGCTGACGCTGCGCCAGGGCGCCAACGACCTCCTGGTCAAGGTGGTGAACAACCTGGGCGAGTTCGCGCTGTCCTTCGCGCTGGCGGAGGAGGAGTTCGGCGGACTGCCCGTGAACGTCGCGGCGGCCCTGGAGCGCGGCGACGACGCGGCGCTGCTGCGCGACTTCTTCCGGGAGCGGCGCGCGCCGCGGTGGCGCGCGCTGCGCCAGGCGCTGGCAGCGGCGGAGCAGGCCGCCGCGGACTACGAGGCCGCCATCCCGCTGACCATGGTGAGCGCCGACCTGCCGGAGCCCCGCCCCGCCTTCGTGCTGGCCCGAGGCCAGTACGATCGCCCCGGCGAGCCCGTGGCGCCCGGTACTCCGGCGTTCCTGCCGCCGCTGCCCGCGGGCGCTCCGCCGAACCGGCTGGGCCTGGCCCGCTGGCTGGTGCAGCCCGGGCATCCGCTCACGGCGCGCGTGCTCGTGAATCGCATGTGGGCGCAGCACTTCGGCGGCGGCATCGTCGCCGGCGCGCGCGACTTCGGCCATCAGGGCCCCTGGCCGAGTGACCCGGAACTGCTGGACTGGCTGGCCGACGAGCTGGTGCGCAGCGGATGGGACCAGAAGGCCATGCACCGCCGCATGGTCACGTCCGCAGCGTACCGCCAGCGGGCGCAGGGTCCGCGCGCGCGCCTGGACGCCGAGGTGCTCCGCGACCAGGCGCTGGCGGTGAGCGGCCTGCTGGTGGAGAGGATCGGCGGTCCGAGCGTGCGCCCGTACCAGCCGCCCGGCATCTGGGAAGCGGTGGCCTTCACCGGCAGCAACACCGAGGTGTACCGGCGCGACCGCGGTGAGGCGTTGTACCGCCGCAGCCTGTACACGTTCTGGAAGCGCACCGCACCGCCGCCGGGCCTGACCACGCTGGACGCGCCCGGCCGCGAGGTGTGTACGGTGGAGCGCGCGCGCACGAACACCCCGCTGCAGGCACTCGCGCTGCTGAACGACGAGCAGCTCGTGGAAGCGGCGCGCGCCCTGGCGCAGCGCCTGCTGGCGCGCGCAGGCGATGCCGACGCGCGCCTGTCCTTCGGCTTCCGCTTGTGCACCGGCCGCCTTCCCAGCGCCGCCGAGCTCGAGATCCTGCGCCGCAGCGTCGAAGCGCAGCTCGCCGCGTTCCGTGCGGACGAGCTCGCGGCCCTGCGCCTGATCCACGTCGGCGCGTCGGTGGCGCCGGACGAGCTCGACACCGCCGAGCTGGCGGCCTGGACCATGCTGGCCGGCCTGCTCCTGAACCTGGACGAGGCCACCACCCGCGGATGAGCCCGCTCCCCGCGCATTCCGTCAGCCGCCGCGCCGCGCTCGGCCTGGGCGCCGGCGCGCTGGCCTGGCTGCTCCAGGGGCCGCGCCTGGCGGCACGGCCGCCGGCGGCGCCGCGTGGCGCGCCCCGGGCCAGGCGCCTCATCTATCTGTACATGTCGGGCGCGCCATCGCAGATCGACCTGTGGGACTACAAGCCGCGGTTGGCCGACCTGCACGACACCGACCTGCCCGATTCCGTGCGCCAGGGCCAGCGCATCACCACCATGACCTCGGGCCAGGCGCGCTTCCCGGTCGCGGCCTCGCGCTTCGCCTTCGCGCGGCACGGGCGGTCCGGAACCTGGGTGAGCGAGCTGCTGCCGCACACCGCGCGCATCGTGGACGAGCTGGCGGTGATCCGCTCCCTGCACACCGAGGCCATCAACCACGAGCCGGCCATCAACTACATGATGACCGGCGCCGAGCAGCCGGGGCGGCCGTGCCTGGGGGCATGGCTCAGCTACGGGCTGGGCTGCGTGAACCAGGACCTGCCGGCCTTCGTGGTGTTGCTTTCCAGCTGGTCCGGCCCCAAGGTGGACCAGCCGCTCTACAGCCGCCTGTGGGGGGCGGGGTTCCTGCCCTCGGAGCACCAGGGCGTGGCCCTGCGCAGCCAGGGAGACCCGGTCCTGTACCTGTCCAATCCGGACGGCGTGAGCCCGGCCGCGCGCCGCCGCCAGCTCGACGACCTGGCGGCGCTCAACGCCCTGCGCGCGCAGGAGACCGGCGATCCCGAGGCGCGGGCGCGCGCGGCCCAGCACGAGCTGGCGTTCCGCATGCAGTCCTCGGTGCCGGAACTGGCCGACATCTCCCGGGAGCCGGCGCAGGTGCTGGAGTCCTACGGACCGGACGTGTCCAGGCCGGGCAGTTTCGCGCGCAACTGCCTGTTGGCGCGGCGACTGGCCGAGCGCGGGGTGCGCTGCGTCCAGGTGTATCACCGCGGCTGGGACCAGCACCGCAGCCTGAACGACGACCTGCCCCGGCAGTGCCGCGACGTGGACCAGCCGTGCGCGGCCCTGATCGCCGACCTGAAGCAGCGCGGCATGCTCGATGACACGCTGGTGGTCTGGGGCACCGAGTTCGGGCGCACCGCGTATTCGCAAGGCAACCTGCAGGCCAACGACTGGGGCCGCGACCACCATCCGCGCTGCTTCACGGTGTGGCTGGCCGGGGGCGGCATCCGCGGCGGACTCAGCCACGGCGCGACCGACGACTTTTCCTACAACATCACGGCCGATCCGGTGCACGTGCACGACCTGAACGCGACCATCCTGCACTGCCTCGGCATCGACCATGAGCGCCTCACGTACCGCCACCAGGGCCGCGACTTCCGCCTGACCGACGTGCACGGCCGCGTCGTGACCGAGCTGCTCGCCTAGGTTCCGGCCAGGTTCCGGCTAGGACTTCAGCTTCCACGCCAGCAGCAGGCCCGCGCCGAGCGCGCCGGCGCCCGTGACCGCGACGGCGGCGATGGGATGCATCAGCAGGCAGAAAACCAGGTAGAGGGCGTACAGCAGCAGGCCGCAGCCGCCCAGGAGCAGGCCCGTGGCCACCACCAGCAGGAGCAGGCGGACACCGAGGCGCGCCGCTTCCTGCCGGGCTTCCTCCTCCACCCAGCTGCTGAGCAGGCCCAGGACCAGCCTGGCGATCGTGCCCAAGATGCCGGCCTCCCTACCTGCGGCGCAGCAGGCCGCCCAGGATCAGGCCGACCGCGAACGCCACGGCCACGCTGGCCAGCGGGTGCGCCTTGACCTCCTGGCGCAGCTCCCTGGCCGCGTTCTCGCCGCGCTCGCGCGCGCTTTCGATCAGACCGCGCAGGCGCTCGGCGCCGGCCTGGAGCTTGGACTTGAGGCCTTCCTGCCCTGTACCGGCCAGCTCCGCGATCTGGGCGCCGAGTTCCTGGACGGCGGCATGCAAGGTGTCGTAGTCCGGGTCCGCGGCGGTCTTCCTGGTGGCCATGGGAATGCCTCTCCGAGTTCAGGGTTGCTGTTCCTACGCCGTCTCCGCGGTCCAGAGGCCGGAAAAACCGGGCGGCCATTGCGCCGCGGCGTATAAGGAAGACGTGACGAGTCCCTCCGGACTCCCCTGCCCGGCACCATCCGGCGCGGACGAGACTGAGGTTATGCCGGCCGCTCCGGCGCGGCGCCACTGGGTTCTGTCGGCCATGCGCCGCTATGTGCGCCTGCGCATGCTGGGCGCCGCGGCCTTGGCAGCCGTGGTGACCCTGGCCGTCACGATCATCTACCTGAACCTGATGCCGTCGGAGAAGCAGATCGAGCGCTCGATCGAGCACGTGTACGCGGTGGGCAGCCCGCAGTTCACGCGCTGCATGAGCAACCTGCTGGGCCCGCCGCTCATCGCCGGCAACGCGGTGACCGTGCTGCAGAACGGCGACGAGATCTTCCCTGCCATGCTGGAGGCGATCGGTTCCGCGCAACGGAGCATCTGCTTCGAGACCTACATCTACTGGTCGGGAATCGTCGGAGAGCGGTTCTCGGACGCGCTGGCGGAACGCGCCCGGGCCGGCGTGCGCGTGCACGTGCTGCTGGACTGGGTGGGGACGCACCTGGACGATGAGTTGCTGGATCCGATGCGCGAAGCCGGGGTGCAGCTCGAGCTGTATCACCCGCTGCATTGGTACACGCTGGCGCGCTTCAACAACCGCACACACCGCAAGCTCCTGATCGTGGACGGCCGGATCGGCTTCACCGGCGGCGTCGGCATCGCCGACGTGTGGCTCGGCGACGCCCAGGACCCGGACCACTGGCGCGAGTCGCACTTCCGCCTGGAGGGCCCCGCAGTCGGGCAGATGCAGGCCGCGTTCATCGACAACTGGATCAAGACCCGCTCGGAGCTGCTGCACGGCGAGGACTACTTCCCGGAAGCGCCGGCCGCGGGCGGGTTCCAGGCCCAGGTCTTCACGAGCTCTCCCACTTCCGGCAGCGAGAACGTGCGGCTGATGTACCTCCTGTCCATCGCCTCGGCCCGCGAGCACGTGCGCCTGTCCGCCTCGTACTTCGTGCCCGACGAGCTGAGCACCCGCACCCTGGTGGCGGCGCTGCAGCGCGGCGTGCGCGTCGAGGCCATCCTGCCCGGCAAGCACATGGACGTGGAAATCACGCGCAAGGCTTCGCGCGCGCGCTGGGGTCCCCTGCTCGAGGCCGGGATGGAGATTTACGAATACCAGCCCACGATGTACCACTGCAAGGTCATGATCGTCGACGATCAGTGGGTCTCGGTGGGCTCGACCAACTTCGACAACCGCTCGTTCCGGATGAACGACGAGGCCAACCTCAACGTGCTCGACCCGGGCTTCGCGCGCGAGCTGGCGCAGGTCTTCGAGGAGGACAAGCGCCGGTCGCTGCGCATCACGCTGGAGGAATGGCGCCGCCGGCCGCTGCGGGAGAAGCTGGCCGAGGCCATCGCCGACCTCCTGGGAGACCTGCTGTGAGCGCGCGCAGGCGCAAGCACACGATGGCGCAGCCAATCTGGAAGGGCCACATCAGCTTCGGACTGGTCAGCATCCCGGTCGCGGTTCGCCCCGCCGAAGCCCGCGACGAACTGGACCTGGATCTCCTGGACCGGCGCGACCACTCCCTGATCGGCTATCGCAAGGTCAACAAGAAGACCGGCAAGGAGGTGTCCCCGCAGGACATCGTGCGCGGCTACCAGTACGCGCCGGGCAGGTACGTGGTCCTGACCGACGCCGACTTGCGCCGCGCCAGCGTCGAGCGCACCCAGCGCATCGACATCCTGTCCTTCTGCCAGGACGGCGAGATCAATCCGATGTACTTCGAGCGCCCGTACTACCTGGAGGCTGCGCCCAAGAACGAGAAGGCGTACGCGCTGCTGCGCGACGTCCTGGACCGCACGCACAGGATCGGCGTCGCCCGCCTGGTGCTGCGCACGCGCCAGTACGCCGCCGCGCTGCTCCCGCTCGACAAGGTGCTGGTGCTGAACCTGCTGCGCTTTCCCGCGGAGCTGCGGGAGCCCGGAGAGATCAAGGCGCCCGGCAAAGGCCTCAAGTCGCTGGGCGTGTCGGAGGCCGAGCTCAAGATGGCGCAGCGCCTGGTGGAAGAGATGACGCGGCCGTGGGATCCCTCCGCGCTGCGGGACGAGTACCGCGACGAGCTGCTGGGCTTCATCAAGAAGAAGGCCACGAAGGGCGAAGTGGAGGACGTGGCCGCAGCGCCCAGGCCGCAGCAGGAAGGCGGCAAGGTCCTGGACATGATGAGCCTGCTCAAGCGCAGCCTGGAGCAGACCGATGCGGCGCGCCGGAAGCCCGCGCGCCGCAAGCGCGCCTGAACGCCCGCGTCGGCCTGCGTCAGGCGATACTGCGCTCGCCGTCCAACCAGGCGCGATCGGGCGCGGCGGCCAGCAGGCAGTGGATGCGGGCGCGCACCGCCTTCAGCCGGCTGCGCACGGAACTGATCGGGATGGCGAGCCGCTCCGCGATCTCCTTGTAGGAGAATCCTTCGTAGTGTGCCAGCACGATCAGGGCGCGGTCCCGTTCCGGAATGCGCGCCAGCACGCTCGCCAGTCGCTGGTCGCTCTCGCGCTGCAGCAGCGCCTCCTCCGGATGGCGGGCGCGCGGATCGGCCAGCTGCAGGATCGCCTGCGCGTCGTCGGTCTCCGCGTTGAGGCTCATCACCGGGTGGCGGCGCCGGCTGCGGTAGAACTGGATGCTGGTGTTGCGCACGATCCGGTAGAACCACGGCGCGAACGGCTTGTCCGGGATGAAACGGTCGAGCGCGCGCCACGCCCGCAGCAGCGATTCCTGCACCAGCTCGCTGGCGTCCTGCGCGTTGCGCGCGATGCCCTGGGCGATCTCGTAGGCGCTGCGCCAGTGGCGCTGCGCCAGCTCGCCGAACGCGTCCTGGTCTCCGGACAGCGCGGCGGCGAGCAGGACTTGATCACCGTGCGTGCCATCAGCACAGGGGTAGGCTCTCCTTTCCATGCCGCCCTGCTTGCAATGGCCGTGCCAACCCGAAAGCGGGGCCGAAGAAGCACGAAGGCGCGCTTTCCGGCGCGCCAGCATGTAGAACTTACAAACTGCGCCGTCAATTTCTTCCCTGCCCAGCCGGCACCACGCGCGGCACAACGCAATACGATTGTGGTTATTGCGCGGCTTCGCGCGGGAGGTCGCGCGCTTGCTGCTGCTCCTGCCGCGGGATCGCGCACAACTCGGCCAGCAGCTTCGTGAGCGCATCGTGGTCCACCGGCTTGAGCAGGTGCGCGTCGAAGCCTGCTTCCCCGGTGCGGCGCCGCGCCTCCTCTTCCCCCCAGCCGCTGATGGCGATCAGCACCGCGTTGTGGCTGCCCGCCTGTCCACGGATCCGGCGCGCGGCGTCGTAGCCGTCCAGCTTCGGCATGCCGAGATCGAGCAGGACCACGTCCGGAAGGAAGCGCGCGGCCGCTTCCACGGCCGCAAGGCCGTCATGCACCGTCCGCACTTCGTTGCCCGCGAGCTGCAGCAGGATGGACAGGCTCTCCGCCGAGTCCCGGTTGTCATCCGCGACCAGGATGCGCCGCGCCGCCGCCAGGGACGGGACCGTGCCGGCGGGCGCCGGCGGCCGGCCGGGGACACCGCGCCGCTCGGCCAGGAGCGGCAGGCGCACCACGAACTCGCTGCCCGTGCCGGCCCCCTCGCTGTGCGCCTCCACGGTGCCGCCGTGCATCTGGACCAGGTTGCGCACCAGCGCCAGGCCGATGCCGAGGCCGTCGCTGCCGCGGCCGGGCGGCGCCTGCGCCTGTGTGAACAGGTCGAACACCTTGGACAGCATCTCCGGCGCGATGCCTCGCCCCGTGTCGCGCACGCGCAGGACCGCCCACGCGGGCGTGGCGCGCGCCGGCGGCTCCACGAGCGCGGCCTCCGGCTCGAGCGTCACTCGGATGCTCCCGCTCTCCGCAGTGAACTTGGCCGCGTTGTTGAGCAGGTTGGACAGCACCTGGGCCAGCCGCACCAGGTCCCCTTCGACGCGCAGGGGCTGCTCCGGGATCTCCAGCGCCAGCTCCTGGCGGCGCGCGTCGATGAGCGGGCGGCTGGTCTCCACCGCGTGGGCGATGACCTGCGCCAGCTCGAGTGGCTGCTTCTGCAGCGCGATCTTGCCGGTGGTGATGCGCGACACGTCCAGCAGGTCGCGCACCAGCCGGGTCAGGTGGTCCACCTGCCTCTGGATCACGTCGCGCGCCCAGGCCAGCTGCTCGGGCGGCAGCTCCGGGGCGCGCAGCATCTGCACGGCGTTCTGGATTGGCGCCAGGGGGTTGCGCAGCTCGTGGGCGAGGGTGGCCAGGAACTCGTCCTTGCGGCGATCGGCCTCCTCCAGGCGCTCTTCCCGCTCGCGCAGCGCCTGGTTGGCCCGCTGCAAGGTCAGCGTCCTCTCCTGCACGCGCCGCTCCAGCTCCGCGTTCAGCCGGCGCAGCTCCTCGCGGTCGCGCTGGCGTGCGATGGCGTGGCGGATGGTGCGCTCCAGCAGCGCGGGGTTGATCTCGTCCTTCAGCAGATAATCGGCCGCCCCGGCTTGCATGGCTTGCACGTCGATCTCGCGTTCGCCCTGGCCGGTCAGCATCACGATGGGCGTGCGGCAGCTCGCGGCGGAGGCCTGGCGTAGCAGCTCCAGGCCGTCGCGCCGGCCCAGCCGGAAGTCGAGCAGGCACACGTCGTGGTCGCCGCGGAGCAGGGCCGCCAGTCCGGCGTCGCAGTCCGACACCCAGTCCAGGTGCAGCGGCTGCCCCGGGATGTCCGCGATCAGGTCGCGCACAAGCAGGTAGTCGTCCCGGTCGTCCTCGATGAGCAGGACGCGGCAGGAGCGCCCGCGCGTTTCAGCTTCCATTTCCGACGGAGGGCAGCTCGACCAGCTCCAGCCAGTAGTGGGCCAGGGTGCGGACGACGTCGGCCAGGGACTCGTACCGCGCCGGCTTGATGATGTAGGAGGCCGCACCCAGCGCGTACGTGCCGTGGATGTCCTCTTGCGCCTGCGACGTGGTCAGGACGACGACGCGGATGAGGCGGAGGTCAGGATCGGCCTTGATGTCGGCCAGCGCCTCGCGCCCGTCCCGCTTGGGCATGCGCAGGTCCAGGAAAATGACGCTGGGGCGGGGGGCGTCCAGCGGATCGCTGTAACGGCCGCGGCGATGCAGGTAGTCCATCAGCTCGACGCCGTTTTCCACGAAGCGCAGGTCCTCCGCCACCTAGCTCTCCGCGAACGCCTCCTTGGCCAGCAAGCGGTCGTCCGCGTCGTCATCCGCCATCAGGATGGTGATCGGTCTTCCGTACTTGTCCATGGATCGGCTCCCTCGGTGTGCGCGACCGGCAGGGTCACGACGAACGTCGCTCCCTGCCCGGGCGTGCTGCGGGCGGTGATGTGGCCGTTGTGCCTGTGCACGATCTTACGGCAGATGGCCAGGCCGATGCCGGTGCCCTCGTACTCGTGGCGGCCGTGGAGGCGCTGGAACGGCTCGAAAATCCGGTCGAGATAGACCTCCTCGAAGCCGATGCCGTGGTCCTGCACGCGGATGCGGCACACGGCCGGGACTCCGGGCCTTCCCGGCGAGCCGCGCACGATCTCGCCTTCCACGCGCACCATGGGCGGCGCTCCGGGCTGGTGGAACTTGAGGCCGTTGGAGATGAGGTTCTGCAGCAGCTGGCGCATCTGCAGCCCGTCGGCGTCGATGACGGGCAGCGGGCCGAGCTCCACGTTCCCGCCGACCTGCTGGATGCGCGCCTCCAGGTCCGAGACCACCGCGTGCGCGACCTGGGCCAGGTCCACGCGCGTGAAGCCCTGCCCGCGCGTGGTCACGCGCGAGAACTCCAGGAGGTCGTGGATCAACGCACGCATGCGCGCCGCGGACGCGAGCATGCGCTCCAGGTAGTCGCGCCCCGGCTCGCCCAGCGCCGCGCCGCAGCGCGACTGCAGCCGCTCGCCGAAGGCCTCGACCTTGCGCAGGGGCTCCTGCAGGTCGTGCGAGGCGATCGCGGCGAAGTCCTGCAGCTCGCGGTTGGAGGCGACGAGCGCCGCGCTGCGCCGCCGCAGCACGTCCGCCGTCGCGTGGAAGGCCTCGTCCACGCGTCCGATCTCGTCCCGCCCGCCGACCGGCGGCGGCAGCTCGCGCTCTTCCGCCAGGCGCTGGGCGTTCTCGGCCAGGACGCGCAGGCGTGCGCTGATGCTGCGGCTGAACACGGCGGCCGCGCCCAGCAGCAGCACCACCGACAGGCCGATCCCGATGGCCAGCATCCAGTCCTGCTTCTGCCGGGACACGCGCAGTCCGGCGCGCCGCCCGGCGTCCATCTCGGCCTGGCGCTGCAGGAAGGTGTTGACCTCCTCGCGCAGCCTGGTCATGAGCTCCTGGCCGTTCCGGATCAGCGCGGCGTCCATCGGCCGCTCCTCGCCGCGCACGCGCGCTCTGTAAGTCCCCAGGAACTCCAGGAGCTCTTGGCCGTGCTCGGCGATCCTCTCGAGACTGCTCTGCTGCTGCGGATCGCTGACCAGGCCGCGCAGGATCTCGAGCTGCTTGGGCAGCATCTCGCGGGCGTAGGCGTGCGGGCGGGTGAAAGCGGTGTCCCCCGTGATGACGTAGCCGCGCTGGCCGTTCTGGGCCTCGACCAGGATCCGGAACGTGTTCTCGGCCTCGGCGTTGACCCGTTCGGAGCGCGCGGAGGCCTCGTGCGCGGCCACGTCCTGCTGGCGCACCTGGAGGAACAGCGCGAGGAACCCGAGCTGAAACAGCAGCGGGATGGCGATCAGGATCAGCCCCTTCGTGAAGACCTTCAGGTTGCTTCCCATCCGCTATGCCTGTGATCCCGGCTGGCAAGAGCGCCTGACCTCGGACCATGAGGGGGAAGCGCCTATCCCGCCCTGCGCACTCATGCTAGCCGCTCCGTGCGGGCGCCTGAGGCCGCGGGGCGCGCCGCCCTTGCAGGCCCCGCTACGATTGTGCCGCATTCCGACCTGCCTCCCCCGGCATGCATTCCCGCACCCACGCACCGCCTGGCTCGCACGCCAGGCCCGCAATCGAACAGCTTGCTGAAGCCGCCGGCCTGGCCGTGCTGACCCAGGCCGAGGACGGAACCCTGCTGTGGGCCAGCCCTGCCGCCTTGCGCCTGTTCGACTGCGCCAGTCTGGACCAGTTGCGCCTGCGCTGGGATCCACGGAGCCCGTCGGCCCTGCTGGCGCCCGGCGCGGGGCCTCCGGAGTCCGACCCGGACGCCCTGGCCCTGGTCCGCCTCCTGGCGCGCTGCCTGCACGTCCGCATCCACGATCTGCGCGCGCCGCTGAACTCGATCGCCCTGAACCTGGAGCTGCTGCGCCGCAGCCTCGAGTCCGCCGCGGCAAGGCCGGGCGCCTCCGCTCCGGAGTCGTCCCTGGCCGCCATCGCCGCCGGCGTGGCGCGCCTGGACGAAGGCCTGCACCAGCTGCAGCAGCAGCTCGACCTGGCGCAGCCCTCCGCGGAACGCTTCGACGCCGGCGACGCTCTGAGCGACGCGGCAGTGCTCGCCGGCCCGGTCCTGGCTCACCAGGGTCTTGTCCTCCGGCTCACGCGGGCGCCGGAACCCTTGACGCTGGCCGGCGACGCGTGCTTGTTCCGCCTGTGTGTCGCCGAATGCCTGCTGCTGCTGGCGCGGGGGGTGCCGCGCTCCGGATCCATCCAGCTGCAGGCGCTGGCGGAACGCGACCGGATCGTCGTGCTGGCTGCATGCGCGCCGTCCGGCCCAGCCGCCGCGGTCGCGGAGGGCGATCGCGCAGACGCCACGCGCGCAGCGCGCGCGGCCGCGGCGTGCGCCGAAGACCTTGCCCGCCGGCTCTCGCTGCACTTCCATGCCACGCTCGAATGCGGGGATTCCGCCGACGGACCGTATCGCATCTCCTTGCCCCGGATCTCCGGGCCTGCCGCAGGCGCTCCTGAATGCCCGAGCTGCTCATCCTCGAAGACGAGCCCGAATCCCTGACCGCGCTGACCGCCCTGGTCAAGGAAGAGGGCTTCGAGGTCACTTCGGCCACCACCATCGCGCAGGCCCGTAGGCTGCTGCAGGCGCAGCGCTACGACCTGCTGCTCCTGGACATCTCGCTGCCGGACGGCGACGGCCTCAGCCTTTTCGACGAGATCCCCCCGGAGATGGAGGTGGTGGTCATCACCGGGTCGGTGAGCGTGGGAACCGTGCTGCGCGCGCTGCGCCGCGGAGCCTTCGACTTCCTGGCCAAGCCCATCGACGTGGCCTACCTGAAGGAGCTGCTGGCCATCTTCCGCGGCGTGCGCGCGGACGCCAAGCGCCGTGGCAAGCCGCAACTCCGCGGCCCCGGGGAAATCCGCATCATCGGCGCTTCGCCTCCCTTCGAGCGCGCGCTCAGCATGGCGCGTCGCGTCGCGCCGACCGACCTGCGCGTCCTGATCACCGGGGAAAGCGGGACCGGCAAGGACTGCTTCGCCCAGGCCATCCACGCCTGGAGCAAGCGCGCCAGCGGTCCTTTCGTGGCCGTAAACTGCTCGGCCGTCTCCTCCAGCCTGATGGAGAGCGAATTGTTCGGGCACGAGCGCGGCAGCTTCACCGGCGCCACGCAGACCCGCCGCGGCCTCTTCGAGCAGGCCAGCGGCGGCACCTTGTTCCTGGACGAGATCACCGAGATGTCGCTCGAGCAGCAGACCAAGCTGCTGCGCGTGATCGAAACCCGGCGCGTGGTACGCGTGGGAGCCGAGCGGGAGACGCCCGTGGACGTGCGCATCCTGGCCGCGACCAACCGCTCCCCGGACCAGGCCGTGAAGGAGCGCCGGCTGCGCGAGGACCTGTTCTACCGCCTCAAGGTCTTCGTGCTGGACATTCCGCCGCTGCGCGAGCGCAAGGGCGACGTCGCCCTGCTGGCCGAGTACTTCCTCAGGCGCATCAACACGCGCGAGGGCACAACGAAGCGCTTCAGCGCCGCGTCGCTGGCCGCGCTGGAAGCGTACTCCTGGCCGGGCAACGTGCGCGAGCTGCGCAGCGTGGTTGAGACGGCCTACGTGCTGGCCGAGACCGACCTGATCGAGATGGGCGAGCTGCTGGACCAGCAGCACGCCGCGTCGCTGTACGACCCCGGCAGCATCCGCCTGGCCTTCTCGGTGGGCACTCCGCTGAGCGAGATCGAGCGCGCCTTCACGCTCGCGACCCTGCGCGAGCTGGGCGGCGACAAGCGCAAGGCGGCGGCGATGCTCGGCATCAGCCTGAAGACCCTGTACAACCGGCTGCGCGCCTACGAGCGGGAGGGCCACATCCAGGACGAAAAACCCCGGTCCGAACAGCCGGAAATGGCGCCCTGACAGCCCGGGCGCGCCTCCTCCCGGCGCGCCGGAGCGCTTACCGCGGCTCATTCATCTGGGTCTTGCCCTCTTCCTTGGTCTCGTTGCCCCATTCCTTGGTGTTCTCCATCCTCTGATCGTTGCGATCGGGATTGGTGCAGGCCATCAGGACCAGCACCAGTGCCATCGCTCCGAGGCCGAGGCGCGCGCGGCGCGGCGTATTGTTATCGTTGTGCATGTGGGCTTCTCCTGCGGGAGATGCGGCTCCCTTGCCCATTCCTACGCCGGCCGCGCGGTGCATGGCTCCCATTGTTGATCGTGCCCCGCTCACAGCAGCAGGACCAGCAGCAGGACCGCGCCGGCCGTGATGGCGATGATCGTGATCTCATGATCCGAGAGTTCGCCTGCGCGCATCTCCTCCAGGTCCGGCGCAGCGGCCTGTGCCCGGCGCAGCGCCGCGCGCTCCTCGGGGCGCAGCTCGTCGCTGCCGCCGGCGGCTCCAGCGCGCAGCTCCTCGAGATCCGGCTGCCTGGCCCGGGCCAGGGCCGCGCGCTCGCCGGAAGTCAGCGGCGCGCCGGGGTCCTGGGCCGAGGCCGCGGCTGCGGCGCACGCCATCAGCAAGACGGAAAGCCATTTCATGATTCAATCTCCTTGGATTCGGTGGCGGGCGCACACAGCAGCGCAAAGCGCTGCGCGCGGCCCCATTGATGGTCGAACGCCGCTGCCGGCAGGACGACCAGACCCTGCTGAGGGTCCAGGAGGAACACGTTGCCGAGCGTCTCGTCGTAGCCGTTGAACAGGCAGTAGTGGAAGCTCTCGCCGTCGCGCGAGGTCATGACGAGCACTGGCCGGCCGCTGTCCACGTGCGCGTACAGGCCGGTGGGCGCGCGGTCCAGGGTTCCCTGGAAGATGAAGACGTCCATGCCCAGCGTCTCCAGCTCCGCGCGCAGCTCGGCGCCGCTGAGGCCCTTGCGTTCCTCCGCCATGCGCAGCAGCTCGTCGCGGCGCTGTTCCGGGATCGGCACCTGGTAGTACGCGCACAGTGCCGCCACTGAGGCGAAGCCGCACTCGTACAGTTCGTCCTGGCGCACCAGCGGCATCTCGATCAGCACGCCGTCCGCGGAGATGAGCGCAGCGCGCTGCGGCTGCTGGCAGGCCGCCGACAGCGCCAGCACGGCGAGCGGAAACAGCGCGGCGACTCGGCGCGTGGATCCGGGCGGCGGACTTGGCGCAGGGCCGGGAGTCGGGCTGGGAGCCGGGTGCGGCACCTCGCTCGGCTCCGCGCCCGGAGCCGGGTTCGGCTCCGGCCGCGGCACCGGGTTCGGAATGGGCGGCGGAATCGGGCTCGGCCGCGGCTGCGGCACTTCCACCGGTTTCGGCCGCTCCCGCTCCTGCTGTCGCAGGCTGTCGTGCATGCCCAGACCTACGCGCCGACCGCGGGGGCCGGCCGCCATTTCGCGCAGGATACGGCCGTCCATGACGACGCCGCCGGCGCAGGCGCGCCGGCGGTCGTCGCTCTGTCCCATGGCTCTTCGCTCACTCGCCCGCGCGACGGGGGTGCCCCGCCTCGCCACCTTCTTCGGTTTTCTCCTGTTCGCGCCGCCGGCGTTGCTCCTCCGACTCCTGGTCGGACGGCTGCTTCCCGGTGCGCTGCTCCGGCTGGCTGCCGCGTCCCGGATTCGTGGGCGCGTTCTCCTCGCGCCTCGGTTGCTGCGGGCGCTGGCCCTGCTGGCCACCTTGCTGGCCTCCTTGCTGGCCTCCTTGCTGCTGGCCGTGCTGGCCGCCTTGCTGCTGGCCACGATCGTCAGGTCGTTGCTGCGTCATGATTTCTCCTTCACTTCCTAGTAGGGATGCACCGGGACTCGCCTGATGCATCGTGTGCCGTTGTTAAGTCTCGGGCGCGCGCACGGAGCGCTCCTCTTGAGGCGCATCCGGCCGCGCAGGGAGAGCGCGCGGTTCCTGCACGAAATGCGGCAGCCCCGGCTCACTCTCGCGATGCACGCGGCGGCGCTCCACTCCCTGCCTGTGATCCGGATCCGCGTCCTCACGTCGCGGACTCGGAGGCGTCTCCGGTCGCGGCCGCCGGGGGTCGCGGGATTGGTCGCTTCCCATGCGGACTCCTACGCCGCGGCGGCGTGGCCGGCACCTTGTATACCTGAGGTTTTTCCGGCCTCCCGCGGTGGAGCATGGCGTAAGTGCCAGGGAGGCGTCGCTGGAAGGCGGCGCATGCGCCGATTCCCTAGCCCATCGCAACCATGAAGCCCCAGCGCTTTGCCGCATTGCCTGCCGTGTGTCTCGTCATGACGGCATCCTGCTCCGTCCTCGATCCCGACCATGCCAACCGCGTGGATGACTCCTGGTTGTCGCAAGTCTCCGATTCCGACCGGGACGAGATCGACGATGCGCGCAAGGAGATGTTCCGCGCGCAGGACGAGCTGGCGGCGGCCGAGGCCGAGTCGCAGAGCGCCGAGCAGCGCCTGACCGCGGCCAAGCACGAGCTTGCAGCGGCGCGCGAGCAGGAGAAAGCGGCGCGCGCGCAGCTGGACGCGGCCGAGGCCACAGGCGATGAAGATGTGATCGAGAAGGCGCACGAAGAGCTGGCGAGCGCGCGCAAGAACACGGCGGTCGCCGATGCCAACGTGCGCGTGCTCGAGCGGGAGGAGGATCTGGCCGAAGCCAAGGAGGACCTGGCCGAGCAGAAGGTCGGGCTCGCCGACGCCAGGGTCGAGCTGCAGAAGGCCGAAGCGGTCAGCAAGCTGAATACCCCCGCAGGACGCTCCATCGAAGTCGCCGAGTTTGAGCGCGACGTGCGCGAGCAGGAGGAAGACGTGCGCGTCGCCGAGGTGCGCGTGGAGGGCGCCGAGCGCGAGGTGAAGGCTGCGAAGGACGCGTACGACGACGCCGAGAAGCGGGACGTGTCGGATTTCGACGAGGATGACGAGGACGATCGTCCCGGCCGGTGATGGCCATGAAGTCCGCGTCTGCCCACAGACCGGTGCGCGTCGGCATCTTCGATAGCGTCGCCGCCGCGGACCGGGCCGTTCATGCCCTTCACCAGGCCGGCTTCGGCCGTGACGAGCTTACCGTGGTGTGCCCTGAGAAGCAGGTGCAAGCCTTCCACGAGGATCCTTCCAGCTTCCGGCACGAGGATCCCGCGCCTGCGGAAACCCGCCGCTGGATCGCGGAAGGCAGCGCCATCGGCGCGGTCCTGGGAGGCCTGGTGGCGGTGGCCGGCCTGGTGGGAACGGGCGGCACCGCCCTGCTGGTCGCAGGGCCGCTGCTGGTCGCGGCGGGCGGAGGGGCGGTCGCGGGGGGCTTCGTGGGCGCCATGCTGGAGCGCGGATTCGAGAAGGACATCGTGGACTATTACGACAATGCGCTGGAGCGCGGCAAGGTACTGGTCGCGGTGGAGGCGGACGCGTCGACCCGTCTCGAGGAAGCGCAACGCATCCTGGTCGAGAACGGAGCCGAGACCGTAGCGCTACCCCGCACCTGAATCCCGGCCTCTCTTGGGGCGGTCATTCTTGCGGAAGGGGGCGTAACGGAAACAAGCTCAACCGGGAAACCTGCGCGGGCTGGCTGCGGCGGGCCTGGAAGGCTGCTCTCCTGGGCGCTGCCCTGCTCCGACCTCTCCCCGCCCCACGCAAGGGAGCCAGTACCCGGGGAGCAAGGACTGGGCAGGTGCTTTCGCACCTGCCCAGCCCGTAGGGCAGTTCTACCACCAGAAGCCGAGACCTACGAAAGCTCCCAGTCGATCGACGTCCTTGGTCGTCGTCCAGTCCACGGAGACGTCGAACGCCATGCCGCGCTCGATGCCCCAGGGCCACCACAGCAGGCCCGCTCCCACGCCCCCCGCCGTGTTCGTGTCGTCGTCCGCGACGTTGTCGTTGTTGATGAGGCCGATCTTGCCTTCGCCGTACACGCCGATGTCACTGTCGTTCTCCGGCGTGAGCAGATACAGGCGCAGGCCGGCAAATCCGCCGGCGCGGCTGGTGTCGGTCGTCCCGAAGTCGGTGCTGTCGTACGTTCCCGAGACGTTGACCTCGATGTTGTCGGTCAGCAGGTAGCCGTACTCGCCTTCGATGTGCAGGTTCTCGGTCTGGCCGGCCGTATCTTCATCGTCCTCGAAGAAGCTGGCGCTCAGTCCAACGTGCATCATGCCCGGACCCCACACGTCTTCGGACGTCTGCGCTGCGAGCGCACGCGCCTCTCCGGTTTCCTGCTCCGGCGGCGCCGCCGCCGTGCCCCACGCGGATTCGTGCGCCGGCGTGCCGGGGCCCGGGTACGAGCCGTCCCCGTGGGCGCCCGTGACCCCGCCCGCCGGCGCCGCCTGGCTGTCCGCGCCGCGGAACGAGCTTTGTGCCATCTCCGCGCTTTCGGATCGCGAATCGGTGGCGCCAGAGGACTGGCAGGCCGCCAGGAAGCCCGCGCAGACGGCGGGCAGGAAGTAGCTCAGATGCTTCATCCTCAGGGTCTCCTTGAGCAGAGGTTTCACTTGGTCGCTCCCCGGCGGAGCAGCAGGCCCAGGCCCAGCACGGCCAGAAGGCCGCCGCCGATGAGGAACAACAGGGTTTCGTTGCTCGGCGTGCCCTCGACTGCCTCGGAGATCTCCGAGGACAGCGAGTCCGCGGCGCCAAGTCCCAGCGCCAGCAGCACGACGCCGCCGATCAGCAGCAGGACTCCGATGACGCGAGAGTTCATGATTCCGCCTCCTCATACGCCTGCATGAAGCGCTCGAAATCGCGCAGCTCCCTCTCCGCGCGCTCCGTGGCGTAGCCGTAGCGCGCCTGGAGCTTGCCGAGGAGCTGCTCACGCCGGCCGGCGATCTCGTCGAGATCGCTGTCGGTCAGGATGCCCCAGCGCTCCTTCACCTTGCCTTTCACCTGGCGCCAATTGCCTTCGACTTGATCCCAGTTCATTGCGACCTCCTTGAACCGCAGGGTTGAGTTCCTTCGTTCCCCGGCTTCACCTCAGCCCGCGCGCGGCCGGCGGCCGAACAACAGGCTCACGATGAAGAGGATGAGGAAGATGAAGAACAGGATCTTGGCGATCCCGACCGCTGCGCCGGCAATGCCCGTGAAGCCGAGCACGCCGGCGATCAGCGCAATCACCAGAAACGTGACAGCCCAGCCCAGCATGATGCACCTCCTGTTTGACCGGATTCCGGATGCGCTCAGTCGAGCGCGTCCTCGAGCGCGCGCTTGAAGTCTTCGTAGGCTTCGGCGACACGGCTGCGCGCTTCCTCCCAGGTCTCGGCGGTCGCGGCGCCGGCCGCATCGAGCCTTGTGGTCAGCTCCTGCCGCTTGCGCTCGAGATCCTGCATGATTCGATCCCAGTCCGCGCGCGCCTCGGCCGAGGCGGATGCAGCGCGCACGCGCAACTCCTCGACCTCCCCGTCGAGATCGGCCGTCATGTCGTTCACAGCGCGGACGAACGCGTCCTTCTGCTCCACGGTGTAAGCGCGCAACGCTGTCCAGGCGTCGGCCGCCTCGTGTTCCAGGCGCTCCGCCTCCGGCGAGTCGCCGCACGCCCCCATCGCCAGGATGGACAGTGCGGCGGCCCAGACGGAGGCCCTCAATCCCCTTTGCAGACTGTGTTGCATGGTGCTCATTCCGCAGATCACGGGTTCCTACGCCCCCGCCGCGCGCGCCGGCTTCGAAAAAAGGATTCCGGCCGAAACCTGATTCGCGGCGTATCCGGCGTGGGAGCAGCCGATATGCGCCGAGCTGCTAGGCTGGATGCAGGAGCTCCCAGCCTTGCACCGCCCGCGCCCGCGCTCCCTGCAATACCGGCCGTACGGAATGACGAGCCGGCGGGAGGCCCTGCGTCTCCTGGGCGCGGGATTCGGAGGCATTGCGCTGTCCGGACTGCTCGCGGACGCCCTGCCCGCGGCGCCGGGAGACGACCCGCTGCAGGCCAAGCCGCCGCACTTCGCCCCGCGGGCCCGGCGCGTCATCTTCCTGTTCATGCACGGCGGACCATCGCAGGTGGACACCTTCGACTACAAGCCGCTGCTGGAGCGCGATCACGGCAAGCCGCTGCCGTTCGCCAAGCCGCGCATCCAGTTCGCGCAGACCGGGAATCTGCTGCGGTCCCCGTGGAAGTTCCACCAGCACGGCCAGTGCGGCGCCTGGGTGAGCGAGCTGTTCCCGCACGTCGCACGGAGGGTGGACGACCTGTGCTTCATCAAGAGCCTGTGGGGCAGCAACGAAGCCCACGGAGGAGCGCTGCTGAAGGTGCACACGGGATCGGACACGTTCGTGCGCCCGTGCATGGGCTCGTGGATCCTGTACGGACTGGGCACCGAGAACCGCAACCTGCCCGGCTTCATCACGATCTGCCCGACGCTCGGCCACGGCGGCGTCAACAACTGGTCGGCCGCGTTCCTGCCGGGCGTGTACCAGGGAACGCCCCTCGGCAACGCCAGCATCCCCTCCAGGGACGCCACGCTCGCGCACCTGGACGATCCGCGCGACCAGCCGCAATTGCAGCGCGAGCAACTGGATCTGATCCAGCAGCTCAACCGCCGCCATGCGCAGCCGCGCGACCCGGATCCGGCGCTCGAGGCCCGCATCGAATCCTTCGAGCTGGCCTTCCGCATGCAGACCGAGGCTCCCGCGCTCATGGACCTGTCCTCGGAGAGCGCCGAGACCACGAAGCTGTACGGCATGGATGACCCGGTCACGGAGGATTTCGGGAGGCAATGCCTGCTGGCGCGGCGCTTCGCCGAAAAAGGCGTGCGTTTCGTGCAGTGCACGCACTCGTACAAGTGGGACCAGCACGAGCAGCTGCGCGAGCTGCACGAGAAGAACGCGCGCGAAGTGGACCGGCCGATCGCCGGTCTGCTGGGCGACCTGAAGGCGCGCGGACTCCTGCAGGACACCTTGGTGATCTGGGGCGGCGAATTCGGCCGCACGCCGTGCGCGCAAGGCGAGAACGGGCGCGACCACAACCCGCACGGCTTCACCTGGTGGATGGCAGGCGGCGGCGTGAAGCCCGGCTTCAGCTATGGCGCCACCGACGACTACGGCTGGTACGCCGCCACGGACAAGGTGCACGTGCACGACCTGCACGCGACCATCCTGCACCTGCTCGGGCTGGACCACGAGCGGCTCACCTACCGCTACGCGGGCCGCGACTTCCGGCTGACCGACGTGGAAGGCCGCGTGGTCAGCGAGATCCTGGCCTAGCTCACGTCGATGCTCAATCCGTTGCGACCGGATCGCAACAATGGCACGCCTGTTGCGACGCGGTCGCAACGCTTTTGACATTCCGCCGCCGTCCTCCTGGCTTATCGATCTCCACCATGATGAACACTGGCCGTCACCTGTTCCTCACCCTGGCGCTGGCTGCCACGACTCCTGCCTACGCCCAGGTCACCTACGTCCGGGCTGGCGCGACCGGAGCCAACGATGGCAGCAGCTGGACCAACGCTTACGTCGAGCTGCAGACCGCCTTGCTCGCCACCGCGGCCGGCGAGATCTGGGTCGCCGAAGGAGTCTACCGCCCGTCCCCGCCCGGGACTCGCAGCGCGAGCTTCTCCTTGCGCAGCGCGGTCGCCGTCTACGGCGGCTTCGCGGGTCATGAGTCCAGCCGATTCGATCGTCAAGGCCGCGTCGAGGCCACCATTCTCAGCGGCGACCTGCTGGGCGACGATGACGGCTGGAGCAATCGCCTGGATAACAGCTACCACGTGGCGCGCGCCGAGAACGTCGATGCGACGGCGATCCTCGACGGCTTCACGATCTATGGCGGCTACGCGACCGCGGCATCGGGCTTCGACGGCTACGGCGCCGGACTGCTGGTCGTCGCCGCCAGCCCCACGGTGCGCGGCTGCGCATTCGACCGCAACCTCGCCGCCGGAGCCGGTGGCGCCTACGTGTACAGCGGCGGACCCTGGTTCGACGGCTGCACGTTCCAGGGCAACTGGGGCTATATCTACAACGGCGGCGGCCTCTATTGCTACGGCCCCGGGACGACGGTGACCGCATGCGTCTTCTCCGGGAATATCGCCTCGAGCGGTACGCAGGGCGCGGGCGGAGGCCTGTATGCCTCGGGCGCGATCACCATCGACGGGTGCACCTTCACCGGCAACAGAGCGGAGTTCTACTTCAGCGGCTACTATCCGTGCGTCGGAGGCGGCGCCTTCCTGGGAGGCGACGGCGCCGTCCTGCGCAACTGCACCTTCGCCGGCAACGAAACCAACCTGGGCGGCGCCCTCACCTGCTATGCCGACACCAGCCTCGTCAACTGCGTGTTCAGCGGCAATCGGGCGTTCGCGGTCGATCTCGGCTCGTACTCGGTCGGAGGCTACGGCGGCGCGCTCCATGCCGCCTACGCGGTGCTCACTCTCGAAGGCTGCACGTTCAGCGGCAACGATGCGACCGAGGACGGAGGCGGCATCTACGTCGACTACACGAACGACTTCTGGATCGAGAACTGCGTGCTCTGGGGCAACGAGGCCGCCGGCGCGCAAAGCACTTTCGACGCCAACATCGCCGACGGAGACAATGGCGGTTTCACGCTGCAGTGGAGCTGCGTCGGCGGCGTCGATACGCAGAAGTACCCGAATTGCACGGCGCTCGATCCGCGCTTCACGGACGCCGACGGCGCCGACAACTGGCCTGGCACCGAGGACGACGACCTGCGCCCCCGCGTCGGCTCGCCCTGCATCGACGCCGGACGCAACGCCGGCCTGGGCGGCGTCGCCCTCGATCGTGATGGCGGTCCGCGCTTCGTGGACGATCCGTCCACGTACGACCGCGGCCAGGGCGCGCCGCCGATCGCCGACATGGGCGCCTACGAGTTCGACGGCTCCGGACCGCTGCTCGCGAACAGCGCCCTGCGGCGCGGTCATCCGGCGACCTTCACGGTGACCGGGGCCCAGCCTGGCGAGACCGCGAGCTTCTACTACGGCTTCCGCGGACTCGGTGCCGGCCCGGCACTGCCGCAGTACGGCGGCATGGCGCTCGACCTGCGCGCTCCTGTCAGGCAATTGGGAGTCGCGACCGCCGGCCCGGACGGCGTCGCCGCGTTCACCGGTCTCGTCCCCGCCAATGCGCCCTTGCGCACGGTGTACCTGCAGGCCGCCATTGCGCGCGGAATCGGAGGCGCCGATTCGGTTCGGACCAACCCGACGAGCGCCCGCATCCAGCCCTGAACTCAGCGTGAATCTCCACTTCATCGCGTTGCTCTCCCCCGCCGCCAGCGCGCTCGCGCTGAGCCCGATTCTGGCCTCGATCGCCCCGGCGGCACAGAATCCGATCGTGCCGCTGTGGCGTAATCCCCGGCTGCAGCTCGATTGGGAGCGGCGCTACGAGCATGGAATCATGGGCCACGACAGCCTGGCGGCGGTCGACACCGACGCCGCCGGCAACGTGTACGTCGCTGGAGCGAGCCTGGGGCTGAGCGCCAGCTACACCTACGAGATCGTCACGTTGAAGTACTCGCCGGACGGAGCCTTGCTCTGGGAGCGGCGTTACGACAGCGCCGGAAGCGGCTTCGACGATCGCGCCGTCGACATCGACGTCGGCCCCGACGGGCTGATCCGCGTGCTCGGAGACGGGCCTGGAGCCTCCGGCGACAACGACATCGTGCTGCTGTGCTACGACTCCTCGGGCCTTCTCCAGTGGGCTCGCCGCTGGAGCAATTGGTGGTCGGACAAGGCGGAGCAGATGGCCGTGGCGGCCGACAGCAGCACCTACGTCCTCGGCGGCTCCTATTACCCCGGCAACGTGTCGGACATCGTCCTGCTGAAGTACGATGCAGCCGGCGCGCTGTCATGGGCGCGCAGCTTTCACGGCGGACACGGCACCGACGTCGGCGTGGGTCTCGGCATCGATTCGATCGGGAACATCCTGGTTGGCGGCTACAGCATCCAGGCGCCGGGAGGCGTGAATTTCGACTGGCTGGCGCTGCAATACGACGCCGCCGGGACCCTGCTGTGGAGTCGCACGCTCGCCGGCGCCGCCACCGGCATGCCCGATTACCCGTGGGGAGTGCACGCTGACCGCATGGACGGGATCGTCCTGACCGGCTACCTGGTGAACTCGGCCGGCCTGCAGGACTTCACCACCGCCCGCTTCGACGGGTCCGGGTCGCTCGACTGGACGCATGGCTTCGGTGCCGCTTCCGGTGCGGGCAAGGTGGCGGCCAGCGACGATGCCGGGCGCGTGTACGTCGCCGGCGGTGACCGCGTCGCCGCCTACGCCGCCGGAGGAACCCTGCTCTGGACCGCCCTGTTCGGCGATGCGTCCTTGCTCTGGGCCGATGCGACCAGCATCACCCTCGACGCCCGCGGCCGCCTGCTCGTCGCCGGCTCGGCCTGGGACCCGCTGCGTGCCAGCCAGTTCTTCCTGGAGGCGTTCAGCGGCGGCGGCGCGGTGCTGGCGCGCTTCAGCCATGGCGGCCCCGCCAGCGACGCGCCGGCGGGCGGAGGTCTCCGCGCCGGCCCGAGCGGATCGATTCTCCTGACCGGCAGCAGCTCGAACGGCCACGACAACGACGGCCTGACATTGAAGCTCCATCTCGGCTACTGAACGCCGGCACGGGGCGCACCCGGCCCGCGCATTGGCGCCGGCACCCGCTTGCGGTAACTTCCCAGCGCATGATGGCCACCGACCGCCGTTCCTTCCTCGGCACCCTGCTCGGTGCCGCCGCCGTCTCCCCGCTGGCCGCGGCGCGCCGCTCGTGGCAGGACCCGGCCGCCAGGCCGCTGGCCGGCTGCAGGACGCGCTTTGCCGCCAACATCGAGGCCTGGTGGGGCGACCTGGACTACCCGGGCCGCATGCGCAGGGCCGCCGCGTTCGGCTTCCCGGCCATCGAGTTCTGGCCGTGGCGCGGCAAGGACCTGGACGGGATCGCGCGGCTGGCGCAGGAGCTCGGGCTCGAGATCGCGCAGTTCACGGCCTGGGGCTTCGAGCCCGGCATGAACGACCCGAAAAACCACGACGCGATGGTCGCCGAAGTCGAGGAGAGCTGCAAGGTCGCACAGCGGCTGAAGTGCCGGATGATGACGGTGGTGGGCGGCAACGACCAGCCCGGCATGACGCAGGAGGAGATGCACCGCAACATCGTCACCGCGCTGCGGCGCTGCGCGCCGATCGCGGAGAAGTACGGCGTGGTGCTCATCCTGGAGCCCATGAACGTCCGCGTGGACCACAAGGGCCACTGCCTCTACGGCAGCGAGGCGGCCGTCAAGATCTGCCGCGCCGTCGGCTCGGCGCACGTGAAGATCAACTGGGACCTGTATCACATGCAGTTGAGCGAAGGCGACCTGTGCGGGCACCTGCGCGAGGGCTTCGACCAGCTCGCGTACGTGCAGGTCGCGGACACGCCGGGCCGCAAGGAGCCGGGCACGGGCGAAGTGCACTACAACCGAGTGTTCCGCGAGCTGTGGGACCTGGGCTACCGCGGCTACGTCGGCTGCGAGTGCTGGCCGCTCGATGACGAAGAGGCGGCGGCCGTGCGCATCGCCGCCGCGGACGTCTGGTAGCCGGGCGCCGGCGCGCGGCGCGGCGCCGCAGTTTCCAGGCCGACCCCGCCGATCCGTTCGGTGATCTCGGCGGCGGCCTGCTGCAGCATGCGGCGCACGTCGTCCAGGGGCGGCACGTCGCCGCTCTGCTGCAGGCACGGCGCGGTGAGTGCCGCTATGGCCACGCCGCGGTGGTCGCGGATCGGTGCGCTGATGTCCACGATGCCACGGACGACCGCGCTGGGCCGTTCTTCGTAGCCGCGGCGCGCCACGAGGCGCAGCCGCTGCTCCAGCGCGCGCCGCGCCGGTGCCGACAGCAGGGCCTGCTCCAGCAGGTAGCCGCGCGCCTCCGGCTCCTGGAAGGCGAGCAGCGTGGCGCCGGAGGCGCTGCTCGTGAGGTCGCGCAGCGCGCCCACGTGCACCCCCACGCTGACGAAGCCGGGCGCGTCCACCTGCGCCACGATCAGGACCGAGGCGTCATGGAGCACGCCCAGGTGGCAGGACTGGGCGGCGCGCGACGCCAGGCGCCGCATCGCCGGCAGGGCGTTCTCCAGCAGCACCTTGGTCGGCGGGTGGCGGTGCGCCAGCTCGAACAGGCGCGCGGTCAGCCGGAAGCGCTCATCCTGGCCGCGTGCGATGAAGCTGCGCTCCTCCAGGCACATCAGCATGCGGAAGATCTCGCTGCGGCTGCGGCCGATGCCGCGCGCGATCTCGGCGGCCGCGGCGCCGTGGGGCTGGTCCGCCAGGTACTCCAGGATGTCCAGGCCCTTTCCCAGCGCAGGCGCTCGATAGCGGTCGGTGCGAGGCTCGTTCGCGGTCATGATGGGGTCGGGAACCTCGGATTATACGTGAAACGCCGCTTCATCAGTAAACCTACGGGCGCGGCGCCACAGCCACAGCGTCTGCAGCAGGCCCGCCAGCGAGATCGCCGCCAGGGCGTAGTAGATCCCAGTGTAGCGCTGGAGCTTCACGCCCGCGGCCAGCGCCGCGGCGCTGCCGGCCAGGTAGACCGCCATGGACTCGGTGATGCCGCCGGTGCGGCGCGCGTGCACCAGGATGCCCTGGTACAGGCTCTGTAGAGGCGCGCTGGCCGGCAGCAGCAGCCCGAACACCAGCGCCGAGCTGCTCAGCGCCATCAGCGACGGGTCCAGGCCGGACACGGTGCCGAACCACACGCGCGAGAGCGGCGTCGCTGCCAGCAGCAGCAGCGTTCCGCTGGTGGCGGCGGCCAGGATCCAGGCGAAGCGCCGCAGGGCGCGCCGCGCCCCCGGCTCGTCCAGCAGCGCCACCACCACCTCGTTGTAGGCGAAGCCGATGCTGCGCGTGATGAAGAGGAAGCCGTGCACCGCCGGCCAGGCGGCCAGGCTGGGCAGGGCCTGCGGCATGCGGTTCATGGCGGCCGCGCTCATGGGATGCGCCAGCATGTACAGGACCTGGGTGAGCGCCAGCGGGGCATAGAAGTGCAGCAGCTCGCGCAGCGACAGCGGGGCGCCGGAGGAGGCCAGGGACGCCAGTCGCTCGCGCACCACCGGCGCCACGGCCCAGCCGATGAAGACCGCCTCCGCCATGACGGCGCAGGCCACCGCGGCCGTGCCGGTCACGATGCCGGAGGCGGCGCCGCTGAGGCGGCCCGCCTCCAGGATCCCGAACAGCACCAGCAGGCGCAGCGCCGTGCCCATGGCCACCGGCCGGGTGTGGTGGAAGCGGATCAGCACGCCCTGATGGAAGCGCCGGTAACCGATGGCCGCGGTCCAGGGCGTCATGATGCGCAGGCCGGCGCGCCCCGGCTCCACGATCTCGGGCGGCGCCTTCAGCAGGCTGTGGACCACGAAGTCGTACAGCGGAGTGAACGCCACCAGCACGTGCAGGACCGTCAGCGCCCCGCACAGGGCGTAGGTGAAGCGGCGCAGCCGCTGGAAGCTGCGCCAGTCCGTGCTCAGCGCCGTGGACGCCGCCAGCAGCATGATCACCGGCGCCTCGATCACGAGGGAGATGGCGAAGACGATCGAGCCGTAGGCCGCCAGGTGGATCTCGGCGTCGGGCATGCGCGCCACGAAAGCCGTGAACGCCGGCAGCTCGATGGCCATGAGCAGCCAGCTTGCCGCCAGCGGCAGCCAGACGCGCAAGATGCGGCGCTGGGTGAGCGCGGGAGCGGAGGAAGCCGGCGGCGCCAGGCCCACAAGGCTAGAATCGCGCACGATGGCTCTCACCGCGCTTCTTCTCGGTCTGACGCTGGCCCAGCAGGACGGCTTCCACCCGCTGTTCAACGGCCAGGACTTGAGCGGCTGGACCAACGTCAACTGCGCGCCCGACACCTGGACGGTGAAGGACGGCATGATCGTGTGCTCCGGCCGTCCCACCGGCGTGCTGCGCAGCGACCGCATGTACGAGAATTTCGTGCTGGAGCTGGAATACCGCCATCTCCAGAAGGGCGGCAACGCCGGGCTGTTCCTCTGGAGCGACCCGATCCCGGCCCCGGGCCAGCCTTTCACCCGCTCCATCGAGGTGCAGGTGATGGACGGCGTCGAGACCGAGAACTACACCAGCCACGGCGACATCTTCAGCATCCACGGCGCGCGCATGACCCCGGACCGACCGCACCCGAACGGCTGGGAGCGCTGCCTGCCCAGCGAGAAGCGTGCCAAGCCCGCCCCCGCGTGGAACCACTACCGCGTCACGTGCCGGGACGGCACGCTGCAGCTCGCGGTCAACGGCAAGGTGGTGAGCGGCGGCTTCGCGGTCACGCCGTGCAAGGGTTACATCTGCCTGGAGTCCGAGGGCTCCGAGGTGCACTTCCGCAACATCCGCATCCAGGAGCTGGCGCCGTCGCGCACCATCGCACCCGCGGCCGAGCCGGACCTCGGCTTCACCAGCCTGCTCAACGGCCAGGACCTTTCCGGGTGGAACCTCACTCCCGCCAACGAGGGCCACTGGACCGTGCAGGACTGGATCCTCGACTACGACGGCAAGGGCGACCACCTGTGGAGCCGGGACGAGTTCGGCGACTTCCAGCTCATCGTGGACTGGCGCTGGTCCGGCGCGCCGCACGACGCCGACCTTCCGGTGCTGCTGCCCGACGGCTCGCAGGCCATGGACGCCGCAGGCAAGCCCCTGACCCAGCGCGTGGCCGAGTACGGGGACAGCGGCATCTACCTGCGCGGCAGCGACAAGAGCCAGGTAAACATCTGGTGCTGGCCGGTCGGCTCCGGCGAAGTCTACGGCTACCGCACCGATGCCTCCCAGCCGCCGGAGGTGCGCGCCGGCGCCACCCCGCGCGTCGCCGCCGACGCGCCTCCGGGCCAGTGGAACCGCTTCGTCATCACCATGGCCGGCGACCGGCTGAGCGTCGCGCTGAACGGGCAGTCGGTCCTGCTCGACGCGCAGCTTCCGGGGGTGAAGCCGCGCGGCCCCATTGCCCTGCAGCACCATGGGCACCCGATCCAGTTCGCCAACATCTACGTGCGCCCGCTGGACGGCGCGCGTGACGGCATTCCGCAGCACGCCGCCACCCTCCCGGCGCCCAGCCCTTACGACTGGGCGGCGCCGCGCGTGGCGGAGCTGGAGCTGCGCGCCCGCCAGCAGCCGGACGCGCGCCTGGCGTTCCTCGGCGACTCGATCACCGAAGGCTGGGAATGGAACGGCCGCGACGCCTGGGACTCGAAGCTGGTGCCGCTGGGCGCCATCAACCTGGGCGTGAGCGGCGACGAGACCGCTCACGTCCTGTGGCGCCTGCGTCAAGGGCACCTGGATGCGCTCCACCCGCAGCTGCTCGTGCTCATGATCGGCACCAACAACAGCGGCAACGCCGGACACACGCCGCAGATGATCGGCGACGGCGTCGCCGCCATCGTCGCCGAACTGCAGCGGCGCATGCCCGAGACCAAGGTCCTGCTGCTGGGCATCTTCCCCCGCGGCGAGACGCCGGAGGACCGCCTGCGCCGCAACAACGCCGCCGCCAACCAGATCCTCGAGCGCCTGGCCGACAACGCGCGCGTCTTCTATCTCGACATCGGCTCGGCCTTCCTGGAGCCGGACGGCACGATCTCCAGGGACGTGATGCCGGACTTCCTGCACCTGACCCGGCGCGGCTACGAGCTGTGGATGCAGGCGCTGGAGCCGAAGCTGCGCGAGCTGCTGCGCTGAAGGGCGGCGCAGCTTCTGATGGATTTCCGGTGAGAGTCTCCGGCGGCCGGCCCACCTAGGAGGCGTCAGGTCGCGCGCCGGCGCACGCGTGCCGTGCGGCGCTGGCCAACGTGCGCTCGGTTCCTCCAAGGTGAACTCCATGCAACTGCTGTGCCACCACTATGTCTTGCTGTGCACGGGTCTGTTGATCACCGGCACCGCACCGGCTTCCGGGCAGAGCCGCGGCCGAACGGCGCCGCCCAACATCATCCTCGTCGTCAGCGACGACCACCCCGCGGCCATGGTGTCGGCGTATCGCAACGCCCGAGTGCCCCCGGACGAGCAGTTCACGGTCACGCCGAACCTGGACGCGCTGGCTTCGGCAGGCGTGCGATGCACGGGCGGCTACTGCCAGTACCCCGTGTGCAGTCCGGCCCGAGCGACGCTGCTCACGGGGCGCTACCCGGACCAGACCGGGGTCGTCAATCCGGGACTGATCTTCTCCTGGCCGGGACAGTTGCCGGAGGCCACGGTGCGCGCCGGCCTGATCGAGCACGTGGACATCATGCCGACGATCCTCGACCTCGCCGGCATTGCGATTCCAGACAGCGTGCAGGGGCGCAGCGTCAAGGACGAGCTGCTCGGCGGGCCGCCGGTCAATCCGTACGTGTTCTGCCAGGCTGAGGGTGCGTACATGATCTGCGACGGCCGGTACAAGCTCACCCAAGGCTTCGCCCTCCAGGATCTGGAACTCTATGACCTGGTGCGGGACCCCGCCGAGCTGGTCAACGAGCTGGGCAACTCGGCCCTGGATCCGATCCGGGCGCAGCTGCGCGCCCGCTTGCTCGCCTTCCGCAACGGCGTTTACAAATAAGGAACTCAGGGAGCGGCGGCCCGCAGCTCGAGCGCGGCGCCGGGAGACGCCGCACCCGCGCCCATGCGCACAGCCAGTTCGTAGCCGCCGGTCTTGTTGAACCACTCGACGCGGATCGGGTGCCAGCCCCGCCCCAGCGCGATCTGGCCGCGCTTCTCCGCCGGACTGTGCAGGCCGTCGTTGTCCACCACCAGCCGCTCTCCGATCCACAGGCAGGCGCCGTCGTCGGCCGTCAGCGCCAGCGTGTACACCTCGTCCGCGGGCGCGAACACGAAACCGCGGTAGCGCAAGCCCACGTACTCCTCCGCCAGCGGCGCGATGCCCGCGGCCACCTCGGAGGCCAGCGGCCGCATCGCCGCGTAGTCCGGCAGGCGGTTCCAGTCGCCGCGGAAGGTCTCGCGCCGCAGCCCCGGCTCGCCCTGGACCTGCGCCGCGCCCGGGATCGGCGCCACCCGCGTGAACGTCCGCTCGGCCACGGCGCTCACCGGCCGGCCCCTGTGGAAGGCGCGCGCCTTCACCACGCAGCTCTCCTGGACGCGCAGCCTCCCGCGCCACGACTCCGAGCCGGCCTCCGGATCCGTGCCGTCCGTCGTGTAGCGCGCCTCGACCCCTGGCGTCCCGGCCGCGATCTCCACGTCCAGGAACCGCACGAAGATGTCGCCGGCCGCGCGGATCTCCGGGGTGCGGTACACCACCGGGGCACCGGCGAGCTGCAGCGCGACCACCGTGCAGTCCGCGTCCGGCGCCGATGACGGCACCGACACGCGCAGGTCCGATTCCACGCGCTCCCAGCGCAGCTCGCGCGCCGGATCGGCCAGCAGCGAGACGCGCCGTGGATCGCTGCCCAGTCCCGGCACCACCAGCACTCCGTCGCGCGGCCACTCGAACACGTGCAGGTACAGCACCGGGTTCCTCCCGGGCTTCAGCGTCGCGCGCCCCCACGGGAGGCCCGGAAACGGGCTGGCCACGGTTCCATGGATCGCCGCGCCGTTCACGGCCATCCAGCGCCCGATCTCCTCCAGCCGCTGCACGCTCTCCGGCGGGATCTCGCCCTCCGCGGTCGGCCCGACGTTCAGCAGGTAGTTCCCGCCCTTGCTGGCGATGTCCACCAGCATCCGGATCAGCGCGCGCGTGGACTTGAAGTTCTTGTCGTGGGAGTTGTAGCCCCAGTGGTCGTTCATCGTCATGCAGGTCTCCCAGTCCACGCCCGGGACCCCCATGGCCGGGATCTCCTGCTCGGGCGTGCCGAAGTCCCCCGCCAGGCCCGCATCCTGGGTGAACCCGCCCATGCCGCCGCGGCCCACGTCCACCCGGTTGTTCACGATCACGCTGGGCTGCAGCCGGCGGCACAGGTCGTACAAGGGCTGTCCGTACTCGTGCTTCCACGTGCTCTCCCACTCGCCGTCGAACCACATCACCCCGATGGGCCCGTAATTCGTCAGCAGCTCCGTCACCTGGCCGTGCAGGTACTGCACGTAGCGGTTGAAGTCGGCGCCCTCCGCAGGGCGCGCCTCCCACTCGCGGCGCGGCAGGTAGTCCGGATGGTGCCAGTCCATGATCGAGTGGTACCAGCACATGCGGACGCCCTGGCGCGCGCAGGCCTCCGCCAGCTCCCGCAGGATGTCGCGCCGGAACGGCGTGGCCATCACGTCGTAGTCGCTCACCGCGGAATCGAACAAGGCGAACCCGTCGTGGTGCTTGCTCGTGATCACGATGTACTTCATGCCGGCGTTCTTCGCGATCGTCACGATCTCGTCGGCGTCGAACTTCACCGGGTTGAACTGCTCGCGGAGCTTCTCGTACTCCTCCACCGGGATCTGCGCCGTGTTCATGATCCACTCGCCGTGGCCGGTCTCCTGGCCCCAGGTGCCCGCCGGAATGGCGTACAGGCCCCAGTGGATGAACATCCCGAAGCGCGCCTCGCGCCACCAGTCCATCCGCTCTTCGTCCGAAGGCGCGCCGGGAACGGTCGCGCACGACCACAACAGGGAGGCCAGGAGCAGGACGCAGTGCAGGGGGCGCATGGGGCCAATCAAGCTACCGCCGCGCCCGGGCCTGATTGGCGCCGGCGGAGGTCACCCTGCCCCGGTGTTCCCGCCCGAGGACTGCGGCTGCGGCCCCGGCAACGGCGCGCCGTGGCGCCTTCACTGCCGAAGAGCAGCCCGCCACCTTCCAGCAACGCGGTCCCCGCCTGACTGCCTCCTTCCGCACCCCGCTCGCGCTGGAAGCCGTTCCACCTCAACGCGCCCGCTCGGCCGGCCCCAGCAGGATGCGGCCGGCCTGGGGATCGAAGAGCATGCGCCTGAACCCGAAGACGGACTGCCCCGCCAGGCCCTGGATGTCGCCGCCGAGGGCCGCAACGGTTCCCTCGAAATAAGGGAAGCGGGGAGCTCTCAGGGCCACGATCGTGCGCGCCGGCTCGTTGCCCAGGACGAGGCTCGCCTGGCCGACGTACATCGGAAACCGCGAGCCCTCGACGTCCTCGGCCAGGGACATCTCGTCACCTGCTCGGCCGTCCTGACCGATCCAGAGCAGATGCGGGCAACCCGTGTCCCAGAGGAGCCGCAAGGCCTGGCCATCGACGAGCACCCGCACGAGCACGTGATCCTCGATCTCCTCGAATGGAATCGCCGTGTACTCCTCCGCGCGCTCGAGGCGGGAGACGTCGACGTGCCGCGAGATCGTTCCCTGCACGGGATCGAATGCCGCCGGCACCTGCGTGAAGAAGTTCGCGCCGAGCACGCCGACGATTCCGAGTCCGGTTTCGTCATCGGCTTCGAGCCTGCGGCCGGGAAGAACGATGGTCTCGGAACCGATCTGAACGGTCCCGGCGTTCTCGATGTACTCGGGCTCGTCCTCCCCCAGGTAGAGAAACGTCAAGGCCGATCCGGTGTCCACGGCGAGGTAGCGCAACTGTCCTCGATACGTGACGGGCACGGCCATGCCGCCCACCTCGCCGCTGGCCTGGTCGCCGGGAACGGTGATGGTCAGAGGAACGCGATTGACGGCGCGCGCTGACGGAACGCTGGCGGGAGCAGCGCACGCGGCGCACCAGGATCCCAGCAGGCCCATGACTGCGCACGCGCTGGCACGCGGCCGCGCTTCGGCGCGCGCGGTCCGATGCGTCGCGCGCACCGCGGAAGCGTGGTGGAGGGACATCCCCAGAATGTATTTTAGGACGCGGAGCTCTCCTACAAGCCGAACGGATACGTCTCCGGCATGCCCTCCAGCTCGCGCGTCTCCAGCGGCTGCACGGCCTTGGTCTGCTCGAACCAAATGAACTCGTCGAACTGCCGCGGGAGCACGGCGTGGAAGTAGTGACTGGCGCGCTCCGTCTCCGGGCGGTAGATGACCCCGATCGCGCGCTCGAGCCGCGCCTCGGCCAGCTCGCGCGGCAGCTCGGGCTGGCGTGGATGGCGGAGCGGGAGCAGGAACGAGGACACCCCGGAGTCGCGGCACAGGCGCTCATAGCTCTGCTCGTGCGCGGGACGCACGTGCTTGATCTCGAGCGGGCCGTCCCAGTACGAGGCTGCGGCCACGGTGCCGCGGTCGGTGCCGAACCCGACCGAGTAGGCCGCCGGACCGAAGTGCTCGCGGCACAGCTGGCCGATGTTCCACTCCCCGCGCGCCGCCATCTCGGTGGCCGAGGCATCGCCTACGTGGCTGTTGTGGGCCCAGACCACGGCTTTCGAATGCGGGCCGTGGAACTCGAGCAGGCGCTGCAGGGTCAGGAACATGTGCCGGTCGCGCAGGTTCCAGGACTCCGCGGAACCGTAGTACATGGCCCGGTAGTAGGACTCCGCCTCGGCCACCGCGCGCGCGTTCTGCAGGGCTTCGAAAAAGGGCTCGTCCTCGCGCCGCAGCGCGTCCATCCGCTGCGCCAGGAGGTCCTGCAGCACGCGCACGACATCCGGCTCGCAGGAGCGGTAAGCTCCCGCGAGCGCCGCGCGCCCGTAGGCGGCGGGATCGCTCTGCCAGGGCGTCAGGCAGGCGTAGCGCTCCCGCGCCAGGGCGGCCGCCCCGGGGTCGACCTGGTCCAGGTACTGCAGCACGGCCGCGATCGAGTTGTGCATGCCGTACAGGTCGAGCCCGGCGAAGCGCGCGCGCCGCTCAGGGGCGAGTCCCTGGTCATGGTCGCGGAGCCAGTCGACCAGGTCGCGCACGTCCCGGTTGCGCCACATCCAGGTCGGGAAGCGCGCGAAGGCCTGCCACTCGCCCCGCGGCACATCGCGCGCGCGCACGAAGTGGTCGATGCGCGCCGCGTCGGTCCAGTCGGCCTCGACAGCCACGATGTCGAAGCCCTTGCGCGCGATCAGCTCGCGCGTGATGCGCGCCCGCATCCGGTAGAACTCCGACGTGCCGTGCGTGGACTCGCCCAGGAGGACCACGCGCGCCTCGCCGATGCGCCGCAGCAGCGGCTCCAGGTCGGCCGTTTCGATCGACGTGAAGGGTTCGGCGCTGGCACGCACGAGCGTCGCGACGGGCAAGGGCCGCGGGACGCGGGCGCGCGCCGGCTGCTCCTCACGCCAGCCCTCGGCGCCGACCAGGGGCACGAAGCGCACGTCCGCCAGCTCCTCCCGCCGGTAGCGCTCGGCCGCGACCCGCGTCACGCGGATGAGCTTCTGGAAGCCCACCGCCTCGCCCACCGGAATCACCAGACGCCCGCCCACGGCCAGCTGCTGGCGCAGCGACTCGGGCACCTGAGGACCGCCGGCCGCGACGACAATGGCGTCGAACGGTGCCGCTTCCGGCCAGCCCAGGGTCCCGTCCCCGTGGCGCACGTGGACGTTCGCGTACTCATCGCTCCGCAAGCGCTCGGCGGCCTGGCGCGCCAGGCGCTCGTGCCGCTCGATCGTGTAGACCTCGCCCGCGATCTCGGCCAGCACCGCCGCCGCATAGCCCGAGCCCGTGCCGATCTCGAGGACGCGCTCGCCGCCCTCCAGCCCGAGGGCATCGAGCATGAAGGCCACGATATAAGGCTGCGAGATGGTCTGCTCCTCCTCGATCGGAAGAGGCGTGTCCTCGTAGGCGAACTCCCCCAGGTAGGAAGGCACGTAACCCTCGCGCCGCACGCGGGACATGGCCGCCAGGACCTCGGGCGAGCGCACGCCCCGCCCGGCGATCTGGCGCTCCACCATCCGCCGGCGCCGGGTCTCGTAGTCGACGGCGGCCGTCATGAGCTCCTCAGCGTCTCCTCCTCTCGCTCCGTTTCCCTGGATGCCAGGACCGCGATCCCGCAGCAGGGGACGGCATCGTAGGAGGCGCGCCGCCGCAGCAGCCTTCCCCGTATTGCGTACGCGAGCGCGCTCATGGACGTAGGGCCCGGGGAGAATCCGGGCAGCCCCTGCGCATGTACGAAGGGCTCAGACAGGAGGCGTCGCCGGAAACAAAGTGGAGCCCGCCCCGTCCGGGGCGGGCTCGCCGAAGACTTTGCCGCAGGCAGTCGTCAGAGGATCGTCGACGTGATCACGTTGGATGTCCAGGCGGCGGCCATGATCGAGTCGGCAGTCACCACCTGATGATAGATCGTGGTACCCGTCAGTCCGGCAGGCACGATGGCCGCGTAGATGGCGGTGCCGCCGGGATCCAGCGGCAGGGTCACGAAGTTGCGGATGGGTGCCGCGAGGCCGGTGGTCACGCCCATGAAGGTGGCGCTGCCGGTGCCGGTGAAGGACATGAGGTAGAAGGCGGTGCCGTCCGGCGGCGCCTCGGTCACGGTGAGCGTGGCGTAGTAGCCCGCGGTCAGCGTGCTCGCGGCGTAGCTCGGGTAGTAGAGGTCCTGCGGGATGTCGATCTCATCGATGCCCACGCCGTCCAGGTCGTTGTACGGGAAGTTGTCCTCCTGGACGAAGGCAAGGTAGAAGGGGCCGGCGGTGCTCACTGGTGTGGATGCCAGGTCGATGCCCGTGAGCCGCTCCCATGCGCCGATGGGCCCGACGATCGTGCCCCAGGTGGTCGCGGTCGTGCAGCGGTACCAGCCGATGCCGTCGGCGCTCACCCAGATGCCATCCACCGCGTTCGTCTCCTCGCCGTCTTCGTAGGCCTGGCAGGTCATGAGCGTGCTGCCGCCGTAGCCGGTGCCGTCCAGCCCGATGACCATCGCGTTGCGAACGTTGTGGTAGTTGGTCGAACCCGGGATGAGCCCCATCTCGAGCGCGAAGCTGCCGCCGTAGGGGTTCATGCACGCGCCGAGGTTGCCGATGTTGCACCACGCCTCGGGATCGGCCACGAGAGTGGTGGAGTTGATGGCCGTGAGCGCCATGTAGCCGGGGACCACCCCCGCCGCAGTCTCGAAGTCCTCGCCGAAGGGCAAGGGAGCGAAGCTGCCGGGGAGGTTGAGGGGACCGAGGTCGGTCTGGGCGGCCGCCGGGGTGGCCGCAAGCAGGACGACTCCCAGGGATGTGAGGAGGAGTTTCATCGGTATGTGGCGGGGGCTTGAGGGCGCCCGGCCGGAGGGCCCCCGCTCCACCGGCCGCAGGCCGGGCCGCCGGATGGGCGGCCAGGAACGTCTCTCGGATCATAGCCAGGGTAGAGCCGCCGTGGGCGCTCATCTCACGGCGCCGGGAACCATCGGCCCTCTCGGGACCGTCACTCCGGCCGGAACGGGTGCGCGATCGGGATCCTGCGCCCCACGCCGAAGGCCTTGCCGGTCACCTTGATCCCCGGCGGCGCCTGGCGGCGCTTGTACTCGGCGCGCGCGACGCGTGCCAGGCAATCGTCGACGACCCCGGCCGGGTATCCCAGTTCCAGAAGCTCGGCGCGCGAGCGGCGGTGCACGATGATCTCGTCCACGAGCGGGCCGACGACCGCGTAGTCGAAGGGTTCAACGTGGTCGGCGCGGAGCTCCGGCGAGGGCGGCGCGGCGAAGATCGAGGCGGGGATGAGCTCGCGCCCGGCAGCGCGGTTGATGCGCCGCCCGAGCTCGTAGACCTGCAGCTTGCCGACGTCGCTGATCGGAGCGAGGCCGCCGTTCATGTCGCCGTAGAGCGTGCAGTAGCCCAACGCCAGCTCGGTCTTGTTGCCGGTCGTGAGCAGGAGGCGCCCCTCGCGGTTGCTGACGGCCATCAGGACCAGCCCGCGCAGGCGCGCCTGGACATTCTCGTGCGCGAGCTCCCCGGCCGGGCCCGCGAGCGTGCTCCCCAGCGCCGCCTCGGTCGCGCGGAGCAGCGGCTCGATCGAGATCGTCCGCAGCTCGCAGCCGAGGTTCCCGGCCAGGATCCGGGCGTCGCGCTGGCCGCGCTCGGAGGAATGGCGCGCCGGCAGGGAGAGGGCGAGCACGCGCTCGCGCCCCATGGCCTCGACCGCCAGCGCTGCCACGACGGCGGAATCGATGCCGCCCGACAGGCCGAGCACCGCGGATGCGAAGCCGCACCTGCGGGCGTACTCGCGGATCCCGAGCACGATGGCGCGCGCGGTCTCGTCGGCCGCGTCCTCGACCGGGGGCGCGGCCACGCCGGGCCCTTCGAGATCGACGACGAGCAGGTCGGATTCGAAGCGCCGCGCCGCGGCGAGCAGGCGCCCGTCCGCGCCCAGCGCGAACGAGCCGCCGTCGAACACGAGCTGCCCCTCGTAGCCGTCCTCGCTGCCGACCTGGTTGACGTACACCACCGGCAGGCCCGTCTCGCCCGCGCGCCGGCGTGCGACCTCCATCCGGACGCCGGCCTTGCCGGCCCAGAAGGGCGACGCGGAGATCGAGAGCAGCGCCCGCGCTCCGCCGCGGGCGAGCTCGCGCGCCACCTTGCAGTCATAGGCTTCGTCCCACAGGTCCTCGCAGATCAGCACGCCGAGGGGGCCCGCGCCCGTGCGATGCACCGTGCGGCTGCGTCCGGCGGCGAAGTAGCGGCGCTCGAAGAACACGTCGTACTCCGGCAGCAGCGTCTTGTGCGTGACGCCCACGATGCGGCCGTCCGCGACGACCGCGGCGGCGTTGCGCAGGACGGGCGTGCCCTCGGGCGAGAGCTCACCCGGATCGTGGTCGACGAAACCGACCACGGCGACCATCCCGTGCACGGACGGAGCGATCTCCTCGCGCAGGAGGCGCAGGTTCTCCGCGACGAAACCGCGCTCGAGCAGGAGATCCAGGGGTGGGTAGCCGCAGATCGCGAGCTCGGGCAGCACCGCGACCTCGGCCCGCGCGGCGTGCGCGGCCTCGATTCCGGCCCGGATCGCGCGCGTGTTGCCGGCGAGGTCCCCGACCTCGGTGGCGAGCTGCACCAGGGCCACCCGCATGGCCCGGGAAGACTAAGGCGCCGGGAGTCCTGGCGCCAGGCGGCGTGGGATCGGACAGTCCCCCGGACGCACCTCACTCGGCGCGCAACGCCTCGAGCGGATCGAGCTGCGCCGCGCGGCGTGCCGGCGCGACGCCGGAGAAGAGGCCGGTGGCGGCGCTGACCACGAGGAAGCCGAGCGCCAGGCCGGCCGTCGCGCCGCCGAGCGCGCGCAGGAGGCCGATCTCGTGCGTGCGCTGGCCGACCGCGATCCACATCGTGGTCAGGATGCCCACGGCTCCGACCAGGAGCGACACGGCCGCCAGCGCGACTGCTGCCGTGGCAAGGAGCCATTTGAGGTAGGTGCGCATCGCCTGACGCGCCAGTCTGCGCGCTTCCGCGGAGGCCTGCCACCCCACGGGAGGGCCATACGGACGAGTCCGGCAGCCCCTGCGCACCTCGCCGGGGCCGTGCGGGGGACGGCTCCGGCCGCGGTGGGCGTACGCGGCTACGGATTCTGCGGAGCCCGAATGAGCCCGAGTTCGGATCGCGCACCTGCCGCGCCGGGTCCGACCATGCACCGGTGACGGCGATCAAGGAGCGGCTGCAGGCTCGCGCAGCCCGCCTCCCCAGCCCCGACGAGCCCTGACCCTCCCCGTGGCCACGCACGCGACTCCGCGCTGGGAGACATTCTCCCACGGGGCGGACATCGGCGTGCGCGGCTTCGGCCCCACGCGGGAGCAGGCCTTCGAGGCCGCCGCCCTGGCCCTGACCGGCGTCATCACCGACCCGGCGCAGGTGCGGCCGTCGCAACGCGTCGAGATCGCCTGCGCGGGAGCGGATGAAGAACTGCTGCTCTACGCGTGGCTGAACGCGCTGATCACCCAGATGGCGCTCCGGGGCATGCTCTTCTCGCGATTCGAGGTCTCGATCGCCGCCGATGCCCTGACCGGCGCCGCCTGGGGCGAGCCGATCGACGTCGCGCGCCACCGTCCCGCGGTGGAGGCCAAGGGCGCGACCTTCACGGAGCTGCGCGTGCGGCCCGGCGCGGACGGCGAGTGGGTGGCGCAGTGCGTCATCGACGTGTGAAGGAGGTCGAGCCATGGATCTCGCGCAGCTGAGGCAGCGTTCCGCCGCGGAATGGGAGATCCCGGTGCAGGGGGGCATGCGCGTGCCCGTGGTGCTGTACGGATCGCGCCAGCTGCTCCTGGACATGGACGAGAAGGTCCGCGAGCAGGCCTGCAACGTGGCCTGTCTCCCGGGCATCCTCCAGGGCTCGTTCGTCATGCCCGACGGGCACTGGGGCTACGGCTTCCCCATCGGCGGAGTGGCTGCCTTCGATCCCGAGGAAGGGGTCGTCTCGGCCGGCGGCGTCGGCTTCGACATCTCCTGCGGGGTGCGCTGCCTGCTCCTGCGGGTGACCGCCGAGGACGTCCGCGCCAGGCGCGAGGCGCTCGCGGAGGCGCTCGCCGGGTCCATCCCCGCCGGCGTCGGGAGCCGCAGCAAGCTCCTCGTCGCGGGCCACGTCATGGACGCCATGCTGCGCGGCGGGGCCCGCTGGGCCGTCGAGCACGGCTACGGGCGCCTGGAGGACCTGGGCCGCATCGAGGAGAACGGCTGCCATCCTCACGCCCGCCCCGAGTTCGTCTCCGCCGTCGCCAAGCAGCGCCAGGAGCGGGAGGTGGGCACGCTGGGCTCCGGGAACCACTACCTGGAGGTGCAGCGCGTGGGCCGCATCGACGCACCGGCTCTCGCCGCCGCCTTCGAGCTGCGCGAGGGCGACGCCGTGCTCTCGATCCACTGCGGCTCGCGCGGCATGGGACACCAGATCGGCACGGACTTCCTGGCGCGCATGGCGGTGGACGCGGGCCGGCGCGGGCTCGCGCTCCCGGACCGCGAGCTCGCCTGCGCTCCCGTCGGCTCGGAGCTCGGCCAGGAGTACCTCGGCGCGATGCGCGCGGCCGTCAACTGCGCGCTGGCCAATCGCCAGGTCCTCACGCACTTCGTCCGGCAGGTGTTCGCGCACGTCCTGCCCGAAGCCAGCGTCGAGCTCCTGTTCGACGTCTCCCACAACACCTGCAAGGAGGAGGAGCACGTGGTCGCCGGGCGGCTGCGCAAGGTGTTCGTGCACCGCAAGGGGGCGACGCGCGCCTTCCCCCCCGGACACGCGAGCCTCCCCTCACCCTTGCGCGGGCACGGCCAGCCCGTCCTGATCGGCGGATCGATGGGCACCGGCTCCTACGTGCTCGCCGGAGCGGCGGGCAACGACCAGCGCGCCTTCAGCTCCGCCTGCCACGGCGCGGGCCGGAGCATGAGCCGCCACCAGGCGCTCCGGCGCTGGCGCGGCCAGGAGCTCGTCCGCGAGCTCGCCGAACGCGGCATCCTCATCCGCAGCCCGTCCATGCGCGGCGTGGCCGAGGAAGCGCCCGGAGCTTACAAGGACCTGCAGGCCGTCGTGGACGCCGCCGAGGAGGCCGGCCTGGCCCGCAAGGTGGCGCGCCTGGAGCCCATGATCTGCATCAAGGGGTGATCAGGGCCGATCGCCTCGGCGCCGAGCGCTGCGCGAGGGCTTGGCCGGGCGGCGTTCGGCGGACTCTTCCCAGTCGACGCGGATGAGGCTCTCGTCGGCGGCGTAGCGGATGCGGGCCTTCTGGTGGAACCGCCGGGCGAGCCTGTGGGCGATCTGGCGCGCGATATGCGTGCCGGTGGTCGTGATGACCAGGCGGCCACCGGATTCCTTCACTTCCATCAGGCGTTCCAGGGGGTTCTCAGCCTTCCGCGCGCGCTCCACGTTGTGAATCATGTGCAAGATCTCCTCGCGGCGCTCGAGGAAGGCGCGGGGCAGCCGGATGGTTCCGGCTGGATAGCGCTCGCGGATCCGCTGGCAGGCGGGGCACCGGCCTGTCTGGATCTCCACCCGCGGCGGGGCCCCCCAGCGCCACTTGCCCGCGTACTGCACGACGCCGCAGTCGTCGCAGACGAAAGCTCCGGCCCGCTTGGCCAGGAGCGCGTAGACGGCCGGATGCCTGGACTGGACGCCGCGCGGCCGGTCCATCTTCTGGTCTGGATGCTTCGTTCGTGCGGTCATGGCGTGGTCCTCGTGCGCAGTCGGCCGCCTGGCCTCCGGCGCGCGCGCAGCATACAAGCGGTGGCTGCGGCAGCGGCTCCCTAAGCTGGCCGCCGGTGATTCCGCACGCCCCGTCCCTCCCCTGGTGCGAACCTGCGCCGTGGAGCGGCGCGTGAACGTCTGGATCTATACCCTGCTGAGCGTGGTCGCCGTGAGCCTTGTATCGCTCCTGGGCGCCGCGTCGCTTTCGCTCGGGGAGGCGCGTGTCCGGCGTGCGGCTGCGCTGCTCGTGAGCTTCGCGGTCGGCGCGCTCCTGGGGGACACTTTCATCCACCTGGTGCCCGACATCTTCGCACCCGGCGTTCGCCCCCTGGCACCCTCGCTCCTCATCCTGGGCGGGATTCTGCTCTTCTTCGTGATCGAGAAGCTCCTGCGCCATCGCCACGGCCTGTTCCACGGGCAGCATCATCCCGCTCCGGAGCGGATGCCCGAGCTGGCGAGCGTCAACATCGTCGGTGACGTTCTCCACAACTTCATCGACGGCGTCCTCATCGGCGCGAGTTATCTCGCCAGCCCGCTGCTGGGGATCTCGACCACGGTGGCCGTGCTCTTCCACGAGATTCCCCAGGAGCTGGGGGACTTCGGCGTCCTCGTGCACAGTGGATTGTCCGTGCGCCGGGCGCTCCTCCTCAACCTCGCCTCGGCCAGTGCCGCCATCGCCGGAAGCATCGCCACCCTGCTGGCGAGCACACTCACCGGCATGGTCGTCACCGGCGTCCTGCTGCCCGTGACAGCCGGCGGGTTCGTGTACATTGCCGCGGCAGACCTGATTCCCGAGCTCCAGCACGATCGCAGCCTGCGCGGCCTGTTCGTGCAAGCCAGCCTGATGGCGCTGGGCATCCTCGTGATGGCCCTCCTCGCCCTCGTGGAATGAGGGCGGCATTCCATGCCCCCGGCGGGCCGTCTTCCCGGCTGGCCTCTACTTGGACTTGACCGGGATCTTCGCGGCCGGCGTGGGCTCGGCCTTGGGCACGCGGATCTCGAGCACGCCGTTCTGGAAGGTGGCTTCGACCGCCTCACGGTCCACGTGCAGGTTGTCCGGCAGGACGACCGAGCGCGCGAAGCTCCCGTACTGGGACTCGACGCGGTGGTAGTCCTTGTCCTTCTTCTCCTCCTCCCATCTGCGCTCGCCGGAGATCTGCAAGGTGTTGCCCATCAGCTCCACGTTCACGTCCTTGGGCTCGAGCCCGGGCAGCTCGAGCGTGACGATGTAGTGCTCCGGGGTCTCGGCGACGTTCATGGCTGGAAAATTCCGGGCCGGGAACATCCCCGCCAGGCGGTTGCGGACGCCCCAATCGAGGGGTTCCAGGGCGCGGGTCACGAAGTCGTCGAAATCGCTGCTCACGGCCTCGTCGCTGCTCTTCTTCCACGGGATCATTTTCATGGGACTCTCCTGGGGAACCGCCTCGGATCGAGGTTCCCCTCCATTCAAGCTACGCCCGGCGCGCGCACCGCGCCCTGCGACGAAGGTCGTAGGCGCAGCGGGAACCTGGCGTAGCAGCAGGTGCTATCCTCGCCGGAGTGAGTCATGGTCCCGGACGCCCCCCACTCGTCCATCGAGCAGCCGGAGCAAGGCGACCTCGACGCAGCGCTCCGATTCCACGGTCAGGCGACTGCCGACCTGATCGCGCTCGTGGACCGCAGCGCCCGCCTGCTGTTCGTCAACGCGGCCGGTGAGCGCGCCTTCGGTGGCACCGCCGGCCGCTGCCTGGGCCGGCCCCTCCCGGACTTTGTCCACCCTCAGGATCGCCGGGCGTTCCAGGCGGTCTTCGGGCGCTGGCTTGCTGCCGGGTGCGCGGCCCCCCTGCCGGTCTCGAACCGCATCGTCACCGGCGCGGGCGACGTGCGCCATCTCCAGTGGAGCTTCGCTCCGCGGCGCGACGTTCATGGCCGGGTGAAGTGCCTCATCGCGCACGCGCGCGACGTCACGCCCCAGGCGCAGTCCGCAGAGCGCGTGCCCGGCGGCGCGGAGCGCCAGCGTGCCCTGCTGGCCGGCATCCTCGATCCGGTGATCGCGATCGACTCCCATGGGATCGTGCAGGAGGCAAGCCGGTCGGTGCAGTCCATGTTCGGGTACTCCCCCGAGGAGCTGGTCGGCAGGAACGTCGCGCTGCTCATGACCGAGCCGCATGCCTCGCAGCACGACGAGCACCTCGCGCGCTACCGGCGGACGGGCGAGACCTGGATCCTGAACCGCACGCGCCAGTTCGACGTGCGGCGCAAGGACGGCGCGGTGATCCAGTGCGAGCTCTCCGTCTCGCGCATCGACGTGCCGGGCGAGGGCGAGCCGCTGTTCGTGGGCAGCTTCCGGGACGTCGGGGCGCGTTTGCGCGCCGAGCAGGCCCTGGCCGAGAGCGCGGCGCGCATGCGCGCCATCTTCGACCAGGAGTTCCAGTTCGTCGGCCTGCTCGCGCCCGACGGCACGCTGCTCGAGGTCAACGCCAGCGCCCTGCACGCCATCGGCGCCACGCGCCAGCAGGTCATCGGCCGGCCCTTCTGGGCGACGCCGTGGTGGGGCAGCCCTCAGCTGTCGGAACGCCTGCGCGCGGCGGTGGCTTCGGCCGCTGCCGGCGAGTTCGTGCGCTTCGAGATCGAGCACGCGGAGCCGAGCGGAGCCGCGCGCTGGATGGATTTCTCGCTCAAGCCCGTGCGCGGTCCGGGCGGCGACGTGCAGTTCCTGTTGCCGGAGGGGCGAGACATCACGCGTGTCAAGGAGGCCCACGCCCGCGAGCTCTCCATGCAGCAGGCGCTGGCGGCGATCGGCGAGTCGGCTTCCGTGCTGGTGCACGAGATCAAGAACCCGCTCACCGCCGTCAACCTGGCCCTGCGCGTTGTGGCCAGGCAGCTGGGAGAGGACCAGCGCGCCGTGCTCGAGGACCTGGCCGCGCGCCTGCGCAAGCTGGAGCGCACCATGCGCCGCACGCTTTCCTTCGCCAGGCCGCTGGCGCTCGAGCGCGAGGCCTGCGACCTGCGCGCGCTGGCTCGCGACGTCGCGGCCGCGCTGGCGCCCGGGCTCGCCGGTGCGCGCGTCGCGCTCGAGATCGTGAGCCCTGCAGACCTCCCGCCGGTGAGCGCGGATGGCGAGCTGATCGCGCAAGTCCTCACCAACCTCGTGCACAACGCGCGCGAGGCGGCCGGGGAAGGGGCGCGCGTGCGCATCTCGATCGAGCGCGAGAATGAGCGCCACGTGCGCCTGCAGGTCGAGGACAACGGCCCCGGGATCCTGCCCTCGGTGCGCGCCCAGCTGTTCAAGCCGTTCGTCACGTCCAAGTCCGAAGGGACGGGCCTTGGGCTCGCCATCGCGCGCAAGATCGTGCTCGAGCACGGCGGCGAGATCGGCGTGGGCGACAGCTCCCTGGGCGGTGCTTGCTTCTGGATCCGGCTGCCGCTGGAGGCAGAACGCCGCACGGATTCCGCGCCAGCGCCGTAGCCGCGCGGGGATTAGTGCGTAGTCGCCGTTTCCACCGCCGCCGTCGCCGTTTCCGTGACTAGAATGCCTGCGCATCCAATGCCTGCCGGCCAGAGCAACGACATGGAGTCACGCATCCGCGTCTACATCGTGGACGACCAGGCCATCATCCGCGCCGCATTGCGCAGCTTCCTGTCCGCGCGCAGCGACATGGAGGTGATCGGCAGCAGCGGCGACCCGCGCGCTGCCCTGGCCGAGATCGAGAAACTGCGGCCGGACGTGCTGCTGCTCGACATCACCATGCCCGGCCTGTCCGGACTCGATCTCCTGCCCATGATCCGCAAGTCCGTGCCGCGCTCGAAGGTCGTCATGCTCACGCACCATGAGGGCGAGACCTTCGTGGAGCAGGCGTTGAAGAACGGGGCCGAGGGCTACCTGTCGAAGGACTCCGATCCCGCCGAGCTGGTGCTGGCCATCCTGGCCGTGCAGCGCGGCGATCCATTCATCTCGCCGCGGGTCGCTTCCGCTCTCGTGGGTGGATTGCGCGGCCGCACCGGCGGCCGGGAGACTGCGAGCTGCCGGCTCGGCACGCTGACGCCGCGGGAACGCGAGGTCTTTCAGCTGCTTGCCCTGGGCAAGAGCAACAAGGAAGTCGCCAGCGCGCTGGGGATGCGGCTGGGGACGGCGAAGAAGCACCGCGAGAACCTGCAGCGCAAGCTCGAGTGCGGATCGGCCGCGGAGCTGGCGCGCGTGGCGATCCGCGAGGGCCTGCTGCAGACCTAGGAGCCGGCGGCGGTCGCCGGCGCGTGCTCGAACTCCTCGGGCTTCACGGCCAGGATCGAGCAGGCGGACTCCTGCAGCGCTTTCTCCGCCGTGCTGCCCAGCAGGACGTCGCGGAGATTGGCGCGGCCGCGTGTGCCCAGGACGATCAGGTCGGCCGAGACGCTCTGCGCGTAGTCGACGATTCCCGAACGGTGCCCGGCGTAGTCGTGCACCACGAAGTGCGCGCGCGGCGACGCCTGCGCCTCGAGGGCCGGGCGGCAGAACTCGTGCAGCCGGCGCTCCAGGCAGTCGCGGTACTGCTTCTGGAAGTGCGGGGCCGCCTCGGGGGTCGGCGCGCGGTAATGCAGGCGGTGCCAGGGCGCCTGGAACACGTGCAGGACGTGCAGACCGGCCCCGTCGTGCGTGGCGATGGCCGCCGCTTCTTCCACGGCCCGCAGCGAGGTCGGCGAGAAGTCCACCGCCGCCACGATGGTCTGGAACGGCGCGGCGCCTGCCCGGGGACGGACCTCGCAGACCAGCAGGACGTCGGCCGCGCTCTTGCGCACGCACGCGCTCGCCACCGTCCCGACCCCGATGCCCATGCCGCTCTCGCCGAGGGCCCCGAGCACCAGCAGGTCGGCCTGATCCTGGCGCGCGCGCTTCAGGATCCCGGCGCTGCGGTTGTCGATCGCAACCTCGATCGGCAGCCGCTCGGCGCCGGGGACGCGCGCCGCGAACTCCCTCCACGCCTTGCGTGCGTCACTCACCAGCCCGTCGCGGACCCCCTCCTGCATGGAGAGCGCCTCCTCCAGCTCGGTGACGACCAGCGTGTCCAGGACGTGGACGACGTGGAGGGCGCCCCCCGACCAGCCGGCGATGCGGAGCGCCTGGCCCAGCGCCACGGCGGAGCATTGGCTGAAGTCGACGCCGACAACGATGGAGGAAAACCTGCTCATGCCCGGACGCGCGCCGCGACGTTCATGACCGAGTGTACCGCGCGTGCCGGCGTCCGCCGGCGGCCGGCCTGGTTCACCCCCGCTTGACAATAGTTGCGCTTTCGGTTAACTATATGCGGCATGCAGGAACCCCACAAGGACTGGCCCTGGATCTCGAGCGCGGTCTTCTACGAGGACGCGGCCACGGCGATCGACTGGATCTGCAAGGCATTCGGCTTCGAGGTCCGCCTCAGGATCGAGGGCGAAGGCGGCCGCATCGAGCATTCGGAGCTGACCTACCACGGCGGCCTCATCATGGTCGGCTCGGTGGGCGGCAAGGCGGGCGCGGAGCGGTCCCAGTGCAAGTCCCCGCGCTCCCTGGGAGGCGCGAACACGCAATCGCTGTGCGTCTACGTGGGCGACGTGGACGCGCATTGCGCACATGCTCGCCAGGCCGGCGCGAAGATCGTGCGCGAGCCCACCACCGACGACTACGGCGACGACTACGGAGCGATTCGCGCCTACGAGGCCGTGGATCCCGAGGGTCACCACTGGTGGTTCATGCGCGTCACGCGCGGCCCGAAGACGACGTGACGCCGAGCATCGACGCCACGCTCGCGGCGCTCGCCGACCCGACCCGGCGCGCCGTCGTCGGCCTGCTGAGCCGGCGCCCGCTGCGCCCCAGCGCGATCGCCGACGCGCTGTCCGCGACCCGCCCGGCGACCAGCCGCCATCTGCGCGTGCTGCGCCGGGCGGGCATCGTGCGCGAGGAGGTGCCGGCCGACGACGCGCGCGCGCGTGTGTGCGAGCTCCGCCAGGAGCCCTTCGCCGAGCTGCGCCAATGGCTCGATGACGTCGAGGCGTTCTGGGCCGAGCAGCTCGAGGCTTTCAAGCGCCACGCCGAGCGGCCGCGCCCGAGGCGCAAGGGTTGAATACCGGCAGCCCTCCTCCTGCGGGCGACCAGGCCCGGGTCTCCGTGCTGGTCCGGGTCCAGCCGCACGTCGCGTTCCACATCTTCACCGCGGAGATCGATCTGTGGTGGCGGCGCGGCCTGAAGTACCGGGTCGCCGGCCCGCGCCGCGGCGTCATCCGCCTCGAACCGGGGATCGGCGGCCGGCTTCTCGAGTCCTTCGACACCGGTTCCGGCCCGCGTGTCGTCACGACCGGCCGCGTGACCGCCTGGGAGCCGCCCGCGCGCCTGGTCTTCGAGTGGCACGCCGTGAACTTTGCGCCCGGCGAGAAGACCGAAGTCGAGGTCCGCTTCGAGCCGAGCGCGAGCGGCACCATGGTCACCGTGACGCATCGCGGCTGGAGCCGGATCCGCCCGGACCACCCCGCCCGCCACAACCTCGAGCCCGCCGCCTTCCTCCGCATGCTGGGCCTGTGGTGGGGCGACCTGATGAGCTCGCTGCGCGAGCACGCGACGGCGAGCGCATGAAAGGACCTGCACGTGCCATTCGGCCACGCCGGCGGGCCTCACGCGCCTAGACTGTGCGGCCGATGAAGCTGATCCGGGCTGGGGAGGCGGGCCGCGAACGGCCTGGCGTGCTGCTGGCCGACGGCATCGGCGTGGATGCGTCGGAGTTCGGCCAGGACTGGGACGAGGCCTTCTTCGGCGGCGGCGGGATGGACCGGCTCGCGGAATGGACCCGGCGGGAGGGAGTGCGCGCGCCGCGGCTGCCCGCGGGGGCGCGGCTGGGCCCGCCGATCTGCCGGCCCAGCAAGATCATCTGCATCGGGCTGAATTTCGTGGATCACGCGCGTGAAACCGGCGCCGAGATCCCCAAGGAGCCCGTGATTTTCTTCAAGTCCACGACGGCACTGAGCGGGCCCGATGACGACGTGTGGATCCCGCGCGGCGGCGCCAAGGTGGACTGGGAGGTGGAGCTGGCGATCGTGATCGGGCGGCGCGCCAAGTACGTGGCGGCGGAGCGCGCGCTGGAGCACGTCGCCGGCCTGTGCCTGCACAACGACTACTCGGAGCGATCCTTCCAGCTCGAGCGCGGCGGGCAGTGGGTGAAGGGCAAGAGCTGCGACACGTTCGCGCCCTTGGGCCCGTTCGTGGCCACCCTGGACGAGCTGGGCGACTTCCGCAAGCTCGGCATGTGGCTGAAGGTGAACGGCGCGGTCAAGCAGCGGAGCAGCACCGCCAACATGATCTTCGACGTGCCCGCGCTGGTGAGCTACCTGAGCCAATTCATGACATTGCTGCCGGGCGACGTGATCAGCACCGGGACGCCCGCGGGGGTCGGGCTCGGCTTCCAGCCGCCGCAGTTCCTGAAGGCGGGAGACGTGGTCGAGCTGGGGATCGACGGCCTGGGGTCGTCGCGGCAGCGCATCGTGGCCGAGCCGTGAGGGCGCTGCAGCAGGGCTGGCCGCGGCCGAGGAACCCGCGCCCGATCGTGGTCATCGGGGCCGGCGGGATCGTGCGCTCGGCGCACCTGCCCGCGTACCGCAAGCTGGGTTTCCCGGTGGCCGGGATCTTCGACGTGAGGCCGGCATCGGCGCAGGAGGTTGCGCGGAAGCTCGGGGTGCGGCGCGTGTTCAGGAGCGTGGAGGATGCGGGGGCGGCGGAAGGCGTGGTCTTCGACCTGGCGGTGCCCGCCGGCCAGGTGCTGGAGGTGCTGCGCGCACTGCCGGCCGGCGCGGCGGTGCTGATCCAGAAGCCGCTGGGGCGCGATCTGGCCGAGGCGCGGCGGATCGCCGCGCTGTGCCGGAGGAAACGGCTGCTGGCGGCGGTGAACTTCCAACTGCGCTTCGCGCCGAACATGCTGGCGCTGGCGGACGGCGTGCGCAGGGGGATGTTCGGGGAGGTGGTGGACGTGGAGGTGCGCGTCAACACCTGCACCGGCTGGGACCAGTGGTCGTTCCTGCGCGGGATTCCGCGCCTGGAGATCGTGTACCACTCGATCCATTACCTGGACCTGGTCCGCCGGCTGGTGGGCGAGCCGCACGGCGTGAAGGCCTGGGCGGGAGCGCACCCGCGCTTTCCGGGATACGCCGACACGCGTTCATCCGTGATCCTGGATTATGGCCGGAGTTTGCGGGTGAGCGTGCAGGCGAATCACGCGCACGCCTGGGGCGGGCGGCACGCGGTCTCGGAACTGAAGCTGGAGGGGACCAGGGGCGCCGCGCTGGCGCGCATGGGCGTCAACCTGGACTATCCGCGGGGCAGGCCGGATGCGCTGGAGATCGCGCGCAATGGCGCGCCGTGGCGGCGTGTGCCCCTGCGCGGCTCATGGTTCATCGCGGCGTTCGAAGGACCGATGTCCAACCTGCAGCGGCACGCGTCGGGTGAGGACGAGGCTCTCCTGTCACCGGTTGCAGACGCGGTGAAGACCATGGCGCTGGTGGAGGCGTGCTACCGCTCGGCCGCGCGCCCGGGTACGCTGCTGCGCTGAATGCGGATCACCGGGGTCGCGACCACTTTATTGCGCGTGCCGCTGCGGCAGCGCACCATCACGGACTCGCAGAGCAGCGTGGATGCGGTCGAGTTCCTGCAGGTGCAGCTGGAGACCGACGCCGGGATCACCGGCTATGGCATGAACTGGAGCTACACGCCGGGCCTGCGCGCGGCCCAGGTGCTGGTGGACGAGAACTACGCGCCGCTCCTGCGCGGGCAGGATCCGCTGCTGCGCAAGGAGCTGGTGCGGCGCATGTTCTTCAGCAACCACTTCGTGGGGCGCGTCGGGGCGGCGCGCGTCGGCATCGCCGCGGTGGAGTTCGCGCTGTGGGACCTGGCCTGCAAGTCCGTCGGGCTGCCGCTGTGGAAGTACCTCGGGCCGTGCCGTGAAACGGTGAAGGCTTACAGCACCGACGGCGGCTGGCTGAGCTGGAGCGAAGCGGACCTGGTGCGGGACGCGCTGCGCCTGGTCGCGCGCGGCTTCGACGCGGTCAAGATCAAGCTGGGCCGGCCGGACCCGCGCGAGGATTGCGCGCGCGTGGCGGCCGTGCGCAAGGCGCTCGGTCCGAAGGTCCGGATCATGACGGACGTGAACTGCGCCTGGAATCTGGCGACGGCGCGTGCCTGGGGCGCGAAGCTGGCGGATCTCGACGTGTTCTGGCTGGAGGAGCCGATGCTGCCCGAGGACGTGAAGGGCCACGCCGAGCTGGCGCGGTCCATTCCGGTGCCGATCGCGGTGGGTGAGACGATCTATACCAAGTACGCGTTCCGGGACTACATCGAGTCGGGCGCGGCGCGCATCGTGCAGGCGGACGCGACCAAGCTGCTGGGGATCGACGAGTGGCTGGAGGTGGCGGCGCTGGCCTCGGCGTACAACCTGCCGGTGGTGCCGCATACCAATGTGCAGCAAAAACTGCACGTGCAGCTGGCCGCGGCCACGCCCGCAGTGATGATGGTGGAGAGCTGCTACGAATCGATCAACGATATCTGGGAGGAGCCGGTCCACGTGCGCGACGGCCACTACACCCTGCCGCAGGAGCCGGGAGTGGGCCTGCAGCTGACCGGCGCCGTGCTGGCCGAATTCCGCGTCGGCTGAGCACTGCGCGCCGCGGCCGCCGCGTACATCCTGCTGTAAGCTGAGGGCGGTTGACGGTAAAGTTGTGATAGCAGGATTTCCCGTCACTGGCGGGAGTCCGGAGCAAGCTGATCATTGTTGACGTAGAACTGCTACCCCCCATGAAACTTGCGTTCATTCTGCTTTCGACCGTCGCGGCGGCTGTCCGGCCTGCGACGGCGCTTCCCGCCCAGGAGAACGTGCTGCTGATCGTCGCCGACGACATCGGCGTGGACGTCCTGAGCTGTTACGGCGAGGGCAGCATCGTGCCGCCCACGCCCAACCTCGACGCGCTGGCGGCGCAAGGGCTGCTGTTCCGCAACGCCTGGGGCAACCCGACCTGTTCGCCCACGCGCGCCACGATCCTGAGCGGGCGCTACGGCTTCCGCACCGGCGTCGGCAACACCGTGCGGACCAACATCAACGGGCTGCCGCTGTCGGAGTTGACCATCCCGGAATGCCTGGATCTCGGCGGCCTCGGCTACCGCTGCGCCGCCTTCGGCAAGTGGCACCTGGGCAACAATTCCAATGGCGCCTACGCCGCGCCCAATCTCGCCGGCTTCAGCCATTACTCCGGCGCCATTCTGAACTTCTCCGCTCCCTCGACCTACGACTCCTGGCCGGAGACCGTGGATGGGACCACCATCAAGACGCTCCGCTACGCCACCACGGAGAACGTGGATGACGCCCTGGCCTGGATCGGGCAGCAGAGCGGCCCCTGGTTGTGCTACCTCGCGTTCAACGCGGCGCACGCCCCCCTGCACGCGCCGCCGCAGGCCCTGCACGGCTTCGATCTCACGGGCCTCGATCCCTTCGTGACGCCGCTGCCGTTCTTCCACGCCATGATCGAGGCCATGGACCGCGAGATCGGGCGCCTGCTGGGCGCTCTGGACCTGGAGCGCACGACCGTGATCTTCATCGGCGACAACGGCACGCTGGAGGCGCTGGTGCAGCCGCCCTTCGATCCCGACCATGGCAAGGCCACCTTGTACGAAGGCGGAATCAACGTGCCCCTGATCGTGCGCAGCAGCGCGGTGGTCCAGCCGGGACGCGAGGTCGGCGCGCTGGTGAACGCCTGCGACCTGTTCGCCACCGTGCTAGAGCTGGCGGATCTGGATCCCGCGTCCGTGCTGCCGCCCGGCACGCAGCTCGACTCCGTGAGCCTGCTGCCCTACCTGCGCCACCCGCACCAGGCGCCGCTGCGCGAGACCGTGTTCTCGGAGCTGTTCTCCGGCATGCGGGTCCCGAACACGCGCGAAGGGAAGGCCATCCGGAACTCGCGCTACAAGCTCATCCGGTTCACGTACTACCCGGAGGAGTTCTACGACCTCGAGGCGGACCCGTTCGAGCAGGACGACCTCCTGCTGCACGCCGCGCTGGACCCCGAGCAGCAGGCCAACCTGGACGAACTGCGCGTGCGTCTGGAAGTCCTGCTGGGCGGTTGAGGCCGCGCAGAGGGACGGCAGCAGGGGTGGTAGAGTCGTTGTGCTCCCATTTGCGACCCGCCCCCACGTGGTCGAAGTCTTCGCAGGCACACAGCGTTTCGAATTGGTCCGCCGGCTCGGCCAGGGCGGCATGGGAGTGGTCTATGCGGCCTACGACCGCGAGCGCAAGCTGCGCGTGGCGCTGAAGACGCTGCCGGACGCCGATCCGGCGCTGATCTACCTGTTCAAGCGCGAGTTCCGCACGCTGGCCGACATCACGCACCCCAACCTGGTGTCGTTGTACGAGCTGTTCCAGGAAGGCGGGCAGTGGTTCTTCACCATGGAGCTGGTGGAGGGCGTGGACTTTCTCACCTACGTCGAGCAGGGCGCGCGCGGCGCACCGCTTCCCGTCCGCGGCAACGCTCCGCTCGCGGGCGAGCAGGTGCAGCGCCTGCGCGGCGCGCTGCGCCAGCTCGCCGACGGCCTGTGTTTCCTGCACACCGCCGGCAAGCTGCATCGCGACGTCAAGCCCGGCAACGTGTTGGTGACGCCGGCCGGCCGCCTGGTGCTGCTGGACCTGGGCCTGGCCAAGGACCTGCGCGGCGGAGTGCTGGTGCCGCATTCGGAGCTGGAGATCGCCGGCACGGTGCCGTACATGGCCCCCGAGATCCTGACTGGCGGCGCGCACACGGAGGCCTGTGACTGGTACTCCGTGGGAACGGTGCTGTACGAAGCCCTGGCGGGACGCAAGCCGTTCGGAGACGGCGTCACGGACATCCTGCGCGCCAAGCGCTCCGGAGAGGACCCGTACGCTCCGAGCGCCTACCGCGTGGGCGTGCCCGAGGACCTGGAGGCCCTGTGCGCCGCGCTGCTGGAGAACGACCCGGCCAAGCGGCCGCGGGGGCACGAGATCGGCGCGCGCCTGGGAGCGGCCCAGCCGCAGGCCGGCGCAACCGCGCCGGGCGAGCTGCGGCGGCCGCTGCAGGCTTTCGCCGACCTGCGCTTCGTCGGGCGCGAGCCGCACCTGGCGCAGCTGCGCGCGGCGCTGGAGGACGTGCGCGCGGGGCGGACGGTCACCGTGCTGATCCACGGCCAGTCCGGGCAGGGCAAGAGCGCGCTGGCCGAGCGCTTCCTCACCTCGCTGGCGGAGACGCAGGGAGTGCTGCTGTTCCCCGGGCGCTGCTACGAGGCCGAGTCCGTCCCGTACAAGGCGGTGGACGCGCTGAGCATGTTCCTGCGCTCGCTGCCGCGCACGGAGGCCGCGGCGCTCCTGCCGCGCGACGCGCGCGTCCTGGCCCGCGTGTTCCCGGTGCTGGCGCGCGTGGAGTCCGTGGCCGCCGCTCCCGGACCTTCCGCGGAGATCCCGGACCGGATCGAGCTGCGCCGCCGCGCGTTCGAGGCGCTGCGCGAGCTGCTGCAGCGCATCGGCGACCGCCACCTCGTGGTCCTCTACATCGACGACCTGCAATGGGGCGACGTGGACAGCGCGGTGCTGCTCCAGGAGATCCTGCGTCCGCCGCAGGCGCCGGCGCTGCTGCTGCTCGGCTGCTACCGCAGCGAGTACGCCGCGAGCAGCCCGGCGCTGGCGGAACTGCGCGGCGGCCTGGGCGAGGCGCGCCCCGGCGGCCCTTTCCGCGAGCTGTCGGTGGAGCCGCTGGCCGCGCAGGAGTCACTGGCGCTGGCCCTGGACCTGCTGGACGAGGGCCTGCCCGACCGGACCGCGCGCGCACAGCGGATCGCCGCCGAGTCCGGCGGCAACCCCTACTTCATCTACGAGCTGTCCGAGCACGCGCGCAGCGCCGGGCCGCAGCCCGAGCCCGGTTTCGCGACGCTGGACGACGTCCTGTGGCAGCGCGCCTGCGACCTGCCGGAGCCGGCGCGGCGCCTGCTGGAGGTCGTGGCGGTGTCCGGCCAGCCGCTGCGCCAGACCGACGCGTATCGGGCCGCGGAGCTGGGCGAGAGCAAGCTTTCGGCGCTGGCGGTGCTGCGCAGCCGGCGCATGGTGCGCGACAGCGGACCCGGCGAGCTGGACCTGCTGGAGCCGTACCACGACCGCATCCGCGAGACCGTGACCGCGCGCATCCCCGGCGCGAGCAAGCGCGCGCACCATGGGCGCCTGGCTGTCGTGCTGGAGCAGGCCGGCAGCTGCGACCCGGAGGTGCTGGCGGTGCACTTCGAGGGCGCCGGCGACCTGTCCAAGGCCGGCCGCTACTGCGGGCTCGCCGCCGAGCAGGCCGGCGCCGCCCTGGCCTTCGAGCGCGCGGCCAAGCTGTACCGGCGCGCGCTCGCCTACCCGAGCGCCGGCCCCGACGCGACCCGCAGCCTGCGCGCGCGCCTGGGCGACGCCCTGGCCAACCTCGGCCGCGGCGGCGACGCGGCCGCCGAGTTCCTGGCGGCGGCCGAGGGCGCCGACGAGCGCGAGCGCCTGGACCTGGAGGCGCGCGCCGCGTACCAGTTGTGCGCCAGCGGGCGCGTGCGCGAGGGCAAGGACGTGGCGCGCGACATCCTGGGGCGCATCGGCATGCGCCTGCCCGAGTCCTTCGGGCAGGCCATCGTGACGCTGCTGCGCAACCGCGCGCGCCTGCGGTGGCGCGGGCTCAAGTACCGCGAGCGCCGCGCCGAGGACGTGCCGCCCGACGAGCTGCTGCGCGGCGACGTGATCTGGGCCGCCTCGGCCGGGGTCAGCATGTTCGACATCATCAGCGGCGCGGCGCTGCAGGCGCGCAACCTGATCTGCGCCCTGGACGCCGGCGAGCCGTACCGCATCGCGCGCGCGCTGGCCTGGGAGGCGGCGCACACCTCCAATTCGGGCGGCGGCGCCTGGAAGCGCACGCAGCACCTGGTGCGATCCGCCGGCGAGCTGGCGCAGCGCATCGGCCACCCGCACGCGCGCGGCATGGCGGTCATGGCCGGCGGCATCGCCGAGTTCACCATGGGCCGCTGGCAGCCGGCCGAGGAGCAGCTGGGGGGCGCGGAGGCGATCTTCCGTGAGCAGTGCACGGGCGTGGCCTGGGAGCTGGGCACGACGCTCGCCTTCCGCCTGATGGCGCTGATCTACATGGGCGAGTTCGCGGCCCTGGAACGGCGCACCGCGCACCTGCTGCGCGAGGCCGAGCTGCGCGGCGACCTGTTCGCGACCACCAACTACGGCACCTATATGCTGCCGCACGCGCTGCTGGCGCAGGACCAGTCCGCCGGCGCACGCGCCGAAGCCGAGCGGCACATGGCCTTGTGGCCGCACGGCGGCTTCCACCTGCAGCACCTGTTCCACCTGATCGCCTGCGGCCTGGCCGACCTGTACGAGGGTGACGGCGCCGCGGCCTATGCGCGCTATGCCGGGAACTTCCGCAGGACGCGGGCCTCCGGCATGCTGCGGGTCCAGGTGATCCGGATCCTGATGCACCACTTCCGGGCCCGTGCCGCGCTCACCGCCGCCGCGCAGGGCACGCGGGGCGCGCCTGGAGCGCGCAAGCTCCAACGCCAGGCCGAAGCCGACCTGCGCCGGATCGGGCGCGAGGCGGTGGAATGGGCCGGGCCCATGGCGGGGTCGCTGCGCGCCAGCCTGCTGGCGCAGCGCGGAGACTCGGCTTCCGCGCAGCGCGAGCTGGCGGCGGCCACGGCCCGGTTCCGCGCCCTGTCCATGCACAGTTACGCGGCCGCGGCCCAGCGCCGCCAGGGCGAGCTGCTGGGGGGCGTCTCCGGCGCGGCCCTGGTGGCCGAAGCCGACGGCTGGATGCGGCAGCGCGGGGTGCTCGACCCGGAACGCATGGCCGCCATGCACCTCCCGCGAGTGCGCGCATGAGCGTCTGGTCGGCCGCGCACCGCTGCGCTTTCCGCGCCCTGCGCCCGCTGTCGCCGGGAGCGCGCGCGGCACGGCCGGCGGAGACCCAGGATGCAGCCGGTGCGGCCGACCGGGTGCAATGCCCGGGAGTGGTGTTCCCGGACGGCCCGCTGCACGCGGTCGGTCATTACGAAGCGCCGGTGCTGGTGATGGGGCTGCCGCGGGCGCACGTGCAGGCATGGCTGCCGCGCGCGCTGTCCCTGGACGCGCAGGACCTCATGCCGGAGCGCGAGCATCCCGTCATGTTCCTGCTCGGGCGCCACCGGCACGTGCGGCCCAGCTTCCTGCACGACACGGGCGGCTCGTACTGGGAGTTCGTGACGGCAATCCCCTATCTGCGCCATTCCTGCCGCGGCAGCGCTTACTCCGCGCCCTTCGCGTACATGCCGCGGCTGTACCTGAGCAGCTGGCTGTTCGTGGTGCTGGGCTGGTTCTACGGCTACGCCAAGTGCCGCGGCCGCATCCGCGGCGACGCGGCCGCCTACAGCGTCCGCTCGCTGCTGGCAGCCAAGCCGCTCGTGTCGGCGCGCTTCCTGGAGACCGGGCGCGCCGGGCCGGCCCTGGACTTCCCGCACTTCCGCCGGCTCGCCGGCGCCTTCCGCCAGCCCTTCGTGGGCAAACTGGCGGTGACGCCGTACCTGTGCTCCATCCTGGACTTCCAGCTGGAGCGCGCCACGCTGCAGCCGCTCACGGCCGAGCTGCGCATCGAGACGCCGTTCCTGCCGGGCCTCCCGGCGGAGGCGCGCTGGCCGCAGGGCATCGACGCCGCGCCGCTGGGGGCGTTCCGTATCTCGATGCCATGGACGCTGTCGCCGCCGCTACCCTGTTGTGAATTGCAGCCGGCCCCCACCGGCACGCGAACCGGTTCCTGAACTCTCTTCAGCGTTTCCTTGCCCCCCAAGCAGCGCATCGCGATCCTCGGTGGCGGTCTGGGCTCCATGACCGCGGCCTATGCCCTGACCGCAGCGCCGGACTGGCAGGAGCGCTACTCGATCACGCTGTACCAGATGGGCTGGCGGCTGGGGGGCAAGGGCGCCAGCGGCCGCAACGCGCAGCACGGCCAGCGCATCGAGGAGCACGGGCTGCACGTGTGGATGGGCTTCTACAACCGCGCCTTCCGCATGATCCGCGACTGCTACGCCGCGCTCGGCCGGCCGCAGAACGCTCCCCTGCACGACTGGACCGAGGCATTCCAACCGCACGACACCGTCATCCTGTCGGAGTTCGTGCACGGACACTGGGTGCAATGGCCGCTCACGCTGCCGCGCAACAGCGGAGTCCCCGGCGACGGCCAGGGCCTGCCCAGCGTCTTCGAGTACGTGCAGATGGGCCTGCAGTGGCTTCTGGAAGCCTTCATCGGCCCGCGGCACGAGGAAGCACTGGAGCGCCTGTTCCAGGAGCACCGGGCCGCCGCTCCGCACCGCGGCTTCGTGGCGCGCCTGCTGGACCGCTTCCACCGCGCGGAGGACCAGGAGCTGCACCGTTTCTGCTCGTGGCTGGCCGAGCACCTGCAGGCGGCGCACGAGCACGCGCGCGCCCCCGCGCCGCAGCACGACCGCCTCCTGGCCCTGCTGGACGCGTTCCGCCGGCGCGTCGCCGCCGCCATGGAGCGCCTGATCGAGCAGCACGACGCGACGCGACGCCTGTGGATCCTGCTGGACCTCGGCGTCACGGCGCTGCGCGGCATCCTGGCCGACGGCCTGGCCAGCCGCGGACTGACGGCGGCCGATGACGAGGACTTCCGCGCGTGGCTGGACCGCCATGGCGCCAGCGACATCACCCTGGCGTCGGCGCCGGTGCGCGAGATCTACGACCTGTGCTTCGCCTACCGCGGCGGCGACCTGCAGCAGCCGGACATGGCCGCGGGCACGGCGCTGGACTGCGCCTTCCGCATCGCCGGCGCCTACCGCGGCGCGGCGATGTGGAAGATGCTGGGCGGGATGGGCGACACGATCTTCGCGCCCATGTACGAGCTGCTGGCGCGTCGCGGCGTGCGTTTCGAGTTCTTCCACGCGGTCACGCGGCTGGAGCTGGAGGCGGACCGCAGTTCCGTCGCCGCCATCCACCTGGACCGGCAGGTGCGCCTGAAAGACCAGGCGTACCGGCCCCTGGTGGACGTGAAGGGCCTGCCGTGCTGGCCGAGCGTCCCGCGCTACGAGCAGATCGTGGAAGGCGAGACGCTGCGGGCCCGGGGCATCAACCTGGAGTCGCGCTGGAGCGGCTGGGAGCCCGTGGAGCGGCGCGTGCTGCGCGCGGGACAGGACTTCGACCAGGTGGTGCTCGGCATCTCCATCGGCGGCGTGGCGGAGATGACGCAGGAGCTGGCCGCCGCGAATCCGCGCTGGCGCGCCATGCTCGAGCGCGTCGGCACCGTGTGCACGCAGGCGGCGCAGTTGTGGCTGCAGCCGGCCATGCCGGAGCTGGGCCAGAAGACTCCGGGCGTGATCGGCGGCACGTACGCCGAGCCGCTGGACACCTGGGCCGACATGAGCGAGCTGCTGGCGCGCGAGGATTGGCCCGCGGGCGGCCCGCAGTCCATCCTGTACCTGTGCGGCCCCATGCCGGACGCAAGCGCACCGCCATCCGACACCGCCTTCCCCGGGCGCGTGCTCTCCGGCGTGCGTCAGACCGCGAACCTGTGGCTGCAGAGCAACGCCGGCGGCATCCTGCCGCGCGGCGGCTCCGCCGGCAACCCCGCCGGGCTCGACTCGAGCAAGCTCACGGGAGGCACGCTGGACGCGCAGTACCTGCGCGGCAACGTGGATCCGAGCGAGCGCTACGTCCTGTCCCTCTCCGGAAGCACCAGGCACCGGCTGCCAGCCGGTGGCTCCGGCTTCCGCAACCTTTTCCTGGCCGGCGACTGGGTGCTCACCGACCTCAACGCCGGCTGCGTGGAGGCCGCCGTCTCCGCCGGCCAGGACGCGGCGTCGGCCCTGCGCCGGAGCCTCGACCTCCCATGAGACAGGTGAACCCTCAATGAAGCAGAAGATCGCCGTGCTCGGCGGCGGCTGCGGCTCCATGGCCGCGGTCTGGACGCTGACCGGTCGGCCCGACTGGCGCGACCGCTATGACATCACGGTCTACCAGATGGGCTGGCGGCTGGGCGGCAAGGGCGCGAGCGGCCGCAACGCCGGCGCCGGCCAGCGCATCGAGGAGCACGGCCTGCACATCTGGGGCGGCTTCTACGAGAACGCCTTCCGCGTGATGCAGGACTGCTACGCGGCGCTGCCCTCCGACCCGGCCAACCCCATCCGGACCTGGACCGATGCCTTCCACAAGCTCAGCCGGGTGATGCTGCAGGAACAGGTGGACGGCCGCTGGGTGCCCTGGCCCTTCGATTTCCCGGAGGACGACGAGGTGCCGGGCAGCGGCGGCGAGCTGCCGACGCCCTGGGCTTACCTCAAGCTGCTGCTCGGCTGGATCAAGGGCTGGCTGGAGCCGCGCCACGCGGCAGCGACGGGGCAGGTACCGCCGCCAGCCCAGGCGCAGCAGCCGGCGCACGCGGTTCTCGCGGGCGCGCACGCCTTCGCGCATGCCCTGCCGGACGATCCCGCGGCGCACGCGCCCGAGCATCACGCCCGGCTGCTGGACCTGCTGCTGCTGGCGCACCGCTCCCTGGACCGGGAGGAGCGGCGCGTGCGCATCGTCGCCGGCCTTGGCATCGCGCTCCTGCGCGGCCTGGTGGCGGACGGCGTGGTCCTGCACGGCTTCGAGCGCATCAACGACCAGGAATGGAGCGCCTGGCTGCGCCGCCACGGCGCCGGCGACGAGGTGGTGCAGTCCGCGTTCGTGCGCGGCATCTACGACTACGTCTTCGCCTACGAGAAGGGCGACGCCGGCCGCCCCTCCATCGAGGCGGGGACGGCCACGCACGGCGTCCTGCGCCTGCTGTTCACCTACAAGGGCGCGCTGTTCTGGGAGATGCAGGCCGGCATGGGCGATATCGTGTTTGGGCCGCTGTACCGCGCGCTGCGCGCCCGCGGCGTGCAGTTCCGTTTCTTCCACAAGCTGGACGCCGTGCGCGTGTCCGCCGACGGGAAGAACGTCGAAGCCCTCGATCTGCAGGTGCAAGCCCGCGTCAAGAGCGAAGCCGAATACGAGCCGCTGGTGCGCGTGCGCGGCGTCCCGTCCTGGCCGGCGGCGCCGCTCTACGACCAGCTCGTCGAAGGCGACGAGCTGCGCCGGCAGGACGTCAACCTGGAGTCGCACTGGACGCCGTGGAAAGGCGCGCCGCTGCGGCTGCAGCGCGTCCGCGACTTCGACCGGGTGATCCTCGGCATCTCCGTGGGAGCGCTCGGCAGCCTCTGCCAGGAGCTGCTGCAGGCCCATGCCCCGTTCCGGCGCATGGTCGAGGGCGTGGCCACGGTGCAGACCGCCAGCATGCAGCTCTGGTTCCGCCGCGACGGCGCCGCGCTCGGAGCGCCGGTCGGGCGCGCGACCACCGCCTACGCCCAAGACATGAACACCTGGTCTGACATGAGTTTCCTGCTGCCGCGCGAGGACTGGCCGGGCGTGGACCAGCCGCGGTTCCTGGCGTACTTCTGCGGCCAGTTCCCCGACGCGGCGGTGATTCCGCCGCCGGCGGACACAGGTTTCCCGGCGCGCGAGCAGCAGCGCCACGTCGAGGCGTGCGTGCAGTGGCTGCGCCGGAACACCGGACCCATCCTGCCCGGCGCGGCGCGCCCGGACGATCCCGGCGCGCTGGACGAGGCGCGGTTGTACGGCCCCTTCGCCGCGCAGTACTTCCGCGTGAACATCGATCCGAGCGAGCGCTACGTCATGTCCACGCCCGGCAGCTCGGCGCTGCGCCTGCGCGCCGGGGAGTCCGGCTTCGGGAACCTGTTCCTGGCGGGCGACTGGGTGAAGACCAGCATCAACGCCGGCTGTGTGGAGGCCGCCGTCATGGCCGGCATGGACGCCGCCAACGCCATCTCCGGCGCCAATGTGCCCATCATCGGAGGCCTGACGTGAGCCCGGAAGCGCCTCGGAAGCCGCGGAAGCGCGTGGCGATCCTGGGCGGCGGCGCCGCCGCCATGACAGCGGCCCACTACATGTCGCGCACGCCGGAGCTGCGCGAGCGCCTGGAAGTGACCGTGTACCAGATGGGCTGGCGCCTGGGCGGCAAGGGCGCGAGCGGGCGCAACCTGGCCGAGAGTGCGCGCATCGAGGAGCACGGCCTGCACGTGTGGGGCGGCTTCTACTACAACGCCTTCCGCCTGATGCAGGAGTGCTACGGCGCGCTCGACCGCCCGCCCGGGTGCCCGCTGCGCACCTGGACGGACGCGTTCCAGAAGCACCCTCTTGTGGTGTGGGAGGAGCTGGTGGACGGCCAGTGGCGGCACTGGCCGGTGGAGACGCCGCTCAACGACGGCGTGCCCGGCACCGGCGGCGAGGATCCGACCCTGTGGCAGCACCTCCAGACCCTGATCGGCTGGATCAAGAACTCCATCTTCGTGTTCCCGCACGAGGACGTCCGTGCCGCCGCCGCCGCGCCGGACACCGCCGCCCTGCTGCACGGCGTGCACGCCGAGGCGCTCTCCACCACCCCGGACGGGACCAACCATCACGGCATCCTCTCCGGCCTGGAGCGGCTGCGCGGCTGGTTCCACGGCACGCTGCAGGATCACATCTGGCGCAACGACGAGGCGCGGCGCATGTACATCCTGCTGGACCTGGCGCAGGCGGTCGTGCGCGGCATGCTGCGCGACGGCGTGCCCTGGCGCGGCATCATGTGCATCGACGAGCATGATTTCGCCGAGTGGCTTGGGCGCCACGGCGCCACCTCCGGCGCGCTGACCTCGGCCCCCCTGCGCGGCTACTACGACTACTTCTTCGCGTACGCGGGCGGGGACGCGTCGCAGCCGCGCATCAGCGCGGCCATCGCCCTGCACCACCTGCTGCGCCTGGTGGGCGAGTACAAGGGCGCGCTGTTCTGGAAGATGGGCTCGGGCATGGGCGACGCCGCGTTCGGGCCGCTGTACGAGCTGTGCCGGCGCAACGGCGTGCGCTTCCGCTTCTTCCACGAGGTCAAGGAGCTGGTCCCGGACGGCGGCTCCCGTTCTCTTGCCGCCGTGCGCCTGCGCCGGCAGGCGGACCTCAAGCGCGCCGAATACCAGCCGCTGGTCACCATCGCGGGCCTTCCGAGCTGGCCCTCGGCGCCCTTGTACGCGCAGATCGTGGACGCGCAAGCCGCGGAGATCCAGCGCCGCGGCGCCAATCTCGAGGATCCGCTCACGGACTGGGACGGGGTCGCGGACGTGGAGCTGCAGGCGGGCCGCGACTTCGACGCGGTGGTGCTCGGCATCTCCATCGGCGCCTTCCCGCAGATCTGCGCGCGCCTGATCGCGGCCGACCCGGCCTGGCGCGCCATGGCGGCGAACCTGCCGGCCATCCAGACGCAGGCGTTGCAGCTGTGGTGGCCGGGCGACGCCGGCAGCCTCGGCTGGGACATGGGCAACGCCACGGGCACCGGCTACGGGCAGCCGCTGGAGAGCTGGTCCGACATGTCCCCGGTGCTGCCGCTCGAGACCTGGCCCGCGGGCAGCAAACCCGGCACCGTCATCTACTTCTGCGGCATCATGGACACGCCGGAGCTGCCGCAGCGGCGCGATCCCGGGTTCCTGGCCGGGGAGACCGGCCGCGCCGACGCGCGGGCGGCGGACTGGGCGCGCCAGTACCTGCCGCACCTTTATCCCCGCGCCGGAGCGCCGCTGGCGCGCTACGTGCGCGCCAACTGCACGCCCAGCGAGCGCTACGTGCTCGACCTGCCCGGCACCAACCGCTACCGGCTGGAGGCCGACACCTCGGGCCTGGACAACCTGGCCCTGGCCGGGGACTGGATCTTCACGGGCCAGGGGGGCGCCGTGGAATCGGCGATCACGGCCGGCATGCTGGCGGCACAGGCCCTGACCGGGGAGGACCTGCGCATCCGCGGCGCCCTGCCCAGCCCCTGGCGGCGCCGGCCCAGCCTGCGCCGCCTGCTCTAGCTCCCGGCGGCGCTCGCGCTATTACATTGAACCCCGCTCACCCCTTGCTACCCCACTTGCTACCCCCCCGCACTCATGCTGATCGCATCCCTCGTCTTTTCGTGGTGCGCTGCTGGACTGATCCAGCCCCAGGAACCTGAGAACGTGCTCGTGATCGTTGCCGACGACGTCGGCACCAACATGATCGGCTGCTACGGAGTAGGCGCCCGCCCGGCACCGACCCCGACCATTGACAGCCTGGCCGCCGAAGGCGTGATGTTCCGCAACGCCTGGGCCAACCCGGTGTGCACTCCCACGCGCGCCGCTCTCATGTCCGGGCGCTTCGGCTTCCGCACCGGCGTCGGCAACACTCTGGAGGCCGCCGGCGTCGGCCTGCCCCTGCAGGAGATCACCATTCCCGAGGCGCTGGACCTGGGCGGCTCCGGCTACGCGCACGCGGCCTTCGGCAAATGGCACGTGCAGGACGCCGCCAATGGCGGCGCGCTCTCCCCCAACTGGGCCGGCTTCTCCTTCTACTCCGGCTTCCTGGACGGCCGCTTCCTGCCGCCGCACAGCTACTACCACTGGCCCAAGACGGTGAACGGGCAGGACCTCATCTCCAACGCGTACGCGACCACCGTCAACGTGAACGACGCGCTGCAGTGGATCGGCGCCCAGACCGGCCCCTGGCTGTGCTACCTCGCGTTCAACGCCGCGCACACGCCTATCCACGAGCCGCCGCCCGCCCTGCACAGCTTCGAGCAGTCGTGGGGGGCCGGCATCCTGCACAACTGGGACTTCTTCTCGCGCTACCAGGCCATGATCGAGGCCATGGACAGCGAGATCGGACGCCTGCTCGCCAGCATGGATCCCGCGGTCCTGGCCCGCACCAACATCATCTTCCTGAGCGATAACGGCACGCCCAAGCAGTTCATGAAGCCGCCCTTCGACTCGCGCCGCGCCAAGGGCACCTTGTACGAGGGCGGCGTGCACGTGCCCTTCATCATCCGCGGGCCGCGCGTCGCCGTGCCCGGCGGCGTGGTGCAGGCGCCCATATGCGCCGTGGATGTGTACTCGACCGTGCTCGAGATCGCCGGCCTGGATCCCGAGGCGATTCTGCCGCCCGACCTCAAGCTGGACTCGGACAGTCTGCTGCCTCACCTGCAGGATCCGGAGCTGCCCTCCCAGCGCGGCTTCGCGTACACGGAGATCTTCGGCGGTCCCGAGCTCCCCGGCCGCACGAACGGAGTGGCCATCCGCGACGGCAAGTTCAAGCTCATCCGCTACGACTCCGGCACCGAGGAGTACTACAACCTCGACCTGGACGCGTTCGAGGCCGACGACATCCTGCGCCACCTCAAGCTGAACCAGGAGGAGGAATTCCACCTCCTGAAGCTCCGCCTGGAGCTGAACACGCTGCACGGCGGCTGAAGCGGCGCGCCGGCTACTGCACCCAGACCAGCACAAGTCCGGACACGGCTTCGAATTCGGCGGCCTGAGCCCAGACCCTGCGCCCGCGGTAGCCGGGCGGCACGAACACGCTCAGGCTGGCCGCGCCCGCGGCGTTCGTGGTCGCCGTGCCGAACTCCACGGGATTCACCAGGCCCAGGTCCACGTTCAGGTCGGGCCAGGGCGTCGGACCGTAACGCGGCGCGTAGAAGAAGTGCACGGTCCCGCCCGGAGTGGCGTTGGAGGCCGTGAACGTCATGGACTGGCCGGCGACGGCCGCGGTCATGTCCAGGTGCAGGCGCGGGGGGAGCCCGGGCGCGTCCACGCCGCGCGCCAGGTTGACGCGGCCGTGCCCGTAGGTGTTGTCCTCGCCCGGAACGCCGAGATCGTCGCACGAGGCGAACAGCTTGTCCAGGACCTCATCGTTGCTCCAGGTGGGATTGTTGGCCCAGATGAGCGCCACCGCGCCGTTGGTCAGCGGGGTGCTGAAGCTTGTGCCGCTCACGGACCAGACGCCTCCGCCCAGCGCCGTGGTCGTGATGAAGTCGCCGGGCGCGACGTTGTCCACCGCCAGACCGTAGCTGGACCAGCTGGTCTTGTGGTCGCCGTTGTTGGTGGCGCCCACGATGACGACGTTGGACCAGTCGAACCACCACAGGTCGGTGGCGCTGTTGCCGGCCGCCCACAGCAGCACCCCGCCCTGGCCATGGATCGTGTCGCCGGTCGTGCTCACGGCCGGATACTCGACTCCGGTGTAGCTGACGCTCACCGAGCCGGCGCCGTGTGCGACCGCCCACAGGGCACCGTCCAGCAGGTCGCTCAGGTAAGCGTTGCCGTTGCTCTGGTTGGTGGTGCGTACCGGCATCAGCTTCACGTTCCAGTTGACGCCGGCCACCGCCACCCCGTTGTTGCCAATGGCGCCGATGCAGCCCGCCACCGCCGTGCCGTGGCCGTTGATGTCGTTGACGGCCCCGCCGTTCACCTGCTCGACCTTGTCGGCCGAGTTGTAGCCGGGAACCAGGGAGGCGGCCAGGTCGGGGTGCGTCAGGTCCACGCCGGTGTCCACCCACGAGGCGATGTAGCTGCTGTCGCCGGTGGTGACGTCCCAGGCCAGCTCCGACAGCATGACCCGGTGGTGCCACTGCTGGCCGAACCAGGGGTCGTTCGGCGTGTTGCCCAGCGGCGAGCAGATCCAGTCCGGATGCGCGTACTCGAACTCGCCGGTGGCCATGAGCGCCGCGGCGTAGCTGTCCTCCGTCATCCCCTCCGGCACCGCCACCACGAAGAAGTCCGGCGCCGCGTAGTGGCGGATGATCCAGGGCGTGATGCGCTGCAGCGCCGCCGCGCGCGCAGGCTCCTGCTGCTGCGGCCGCACGATCATGCGCCCGGAGAGCTGGTCGGCCCGGGCCTGGGAGAGCACGGCGGGTGCCGCTTGCTGCGCCGCGGCCGGAGCGAGGATCAGGAGGAGGAGGGAGAGCTGCATGGGGTTTCCGGTGGAGTGGGAGGGCGCGGCCATTATTCCAGGCCCCGCGCGCGTTCGAGCCGGCGATTCCGGGGGTTCATGGGGCGGCGGGGCCCGTGCGCGGCTCAGACCTCCCAGCCGCGCCGCCACGGCGCCGCCACGAGCGCCTGGGCGCGCGCGCTGTTGCGCACGCGCATGCGGCGCGCGTCCCAGTCCAGCGGCTCTCCGGCGCGGTAGGCGATGGTGCCGAGCAGCACAGTCTCCGTCAGCATGCCGGCGTAGCCGAAGTCGCAGGTGGTCCGGCCGCGCGTCTTGCAGGCCTCGATCCACTCCTGGTAATGGCCGATGGACTCGGGGATCGCCGGCGGCGGCGGCACGAAGCCGGCGAAGTCCGCCTCGGGCAGGAGCACGTGGCGGTCGTAGTCCGCGAGCAGGAAGCCCTTGTCGCCCACGAACAAGGTGCCGTCGCCCCATTCCGGCAGCAGGCCGTGCTCGAACTGCGGCGGACGCCGGCCGCCGTCGTGCCAGTGCAGGGCGACGCCCGGGAACTGCCAGCGGGCCTGCAGCCAGGGTGGAGCGGACTCGGTGTCGCGCGCGGGGCCGCTGGCCTCCACTGCCGTCGGGTGGCGCAGGCCCAATGCCCAGAACGGCAGGTCCAGGTGGTGGCAGCCCATGTCGCCGAGCGTGCCCGAGCCGAAGTTCCACCAGCCGCGCCAGTTCCCGGGCGCGTAGCACGGGTGGTACGGCCGCTCGGCCGCGGGACCCAGCCACTCGTCCCAGTGCAAGCCGGCCGGGACCGGCGGGTACTCGCCGGGCAGCGCTCCGCCGGACCACGAGCGGCCCACCCAGCAATGCGCCGCGCTCACGCTGCCGATGGCCCCGCTCTGGACCAGCTCCACCACGCGCCGGTAGTTGGAGCCGGCATGGATCTGCGTGCCCATCTGGGTCACGGCGCGCTTGCGCCGCGCCAGCTCGGCCACGCGTCGCGCCTCCGCCAGCGTGTGCGTGAGCGGCTTCTCGCAGTAAACGTCGAGGCCGGCCTCCAGCGCGCAAAGCGCTGCGAACGCGTGCGTGTGGTCCGGCGTGCTGATCACGACCGCATCCAGGTCGTTGCGGTCGAGCATGCGGCGGAGATCGGTATAGCGGGCGGCACGGGGGAAGCGCGCGCCGGCCGCGCCCAGGTAGCTCTCGTCCACGTCGCACAGCGCGACGATGTTCTCGCCGGCCACGCCGGCCAGGTTGTCGGCGCCGCGGTTGGCCACGCCGATGATTCCGAGGTTGAGCCGTTCATTGCTGGAGCGCGGGGAGCGTGCCGTCTGGCAGCCGGCCAGCCACCAGCCCGCGGCCAGGCCGGCCGCCGCCTGTTTGAGGACCTCGCGCCGGGTGATCCGGGCCTGGTTCATGCTGCACCTGATGGCGGGTTCTCGCCGCACAGGAGGAAGCGCGCGGCTTCGTCCTCCTCGATCTCTGGGAAGCGCCGCGGTGCGCGCAGGAAGCGGTTGTCCGTGGCGTCGTCGTTGACGGTGCTGACCTCGCCGCACAGGACCGGACCTTCCGAGGCCTGCGCGCGGAACTCGTGATAGAGCCGCGGCGGCAAGGTGATGCTCTCGCCGGGATCGAGCAGCACGGCTCCGCCGCAGGGGACGTCCCGGTCGAAACCGTCCACCTGCACCACCACCGGACGCTCGTCGAGCCTGGACTCGTCGGTTCCGGCCCGCGCCACGCGCACCTCCAGCCGCCCGCCGCCGCGGTTGATGATGTCCTCGGTCTTGCGCCAGTGGAAGTGCCAGGGCGTGGTCTGGCCGGGGCGCACCATCATCACCTTCTCGCAGTAGCTGCGCCCGCTGTCCGGGCGCCCGTTGCGGACGGTGAACAGGACCAGGCCGACCTCCGCGAAGCTGCCGCTGCCGAAGTCGGTCACGTCCCAGCCCAGGCCCAGGGCGCGGAGCTGCGCGGACGAGGCTGCGGCCGCACGCCACTGCGCCGGGGTCCAGCGCGCCCATGGCGGCAAGTGGAACCCGCGCGCTCCGAAGAACGCGAGCGCCTCCTCGATGGCGCGGTTGACCTCGCTGCGCTTCATCACCGCCCCTCCCGGACATCCTGCGTCTGGCGCGCCAGGACCTCCACCAGGTCGCGCAGCGGCTCGGCGGCCACCAGCTCGACGCAGAAGCCCTCGGGCTCGCGGAAGGCCCTCAGCGCCGTCTCGGCTTCCACGTTCTGGAGCACGGTGAGGAGGGTCGCCGCTAGCATGCGCAGCGGGCAGCTTAGACTCCGTCCTCCTCCCCCCCATGCCCAATTCCACACTGCACGCACCGGCGGCGTCGATCGAGGGGATCGGGCCCGCCATCGCACAGCGGCTGGCGGCCATGGAGGTGCACTCGGTCGCCGACCTGCTGCGCGCGTCCGCCGCCGAGCTGCACCGCGCCGTGCACGACCTCGCCTCTCTGGAGCAGGCGCGCCAATGGCGTTGCATGGCCGCGTTCCTGCAGGTGGAAGGCATGAGCGCGCAGTGGGCCGAGGCTCTGGCCAAGGCCGGCTTCGACTCGCTCGAGGCCGTGCACGGCGCCGGCCGCGCACCGCTGCGCCAGGCCCTGGACGCGGCCGTGGCCGCCGGCACGGCACCTGACGCGCCGGACGACGCGGCGCTGGCCGCCTTGCAGGTCGACGTCGCCGTGCTGGCGCACACGGGCGCGCTGAACGTGACCGTGCGCGACGAGCACGGCGCGCCGCTGGCCGGAGCCGCCGTGCGCGCCGGCACGCGCCGCGCCCTCACCGACCCGCGCGGGCGTGCCCGCTTGCTGCGCCTGCCGCTCGGACGGCGCATCCGCCTGGTGGTCGAGAGCGCCGGGCACGCCACGGTCACGCGCGAGGTCCCGCACCTGCTGCTGGACGAGTTCCACCTCGGGGCCGAGATCGTGAGCCTGGTGCCCGAGCCGGCCGCCGCGCCCCGCCGGCGCCTGAGCGAGTACGACGGGGACGAACTCCCGCCGCTGTCGGCGCACGCGATGACCACGGAGGCGCGGCCGGCCGCCGGCCTGCGCGAGCGCGACGTCCTGATGCTGCGCCGCTTCTACGAGGACGGCACCACCGCCCAGCTCACTTCCAAGTTCCTGGACTACCGCGACGGCGAGTTCGTGGCCGTCAGCTTCCGCGTGCCGCGCACGCTGCTGCCCGGAGACGCGGCGGCGCGCCAGCATTTCCTGGTGCGCGGCGGAGAACTCGCGCGCATCGGCATGAACGCGACGCGCCTGGACCTGCACAAGGCCGCGCGCCGCGCCCGCGCCGCGATCGCAGGGCACCCGCCGGCGCAGACGATCGCCGAGCGCGACCAATTCATCCACGAGTACCTCGAACTCGTCATGTCCAAGCGGCGCTGGACGCCGCGCTGACCCAGGATCCCGCCATGGCCGACGAGGACGACGACGACGATGCCGATACGCCACGGTTCGAATGGTCGAGCAACGGCGGCTGCGAACGCTGCGACGCGCTCGACGGCCACCTGTGCGACGAGGAGCCGCCGCGCCCGCACCCCGACTGCGACTGCTCGATCCTGGAGCGCTCGCGCCCGCACAACAGTTGCGACTCGAGCGACGTCCGGTACGAGATCCAGCACGCCGGCAACATCCATCACGACTCCGCGAACCCCGCGCCGGACGACGAGTTCGACCTCGTGTTCGACTACACGATCCACTGCTGGGGCGACGCCGAGGAGATCAGCGGCGAGATCGTCATCACGCGCACCTACGGCGATTTCGACGACGTGGATCAGATCGAGGACGCGATCGACGACGCCCTGGCCGAGGCGCTCGAGGATGTGGAAGAGCTCGCGGTCGAGGAATGCCCGGTGTGCGGCGAGCACCCGCACGTCAGCTAGCCGGGCGGTGCAGGACGGTTAGAATCTCCGCCCCCCGATTCCGGGGCCAGCCCAGGCATGAACGCCGTGAACCGCGTCGACATCCGCACAGCCGCCGTCATTGGCGCCGGAAACATGGGTTCCGGCATCGCCCAGAAGATCGCCACCGAGGGTTACCCCGTGATCCTGGTGGACATGGATGAGCCGCTGGTCCAGCGCGGGCTGGGGATCATCCGCGCGACCCTGGAGCAGGGCGTCGAGCGCGGGATCTTCCGCAAGGAGGCGGTGGAGGGGATCCTGGGGCGCGTGCGCGGGACGGCCGACTGGAGCGCGCTGGCCGAGGCCGACCTGGTGGTCGAAGCGGTGTTCGAGGACCTGCAGGTCAAGCGCGACGTGTTCCGCAAGCTCGGGAAGCATTGCCGGCCGGACGCGATCCTGGCCACGAACACCTCCTCCTTCTTCGTGCGCGACCTGGCGCAGGTGACGCCGCGCCCCGAGCGCGTGTTCGGCCTGCACTACTTCTACCACCCGGCGAAGAACCGGCTGGTGGAGGTCATCCGCCACGAGGGCAGCGGCAAGGCGGAATTCGACGCCGCCTGGTCGTTCCAGGAGGCCATCGGCAAGACCCCGATCCGCAGCGCCGACGCGCCGGGCTTCGTGGTGAACCGCTTCTTCGTGCCGTGGCTGAACGAAGCCGTGCGCGTGCTGGAAGAGGGCAGCGCCGACATCCCCACGATCGAAGCCGCGGCGCGCAAGGCCTTCGAGATCGGCATGGGGCCGTTCGAGCTCATGAACGTCACCGGCGTGGCGATCGCCATGCACGCCGCGGACACGCTGGGCCGCGAGCTGCACCCGTACTACGCCCCGGCAGCGCGCCTGCGCCAGCAGGTGGATGCCCGGAAGCTGTGGGACCTGGGCGGCACGCCCGACCCGTCCCGGCTCCCTGCGGTCGCCGACCGCCTGCTGGGCGCCGCCTTCTACTGCGCCGCCAAGCTGGTCGAGGAGAAGGTCGCCAGCGTCGAGGAGACCGACATCGGCGCGCGCGTGGGGCTGCGCTGGGCCATGGGGCCGTTCCAGCTCATCAACGAGGTGGGCGTGCGCCGCGCCGCGGTGCTCGCGAACGCGGTGGTGGCCGGGCACGGACTGACGGTGCCGCTGCTGCTGCAGCACGCCGATCCGCGCGTCGGCATCCCGATCCACCTGGTCGCGCTGGGCCAGCGCGGGCGCCTCACGAGCGTCTGGATCCAACGCCCGGACGCCATGAACGCCCTCAACGAGGACGTGGTGCAGCAGCTCGAGAACGCGGCCGGCATCGCCCTGGCCATGGCGGAGCACGGGATCGTCATCGGCGGCAGCGGCAAGGCATTCGTGGCCGGGGCCGACATCAGGTTCTTCGTGGAGAACCTGCGCGGGGGCACGTTCCAGCGCATCCACGACTTCACGGCGCGCGGCCAGAAGCTGTTCCGCACGCTGAGCGGCGGCCGCCGGCCCGTGGTCGCGCGCGTGCAAGGCCTGGCGCTGGGCGGCGGTGCCGAGCTGGCGCTCGCCTGCGACTGGATCGCGGCCAGCCCCAAGGCCGCGTTCGGCTTCCCCGAGACCGGGATCGGCATCTACCCGGGGCTGGGCGGCACCCAGCGGCTGCCGCGGCGCGTGGGACTGCCCCTGGCCAAGTACCTGGTGTACACGGGGCAGATCCTGGGCGCCGACCAGGCCCTGGCCATCGGCCTGTGCGACCAGCTGGCTACCTTCAGCCTGCTGGACGCCGCTTGCGAAGCGCTGGCGGAGCGCGGGCCGGCGGTCCCCCGCAGCGCCCCGCGCGCGCCGCGGGATCCTTCCTGGAAGCCGGTCTGGGACTTCTTCGACCGCTACAGCGTGGACCAGATCCTGAGCGGGCAGGGGGACACCGGCGGCAACGCCCAGCTCGAGCGGGCGGTCAAGCGCATGCGCGAGAAGTCCTCGCTCGCCCTGCGCCTGTCCGAGCGCCTGTTCGACGAAGGCTGCGATCTGCCGCTGGAGGAAGGACTCGACCTGGAGCTGGCGCACCTGCAGGAGATCTTCTCCAGCCCGGACGCGCTGGAAGGACTCAGCAGCCTCATCGAAGGCCGCAAGCCCGCCTTCGCCGGACGTTGAAGCACTTCTGGGGCCTGGACCCCGGCGTCCTGTTCCTCAATCACGGCAGCTTCGGCGCCTGCCCGCTGCCGGTCCTGGAGGCGCAGCAGCGCTGGCGCGAGCGCATGGAGCGCGAGCCCGTGCGCTTCTTCGTGCACGACCTGGAGGAGGCCCTCGACGCCTCCCGCTCCGCCCTCGCGCGCTTCCTGGGCGCGGGGCCGCGCAACCTCGCCTTCGTCCCCAACGCCACCGCCGGCGTCAACGCCGTGCTGCGCTCGCTCGACTTCCGCACAGGCGACGAGCTGCTCACCACCAACCACGCCTACAACGCCTGCCGGACCACCCTGGACTACGTCGCCAGCCGCTGCGGCGCGCGCGTGGTCGTCGCCACGGTCCCCTTTCCCGTCCGATCTCCGGCCGAAGTCGTCCAAAGCATCGTTTCCGGTGTGACGCCGCGCACGCGCCTGGCGCTGATCGACCACGTCACCAGTCCCACGGCCCTCATCTTTCCGATCGCCGAGATCATCTCCCGGCTCCGCGTTCCGGTCCTCGTGGACGGAGCGCACGCGCCCGCCATGGTCCCCCTTGCCATCGAGTCCCTCGGCGCCGACTGGTACACCGGCAACTGCCACAAGTGGCTGTGCGCGCCCAAGGGGGCCGGCTTCCTCTGGGTGCACCCCCGGCACCAGGCCAGCACCCATCCCACCAGCATCAGCCACGGCTACAACTCGGCGCGCACCGGCCGGTCGCGCTTCCTGCTCGAGTTCGACTGGACCGGCACCGACGACCCGACTCCCGCCCTCTGCATCCCCGACGCCATCCGCTTCCTCTCCCAGTTCCCGGACTGGATGCAGCGCAACCACGCGCTCGCCATCGAGGGCCGCCGCATCGTCTGCGACGCGCTCTCGCTCTCCCCGCCGGCTCCGGACGACATGCTCGGCTCCATGGCCTCCCTCCCGCTTCCCGACCGCGCGCTGGACGAGCCCGCCGGCCGCTACGGCGAAGCCCTCCAGGACCGCCTGGTGGCCCGCGGCATCCAGGTGCCCATCGTCCCCTGGCCGCAACCCGGCAAGCGCCTGGTGCGCATCTCGGCCCAGCTCTACAACTCGCCCGGCGACTATGCGGCGCTGGCATCGGCGCTGCGCGCCGAGCTTGGGCCGGGAACGGACTGAGCGGCGGGCGGCTGCGGCGCACCGCCGCCTTGGGTGCCTGCCTGGCACCCGCCGCCCTGCTTCGCAATGGGCGCCTACGACCCCCACCATGGCGGTGGACGCTCGGTGCCAGGAAGGCACCTGGTGCGACGGTTTCCGGAGCGGAGGCGGCTACCCGGAAACGCTGCTGGGAACGGCGGCTTCGCAGACGCCGCGGAAACGGCAGCGCGGGCACTCGCGGGGCGCTCCGCTCGCCGGCCAGTTCGCCATCACCGGGGTGTCGGCTTCCGGGTCGTAGTGCAGGTCCGCCATGGCGCGCACGCTCTCCGACATGCGGTCCTGGCACTCAGAGAGGGCGTAGGGGTCCACGGGCAGACTGCGCAGCTCTCCGTCCGCCAGGTAGGCGGCGTGCAGGACGATGCGCTCGGGATCCACCCCCCAGCGCTCGCAGGCGTACAGCGCATAGGTGTGGAGCTGGAACTGGTCCTCGTCGCGCGGCTTGCCGGTCTTCCAGTCATAGATATGGATGCGATCGTCCTGGCGCACGGCGAAATCCGGCACCGCATAGACCTTCGCGCCGAGGAAGTTGTAGGAGTCGAGCTCCTCGACGGCGAGGTACGCGGCGGGGTCCGCAAGCGCCACCGGAAGCTTGAGGAAGTTGGCGGCGCAGGCCTCGAGGAGCTCGCGATAGCGGTCGGTGACCTCCTTGGGCACCTCGGCGCCGTGGTGGTGCTCGTCCAGCCGCACCGCCTTGCTGGGACGCCTCTGCCACTCGTCCCCCAGCGACTGCCGCCAGCCTGCGCGGAAGCGGTCGCGCGCGCACTCGAACAGCTCCTGGGCGGTCATGGTGGCGCCGCCGCGGCGCAGCTCGAAGTAGCGGGCGATGGCCCGGTGCACCGCGTCACCGGCCAGCGTCGGCAGGGAGTCCAGGTTCTTGAGGATCGCGAGCCGGCGCTTCTCGCCGCCCGGATCCTCCTTCCACCAACCCCAGGACGCGTAGCGGGCGTACCAGTACTCGCGCTTGCAGCGCTCGAACTCCTTGGCCCGGCTGGCGGACCAGGACAGCTCGATCCGGAGGTCGGAGGGCACCCGGCGGAGTCTATCCGGCGGATATGGGGCCGGAGAAGCGTGTTCGGGGGCCTCCGGCGGCCTCTTCCTTGGGTCGAGGAGTACACCCATGAACCTGTTCCGCACTACCTTTCTTCTGGCCTGTGCAGCCATGCTGCCGGCCATCCTGTCCGCCCAGGACTTCAACGGCGACGGTTACGAGGACCTCGCCATCGGCTCGCCGTACGCCGACACGGCAGCTCTCCCCAACCGTGGGGTGGTCCACGTGCTGTGGGGCGCTGCGGGCGCTTTGAATCCTGCGACTGCCACCAACCTGAGACTGGCGACGGCCGGACTCACGCCGGCGGCGGAGGACTACTTCGGCTGGGCGCTGGCTCACGGCGACCTGGACGCGGACGGCATGGACGACCTGGTCGTCGGCACGGCTCACCGCGACAGCGGCGGGCTGCTCGACTCCGGGCTCGTCACCGTGTTCTACGGCCCGGTACCGACTGGCGGCTCACTCTCATTCACGGCTCCGGCCGCGTTGCTTCAGGCGGAGGCGCGCTTCGGCGCCACGTTGGCAGTCGGCGACTTCGACGCCGACGGCAACGACGACCTGGCCGTTGGGGCCCCAGCCTGGGATGAAGCTGGCATCCCCGACGCTGGGGCCGTCGCAGTGTATCTCGGACCGCTGGCGGCCGGCGCGACGCCCGAGGTGCTGACGGAAGCCTCGGCGGGCGGAACACTGCAGATCTATGACCACTTCGGCGCCGCACTGGTCGCGGGCCAGTTCAACGACGATCCTGGAGACGAGCTCGCGGTGTCTGTTCCCTACCAGGACCTCGCTGGCGCAGCCGACGCGGGCGTCGTGTGTGTCTTCACATGGCCCGGCGGCGTGCTTGCCGCTGAGCCGACGCTGGACCTGACCATGGTCGGACTCGTGCCGGGCGCGGGCGATTCCACCGGGAATTCAGCGCTGGCCGCCGGCGACTTCGACGCCGACGGCTACGACGAGCTGGCCGTAGGAGTTCCAGCCCGTAACGTCGTCGCGGGCGACGAAGGCTGCGTGGCCATCTTCCGGGGCGGCAGCAGCGGTTTGATGGGCCTCACCTCGCTCAGCCAGGACTATGCCGGCATGAACGACGCCTGCGAGTGGTTCGACTGGTTCGGACACTCGCTTGCCGTTGGCGAATTCAACGGCCTGGCCGGCGAGGATCTAGCCGTGGGCGTGCCGCGCGAGGGCGACGGCGCGATCACCGTGACGGGAGCGGTTCAAGTCATCTACGGCCAGGCGGGTGTCGGACTCAGCGGCGTCGGTGATGTCGTGCGCTTCCAGCCGGTGGGAGAACGCGAGGCGAGCGATCTCTATGGCTTCAGCATCGCCGCAGTGGACCTCTACAACGACGGCCGCGACGACCTGGCCGCGGCTGCGCCCTATGAGGACTCCGTGGCCATCTCCAATCTCGGTGCCGTGAGCATCCTGCCGAACGCCGGCGTCGTGGCGTACCGCTGGCTGCCCACCGCGTTTCCGGGGACTTCACTGGTGTATGGCGCGAGTCACTTGTTCGGTCTCTCCCTAGGCAAGTGATGCCGCAGCGCTCCTGCGTGCGCACTGCCCCTCGGGATCTCCGAGGGGCAGTGCCGCTTTGCGGTAATGCCGGTATGCTGGCCGCTGGCTCATTCAACAGATCAGCCACCAAGGAGTCTTGCCATGACGCGAATTTGCGCCAGATCTCTCGTCTTCAGCGGCGCGCTGGCGCGGCTTGCCGTGCTGACGGCTACCCTCGTAGTGCTCGCCGAGCCGCTCTGGTCCCAGCGCTCCGCGAAGATCAACGACAAGGACTGCGACGGTTTTGCGGACATCGTCATCGGCCGCCCGAAGGAGGACATCGGGGCGTTCATTGATGCAGGCGCGGCGACCGCCTTGTACGGCTCTATGACGGGTCTCACGACGGCCGATAGCGAGGACCTCAGCATGGCCGTCCTCGGCAGCACTCTGGCAGCTGGGGACTTCTTCGGCGCCAGCGTGACGTGGGGCTACTTCAATGACGACGAGATCGCCGATACGTCCATCGGCGTGCCTGGACGCGACGGCTTCTTTGCGAATGAGGGATTGGTCGCGGTGGTGTACGGCCAGCTGAATACTGGACTTCTGCCGTCTCCCATCGTGGAGTTCATCCCGGCGACCGCGACCCCGGCGCAGGCCGGCGCGCAGTTCGGCCGTGTGATGACCTCGGGCGACTTCAACGGCGACGGGAGAGACGATCTGGCGATCGGCATTCCACTTCAGAACGTGGGCGGCGCCGTGGACGCCGGCGCGGTGGAGGTGTGGTATGGGTCTGCCGGCGGCCTTGGCAGTCCCGAGAGCTGGCACCAGAACGCCACTCCGATGATCCTCGACCAGCCCGAGCCGGGAGACCGATTCGGAGCAGCTCTCGCCTCTGGCGACTTCAACGGCGATGGCGTGGACGACCTCGCGATCGGTGTGCCCAATGAGGAGACCGGTGCTTTCACAGACTCCGGTGCCGTGTGCATCCTGTACGGCAGCATGATGACCGGCCTGACGGACACCAACAATCAGCTCCTGACGGCTGCTGGCGCCAATCCCCAGCGCGGAGCGAAGTTCGGCGCGGCTCTTGCCGGCGGCAACTTCGGCAACGGCAGCGCCGACGACCTCGCCATCGGGATTCCGATGAGTGACGTAGGCGCTGCCAGCGACGCGGGCGCAGTGGAAGTGGTGTACGGATCCGGTGCCGGCTTGTCCGGAGCTGAGCGGTGGGACCAGAGCAGTGCCGGGGCCGGCATCTCCCGGGCGGGAGACCACTTTGGTGCCGGTCTCAGCTCGGAGGACTACGACGTCGACGGCTTCCGGGACATAGTCGTCGGCATTCCCAGGAAGAACGCCGTGGGAGTCCCGGATTGCGGTTCGGTGTGCGTGATGTTCGGTGCCGTGGGCGGGTTCAGCGGAGCCGGCAGCGTGCAGATCCACTCGTCGGCCTGCGGCATCGAAGCCTCGGCCCAGTTTGGCTACGACATCGTGAGCTCGGACTTCGATGGTGACGGCGACGTGGATATCTGCATCGGCATCCCGCTCGATGACGTCGCCGGCGCCATGGATTCCGGCTCTGTCGAGGTCCTGTACTGGGACGACACGGCAGGAATCTTCACCGGCGCGACTTGCTTCGACCAAGCCACTCCTGGTATGGCATCCGATGGCGCGCAGGCCGGCGACGCCTTCGGCGGCGCATTGGAGCAGTAGGTCGTCAATTCGCTGCGGCCGGCGGCGCTCCGATGAGCTCCGCTGCTTCTGCCAGCAACGACCTCAGGTCGGAATTGGTGTCGCCCTCGGCGAGGGTGTAGGCCTCGACGAGCAGACGCATGGCCGCCTCGGGCCGGCTGAGCCGCTGCTGGCACAACGCTTGAGCCGCCAGGATTCGAGCGCGGTTGATGGTCGGTGCTGCCGTCGGCTTCACCCTCAGTTGGTCCGCCTCGATAAGGGTTGCCAGCGCGCGATCGAACTCGCCAGAACGGTACAGCGCCAACCCAAGTACGTACCTGTGGAAGGTGTTGTCCGGATCGCGCTCACAGGCCGCTCTGGCGAAGGACACGGCCTTGTCGCGGTCATGCTGGTCGGCACCTGGAAGACGAACCCGCTTGTGGGCGGCGGCCGAGAGCACGTTCGCGATCGGCTCGCCTCGTACCTGGGCGAACGCCTGCGCGAGCTGCTTCAGCTCAGGACTGAGGCCGCTGTCTTCTTCCAAGGCCTCCAGGACGGCTCTCAGGAGATAGCGGTCCTCGAACAGGGGAAGCACCACATCGTCCCACACCAACTCCTGCGCCGTGGCGTGCCACCGGCGCCGTGCGGCTGCCAGCTCCGAGTCCAGCACGTGCACCGCCTGGTTCGTGTGGGCGATGAGCCTGCCGCCACACGGATCGAAAAGGGCTCGAGCCGCGCCCGAGTCATCCAGCCGGACCACGGCCACCTGCTCGCCGGATTCCGGGTCCCAGAGTCGTACGGTCCCGTCCTGGCAACCTGTCGCGAGCCGGCGCCCGTCCGGGCTGAAGCTGAGCGACAGGACTCCTCCGGTCTCGGGGCCCACTGCCAGGGAGCGCCGGCCACCGGCGGCCAGATCATGGATTTCGACGCCCTCCGCGGTTGCTGAAGCAAGGCTCGCGCCGTCCGCGGAGACGGCGTAGCTTCCGGTCCATGCCGGGCCCTCGCTCCGCAGCGCCCGCCGTTGCTCCCCGGTCGTCACGTCCCGGATTCTGACCTCCCGGTCTGCCGCCGCCGAGACCAGCGTGCGGTTGTCGGCAAGGAAGGCGAGAAACTGCACGGCTCCGGCGTGATCGCGCAGGACTTGCGGCGACTTCCCGCCGGCGCCGTCGCGGATCAGGATTCCGCCATCCCCGAGGCCAGCGGCCAGGAAACGGTGGTCTGGGCTGAACGCAAGCGTCTCTGGCGTCGCCGGAAGCCTCTCCGTGCCCTCCAGCGGCGCGCCGTCCGTCCGGAAGGAGCGGAGCACGCCGTCGCCGCAGGCGATGACGAGCCACGGCTCGGTCGCCGGCGCAAATGCGAAGCAAAGTGCTCCTCCAGGCAGGTCGTCGAGCACCGCGACCGGGTGCCCCGAGGCCGACTGCCAGACATGGACCTCGCCGAGGCTGAGCGCGGCGATGAATTGGCCGTCCGGACTGCAGGCGAGAGCCGCGTACCACTTCTGATCGCGCCAGCAAAGCGATCTCAACTCGGAGTCAGGACCGCGGGTCTCGAGGTCCCAGATCTCGATGGCGTTCCCGCTGGCGATCGCGATCAATCCTGCCTGGGCACTCAAGGCGAGCGCCTGCGATGTCGAACGGCCGCAAGGGATGACCCGCGGCTGCGCTGCCGCCTTGTTCGGCCACACGCACACCTGCCCCCGGCGGGCGTTGAGGTGCGCCAGTATGCTCCCCTCCTCGCTCCACTCCACGTCGAAGCCGAGATCCGGGCTCCACCATGCCCACTGAGTGACTTCCTGCCCGGTTTCCGGGTCGATCAGCCACAAGCCCGGTTCGACGCCCTGTCCGGCCGCTGCCGCCACCCGAAGCCCGTCGGCGCCCCAGTGAAGGCCGACCAGGTTTCGCAGCAGACGCGAATCGTCGATTCGGACGCCATCTCGCGTCCGCCAGTGGCACACGGCGGAAAAGCCGAGGCCGGTTCCGACGAGCTCGGAGCCGTCGGGCGAGAAGGCAAGACGGCGGATGGGAGTGCCGGCCTCGCAGCCGGCCAGGCTGGCGTGCCAGCGTCCGGTCTGAGCCTCCCAAAGGGAGACGCGGCCTCCCGGGCGACCTGCGGCAAGCCAGACGCCATCGGAACTGTGGACGAGGCACTGGACCGCGTCCTCGTCGTTGCCGGCCATCGGAATCAAGCTGCCGGCCAGGTCCCACACGCGGACCGAGCCATTCTGGTAGCCGACAGCCAATTGCTGGCCGCCGGGCTCGAAGCTCAAAGCAGTCGCATCCGAGCCGCCGTCCAGGCGCAGCTTCTCGACACCGGTGGCCGGATCCCACAGCCGGACGCTGCCATCGCCGGCGGCGGAAGCAAGCCAGCCCCCGTCCGGGCTGAAGGCCAGTGCCACCACGTCCCGGGTATGACCGAAGAGGCTGCGGAGCGACGCGTCGGCCTTCAGCCGCAAGTGGTCCCATTCCCAGCCGCGGAGCTCCTTCGGACAAGCTTCCAGCAGGCGCAGCGCTTCCTTCGAGAGCCCGGACTCGGCACTGAGGGAGGCCGCGCTGATGTAGGCGGCATAGCTGCGCCGCGTCGCCTCCGCGGCGCGCGCGTCAGCCTCCTGCCGCGCCTCCCGCGCTTCCACGCTCTTGGCCTGCACGCGCAGCAGCAGGCCGGTGATGGTCACCAGCGCGGCGACCGCGACGGCGCCACTCGTGGACACGATCGGGTGCCGCTGCGTCCACTTGAGGATCCGCGTCGGCGTGCCCGGAGGGCGCGCGACGATCGTCTGGTGGCCCAGGAAGCGGCGCAGATCTCCGGCGAATTCGCGCATCGTGGCGTAGCGCCGTTCCCGTTTCTTCTCCAGCGCCTTCATACAGATGATGCCGAGCTCGCGCGGCACCCGCGAACGGATCCTCCAGGGCTCCGGCGGATCCTCCAGCGTGATCTTCTGCAGGATCTGCTGGGCCGTATCGCCGTCGAACGCCTTGATGAGCGTCAGCGCCTCGTAGAAGGTCGCGCCCAGGCTGAAGATGTCTGTGCGGTGGTCGATCCCCATCCGCTTGGACATCGCCTGCTCCGGACTCATGTAGTGCGGCGTCCCGGCCATCTCGCCGGTGCGGGACAGCCCGAGCTGCCCCTCCACATGCGCCAGCCCGAAGTCCGTCACCTTGGGCTGGTCGTCCTCCCCGATCAGGATGTTCGACGGCTTGATGTCCCGGTGGACGACCCCGGTCGCATGCGCGTACTGCAGCGCGTCGGCGACTCTGGCGAAGAACGCAGCAGTCCTCCGATAGTAGTCCTCCGGTAGGTCCCGCAGCTTGCGGAACTCCGCCAGCGTGTCGGCGAGCGTCGTTCCACCCGGCACCAGCTCCTGGGCGATGTACTGCTGGCCGTCCGCCTCGCCGAAGGCATAGGTCTGCACGATTCCGATGTGCGCCAGCCGCCCCCCGGCCTGCGCCTCCCGCTGGAATCGCTCCAGGAAGCGGGGGGAGAGCACGAACTGCGGCGAGAGCAGCTTGAGCGCGACTCGTCGCTGCAGGGAAAGCTGCTGCGCCTCCCAGACCACGCCCATGCCGCCACGGCCCAGCTCCCGGAGCAGGCGGAAGTCGCCGAAGACGGATCCAGCACTCAGGCGTCCGCCGGCCGGTCCGCGGCCGCTCAAGGCGTCGTAGTCCTCCAGCAGGCGCGCCAGTTCCACGCGCAGCTCTGCTGGTTGCTCCTCGAGGAACTTTGTGCGGTCTACGTTCTCGCCGCGGCGCAGCCGCTCCAGGTAGGCCCGGAATGCCTCCTGGGCCTGCGCGCGGCCCGTCTCCGTCGGGTCGGGATAGTTGTCGGGTTGGGAGGGCTTCGCCACGAAAGATCCGGAGCGGGAACAGGATACATCGGGGTCTGGAGAACTGGGGTGGAGGTGAGGAGTTGGAAAAACGCGTTCGGCACGAGCGGGCGGCCTCTTTCCCGGGTGGAACCTTCAACCCACCACTGCCATGAAAACCCAAGCATTGTGCGCCAGCTTTTTGCAATAGCTGCCTTGTCCGCAGCAGCTCCGCCCGTCGCCGCGCAGGACTTCGACGCGGACGGCATCGAGGACCTCGTGATCGGCTCGCCCATGGCCACCGTGGGCATGGCGCCGCAGGCCGGCATGGTCCACCTCCTGTGGGGCGCCGCGGCACCGGCACCGGCGGCATCGCTCAACCTGGACGGCGCCATTCTCGGCCCCGGGATCGGAGCCGGAGACCAGGTCGGCGGAGCGCTCTCCTGGGGCGACTACGACAACGACGGCACCTTGGACCTGGCGATCGGCTCGCCGGGCGCGCCCTCGGCCTTCGCGCCCGCCGTCGGAGCCGTTCTCGTCGCCTTTGGACCGTGGGCCGGTGGACCGGCCTGGGTGATGTCTGTACTGAGGCCCGGTGGCGGCGTCGCCAACGATCACCTCGGCTCGGCGCTCGCGAGCGGTGACTTCAACAACGATGGCTTCGACGACCTCGCGGTCGGCATCCCTGATGATGACACCTTCGCGGCCAATGCCGGCGCGGTGATCATCTACTATGGCGCCGCAGCGCCCTTCGCCGGGTGGAACTGGGTCTTCGACCCTGCCCCGGTCGCCAACGACCGCTTCGGCACCGCGCTCGCGGCCGGTGCGATCGATGCAGGCGCAGCCGATGACCTCGTCGTAGCCGCCCCCTGGCAGGACGTCGGTGGCGTGGCCGACGCGGGTACCGTGTCCATGTACACCGGAGGTGTCGGCTTCGTGGTCAAGCGCACCCATCCGGGCTATCTTGCCGGTGATCACTTCGGCGCCACGCTGGCCGTCAGCAACTTCAACGGCGATCCCTACAACGACCTCGCCGTGGGAATCCCGGACGACGACGTCGCCGGACTCGTGGACGCTGGCAGCGTGATGATGCTCCACAGCAATGGTGCCACGCTGGTGCTCGTCGGTCGGTGGCATCAGAACGCCGGGTTGCCGAACGTGGTAGAAGCAAATGACCACTTCGGTGCCGCGCTCGCGGCCGGTGACGTGGACCTCGACGGGGACGACGATCTCATCGTCGGCGTTCCTTACGAAGACCTGGCTGCCGGCGCTGACGTCGGCATGGTGCACGTGCTGCGGGGCACGGCCGGGATGGGCGCAGGGGGCGGTATCACGGGGGCCGGAACCCTGGTGCGGACCGAGCCGGCCGCCGCCCGGGCTCCGGACGACAAGTTCGGCGCCAGCGTCGCCTGCGGCGACTACCAGCCCGGAGGCATACTCGAAATCGCCGTCGGAGCTCCCGAGGAGGACTATGTCGCCGGCGGCCTCGCGGACGTGGGACGGCTCTTCCTGTTCCCGAACTCGGGCGCCGGCTCCGTGAACTGGCTGTCGGGCGCCTTCGCGGGTGTTGCCATGGCCGCGAACGACCGTTTCGCCTCCGTCCTGGACCAGCCCTGAGCACCGCCCAGTGGCTGGCAAGAGCAGCCCGGACGCCTCGTCCGGGCTGCTTCGACTGTCGCGCTCTCGGCCAACGACCAGTTCGTGCACACCGCGGCGAACTGAACAGTCAATGCGGATCAAGGGCTGGCCGATCGCTGCCCGCATCTGAAGCTCGGCTTCAGCCGTGTCCTCGCGCGCTCATCGCTGTTGCGCGGAATGCTTGCTGCCACTTCCCGCGGGTCTGGCCGTGTCGCTCATAAGAGCTGTCGGGCCCGTTCGATGGCGCGCTGGACGCCCATGCGCGCCGCGTCCGGCGTCAGGCCGAGGCGGGCGCCGATCTCCTCGTTGCTCTCGCCCTTGAGAAAGCCGCGCAACAAGTCGCGATCGCGATCCGGCAGGCGCACCAGGACCAGCGCCAGGCGTTCCCGCTCCTCCGCCGCGCCGGCCTGCGAGGAAGGCGACTGGCCCACCGCCGGTGCCTGCAGGTTCTCGGCTGCCTGTTCCACGCGCAGGTCCTCCCGGCGATTGCCCGCCGCCAGGTGCTGGCCGTGGCCGGAACTCTTCCAGCGCAGAGCCTGCGCCAGGTAGGCCAGGAACTGCCCGCGGGTCTCGAAGTGGAGCCTCTCGAAGCCCTCCCAGAGGTCGCCGAGGACGGACTGGACCAGGTCTCCGGTGTCGAGGAAGCGGCGCAGGCCGGTCGAAACGCGCTGGTGGCCGAGCCGCGTCATGTCGGAGAGGAAGTAGGCGAGGAACTCGTCGGCCACCTTGCCGTTGTGCGCGGCCGCGCGATGGACCTCGCCGAGCACGGCGTCCTCCAGATCCCGGTCCTGGCGCATCCGCGACAGGACCAGGGCCTGGATCCCTGTGTCCGCGAGGACGGCCTCGCTGGCCGGGCCCAGCCGCTCGCGGGCGAAGCGCAGCGCGCCGGCGACTGCTTCCTTCGGGTCAGGGACGCGGGGGTCTTCGCGCGGCAAAGTCATAGCCCGTTGGGATCCAGGCCCGGAAGAAGGATAGCAGGGGCCGCAGGTCGTGTGCGCGGGCGGCGCCCCGCTCGGAAACCGTGTCACAAGGGGCCGGGAACTTCCTTTCAGCAGCCACAAGGAAGGAAAACCCATGGAAACCAGCCTCTTTTGCCTGATCTTGGCCGCAGCCGTCCAAGACGCGCGCGCGCCGAAGCTCGTGGACACGACCCCGGCCGACGCCAGCGCGCATCCGTCCGTGTCCAGCCGCGACGGCCTCAGCGCCATCGCCTTCACCGACGGGCCGGCGGCCGACCAGATCGTGGTCTGCGCCTCCGACGGGCGCGGACTGGCCTGGAGTGCCCCGGTCCGCGTGGACGGGGGGGCGGCCAACGTGCTGCGCTACACGCAGGCCGACAGCGTGCACGTGCTCGGTTCTCGCGTCTACGTGGGCTGGAGCGACGAGCGCTGGGGCAACCGCGAGGTGTACTTCAACCGCAGCAACGACGGCGGCGTGACCTGGGCCGGGGAGCAGCGCATCAACACCACGCTGCCGGCCGGCTTCGGCACGGTGCGTCACTGGCGCATGGAGGTGAGCCCGGACCCGATGGGCGGGCAGGACCACGTGTACTTCCTGCTGTGCGTGACGGAGCCGGCCGGCGGCGCGGACATGGAGGGCCTGTTCCTGGTGCACTCGAATACGGCGGGAGCCGCGTTCCTGGCCCCGACCCACGCCCCTGCCGGCTTCATGCCGGCAGGCCAGCACGTCGAGAACATCGATCTCGCGGTGCAGGGCGGCTTCAACGTGAACGTGCTCTGGCAGGACGACCGGGGCGCGCCGCTGTGGACCGTCTGGTACCAGGTCAGCTTCACCGGCGGCGCCACCTGGCTCAACGTCGACCGCAACATGAACTCGGGCGCGCCGGGCTGGGCGGCTGGCAACGTGTCCCTGGACGTCGAGCTCCAGGGAGTGCTCGCGGCCTGGGAGGACCAGCGCACCGGCGGCGCCGGCGGCCCGACCGAGCTGCAGTACGCCTTCTCGGTGGACGACGGCATCAACTGGTCGCCCGACTTCCTGGTCGGCGGTTACATGCCCGGCGTGGACGACGTGGATGGGCTCGACGTGGCGCTGAACGGCGGACATGCCATCGTGGCCTGGCGCGACAACCGGCTGGGCGCCTACGAGAACTTCGTCGCGAGCGGATTGCTCGGAGCGCTCAATCCCGAGGCGCAGCTCTCCTTCGGCGGCGCGCAGGCTCCCCGCCTTGATGGGCACATGGAGGGCACCGGCGACGACTTCGCCGTGGCCTGGAGGGACACGATGGTGCCCAGCAGGATCCAGTCCGCATTCACGCGCGACGGCGGACAGAGCTGGGACCCGGCGTTCATCGTCAGCGACGCCGCGCTGGCGAGCTCGCAGCCCGTGCTCGACTACAACGCGTCCTACAACAACTTCGTGCACGCCTGGGTGGCCAACGACGCCGGAGTGGCCCACGCCTTCGCCGGCGGCTACCGTCCGGCGCAGGTGCAGGCGCTCGGCGTCTTCCAGGCCGGTCAGTTCGTCAACTTCGCCGTGACCGGCTTCCCGAGCTCCCAGGCCGGCTGGAACTACCTGGTGCTGCTGTCCGCCGCATCCGGCGCCGTGCTGCTGCCGGACGGGCGCAGCACCGGTCTGGGGCTGGACCCCATCCTCATGCACGTGCTCGCCGCGCGACCGAACTTCGGCGGCGTGCTGCCGGCCAGCGGCAACGCCACCACGCCGGTGCTGGTGTTCCCGCCGGCCGCCGTCATCCTGCCCGGAACGGTGCTCAACTTCGCGGCCGTAGCCGTGAATGCGCCGGCCGGCCCGGCCTTCGGCGCGCTCACCGACCTCGGATCCGTCGTCGTGCAGTGAGCCGTCGGCCGGGACCGCGGAATGGAGGCCCGGACCTTCAGTCCGGGCCTCCTTCCTCTTGTTCCACGCCCAGCCGTGCCAGGCGCGACAGGGCGCGGGACAGCAGCACGCGCGAGTTCTGGGGTGTGATGTCGAGGCGCGCGGCGATCTCCTCGTGCGGGAGCTCGTCGCGGTAAGCGAGATCGAGGACGGTCCGGTACCTTTCCGGCAGCTGCTCGAGCGCCGCCTGCAGGCGAACGATGCGTTCCCGGCGCGCCGCCGCCTCGCTCGGCGTGCCGGCGTCGTGGAACAGGACCGAGCTGAGCGCCTCCGCGGAGCTGAGCTGGGGGCGCCGGGCCTCGCGGTCCGGGTCGCGCCGCTGCGCGCCGTGATAGCGCCGGCGGTCCTGGATCTTGAACAGCGCGGCCTGGTACAGCCACTGGCGGAACTGCGCCTCGCCCTGGAACTGGTAGCGCTCGTCCGCGAGCCGCTCCAGCATCTCCCGGCAGGCCGACTGGACCAGGTCCTCGCTCGCCTCGCGGCGCAAAATCAGGCCGCCGGCGTGATGCCGGACGTAGCGGCGCAGGCCGGGCAGATAGCGGCGCACCAGCTCCGGCAGGACGGAGCTGTCTCCCGCGGAAGCGCGCGTCACGAGCTCGCCGGACTCGTCGGGCACTGTTCCGACCTTGAGCTATCCTGGATCCAGCTTACCGCCCGGATGAGCGCATTCCCCGAGTCCGACCCCGGAGGCTCGACTTCGGACCCCGTCGAAGAGCTGCTCGCCGGCTGTCTCGAGCTGCCCGGAGCGGAGCAGGACGCGCGCCTGGAGATCTTGTGCCGCCAGCATCCGGACCTCGCGGTGCAGCTCCGCCGGCGCTGCGGCTTCCTGCGCTCGGCCGGATTCGGCCCCGTTCGCGGCGCCGGCGAGGAGCCGGGCTTTCCGGAGCAGCTCGGCGACTTCCGCCTGCTCGAGCGGCTCGGCGCCGGCGGCATGGGCGTGGTGTACCGCGCCGAGCAGGTCTCGCTGGGCCGCGAGGTCGCGCTCAAGCTGGTGCGGCCGGAGCACCTCTTCTTCCCTGGCGCGCGCGAGCGCTTCCGGCGCGAGGTGGAGACCGTCGCGCACCTGCAGCATCCGGGCATCGTGCCCGTATACACGGTCGGCGAAGCGAACGGCGTGCCGTACTTCGCCATGGAGCTGCTGCAAGGCGCCACACTGGCGGAGGTGCTGCGCCGGCTTGCCGGGCGCGCTCCCGAGACCCTCGCCGGGCCTGATCTGGCTCCTGTATGCAGCGGGAGCTGGTCGGACGCCTGCCTGCGCGTCGTGCAGCAGGTCGCCGAGGCGCTGGAGCATGCGCACGCGCGCGGCATCGTGCACCGCGACGTCAAGCCCTCGAACATCCTGGTGACTGCCGGCGGCCGCGCCGTGCTGCTCGACTTCGGCCTCACCAGCGGCGCCGCGGCCGATCGCCTTACGCGCAGTGGCGCCGCGGTCGGGACCCTGCCCTACATGTCGCCAGAGCAGGTCCAGGGCCGGCGCGATCTCGACGCGCGCACGGACGTCTACTCGCTCGGCGTGACGCTCTACGAGCTGCTGACCCTGCAGCTCCCCTACCAAGCCGAGGACCGCCGCGAGGTGGAGCGCCGCATCCTGGAAGGGCGGTCGGACCCGCTGCGCGCGCGCAACCGCCGCATCGCGCCCGAGGCCGAGCTGGTGTGCCTGCACGCCATGGATGCGGAGCCGGCCCAGCGCTACGCCAGCGCCGCCGACTTCGCCGACGATCTCGGCAACGTGCTGGCGCTGCGGCCGATCACGGCCCGGCCGCCAGGCCCCTGGCGCCGCCTGCGCCGGTCCGTGCAACGCAATCCCGGGAGCAGCGCGGCGCTCGCCGCGGGCGCATTGCTGCTGGTCGGGCTGCCATCGGGCCTGCTGCTGCAGCAGCGCGGCCACAACCGCGAGCTGGCGGCCGAGCGCGACACGGCGCTGGCGCGCGCTTCCCAGTACGAGGCGGTCAGCCGTTTCCTGGTGGAGCTGTTCCGTGACACCGATCCCGTCGCGACGCGCGGCGAGGAGGTGGAGGCGCGCGAGCTGCTGCGCCGCGGCGCCGAGCGCATCCGGCACGAGCTCCTGGACCAGCCGCGCACGCGCGCGGCCCTGCTGATCACGCTCGGACAGGTGCACGCCAACATGGGCAAGCTGCAGGAAACGGCCGACCTGATCGCTCCCGCGCTCGAGCAGGTGCGCGGCCAGACGCCGCTCGACGTGGAACTGCTGAGCCGCGGCACCAGCGTGCTGGCCTACGCCCAGGCCGAGCTCGGCCACGCCGCCGCGGCCGAGGCCCTGTTCCGGGAGGCCGAGGATCTCGTCGTGGATCACTACGGCCGCAACAGTCCGGAATGGGCGGACGTGCGCAGCTGGTTCGCGCAGTTCCTCAGCGGCACGCGCCGCTTCGAGGAAGCGGAAGCCGCGTACCGTGAGCTCATGGACGCGATGCCGGACGTCCCGCGCCTCTCCCCGCTCGCGCAGGCCGAGATCGTTGGCGGTCTTGGCTCGATGCTGACGAACCGCGCCCAGAACCTGCCCCTGGACCGGAAGGAGGACCGGCAGGCCTGGTTCGCGGAGGCCGCGACCTACCTGCAGGGTGCGCAGGACGCGCTGGAAGCGCATCCGCAGGCTCCTCTGCGCCTGCTCGCCGGCAACGCGTCCAACCTCGGGCTGTGCCTGCGCTTCCTGGAGCGCTACGAGGAGGCGGCGGCCCGCTACGCCCAGGCGGCCGCCATCTACCGCAAGATCCAGGGCGACCAGGGCCCGGACGTCGCCGGCCTGCTCGCCAACCAGTCGGGCCTCCTGCTCGGCCTCCGCCGCCTCGAGTCCGCGCTGGTGCCCATCCGCGAAGCGGAGGCCATCCAGCGCGAGCTGTACGCGCCCGACCACCCCACCCTCATTCTGACCCGCGGCAACCTGGCTGGCACCTTGTTCCTGTGCGGCCGCTACGCAGAGGCGGAGCCCTTGTTGCAGGAGATCCTGCCGTTGCAGCGCCAGGTCTTCACCGAGCAGCACCCGATCGTGGCCACCACTCTCTATCGCCTGGGTTGCTGCCAATCGGCCCGCGGCGCCTTCGACGCAGCCTCCGCCAGCCTGCACGCCTCCCTCGACCTGATCGGCGCGCAGCGCGGCTCCGCCACGCATGTCGCCACGAGTCCGGTCCGCTTCGCGCTGCTGGATCTCCATCTCGACCAGCGCCGCGCCGGCGACGCACACGCCGAGCTGGCGGTGCTGGAGCAGATCCTCACCGCCGGCAATTCGCCGGCGGAGCTGCGCTTCCTGGCCGTGCGCCGCGCGCGCCTCGCCGCCCTCGACGGCAACAACGGCGGCGCGCTGCAGCAGCTCGAATCTGCCTTGCGCGAGCTCGAACGGAACGATTCAGGCCATCCCGAGCGCTTCTCTGCCGCCGCGTACTACGCCGACCTGCTGCTGCCCCTCCAGCGTACGGAAGACGCGAAGGCGATCCTGATCTCCACTCTCGACGCCGCCCGGCAATACTTCGCGCCGGAAGCGCAGCCGGTCCGCATGCTCGAAGCCCGGCTCGCGGCCCGGCCCTGAGCGTTCAGCGCCACTCGTGCGGAGCTCCCTGATGGGCGTTGCAGCGACGAGTCTGGAATCGCACTAGTGGCGGAAGTGGCGCACGCCGGTGTGGATCATGCACATGCCGTGCGCGTCGGCGGCGGCGGTGACTTCGGCGTCCTTGACGCTGCCGCCGGGATGGGCGACGGCGATCACGCCGGCCCTGGCGAGCACTTCGACTCCGTCCGGGAAGGGGAAGAAGGCGTCGCCGGCGGCGACCGCGCCCCGGGCGCGCGAGCCGGCTTTCTCCACCGCGATGCGGGCCGAGTCCACGCGGCTCATCTGGCCGGCGCCGGCGCCGACCAGTATTCCGCCGCTGACGATGGCGATGGAATTGGACTTGAGGTGCTTGGCGAGGGTGATGGCCAAGCGCAGGTCGGCCTCGCGGCCGGGCGGGATCGGCTGCTTGCCTGCGACCTTCAGGTTCTCGGTGTAACCATTCGAGGGGTCGGACGTCATCAGGAGCGTGCCGCCCGCGATGCGGCGCGCCTCGAAGCCCCGCGGCCGGCTGGCCAGATCCGGCACGCGCAGCAGGCGCAGGTTCTTTCCCCACTTCGGCTTGGTGCGCAGGATCTCGACGGCTTCGGGCTCGAAGTCCGGCGCCGCCAGGCACTCCACGAACTTCTGGCCGGTGCTCAGGAACTCAGCGGCGGCGCGGTCGAAGCGGCCGTGCACGGCGATGACGCTGCCGAAGGCGCTCACGGGATCCCCGTCCCAGGCGCGGGCCAGGGCTTCGGCCATGGTGGAAGCGGTGGCCGCGCCGCAAGGATTGGTGTGCTTGATGACGGCGGCGGCCGGCGCCGGCAGGTCAGCGGCGCAGCCAAGGGCGGCGTCCAGGTCCAGGTAGTTGTTGTAGGACAGCTCCTTGCCGCCACCGGGCAGGATCTCGGCGCCGCCGAGGCCGGAGGCAGGCGCGTCGGGCAGGAACACCGCCTGCTGGTGCGGGTTCTCGCCGTAGCGCAGGTGGCCCATGCCGCTGTCCTGCGCGAACCAGTGCGCGATGGCGCCGTCGTAGGTGGACGTGCGCGCGAAGGCCTTGGCGGCCAGGCGGCGGCGCTGCTCCAGGGTGGTGCCTCCTTCATGCAGGGCGGCGATCACCTCGGCGTAGTCGGCGGGGTCGCACAGGACGGCGACGGAGTCGTGGTTCTTGGCCGCGCTGCGCAGCATGGAGGGGCCGCCGATGTCGATCTTCTCGATGATGTCCTCGCGGGTCGCCCTGGAGTCGGCCACCGTCTCCTCGAAGGGATACAGGTTGACGCAGACGAGGTCAATGGGGCCGATGCCCATGCGGCCGATGGCGTCCATGTGCTCGGGCAGGTCTCGGCGCGCCAGCAGGCCGCCGTGGATCATCGGGTGCAGGGTCTTCACCCGGCCGTCCAGCATCTCGGGGAATCCGGTGTAGTCGGCGACCTCGGTCACCGGCAGTCCGGCGGCGCGCAGCGCGGCCATGGTGCCGCCGGTGCTCAGGATCTGCGCGCCGTGCTCCGCCAGGGCGCGGCCCAGGTCGACGACGCCGTCCTTGGAGTAGACGCTGACCAGGGCGCGGCGAACTGCGGTGCGTTCGATCATGCGGTAGGACTCACTTGGCGGTGCGGATGCGCAGGTACTCTTCGATGAAGTCGTCCAGCGCTCCGTCGAACACGGCCTGGGTATTGCCGGTCTCGTGGTTGGTGCGGTGGTCCTTGACCATCTGGTAGGGGTTCAGCACGTAGGAGCGGATCTGCGAGCCCCAGGCGATCTCACCCTTCTCGCCGTACATGCGCTTCAGCTCCTCGTCGCGCTCGCGCTCACGCATCTCGTAGAGCTTGGCGCGCAGCATCTTCATGGCGGTAGCGCGGTTCTTGTGCTGGCTGCGCTCGTTCTGGCAGGCCACGATGATGCCGGTGGGCAGGTGCGTGATGCGCACTGCCGACTCGGTCTTGTTCACGTGCTGGCCGCCGGCGCCGCCAGCGCGGTAGGTGTCGGTCTTGAGCTCCTCCGGCTTGATCTCGATGGGGGCGTCGTCGTCCAGCTCCGGCGTCACCTCCACCGCGGCGAAGGCGGTGTGGCGGCGCGCCTGCGAGTCGAAGGGCGAGATGCGCACCAGCCGGTGCACGCCGCGCTCGGCCTTCAGATAGCCGAAGGCGTACGGGCCCTTGACCAGCAACGTGGAGTGGCGGATGCCGGCTTCCTCGCCTTCCGTGACCTCGATCAGCTCGGCCGTGAAGCCGCGCCGCTCGCTCCAGCGCAGGTACATGCGCAGCAGCATGTTGGCGAAGTCGGCCGCGTCCACCCCGCCGGCGCCGGCCTGGATCGCGAGGTAGGCGTTGCGCGAGTCGTTCTCGCCGCCCAGCATCACCTGGAATTCCAGGGCGTTCACCTTCTCCTCGGCGGAGGCCACCGCGGCCCGCAGGTCATCCTCTACCGCGCCCTCGTCCTCGGTCTCCAGGCCCAGCTCCACGAAGGTGCGGATCTCCTCGACGGCCTGCTCGGCGGCCTGGATCGGGTCCACGGCCGCGCGCGCCAGCTTCAGCCGATCGATCAGGCCCTGCGCCTTCTCCTGGCTCTCCCAGAAGCCCGGCGCGGCCATCTGCGCCTCGATCTCCTGCCTTTCCTTCAGCTTGCTCGCGTAGTCAAAGGCTCTCCTTGATCTGCTCGAGGCGGCGTTCGATCTCGGCGGCGCGATCCAGGTAGGCCTTCATGGGGGTGCGTGGCGTGCAGAAGCGGGCGAATAGAGTAGCGGCCGTGGCGCTGCCGATCCATGCGCGCTTCACCCGCCCCGGGAAGCTTCCGCCGGCGGCAGCGCTGCCCGGCCGCGTGGCCGTGCTCGACCTGGCCTTCGACGGGGCCGATCCCGAGCGCGACCTGCGCTGGGCCGCGGCCCTGGGTCCCCGGCTGGCGGTCTGGATCGACCACCACGACCAGCCGTGCTGGGAACGCGTGGCTTCCGATCCGCGCTTCGTCCTGGTGCCGCGCGCGCTGGCTCCGGCCTGCCCGCCGCTGGTCACCCGGGAACGGGTGCGCCGCTTCGGCCCGGTCGACGCCGTGCTGGCGCACGGGGACCTGGACGGCGTGCTGAGCGCCGCCAAGTGGACCCTGCTGCAGCTCGAGCTGCCCGTCCCGCACTGGCTCGATCCCGACGGGATCGCCGCCGACACGCGCCGCGGCAGCCTGACGCCGCGCGGCCAGCGCCTGGACCATGCGCTGCGCGGCGGCGGCGACAGGGACGGCGTACGCCGCGCGGTGGTCGCCTCGGTGCTGGCCGAGGCGCGCGGTGCGCAGGAGCCGGAGGAGGTCGCCCGGCGCCTGGATTCCGCCGCGCGCGCGCACGCCCGCGCGCGCGGCGCCGCGGAGCGCGCGGCAGCCGCGGCGATCCCACTGGCGGACATCCCGGAGAACGCGGCGGTCGTGGACCTGCGCCGGTTTCCGTCGGATCAGCGCGTGGACGTCACCGCGATGATGCTGGCGCTGCAGCAGCGCTACGACTGGGTGATCGTGCTCGGCCGCCAGTCCGGCGGGGGCCTCAAGATCCTCGTGAGCACGTATCCCGAGCGCACCGGGCTGGACCTGCGCCGCGAGTTCAACCTGCAGGGGTTCGCGCCGTTCCGCGTGCACGTCGCGGCCGAGGCGCTGCTGCGCCGCCTGCCTTCCGCCGATCTGCAGCACGTGCTCGGGACCGTGGGCTAGCTCCGCATCCGCCTCTAGCGCGACCAGGCGCGTGCTGCGAGCAGCGCCCGCACCCGCTCCTCGACGGCGGCGCGGATGGCGCGCACGCGCTCCGGCGGCTGTCCCTTCGGATCTTCCAGGGCCCAGTCCAGACGCTCCAGGCCCGGGACGTCCGGGCACCGGTCCCCGCAGCCCATGGTGACGAGCAGATCGGCGGAGCGCGCCAGCTCCGGCGTGAGCTTGCGCGGGCGGCGGTCGCCGAGCTCGATGCCGAGCTCCGCCAGCGCCGCCTGCACCTCTGGATGCACGCGGCGTGCCGGATCCGTGCCTGCGGAGATCGCGCGCGCCTGCGCCGGGTCGGCCAGGCGGTTGAACAGCGCCGCCGCCATCTGCGAGCGCCCGGCGTTGTGCACGCAGGCAAACAGGATGGTCTTCACGCGGGCTTGCGCGCGCGGATGAAGCTGCTCGCCACGGCGCCGTCGAGCTGCGCCGCAAGGGATTCCGTGTCGGCGCCGCAGCACGACGCCGCGGCGGCCATGCCTTCCGCGTCCGCGCGGCCGAAGACGCGCGTCGGCACGATCTCGATGTCCACGAAGCCGGCGTCCGCGAGCGCCTGGCGGTATTCCGACTCCTCCAGGGCGCCGGCGACGCAGCCGGTCCACAGCTCCATCGAGCGGCGCGCGGCCTCGGGCAATGGCCGGCGCAGCGTGACGTCGGACACCGCGAAGCGCCCGCCCGGGCGCAGCACCCGGAAGGCCTCACGCAGGACCCGGCGCTTGTCGGTGGAAAGGTTGATGACGCAGTTCGAGATCACGACGTCCACCGCGGCGTCCGGCAGCGGGATGGCTTCGATGTGACCTTCGAGGAACTCGACGTTCGCGAGGCCGCTGCGGCGCTGGTTCTCACGCGCCAGCTCCAGCATCTCCGGCGTCATGTCCAGGCCGTAGGCCTTGCCTTCCGGTCCCACGCGCCGCGCGGAGAGCAGCACGTCGATGCCACCGCCCGAACCCAGGTCGAGCACCGCCTGGCCCGGCTGCAGGTCGATGAGCGCGGTCGGATTGCCGCAGCCCAGCGAGGCGCGCAAGGCCTCCTCGGGTACCAGCCCGCCCTCCGCCACGCTGTAGAGGTCGGCGGTGATGGGGTCGGCGCAACTGCCCGCGGCGCCGGATTCGGGGCCGGAAGCGGGGCCGCAGCAGCTCTGCGGCTTGGCGCCGGCGTTGCGCGCCAGGCTGCCGTAGCGTTGCTGGATGTGCGTGCGAATGTCCTGGTCCATGCGGTCTCCTGTTCTCTGTATCGATTCTTATCGATGTACGGGCCAAAAAGAGAGAGCGCTCAGCGCTGCAGGAGCTCCTGGAACTCCCGGAGCTGGCGGAGCGTGTCGCGGCCCAGGCTGTAGTACACCCAGGTACCGCGTCGATCGGAGGTCACGAGGCCCGCGTCCCGCAGCACGCGCAGATGGTGCGAGATGGTGGGCTGCGACAGCGTGAAGTGACTCTCGATGTCGCACGCGCACAAGGCACCCTTCGCCGCGGCCAGGAGTCCCACGATCTCGAGCCGCGCCTCGTCCCCGAGCGCGCGGAACAAGCGCACGTAGCTCGCCGTGGGACGGGCCCGGCGCTTCGGCCGGCCGGGACAGCACGGCGCGGCGGAGGCCTCGAGCAGCGGCAGCGCAGGTTTCATGCGACCTGGACAGGATAGGAGTATATTGATCGCAGTCAATATATTTTCCCTGCGGGGCGCCCGCTGGAGACGCTGGAAACCAAAGGCCACATCGCGGGTCCATCCTGAATTGAACCCGGCCCGCACGCGGCGCGGCCGCGGTCTAGGCGCCCAGCCGCGCCGCGCGGGCCTCCAGCGCGGCACTCAGGGCGTGATACAGAGCGGTGTTGCAGGCGAGCGTGAGCGGCAGCAGCAGCTCGCGCGACTCCTGCAGGTATTCCGCCTCGCGTTCCCGGCCGAGGACGCCGTCCAGAGTGCGCAGGTTGTCCAGGCGGTCGGCGCTGCGCAGGATCTGCGGGTCACGGCCCTCCCAGGCCAGGTGTTCGAAGTAGCGGCACGCGCGCTGGTGCTTGCTCTCGCCGGGATTCAGCGGCGGCAGCGTCATGGCGCGCACGAGGTCGCCGACCTTGTGCCCGAAGGCGTCCTCGACGTCGAAGGCATCGGCGCCGCCGTCCTCCACCGTGTCGTGCAGCAACGCGGCGGCGAGCATGTTCGGATCCTTGACGCCGCCGATCTCCCAGAGGATCAAGGCCACGCGCAGCGGGTGCAGGATGTAGTCGGTGCCGTCCGCGCGCTTCTGTCCGGCGTGGCGGGCGCGGGCGAACTCCAGCGCCCTGGGCACGGCCGGCATGTGGCGCGCGTGCGCGAGCAGTCGGGAGGCCAGGTCGTCGGCTGCGAGCGTGTACAGGTCTTGCATGGTCAGGTGCGCGTGTAGGTCCGGGTGCCGCCGTCGGCGCGGCCCTCGATCAGCAGATCGCACAGGTTCAGGAACAGGCCCACGCCGACCACGCCGGGGACCTGGCTGAGCGCGGAGTGCAGGCCCTCGGGGTCGGCGATGCCGTCGGCGAACCTGCAATCGAGGATCCAGTTGCCGTTGTCGGTGACGAACGGCGCTCCGGTGTCGCTGGCGCGCAGGAAGGGCTGGCAGCCCAGCCCGGCGACGTGGCGCGTGACGACCTTGCTGCCGAAGGGCAGGACCTCCACCGGCAGCAGGAAGCCGGTGCCCAGCCGCGGCACGCGCTTGCCCTCGCCGATGATGATGATGACGTGCTTGCCGGCGGAGGCCACGATCTTCTCGCGCAGCAGAGCGCCGCCGCCGCCCTTGATCAGGCGCAGCTGCGGATCGGCCTCGTCGGCGCCGTCCACCACCAGGTCCAGCTCCTGAGCCTCGTCCAGCGAGGTCAGCGGGATACCGAGGGCCTCGGCCCGCTGCGCGGTCTTGGCACTCGTTGGAACTCCTTTCACGGTAATGCCTTCCGCCTGGATCCGGCGCGCGAGCGCCTCCAGAAAGGCATCCACGGTGCTGCCCGTCCCCAGCCCGAGCAGGACGCCGTCGCGGACCAGATCCGCGGCGGCTTTGCCCGCAGCCTGCTTGGAGGAACCGGCGCCCATCACCAGACGCGGCATGGTAGCCCGGCGGGGCCGATACAATGCCACGTCCGCTTGTTGAGAATGAGTCGCAACAATTCGCCGCTGACCCTGGCCGACCTGCCGCGCCTGCGGCGGGGGCGCGTGCTGCGCGTGGACGGCGGTGGCGCCTTGGCCGACCGGCTGCGTGAGCTGGGCTTCGCCCCGGACACCGAGGTCGTGTTCCTGCGCCGCGCGCCCCTGGGGGATCCTCTGCTGTTCCGGCTGCGCGGCACCGACCTGTCGCTGCGGCGCAGCGAGGCCGCGCGCGTCGTGATCACCCTGGACGAGGAACCGGCGCCGGAATGACCGCGGCCACCGCTTCCCAGGCCCCGGCGCGGCCGCCGGCCGCGAAGGAGGCGCGCCTGCCGCGGATCGCGCTGGTCGGCTGCCCGAATACCGGCAAGACCACACTGTTCAACGCCCTCACCGGCCTGCGCGCCAAGACCGGCAACTACCCCGGCGTCACCGTGGACCGGCGCGAAGGCACGGCCCGTGTGCCCGGCGGCGCCGTGTGCGTCATCGACCTGCCCGGCCTATACAGCCTGCACGCCATCTCCGAGGACGAGGCCGTGACGGTGCGGGTGCTGCGCGGCGAGCTGCTGGGCCGGCCGCCGGACGCCGTGGTCATCGTGGCCGACGCCACCACGCTGGAGCGCTCGCTGCCGGTGATCGCCGAGGTCCTGCAGGTGGGGCTGCCGGCGTGCGTCGCCCTGACCATGGTGGACGAGCTGAAAGCTCGCGGCGGCGAGCTCGACCTGTTCCAGCTGCAGCGCGCGCTGGGTGTGCCCGTGGTGGGCGTGGTCGGCAACCGCGGCATCGGACTGGACGACTTGCGCGCGCGCATGGCCGAGTGCGCGCGCTGGCCGGCGGCGCGGAATCTGCCGCCGGACGACACCGAGGCGCGCTTCCGCTGGGCTGACGCGCTGCTGCGCCGTTGCGCCCGCGCCCGGCCGGCCGAAAGCCGCCTGACGCGCCGGCTGGACGCCGTGCTCCTGCATCCGGTGGCCGGCCCCCTGGTGTTCCTGGCGTTCATTGCCGTCTTCTTCCAGGCCATCTTCACGTGGGCCCAGCCGGCCATGGACTTCATGTCCGGATGGATGGACCAGGCCGCAGCCGGGCTGGCCGCGCTCCTTCCGGCCGGCGTCCTCTCCGGCCTGCTCGCGGACGGGATCGTGCGGGGCGTCGGCTCCGTGATCGCGTTCCTGCCGCAGATCGCGCTGCTGTTCCTGGTGATCTTCTTCCTCGAGGCCTGCGGCTACATGGCGCGGGCGGCGTTCGTCGTGGACCGCCTCATGGGCGTGGTGGGCCTGGAGGGCCGCTGTTTCATCGCGCTGCTCAGCTCGTACGCCTGCGCAGTGCCCGGGATCCTGGCCACGCGCACCATCCCCAGCCCCCGCGACCGCCTGGCCACCATCCTGGCGGCGCCGTTCATGACGTGCAGTGCCCGGCTGCCGGTCTACGCGCTGCTGATCGCCGCCTTCATCCCCTCCGAGCGCGTGCTCGGCCCATTCACCTGGCAGGGCCTGACGCTGTTCGGACTGTACTTCCTGGGCAGCGCCAGCGCATTCCTGATCGCCGCGGTCCTCAAGCGCGGCGTCCTGCGCGGCGCCGCCCTGCCCTTCTACCTGGAGCTGCCGCCGTACCGCTTCCCTTCGCCGCGAGTGGTGCTGCTGCAGGTGTGGCGGCGCCTCGCGCTGTTCCTGCGCCGCGCCGGAACCATCATCCTCGCGGTCTCGGTGCTCCTGTGGTTCCTGCTGCACTTCCCGCAGCGGCTGGCGCCGGCCGGTGCGACCCCGGCGCAGCAGCAGCAGCACGTCATCGAGAACAGCTACGGCGCGCATCTCGGCCGCACCGTGGAGCCGCTGTTCCGTCCGCTCGGCTTCGACTGGCGCGTGTGCGTGGGGCTGATCGGAGCGCAGGCGGCCCGCGAGGTCATGGTGACCACGATGGCGCAGGTCTACGCCACCCCCATCGAGGACGAGGCGCACGCCGCGAGCCTGGCGCAGACGCTGGCGACGCCCGATCCGGAGACCGGCCGCCCCCCCCTGGACCGCGCCGCCGCCCTCGCGCTCCTGGTCTATTTCGTCTATTCGCTGCAGTGCATCAGCACGCTGGTCGTGATGCGCCGCGAAACCGGCGGCTGGAAATGGCCGGCCGTCGCCTTCACGTACTCGTTCGTGCTGGCCTGGGTCGCCGCCTTCGCCACCTACAGAATCGCCTCCTGACCGGCGCGGACTAGAAGTGGAACTGCCAGCCGATCTGGTAGATCTGGTCGTTGCGGGCGTCGAAGGGCAGCTTGCCCGTGGAGAAGCTGAGGAACACGCCGGCGTCGCCTCCCAGGGTGAGCACCAGGTAGCGGGAGAAGTCGAGATCCGCGGCCTTGACCCCCGCCGCGGCACTGAACTCCTGGTACATGCGGTGGTTGGCAGTGAAGTAGTACACGTCGTCGCCCAGCATCGCGACCGGCGTCTTGAAGGAGATCTCGGTGCGCCCGCGCCAGTAGCTGCCCGTGTCGCCTGCGGCGCCGCGACCCGCGTCGTCGTCGGGGGAGACGCCGTCCACCCCCACGAGCACCGTGGGGAAGAAGCCGCGCACCTGAAAGTCCGGGTCCATGCCCGTGAAGAAGCGCACCGCCGCGAACGGGTAGTCGAAGATGTTGAACACGGCGGCCCCGGACTCCGGGTTCCAGGCCTTGAAGTCGGCGACGCCCTGCACGCCCAGCACCCAGTTCTTCCGCGAAAAGGACTGGTTCGACTCCAGGCCGCCGCTGAATCCGACGTCGAAGTAGAACTGGCTGCGCAGGTACCTCTGGGCCACCTCCTGGAACCGGATCCATTCCGGGCTGGCGCGCAGCGCTTCATCGGTGGTGTACTCCGCGGCGGCTGCCTCGAGCTCGTTGAGCTCCGTGAAGGTCTCCTCCGTGGCCGCCACCGTGCCGCCGCTGGAATGGAAGTAGCGGAACGACGCGCGTGCTTCCAGGAAGTCCTCGGGATTGATGTCGGCGTCGAAGGCGACGCTGCCGCGCGCGGCCAGCGAGTAAATCACGCCGTGGGCCACGGTGTCGGACAGGTAGCGCAGGCCGAAGTCACGGTCATAGTCATAGGCGAAGCCCAGGCCGGTCCGGCCCTCGTCGGCCTGGAAGGTCTTCAGCTGGAAGTTGAAATCCTGCAGGAAGCGCCAGAAGTCATTGCCCTCCGCCAGGTCGTGCAGGATGCGGTTCGCAGTCTCCGGCCCGCCGAGGAGATCGAAGATGTCCGTGGTGCCGTTGGTGATCCGGCGTCCGCCCGCGGACGTGGAGACTCCCTCGCCGGGCTCGCTGGACAGGGCATCCTTGCGCAGCATTTCGCTGAGGAGCGTGAACGCGTCCTTCTCCGCTTCCGCCTCCTCGTCCTGCGCCGGGAGGGACGTGCCGGCGCCGGCGAGCACGAGGCAGGCGGCGAGGCCGCGCCACCCGCCCGGACGGCGGCGGCTCACAGCTCTCCCTCCTGCCAGAAGCGGTAGTTGTCGTCAGCGACCTCGGCCAGCCCGCTCACGTCCTTCGTGTCGTCTTCCAGGACCGCCTTCATCTCGGCCACGGCCGCCTCCTGCTTCACACCCGTCTCGAAGCGCGCGCCGCGGACGTCGCGGAAGACGTTGTCCAGCTGGATGGACAGCATCAGCGCCTTGGACGAGCGCATGGCCTGGTCGTCGTTCTTGTTGAACATGGCCAGTTTGCCCATGGTGACGGCGCCGGCGCTGTCAAAAGGCTTGCTCAACTGTGCCAGGATACGCAGTGTCGACCATGTGGTCAGGCACGCCCTGTTGTTCTTGGACCAATTCGGCATGGGGAACAATCTCCAGTCGGTACAGATCCTGAAAACTCAGTCCGCCGGGGCGGCGGGAGCCGTGATGAAGACAGCTTAGCGCGCCCGCGGCGGACTGATGCTGCCCTTGCGCCGCCGGCGCCCCGGCATTACAGGCTCTCCGGCGCGGGGAAGGAGCCGCCTACGATGAGCCAGTCACCGTCCTGCATGCCCGTGACTTCCGCCTCCGGATCCAAGAGCCTCTTCCCGCGTGTGTTCCTGTTCGGAGCCGGGTTCTCCGCCGGCATGAAGTACCCGCTCGGCGGGGAGCTGGTCCCGCTGGTGATCGAGTACCTGGAGCGGCGCGCGGCCCGGCGCGCCACCCGCAAGCGCGGGCAGCGTCTGCGCGACCGCTACATGCAGCCGCAGCGGATCCTGCGCTCCATCGACCTGGTGCTGGACAAGTACTGTGCCTGCGACCGCGACTCCCTGGAGGAGCTCAGCGTCACCGAGTTCTTCTCCATCGCCCACATGCTGGCGCAGATGCCGGAGCTGGTGGGCGAGGAAGGGCACGAGGAGCGGGAGCTCGTGCAGCTCTCCACTTCGGGCGGCCACGGCGTGGCGCAGGTGTTCGATGACGTCGCGGCGGTGGTGCGCACCGTGTTCACCGAGCGCTGCCAGAAAAACCGGCGCCTGCCGCGCGGGGTGCGCTCCGTGCTCGAAGGCCTGGCGCCCGACCGCGACGCGGTGGTCAGCTTCAACTGGGACGAGGAAGTGGATTACTTCCTCAGCATGGAGCATCACAGTGGCGCGGAGGTGCACTACACCTACCGGACGCCGTGGGGGCCGCCCGCCTTCCTGGTGCTGAAGCCGCACGGCTCCGTGGGCTGGTACGACGTGGCCAAGGGCATCGGCAACGCCTCGACGTACTTCATCGCCTCGGGAGACAGCCGGGTTCCGCGCTTTCAGCGCCGCGTTCTCGCCTACGAAGAGATCGGCTTCCCCGTGGATCTCGAGCACCGGCGCGCGTACACGCTGGTGTGCCCGCCGGTCATCACGCCGCCGACCTTCGCCAAGCAGTATCAGTTCCTGGAGCAGAAGCTGATCTGGCAGGACGTCATCCGCGCGTGCCGCGAGGCCCACGAGTTCGTCTTCCTGGGTTATTCGCTGCCCATCGACGACTACCTGACTCGCGCGGCCTTGCGCGCGGCCATTCAGAGCCACGCGCGCCGGCGGCTGCGCTGCCTGGTGGTGAACAAGCATCTGAGCCCGGAGCTGCTCGCCAACTATCGCAGCGTCCTCGGCCCGGGCATGGACGAACAGCGCAATTTCCTGGCCTGCGACTTCACGCGGGCCGGCGCGGACCTCCGCGAGGCCATCGCGACGCGCCTGGCCGCCGCGCACGTCTGAGCGCCCGGTGCAGTAAGCCCGTAACGCCGCCCTGCGCCCGTCGATGTGGGTGCCATGCATCACTCCTTCCTCCTCTTTTCCCTCCTGGCAGCCCCGGCGGCCCAGGACTTCGACGGCGACGGCTTCGCGGACCTGGCGATCGGGGTGCAGGCCGAGGACCTCGGCGCGATCTCGGGCGCCGGGGTCGTCCACGTCCTGTACGGCTCCGGGGCCGGCGTCGGTACCGCCGGCTCGCAGTACCTGCACCAGGACGCCCCCGGCGTCAAGGAGGCCGCGGACTCGCTGGACCAGTTCGGCCAGGCGCTCGCATACGGCGACTTCAACGGCGACGGCTACGACGACCTGGCCGTGAGCGCGCCCTCCGAGGACTTCGGCGGCGCGATCGACGCCGGCATGGTGCAGGTGTTCTTCGGCACCGGCGCCGGGCTGACCCACCTCGGCCAGCAGAAGCTCACCCTGGACACGCCCGGCATGCCCGGCACGCCCCAGAACGGCGAGCGCTTCGGCTGGTCGCTGGCCGCGGGCGACTTCGACGGCGACGGCTTCGCCGACCTCGCGGTCGGCGCGCCGTACTTCGACGTCCAGAGCGCGAGCAACGCCGGCCGGGTGTGCGTGCTGCCCGGTTCCGTCACCGGGCTCGACGTGGTCAACGGCGAGCTGTGGAACCGCAACGAGCTCGGCGCCACCGCCGGGGCGAACGACAACTTCGGCGCCGCGCTGGCGTCCGGGGACTTCGACGACGACGGCTATGCAGACCTGGCCATCGGCGCGCCGGAGGCGACGGTCTCGGGATCGCTCAACGCCGGCCTGGTGCAGGTGATGTACGGCACGGCCAGCGGCCTGTCCAGCGCCAACACCGACCTCTGGCATCAGGGGGTCGCCGGCGTGGAGGGCGCGCTGGAGGCGGGCGACCGCTTCGGCGGCGCCCTGGCCGCGGGCGACCTGGACGGCGATGACGTGGACGACCTCGCGGTCGGCGTGCAGTACGAGGACGTCGGCAGCGAGGCCGCCGCCGGCGCCGTGAACGTGTTCTACGGCAGCATCCTCGGCCTCGGCTCGGGCGGCAACCAGATCCTGCACCAGGACGTGGCGAACGTCGAGAGCAACGCCCTCGCCGACGAGCGCTTCGGCGCGGCCATCGCCATCGCCGACTTCGACGGCGACGGCGCCGAGGACCTGGCGGTGGGCGTGTCGGGCGAGTACTTCGGCGCGCTCGTGTACACCGGCGCGGTACACGTCTTCTACGGCGACGCCACGGGCCTGTCAGGGTTGAACGAAGTGTTCTGGACCCAGGACGACACGACCGCCTCGTCCCCGGAGGAGTACGACCGCTTCGGCGCCAGCCTGGCGGTCGGCGACTACAACGCCTCGGGTTACGACGACCTGGTCATCGGGGCGCCCGGCGAGAGCTGGGGCAGCGCGGTCTCCGTGGGCATCGTGCACGTGTTCTACGGCGGCTCGGCGACCGGCGCCGACTACCTGTACCAGGACACCGCGGGGCTCGCCGACACGACCGAGCCCTACGACTCCTTCGGATCGAGCCTGCTCCGCTGAGCGGCCGCGAGCTTCTGCCCGCAGCCGGCGTCGGAGGGCGCCGGCTGCGCCTCGTTTTCGAGTGACGCCGCGCCGGGCACGTCGATCTGGGAGGGCATGCAGCACATCCTCCTCTTCTTACCTCTCCTGGCCGCTCCGGCACCGCAGGACTTCAACGGCGACGGCTACCCGGACCTCGCGATCGGCGTCCCCGGCGAGACCGTCGGCGGGGCGGGCTCGGCCGGGGCAGTCCACGTGCTCTACGGCGGCCTCTGGGGCATCGACGGGACCGGCTCGCAGTACCTGTACCAGGGCTCCGCAGGCATCGCGGACGCGACCGAGGCAGGCGACCAGTTCGGCAAGGTGCTGGTCCACGGCGACTTCAACGGCGACGGCTTCGACGACCTGGCCGTGGGCGTGCCGTTCGAGAACGGCGTCTCCCCCAACACCGGCATGGTGCAGGTCTTTTACGGCAGCGCGGCCGGGATCACGACCCTGGGCCAGCAGGCGCTCACGCCGAGCACCTACGGCCTGAACCTGGCCCCGGAGTACGGCGGGGAGTTCGGCCTGACGCTCGCGGCCGGCGACGTCGACGGCGACGGTGACGACGAGCTGGCCATCGGCGTCCCGATGGCGGACCTCGGCAGCGAGAATAACAGCGGCCGCGTGGTCGTGCTCGAGGGCACGATCAGTGGCCTGAACCCCCAGGCCAGCAGCCTGTGGACGCGCGGCAGCCTCGGCTTCCCCGACCAGCAGGACGCGCTGTTCGGCGGCGCCCTGGTCATGGGCGACTTCGACGGCGACGGCTTCGCGGACCTGGCGATCGGCGCCAGCGGCGCGAACGTGGGACTCCATTTCGAAGCCGGAGCGGTGCACGTCCTGTACGGCGGCCTCGCCGGACTGAGCGCGGCCGGCGACGACCTCTGGCACCAGGACGTGGCCGGCGTCGAGGGCTCCGCCTGGAGCTACGACTTCTTCGGCGAGTCCCTGGCCGCCGGCGACCTGGACGGCGACGGCTTCTGCGACCTCGCCATCGGCGTGCCCGAGGACGAGGTGAACGGCAAGGACTGGGCCGGAGCGGTCAACGTGCTCTACGGCGGCGCACTCGGACTGAGCGCCACGGGCGACCAGCGCTGGCACCAGGACTCCGCCGGCGTGAGCGAGGTCGCGCAGACGCACAACAGCTTCGGCGAAACGCTCGCGATCGGGGACTTCGACGGCGACGGTTATGGCGACCTCGCCATCGGCGTTCCGGGCGAGTTCGACGGCGCCAGCACCAGCGTCGGCGCCGTGCACATCCTGATGGGCGGCGCGAACGGCCTGTCCAGCGCCGGCCAGCGTTTCTGGACCCAGGACGACACCGTGGCCCAGGTGCGCGAACAGGGCGACGTCTTCGGCAGCGCGCTCACGGTCGGCGACTACAACGCCTCGGGGCTGGACGACCTCGTGGTGGGCGCGAGCGGCGAGGACTTCAACATCCACAACGTCGGCGTCGTGCACGTGCTCTATGCCGGCTTCGCCTCGGGCGGCTCCGAGTACCTGCACCAGAACAGCCCCGGCATCGCCAGCTCTGCGGAGGAGCTCGACCGCTTCGGCGCGGCCCTTAGCCGCTGAACGAGACCTTCCCGCTCCGCGGGCGCACGCAGCCGGCCTGGGGGCCGGCTGCGTCGCGTTTTCTGTTGCGCCGGCCCTGCCGCGTCGATCCGGATGCCATGCACCACATCCTCCTCCTCTTGCCCACCCTGCTGGCCGCTCCGGCACCGCAGGACTTCAACGGCGACGGCTACGACGACCTCGCGATCGGCACTCCGGGGGAGACTGTCAGCGGCTTGTCCGGCGCCGGCTCGGTGGTCGTGCTGTACAGCAACGGCGACTGGCTGAGCACTGCCGGCAGCTTCGCCTACCACCAGAACGTGCCCGGCATCGAGGGCGGCGCGGCGACGAATGAGAACTTCGGCCGCGCCCTGGCCCACGGCGACTTCGACGGCGACGGCTTCGATGACCTCGCCATCGGGGTTCCCGGCACCACGGTCGACGGGCTGGCGAACGCCGGAGTGGTGCAGGTGCTCTACGGGTCTCCAGGCGGACTCACCGGACTCGACGACGCCCTGTACTTCCTGAATGCTCCGGGCGTGGCCGGCAACAGCCAGGCCGGCGACTTCTACGGCAGCGTGCTCGCGTCCGGGGACTTCAACGCCGATGGTCGCGACGACCTCGCGGTCGGCATGCCGGACAGCGACGTGAACGGCAAGACCAACGCCGGCCAGGTGCACATCCTGTACGGCAGTCCCAACGGCCTGCGCACCACCGACGACGTGCTCTGGAACCAGGCGGCAGCGGGGGCGGGACAGCTGGTCGAGGCGTACGACGAGTTCGGGTTCGCGCTGGCCAGCGGGCAGTTCAACGCCGACCCCTACGACGACCTGGCCATCGGCGTCCCGGGCGAGGACATCGGGAACATCAACGCCGCCGGCACCGTGCACGTGGTGTACGGCTCCGCCTCCGGCCTGAGCAGCGCCAGCGCCGAGATCTGGCACCAGGACATCGGCGGCATTTCCGGCATCGCCGAAGCCGGCGACGGCTTCGGCCGCGCGGTCGCCGTGGGCGACTTCGACGACGACTTCATCGACGATCTGGCGATCAGCGTGCCGCTCGAGGACTTCAACGGCCTCACCAATGCCGGCGGAATGCAGGTCATCTACGGCATGGCCGGCGGCCTCGACGCGGCCGGCAACGAGTTCCTGTACCAGGGCAGCGGCCTGCCCGGCTCCGCGGCCACGGGCGACTACACCGGCTACTGGAGCTCCTCCATGATCGCCGGCGACTTCAACGGCGACGGCTACGGCGACGTGGTGATCGGCAGCCCGCTGGAAACGATCAGCGGCAAGAACTCTGCAGGCAAGGCGATGGTGGCCTACGGCGCCCCCGGTGGGCTCGGCGGCTCCGGTCTGACCCTCCAGCAGGGCCTGCCGTTCACCGCCAGCGCGGCGGAGAGCGGCGACTACTTCGGCTGGTCCCTGGGCATCGGCGACTACAACGGCGACGGCCTGGACGACGTGGTGGTCGGGACCATGTTCGAAGACGTGGCCGGCTACACAAACAACGGTTCCGTGGAGGTGTTCTACGGCCCGCCGGCGACCGGCGGCTACCAGCTCTGGTACCAGTACGGATCCTACGACAACTTCGGCATGGGGCTGGGGCGCTAGCCAGCACCGCCAGAAGGCTCATCTACCAGCTCGGCCAGATGCGAGAGCGCGCGGGACAGCATGGTCCGCACCGCGCCCTCGCTCTTGCCGAGCTGGGTCGCGATCTCGGCCCGGCTCAGCCCGACCACGTTCGCGAGCAGGATCACCTCGCGCTCGTCCTCCGCCAGCTTGTCGAAGCCGGCCTCGGCGCGCTCCAGCTCCTCCCGGGCCGCGACGCGCCCGCTGGGCGAGCAGAAGGAGCGGTACTGCGCCAGGAGCTGCAGGTCATGGCCCCCTTCCGAGTCCGCGAGGCGCACCTCGCGCGCCGGGTCGCGCTTGAGGCGCCGCTGGTGCTTCCAGTGGTCGGCGATCTTGCGCTCGGCGGTCCTGAACAGCCACTGGCGGAACTGGCGCTCGCCCGGGTGCTGGTAGCGGCTCAGGTTGCCCAGGATCTCGGCGCACACCGACTGCACCAGGTCGCCGCTGTCCTCGCGCCGCCGCAGCGGCGGACCCATGCGCAGGCGGATGAAGGCGTGCAGCCCGGTCAGGTGCTGCGCCAGAAGGGCGGCGGCCGCGGCCGGGTCGCCGGCGTCGGCACGGTCGACGAGGCTGCCGGCCACGAGAAATACGGTAACGCCGACGCCGCGGCGGCGATCCGGGGGACATGAACGAGCTCCTCCTCCTGCTCCCCTCCCTGCTCGCCGCCCCGTCGGCGCAGGACTTCAACGGCGACGGATACTCCGACCTGGCGGTCGGCGTCTTCGGCGAGAACATCTCCGGGGCTGCCGCGTCCGGCGCGGTCCAGGTGCTGTATGGCGGCCCGTCCGGCCTCGGCAGCGCTGGCGCGCAGTTCCTGTGCCAGAACAGCGCCGGGGTCAGGGACATGGCCGAGCAGAACGACTCCTTCGGCCTCGCGCTCCAGCACGGCGACTTCGACGGCGACGGCTTCGACGACCTGGCGGTGGGCAGCCCGCGCGAGGCGATCGCCGGCCTGGCGGAAGCCGGCCTGGTGCAAGTCTTCTATGGCGGAGCGCTGGGCCTGACCACCACCGGACAGGAGTACCTGACCCAGAAGACCCCTGGGGCCCCGGGCGCGCTGCAGAGCATGGCCAAGTTCGGCGCCGCGCTGGCCGCCGGTGACGTCGACGAGGATGGCTGCGACGAGCTGGCGATCGGCATCCCGGGAGCGGACTGGGGCGGAGCCGGCTACGTGGGCAGTGTCTGGGTGCTCGCCGGCTCGGCTGCCGGCCTGCAGCCGCTGGACAGCAGCAAGTGGAGCCGCGCCACGTTCGGGCAGGCGGCCCAGTCCGGCGCCGGCTTCGGCAGCACCCTGGTGATGGCCGACTTCGACGGCAACGGCCACGCCGACTTGGCGATCGGCGCTCCAGGCACCGACGTCGGCGCTGGATCGAGCGCCGGCGCGGTGCACGTCGTGTACAGCAGCAGCATCGTCGGGCTCACCAGCGTGGGCGCCAGCTTCTGGCACCAGGACGTGCCCGGGATCGACAGCGCCCCGACCAACATCGAGAAGTTCGGCGCGGCGCTGGCCGCCGGCGACTTCGACGGCAATGGGCGCGACGACCTGGCCATCGGCGTGCCCTACGACTTCATTGCCGGCAGCGCCAGCCCGGGCGCTGTCCACGTGCTCTACGGGCTGCCCGCCGGCCTGGGGGTGGCCGACGACGAGTACTGGCACGAGGACGTGCCCGGCGTGTACGACGTCGCCGAGTCGCAGGACCAGTTCGGCGCCGCGCTCGCGGCCGGCAACTTCGACGGCGACGCCTACGCGGACCTCGCCATCGGCGTGCCGGGCGAAGGCTCGGGTGAGTTCTACGACCTGCATGGCGCCGTGCACGTGTTCATGGGCAGCGTCGACGGGCTGTCCAACTTCGAGAAGTCGTACTGGACGCAGGACGACACGGTCCAGGAGACTTCCGAGGTCTTCGACATGTTCGGCCAGGCCCTGGCCGTCGGCGACTTCAACGACTCGGGCTACGACGACCTGGCGATCGGCGCGCCCGGCGAGTACCTCGGCGCGTACCCGGGAACGGCCTACGCGGCGATGGGCGTCGTGCACGTGTTCTACGCCGGCATCCCGTCGGCCAGCTCGGACTACTGGCACCAGAACGTGGCCGGCATCCCGGACCTGTCGGAGCACGGCGACTTCTTCGGCTGGTCGCTGGGCCGCTAGGCCTGCTCTCCGCTCTCTTCGACCAGCTCGGCCAGATGCGACAGCGCGCGGGACAGCATGGTCCGCACCGCGCCTTCGCTCTTGCCGAGCTGGGCCGCGATCTCGGCCCGGCTCAGCCCGACCACGTTCGCGAGCAGGATCACCTCGCGCTCGTCCTCCGCCAGCTTGTCGAAGGCGGCCTCGGCGCGCTCCAGCTCCTCGCGCGCCGGGTCCCGCTTGAGGCGCTGCTGGTGCTTCCAGTGGTCCGCGATCTTGCGTTCGGCGGTCTTGAACAGCCACTGGCGGAACTGGCGCTCGCCCGGGTGCTGGTAGCGGCTCAGGTTGCCCAGGATCTCGGCGCACACCGACTGCACCAGGTCGCCGCTGTCCTCGCGCCGGCGCAGCGGCGGACCCATGCGCAGGCGGACAAAGGCGTGCAGCCCGGTCAGGTGCTGCGCCAGAAGGGCGGCGGCCGCGGCCGGATCGCCGGCGTCCGCGCGCTGGAGGGTGCTGCCGTCCATGCTTCTCAGGCTGGAGCTGCCCAAGATAGCGCCCGGCCGGCCCGACGGAAGAATCGCGTGACGATGGCCGGCGCGCGTCGATCAGACTGTCCATGCACAACATCCTCCTCTTCTTACCCCTGTTCGCAGCCCCGGAGGCGCAGGACTTCAACAACGACGGCTACGCCGACCTCGCGATCGGCGCTCCTGACGATACCGTGGACGGCGTGCAGTGGGCCGGCTCGGTGACGGTGCTGTACGGCAGCGCGAGCGGCCTCACGGCCGCCGGCGCGGACTACTGGCACCAGGACGTCCCGGGAATCCAGGGCGTCGCCGAGCAGAACGACAACTTCGGAGCGGCCCTGGCCTGGGGCGATTTCAACGGCGACGACTACGACGACCTCGCCATCGGCGTGCCCAACGAGACGGTGGATGAATACATCCTTGCGGGAATCGTGCACGTCCTGTACGGCTCCGCAAACGGGCTGAGCGCCACCGGCGACCAGCTGCTGCGGCTCGACGATCCCGGCATGGCGGGAGACCTGGGATACAGCGCCCATTACGGCGCATCCCTGGCAGCCGGCAACTTCAATGGCGCCGCCGGCGGCTACGACGACCTGGTCATCGGCATGCCGGGAGCCACGGTGTACGGGGAGATCGACGCCGGACGAGTGCACGTGATGTACGGCAGCCCCGGCGGCTTGAGCACCTCCGGCGACGTCGTATGGAACCAGGCCCAGGCCTCGCCCGGGCAGACGGTCGAGTGGGGGGATGGCTTCGGCTCGGCGCTGGCCGCCGGCCACTTCAACGCCGACGGCTACGCGGACATCGCGATCGGCACGCCGCTCGAGGATGTCGGCAGCCTCATCGACGCCGGCCTGGTGCAGGTCCTGTACGGCTCCAGCCAAGGCCTGCAGCCTGGGTCCACGCAGCTCTGGCACCAGAACATGCCGGGCATCCTGGATTCCGCCGAGGCCTACGGCGCGTTCGGGACGGCGCTGGCCGCCGGCGACTTCGACGGCGACTCCTACGACGACCTCGCGGCCAGCGCGCCTTCCGAGGACCTGGACAGCGGCGTCGTCAACGCCGGCGCGGTGAACGTGATCTACGGCTCCGCCGCCGGCCTCAGCAGCGCCGGCAACGAGATCCTCATCCAGGGCAGCGGCCTGCAAGGCGTGGCCGAAGCCGGCGACCGCACCGGGCTCGCGGTGGCCAGCGGCGACTTCGACGGCGACGGCTACGACGACCTGGCCGTCGGCTCGCCGTACGAGACCGTGGGCAACGTGCTGGCCGGCGCGGTGCAAGTCGCGCGCGGGCATGTTGGCGGGCTCTGGAACGGCTCCGAATACAACCTGCTCCCGGGCATCGGCAGCGATGTCGGGCAGAACGACCGCTTCGGCGCGGCACTGGCCGCCGGCGACTTCGACGGCGACGGCCAGGACGACCTCGCTGTTGGTACGCCGAACGAAGACATCGGTGCGACCCAGCAGGCCGGCGAGGTGGAGGTGTTCTACGGACCTGCGGGCAGCGCCGGGCATGACGTCTGGCACCAGGCCACCCCGGGGGGAGGGGCCGCTTTCGGAGCCGCCCTGAGCAACTGAGGCGTGCGGATTACATCCAGCAGCCGGCGCGCGACTGCGCCGGCTGCGTCCTGCTTTCCGGAAACCCTCCAGCGTCGCTGTCGATGAGAGCGGCCATGCAGCACCACCGCCGCCTGGCCCACGGAATCCTGTAGGTTGATGCCTTGCAATCCTCGTGAGCGCCGCTCCTGACGATCCCCGTGCCACGCTCCGCCGCGTCGTCGCCGAGTTCCTGGAACGGCGCGACGCGGTGGGCGAGGCCGCGGCGCTGGCGGAGGCCTGTGCCCGCCACCCGGAGCTGGCGGACGCGATCCGCCGGCGGACCGAGTCGCTGCGCGCCATGGGCATGCTCGGCGCGCCGGCGTTGGACGTGCCCGCGCGGCTCGGGGACTTCCGCCTGCTGCGCCGGCTCGGCGGCGGCGGGATGGGCGTGGTGTACGAGGCCGAACAGGAGTCCCTGCGCCGGCGCGTCGCGCTGAAGATCCTGCGCGCCGAGCAGGTGTTCTCCCCCGGCAGCGCCGAGCGCTTCCGCCGCGAGGCCGAGGCGGCCGCGCGCCTGCAGCACCCCGGCATCGTCGCGGTCTATGGATACGGCGAGGCCGGCGGGATCAGCTACATCGCCATGGAGCTGATCGAAGGGCGCACGCTCGCCGAGCTGCTGGCGGAGCGGCGCGCGCAGCAGGCCACGTTCTCTCCGGCATGGGAGCGCGCCTGCCTGCAGATGGCGCGCGACGCGGCCGAGGCGCTCGACCACGCCCACCGCCGCGGCGTGGTGCACCGCGACATCAAGCCGTCCAACCTGATCGTGACGCCCGCCGGCCGCCTGCTGGTGCTCGATTTCGGCCTGGCCGGGCTTGCCGATGCGCAGAAGCTGACGCGCACCAGCTCGCCGCTCGGCTCGCTGCCGTACATGGCCCCCGAGCAGCTGCGCGGCGACGCCGGCGAGGCCGGCCCCGCGGTCGACGTCTACGCGCTGGGCGTGACCTTGCACGAGCTCCTGGCGCAGCGCTCGCCGTTCCTGGGCGAGACGGCGGAGATCACGCGGCAGCGCATCCTGGCCGGCCGCCCACAGCCCTTGCGCCGGATCCACCCCGGCATCTCGCGCGAGGCCGAGGCCGTGTGCGGCAAGGCCATGGACTACGACCCGGCCGGCCGGTACGCGACCGCCGCCGACTTGGCCCGGGACCTGAGCAACGTGCTCGAGCGCCGGCCGATCAACGCGCGGCGTCCGGGTCCGCTGCGGCGCGCCCAGCGCTGGGTGCAGCGCAACCCCCCGCGCGCCGCGGCCGCCGCGCTGGCCGCCGTCCTGCTGATCGGAGGGCCGCTGGCGTTCGGATGGCAGCAGCAGCAGGCGCGCGCCCGCGTGCAGGCGCAGTTCGAGCGCGCGGAGGCCGGCTACAGGACCGCCGTGGAGGCGGTGGAGCGGCTCACGGCCGCGGCGCAGGAGGACCTCAGCCATGATCCACGGCTGGATCCGGTGCGCCGCCGCCTGCTCGAGGACGCGCTCGGGTTCCACCTGTCCTTCCTGCAGGAGGAGGGCGCGCGCCCGGAAGCGTCCGCCCAGACGGCGGCGGCGCACCTGCGGGCCGCGCAGGTCCAGGTCACGCTCGGAGACCGCGCGGCGGCGGTCCACAACTACCAGGAAGCCATCGCGCTGTTCGAGCGGCTTCCCCGGCGCGAGGCGTGGGCCAGCAACCGCCTCGCGGCCGCCCACGCCGGCCTGGCCGTGCACCAGAGCGATCCGGAGCAGGCGCAGGACCACTTCGACCGCGCGCTCGTCCTCCTCGCCGGGCTGGCGGGCACGGATCCCGCCTCGGTGGCCCAGCTCGCCAGGACGCACTCCGCCTATGCCTCGCTGCTGATCAGCCGCGGGCAGGTCGAACCGGGAGCGCAGCAGCTGCAGCTCGCGCGCGACCTCCTGCAGCCGCGGCTGGCGGCCGACCCCGAGGACGCCGACGCCCGCGGCGTGCTGGCCGAGGTCTACCTGAGCCTGGCGGCCCTGCGGCTCACGCAGCAAGGGAGCGCCGCCTCGGAGGAGTTCAGCCGCGCCTGCATCGCCTTGTTCGAGGACGCGCAGGCCGGCGCCCTGCCGCCCGTGCTGCACGTCAGCCACGGCATCGCCTGGAGCAAGCTCGGCGATGCGCACCGCCTGCAAGGCCGCTGGCCGGAAGCGGCGGACGCATACCGGAGCGCGATCGAGATCCTGGACGAGGCCAGCGCCCGTCTCCCTTACTTCCCGCGCGCCCGGCTGGAGCTGGGCGACGCCTGCCGGCTTCTGGGTGGGGTCCTCGTCACCGCCGGCCGCTACGACGAGGCGCAGCCGGCGCTGGCGCGCGCCGTGGAGCTGCAACAGGACCTGGCGGCCGACTTCCCGGCCAACCACAGGTTCCAGAGCAACCTCGGGCAGGCCCACGCGGAGCTGGCGCGCCTGCACGAGGCGCAAGGGCGGCTGCAGGAGGCGGAATCCGCCCTGGCAGCGGCAGTGGCGATCCTGGAGCGCGTGGCCACCGCGCAGCCGCAGGATCTCGAGACGCACTACTACCTGGCGCGCCAGTGGCGCAGCCTGGGCCGCGCGCGCAGCGTGCTGGGGCGCCGCGAAGAGGCCGAGGCGGCCCTGCAATGCTCGGTCGCCGCCTTCGAATCCCTGATCCAGAAGATGCCGGCGATGGCCTACCTCCCCGGCGAGCTGGCGACCACCCTGGTCGCCCTCGGTGCCTGGTTCGCGGAAGGCGGCCGGACCCAGGAGGCGCAGGTCACCTACGAGCGCGCCGCTGCGGCCCTGGACGGGCTGCCGCCGGAGACAGCCAGGCGCGCCGACTATTCCAGCCTGCGCGGCCACGTCGACGCCGAGCTCGCGGCCTTGCTCATCGGCGCCGGGGAGCTGGAGCCCGCGCGCGTGCTGGTGCCACGCGCGCTGGCCGCCCAGGAGGCGCGCCTGGCCGCGGCGCCGGAAACCCCGGGCTATCGCCAGCGCCTGGCCGTCGCCCTGGTCACGGCGGCGGAGCTGGAACTGGCGGACGGCCATCCCGAACGCGCCGTCGAGCACGCGGAGCGCGCGCTCACGCTCCTCGTGGAACGCAAGCCGCTGTCCTCGCGCCTGGCCGCCATCTTCACCGGGGCCAGCGCTGCCGCCGCCACCGCGGCAGCGGCGGACGCCTGGGCGCAGCGCGCCATGGACCTGCGCGCCGACCTGGACGCGCAACCGTGAACGCGGCGTGCCGGGGCCTGGGCTCGGAGACGCTTCCAGGTTTCCGCAAAGGTGGAAGCCGTGGCGGCGAGCGCACCCCATACTGTGGCGCAACATGAGCCCGGCCGCCCTGCTGCTGGCGCTCGCGGCGCAGGTCGCGCAGCTCGAGGTCCACGCGCGCGAGCCGGTGCTGGACGGGCGCGCGTTCGGCGCTGCCGGAGCGTACGAGAAGCTCTCCGGCATCATCCACTTCGCCTTCGATCCGGAGGATCCGCGCAACGCGGCGATCGTGGACCTCGACCTGGCGCCGCGCAACGCCGCCGGTCGCGTGGAAGCCGGCGCCGATTTCCTGGTGCTGCGCCCGGCGGATCCGGCCAAGGGCAGCGGCACGGCGCTGCTGGAGGTGAGCAATCGCGGCGGCAAGGCCATGCTGCGCTACTTCTGCGCGGGCCGCGGCGGCGCCGACCTGGCGACCGCGGAGGACTTCGGCGATGGCTGGCTGCTGCGCCAGGGCCTCACCCTGATCTGGGTCGGCTGGCAGTTCGACGTGCCGCAGCAGCGCGGCCTGCTGCGGCTGCGCGTGCCGCGCGCGCGCAATCCCGACGGCACCGCGATCACCGGCCTGGTGCGCTGCGACTGGGTGGTGGACGATCCGGCGCCGAGCCTCGCGCTCGGCCACCGCGATCACGTCGCTTACGCGCCCGCCGCTCCTGGCGATCCGTCGAGCCTGCTGACGCTGCGCGAAGGACGGCTGGCCCCGCGCACGCCGGTCCCGCGCGACGCGTGGCGCTTTGCGCAGGAGGGCAATGCCTGGGTCATCCAGGGCGACCAGCCGTTCCAGGCCGGCAGCATCTACGAGCTGGTGTACCGCGCCGCCGATCCCGCAGTCGCCGGCCTGGGCTTCGCGGCCGTGCGCGACACCATCCTTTATGCCAAGACCGACCGCGAATGCCCGTTCCCGGTGCGCCGCGGGATCGCATTCGGCGTGTCGCAGACCGGCCGCTTCCTGCGCCATTTCCTGTACCAGGGCTGCAACGACGCCGGCGGCGCCCCCGCCTTCGACGGCATGCTGATCCACACCGCCGGCGCCGGCCGCGGCAGCTTCAACCATCGCTTCGCCCAGCCGTCGCGCGACGCGCACCGCTACTCCTCCTTTTTCTACCCCACCGATCTGTTCCCCTTCAGCGGCCGCGCGCAGCGCGACCCGCTCACCGGTCGGCGCGACGGACTGCTGAGCCGCGTGCTCGCCGGCGACACGGCGCCGAAGATCTTCTACACCAACACCGGCTATGAGTATTGGGGCCGGGCCGCCGCGCTGCTGCACACCTCGCTCGACGGCTCCGCCGACGTCGAGCCGCTGCCCAACGAGCGCATCTACCACTTGCGCAGCACGCAGCACTTCCCGGTGCCCTACCCGCGCACCGAAGCGCCGCTGCCGGGCGTCGTGCCGCGCTGGCGCGGCAATCCCGCCGACTTCCTGCGCGCCGAGCGCGCGCTGTTGCGCGCTCTCCTCGACTGGGTCGAGCGCGACGCCGAGCCTCCGCCCAGCGCCTGCCCGCGTATCGCCGAGGGCACTCTCGTCGCGATCCCTGACCTGGCGTTCCCCGCCATTCCGGGCCTTGCAGCCCCGCAGGCGGCGCAGGAGGCCTACCGCTGCGACTTCGGCCCGCGCTGGGAAGCCGGCATCATCGACCTGGAGCCGCCCGCGCTCGGCCCCGCGTACGCGGTCCTCGTGCCGCAGGTGGACGCGCTCGGCAACGAGCTGGGGGGCGTGCCCAGCCTCGAGATCCTGGCCCCGCTCGCCACCTACGCGCCCTGGCACCTGCGCAGCGGCAGCGCCGGCGGCAACGGCGAGATGGACGACTTCTACGGCACCTTCATCCCGCTCGCGCGCACCGCCGGGGAGCGCACGCAGCGCGGCGACCCGCGCCCCAGCATCGACGAGCTCTGGCCGTCCCGCGACACCTACGCCGCCGCGGTGGACGCGGCCATCGGCCAGCTCATCGAGGACCGCTTTCTGCTCGCGGAAGACCGCGACCCGGCGCGCGCGCAGGCCCTGCGCACCTGGGACTGGCTGCACGCGGACGGCGCCGGCGCGCGCTGAGGCGCCCTCGTCCCCCTTCTCATGCGCCGCACCGCAGGTCGCGCGCAGCCGCCGCCAGGTGCTTGTCATGCGTCCAGAACCGGCATCCGGACAGCAAGGCGGAGGCCAGCAGGTGGATGTCGATCCAGCCGAGCCCTACTCCGTGCAGCTCCTGCTCCGACAACAACTGCAGCGCCTCCTCGTGGTCGGCCAGGCTGGCTTGCGGCAAGGCCTGCAAGTGCGCCAGCACCTCGGCCCGCCGGCGCAGGTTGCCGCATGCCAACTCCCCGATCACGAAGGGGTGGCAGCACACCTCCCCCCGGTCCAGCAAGGCCGCCAGGTCCGTGCTCCCCCTGCGCAAGTGATCCACCCACACGGAGGTGTCGACCAGGATCACGCGGCCCCCGGACGGCGGCGCGGGATGGGCCGCAGCTTCTTCTCCGTGCCGCCGAGGGCGGCCAGGCGGCGCGCGCGCTCCCGCGAGATGAGCGCTTCCAGCCCCAACCGCACCAGGGCGGTCTTCTCCCGTATCCCGGTCAGAGCCGCAGCCTTTCGGAGCAGGCCTTCGTCGATGTTGAGCGTCGTCCTCATATGCATCAGTATGCACTATGGATGCATACGACGCCAGCCCCCGGAGGCCTTTGTCCGGGCGCCATGCGCCCGCGCGGCCGCGTGCTGCCTCTGTTTCTCGGGCTCGCCATCCCCTGCGCGGCGGCGTCCGTGCAGTTCCAACGGGGCGATTTCCATCCCCCTGAACGGCGTCCAAGCTCATGGCTCGGGCGTGTCCACTCGCACGCTCTTCACGCTCGGCGACGCCTGGGTCGGTGAAGTGGACATGATGGGCGTGCGCCAGCCGGGCAGCACCATCGTCAACAACACGTTCTCGGTTCTGGCGCCGCATCCGGACGGCTACCTGTACGTCTACGGGCACGAGGAGGGGCTGCGCAAGAAGCTGCTCGTGTGCCGGACATTGCCCGCAGATATCGAGGACGCCTCCGCCTGGCGCTTCTGGGACGGCACGAACTGGGTCGCCGACATCGCCGCGTCCCACCCCTTGTTCGCCGATGTCACCGGCGGGCTCTACCTGGACATCCTCGGCGACGGCCGCGTCATCGCGCTGTACCTGGACCTGGGTGGTCTCATCCACGCCCGTTTCGCGGACGGCCCTGCGGGCCCCTTCACCCCGCCCAAGGTCCTCTACCGCACGCCCGAGCTGGACCTGAGCCCCAACATCCTGACCTACAACCCGATCCCGCACCCCCACCTGTCGCAGCCGGGCGAGCTGCTGATCGGCTACAGCGTCAACTCCCTGGACTTCGGCGAGCTGCTCAACCACGCCGACTGGTATCTGCCGAAGTTCATCCGCGTGAGCTTGTAGGTCCCGCGCGGTCACCAGGACCGCGCCTCCAGCGCGCGGCGCCTGGACGGGCCCGCGCACCGCCTGGATTCCCGGCAGGCCGAGACGTTGCCGCATGGGGCCGCAAACGACAGTGGTGCCCGGAATCCGCCACCCTTTTTGCAGCCTGAGTGTTTGGCGGATTCAGCGCTGAGCCGGCGTTATTCGCCCAGGGAGCGGGAACTGCGCGCCTTGCGACGCGGACGCGTTGTCCCTCATCGCTGCCCCACTTTGCTGATCACTTCTCGCCATGTTTCGGTCCACGTCCATCCTCGTCCTGCTCGGCGCCATCGGCGTTTCCTGTTCCTCGACGCTCACGGAGCTGTCCTCCACAGCGCGCGAGGTTCTCACGTCCTCCACTTTCAAGGCTACGTACAAGGACGTGTTCCTGGCCACGGTCCACGCCCTTCAGGACGAGGGCTACCTCGTGCGCGTGTCGGATACCGAGACCGGAACGATCGAAGCGGAGTACGACGAGAGCGGTGGCTTCGACGGCGACTTCGACACCGATCTGCGGCGCAAGGTCGCTGCATCGGTGCGCACCCGCCCCGCCGGCACCCTGGTGCGATTCACGCTGCTCGTGGAAGAGCGCGACGACGGCACCTGGTTCCGGACCGATCCCGACGCCGGCCTGGTCGAAGAAGTTTGTGCACGCTTGTTCTTTCGCGTCGACTCCGAGCTGAACGCCGGCGGCGCGAACTCATGACCTCATCTGCCGTGGACACGCACATGCAACGTATCGTTCCCATTCTGGCCGTGGCAGCACTCGCCCCTGCGTGTGTGCTGCCCGGTGAATCCTCCTGGAGCGGCATGCACGCCAACGCATTCGCAGGCGGCTATGCCCCGGCGCTCAGCGGTCGGCTCAAGACCACCTCCACGACCGCCTCCGGCACCCTGACCGGGGAGTTCGACCTGGAGCAGGTTGGTCAAGGCGCGCCCTCCCTGTCTCCAGCCGCGGAAATCCGGCTCGGCACCGCGCCGCTCGAGCTGGCGTTCTCCGGCTTCCAATACGCCGAAACCGGGGACGGCAGCTTCAACGGGTTCTACCTGGGAGAGGCCTTCGACGGGGCGGTCCAGTCGGACTTCGAAGTGCGCGGGCTGCGCGGCACCGTCGGCGTCGATCTGCTGAACGGCCCGGCCGGCCGCCTGGGCGTCCTGGTCGGAGCGCACTACTTCGAAATGGATCTGCGCCTGACGGACGTGAGCTCCGGCGCGACCACTGCGCTGAACGAGAAGTTTCCGGTCCCTGTCCTCGGCGTCCGCGCCGACATCCAGGTTTTCCCCGCGTTGCGGATCGGCGGTGAGCTGACCGGCATGAGCGTGGACGTCGATGACTACGACGCGACCTTCTACGACGCCCAGGTGGCCGCCCATTGGAATCCTATCGACCCGCTCGAGGCCATCATCGGCTACCGCGCCACCTCACTGGACTTCAAGGGCCCCATTCCGGACAGCCCGCACGATCTCGACGCAACGCTCGAGTTCACGGGGCCATTCTTCGGCGTCGGACTCACGTTCTAGCGGAACGAGGGGAGGAGTTCCGGCAGCCTCACTATCACCATGTCTCGCGGGGGCCAGCATGCTGGCCCCCTATTTGTCTTGCGCCTCGCATTCCGCAAGTTTCTGGCGGGAAGCTTCATGTTGTGACGTTGGTACAGATTGAGGCGACGCAATTGTCTGCGCAGCCAAATCACAAAACACCTTCTTTCATCAAACCCATGAACCTTCGCATTCTCTCGCTCCTTGCTTCATTGCTCCTGTGCGGCGCGGCGGCTTATGCCGGCTCGCTGGACCGCAATCCCAGCACGGAAGCTCCCGCACTCGCGTCTCCGCCGTACAACTTCGTTGCATCCGGCGTCGTTTCTCCGGTCGGGCTTGTGAGCCGTCCGGTGAACGTGAGTCAAGTCCTGCACATCGCCGCCGGTACGTACGAGGTGAAGTTCTCCTCGCCGCGTCCGCACACCGACTACGTCGTGCAGGCCACCTGCGGCGTGGGGTTCGCCTCGGTTTCTGGCAAGACCACGAACGGCTTCACGGTGACGACCCGTTTCGACGCCCAGACCAGCAATGGCGGCATCAACGGGCTCGCCGACAGTTACTTCGACTTCCTCGTATTGAGCAACTAGCCGCGCGCCGCGATTCATCCGCGCATAAGACCTACTCTCCCTGGGGCCGGTACGCGTCGGCTCCAGGGACTTTAGCTCGGGGTCCCTGCCTTCCCCGGCGGACCGTGGCGTGATGCATCGTTACGCATGCGCGCGGGTGTACCACCGGGCGCGGCTTCGATTGTCTGGCAACACCTATCACGAACGGGGCGTCGATCTCATCACGATGTCCTCGCATTCCATGGCGGGCGGCGCGTGCTAAGATCGTTCTAGACTATGGCGAGGACGACTGCCGCCTGCGCCGGCACGCCGGCGAGAGTCACCGCGCCAGATGCCTCCAGCCGAGCCCTCGCACAGGCCGCCTGCTCTTCATCCATGTCCGAATCACCCATCCCGCACGACTCGCACTTCACGGATGCGGAAATCACCCAGATCCTGCGGGCCGCGAATTCTGCGCACCCGGAGATCCAGGACCGTGTGCTGCTGTTGCTCTACCGCGAGCTGCATGCTTTGGCCTCGGCCTTGATGCGCCAGCAACGGCCAGACCATACCTTGCAGCCGACCGCTCTGGTGCACGAGGCCTACCTCAAGTTGAGAAAAGGTCCTGAGACCGCGTGGAACGACCGCAATCACTTCCTCCACGTGGCGGCGCGCGCCATGCGCTGCATTCTCATCGACCACGCACGCGGCAAGCAGCGCAACAAACGCCAAGGCGGCATGCGCCGACTGCCCCTCGACGACGCCGGCGCAGCGTTCAGCGCACTACCGGACGACTTGCTCACTCTCAACGAGGCCCTGGAGGAGCTCGAAGTACTGGACCCGGATCTCGTGCGCCTCGTGGAGCTGCGTTATTTCCTCGGCTGCACGGTTGAAGAGGCGGCCAGGGCTCTGGGGATCTCCAAGCGCACGGCCGAACGTGACTGGGAGCTCGCCCGGTCCAGACTCCGGCAGCACTTCGATGAACCCTGAGCGCTGGCACCGCATCAAGCAGATCCTCTTCGGAGCCCTGGACCTGCCTTCGGAGGAACGGCGCGCTTTCTTGGAACGCTCCTGTGGCGCTGATGCCGATCTGTTGGCAGAGGTGTCGCAGCTGCTGCAGCACTATGGCTGCGCTGATCAATTCATGGCTCCGTCACAGGAGCGCGACTTGGGAGCCGACAGCGTCTGCGGCGAACGCATCGGCGACTTCATCCTTCTCCATGAGCTCGGCGGTGGCAGTAGCGGCACTGTCTACAAGGCGCGCCAATTGTCTCTGGACCGGCTCGTCGCCCTGAAGGTCCTCTCCCCGCTGGCCAGGCGCTCGCAGCGACAGGCGCGCCGCTTCGAGCGGGAAGGTCCGGCGGTCGCCCGCTTGCGGCATCCGAACATCGTCCAAGTCTACTTGGTGGGCACCGATGGGCCCCTCGCATACATCGCAATGGAGTATGTCGAGGGCATGTCCCTCGCCCAGTCGTTGGCGCGCGATGCCGCGATGTCGCCGCGCGTTGCCGCCACGCTAGTCCTGAAGCTGGCGCGTGCCCTGCACCACGCCCACGGGAACGGGGTGATCCACCGCGACGTCAAGCCGCAGAACATCCTGCTCGGCATGGACGGAGAGCCGCGGCTGGTCGACTTCGGTCTGGCCAAGCTGGCGGAGCACGCGAGCCTGACCGCGCAGGACGACGTCGAAGGCACTCCCAATTACATGAGCCCGGAACAGACCATCGCGACAGGGACCGTGGACCGGCGCACGGACATCTTCTCCCTGGGCGTCATCCTCTACGAGTGCTTGACGCACGTCCGGCCCTTTGACGCTCCGAGCGCGCCGCAGGTGCTGCTCAACATCCAGCACAAGCCGCCGCGTGATCCCCGGCTGCGCAACCCGGCCGTGCCCAGCGATCTGGCCCTGATCTGCGCCAAGGCGCTCGAGAAGTCGCCCGCCTTGCGTTACCAATCTGCGGCGGATCTTGCTGCCGACCTGCACGCCTTCCTGACACATCATGCCATCAGCGCCACGGCTCCGCATCCAGTGACCATCGGACTGCGTTGGGCATATCGTCGGCGTCGCCTTCTCATCGCTGGCGCCAGCATTGCCGCTGGTGTCCTTGTGGTAGGCCTGCTCTCTCTCGCGTGGCAGCAGCGCCGGCACGTCGATGCTCAACTACAGCGCCTCGAAGCACAGGCCACCGCCATCGATCCCACCGACGTCCAAGGCGTGCTTCGCTTCAGCGCGAGCGTCGATGAGTTCGGCCGCGAGCGAACGCGCATGAGCGCTGCCAACGCCGCCCGCCTCGATGCACTGCGCGCGCGCCGCGTGCGGTTGGCCGAGCACCTCATGCAGGCGGGATTGGATCAGGTCAGAGACGGCCTCGGCCAGTCCGCCTCCGACTCCGGGCCCTTCCGCACGCAGGACTCGCAGAAGATCCTTCAGGGCACGCTGCTCTATAGCGTCGGACGCGGCGTGGCTCTCCAGGATGGCGCGGGCGCCATCGAGGCGGCCGACTTCCTGAGTGTAGCGACGATCTCGTTCGAGGCCGCGGACGGGTGCGCCGATGCGGCGTTGTACATGGCGCGCACTGCCGAGAGCCCATTCTCTGGTTTTGCTCCTTTGACGCTGATCGGCAGCGCTCCGCTGAGAGAGTACGCGCTGCAGCCGGGTGATTACCGCTTTGTGGCCGTGCTGGAGGATGGCCGATGGTGCGACATCATGCGCCGCGTTGATTTGAGGACGCCGCGGCACGTGGTGCAACTGCGCCTGGACATGTTTGAGGCGCAGCCTGCCAGAATGCGCCATGTTCCCGAAGGCACGATATCGCTGAGCGTAACGCTCGACCAGGAAGTCGGTCCGATGCAAGCAAGCGTGTTCGATGTCGATTATTGCGGCTTCTGGGTGGATGAGAACCCGGTGTCCGTGGGCGAGTTTGCCGAGTTTTGCCGGGCGACAGGCCGTGCGTGCCCGTGGACGTGGGCTCCCGGCTTTGCCGAGAACCGGCCGACTCTTCCTGCAACCGGCATCACATGGGACGAGGCAGTAGCCTATGCGGAATGGAAGGGCAAGCGCCTTCCGACCTACGCCGAGCGCGAAGTCGCCACTCGCGGACCGTGGATGGAGAAGTTCCCGTGGGGGGAAAGGCCGCTGCAGCTCGAACGCTTTGAGGCGCGCCTGGCTGGCGCTGTATGCAGCCCTCCAGCAAAGCACGATGAAACAGGGCACCTGTTGCCGATTGACGACCCTGAGGAAGCTGCGTTCCTCGGCCCCTACGGTCTGCGTTTCACCCTATGGGGTGTGATGGAATGGACAGCGACGCCCTTCTGCACGTGGGGCCCGGCGGGAGCCGTCGTCCTTGAGGAGATGCGCTATACGCGCGGCATGTCCTTCCAGCACAGCCTGGAGGACCTGCGCACGCATGGGCTGACCACGTATGCCATGGCGCCGCTGCACATTCGAGTCCCCACAGTGGGATTCCGTTGCGTACGAGGATCCCCCCCGTGAGCCGTTGGTGCTCCATACGAGTGGCGTCCTCCAGGAACGAGCGTTCTCGTTGCACCGTAGATTGCAACCTTAAGGAGATTCTTTCATGAATAAGGAAGATGCTGTCGGTACTCTCTTTCTCCAAGGACATGTGCGCGACCACACCGCGCCTAGCGTGCCGGCCGGCGATGCCAAGGAATGGAACGACTTGGCGGCGAGCATCGACGAGCAGGTCATGGGTCCCCCCTCTCTGAACGGCCACAAGATCAAGGACTTGTTCAATGCCTGGAGAACGAAAGGTGTGCCACTGCAGAACTTCTGGAAAGAGCCGGGCAAGTTCAGTGACATTCTCCTCGACGCGCTAGCCAAGCCGCTCGCCGCATACACAACGCTCCGCTACGGGGCTACGTCGGGCAGCCCGCAGGTGCATGTCGCCCCGCAGTCGCATACGTGCCTGTATTTCGACCCGTCGTCCGGCCAGTGGCGCATCAAGTTCAACTTCCCACTGATCGAGAACAAGAATGCCACCTGGCGCTTCTGGACGAGCGTGCATTTGATCAACGGCACGAATGTCGCGCCTTTGATCGTGGAAACGGAGTACTTGATCACCGTGCAGGTTGATGCCCAAGCGGACACGGTGCGGGGGCTGTTCGAAAGATTCACCGAACTGAACCTTGCGCCTCTCTAATGGCAGACGCGGCACCCGCGCTACCACTTCCCTTCCTCCCCCCGCCGCCAGGAGGCCATTGCCTGGATCAGATGTCCAGGTTGCTGACTTCGAGCGCGTGTTCCTCGATGTAGCGGCGGCGGGGCTCGGTCTCGTCGCCCATGAGCATGGAGAAGATGCGGTCGGCCTCGTAGGCGTCCTCGAGGATGATCTTCTTCATCTTGCGGGTCGCGGGGTTCATGGTGGATTCCCAGAGCTGCTCCGGGTTCATCTCGCCCAGGCCCTTGTAGCGCTGGACGTCCACGGACTTCTGGCCGATGTCGCGCAGGGCGCGCAGGAGGTCCAGCGGGGTCGGGACCTCGCGCCGCTCCTTGCCGAGCTCGGCGACGAAACCGCCGTTCCAGGTGGAGGGCGGCAGCGGCACGCCGGCCTGGGCGGCGGCGGCCAGGGCCGCGTCCACGTCGTTGCGCTCGTGGAAGACGAGGGACAGGAGGTCGGCTTCCTCGCGTGCGGCGCCGCTCTCCGGCCCGGACCAGACCAGGAGCTCGCGGCGCGCCTCCAGGAAGGCGTCGCGGTCCTCTTCGTTCCAGAAGAAGTGGCGCTGGTTGTCGGCGGTCGTGACCACGGCGTGCGTGGGCAGGCCGCGCTGCGGATCCCAGGCCGCCAGGTACTCGCGCGCCTCCAGGCCGCGGCGCTCGCCGCGGAAGCCGCCCATGATCTTCTCCAGCGTGGCCAGGGCGTCGGCCAGGGAGCGCAGGGCGGCGCCCGTGAGCGGGTGCTTCGCGCCGGGCAGGCTGACGGAGGCGGCATCGAGCGCGAGGTCCAGCACGGCGGCGCGCAGCTGCTCCTCGGTGTGGAGGTACTGGCCGCCCTTGTTGCCCTTCTTCATGACCTGGTAGAGGGGCGGCATGGCCACGTACACGCGGCCGGCGTCGATCAGGCCGCGCATCTGGCGGAACAGGAAGGTGAGGATGAGGGTGCGGATGTGCGAGCCGTCCACGTCCGCGTCGGTCATGATGACGACCTTGCCGTAGCGCACCTTGTCGGCGTCGAACTCCTCGGCCATGCCGGCGCCGATGGCCTGGATCATGGTCTGGAGCTCGTTGTTGGCCAGCACGCGGTTGGCCGAGTTCTTCTCGACGTTGATGATCTTGCCGCGCAGGGGCAGGATCGCCTGGAAGCGCCGGTCGCGGCCGCCCTTGGCGCTGCCGCCGGCCGAGTCGCCCTCGACCAGGTACAGCTCGGTCTCCTCGCGGTCGCGCGACTGGCAGTCGGCCAGCTTGCCCGGCAGCGAGCCGCTGCTGAGCGCGCCCTTGCGCCGCACCAGGTCGCGCTGCTTGCGCGCCGCCTCGCGCGCGTCTCGCGCCAGGAGGACCTTGCGCAGGATGGCGCGGGAGGCTTCCGGGTGCTTGTCCACGTAGGCGCCGATGCACTCCCCCACCACGGCCTCGACGATGGACTGGACCTCGCGCGAGCCGAGCTTGGCCTTGGTCTGGCCCTCGAACTGCGGATCGGGCGCCTTGACCGAGACCACCGCGTACAGGCCGGCGCGGTAGTCCTCGCCGGCGGGCAGCTCGTCGTCCTTCTTCTTGAGCAGGTCGCTCTGCTTGAGCCAGCTGTTGAGCGTGCGCGTGAGCGCGGCGCGGAAGCCGGCCAGGTGCGTGCCGCCTTCGGGGGTGCGGATGTTGTTGACGAAGGTGTAGACGCCTTCGTTCCAGTCGTTGGTGTAGCGCAGCGCGATCTCGACGCCGTAGCGGCGCCCGCCCTCCTCGAGATCCTTGTTGAACTGGATGATCTCGGTGATGTTCTCCTTGCCCTCGGTCAGGTCGTTGATGTAGGAGCGCAGCCCGTCGGGATAGTGGAACGTCTCCTTGCGGCCGTCGCGCGCGTCTTCCAGGATGATGGACAGGTCGTAGCTGCCCATGAGATACGCCATCTCGCGCAGGCGGTTGCGCACGCGGTCGTAGTCGAAGCCCTCGTGGCTGAAGATCTGGCGGTCGGGACGGAAGGTGACGCGCGTGCCGCGGCGGCGCGAGGCGCCGGTGACGCGCAGGTCGGTCTTCTTGCGCCCGCGCGCGAAGGAGATGTGGTGGACCTGGCTGTCCTTGTAGACCTCCACTTCCATCCATTCGCTGAGTGCGTTGACCACGGCGGCTCCGACGCCGTGCAGGCCGCCGGACACGGCGTAGGCCTTGCCGTCGAATTTGCCCCCGGCGTGCAGCTTCAGGAACACGAGCTCGATCGCGGGGACCTTCTCCTCCGGGTGCAGGTCTACCGGGATGCCGCGGCCGTCGTCGGTGACGGTGGCGGAGCCGTCCTCGTTGAGGGACACGACGATGCTCTTGCAGTGGCCGGCCAGGCCTTCGTCCACGGCGTTGTCCACGATCTCCCACAGCAGGTGGTGGAAGCCGGCGTCGGCCGTGTCGCCGATGTACATGGCCGGGCGCCGGCGCACTCCGTCCAGGTCCTTGAGGTACTGGATGGAGCTGGCGCCGTAGTTCTCGGGCTGCTGGTCGGGCTGGTTTTCGGGCATGGTCAGGCGCGGCGGAAGTCCACGGCGCGCACCTGCACGCCGCAGGACTGCGCGTCGGCGGAGAGGGCCTGGTTCAGCAGGAGCAGGAATTCGCCGGAGCGGAAGCAGCGCAGCTCGTCCAGCAGGGGCGCAGAGGAAACCGCCACCACCAGCTTGCCGCCGCGGAAGGCGAGCGGGCGGGCCCGCAGGCCGATACCCGGCGGCACCACGCGCTCCCAGGCGTCGGTCACCGCACGGTACTCCCGGTCCCGGGACATCCCGTTCTTCTGGAAGGAGCGGCCCAGCAGATCGCCGATGGGCACGGGTCGGTGATTGCGGCGCGGCGGATCAGGCAAAGGTGGTCAGCGGCATCACCACGTAGGTGTAGTCCTCGCCCAGCCGGAATCGAGCCGGACGCGCGGGATCCTCCATCTGCAGCTCGACGCCCTCGCCGTGGGCCGCCTTGAGCCCTTCCAGCAGGAAGATGGGATTGAACAGCGTGGTGAAGCCGGGGCCTTCGTACTCCACTTCCAGGGTGGCGGCGGCGCGGCCGCGGCCCTCGTGCTCGGCGGAGATCTCCATCGTGTCCGGCGCGACCTGCAGCCGCACCACGGCGGCGGCGTCCGTGGTGAGATGGCTGGCCAGGCGCAGCTTCTTGCTCAGCTGCTCGCGCTGCGCGCGCAGGACGTGCTTGCCACCCTTGGGGATGACGCTGTCGTAGTTGGGGTACTCGCCCTCCAGGACGCGCCCGAACGACTCCAGGCGGCCCACGCGGAAGCCGACCTGGTTGCCCAGGAAGAAGGCTTCGAGGGCCGTAGCCGGCTCCTCCTGGCCGAAGCGCGCGATCTGGTCGAGCACCTTGGGCAGCAGCACCGAGCGCTGCTGGGAGGCGGCGCCCTGCGCGGGGCGGCGCACGCAGGCCAGGCGGCGGCCGTCCGTGCCGACCATGGTCACGGCCCCGTCCTTGACCTCGAACAGGATCCCCTCTGTCGGGAAGCGGCTGTCGTGGACGCGCGACACCGCGAAACGCGTGCTCGCCACCATCTGCAGGAAGGTGGCCTTGTCCAGGACCACGTCCGGCTCCGCGCCCAGTTCCGGGATCTCGGGGAACTGCTGGCTCTTCTTGCGGGGCGCACCGCCGGGATCGGGATCTGCCGAGGACTCCATGGTGACGAGGGTGCAGCGATCCTCGCCGGCCTCCATCTCGAACTGCCGCTGCTCGTTGAGGAAGGCGCTGACGGTTTCAGCGTCCAGGTCGCGCACCACTTCCACCAGTTCGCGGCCGGGCACGATGGCCCAGCCTTCCGCGTCCACCTGCACCGCCTCGATGCGGTAACGCACGGCGATCTCCAGGTCGGTGGCTTCCACGACCACGGAATCCCGTTCCGCGCGGATCAGGATCCCGCCCAGCACCGGCCGGGTCGGCTTGCGGTCCACGGCCATCTCCACCCTCTGGAGCGCGTCCCGGAAGGCGGGACGGTCAATGAGGAATTTCATGGCGCTGGCGTTCTTGGTGAGTATTTCCGACATGGAACGAATCAGTCATCAGAGTATAGGCGCCGTCGGAGTGTGGAAAAAGCCATGCCGGCCTTGGTAACTACAACGAGCGCAGGGGCTTAGGTCGTTCCCGGCAGGTCCTTGCGGCGGCGGGGAACGCGGGATTTCCCGGGGAGTGTCCGGGGACAGAGCGCCGGTTGCCGGCAGGGCGGCCGCGCGGCCGCGGCGCCTGCGGAGAGATGCGGAAAAAGCCGCGGGTTCCTCGGAGCGGACCCACGGCTTTTCCACGGCTTCTGCGTGGACGCAGACGGCGTCACGCGGCCAGCTCGCGGCCGCGGATGTCCCCTTCCAGCTCGTTCAGCAGCACGCCGAAGTCGCTGTCCACGCGCCGGCGCGCGCTCACGCGCTCCAGGGCATAGACCACGGTCGAGTGATCGCGCCCGCCGAAGAACCCTCCGATCTCCTCGAGGGACAGGGACGTCATCAGACGCGCCAGGTACATCGCCACCTGGCGCGGGAACACGATGCTGTGCGTGCGCCGCTTCGACTGCAGGTCGCTGACCTTGACCCCGAAGCGCGAGACCACGGCCAGCAGGATGTCATCCATGCGGATGATGCGCTGCCGCGCCCGCAGCGCCGGGCCGAGCACTTCCCGCGCCAGCGCCATGTCCACCGCCCGGTTGGTGAGCGACGCCATCGCGAACATGCGCGTCAGGGTGCCTTCCAGCTCGCGCACGTTGCTCTGGATGTGCTCGGCCAGGAACTTGCCGACGTCGTCGCCCAGGGCGTGACCGCTGCGCTGCGCCTTGGCATGCAGGATGGCCACGCGCGTCTCGAAGCACGGGGGCTCGATCTCGGCCACCAGGCCCCACTTGAAGCGCGAGACCAGACGCTCCTGCAGGGCCGGGATGTCCTGCGGCGGAGAGTCGCTGCTGAGCACGATCTGCTTGCGCGCGTTGTGCAAGGTGTTGAAGGTGTGGAAGAACTCCTCCTGAGTGCGCGCCTTGTTCGCGAGCATCTGGATGTCATCCACCACCAGGACGTCGGCCTGCCGGTAGCGGTTGCGGAAGCGCTCCACGTCGCCCTGCTGCAGGGAGCGGATGAAGTGGTTGACGAAGGTCTCGCACGAGAGGAACAGGATCTTGAGGTCGGGCTCCTTCCCCAGCAGGTGGTGGGCGATGGCCTGCATCAGGTGGGTCTTGCCGACCCCCACGGGCCCGTGCAGGAACAGGGGATTGAAGGCCGCCGCCGGCCGGTCCGACACGCCCACCGCGGCGGCGTGGGCGAAGCGGTTGCAGGGACCGACGACGTAGTTGTCGAAGCAGTACTCGGGGTTGAGGGGAGTGCCCTCCTCCTGCGGCGGCTCGCCGGCCGGCACGGCCGGCGCCGGCCGCCGGGGGGTTTCCGGGTCGGGGGCGTCCAGCAGCTCGCGCTCCGGATTGAAGGGCTGTATTTCGAACGCGCATTCCGCGACGCCCAGGCTCTCGCACAGGGTGCCGAGGAAGCGCTTGCGGATCCGCTGTTCGTGCAGATCCGTAGGCACGGCCAGGCGCGCGTGTCCACCATGGAGATCCAGCAGCCGGACCGACCGGAACCAGTTGTCGACGTCACTGGGGCCGATCCGGTTCTCCAAGGCGGCCAGCGCCCGGGTCCAGGTGCTCGCGAGTTCCGCAAGGGGCTCGGTAGGAGTCGCGCTGAGCACAGTCTGCTTCCGTAAACACTTTGGGGGCAATGTCTTACGTGCATCATCGAAGTGACGCACCGAATGTCGCCAGACTAGTCCGGGAGGCCGCGGCAGGGCCAAAATATTTTTCGAACGCGACCCCAAAGCCCCTTTCGCGCGAGGCCTAAGGATCTGCAAGTTGGTAGAGCCGGCGCAGCACCACGCGCAAGCGGGCGGCCGCGAGCTCCCCTTCCTCTTCACTTTGACCCCACCCGAAGCTCACTCTAAGTGTGGCCCTGGCAAGTTCTTCTGACAGCCCAGCGGCGCGCAGCACGGCGGACGGCTGGGCCGCGCCGGAGGCGCAGGCCGATCCGGAGGAAAGCGCGAGGCCCTCCGCGTCACAAGCCAGCAGCAGGGCGCGGCCGTCCACCCCGGGGAAACTGAGGCTCAGGGTGTTCGGCAGCCGCGGCTCCGTTTCGTCCGGGCTGTTCACCTGCACCAGGGGGAAGTCCTCGCGGACGTGCTGCAGCAGGCGGCGGCAGGCCGCCGCTGTGTGCCGGGCGAAGGCGTCCTGAGCCCGCAGCGCCAGTGCCAGCGCCTCCGCGCAGGCCGCGGCCGCCGCCGGGGATTCCGTTCCTGGCCGGAGGTTGCGTTGCTGGCCGCCGCCGCTGAGCACGGGCTCGAGGAAAGCGTCCTCGCGCACGCGCAGCACTCCCGTGCCCTTGGGACCGCCGAGCTTGTGGGCGCTGAGCACGAGGGTGTGCGCCGCGGACAGCGCGGCGGGTGGCGGCAGCTTGCCGAAGCCTTGCACGGCGTCGCAGTGGAAGTGCGTGTCCGCGGGCAGGTCCGCCACCAGCGCCTCCAGGTCCTGCACGGCCCCCGTCTCGTTGTTGGCCCACTGGCACGCGAGGATGCCGCCGCGCCGCTCGTGCAGGGCGTCGAGCAGTGCGCGCGTGTCGGCGCGCGCGCTGCGGTCCAAGGGCGCGAGCACCAGCGCGTGGCCCTCCTGCTGCAGGCTGCGCAGCGGGCCGAGCACGCTCGGGTGCTCGGCGCGCGAGGACATCAGCGCCGGCGGCGCGCCGCGCAGCCGCGCGCGGCCGCGGGCGGCGCCCAGCAGGGCCAGGTTGTTGCCTTCGGTCGCGCCGCTGGTGAACACGATCTCGCGCGCAGGGCAGCGCAGCAGCTCGGCCACACGGCTGCGCGCCTCCTCCACCACGGCCTGCGCGCGCCGGCCCGGGCGGTGCAGGGACGCGGGGTTCGCCGGCGCGTCCCGCGCCGCGCGCACCCACACCTCCAGCACTTCCGGGCGCATCGGCGCGCCCGAGTTGAAGTCCAGGTAGAGGCTATCCGACGGCACTTTCCTGCGCGGGCGCAGCCGCCGGCGCGCGCTCGCGTCGCGCCGCGGAGGCGCCCTGCGCCGCGCGCGCGACCGGCGGCAGGCCCAGTCGCCGCTCCAGCTCCGCGGCCGCCGCGCTGAAGTCCGTGGCGCCGCTGCTGTCCGGCGCGTACTCGAAGATGGTGAGCCCGTGGCTCGGCGCCTCGGCCAGACGCACGTTCACGCGCACGAGCGCCGGGAACAGCAAGGCACCGAAGTGATCGTGCAGCTCCTTGAGCACTTCCCGGGACAGGCTGCGTTGCTTGGTATACAGGCCGACCAGGATGCCGAGCAGGTTCAGACGCGGGTTCAGGCGCCGCTGCACGCGCTCGATCACGTCCAGCAGCTGCGCCATGCCTTGCAGCGCGAAGAACTCGGCCTGCACCGGGATGAGCACGTGGTCGGCCGCCACCATCGCGTTCAGCGACAGGAGTCCCAGCGACGGCGGGCAGTCCAGCAGCACGATCTCCGCGGCATCCGCGGCGCGCAGCTTCTCGAGGGCGTTGCGCAGCAGCGTCTCGCGCCCGATCTCGGCGGCGAACTCCGTTTCAGCTCCCGTGAGGTCCAGATTGGTGGGCGCGACGCTGAGGCCTTCCATGGAGGTGGGCCGAACCACCTCCTCGATCGCGTGCCGACCTGCGAGCAGCGAGTACACGGAAGGCTCGCCCGGCGCCGGCATGCGGTCGAAGCTGATGCTGAGGTGTGCCTGTGGATCCAGGTCCATCAGCAGCACGCGGCGCCCCGCAAGCGCCAGGGCCGCGCCGAGGTTGGCGCACGCTGTGGTCTTTCCTACGCCCCCCTTCTGATTGATGATGACGACGACCTGCACGGCGCCAGCATACCATGCCGGGCAGTTACAAGCGGATACGACTGTGGTGATTGTGTGCCACGACTTGCTCCCCACTACATGTCGGTAAGATCGCAGGCCAAGAGCAGCCTCCCCGTGCGAGGGGCCACGGCCCAGCGCGGGATCGCCGCGGGCAGCCGGTCCAGGTCCAGGCGGAACAAGGCGGCGGCACAGAGCAGGCCGATGTGGTCTTCCTGAGCCTGATCCAGGGGCCGCAGTGCCTGCGCCAAGGCGTGCAGGCGGGCGCCCCGGATGCCGCGGCGATTGCGGGCGTTGCGTTCGGCGCGCAGCAGGAAGTCCTTGACCGCGGCGCGCGTCTGCCGGCGCAGGCGCGCCCCGGTGCCCAGCAGCGAGGGATCATCCTCGGCCACGGCCGCCTCCAGCGCCCCCAGCCTCCGATCGAGCTCGGCGGCCAGCGAGCGCGCCTGCTGGAGCACCGCGCCGCCCTCGGCGGGGGTGGCCGCGGCACGCAGCATCGTCTCGCCGGCCAGGGCCGCCGAGGGCGGCAGCTGCAGCTGGCGCAGCAACTGCAGGTGGCGCGGCGCGAACCAGGTGGCCTCCCGTGGAGCGACGCGCTCGGTGCCGCTCCATTCCGCCGGCGCGTCGCCGATCACCGCTGCCGGCGCCTCCCCGGCCGCTTCTCCGGGGCGCAGTGTGCGCACGTGCAGGCCCGCATCGCGCAGGAGCGCGCGCCACAGATCGGCGGCGGCGGCCACGGGGTCCGCGCCCGGGGCCGGCAGCAGGCGCTCGATGACGGCGGCGGCTTCCGCGGTGGGCGGCATCAGGTCGTGTGCGGCCGCAGCCACGGCCGCGCGTTCCTCGGCGCTGTAGACGCCGTTGCCCGGGCCCGCCAGGACCACCGGGTCGCCGAAGGCGTTCAGCAGCAGGAGCGCGCGGTCACGCTGGCGCGTGAGGCCGTCGTCGAGCACCAGCACGGCGCGCCAGGGCCGCCCTTGCTCGAGCGAGCGTGCGCACGCCTCGCCGCAGGCCTGCAGCACGCGGTTGAGCAGGCGCAGGGGACCGCCGGCCAGCGCCGGCGCGTGCACCACGGCGACGTCGCTCATCGCACCGCGCGCGCCACCGGCCGCAGCGCGTCCACCATTTCCTGCACGGCGGCGTCCACGCGCGCTTCCCATCCGGGCAGGTGCTGCAGGTCGGCGCGCTCGTGGGCCCACAGCACGGAGCGGCTGGCGTTGACCACGGCGCCGCGGCCGAGGGCGTCGAACGCGGGTGCGAGCCCGCGCGCCTCGCCGCCCTGGAAGCCGAAGCCAGGCAGCAGCAAGGGCGCACGCGGCATCAGGGCGCGGAACACGGCCAGCTCCTCCGGGCGCGTCGCGCCCACCACCGCGCCCACCGAGGACCAGCCGGACGAGTCCACGAGCGCGGCTCCCCATTGCGCCACCGCGGCGGCCACGCGCTGCGCCAGCGGCGGCGTACCGTGGCCCTGGAACTCGTCGGCCCCGGGGTTGGAGGTCTTGACCAGCACGAACAGTCCGGCGTCGTGGGCGCGCGCGGCCTCGAGAAAGGGCGCAACGGCGTCGGAGCCGAGATACGGATTCACCGTCAGGGCGTCGGCGGCGGGAAACGCCCCCTCATAACCGCCGGCAAGGAAGGTGGATGCGTAGGCCTCGGCCGTGGAGCCGATGTCGCCGCGCTTGGCATCCATCACCACGATCAAGCCGAGGGCGCGCGCGTGCGCGACGCAGTCGGCGAGCGCGCCGAAGCCGTCCGGCCCGAGCTCCTCGAAGAAGGCGGCGTTGGGCTTCACGGCCGGCACGCGCGGCGCGAGCACGTCCAGCAGCGCGCGGTGGTAGTCGCGCATGGCGGCCGCGGCGCCGGCGGCGCCGCGGCCGACGGCGCGCGCGCGGAACGGCTCAGGGAACTTCGCGGGGCGCGGGTCCACGCCGATCATGGCCGGCGTGCCCTTGCGCTCCACGGCCGCCCACAGGCGCGAGGGGAAGCTCATGCCATGGCCTGGCCGGTGACCGGGGCCGAGGAGATCGCATGGCGCTCCTCGGAGCCGGGCAGAACGACCGCCGGCCCGCACAAGAAGACCGCAAGGATCGGATTGCCGTGGTCTTTCGCCATGCCGGTCTCCACCGGTCTCCCGCCCGGCGCCGTGCAACTATAACGGTATGGAGCCTATGGCCGCAGCACCGCGAGCAGCCGCGTCAGGATGGAGTCGAGGAACGGCAGGCCTGAATCCGTGGCGCGCAGGCGCCGCGCCGGGCCGGGCGTGAGCTCGAGCAGACCTTCTCCGATCAGCTCGTCCAGCGTCGCGCCGCACGCGGCCGCGGGGTCGAGGCCGGAGATGCGCCGCGCCCGCTCCAGGAGCACACCTTCCGCCGGCAGCCGCAGGCCCATCATGAGCGCGTCGAACAAGGTGGTGGCCGGGTCGGTGCGCTCGGCTTCCGCGACCGGATCCTTCCCCGCGCGCACAGCCTGCTCGTACGCCTCCGGCAGCTCCAGGTTCTTGCGGCGCTCGCCGTCCAGCCACGAGGCGGCGCCGGCGCCGATGCCGACGTAGTCCAGCGAGCGCCAGTAGGCCAGGTTATGGCGGCAGGCCGCGCCGGCGCGGGCGTAATTGGAGACCTCGTACTGGCCGAAGCCGTGGCGCGCGCACAGCGCGCGGGTGCGCTCGAACAAGGCGCGCCCGCGCTCCGGCTCTTCCGCGCGGAAGCGCCCGGCGTCGCGCATGCGGGTGAGGGCCGTGCCGGGTTCGAAGCTGAGCTCGTAGCAGGAAACGTGGTCCACGCCCAGCGCGAGCACGCTCTCCAGGTCTTCCTGCCACTCCTGCGGATCCTGGCCGGGAAACGCGTAGATGAGATCGGCGTTGACGCGCGCGAAGAGCGCGCGTGCGCGCCGCAGCGCCGCCAGCGCCGTCTCCGCGCTGTGCACGCGATCGTAGGCGCGCAGCACAGGAGCGCGCAGGGACTGGACGCCGATGGAGACGCGGTTCACGCCGCCGGCCGCGGCCGCGGCCGCGCGCGCGTCGTCGAAGGATTCCGGGTTCGCCTCCATCGTCACTTCCGAGGCGCTGGCGCGGAAACCCGTCACCTCGTCCAGTTGCTGCAGCAGCTCGCCGAGCAGCGGGGCCGGCAGGAAGCTGGGCGTCCCGCCGCCGATGAACACGGTCTGGGGCCGCAACCCGGCCGCGCGGGCGCGCGCCTCGGCCAGCACCGCGCGCACGTGTCGCTCCAGGCTCTGGCCGCTCCAGGCGTAGGAGTTGAAGTCGCAGTAGCGGCACTTGCTGGTGCAGAACGGCAGGTGCACGTACAGCGATCGGCCATCCTCGCGCAGCATCTCCGCCGGCGCTGCCGCGGCCGCCAGTCGCAGGCGCTGCGAGGCGCGCACGCCCTTGCGGGCGGCGGGGCGGAGAGAGCTCTTTCCCGGCAAGAATCCAGGATAGCGCGGGCCGCGGCTGCCTTGGGCCCGCCGCCGCCTCGTGCGCCCGGCGCGCACCCGGCGGGCGCAAGCACTCCTGTTCCAGGACGGCATAGAATGCCGGCTCCAAGTCATCCACGCTCCGATTCCGGCCAATGACCCCCTCTACTCCTCACTGGACCGACGGCGCACCGCGGCGCTCGGAAATCGCAGAGTCGGAGTTCTGCGCGTACCTGGCCGGCCAGACCAGCGACTTCCTGTCCACCTGCAACGGCGTGCTGGAATCGGCGCCGGAGCAGTGGAGCCAACGGCAGACGTACCGGCTGCACCGCACGAGCAGCGATCTCGAGACCCTGCTCGACAACTACGGAGCCCGGGAAAACCGCACCTTTCTGCCCATCCGCGAGCTGGTGGCGCTGGTCCGCTGGCTCAGCCTGGCCATGACCAACCTGCTGCACCTGGACTCGCGCCTGCCGTCCTATCAGCTGGTGGACGAGGCCTGGGCCAGGAACGTGCTGGCGCCGAGCATACGCAGGAGCGCGCTGGAACTGGGGGAAATGATCGTGCGCACCCTGCAAGGCTTGCGCGAGAACTGGATTGCAGTGGGCTTGACCTGGACCAGCGTGGTGGAGCGTGATGACGGCACGCATCCCAGCGGGCCCCATCCGCGCTTGCGCCGCAACCGGGACGAGCAGCCGGACGCCAGCGCGGCGCATCCGGCCGCTGCGCGGTTGGCGAGCCAGTACCTGGAGCTGATGCGCAGTCTCGAGAAGTTCTGCGCCGGGCCGGTGAGCGGACTGCAGCCCCTGCGGGAGTTTGTGGCCAACTACTACACGGAGGAGAGCGCCCGCAGCATCGAGGCGCGCGCCCACAACCTCCAAAGCTCTTACGACACCCAGATCGCCGGGACGCAGGACGAGGCCAGGCACGTGGAGCTCTCGCGCCTGCGTGGAGCCGTCAGCCAGGCTTTGCACCTGCTCGAGGCAGGCACCTGCCTGGTGCACCTGTACGAGCGTCACGACCTGCACGGCCCGGGAGGGGCGCTGCGCGCGCAGTTCGAGCGCGCCATTGTCGAGGAACGACTCCTGGATGTACTTGTAACTGGCTGTGTTATAATGGCTTGCGACGGACTCCAGAGGGGGCGCGCGGACGCCGAGCTGATCCTGCGCGTGTTCACGCGGCAGACTTCGGTTGACTTGGCCTTGCCGGATGGAGTCACGCTGCACGCGCGGCCGATTTCTTTGATCGTGTCCGTCGTCAGCCGACACGGCACCAGTGTGGAGATGGAAATCCAGGGCCGCAAGGCGAGCGCAGCCAGCATCATGCAGATGCTGATGGTTGCGGGCGGTCAGCCCAACGCCCGCAGCGTGCGGTTCTATGGCGACCAGGAGGTCTTAAAGGACCTGGCGCTCTTGTTCCAGCACCATCTCGGCGAGGATGGGCTGGATCGGCTCCCGGCCCACTTGAACTACCTCAAACCTAGCTAGGCAATAAAGTTAGGATACATCTGGTGCATCAAATCCCATGCACCAGCCGATCGCCCAAGATGGACGGCAACCCCGCCTTGCGGATCAGCTTCTGCTCGCCCGGGATGTTGTATGGAACTCTGGGCAAGCGCATGCGGCGGGAACCCGTGTCGTAGATGCCGACCGGAGTCAGCGGATTCTCATCGCGTGGCTGGCCGACGCTGCCGACGTTGATCACGGCACGGTCATCCAGCTTGAGTACCCAGTCGTCGTGAAAGTGCCATTCGAGCTCGCGCCGGCCCGGGCTCTGGACGAAGTTCATGGGTACGTGAGTGTGGCCGCAGAATCCAACCGCCGCAGTGAAATCGCCCAGGGCGGCCCTCGCCGCCGGGAAGGATTGCAGGTAGTTGAAAGCCTCCGGCTCCGGCAAGGCGCCGTGGAAAATGCAGAAGTCATGCTCGTCAATCCGCAGCGGCAGTGCCGCGAGGTAATCCAGATGATCGCGGGTGATGCGGGCACGGGTCCAATCGATGGCAGCGAGCGCGTACGGGTTGAAGTATGCCGCGTCGATACGCCCCAGGAGGGCCCAGTCGTGGTTCCCGGCAACGGAGCGGACGTTGCGCTCCCGGATGAGGTCCATGACCTCATTCGGGCGCGGGCCGTAGCCGACTATGTCCCCCACGCAGTAGATCTCGGTGATGGCTTCCCGGTCGAGGACCTCCAGAACTGCCGTCAGCGCGGACAAGTTGGCGTGCAGGTCCCCGAGGATGCCAATCGCGCGCGGCGGGCTCATGCGGTGACTTTTCTCCAGTGCTTCGTGTAGGCTAGCCTCACGAGTTTTCCCCGACAGCCGGAGAATCTACGGATGAACAGCGGACGAAAGCTAGGTCGAGGCCTGAGCTCCTTGCTCACGACGCGGCATGCCGAGGATGAAGGTGTGCCCGGGGGGCCGCAATGGGTCGCCATCGAGCATCTGGTTCCTAACCGCAAGCAGCCGCGGGCGGATGTCGAAAAGGGGCTGGAGCGTCTGGCGGAGTCCATAAGGCGGCACGGGGTGATGCAACCGATTGTGGTGACGCCGCTTGCCCCTGACAAGTTCGAAATCATCGCGGGCGAGCGGCGCTGGCGGGCAGCCGCGCATGCCGGCCTCAAGTCTGTTCCGGTGATTCTGAGGCCTCAGGTGTCCGGCGATGAGGAGCGGCTCGAGCTGGCGCTGATCGAAAACGTGCAGCGCGAGGACCTGAATGCGATCGAGCGGGCCAGGGCCTGCCGGCAGCTCCTCGAGACATATCAGCTGACCCAGGAGGATGTCGCCGGGCGGCTCGGCCTCGAGCGGTCCACGATCGCGAACTTGATCCGCCTGCTGGAGCTCCCGGAAGCCATTCAGGACGTTGTTTCACGTGGAACACTGAGCGCTGGTCATGCGCGAGCCCTGTTGCGGCTCAATGGGCACCCGCAGCAGGCCAGGCTGATGGAGCAGATGATCCGGGAAGACTGGTCGGTCCGGCAGGCGGAGGAGGCCTGTGGGAGGCTGGCGCAGCACCCGGCGAAGCCTGCCCACGCGCCGCGGCCTCGACAGCCGGCATGGATCCAAGGCCTGCAAGAACAAATCACCCGCGGCCTTGGCGTCCGCGCGGAAGTCCGGCTCCTGCGCAAGGGAGGCGGCAAGCTGATCCTGCACTTCGCAGAGCTGGAAAGTCTGGACGCCCTGGCCCGGCGGCTGGGTCTACGCAGCGAGGCGGAAGAGCTGCTTGGCCCTGGCTGAGAAAAACCGCGTACTAGGGCAGGACGACGGCGGCCGCCACCTTGAGCTTGGGCGGCACGGTGCCGGCATCGGCGCTGGACTGAAGGGTGCTTAGTGCGTCCAGGCTCTCCCGGCCTTCTACGATCTGGCCGAATACAGTGGTCTGGCCGTCCATGGAGTAGTCGTCCTTTGTGAGGATGACAGCCACGTCGCGGTCCTGTTGGCCACCGGAGCCTTGCGGCGCGACCTGGGTTGCCAGGGCTCCCGCCTTCCGGAAATACCCCCACTGAGCCTCGAGCGGAAGCGGATCCGACGGCTCGGCGGCCTTCGCCAATCCAACCACCCGAAGGCCATTGAACAGGAGACTCAGGTCCTGGTCCACCAAGCTGGCCGCTTCGACCGCGCTCAGGAAATTCTGAGCCGCCAGCGGAGCCACATCCTCGTACAGCCCAATGACAATGTCATATGTATCGCCGCCATCAGAGCTTACAGTGATCTTGACACGTTTTCCCGTAGGCTCTGGATTCTGGAACTGCAGCGCCGGATTCTGGGACTGCAGCTCCTTCTCAACCTGCTGGCGTAGATACGGCACAACTTCCACGCGTTCGCCGTCGGACACGAGGTACAAGCCGCGCAGACTGCCGGCGTCCTCGATCGCAGCGAGTTCCGGCTGCAACGCCTGCAACGCAGCGCTGTCGCCGCGAGTGAACCCATGGTTCACCGCGGCGAGAACGACCCAAGGATAGATCAGGGGGCGTTCCTTGGCCCTTGCCAGCGACTCCGGCAGGTGGTCGGGGCCGAAGCTGGTCGTCGGGTCCTGGACGATTGTCTGGAACTCATCCCAGGCTGCCATGTCGCGCTGGATGCGTTGGCTGTGGAGGACTCGGCCAACGAGCAAGCCCGCTCCCAGGGCGATGGCCACCATGGCCGCAGCCTTCCAGTACCTGCCGATGTAGTGCTGGAACGGGGACTCTGCGTCCAGGACGGTGCGGCTGGCCGCCCCAGGCGCTGGGGCCCGATGCGAAGAACTCTCACTCATTCCGGTTCCGTTTCCGGCGTCATGGGCGGCCGCTCGGACCGCACCTCCAACTGGTAGCGCACCAATCCATAGTCTGAGGCGTAAGCAGGCGTAGCCAAACCGGTTAGGATCAGAGATACGCGGCTGGGCCCCTTTCGCCAGCAAGTGCCGGCCGGATCCCAGGTCCAGCCGTGCAAGGGCATGTGGCTGCGGTAGTAATCCCCGACAGTGGGCAGTGAGCCACGGCCTTCGAATAGGAACTTCCCGGCCCGGTACTCGCCAACGCTCACGGGGACCTCGCCGTGGGGCTGGTCCACCAGGCGGAAGCCGCGCGGCACGGGGATGTCGGCCCAGCCCGCGAGCACGGAGTCACCGCGGTCGGGGTTGGCCTGACAGGCGCCCGCAACCAGCAACAGCAGGGAGAGGATCCAGCGACGCACGAGTGCATTCCACCGCCGCGGCGGCGCGGAGATCTTAGTCGAGAGCGCGGCAGGGGACAACGCACGCCGGATTGGCGACCCTGGACGGCCGTCCGGCGCGTATGCTGTTGTTGGCATCTTCCCCCGCGCAACCCTGAAACTCGCTCGATGACCTCACGGATCCTCCTGCCTGGCGTTCTGGCAGGGTTGCTGGCGGCGACACTTCCCGCGCAGGAAGCCTCTCTGGCTTCCGAGTTGCCCGCCGAGACCCTCGTCTACTTCGAAATCGCGGACCTCCAAGGCTTCATCGAGAGCGGCAAGACCTCCGCCTTGGGCCGCATCTACCGCGATCCCGCGGTGCAGGATTTTGCAGGCGGCCTGCTCGGCATGCTGCGCGAAGGCTGGACCGGCGTGCGCGCGCAGGCGGGGGGTCTCGGGGTGCCCCCGGACCTGCTGCAATGGGATGCCCTCACGTCTCTCGAGGGCGGCCTGGCGCTGGGTCCAGGGACCGTGGTGAACGGCGAGCATCAAGTCGCCGTGTGCATGGGCTTCGCCTTGGGCCTGCGCGGCGATCTCGCGCAACGGACCTTCAGCTTCCTGAGCCAGATGGCGGTCAACACCGGCAAGGGCGAGCTGGTGGAAGGACCTGATGGCCCGATGCTCGCGATCAAGTACGAGGACGAGGAGCAGCTCGAGATCCGCGCCCGCGGCGGCCGCATCGTCGGCTGGAGCAAGATCGGGGACTTCGGGGCCGGCACGCTGGCGTCGTCCCCGCAGTTCAGTGCGGCGCACCGCGAGATGATCGGCAGCGGCAACGTGGTCTTCGGCTATGTGAACCTTCAGGGGGCCCTGACTTCGGTGGGAAACATCGTGCGCGCCCACCACGCCCAGGCCGGGGAGCTGGTCCAGCGCGTGTTCACCCAGTCCGGAGTGAGCTCCATCGCCTACCTGGCGGGCGTGTCCGGCTGGCGCGACGGTGTGAGTTACTCCAGGGCCGTGTTGCAGCTGCAGCCGGGCGTGACGCCACCGCTGTTCAGGCCGGACGGGCCGGTGGTGGATCCGGCACTGCTGCAATACGTGCCGGACAACGCGGTCGCGTTCTCGCTGTTCGTTTCTGACCTGGACCACTATCCGGACGCGATCCACGGCATCTGGACCGAGTTGAAGCAGTTGGAAGTGCAGCCCGGCCAGCCGCTCGGTTCCATGTGGGAAGGCTTCCAGCCCGGGCATCCGGTGTACGATTGGATGGAGGGCGGCAAGCGCGAGCTGCTGGACAAGGGACTGAAGGGACTGGGGGAGCAGGGCTTCTCCTATTCGCTCCCTTCCGCGGGCGGCATGATGGGCGGTCCAGCCGGCGGCGGCGCGTTCCTGCATCTGGACGATCCTGCTGCGGTGCGCGACCTGCTGGCCCAGCTCGTGCCGGAAGTGGCGCAGCTGGTGAACGCGAGCAAGCAGATCCCGGTCGAGATCGAGATCAAGACCGTCAAGCTCACGGAGAAGACGCCGGACGGTCAGACCGTGTCCAAGGACGGGCCGCAGTACTACGCCCTCAAGCTGCAGGGCAACGAGCTGCCGCCGGATATGCGCCAGCTCAGCATGTTCCTGGGCCAGATCCAGCCCACCCTGGGCGTGTCTCCCGACGGCTGGCTTGTGGTCGGGATGAGCCGCGTGTCGGTGAGCAACATCCTCAGGAAGGGGCTGACCGCGGCGGAGTCACCCATCACCGCCAAGGAAGACGTCAAGGCATTCGTGGGACGCGTGCCGAAGAACGCCTGCGCCGTGTCCTGGAGCGACTCGCGACCTGGAGTGGCGCAGATGGTGGCGTTGGTCCAGGGCTTCGCGCCCATGATCACGGCCAACCTGCCGCCGGGCATGCTGCCGGTGGACTTCGCCAAGTTCCCGCCTCCGGAGTCGTTCGTGCAGCATCTGCGCCCTACGGAGTCCTACTCCGTGGTGGAGGGCAGCCGCATGGCGACCCACAGTGTCGGCAGCCTGGACACCGCGGACCTGTTCCTGGGGGCCGGCGCGGTGCTGTCCGTGGCGCCGCCGGTGATGTTCCAGTTCATGGGCCGCAGAGCTGCGCAGGCCGAGAGCGAGCATGCGGAGGAAGAAGGCGCGGCGGTCGATGAGGCCCAGGCGCAGGAGCCGCTGCCTCCGCCTGAAGACAAGCCGCACGGATCCAGCTCGGCCAGCTCCGTCAGCTCCGACGGCGTGCAGGTCCGCTCCGCCACGGAGGAGCTGAACCGGCTGATCACCGGGATCGAGATTTACAAGAGCGAGTTCCAGCGCTGCCCGGGCACCTTGTCCGAGTTGACCAAGACGACGGACAACTGGCCGTTCGGCTTCCTGCCGGACGCGAAGAAAGGCATCGTGCCCGATCCGTGGGGCAACGCGTACGTGTACAAGCTCGCCGGCGCCGGCTACGCGCTGTACTCGACAGGTCCCGACGGCGTTGACGACGGAGGTCAGGGCGACGACGTCCGCCGCGCGGAATGAGCGTCTGAGGCCGGCGCTCTTCGCGGCGCTCTTGGTGCTCCCAGGAGCGCCGCGCTTCTATTCCGTCCTGCCGCCGCCGCGCGCGGCCGTCGCATGCCAGGAAGCGGTGCGCGGCGAGGGCCCAGGCTTCCGCTGGGAGGCCGCTCCGGGGCTGGCTCCGGTGGCACGCCGCTTCGCCGCGGAAGTCGGCGGCATCCTGGAGGAGGCGCGGCGCTGGACCGGGCTGCCGCCGGACGAGCGGCCCGTGGATCTGGTCTGGGTCGCGACCCGCGCTGACCTCGCCCGGGCTCTAGGCGAGGAGGAGGTCCCCGCGTGGTTCGCCGCAGTTGCCGTGCCGCGCGAGCGTCACCTCATCATCGCCACCGAGATCGCGGGTACCGGCGACCGGCTGCGCACCACGCTGCGCCACGAGCTGATGCACCTGGCCATGGCCGACATGGGCCCGGGGCCGTATGAACGCCTTCCAGCCTGGTTCCACGAGGGCTGCGCCGAGGTGTTCGCCGGCGACGTGTACCTGGGCGGCCAGGGAGTCTCCCTGGCATGGCGGGCCTTGCTGGGCGATCTGGAATCTCTGGCCGACTACGAGCAGGGTTTTGGCCGCGAGTCCTTCCGGGCGGCCGTGGGCTACGCCCTGGGCCAGGCGTTCGTGGCGCGCCTGCGGCGCGTGTACGGACAGCGCATCGTGCCTGCGCTGCTGGCGCGGATCGCGTCCGGGGAGACCCTCGACCAGGCGCTGATCGCCGAGACCGGCCTCAGCGAGGTGACTCACGAGCTGAAGCTGCGCCAGGAGCTGGCCTCGCCCCTGGCGCTGCTCTCGGACTTCTACCCGCAGCTGTTCCTCGGCGTGGCGCTGCTCCTGGTCTTCGCGTTCCCGTTCGTGTGGCTGCGCCGGCGCCGGCGCCGGCGCGAGCTGGAGGAGCGCTGGGGCCGCCAGGAGCAGCAGGACCGCCGGGCGCAGGAAGAGGCTGCCCGCTCAGGACCCCAGGAGGTCGGCGGCGACGAGCCCGAGCCGCTGGACTGGTGGAGGCCGCAGCCTTGAGCCGCCGCCGCTCTTGGTGGAAGCGCGCGCGCCGGCGCGCACTGGTGGCGCTGGCGGCGGCCCTGGGACCGCCATTGCTGCGCCTGCTTGCGGCCACGTGGAGGGTGCGCCGCGTTGGCATGCAGCACTGGGACGAGGCGGCGCGCGCCGGGCGGCCGCCGGTGTTCTCGCTCTGGCACGAGAATATCCCTACCGGCGCGGCACTGTTCGGGCGGAGCTCGCTGACCGTCCTCATCAGTCGTCACCACGACGGCGAAGTGATCACCCGCGTCGCGCGCCGCCTGGGCTTCCACGCGGCCCGCGGCTCCACCTACCATGGCGGCGTTGCTGCCTTGCGCGAGATGCTGCGGGAAGCGGAGACGGAACGCGGGCTGGTGGTCACTCCCGACGGCCCGCGCGGCCCGCGCCGTTCGGTCGCCGCGGGCGCGCTGTTCCTGGCCGCGTCCGCGCGCCGCCCGCTGGTCGCTTCCGGCTTCGCCGCCTCGCGCGCCTGGCGCGCCCGCTCCTGGGACCGCATGATGATTCCCAAGCCCTTCGCGCGCGTGGTGGTGGCACTTGCGCCCGGCTTTGCCGTGCTCGCGGGCGAAGTGCGCGCGCCGGACTCCCTGGAGCAGGCCCGCGCCCGGCTGGTGCAGCACATGGAGGCGGCGCAGCGCGCCGCCGAGGACGCGCTGGCGCACTGGAAGCGCCGCGCATGAGCGCCATGGAGACGCGCGTGTTTCCCATGGACGCGGCCGCCGGCCGGTGCCTGTCGGAGGCCCTGAGCCAGGCGGGCTACGCGTTCCGTCCCGCGCCTTACGCGCAGTTCCAGGCGCAGGGCGACGGCGTGACCGTGACCCTCTACACCAGCGGAAAACTGGTCGTGCAGGGACGCGAGCTGGATGCGTGGACGCGGCGCTTCCTGGAGCCGGGAGCCGCGCCGTTGCAGCCGGGCGCCCGGCCCGGAGACCTGCCGCTCGCGCTCGACGCGCCGGCGCTCGGCTCCGACGAGGCGGGCAAGGGCGACACCTTCGGCCCGCTGGCCGTGTGCGCGGTCGCGGCGCGCCCGGGGGACCGCGCGCTGCTGGAGGAGGCGCAGGTCGGCGACAGCAAACGCATGAGCGACGCGCGCGTGCGTGCGCTGGCCGCGCTGCTGCGCGAGCGCCTGCCCTGCGAGGAGCGCGTCCTGGAGCCCGAGGAGTACAACCGCCGGCACGCCGCATCCGGCAGCGTCAACCGCCTGCTTGCGTCCCTGCACCTGGAGGTCCTGAGCGCCCTGCACCGGCGCACCGGCATCCGCACCGCGCTCGTGGACCGGTTCAGCGACGAGCGTCCGGTCACCGCGGCCGTGCGCGCCGCCGGGATCCCCGTGCAGGTCGTGGAAGTGCCGCGCGCGGAGCGGCACCCGGCGGTGGCCGCCGCGTCCGTGCTGGCGCGCGACCGCTTCCTGGAGGGCATGCGCGCGCTGAAGGAGTTCGCCGCCGTGGATCTGCCGCTGGGCAGCGGCGCGCCGGTGGCGCCGGCGCTGCGGCGTGCGCTGCGGATCCACGGCGCCGCCGGCCTGCCGCGGCTCGCCAAGTTGCACTTCCGCAACGTGCAGCAGGCGCTGGCGGAGCTGCCGTGGAGCTGAAGTTCTACGGCGCCGCCTGCGAAGTCACCGGCAGCTGCCACATGCTGCGCGCCGCCGGACGCACGCTCCTCCTCGACTGCGGCCTGTTCCAGGGCCGCCGCCAGGAGACATACCTGCGCAACACGAGCTTCCGCTTCCCGCCGGCGCAGGTGGACGCGGTGATCCAGTCCCACGCCCACATCGACCACTCGGGCCGCCTGCCCATGCTGGTGCGCCAGGGTTTCCGCGGAGCCATCCACGCCACCGACGCCACCGTGGACCTGTGCGAGGTCATGCTGCTCGACACCGCCAACATCCTGCAGAAGGACGCGCAGTTCCTCAATGACAAGCGCGCGCGTGAGCAGCGCCACGGCGGCCCGCGGCCGCCGCCGATCGAGCCGCTCTACGACGAGCGGGACGTGGACAGCACCATGCGCTGCTTCCAGCGCCACCGTTACGGCGAATGGTTCGAGGCGGCGCCGGGCCTGCGCTTCCGCTTCCACGACGCCGGCCACATCCTCGGCTCCGCCTGGGTGGAGGCAGAGGTCCAGGAGAGCGGGCGCAGCACGCGGCTTGTGTTCACCGGCGACTACGGCCGTCACGGGATCCCCATCCTGCGGGATCCCGTGGCGCTCGCGCCCGCCGCGGTGTACATCAGCGAGAGCACCTATGGCGACCGCATGCATCCGCCGTTGCCGGACATGGAGCTCGCGCTGGCTGCGGCCCTGCGGCGGCTGGCCCAGCGCGGCCGCGGCAAGCTGCTGATCCCGGCTTTCGCCATCGGGCGCACGCAGCACCTGCTCTACGCCATCGGCCGCGCTTTCGAGCGCGGACTGGCGCCGCGCCTGGACGTCGTCGTGGACAGCCCCCTGGCGGCGGCCGCCACGCGCATCCTGCTGAGCCACTGCGAGTTGTTCGACGCCGAGGCGCGCGCCGCCCTGACCTGCAGCGCCAGCCAGGCGCACGAGTTCGTGCCCGGCGTGCGCTTCACCGAGGGCGTGGAGGAGAGCAAGGCGCTCAACCGCCATCCCGGCCCGGTCGTCGTCGTGTCCGCGTCGGGCATGATGGAATCCGGGCGCATTCTGCATCACCTGGCCCATTCCATCGAGAGCGAGGACACGGACATCCTTGTGCCGGGCTACCAGGCCGAGCACACGCTCGGCCGCCGGCTGCTGGACGGAGCGCAGCGCATCAACATCTTCGGCGACAGCAAGGTCGTGCGGGCCCACGTCATCTCCATGCCGGGATTCAGCGCTCACGCCGACCGCGGCGACCTGCTGGCCGCGCTCACGCCGCATGCCGAGCGGGCGCGCGCGCTGTTCCTGGTGCACGGCGAGGATGGGCCGCGCCGCGCGCTGGCCCAGGCCTGCGCGCAAGCGGGCTTCCGGCGCATCGAGCAGCCGGTGCCGGAACAGGGCTTCACCCTCTGACCTTGAGCACGGAAGCATGCAGCACGAGCACGGCCAGCACCACGATCCGGATCACGCGCACGAGCGCCCACACGGGCGCACGCATGCACACGCCCACGGCGCCGACGGCGCTGGATTCGTCGCGCTGGGCGCGGCGGTCCTGGTCGTTTCGGACACGCGCGACCTGGACACCGACGCGTCCGGCAAGTACCTCGAGCAGCAGCTCGCCGCGGCCGGGCATCGCTGCGTGGAGCGGCGCGTCGTGAAGGACGAGATCGAAGCCGTCCGGGCCGCGGTGGCGGCGTGGTGCCAGCGCGACGAGGTGCGCGTCATCTTGGTCACGGGCGGCACCGGCGTGACGCCGCGCGACGTGACCCCGGAGGCCCTGGAGCCTCTCTTCGAGAAGGCCCTGCCCGGCTTCGGCGAGCTGTTCCGCCAGCTCTCCTTCCAGGAGATCGGGAGTTCCGCCATCCAGTCGCGCGCCACTGCCGGCATCCTGCGCGGGCGCCTGGTCTTCGCCCTGCCCGGGTCGCGCGGCGCCTGCCGCCTGGCTCTGGAGCAGATCATCCTGCCGCAACTCGACGCCCGGACCCTGCCCTGCTCCTTTCCGACCCTGCTGAACTGGCCTCCGGTGTAAGACCCCGCGACCAGGGGTGTGGATAAGGCGTGCAGAACTGTGGGCAACTCCGCCGGAAACCGGTCCAGAACGTCGTAAGTCCCTGTCGGGTAAGGACGTGACATAAACTCCGTATTTGTACTTGTGGGTGTGGAAAAACCCCCAAGCCGCCAGCGCCGGTCACCAAGGCACGAGATCGCCGGAGCGCTTGAGGGCGGCGTCCAGCATGCGGGCGATGGCGTGGGCCTCGTAGCGGCTGGCGGTCGCCGCCGGCGCCTTGCGTGTGCCGCGTGCGGCCAGGTGGCCGCGCGGGTGGAAGAACCACCCCGCCTCCTGGATCTGGCCCTCCAGCAGCCGGCCCAGGTGCGCGCGCTCGCGGGCCTCGCGCAGGATTCCCAGGTTGTTGCCGTCGCGGAAGATGAGGAAGCGCGCGCCGCGGCGGAAGACGGCCCGGTGCAGGCCGAGGTGGTTCTGGTCCAGGATCACGGCGACGTCGCCGATGAACTCGATCTCCTGGGCCAGGCGGCCGACCTCGTCGGACAGCTCGGCCATGCGCACGAAGCCGTCCAGGATGCGGCTGAAGTGGTCCAGCAGGTCCTCGGGTTGCGCACAGGTCAGCTTGAGGGCCAGGAACGTGCCGGTGAGGCCGTAGATGCCATACCGCGGCGGAAAGCCCAGGCGCGTGAGGTTGCCGTCGCGCCGCTGCGCGTCCAGGATGTCGGCCAGCGGGCGCAGCAGCTCCTCGTGCTCGGCCAGAGGGCCGTCCTCCGGCAAGAACTCGTTCAAGATGACGTGGAAGCACGAGGAGACGGATCCGTCCTGGTTGCGCCGGGAACGGATGCCGCGGCCACCGGCGTCCATATCCAGGGCCACGTCTCCTGGACCGATCGCACTACCGTCCCAGGTGGAGGGGACGGTCTTGACCGGCCAGGGGTCGGGGGAATGAGCACGGCGCCACAGCCAGATGGACGCGGCGGCGTCAACGTTGAGATCTAGGTGCGTGTAGAGCGTTCCCATGGCTTGGGGGTTACACCTGGGAAGCCCCTGGGGAGGGGCGGTAATTGGGGGCTCAGCTATTTAGCCGTCATCCTGCGCAGCGTGCAAGTCCGGCGGCGTGCGCGGCACAACCGCCGCGGGAGGCACAGGCGCCGCGGGCGGCTCTGAACCCGCCGCCGCCGGCGGCTCCGGAGCGGCCGAGGCGTTCCCGGGGACGCTGGGGAGCACCTTCGGGTAGGGAGGGGCCGCGGGCGGAATGAGGGGGGTGTCGGAGGCCTTGCGCGCCTCTCGTTCGAGCTCACGCAAGGTGTCGTCAATCCCGCTCTCCCGGCGCAGGTCGTCCACGGAGCGGCGCAGGCGGAACAGCACCCTTCCGAAATCCTTGGCGACCTCGGGCAGCTTGCCCCCGAACAGGAGGAGGCCGATCAGACCGGCGACCACGATCTCGCTGCCGCTGACCCAGGCGAGGACAGGCACGGCGTCATTCTATGGCTTAACGCTCCGGCGGCACGCCGCGCGGGGTGTCCACCAGGAAGCGTGGCTGCACCGAGAAGGAGAAGCCGGACAGTCCCGAGGCCTCGTCCCGGCGCAGGCCGAACTCCACGACGAAGTCGTGGGCGTAGTGGCGGAAGCTCAGCTCGGCATCCCGGCTGGTCTCGCCCGTGAACTCGTACGGTACCCGGGCCAGCACCCCCCAGCCGCTGCTGATCCGGTACTCGGCGTACGCGCTGATGGTGGAGAAGAGGTCATTGACCTTGTAGAAATCGAAGCCGTAGCGCAAACGGTCGTGGGGCGCGACCGAGAAGCGCGTGAAGAACTCCTCCAGCTCGCCGCGGTGCAGGTCGTCGCGGATGCGCGTCTCCACCTGCAGGCCGCGCGCGTGCTCGCTGTCCGCCGTGGGGCCCAGGGTCCGGCCGTACACGCCCGGCGTCCACACGATGCGCAGCTCGGCGGGGCCCCAGTGCGCCGGATCGGCGCCGGCCCGGGGCGCCGGGAACACGCCGTCGTTCAGGGGCTGATCCGGGTCCGGGTAGTACGGAATGAGCAGGTCCAGGTCCACCCACGGCTGCGAGGTCGCGGGCGCGTAGTAGAACTGGCGCAGCGAGAGCTCCACGGCCTGGCCGGCGCGCACGCGGTCGTACTGGTCGAAGCGTGGCACTTCGCCGGGGCGCTCGCCGTAGTCCTCGAGGCCGCGCAGGCGCACCTGCGGCAGCACGCGGTGCTGCCAGCCGTGCACGAAGTCCTTCTCCAGCAGGATGCCGGTCTCGAAGAAGGCCTCGAAGAAGCCGCGGCTGGCGTCCTCGCCGCCGGCCAGATCCTCGTCGTAGGCCAGGCCGGACAGGCGCACACCCGGGCGGAAGAAGGCGCTCGCGGCGTGGAACGGCAGCGCCGCCTCGGTCCAGGCGCGCGCGCGGTCGCGGCCCAGCGCCGGGCTGCGCGTGTAGGGAGGATTGCCGGGGGGCACGTCCAGGTCGCGGCTGCGCAGCGTGAAGTGGCCGGCCTCGGCGCCCCACGACAGGTTCAACGGCAGCTCGGAGTCGCCCGGCAGCGGGATCCGCAGCAGCGTCTCGGAGTAGCGGTCGTAGCGGGCGCGGGGCAGCGTGTCGAGCGTGCTCGGTGCCGGGCTGCCGGGCGGCGGGTAGCCGGAGAAGGGGGTGAAACCGGCATCATCGAGGCGGTAGGTGACGGTCGTCTCGAAGAACCCGGCGTTGCCGGCCTGGCGCAGGTACAGCTCGCTCTTGGCGTCGTCCTCCGTGCGCCAGGCCTCGTTGAAGAACTCTGGATCCACCAGCGGATCGCTGGTGACGGCCAGGTCCGCGTCCAGGCGCCAGCCGGCTCCCAGGTCGAAGCGGTTGTCCAGGCGCGCGCGCCAGCGCTCGTCGCCCTCGCGCGCCACGAAGCGGTTCAGGCGATTGACGTCGTCGCCCAGGTCGTGCAGGTAGAAGAGGTCCCAGCTGCCTAGGTAGAAGTCGGTCTCCAGGTCGAGGACGCCGCGCAGCGGCAGGCCGCGCCGCTCGCTCACGGTCGGATAGAAGTGCCAGTCGTAGCGCAAGCTGTCGTCGCGCACGGCGCCCTGGCCCGCGAACTCGCCGGCGAGGGCCAGACCATAGATGTCGTTGCTCAGCGCCGTCAGGGACCGCATGCCGAGCATGCTCTCCCCGTTGGTGAAGTCGGGCGTCGGCACCGGGAAAACCGCGCGCCCGAGCAACGCCAGCCAGCCGCCGGACGGCGCCCAGCGCCACTGCTGCTGCGCCGGATTCACGGGCGTGGCGTGGATCTCGCGCACACGCAGCTCGTAGTGCGGAGCGTCGCGGTTGCAGGTGGTCAGCGCCGCCTCGTAGGCGTGCAGCGACGAGTCCGGATCCTCCTCCAGCGAGTCGGCGCGCAGCCGCAGCGGCCAGTCATTGGCAGTCTTCACCTGCCCCAGGCGCAGGTCCGCCTGCGTGACCTCGGTGATTCCGGAGAGGGCGTTGTACTCCAGGCTCGCGCAGTCCAGGCGCATGTTGGGGCCCGCAGCCTGGACGTCGCCTTCCAGCCGCAGCAGGCGCAGCACGCCCTGTTCGGGCGGGATGCCCAGGCGTTCCAGGATCCGCGTGGTCCACTCGCCGGCCAGCAGGCCCGGGCGCACGAGCGGCTTCTCCTGCTCCGGTTCCTGCGCGGGCGCCGGCTCCTGCTCCGCGTCCGGCGACTCTCCCAGCCGCTCCGCCAGCGCCGCCTGGTACGCCTGCCGGTCCAGGCGCACTTCAGCGCGCGCGGCGCGCACCTGGTAGTCCTGGCCCTCCACGCTCAGGCCGCGGATCGTGTAGATGACCTCTTCGCCCTGGATGCGGGAATCGAGGCGCTCCACGTTCACCACCCACGGCTGCTGTTGCGGCGCGGGCTCGTCCTGCAGGAGCGCGAGCAGCAGCGCGGGGGCGATCACGGCGTGGACGCGCGGAAGCTGCCCTGCGTCGTGGACAGAAGGCGTGTCTCCAGGTCGAAGCGCAGCCACTCGCCCACGACGGTGCGCCCCTCCTTCAGGTCAAGCTGTGCCGGCGCGCCCGGAGCGCCCCACATCTCCAGGAAGCGCGCCGCGGGGTCGTGGCTGTCGTAGTTCACCTGCGCGCCGCGTGCCTCGCCCTCCGGTCCCTCCAGGTACGCGTCGCCGAGGAACTGGAGCAGGGCGTTCCCGGCGTCTCCCCGCGTCCACTCGATGCGCCGCGCCCGGCCGGTGCGCTCGCCGGTGGCCGCGCGCGCGTCGCCCTCGAACCAGCCGCCGCTGCGCTCGATCCAGCCGCGCTCGCCCTGCATGTGTACGCGCTCCTCCACGCCCTCGTCGTTGCTGCGCGTGAGCAGCGCGTCGGCTCCGCCGTCCAGGAGCGCGCCGCCGTCGGCGCCGATGTCCAGGCGGTCCGCGGCCATCCGGAAATGCGCACCGTCGGCGCTGTCGCCCTCCAGCGACGGGCGGTCCCCGCGCAACTGCATGGACCCGCCCTCGCGCCAGGTGGCGCTGCCGGCGGCGCCGGCCAGCGCGCCCTCGAAGCGCACGCCACGGCTCCACTCCCAGGTCTCGTCCACGGCGCGGTAGCGCAGCGCGCCGGACCGGATCACGACCTCTGCGCCGGCCAGACCCAGCTCGGCCGCTGGCACGCGCACGACGGGTGCGCCTTGCGCGAGCAGCCCGTCCTGGTCCTGCACGAAGCGCTGGGCCTCGGCCCGCCACGCCCCGCCCTCGGGACGCGGGACCTCGGCGGTGGACGGAGCGCCGCTGAGTGCCGCGTACTCCTGGCCGCGGGCGTTCAGGCGGTCGCCGCGGAAGATGGTGCCGCCGCGGTGCAGCTCCAGGTTGCGGCGCGCGTCCACCCACAGGCCTTGCTCCTGCTCCTCGGCGTCCAGCTCCTCGCCCTCGAGCCGCCAGTCTTCACCGCCTTCTGCGCCGGTTCCCAGCAGCACGAAGCCGCCGCGGCAGTGCGTGTCCTGGCGCGTGCCGCGCTCGATGCGCTGCGCCGCGGCCGCGCGCAGCCCGCCGCTACCCGGGTACACCAGCGCATCGCCTTCCAGGAGGACGCTGCCGTCGGCGCGCTCCTGCACCCGCTCGCCCAGGGCGGCGAGCTGGGGCGCGTCGGAGAACACGCCGGCGCCGGCGCGACGCTGCGCGCCGTCCAGCTGCAGCCAGCCGGCGCGCACCTGCGCCAGGGCCGGCGCCTGCTCCGCCTCGGCCGCGATCCAGGTCCAGGCACTGGCCTCGTCGTACAGGTAGGCCGCATCGCCTTCCGGCGCGAACCAGCCCCCGCCGCGGGCGGTGGCGAAGCCCGGGTCCTCGCCCGCGCGCGCGGCCAGCAGTGGTCCGCGCACGTCGAGGCCCGCGCAGCGGCCGTCCGGCTCCCACAGTGCGGTGCACTCCGAGCCCTCGGCCAGCAGGCCGGGCGCGCTCCAGCGCAGGGGGCCCTGGCCTGCGGCCCGCTCGGGCCGCCAGCCACCGTCACCGCGGCGCAGCAGCAGCTGCGCGCCGTGCGCTTCCAGGACCGCGGGGAAGAAGTCCGGGTACTCGTCGCGGGCCGGGAACTCCATGCGGCAGCGCTCGCGTGCCGGCAGAGTGAGCAGCTGCCTGCCGTCTTCCAACTCCTCCAGGAACCCGCCGCCGTCGGACGCGCCGCGATACGTCAGCCCCTGGTCCGTGACCTCCCACTGCACGGTTCCCGCGCTCTCGCTGAAGCGCAGCTTCCTGGCGCGCTGATCCACGAACAGGTCGGTTCCGGTCAGGCGCATGCCGGCGCTGGTCAGCTCGAACGGCCCGCCGCAGCGCACGACGCCGCTCTCCGGATCCATCTCCGCCATCTCCGTCACCAGCTCGAAGCTGCGCCCATCCAGCACTCCCGGCACGGTGAGCACGGGGTTGCGCACGCGCAGCGGGCGCGTGCGGTCCAGGACGATGCCGCCGTCCTCCAGGCGCAGCGGCGCCAGCCCCTGCGGCGCGCGCGCCTCCATCAGCACGCGCGGCTGGGCCTCGGGATCGCTCGGCGCGTCCTCGTAGCGGGTCACCACAACGTCGGCCAGGAGCATCCAGTCCTCGGCCTGAGGCGTGGGATCGCGCCCGTCCACCTGCACCCGGGGCACCAGGCGCGTTCCGCCGGCGCCGGAGGGCACGCGCCGCAGGTCCATGTAGCGCACCGGCCCGCTCGCAGCCGTGAGCACGGTGGTCGCCTGCTGCCCCAGGCCGCCCACCTGCTGCTCGAAGCCGGGCGGGATGTCCTCCGGCGGCGGAGGCTGCGGGTTGTCGCGCAGCAACGCGCTGAGCACGAGCCACCCCGTGACGCCGAGCGTGCCCGCAATTCCGAGCCAGCGCAGGCGGCGCGTCACCGCAGCGGCTTCCCCAGGGCCGCAAGCAGCAGCTCGCAGGCCTCGCGCAAGGCGCCGGCGCCGCCCGCCGCCCGGGTGATGTAATCCGCGCGCGCCCGCACCGCGTCCACGGCGTGCGGGGGCGCGATGGACAGGCCGGCGCGCGCGAACAGGGCGAGATCGGGCAGGTCGTCGCCCATGGCGGCGACCTGGCCCCGCTGCAGGCCGCGGGCGCGCACCAGCTCCTCCAGCAGGGGGCCCTTGTCGAGGTCGCCCATGCGCAGCTCCGCCACGCCCAGCCGGCGCGCCCGCTGCTCCAGCGCGCGGCTCTCCCGCCCGCTGATCACCGCCATCTCAACGCCTGCCTCCTGCAGCCGGCGCAGCGCGTAGCCGTCGTGCACGTGAAAAGCCAGGCTTTCGCCGCCGTCCGGGTGCACCAGGATGCGCCCGTCGGTCCACACGCCGTCGGCGTCGGTCACGAACAGGCGCACCGCGGCCGCGCGAGCGAGAACGTCGGCGGCGAAGGCGGAGGCCGCGGTCAGAGCCGCACCTCCAGCAGGTCCTGCACGTCCACCAGCCCCAGCACCGTGCCGCCGTCGTCGTCCACCACCGGCATCTGGTCCACGTGCGCGTCCTTGAACAAGGCCAGCGCCGCGCCGACCAGCATGCCGCGGCGCAGCACGCGCGGATTGCGGACCATGTGCTCCTCGATCGGGTCCGACAGCGCCTCCGGTCCCCGCTGCAGCATGCGGCGCAGGTCGCCGTCGGTGAAGATCCCGAGCAGCCGCTGCTTCTGGTCCACCACCAGCGCGGCGCCGGGCCGTCCCGGGGTCTCGGTCATGACGCCCAGGGCGTCGCGCACCCGCGCTCCGCCGGGCAGGAGCGGCAGCTCCCGGCCGCGGCGCATGATCTCGCCGACGCGCATCAGCTCGCGGCCCAGGTCTCCGGCCGGATGGAACTGGGCGAACTCCTCGCGCGTGAACTCGCGTCCCTCCGCCACCGCCATGGCCAGGGCGTCGCCCAGGGCCAGCATGGCGGTGGTGGTGACCGTGGGAGCCAGGCCCAGGGGACAGGCCTCGTCCAGGCGGCCCAGCTCCACGACCACGTCGGCGCTGCGGCCCAGCGGCGAGCCCGCGTCGGCGGTGATCGCGATCACGCACGCTCCCATGGCCTTGACCGCCGGGATGAGGGCCAGCAGCTCCCGCGTCTTGCCGCTGTTGCTGAGCGCCAGGACCACGTCCGCGCGCACCACGCGGCCCAGGTCGCCGTGCAGGGCGTCGGCCGGGTGCAGGGACAGGCTGGGCGTGCCCGTGCTGGCCAGGGTCGCCGAGATCTTCTGGCCGATCAGCCCGGCCTTGCCCATGCCGGTGACCACCACCCGGCCCTTGCAGGACAGGATGCGGCGGCAGGCCTCCAGGAAGGAGCCCTGCAGGCGGCCGGCCAGCGACTGGATGGCGGCGGCCTCGAGACGCAACACCTCGAGACCTCGTGCTTGCGCGGCGTGCGGGTCGAAGACCATGGGGCCGGGTGCCAGCTCCGGGACCGAGTGGCCGGCCAGGCCGGGCATTGTAGGTTGCCCCCTGCTCAGGGAGAATCCGGCGCGCCCTTGTCCGACCCCGTCTTCATCATCGGCTCCATCGTGGTCGTGGTCTGGTCCATCACGACCCACGAAGTGGCGCACGGCTGGGTGGCGGACAAGCTCGGAGACCCCACGGCACGGCTCATGGGCCGCCTGACGCTGAACCCGATCCCGCACATCGATCCGGTCTTCACCATCCTGATCCCCGGGATCCTGTTCTTCATGGGCGCTCCGATCTTCGGGGGCGCCAAGCCGGTGCCCGTGGACATGCGCAACCTGCGCCACCCCTGGCGCGACTGGGCGCTCGTGGGCCTGGCCGGCCCCCTGAGCAACATCCTCATCGGCTTCCTGTGCGCCGGCCTGTTCTCCGTGTTCGTGCGCATGGGCCGGGAGGTGGACACGATCGGCTGCATGGTGCTCGGGATGGGCGCGCTTTCCAACTTCGCCCTGGCCGGCTTCAACCTGCTGCCCATCCCGCCGCTCGACGGCTCCCGGGTCGCCCAGTACTTCCTGCCGCCCACCGCGCGCCGCACCTACCTCCAGCTGGAGCGCTACGGCCTGTTCCTGGTCATGGGGATCGTGCTGCTGTTCCGCGGCGCCCTGGGCTGGTATCTCCAGTCCGTGATCGAGCCGCTCCTGCGCCTCGCCGGCGGTGTATTCGGCGTCACCGCCGAATTGTTCACGTCCATCAACATGATCCTGAGCCCGTGATCGAGCCTGCGCTTCCGGATCCGCCCGCGCCCGGGCCGGCCGAAGCCCCGGAAGTCGGCTTCACCGTGCACCTGGAGCGCGTGTTCCACGGTCCGCTGGACCTGCTGCTGCAGCTCGTGCGCGACAAGGAGCTGGAGATCCACTTGGTCTCCCTCGCCCGGGTCTGCGACGCCTACTGCCAGCACGTGCGCTCCCTGCGCCACGTAGACGTGGACGAGGCCGCCGACTATCTGGTGGTCGCGGCCACGCTGCTCGCCATCAAGTCGCGCTCGCTGCTCCCGCAGGAAGAGATCCGCGTGGACGAGGATCCCTTCGAGCCCGGCGCGGAGCTGGTGGCCCAGCTCCTGCTGTACAAGGGCCTGCGCACGGCGGCCGAGGCCCTGGGCGCGTGCGCCGAGCAGCGCGCGCGCCTGCTGCCGGCCGGCGGCCGCTTCCGCGGCAAGGCCGAGGAGGAGGCGCCGGACGAGCCGCAGTGGAACCTCGGCGACGTCTCGCTGTGGGACCTGCTGCAGGTGTTCCGCCGCCTGGAGGAGGAGACCGGTTTCTCGCGCCCGCACCGCGTGCGCCCGGCCGGCAAGCCGCTGCGCGCGTACGTGCAGGACGTGTGGGAGCAGATCCTGCAGCTGGAGGTGCTGAGCCTGCGGCAGCTGCTGGCGCAGCGCGGCGCCCTGCGCGCGGACGCGGCCTATTACCTGGTGGCGCTGCTGGAGCTGGCGCGCCAGCACGCGGTGGACCTCAGCCAGGAGACGCCGTTCGGCGACATCGAGATCCGCCGCAGCCGCGAGCGCGGCGGCGTCGACCTCGGCGCCGTGGACCAGGACTTCCCCCAGCCTCTCGCCGAGTCCGAGCCGGAAATCGGCGAGCTGCTGGGATCGGACCCGACCTTCCCGCCTGCGCCGGCCGTGTGATTGGAAGCGGCCGGATCCGGGCCTAAGATGGGGATCGGGAGCCCGCCATCGCCATGTCCAACACCGCCGAAGTCAAGGATTCCACCTTCCAGAAAGAGGTCCTGCAGGCCGACAAGGCCGTGCTGGTGGACTTCTGGGCCCCCTGGTGCAGCCCCTGCCGCGCCATGGGCCCGCACGTGGACAAGCTCAGCCAGGAGTTGGGCGACAAGGTGAAGGTGGTCAAGCACAACACCCAGGACGAGCCGGAAGTGCCCACCAAGCTCGGCGTCATGGCCATCCCGACCTTCATCGTCTTCAAGGCCGGCAAGGAAGTGGCGCGTCACACCGGCATGCTGCCCTACGACGGCCTCAAGAAGCTGGTCGCGTCGCACGTCTAGCCGCGGCCGCGGGCATCCCCGCCCTGGCTATTCAACGAAGACGACGTTGCTGGTCTCGCAGGTAGTCAGGTTAAGCGCCTGGATCCGGAGCTGGCCACAGACCGCCGCAGGAGCCGTGAAGCCTACCGCTCGGGCGTTGCCGAACTCTCCCGCCAAGGTCTGAGTGCCCAGGCGCACATTGGCTCCAAGGTCCAGCAAGGTCCCGGCGCACGGGTCCGATGGAATCGTGAACGGTCCACTGGAACCGACGCTGTACAGCCAAGCTATGACATCGCGCGGTGAGGCTCCATCCACGGCGGCAGCGAGAACCCCGGGACATTGCCCTGTCACCGAGAGCCGGAGCGGGTTCGAAATGGGGTCCAGGAATTCCATACCGTTCACAGGAACCGGCAAGAAGGAGACCATGGTGTGAGCACCCGTCGTCGTATCCAAGATGCCGAATGCGCCGCCTCCTGCATAGAGCACTCCAAGGTCGCTAAAGCACAGTGTCCCTACCGCGCCATCAACTCCGGGAATAGCAGGATTGACATCGGTTCCTAATCCGGTAGCTGGGTCAATGGTGATGAGTCCCTCACCAGAAGTTGGCTGCCCCCCCTCATCATAGGAGTAGAGCACACCGTTCCAGTAGGCGAGCGAATAAAGGCCGACGAGGCCAGGTGTGCCAATGTACTGGGCCGTACCAGTAGTCAGATCGATGGTATACAAGTCGTCAACTCCATCACCGGCGGTGCCCAATGGGTCGTTTAGGGCATAGAGCAGGTCACCAGCTCCGAAGGCAAGGGCGCGCACACTTCCAAGCGGGATCTGAACGACTGGCGACGTCATTGCGCGATAAGGATCGATCTGGTAAACAACGGATGGTTGACCAAGGATAGTTATGACAGTGAACAGCTCGCCCCTGCTATTCTTGGCGAGGGAGTTCATTGTATTGGGACCAGGGTCATCTAGGAAGAACATATGGCCCGTCGCAGAGTCAATCGGAAGCAGCGAGCCGGTGTAATCCACCGCGATGATGTCCTGGGTTGTGCCGGATGTTGCCAAGGCCATCATTGCCATGGCAGGCAGAAGTCTGTGCGTCAAGCGGAATGACATGAGCCCTCCTCTCAGGTGATTACTGCGACCAGCATAACGGGAGGAGCAAGCGGTGGACGCGCGATTGTCCGGCGAACGCTCCAGCTGTAAAGGTGCGTCGACTGCGATGCAACGCCGATGTAGTGGCCCGATTTCAGGAATCCGAGTGACCCTCTGTCCCGCACTTGACAGCCAGGGATGACGCCGCTATGCTTTTCCGCCAATTTGTCGGAGGATCCCTGTTCGACTTCGACGACCAGGCGCTCCAACAAGCATTCCAACCAAAAGATACCATCCGAGACCTTCCGTGATTGCTTCACTGCTCAGCCTTGCGCTGCTCCCCGACGTGACCTGGATGCTGAGTCAGACGATCCAGCCACAGACTATGCAAAGGAATGCAAGTTCCTCGGTCGAATTGCCTGTTGCGAGCGGTCCATACCCGCTCGGGCGAGAGGCGGACCACGCCACGGTCGCCATCAATTCGAACAACGATATCCTGGCCGTTTTCCACACGGATCTTGCTGCCAACCAGAAACAAGTCGAAGTTGTGTACTGGCGTTACGTGAACGGCAGTAGTCCAGAAACATGGACCACCGTCTTCACTCCACCCCAGTACAGCGACACCGTGATGGTTGTTGGAGATTCGGATCCAAACCCGATACTCGACTCCGGTACGCGCAAGTGCGAGCGCCCTGCGGTAGTTGCCGTGGACGAGTACTTCTGCGTTGTTTGGTCTCGAACGTACACGAAGACCGGGCCGGCGAACGACCTGTCCTTGGTTGAGTGTGCATGGATCAAATGGGATCCGCAAGCAGGTGTGCCCGGAATTCAAAATGGCGCGCCAGTCATTATCGGGCTTGGCCCAAATAAGGAAGGGTTCCAATTGCTTCCGAACAACTTGACTACGGGCCTTCCTGATCCGATTCAAGTGGAGGAGTGCTCGGGAGTAGCAGATGTGACCGGCCTCGGCTTCGATGCGACAACGAACACTTGGCGTGTGATGGTTGCGTATGTGCACCAGACTCAGTTCGGTGGAACCAACCCGAGCAACGGTAATGGCGAGCGTAGATTTGAAATGCGGTTCGTTGAATGCGGACTGAATCCATCCTCCCTGGCCGTCTCCAGATTCGACGTTGATTACACCATTTCTGGCATCAAGTTCAACGGTTACAATAAGCTCGACGCTTCAGGTTCCCTAGAGCTGGACACGGGGGGCTTGATTCTGCCGGAGCTTGCACGTGGTGCTTCGATGAACACGCTGTTCTTGACTTTCGAGGAACAATGGGAATCGCCCCCTCCTGCCAGCGACCCGTTCGATGGCAGAATCCGCCTTGGAGTGCTGGTCAGAACGCCTGGGACGGCCGTGACCTTGACGCTCGACGCGCTTGCAAGTTACATTTCTCCAGCAAGAACGCGCAGGAGATCGCAACTCTCCTCCAACGACACAAACAGTGTGACCTTTGCTTTCACAGAGGGCGATACTCCGCTTGATGATGGGGATTTGGTCGTGGAGGAATGGGGTTACGTGAACGGCAATCTTGCTCGGCGACCGTACATTGACGCTCCGTTCTCGTTCATGACGTCCTCAAGTGATGACTTGCGTCCCGTGACAGTGCATGGTGCAAGCAATCCGGACTTTCGGAGGTGCTACTTCGAACGAGTCAATGCCACTACGTGCGAGATCCTCGAGTTCAACCCGCTGACACCAGAAGGAACCGGCAACCCGCGAGTGATTGTCTCCTCCCCCGCGACTGAACCGCTCGGCCGTCCAGCAACTGATTACCTGTACAACTCAACCACGAGTGCAGGTGCGCCGCACTATGTGCCGTTGACGTACCAGAAGACGGTACCTGTCCTCGGAAAGCAACGCGTATTCATACGGTCCTTGGGCTACTAGCGATGCCATGGCGACGGGCCGTGTCAGGTCCTTGACGTGGCCCGCGCCTTGCGAGTGCAACGTACAAGGCCACGAGATGTTCCGGAGGGTGTTAGGCCCTCAAATGACGCGGGAGGGTCTAGCTCCCTGTGAATGGCGCCACCAATGCGACTGTCGTTGATCGGATCGCCGCCGTTCGCCACGAAGCCGTTTCAGGCGCTAGTGCATGGCATTGAGTTACCTGTGGTCGTCGTCACGGCGCCACAAGGGAGGGCAGGGCGCGGGCTCAAGCCTGTGCCAAACGAGATCGCAGAAGCGGCGGCGCAGGCCGGCGTGCCGGTCCTGCGGCCGGAGAGCGCTGGGGATCCGGCATTCTTGCGGGAATTTGCCGATCTGCGGCCGGACCTCGGCGTCGTAGTTTCCTACGGCCAGATCCTGAAGCCCGAGTTCCTGGCGATCCCGCGCTTCGGCTGCATCAATCTGCACGCCTCGCTGCTGCCGCGCTGGCGCGGCGCCAGCCCGATCCAGGCCGCGATCCTGGCGGGGGACGCGCAGACCGGGGTCACGATCCAGCGCGTAGTGCAGAAATTGGATGCAGGGGCCGTGCTGGCGCGCCGCAGCACGCCCATCGGCCCGCACGAGGATGCCGTGGGACTGGCTGAGAGTCTTGGCCGCATGGGAGCGGAGCTGCTGGTGGAGTTCCTCGATCGCATCGGCGATGGGCCTCTGCCGGCCGGTGAAGAGCAGGATGAGCGGCTCGTCACGATCTGCAAGAAGGTCCGCAAGGAGGACGGACGCCTCGACTGGTCTGCTCCGGCGGTTGATGTAGACCGGCGCGTCCGCGCGATGGCCGGCTGGCCGGTGGCGGAGACTGCGCTGCCGGACGGGACGCCGCTCAAGGTGCTGCGTGGAGAGCCGGTATCCCTCGCAACCGCTACCGAGGCGCCCGGTACCGTGGTGTCCGTGGATGAAGGCATCACCGTCCGCTGCGGCACCGGCGCCTACCGGATGACAGAGATCCAGCGCCCTGGGAAGGCGCCGCTGCCGGCTGCCGCCTTCCTGCGCGGCGCGCGCCTGCGGCTCGGAGACCTGCTCCGGTGACCGAGACCGCGGCCGGCGCGGCGGCGCGGCAGGTGGCGTTGGAGCTCTTGCTCGGCAAGGGCGACTTCCCGACCCGCCGCTTCGCCGCGGCCGCCGACGCGGCAGGGCTGCAGGGGCGCGATCGCGGCCTCGCGCGCGAGCTGGTCAGCGGCGTCATCCGGCGCCGGCGCACGCTGGACGCCCTCTTCAAGGCCTACAGCGACCGGCGCACGGTGGAGCCGGAGGTGCTCTGGACCCTGCGGCTGGCGGTGTACCAGCGCTTCTTCTTGCAGAACGTGCCGGCCTATGCCGCCTTCGACGCCACGCTGGAAGCGGCGAAGCCCCGGCTGGGCCGTGCGCTCGGCTTCTGCAACGCCGTCCTGCGGGCGCTGGACCGGGACGCGACCCGCCATGAGCGCGCCGAGATCCTGGAGGCGGCAGCCAATCGGCTGGACCTCGACTTCGCCTCCTGGGAGTTCGGCCGCGCCGTCTTTCCGGATCCGGACGCAGAGCCGACTGCCTATTGGGCCGTCTCCCTTTCCTATCCTGACGTCCTTGTCGAGCGCTGGTTCGAGCAGGCCGGCGCGGGCAAGGCGCTGGCGCGGCTGCGCGCGCTCAACCAGGCGCCCCCGCTCACGCTGCGCGTGAATGCACGGCGCGCCACCGCCGCTTCCGTACTCGAGGCCTTCCAGAATGTCGGGATTGGTGCAACTCAGGCACCAATCCCCGATGCGCTGCTGCTGGAGGATCCGCCCGGCGAGGTGAGCGCTTTGCCGGGTTTCGCCGAGGGTCTCTGGTCGGTGCAGGACCTGCAGGGGCAGGAGGCTGTCGCGCTGGCAAAGCCATCGGCGGGAGAGAAGGTTCTCGATCTGTGCGCCGCGCCCGGCGGCAAGTCCTTCGCCGCGGCCGAGCGCGGCGCGGAGGTCACGGCCTGCGACGTGGATGCGGAGCGGCTGAAGCTCCTGGACGAGGATGCACGGCGCCTCGGCCATCCGGTCTCCAGCCACGTCATCAGCCATGGCGGCAAGGGCGTGCCTTCGGGCGAGTGGGACCTGGTGATCCTGGACGTGCCCTGCAGCAACACCGGAGTGCTCGGGCGCCGTCCGGAGGCGCGCTGGCGCTTCACGCTGGCGGAGCTGGGCCGCTGCGTGAAGGAGCAGAAGAGCATCATCAAGTGGGCGCTGCCGGCGCACGTCGGGTCGCGCACGCGCGTGTTGTGGAGCACATGCTCGCTGGAGCCCGAGGAGAACGGGCGCGGCGCCGAGCGCGCGGCGCGCCGCGCCGGCCTGCAGGTGCTGGAGACGCGCAGCTTCGAGCCGGACGCGCGCCGCTCCGGGGGCTTCGCCGCGGTCCTGGGGCGCGCCTGACGTGCTGCGCCTCGGCTACAACAGCAACGGCTTCCCCTTCCACCGGCTGGAAGAGGCACTGCCCTGGCTGGCGGAGCTGGGTTACACCGCGGTCGCGATCACGCCGGACGTGCCGCACCTGGATCCGAGGACGCACGCGCCGGCGGACGTGCAGCGGATGGGGGAGCTGTGCGCGAGCCTGGGCCTGCTGCCGGTCCTGGAGACCGGCGCGCGCTTCCTGCTGGATCCGCGGCGCAAGCACCGTCCCAACCTGCTGGAGCCGGACGAGTCCTGGCGCGCGCGCCTTGGCTTCCTGGCGCGCATGCTGGAGTGGTGCGAGGCGCTGCGCGCCCCGGTGCTCTCGTTCTGGAGCGGAGAGCTGCCGCCGGGCCAGGGCGCCGCCGGCGCGGAGACGCGGCTGGCGGCGGCGCTGGAGGAGCTGGCCCCGCGCGCGGCGCGCTGCGGCGTGACCCTGGCGCTGGAGCCGGAGCCGGGCCACTGGATCGCCACCCTCGACGACTACGCGCGCTTCACGTCGCGGCATCCGGGACTGTGCCGGCTGACGCTGGACGTCGGGCATTGCCTGGTGGCGGGCGATCTGCGGCCCGAGGCGGCGCTGCGCGCCTGGAAGGATGAGATCGTGAACCTGCAACTGGACGACATGCGCCAGGGTGTGCACCGGCACCTGCCTCCGGGCGAAGGCGATCTCGACTGGGAAGGTCTGGCGGCGGCGGTGCGCTCGGCCGCGCTCCGCGTCCCCGCCTGCTTCGAGCTGAGCCGTGACGGCCACCGCTTCCACGTGCTCGCCCCGGCGGCGCTGGCGTTCGCGCGCAAGCTCGGCTTGTAAGCTGGAGCGCTCCATGCGCCCCCTCCGCATGCTGCCGCTGGCCGGGGTCCTCGCCGTGGCTTGCCAGGCGCCGCCGTCGCAGGACGACGGCCTGCGGCCGGTGCGCGACGCCGACCTCGACACGCTGGCCCGCGCCGCGCCCGAGGCGCGCAGCGAGCTGGCGCTGACGCAAGCCACCGTCAGCTCTCCGGACAGCCGGGTGCTGGCCGCCTGCGTGGCGTTCCCGCAGGGCGACGGCGCCGTGCTGCTGGTGCTGTACGTGACCGAGCTCAGTGATGACGGGCAGTTGGCGCTGCGCGGGCGCTACCAGGTGCGGGAGGCCGACACCGGCGCGCCCTGGACGTACGTGCAGCCGGGCTTCGAGCTCGAGGCGCGGCCGGCCGGCAGCCTGTGGGGCGAGCTGTTCCAGGGAGGCAGGATGGTCCTGGAGTTCCGCGCGCTTCCTTGATGGAAGCCGGCCTGGCCTGGGCAATGGGCCCGGTCCAGGGCACTAGAATGCCTGGTTCCATGCCGGAAACGCCTCCCGATCTGACGCGCCTGCGCATTGATCGCAGCGGCGAACGCCGCGGCGTGCGCGGGGGCTGGATCGCGGCGGCCCTGCTGCTGCTCGCGGGCGGCGGCTACTTTGCCTGGGCGCAGTTCCTGCGCCCCGGCGCGCGCGCGCCGGCGGTGGAGCTGGGCCGCGTGCAGCGCGTCGGCGGCGCCGAGGCGCAGGCCGGCATCAGCGCCAACGGCTACGTGGTGGCGCGGCGCCAGGCGGCGCTCAGCACCGACATCCAGGGACGGCTGGTGGAGCTGCGCGTGGAGGAAGGCGATCGCGTGCGCGAGGGCGAGGTCATCGCGCGGCTGGACACCACGCAGCTGGACGCGTCCCTGGCGCGCGCGCGCGGGGACATCGCGCAGGCCCAGGCCATCGCCGAGTGGTCGCAGGCGGATTATGACCGGCTGAGCACGCTGGTGTCCGGCGGCGACGCGCGCCAGGCCGATCTGGACCTGGCGCAGGCCAAGCTGCACGAGGCCAAGGCGCGCGTGGGATCCTTGCAGGCCGCGGCGCGCGAGGTCGAGGTGATGCTGGAGAAGTCGTCCATCCGCGCACCTTTCGACGGCGTGATCACGCGCAAGAACGCCGAGGTGGGCGAAGTGGTCAGCGCCGTCGGCGGCATCGGCGCCGACGCGCGCGCCGCCATCGCCACGCTCGTGGACTACGACACGCTGGAGGTGCAGGTGGAGCTGGCGCAGACCTCGCTGGCCGCGGCCCGGGAGGGCGCGCCGGTGCTGGTGTACCTGGACGCGTTCCCGGAGCGCGGCTACCGTGGCCGCGTGCGCCAGATCTGGCCTACGGCCGACCGCCAGAAGGCGACGGTGGAGCTGCGCTGCGAATTCCTGGAGCGGGACGAGCGCATCCTGCCGGAGATGGGCTGCCGGGTCGTGTTCGTGCCGGAAGACCAGGCCGAGGCCAAGGATCCGGAAGTGCTGGTGCCCCGGCGCGCCGTCGTGCAGGGGCCCACTCCGCGCGTGTTCCTGTTCCAGAACGGCGCGGTGGCGCTGCGCTCCATCAGCGTCGCCCCGGAAGAGAGCAACGGCATGCTGCGCGTCATGGAGGGCCTGCAGGGCAACGAGCTGGTGGTGCTGGATCCGCCCGCGAGCCTCCAGGACGGGGATGCAGTGCGCCGAAAGGAGAGTGGCGGATGAGCCGGATGATCGAGATGCGCGGGGTCAGCAAGGCGTACACCCGTGGCGGCGAGAAGCTCACGGTCCTCGACCGGCTCGACCTGGACGTCGAGAAGGGCGACTTCATCGCCATGATGGGTCCGAGCGGCTCCGGCAAGTCCACCATCCTCAACCTGGTCGGCGGGCTGGACGTTCCCGACGCGGGCCGCATCGTGGTGGCGGGCACCGAGATCACGGCGCTCTCGTCCTCGGCCCTGCCGGACTGGCGGGCGCGGCACGTCGGCTTCGTGTTCCAGGCCTTCAACCTGGTGCCCGTCCTGACGGCGCTGGAGAACGTCCTGCTGCCGCTGCTGCTGACCCCGCTGAAGGCCTCCGAGCGGCGCCGGCAGGCCGAGTTCGCCCTCGAGGTGGTGGGGCTCACGGACCGCACGAACCACCGGCCGCGCCAGCTCTCCGGTGGACAGGAGCAGCGCGTGGCCATCGCGCGCGCCATCGCCACCGACCCGGACATCGTGGTCGCCGACGAGCCCACCGGGGACCTGGACCGGGACACCGCCAACTCCGTGATGGACCTGCTGCGCCGTCTGAATGACGAAATGGGCAAGACCATCCTCATGGTGACGCACGACCAGGTGGCGGCCGGGAAGGCGCGCCGCGTGCTGCACCTGGACAAGGGCGTGCTGATCGAGCGGCAGGCCGCCATGGCCGCGGCCTCGGCATGAGGCGCACTCCCTGGCGTCTGGCCGTCCGGCACCTGCGCCGCCACTGGGTGCGCTCGGGGCTCACCATCGGCGCCATGATGGTGGCGCTGTTCCTCCTGTGCTGCCTGGTCTCGATCGTCACGACGCTGAACGCGGCCGTGAAGCAGGCCGCGTCCAACCGCCTGGTCGTGCAGTCGGCCGTGTCCTTGTTCGTGGACCTGCCGCGCGACTACCAGCCCAAGATCGCGCAGATCCCCGGCGTCGGCCTGGTCACCAAGTTCCAGTGGTTCGGCGGGTACTACCGCGAGCAGAGCAACTTCTTCGCCCAGTTCGGCGTGGATCACGACGTCTTCTTCGACGCCTACGCGCGCGACCTCGAGATCGTCCAGGGACCCGGCGGCGAGACCGGGCCGGCCGCGCGCCCCGCGGCGCTCCAGGCCATGGCCGCCGACCGGCGCGCCTGTGTCGTCGGCGAGCAGCTGCTCAAGGATTTCGACTGGAAGGTCGGCCAGACCGTGCCGCTCACCGGCACCATCTTCCAGAAGGCGGATTCCAGCGAGCCGTGGGAGTTCACCATCGTCGGCGTGTACCGGCCGCTCAAGTCGAACGTGGACGCGCGGACCCTCTGGTACCGCTACGACTACCTCCAGGAGTTCCTGGACTCGGGACGGGCCACCGGCCCGACCGGCGTCGGTGTGTTCGCGATCAACGTGGCCCCCGGCTACGACCCGTCCGCGGTGATCAGCGGCATCGACGGGCTGTTCGCGAACGGCCCGCAGCGCACGATGACCACCACCGAGGCCGCGTTCCAGGCGGGCTTCATATCGATGCTGGGCGGACTTCCCACGTTCATCGGCGTGATCGGCGGGGCCGTGGTGTTCGCGGTGCTGTTCTCGGTGGCCAACACGATGCTGATGGCGGCGCGGCAGCGCACCCAGGAAGGCGGAATCCTGAAGGCGCTCGGTTTCCGCAACGCCGCGCTGGCGCGCCTGATGGTCGCCGAAGCGCTGTTCATGAGCCTGATCGGCGGCGCGCTGGGCGTGGCCCTGGCCTTCGCCTTCGCGCCGGCGCTGCGCGCCATGATGGGCACGATGTTCCCCAACTACGGCATCGCGCCGGCCACCGCGGCGCTCGGCATGGCCGCCGCGGTCGGGATCGGCGTGGTGGCCGGACTGGCGCCGGCCTGGAGGATGGCGCGGCTGCATCCCGCCAGCGCGCTGCGGAGCGAAGGCTGATGGGGCTGTTCCGCGCGCTCACCGGCGGCCTGCCGCTGCGCTACACCCTCGGCAACCTCGTGGTGCGCCGCACGTCGGTGTTCTTCACCGCCATGGGGGTGGCGCTCACCGTGGCGGTCTTCGCCGGCGTCATCTCCCTGCGCAACGGCTTCCACGACGTGTACAAGCCGCGGGGCGAGAGCGCGCTCGGCATCTACCTGCGACCGGGAGCCACCTCGGAGGGCGAGTCCGGCCTGCCGCGCGAGATGGCCGACACGCTGGCCAAGGAGCGCGCCGAGATCGAGCACAACGCCGAAGGACGGCCGCTGGCGGCCGTCGAGAGCTACCTGGCCGTGTACATGAACAAGGTCGGCGGCGGCGTGACCAACGTGCCCCTGCGCGGGGTGCAGCCGATGACGGTCGAGCTGCACGGCGACGTCCTGAAGCTGGCGGACGGCCGCTGGGTCAACTGGGGCGCGGACGAGGTCGTGGTGGGCAAGGCGCTGACCGAGCGCATCGAGCACTGCCGCGTGGGCGACACGCTCGTGATCAACACGACCCCGTTCATCGTGGTGGGTGTGTTCGAGCATCCCGGCGTGTACGGCGGCGAGGTGTGGGGGGACGTGGAGCGGATGAACGCGGCCCTGGAGCGCCCGTTCTTCTCGCGCGTGATCGCGCGCCTCAAGCCCGGCGTGGACGCGGAGGCGGTCCGCGCCGAGGTCGCGGACAGCAAGCGCTATCCGGTGAAGTTCCAGACCGAGCGCGAGTACCTCCAGTCCCAGACCCAGGTGTTCGGGTTCGTGCTGCTGTTCCTGGCGACCTTCCTCACCGCCATCATGGGCATCGCGGCCATCCTGGGCGCCATCAACACCATGCTGGCCTCGGTGGGCTCGCGCACGCACGAGATCGGTGTGCTGCTGGCGCTCGGCTATCCCCGGCGGGCGGTGTTCTTCGCGTTCCTCCTGGAATCCCTGCTACTGGGCCTGCTGGGCGGCGCGCTGGGCGTGCTGCTGGTGCTGCCGTTCAACGGCATGCAGACCGGGGCCATGAACTGGCAGACCTTCACCGACATCTCGTTCGAATTCCGCGTCACCGCGGGGCTGCTGGGCTTCTCCGTGTTCGTGGCGCTGGTGCTCGGGCTGGTCGGCGGCGTGCTGCCGGCGCTGCGCGCCGCGCGCATGCGGCCGGTAGAAGCGCTGCGCGCCCTGTAGCGGCGCTCAGCGCGCCGGCTCGGCCCAGTCCTTGGGCGGTTTCCATCCCTCGGGCGGCTCGGAGGAGTGCGGCGGCTCGCCAGGGCTGGCGGCGCGCCAGACGGCAATGGCGGCGGCCAGCGCGGACACGACTTCCGGGTTCCCGGCGGCCAGATCGGACTTCTCCGTCGGATCCTGCGCGATGTCGAACAGGTACTGCTCCACGCTCCCGTCGGCGCGGTCCTGGCGCACCAGCTTCCACGGCATACGGATCAGGGCGTGCCAGTAGTTGCCCTCGTCGTCCTGGTCGCAGAAGAACAGGTCCTCGCGCGCGAGCGGTTCGCCGCCCCGGAGCTGCGCCAGCATGCTCCGGCCGTCGAGCGCGGCGGGCAGCGTGGCGCCGGCGGCGTCCGCCAGGGTCGGCAGCAGGTCGAGCGCCGTCATGAACTGCGCCGCCGTGCGCCCGCCCTCGATGCGGCCGGGCCAATGAGCTAGGGCCGGCACGCGGATGCCGCCCTCGAAGCTCGTGGCCTTGCCACCGTTGAGCGGCAGGTTGCGCCCGCCGTCGCGGCGCGCGCCGCCGTTGTCGCTGCAGAAGAACACGAGCGTGTTCCCGTCCATGCCGCGCCGCTGCAGCGCCGCACGCACGCGGCCGATGGCCGCGTCCATCTGCTCCACCATGGCGCATACGAGCCGGCGGCGCTCCGGGAGCTGCGCGTACTTCGCCACCAGCTCGTCCGGCGCCTGCAGAGGCGTGTGCGGGCTGGTGAACGCGAGCTCCAGGAACAAGGGACGGCCCGGGTCGTGGTCTTCGATGATGCGCACGGCCTCCGCCGCGAACAGGTCCGTGTCATAGCCGGCGTCGCCGACCGTGACGCCGTCGCGCTGGAAGTCCACGGCCCCGGCGCGCTCGTGGCTGAGGTGATCAATGGCGCCCTGCAGGCAGCCGTAGAAGCGCTCGAAGCCGCGCGCGCCGGGGTGGGCGGCCCTGCTGGAGTGGCCGACGTGCCACTTGCCGACCAGCGCGGTCGCGTAGCCGGCGGATTGCAGGACTTCCGCCAGCGTGGGCGTCTCCGGCGGCAGGGAGCTGGTTTCCCAGGGCTTCAAGGGCCCGTAGGCCATGCCGTAGCGGATGGGATGGCGGCCCGTCAGCAGCGCGGCCCGCGTCGGCGTGCATACCGGCTGCGTGTAGAAGCGCTCGAGCACGACGCCCGCCCGCGCCAGGGCGTCGATGTGGGGCGTCCTCACCTCCTCGTTGTGATAGCCGACGTCGGCCCAGCCGAGGTCGTCGGCCACGATGAGGACGATGTGCGGAGGAGCGGGAGGATGCGCGGTCTTGGAAGCCGGCGCCTGCGCCCGGCCGCAAGCGCCGGCCATCAGGGTCAGTCCGATTGCAAGCCCGGGACCGCGCACCCAGGCCAGTGTATTCGCCCGCGCCTATACTGGCTGGCGTTGCGGAGAAGCGTGGTGCATGCCGGTCGCTGCCGCCAGTCACACCCGTGCCAGCCGCACGCCGCCGCGCGCGGGCTCAGCCGCCCCGGCGACCGCGAGGAACGGCGGGCGGACCGGCTCGCGCGCGCCGCGGGCCGCGATCCCGTGCCGGCGGCGTTGACGCCCCTGGCCGGCGGCGGTCCGCTGCCGGCACCGCTGCGCGCGCATTTCGGGCCGCGTTTCGGGCACGACTTCTCCCGAGTGCGCGTGCACGCGGACGGAGAGGCGGCGGCGGCGGCGCGCGACCTCGGGGCGCGGGCGTTCACCGTGGGCCAGGATGTCTATTTCGCCGCCGGGGAGTACCGTCCGGAGACGCCCGGAGGCCGCCGCCTGCTGGCGCACGAGCTGGCGCACGTCGTCCAGGGCGGCACCGCGATCCGCCGGCAGGTAGAGGAAGACGCGCCTCCGCCGCAGGTGCACTTCCCTCCGGAGGGCGGACCGGAGGCGAGCGGCCGCGACTTCCGCCGCTGCACTCCGGACCAGGATGCGGCAATCGCCCGCCGGATACGGATCGGCTGGTACGCCGTGGCGAACGCCGAGCGCGAGCTGGACGCGGCCCTCACCTTTCCCTTGGACCCGGCGCGGCACCGCGAAACGGTGGAGGAAGAGCTGCAGTCCGTGTTCCACACCCTCGACCGCCGCCACCTGCGCACCATCCGCGCCAGACTGGCCTTCGTCAAGGCCATCATGGGGAAGCGACGCGAATGGAACTGGGTGTGCGGCACCGAGGCGCAATGCAAGGGTGACAAGGAAGGCATTCCTTATGCCAGCGCCGGCCCCGAGACGCCGGTGATGATCTGCCCGCCTTTCTTCCCGCGCGACGACATCCACGGGGCCCAGATCCTGGTGCATGAATCCGCCCACCAGGCCGGGCTGATGCGCAACAAGGGCGGGCGCGACTCTTCGTTGACGGCGCAGCAGACCCTGGACAACGCCGACAGCTACGCCGTCTTCGTCATGCAGACCCTGTTCGGACCTCTGGCCCATGAGAGCGAGATGGGCGCGACGACCTACCGCAGGGGCATGGAGATCTGGGTCGCCGGCGAATACATCGTGTTCGACAGCGCCCGCTCCATTCCGCCGGACCCCGGCGCGCTGGTCGGCAACGAGCTCGCGTTGGTCATGCGGTACTTCCACGGGACCAGCGCCCCCGCCCTGCCCGCCCCGGACACCGTGCTCAGCCTGCGCGTGACGTTAGAGCGCGAGGACGCGACACGCGGCAGCCTGCCGGCCAAGGAAGTGTTGTTCGACCGCACCGACGACGCGCCGGAGGCCGGCGTCGGTGGCTATGCCGGACGCCTTCTCTCGACCATTCCCGACCATCTGTCCCAGCCAATGACTCCCGCCGACAAGGGCCAGCTTCGCATCGAGGCCAGCATCCGGGATCCCAGCGGCACTGTGCTGGACGCCGCCGACCTGCGCGTGCCCGTGACCGGTCGCTACGAGCCCAGCGGACCCTGAGGCGTCCCGGACCTCGGGCCACGGAGCTGCCGGAGCGCTACCAATGCCGTGATCGGAAGCCTTTAGCCGCCCAATGTTTACTGTGACGATCCGTCCGATTCGCGCCGGCGTCAGGGTCTGATGCTCGCGAACGACGACGGCGCGATTGTGTGTAAGGACGTCCGCGCGCGCGCCAAGGCCGTGTTAAGGCTTGCGCGCCGCCAGGACCGAATCTAGAGTGCGGAAGGGGCGCGGCGGCGGCTCTGAGTCGCCGGCCGTGCCTCGTGGTCCGTCCCTCGCTCACTCGCAGCCCCCTTCACAGGAGTTCAGATGCCGACTGCCCCCACCTATCCCGGTGTGTACATCGAGGAAGTGCCGAGCGGAGTGCGCACGATCACCGGTGTGGCGACCTCCGTGACCGCGTTCCTCGGCCGTGCGACACGGGGGCCCGTAGACCAAGCAACGCCGCTCTTCAGCTTCGCGGACTACGAGCGGATGTTCGGAGGACTGCACGAAGCGCGGCCGATGAGCTACGCCGTGCGCGACTTCTTCCGCAACGGCGGCAGCCAGGCGCTGGTGGTGCGCGCCTTCAAGCGCGGGACTGGAGCCGCCGCGCGCGGGGTGGCGGCGGGCGAGGTCGGTACCGGCGCGGTGCAGCTCAAGCTCGAGGCCGCCAACCCCGGAGCCTGGGGGAACAAGCTCAAGGCCGTGGTGGACTTCGACGGCCTGGGCAAGATCGTGGCCGAGAACCTCGGTCTGGCCGAGGGCGACCTGTTCAACCTGAAGCTGACCGACGAGGGCACCGGGCGCGAGGAGTACTTCCGCAACCTGACGTACAGGGATCACCGGCGGCGGGTCGACCGCGTGCTCGTGCAGGAATCCAGCCTGGCGCGCGTGGCGCTGAAGGACGACGGGCAGCCGGACGTGCCGGGCACGGGCCTCCCGCCCAAGGGCTCCGCCGACTTCAGCGACGGCAACGACGGCGTGGTGCTCAAGGACGCCGCCGACTGGGAAGGAAGCGCGCAGGCGCGCACCGGGATGCATGCGCTGGACAAGGCCGACTTGTTCAACCTGCTGTGCATTCCGCCGGACACGCGGGACGGAAACGTCCCCGTGGGCGTCTGGCGCGCGGCTGCGGCCTACTGCCGGGATCGGCGCGCCTTCCTGATCGTGGACGCCGATGCGGAGTGGGCCCTGGCCAGCGGCAGCGTCGCCGAGGCGGCCAAGACCGGCGTGGCCGAGCTCGCGCTGACCGGCCTGGAGGCGCGCAACGCCGCGCTGTTCTTCCCGCGGCTGCTCCAGCCGGACCCGCTGCGCCAGGACCAGATGGATACCTTCGTGCCCTGCGGCACGGTGGCCGGCGTCATGGCGCGCACGGACGCGCAGCGCGGGGTCTGGAAGGCGCCTGCGGGCACCGACGCCACGCTCACCGGCGTGAGCGGCCTGCAGACGGTGCTGGGCGACGGCGAGTGCGGCGCGCTCAATCCGAAGGGCATCAACTGCCTGCGCTCCCTGCCGGTGTACGGGAAGGTCATCTGGGGCACGCGCACGCTGCGCGGCGACGATCAGATGGCGGACGAGTACAAGTACATCCCGGTGCGGCGCCTGGCGCTGTTCCTGGAGGAAAGCCTCTATCGCGGCACGCAGTGGGTGGTGTTCGAGCCGAATGATGAGCCGCTGTGGGCCCAGATCCGCCTCAACATCGGCGCGTTCATGCACAGCCTGTTCCGCCAGGGGGCGTTCCAGGGAACCTCGCCCCGGGAGGCTTACTTCGTCAAGTGCGACAAGGAGACGACGACGCAGGACGACATCAACCGCGGCATCGTCAACATCCTGGTCGGCTTCGCGCCGCTGAAGCCCGCCGAGTTCGTGTTCATCCGCATCCAGCAGATCGCCGGCCAGCTCGCCGCATAGGACCACACTCATGGCTCAGTTCAGCGTCAACTCGCACCGATTCGATCCGTACAAGAGCTTCAAGTTCCGGGTCAAGTGGGACGGCCGCTACGTGGCCGGCGTCAGCAAGGTGGGCGCCCTCAAGCGGACCACCGACCCGGTCGAGCACCGCGAGGGCGGCGACCCCAGCATGGTGCGGAAGTCTCCCGGCCAGACGAAGTTCGAGCCGATCAGCCTGGAGCGCGGCGTCACCCACGACGTCGAGTTCGAGAGATGGGCCAACAAGATCTGGAACTTCGGCGCCGGCCTGGGCGCGGAGACCTCGCTCCGCGACTTCCGCAAGGACATCATCATCGAGATGTACAACGAGGCAGGCCAGCTCGTCCTGGCCTACAAGGTGTTCCGCTGCTGGGTCTCGGAGTATCAGGCGCTGCCGGAGCTCGACGCCAGCGGCAATGCCGTGGCGATCCAGAGCATCAAGCTCGAGAACGAAGGCTGGGAGCGCGACTACGAGGTGACCGAGCCGAGCGAGCCCAGCTTCAGCGAGCCGGCGTAGGCCATGCGGCCACTCTCGGGAGCCAGCCTGCTCTCCGCCTGGGAGCAGGGGCAGAGCCAGCACCCCGTGGACCGCGCCCTCACTCTGCTCGCGGCGGGCTGGCCGGAGGCGTCTTTCGAGGAGCTCGCCGGCCTCAGCATCGGCCGGCGCGACGCGCGCCTGCTCGCGTTACGCCGGGCCACCTTCGGCGAGGTGCTGCGCGGCTTTGTTTCCTGCCCGGTTTGCGCGGAAGCGCTCGAGCTGGAGTTGCGCACCTCCGAGCTGTTGCTGCAGGACCCGGAGGTGGATGCCGGCGGCGATTTCACCATGACCGTGGACGGCCGGGACCTGCGCTTCCGCCTGCCGGACAGCCGGGACCTCGCGGCCGCGGCCGTCTGCGCGGGCGCGGAAGAGGCAAGCGCCCGGATCGCCGACCGCTGTTTCCTGGCGACCACGACCGGCGATCCGCCCCCCGCGGCGCTGACTGCGGCGCTCGCGACGGCGATGGCGGCCGCGGATCCCCAGGCGGACCTCAGCCTGGCCCTGCGCTGCGCCGCCTGCGCTCACGAATGGAGCGACGCCCTGGACGTCCAGGGTTTCTTCTGGAGCGAGATCGACGCGGCGGCGGTCCGCCTGCTCGACGACGTCGACCGGCTGGCGCGGGTCTACGGCTGGAGCGAGGCGGAGATCCTGGCCATGAGCCCGCGCCGCCGGCGCCGCTACCTGGAGCTCGCCGGGCGATGAGCGATTACCTGCTGCGTCTGGCGGAGCGCGCGCTGGGACGCGGCGGCGGCATCGCGCCGCTGATCCCGGCGCGGTTCGCGCACGCGCCGGCCCCGCCGCTCGAGGCAGCGGGCGCGTCGGAGGCCCCCACTCTCGCCCCCTTTGCACCGGCGTCTCTGCGCCGGCAGCAGCCGCCGCCAACGGCCCCGCCCGAGCCCGTGGGAGCAGCGCCGCAGCAGCTCGTGCCGGCGAGACCACCGGGGAGCCTGGAGCTTCCAGCGCAGCCGGCGGCGCCCGCCGAGCAGATGCTTCCGCCGCCGCTGCCGGCTCCCGCTGCGGGAGCGCCACCCGAGGCCGCCGGATCACCCGAGACGCGACCCTCCTCCTACTCCTCTGCGCGTCCGGGTCCACCGCCACCTCCTGCTGCGCCGGCGCGGCCTCGGTCAGAGAACCTGAAACCTCCTGTGCCGGGGTCTGCGCCCGGCGAACGCCCCCGTCCGACGCTCGTGCCGGCATACGGAGAGGCCGTGCCGCGCGCGGAGGTCGTGCCCCCGGCGCCGCAAACCGTGCCCGGCGCGCGCTCCGGGCTGTTCTCGCCGTTCCCGCCGCTCGTGCCGAAGCCGCCGGCGTCTCCCGGAAGCGCCGACGAGCCTCGGATGCCGGCCGCGGCGCCCCTGGAGTCGCCGCAGGACGCGCACAGGACGCGTTCCACTGCTCCGACCGCGCCGCCGGCAGCTCAGGCCGAGCCCGTCGCCGGAGCGCCGGTGACCGTGGAGGTGCACATCGGCCGCATCGAGGTGCGCGCGGCACCGCCGCCCGCGCCGCGACGCGCGGTCACGGCCCGTCCGGCCATTTCGCTCGACGATTACCTGCGCCGGCGCGCCGGGGAAAAGACGTGAGCAATTTTCTTGCCGTCGCCAGCGCCACCGCCGCCCTGCAGAGGATGCTGCAGCAGGCGGTGGACGAGGACGTCCCCGGCGCCACGGTCGTGGCGCAGAGGCCGGACCAGGCGACGAATGGGCAGCCGGCGACGCTGGTCAACCTGTACCTGTTCCAGGTCACGCCCAACGCGGCCTTGCGCAACGAAGAGCTGCCGGCGCGCAGCCCGGAAGGAAGCGTCGTGCGCCGGACGGCGGCGGCGCTCGATCTCTACTACCTCATCAGTTTTCACGGCAACGAGGCCCAGCTCGAGCCGCAGCGGCTGCTCGGCAGCGTCGTGCGCACCCTGCACTCCCGCCCCGTCCTGAGCCGCGACGCCATCCGCGCCGCCACCGGGGACGCGGCCTTCCCGTTCCTGGCGCGTTCCAACCTGGCCGACGCCGCGGAATTGGTGCGCTTCGCGCCGCACGAGCTCGGGGTCGAGGAATTCTCACAGCTCTGGTCCTCGTTCTTCCAGACTCCTTACGCGCTCTCGCTCATCTACAAGGCGTCGCTGGTGCTGATCGAGGGGCGCGAGTCGCCGGCGTCGGCGCTGCCCGTGCGCGAGCGGCGGCTCTTCGTCGTTCCCGCCGACGTGCCGTTCCTCCGCCAGGTGGTCGCCGAGGGCGGCGAGGGCGAGCCGATCCTGGCCGGAAGCACGCTGCTGCTGCAGGGGCGGAACCTGCGCGGGCCCGTCACGGAGGTCCGCATCGGCGGCGAGGTGGTGCCGGTGGACCCGGCTGCGGTTGCGGCCGGGGCGATCCGGCTGCCGCTCTCCGCCGCCCCGGCGTCCGCCTTGCGCCCCGGCGTGCGTGGGATCCAGGTGCTGCACCGCGGGCTCACGGACGGCGCGCCCACCGCCTTCCCGATCGCCGAGTCGAACCTGGCGGCGTTCGTCCTCCAGCCGGAGGTGTCCGCCGTCACGAAGCAGAACGTGGAGAGCGACGGCGACGAACGCACCGCGGATCTCTCCGTGCGCATCGATCCCGCTCCGCAGCGGGGCGCGCGCGTGGAGCTGCTGTTGAACGAGGCGGATGCGCCGGCGGCGCGCGCGCCGCGCACGCGCCGGATGGAGCTGGAGCCGGCCGTGACGGGAGAGACGCCGGCGCGCTGGCGCGTACAGAAGGCGCGCCTGCTGCGCGGGCGCTATCTCGTGCGGGTGCGCGTCGACGGCGCCGAGAGCCCGCTGGCCGTGGACGCGGCCACGGGACGCTACGACTCCCCGAGGCTGGAGCTGACATGACGGAGCCCACGGCCTCCTGGCACGAAGAGAACCAGCGCCAGCTCCTGGCCGAGCTGGCGCGCGTGCGCGCGCTCCTGTGCCGCCATGCGCAAGGCGCGGGCGGCGCTGCGGACGTCCCCGTCGCCGCGCCAGCGGCCCCGGAGGCCTGTCCGGCCCTGGATGCGCTGTGCGCCGCGTTCGCGCTCTCGGCGTTCGAGCGCGACGTGCTGCTGCTGTGCGCGGGGCCCGAGCTGGACGCCGGTTTCGCCGCCGTGTGCGCCCGGCCCAGCTTCAGCCTGGCGTTGTCGGCGCTGCCGGACGCCCACTGGAGCGCGCTCGCTCCCGGCGCGCCGCTGCGGCGCTGGAGGCTGGTCGAGCCCCAGTCCGGCTCCTCGCTCCTCACCGCGCCCCTGCGCATCGATGAGCGCGTGCTGCACCACCTCACCGGCGTCCAGTACCTGGACGTGCGGCTGGCGGGCCTGCTGGAGCCGGTTCCGGCCGACGCCGGCCTCGCCCCGGCGCAGCTGGCGGCCGCCGAGCTGCTGGCGGAGCACTGGAGGCTGCCGGCCGGCGCCGGCCGGCGCGCGCTCCAGCTCTGCGGTGACGATGATGCCACGCGGCGCGCCGTGGCGGCACGGGCCGCCGCGGGCGTCGGCGCGCGCCAGTACGCGCTGCAGGCCGCCGACGTGCCGCAGTCCCCGGAGGAACGGGAAGCGCTCGCGCGCCTGCTGGAGCGCGAGTCCATCTTCTCCGCCAGCACCTTCCTGGCCGAGGTGGGGTCGGTGGAAGGCACGGCGCTGCGCCCGCTGCTCGCGCTGTGCTTGAACACGCAGGCGCCCCTGGTGGTGTCGAGCCGCGAGCCCGTGGCCGGGCTGGCCCACCTGCGCCGCGTGGAGCTGCGCCGCCTGTCGCCCGACGAGCAGCGCGAGTTGTGGCAGCGCCAGCTCGGGCCCAGCGCGGGCGCGCTGAACGGACAGCTCGACCGCATCGTCTGGCAGTTCACCCTCAGCGCGCCGGCAATCGCCGCGGCGGCGCAGGAGACGGCGCATCCTGCCGGCGGCGGGCTCTGGGAAGCCTGCCGGCGGCGTGCGCGCCCGCGGCTCGACGACCTGGCCCAGCGCATCCAGCCGAGCGGCGGCTGGGAGCAGCTGGTGCTGCCGCCGGCGCAGCTCGACGTGCTGGCGCAGCTCGCCGCGCAGGTGCGCCAGCGCAGCGTCGTGCACGGCCATTGGGGCTTCGACGGGGCGGGCGGGCGCGGGCTCGGCATCAGCGCGCTGTTCGCGGGCCCGAGCGGCACCGGCAAGACGCTGGCGGCCGAGGTCCTGGCGCACGAGCTCGATCTGGACCTGTACCGGATCGACCTCAGCTCCGTGGTCAGCAAGTACATCGGCGAAACCGAGAAGAACCTGCGCCGCGTGTTCGACGCCGCCGAGGAAGGCGGAGCCGTGCTCCTGTTCGACGAGGCCGACGCGCTGTTCGGACGCCGCAGCGAGGTCAAGGACAGCCATGACCGCTACGCCAACGTCGAGATCAGCTACCTCCTGCAGCGCATGGAGAGCTACCACGGCCTGGCGATCCTGACCACCAACATGAAGCAGGCCCTGGACGCCGCGTTCCTGCGCCGGCTCCGATTCCTGGTGCACTTTCCCTTCCCCGACGCTCCGTTGCGCGAGGAGATCTGGCGGCGCTCGTTCCCCAAGGCGGCGCCCCGGCACGAGCTCGATTTCCACCGGCTGGCGCGGCTCAACGTGGCCGGGGGCAGCATCCGCAACATCGCCCTCAACGCGGCCTTCCTGGCCGCCGAGGCCGGAGAATCCGTGGGCATGCAGCACGTGATGCGCGCCGCCGCCGCTGAGTACCAGAAGCTCGAGAAGCCGCTCAGCGAGATGGAAGCTGGAGGCGTCACATGGAGCCGGTGAAGCTGCGCGTCCACGTGGACGAGCTGGTGCTCCACGGCGTCGAAAGGCGTGACGCCCCGGCCTTCGCCGCGGCGCTGCAGCAGGAGCTGGGACGCGCGCTCGCGGAGCGCGGGCTGCCGGCCGCCCTCGCGGCGCACGCCCGGATCCCGTCCCTTGCCCTGACGGCGCCTGCTGGCGACGCGGCACGGATCGGTCGCGCCATCGCGGGAGGGTTGCAGCAATGAGGGCGCTGCTGCGCAAGTGCGCCTGCGGTGGCACCTGCGACCGCTGCCGCGGCGAGCGGGAGCTGCGGCGGGCGCCGGCGGCCCGCAGCGCGCCGCGCGAGGCCCCGGCCATCGTGCACGAGGTGCTGCGTGCGCCCGGACACCCGCTGGATCCGGGAGTCCGCGCGGGCATGGAAGCGCGCCTGGGCCACGACTTCGGCTCCGTGCGCGTGCATGAGGACGTGCGCGCCGCCGAGTCCGCGGCCGCGGTGAGCGCGCTGGCCTATACCGTGGGCCGGGACATCGTGTTCGGGTCCGGGCAGCACGATCCACACAGTCCAGCCGGCCAGCGCCTGCTCGCGCACGAGCTGGCGCACGTGGCGCAGCAGACGGAGGCGCCGTCGGCCGCCGGAAGCAGGCTCCGCGTCAGCGAGCCCGGGGAAGCGGCGGAGCGGCAGGCGGATGCCATGAGCCGGGCGGTGATGGCGGGCGGAAGGGTCGCGGCTCCGGCGGCTGCCGCCGGCGCGCGGCTGCAGCGCCAGCCGGAGGAGGAGGGCGGCGGGCTGACGCCGCCGCTCTGGCAGTACGGCGGGCCGGTGTTCCGGATCCGCGAGGACGGACGCATGGAGATCTTCTATCGCACGCCCGACATGCCGGTCACGGGCCCGCTCGGGCCGGGCGTGCGCTGCGACTGGGGCTTCGCCAACTGCACTCCCGTGATCGCGCAGGACCCGCTGGCGGTCGATCCGGAGAAATTCACGCTCGGGGAGTCGTATTCGCCCGCCGATATCGGGCGGCTGCTGCGGGACTTCGGCCAGGGCTCCGGCACGACGACCGCGACCCCGCTGCTGCCCTGGCCTCCGGCCGGCCCGACGCCGCCGCTGCCGGGCTTCGGCACGCCGTGGGCGCCGTCGCTGCCGGGGCTTGGCGGGATGCAGCCGGCTCCGGCGCCGGGCCCGCTGGCGCTGCCGCCGCAGACGCCGAGCTTCGAGTCGCGGACCGTGGAGGGCTTCGCGTTCAACAGCGCCGCGCTTCCCGCGGGCGCGGCGGCCGCGCTGGACGCCATCGTGGAGCGCGCCAACGCCCAGGTGGAGCCGCCGCCGTTCGTGTTCGTGTACGGCCATACCGACGCGCGTGGCTCGGAGCGGCGCAACGTGCAGCTCGGAGAGCGGCGCGCCGAGGCCATCGCTGCCGAGCTGGAGGCGCGCGGGATCGTACGCGAGCGCCTCGCGATCCGGTCCTTTGGCATGAGCGAGCCTGCCGTGGCCGGGGCGCGGACCGAAGACGAGCACGCGCAGAATCGCCGCGTCGAAGTCTGGTTCAAGCGCACGGGCACGCTGCTGTGGCGCTCCGAATTGTTCCCGGATCTGGAGCTGCGCGTTCCCTCCCGCCTGTTTCCTCCAGCCCCGGACCAGCCATGACCACCTACCCTCGCTCCCCGCGCGTGCTCAAGGGCGCCGTGATCGGCGTGGACCTCTTCAACCCGCTCGCGAGCGTGATCGTGTTCCAGTACAACCCGTCCGAGCTGACGCGGCGGCTGGACGCGCAGACGCCGGGGCAGGGACAGGCCGACCGCAGCGAAGCCATGCGGCTCACCGGCCCGCCGGTCGAGACGATCGACTTGAAGGTGGAGATCGACGCCACCGACCAGCTGGAGAAGGGCGACGGCCTGGCCGGAGCGATGGGCATCCACCCGCAGCTCGCGGCACTGGAGATGCTGCTGTACCCCAAGAGCGCGCTGGTCATCGCAAACACGGTGCTGGCGGCGGCCGGCACCATCGAGCTGGTGCCGCCGGAGGCGCCGCTCACGCTGCTGGTGTGGGGGGCGTCGCGGGTGCTGCCGGTGCGGCTGACCCAGTTCAGCATCACCGAGGAGGCCTTCGATCCGCAGCTCAATCCGATCCGCGCCAGCGTGAGCCTCAGCCTGCGCGTGCTCTCCTACTCTGACCTGAGCCTCACGCACCCGGGCTACTACCTGTTCCTGGCCCATCAGATCATGAAGGAAACGATGGCCACCATGGGCAGCGCCGGCAACCTCGGCGCGGTCGCCGGCGGCGAAGTGAAGCTGTTCTGAAGCTGCCATGTTCGAACCCTCCAGCCGCTACGCGCCGATCCCCGAGGGACGGACCACCGAGGCATCGGGCCGTGAGGTCGTGTACAAGCTGCGCCGCTTCCTGCCGGCGCCGGAAGCGCTGCGGCTGCTGGTCGAGGTGACGGTGGCGCAAGGCGACCGCCTGGACCTGATCGCCGGCCGCACGCTCGGAGACCCGGAGCAGTCCTGGCGCATCTGCGACGCCAGCAACGCCATGCACCCCGCGGAGCTGACGGAAGAGCCCGGACGCGTGCTGCGCGTGCCGGTGCCGGAGGCGCTGGCATGAGCCTGATTCCCACCGGCGTGCAGCTCACGGTGCTGATCGGCCCGACGGTGCCGGTGCCGGCGCCGCCGCACGTGGTGCAGGCTCTCGACGAGGTGGAGGTCCGGCACGCCGATCAGGGCCGTTCGGGCTTCCAGATGCGGTTCCGCGTGGGGCGCAGCGGGCCCGCGGACATCTTCGACTATCCGCTGCTCAGCCTGCCGCTGCTCAAGCCCTTCGCGCGCGTCATCCTGATCGTGACGTTCCGCGCCATGCCGCGCGTGCTGGTGGATGGCATCATCACGAACCGCCAGCTCTCGCCCAGCGAGCAGCCCGGAGGCAGCACGCTGACGATCACCGGCGAGGACGTGAGCGTGGCGATGGACCAGGAGGAGAAGTCCGTCGAGCACCCGGCGCAGGACGAGACCATCATCGTGACCAAGATCCTGGCCAGCTACGCGCAGTACGGCATCATTCCGGACCCGCGACCGCCCGTGGTGGTGGATCCGCCGCTGCCGATCGAACGGACTCCGGTGCAGCAGGGCACGGACCTGCAGTACCTGCAGCAGCTCGCGGAGCGCCACGGCTACGTCTTCTACGTGCGCCCTGGCCCGCTGCCCGGCATGAACTCGGCCTACTGGGGCCCGCCGGAGCGCATCGGCGCGCCGCAGCGCGCCATCTCCGTGAACCTGGGACCGGAGAGCAACGCCACCGGCCTCCAGTTCCAGCTCGACGCCCTCGCGCCGGCCTTCGAGTCGGGCCCGGTGCAGGATCGGCTCACCGGCCAGACCGTGCCGGTGCGCACCTTCGCCAGCACGCGGCCACCGCTGGCGGCCATGCCGATCTGGGCGACCGAGATGGGGAACGTGCGGACGCGCGCCTTCCGGGCCAGCGGCCTGAACGCCGTCCAGGCCTTCGGGCGCGCGCAGTCACGCACCGACGCCTCCACGGACCGCACGCTCACGGCCACCGGCGAGCTCGACGCGTTGCGCTACCAGGACCTGCTGCAGCCGCGCGGCATCGTCGGGCTGCGCGGCGCCGGCTTTCAGCACGACGGCCTCTGGTACGTCGCGAGCGTCACGCACCGGATCCGCATCGGCGAATACAAGCAAAGCTTCACCCTGAGCCGGGAGGGAGTGGGCGCGCTCACTCCGGTGGTGCCAGCATGAGCCAGTTCTTCGGCAAATACCGCGGCACGGTCGCCAACAACGTTGACCCGATGTTCCAGGGCCGGGTGCAGGTGAGCTGCCCCGCGGTGCTGGGGGACGGGCGCATGAGCTGGGCCATGCCGTGCGTGCCCTACGCCGGCGCCGGCGTGGGCTTCTTCGCCGTGCCGCCGGTCGGCGCCAACGTTTGGATCGAGTTCGAGGGCGGCGACCCGGACTATCCGATCCTGGCCGGCTGTTTCTGGGGCGTGGGCGAGGCTCCGGCGCAGCCGGCGCTCCCGCAGGTGAAGGCCTTCAAGACGGACTCCGTTGCGCTGACCCTCAGCGATCTGCCCGGCGTCGGCGGCCTCAAGATCGAGGTGAATCCGCCCGCCGTCGCCACGCCGCTCAGCCTGGTGTTCGACGCCAGCGGCATCGAGATCAAGAACGCGGTCGCGTCGGTCAAGCTCACCCCGGCCAGCGTGTCGGTGAACAACGGCGCCCTGGAGGTGATCTGATGGGCGCCCCGCTGCTGCACGTGGGCGCCACGGTGCTGTGCCTGCACGGCTTTCCGGTGCTGATCACGCCCGGCAGCCCCCGGGTGCTGCTGTCCGGCATGCCGGCGGCCACCGTGGCGGACGCCTGGCTGCCGGCCTGCACCAATCCGCCGAGCTCGGGCAACAAGTGCACGACCGTGCAATGGCTCGCTCCGGCGCTGCGCGTGCGCATCGGCCAGATGCCGGCGGTGCTGCAGACCAGCGCCGGCCTGTGCGTGGGCACGGCTCCGCCCGGCCCGCCCACCGTGGCCTCCGCGCAGCCCCGTGTGCTCGGAACCTGAGCCATGGACATGCGCTATCCGTATCGCATCGACGCCTCCGGGCGCACCGCCGGCGCGCAGACCGAGGAGCACGTGCGCCAGCTCATCGAGCAGGTTCTGTTCACCGCGCCCGGTGAGCGCGTCAACCGGCCCGACTTTGGCTGCGGGCTGGCGGCGCTCGTGTTCGCGCCGAACAGCCCGGAGCTGGCTGCGGCGACCCAGTTCATGGTCCAGGGCGCGCTGCAGCGCTGGCTGGGCGACCTGGTTCAGGTCGAGGCGGTGCGCGTCTCCGCCGAGGACTCCATCCTGCACGTCGAGGTCCAGTACCGGCTGGCGCGCACGCAGGAGCGGCGCACGGACGGCTTCTCGCGGAGAGTGTGAGATGGGACGCATCTACACCTGCTCCAGCCCGCAGCGCGGCCAGCACCTGCGCGAGAACGAGCGGGTGAACGGCATCGAGTACCTGGAAGTCCTCGACCGCGACACCCCGGCCGGCATCCCGCCGCAGCGCACCCTCGTGGTACGCGCCTACCGCGCGCTGCCCGAGACGCTCACCGCCAGCGGTGTGCGCATCGCCGGCGGCGTGCGGACGACATCGGTGGCGGTGGAATGGGCGGGGCGCGCCGACCGCCTGCCCGCCGCTGGTCCCAGCGACGCCGATCGCGCGTTCAGTTCCTCGCTGCCGGAGGCCGCGCGCACGCTGGTCGTGCGCACCGACCGCACAGGCGACTTCTCCCCGTATCGCCTGCGCCTCGTCGCTCCCGGGGCCGGGGACAACCCCCCGGAAGGCTTCGACCCGATCCTGTCCGAGATCGAGTTCTTCTTCAAGGTCGAATGCCCGACCGAGGGGGATTGCGCCGATACCCCGGTCTGTCCGCCTCCGGCGCTGGAGGAGCCGCGCCTCGACTACCAGGCCAAGGACTACGCGAGCTTCCGCCGGCTGATGCTGGACCGCCTGAGCCAGGTCGCCCCGCGCTGGCGCGAGCGCAATCCGGCGGACCTCGGCGTGGCGGTCGTCGAGGCCGTGGCTCACGTTGCCGACCAGCTCAGCTATTACCAGGACGCGGTGGCCACCGAGGCCTATCTCGGCACGGCGCGCCAACGCATCTCCGTGCGCCGCCACGCGCGGCTCCTCGATTATCCGATGCACGACGGGCGCAACGCGCGCGCCTGGGTCGTGCTGGAGGTGGCTCCCGAGGCCGACGGCGTGCTGCTGCCCGGCCCGCGCATCCGCGCCGCGGACGGGGTCCCGCGGCCCGGCACGCGCCTGCTAGGTTCCGTCGCGGGCGCGGACACCGTGGTCCCGGAGTCGGAATTCCAGCGGCTCGCGGACGCCGGGGCGCTGGTGTTCGAGACCATGCACGAGCTCGTGCTGCGGCCGGGCCGCAATGCGATCCTCTTCCACACCTGGGGGGATGAGGGCTGCTGCCTGCCGGCGGGCGCCACGCGCGCCACCCTGCGCAACCGCTCCGGCGCATTGGATGATCTGGCCGCCGGCGACTTCCTCCTATTCGAACAGGTCCGCGATCCGGAGACGCTGCAGGCCGCCGACGCCGACCCCCGGCTGCGTCACGTGGTGCGCGTGGCGGCGCTGCGCCACCGCGAGGACCCGCTGTTCGCGCGCGACGGCGGCACGCGGGCCACGGGCCCGCGGCTGTCCGTGGTCGACGTGTCCTGGGACGCGGCCGACGCCCTCCCCTTCGCGCTGCCCGTCGGCGAGGTGCTGGTGCAGGAGGACGGCACCGCGCCTCCGGTGCCGCGCCCGCTGGCGCTGGCGCGCGGCAACGTGGTGCTGGCCGACCACGGCCGCACCCTCCTGGACGAACCGATCGAGTTGAGCGTGCCCGCGGGCGCGGCGCCCTGGCGCGCCCGGCTGCAGCACAGCGGCGTCACGCAGCAGAGCCTGCAGCGCACGGAGAGCGCCGTGGATGCTCCCTTCGACCCTGCCGCTCCGGCGGCGAGCGCCGTGGAAGAGACGCTCCGGCTGGACCGCTCGGCGGTCGTGCTCCTGGAGAAGGCGCCGGGCGGCGAACGGCCGCTGCTGTGGCGGCCATGCCGCTCCTTGCTCGCCAGCGGCCCCTTCGCGCGCGAGTTCGTGGTCGAGACCGATGACGCCGGCACCGCCCATCTGCGCTTCGGCGACGGCGCCCACGGCTTGCAGCCGGCCCCGGGCGCGCGCCTGCGCGCCAGCTACCGGGTCGGCAACGGCAGCGCCGGCAACGCGGGCGCCGGAGCCATCGCGCACGTGGTCGCGCCCGAGTCCGACGCGCCGGGGACCAAGCTCGAGGCCAAGGCCGTGCTGCGCGTCCGCAACCCGCTTCCGGCGCGCGGCGGCCAGGACCCGGAGTCCATCGCGCAGGTGCGCATCCGGGCGCCGCAGGCCTTCCGCGTGCAGCGGCGCGCGGTCACCGAAGAGGACTGGACGGCGGCGGCGCGGCAACATCCCGGTGTGCAGAGGGCGCGCGCGCAGCGGCGCTGGACCGGGAGCTGGACCACCGTGTTCCTCGCCGTGGACCGCAAGGGCGGCGCCCCGGTGGACGCAGCCTTCGAGGAGGAGCTGCGCGCTTTCCTGGAGCCCTACCGCCTCGCGGGCGCGGACCTGGAGATCGCGCCGCCGCGTTTCGTGCCCCTGGACATCGCGTTCACGGTGTGTGTCCGGCCCGGCCATTATCGCGGCGTCGTGCAGCGCGCCTTGCTCGAGCGGTTCAGCAACCGCGTCCTGGCCGGCGGACGGCGCGGCTGGTTCCATCCCGACAACTTCAGCTTCGGCGAGCACGTCCATCTCAGCCCCATCGTCGCGGCGGTGCTGGCCGTTCCCGGGGTGGAGCGGGTCGAGCTGGAAGAGGCTCCGCCGGGGCGCAGCCGCTTCCGCCGGCTGGGTGTGACCGCGCCTGGCGGCATCGCGGCGGACCGCATCGCCATCGGGCTGCACGAGATCCCGCGGCTCGACAACGACCCGAACGCCCCGGAGAACGGCCGCATCGAGTTCGAGATGCGAGGCGGACTATGAGCGAGCAGGACGATCCGCGCACTCCCGGCAGCTGCTGCAGCGAGACCGCCGGCGCACCCGAACGCCCGCGCAACCCGCCGCAACTGCCCGCGCTGCGCTACCGCTTCGGCACCCAGGCCGCGTTCCTGCGGAGGATGATCGAGCGCCTGCCGCGGCCGGCTCCGGTCGCCGGGGCTCCGCGCCTCAGCGCGCTCACGACGCGCGCCGCCGACGATCCGAGCATCGCCCTGCTCGACGCCTGCGCGGCCGTGGCCGACGTGCTCTGCTTCTACCAGGAGCGCATCGCCAACGAGGGCTTCCTGCGCACGGCCGCCGAGCGCCGCTCCGTGCTGGAGCTGGCGCGCAGCGTCGGCTACGAGCTCGGCCCGGGCGTGGCCGCGTCCGCCTGGCTGGCGTTCGAGGTCGAGACCGCGGCGGGCGCGCCCGCGAGCGTGGACGTGCCCAGGGGCACGCGCGTGCAGAGCGTGCCCGGGCCGGGCCAGAAGCCGCAGACCTTCGAGACCTCGGAGCCGCTGGTCGCGCGCCCGGAGTGGAACGCGATGCCGGTGCGTGCCACGACCGCGTGGCGGCTGGAGGCGGGCGGCGTACAGCTCCGGCTGCAGGGCCTCAGCACCGGGCTGCAAGCCGGCGATGGGCTGTTGCTGGCCGCGGAGCGCCAGCCGAAAGTGGAGCTGGAGCCCCGGGAGCTGAGACTCAGGAGAGAACTGGAGCTCAGGAAAGAGCCGGAGTTCCGGAAGGTGTTGGAGCTCAGGAAACAACCGGAGCGCAGGAAGGAGCCGGAGGAGTGGGAATTCCGCATCCTGAGTCGCGTCGAGCCGCGCCCCGCCGACAACGTGACCGTCGTCGCCTGGCGCGAGCCCTTGCGGTGGCGCACCGGGGCCGTGGCCACGGTCTATGCGCTGCGCCAGCGCGCCTCGGTCTTCGGCCACAACGCCCGCAAGGCAGACCTGCCCGAGCTCGCGGCGGCCGTGCGCGCCAACCAGGGCAATGCACAGGTCAAGGCCGTGGACCTGGACGGCGCGTTCGCGCAGATCCAGGCGGGAAGCTGGATGGTGCTGTCCGCAGGGCACGTGGCCTTCAAGGAGAAAAGCTCCGTGCGGCGGCGGTACGGGCGCTTCCTGCACGCGGCGCAGCTGCGGCGCGTGGAGCTGCTCTCTCGCGCCGATTACGGGCTCTCCGGCAAGGTGACGAGCCTGCACTTTCGCAGCGCGGGCGACCTTTCCGACTTCCAGGTTCGTTACACCACCGTCTACGCGCAGAGTGAGGAGCTCGTTCCGGCCGAGCTTCCTGCTTCCGCGCTGGTGAGGGGCACGGCCATCGAGCTGGCGGAGCCGCGCTCCGGCCTGCGTGCCGGGCAGCACCTGATCGTCTCGGGAGTGCCGAGCGGGGGGGATGGAGAAACCGTGGAGTCCGAGCACGCGGTCGTGGCGCAGGTGGAGCGGGGTGGGCGCGTGCTGCGGCTGGAGCGCGCGCTGCAGCGGGCCTATGTGCCGGCCACCACCCGCGTGCGGGCCAACGTGACCCGCGCCACGCACGGCGAGAGCGTGGCCGAGGTGCTGGGCAGCGGCGACGCCTCCCAGGCGCACCAGTCGTTCGTGCTGCGGCGCGCGCCGCTGACCTTCGTGGAGGATCCAGCCAGCGCGCGCGGCAGCGCCAGCACCCTGGAGCTGCGTGTGGACGGGGTGCGCTGGACGGAGACGCCGTCTCTCCACGATCTCGACGCGGTCCGCGCGAGCTACGCCTTGCGCAACGCGGATGACGGACGCACCACGGTGCAGTTCGGCGACGGGCGCAACGGGGCGCGCCTGCCCTCGGGAGTGGAGAACGTGCGCGCGACCTACCGCGTGGGGCTCGGCCCGGAGGGCGAAGTGGCCGCCGGCAAGCTGACCCTGCTGCAGACCCGTCCCGCCGGCATCCGCGGCGTGACCAATCCGATTGCCGCCTCGGGAGCGGGGTCGCCGGAGGTTCTGGAGCGGGCGCGGGCGAACGCGCCGCGCTCGGTGCTGACGCTGGACCGCGTGGTTTCGCTGCGCGACTACGAAGCCTTCGCGCGCGGCTTCGCCGGCATCGGCAAGGCGCAGGCCGTCGCGCTCTGGAGCGGCGAGCGGCGCGTGGTGCACATCACGGCGGCGCTCGAGAACGGCCGGCCGATCGACGAGGACAAGAAGCGCGCGCTGCTGGCGGGACTGGCACGGCATCGCGATCCCGATCAACAGGTGCTGGTGGACGGCTTCACCGAGCGCCGGTTCCGCATCCACGCCCGCGTGGGCGTAGACCCGCGCCTGCGTGCGGAGCAGGTGCTCGCCGGCGTGCGCGCACGCCTGCGCGAGGCCTTCGGCTTCGCGCGGCGCGAGTTCGGGCAGCCGGTGTCGGCCGCGGAAGCCATCGCGGTCATGCAGTCCGAGCCGGGAGTGTTGTTCGTGCACCTCGAGTCCCTGAGCACCGGCCCCGCACCGGGCCGGTCCGAGCTGCTGCTGCTCGACGAGTCCGAGGACGCCGTGCGCCTGGAGGTGGCCACTGCATGAGCCAGGCCCTGCGCGAGCGGTTGTACGCGCTGCTGCCCGCGATCTATCGCGTGCAGGACGCGCAGGACGCCAGCCAGCCGCTGCGCGCGCTGCTGGCTGTCATGGAGGGCGAGCTCGACGCGGTCGAGGGCGACATCGCCCGCCTGTACGAGAACTGGTTCATCGAGACCTGCGAGGACTGGGTCATCCCCTACATTGCGGATCTGCTCGGCGTCGCGGCCCTGCCGTCCGGACCGCTGCAGGGATTCAGCCCGCGGGCCTTTGCCGCCAACACGCTGGCCTACCGGCGCGGCAAGGGCACGGTGGCGGTGCTGGAGCAGCTCGCGCGCGACCTCACGGGGCTGCCCGCGCGCGGCGTGGAGTTCTTCCCGCGCCTGGCGGCCACGCAGCACCTGCAGCACGTGCGGCACGACCGCGGCGCCACGGCCAGCCTGCGTGACGCCGGCGCGCTGGAGCTCCTCGGCGGAGCCTTCGGAGCGATCGCGCACACCGCCGACGTCCGCCGTATCGCCGTGGCCCGCGGCCGCCACAACCTGCACAACGTCGGCCTGTTCCTGTGGCGCCTGCAGGCCATCCCGGAAGTGGACGTGCCCGCGGCCGCGGCGGAGGAGGGCGTCGGCCTGTTCCGCTTCAACGTGCTGGGCACGGACATGCCGCTGTTCGCCCCGGGCCGCACCGAGGAGGGCGTGGCGCACCTGGCGGGCGAGGCGGATCTGCCCGGGCCGCTGCGCCGCCGCGCCCTGTACGCCGACCTGAATCGCGTGCGCGCGGCGCGCCAGGCCGGCGGTCAGGCCGAGAGCGTCTACCTGGGCCCGACTCCGGCGTTCGCCATCTCCTACGAGGAGGACGGCGAGAGACGCAGCGTCGCCGCGGCGGAAGCCGTGGCCTGTAACCTGGAGACCTGGCGGCGGCCGGCCAAGGGGCAGGTGGCGGTGGATCCGCAGACGGGGCGCTTCGCCTTCGCCAAGGGCAGGAAGCCGGCGCACGTCCGCGTGCGCTGCTACCGCGGCGGCAACGGCCTCGTGGGCGGCGGCTGCTACACGCGTGGCGCCGCCGAACGCCTGGTCGAGGGCGCGGCGGTGCCGGTCGGAGCAGCCGGCGGGCCGGCCACACTGAAGGCGGCCCTGGAGGCCTGGCAGTCCGGAGGCGGCCAGGACGCCGTGCTTGAGGTGGCGGACAGCGGAACGCACACCGTGGGGGCGATCGAGGTGCCGGACGGCCGCCGGCTCGAGATCCGCGCCGCCGAGCAGCAGCGTCCGCTCGTGCTGCTGCGCGCGCCGTGGAAGATCCGGCTGGGTGCCGGCGCCGTCCTGCGCCTGGATGGTCTGTGGGTCGCCGGCAGCGGCCTGAAGCTGGCACCCGGCGACGGCTCGCGTCTGGCACTACGGCACTGCACGCTCGTGCCGCGCGATGCCTTCAGCCTGAAGGCCGAGCCGGAAGCGCGGGACCATCAGGTCTCGCTGCAGCGCTGCGTGACCGGCCGCCTGGAGTTGCCGGGCGAGGGCTCCTCGCTGCTCGTGGAGGAATGCATCGTGGACGGCGCCGGCGGCAAGGCGCCGACGATGTCCGCGGCGGGAGCGCGCGTCCTGCGCAGCACGGTGCTCGGCGCAGCACAGCTCCGGCTGCTGGAGCTCGCCACGGATTGCATCTTCACCGGCGAGCTGGCGACCGAGCGGCGCCAGCAGGGCTGCGTGCGCTTCTGCTTCCTGCCCTTGTCCTCGCTCACGCCGCGCCGTTACCGCTGCCAGCCGGAGCTGGCGCTGGCGCAGCGTGCCCGCCGCCTGGGGCTGGCGTCCGCCGGCGCGCTGCCGGCGCCGGAACGGGAGCTGCTGGCGCGCCGCGTGCGGCCCTGCTTCGTATCGGAACGATTCGGTGACCCCGGCTACACCCAGCTCGCCGCGTCCTGCCCGGCTCCGATCGCAGAAGGCGGCGAGGACGGTCTGGAGATGGGAGTGTGGAACCACCTGCTGCTGCCGCGGCGCCTGGCCTGTCTGCGCGCCAGCCTCGATGAGTACCTGCGCTTCGGCCTGGAGGCCGGAATCCTGCTCGCAACTTGAACACCATGAAGGGCGACTTCACCCGCAACACCTTCCGGGCGGCCCAGCGCTACAGCGGCGTCCGCCTGCAACAAGGCCGCGTGCAGCTCGATGCCGACCACAATGAGCAGGTTGACATTGTCAATCACGCAGCCCGCGCCACCGGCGCCGACGTCGTCGGACGCAGCGGCGGGCCGTTGCACGGGGCGGGATTCGCCCTCGCCGTCGCGGACGGCAAGCTGTTCATCGGAAAGGGCCGCTACTACGTGGACGGAATCCTGTGCGACAACAGCGCGCAGGGCGACCCCGCCAGCGACCGCGTCGCGTTCGAACAGCAGCCCGACCTCCCCGGAGTGGCGCTGCCGGCGGCGGACGGCTTCCACCTGGCTTATCTCGACGTGTGGGAGCGCCTGGTCACGGCGGTGGAGGACCCGGAGCTGCGCGAGCCGGCGCTGGGCGGACCGGACACCGCCGTGCGCACGAAGATGGTGGCGCAGGTGAAGCTGCTGCCCGTGCCGGGAGTCACCGCCCTGGACTGCGACAGCGACGTCCCGGCCTGGAACAGCCTGACGAGCGACGCCGGCCGCGGCCGGCTGCGGGCGCGCGTGAAGCCGCAGGACGAAGCCGGCGAGTGCTCCATCGCCGCGGCCACCGGCTACCGCGGCCTGGAGAACCAGCTCTACCGGGTCGAAGTGCACGCAGGCGGCCCGCTGGGCACGGCCAGCTTCAAATGGTCCCGCGACAACGGCTCGGTGCTGGCCGCCTGGGCGGAGCTCGACGGCGCGAGACTCACGCTGCGCAGCCCCGGCCGCGACCAGGCCCTCGGCTTCGCCGGCGCGGACCTGATCGAGGTCCACGACGACCACGAGGAGCTGCAGTCGGCACCGGGCCGGCTGCTGACGGTCGTGGAGGCGGACGGCACGGCGCTCAGCATCGAGGCGGCGGACGCCGCGGGCTTGCAGAGGCCGCCGGATGACCGGCATCCCAAGGTGCGCCGCTGGGACGGCCAGGGCAAGATCGCGCAGCCGGCCGGGGAGGGGTTCCTGGACCTGGAGGACGGCATCCAGATCCGCTTCGAAGCCGGCGAGTACCGCACCGGCGACTACTGGCTCATTCCGGCGCGCGTGGCCACGGCGGACATCGAATGGGCCGGGGCACCCGACGCGCCCGACGCGGTGCTGCCGCACGGCGTGCGGCATCACTACGACCGCCTCGCGGTCCTGGAGCGCCGCAACGGCAAGTGGACGCTGAAGCAGGACTGCCGCCGGCTCTTCCCTGCGCTGGTGGACTGGATGGACATCTTCAAGGCAGAGCACGGCTGCTGCGAAGTGACCGTGGGCAAGGGCGGGCGCTTCCCCAGCCTGGACGTGGCCGTGGTCGCCTTGCTCCAGGGCCGTCCGGCCGCCGACCTCAGTCTCTGCCTGCTGCCCGGCGATCATGAGTTGAAGGAGCTCACGGTGGCCGCCGGTCCTGGAGTGCACCTGTCCATCCGCGGCTGCGGCACCGCCGCACGCCTGCGCGTCGGACCCGGCCGGATCCAGTTCCGCGGTCTCGGCTTCCTGCAGCTGCAGGACCTCCATGTGAGCACGGATCCGGCGGCGGGCGGCCTGCTGATCGAAGACTGCACGCAGGTCGTGCTGGAGGGCTCCGTGATCACCGGCTCCGGCGACAAGACGGGGGCGGTGACCATCGGCGGCGCCCGCCGGCTGCGCATCAGCGATTGCGTGCTCGAGGCCGCCCGTAAGGAGTCGCTGGAGCTCGCCGCAGCCGTCTTCGCCAACAGCGGCGTTGCGGCCAACCCCTTCGCCGAGGCCGAGCGGGCCGGCTTCGAGGCCGCGACGCAACAGGCCGCCGGCGAGCTGGCCCGGCTCGACGCAGCGCGCCGTGCCGCCGTGGCCGGCAAGCTCAAGTCGGCCGCAATCGCCCAGCGCCAGCGTCTCAGCCAGTCCGAGAGCATGGCCTGGTCGCGGCTGGAGGAGCTGCTGCGGCAGCAGCGGCCGGCGCAGCCCTTCGAGGTCGCTGCCGCGCTGCAGGACGTCCGCGATGCCGCGCTGTACAACCATCCGGGGCGCGCGCTGTTGCTGCTCGACGCCGAAGGCGCGGTCAGCGTGGAGGGAAGCCAGTTGCTCGGCCTGCTCGCGCTGTACGGCGAGCCGGCGGCGGCAACCCTGACCGAAGCGCAGGCCGTGGAGATCTCGCAGCTGATCGACAGCCAGGCGCTCGTGATTCGGGAGTCGCCGGGCGTGCTCCAGATGCATGGCTGCCGGGTGGGACGCATCGTGGCGGGCGAGCGGGTGCTGGCGGAGCTGCTGGACGCCGTGAAGGCCAACCACGGCTACCTCACGCGCGTCTTCCGCCGCGCCCACCTCTCGGACAACTTCTTCGAGGCCACCGGCCAGCAGTTCATCGCCCAGGGCCTGAGCCTGCAGGGCAACAGTTTTGGAGTCACCGAGCTGGCGTCCTTTGCGACCTGGACTCCGGACGTCCGCTTCGACCTCGGCGCCCTGGCCGCGGTCATGCCCCTCATCGGGATGCGCGCCGAGCCCGCCGCCGCCGCCGAGCCGGCTCCCCTGCCAGCCCCCGAGCCGGCGGCCCCGCCGCCGGCGGGCCCCGGTGCTGTGGGCGGCATCGCCGTGGCCGGTGCGGCGCGCGTTCGACCGGAGTTCCGGCTGCCCTCCACGGCATTCCTCGCCGCCGCGCGCATGACGCCGCGCCCGCTGATCGCGCCGCCGGCGGCGCGCATCGCCGGGGGACCGGCTCCCGCTCCGTCCCCGGCTCCCGCCCCGGCCCCCGCCGCGCCGGCCGTTGCGGCTGCCGCTGCAGCAACTGCAGCTCCCGCGCTGCGCCTGCGCGCCGCCGTGGACGTCCCGCGAGAGGCTCTGGTCACGGATCTCTTCCGCGATCACCTGATCCTGCGCCGGCCCGGCATCCTGCTGCCGATGGTCGCGGATTCGTGGGCCCTGGCAGAGCTCGCCACCTATGTTGCGAACCACGGCATCCCCGAACAACCGCCGGCCGGCGGCCGCCTGCTGAACATGGCCCGCGTGTCCCGGGTCACGGCCAACCTGCTGCAGGTCCTTGCACCGGAAGTCGCTTTCGATTGATCCCCGGTCTCATCTTCCCATGACCACTCCGTTGCTGCTCGCGCTCGCGCTCCTGCCGGAGCAGGCGCCACGCCGCGCTGCGAGTGAGGCCATTGAGCGCGCTGCAGTCCCTCGCGATGGCCAACAATCGCAGCGCGCCCGCGCTTTCGTGCTGGACGATACCGGGCGCGCCCGGGTGGTGGATCCCTCGCTTGCCCGCCCTGTCCTGGACCCGCGCAGCGTCCTGGTCATCCACAGCGGCAAGCCGCCCGAGCGCAGGAGGGAACCCGACGGCGAGCACGTATTGCTGCCCTTCCGGCTGCAGGTGGGGCGCGCGGACGGAACCGTGGATGACATGCAGCCCGATCTGTTTCCGCAGACGGACAAGCTGCAGTTCGACGCGGCCGCCCAGTGCTTCCGGGGCAGCGTCAACGTCCGCCTGCTCGCCACGGGCGCGGCGCGCGACCTGGCGGAGCCGGTGACCCTGTTCTTCCGCAGCACCGGCTCCAAGGCGGCGGTGCCGGCGCAACTCGAGTTCACGCGGACCAACACGTCCAAAGTGGTCGTCCTGGAGGACTCCGGCGCGCACGATGCAGTCCAGCTCGGGGTCGCGGTGCTCGGCGATCCCGAGGCCGGGGACCCTCCCGAGGCCCTGACGCTGCCGCTGGACCGCCTCAGGCTCGAGCTCAGGGCTCCCAGGCGCATGCTCGGCTTCGGTCTCCAGGAGGAAACCGTCAGCGTTCACTCCCTGGGAGTCCTGCCACCCGGAAGTTTCACGGTCGACCTGAGCGCAGACCAGGGCCGGATCGCGCCGGCCACGGTGGCTCTGAAGGGCGCTGAGTCCGCCACGGCGTCCCTGCGCAGCGCCGGACTCGGCCGGGGCAAGGTCAGCGCCGGAAGCGTCTTGTTCGCCGATACAACCGCGGACGTGGAGTACGTCCTGCCCGTCCTGTTCGTCGGGGCTGCGCTCCTCGGCGGCGGCGTGGGCGCGGTCGTGCAATCCCTGCGCCGCCGGAGCGGCAAGCTGCGCGGGCGCGACGTGGCGCTCGGTCTTGCGAGCGGCGTCCTCGCCGCCGTCGCCTACGCTGCCGGCGTCAACCTGATCGGCTTCGACTTCGGCGCGCACATGCATGAAGCCGTGGTCTTCACCATCGCGGCGCTCGCCACCCTGGTCGGCCTGCCGGTGCTGGAGCGGTTGCGCGGCGCACCGGCGGCGCCGAATCCCTGAACCATGCTGCAAGCGAAGGGTCACCCATGCTGCTCTGTCCCCTGCTGATTGCCGGCTTGACGGCCGTGGCGCCGCTGCAGGCGCCGGAGATGACGGCCCATTTCATCGACGTCGGCCAGGGCAACGCCGCCCTGCTGGAATTCCCGTGCGGGACCGTGCTCATCGACGCCGGCGCCCAGGACAACGCCTCCGAGCGGCGGTTGATGCGCTACCTGGAGGAGTTCTTCGCCGAGCGTCCCGACCGCCAGGAGACCATCGACGTGGTCTTCATCACCCACCCGCACCGGGACCACACGTACGCCTTGCGCGACATCGCCGAGCGCTTCCGCATCCGCAATTACGTGGACGACGGGCTGCTGGAAGGCTCCGGCGGCAGCGCGGTGCGCTGGATCCGGGAGCGCAACGCGGAGCTGGACCCGCCGGTCGTGATCCGCGAGGTCCGGCACCGGGACATCAGCGGCCTGCGCGCCGGCGGCGGGCTGAGCGACGAGGCGATCGATCCCATCCGCTGCGAGACCTGCGATCCCCGGATCCGCGTCCTGGAGGGCCAGCGCACCGTCAACCCGGGCTGGAACGGCACCGAGTTCTCCAATCCGAACAACCACAGCCTGGTGATCCGCGCGGATTTCGGCCAATCCTCCTTCCTGTTCACCGGCGACCTGGAGGAGCCGGCGATCGAGGCGCTGGTGGAGGATTACGAGCGCACAGAGACCCTGGACGTGGACGTCTGGCTGGTCGGTCATCATGGCTCGCAGAACGGCGTCACCGGCAGCCTGATGGCGGCCATGACCCCGGCCATGGCCGTCATCTCCGTTGGTGAGTGGGACTACGGCAAGGACTCGCACAATCCCTTCACCACGTGGCGCTTCGGCCATCCGCGGGATGACGCGCTCGCGTTGCTGGGGGAAGGGATCGTGGCCGAGCGCAGTCCCGAGAGGAGGCCGATGATCGCCACCGGATCGCAGCAGTTCGTCAGGCGCCGGATCCACAAGGCGATCTACGCCACGGCCTGGGACGGCACCATCCTGGTTCGCGGCCGCCTGGACGCCGAGCCCGAGCTGCTGCCCGCGCCATAGGAGCGGCTGCGTGAGCCACTGCACTGTCTTCACATAGGAGCATCAACCCATGGCTGGTCGTCCCTACCTCTACCACTACGCCGCGGCGCTGGCGAAGAGCCACAAGCTGTGCCTGGCGATCACCCGCAAGGAGCTCCACACTGCCGACTTCGAGTCATCCTCGAAGGCGAGCGCCTGGGAGCAGTTCGCGTTCAACGCGGACACGCTCGTGCTCGTTACGTGCGTCCCTCTTTCTTCGAACAAGACCTACGTGCACGTCCTTGCTACGTCCAACGGTAATGCTGCCGCGAAGAAGTGGGCCGCACATTTCATGACCAAGATCAAGAACAGCAAGATGGTCATGATCGATTGAGCCCAGGTGCGTCCCCCTCCACCGCGACCAGCCGCCTTCTGGGGGCGCCATGTGGCCTACCGGGGCCGGTTGGCCAGGGATCCTGCGGCATCGAGCACTTCTTCTTCCGTGAGGAGCCGGTTGCTGTTCTTGGCGCACGTGAGCACGGCGGTGATGCGCTCCTCGGTAGGCTCGATGCCGCGGCGCTCGAGGAACCAGATCACGTTGCTGCGGCCACTCATGGGGCCTACGCTGATCCGCTGCTCCAGGCCGAACTCGTCGGCCGGCACGCCGCTGTAGACCCGGTTGGCGAGCCAGGCGTCGCCCTTGCGGAGGGCCTTGATGACGGCGGCGGCGTGCACGCCCGTGCCGGTCTCGAAGGCATCGGCCCCGAACACCGGATACTCGCCGCGGATCGGCCGGCCCACGGCCTCGCTGGCCACCCGCACGTAGTCGCCGAGCTTGCGCAGGTCGCGGTCGATCCAGCCGAGCAGCTTGAGGTTGACCAGCAAGAGGTCCATCTCCGTGTTGCCGGCGCGCTCGCCGATGCCGAGCGCGCAGGCATGGGCGCGCTGCACGCCGGCGCTCAGCGCCGCCAGGGTGTTGACCAGGCCGAGCCCGCGGTCGCGGTGGCCGTGCCAGTCCAGCCCGACCTTCGGATTGCGCTCGGCGGCGAAGGTCTTCACCCAGGCCACCAGGTTGCGCACGCCCTCCGGCGTCGCCCCGCCCACGGTGTCGCACATGCACAGCCGGTCGGCGCCCTCGTCCATGGCGGCGCCCATGAGCGCGCGCAGGACCTCGGGAGGCGTGCGCACCGTGTCCTCGGTGACGAACATGACGGGAAGCTGGTGCCTCTTGGCGAAGCGCACGCTTTCGCGCACGTTCTTCACCATGTTGTCGAGGTTCCAGTCCTCGGCGTAGGCGCGGATCGGAGAGCTGCCGATGAAGGCGCACACCTCGATGGGACGACCCAGCTGCGCCACCATGTCCACGACCGGCTCGATGTCGCTCACGACCGTGCGGCAGGCGACGTTGGGCGTGATGCGCAGCCCCAGCATCTCGCGCGCCAGCGTGAGGATGTGCTCGCGGGCGTTGCGGCCGGCGCCGGGCAGGCCCACGTCCGCGGTGTCGATGCCGAGCTGGTCCATCAGGTGCACCAGCTCGACCTTGCTGCGCAGGGGCGGATCCTGGACGGAAGGGCATTGCAGGCCGTCGCGCAGGGTCTCGTCGTCCAGCAGGACGCCCTGTGCCGGCGCCGGCAGCACGGCCGGGCCGTGCAAGGCCCAGTCGAAGATCAGGCCGTCGCGGCGCGCTGCGTCACTCATCGCCGCGCAGGAGGTCGTCCAGCTCCCGGTCGTCCAGCCGCGGCGGCCGCGTCGCGCCCGCGGTGATCTCGTCGGCGGCCCAGTCCGCCAGGCACAACTCGGTGGCCAGCGCCTTGGTGTACTCGCTGTTCTCCTCGCGCCCGACCAGGATCCCGGTCTGCCGCAGGCGGCCCTTGGGCCCGACGACACGGCGCTTGCGGAACAGGTCCGAACGCGACTCGGCGATGACGCGCAGGCACTCCAGCGCGGCGACGTACGGCGCGCCTTCCACCAGTTCGCAGAACAGGAGGTGCACCACCAGGAGAAGCTCGTCGGTGCTCAGGTGGTGCTGGCGGCGGAAGCGCTCGATGCGGTACTCGCTGCCTCCGATGGTGGCGGCGAGGCGTCCGCGGATGCGCAGCAGGCCGGCGCGCGCCTCCCGGCGCAGCCCCCGCAGCCGCGGCGGCATGGCCGAGCCGGCGTTGTCACCGTCGAGGAGCGCTTCGGCGCGCTGCAGGCACAGCACACGCCAGGCGTGCAGGTCCCACAGACATTCCTCCTCCGATCCGTAAGGGACGGGCGGCGTGCCGTCCTCGGCCGCGGCAGGCGCCTCGTCCTCCACTGTCCAGAACAGCTCCGTAGCCTCGGGCGCGAGCTGGAAGCGCACGTCCAGCGGGTCGGCCACGCGGCCTTCCGCGTGGGCGTGAAGCCAGCCGTCCCGCCGCAGCAGCGCACGGGGGCCCAGGACCTTCAGGGAGTCGGTGCGGCCGAAGCCGGCTTGGCTGAGCAGGGCGACTAGCTCACCGGCGGGCGCCGGATCCGCCAGCCCCAGCACGCGGCGATGGAACAGCAGCGCCAGCACCAGCAGCTCGGCGTCGCTCAAGGCCTGGCCGCGGGGCGAGGCCGACAGGCCGGGCAGGCCGCGGAAGACCTGCTGGCGCAGCTCGGCGACCCTGGCCCGGAGTGGCTCGGCGACCCCCGTCGCGCGCGTCTCCGGCTCCCGCAGGGAGCGTTCCTGGAGGTCACGGATCTGGTCGCAAAGCTCCAGGAGCCCTTCCAGGGCGGCATGAGTGGAGGTCATCCAGGCAGCGGCGCAGGGCCGACGACAGGATTATAGGTTCCGGGCTAGGCGTTCCGATCCATGCCGCCTAACATTCCGAAGTGCAAGCGTCGTAGCTGCTTAGGGGCGACCTGCGGCGCTTGACCGCTCCTGGCAGGGCACGCTCCTCACGGACGACCTCTTGAAGTTCCGCCGCAGGCATTCCGGGATCCTCGCGGGCGTCCTGGCCCTGGCGCTGATCACGCTGTTGTTCACCCCGGTGCGCGTGAGCGGGTCTTCGATGGAGCCGGCCCTCCTGGACGGCGACCTGCTGGTCACCGAGCCGGTGTGGCTGCGAGCGCCCCGCCGCTACGACCTGGTGGTCTGCGAGGAGCCGGACACCGGCTCGCGCGTGGTCAAGCGCGTGGCAGGCCTGCCGGGTGAGGGAGTGCAGATCATTGACGGCGACCTGTTCGTGAACGGCCAGCGCCAGGCGCGCGCGGTACGCGGCGCCGGAGACCTGCTGCCGCTGGTCAACGCGCGCGGCACGGCCCTCGATACCTGGTTCGACTTCTCCGGAGCAGGCTTCCGGCCGGCCGCGCCGGGCTGGGAGCTGGCCGGCGAGGGCGAAGCCGGCCTGCGCGACCCGCCTCGCAACGGTTACTTGCGGCGCGGGGAGCTGATCCCCGGCCACGAACCCGCCGTGGACATCGGCCTGGAGGTGGAATACGCGCTGCGCGGCGAGTCCGCCCGCCTCGAGCTCGCCATCCAGGAGGGCGGCACCCGGTTCTACCTGGTCCTGGACAAGCTGGGCCGTCGCGTCCGACTGGAGCGGCGGGACAACGGCGCGCCGGCGCAGGTACTGAGCGCCGTCGAGCGCGCCCGGGCTGCGCCGCACGGGCTGGTGTTCCTCGCCAATGTGGATCAGCGTCTCACCGCCACCCTGGACGGCGAGCCGCTGTTCGCACCTGTTCCCTACCGCGCTCCCGATCCGATCCGCCTGGACGGAATGCCGCCGGAACTGCACTACGAGCAGGCTGCGGTCGGTGGGTACGGCCCCTTGCTCATCCTGCGCGCCCGCGTGGGGCGCGACCTGTTCTTCGATCCGGCAGGAACCCATGCCGGCTCCGAGATGCTGCAGCTCGCCGAGGACCAGTACTACGTGCTGGGCGACAATCCCCCGCATAGCAGGGATTCGCGCCAGTATGGGGGAGTCTCCAAGCGGTCCCTGCGCGGTTGCGTGCTCGGCCGCCTCTGGCCTCCCGGCTCGGTCGGCTTCGGCTGGTAGTGTGGACGAGAAGCTCCGCGACCCAGGAGTCGAGTGGATGCTGCGCTTCCAGGCCGGTGAGGAATCGGCCTTCGAGCGCCTGGTGGAGGTGTACCAGGCGCCGGTGTTCAGCTTGCTGCGGCGGCTGCTCGGCCCGGGCGCGGAGCTGGAGGACCTGGCTCAGGAGGTGTTCCTGCGTCTCTACCGCAGCCGGGAGCGGTACCAGCCTCAAGGGCGGCTCAGCACGTATCTCTACCGCATCACCTACAACCTGGCACTCAACTGCCTGCGGGACGAGCACCGCAGGCATCCAAGGGGGCTGCCTGAGGGCTTCGCCAGGGAGCCGCGCGACCTGGCCGACGCCGGCGCCCATCAGGTGGATGCGAAGTCTGACGTCCTGATCTGGGCGGGGCGGGTCGAGTCGGCCCTGGCTAGTCTTCCAGAGAACCAGCGGCTGGCGCTGGTGTTACAGCATTACAACGGCCTCGACTTGGAGGAAATCGGCGCCATACTCGGGATCAGCGCCAAAGCCGTGAAATCCCTGCTGCACCGGGCGCGGGAGAACCTGCGCCCGCGGCTCGAACCGTATCACCGCCGTGAGCACGAATCCTGACTGGCTCGACGAAATGCTGGACCGCCACCCCGGGGAGCCGGTTCCCGAGGGCTTCGCGCAGCGTCTGCGCGCCCGGATCGGGTCCGAAGTGCCGCCGCGGCGCCTGCGAAGCGGCCGCGGCGCCCGGCCGACGCTCCTGCGCTGGCTGCCCGTTGCAGCCGCTGCCGCCGTGTTCCTGACCCTGGGCTACTGGCTGGGGCGCGGCGCGCCGCACCCCGGCCCTCCTGCGCGGCTGCCCTCCGGCGAGGAACTGGCCGCGGCCGAGCTGGAGGACCTGTATGCGAACCGGGAGCTGCTTCAGGACCTCGAGTTCGTGGTGGACGACGAACTGGATCTCGGGTTCAGCGACTCGGCCGCGACCGCGGCCCTGGACGAGCCCCTGATGGAGGAAGACAGGTGATGAGGCGCCGGCTCCTGACGCTGCTGTGCGCGCTTCTGGGCCTGGGGGCGGCGCCGGAGCTGACGCGGGCGCCGGCGCAGGCGGCCGCGGCCGGCGCACGGGAGCCGCAGGAGCTCGCGGCCCGCGCGTGGTGGGACAAGCTGCCGTCCGAGGAACGCGCGCAGTGGCTGGAGCGCTACCAGCGCTTCCGCAGCCTGTCGCCGCCGGCGCAGCAGGAGATCCGCTGGCGCGTGGATGTTTTGAGCGAGGAACGGCGCAGCGCCATCGCGGAGATGGATGCCGCCGAGCGCGAGCGCTGGGAGGCGCTGCCGCCGGGAGAGCGCCTGCGCCAGCTCGATGTCCGGGTGCGCGACCGCTTGCGCGGCCGCGCCCTGCGCTTCGAGGCGCAGTTTCCGGGCGCCGGGGAACGGCTGCGCCAGTTGCCGCTGCAGGAGCGGCTCGACGCCGCCGGGCGCATGGCGCAGGACGCGCGCGCCTTCGAGCTTCAGGCCGGCGTCCGTCGCGCCATCGACGAAGGCTGGATCGGGCTCCACTCCGGCAAGTGGCTGGAACAGGCGCCGTTCCACGAGCAGGTGGAGGCGCTGATGCAGGTGGCCAAGTGGCGCACGCTCGAAGTGGTGCGCAACAAGGGCCTGTGGGACCGCTACGGCCTGGACGAGCACGAGCGCGCCCGCGTCATCACCCTGCGACCCAGGGACTTCTTCCGCGCCATGTTCCTGCTGCAGCGCGGAATGGCCAAGGAACGGGTGCTCGCACTGCCGGAGCTGTGGGAGCGGCTGCGTTCCTGGCGCCTGCAGGATGCCTCCCTGGCCTCCAGCACGAACAAGCCGCTGCCGCGTCAATGAGTCAATGACAACGGGCGGCCAGCTGCCTGCCGGCCGCCCGTGCCCGCGCGAAGCGGATGCCGCGCCTTACATCCGGATGCGCAGCGGCATGCCGCCCGAGGACAGCCGGTACGTCGTCGTGGTGGTGTCGAGGGAGGCCACTGCGAAGTAGAAGTACGACGCGATGTAGCGCGACAAGCCGCCCACCGGGATCCTGATGGTGATCGCTCCGTCCCCGTTGGGGTCGAGGGTGCCCGTGCCGCCGGAGACGAGACCGGGCGGGTAGCTCTGGCTCAGGATGAGGTTGAACACGCCGTCCTGCGTGAGCGGGATGGTGAGCGTGCCCAGCGTGCTCGGCCCGTAACCGGCGTGCGAGCCAAGCAGCTGGTACTGGAAGCCGGCCTCCGACGCCGGGAAGTCCAGGTTGTAGGTCACGCTGCCTCCCGCGCTGGAGGAGACGGCGTAGTCCGTGGGGTACAGGAAGGGGTTGTAGGCATAGACCCAGACCTGCCCGATGTCCGGGTTGCCGCTCACGTCCACCTCGGACGAGCCGATGGCCACTTCCATGAAGCCGTCGCCATCCAGATCGCCGGCGCTGTCCACCGCCAGCCCCAGGAAGTCGTTGGTCTGGGTGCCGCCCCAGCTCTGCAGCAGGCGGTTGTCAAAGCCGGAATACAGCTCCACCCGGCCGGCATTGGACAGGCCGTTGACCTTGGCGAAGGGCGTGGCCACCAGGATGTCGCCGAAGCTGTCCCCGTTGACGTCGCCCGGCCCGTCCACCGTGTAGCCGAGCTTGTCGCCCTGGAACAGCCCGGTCCACTGGTAGATGACGGCGCCCTTGAAGCCGGAGAACACGCGCGCCCGGCCGGCGTCGCCGATCGTGCCCTGGTCGGCGAACGGGATGCCGGCCACGAAGTCGCCGCGCCCGTCCATGTTGAGGTCGCCCACGCCGGCGACGGACCAGCCGAGCTCGCCGTTGCGGTCGGTGCCCTGCACCTTGAAGTGCAGAGCGCCGGTGTTGGCGTTCACGACGTAGACGGCGCCGGCGTTGTTGAAGTTGGCATCCGCGAAGGGCGCGCCTGCGATCACGTCGGAGAGGCCGTCCAGGTCGGCGTCGCCGATGCCGTCCACGGAGTAGCCGAGCTGGTCCTGGGCGCTGGCGCCGTCGATGCGGCGCAGGATGATGCCGTCCAGCCCTGAGTACACGAACGCGCTGCCGGCGTGGAAGCGGTTGAAGGGCGACGCGTACGGGGCGCCGGCGATGACGTCGTTCCAGCCGTCGCCGTTGACGTCGCCGGCGTTGGCGATGGAGAAGCCGAGGAGGTAGCTCTGGGACAAGCCCTGGGCCCGCCACATCAGGTTTCCGGTGGCGCCGGAGAACACGTACACGGCTCCGGATTCCGTCTGCGCGAAGGGATCGGCGAAGGGCGCGCCTACGGCCAGCTCGCTCATCCCGTCGCCGTCCAGGTCGCCCATGCCGGCCACGGCGGAGCCGAACTGGTCGCCCATGTCGACGCCGTTGAACTGGAACAGCACGCTGCCGTCGGCGCCGGAATGCACGTAAGCGCTGCCGGCGTCGAGCATGCCGGCCGGATCGGCGAACGGTGCCCCGATGATCAGGTCATCCAGGCCGTCTCCGTCCACGTCGCCGGCGTTGTCCGAGCGGATCGCGAAGCCTTCGTCGGACGCGGTGCCGGTAAAGGTGAGTACTTCTCGCCATTCGCCCCCCGGCGCCTGGGCCGGGGCCAGCGAAGGGACGAGCAGGGCAGTGCCGAGGATCGCGGCCTTGAGCACAAGGGAAGAAGTTGTGGTAGCCATCGAGCGAGGTTCCGTGCGTGTGGAGCTGGAGCGTGAGTGAGACACGAAGCCTGGGCAGAGTCTCTCTGGCTATGCCTGCGCCAGGCGGGATGACGAGCCGCGGTCGCGGCGAAACACGGCAAGGTGCGCTGCACGCCACCTCTGCCCTGAAAACAGAACGCCCGGGGAGCGGGCGGGGCGGGAGGAGGTCATGTCCCACCCGCTGCCCCTGGCGCGAGTTCGGCTTGCTAGTGGATGTGGATCGGTGCAGCGACCGAGGACATGCGCACCAGGGTCGGCGGCGTGTAGCTGACGCCTGCCAGGAACAAGGTCCGGCCGATGAGCGGCGTCATGCCGCCCGGCGGGCAGACAATCGCGGCCAGCGCGTCGCCCTTGGCATCCAGGACGCCGAAGCTGTTCTGCATGAACGGCGGCGGGTTGCCGGCGCGGCACATCTGGTACAGGGCGTCACCCGTGAGCGGGATCTCGACCCCGCCCAGGGTCACAGGGCCGATTCCTGTCGCCGAGGCCAGCACCGTGTAGCTCTTGCCGGCTTCGGTGACCGGGAAGTCCAGGCTCACATCCACCGTGGCGCCGGTGACCGTCTGGATCTCGTCTGCGCTGGTGGCGATGCACGGCTTGAACGAGTACACGAACACGCGGCCGGCATCGACCATGCCGAGCACATCCGCCGTGTGGGCGCTCATGCCCATCTCGGGACGGCCGTCGCCGTTCAGGTCGCCCAGGCCCGCCACGCGGTAGCCGAGGCGGTCGCCCGTGGCCAGTCCCTGGAAGACGTGCAGTGTCTCGTAGGTCCTGCCCGAGTACAGGTAGACCTTGCCGCCCTCCGGCAGGCCGTTGTCGGTGTCGCCAGTGTGCGCGCCCGACAGGATGTCGTTGACGCCGTCACCGTCGATGTCGCCGGCGTTGGCGACGGACCAGCCGTTGCGCTCCCAGACCCGCTGGCCTTCGAAGCGCACCAGCAGCGCGCCGGTGCCAGAGATCAGATAGGTGGAGCCGGCACCCGGCTTGTTGTTGATCTTCACCAGGTAGGCGCCCACGGCCACGTCGGCGAGGCCGTCACCGTCCACGTCGCCGACTCCGGCCACCGCGTTGCCCAGCATGTCCATCGGCTCGACGCCGCGGATCGCGAGCAGCTGCGCGCCGCTGGCTCCGGAATAAACGATGGCCAGGCCGGAGTTGTCGTGTCCACCCGGACGGACGTCGGCGAAGGTGCCGCCCACGATCAGGTCGTTGGTGCCGTCGCCGTCCACGTCGCCGGCGTTGGCCAGCGCGCTGGCCCAGTACCAGCCGTCCATCGGAGCGTGCGACTCGAACAGCGTGGCGCCGGTGACGCCGTCGTAGATGAAGGCCGAGCCGGCGCGGTAGAAGCCTTGCGGCTCCGACCAGGGCTCGCCGACCGCCACGTCGGAGTGGCCGTCGCCGTTGACGTCGCCCAGGCCCGCGACCGCGAAGCCCAGCAGCGCGTAGCGCTCGTCACCGAGGTAGGTGCGCAGCAGGCTGCCGGTGGCGCCGGAGTAGACGAACGCCGAGCCGGAGCCCGGGAAGTTGCCGACCTTGGTGTACGGAGCGCCGATGATGATGTCGGTGGTCCCGTCCGCGTCTACGTCGCCGGCGTCGGCCACTGCGAAGCCGAACTGGTTGCCAGCCGCGGCGCCGTCGAAGCGGTACAGGAGCGAGCCGGTCGCGCCCGAGTAGACCAGGACGGTGCCCGCATCGGCCATGCCGAGGACGTCCGCCAGCGGCGTGCCGGCGGCGAAGTCCATGACGCCGTCATTGTCGATGTCGGCCAGGGACGTCAGCGAGCTGCCGAACTCCTCATCGAAGCCCGTGCCCTCGAGCATGTAGGGCATTTCCCAGGCGCCGCCGACAATCTGGGCCGCGCCCAGGGGCGCGAATGCCAGAACGGCGACAGCCATGAGAGGCGACAGTCGTACAGTCTTGCAGCGAGACATTTGCATGGGTGGAACTTCCTCCCGCAGAGGTTCCGAGGTTGAGGGTGTCGTTAGCAGTTTAGGAAGGCCAAGCGACCTGCCGGGGCACAAACAGGGTACTCCCGTGTCACCTACCAGGCAAGGTGCGAGCCCCATGATTCTGCCAGAAAGTGGTACGGCGGCAATTGATCACAGGTTCCGAGAATTGCGTAAGGTGCTGCGCCGCCGGCCGTCTATGGCTGTCTGCAGCCCGCCAGGACTTCTGCGGCGGGTATGATGGCTTGCGCCGAAGTTGCATCGTCACGCCATGCGCCGCTACGGATTGTGCCTCCTCTGCCTCCTGGCCCTAGCGGCGTGGTATCTGGCCAGTCAGCATCCTGTGCGGGATGAGGCGCCTCATCCGCTGGTGGTGCCAGCGCCAGTGTTGGCCAGGGCGGAAGCCGCCCCCGAGAAGGTGCCGGGACGCGTTCCGGAGGTTCCGCAGCCCGATGCCTTCGATCTCCCGGCCATCCCCGAGGGGAAAGGTCGGGTTCTCGTGTGCGTGCTGGATGCTCACGCCCGTGCCGTGGCGGGCATGCCCCTGACTCTCGCCTGGAGCTTGGACGGGGAGCAGCGGGAGACCGAGGGCAGCACGGACCTGTGGGGGCGGTGGTGGCTAGACCTGAAGGTAGGCGCTTTGGTGCAAGCGGTTATTGCAAAAGGCTTTGAGAGCGCCGGCCCAGCCTGGTCCAACCCGCGCTATCGGGTATTGGAGGACGAGACCTGCGAGGTCAGCTTGAGCGCGCCCGCGCCGCTGCGCATTGTCGGGGCGGTCGTGGACGAGCGTGGGGGAGCGCGTCCGGGAGCCGAGGTGCGCGTCTACGACGCGGGCCCGGTCCAGGCCGCGACCCGCAAGCGCAGTCAACCGCTGGCCGTGCTTCGCTGCGACGCCGCCGGCCGTTTCCAGCTGGACGGCGCGCGCCTTCCCTTGCTTCTCGCCACCGCGGCGCCCGGCGAAGTCGGCAGTCGCCTGTGCCTGCGCCCGTCACCCGAGACCACAGACGCCGAAGCCCTGCCGGGTGGCCCGCTCGAGGTGGAGCTCCGCCTCTATCCGGAGCGCACGGTCACCGTCCGGGTCGTGGACGACGCCGGCTTGCCGGTGCCGGACGCGGAGGTGCGCTTCCATTCCGCGGAGGCTTACTCCCCGGCCAGCTTCAGCAGCAGCCGCCCGTGGCTGCAGCCTCTGGGCACTCCCGCGGAGAGCGCGCGCACGTCCGCGGACGGCGTCGTGGCGTTGCACGGCCTGGCGTGCGCCGCGTACCGGGTCACGGTGGTCCATCCGCGCTTCCCGCCCTGGACCAGCCGCCTGGAGCCCGCGGCCGGTGAGTTGCGCGCCGTCCTGAAGCGCGGACTGGAGTTGTCCGGACGCGTCGTCACATCCTCAGGCGCACCGGTCGCTGGCGCGTGCGTGGCGCTCCAGACCCGGGGCCCCTTCCAGTTCTGCTCGACGCTGACCGACGCGCAGGGAGGGTTCCGCTTCGAGGCCTTGTACGCCGCCGAGCGCACCATCGTGCGGGCTACCGCACCCGGCCATGGGCCCGGGAGGGTGGAGGACGCGCGGATCGACGCTGCGGCTGCGCCCCTCGAGCTGGTGCTGCCTGCCGGCCTGAGCCTGGCGGGCTGCATCCGCGACGAGCTTGGGACGCCCGTGGCGTCCGCGCGCGTGGAGATCCGGCGCGAAGACGGCGCGCGCGAGGAGGGGGAGCTGCCATTGGTGGAGGACGGCTTCGGAACCTGCACCGGCGCCGACGGGAGGTTCGCGATCCCGGACCTGCCTGCGGGAACGTACCGCGTCTCCGTGGAGGCGCCGGGCGGCCCGCAGATGCGCACCGTCGTGCGCGGCCAGGCTGGCGGACCGGCGCTGTCCATCACCCTGGGGCGGAGCGAGCTGTCGTTCGCCGGCGTCACCGGCGTGGTACGCGACGGTCTCAGCGGCGAGCCCGTGCTGGACTACCTGGTCCTGGTGGAACGCCAGGAGGAAGATCACGCCGGCGTGCCGCGGCTGCAGTACGAGCGCGACCGCTTCCACGTGTCCGACCTGGAGGCAGGCCGCTGGATCCTGCGCGTGCGCGCGCCGGGCTACGCGGAGTGGCGCTCGGAAGGCCTCGAGCTCGGCGGCGGAGTGCGCGCGCTGCTGGTGGACCTGCTGCCGTGGCGCACGCTGCGCGTGCGCGTGCTGGACGTGCACCAGGCGCCCGTGACCCGGGCGCTGCTGCGCGTGCGCGACCGCGACGGGCGGCGCGGCCTGATGCGCGAGGGCGAAGGCGCCGCGGCCTGGGTCACCGGCCTGCGCACGGACGAGCGTGGCATGGCCGACATGCTGGACGTTCCGGGCGGGCCGGTGGTGCTGGAAGTGCAGCCGCCGCATCTGTCCGGCCCGTTCGAGTACGCCGTGGATCTGACCTTCCCCCTGGATGTGCGCCAGGACATCACGCTGCCGCTGGATCTCTCCAGCCCGCGCCGGGAGCTGCGCATCGCGGTGTATGAAGGCGAGCCCGGCGTGAGCTGGGACGGCGCGCCGCCGCCGGGCGCGCTGCCGCTGGCGAGCGCCTGCCGGGTGGCGGCCTACGACGCCCGTGGCGAGCTGGTGGCCGAGCTGTCGCTGGAGCCCCGCAGCGACTCCTGGAGCTGGAGGTCCGGTTCCTTGTCCGGCTGGTGCCCCGATCCGGAGGCGGCGCTGTCCTTGCCGTGCGGCGCCTGCCGGGTGCAGGTGGCCGCCGCCGGGCGCGCGCCGGTCGCGCTCGACGTTCCTGCGGGCGACGCCGCGGCGCGCGTCGCCGTGACGATGCTTCCGCGTTAGCCCATCAAGCCGCGCAGGGCCGCGCGGCGGAACGCGAAGATGCGCTCCAGGTCGCGGCCCACCAGCACCCTCTGCAGGAACGGCGCCAGCCAGCCGCCGGGCACGGAATACGCCACCTGGTCGCGCACCAGGGTGCCGCCGTCGCGCGCCTCGAAGCTGTGGCGGTGCCGCCAGCGCCGGTACGGGCCGCGGCGCTGCTCGTCCACGAAGCCGCGCGGCGGGTCCCAGTGCGTGATCTCGCTCTGCCAGCGCAGCGGAATGCCGCGCAGGCGCAGCTTGTAGTCGATGCGGGCGCCCGGCTGCAGGCGCACGGGCTGCGGCGTCAGCACCTGGAAGCGCAGCCAAGGCGGGGTGATGCGGTCCAGGTTGCGGGCGTCGCTGAAGAAGGCGAACACTTCCTCCAGCGGCCGCGGCAGCCACTGCTCGGACTCGAGCGTGTACTCGCGCACCGCCGTTCACGCGGGCCGCGCCGCCGCAGCGGAGCGGAGCGCGGGCAGCGCGTAGGGCACGCGCTCCGCAGCGGTGGCCCGCAGGTTGCCGACGGCGAAGAAATAGCCGTCCAGGACGTAGTGGATCAGGAGGCAGCTCAGGACGCCCATGTAGTAGTACTGGTCGAAGCTGAGGCCGACGGGATTCCACCACGACAGGGCGAACAGCACCAGCAGCAGGCTGCTGGTGACCGCAAAGCAGAACGTGTAGAACCAGAGCGTGGCCCGTCCGGCGCCCGCCAGGCGCTGCACGAAGCTGCCCTGCAGCTCGCCGCGCTCGCGCCGCTCCTTGAGGATGAACCAGACGACGCCCAGGTACTGGACCGAGTGCCAGGCGTTCACCGCCTGGAACGCCAGCTCCAGGCGCGCGCCGTCGGCCGAGGCGGGCACGAAGAACGCGATGCACGTGGTGGTGGCGATGAGCAGGGTCTTGGGCCGGTTGAGCACGCCCTGGCGCCATTCGTTGGCCGTCTTCCACAGCCACAGGCCGAGCAGCGCGCTGAACGCGATCCACACGGCCCAGTACGTGGCCGGCACCTTCAGGAAGCGCGGGATCAGGATCTCGATGTCCCCGAGGTAGAAATTGCTGTGCACCAGCTTGTACGAGGCGATCGGATAGATGCACAGCATCAGCAGCGCGTAGTCCACGAAGCGGGCCCAGCGCGGCTCCGGCAGGCCCGCCTTGCGCCGGTACACGTCGGTGAGATACGCGTTCTGGTGCAGGACGTGCAGGGACGCGGTGAAGATGAAGACGCTGAGCAGCACCTGGAAGTTCGCCAGCGTGCCCCAGACCACCAGGGCCGGCATCCCCAGGGCGGCCAGCCACAGCAGGGGCCGGTGGCTGCGGCGGAAGCGCGGGTCCCCGTAGCTGGCCAGGAAAGTGGCGAACAGGTGGGGTCCGCCCACCACCGCCGTGGTCCCCAGGTTGATCAGGACCGAGGACGCGCCGCCCCACACGAACAGAAGCACCACCGGCACGATCAGCGCGCTGCCGATGAGCCAGGTGAAGTCCCACGAGGAACCCTGGATCCAGGCCGCGGGGCGTGCTGCGGGCTGGCTCGCTGGGGCGATAGAGGTGGCCGCCTTCATCCGCCGGTGCATGATCCCCGCTTCCGGGCCGGGTGTCGAGGCGTGGCGCCCCTGCCGTCCCTGGGGGCGGTTGCTAGGATCCCCCTCGGGTAATCTCGCCCTACCCCCTCACAAGCACGCCAAGGCACCCCCATGCCGGACAACATTGACAAGGAAGTCACCGACCTGGTGGCGCAGATCGTAGAGATGGACCGGAACGAGCTCTGGGACAAGCGCAGCCAGCACTTCGTGACCGATCTGGGGATCGATTCCATGCTGGCCCTGGAGATCCTCGCCAGCCTGGAGAAGAAGTACCGGATCGAGATCCCGGAGGAGAACGTGCTCGACCTCACCACCCTGGACTCCACCATCAACCTGGTGCGCCGCCGGCTCACGGAAGCAGCCGCCTAGGGATGATCCTGGACTTCGAGGGCGTCCGGCGGCTCCTGCCGCAGGGTCCTCCGTTCCTCTTCATTGACCGGGTCCTGGAGCTGGAGAAGGGCCGCAGCATCGTCTGCAAGAAGAACGTCTCAGGCGCGGAGCCGTACTTCCCGGGCCACTTCCCGGAGCTGGCGGTCATGCCGGGCGCGCTCATTGGCGAGGCCATCGCTCAGGCTGCGATCCTGTTGTTCCGGCTGAGCGAGGAGGAGAACCGGGCCGCCGGCGGCCGCGTCTTCGTCATCGGCACCACCCGGACCCGCTTCCTGCAGCCGGTGTTCCCCGGCGACACGCTCTTCATCACCGTGCAGGTGGACAAGCTCTTCAGCGCCTCCGCCATGGTCAGCGGGCGCGCCGAAGTGGACGGCCGGGTGGTCACCCGCTCGACGCTTACCATGTCCGTCCTGCCCCCCGGAGCCTTGCAGAAGAAACCGCCCGAGCCTTGAGCCCTGACCCGCAGCCCCATCCCTGAGCCCTGATCATGACTATCCCGGATTCGCAGCGCATCGTCGTCACCGGCCTGGGCCCGGTATCGCCCGTGGGCAGCGGCAAGGAGGCGTTCTGGAACGCCATCCGCGCCGGTGCCGACGGCTCGGGCGAGGTGATGAAGTTCGACACCTCCATGTACAAGGTGCATCGCGCCTGCGAGGTGAAGGACTTCCGCCCCCGGTCGCTGCAGGGCGACCCCGGGCCGGCCACGCAGCTCGCGGTCGCCGCCGTGGAGCTGGCGCTCGAGGACGCGCGCCTGCCCGCGCCCCGGGATGACGCGCGCTCGCCGCTGCGTCACGCCGGCGTCGTCATCGGCACCACCGGCGGCGAGATCCCGGTGCTGGAGAAGATGAACCGGCAGCGTTTCGGGCCGCACAAGGAGGCGGTCGATCCGGCCGACTTCCCCAAGTATCCCTGCCACGTCATTGCCGCCAACGTCGCCCGCCACTACGGCTTCCGCGGGCCGAATCAGGTGGTTCCGACGGCCTGCGCGGCCGGCAACTATGCCATCAGCATCGGTTTCGAGTGGTTGCGCAGCGGCCGCGCGCCGTTCGTGCTGGCTGGCGGCGCCGACCCGCTGTCAGTGGTCTCGTTCACCGGCTTCGGGCGCATGTTCGCCATCGCCGCCGACCGCTGCCGGCCCTTCGACAAGAACCGCAAGGGCATCCTGCCGGGAGAAGGCGCCGGCATCCTGGTGCTCGAGACCCTGGAATCGGCGCGCCGGCGCGGCGCCAGGGTGTATGCCGAGGTCCGCGGCTACGGCCTGAGCTGCGACGCCTATCACCCGACCATGCCGCACCCGGAGGGCGCCGGCGTGCAGCTGGCCATGCGCCGGGCCATGCAGCAGGCCGGGCTGCAGGCGGATGACGTGGACTACATCAGCGCCCACGGCACCGGCACGCAGGCCAACGACAAGATCGAGAGCAGCGCCATCAGGGCGGTGCTGGGCGCGGCCGCGCGCAAGACCCCGATCAGCAGCATCAAGTCCATGATCGGCCACACCATGGGCGCGGCCAGCGCCCTGGAAGCCATCGTCTGCTCGCTGGCAGTGGACACGGGCTGGATCCCGCCGACCATGAACTACGAGACACCGGATCCGGACTGCGACCTGGACTACGTGCCCAACAAGGCGCGGGAGAAGCGCGTGCAGGTCGCGCTGAACAACGCCTACGCATTCGGCGGCAACAACTCCTGCGTGGTGTTTGCGAGCCCGGGCGCATGAACGTCGTCATCACCGGCGCCGGCCTGCTGACCACGCTCGGCATCGGCCGCGAAACCGCGTTCCGCTGGCTCCTCAGCGGGCAGGCGGGGGACGGCGAGATTCCGTCCTTCGACCCGGTGAAGTACCTGGGCGACAAGGGCCTGCGCCACTGGGACCGCACCGCGCTGCTGCTCGGCTCCGGCGCCCAGCTCGCGCTGGCGGAGGCGGGCCTGGGCGCCGGCCAGTCCGTGTACGCGCCCGAGGAGCTTGGCGTCGTGATCGGCAGCACCCACGGCAGCATCCAGGCCATCGCCGAATTCGACCAGGAGTCGGTCAAGGAAGGCCCGCAGTACGTCAACCCGGCCGACTTCGCCAACACCACCATCAACCAGCCGGCCGGCCGCGTGTCCATGCAGTTCAACATGCCCGGCCTCAATACCACGATCAGCACCGGGCTGGCTTCTGCGCTCGACGCGCTGGACTACGCCGCCGGGATGCTGGAGCGCGGCCGCATCGGCGCGCTGCTGTGCGGCGCGGCGCTGGGCAAGTCGCCCGAGATCAACGAAGGCTACACCAAGGCCGGCCGCATGATCCCGCCCGGCGCGGGCGCGATCCCGTTCTCCACCGGCCGCCGCGGCCCCGCGCTGGCCGAGGGCGGCGCCATGTTCGTGCTGGAAACGGCGCCGGCCGCCGCGAAGCGCGGCGCGGCCCCGCTGGCCCGCCTCTCGGGCTACGGCTGCGCGTTCACGACCGCGGCGGATGGCGTGCAGGAGGCGGTAGCCGCCGCTCTCGCCTCCGCGCAGCTGCCCGCTCAGGGCGTCTCCTGCGTGATCGCGTTCGCCTCCGGCAGTCCGGCCGTGGACCTCGAGGAGGGCCATGCGCTGCGGGACCTCGGGATCCGGGCTCCCGTCACCGCGCCCAAGGCGGCCACGGGCGACTGCCTGGAGGCCAGCGGCGCCATCGGCGTCGCCGTGGCGATCGAAGCCCTGCGCACCGGCCGCATTCCGCCGATCGCGCGCCTGAGCGCGGTGGACCCTGACTTCGCCGACCTCGACCTCGTGCGCGGCCAGCCGCGCGCCGCGGTTCTCGCGCACGCGCTCGTGACCGCGCGCGATCCGGAAGGCCCGTGCTCCGCGGTGATCGTCAGTCGCGCACACTGACGCCGGGATGATCTCCATCAAGCGCTCCGAGCTGCGGCCGGCGTATGACGCCGTCGTGATCGGCGCCGGCGTGGGCGGGCTGGTGTGCGCGGGCTTCCTGCGCCGCGCCGGGCTCTCGGTCCTGCTGTGCGACCACCACTACCTGGTCGGGGGCTACTGCACCGCCTTCCCGCGCAAGAACTACCGCTTCGACGCCTGCGTGCACCACATCGGCGGCTGCGGCAAGTATGGGACCGTGGGGCAGATCCTCAAGCAGTTCGGCATCCGCCAGGAGTTCGTGCGCCTCGATCCCATGGATCACCTGCTGTTCGAGGACCTCGAGGTCGAGGTGCCGGCCGACTTGGACCAGTACCAGCAGCGGCTGGCCGGCTTGTTCCCGCACCAGGCGGAGCGGATCCCGGCCTTCTTCCAGATGCTGGTCCGGCTGAACCGGCAGATCTTCCGCCATCAGGGGGAGCTGCTGGAGCGCTACGTCGGCCGCACCTTCCAGGAGATGGCCGCCGAGCACCTGGAGGACGAGCGCCTGATCCGGGTCCTGGGCGGCCAGTGGGGCTACCTCGGCCCGCCGCTGTCCTCGGTCTCGGCGGTGGGCATGGCGCAGATGCTGGTGAGCTACCTGCGGGACGGCGCCTGGTACCCGCTGGGCAGCACGCAGAGCTTCAGCGACAACCTGGCCCGGAACCTGCTCGAGCAGGGCGGCCACGTCCTGTTGAAACACCGGGTCCAGGAAGTGCTGGTGGAGGGGGGGAGGGCCGCTGGGATCCGGCTGGAAGACGGTCGAACGGTGCGCGCCGGGATCGTCGTGTGCAACGCCGACGCCCGCACCTTGTTCGAGGACCTCCTCCCCGCCGAGGTCTGCCCCGGGGAGCGATCCCGCATCCAGCGGCTGGTCCCGTCCTCGTCCTACTACGGCTTGTATATGGCCCTGGCGCCGGAACTGGCCCTGCACGATCTTCCCAGAGGCTTCTATTTTCCTGGTGCGCAGGACTGCGAAGGCGCTGTAAACTGGATTTATCTTTCGATAACCACCCGTTACGACTCCCGCCTCGCTGCGAACGGTGACCAGATCCTGTCGGCTACGGTCGGCGTTCGAACCGAGGCCTCCGCGTATCGGGCCTGGCAGGAAGATCGTGACGCCATGGTGCGCTCCGTGACGCGTTTTCTTGAGACCCGGACCCCCCGGCTCGGCGACTTCGTCAAGCACGTGGAGTGCGCGACTCCGCGCACCTTGCAGCGCTACACCCTGGCGAAGGACGGCGTGGCTTATGGCTGGGCCGTCCTCCCCGACCAGTCCGGCGACCGCCGTCTGGCCCCGGAGACTTCCCTTGACGGCCTGTACCTCGCCGGCCAGTGGACGATGCCCGGGCCGGGCGTCGCCGCCGTGGCCGCCTCGGGCTGGTTGGTGGCGAACCGCATACTCCGGAAACTCCGCAATCTCGAACGGGCCTCTCCATGAAGAAGAAACTCGTGCTGATCAACCCGCACCCGCAAGGGCGCTACGGCGAAGAGGACATCCGCGTCATCGTGCAGATGCCGCTGAACCTGGCCTACATCGCCGCGCACACGCCCCGCGACGAGTGGGAGATCGACCTCATTGACGAGACCCGGGACGACGCCATCGACGAGAATGGCAAGCTCACGTTCGACGCCGACCTGGTCGGCATTACGGCGCTCACCTATCAGGCGGGACGGGGCTACAAGATCGCGGAGGCGTGCCGCCGCGCCGGCATCAAGACAGTCATGGGCGGGACGCACGCCATCACGGCCACGGTGGAGGCCGTGGACCACGTGGACGCGGTCGTGACCGGCGAAGTCGAAATGGTCTGGCGCCGCCTGCTGTCCGACTTCAAGGAAGGCAAGCTGCAGAAGCTGTACGACGGCGGCTTCCCGGAACTGGAGTACCTGAAGGTGTGGCCGGACCGTGAGTGGGCCCACGCCAAGTACGGCTACAAGTACTCCTCCATCATCACCACCAAGGGCTGCCCGTGGCGCTGCGAGTTCTGCTCGGTGCCCCTGGCCCAGGGCAAGACCTTCCGCGAGCGCGACGTGGAGGACGTCCTGAACGAGATGGAGGCGACGCCGTTCCGCGGCCTCATGTTCGCCGAGGACAACTTCTACGGCTACAAGCCCGAGTCCAACGAGCGGGCGCGCAAGCTGTTCAAGGGCATGGTGGACCGCGGCATCTACAAGGACTGGTTCGGCTTCACCCAGTTCAGCACCGGCCACGACAAGGAAGCCCTCAAGTACATGGGGGACAGCGGCTGCCTCGGCTTCCTGATCGGCATGGAATCCACCGACGAGCAGGTCCTGCGCAAGATGCGCAAGGGCAGCAACCTGAAGACCGGGGTGGAGAACTATGCCTCCGCCATCCAGAACATCCACGACGCCGGCATGATCGTGTGGGCGTCGGTGATCTGGGGTGCGGACTTCCAGACCAAGGACTGCTTCAAGACGATGACCGATTATCTCCTGGAGCATTCCATCGACGTGCTGACCTTCGGCGTGCACTGCCCGTTCCCCGAGACGGCCCTGTACAAGCGCATGGTGCAGGAGAACCGGCTGCTGCGCACCGACTTTCCCGACGACTGGCAGTACTACGACACCGCCAACCTCACGCACACACTGAGCCACATGACCCTCGACGAGTTCATCGAGGGGATGCAGTACCTGTACGACCACATGTACGGCGAGGAGAACCTGAAGAAGCGCTTCATCGAGACCCTGAAGCGCAACGGCAACCGCCGCACCGCCATGTTCGCCTACAAGGTCGGCATGGACTGGGACAAGGTCTTCCGGCAAGTGCTCCGGAACCTGTACGAGCTGCGCGAATCCGGCCTGTACCAAAAGGTCGTGAAGGAGCGCGGCCTCATGGTGGCGACGGCCGCCTGAGGACGACGGATTTCGAGTAACGGTTTCTGGAAGGGAATGGTCCGGCCTTGAGCCTCCAAGACCGGACCATTCTCGTCACCGGCGGCAGCCGCGGCATCGGCCGCGAGATCGTGCGCGATCTGGCCGCACACGGAGCGAAGGTCGCGTTCACGTACCTTTCCCGGGCCCAGGAGGCGGAAGCCCTGGCTTCCGAGACGGTGGCCGCCTTCCAGTGCGACGGGCGGTCCCTGGAAGCGGTGCAGGCCACAGTCAAGCAGGCCAGCGAGCGCTTCGGGCCGCTCTACGGGCTGGTGAACAACGCCGGGATCACGCGCGACCAGCTGCTGGTGATGATGAAGAAGGAGGACTGGCACGACGTCCTGGACACCAACCTGACCGGAGTGTTCAACTTCTGCCGCGCGGTGGCTTTCGGCATGGTGAAGCGCAAGGAAGGCCGCATCGTCAACATGGGCTCGGTGAGCGGCCTGATCGGCAACAAGGGGCAGGTCAACTACGCGGCGACCAAGGCTGGCATCATCGGGCTGAGCAAGGCCTTGGCCAAGGAGGTCGCCGCGCAGGGCATCACGGTCAACGTGGTCGCGCCCGGCTACATCGAGACCGAGATGACCGCCGCCATGCCGGAGAAGACGCGCGAGGAGCTCAAGAAGCTCATCCCGGCAGGCCGCTTCGGCAGCGTGCAGGAGGTGGCGCGCCTGGTGCGCTACCTGCTGGACGAGGATGCGAGCTACGTCACCGGCCAGGTCTTCACGATCGACGGTGGCCTGGCAATATGAGGGGTCAGACTTCCATATTCCGGCCGCCGCGCTCGGAATATGGAAGTCTGACCCCTCATATTCGTTAGCGGCCGAACACCTGGCCGAATTGGTCGCCGGGCTCCACCTGGCCATCAGCGGCGGACTGGAACCAGGTCTCCCTGTCGTCGCCGAGGCCGAAGCCATACGTGCCGTAGATGACGTGGACCGCGCCGACGTCCATCAGCCCGGGAAGGTCCTCCCCCGGCGTGCCGATCGCGAGGTCGGAAGGGCCGTCGTTGTCGTAGCGGCCGCAGGCGAGGGCGGCGCCGAAGTGGGCATTGGAGGTGGAATGTGCGCCGGGAATGTCGTCTTCCCAGAACAGCTGCGAGTTGGAGGAAGTCAACCCAGCTTGGTACCTGCCTTCGAGGACGTGGACCACGCCCTTCCCGTAATCCTCTCCGTAGGCCGATATCGCAAGATCGTCTGTATAGTCGGCGTCAAAGTTGCCGGCGCACAGGGCATAGCCGAAAAAGTCGTTCGGCTGTGCCGTGCCCGCAATCCCGGCCGAGTCCTGGCTCCAGGCAACAGTGGCGTTGCGCACCAGGCCGTCGGGCGCTCCGGGCACCTCGTAGACCTGCCCAGCGCGGATCACCGAGCCGACCATGGCCGCGTAGGAGCCGATGGCGAGCTCGTCAGCGCCTTGGCCGTCAAAGTTGCCAGCGGCGAGACTGCTTCCGAACAACTCTCCACCTGCCGCGCCGATGCCGAATCCGACCTCGTAGCGAGTCAGGATCTGGTTGCCGTCGGCCTGCAGCCCCGTGCCGTCGGCCCCGTAGAGTACGTGGACAGCGCCGTACCCAACGTTGGGAGGCCTCACTTCCGTCTGGGCGGTGATGGCGAGATCGTCCGTTCCGTCCTCGTTGAAGTCGCCCACGGCGAGGACCGCCCCGAACCTGTCGTCGGTCTCGGGCTCGTCCTTGATCGAGCCGGCCTGTGACCACTCCTTCACGCCGGATTGAAGCAGGCCCTGGCTGCCGCCGCGCACGACGATGATCGAGCCGGAATTCTGCGCGCCGGTGCCGAGATCGTCCGTGTAGGGGATGCCGACCGCCAGGTCGTCGTAGCCGTCGTCGTCGAAGTCCCCGGCCGCCAGCGCGCTGCCGAAGCCCTCGTCCTTGTCCAGTCCGCGCGGGACCCACGCGTCGGCGCGGGAGAAGAAGAAGTTGCTGCCCGAGGTCAGTCCCCAGATGGGGCCTCCATAGAGGACGTGGACTCCGCCGGCGTTGCTGACGTTGCCGGCGCCCCCGTTGACATCCTCTTGAGGAACGCCGATGGCGAGGTCGGCGAACCCGTCGCCGTCGAAGTCCCCCCAGGCCATGGCTGCGCCGAAGTGGTCAGCCGGCTCGGAGGGGCCCACGATGTCGGGGCTGTCCTGGTGCCAGATCTCGTCCAGAATCGTGCCTCCGAGTCCGTTCAAGCTGCCGTAGAGGACATTGGCCGCGCCGGCGTAGGCGTCGCCGTTCACCTCCTCGAAGGGAACGCCGACGGCCAGCTCGTCGTAGCCGTCGCCGTTGGTGTCCTGGGCGGGCGCTGCCGTGGAGAAAGCGGCGGCCAGGCCGGCCGCCAGCGGGAAGCAGAAGATTTCGAAGATACGCATGATGGATCCTGTTGGTTCTGGCGCAGAGAAGCCTGCACGGGATAGGGTTGGGGGCCGGGACCGCGAATACTTACAGAAAAAAGCGCTACGGCGAACTTCCGGCTTCCGCCTCCAGGGCGGCCGCCTCCTCCTCACGCCCCTGCAGACGGCGCACGTGGGCCAGCGAGCGCAGGGCATCGGAAGTGCTGATGTGCAGCGCACCGGGGCGCCGGCGGACGATCTCCAGGACACGCTCGCGCAGCTCCGCGGCACCGGCATAGTCCTGCGTCTCCTCGCGGTAGAGCGCCAGGCGGCACAGGGTGTCCACGGTCAGGCTGTGGTCCGGTCCCTCGATCCGTTCGACGTCCGCCAGCAGCTCCTCGAGCCACCGTAGCGCTTCCTCGAGCTGTCCGGTCTCGCCCAGGACGATGCCCTTCTTCAAGCGCAGCATGCGGTAGCTCATGCTGTCGGCTCCGAACACCTCCGCGCCGTGTTCGAGAAGCGAGTCCAGCAAAGGCGCCGCGTCCGCCGGGCGCTCCAGCTTGATGTAGTCGGCGACCAGGTTGGAGGCCGCGTTCAGGGCGAAGGGGTGAGTGGGGGACAGCTTCGCTGACAAGGCGTCGTAGGCGCCGCGATGCGCTGCGGCTGCCTGTTCGTGGTTGCCCTGAACGGCAAAGGCGTTGCCGAGCTCCATGAGCGCGCCGATCGTGCGATGGTCATCGGGCCCCAGCTCGCGCTCGTAGATGGCGTGGGCGCGCTCGCACAGACTCTGGGCCTCGGCGCCATCGCCCTGTTCCGACCGGACGCTGGCCAGCGCGAGCAGCACGCCGCCGACCTGGACGTGGTCCGGACCATCCAGCTGCTGGTAGCCGGCCAGAGCCCCGCGGAAGAGGGATTCCGCCGCGACGTAGTGCGAGCGGTCGAATTCGATCCATCCGAGCCAGTACTGCGCCGTCACCCGCACGCCGATCTGCGGAAGCTCCGGCCCGCCCGGGCTCAATGCGGCGCGTAACAGCGGCTCGGCCTCGTCGCTGCGCTCGAGCTGCATGAGTGCGGCGGCGAGGTAGGTGGCGGCGCTGCGCACGGCCGGCGAGGCGGCTTCCGCGATCGCCGCAGTCCGTTCGTAGTACTCGCGCAGGAACCGCACCCCTTCCTCGAGATGGCCTTGGTGCACCTGGGACTGGCCGAGGACGGACAAGGCGCGAAGGCGCGCCGGATCCCCCTCCTCGCCCAGGGTCCCGGCGACCAAGAGACAGCGCTGCGCCAGCTCGTCGGCGCGCGCGAAGTCCGCCGTGTCGAGTGCGGCATAGGCCAGGATGCCCAGCAGTCGGGCCTGGACGCGCGGCTCGTCGTCCAGCTGGTCGATCTGGCGGATGCCGTCGTCGAGGATCTCCTTCAGCGTCCGCGAACCGCGAGTCTCGAAGGGGGATACGCCCCGGAACAGATCTTCCAGGAAGTCCGTGACGTTCTGTGCGGTGCTCGCCTCCGCCTCCGCGTCCTTGCGCGCCAGCGCGTTCTGCACCAGCAGGAAGCTGACCGCCGCGAAGGCGACCGCCGCGATCGATCCGCCCACGGTGGCGACGGGGTGGCGGCGCGCCCATCTCTGGGCGCGCTCCAGGACTCCCGGCGGCCGGGCCGTGATCGGCTGGTCGGCCAGGAAGCGGCGCAGGTCCTCGGCGAAGGCCGAGATCGCGGGATAGCGGCGCTCGGGCTTCTTCTCGAGGGCGTGCAGGCAGATCACGGCGAGGTCCGCCGGCACGCGCTCGCGGATCTCGCGCGGATCGCGCGGCTCCGTCTCGCGGATCTTGCCGAGGACCTCCAGGATGCTGTCGCCCTCGAAGGGCCGTTGCAGCGTCAGCACCTCGTACATGGTGGCGCCGAGCGAGAACACGTCGGCGGAGGGGCCCTGGGCGCCGCGGCGCCCCGCGACCTGCTCCGGCGACATGTAGAAGGGCGTGCCGGCGATGTCGCCCGACCGTGACAGGGCGGGGTCGCCGACCAGCATGGCCAGGCCGAAGTCCCCGATCCGCAGCCGGCCGTCGCGCTCGACCAGGATGTTGGACGGCTTCACGTCCCGGTGCACGACACCGGCCTCGTGTGCGTAGGCCAGCGCCCTGGCCACGTCGGCCAGCCGCTCAGCGGCCCGGCGGTAGTAGCCCGCGGGCAGTCTCCCCGCCTGGCGCAGCTCAGCGAGCTCGTCGGCGAGCGTGCGGCCACCCTCGACCAGCTCCTGGGCGATGTAGTGCCTGCCTTGCTCCTCACCCACAGCGTGGACGGTGACGATGTGCGGATGGCGGAGGCGCGCGCCCGCTTCCGCTTCGCGCCGGAAGCGCGCCAGCTGCTGCGGCTGCGCCACCTGCCCTGAGTCGAGGATCTTGAGCGCCACCCGGCGTCGCAGGGTCGCCTGCTCGGCCTCCCAGACCGTCCCCATGCCGCCGCGCCCGAGCAGGCGGACCAGCCGGTATTCGCCCAGCTCCTGGCCCGCTTGCAGATCGCCTCCGGGCCCGCCGGGGGCGAACGCTCCGTCCAGGCGGCGCAGGGCGACCAGCGCCTCCTCCACCTGGCCGCGCAGCTCCGGCTCCAGCGCCGCGAGCAGCGCGTCGACGTCGCCGGCGGCGCCCTCCAGGATCTGCTCGACGAGCGCGCCGGCCTGGTCGGGGAGCGGGGCGTCCATGCTCACCACCGCGCGGGATCGCTGCCGCCGGCATCCTGCAGGGCGTCGGCCAGGACCTTGCCGATGCGGGTGATCATGACGTAGATGTTGGTCCTGGTCTTCCCGAGGCGCTGCGCCACGTCCTCCGCGGTGCACTCTTCCAGCCAGTAGGCGACGGCGACCTCCCGCTGCTCTCCGGGCAGCCTGCCGATGGCCGCCACGAGCCGTTCCACCGTTTCGCGGCGGCTGAGCTCCATCGACGGCGATGCCGGGACCGAGTCCGCAAGGACCTGGGCCAGGAGCGCGCGGGAGGAGGCCGGGCTCGCCAGCTGCGACTCCGGCTCTTCCAGGCGCCTTCCGTCGGCGATGCGCGCGAGCGTGCGGCGCACGAGGGTGGCGAGCCAGGCGCCGAAAGGCGTTCCCCGGCCGGTGTCGAAGCCGGACAGGCTGCGGAGGGCCTCCCCCCACACCTCCTGGAGCACGTCCTCCGGGTCGCAGCGGCGTCGGACCTCCGGTCCCATGTGCAGGAGGATCAGGCCGTAGACGCGTCCGCTCATCCGGCGCACCAGCGCGTCGTCCGCGCCCGGGGACTGCTGCTGCGCCTGACGCACCAGGTCGAGGGTCCGTTCGCGGGAATGGAAGCCGGGGTCAGCGAGGCTCACGCGCGCCCGAGAGCTTGAGGAATCGCCGCGCGTCCGCCAGCGCGTCCTCTGCCGCCACCAGCGGCGTCACGCGGATCCGGCTGAACCAGCGGAACAGCGGCAGCGCGGTGACGATGCGGTCCATCTCGGCGGCGTCGGCGACCTCGAAGACGGCGGCGGCGCCACGGCGGCCGGTCAGCTTGCCGCCGGCCAGCACCTTGCCACGCTGCTGGTGGCGCAGGAACATCTCCCACTCGGCCACGACGGACTGGAGGAACTCGGCGGGAGGGACCGGTAGCGGGTCCTCTACTTCGACTTCGAGGAGGAACAGCAAAGGTTACATCTGACCCTAGGCGGACTTGCCGAGCTTGTGGCCGGGCTTGCGCGGCGGGTCGTCGGCGCGGCGCGGCGTCACCTTGGGGTTCTCCTTGAACTGGGACGCCAGCTCCTCGTTGATCTTGCGCCAGTCCTCCGGGGCGTCGTCGTCCTCGAAGATGGCATCGATGGGGCATTCCGGCTTGCACACGGCGCAGTCGATGCACTCCGTCGGGTCGATGATCATGAATTGCTCGCCCCGGTACTCGCCCGGATGGATGCAATCCACCGGGCAGACCGAGACGCAGGTGGCGTAGCGCTCACCGAGACATTTTTCGCCGATCACGAACGGCATGGGGGGCCTCCGGTCCGTCAATATTGAATCAGGGCGGCGGCCCAATGGAAGCCGGCGCCGAAGGCGGTCAGCAGGACCAGGTCGCCGGGGCGCACCCGGCCCTTGGCACGGGCCTCCCACAGCGCCAGGGGCACCGAGGCGGAGCCGGTGTTGCCGTAGTCCTGGACGTTGATGTAGACGCGTTCCAGGGGCAACTGCAAGTGCTCGGCGACCGAGTGCAGGATGCGCAGGTTGGCCTGGTGGGGCACGAACAAGGTCACGTCCTCGACGCGCTTGCCGGCACGGTCCAGCACCTCGCGGGCGGCCGCCGTCATGCGCGTCACGGCCTCCTTGTACACCTCGCGGCCGTTCATGATGAGGCGGTTGTACTCGCCGCTGGCCACGTGTTCCGGCCCGAAGGGACGGCGCGTGCCGCCGATCTCCTTGCCCAGGATCCCGGCCTTGCCGCCTTCCGTGCCCGCCACCACCGCCAGCACCTCGCCGGCGCCGTTCACCGGGCCGACGATGGCCGCCGCGGCGGCATCCCCGAACAGGACGCAGGTGTTGCGGTCCTGCCAGCTCATGATGCGGCTGATCACCTCGACCCCGATCACCAGCACGTTGCGGCGCCCGGTGCGCACGCGCGAGCAGGCGATGTCCACGCCCTGCAGGAACCCGGCGCAGCCGCTGCCGGCCAGGTCGTAGGTCGGGATCTCGCGGCAGCCCAGGCCGTGCTGGACGATGGCGGCGGTGTCCGGGCTGTAGACCTCGGGCGTGTCGGTGGCCAGGATGATCTCCTCCAGGTCCGCCGCCTGCAGGGACGCGTCATCCAGGGCCGCCCGGGCGGCGCCCTCGGCCAGGGTGGCCGTGCCCTCCTCCGGCCCGGCGATGCGGCGGCGCTCGATGCCGGTGCGCTCGCGGATCCACTCGTCCGACGTGTCCACGTAGCGCGACCACTCGTCGTTGGCCATGATCCGCTTGGGCAGGCATACGCCCAGACTCAGGAAACCGACTCGCATCCGTACCAGGATAGGATGGCGGCATGCGCGACCGGGAAGCCCGGGAGCTGGCCAGCGGCTTCCGCGAGGCGCTGCCGGCGGACGTGCACGCGCGCCTCGCCGCGCTCAACGCGCGCGGCTGCGGCCTGTTCCTGGGCGCCGCGCTCAACCAGGCCGCCGCCCGCGAGGCTTCGGCGCGGCTGTGGCGCCGCGGCGAGCGCGTCGGACCGCTGGAGGGCGAGCTGCGCCTGGCCTTGCTGCTCGCGGAGAACGGCGAGGGTCGGCTGCTCTCGACCCGGGCGATGTTCGCGCCGGGCGCCTGCGAGCCCCTGGACGCGTTGCAGAGCTGCCACCTGCGTTCCGGCGCGTTCGATCCGGAGAGCGCGGCCTTGTTCGAGGAGCTGGTGGACGCACTGACCATGCAGCTGCCGTTCCGGCTGCCCGGGATGAAGTCCTCCCGTCCGCAGACGGGGGATCAGATCTGACCCCGGATTCTCTCGTCCAGCGCGGCCTGGTCCTGCGCGAAGGAGTACAAGCCCGCGAGCGTGAAGAGCGCGTCCAGGCCGGCGCGGCCGGAGGCCACGGAGTCCTTCCAGCGGGCGCGCCGGGGGATCTTGCCGCCGGCGGCCAGGGCCTTGCGCTCCTCGGGAAGCAGGCGCGGGAACACGGAGCCCTGCCCCGCCTCGTGCAGCCGGTCCACGATCCCCTGCGGGCTGAGGTCCGCCGGATCCTCGCTGGAAAGGTGCAGGCAGGCCGCGCGGAAGCCATCGGAGAGGCGCCACAGGTCCTCGAGGCCCTCGTGCGCCGGATCCACGCCCGCTGCCCAGCGGGGCGCATAGTCTTCCGGCGTCCGGTCGCGCAGCGCGCCCGGATCGGCGGTCTTCACGAAGCCCTCCGCCACGGCAATCGGCATGGTGTGCACGTCCACACCGGCCAGCAGCCCGACCTGCTCGCCGCCGCGCAGGCTGGCGGCGATCTGGCGCGTGGACACGCCCAGGCGGCCGCGCAGGTCCTGCACCACCCTCTGGCTGGCCAGGCAGGCGCGTTCGCCGACCAGGGCGCCGTCGCCCAGCTTCTCGTCGGCCACGTAGGAGTTCAGCCGGCCCAGGAACACGTTCACCCATGACGGCCGGGCCACGCAGGTGATCAGGAAGTTCTCCCGGGCGCTGAAGCCGAGCGTGAAGTTGACCGGGACGCCTTCGTCCTCGAGCCGGCGCGCGGCCAGCAGGCCGGCGGGCGTCAGCGGCACCTTGACGAGGAAGCGGTCCGGGCACAGGGCGTGGTAGCGCCGGCCGTAGGCGACGCTGCGCTCCAGGTCCTCGGCCAGGTCGGTGTGCAGCTCCACGCTCACGTACGCCCCGAAATGCTCGACCAGGCGCAGGCCGTGGCGCGCGTTCAGCGCGAAGGCGATCTCCAGCACCAGGTCGCGGTCGCTGATGCCCGGGCGGTCCTCGCGCGCCGCATCCGCCGCCTGCGGGATCCAGTGGTCGTAGGCGCCCTTCTGGATCTCCTTGTTGAGCAGCGAGTTGTTGGTGGTCAGCGCCGTGAACTCCGCGCTCCACAGCTTCGTGGCCTGATCGATGTCGCCGGTGTCCAGCCACAGCTCCGTGCCGAGCGCGCGCATGCGCGTCCAGACCGGATGCGGCTCGGCGCGGACCAGGTCCTCTTTCACGCCCTCGCGGATGACGCGAGCCAGATGCGAGACGGCGATTGCGGGGGCATCGGCCATGCCGGAAAGGATAGCCGACGCCGCAGCGGTGTCTGGATCCGCCGCCCGGAAGTTAGAATGCCGGGCTCCCATGAGGCTGCCGACCCTCGCGTTCGCCGAGGCGCGCCGGATCGAGTCCCGGTTCGTGGACCTGCGCAGCCCGTCCGAGTTCGCGCGCGACCATGTTCCCGGCGCCACGAACGTGCCCTTGTTCGACGACCAGCAACGGGCCGTGGTGGGCGCGGTGTACCGCAACGTGTCTCCTGCGGCCGCGGCCGAAGCGGGACTGGCGATGGTGGAAGCGCGCCTGCCCGAGCTTCTGGGCGCCGTGCTGGGCCGCGACGTCCCATGGGAACACTGGCGCCGCCGCTTCGAGAAGCTGGCTGACGGGATCCGCCGGAACGCCTCACAAGGCATCACCCTGCAGCCGGCCCGGCCCGGTGAGCTCGGAGCCCGGCCGCTGGTGCTCTCCTGCTGGCGCGGGGGCATGCGCTCGCGCGCAGTTGCCGCCCTGCTCCGCGCTCTGGGCGAGGAGTCGGTCGCCATCCTGAGCGGTGGGTACAAGTCATATCGCATGTGGGTTCGCGGGAAGATCCATGCACTGGATCCGGAGACCCCTCTCATCGTCCTGAGAGGCCCCACGGGCGTCGGCAAGACTCGGCTGCTGCATCTCCTCGAGGCTGAGGAACCAGGCTCGACCCTCGACCTGGAAGGCATGGCCTGCCATCGCTCCTCCATCCTGGGCGACGTCGGCCTCGCGCCGGCTACCACCCTTGGCTTCGAGAGCGCTCTGGCCGACCGGCTGGAGCGCCTGGGACCGCCGCCGTGGTTCGTGGAGGGCGAGAGCCGCCGGGTCGGCGACGTCGTGCTTCCGGAAGCGCTCTACCGCGCCATGGAGACCGGAGCCCAGGTGCGCCTGGACGCCTCCCTGGAGCATCGGGTCCGGCTGCTGGTGGAGGACTACCTGCCCGGGTCCGCGGCCGCGGCACAGATGGCCGAGCGGCTGCCCTTCCTCGAGCAACGCCTGGGGGCCGCATGGATCGGCCGGCTGCGGGCCTGGCTGGCTGCCGGCCGCGCCGGCGACGTCGCCCGAGTGCTCCTGGAAAGCTACTACGACCCGCGCTATGCCCATTGTGACCGGCGGCGGGTTTGGACCGCTAGACTCAGGGCTGACGATCCTGAGGCCGTCCCTCGACTCCTGCAGCTGCGGAGCACCCTCCTGAGCCCATGTGTGGATTCATCGGCATCGCCGGCCTGAGCGGTCGCCAGATCGCGCCTGAGGTCTACGAGGCCCTCATCGCGCTGCAGCACCGCGGCCAGGACGCCTCCGGAATCCTGTCCTTCGACGGCAAGTTCCACCTGCGCAAGGCCAACGGCATGGTGCGGGACGTATTCTCGCCCGAGGACATGGCGCGCCTGCGCGGCAACGTCGCCATCGGCCACAACCGCTATCCCACGGTCGGCAGCGGCAGCGACGAGGATTCGCAGCCCTTCTACCTCAATTTCCCCACCGGGGTGGGCATGGCCCACAACGGCAACCTGACCAATTTCCTGGATCTCAAGGATCGCCTGTTCCCGGCCGAGAACATCTGCCTGCAGAGCTCCTGCGACGTGGAGGCCATCCTCTACGCCTTCGCCCAGGGTCTGCAGCAGACCGATGTCGCGGCGCCCATGAGCTCGCGTTTCGCTTACGCGGTCGAACACACGTTCCTGCGCGCCAAGGGCGCCTACTCGGTGGTCGGCGTCCTGGCGCCGGGCATCCTGTTCGCGTTCCGCGACCCGTTCGGCATCAAGCCCTGCATCGTCGGCCGGCGCGTGAGCGCCGCCGGCACCGAATGGGCGGTCGCCAGCGAGTCGGTGGCGCTCGACGTGCTCGGCTTCGAGCGCGTGCGCGACCTCCACAACGGCGAGGCCTTCTTCGTGGCGCCCGGAGAGGAGCCGGTGTTCCTGCGCGTGGCCGAGCAGGTGCACCGCCCGTGCATCTTCGAGCTGGTCTATTTCGCCCGTCCTGATTCCTTCCTGGACAAGATCAGCGTGTACAAGACGCGGCGGCGCTTCGGCGAGGCCCTGGCCGAGCAGTGGCGCGAGGCCGGCGCGCCGCGTCCGGACGCCATCATCCCGATCCCCGACAGCTCGCGCGACGCGGCGCTGGCGATGGCGCAGGTCCTGGACATCCCGTACTGCGAGGGCTTCATCAAGAACCGCTACGTCGGGCGCACCTTCATCATGCCCAGCCAGGAGGCGCGCACCTCCGCCATCCGGCGCAAGATGAACCCGATCCCGCTCGAGTTCCAGGGCCGCGACGTGCTGCTCGTGGACGACTCCATCGTGCGCGGCAACACCTCGCGCAAGCTGGTGGAGCAGGCGCGCGCCGCCGGCGCGCGCAAGGTCTACTTCGCGTCCACATCGCCGCCGCTGACCTCGCCCTGCCCCTACGGCATCGACATGGCCACCCGCAGCGACTTCGTGGCGCGCGGCAAGACCGTGGAGCAGGTGCGCCAGGAGATCGGCGCCGACTACCTCATGTACCTGGACATCGCGCGCATGGTGCACGCCGCCCAGGTCGGCAATCCCGAGATCGACGGCTTCTGCACCGGCTGCTTCACCGGCCGCTACCCGACGCCCGAGGCCCAGGAGCACCTGGACGCCATCGAGTCCGAGCGCCTGGCCGCGCACGCCTGACCGGGGCCGTAGCCACCCATTTCCCGGTTTACGCCGCCTGCTCCGCAAGCGTCGCGTTGGTGCCTTCCTGGCACCGCGCGTCCCCGGCGTGGTCTGTTGCGCGGATTCACTTGGCCTCTTCTCCCACGTAGCCCAGTTCGGCGTAACCGATCTCGGCGAGCGCCTTCTGTTGCTGGGCGGTGACCGGCGGCGCGGGCGGCGGCGCCTCCGGGTGGGTTGCGATGCCGACGGCCAGCGCGCCACCGTACAGGATCAGGATGGGCCAGAGCGGCAGAGTCCAGCGCGCGGGCGCGCGCGGGACGCCCGCGAGCAGCGCGCAGGTGCGGCGCCAGTCGCCTTCGCGCTCCTGCAGGCGCTCGCGCAGCGCGTCCAGGCCGCGCTTGAGCCGGGTCCGGATCGTGGCGGCGGGCAGCCCCTCGCGGCGCGCGATCTCCTCGGAGCTGAGGTCCTCGAAATAGCGCAGGAGGAGGGTGCCGCGGTACGGCTCGGGCAGCGCCAGCAGGGCGTCCACCGCGCGGCGATGGATCTCGGCGCGTTCCAGGGCTTCCTGCGGAGTCGGATGCCCGGTCTGCGGCGCCTGGGCGCTCTCCAGCGCGGTCCGGCGCTTGCTCCGCCGCAGGCTCTGGAGCGCGGCGTTGCGGGTGACCACGTCCAGCCACGGCCGCGCCGGGCGGTCGGCGGCGGGCGGTGCCTCCAGGGTGGACAGCCAGGCCTCCTGGACCGCGTCCTCGGCGTCGGCTTCCTGGCCCAGCAGGCGCAAGGCGAGCCGGCGCATGCCTTCAGCGTGCTGGAGCAGGTCGGCGGCGGCGTAGGCACTCACTTGGCTTGTGCATGACGCCACGGGCCCGGCGTTTCAGGCAATTCTCACGAGTATCTCGTCGGGCGCCATCACGCTCCGGAAACAATAGCGGCTAGGTTCCAGCTCCGGCACCTCGCGGGCCGCGGGACAAAATCTGGAGCTTGTTGCGCGCGCAGTTCGCGAGCTAGGTGAGGCTTGGTCTCGCGCGAGGCGCGGTTCCGCTACGGAATCCCTCCTCCCGCCTATCCTCTTGCCAACCGGAGATCGAAATGCCCTGTTTCCTCATGCTGATGGTCTTCCTCCAGGCGCCCGAGGCACCCGTTGGACCGACGACGAAGGAGTGGCTGGAGCAGAAGGTGAAGGAGGCAGCCGCTCGGTCCCTGCCGCAGACGAAGGATGAGCAGGAAACGCGCAAGCCAGACGGGCGGCGCGAGCTGCTGCGCGGGCTGGGGCTGGACCCGATGCCGGAGCGCACGCCGCTGAACGCGCGCGTGACCGGAGTGCTGGACCGCGACGGCTACCGCATCGAGAAGGTGGCATTCGAGAGCCGCCCGGGTTTCTGGGTGACGGCGCATGTGTACGTGCCGGACGGGAAGGGCCCCTTCCCCGTGATCATGAATCCGCACGGGCACTGGCAGCACAAGAAGACCGAGCCCGTGGTGCAGAGCCGCCTCATCTTCCAGGCCTTGCACGGCTATCTCGCCATGATCGTGGACTCTCCCGGCACGAGCTTCGAAGGCGACACGCCGGTCGAGCGCAAGCAGCAGGGGCAGCACAACGACTGGCGGTTGACGCTGTCCGCCGGCTGCGCCAGCGGCTTCTACGTGTGGGACCTGATGCGGGCCATGGACTACCTGGAGACGCGCCCGGAGGCCGACATGAGCCGCGCCGGCATCACCGGCGCCTCCGGCGGCGGCACGGCGACCACGTACGCCTTCGCCGCCGACGCGCGCTACCGCTGCGCCGTGCCCGTGGTCTATGCCACCAGCATGGAGGTGAATCCTCACAACGGCTGCCTGTGCAACCACGTGCCCGGCACCCTGCGCATCGGCGACCGCAGCGACGTGCTGGCGCTGCGCGCGCCTGCGCCGGTGTTCCTGATCGGCGCCGAGCACGATCCGGAGTTTCCGCCGGAGGGACTGGTCCGCACCGGGGAGAAGCTCCAGGCCATCCACGCGCTGTACGGCGCGGCCGACCACGTGCGCTGGAAGGTTTTCCCAGGCAACCACGACTACGGCAAGTCCATGCGCGAGGAGGCCATGGGCTTCTTCGATCTGCACTTGCGCGGCGCCGGCGACGGCTCGCCGGTGCCCGAGCCGGAGCTCAAGCCCGAGCCGGCGCTGGCCGAGGAGCTGATCGTGCTGCCGCAATGGCCGGACGGCGCGCGCACGATGCTGGACATCGCGCGCGAGCGCCTGCGCGCAGCCAACGGCACCTGGCAGGACGTCGTGGCGCTGAACGGCGTCGGCGGCGGCACGCGCGAACCCTCGATCCTCACGATCGAGTCGAGCCGCACGCGGCAGGTGCTCCGGTTCCGCACCGGCGGAAACCCGGACCTCCCCGCCGTCTTGCACTTGCCCGAGGCTCCACGCGGCGGCGTGCTGGTGCTCGTGTCCGAGAACGGCAAGGACGCCGCCGCCGCCGAGTTCGACGTGCCCGGCCTGACCGCGGCCGGCTACGTGTGCCTGTGCCTCGACGTCGTCGGCACCGGCGAGCTGGCCGGCCTGGACCAGCGGCTGACCACCTATTACGGAGTGGCACCGGCCTACCTGATGGCCTGGTGCGTGCGCCACGCGCTGGAGCTGTGGCTCGGCCCCAACGACGCGCCGGTGTGCGTGATCGGGCGCGGGCCGGTCGGCGCCCAGGTGGCGCTGTTCAGCGCGCTGCTGCGGCCGCAGCTGCGCTTCGTCATCGGCCTGGACGGGCTGCGCAGCTACGAGCAGCTGTTCACGGAGGAGGTCAACCCGCTGGCGGTCCAGCCGCGCGCCGTCAACGGCGCCACGCTCGAGGCCCTGCGCGGCGCCGTGACGGTTCCCGCGCTCTGGGGCTTCCGCGGCGAGCCGCAGCCGGAGTGGCGCAAGGCCCTGGACGAGCGCTTCCCGCGTTAGGCGTCAGCGCGGCGCCAGGCGCTGGCGCAGGCGCACCGAGTCGAGGCCGAGGAAGTGCCCGGAGGAGAGCGGGTTGCGGCCCAGGCATTCGAAGCGCAGCGTGTGGGTCCCCGGCGCGAGCTTCTGGCTGCCGAGGTCGATCTCGCGCAGCGTGACCTCGGCGCCGTAGAGGTCGATGCGCGCGACGCGCTCCACGCCGTCGAGCAGGATGCGGTACGTGCCGTAGTCGTAGCTGCGCGTCAGCGGCAGGATCAGCGCGCGGAACTCCTCCCTGGGCACGGGAAAGCTCAGCTCGAGCGTGGCGCCGGCGTCTCCGGCGTGGAAGAAGACCTGCCCGGCGCCGGTCCACGGGTAGCCGGCCTGCAGCTCGGCGGGGCCGCCGCCAGCCTGCGCGCCGGCGAGCAGGTCCTTGCCCTCCACGATCCAGTCCAGATTGGGCGGGACGCGGGCGGCGGCAGGAGGCAGGGAGGTGAAGCGCCTGGGCTGGCCGATCTGGTACCAGAAGGCGACGGAGGAGAAGTCGTCGTAGCGCTCGTTGTTATGGTAGGCCTTGCCGTCGATGCGCTCGTCGGGCGGCAGCCAGCCGCGGTGCTCGAAGCGCACGCTCAGGGAGCGCTGGAAGCGCACCGGATCGGGCACGTGCCAGCGGTAGCTGCTGATCTTCATCCCGATGTGCCCGAAGTCGGCGTTCACCAGCGGGCAGCCGGCCCAGGGGAAGGAGTAGGGCTCGAGGCCCCAGGCTGCCAGGAAGTAGTCCTCGGTGCCGGTGCCGCGCAGCGACGGCTCGCTCTCCCCATCGATGAAGAACACGTCGTCGCCCTCGCCGAACCAGTACGGCGAGCGCGTGCGCACGTTCAAAACGGTGCCGACGTAATGGCCCGTGCCTTCGGCCTCCAGCACGGTGTAGTAGGAGCTGCTCTCGGCCGGGAACTCCTGGTGGTACTGGGCGCAGAAGTAAGGCGTTCCGGGCGCCAGCGTGCGCTCCTCGTAGTCGATCTGGAAGTAGGTGGAGTTGAGCGGCTTGTCACTCTCGTTGCTGAGCGTGATGCGCGCCGACTCGTGGAACGGCATGGGCCAGAAGCAGTTGTAGGAGTCGCCGCCGATCACCTGCACCACGCCGGAGCGCACCTCCTTGCGCTCGCCGAAGCCCTGGGCGAAGAAGTCGCCGACCGGAGACTCCACGGCGGGGGCGCCGGCGCCGTCCCAGTACATGCGCAGCACGATCTCGTCCGGCCGCGCGCCGCCGCGCTCGGCCAGCCAGTTCGGCGCCGCCTCGGGGAAGGTGAGCCAGATGTGCGTGATGACGCCCGGCCCCTGGATCTCCGCCAGGGTGCGCGTCTCGCCGGATGGCACGCGCAGGTTGTCGGCGTTGCTGTCCGGATCGACGCTGGTGGAGGACACGCGCCGGTTGCGCGCGTTCTCGACCTGGAGCAGCCGGTCCAGGGAGACGTTTTGGAGGAGAGCGAGCAGCAGCATGGGGTCAGAACTCCGTATTCCGGTCCGGGTCCGGACCGAGCAGGGCGCGCAGGCGCGCCGCGTCGGGCTGGAGCAGGACGCCGCGCTCGGTGATGAGCCCGGTGACCAGCTCGGCGGGAGTGACGTCGAAGGCGGGATTGCGGATCGGGACGCCGGCCGTGGCCCAGCGCTCGGAGCCGAATCCGGAGACTTCGTCCGCGCCGCGCTCCTCGATCGGGATGTCGGCGCCCGACGCGACCGCGGCGTCCACCGTGGAGAGAGGTGCCGCGACGTAGAAGGGCACTCCGTGGCGGCGCGCCAGCACGGCCAGGGGATAGGTGCCGATCTTGTTGGCGACGTCGCCGTTGGCGGCCACGCGGTCGGCGCCCACGATCACCGCGTCCACGCCGCCGCGGCTGAGCACGAATCCGGCCGCGGCGTCGGTGATGAGCGTGACCGGGATCCCTTCGCGCTGCAGCTCCCAGGCGGTGAGGCGCGCTCCCTGCAGGTACGGCCGCGTCTCGCAGGCGGTGACGTGGACGTCCTTGCCGGCCTCCACGGCCGAGCGGATCACGCCCAGCGCCGTGCCGTGGCCGCCGGTGGCCAGCGCGCCGGTGTTGCAATGGGTCAGGACGTGGGCGCGCGCCGGGAGCAGCCCCGCGCCGGCGGCGCCCATGGCGCGGTTGGCGCGGACGTCTTCGTCCAGGATGGCCTGCGCCTCCTCGAGCAGGCGCGCGGCTGCGATCGGCGGGGCTGCGCCGTCGGGCAAGGCGCGGCGCATGCGCTGCACCGCCCACACCAGGTTCACCGCGGTCGGGCGGCTGGCGGTGAGCGCCGCGCAGGCGTCATCGAGGCCGCGCCGGAACTCGACCGGCGCCTGCGTGCGCCGGCGCAGCGCCTCGAGCGCCACTCCGAAGGCCGCGGCGCAGCCGATGGCGGGAGCCCCGCGCACGATCATGCCGCGAATCGCGGCGGCGACGTCGCGCGCGCTGGTGCAGGTGGCGAACTCCAGGCTCGCGGGCAGCTTGCGCTGGTCCACGAGCAGCAGCCGGTCCCCGTTCCAGCGCATGCTGCTGACCGCGGGCGCGCTCATGTCAGATCACGCGCTCGTTGCCGCCGTCCACGGGGATCTGGGCCCCGGTGGTCCGGCTGAACAAGGGCCCGCACAGCTCCGCCGCGAGCTCGGCGACGTCGTGGCTGGTCACTTCCACGCCCAGCACGTTCCTGCGCTTGTACTCGACCACGCTCAGGCCGTACTCGCGGGCGCGGGCCCGGAGCAGGTCCTCGGTCCACAGGGCGGTGTCGAACACGGCGTTGGGATGCAGGACGTTCACGCGGATGCGGTCGCGGCCCCATTCCAGGGCCGCGACGCGCGCCAGCTGGTTGAGGGCCGCCTTGGAGGCGGAGTAGGCCGCGGCGCCGGTCCCGGGCGCGGGCACGTTCTTGCTGCCGATGACGGCGACCCGCCCGCCGCGCGGCGCCAGCTTCAGGAACGGGTGGCAGGCGGCCAGCAGCTCCCGGTTGGCGTCCACGTTGACGTCGAAGGCGCGCCGCCAGTCGCGCGCGCTCAGCTCCTCGACGCGGCGGCTGGCAGGGAACACGCCGGCGTTCAACACCAGCATGTCGAGCCCGCCGAAGGACTGCAGGCCGCGCTCCAGCGCGCCGGCGATCTGCCCGGCGCTCGTCACGTCGGCGCGGAGGCCCAGGAGATCGGGCCGCTCCGGCATCCGGGTCACCGCCGGGCTCTGGTCCATCGCCAGTACGGCGGCCCCGCGCGCCAGGAAGGAATCGACGCAGGCGCGCCCGATCCCGGATGCGGCGCCGGTGATCAGCACCACTTCACCGGCGAACAGCGGCGGCTTGCCGCCCTTCCTGAGCTTGGCCTGCTCGAGGTCCCAGTACTCCACCGCGAACAGGTCCTGTTCCGGCAGGGCGCGCCAGCCGCCGAGCGCGGCGGCGCGCAGGATCACCTCGATCGTCTGGCGGTAGATCTCCGCGACGATGGCGGCGTCCTTGGCCGCGCTGCCCGCCGCGCACAAGCCCAGCTCCGGATCCAGGACCACGCGCGGCGCGGGATCCAGCATGCGGACCGGAGCGCGGGAGTGCCGGGAGTTGCGGTGGAAGTAGCGCCCGTACTCGCGGGCGTAGGCGTCCACGTCGCGTCCCAGCATCGGCAGGCGCTTGGTGCGGATGACGTGGTCCGGCGTGGCGGTGCCCTGCTGCGAGAGCAGGAACACGTCCTTGCGCTGCGCGAAGGCCAGCGCCTGCGGCGAGCGCTCGTTGCGCACGATCAGCGGCCGCCCGGCCACCCGCGACAGATCCGCGCGCAGCCGCGCCAGGGCCGGCCCGACGGGACCGCGGGCCCGCTTGAAACGCGGGCGTGGCAACTTCCATGCCCTGTGCTGCTCCAAGAACCGCTCGGCGCGCGTCACCAGCTGGATCATGCGCTGGTACGACTCGCGCGCGCTGGCGCCGAAGGAGAAGATGCCGTGCTGCAGCAGCACCAGACCCTGGGTCGCACCGGTGGCTTCGCGCGCGAAGCGCTGCGCGCACTCCCGAGCCAGATCGAAGCCCGGCATCACGTAGGGCACGACCACGACGTCCTGGCCGTAGATGGCGCGGACCCGGCCTTCACCGCCGTCGGTGTTCGTCACCGCGAGCACGGCGTCGGCGTGCGTGTGGTCGACGTACGGGTGCGGAATCACCGCGTGCAGCAGCGTCTCGATGGAGGGCGCGGGCGCCCCGGCGCGCGTCACGTGGGTCTGCAGCTCGTTCACCATCTGCGGGTCGCTGAGCCGCTCCAGCCGCAGCAGCCGCAGGCAGTGGTTCAGCCGCACCGGGGCGAAGCCCGCCGCCTCGATGGTCTCCAGATCCCAGCCGCTGCCCTTGACGTACAGGATCTCCCCGGTCTCGCCCAGGAGATCGCGTTCCCGGATCTTGACCGAAGTATTGCCGCCGCCGTGCAGCACCAGCGCTTTCTCGCGCCCCAGCAGCCGGGAGGAGTACACCCGCTGGCCGAGGTCGCCCTCAAACCGCGCCGCCTCCCGCTCGCTCCACCGGCTCTTCATGCCGTGGCATGATAGGGCTCGGCCTTAACCGGATGCCATGCCGGCTAGGGTCCGACCCCCTAGTAAAACGTCACGTGCACGCCCTGGGTGACGCCGTAGTCCGAGATGAAGCTGATGGTGTCGAACCAGCGGACTGCGGCCTGGAAGTCGATCGTGCGGCCGATCAAGCTCGGGCTCTGCGGCACCCCGTAGCGCGAGCTCAGACCCGGCTGCTCCGCAGTCCGCTCCCGCATGGAGATGAGCTGCAGGCAGCCGGCCATGAACGGCGGCGAAGGCAGCGACACTGGCGCCCGCAGCTCCTGGCCAAGAGTCAGGATGTGGCCAGCCGGGAAATAGTTGCAGCAGCCGAAGGCGGTGATGTCGACTTCGAGAGCGCAGGAACCGGCGTCGTAGCCGATCTTCATCTGCGGCGGGCTGCCGAAGCCGCAGCCCTGGCCGAAGTCCAGCGTCGTGACGCCGCTGATGACGCAGCCCTGCGCCGCGGCCGCGGGCGCGAAAGAGCCGACCAGCAGTACCGGGAGCAAGAAGATGCTACGCATGGCCCCGTAAGGATACCGATTTGACGGGACAGGCCGCGTTCTAGGGCGTAGGCTGATTTCAGCGCTCATTCCCTCGGTTCATTCCTTCCATTCGTCCATGACGCCTCGCCTGTTTCCTTACTGCACTTGCCTGCTTGCCGGCCTCGCTCTTGCCGGAGCATCGCCGGCCCAACGCGTCGCGGCCGAGCTGGTGACTTCGGGCCTGAACCGGCCGCTCTTCGTGACGACGCCGCCGGGCGATACCGAGCGCCTGTTCATCCTGGAGCAGGACACGGGGCTCGTCCGCATCGTCAAGGACGGCGTGCTGCTCCCGGCGCCGTTCCTGGACGTGGGCGCGCTGGCGAGCGCCGGAGGCGAGCGCGGACTGCTCGGCCTCGCCTTCCACCCGCAGTATGCGCAGAACGGCCACTTCTACATCAACTTCACCGCCAACAACGGTGACACCGTGGTGGCGCGGTACCTGGTGTCGGCCACCGACCCGGACCAGGCGGATGCCGGCAGCGGCCGGGTCCTCCTGACCATCGCGCAGCCCTACGCCAATCACAACGGCGGCATGCTGGCCTTCGGACCCAACGACGGCTACCTCTACATTGGAATGGGTGACGGCGGCGGCGCCGGCGACCCCTTCAACCGGGCCCAGAACGGCGACGAGCTGCTGGGCAAGATGCTGCGGATCGACGTGGACGCCGCCGTCCCCTACGGGATTCCGTCCGGCAACCCCTTCGTCGGCGACCCCGGCTTCCGGGACGAGATCTGGGCCTACGGGCTGCGCAATCCCTGGCGCTTCAGCTTCGACCGGCAGACGGGCGACCTGTACATCGGCGACGTCGGCCAATACGAGTGGGAAGAGATCGACTATCAGCCGGGCGGGAGCGCCGGGGGCGAGAACTATGGCTGGCGGCTGACCGAAGGCCTGCACTGCTTCAATCCGCCGACCGGCTGCAACCCGGGCGGGCTCACCCTGCCGGTGCACGAGTACGGCCACGGCGTCGGCCAGTGCGTCATCGGCGGCCACGTCTATCGCGGGACGGCGATCCCGGGCATGCAGGGCCTCTACTTCTTCGCCGACTACACCCGGGCCAGGGTGTGGTCCTTCCGCATCAAGAACGGGACGGCGAGCGAGCTGCGCGAGCGCACGGCCGAGCTGAACCCCGGCGCCGCCAACCTGGAGCGCATCTCGTCCTTCGGCGAGGACGCCTCCGGCGAGATCTACATGACCGATCTGTTCGGCGGCAAGCTGTACCGGATCGCGCCGGACCTGGTGGCGCTCACGCTCAGCCCATTGATCGCGGGTCAGTCCGTCACCGCCGGAGCCGCGCGGGCAACTCCGGGCGCGAGCGTGCTGTTCTTCTACAGCCTCACCGGCACCGGCCTGACCCGCCTGCTCCAGCAGCAGGTGTACCTGGGCCTGGACCGGCCGGTGCTGGCGGGCAGCGCCGTCGCGGGCCTGGACGGACGCGCGGCCCTCGTCGCCACCGTGCCCGCCCAGGCGGCCGGCCTCGACGTCTGGGTGCAGGCGGCCGAGCTCGGCAACACCTCCAACGTGGTGGCGCAGACCGTGCAATAAGCCAGCTTATTGCTCGTTGCGCCAGATCCGGTTGGCTCCGGGCTCGGCGGCGTCGCCCACGGCCAGATCCAGGTCACCGTCGCAATCCAGGTCCGCCAGCTCGAGGTCGCCCGTCTGGCCCTGGAACAGCGCCTGGCCGGAGTCGGTGTACACGGCGCTGCCGTCGTTGAGCCAGAGCTGGTCAGGGCCGGAGCTGTTTCCCGTGACCAGATCCAGGTCGCCGTCGCCATCCACGTCGCCCAACGCCAGCGCCACCGCGTCGCCCGCTGCCAGGGCCTGACCCGAGTCGCTGTAGACACCCGCGCCGTTGTTCAACCACACCCGGCTCGGGCCGCCGCCGACGCCCTCCACCAAGTCGAGATCGCCATCCTCGTCCAGGTCTCCCAGCGCCAGCGCCAGCGTCGAGGAGGATCCAAGCGACTGCCCGGAGCTGGAGAACACGGCTCCGCCGTCGTTCCAGTAGACCTTGTTGCCGGCCGCGGCGTCGCCGAGCACGAGGTCGAGATCGCCGTCGCGGTCCAGGTCGCCCAGCGCGACGGCGCGCGCGTCGTCGCCGTTCAAGGCCTGCAGCGTGTCGGTGAAGACGGCGGCGCCGTTGTTGAGCCACACCGTGCTCGGCTGCGATCCCGCGTTGGCCCGCACCAGGTCGAGGTCACCGTCGTGGTCCAGGTCGCCAAGCACGACGTCCTCCGTGCCGTCGGCCGCCAGCTCGTCGCCTTGAGCGAAGCCGCCGGCGCCGCCGTTGAGCCAGACGCGCGTGGGCTCGCCGAAGGCGGCCTCCACGAAATCGGGGTCGCCGTCGCCATCGAGGTCGCCGGGAGCGTAGGCGCGCGTGTCCGTGAAAAGGAAGGAGTCGCCGCCTGCGCCAAAGTCGCCGGCGCCGTTGTTGAGCCACAGCCGGTCCGCCCTCAGGACGGGATCGCCCTCCAGGAGGTCGCCATCGCCGTCCCGATCGGCATCGAAGACGGCCAGGGCGCGCGTGCTGCCCGTGCCCACGCTCTGGCCGGTGTCCATGAACTCCGGCTTGCCCCAGGTGCCGCTGAGCGAGTTGAACCAGACCCGGCTCGGCGCATTGAAGTTGCCCTCCGCGAAGTCCAGGTCGCCGTCACCGTCGAAGTCGCCCACGGCCACGGCGCTGGTGCTGTCGGAGCCGAGCCGCAGGCCGGAGTCGCGCAGGTTCAGATTCTCGTCCAGGTACCAGATCTCGTTGGGCTGGCCGTTGAAATTGCCGGCGACCACGTCCAGGTCGCCGTCGCGGTCCATGTCGCCCAGCGCCACGGAATCGGTGGCGGCATTGATCAGCCGCTCCGTGCGCGCGAAGTTGCCCTCACCGTCGTTGAACCAGGCCTCGCTCGGGTCACGCCCTGCCACCACCAGGTCCAGGTCGCCGTCGCAGTCCAGATCGCCGGCGGCGATGGAGCGCGCGGTGCCGGTGCCGATCACCTGGCCGGAGTCCGTGAACACGCCGCTGCCGTCGTTCCACCACACCCGGTTCGGTCCCGAGTTGCCCTCCACGAGATCCAGGTCACCGTCGCGGTCCAGGTCGGCCAGGAGGACGGTGTGCGTGTTGTTGTGCGCCAGCATCTGCCCGCTGTCGCTGAAGGCGCCGCCCCCATCGTTGAGCCAGATCTGGTTCGGCTTGCCGCTGCCGTTGCCCTCGGCCAGGTCCAGGTCGCCGTCGCCATCCACGTCGCCGAGCGCCAGGTCCGAGGCGCGCCCGGAGCCGAAGCTGGAGCCGGCGCTGAATTCCGCGTTCCCGTCGTTGAGCCAGACTTCGTTGGCATCACCCTTGTCGTTCCCGCTGACGAGATCCAGGTCGCCGTCGCCATCCACGTCGCCGAGCGCCACCGCCTGGGTGTCCGCCGATCCGAGTCGCTGGTTGGAGTCGGTGAAGACGCCGTTGCCGTCATTGAGCCAGACGTAGTCCGCCTCGCCGTCGTCGTTGCCATGCACGAGGTCCAGGTCGCCGTCGCCGTCGAGGTCTCCTGCGGCGACATCGCGGGTGGCGTTGTTCCCGAACGCGGGCCCGGCGCTGAAGAAACCGGGCACCAGGTCGCGCGGCTGCGACGACTGGGCCGTGCGGCCGCTGGAGGCTCCGGTGATGGATCCCGGCATGATGCCGGCGCTCACGTCGGCGGCGGACGGAGCGCCGGGCGCCAGAGCGGCGGCCGTGAAGTCGCCGCGGGTTCGGAGCACGGGGGCGATGCCGAGAACGATGGTCACCTCGTCCGGCTTGGGACCCGCCTGCACCAGTGCGCCGGCGCCGAACGTGTCGCCGGCCACCGGGAGAGTGAAGTCCGATGGCGTTGCGCCGGTGACGTCGACCGGCTGGTCGAAGCGTACGACGAGCTGGTCGCCGGGGCCGGCCGACCCATTGCGGTCCGCGTCCACGAAGACGGCGAAGCCGCGCGTCTGCGGCGCTCCGGACGTGCCGCCGCCGCCTCCTTCTCCGGATCCACCGCCGTCTCCACCCGAACAGGCCGTTGCGGCGAGCAGCGCGACAGCGAGGAAAGAACGAGGAATGCAGCCGGTGATGGAGTCAGGCATGACCTTTCCCTCCGCGGGGGTCCATTACCTGCATTACGCCCCCCGATCCCGCGCCGACCCGGGAGTTTCTCCTGCTCAGGCCAGTTCGTGGCGTGGCGCCATCCTGGAAATCGGGCCCGAAGGACTTCCAACCGCCGCGCTCGTCCCGGCGATGCAGTGCCGGGGGTGCATCAGCCGCCAAGCCGCGGCCGCGCCGATTCTGCCAGCGGCGCGGCCGGGACGACGCGCACGGTCTCGTCGTAGTACGCGGCGCCCTCGCCGCGGTCGGTCGTGGTGGCCTGGACCAGGGCGTTGGCGCAGCGGCCGGCCGAGAGCCAGCCGCCCTTGTCCACGAGCACGACGTCGCGGCGCTGCGCGGCGTCGTGGCGCAGGCGCACCGTCATCTCGCCGATGCGGCTCTGCAGCAGCGCCAGGGCGCCGTCGGGCAGGCCCAGCGCCGCGTGCGGATGCAGGCGCGCCTCCGCGGGCCCTTCCTGGTCCTCAGGACGGGCCTGGGAGGCCTGGAACCGGTCGCTGGAGATGGACGTGAGATACAGCGGGAACTCGAGCGTGGGACGCGGGATGTCCCGGGGCAGCTCATGCACGAGGTTCGCCCGGCCGTCGGACGTGGGAAAGCGGCGCCCCGCGAACAGCACCGGCGGCGCCTCGGGGTTGCGCACCGGGCCTTGCTCCAGCGCGGCGGCGCCGGCGCCTTGCGGGTCCACACGCTGCAGCAGGCGCTCCATCCACGCGCGCGGGTCCGCGCGCAGCTCCTGGCCCAGGCCTACACGCTCCGCCAGCGCGCTCATGATCTCCAGGTCGGTCTTGACTCCGGGCGGCGGCGGCACGACCGCGCGCATCAGGGTCAGCCAGTGGTGGCCGTAGCTGCCGAGGACGTCGTCCTCCTCCAGCATGGTCGTGGTCGGCAGCACCAGGTGGGCGCAGCGCGCCGTGTCCGTGAGGAACGCATCCACGACCACCGTGAACTCGCGGCTGCGCAGCGCCTCCGCCACCGTGTGCGAATCGGGCAGCATCGCCACCGGGTTGGCGGCCGTGACCCACACCATGCGGATGGGCGGATCCTGCGCGGCCAGCACCTCGGCGCCGAACAAAGGCTCGCAGATCGAGCGCGGAGCCGCCGGCAGTCCGCGCAGGAACGAGAAGTCGAAGGCGCTGCGGCGCCGGGTGGAGAAGGACACGCCGCCGCCCGGCACGCCGACGTTGCCGGTCACCAGCCCGAGCGCGTCCAGGGCGCGCACGGCGGCGGCGCCGTTGCCGCGCCGCTGCAGGCCCCAGCCCACCTGGATGTTGGCGGGACGGTTCGCGCCGTACAGCTCGGCCAGCGCCGTCACTTCCTCGCGGCGCAGGCCGGCGCCCGCGGCCCACGCGGGCAGCGAGCGTGAGAACACCAGCTCGCGGAAGGCGCCGTAATGATTGCAATACGCGGGCGCCTCCGGATCGGTCCAGCCGCGCTCGAACAGCACGCGGGCCACGCCCAGCGCCAGGTGCACGTCGCCGCCGGGACGCGGCTGGACCAACAGGTCGCACAGAGCGGCGGTGCGCTGGTGCACCGGGTCGACCAATGCCAGCTTCACGCCGGCGGCCCGGGCCTCCTTGAGCAGCGGCAGCTGGTGCACGCTGCTCACGTGCGGGTTCTTGCCCCACAGCACCACGGCGCGCGCGTTGCGCAGGTCGAACCAGTCGTTGGCTTCGTAGGCGCCGAAGTCCAGCTCCTGGGCCGCCTCGCCCGCGCCGGAGCAGATGTCGCCGCGCTTCATGGTCACTGGGCCGAAACGCTCGAAGAAGAAGTCGCAGACCGTCTTGAGCAGGCCCAGCGAGCCGGCGCTGCGGTAGTGGAAGATGGAAGCGGGCCCGGACTCGGCCCGGAAGCGCAGCAGCTGCCCGGCCGCGAGGTCCAGGGCTTCGTCCCAGGAGACGGGCGTCAGGACGCCGTCGCGCCGCAGCAGGGGCGACGTCAGCCGCGCGGGGTGGTACTGGCGCTCCTCCACGAAGCGGTTGGTGCGCCGGCACAGGAAGCCCTGCGTGACCGGGTGCTCCGGGTCGCCCTGGATGCGCAGCACCCGGCCGTCCTCGACCGTCGCCAGGATGCCGCAGGCGTCGGGACAATCGCGGTTGCAGGCGGTGCGGAGGACTTGCGCCATGCGCGGGGTGTCCCAGGATAGCCGGCATCCGCCGGGGCCGCGCCACCCGGAAGTTGCTCCGGGCCCGGGCTCTCACATGACACGCCCGCCGCGTGCCAGGCGTGGCCGAGACGGCGCGGACGTCGTAGCCTCCCTGCATGAGCGCCCCCCAAGCTCCCGGCCTGGAGTTCCGTCCCTTCGTCCCACCGGAGGTACGGATGCGCGAGCTGACGGTCCGCGCCGTCGTCATCGGCTCGCTGCTCGGGATCGTCTTCGCTGCCTCCTCGGTCTATCTCGGCCTCAAGGTGGGTCTCACCGTCTCGGCGTCCATTCCGATCGCGGTCCTGAGCATCACGCTTTTCAAGTGGATGGCCAAGGCCTTCCGCCTGCAGCCGGGGACGATCCTGGAGAACAACATCGTCCAGACCACCGGCTCGGCAGGCGAGTCCATCGCCGCCGGCGTGGCCTTCACCCTGCCGTCCCTGCTGCTCATGGGCTTCGACATGGAGCTCGCGCGCATCCTGCTGGTGGCCGTGCTGGGCGGACTCATCGGCGTCCTGATGATGATCCCGCTGCGCCAGGGGCTGATCGTCAAGGAGCACGGCCGCCTCACATATCCGGAGGGCACGGCCTGCGCCGACGTGCTCATGGTGGGGGAGAAGGGCGGCACCAGCGCCAAGACCGTGTTCCTGGGCTTCTTCGTCGGCTTCGGCTATGCCGCGCTGAACCTGATCCTGAAGCTGTGGGCCGACATCTCCACCTTTGCCACCACCTTCTGGGGCCAGCTCAAAGGCGGCACGCTGTCCTTCGAGGTGTCGCCGCCCATGCTCGGGGTGGGCTACATCATCGGCCCGCGCACGTCCGCCACCATGATGGCGGGCGGCGCGCTGGCCTTCATGGTGCTGGTGCCGCTGATCCACATCTTCGGCGACGGCATGGCCGGGGTCATGTACCCGGCCGACATCCCGATCTCGCAGATGACGCCGGGGCAGATCCGCAACAACTTCATCCTCTACATCGGCGCCGGCGCGGTGGCCACCGGAGGCTTCATCGCCCTGGCGCGCGCCATCCCGACCATCATCGGCGCCTTCGCCGGCGGCCTGCGCAACCTGAAGGAGGCGAGGTCCGGAGCCGCGGCCGTGAAGCGCACCGAGCAGGACCTGCCGATGTCGATCGTGGTCGGCGGCTCCCTGGCGATCGCCGCGGCCATCGCCGTGGCGCCGGTCCTGGAGATCAACCTGTTCTCGGCGGTCCTGATCGTCCTCTTCGGCTTCTTCTTCGTGACGGTGTCCAGCCGCATCACCGGCGAGATCGGCAGCTCGTCCAACCCGATCTCGGGCATGACGGTGGCCACGCTGCTCATCACCTGCGGCCTGTTCGTGGCCTTGGGCTGGACCGGCGTGGACTACAAGGCCCTGGCGCTCACCACGGCGGCCCTGGTGTGCGTTGCGGCCAGCAACGGCGGCACCATCTCCCAGGACCTCAAGTCCGGGTACCTGGTCGGGGCCACGCCCAAGCTCCAGCAGATCGCCATCCTGTTCGGCGTGCTCACCAGCGCGCTGGTGATCGGCTTCACGCTGCAGTCGCTGAACAAGAACTACACGACCTTCAAGGCGGTCGACTACCCCGAGTTCCAGGCCGCGCAGGCCCAGCACGCGGCCTACGAGCCCGGGCCGGAGGGCGAGCGCATGGAAGGCCCCGACGGCAACGCCTACGCCGTCCTGTACCTGCGCGAGGACCAGGGGCCGGTGCAGCGCGGCAAGTACCTGGTCAACGCAGACGGCACCCTCGCCTACCTGGCCGACCCGGGGGTGTGCGGCACGTACCCGTATCACCTGACACCGGCGCCCTCGGGCGGTAGTCCGCTGCCGGTGCCGCCCGCCGCGCCCACGGAGCTGGGCGTGGACCGCCGGCCGTACAAGGTGGTCGAGCTGCAGGGCCCGTCCGGAGAATGGGACGCCGGCCGCTACCTGGTGCGCGAAGACGGCAGCGTCGCCTACGTCGTGGACGAGGGCACCAAGTTCGACGCGCCCAAGGCGCAGCTCTTCCGCCTCATCATCGACGGCACGCTGGGCGGCAAGCTGCCCATCGGCCTGGTGCTGGTCGGCGTGATGCTGGCCGTCATGATGGAGCTGGTGGGCGTGGCGGCGCTGCCGTTCGCGGTCGGCCTGTACCTGCCGATCTCGACTTCGGCTGCGATCTTCGTGGGCGGCACCGTCCGCTGGCTGGTGGAGCGCCGGCGCAAGGGCCAGAGCGCCGCGGAGGCCGAGTTCTCCCCGGGCACGCTGATGGCCTCCGGCCTGATCGCCGGCGGCGCCATCTGCGGCGTGCTGGCCTCCTTCATCGACGCGTCCAGCCCGGAGGGCGGGCCCTGGATCCTGCGCGACAACCTGGGCAGCCTGGGCCATAACGAGGCCTGGTGGCCGCTGGCGCCGTTCCTGCTCATGGCCGCCCTGCTGTACTTCGTGGCCGCCCGCCCGCAGAAATCTCGCTCCGCCTAGACTAGCGGGTTCCAGCCATGAGAAAGCCCCTGGTGAGTGCCCTGGCCCTCGGTCTGTGCGCCTGCGTCGTGCGCGTCAACACCCACGGCTCCGACGGCTACCGTTCCAACCCGATGGAGCAAGCAAGCAAGATGGAAACGAGCCGCGCGACTGCGGCCGGCGCCAAGGTCTTCCCGTACGACGTCGTGCGCGAGACGCTGCCGAACGGCCTGAAGGTGATCATGATCCCGATGCCGGCCAACGGCCTGGCGGCGTACTGGAGCATCGTGCGCACCGGCAGCCGGGACGAGGTCGAGCCGGGCGTCACCGGCTTCGCCCACTTCTTCGAGCACATGATGTTCCGGGGCACGGAAAAGCTGCCCGGGGCCGAGTACGACCGCATCGTGAACGGCATCGGCGCCGACGCCAACGCCTTCACCAGCGACGACCTGACGGCGTATCACCTGGGCTTCGCCAGGGAGGACCTGCCCACGGTCGTGCGCATCGAGGCCGACCGCTTCCAGAACCTCAAGTACGACGAGACCGCGTTCAAGACCGAATCCGGCGCGGTGTACGGCGAGTACCGCAAGGGCCGCACCAACCCGTTCGAGGTGCTGTTCGAGGCGCTGCAGAACACCGCCTTCGACCGGCACACGTACAAGCACACGACCATCGGCTTCGAGGCGGACATCCAGGCCATGCCGGAGCACTACGAGTACTCGCTCGGGTTCTTCCGGCGCTTCTACCGGCCCGAGAACGTCGTGATCCTGGTGGCGGGCGACATCGACCCCAAGGCGACCCTGGAGATGATCCGCAAGGAGTACGGCGGCTGGCAGAAGGGCTACCAGGCGCCGGAGGTCCCCGTGGAGCCGCCGCAGACCGCACCGCGGCGCGTGGACGTCGCCTTCGACGGCCAGACGCTGCCGGTCCTGGCGGTGACCTGGAAGGGCGAGCGCCTGACCCCCGGCGACGGCGGCATGCTGGCCGGGCTGCTGCTGGGCGACCTGGTGTTCGGCGAGACTTCGCCCCTGTACAAGAAGCTTGTGCTGGACGAGCAGCGCGCCGAGAGCCTGTTCGCCAGCTTCGACATGACGCGCGACCCCGGCCTGTGGGGCGTCCTGGCCATGGTGAAGGACCCGGCCGACGTCGCCGCCATCGAGGTCGAGGTGTGGCGCGCGGTGGAGGAGCTGCAGCGCGACGGCGTCGCGCAGGAACGCCTGGACGCAGTGCGCTCGAACGCGAAATACGACTTCCTCACGGGCCTGACCACGCCGACGCACGTGTGCGAGAGCCTGGCGCGGCTCATCGCCATCACCGGGGACGTGGCGGCGGTGGACCAGATGTACGTCACGCTGGACCAGGTGACGCCGGCGGACGTGCAGAAGGCCGCGCAGCGCTTCCTCCGGCCCGAGACCAGCACGGTGGCGGTGCTGCACGCCAGGGACGAGCCGCTGCCGGCGCCGCCGGCCGGCGCCGCCGAGCCGGTGCTGCTGCCGGTGGCGCAGGATCCCAACGTCAGCTTCAAGCTGTGGTTCAAGGCCGGCAGCCAGAGCGATCCGCCGGGCAAGGAGGGGCTGGCCGAGCTGACCGGCGCCATGATCAGCGAAGGCGGCACCAGGACGCGCAGCTACGACCAGATCCTGGAGAAGCTGTTCCCGCTGGCGGCCGGCTACGGCGTCTCCGTGGACAAGGAGCAGACGGTCGTCTCCGGAGTGGTGCACCGCGACAAGGTCGGCGCGTTCTACGGCCTGCTGGTGGACGCGGTCGTCAATCCCGGCTTCCGCGAGGACGACTTCGAGCGCCTGCGCGACCAGGCGATCAGCTCCATCGAGAACGAGCTGCGCTATTCCTCGGACGAGGAGCTGGGCAAGGCGGCCCTGGTCTGGCGGGTGTTCCGCGGCACGCCGTACGCCCACATCGAGGGCGGCACGGTGGAGTCCCTGCGCGCCATCACGCTGGACGACGTGCGCAGCTTCTGGGCGGGCCACTTCACGCGCGACAACCTGGTGATCGCGCTGGGCGGCGCTTTTCCCGAGGATCTGCCGCGGCGCCTGGCCGCCGATCTCGGCCGCCTGCCCGAAGGCGTCCCCGCCGCGCCGCCCGCGCCCGCTCCGGCCCCGATCCAGGGACGCCAGGTGCTGCTGGTGCAGAAGCCGGGACCGTCCACGGCCATCAGCTTCGGCTATCCCGTCGACCTGCAGCGCGGCAGCCGCGAGTTCTACGCGCTGTGGATCGCCAACTCCTGGCTGGGCGAGCACCGCAACTCCTCCAGCCACCTGTACCAGGTGATCCGCGCCGCCCGCGGGCTCAACTACGGCGACTACAGCTACATCGAGGCCTACCCCAACGGCGGGCGGCGCGACAAGCCGCCCACCGGCGTCGGCCGCCGCCGGCAGATGTTCGAGGTCTGGATCCGGCCGCTGCCGGAGGAGCAGGCGCTGTTCGCCCTGCGCGCGGCCCTGCGCGAGGTGGACCTGCTGCGCCAGAACGGCCTGACCGCGGAGCAGTTCGAGTTCACGCGCAACTTCCTGCGCAAGTACATCCTGCACTTCGCGCCCACCACCGCCGAGCGCCTGGGCTACGCCGTGGACGACCGTTTCTACGGGCTGGACGAGCCGCACCTGCAGCGTTTCCGCCGCATGCTGGACGCGATCACCCTGGACGAGGTGAACGCCGCCATCCGCAAGCACCTGCAGACCGAGAACCTGGTCATCGCCATGGTCACCGAGCACGCCGACGAGATGAAGCAGAAGCTGGCCGGCGGGGCGCCCAGCCCCATCACGTATCCTGCGCCCAAGCCGCAGGAGATCCTGGACGAGGATCAGGCGATCGCGTCCTGGCCGCTCAACATCATCGCCGCCAACATCACGATCGTGCCCGTGGACCAGATGTTCGAGAAGAGCGAGAAGAGCGAGGCCAGGCTTCCATAATCGAGATCGACGGCGCGCAGGGGGAAGGCGGTGGGCAGATCCTGCGCACGGCGCTGGCGCTGTCCCTGTGCACGGGCACGCCCTTCCGATTACGCCGCATCCGCGCCAGGCGCGAGCGGCCGGGCCTGCAGCGCCAGCACCTGGCGGCCGTGCGCGCGGCCGCCGAGGTCGGCCAGGCCCAGGCCACTGGCGCCGAGCTCGGCGCGCAGGAGCTGCTGTTCCGGCCCGCCGGGATCCGCGCCGGGCACTTCGATTTCGAGGTGGGCAGCGCCGGAAGCACCACGCTCGTGCTCCAGACCGTGCTGCCGGCGCTGCTGCAGGCGGATGCGCCATCGAGCCTGATCCTCCGCGGCGGCACCCACAACCCTCAAGCGCCGACCTTCGAGTTCCTGGAGCGCGCGTTCCTGCCGCTCCTGCGCCGCATGGGCGCCAATGCAGACCTCATCCTCGACCGGCCGGGCTTCTATCCCGCCGGCGGCGGACGCATGCGCGCGCGGGTCGAACCGGTCCGCTCCTGGAAGCGGCTCGAGCTGCTGGAGCAGGGCGAGCTGCGGCGGATCACCGCCCACGCGCTGGTCGCGAATCTGCCGCGGCACGTGGCCGAGCGCGAGCTGCAGGTGACGCGGCTCGGGCTGGGCCTGAGGCCGCAGGATCTGAGCCTGGCCGAGCTCGACACCGCGACCGGCCCCGGAAACGTGCTCACGCTCACCATCGAGTGCGCGAACGTCGCCGAGGTGGTCAGCGGCTTCGGCAGGAAGGGCAAGCCGGCGGAGACGGTGGCGTCCGAGGCCTGCGCCGAGGCGCGCGCGTACCTGGACTCGAACGCGCCGGTGGGCGTGCACCTGGCCGATCAGCTCCTCCTGCCGGTGGCGCTGGCCGGCGGCCGTTTCCGCACGCAGGCGCCGAGCTCGCACGCGCGGACCAACGCCGAGATCATCAACATGTTCCTGCCCGCGCGCGTCCGGATCAGCCAGCACGAGGGCGGCGGGATGGTCGGCGCGGAGCGCGACTAGGAACGCCCTTCCTTGCACCACTGGTCCAGCCAGCCGATCACGGTGCGGTGCCACAGGCGGCTGTTCAGCGGCTTCAGCACCCAGTGGTTCTCGTCGGGGAAGTACAGGAAGCGGCTCGGGATGCCGCGGCGCTGCAGCGCCGTGAACGTGCTCATCCCCTGGGTCTCGACCACGCGGAAGTCCTTGCCGCCGTGGATCACGAGCATGGGCGTCTTCCACTTGCCCACGTGGTCGATCGGATTGTGTTTGGTGTAGTGCTCGGGGTGCTCCCACGGCGTGCCGCGGTGGTCGAACTCCGGGAACCACAGCTCCTCCGTGTCGTAGTACGCCATGCGCTCGTCCAGGTTGCCGTCGTGGTTGACCAGGCAGCGGAAGCGGTCGGTCTGGCCGGCGATCCAGTTGATCATGTAGCCGCCGAAGCTCGCGCCCAGCGCCGCGCAGCGCGTCCCGTCCAGGAACGGGTACTTCTGCAGGCACCAGTCCAGGCCCTTCATCAGGTCCTCGTACGGCTTGCCGCCCCAGTCGTTGTTGATGGCATCGCAGAACGCCTGGCCGTAGCCGGTGGAGCCGTGGAAATCGATCATGAGGACGGCGTAGCCGGCGCCGGCGAAGGCCTGCGGGTTCCAGCGGTAGTGGAAATGGTCGCCGAAGGAGCCCTGCGGGCCGCCGTGGATCAGGAACGCCACCGGGTACTTCCTGCCGGGCTCGAAGTCCACGGGCTTGACCAGGTAGCCGTACACCGTGTCGCCGCCGGCGCCGGCGAAGGAGAACTGCTCGTAGGCGCCCGTGCGCGCCGCCGCGACCCGGGCGGCATTCACCTTCGTCACCGGGCGCGGGTCGGAGCCGTCCGCGGCCGCGGTGTAGAGCTCCACGGGTGCGTGCAGGGTGTCGAAGCCGAACAGGATCCGGCTGCCCGCCACCCGGGGCGTGCCGCTGCTGCCCTTGTCGACGAGGGTGCGCACGCTCCCGGTGGCGACGTCCACCGCGAACAAGGAGTGGTTGCCGACGTTGTCCGCGGTGCAGTAGATCGTCTTTCCGTCCGCCGACCATTCCAGCTCGCCCGGGGAACGGTCCCAGGCTTCGGTGAGCACGCGCCGCGCGCCGCCCGGGCGCTCCAGCAGCACGATCCGCTGCCGGTCGGACTCGTACTGCGGCGTCTGCATGGCCAGGTAGGCCAGCCAGCGGCCGTCGGGCGAGAAGACCGGCCCGTTGTCGTAGGCCGGGTTCTCGGCCGTCAGGCGCCTGGGAGGCGCGGAGCCATCGGCCGGGACGCTCCACAGGTCCACGTTGGTGCTCCAGGCGCCCTCGCGGCCCGCGTCCTTGCACGCGAACACCACCTCCTTGCCGTCCGGAGAGACGTCCAGCTCCTCCGTTCCGCCGAAGGGCCGGGTCGGCGCGTGCGCGTCCATACCCTTCATCAGGTCCACCGGATCAGCGCCGCCGGCAGTCCACACGAACCAGTGGCTGCGCCTGCCGTCGTCCCAGCCGTCCCAGTGGCGGAACAGCAGCTCGTCGTACACGCGCGCCTGGACCTTGCTCTCCTCCTGCTCCTTGGCGCGCCTGGCGCTGTCCGCGAGCGTTGCAGCATCCGGATAGACGCTCATGCTGAGCGCCAGGCGCCTGCCATCCGGGAACACGGCGAAGTTCTCCACGTCCAGGGGCAGGTCGGTGAGCCGGGTCGGGTCGCCGCCGCCGAAGTTGAGCTGCCAGACCTGGCTGGATCCGCCGCGCGCGGACAGGAACAGGATCGAGCGCCCGTCGGGCATCCAGCGGGCGCTGCTGCTGCTCTTGTCGTGGCTGGTGAGCCGGCGCACGACGCTCCCGTCCACGGCGGCCAGCCACACGTCGCTCTTGCGCTTGTTGTTGTCGAAGTCGGTGGCGCTCACCGCGAACACCACCCACCTGCCGTCCGGCGAGACCTGCGGATCGCTGATGCGATCCATGGCCAGCATGTCCTCGACGGAGAAGGGATGAGTGTCTTGCGGGGACATGGCGGCGAAGGCGGCGAGCAGCAGCGACAACATGGGCGTCCTTGCAGGAGAATGCCGCGGCAGGATAGCAGGCCTGCACCGGCGGGAGGCGTCTCCGCCACAAGGGATCGGCCGTCCCGCAGGCGCTTCCACTTTTCCGCAAATGTGGAAATGATTAAGGGATCCACCCTGCCGCCACCATGCACCCTCTCCTCGCCGCCGTCGCGTTTCTCGTCCCTTCCGCCGGCTTCCAGGCGCAAACGGAGCAGGAGCCGTCCGCCGAGCTCCGCCAGCGGTACGTGAAGCGCGAGGTCATGATCCCCATGCGCGATGGCGTGAGGCTGTTCACGTCCATCTACGCGCCCAAGGACTCCGCCCAGCAGCACCCGATCCTGCTGTGCCGCACCCCGTATTCCGTGGCTCCATACGGCGCGGACCGGTTCCGCGAGCGCCTTGGGCCGCATGACGCCTTCGCGCTCGAGGGCTACGCCTTCGCGTACCAGGACGTGCGCGGCTGCTACATGTCCGAAGGCGTCTTCGACAACATGCGCCCGACTGCGCACGCGCTGCCGGGACAGGTGGATGAGAGCACGGACACCTGGGATACCATCGACTGGCTGGTGCAGAACGTGCCCGGCAACAACGGCCGGGTCGGGATGTGGGGGATCAGCTACCCGGGCTTCTACGCCGCCGCCGGCATGATCGACGCCCACCCGGCGCTGAAGGCGGTCTCGCCGCAGGCGCCGATCGCCGACTGGTTCTGGGACGATTTCCACCACCACGGCGCGCTGTGGCTGCCGCACACGTTCAACTTCTTCGCCAGCTTCGGCCGGCCGCGCCCGCAGCCGGTGCAGGAGCGCGGCGGGCGCTTCCGGCATGGCACGCCCGACGGCTACGAGTTCTTCCTGGACCTGGGCCCGCTCCGGAACGCCGACGAACGCCACTTCCACGGCGAGATCGCGTTCTGGACCGAGGCGCTCCGGCACCCCAACTACGACGCCTTCTGGCAGTCGCGCAACCTGCTGCCGCACCTGAACAAGGTGGCGCCCGCGGTGATGACGGTCGGCGGCTGGTTCGACGCCGAGGACCTGTATGGCCCGCTCAAGATCTATCGCGAGGTGGAGCAGCGCAATCCGGACATCTTCAACGTGCTGGTGATGGGCCCCTGGTCCCACGGCGGCTGGGCGCGCGGCGACGGCGACCGCCTGGGCAACGTCAGCTTCGGCGCCAAGAACTCGCTCTGGTACCGCGAACAGGTAGAGCTGCCCTTTTTCGAGCATTTCCTCAAAGATGCGCCGGCGAAGCCGCCCGCGGAGGCCACCGTGTTCGAGACCGGGGTCAACCGCTGGCGCATGTTCCTGCAATGGCCGCCGGCGGAAGCGGCCGAAAAGGCGCTCTATCTCGCCGCCGAGGGCGGCCTGTCCTGGACCGCGCCTGCGGATTCCGGCGGCTTCGACCAGTACATCAGCGATCCGGCCAGGCCGGTGCCGTTCACGGAGGACATCAGCACTGGCATGACGCGCGAGTACATGACCGACGATCAGCGTTTCGCCGCGCGCCGGCCGGACGTGCTCGTCTACCAGACCGGGCCACTGACCGAGAGCCTCACCCTGGCCGGCCCGATCCAGTGCGACCTGTGGGTCTCCACCAGCGCCGCCGACGCCGACTTCGTGGTCAAGCTCATCGACGTGTTCCCGCCGGACGCGCCGGACTGGGACGGCATGGAGTCCGACCAGAGCATGGGCAGCTACCAGATGCTGGTGCGCAGCGAGGCCATCCGCGGCCGTTTCCGCAACTCCTACGAGAAGCCGGAGCCGTTTCCCTCCAACCAGCCGACCTACGTGGACCTGGAGCTGCTGGACGTGCTGCACACCTTCCAGCCCGGCCACCGCCTCATGGTCCAGATCCAGAGCACCTGGTTCCCGCTCATGGACCGCAACCCGCACAAGTGGGTGGACAACATCAACTTCGCCGACGAGGCCGACTTCATCCCTGCCACGATCCGCGTGTACCGGGGCGCGCAGCACGCCACCCGGCTACGGGTCGGCGTCCTGCCGCCATCCGGCGGCTAGAGCGGAACGCGCGCACGGGGAGGCGGGCGGCCGTCTACTGGATGCTGACGGCCAGCGGGTTGCTCAGGTTGCCGGCGCCGGGGCCGGTGACCTCCAGGGATTGGGCCCAGACGGTACGGCCGGACAAGCCGGGAGGAACGGTCACGTTGAGGTGAACCTCGCCCTGGGCGTCGGCCGGTATCGGCATGAGCTGGTTGATGGGCGGGGTGAGGTGCACGGTGCCGTAGGGCGAGTTGACCGGGCCGGGACCGTTGATCGAGTAGGCGATGACGACGTTGTTGCCGGGAGCGCAGTTCACCACGTTGAGGCGCGCCACCTGTCCGGCGACCGGGTTGTCCACGCTCATGATCGGACGGAAGGCTGGCGTGTCGATGGCGACACCGTCGAAGTGGAACCCCGTCGTGGTCACGCTGTTGCCCGACTGCAGCCGGATCTCGTTGAACCGGAAGTCGTCGAGCAGGACGTCGAGGTCGGGCGTGGTGGTCGGGTGCGGGTCCGTGGGATCGATCCAGAGGCGCGCGCGCTCGCTGCCCGGGAGGAAGTCGATACGGCACACCAGCCGCGCCAGGGTGTCGCAGTCGGTTCCCGGCACGGTGTACGGAGCCGGATGGAAGCGCACGTCGTGGACGCCCCATTCCTCGGTGAAGCTCGGGCTGCCGATGAACAGCATCTCGCCCCCGAAACGGATGTAGAGGCTGAGTCCGCCGTAGTCGTCGTCGCCGCCGGCCGTGCGCTGGCACCAGAAGCTGACCCAGAAGGTGGTGCCGTCCTTGCCGAACAGGCCGTTGTCCAGCAGCGACTCGTAGCTGGCGACGCTCATGGTGCGCCACGAGCCGCCGCCGTCCACGACCGTGGTCGCCTTCTCGCCGTCGGCGTCGAAACCGGGCGAGCTGACCAGGCAGTTGTCGTTGGTGGCGCCCGAGAACCACTCGGCGCTCCAGCCGTGCCCGCCGTTGAGTGCGCCCAGCGGCGATCCGGCGGCGTACTCGAAGGTCTCCGAGGAGATGGTTTCGTAGAGCTGCTGGGACGGCGCGGCAGCGGCGGCGGCGGCCAGCAGGATGGGAGTGAGGAGGATGCGCATGGTTGGCAGGGAGTCAGGAATCACTGGACCTGGACGGCCAGCGGGTTGCTGAGGGTTCCGGAGCCCGGCGTGATGAACTCGGCCGCCTGCGTCCACACGGTGCGGCCGGCGAGTGCGGCGGGAACGGTCACGTTGCGGTGAACCTCGCCGTTCTGGTCCGCGGTCGCGGGCGCGAGCTGCGTGATCGGCGGGGACAGGCTGACGTTGCCGAGCGGCGTGGTCGTCGGCCCGGCGCCGGTGAGCGAGTAGGCGATCACGACCTGGTTGCCGGGGAAGCAGTTGCGGACGCTGAGGTGCGCGACCTGCCCCGCGGCCGCGTTGCTGACGCCGAGGACCGGCCGGAACGCCGGGGTGTCGATCACGATGCCGTCGAAGTGGAATCCGGTGCCGGCGGCGCTGTTGCCCGACTGGATGCGGATCTCGTTGAAGTGGAAGTCGCTGACCGCCACGTCCAGGTCCGGCGGCGTGACCGGATACAGCGCGGGCGGATCCACCCACATGCGCACCCGGTCGGCGCCGGTGTTGAAGGTGATCTCGTACACGAGGCGCGCCAGGTTGTCGCAGTCGGTTCCGGGGACGGTGGCCGGCGCAGCGCCGGAGAGGATGTCGTGCAGTCCCCACTCCTGCGTGAAGCTGGGGCTGCCCAGGAACAGCTGCTCGCCGCCGAAGCGGATGTACAGGCTCAGCCCGCCGTAGTCGTCGTCGCTGCCGGCGGCGCGCTGGCACCAGAAGCTCACGAACACGGCGGTGCCGTCCTTGCCGATCTGGCCGAAGTCGGTGATCACGTCGAAGCCGTCGAGCTGGAGCGCGCGCCACGAGCCGCCGTTGTCCACGGCGCTGCTGGCGCGCAGCCCGGCGCCGTCCAGGCCCGGAGCCGTGACCAGGGCGTTGCCGCCGGTGGCTCCCGAGTACCACTCGAAGGCCCAGCCGAAGCCGCCGGCGAGCGCGCCCAGCGGCGTTCCGGCCGGGTACTCGAAGGTCTCGGTCGAGATGGTCTCGAACACCTGCGCCGGCACGGCCGGCGCGATGGCGAACAACAGTGCCAGGGGAAGATTGCGCATGGGAGCTGGCCTCACTGCGACAGGATGACGGCGGTGTATGGTCCGATGCCGATGTCGGCGTTGTAGCCCATGCCGTCCCTGGGCCCGCTGACGGCCGTGGTGGTGTATGAATTCCAGCTGCCGAAGCCGGCGTCGTATCCGTTCCAGTCGCTGTTGAAACGCACGAACCAGGTGCCGCCGCGCGGGAAGCCGAGGTTGTAGCCGGTGTAGCCGCGATTGGCCCAGTTCAGCACCACGATGACGTCGTCGCCGGGCCCGCCCTGGTCCCAGCGGTGGTAGCCGATCACCTTGTCCGTGTTGTTGACGTGATGGACGTTGATGCTCGTCCCTTTCAGGCCGGCGCTGTTGTCGTGCCAGTCGCGGCGCAGCCGGATCAGGTCGCGGTACAGGTCATGGATGCCGCCGAAAGCGCCCAGCCGGCTCCAGTCCACCGGATCCTGGTCGCTGAACCAGCCGTCCTCCAGCAGCTCCTGGCCCTGCAGGATCAACGGGATCCCCGGCACCGTCATCACCAGCGCCGCGCCCAGCGTGCTGCGCTTCTTGCTGTACCAGCTCGCGGCGTTGCCGGGCCAGATGGCTTCGGGCAGGCGCGTCTTGCCGTTGGCCGACTCGTCGTGGTTGTCGGTGTAGACCACGCGCTGGAACGCGCTGCCGTTGTAGGCGTGGACCGCGGCGTTGCGCACCACCCACATGTCGCGCTGGTTGTCGTCCGCGAGGATGCACTGGTTGCGGACCGGGTGCACGAACTCGGGATCCCACTGCGCGTCGAACCCGGCCCCGCCCGCGCCAGTGCCGCGCGTGATCCACTCGTTGTTCTGCATGTCCTCCGCGACGGAGATCTTCCAGCCCTGGGAGGCGTCGATCTCGTTGTTCACCCACTGCATCAGCGACCAGCCCTCCGGGATCTCGCCCCCGAAGCCGTTGCTGCGGTCGCGGATGTTGTTGGTGGAGTCCCAGCGCAGCCCGTCCAGCCGGAACTCCTCGAGCAGGTACAGGGCGTTGTCGCGGATGTACTGGCGCACCTCGCCGCGCCCGTAGTCCGGCCGGGTGTCGCCCCAGGCCGTGACCGCGCGGTCGTCGTTGTAGAAGTAAATCCCGCCCCAGGGGCCCGCGGACCAGCCGTCGAAGCGCCACAGGTCCATGTCGGTGGGGCCCCAGTGGTTGTACATCACGTCCACGAGCACCGCGATGCCGCGCAGGTGCGCCCCGTCCACCAGCTCCTTCAACGCTTCCACGTCCCCGTACGCCGACTCGACCGCGAAGGGGTGACCGTAGTTGTATCCCCACGAATGGTCGCCGGCGAACTCGCACACCGGCATCAGCTCGATGCAGTTGACGCCCAGGTCGGCCAGATAATCCAGCCGCAGCCGGGCGGAGTCGAAGGTGCCGACCGCGCCTCCCGGGGAGTCGTTGAAGGTCCCGATGTGCATCTCATACACGACCAGGTCGTTCCATGGCGGAGTCCCGTAGCCGCTGCCGAGCCACGCGAACGCGTCCGGGTCCACCACCACCGAGTCGCCGACCGAGTTCGTGACTTCCCTGGCCTGCGGATCATTCCGCCACAGCACCTGCGCGCCGTTGTGGATCACGTACTGGTACCGAGTTCCCGGCCCGACGGCGCGCACGTCCAGGGACCAGTTGCCTTGGCTCTCGGCGGCCAGGCGGGCGTTGCCGCCGCTCCACCCGTCGAAGTCACCGCTCACGTACACCTGCGACGCGAACGGCGCCCACACGCGGAAAGCGGTGCCGCCCTGCTGGTTGTTCGGGTTCCCGTACAGGGCCGACCCCATCCCGGCATGGATGGACGGCACCTGCTCGGTCGCGTAGCCGATGTCGTAGTTCGTCCCGTCCGGCCGCCACACGCCGATGTGCCAGGTGCCGCTGGTCAGCACCGGCGACGCCAACCCGTTGACCACGATTTCCTCGTTGCTGGTGCCCGGGGTGGCGTCGCGGAAGTCGTAGACGCCCCGGGTCGGCGGCGCGTTCTTGCGCAGGTACAGGTCGGCGCCGGTGCCGGACTGCTGCGTCAGCCTCACCCGCAGCTGCGGATGCCAGTTCTGCACCTGGATCGCGTAATAGTCGAAACGCGCACGCGGCTCCGGCGGCTTCCAATGTGCCTGCGCTGCCAGAGGGCAGGCGAGGATCGCGGCGAGCGCCGGGGGAACGCCAAGGCGAATGGAAAGCGGCCTGGGCATGAGTGCGCAGCCGGATTCTAACCCTGGACGGAATCCTGTCCCGCGCCGACACTTCCAGGTTTCCGGAAACCTGGAAGCCATCCGGCGCCAGGGCCCGTGCCCGTCACCGGCACAGCAGGCCGGCGCGGCCGCCCTGCTCTTCGTACAGGCGCGTCTGGAAGCCGGGAAGGCCGGCCGCCAGCTCGCCGCGGCGCAGCCTCCAGCGCGGGCTTGGATGCTCGCCGGGCCAGTCCGAGGTGTAGGTCGCGAGGATCAGGTGCCCGGCGACGAGGCGGCGCATCGCGGCCAGCAGCTCGCGGTCGAGGAAGTTGACCACCACGACCAGGTCGAACTGCCGATCCGGCGGCAGCATGGACGCCGTCAGCTCGAGCGCACGCGTGTCCACGTGCAGCTGCGCGCGCGCCGCCGCCGCACGCAGCTGCTCCAAGGCGACCGTGCTCAGGTCCCACGCCTCTACGCGCCAGCCGCGCCGTGCCAGCTCCAGGGCGTGCCGCCCGCGGCCGCAGGCGACGTCCACCGCCGTGCCTCGGCCCTGCTGCTCCACCAGCGCCAGGGCCTTGAGGAAGAACGGATCCGGCTCCGCGGGCTCCTTCTCGGCTGTCGGCAGCCCGTCGTGCGGACTCATCGGACGACCAACATCAAGCCGAACTCAGGCAGCTGACGCCACAGCGGACGGCGGCCTTCTCCAGACCCTTGTCCCTTGTGGCCAATGGGATGCCGAGTCGCACAGCCAGTTCGAGGTACGCGGCGTCGTAGGCGGTCAGCCCGTGCGCCCTGGCCAGTGCCATGGTTGTCGAAGAGGCCTTGTCCGCCGTGGCCTCATCCACGTGGATGGGGAGGTGGGCGATCAGGTCCAGGAAGCGCGTGGACTCGGCCTCGGGGAACAGGCGGCGTCGCTCCGCCGCCAGCAATGTGTTGGCCACCTCCAAGGGCCACAGTCCAGGAACGGAGGCCCCGCGTTCCTTGGTCAGACGGAGAAAACCGAGCACGCCGGAGTCCGCCTGCTCTTCGAAGCACCATGCCATGGCGATCGAGCAATCCAGCACAAAGGCGCTCACCTGCGACCCTCTTCGATCAGCTCCCTGAGCGTGTACTTTCCGAGGCGCTTGCCCTTGTGGAATTGCATGAGTTCGGAGACCACACTGTCCACGTCCTTCCGCATCGAGCGGGCATACGGGATCAGCACGGCCACCGGCACGCCCAGCCGGGTGATGACGATCCGCTCCCCCTTCTCGACGCGATCGAGGAGCCGGGGCAGGTGCGTCTTCGCCTCATAGGCGCCGACAGTCGTCTTCTTGGCAGGGCCAGCGGGCATGGGTCGAACTGGTCGACGACCAGTCTATACGGGGCGGCTGGGGGCGCAAGCGCGGAAGGCGGCTCCGCAAGCCTTGTGCGGCTAACAACAGGGAGCCGCGCGGCCACTACTGCGAAGAGAGGACTTCCGAATGCTGTGCACCTCCTTGCTTGTCCTGGGCGTCGCGCTGGCGGCGCCCGCCCACTCCCCGGCGGACAAGACCATCGGCCCGCCGGCCATCTGTTTCCCGCTGGACATCGGGGAGGCGAAATCGCTGCCCTGGAACACCGGGGACGCCTTCGGGGCCTTGAAGGACTACGACCTGGGGCGCCTGGTCGCCGACACGGTCGCGATCCTGGACGCGAGCGACGACCCGCTGGTGCACATGGAGACGATCCGGCGCGCGGCGCTGTACCTGGAGCGCGGCAAGAAGTCGGGGGACGTGGTGGAGAAGCTGCTGGCCGAGCTGCGCCGGCGCATCGTGGACGGCGAGCTGGCTGGAGTGGGGGGCACGCCCACCGCGCAGCCGGTGATGGGCCTGCGCTGGTTCGACCTCGGCTACGCGCAGGGCGCGCTGCTGCAGATGGGGTCGCTGGAGAAGGCGGACCCGGAGCCGGCGCTGGAGAAGGCGGCGCTGCTGCGTCCCGGCGACGCGGCGCGCGAGCTCGGATCGGCCCTGGCCACATGGGGGATGCCAGGCAAGGGCAAGCGCCACCTGGACCACCTGCACAAGGCGGTGGAGCTGGCGTCGCCCGCGGACGTCCGGCTGCGCCGCAACATCCTGGGGACCGCCGGGCAGATCCTCGGCGTGGAGAAGTATGAAGAGCTCTGCCCTTACCTGGAACGCGAGCTGGCGCAGCGCTGAGTACGCTGGACGGGCGGTGGAGCGCGCTCAACTGGCCGCGGTGCCCGCGAGAAGCGGGAGCGACGCCGCGGGCCTGATCCAGCGGGCGCGTGGCGGCGACCGGGAGGCGTTCCGCGGACTGTACGAACGGCACGCGCGCATGGTGCACGGCGTGCTGCTGAGCATGGTGCCGCCGCAGGAGGCCGATGACTTGGCGCAGGAGGTGTTCCTGGCGGCATGGCGCGGGCTGGACACGCTGCGCGAGGAGGAGCGTGTGGGCGGCTGGCTGGGAGGCATCGCCCGCAACCTGGGGCGGCGCTTTCACAGCCGCGGGGTGCGCGCACCGAAGCCCCTGCCTTCGGCGCTGTCGGACCCGCGGCCGGAGGCCGGGGACGGCAGCGAGGTGCTGGCGGTGCTGCGCCGGCTGCCGGACGCCTATCGGGAGACCCTGGCGATGCGGCTGGTGGAGGGCATGACGGGCCCCGAGATCGCGGAAGCGACCGGAATGACGCACGGCTCGGTGCGCGTCAACCTGAGCCGCGGAATGAAGCTGCTGAGAGAGGAGCTGGCGAGCGAGGGCTGGACATGAGCGACGACTACCTGTGGGATCGCAGCGGACCTCCGGATCCGCAAGTGGCGGAGCTGGAGCGCAAGCTGGAGCGCTTCCGCTGGAAGGGAGAGCTGCCGCAACTGGAGGCGCCGAGGTCCGGAGAGGCCGGCGCGTGGCGCCGCTGGGGGCGGCTCGCCTCCGCCGCTGGCGTGCTGCTTGCGGCCGGCGCGGTGGCATGGCTTCTCGCCGGCGAGCGCGGCGGGGTGGAGCCGTCCTACGTGCTTGAGGTCCTGTCCGGCGTGCCGCAGGTGGATGGCGGCGGAGGCGGCGGCGTGCAGGCCGGCGACCGCATCCGCACCGGCGCGCACACGCGCGCGCGCCTGCACGTCGGCGACATCGGCTCCGTGGTCCTGGAGCCGGATTCGCGCCTGCGCGTGGAGCATCCGCGCTCCGGCGACGCCGAATACGAGTTGTACCTGGAGGGCGGGACGCTGACCGCGAGCATCTTCGCCGCGCCGCGCCTGTTCCAGGTGGGCACTCCGGCGGGCACGGCGGTGGACCTCGGCTGCGTGTACTCCGCCACGGTGCTCGCGGACGGCAGCACGCTGCTGCGCGTCATCTCGGGGCGCGTGTCCTTCGAGGCCGCGGCGCGCGAGGCGCTGGTGCCGGCGCACGCTTCGGTGCGCGCCTACCCGGACACCGGCCCCGGCACGCCTACCTGGGACGACGCGCCGGAGACCTGGCGCGAGGCAGTGGCCTACCTGGACCGGCCGTCGGCGGCGAAGGATCCCGGGGCCGGCATGGAGGAGGCGCTCGAGGTCGTGCTGGCGACGGAGCGCGAGCAGGACAGCCTCACGCTGTGGCACCTGCTGCGCCATCCCAGTCCCGGCGTGCGGGAGCGCGTCTATGAGCGCCTGGCGGCGCTGGCCCCGCCGCCGCCGGAGGTTTCGCGCGAGGGCCTGCTTGCCGGCGCCGAGGATGAGCTCGAGAGCTGGCGCGAGCATCTCGGCTGGGCCGATTGAGCTCGTCCCTGCTGGCTGGGGCGGGAGGTCTCGAACCTCCAACCTGCGGATTAACAGTCCGCTGCTCCACCAATTGAGCTACACCCCAAGCAGGAACTGCGAGGGCCTGCAAGGATGGTGCGCCCGGCACGATTCGAACGTGCGACCTACAGCTCCGGAGGCTGTCGCTCTATCCAACTGAGCTACGGGCGCAGCCGAGCCGGGAAAGGATAGCGTCCTGGCGCGCGCGGGCTCCGGCCAGTTGCGGGGCGGTACCGATTTACTCTTGTCATTGCACCTGGAATAGGAGCTTTGCGACAGGGACAAAACCGGGTTACCCTATGAGGCCCTTGCCCCTAACTTGGGGCGGGGCAGGCTTCAGGTGGTCCCCACTGACGCCCGGTGGGCCCATCCCCCGCCGCCGGACCACGGCAACCCTCGGACCAATGCGCTTTCTCACCAACGCCTCCTTCACCGCGCTGAGCGTGGGTGGGCTGCTGGCGGGTCTTGGCCTGCTGCCCTCCTCGGGGCGCGATCTGCACGCTTCGGACGAAGGTTGGGTGCCGCTCCTGGACACCGATGGCGACGGTCTGGACGACGCGCTCGAGGTGCGCCTCGGAACTGCCGTAGACCTGGCTGATACGGACGGGGACGGCTACACCGACACCGAGGAGATGGTCCTGGGTGCCGATCCCCTGGTGGCGCAGGACACCATCGCGGCCGCCGCGCCGGCCCTGTACGTGGACGCCTACGCCCTGGGCAATGAGCTGTATGTCCAGACCTTCCTGCTGTCGCGCAGCTACGTGATCGGCCTGGCCAGCTTCTGGGTCCTCCACGACCGCACGATGACCGTGCCCAGCGGCCAGTTGCGCCGCTACCAGGTGGAGACCGGGTTGGCGCCGGCGCCCAACACGCCCCAGTGGAGGTTGCGTTCCGTCACCTACCGGCTCCCGCGTTCAGCCTTCGAAAGCGCCGGAGAATCCTCACTCGCCTACCGGGCCATCACGGACGATATGCTGGTCACGGACCAGATCCCCTTCACCATGGTGGACGGCATCCTGGTCCAGCTCCGCCCGATGTCCCTCTACACCGGGGACAACAATGTCGGCATCGGAAGCCTGGTCACCGGTGGCAGCGCCCATCTCAACCAGGGCGGTGGCGGGGGCGAGCCGGGCGGCGGCACGGGCGGCTTGTTCCCCCTGGAGCCGGGCGAGGGCTCGATCGGGGAGAACCGTCCCGACCAGGTGTGCTACCAGGTGCTGGTGCCTATCGCCAACCTCGGTGGCGGGCGGGTCCTCTACCAGGTGGTGGACGCCAGCTGCGAATCCATGGCCGGAGCCATCTGCTTCGCCACCTGCTCGGCCACGGTCGGAGACCAGTATGTTCTGCTGGACGTGGTCGGTCTGCTCGGCGGCTAGCTCCGGAAAACTGTTAGCATTACCGGCGGAAATCCTGCATCCACAGGACTTTCCGTAGTTTGCACGGAATCCAGGAACTCTTCACCAGGCCCCCTCGTCCAAGTTGCGAGCCGCTTCCTTGACCGACCCCGATTGGGACCTCGTCCGGCGCTGCCAGAATGCGTCCGGGGCGGACTTCGAGGAGGCTTACCGGCAGTTGTTCGTTCTTTACAAGAACCGGGTTTACACCGTCTGCTTGCGGGTCACGGGGAATGAAGAAGACGCGCTTGACGCCGCTCAGGAGACCCTGGTCACGCTGGCGCGCCGAGTGCATGAGTTCGGCTTCCGCAGTCGCTTCTCTTCCTGGGTCTACCGCATCGCCGTGAATGCCGCCATCGACGTGCGGCGGCGGCGTCTGGAGACCACGCATGGTCCTGTCTCCATCATGCTCGGAAACGGGGAAGGAGAGAGCGTGCAAGAGCTCTCCACCGACCCCACGGCCAGCGACCCGCTGGTGCGCACGGAAACGGAAGAGTCCCGCGATCTCGTGCAGCAGGCGTTGTCCAGCATCAACCCGCGCTTCTCCAGCCTGCTCGTCCTGCGCTACGTGCAGGGATTGAGTTACGAGGAGATCGCGGAGATCCTGGAGTGCAACCTGGGAACCGTGAAATCTCGCCTGAACCGCGCCCACGCCGCCCTCCGGGAGTTCCTGACCCATCACGGCGGCGAGAGCTACCTCGAACCGTAACCCGCCCCCCCGCAAACGCCTTGGATCCCGACCGCGAACCCATACCGCTGCCAGCGTCAATGCAGGACGCCCTGCGTTCGCTGGATGGTGTTCCGGCGCCGCCGGAGCTGTGGGATCGGGTGGCGCTGGCGCGCATGGAGCAGTGCCGCGCTCCCGCTGAGCTGTGGGATCGCGTGCAGCCGGCGGTGGCGGAGCTGGCCCGTTCCGGCCGGATCGTGCCCTTGCGCCGGACGCCGCGCGTCTCGCGCCAGGCGCTGGCTGCCGCGGCCTTGTTGCTCGCTGCCGGTGCCGGGTTCCTGCTGCTGCTGCCAAGCTCCGGCTTCTCCGCCGGGGAAATCCAGGCCAGGCACGCCGCACGGCGCGCTCAATTCCGGGAGCGCGTGGTGGCCGTGTCGGTGCGGCCCGAGGAGCTGAGCCCCGTTGCGCGCGCCCTGGCGGCGTCGCTCGGCGCGCCCTCCGTGGAGCGGCCGCTGTGAGCCCGGCTGCCGGCCTCCGCGGACTGGCGCTGCTGTTGGGCACGGTCGCCGCGGGGTGTTTCCAGGCCGGCAACCCGGCCGGCGCCACAGCCGGCCAGGCCGCGCTCTCCGGCCAGTCGGGCGGCGGCGGCCGGCTGCTCACCGTCACCGTGCCCGACGTGCAGCACCCGGAGGAGTTCCTGGCGCGCGTCACCCGGGAATTCCAGGTGGCGTCCGGCGGCGGCGCTCTGCTGCGGTATCGCGAGCTGCTCCAGTCCGACGGACAGGGCGGGATCCGTCTCGACGTCACCGGCTTCGCCCCGGACGCGCAATCGGGCTTCGGGCCGCCCGCCCAGGAGCTGCAGGCGACCTACGAAAACCGCCAGCGCTACATGGTGAAATACCGCGACGCGCACCTGCGCGACGCGCTGCGCGCCCGGCAGAACTACGTCTGGGAAGAGGTGCCGGGGACCACCACCGTCGCGTCGCGGCCGTGCCAGGTGTACCGCGCGCGCTCGCGCCACGGCTTCGGCACGGTCGAGATGTCCGTGGACGTGGACAGCCGGATGCTGCTGGGCTGGGCGCTCATCGACGCCCAGGGCACGGAGCAGCAGCGCCTGCAGGGCGCTGCGCTGGACCTGAGCCCGGACCTGAGCAACGTCGTGTGGTCGCAGCCCAGCACCGTGGATCACCCGTACACCGGCAGCGAGCTGGACCACGCGCAGCTCGGTTTCCGTCCCCTGCGCGCCGATTACATCCCGTACGGCTTCGGCGCCGCGCAGCGCCTGGTGCTGCAGCCGCTGGATACAAGCGTGGCGCCTCTGTACCTGGAGGTGTACGACGACGGACTGCAGGTGCTGCTGGTCGCGCAGCAGCGCGTGACGCCGTCGGGCGGGCAGCCTGCGGGTACGCTCGTGTTCGCCCGCAACTGCACGATCGGCGGCATCAGCGTGGCGGAGGGCGAGATCGCCGGCAGCGACGGCGAAGCCAGCACGGTGTACGTGGTCGGCTCTCTGCCCGTGGACGAGCTGAACGTCGTGCTGGGCTCGATGCGCGACTAGCGCCGGCGCGCTCCTAGGCGCCGGGGAGCGGCTGCCCGGGGCGCCAGCCCTGGTCGCGCAGCCGGCGCAGCAAGGCCAGGACGGACTCGCGCTCGGCGTGGCTCAGCAGCAGCAGCAGGTCGCCGGCCTGCGCCCATCTCAGGGCCACGCGCACCGCTTCCATCTCGGACGGCGCGTGGACGATGGCGGAATCCGGGGCGCCGAGCCGGCGCAGCTCGTCCTCGATGATGCGCGGCACCTCGCCCTCCGCGCGGCCGCGCAGGTACTTGCGCATCTCCTTGATGACGACCAGCTCGGGGCAGGCGCGCCAGGCGCTGCGCGCGAACTCGCGGATGCTGTGGTCGTCGCGGTCGCCGGCCTGGCCCACCAGCAGCGCGCGGCGTCGGGCCGGCATGCTCAGCGCCATGTCCAGGATGGCAGCCATGCCGTGCGGGTTGTGGGCGAAATCCACGATGGCGCGCGCGCCGCCCAGCTCGAACAGGTTGAGCCGGCCCGGGTTCTCCTCGGGCGTGCTCTCGAAGCCGCGCAGCCCCGCCGCGATGGCGGGCGGCGCCAGGCCGAGCACCATGGCCGCGGCAGCGGCTCCCAGCGCGTTCTCGACGTTGTGGCGCGCGGCGCCGCCCGCGGTGATCGGGATGTCCGCCACGGCGACGAGGCGCGCCTCGCGCGACCCGGCGCACCAGGTCAGGAAGCCGTCGCGCACCAGGCAGGCCCGGCCGCCGCGTTCGCGGTGGACCTGGACCAGCGGATCGTCGCTGCGCCGCGAGAACCAGATGACCGGGCGCTCGACGCGCTGGCCGCGGGCGCGCACGGCCGGGTCGTCGGCGTTGAGGACCAGCGCGCGCGCCGCCCGGCGGATCACGAATTTCGCCTCCACCAAGTCGTCCAGGCAGGTCGCTCCCCACTCGCCCAGGTGATCCTCGGCCACGTTGGTGATGACGGCCGCGTCCACCTTCTCCATGACCAGGCCGCGGCGCAGCATGCCGCCGCGCGCCGTCTCGAGGATCGCGACGTCGACGCGCGGGTCGCGCAGCACCATGCGGGCGCCGGACGGCCCCGACCAGTCACCGTCGCTCAGGGTTTCGTCGCCCACGCGCACCCAGTCGGTGGAGGACAGGCCCGGCACCTTGCCCGCCGCCTTCGCGACCGCGCCCAGCAGGCGCACGCTGGTGCTCTTGCCGTTGGTGCCGGTGACCATGACGCAGGGCACGTTGTGCAGTCCGGTCCAGTCCACCTGCCCCGGGTCCGGCGCCTCGCGGTAGCGCCACGTGCGGCAGCCGCGGCCCAGACCCACGCTGATCTGACGCTCGTCCACCACGCAGGCGAGACCGCGGCGGCGCGCCTCGGCCCACAGCGCCATGCCGGCGGGGTTGCGCTCACGCGCGATCAGCTCGCGTATGCGCGCCAGCGCCGCTGCGCAGTCGGGACCTTCCTGACCCTGGATCGCGCGCACCGCCGCCTGCCACGCCAGCTCGTTCACCTCGGTGGCGGCGTACAGGGCGTCCCAGGGCGCGCTGAGCACCAGGCTGGCGCCGCCGGGGAAGACACGCTGGGCCAGGACCTCGCCGCTCCAGCCCAGCGCGTCCAGGAGCCGGCGGGCGTGGCCGCGCCAGCACTCCACTGCCTGTAGCAGGTCGGTGCCGGCGCCGGCGACGTCCAGGATCGCGCCGTAGCGGTCCTCCCAGTAAAGGTTGGGGCCCGGAAGGCGGCGCGAGTCCTTCTGCTCCAGCACGGCGGCGGCGGAGCCTGCGGCCTCGGGCGCGCTCATCTCAGTCCACGTTCTCCGCTTCCCGGGCCAGGCGCACTCCGCGCCCGTCGCGGATGATCGTGTGCCCTTCCAGCGCCAGGTCCGGAGCCTCGCGGCTCTCGACCGGCAGGGGCGGAGGGCCGGCCGGCGCGCGCGGACTGCCGCCGTCCCGCGGTGAGAACTCGGTGATCTGCTGCCAGCAGCGCTTGATGGCGTCGCCGAACACCAGCAGCAGGTCGTCGGGACGGCACAGGCGCAGCGCGGCGTCCAGCGCGGCCACCTCGTCGGGGATGACGGAGATCCTGGACTCCGGCACGCCGTGCGCGCGCAGCGCCTCCTTCAGGATTGCGGGGATCTCATCGGGACCGCGCCCGCGCAGGTGGTCGTCGCGGCGCACGATGACGTGGTCGAAGCGGCCGGCGCACACGCGCGCGATCTCGCGCACGTCTTCGTCGCGGCGGTCGCCGGGCGCCGCCAGGACCAGCAGGCGCCGCCCGCGCGGCTCCATGCGCTCCACGAGCTTCACCATGGCCTCCACCGCCGCCGGGTTGTGTCCGTAGTCGAGGATGACCTTGAACGGGTGCCCGTGGAACACGTTCATCCGTCCCGGCGCCTGGAAGAACGTGGTGTCGAAGGTGCGCAGCCCGTCCTGGATCTCCTCGAGTCGCACGTTCATGCTGAAGGCGACGGCGGCGGCGAACATGGCGTTCTGCACGTTGTGCAGCGCCTTGCCGTCCAGCGCCGCCGGGATCAGGTGCGACCACAGCAGCGGGATGTGCTGGCCCTTGTCATAGATCGTGAGCATGTGTCCGGCCATGGCCTGCTCCAGCACCACCGCGCGCGCGCCGGCGCGGATGTGCTCGCGCACCAGAGGATGGTGTGGATTCATGGTCACGTAGCACAGATGCTCGGCGCGCGTGTAGTCCGCCATCTTCAGCGTGAGCGGATCGTCGGCATTGAGCACGGCGCAGTCCCGGGCCACCTCCACCACGATGCGCTTGACCTTGGCCAGGTCCTCCAGCGTGTGCACGCCCTTGAGGCCCAGGTGGTCGCTGGTCACGTTCAGCACCGCGCCCACGTTGCAGCGCCGATAGCCGAGCCCGCGGCGCAGCAGGCCGCCGCGCGCCTGCTCCAGGACCGCGCAGTCCACCGCCGGGTCGCGCAGGATCATGCGCGCGGCCGCCGGCCCGGTCATGTCGCCCTCCACCGTCATGTGGCCGTCGATGTATACGCCGTCGGTGGTTGCCAGGCCCACGTGAAAGCCCGCCATCTTGAGGATGTGGGCGGTCATGCGCGCCGCCGTGGTCTTGCCGTTGGTGCCGGTGATCGCCGCAATCGGGATGCGCGAGGGCGATCCCGGCGGGAACAGCATGTCCATCACCTTGCCGGCCACGTCGCGCGGCTTGCCCTCGCTGGGCGCGACGTGCATGCGGAAGCCCGGGGCGGCGTTGACCTCGCAGATCGCTCCCCGGGTCTCGCGGAAGCTCTTGGTGATGTCCGTGGTCAGGAAGTCCACGCCACACACGTCCAGCCCCACGGCGCGGGCGGCGCGCAGCGCCATCTCGCGGTTGTCCGGATGGACGATGTCGGTGACGTCCACCGAGGTGCCGCCGGTGCTGAGGTTGCCGGTGCTGCGCAGGTACACCTTCTCGCCCTCGGCCGGCACCGTCTGCCGCGTGTAACTCTTCTTGGCCAGCATGCGCTCGGCCTGGTGGTCCCACTCCAGCTTGGTCAGCACCTTCTCGTGGCCCACGCCGCGCCGCGGATCCAGATTGGTGATCTCGAGCAGCTCGTCGACCGTGTGCACGCCGTCGCCGACGACGTGGCCGGGCTCGCGCAGGGCCGCCGCCACGAGCTCGCCGTTCACCACCAGCAGGCGGTGGTCGAAGCCGCTGATGAAGGTCTCCACCAGCACCGCACGGCTGATCTCCTTGGCCACGCGGAAGGCCGCGCGCACGGCCTCGGCGTCCGCCAGATGGATGCTCACGCCGCGCCCGTGATTGGCGTTGTACGGCTTCACCACCACCGGGTAGCCCAGGCGCTCGGCGGCCTTGACCGCCTCCTCCTCGTCGTAGATCAGCTCCTGCCTGGGCACCGGCAGGCCCAGGTCCGCGAGCAGGCGGTTGGTCTCTTCCTTGTCGGAGGCGATCTCCACAGCGATGTGTCGCGTCTCGCTGGTGATGGTCGCCTGGATGCGCTTGCCGTACTTGCCGTGCCCGAACTGCACCAGGCTGTACTTGTTGAGGCGGATCCAGGGCACGTCGCGCTCCTCCGCCGCCTTCACCAGCGAGGCCGTGCTGGGCCCGAACGCGCGCCTCTGGGCGTAGCGGATGAAAGCTTCCTTCTCCCGCTCCAGGTCGAACCTGTGGGCGCGCACCTCCTCCGGCTGCAGCTCCACCGGCAGCAGGTGGTGCAGCATGCTGAGCGCGAGCCGCCCGGCCTCCAGGCCGACGTCCTCCTGGTCGTACTGGTACACGACGTCGTACTGGCCGGGGATACCGTTGCTGCGTGTCTTGCCGAACGTGACCTTGATCCCGGCGATGTTCTGCAGCTCGATCGCCACGTGCTCCAGCACGTGGCCCAGCCACGTGCCCTCGCCTTCGCGCAGGCGGCGCACGAAGCCGCCGGCCTGCTCGTAGGAGCAACCGTGCTCGGCCAGCCCGGGAAGGGCGGCCAGCAGCGCGTCGTGGAACGGAGGCCCCAGCCGGCCGGTGGGCCACTGCTCCGCGGCGCCGAGATCCACCACCAGGCGGATGACGCGGAAGTGCGCGTAGATGCTGGGTCCGAGATAGACGTTGCTGGAGACGATGCGCATGCTCAGGACTGGAAACCGCCGCGGCCGGGCCGCGCTTCGCGGGTGCGGATGTGGAAGCGGCCGCCCTGCACCAGCACGTGCAGGCGGACGCCCAGGATGCTGACCGGCTCGCCGCGCTGCGCCTGGTCGATGGACGAGAACTCGAGCTCCGAGGGATCCACCACGGTGATGGCGCCGCTGCCCACCACCTCCAGGGCGTCATCCGGGCCGATGAAGGCGGCCGTGTCCTCGTCCAGGCCGACGCCGATGTGAGTGGGGTTGTAGGCCAGCGCCGTGAGCAGGCGCCCCAGCCGGTCGCGCTGGCGGAAGTGCTGGTCGATGATGAGCTGGCGGCTGAGGCCGAGGCCCGGCGCCAGCGTGACCATGTCGCCCAGCGGGGTGGGCCCGTCGTCGCCGTGCGCGATCATGTGCTCGCTCAGGTACGAGGCCCCCGCGGAGGTGCCGGCCACGTGCAGGCCCTCCTCGAGGTTGCGCCGGCGCAGCACCTCCGCCACCGGCGTGCCGCCGATGTGCGTACTCAGCCGCAGCTGGTTGCCGCCGGTGAGGAACACGCCGTCGGCCTGCTCCAGGATCTCGAGCGCTTCCGGGTCCTGCGTGTCGCGGCGCGCCTCGAACGACAGCGTGGTGGCGTGGCGCACGCCCAGGTCCTCGAACACACGCACGTACTTGTCGCCGGTCTCGCGCAGCTGCGAGGCCGTCGGGATGATGGCGATGCGCGCGCCACGGCCGCCGCACAGCTTGGCGAAGCGCTTGAGGATGGCGGGATCGCGCATCTTCTCCTCGGCTCCACCGATGGGAACGACGTAACCCTTGCTCATGCGTTGTGCGGGGTCAGGCTCTCCCGTTCCGACCCCTGCTGCCAGGCGCCTCCCAGCATGACCTCGGTCACTTCTCCTCCTTCGGCCAGGACCACGAGGTCCGCGTCGGCGCCGGCCGCGATGCGGCCCTTTCCGGGCAGACGCAGGTGCGCCGCCACGTTGCTGCTGAAGGCGGGCAGGACCTGCTCCAGCGGCCGTCCGCGCACCAGCAGCCGCCTCAGGCACGCAGACAGGGCCGCCGGCCGGCCGACGTCCATGCTGGCGACGCGCCCGGCCGCATCGAACACCGGCAGGCCGCCGCCGCCGTCCGAGCTGACCGTGATCCGCTCCGGCGGCAAACCCGAATCCAGATACCGCAACAGCGCCTCATCCGCGCTCCAGGCATCCTCTCCCTCGGCCACCGGAAACGCCGTCACGTCGACGGTGCAGCCGCGTTCGGCCAGGCTCAAGGCCTCGTCGAACAGGGCTTTGCGCCGGTTCACGTGGGTCGGATGGAACACGCGCGCCGGCAGCTCGCTGCTCTCGAGCGCCGACCAGACCAGCTCCAGGCCGCGTTCGCCGTCGCCGACGTGCAGGTGCAGCACTCCCGCCTTGCCGGTCATCATCCCGCCCACGTGCGCGTCGGCGGCGAGGCGCAGGATCTCGTCCAGCGTCGGTTGGGAGCTGCGGTGGTCGCTCACGGCCACCTCGCCCACGCCGATGACCCGGTCCAGGTGCACGATGTCGCCGCGCACGCTGCCGGTCAGCGTCGCGGGCGGCACGTGATACCCGCCGGTCCAGCACCAGGCGCTCATGCCCTGCTCGCACAGCGCGCGCGTGGTCGCCAGCAGCTCCGCCGTGCTGCGCGCGGTGTCGTCAGTGCCGAGCAAGCCCACCACGGAGGTGACGCCCGCCTCCGTGAAGCGGCGCAGGCCCAGCGGCGGCACGCGGCTGGCGAATCCGGCCTCGCCGCCCCCGCCGGTCACGTGCACGTGGCAGTCCACCAGACCCGGAATCAACCTGCGGCCTTCCAGGTCGCGATCCACGGCCAGCAACTCGCGGGGCAAACGGGGCGCGCTCGGCCCAAGCCACAGAATTCTCCCGCCACCGACCACAAGGTCCTGGCGGCCCAGGGCTTGCGGCGCGTACACCGTGGCATTACGCAGGATGCTCAACATGGAGGCGAACGCAAGCCTTTGTGCCGGAAGGGTTTGAAGGGGGAGTAGCCGGCAGTGCCGGGGCCGCTGCGGCAACCGGGACGTAAGGCGTGAACATTCTACGCGAAGGAGCCCTGAGGAGCGATCCCGCATGCCAGCGACCCCTGCCGATCCGTCCGTTTCCACTGGTCTGGGCTGCGCAGAAAAGGGCCTCCTGTGCGCCGTCCTCGCCGGTTGGTTCGGACTCTTCCTGCTGGGCATGGTGGTGGATTCCTTCCCGTATCGCAGCAGCCTGGCGCAGACGCACGGATCTCAGTTCGCCTGGACACTCATCGTCATCCTGTTCACGTACACGCTCACCAACATTCCAGTGCTGTGCGTGCTGGCCGGCATGCTGGGCGCGCTCGGCCGCAAGGCCACTTTGCTGACCGATGGCGCGGAGAGCAAGGGTGAGGACCGCATCAACCCGCTCCCTTCCGCGGCGCTGCGCGGGTTCTTCGTCTACCTCACGCTCATCTCGAGCGTCCTGATCATCGTCGAGGACCCGTTCAGCCACCTCAGCGCCGAGCAGTACGTGCGCCTCGCCGGCTTCAGCTCGCTGGCGAGCTTCCTGGTCAGCTACGAGCCCGGCCGGTTCGCCGAGCTGCTGGAGCGGGCCGCAGGCGCGCTCCGGGGCCGGGGAGCCTCCGCGACCGGCGGCGGAGCCTGAGCCGGCCGCGCCACGCGCGGGATCAGCGGCTCTCGGCGGCGCCCGCGCCGGCGACCACCCATGCGCGCCATTCTGCGTCGAGCGCGGCCGGGGTCCAGTCCCACAGTTCCTTCAACAGCCGGGACTGCAGGCCGTCCAGGTCCTTGCCGCTGGGATAGCCCTGGGTGTCGAGCTGGCCTTTGACGCCGCCCAGGAACCCGGCCAGCTTCTCCGGGTGCTCGGCCGCGAGAAAGCGCACCAGCGACCAGCACTGCACCAGCTCGTCGTCGCTGAGGTCGCCGTGCGTGTTGCGGTGCAGCAGCGCGGCGAAGCTGGTGGTCTTGGTGCTCGCGGCCAGCTTCTTCTCGGCGCTGCTCCAGTCGGCCGGCCCGCGCTCCTTGTACACACCTTCCTCGCCCTCGCGCGTGAACGACACCGGGTTGGCCTCCTTCTCCAGGAACAAGGCCAGACCCTCGTCCAGCCAGGGAGGCGGCTCGAAGGAGTAGTGTTTGTACGCGCAGAAGAACAGGTGGGAGCCGAGGTGGGCCAGGTGCGGCCACAGCCACACGTCCTGGCGCAGGTCGGAATCCTCGGCCGGCACGCTCGCCAGCATCTTGTGGAAGCCGGGAGGGTGCAGGCGAAGTGCGTCGGTGACCTCCGCGCCCGTGCGCGCCTTGGTGAAGGCCAGGTGGGTCGCCCGCCGCGCGTGCAGGATCAGCTCGAACTTGTCCTTCTCGCCCAGGAATCGGCCGTTGCCCATGTACGGGCCGTCGTTGCTCCGCTCCTCCGGGAAATCGGCGTCGCTGACCTGCAGCAGCTTCTGGAAGCGCGCGTAGAAGTCCTCGCCGCGCTGCGCCAGCAGGTGCAGCCGCAGCCAGGGGTCCAGCTTGCGCGGGTTCTTGGGAATGTCCGGCAGCGCCGCCCGCAGCCGCTCGATCTCCTCGCGCCGGGTCTTGGCTTCCTCCGCGCTCAGGCTCTCCGGACCGAGGGACGAAGCCCAGCGGATGTGGGGCGTCTCCAGGAAGATCCAGCCGTCGCCACCCACGGTCGCGACGAACTCCTGCGGGGTGCCGAAGCCGATGACGGATGGCTGATGGGTCACGACCCCGGCCGCCTGCATCCGCTCCGGGTCGTTCTGGCAGTACGGACACGTGTCCTTCTGCAGAAGGATCAGGAGCAGGGGAAGCGGCAGGGCCACGCAGTCACCGGAGGCTAGGGACCATCATTGCATCATTCTTCATCATTCTGCCGTATCGGCAATCCTGGCTCCTTCAAGTGGCCCCTCCAGTGCGTCCATGATCCCAAGTACGGATCCATGAACGCGTTATGACTTGCCATCTCGCAGGAAATCAGCCACTCGTCGGCTGTTCAGGGGTAAGTGGAGAATGTCGACCCACGGAAAGGAGCCAGTATCCCCTTGTGGTGTCAGGGGGCGACGGCGCGCGGGAGCCACCAGGGCGTCAGCCAGCCGAAGGCGGCGAGCCGGGCTCGGCCCGCACGGCGGGGATCACGGCCGAAGAGTAAATGCAGGAACTTGGTGTACATGGTCGGGGATGCGGCGATGGAGACAGGCTCCAGAGCCGGAACCCTCCTACGTATCCTTGAGCATTCCGTGCGGGAGATTGCGTGGAATTGCGTAGTTCTTGCGTGAAGGATCCGCTGTAAGCGGAACTGTCCTGCAGACAAGGCGGCTAGACGCCCCAGTCGCGCGGATAGCGGTAGTCCAGGTTCACGGTGCGGTTGGCCAGCTTGGCGATGATCGGCGGCATGCGCTTGTACTGGCTGGCGCGCACCATGGTCTTGATCCGCTCCACGAAGGCTTCCGGGAAGCCGGCGCGCAGCAACGCCTCGCGCGAATAGCGCCGGTCCACGGCCAGGTGCAGCAGGGCGTCCGCCTCGGCGTAGGTGAAGCCCAGGTCCTGCTCGTCGGTCTGCCCGGCCCAGAGATCGGCGCTCGGGGGCCGCTCGAGGATGGGCTCGGGCACGCCCAGGTGGCGCGCAAGCGCGAAGACCTGGCTCTTGTACAGGTCGCCCAGCGGGTTGAGGGCGCAGGCCATGTCGCCGTAGATGGTGCCGTAGCCGAGCAGCAGCTCGGTCTTGTTGCTGGTGCCCAGCACCAGGCCGCGCCACTGGACCGAGCGGTCGTAGAGGACGACCATGCGCGTGCGCGCGCAGATGTTGCCGCGGCGCAGGCGCGCCGCCGGGCCGTCATCGGCGATCCCGGTCACGGCGGCGTGGGCCTCGGCCATGGGCGTGATGTCCACAACCTCGAGCATCGCGCCCGCGTGCCGGGCCGACGCGCGCGCCAGCTCCAGGCTCGCCTGGCTGCTGGTGGCGTGCGGCATGGCCAGGGCCAGCACGTTGGAACCCCCCAGGGCGCGCACCGCCAGCTCCGCGACGACCGCGGAGTCCAGGCCGCCGCTCAGGCCGAGGACGGCGCGCTCGAAACCGAACTTGCATGTCTCTTCGCGCAGGAAGGCGGTCAGCACGCGCTCCGCGAGGACTACGTTGCACCCGGGCGGAGGCGGGATCTTCATTCCGGCCGGCGCACGCGCTGGGCGTCCCGGTCCTCCAGGATGCGGGCCAGCTCGCGCCGCACCAGCTCCGGACGCGCGCCACGCAGCAGCGGCGAGAACATCCGGGCGCGGCGCAGCGGGTCGTCGTCGATGCGATGCAGGAGCAGGTCTTCCTCGGCGCCGCGCGCCTCGGCGGCGGCGAAGCCGAAGGGGGTGATCGCCGCGCTGCCGCCCCAGAACATGGTGCCGTCCTCGAAGCCCACGCGGTTGCAGTACAGCACCCAAGTCTGGCTGAACAGCGCGATGGCGGAGTTGAGGGTGCGCCAGGCGGTCTGGGACGACAGCTCCGGAGCGTTGGTGTCCAGGCCGCGGGCGGGGGAGGAGGACGGGATGAGGAGCACGTCGGTGCCCTGCAGGAAGTGCAGCCAGCCGGAGGACAGGTGCCAGGCGTCCTCGCAGACCAGCAGGCCCAGGCGGCCCAGGCGGCTCGGCACCGGCACGAAGCGGTCGCCGGCGGCGAAGTAGCGGCCCTCTTCGAAGATGCCGTAGTCCGGAAGGTGCACCTTGCGGTGCGCGTGCAGGATGCGACCGCCCTCGGCGAACACCACGGTGTTGAAGAAACGGTGGTCGGCGCTCTCTTCCACCAGCCCGAAGGCCAGGCTCCGGTCCTGGCTGCGGCCGATCAGCTCGCGCAGGCGCGGGTCGTCCAGCCGCACCGCCACTTCCTGGGTGAGGTCGCGCAGGAAGTAGCCGGTGAGGGACAGCTCCGGGAAGAGCACCAGCCCGGCCTGCTGCTCCGCGGCGCGGTCCAGCCACTCGTGGTGGAGCTGCAGGTTGCGCTCCAGGTCGCCCAGCACAGGCTTCACCTGGCACAACGCGGCGAGGAAGTTCATGGAGCCGGGGATTATCGCTCCCTCCGGCCCCCTCCGGGCCCGCGTTCAGCGCACCGGATAGCGCTCCAGGATGGCGTCCACGAGCGCGTCCGGCCGCACGCCCGCAGCCTGCGCCTCATAGCGCAGAAGGATGCGGTGGCGCAGCGCCGGATACAGGGCGTCGCGCAGGTCGGCGGGCGCGACGTGGCGGCGTCCGCGCAGCAGCGCCAGGGCGCGGCCACCGGCGAGGGCGGCGCGCCCGGCCCTGGGGCTCGCGCCGTAACGCACGTGCTCGCGCACCGGCGGCACCGCTTCCTCGTGCTCCGGGTGCGTGGCGCGCACGATCTCGGCCACGCGGCCCAGCATCCCGGCGGGAAGGGGCACGCCGGCCGCCGCGCGCTGGACGTGCACCACGTCGCCGGCGCTGAGCAGCGGGCGCAGCGGCGCTTCGGCGTCCTGGGCCGGCAGCTCCAGGATGCGTTCGAGGGTGGCGCGATCCGGCGGCGGCACCTCCAGCTTGAACAGGAAGCGGTCGAGCTGCGCCTCGGGTAGCGGGTAGGTGCCTTCCAACTCGATCGGATTCTGGGTGGCGGCCAGGAAGAACGGCTGCGGCAGCGGATACGTGGCGCCGTTGCTGGTCACCTGCCGCTCCTCCATGGCTTCGAGCAGCGCCGCCTGCGTGCGCGGCGTGGCGCGGTTGACCTCGTCGGCCAGGAGCACGTTGCAGAACACCGGGCCGGGCACGAAGCGGAAGGCGCGCTCTCCGTGATGCTCCTCGAGCACCTCGCCGCCGGTGACGTCGCCGGGCAGCAGGTCCGGCGTGCACTGCACCCGGCCGAAGCGCAGGTCCAGCAGGGCCGCGACCGTGCGCACCAGGCGCGTCTTGCCCAGCCCGGGAGCGCCCTCGATCAGGACGTGGCCGCCGCCGAAGAAGGCCGCGAGCAGGAGCTCCACCGTGCGCTCCTGGCCGAGGAAGCGCTCTTGGATCGCGGACCGCAGAAGCGCCAGCGCCGCGCCCGGATCAGGCCCGGAGGGCATGGTTCGGAACCGCGCACAGGCCCAGAACTCCGCGCAGATCGGAGAGCACCGGAATCCCGTCCACGCTGGAGCCCGGCCCGCCCTTGCGGTCCAGCAACGCCGCGCGCAGGCCCGCGTTCAAGGCGCCGCGCACGTCGCGGTGCAGGTGGTCGCCCACGTGCAGCGTGTCCTCCGCGGGAACGCCGGCACGGAACAGCGCGCGCTCGAAAATGGCGCGCTCCGGCTTCTCCGAGCGCACGTCGGCGCTGGTGACGATGAAGCTCACCTTGTCGGCCAGGCCGAGCCCCTGGCACAGCGCCGGGAGGCGCTCGGACCAGTTGGAGACAACGCCCACGACCAGGCCGCGGTTCAGCAGCTCGTCCAGGACCTCGCGCACCTCGCCGAACACGCGGTACGTCTTCGGGTCCTCGAAGCGGCGCGTCAGCTCGAGGTGCGCAGCGTCGCGCCGCTCCGCGGCGACGCCGAGATCGGCGCACACGCGCTCGTTGAACATCCGGAACCAGGCGAGGCTGTAGCGGAAGCAGCCGTCCAGCGATTGCGGCAGGCTTGCCGCCTGCGCCGTCATGCTGGCCAGCGCCTGCACTTCACCGGCGCGGCAGCCGAACTTGCGCAGCACGGACGCGTACACGGCGGCGCGCGAGCGGCGCTCCACGAACAACGTGTTGCCCGCGTCCAGAAACACGGCTCGGATGGCGCGCGCACCCATGACGGTGACGGATCGGCGGGATTGTATGCAACTGCGCGCGGCAATTCACGCGCACGCGCGCATTTTTTCACGCTGCTGCGTCACTGCCTTGACTTCTACAATTGCACACTCTCGGTTCGCGTCCACGCATGTCCTGGCGCCGTCGACTGATCACGCTGTGCCTGGTTCCGTGCGCGTGCAACGCCGCGCCCCGGCCCGACGCGCGCGCGTCACCGCCGGCGCAGCTCGACGACCTGCCGCCGCTGCTGCGGCCGCAGGATCCGGAGCTGCTTTCCTCCCCGGGGCTGGCGCGGGCCATGACGCTCCTGCGCAGCGACGCCGGCGGCGCCGCCATGGCGCTGGAGCAGTTGCAGCAGCAGTTCCCCGGTCATGCGGAGCTGGCGAGCGTGCACGCCTGGGTCCTGCTGGTGATGGGCGACGCCGCAGCCGCCGAGCGCACCGCGGAAGACCTCTGGCGCCTGGCGGGATCCCCGGGTGTGCCCCTGCAGGCAGCCGGGCGGGCGCCGGAGCAAGCGTCCTACGTGCTCGGCTTGGCGCTGGCCCGCAGGGAGCGCTGGGACGAAGCCGACCCCTGGCTGCAACGCGCCCTCCGGGCTGCACCCGGGGATCCGGCCCTCCTGGAAGCCGCCGTCCGCAGCGCGTTCGCCCGTGGCGACGGGCTGGCGGCCCTGGAGCCGCTCGAGGGGCTGCGCCTGCTGCGGCCGGACGATCCGGAGCTGGATCGCTGGCTGGCCCGGGCGCAGCTCCTGGCCGGCCGCTTCTCCGACGCGGAAGCCCAGTACCGGCGCCTTCTGGCCCGGGAGCCGGGCAGTGCGGAGCTGTGGGAGGGCGCAGGCCTGGCCGCGTTCCGGTCGGGGACGGCAGGCGAGGGCGATGCCGGCTACCGGCGCGCCGCGGAGTGCTTCGCCGCGGCCGCGGAGCACGAACCCATGAATGCGCGCCTGCGCTTCAACCGGGGCTGCGCCCTGGACTGGGCGCGGGACCTGGAAGCCGCCGAGCGCGCCTACCGCGAGGCGCTGGAGCTTCACCCCGGCTACCTCGAGGCCGCGGAGAACCTGGCGGCGCTGCTCCAGGCACAGGAACGGGTCCCCGAGGCGGTATCGGTGCTGCGCGAGCTGCTGCGCCAGCCCCTGACGGCCGGTGAGCTGTCCCGCCTCAGCGCGCGCATCTCGGCGCTGGAGGCCGTCGCCGGCACGCCGCTGGGCCGCCGTCTGCCGCGGTGAGCGGCGTTCGGGGGAGGGCTTCCCGTCCGGCGACTCCATGGCAAGATGGAGGCGCCAGGAGGACCCCCGGGTCCCGTCCCCTGGCCGTGGACCGCGGCTCCTTGCTGTCATGAGCCTCCTGGCGCTGCGCGGTCACCGGCCTGTCCCTGAATCCCAAGGAGTTCAACCGTGCGCATCCTCCGCTCCTGGATGGTGCCGGCCGCTTTGGCGGCAGCCTTGCTCTCGGCGCCGCTGGCGGCCCAGGGCGCCATCTTCACCTGGTACGGCGACACGGCCTATGACGGCCTGGGCCGTTCCGTGGCCGGCATCGGTGACCTGAACGCGGACGGCCGCAGCGAGGTCATCGCCGGCGCCCCCCTCGACGGGTTCACCGCGCAGGACGCGGGCCTGGCGCGGGTGTTCAACGGCCTCTCCGGCGCCGTGGTCACCAACAAGTACGGCACCGTCACCCTGAACGAGTTCGGCAATTGGGTCGCGGGCGTGGGCGACGTGAACGGCGACGGCGTCCCGGACTACGCAGTCGGCGAGTACCGGGCAGACTTCGCCGGCGGCGGCTCGGGCAGCGCCTACATCTACTCGGGCTTGACCCACGCGCAGCTCTACCGCAAGGACGGCGCCGGCACCAAGGACTTCCTCGGCATCTCCATCGACGGGGTCGGCGACCTCAACAGCGACGGAGCGGCCGAATGGATCGCGGGCGCCTGGGAGTACGACCCCGGAATCAACCCCGGTACCGGCAAGGGCTACGCCCGCGTGTATGACGGCGCCACCGGCAACATCGTGTACGAGGTCTTCGGCGACGACAACGAGGACTTCTTCGGCTACGACGTGGCCGGCGTGGGCGACGTGGACGGCGACGGCAAGCCCGACTTCGCGGTCGGCGCCTACGGCGACGAAATGGGCTTCGGCGCCAAGACCGGCGCCGTGCGCGTGTTCTCCGGCGCCACCGGCCTGGCGCTCTACACCATCACCGGCGACTCCGCCGGCGACCAGTTCGGCTACTCCGTGGACGGCCTGGGCGACGTCAACAACGACGGGCGGCCCGACATCGTGATCGGCGCCAACCTGGACCTCAACGGCGCCGCGGTCAAGACCGGCAGCGCCCGGGTGGTCTCCGGGGCGACCGGCGCCACCTTGCTCACGCGCTACGGCGACGCGGCCGACGACTTCTTCGGCCAGTCCGTGGCGGGCCTGGGCGACATCAGCGGTGACGGCCGCCCCGACTTCCTGGTGGCGGGCCGCGGCAACGACTTCGTGGGCGACTACGGCGGCATGGTGCGCGCCTTCAGCGGCGCCAACGGCAGCACCTTGTTCACCCTGTACGGCGACTCCGCCAACGACGTGTTCGGGTTCTCCATCGCGAACGCCGGCGACCTCACCAACGACGGCATCGATGAGTTCATCATCGGCGCCTCCCAGTACAACCCCAACAACGGCCAGGGCAACGGCAACGGCTACGCGCGCGTGTACGACTCGACCATCCCGCCGCCGCCGCCGCCGCCCCGCTGGCCCAACCTGCCCGTGGTGTTCAAGAGCATCGGCTCGGGATACAGCGAGAACTTCGACGGCCTGGCCGGCGTGCCGCCGAGCCACTTCGCCATCAACGAGCTGAACGCGCTGTCGCGCACCGCCGATGGCCAGGCCTGGTGCAACATCGGCCAGCGCGGCCCCTGCACCGGCGGCAACTCGGGAGTCGGCCCCAACTCGGGCCTCTACGACCTGGAGCTGGGCAATGCCGTGGGCGCCCAGGTGGGCTTCCGCAACGCCTCGGGCCTGGTCATCGGCCTCAACGGCGCGGGCGCAGGCACCGTCACGCTGGACTTCAACGTGTACGACTTCGGCGAGGAGGCGGACACGGACGACGGCGTGTTCGTGTCCGAGGACGGCATGACCTGGACCCCGGTCTACGCCGGCTGGATGGCCCTGCCGGACGGCGCCTGGACCGCGGTCACCGGCGTGGACCTCAGCGCCATGGTCAATACCTCCGGCGACTTCTACCTGCTGTTCGCCCAGTCCGACACCAACGAGATCGGCAACGGCGACGGCATCCTGGTGGACGACGTCGAAGTGCAAGGGTCGTCCGGCGGCGGCCTGAACCTGGTCGGTCCCGTGCCCGGCACCGCCGGCGCCAACAACCAGCTCGCCATCCAGAACGGCACTCCGTCGGCCACGGTGGGCTTCGCCTACGCCTTCCAGGCCGGCAGCACGAACGTCCCGGGCTGCCCGGGCTTCACGCTGGACATCCGCAACGCCCAGTTGATCGACACGGCGAACGTCGGCCCGTCCGGCAACGCCCAGATCACGTTCTTCGTGCCTGCGGGCGCGGCCGGGCGCACCATCCTGTTCCAGGCTGCCGAGCTTGGAACCTGCCGCAAGTCGCAGGTGAACTCCCACACCTTCTGACCTGCGCGGCAGGGATCATCTCCTTCGATTTCGGTTTTTCCCCCGCCCCCTGCCGGTCCTTCCGGCAGGGGGTTTCCGTTACACTGCGCCGCGATGGCGGAAGAGCGGAAAGAGGGCGCAAATACGGGCGAGCCGGCGGCGCCCGCGGCCCCCAGGGGCTTGTATTCCACGACCTGGTTCTCCCCGTCGGGCCGCATGAAGCTGGTGAACGGCATCTGGGTGGCTGAGGCTCCCGAGGAGAGGCCAGCCAGCAGCTCGGCCCGCGCCGGCACGCGCAAGCCGCGCACCATGCGCGAGAAGCTCGAGCTGGAAGCCGCCGCAAAGGAATCCCAGCATCACGGCCATCCGGCCGCCTGAGCGCTCCGGCCGCCCAGGCCGGCTGCGGCTTCCCGGTCCAGCACCACGCGCACGTCCGGATGCTCGCGCAGGAAGCTGGCGGGCACGTCCGCCGTCAACGGGCCTTCCAGGGCGCGGCGCAGGATGGCGGCCTTGCGCGCCCCGAACGCCAGCAGCACGATGCGGCGGGCCTCGAGGATGCTCGCGATTCCCATGGTGATGGCGTGGCGCGGCACCTGCTGCAGGTCGCCGAAGTCGGCGGCCGCGTCGGCGCGCGTCGCGGTCTCGAGCTCGATGAGACGCGTGCGGCTGTCGCGCGCCGAGCCGGGCTCGTTGAAGCCGATGTGGCCGTTGCGCCCGATGCCGAGCAGCTGCAGGTCGATACCGCCCGCCGCCCGGATCAGGGCCTCGTAGCCGGCGCAGTGCTCCGCGAGCTTCTCCGCCGGCGTCTCCCCGTCCGGACAGTGCGAGCTCTGCGCCGGCACGTCCAGGTGGTCCAGCAGATGGCGGCGCAGGAAGCTGCGGAAGCTCTGCGGGTGGTCGCGGCGGAGCGGCCAGTACTCGTCCAGGTGGAACAGCGTGCACCTGCGGAAGGAGGCGTTCCGCTCCCGGTGCAGGCGGACCAGCTCGGCGTACACGGGCAGCGGCGAAGCTCCCGTGGCCAGGCCCAGCACGGCGCCCGACCGCGCCAGCGCGGCGATCTCCGCCGCCACGGCGCGGCCGGCTTCCGCGGCGCTGTCATGGACCTCGATCACGGCTGCCGGCTCGCGTCCCACTCGACCACCGTGGGCGCGTGCGCGCTGACGCTCACCGCGAACTCGGCGACCGTGATCGAATCGAACCCTTCCTGGCGCTGCACGCGCAGCGTGTAGTTGCCCGGCATCAGTCCGTCGAAGTCGTAGTCTCCGTCCTGGCGGATCCAGATCGAGCTCACGGGGCGGTCCTCCGCCACGGCGAGGGCGGTGAACCCGAAGCTCAGGCTGTCCACCTGCAGGCCGGTCACGCGCAGCCGCAGCCGGCCTTCGGCCTGCAGCGTCAGCACCACGCCGGCCCGCGACTGCCCTTCCAGCTTGACCTCGAGCGGCTGCGGCTGCTCAAAGCCGTCCGCGTCGGCCTGAAGCATGTAAGTGCCCGACGGGAGGTCGTGGAACACGAAGTGGCCCTGCCGGTCGCACTGCGCCTGTGCCGACTGGGCGCCGAACTCGCGCCAGAAGCGCTCCATGGCCTCGGGATCGTCCTGCGGCGCGCCGGCGACGTCATCGGGGGCCACGGTGCGCGACAGCCGGACCACGCACTCGGCCGGGGCGTTGTCCACCCGGCCCTCGATGCGCAGGCCCTCCAGGCGCAGCACGAGCTGCTGGCGGTCTGCCTCCAGCGTGCACTGCGCCGTCGCGGGATATCCGCCGGAACGCGCAGCCTGCACCCGGTACCGGCCGGGAGTCAGTTCCTCCAGCACGCAGCTTCCGGACGCGTCCGTCACCAGCTCCTCGCTGTTCAGGCCCGCCCACGTGAACGACTCGCCCCCGTCCACGCGCTGCGCCTCCACGGTCGCGCCGGCCACGGGTCCCTCCGGGCCGGCCACGCTCACCACCAGCGAGTAGCGCGGCGGCAGGCTCAGCTCGGCGCGGTTGGTGCCCTGCGCCAGCGCCAGGGTGCGCAGCGGTTCCTGGTCGTCGTCGTAGCGGAAGCCCTCGTACACCTCGTACGTCCCCGGACTCAGGTCCTTGAACTTCGCGATGCCGCCGGGGCTGGGGCGGCCCACCAGGCGCTGGTCGAAGTCCCAGCTCGGCCCGGTCCGGCCCTCCGGCCACAGGCTCACCAGCGTGTCGCGCGCGGGCGTGCCGTCGGCGTTGCGCACCATCAGTTCCAGGTCGGCGCCCGCGCCAAGCCGCAGCGCGTGCTGCGTGACCTGTCCGGGCACGATCTCGGCGTCGAAGCGCTGCGGTGGGCAGCCGGGCGCTGTCACCTCGAAGCGGTGCTGGCCCGGCTCGATCCCGGCCCAGCGCAGCACTCCCGGCGCCACCGTCTCGGGATCCGCGCGGCCGGCGCGCAACAGCATGGCGCGCTCCCGCATCCGGCGCTGCGCCTCGAACTCGCGCAGGCGCCGTTCCACCTCGGCATGCTCCACCTCGCCGTCGATGTCGGGGAACGCGTTCTCGGGGTCCGCTTCCTTCAGCGTGACTTCGCCCAGAGGGCGTCCCGCGGCGTCTTCGACCTGCAGCTCCAGCACGCCGCCGGCAGGGATGCGCAGCTCGCCCGCGTCGGTCACGCCGTGCACGTCGAAGTCCTGCTCGAACAAGGTTTCGCCGCTGCCGTGCCACGCCGCCAGTCGGTACCGTCCCGGGCGCAGCGGCAGACGGAACGCGCCGGATGCATCGGCGCTGAGCGACTCGCTCGGGTCGATCCATGCGTGCAGCTGCCCCCCGGGCCGGGCGATCAACCGGGCGCCGGCGGCGGGGCCGCCGTCGGCGGCCAGCAGCCGGCCGGTCAGGCACGACGCCGCCGGCAGCCGCAGCACCACGTCGTCGCCGGCCCGCGCCGGCCCGGACTCGACCCACACGATGCGGTCGCGCGTGGCGCGCAGCTTGTACGTCCTGCCATCCTCCAGGCCCGCGCCTTCGAAGCGGCCCCCGGCGTCGCTCACCGCCCACGGCCGGCCGCCTTGGGACACCAGCTCCAGCGGCGAGTCCATGCCCAAGCCCTCCTCTTCCGACCATGCGCCGAGCCGGATCTCGATCCCGGCGGCCGGAGCGCCGTCCTCCTCGATGACCTGGCCGCGCAACGCCAGCCCGCGCCGCAGCACAACGCCGCGGCTTGCCGACACCTCCTCGTGCGGCTTCACGTCCTCCACGCCGGCGCTCACGAAGCCCTGGCGCTGCGCCAGCACGTTGTACGCCTGGTGCGACAGGTGGCGGAAGCGGCAGCGGCCGTCCTCGTCCGTGCTCAGCAGCCGCCACGGGACGCGCCCGTGCTCCCATTCGAACCCCTGCTCGGTGACCCAGACGTCGGCGCCCGCCAGCGCGGCGCCGCTCTCGTCCGTCACGCGCACTTCAAGCTCGGTGCCCGGGCGCACCACCAGGTCGCCGGCGTCGATCTCGTCGCCCGCGATCTCCATGTCCAGCATCGTGAGCGCGAAGTCGGTGCCGTCCGCACAGCCGAACACGGCCCACTGCCAGTCCTCCTGATGCGGAAGCGCGACGCGGGCCACGCCGTCGGCGCCGGTGGTCGCCTCCACGCGCGTGACCCGCCCCACCTTCAGCCCCTCCAGCGCGCGCAGGGCGTCCATGATGACGTCCTCTTCGTCCGCCTGGAGATTCATCCCCAGCGCTCCGACCGTGCCGCCGGCGATCGGACGTTCCTCCTCATCCACCAGCCGCGCAACCAGGGTGCGCGTGCGTGCCGGCGCCGCGTCCCGTGCCTCCGCCGCCGGGTCCGCGGCGGCCTCCGCAGCCGCGGCGCTGCGCACCGCCGGAGCAGCGCCCGCACCGCGGGCCGCGGGCACCGGCGCCGCCGGTCCCGGCTCCGCCGGCGCAACCGCCGTCTCGCCGCCGCCCGCAGGCGCGGGCTCTTCCGCGCCGCCGCCCTGCCACAGCCACAGCAAGCCGGCGACCACGAGCAGCGCCAGGAGAAGGAGGAGGGTTCGGGTCATGGAAAAACCGCGGTCCCAGAACCTTCAGTGTATCCCTTTATAGAATCATCCGCTCCCCCGGGCCGGTAGCTCAACGGTGAGAGCAGCGGACTCATAATCCGTTGGTTCCTGGTTCGAATCCAGGTCGGCCCACTCCCGCCGGCCCTTGAGATCCGGAACCCCGTGACTTAGGTCCAAGGACCCATGCAGATCACCATCACCTACTGCGTGCAGTGAAACTACCTGCCGCGGGCGACCAGTTTGGCCGCCGAGTTGAAGCAGGAGTTCGGAGCCGACGCGCGCCTGGTCAAGGGCGGCGGCGGCATCTTCGACGTCGAAGTGGACGGGAAGATGGTCTTCAGCAAGCACGGTGAAGGCAACCGCTTCCCCGAGGACGGCGAGGTGGTGCAGAGGATCCGCGCTCACACCACGAAAGCGAAGAAGGCCTGAGAAAGACGGGCCGCGGCGCGCCTCAGCCTCTCGAGCTTGACGCCCTGGGTACCATGTCTCCGATTCAACGGCGTCTTTCTCCCAGGAGCTCTTGCCGTGCCGTTTTCCAGCATTGCCATCGCATTCACCGCGGCGGTCGCAGCGATCCAGTCGCCGTCCGTCATGCGCGGACCGGTGACGCCCAAGTTCGCTGGCGTCTATAGGGTTGCTTCAGGCGAGCTCTCGCCCGACAGTGCAGCGCGCGGCCCGGACGTCATTTTCAACAATACCGTACCTAGCAACTACTATGCATACACTGGGAGGCTGCAAGAGTGGGTGGATGAAGGCGGGCTTTTCGATCGCCAGGCCTGCCTGCGAGACCAGATCAACGGCTTCGACTTCCTGTATTGTTCCGAGTACCCGGATCCGACGGGCGATTCCGGAACCATCACGATCACCTTCTACGACGACAACAGGGTCTGCGGCGGCCCTCCTTCCTGGCCGAACGCCAACTGCGCCTATGTGCTCTCGGGCCTGCCCCTCGGCTCTGCGACCGGAGGCCAGCAGTGCTGGTGGGTCGCCGTTGACCTCTCCGGAGGCTTCGAATGCCCGGCCACCGCCAACGAGGCGTTCCGGACCGAAGGCGCGGCTCCCCACGGCCGTTTCGGCTGGGGCTTCCTCCCGCTGCAGGACCTGACTGGGCCCTGGGTCGCGCGGGGAGGCTACAAGGTGCTGTATATCTTCAACTGGTTCGATCACATTGCCGGAACGTTCATTGGATGCGCTCTCCCACAAATTCCCCTCAGCTTCGCGATGCGCATGTACGGGCCGGTGGAGAACAGCATGCACTACCGCTCCGGCTCTGCGAGCTGGCCGCGTCCGCTGGACACGCTGGAGCTCTTGAACACGACCGACGTGTCGAATGGAGGTCCACCGGAAACCTGGGAGGTGCTCGGCCCTCTTCCCGGTCATTCGTACTGGCTTCTGGCATCCGCCGCGCCGGCCGACCGGAGCGTTCTTGGCGGGCAGGCCTCGCTGCTCGTGGACATGGGGAGCGTGTTGCCGGGCGTGCCGATCCGGATGCCCGCAGGCGCGCTGACGACCGCTCTGCCGCCGGCCCTGCCTGCGGAGATCTACGTGCAGGCTCTGGAAACGGCGGGCCCCCCGCCGCGGGTCACAGCGGTCTCCAACGGCTTGTTCCACTGCTTCTGAGAAGCCAGCCGACTCAGGTGGGCGAAGAAGGCTCGAGAGACTGCCGCTCCGGCCGCCGGTCGCGCAGGCGCTGCGCCATCTCCGCGTCCAGCGGGTCGATGGCCGGCCCATAGGCCACGGTCCAGGTGCCGCGCGCGCCGTGCACGCAGCGCAGCGCGAAGACGGCCGCCTGCTCGTCCGGATCGCTGGCCCCTTCGAAGCGCGCGACCTCCTCGATGAAGAGGTCTTCCGGCGCGTGCACGCAGCCGGCTTTCACCGCCCGCAGGCCCTCCCGCTCGGCGCGGTAGTCCTCGGTGTATCCGGCGGCGGTCAGCCGCTCCACCGTCTGCGCGAGAGTCTCTTTCTCCATAGCTTCTCGTGCCTACGCCTTAGGATAGGCGAGTGTCCAACTAATCCTGGCTAGCAGCCAGCCAGGGTGGGGAGTTCAGCATGCTGCCTGCCGGGTTCCTTCTTGTCCCGGCGCTCGTAGGTCTCACATCCCTACAGGGCGCCAAACCAGCCGTCCATCGCGCCATTCAGCCGCGTTTCGCTGGCGTCTATCGCATGGCCACGGGCGAGCTGCTGCCATCTGCGGACGCCAATGCGCCGCGCCGAGGGCCGGAAGTGATCTTCAACAACACGATTCCCGACCGGTACTACGCCTGGCCTGGCTATGGAGGACCAAACCAGGAGTGGGTAGATGAAGGCGGGCTGAAGGACCGCAACGCCTGCTTGGACGAGCAGGTCAACGGCTTCGACTTCAACTACTGCTCGAGCTTGGCGGACGCAACGGGCACCAGCGGCGTCATCGAGATCGCCTTCTATGACGACTTCATCGTGTGCGGGGGGCCGCCTGGCTGGCCGGCGAGCCAGTGCTCCTACGTGCTGTCGGGTTTGCCGCTCGGCACGCCGTCGGGTGTCATCCAGTGTTGGACCGTGGCCGTGGATCTCTCGGGCGGCTTCGAGTGCCCGGCGACCCTGAGATCCAGCTTCCGAACCGAAGGCAGCGCGCCGCACGGCCTGTTCGGCTGGGGATTCATTCCCTATCAGGATGAGACGGGTCCCTTGCTTCGGCGCGGCGGCTACAACAGCCAGTGTTGCTTCGAGTGGTTCGATCGGAACAACCGGCTTCACCTGGGCTGCTTCTGTGTCGGCTGCATTCCTCCGGAGAGCTTCGGCATGCGCCTCTACGGTCCGCGCGCCAACGCCCGCCGCTACGTGTCGGACGATCCCGCGTGGCCGCGACCGCTGGACACGCTCTCTCTCGACGCCCAGACTGCCGTTGCGGCAGCTCAGCCGGCAACATGGCAGGTGGTGAACGCCTTGGCGGGTCGCAGCTACTGGCTTGGTTTCGCCACGGCGCCCGCAGACAAGTCCGTTGCCGCCGGTCGCGCCACCCTGCTCGTGGATCCTGCTGTGCTGATGCGGTCGGTACACATGCCAGGAGGCGTTCTCACCGGCATGCTGCCGGTCGCTCCGCCGTCGGCGCTCTTTCTCCAGGCACGCGAGAGTTCCGCCGGCGCCGTGACGGGCGTTTCCAACGGGCTACGCCACTGCTTCTGATCTGGCGCCGAGGCCCTGCTAGGCGGGCTAGACCCGCGTAGCCACCGGGGCTTGGGCGCGGCGCGCCAGGATCTCCTGCATGTCCGGCGGTACCAGGTCCTGCTCGTCGTAGGGCAGGTTCATGATGCCGTGCTCGAGCCACAGGTGCTCGCCGTCGAGGATGGAGCGGCCGGCGCGGTAGCGCAGCTCGTCGTCGTTGCTCCACACCTCGTGGAAGAGCTGCTGCACGCGCCGGCGGGCGGCGCGCGCGGCGAGGTCCGCCAGCTTCTGCGCGCTCTCCCAGCCCTCCTGGCGGAGCTCGCGCATGCGCTGCGCGCGGGCGACACCGGCAGTGAGCGCGAACAGCTCCATGGCGATGTCCACGATCCGGAACAGGAAGCCCTGCTTGCGCTCCAGCCTGGCGCGGTGCACCAACATACCGTGGAAGATGGCGCGGCCGAGGCGCACGGAAGCGGCGTCGGCGAAGCGCAGGTGGCGGGCCAGGCGTCCGAAGGCGGCGTAGCGCGGCCAGCCGCTCCAGCGCAGCCACAGGCGCGAGTACCAGAGCGCGTAGAACAGGCCGATGCGCGGCAGGGCGGCCAGCTTGGCTCCGAGGGGCGTCTCCGGATCGATGAGCGTTCCCGCGACCTGCAGGTGCTTGTCCACGGCCTCGCGCGCCATGAACAGGTGCATGATCTCGCTGCTGCCCTCGAAGATGACGTTGATGCGCGCGTCTCGGACCATGCGCTCGACGCCCACTGCCGGCTCGCCGCGCGCGCCCAACGAGCTCTCGGTCTCGTAGCCGCGCCCGCCGCGGATCTGCAGCGTCTCGTCGGCCATGCGCCAGTAGCGGGCGGTGTTCCATTCCTTGGCCGCCGCCGCCTCCAGTCGGATGTCCAGGTCCTCGCGGTCGGCCATGGCGCCCACCAGGAAAGCGAGCGACTCCATGGCGTAAGCCGAGGCGCCCAGGTCGGCCAGCTTGTGCGCGATGGCCTCGTGCCGGCCGATGGGCGCGCCCCACTGCACGCGCGCCTTGGACCACTTGCGCGCGATCTCCAGGCAGGCCTTGGTGCCCCCGGTGGTGGCCGCCGGCAGCGACAGGCGGCCAGTGTTCAGCGTCGTCAGCGCGATCTTGAGCCCCATGCCCTCCGCGCCGATCAGATTCTCGCGCGGCACCTTCACGTCGTGGAAGCTGATGACGCCGTTGGCGAGCGCGCGCAGGCCCATGAAGTGGCAGCGGTGGTCCAAGCGCACGCCTTCCCAGCCGGTCTCCACCACGAAGGCGTTGATGCGGCGCGTCTGCGGGTTGCGCGCCATCACGACCAGCAGGTCCGCCAGGGTGCCGTTCGTGCACCACAGCTTCTCGCCATTCATCACGTAATGGCTGCCGTCGGCGCTGAGCTCGGCCACGGTCGCGAGGCTGCCCGGGTCGGAGCCGACGGCCGGCTCGGTGAGCGCGAAGGCCGAGATGGCGCCGCGCGCGCAGCGCGGCAGGTACTTGCGCTTGAGCGCGTCCGAGCCGAACAGCTTCACCGGCTGCGGCACGCCGATCGCCTGGTGCGCGGACAGGAGTGCGGTCACGTTGGCGTCGTGGCTGCCGAGCAGCTCCATCGCGCGCACGTACTCCGGGTGCGTGAGCCCGAGTCCGCCGTATTCCTCCGGAATCTTCATGCCGAAGGCGCCGATCTCGGCCAGGCCGCGCACGACCTCCGGCGGGTACTCGCCGCTGGTGTCGATCGCCGCCGGATCTACCTTCTCTTCCAGGAGGCGCCGCAGCCTGCCGTAGAAGTCGCGGAACTTCGGCCGCTCCGGCGTCTCCGCCGGATACGGGTGCACCAGGTCCAGGCGGAAGCGGCCCAGGAACAGGTCCTTGAGGAAGCTGTGCCCGCGCCACTTCGACTCGCGCGCGGACTCGGCGGTCTTCCTCGCCTCCCGTTCAGCGGCGGTGGACATTCTGATGCCTGCATCAGCACCCGTGCGATGGTCACTCCGTCAACTGGCCCATTGTAAGGCTGGACTCCGCCTGGTCCTGCACGAGGCGCTTGCGCACCCAGGCGCCGCTGCGCCAGCGCCACCAGAAGACCAGGGCGCCGACGTAGATCTCGGCGCTCCACAGGATCCAGACCAGCGCCAGGCCGCCGCCCAGGACCTGGATGGCGAGCCAGGCCAGGGGCGCGCTCAGCAGCCACGCGCACAGGATCCCGACCCACATGACCCAGCGGTGGTCGCCCGTGGCACGCAGCACGAAGCGATACACGATCTGGAAGGCGTCGCCGATCTGCCAGAAGGCCGCGACGCACAGCACCTGCGCGCCCAGGGCCCTGGCCGCCTCCTGGACGGCGGGATCCTCGTCGCGCAGGTACAAGCGCACGATCTGGTGGCGGAAGACGACGAACAGCAGCGCCATCACGCTCATGAAGCTGAGCGCCATGCTGATGCTGCTGCGCTGGGCCTGGCGCACCGCGCTCCAGTCCTTCCTGCCGACGTAGCGGCCCACCAGCACGCCGCCGCCGTCGCCGATGGCCACCGCCGGCAGAAACGAGAGCATCATGGCGGAGAAGCAGGCCTGGTGCGCGGCCAGCGCGGTGCTGCCGAGGTGCGCAGCGACCAGGTAGGTGATCAAGGAGAAGGAGCCGACCTCGAGCACGAACTGCACGCCGGTGCTCGCGCCCACCGAGCACAGGCGCAGGAAGCGCCGCGGCAGGAAGCGGTAGGGCTCGCGCTCCTTGGGCAGCTTGTAGCCCTTGCTGGCCACGAACAGCAGCAGCAGCAGCGAGATCGTGTCGGCCAGGCCGGTGCCCAGCGCCGAGCCGGCGACGCCCAGGCGCGGCAGGCCCAGGTGCCCGTAGATGAGGGTCCAGTTGAAGAAGACGTTGAGCGGGTGCGAGATCAGGTCGCACAGCATCGGCAGGCGCGGGCGCCCGGTGGCGCGCAGGTACTCGCCGACCGCCAGTGCCACCAGCATCGAGATGCCGAAGTCCAGGCGCAGGGTGAGGTACTGGCTCGCCATGTGCACGGAAGCGGGGGACAGCTCCGAGCCGGCCATCAGCCCCACCAGCAGCGGTCCGGCCACGCGCGACAGCGCCAGGCTCACGCCGCCGATCATGAGCGCCAGGTAGAAGGCGTGGGCGCCGAAGGACAGGGCTGTGCGCGGCTCGCCGGCGCCGACGTGCTGGCTCACCAGCGACTTCTGGCCGCGCAGCATGCCCACGCCGAAGGCCAGCGCGTTCATCGCCAGGATGTTCCCCAGGCCGACGCCCGCCAGCGCCTCGGTGCCCAGGCGCCCCACCATCAGCATGTCCACCACGCCCTTGAGCGTCATGGACACCATGGACACGCCGATGGGCCAGGCCAGGCCCAGCACCTCGCGGCGCGAGCCGGGAAGCCTGGACGCTGCTGCGGGGGGTTGGGTCGGCTGCTCCATCAGGTGCGGGACACGGGATGGATCGCGCCATTGTCCCACAATGGGCTTTGAAACGCATGGCAGCGGAATCCTCTCTCCAGAGAGCGGAGTGGTGCAGAAGGGAGAGCGACGTCCTGCGGATGAATCGCGGGGCCGTGGCGGCGAGAATTGCGGCAGGGCACGCATCCGCGGCGCCCGCGCGCGAGGCCGGCCTCCTGGGCCGGTTCTCGCGCAGCTGCGCCGCAACTTCGGCGATGCTCAGATCGTGGAGCTGACCGCGGCGATCGCCTGGGAGAACTATCGCGCCGGCTTCGACCACGCGCTGGGAGTGGAAGCGCAGGGGTTCTCCGCGGGGGCAGCCTGCGGAATCCGGGCGCCGGGAGGGACCCCTTCCGGCGCCTCTGCCATTTTGCGCCTCCCCGCAGGGGAAGACCCGGCGAAACTCGTCGAGGTGACTCTTGTAGGCTGAAGCGGACCGGCCTAGCACTCTTCCGGGACCTGCGTACCGGATGAGTGTTCCACCAGGATTCCGGGTTCCGTCGCACCACACCATGACTTCTCTCGCCTGGAACGCCGCCGCGGTGCTGTGCCTCGCGGCCACTTCCGCGGCCGGCCTGCTGCAGGATCCCGCCCAGGACGGGGGGGCGCAACCGGCGCGCGGTCGGGCGGCCGCGCCCGCTTCTCAGGGCAAGGACCGCCCCCTGGTCGGCGCGCTGGCCTACCTGTGGCACCGCAAGGAGAAGCCGCAGGAGATCAACTCCCTGACGCCGGAGCACCAGCCGTACGACACCAGCGACCCGGCGACGGCGCGCCACAACATCCGCCTGTGGAAGGAGGCGGGCGTGGATTTCGTCGCGGGCGAGTGGTGGGGCCTGGGCCCCAACGACTGGTATCAGCACATGACGGACTCCTTCGAGAACTACCTCAAGCTGTGCGAGGAGGAGAAGTTCCGGATCTGCGTGTACCTGGATGACATCCCGGGCGCGAAGGACCACAACAGCGCCGAGAAGCTCGCGAAGAATCTCAAGGTGATCGCCAAGTGGGCGCAAAGCCCGGCGTTCCTGCGCTACGGTCCGTCCCAGCGCCCGCTCGTGTTCCTGTACGAGCGCGTGCTGCAGAAGCTGGGCAAGGGCAAGGACAACCAGGCCCTGGAGGAGGCACTGCAACCGTATCAGGACGAGTTCTACTTCGTGTTCGTGAACGTTCCCGCCGAGAGCCTGGCGAAGCGGGAGCAGCCCGCGGGCGTGCAGTACTACGCGATCCCGTTCATGCAGGAGCCGTACCTGATCGAGCAGTACGAGGCGGCGCGCTCCAGCCCCAAGGTGGACTTGTTCGCGCTGGTCTTCCACGGCTTCGACAACACCGGCCACAAGGGCCGGGAGGGGCGCAAGTGGCCCAGCAGCCCGGAGAAGTTCCAGCACCAGTGGGAGATCGCGCGGCAGGCGCGGCCCGAGGTGATCATGGTCCCCTGGGACGAATTGGGCGAATGGAGCGCTTACGTGCCCAACAAGGAGCAGGGGGACCGGTACTACAAACTGCTGAAGGAAGCCATCGGCAAGCTGTAACGGCCTGGAATCGGCACGTGGCCGGCGCGACCCTTCTGGTGGACACCTCGTTTCTGGGCGACGTGCTGTGCGCCGAGCCGCTGGTGCGCGCCGCCGCCGCCCGCTTCGGCGGCCCGGTGGACTTCCTGACCTCGCCCGGCGGCGCCCAGGTCCTGGCCGGTCATCCGGACATCCGCGAGATCCTGATCTTCGACAAGCGCGGCCAGGACCGCGGACTGGACGGACTGCGCCGCTGCGCGGCGCGCCTGCGCGCGCACGGATACGTGCGAGCGCTGTGCTCGCACCGCTCCTGGCGCAGCGCGGCGCTGCTGTGGATGGCGCGCATCCCGGAGCGCATTGGCTTCCGCAACGCCTCGGCGGCGTGGCTGTACACGCAGCGCGTGCGCTATCCCGGCGAGCGCCATGAGATCGAGCGGAACCTGGAGCTGGCCGGCGGCGGAGCCTGGGAGCGGCCGCGCATGCATCCCAGCGGCGAGGAGCGCGCGCGCGCCGCGGCGCTGGCCCCGGAGACGCCCTTCGTGGTCCTGGCTCCCGGCTCGCTGTGGGCGACCAAGCGCTGGCCCGCCGCGCACTACGCGGAGACGGCGCGCGCTCTCGTGCGCGACGGAATCGCGTGCGTCCTGCTCGGCGGGCCGGAGGACGCCGCGCTATGCCGGCAGGTGGCGGAGGCGGCAGGGGTGCCGGTCGTGGACCTCTGCGGGCAGACCACCCTGCGCGAGTCCTGCGCCGTGTTGGAAAGGGCGGCGGCTCTGGTGACCAATGACAGCGCCCCGATGCACCTGGGAGTGGCCGCCGGTGTCCCGGTGGTGGCGGTGTACTGCAGCACCGTGCCGGAGTTCGGCTTCGCGCCCCGGGGGCCCCGGGACGTGATCCTGGAGGTGAGCGGCCTCGCCTGCCGCCCCTGCGGCATCCATGGCAGGCAGGCGTGCCCTGAGGGTCACTTTCGCTGCGGGCGCGAGACCCCCGCGGCTGCCGTCCTGGCCGCCCTCCGCAGCCGGATGGGGTCGCCGGATGGCGCTGCATGAGGTCGGAGGCTCCGGGCTTCTGCCAACCCCGGCTTTTCCACAGGCTCTCCACTGGATTTCTACAATATCTTGGGGTTATGTTCGTGGTCGCCCACAAAAAATGGCGCTCTTGGGGTTGATTCGACGCCCGATTCTGCCGATCCTTGGAAGGGTTGCGCCCGTTTTTGGCAGTCGTTCCAACATGCAATCGCTGGGGAAATTTCCCCAGCCAGCGGCCTCCAAGCACGACGCAGCTTAATGCGCCGCCAGCCTAGGCCGGCGGCCCAGCGAACCGTCCGATAGAGTCCGGAAAGGGCAAGAGGAAAGAGGAGGCAGAAGCAGCATGGAAGCCAGCGGAGAAGTCCTGGTCGCCGCACGCAGTGAAGGCCCGTTCGATGCGGTGAACCGCGTGCGCAGCATGCCGCGCGACCTGCCTGAGCCGGTGCTCACCGAGAACGCCCGCAAGGTGCTCACCAACCGCTACCTGAAGAAGGACAAACTCAGTGGCGAGGTCGTGGAGACTCCCAGGGAGCTGTTCTGGCGGGTGGCCGCAGCCGTGGCCGAGCCCGAGTACGAGGCCGGCGCCGCCGTCGGCGAGAAGTGGGCGCGCCGGTTTTACGAGCTGATGGCCTTCAACACCTTCGTGCCCAACTCGCCCACGCTCATGAACGCGGGCCGGGAAATGGGGATGCTCAGCGCCTGTTTCGTGCTGCCGGTGGAGGACTCCATCGAGAGCATCTTCACCACGCTGAAGCACGTGGCGCTGATCCAGAAGGCCGGGGGAGGCACCGGCTTCTCCTTCTCCCGGCTGCGCCCGGACGGCGACATCGTGGCCAGCTCCGGCGGGCAGACCAGCGGCCCGCTCAGCTTCATCGACGCCTACTCCGCGGGCACCGATGCCATCCAGCAGGGCGCGTTCCGCCGCGGCGCCAACATGGGGGTGCTGCGCTGCGACCATCCGGACGTGGTGGAATTCGTGCGCGCCAAGGACGATCTGTCGCGCTGGACCAACTACAACGTGTCCGTGGCGGTGACCAACGAGTGGATGCAGAAGGTCCTGGACACGCCCGGTGAGCGGCTCGTGGTCCTCAACCCGCGCAACAAGCGCAAGGGCTGGCTGCGCAAGCTGCCCGCCGGTGGCCGGCGCATCAGCCAGCCGGATTACGAGTCCTTCGCCGCCGGCAAGCCCGAGGAAGGCGCCGAGTACTGGACCTACGGCGAAGTCCTGGACCTGATCATCTTCTACGCCTGGAAGAACGGCGAACCCGGCATGCTGTTCCTGGACCGCGCCAACCAGGACAACCAGGTGCCCAACCTGGGCGAGTACGAGGCCACCAATCCCTGCGGCGAGCAATGGCTGCTGCCGTACAGCTCGTGCAACCTCGGCTCCATCAACCTGGGCAAGTTCTTCCGCAAGGATGCCCCGGAGACGGGACCCTGGGAATCGCGCGTGGACTGGGACGCCTTCGACAGCACCGTGGACGACTGCGTGCGCTTCCTCGACGACGTGGTCGGCATCAACCGCTTTCCGATCGAGGAGATCCGCAAGCGCGCCGAGGAGGAGCGCCGCATCGGCCTCGGCATCATGGGCTTCGCCGACCTCCTGTACATGCTCGGCATCCGCTACGGCTCGGAGAAATCCTTCGAAGTGGGGCGCAAGATCGCCAAGCGCCTGACCGAGCAGTCCATCCGCGCCTCCGAAGCGCTCGTGTCCGTGGACCAGCGGCCGCCCTACGGCGCCTGGACCGGCTCGCGCCCGCAGCTCGAGGGGCGGGCGCCGCGGCGCAACAGCCACCTCACCACGGTGGCGCCCACCGGCACCATCTCCATCATCGCCGGCTGCTCCGGCGGCATCGAGCCGCTGTTCAGCATCGCCTTCAGGCGCCAGGTCATGAAGGACGCGGAAGGCCGACCGGTGGTCATGACCGAGGTGAACCCGGTGTTCCTGGACGCGCTCAAGCGCCAGGGCTACTCCCAGCAGGAGATCGACCAGATCGTGGACCTGGCCCTGGCCGAGGGCACGGTCAAGAGCACCGGTTTGCCCAAGGAGCTCAAGGACACCTTCGCCACCGCCCGCGACGTCACCCCGCGCGAGCACATCCTCATGCAGGCCGCCTGGCAGACGGCCATCGACAACGCGGTCAGCAAGACCATCAACCTGCCGCACGAGGCCACGGAGGACGACGTGCGCACCGCCTACCTGCTGGCGTGGCGCGAAGGCTGCAAGGGCGTCACGGTCTACCGCGACGGGTGCCGCGAGATGCAGCCCATGGCGCTGGCCGCCGAGCCCGGCGCCAGGGTCGAGGAGCCGCCCAAGGAGATCCGGCCCAAGGCGCTGCCGGAGATCATGCCGTGCATCCGTGTGCGCCAGCTCACGCCCTTCGGCAACATGCACGTCAAGATCACGGTGGATCCGAAGAGCGAGCACGAGGTCGAGGTCTTCGCCCAGCTCGGCAAGGGCGGCGACGTCGCCAACTCCGACTTGGAGGCGATCTGCCGCATGCTGTCGCTGTTCCTGCGCTGCGGCGGCCCCTTCGACCTGGCGCTGAAGCAGCTCGAAGGCATCGGCTCCTCGCTCACGATGCCGAGCAAGGAGGGCCGCATCATGTCCCTGGCCGACGGGCTGGCCAAGGCCTTGCAGAAGTACCTGCACGCCAAGGGGCGCTTCGGCCTGCGCGCCATCCTGCTCGGCGATGTGGACCCGGCCGCCCTGGCCGCGGCCGGCAACGGCCACGGCGAAGGGGGCGCCCACTTCCACGACCCGGTCGGCGCCTTCAAGGTCAAGTGCCCGGCCTGCCAGAGTGACCTGGTCTTCGAAGAGTCCTGCTGCAAGTGCTACTCCTGCGGCTTCAGCCAGTGCTGATCTCGAACGGGCGGCTCTGAGCGGAACAGGGCGGAGCGCGGATGACGGAACGCGTTCCGGTGCTAGACTCCTCGCATGGGAAACCAACCATTTCGCACTGGCCGGCGCGGTTTGACCTTGCTTGAGCTTATCGTCGTGCTCGTCCTGATCGCCATCCTGGCCACGCTCATCGTCCCCAGCCTGATGAGCGGCCGCAAGACCGCGGACTGCGTCAGGGACGTGGCCAACACCAGGACCGAGCTGCAGAACCTGGCGGCGCAGGCGCCGGGCCTGAGCACGGCCGAGATGGGAAAGCGCCTGTCCGACCTGCGCAAGCGCCTGGACGCGCTGCAGAAGGCTTGCTGTGAGAAGGCCAAGGCTGACCTGACCTTCGCGCTCACCCAGGCCATCCAGGCCGTGGACGCATGGCTGCTCGAGAACCAGGACAGGCTCACGGAGGAGGAGAAGACGCGGATCGACGCGAACAAGCTGACGCAGATCTCAGGCTGCTGACGGCGCGGCGGAATGCCGCCTCGGCCGGCGCAAGGATTGTGAGGCTCGGGAGCGCAGGATTTCGCATGTCAGAGTGACCCCTCGTCCCGTCCATGCGGGTCAACTCAATCCCACTCGTCAGGAAACCCATGCGCATCCACCTGTTGAACTTGTCACTGTTCGCGTTGCTGGCCGGGCCTGCCGCGGCGCAGTTCACCTTCGATCCTGGAGTCAACTACGCCGTCGGTGATCGGCCAGGCGGCGTCGCCGCCCTGGACATCGACAACGACGGCGACCTGGACCTGGCCGCCACGGCCGACAATCCGGACCGCGTCGTGCTGTTCCTCAACAACGGCTCCGGCGTGTTCGCGAATGCCGGATCCTTCGCGACCGGCGCCGGCACCGGCGCCGAGGAGCTGGCGGCCGGCGACCTGGACGGTGACGGCGACGCGGACCTCGCGGTAGTGCTGCAGAACAGCAACCGCCTGCGCGTGTGGCTGAACCAGGGCGGGTCCTTCACCGCCGGCGCCATGGCCGTCATCGGCCTGGAGTCGCGCGGCCTCGACATCGGCGACCACGACGATGACGGGGACCTGGACCTGACCGTCGCCAACCGCGACAGCAACACCGCCAACGTGCTGACCAACAACGGCTCGGCCACGTTCAGCGTGACGACCTTGACCGCGGGCGACGAACCGCGCGCCGCGGCTTTCTCCGACATCGACAGCGACGGCGACCTGGACGTCGCCGTCACCAACCACGACGCACGCACCGTCAGCGTGTTCCGCAACACCGGCGGCAGCTTCGCGCTCCTGACCACCCTGTCCAGCGGGCCGAACGTGCGCCCGGAAGGCATCACCGGCGCCGACCTGAACATGGATGGGCTGGGCGACTTCGCCGTGGCCTCCAACGACCCGTCGGTAGTCCAGATCTACCTGAGCCAGGGCGCCAGCTTCACCGGCCCGAACAACTACGCGACCGGAGGGATCGGGTCCGGAGACGTCGCCGCCGCGGACTTCGACTGCGACGGTGATCTCGACCTGGCGACCAGCAACAAGGACAGCAACAACCTGTCGGTCATGGCCAACAACGGCGCGGGCGCCTTCGGGACTCCAGCCATCGTGGCCACGGGCACCGTGCCGGAAGTGATCATCGCCGCCCAGCTCGACGGCCAGAACGGCCCCGATCTGGTCACCGCCAATCAGCTCGGCAACAACATGACGGTCGTCATGAACCAGAGCTGCAGCGGCGGAGGCGTCGTGCTCACGGTGCAGGGCAGCTGCCCGGGTCCCATGGGCTTCGTGGCCAGCGGTGCCACGCCGGGAGGCCGTGTGATCTACCTGCGCGCCTTCGGGACCGGCTCGGCCGTGATCCCGGCGGGCAACCCCTGCGCTGGCACGGTGCTGGGGCTGGACAACTCCGCGGCGGTGGCCGCCTCCGTGACCGCCGGTCCCGGCGGCAACGCGCTGGTCAACGTCAACGTGCCCGCCGCCGCCTGCGGCCGCATCTTCGTGCAGGTGCTCGATGTCGCCACCTGCCGCACCAGCAACGTCGCCGGGATCTGACGTCCCTGCCTCATCACGGGCCTGCCGTCCCCATGGGGCGGCAGGCCTTTACTCTTCGCCGGAAGCGGATTCGCCCGTCAACGGGTTCTGCGGTGCGCGCCAGCCCAGCGGCAGCCGGATCGAGGCGTCCTCCCCCGCGATCTTGCGCCAGATCCGGTTCAGGGCCGCGGCGCAGGCCTGGGATGACAGTCCGGCCCGCTCGGCGACCGCAGCCAGGCTGTTCCGCTCCACCATGAAGAGGTAGAGCAGCGCGCGCTCCGGGAAGGGGAGACGGTTGAAGCGCTGCTGCAGCGCCGGCGAGGGCTCGCCGAGCGCGCAGTTGGTGGCTCCGATCTCATCGGTCGGGTGCGTGACGTCGTGCAGGATGGAGCCTTCGACCCAGAGCAGGAAGGCCTCGTAGGTCCGCGGCAGCTCCTCCTTGCGCGCGGCCTTGGCGAACAGCCGGGCCAGGGCCAGTTCCTTGGGCAGCAGGATGAAGTAGCGCAGGGCGATGCCCTGGATCCCGCGCTCGATCCAGGGCGCCAGGTGCTCGAACAGCAGACCCAGGTGCTGGAATCGCTGGTGCACAGCGACGGTCTGGAACGTGCGGAACACGCCGAGTGTCGCTTCCCATTCCTGGACGAGGGCGCGCTGCCGCTGCTCAGCCGGATCAGAGGGTTGATCTCTATCTTTGAGGGGTCCCATGGGATCAATGACCGTGCGGGACAAAGTGCCCGACCTGCCGTTGCCATCAGGTTCGGGGAAATGAGCGCGGGGCCGGCGCAGCGCAGCGGCAGTCGCCATGGAAAGGGCGAGGGCCTGACCCGACGTCCGCCACGATAGCAAGCAAGCACTGGCGTGCAACTCGGACCTCCTCGGTAGGAGTCCCCGGTTTTCCACAGCTGACTGCCATGTATTACGCAGGCAACCAGGAGCGAAGAGTGTCGGCTGTGAATGCACGCACGGCATCCAGACGCCCGGAGAAGAAGTGGTCAGCGCCGGGCACCTCGACCAGGGTGGCGCCACGTTCGCGCGCGATGGCCCGCAGTTGGGACAGGTCCACGAAATCGTCCCGATCGCCGGCCAGGAAGGCCATGCGCGCCGGCCAGAACTGCCTGGGCCCGGATTGTGGCCAGATGTAGAGGGCAGTGGGCCAGGCCACCCCCATGTATCCGGCGACGCGGGTGCCATTGCCCAGGCACAGCTCGGCCCCGACGCGCGCCCCGAACGAGAATCCCCACACGCAGCTGGGGACGCCCGGAACGCGCAGCCGCAGCCACTGCAGGACAGCCGCGGCGTCCTCCACTTCGCCCCGGCCCTCGTCGTGCCGGCCTTCGGACTGCCCGACTCCGCGGAAGTCGAAGCGGACGGCGGCGCAGCCGGCCTCCAGCGAGCCGAGCGCGCCGTGGCGCACGACGTTGTTCTGGCGCGTGCCACCGCCAAGCGGATGCGGATGCAGGTGCAGGACGGCGCCGCGGGGGGCGCCGGCCGGAAGCTCGAACGTGGCATCCAGCCTGCCTGCAGGACCCGGCAGGAACAGGCGCTCCGGAGGGGGTGTCGGCAGGTCGCGCGGCATGGGTCGTGCTAGTTTGGCGGCGCCCGTGCCCCAATTCGCCACTCTGCTCACGGACGTGCCGGTGGACGAGCGCGGCTTTCGGTCGGTGCTGCTGGCGACCGCGCGCACCGCCCTGGGCGGCGGTATCGTGCAGGGCGGGCTCAGCGCCACGCACAGCTACGGCGACGCCGACACCGACCAGCGGGTGCGCGACATCCGGGTGTTCGTGCGTCCGGCGAACACGGCGCCGCGGGCGGCGCTCACCGAGCTGGAGAAGCACGGGTTCAAGCCGGTCACCGCGTTGGAGTTCCACTGCGACCACGACCGCGACTCGCAAGAGGACGCCTGGGCGCTGCTCGGCCTCTACGCCGACGAGCTGCGCGGCTGGGTCATGACCCACTACCTGGACTACGACGAGGCCGCGGCTCGCTGCGGCGGCGGCGAGGGCCTGCTGCGCGCTCCCATCGGCAGCCACAAGCACCCCGGCGTCCTGATCGCCGCGTCGACCCTGAAGCTGTTGACTCCTTGATCGCGAAAGCGTGGCGATTGGTGCCAAGGTTGCACCAATCGCCATGGTCCGTCAAGGCGCTCCGCTGCCGGACGCATCGAGCAAGGCGGCGATGTCAGACGCCAGCGGCGCTTCGACCGTGGTCTGCAGTCCGGTGAAGGGATGCTCAAAGGTCAGGCGCCAGGCGTGCAGAGCCTGGCGCTCCAGGCGCAGGAGCGCGCGGTCTTCCGCGGTCATGGCCTGGTTGAGACTGCGCACGAAGATCTGCTCGTCCTCCTGGTACAGCTTGTCGCCGACGATCGGGTGGCCGATCGCCGCCAGATGCACGCGGATCTGGTGCTGGCGCCCGGTGCGGGGACGGCACTCGAGCAGGGTCAGGCCCGCCGCGCGCCGCGCCACGCTCCACTCGGTGAGGGCGGGCAGCCCATCGCTGTCGTAGCGCACCGCCATCTTGAGGCGCACGCCGCTGGTGAGGGCGGAGCCGAGCGGGAGGTCGATGGACCCGGACTCGGCGCTGACCGCGCCGCGCACCAGGGCCAGGTAGGTCTTGACGATGCTGCGGTTCTCGAACTGGCGGCCCAGGCGCGAGCGGCTGAGCGCGTTCTTGGCGGCGAGCAGGACGCCGCTGGTCTCGCGGTCCAAGCGGTGGCAGAGGTGCGGCACCTCCGTGGCGCCCGGGTACAGTCGGCGGTGGCGCTCGTGCAGCAGGTGCAGCAGCGAGCCGGTGAGGTGCCCCTTGGACGGGTGCACGCTCACGAATGGAGGCTTGTTGACCGCGATCACCCAGTCGTCCTCGTGCACCACCTCCAGCCCGCTGGCGTCTGGACCGGCCGGCGCCGCGGACGCGCCCGGCTCCGGCACGCGCAGCACCACCTCCTGTCCGGTGCGCAGGCGCAGGCCGTCGCGGATCGCGCCGACGGGAGCCTGCTGCGGATCCTTGAACGGGAGGACTTCCACCGCGCCCGCGGAGATCAGCTCCTTGACGCCGCTGCGGGAGCGCCAGCTCACGCGCGCGGCCAGAAACAGGTCGAGTCGGACGCCGTGGTCCGGAATTCCGACTTCGTAGCGATACTCGCGGACTGGAAGGCTCAGGTCGCGCTGGCCCCGCGGCTGCTTCTTCTCAGGCTTGCGCGGCACGGGTGCAGACGCAACGAGCTCCGGAGCCGCTGGCGCCGGAGCCGGAACGGTAAGTCGCAGCTTCTAGAAACGCGACTGCGCGCGAATACGCTCGGCTTTCAGGATGACGCGCACGCGCTCGCGCCCCTCACGGCGCCGCTTCTCCGCGCCCTTCTCGTAGAAGGCCTTGGCCTTGGCCATCTTGAAGATGCCAGCGTAATTGCACTGGCGCTTGAACCGCCGCAGGGCGGCTTCCATCGACTCGTTCGGGCGCAGTTGGACTTTGATCAAGCGGGTTCCGTTCCTCCGGATTCGGTCTGGATTCGGGTTGCGACGGGGGATTGCCCGGCGCAGGGCGCAATACTCTACGCCGACTTGCGCCGATCCGTCCAGCCTTGACCGCGCAGCCGCCCCGCGCCGACCACCACGAGCTCCTGGAGGGCCAGGTGGCCGCCGTCCTGTACGAGGACCGGGAAACGGGGTTCGCCGCGGTGAGCCTGGGCACGCATTCCGGTCCGCAGACGGCTGCCGGGGACCTGGCCCCTGTTCATCCCGGCGAGGTCCTGCGCCTGCACGGCACCTGGCAGGTCCACCCGCGCTTCGGGCGCCAGTTCCGGGCGGAGTGGGCCGAGCGCATGACGCCCACCACCGGCCGCGGGCTGGAGCGTTACCTCGGCAGCGGGGCCTTTCCCGGCATCGGGCCGGCCTACGCACGGCGCGTGGTGCAGCACTTCGGCGCGTCCACCCTCCAGGCCCTCGAGGAAGGCGAGAAGCGGCTGCGGCAGGTGCCCGGCCTCGGGCGCAAGCGCGCCAAGGCCCTCGCAGAGGCCTTCCGCGACAGTCGTGACCGGCACCGCGTGCTCGCGGAGCTGCGCGGGCTGGGTCTGAGCTCGACCCAGACGGGCCAGCTGTACGAGCGCTGGCAGGCGGGCGCGATCGAGCGGGTGCGCAAGGACCCCTTCGCCCTGATCGGCGAGCTGCCCGGCATCGGACTGGAGACCGCGGAGAAGCTGGCGAAGACGGTGGGCATGCCGCCGGACTCGCCGGCGCGCGCCCGGGGTGTGGCCTTGCACTGGCTGCGCGAGGCCGCGCGCGAGGGACACAGCTGCCTGCCGCGCCCGCTCCTGGAGCATCAGTTGACGGTGCGCGGCATTCCCGCGGCAGCGGCGGAGCTGGCTCTTCGCGAACTCGAGGACCAGGGCCGCGTCCGGATCGAGGGGGCGGGCCATCAAGACAAGTACCTGTACTTGTCGCGCCTCTGGGAAGACGAAGCTGGTCTCGCACGACATCTCCGCCGCCTGCTGGGCGCGCCCTCCGGCGCTGTCGCGACGCCGGAGCAGGTGCTCGCCGCCCTGCGGCGAGCTTCCTTGCGGCCGGACGAAGGCCAGCGGGCCGCCCTGGACATGGCACTGTTACAGCCATTGTCGGTACTGACCGGCGGTCCCGGCACGGGCAAGACCACAACCCTGCGCCTGCTGCTGGACATCCTGGAGGCCGGTGGATGGGGGCCGGTGGCCATGGCCAGCCCGACCGGCCGCGCCGCCAAGCGCCTGCAGGAGGCCACGGGGCGCGGAGCCGGCACCGTGCACCGGCTGCTCGGCTTCGAACCGCGCAGCAGCAGCTTCCGCCACGACGAGAAGCAGGCGCTGGACCTGCGCTACCTGATCGTGGACGAGGTCTCGATGCTGGACCTGCCGCTGGCGCACGCGCTGCTGCGCGCCGTGCCCGCCGGCTGCCGCGTGCTGCTGGTCGGCGACGCCGACCAGCTGCCCTCGGTCGGCCCCGGCAGCGTGTTGCGCGATCTGGTCGGCTCGCCGAGCGTGCCGCACACGCGCCTGCAGCGCATCCACCGCCAGGGAGAGGACTCCGGCATCGTCGAGGCGGCGCACGCGGTCCTGGCCGGACGTGTGCCGCGCAGCGCGCCCTTCGGCGAGCGCGGCGACTTCTTCGTGGTGGCGCGCGCCGACGCTCCCGCAGCGGCCGAGCTCGTGGAGCGGCTGGTGTGCGAACGCATCCCCAGGCGCTACGGAATGGATCCGCTGAACGACGTCCTGGTGCTCTCGCCCATGTACCGCGGGCCGCTGGGCGTGGACGAGCTGAACCGGCGCCTGGGCGCGCGCCTCAATCCCGGCGGCGCGGGGGCCGAGTGGTGCGCTCCGTTCCGCGCCGGCGACCGCGTCATGGCCGTGCGCAACGACTACGAGCGCGAAGTGTTCAACGGCGACACCGGCCGCGTCCTGCAGGTGCTGGAGGGCGAGCTGCTGGTGGACATGGGCGGCAGGCCGCAAACCTACGACCGGGACGGTCTCGCCGACCTGGTGCCGGCCTGGTGCGTGACCGTGCACCGCGCGCAGGGCAGCGAGGCGCGCGCCGTGGTCCTGGTCCTGGACCGCTCGCACTACCTGCTGCTGCGGCGCAACCTCCTGTACACGGCCATCACCCGCGGCAAGGAGCTGGTCGTGGTCGTCGCCGATCCCGGCGCGCTGCGCCGCGCCGTCGCCAACGCCAGCGAATCCCGCCGTTACGGCCGCCTCGCCGAGCGCCTGGCTCAATCCGGCGCCACGAGCTCGAGCTCCACGACTCGCGGCCGGTGAGTGGTCCCCTTACTCGCGCGGCCAGTCGTCGGTGCGGAAGGAGGAGGCGGGGAGGCCGGCCTGGTTGAACAGATTGGGCATGGCGTCGGCGGCCCAACCGTAGCGCACGGCGGCCGGCTGCTGCACTTGCGGGCTGGAGACAAGGACGGTTTCGCCGTCGATGACCGCGGTTGCTGGATGAAACACACGGTCGGCGCCAGCGATCGTGAAACTCTCCAGGGGACGGTTCTTCGAATCCAGACCTCCGCCTGCATGGCCGAACGTCAGGCGCACTCGATCGCCTTCGATCTTCATCTCGCGATAGACAGGCCCGCTGTATTCGACCCCGGACTTGCCGTAGGTCTTCGCCAGCGCGCACAGCGCCAGCCGCTTGCCGACGTCCTGCTTGTTCCGCGGGTGGATGTCGGCCGGATCGCCGATGTCCATGGTGACCGCCATGCCGGTGTTCGGCACGGACAACGCCAGCATCTGCGCCTCGCGCAGCTCGGCCGCCTGGCCGGTGTCGCCGCCGTAGCGGAAGGGCGCGATCTGCACGTAGTACCAGGGAAACTCGCCGATCCCCCACAGCCGGCGCCAGTCGGCGATGAGGGCGGGGAACAGGCGGCGATACTGCTCGGCGCGCCCGCGGTTGGACTCGCCCTGGTACCAGATGGCGCCGCGCAGGCCGTAGCCGACCAGCGGAGCGATCATGCCGTTGAAGAGCGCGCTGGGCGTGTTGGCGTGGAACCAGCCGCTGCGGGGATAGGCGCCGATGTCGGCCATCGAGGCGCCGCGACGCCAGCGCCACGGCCCGGCCAGGGAGAGCGCGGCGCCCGGATCGTCCTGCGGAAATACGCGCAGGGTCTCGGCCGGGCCGATCATTCCACCCTCGCCGCCGGTATCCACCACCCGCAGCGCCAGGACGTGCGCGCCGGGCTTCGCGAGCTCGGCTGGCACTTCGTAGCGGCGCGGCGTCTGCCACTTGCCGTCCTCCTCCAGCCCGCCGACGGCGCGGCCGTCGACCCAGGCCGTGTCCATGTCGTCGATCGGCGGCAGCTCGACGACGAGCGCCTTGCCCGACCAGGCTGCGGGGACCTCGAAGCTGCGGCGGTACCAGGCGACGCCGTCGAAGTCCCCGAGGTCGGACTGTGACCAGGGCAGCGGCTGCGCCGCCGACTCCCAGGCGCTGTCGTCCGCTTTGGGTTGCTGCCATTGCGCCGCGCTGCCCGCGTCCTTGGCAGCCAGTGTCTTCCACCACTCGGCCTGTTGCGCACGCAGCTCGTCCTCGAGGTTGCCACTCCTTGCGCGCGCCTCGCGGATGCGCGCCAGCGCCGGCCCGAACTCGGGGAAGTCGGACAGGCCTTCGTTGCCGGTCCAGGCTTCCGCCACGGTACCGCCCCAGTCGGCGGTGATGAGGCCGATCGGTACCTTCAGTTCGCGGTGCAGCTCGCGCCCGAAGAAGTAAGCGGTGGCGCTGAAGCGCCCCGCGGTGTCCGGCGAGCATGTTTTCCATGATCCGGCGCAGTCGTCTTGCGGCGCCAGGGCCACGGTGTTCTGCACGTCGAACACGCGGATCTGCGGATAGTTGGCGCTGCGCACCTCCTCCTCGCAGTTGTCGACGCCGTTGCCTCCCCAGGGCGGAACGCCCACAGTCCACTCCATGTTGGACTGGCCCGAGCACAACCAGACTTCGCCGATCCAGACGTCCTGGATGGTGCGCTCTCCGATCGTCAAGCGGTGCGGTCCTCCGGCGCCGGGAGTGCGCAGGGTCAGCCTCCAGGCGCCGCCGGCGTCCGCCGCGGCGGCCACCGGCGCGCTCATCCAGTCGCCTTGCACGCGCACCCGCGTGCCGGGCGCGGCCCAGCCCCACACGGGCACCTCCGCCTCGCGCTGCAGCACCATGTGGTCGCTGAAGAAGGCCGGCGTTCGCACCTGCGCCGGCGCGGCGGCGGCGAGCAGCAGCGAAGCTCCAAGGACGATGGGACGCATGCCGCCAGTCTAGGGTCGCTGCTACATTCCCTGCATGGGGCGCGTCCTGCTCGAGATCGCGGTCGACAGCGCCGGGGACGCCGTGGCGGCGGCACAGGCCGGCGCCGACCGGCTGGAGCTGTGCGCGCGCCTGGACCTGGACGGGCTCACGCCGGAGGCCGGCGCCGTCCGCGAAGTGCTCGCGCGCGTCACCGTGCCGGTGGTGGTGATGATCCGCCCGCGTCCCGGCGACTTCGTCTATTCCGCCGCCGAGCTCACGCAGATGGCCGCGGACATTCGCAGGCTGGCGGCGCTGCGGCCGGCGGGTTTCGCCTTCGGCGCGACGCTGGCCGATGGCGCCCCTGAGGTGGCTGCCTGTACCGCGCTGGTGAAGTTCTCTCGAGACACTCCGTGCGTCTACCATCGCGCCTTCGATCGCGCTCCGGATCCGCTGGCGGCGCTGGAGGATCTCATCCGCCTCGGTTTCCGGCGCGTGCTGACGTCCGGAGGCGCGCCGTCGGCGCTGCAGGGCGCAACGCGCATCGCCGAGCTCATCCGCGCCGCCGGATCCCGCATCGAAGTTCTCCCTGGCGGCGGCATCCGCGCCGGCAAGGCGGCCGCCGTCGCGCAGGCCAGCGGCTGCGTCCAGGTGCACAGCTCGGCGCGCGCCGGCGGCCGACTGGACGCGGAGGAAGTCGTCCGGCTGCGGCAAGTCCTGGACAAGCCCGAGTGAATGGCGTCGCGGCCGGCAAGTTCCGCGCTCGTGGCGATTGGTGCCGGCGTGGCACCAATCGCCACGGTTTCCCGGTCGCCGGGCTACAGGCGCGTGCGCAGGAACGCGTGCGGCTCGAACAAGGTGAGCCAGCCGCCGCCCGCGTCGATGGCGATGTGGATGCCGATCGGCTCGCCCGGCTCGCCGGCGAAGCCCGAGGCCGCGCGCGGGCGGATCGCGAGCGTGGTTCCCTCCGTGGGAGAGCTTTCCAGCGTGAACATGTCCGCCGGGGCGTTCTCCGGCTGGCTGAACGCCTCCTTGTCCGGCACGGCGCACTGCAGGAAGTCGCGGCTCAGGACGCGGTCCTGGTCGAACTCCACGCGGATGTTGTCGCTGCCCACGTACCAGCCGTCGTTGTCGGCGTCCAGCATGACCCGCGCGCGCACCATGTCCTTCTCCGCATGCAAGGTCACGCGCAAGGCGCCGTCGTGCCAGGCGAGGCGCACGCGCAGGACGCCGGTGGCGGCGTCGCTCACGACGAACTCGTTCGGCGTCCGCAGGTCGTCGGGCACGGCCCAGTGCGGCTGCGGGTCGGCGCCGTCGGCGCGGCCATCGCCGTCCGTGTCGGAGTTGACGGGTGACAGCAGGCGCGGCGCGCCGCCGCACTGCGTCTCGTCCAGTCCGTTCACGAGCCAGGCACTGCGCATGAGCTCCTCCAGGTCGCCCATGCCGTCTGCATCGGTGTCGGCGGCGCTGGGGAGCGAGAGGAAGCGCGCCTCGTCCAGGGGCAGCGCTTCCGCGGCATCCGGCACGCCGTCGCCGTCGGCGTCGTCGTAGTCACGGATGCTGCCCCAGGCGTTCAGGCAGTACCGCCAGGCGCGGTCGGCCGGGAACCAGCGGGTCGGCTGGTCGCGGCGCGCGTGGCCGGCCCATTCGCGCAGCAGCCAGCCGTTTCCGTCCCAGTGCTCGCCGTGCGCGTGCGCGCTGCCGTCCCACTGGTAGAAGTGATTGAACAGGAACTCCGGATAGCCGGATTCCGCCCAGGTGGCGTCGAAGGCATGGCCGAACTCGTGGCAGTAGAGCCAGGCGTTGTCGCAGCCGATTTTCCAGCCGCTCTTGCCGGCCCCGAAGGGCGGCAGCGGCCCCAGGGTGCCGCCGCCGCTGTCCGGGAACACCCAGCGCCCGCCGTCCCAGGTCCGGTCGCAGGAGACCAGCAGGTAGCAATCGAAATCCGTGGGCGCGCGGCCGGCCTCGCCCAGCGTGCGCTCGGTCGCGGCCCATTCCCCGCCGGAGTAGCTGAAGCCGTAGTCGGTGTCCGGGTTGACGACGTGGCGCTCCCAGTCCACGAAGCTCTCCAGGTCCAGGGACACGCGGCAGCCGCTGTGCACGAAGTAGAAGCGGCGCGTCTCCTCGAAGTCGCGCAGGGCCGCGTCGATGCGCTCCTGGATCTCCGCCTTCGGCATTTCGCGCTGTTCGCCCGGGCCGCGCTCCACCACATCGGCGAAGAACACGGCGGCGACGCGCAGGTGCAGCACCGCGGTCCTGCCGGGCTTCGGCGAGGTGCGGAACAGGCGCCACGGGCTGGTCCGGGGCTGCGGCGGCGCGGGAGCGGAGGGATCCGCCGGCTCCACGATCCCAAGCGCACCGTAGCGCGTCCCCGCATCGAGTCCCGCCAGCTCGAACCGGTGCAGGCTGCGCAGCACGCCGTCGCCGGGGATCGCGGTCTCCTCCACTTCGTAGGGCAGGGCCATGGCAGCGCCGCGCGTCATCCAGTCGCGCGGATCCGGCGCATCCGTCCGGGCGCGCCGCAGCAGCACGTGCGCCGGCGCCGGCGCCGCGCTCCCGACCTCGAGCACGGCGCGATCGGCGCCCACGTCGACGATGCGGGGCGGTCCACCCGGTTTCCAGCCAGCGGACGACTGCGTGAGCTGCTCGAAGCCCTGCAATGGTCCGCCCTCGGGCGCCAGCGCCTGGAAGTACAGCCCCCACGCCCCGCCCTCGTTGCCGACCTTGATCAGCAGGTCGTTGCTTCCAGCCTGGAAGGTGACGTCCACGGAGTCCTGGCCGGCGGCGGCGCCGCGCAGGGCCGGGTTGGCGTGCACCCGCCTTCCATTCAGGAACACCTCCAGAATGTCGTCGCTGCCCAGCTTCAGCACCGCCTTGGTGCGTTTCTCGAAGCGCCACTGGGTGCCCACGTAAGCCACCGCGTGGTCGCGGCCGCCGAGCAGCGCCGGGAAATCCAGGCGCTCGCCGCGCAACAGGTCCGCGGCGTCGAACGGGCGCCAGCTCCGGACGCCGTCCGCCGTCTCGAAGCTCTCCGAGAACGCCAGCGGCCCGTTCTCGGGCGCCAGCTTCTTGCCGAAGCCGGTGCCAGGCACCGGGAACGGCCCGCATACGAACCAGCCGTGCGGGTACAGCGCGACCGGCGCTTCCAGCACCAGCTTGCCGCCCGCGCGCTCGCGCAGCGTGACCCACAGCTCATCCTCTCCCGGGGGGATATCGAGCCGGACCTTGTCACCGCCGTCGCCGCTCGGCGTCAGCAGCCGGCGTTCCGTCCGCGTGGGCGGGATCTCGCCGCGCTGCAGCGACACCTCCAGCGTGCGCCCGGTCCAGCCCTGGTGGCGGATCTCCAGCCAGAGCTTCCCGGGCGCGTCCAGGCGCACGTCCGCGCGCAGCCACGGCGCGGCGCCCGCCTCCTGCAGCATGGCAAGAAGCACCAGCACCAGCCCGTCCGTTCCCAGCATCCTTGTCGTTACCGTGACCGGATGACCGCGGAATCCCGCGGCCGGGCTACTTCTGGAACTCGATGGCGCCGCCGGGTAGCAGGTACAGGATCAGCATGGTGCCGCCCTTGACGGTGGGCACGTGGGTGGAGCCGGGGCCATAGACCACCCAGCCCTGCGGATGACCGTCGAAGCGCGGCTCGCCCGATTCGGCGAAGCACAGGTCGATCTCGCCGTTGGGGTGGGTGTGCCGCGGGCCCGGCGCGCTCATGAGAACCGCGTCGGCGCTCAGGTTCTGGCTCTCGGACGTGGCCTTGAACAGGCGGCTGTACTGCACCGGCGGCTGGCCCAGGTGGCACAACCGGCCCTGGGCGACGCCTTCGCGCATCGCATCGCCCAGCTCCGCCACGTATTCGCCGCGCACCGGGAAGTGCCGCTCCAGCTCCTCCCGCGCCGCCTTGGGATCGCGCAGGTCCAGCTTGGAGGCGAACTCCAGCAGCGGACGCAGCGAGGCGGGGCTCAGGCGATCCTCGGTGGTGGGTTCCATGCTCATGGCTGCTCGGGGGAGGGAGTCTCCTCGTCCCCACCAACGTACCCGAGGTCCTTCAAGTTTTCCTGCTGGCGCTCCGGAATCTTGCGCCGCGGCAGATGCGGCAGCAGGTCGAACTCCAGGCGCTGCCGCCCGAACTGCTCCAGGGAGCGGCGGAGCTCGGGCTGCTGGTCCAGCAGGTTGTGGAGCTCGCCGGGATCGCTTTCCAGGTCGTACAGCTCCACCGGCACGAAGTCGTACTGGCCGGGCTCCGGCGACTCGCCGTAGCTCGCCGTGCAGTGCAGCTTCCAGCGGCCGTCGCCCACGGCGATGCGCCCCAGCATGACCGAGAAGGTGGGGCGGCCCAGGTCGTCCTTCAGCACGTTGCGCCCGTCGGTGTGCGCGGTGTCCAGGCCGGCCAGCTCCAGCAGCGTGCGCGCGGCGTCCACGAGCTGCGGGGTCCCGGCGAGCGCGCGGTCCTGGGGGACGCCGGGGCCGTACAGGAGGAAGGGGATGGCCAGCTCATCCTCGTACAAGGAGCCGCCGTGCTCCACCTGCAGGTGCGCGCCGAAGCTCTCGCCGTGGTCCGATGTGAAGAGCACCAGGGTGGGGCGCCCGCTGGCGTCCACGCGCTCCGCGACACGGCCCACGAGGTCGTCCAGGTACAAGACTTCCTCGCGATAGAGGTCGTGCAGCCAGGCGGCCAGCGCCTGCTCGCGCTCCTGGTAGCGGCCCTGGCGCAAGGCCTGGCGCAGCTCCACGATCGCGTCGTACTCCCACTCGGGCCCGGTGCCCAGTCCGGCCGGCGGCTGCCCGCTGTCGTGCTCGCGCCCGCGGAATGGCGCGGGCGCCACGTAGGGCGAGTGCGGGTCCATGAAGTGCACGAGCAGGAAGTACGGCTGCGGGTTGCCGGTGAGGCCGTCCAGGGCGTGCAGGGCGCCTTGCAGGGTGCGCTCGCCCTCGCGCACGCTGCGCCGGTAGACGCGCAGGCGGTTGGGATCCAGGATCTCGCGCAAGGTGCGGTTGCGCAGCGGGCGCAGCCCCGGGATGTTGGTCAGGTAGCCGATCCAGCTGCCGTCGTTCATCCACAGCACCACGGCGCGCCAGGGCTCGGCCGACTCGTAGCCGTCCCAGGTCTCGAAGCCCTCACGGAACTCCTGGTGTCCGGCCCGGGTGTCCACCATGCTGAGCAGCGGGTTGCTGGCCACGGCGGCGGTGCGGTAGCCGGCGCGGCGGAAGCGCTCGGCCACGGGCACGCAGTTCCAGCGCTCCCGCAGCTGCTGGGCCGTGGGCCAGTTGTGGATGTTGTTGCGCATGCCCACTTTCTCGATCTCGAGGCCCGTCAGCAGCGACAGGTGGCTGGGGAGGGTCTGATTGCACGGCGCCCGGCCGGCCGCGGCCCAGACCCCGCGGGCGCGCATGCGGTCCAGGTGCGGCGTGTCCAGGTCCGGCTCCAGTAGGGCGTCGGCGCGCAGCGTGTCGGCGACGATGAGGACGACGTCCGGCTGGTCGGGCGAGACGGCGGCCGGACGCTCGGCGGTGGACTCCGCCAGCGGCGGGGGCGGCGGCTTGGGCAGCGGATCGCGCGCCGCGGGCAGAGCCAGCCAGGCCAGCGGCGGCGCCAGCAGCGGCAGCGCCGCGAACGGCAGCAGCGCGCGCGCGGGAGTGGCGCCGCGCAGGCGCAGGCGCGGAGCGAGGAGCACTCCGAGCAGGCCGAGCGGCAGGCCCAGCCAGATGCCGCCGATCCACTGGCCGAGCAGCGGCCCGCAGGCCAGCAGGGCTCCCGCCCAGAAAGCGGTCTCCGGACTCCAGCGCCGGCGCGCCGCCCACAAGCCCACGAGCGCCGCCACCACGGCGTTGCCGGCGAACACCAGGAACAGGCGCTGGCGCGGATCGGGAGGGCTGGAGCCCCACAAGCTGCCCAGGACGACGTCAATGGCTCCGACCAGGCCGGCGCCGGCGAGGGTGGTGAAGAAGGCGAGCATCGCGGTGGTGTTGCTTCCGCGGCCGCCTGCGAAGACTCACAGCCAACCGCCGAGAACGTCCGTATCCTAGCCACCTCAGCGTTGCATCCACTGACCCCGGCACGCTTGCGCAAGCCCCCCCTGCACTGGACGTGGTCGACGTGGACAGCCGTTCTCTTGCTGCTGTCCGCTTCCGCGCCGGCGCAGGCGCCGGCGGAAGCACAGCCGCGCCGGCCGCTGGCCGCGGACACGCAGCGCCAGAACGGTTACGACCGGGACGTGGACCTGCTCAAGATCGAGCTGGACCTCACCCTCGACCACCGCGACAAGTCCGTGTACGGCACGGCCACCAGCGAGGTGCGCGCCTTCCCCGGCGGAGCCGAGACGCTGACGCTGCACGCGCACGGCCTCGAGATCGAGGCCATCTACGACGGCCACGACCGCCCGCTGGGCTGGATGCAGGAGGACGACCGGCTGCGCATCTGGTTCGCCGTGCCCCTGCGCGGCGATGAGACCGAGTCGGTCAGCTTGCGCTACCGGGCGCAACCCGAGAAGGGCCTGTACTTCGTGGAGCGGTCCGAGTTCTCGCCGCGCCCGTCGCCGCAGATCTGGTCGCAGGGCCAGGACGAAGATCACCACAACTGGTTCCCGCTGTGGGACTACCCCAATGACCGCGCCGGCTTCGAGGCCTGGTTCCGGGTCTTCGACGGGCTGAAAGTGGTCAGCAACGGCACGCTGCTCGGCGTGCGCCAGAGCACCGACGGCTCCGCCACCTGGCACTGGCAGTTCCGCCAGGCCTTCGCTCCGTATCTCATTTCCGTGGCCGCCGGACGCTGGGAAGCCTACTTCGACACCTGGCGCGGCAAGCGCATCGGCTACTACGTTCCGGAAGGCTGCGACGCGGCCACGGCGCGCCGCTCCTTCGGTGAGACGCCGCAGATGCTCAGCTTCTTCAGCGACGCCATCGGCGTGCCCTATCCCTACGAGAAGTACGACCAGGTGGCGGTCAGCGAGTTTCTGTACGGCGGCATGGAGAACATCACAGCCACCACGCAGACCGACCGCACGCTGCACGATGCGCGCGCGGCCCTGGACCAGAGCTCGCGCGGCCTGGTGGCCCACGAGCTGGCGCACCAGTGGTTCGGCGACCTGCTCACCTGCCGCGGCTGGGACGAGCTGTGGCTGAACGAGGGCTTCGCCACCTACTTCCAGTGCCTGTACGACGAGCACCGGCTCGGCCACGACTACTTCGAGCTGGAGATGGAGGACGTGCGCCGCTCCTACCTCGCCGCCGCCGGCGGCGCTGGCGACGAATCACGCCTGCCCATGGTGGAGGACTTCCGCTCACGCTGCAAGCAGGAGGGCGGCGGCAGTCACGTGTACAGCAAGGGCGCCGCCGTCCTGCACATGATCCGGCGCGAGCTCGGCGACGAGGGCTGGTGGCGCGCCATCGAGCTGTACGTGCGCCGCCACCAGTGGGACCTGGTCGAGACCCAGGACTTCGAGCGCGCCATCTTCGACGCCACCGGCCGCAACCTGCGCAGCCTGTTCGAGCAGTGGGTCCATTGCGGCGGCTTCCCGCGCTTCACGATCGCGCAGGACTGGACCCCGGCCACCTCCACCCTGCGCCTGACGGTGCGGCAGACCCAGCCCACCGATGAGCTCGTGCCGATATTCAGCGTCCCGGTCAGTCTGCAGTTCTACTTCGACTTCGGCATCGCCTTGCGCGAGGACATCCAGGTGACGGCGGCGGAGCAGAGCATCGAGTTCTCGCTGCCGGAGCGCCCTCTGAACGTCGTGTTCGATGCCGACGCGGTGCTGCCGGCGGTGATCGAGCACGCCAAGCCCGCCGAGTGGTGGGCGTACCAGGCCGAGAACGACCCGAACGCCGCCTGCCGGCGCCGCGCGCTGGACGTGCTGGCCGGCCTCCCCGGGGCGGAACCGGCCGTCATCAGCCTGCGCCGCGTGCTGGCGGATCGCAAGCAGGAAGCCGGGCTGCGGGCCGCCGCCGCCGCCGCCCTCCTCCCGCACGGCGAGTCGGCGCGCGCCGCCCTGCTCGGCGGCCTGCGCGACGAGTCCGCGCAGGTACGCGAGGCCTGCGTGCGCAGCCTGGCGCAACTCCCGCAGGACGAACGCACGCTCGAGGCCCTGCGCTTCACCCTGCGCAACGACAAGAGCTACGCCGTGGTGATCGGCTGCGCCGAGACGTTCGCCGCCTGGAAGGCCGCGGAAGCCCGCACCGACCTCGAGTGGCTCACGGAGCAGCATTCGTGGCGCAACCAGCTCTACCGGGCCGCGGCCGCGGCGCTGCAGCAGCTCGACGCGGCCGCCGACCAGGGACCAGCTCCGGCCACGCCGCGGGAGCCGAGCCCTGATCCCGGCTACTGAATGGCGCCGCGGAGGGCTTCGACTTCCTCCACGGTGCGCGGAATGCCGGCACTCAGCAGGTCGTAGCCGGTCTCGGTGATCGCCACCACGTCCTCGATGCGCACGCCCAGCTGCTCCTTGGGCAGGTACACACCGGGCTCCACGGTGAACACCATGCCGGGCTGCAGGGTGACGTTGTAGCTGCCCACGTCGTGCACGGACATGCCGATCCAGTGGCTGGTGCCGTGCGGGAAGGCGCGGCCCTTGAAACCGCGCTCGGACAGCAGTGCGCGGGCGGCGCGGTCCACGTCGCCCAGGGTCTTGCCCGGCTTGCACTCCTTGAAGGCGGCTTCCTGGGCATCGAACACCGCCTGGTACACCTCGCGCTGGCGGTCGGTGAACTTGGCGCTCACCGGCCAGCTGCGCGTGATGTCGGACACGTAGTGGTTGAACTCCGCGGCGTAGTCGATGAGGACCACGTCGCCCTCCTGGATCTGCCGCTTCGCCTCGGGATAGTGCAGGATGCACGCGTTCGGCCCGGAGCCGACGATGGCCAGGTAGCCCGGGCCCATGGCGCCGTTGCGGTAGTACTCGTTGGTCATGACGGCGCCCACCTGCCACTCGTACAAGCCGGGCCGGCTCTCGCGCATGGCGGCGGCGTGGCCCAGGCCGGAGATGCGGCAGGCCTCGCGCAGCGCCTCGATCTCCGCCTCGGTCTTCACCAGTCGCATCCCGTCCAGGATGTCCGACAGGTTCTGGACCTTCACGCCGAGTTTCTCCTCCAGCACCTGCGCGAACTGCCGCTCCCGCGACAGGCGGCCGTCGAAGGGGTCGTGCTCGATCGAGGTCATGGCCTGTTCGAGGTTGTCGCGGCTCATCATCCAGTTCTCGGCCGGCGCCAGCGGCGCATAGAAGGTCTTGTGCTTCCTGGCCAGGTCCGCCACGAGCGCTTCGAAGCCGCTGGCGTTGTCCCCGCCCTTGCCCAGCGGCAGGCACTTCGCGATGCCGGTGATCTTCCCGGCCTCCTCCGGATCGATGAGATCGCCCAGCCACATCTCTGAGCCGGGACTGGCCGGGGGCACCAGCAGGTACTCCTCTTTCTTGTCCGGCACGAGCACCAGCACCGCGTTCGGCGTGGTGACGCCGGTGAAGTACCAGAAGTCGTTGTCCTGGCGGAACTCGCGGTAGTCGGCCTGGGTGCCGGCGCCGCGGATCACGATGACTCCCTCCTTCACCTGGTCCATCAGCGCGGCGCGGCGGCCGGCGTGCCATTCCTTGGTGAACAGGCTCTGTCCGCGGCCGTCCTCAGGGTTCTGCTGCGGCAGCGGCGCGAGTGCGAGAAGGAGGGAGAGTGCGAGCATGGCAGGATCCCCGGATTCTAAGGCGCTACGCTGACGGGCGATGCCCGCCGACGTTAGGCCCCTTTACCTGGACCACGCCGCCACCGCGCCGGTCCTGGCGGAAGCCATGGCGGCGTTCGAGCAGGCGGCGCGAGAGGCCTATGCCAACCCGTCCTCCCTGCACGCCGCCGGCGCCGCCGCCGCGCGCCGCCTGGAGCGGGCGCGGCAGGACCTGCGCGCAGCCCTCGGCGCCGATCGCTACCGCGTGGTCTGGACCGGGACCGGCACCGAGGGCAACTACCTCGGCATCCAGGGTCTGGCGCGCCGGCTGGGACCGGCCGCCGCGCGCGCCTGCGGCGGCAGGCCGCGCGTGCTGGTGGGCGCAATCGAGCACCCTTCGGCCAAGGAGGCGGCCAAAGCCCTGGTCCCGCAAGGCTTCCAGGTCGATTCCGTGCCCGTGGACGGCGCCGGCATCGTGCGGCCCGCAGGGCTGCGGCCCCTGCTCGGCCCTGGCGTCGCCCTGGTCGTCATCCAGTGGGCCAACAACGAGCTGGGCGGACTCAATCCCATCCGCGAGCTGGCGGCGCTCACGCGCAACCTGGCGCCCGGCGCCGCCTTCCACGTGGACGCCGTGCAGGCGGCCGGCAAGCTCGCGACGCCCCTGGACGAGCTGGGCGCCGACGCCGTCGCCGTCGCGGCGCACAAGCTGGGAGGCGTGCGCGGCTGCGCCGCGCTGCTGCTGCGCGAAGACGGCCCGCTGCCGCAGCCCCTGACGCCGGGCGCCGGCCACGAGGGCGGCCTGCGCGGCGGCACCGAGAACGTGGCCGGCGCCGCGGCCTTCGCCGCCGCCGCGGCAGCACGGCGCGCGCGCCTGCAGGCCGAGCCGCGCCGCTACCTCGACCGGCGCGCGCGCCTGCTCGCGCTGCTGCGCGACGCGGTCCCCGACCTCGTCCCTCTCGGCGCCGAGCGTGAGGAGGAGATGCTCCCCTCCATCCTCGCCGTGGCCGTGCCCGGCGCTCTGGCCGAGCCACTGCTGCACCGGATGGAAGCCGAAGGCGTGTACGTCGGCAGCGGCAGCGCCTGCCACAGCCACGGGCCGGCCGAATCACCGGTGCTCATCGCCATCCAGTGCCCCAAGCACCTGCGCGGCTCCGTCCTGCGCTTCTCGCTGGACGGCGGCGAGACCGCTGACGACCTCCAGCGCGCCGCCGGCGCCTTGCGGCGCTGCCTGGCCGCCGTCTAGCACTTGGCGGTCTTGCGCTTGGTGCCGACGCGGCCCATGGATTCGATCTTGGCGATGGTGTCGAACGCGGGCGGGACCTCGCACGCGGTCTTGCCCATGTCCACCTCCACCTTGCCGATGCGCTTGGCCACGGCCTTGGCCTTGGCGAGCAGCGGCTTGACCGAACCGCCGACCGCGATGACGAAGTTGTTCATGCAGTAACGCACGCGGTTGGGCGCCTTGTGGATGCCCTTCTCCACGCGCCGGAGCAGGCCTTCGATCTCGTCCAGGTCCAGCTCGGAGTCGGGCCGGACCGCGAGCAGCGCCGAGTAGGTGTTCCATCCGGCGCAGGCCATGGATTCCATCGAGGAATCGATCCACTCCAGCGCCAGCTCGCGGGCGTGCGGGCTCTCGGACGCCACCCAGGCCACGGTGTACTCCGCGATCATCGGGGACGACGCCGCCCGCGCCCATCCTTCCAGCTCCTTGCGGGACATCTTGCCGCCGTTTGCCACCAGCCCCGCGAGGTACATCGCGTCCATGTTGCCGGTGCGGAACAGCTCCAGCGCCAGCGCCTGGTCGCCCTTGATCTTCTTGGCGATCACCTTCAGGTCGCCGATCTTGACGCCGTACATCGCGCATTGGACGCCCTGGTTGCGGTAGATCTTGCGCGTCTGCTCGCTGCCGCGGCGCTCCAGTTCCGTCATCAATTCGTTGAGCTGCATCCGGGCCTTCCTGGTCTCTCTCCACCACTTTACCAGGGCGAAAACCGGCGTGCGCCCGGGCAGGCGCACGCCGGAACCAACCAATCCCAGGGGGGCGCCGGCGGCCTGGCCTCAGCAGTCCTGGCCGGTCCCGTCGTCAATGGCAATCACCTCGGCTCCCTCCTCGACCTCCATCTTGCTCCCCGGGACCTCCTTCTCCGATCCGTCCGGCAGGATCTCGACCAGCCACACCTTGTTGCGCAGCATCCACAGCTCTACGGTGCCACTGAAGTGCTCGTCATAGACCTGGCCTTGCCCGCCGATGCCCTTCCTCACTTCGCGCGTGCGCGTGCCCGTGCCGTTCATGCTGGCGTTCAAGCCCAGCTCCACCGCCAGTGCCGGCCACCAGCGCAACAACTCGACGTTGGCCGAGAACGCCAGCCCCCAGGTCAGAATGTCCCCTTTGGCAATATTCACCTCGTAGTATCCGAAGGGCTTGCCGCACTGGACCGGAATCGATGCCTCCAGGACCTTCGACTTCTCACTGCGCGGCTCGTAGCGTCGCGCCGGGTTCTGGGCCGGTGGGGGCGAGGGCTTCGGTGCGGAGGAGCCCGAGCTGCGGTCGTACACGGTCTCGGTGTTCCACGAGCCGGTGCCGCCGACCCAGGTGGAGAAATGCGGCAGGCGGAAGACGTAGCGACCGTCCAGTTCGTTCCAGTCCACGGAGGCCGCGGGCTCCACGGCGAAGCGCGCGCCGCTGAGATCCTGCCAGGCCAGGCGCTCGAGCTTGAGGAACCACCCGGGAGCCAGCTCCAGGGAGGCCTGCCGGACCTCGACGTCGATCAAGCCGCTGAAGCCCGGGTTCGTCAGGACGTTGTTCTGGTCATCGATCAACACCACTTCGAAGCCGAGGTAGTAGTGAGCGAACGACGTGCCAGGGGCGGCATCGAAGGCGTCGTAGCGGGAGGCGGAGACTCCCGGCACGCGGGTCACGCACACGCGGCCGTTCACGCGCACGCCCGCCGGGACTCGCACCGCGTAAGTGCCGTCCGGGCTGACATCTTGGTCCGGACCGGTGCCGAGGCGCTTGGACACCCACCCGTTGCGGCGCTGCAGGACGAAGCTGAAGTCATGGCGCAGGCAGGGGTCGACCTCGTAGTCGGATGGCCGCTCGGGAGTGCCGGGCCCAGGCAGGCCGCGGAGGTAGCGATGCGCCGTGGCCGGCGCGCCCGGAGCGTCGGATCGGTAGACCGGCGCGTGCTCGAGGACCATCTCCGAGATGTCGATGCGCCTGGCCTGCGGAATGTAGACCTGCTGGAAGCTGCTGCCGAAGGCGGGCGCGGTGGCTTGCAGCAGGAAGAAACCCGCAGGCGCGTCCTCCTGCAAGGTGATGCGGTAGGTCCCGTCCACGCCGGTGCTCGCGGTGATGCCGTAGCCGAGAAGCTGAACGCAGGCGCCGGCGATGGGATTGAGGTCATCGTCCAGGACCTGCCCGGCGAGGTAGTACGCCTTCTGGAATGCGGAGCCTTGTCCTGGAGGCGGGGCGGACTGGCGCGCGGGCGAAGCTGCGGCCAGGTGCGGAGTCAAGGTCGCGAAAAGAATGCAGAGTAGAGCTCGCATCGGGTCGTGGTGTCAGAACGAGGGGAAGAGAAGCGGCGCCAGGACGCGAGCGCCCGTCGCCGCAAGAATGCCGGATGGAATGCGCGCAGCGAGAGACCGTCTCCGGAGTCGCCGTCATACCGGACGCGATTCGTTAACCCAAATTGGAATATTCCCAATTGCAATTGGCGCCCTCAGGGCAGCCAGATCAGGCTCACAGCCTGCCGGTAGCGCTCGAGGAGGACGCACTGCTCGAACAGGAACGTCTCGACCGGACGGCCGCGCACGATCCAGGCCCGGAACGCGACCTGTTCCGGCGCGGATGACGGCGCTCGTCCGGAAAGCGCGCGGGCCGCGACCGTCGCCGGAGAGAGCCAGCTGCCGCTCTCGATCCGGAAGCGCTGCGTGAAGCACCGGCTGCCGCGCCACCACAGCACGCGGCCGCCCTCCGAGATCACAACGGCGCAGTAATCGTCCTGCAGCTCGACGTAGCGGACGGCGGTGGCCGTGAAGCTGGTCGCGAAGACGGACGCCAGCGAGCGCAGCAGCTCGACGGACGGCCGGCTGCCGCGGATGCGCGGCCGGAACAGTGGCTCCGGCATGAGCAGGCTGGAGGCGAACTGGTTGGCCTCGATCTCGGGAGCGTGGTCGTGCCCCGTCACGTGCGCTTCCGGCGTGCAGGCGCTCAGCGGCGATCCAAGGCCGTGCAGCAGCCAGTGCCCGAGCTCGTGGGCCAGCGCGAAGCGTTTGCGTCCGGGCTCCGGGATGTCACTCCGGATCCGCACCAGGCCGTGCCCTGCGTTGCGCAGCAGGCGCGCGTCGGCGCCGGCGAGGGGGCCTTCGACCACCAGCACGCCCAGGGCCAGCGCCAGATCCTCGAGTACCAGGTCGGCGGGCGCCCGGAAGCCGTGCAGCTTCCACAGCCACGCGGCCTGCGCGTCAGCCAGCGCTCTACTCGGAGGGCTCGTCCGGTTCACGGCTCAGGCTCGCGAGCAGGTCGAGGCGCTGCAGATCCTCCAGCAGGGACCGCAGGTCCTCCTCCGTGGAAGCGTACTCCAGGCGGCGGTAGAAGACCGCGCGCTGCGGAGCGGCGACGCCGGCGTCGATCCAGGCGCGCAGCTGGTCGCGCGGCGAGTCGCCTCCGCGACAGGTGTGCTCCAGGATCTTCTGCACCAGGGACGGACGCAGACTCCGGGCCCGTTCCAGCGCGGCGCGCGCCGCGGCCGAGCGCATTGCCGCCTGGACGCGGGCGACGGCCGGGCGCAGGTCCATGCCCAGCCGCTGCACGGCCGCCTGGACTTCGGCAGGGCTGACCGCGTCTCCCTCGTCGAGCACGAAGGCGAGGAAGCGCCCCCAGGCGTCCTCATCGAACCGTGCTAAGTCGGCCATGGCCTGCCTCCCGGCGCTGCTCCCTCAACACCTGCTCCAACCGGCGTCGCACCCGTTTCTGCGCGTTGCGGACCTGCGCAACGTCCATCTCCAGGAGCACGGCGATCTCGGACGGCTTCTCGATGCCCGCGTCCAGGCACTCGAGCAGCTGGATCGCGACTTCGTCACCCTCGATCATGCGCACGACCGCCGCGCGCAGCCGGTCTGCGCACTCCTGGTCGGCCACGATGACCGCGGGAGGGGGCGCAGCTCCCGCGCAGTCGCCTGGCTCCGGAAAGGGGCGGGTCCTGCGGTTCTCCAGCGATTCAGCCAGGTGGTTGACCTTGCTGTCCACCACGCTCTTGAGGAAGCGCAGCAGGTCCGGCTCCTGCCCGGGATGCCAGCGGCGCCGGCCCTCCAGGCAGTCGAGCAAGGCTTCCGCCGCCAGGTCTTCGGGCCCGGCGGCGCCCGGAGCACCTGCGGTTCCGTTCACCGGCAGACCCTTCCAGTGCAGGCGCATCAATTTCCCCTGGGCGTAGAGGGCCAGGCGAGCGACAAGGTGTTCTGCTTGTTCCAGCGGGAACGCCACCGTGCCGGACTCTCCCGGTCCATCCTCCATGCGAGCGTCCACGGGAATCTCTTCGGAGGTGACGGAAAAAAAGCGCGCGCAACCGGCATGGAGAAGGCGGCGCCGTTCGGCGCCTACAGGAGATCTACAGATCCATGCTCACCGGCGAGATCCCGCCGCAGGGTGGAATCATGCTGCCAGCCGCATCCGGGAGCTGGGATGCACCGGCGGCGCGTCCTCTCGCGTGGGAAGAAACCTGCAGTGCCGCGGGAGGAGCAAGCCTGTGCGTCGATCGTGCGCCCTGGGCTTCGCCTGCGATCAGCAGACCTGGAAGGAATGCGAGAACCTACGAGTCCCGCATCGCCGCCGCACTATTCCAATTTGGGTTATTCCATGAGCGCGTAGTAGCGTCCGGTTCCACCGCTCGAATCAGCGTGGGACCACAACACCCTTCCCGATATCAGCGTTTTCTCGAGAAGCTCCGCCAGGCCAGGAGCGATGCTGGGATGAGCCAGCACCAAGTGGCGCTGGCGCTGGGCCGGTCCCAGTCTTTCGTGTGCAAGTGCGAAACCGGCGAGCGGCGCGTGGACTTCGTCGAGGCCGAGATGCTGGCCGAGATCTACGGCAAGCCCATTGCGTACTTCGCGACCAGGGAGGAGAAGGGGAATCGCTAGAGCCCGGTCCTCAGCGCTGGCGCGCGCGGATGGCCTCGAATTCCGCGTAGCCGCGGCGCACGCCGTTCACCATGTAGGCGAAGCGGACATCCTGTTCTCCGCGCACGACGATGCGCTGGAGATCCTGGGACTCCACCCAGAGCACGGTTCCCCGGCCGATGGGCGTGAGCTGGACCGTGAGTCCTTCCTGTTCGGTGACGAGCCGGAACTCTTCGGGCACCTCGATCACCGCGGTCCCGCACTCGAGCTCCGCGCTGCCGCGGAAGTAGGTGCCGGCTTCGTTGCCCTCGAGGCAGACGAAGCGGATCTCCCGGGACGGGTCTTCCGGATGCGGCACCACGAAGTTCTTGGTGCCGGCCACCACCAGGTCGCCGCCGAGATAGGTATCCCCGCCCTCGACGTAGATCGCGTAGCTGTTGGCCACGCCGACGTCCTGGTCCTCCATGTAGAGGCCGTAGTGGTTCATGATCGGCGAGTCGGTGTAGGGCGTGTAGACGTACATGCCGTACTGGGTCCCGATCGAGCCGCCCAGCCCGTAGTGGCCGGTGAGCACCTCGAGCCCGACGTTGTTGTTCACCGTGGCGCTGTCCGATGCCACCGAGTAGATGGTCATCCCGACTTCACTGTCGTTGACGTCCCCGCTGGCGTTCACGATGGACAGGGTGCCGGCGAGGATGTCGATCGAGCCGCTGCCCTCGTGGAAGGTGCCGAGGTAGGGTCCCTGCAGGTAGTACATGTCCTGCGTGTTGCCGGGCGGGACGATCACCTCCAGGTCGTGGCTGTAGATGCCCTTCTCGTTGGCGCCGGTCAGGTCCACGGCCGGATCGATCCAGAAGTAGGAGCTGAACGGGGTCCAGTCGCGCGAGGCCGAGAAATCGGTGATGGAGTGCGAGAAGTCGAAGATCCGCTCGTAGGGGCTGCCGCCGGCGCCGAAGACGGCGCTGTTGCCGCAGGCCATGCGGCCGCGGCTGAGCAGGTCGCCCGCGACGTCCAGGCTGGCGGCCGGGGTGGTGGTGCCGACGCCGACGCGTCCCGCCGGGCTCACGTAGAGCGCTTGGCTGAGCGGAAACAGCATTCCGAGCGTCGGCGCGGTGGAAGCCTGGATGCACTGATTCGGGTGGGCCTGGTCGACCAGCGCGTCGGCGCAGGAGACCGCTCCCGCGGGCTCGAAGACCGGAGTCCCGGCCGCGGCCTTGACGGTGCGCGGCGGACCGGAGGGCTGCTGGACCGCGTGCGGCCCGCGGCGCAGGCGCTCCTGGAGGGCGTGTCCGGATTGCTGCAGCGCCGGGGCGCTCGGCGCCGCGTGAAGCAGCAGGGTGCTGGCGAGAACGTGAAGCATGGTCGGTTCCTGGCTGGAGGATGTCCGCTCCTTGGCGACACTCCCTTCCGCATCTAACATTTCTTTTTCCTGCACTCTTCGTGTTCTCGAATGGATGACTCCGGGAGATCACAGATGAGCGAGAGCTCGTCCATCGGCTTCGGCGGCAGCGCCAACGCGAACGCATTGAATTTGAGCGCGCATCGCGGGCCTCCGACAAGCTCGCCTGCTTGTTGCTTGCCAAGGGCAGGGATTCCCCGTCGCGCGTACCTACGTCCACCGCATTGCCGCCGAAAGTGACGGATAAAGGCCCCGCGACGCCGGCATGAGATGTCATGCCGCACGTGGTGAAGGTGACCGATCATCGGCGATGCCTGCCTGGTTGGCGCGCCTTGACAATCCGCTTGAGAAGACTACGTTGACAATACGTCACCAGGAGCAACCGATGCGACTGACGAACCACTCGTTCTGTTTTCTCTCTGCGGTGGGCCTTGGCGTCATGCTCTCCTGCGGCAGCGCAACGCAGGAGTTGAGTTGCATTCATCCGCCGGTGCTGAAGACGAATTCAGAGGTCACGGTGGCAGTGGATATCGCAGGCCGATTGGAGAGTCTCCTGGCGGTCAGCAAAGACAGGCTCGTACCGGAGTTTCAACAACTTGTGACGCAGGATTTCGCACGTCTCTCGGACGAGAATGCGTCTTTGCTGCTGTTCCTCAACGCCATCGACTGCTACATGCAGCGAGGGGCGGTTGGGCTGGATCTGTCCAACAGGATGGCGGATATCGTTCGCACTCGCTGGGCCGTAGCGCTGAATCTTGGCAGCCCGGGCAGCCACCTAACGGCGACCGAAGTCGAGATCATCCGGCGGTCCCCTCAGTCTGAGCTGATTTTGGCCCGGCTTCGCGAGTGCGGCATACTGCACTAGCGTTTTGAGGAGTTGATCTCCTTGTCCGCCCTCCGGGGCAGAGCGCGCTCGCCCGGCCTTGAGGCCGCTCAGGCTCAGGTCAGGTAAGGCGGGGCATCCGCTGGCTCGCCGTCGAACAACTCGTCCGTGCCCCAGCCCATCCAGGCCGCGGCTTCGGCGAAGACCGAGCGGAAGTCCGCGGTGGCGCGCACGTCGCCGTCGTCGAGGTTTTCGAGGTCCGGCGGCGGGCCGTGCAGGCCGCCATTCACGGGTCCGAGCGCGAACACGGGCGCGGCGGCGCCGTGGTCGGTGCCGGCGGAGCCGTTCTCGTGCACGCGGCGGCCGAACTCGCTGTAGACCAGGGTGAGGACCCGGCGGTCGGTGCCGTCGCGCTGCAGGTCGCGGAGGAAGGCGGTCGTGGCGGTCGCGACCTGGTCCAGCAGGACGGCGTGCGTTCCGGCCTGCACCGCGTGCGTGTCGAAGCCGCCAAGGAAGGTCCAGGCCACGGGCGGGCCGCTCTCGGCGCGCAGGAGGCGCGCGGCCAGCTTCAGCCGGTCCGCGAGTGCGTTATCGGGATATCCATCGCCCGCCGGAATGGAGTCGATGGAGCGGCGCAGGCTGTCGGCGGCCGCGTAGGCGTCGTTGGCCGCGGCGGCGATGCGTTGCAGGGCGTCTGAAGCGCCACTCGTGGCGCTGGCGCCGGCCCGCAGCGCGCCGACGTCGCCCTGGACCTGGAAGGCTTCCGGACTGTCCAGCGTCAGGCCGCCGCGCGCGCTGCCGCGCAGGATGAGCGGCGCCTCGCCGGTGCCCAGCGCCACCGGCGGCAGGCCGGAAGAGGAGGTGCGCTCCAGCGCGCGCGCCACCCAGCCGGTGTCGCGCCCGGTGCTGACGTAGTCGGTCTCGAGGTCGCTGCCGGCGCGCTGTCCGCTGTGCCAGATGTCGCGCGAGACGAAGTGGGAGCGGTTCGGCCGGTCGTAGCCGACGTTGCGCAGGATCGCGAGGCTGCCGGCGTCGAACAGCGTCTTCCAGGGCGCAAGCGACGGGTGGAGCGCAGTGGCGTCGTCGAGCCTGGGAAGATCGCCTGCGAGCTGCAGCTTTGGCCGCGCCTTGTGATACAGGTCGTCGGCGATCGGCGCCACGGTGTTGAGACCGTCGTTGCCGCCGTCCAGGAACAGCAGCACGAGGCGGCGGTCCTCGCGGTCGCGCCGCAACGCGCGCAGCGGCTGCGGCAGGAAGGCGACCAGGCCGGCGGCGCCGGTACGGTGCAGGAGAGCACGGCGGCTGAGGCTCATGCGAGGTGGTACTCCGGCAGGCACAGGACCGCCTGCGTGGCGGCGTTCGCTGGAGCTGTGGAAAGAGAGTGGATCAGGACCTCTCGACGCTCGCCGGACAGCTCCCCGTCCAGGAACAGGCCGATCAGCGGATCCAGGAGCTCCGGCGCGGAGTTCCCGTCGAGACGCGTTGCCGGATCGGCGTCGCGGGTCAGTTTGTCGCGGCCTTCGGCCACGGCGGCGGCGAAGTTGGCGCGCTCGATCCAGGCGGCGGCGTGGATCCAGGCTTCGCCCTCCTTCCAGCCCTGCACACCCGGCGGCTCGAACAGAGACTGCCCCATGCGCTCGCAGGACTCGGCAAGGCGCTGAAAATTGGGCTTGCTGTCCAGCGTACGGGTGATGCCGATCACGTAGTCCACCGGCGACTTCACCAGCGAACGGTACGCCTCCGCGCTGAAGCAGGCACGCGAGGACAGCATCGTCCGCACCAGCCACGCCGTCTCGAGATCGTGCTCGCGCCAGCGCTCGACCAGCAGCTCGAGCACCTCCTCCGGCGGCTCCGGGGACAGGTAGAAGCGCCACAGCTTGCGCGCCAGGAAGCGCGGGCAGGCCGGCTGCGCCACCGCCAGGCGGCACACGTCGTCGCCGTCCCGCGCCTCGCCGCCGAGCACGGTCTTGCGCTCCGGATCATGGTGCTCCGGCACGAAGACATAGAGACCCTGCCGGACGCTGCGGCCGGTCAGCGCCCGCGCCGCCTCGCGGATGTCGGTTTCGCTGTAGTGGCCCACGCCCAGGCTGAACAACTCGAAGATCTCGCGGGCCAGGTTCTCGTTGGGGATGCCGCGGCGGTTGCCGTCGCCGTCCAGGAAGCGCAACAGGGCCGGATCGCGCGCCATCGCCAGCAGCAGCGCCGCGAACGGGCCTTCACCCAGCTCCACGAAGCTCTGGTGCTGCTGCAGCAGCAGCGCCAGGTCCAGCACCTTGCTGTGCGCGCAGGCGAAGTGGTCGTGCCAGAACAAGGTGAGCCGCGTGCCCGGCGCGCGCTCCTCCTGCGCCAGCTTCATCAGCCACCAGCCGGCCAGCTCGCCCCGGCCGCCGGAGCGCAGCGCCGCGCCCATGCTCTGCCACTGCTCCTCGCGCTTGCCGTCCCGCGGCCCGAACACGTGCGCGACGGCCTCCTGCGCCGGCATGGCCGCCAGTCGCCTCACCTGGCCGCTGCGCCCGCCGCCAAGCGCGCGCCGCAGCAGGTGGCCGGCGGTGCGCGAGTCCCAGGGCCCGTGCCCGCGCGCCGGGTCGTAGGGCTCCAGCGCCGCCGCGGGATCGGGGGGCAGCGGCGCCAGCTCCTGCCTGCCGTCTCGACTACTGCGGACCACGCGCGGTCACCTCCAGCTCGTAGCGCAACAGGCCGCCGTCGAGGCGCTGGTCGAGCCGCACCCCGTCGTACAGCTCCAGTCCAGCCATGATCCGGTCGAACCAGGCTGCGGCGGCCGCGACGTCGCCTCCCTCCTGCAGCGCGCGCTGCGCCACGATGGTCTCGCGGTCCGCGGCGGCGATCGGCCGGCCGCCCTCCAGCTCCAGCTCGAGGAAGTCGCCGCGCAGATCCACCTCCTCCACCGGCGCCGCGAGGATCGCGCGCAGCAGCGGTGTCGACGACGAGATCCAGATCTCGCCCTCCGGGCTCAAGGACAGTGCCGGGCTGAGCTGGTGCTTGGGCGGCGCGATCCCCTCCTTTGCGCGGTAGCGCGCGAAATACAGTTTCGTGCCGTTCGGCAGCGCCTCCAGGTCCTGCAGCAGCATGTCCCCGCTCATGCTGCCGCCTTCGAAGTTCAGGATGGTCAGCAGCCCGATCCAGGCGTTCGTGAACGCGGCCGGCAGGTCCTCCGGATGGCCCTTCTTCAGGCGCACGCCGACGGCGCCCGCCGGGTACTCGAGGCTGACCTTCACCGGGTCCGGGTTGCGCGCGAACACGAAGCGCAGCTCCGGCTCCAGCCATTTCAGCACTTCGGTCCCGTAGTCGCGCCCGAACAGTGTGCTCGCGCCGCTGTCTCCCTCCACCGAATTGGCAACGGCCTTCTCGCTCATGTACAGATGCCGCGCAGTCCACCAGGATCCGAGATCCCGCGCGAATACCAGGACGCCGAGCCGGTCCTTGAGGCGCGGCAGGCGCACCCGGCGGGCCTCCGGAAAGAACGGCGCGTGCGTCTCCGCGACCTGTTCCGGCGCCGGCAGCGCCGCCCGCAGCGCGAGACCTCCCGCGCGCAGCTCCAGCGCCGCGGCGCCCCACTCCGCGTGCCGCAGCGCCTCGTTCAGCGGCGCCGCCAGGAAGGAGCCGCCCTCGTCCTCCGGCTTCTCCGGGATCGGATTGGTGCGCAGCGCGTCACCTGCCAGCCAGACGAAAGCGTCGGAGCCGCGCACCGCCTTCCGTCCTTCCCGGTAGCGCGTGTCGGCGGCGATGGAGCCCGCCGCGGACTCCGCGAGACGGTCCAGCGCCGCCTCCACCGAGGCCGCCAGGAACAGGTCTCCGCGGCGCTCGAGTACGCCCTGTGGCATGGGCAGGCGCCAGCGGTCGCCATCGGGGAAGCTCATGCCGGAGACGGCGAAGCTGGCCACCGCCTCCAGCGCGTCCTGGGCGACGTCGGGATCCAGCGCGCGCAGCAACAGCAGGGTCTGCGGCGGCTCCGTGGGCAGCACGGCGAACGCCGCGCCGCCGCCGGCCGCATCCGCCAGCAGTCGTTCCGGCGTGGTGCCGGCGCTGTTGGCCACCATGCCCAGCGCCCCCAGGGCCATCAGGAATTCGGGCCGCTTCTTCAGCTCCGCAGCCAGCGGGCCGACGTGGAAGCGCCGCCAGGACTCTCCGGCGCGCAGGCGCTCGAAGCTGCCGGCGGGATCGGGGATCTCCGCCACGAGGACCGCGTCGGCAGGCACCAGCTCGGTCAGCGGCTGGCCTTGGGCCGGAACGGCGGGAGAGGCGCCCGCCAGCAGGCAGGCAACAAGCAGCAGCGGTCGGAGCGGCATCACGAGACCCTCACTGGCGACACCCGACCGGGGGGACCGTCCTAAGATACCCGACTTGCGGGCCGGGTTCCGTCCTATTCCGCCGGCTGAGCGAGGGCCTTGTCCCACCCGGCTTCCCGCGCGGCAACCCAGGCATCCACGGCAGCCTGGTCGTACACCAGCTCGACGTACACGCACTCGCCGGGTGGGACGCGCACGTCCCGCCACGGCAGATACTCGGCCGGGTTGCCGCCGCGCTCGCGGCCCGCGCTCAGGCCCACGTAGGCGTCCCAGGTGCCGGCGCGCTCGTTGCCGATCTGCGAGCCGAGCGCTTCCATGAACGCGAAGCGGCCGTCCTTGTCGGTCACGGTCTCACCCGTCTTCCAGCGCGTGGCCATTCCCGCATACATGCGCACGGGCACGCCCGCGAGCGGCCGGCCGCGGGGATCGACCACGCGCCCTTCGATCGCGGGCGGCTGCGCGGGCACGGCCTCGCCGGCCGACTGGCAGACAGGAAGCGCAAGAGTCGCCAGCGCCAGGAGCGCCAGCACCATGCAATGGAGCGACTTCATGGGACGTGCGGATGGAGGAACGACAAGTTGAGGCGGAGTCTTGGCGCGAATCCACGAGTCCGGCACGGCAGCAACGCAGCTGCGCACCGAACCGGACCCAGGCCCGGAGGCGGCCGGAGCTAAACTGCTTCGCCGGCGGCGCCTCCCGCCGGATCGATACCTATGAGCGCGACCGAGAACAAGCTCCGGCCGGACCGCGGCGGCTTCGATCCCACCGCGACCGTGGTCATTCCGTCTACCGCGGCCACGCAGGCCGCCCTGGTGCCTGATGACCTGGGCCAGATCCAGGTGGAGGTCGTGGGCGGGCCCATGGACGGCCTCAGCGGCGCCAGCAACGCGGACAGCTTGGTCATCGGCCGCGCCAGCGACAGCGCGCTGACCCTGGCCCTGGACCCGATGGTCTCCGGCCGGCACTGCCGCATCCAGCAGGAGGGCCGGCACTACTGGCTCGAGGATTTGGGAAGCCGCAACGGCACCTGGCTCGGCGACCATCCGCTGCGCCAGCGCACCCTCATCGGTCCCGGCACGACGTTCACCGTGGGCCGCACGCAGATCGAGTTCCCGCCGCGCTGAGATGAACCTGCCGCGCCTGTCCCCCGAGGCCGAGCGCGTGCTCTCCACGGCGATGGAGGAGAGCGTGAAGCTCAACAACCGCTTCCTGGGCGTGGAACACCTGTTCCTGGGCCTGGCGCGCGAGCGCAGCGGCGAGCTGGCGCCGGCTTTCGCGGGCGGCCTGCCGGAGCTGACGCACTTCGTGGAGACATTGCGCGCGCGCGTGCGCGGCGCGGGCGGCATGGCCCCGGACCAGGAGATCGTGCTGACGCCGCGCGGCCGCGAGATCTTCCAGCTGGCCGCGCGCATCGCCGGGCGAACCGGCCAGGCGCACGTGGAGCCGGCGCACCTGATCGAGGCCATCTTCAGCGAAGGCCGCAGCGTGCCGCTGCGCCTGCTGCGCGCGCTCGGCCTGGACGTGGCCGAGATGCACGAGGCCCTGCGTCCGGCCGAGCCGGAGGCCGCGCCGGAGCAGAAGACCTCCCTGCTGGAGAAGTTCGGCAGGGACCTGACGGCCCTGGCGCGGCGCGGGCAGCTCGCGCCGGTGATCGGGCGGCAACGCGAGATCGAGCTGGTGGCACAGGTGCTGCTGCGTAAGAACAAGAACAACCCGGTGCTGGTGGGGGAGCCGGGCGTCGGCAAGACCGCGGTGGTGGAGGGCTGCGCCCAGCAGATCGCGTCGCCGCAGTGCCCCGAGATCCTCCGCGGCAAGCGCATCATCGAGCTGTCGCTGGGCTCGCTGGTGGCCGGAACCAAGTATCGCGGCGAGTTCGAGGAGCGCCTCCTGGACATCATCAAGGAAGTCCGCGACCACGACGACGTCATCCTGTTCCTGGACGAGATCCACACGCTGGTCGGGGCGGGCGCCACCGGCTCCGGCGACGCCCTGGACGCCGCCAACATCTTCAAGCCGGCGCTGGCGCGCGCCGAACTGCGCTGCATCGGCGCCACCACCATCGAGGAGTACCGGCGCTACATCGAGCGCGACCAGGCGCTGGAGCGGCGTTTCGAGAAGATCCTGGTGGAGGAGCCCAGTCCCGGCGAGACCGTGGAGATCCTGGCGCGCCTGCGCCCCTCCCTGGAGGCGCACCACGGCGTCACCATCGTGCCCGAGGCCCTGCGCGCGGCCGTGGACCTCACCGTCCAGCACGTGCACGACCGGCGCCTGCCGGACAAGGCCCTGGACGCGGTGGACCAGTCGTGCGCGCGCAAGCGCCTGCAGCGCTACCTGGAGCCGGCGCGCAGCGCGGCGGCGCGCGGCGGCCCCATCCAGGTGCTGGCCGAGGACATCGCCACTACCGTGTCGCAGTGGACCGGGATCCCGCTGGAACGCATGGACGGCGAGGCCGCCAAGAGCCTGCTGAACATCGAGGAGGCCCTGCGCGCCCGCGTGGTCGGCCAAGACCAAGCGGTGCGCGCGGTGGCCCGCACCATCCTCACGGCCAAGGCCGGCCTGGCCGATCCCAACCGGCCGCTGGGCGTGTTCTTCTTCCTGGGGCCGACGGGCGTCGGCAAGACCTTCCTGGCGCGAACCCTGGCGCAGGTGGTGTTCGGCGACCAGAAGCGCATGGTGCGCATCGACATGTCCGAGTACATGGAGCCGCACGCGATCAGCAACCTGATCGGCGCGCCGCCGGGATACATCGGCCACGAACGCGAGGGGATCCTGATCGCGGCGCTGCGCACGCACCCGCACTGCGTGGTCCTGTTCGACGAGGTCGAGAAGGCGCACCCGAAGGTCTTCGACCTGTTCCTGCAGATCTTCGACGAGGGCCGGCTCACCGGCACCCACGGCAAGACCGCCGACTTCACCCAGGCCATCGTCATCCTCACCTCCAACCTGCCGCACGCGCCTGAGGCCGCCGGAGGCCCGGTCGGGTTCGACACTGGCCAGTCCGAGGCGCCGCCGCCCGACCCGCGCCACGTCCTGCTCCAGCACCTGCGGCCCGAGCTGGTCAACCGCATCGACGAGGTGGTGGTCTTCAATTCCCTGGACCAGGCCGGACTGCGCCGCATCGTGGATCAGTACGTGCACGGCATCGAGCAGCTCCTGGAGGCGCGCAAGCTCAGGCTGAAGCTCGACGAAAGCGTGTACAGCCACCTGCTGGAGCTGGCGAACAGCCGGGAGTTCGGCGCGCGCGAGCTGCGCCGGGTCGTGGACCACCAGCTGCGCCAGCCGCTCGCGCGCGAAGTGCTGCGCCTGGGCGAGGACATCGGCGTCATCCGCGTGAGCCTGCGCGACGGCGCGCTCGCGTTCGAGAGCGCCAAGGGCCGGGAGATGCCGGCCTGACCGCGCCGGCGGGACGGCGGACGGGCTAGAAGTCGCGCTTCTCGAAACGGCGCACCGCGAGGCCCAGGAAAACGGCCGTGACGCCCAGGAAGATGCCGCTCCAGAACCATGGGAAGGCGCCGCTCTCGATGGGCAGCAGGTGATCCACGTCCACCGGATAGAACAGGGAGTAACGGTTCAGCACCTTCATGATGTAGAAGGAGAACTGCAGCAGCATGAAGCCGATCAGGATCGTGCCGGCGCGCATCTGGTGGTCGAAGCCGGCGGACATCCACACCGTGAAGGTGAACAGCATCAGGATGAACAGCGACATGTAGGCGGAGCCGATCAGGATCGGGCCGAGCGGCAGGCTTTCGTCCACGAGCGGGCTGATCAGCAGCCCGCCGAGCGAGCTCAGGAAGATGGGGACGGTGACGAAGGCGCCGCCGACCGCCCAGCGCGTGAGCAGGATGCGCCGGCGCGTCACCGGCCGCGACAGGAGGAACTCGGCCGTGCCCTGGTCCGGCTCGCGCGCGATCAGGCCGCTGCCGATGATGGCGGCGGCCGCCAGCCCGAACAGGCTGCAGCCCTTGAAGAAGTGCTGCATGCAGAAATAGGGCCAGAAGGCACCCTTCTCGATCGCCTCCATGACCCGCTGCAGCGTCACGAAGGGCACCAGCTTGGTCAGCGTCGGAATATTCTCCCGGAAATCGGGCCAGAACAGGATGGCGGGGACCAGCGCGAGCTGCAGCAGCAGGAAGTATCCGAGCGCGAGCAGCGCGTTCTCGCGGAAGAACTGGCGCGCCAGCATCAGTCGTCCTGGCGCTCCGGCCCGTACAAGGCGTCGAACACCTCCTCCAGGCTCCCGGCGGCATTGCGGACGCCCGCGAGCGGCAGCGCGCGCAGGCGCGGCAGGGCCTCCTCCAGCGGGCCGCGGAACTCGAGGATCCAGCGCGTGCCCGCGCCGTTCCAGGTGAAATCGGCGCCGTCGGGCAGGAGCGAGCGCTCCACGGGCTCGCGCAGGGAGATCCACAGCACGCGTCCCGCGCGCTCGAGGAAGCCGTTCACAGTCCCGATCTCGAGCAGCCGTCCGTGGCGCAGGAAGGCCACGCGGTCGCACACGCGCTGGACGCTGGCGAGGTCGTGCGAGGAGAAGAACACCGTCCGCCCCCCGGCCGCTTCGCCGCGCAGCAGCTCCTCCACGCTGCGCCGTGCCTCCGGGTCCAGGCCTTCCATGGGCTCGTCCAGCAGCAATACTGGCGCGCCCGAGGCGATGGCCTGCGCCAGCAAGACCTTGCGCTTCATGCCGTGGCTGAGCTTGCCCACGCGCTGGCTGCGCGGCACGCTGAAGCGGTCCAGCAGCTCGCGTCCACGCCGGGCATCGGCGTGCGGGTGATGGGCGATGGCGAAGTTCAGCAGCTCCTCGGCGCGCATGCGCGCGTACAGCGTGGTCTCGCCCGGCGCGTAGCCGACGCGCCGGCGGGCGGCCAGCGCATCGCGGCGGGCATCGGCGCCGGCCACCTCGATGCTGCCGCCGTCGGGGTGCACCACGCCCACCAGGCACTTGAGGAAGGTGCTCTTCCCGGCTCCGTTGGGCCCCACGAAGCCGAACACCTCGCCGGCCTGCACTTGCAGGCTCACGCCCCGCAGCACCTGCTTGTCGCGGTACGACTTCGTCAACCCTTCCGTGCGGATCACCGTCCGGATTGTAGGTGCGGCCGGCTCCGCGACCGCGCTGCAGGAAGGCCGCGGCAGAATGTCCGCGCGTGCTGCCCCTTGCGCCCCCGGTCTTGCTCCTGTGCCTCGCGCCGCAGGCGGGGGATCGCGCCGGAGAGCAGCAGCCGCCGCTGCCCGCCGAGCTGGCGGTCCCCGCGGCCCCGGCGCGCAGCGCACCGGAGGAGCTGGCTGCGTTCGTGCTTGCGCCGGGTGTGTGCGCCGAGCTGGTGGCCTGCGAGCCCCTGGTCCGCGATCCCGTGGCCGCGGTCTTCGACGGCGACGGCCGCCTGTGGGTGGTGGAGATGAGCGGTTTCATGCCGGACGTCGACGGCAAGGACGAGCTGGAGCCGAGCGGTGCCATCGCCGTGCTGGAGGACGAGGACGGCGACGGGCGCATGGACCGCCGCAGCGTCTTCCTGGACGGGCTGGTCCTTCCGCGCGCGGTCCTTCCCACGCGCGGCGGCGCGCTGGTCCTGGCGCCGCCGGAGCTGCTCTTCTGCCGCGACGAGGACGGCGACGGGCGCGCCGACGAGCGCAGCGTGGTGGAGCGCGGCTTCGAGGCCGGCCTGCACAACCCCGAGCACGCCGCCAACGGGCTGCTCCCCGCCCTCGACAACTGGATCGTGTGCGCCAACCACGACGCCCGCTATCGCTGGCGCAACGGCGTCTGGGAACGCCGCCGCAGCGCCGGCGGCGGGCAGTGGGGCATCGCGCAGGACGACCTGGGCCGGCTCTATTTCAACACCAACAGCGATCCCCTGCGCGGCGCCCGCATCGACCCGTACGCGGCCGCCCGCAACCTGAACCTGGGCGTGGCGGAGGGCGCCAACGAGCAGCTCACTCCCGATTTCCGGGTCTGGCCGGTGCGCATCACGCCGGGGGTGAACCGCGGTTACCAACCCGGATTCCTGGTGGACTGGAAGCTGAAGGAGTTCACCGCCGCCTGCGCTCCGCTCGTCTATCGCGAGCACGCGCTGCCGGCGGAATACCACGGCGACGCCTTCGTGTGCGAGCCGGCGGCCAACCTGATCAAGCATTTCCGCCTGGAGGCCGGGCCCGACGGCGCGCGCGCCTCCAACGCCCGCGAAGGAACCGAGTTCCTGGCCTCCACCGACGAGCGCTTCCGCCCGGTGAACCTGTGCGCCGGGCCTGACGGCGCGATGTACGTGGTGGATATGTACCGCGGCCTGATCCAGCACCGCAACTTCGTCACCACCTTTCTGCGCCGGCAGGTGGTCGCGCGCTCGCTGGACCAGCCGACCGGCCTCGGCCGCATCTGGCGCGTGACCTCCGCGACGGCAGCGCGCAACCCGGGCTCTCCCCGTCTCTCCTCGGCGGCGTGGAGCGACCTGGTGGCGCTGCTCTCCCACGCGGACGGCTGGTGGCGCGACGCGGCGCAGCGCGAACTGGTGGAGCGCGGGCTCCACGCCGGCGACGCCGAACCCTTGCGCAAGCTGGCGCGGCAAGGGAAGGCGCCACTGGGCCGCGTGCACGCTCTGTGGGCCCTGGAGGGACTGGACGCGATCGACGCGGACACCGTCATGGCCGCGCTTGGCGACGCCGACGACCGCGTGCGCCTGGCGTCGGTCCGCTGCTCCGAGGCCCTGCTGCGCCAGCGGGACGATTCGGTGCTGGAAGCCATCCTCGAGGCTGCCGGAGCCAGCCAGCCGCTGCGCCGGCAGGCGGCCCTGTCCCTGGGCGAGTCGCAGACACCCGCCGGCCTCGCGTCCCTGGCGTCCCTGCTGCAAGCCGACGCGTCCAGCTCCCGCATCCGCAGCGCGGCCCTTAGCGGGCTGGGGCAGCGCGAGCTGGACTTCCTGCGCGTGCTGCTCGCCGCCGACGCCTGGCGCGATCCACAGCCCGGCCGCCCTGAGCTGCTCCGCGACCTGGCCCGCTGCGTCGTGCAGGAAGGCCGCTCCGACCGCGTGGACGCACTGCTGGCCGGCCTGGCGGAGGAGCCGGTGGCGTGGCGGCGCCAGGCGTTGCGGGAAGGAACGCTCGCAGGCCGCCCGAAGGGCCCGGACGGCAAGCCGGGCTACATCCCGCTGGCACGCAAGCCCGAGGCCTTCGATTCCATGCCCGAGGACGTGCGCGTGTGCCTGTTGTGGCCCGGGCGCGCCGACGTCGTCCAGATCCGCGTGGTCCCGCTCAGCGCCGACGAGCAGGCACGCTTCGAGAGCGGCCGCCATATCTACGCCATGGACTGCGCGACCTGCCACCAGGCTTCCGGCCTGGGCGAGCCGGGCAAGGCGCCGCCGCTGCGCTACACCGACTGGACGCTCGGCTCCAAGGATCGCCTGGTGCGCATCCTGCTGCACGGGTTGACCGGTCCGCTGCAGGTGAACGGCACGAGCTGGAGCCTGGAGATGCCTTCCTATGCCGCGGACGACGAGCGGATCGCCGCGGTGCTCACCTACATCCGGCGCGAGTGGGGCCACGGTGCGGCGGCCGTGAGCCCGGAAGAAGTCAAGGTCATCCGCGCCGCCACCGCCGGGCGCGACCGGCAGTGGACCATCGAGGAGCTGGAACGGGTCCCATGACGGCATACACCAAGATGCATTTCGACTTCGACCAGATCGCCGGGCTGGTGAGCCCGCGCCAGCAGCTCGATCTCGCCGCGGTCGGCATCGGCATCATCCGCCTGCCCGCGGGCCAGGGCTACACCTTCACCCACAGCCACAAGGAGCAGGAGGAGGTGTACGTGGTGATGGGCGGAAGCGGCGTGATCCTGATCGACGGCGCACTCATCCCGCTGCAGCGCGGCGACGTGGTGCGCACGGCCCCGGAGGCCCGGCGCGCCCTGCGCGCGGCCGACCACGAGCCGCTGCTGGTGCTGTGCGCCGGCGCCGTGGCTGCCGGCTACCCCAAGGACCCGAACGCGCGCTTCCTCATCGACGACGGCATCCCCGACTACGACGACATCCCGCCCTGGTACGCCGGCAATCCGGAGGTGAAGCGGAGGAACGAGGAGCTGAAGGCGCGCATGCGCCGGCCCAAACCGTGAACTGCGTGGTGCGAGCAGCCGGTTCGCTCAGTCGCCTGGATCCGGAAGCACGAAGTCCGGCTGCTCCGGGCCCAGGCGGCGGATCCGGATGTTGCGCCAGAGGACGCGCACGTCGGCCCCGCCGTGCACTTGCAGGCCGATCACGCCTTCCCGCACGGCGGCCTCGGCGTAGTCCGCGGCGGCGACGCCGTTGACCCAGGAGCGGATGCGCGGGCCGCGGCACTCGATGCGGTAGCGGTTCCAGCCGTCGGGTCGGAACGCCGCGCGCGCGGCGGGGTTGTCCGACAGGTCCTGCAGCCAGCCGCGGCCGCCTTCCTCGTACAAGCCGCCCGACCAGGCGCGCGGGGACGGATCCACCTCGATCTGGTAGCCGCGCATGACGCCGCCGTCGAGCCGGCTGCGGATCTGGATCCCGGAGTTCCCGGAGCGCTCGGCCAGCACCTCCAGCTCCAGCACGAAGTCGCCGAAGCTGCGTGCGGTGACCAGGAAGCTGTGCTGGCCGCCGCCCGTTGCCCCGCACAAGGTGCCGTCCGCGACGGCCCAGGCGGCGTCGCCGGTTTCCTTCCAGCCGTCCAGGCTCACGCCGTCGAACAAGGTCTCCCAGTCCGATTCCGGGATCTCGATCCACGGATGTCCGTTGGGCGCGTTGCTCCTCCGCGGCAGGTCCGGGTCGCGCTCCGTCCCGGCGCACGCGCCGGCGGCACACAGCGCGAGAGCGAGGACCAGGGTGCGCGAGCGGCGCATGCCGGCCATTGTGCGGCCTTGCGGAGGGCGCCTCCGGTCCAGCGGCGAGGATGCTACCGGGCGGACGCGGCCGGCGTGCGCGGGTGGACGGGCTGGATCTCCAGCCCGTCCGCGCCCGCGGTCACGCGGATGCCGGTGGCGCCGGCCAGCTCGCCGGCCAGGATGCGGGTGCTGAGCGGGTTCAGGATCTCGTGCTCGATCACACGGCGCAGCGGGCGCGCGCCGAAGTCCGGGTCGTATCCGTGGTCGGCCAGCCAGTCGCGGGCGGAATCGTCCATGTCCAGGGCGAGCTGGGCGGTCTCGAGCAGGCGCGCGGCGACGCGCTGGAGCTGCAGGTCCACGATCGCGCGCAACACCTTCTTGGTCAGCGGGTGGAAGACGACGATGTCGTCCAGGCGGTTGAGGAACTCGGGCCGGAAATGCGCCTTGAGCGCCTCGCGGTAGCGCTGCTCGTAGCGCGTCGGCTCCTCCATGGCGTCGTGCATGACGCCGAGCGCCCCGCCCAGATTGCTGGTCATGATCAGCAAGGTGTTGCGGAAATCCACCGTGTGTCCCTTGCTGTCGGTGAGCCGGCCGTCATCGAGGACCTGGAGCAAGGTGTTGAACACGTCCGGGTGCGCCTTCTCGATCTCGTCCAGCAGGACCACGGCGTAGGGGTGGCGGCGCACCGCTTCCGTGAGCTGGCCGCCCTCGTCATGGCCGATGTAGCCCGGCGGGGCGCCGATCAGGCGCGAGACGGTGTGCTTTTCCTGGTACTCGGACATGTCCAGACGGATCATGGCGTTCTGGTCGCCGAACAGATCGGTGGCCAGGGCGCGGCTCAGCTCGGTCTTGCCCACGCCGGTCGGGCCCAGGAACACGAAGGAGCCGAGCGGGCGGCGCTCGTCCTGCAGGCCGGCGCGGGCGCGGCGCACGGTTTCGGCCACGGCCTTGAGGGCGTGGTCCTGGCCCACGACGTGCCGGCGCAGGCGCTCCTCGAGGTTGAGCAGCTTGATCCGCTCCGTTTCAACCAGGCGGTCCACCGGAATGCCGGTCCAGGCCGCCACCACCTTCGCAATCTCCTCGGGGCCCACCTCCTCGCGCAGCAGGGGCCGGTCCTGCTGCATCTGCGCCAGCTGCTTCTCCGCCTCGGTGATGCGGCGCTCGCGCTCGGGGATGTCGCCGTAGCGGATGCGGCCGACCTCCTCGTACTTGCCTTCGCGCTCCAGCGCCTGGCTGCGGTTGCGCAGGCCCTCGACCTCCTCGCGCAGCGCCTTGATCTCGTCGATGATCTTCTTCTCGTTCTGCCAGCGGGCACGCAAGGCCTTGGCCTCCTCATCCAGGGAGGAGAGGGTTTCGTCCAGGCGCTGGATCTTGGCTTTGGCGTCCGGGCCGCCTTCCGCCTCCAGCCCGGCGCGCTCGATGCGGTGCTGGCGGATGCGGCGCTCCAGCAGGTCCAGCTCGGCCGGCATGGAATCGAGCTCCAGGCGCAGGCGGCTGGCGGCCTCGTCCACGGCGTCGATGGCCTTGTCGGGCAGGCGCCGGTCTGGGATGTAGCGCTTGGTGAGGCGCGCGGCGGTCACCAGCGCCGCGTCGGTGATGCGCACGCCGTGGTGCACCTGGTAGCGCTCCGCCAGGCCGCGCAGGATGGCCACGGTCTCCGCTTCGCTTGGCTCCTCCACGCGCACCGGCTGGAAGCGCCGTTCCAGCGCCGCATCCTTCTCGATGTGCTTGCGGTACTCGTCGATGGTGGTGGCGCCGATGCAACGCAGCTCGCCGCGCGCCAGGGCCGGCTTGAGCAGGTTGGCGGCGTCCACCGCGCCCTCCGCGGCGCCGGCGCCGACCACCGTGTGCAGCTCATCGATGAAGAGGATGATCTGGCCGGCGGCCTGCTGGACCTCGTTGAGGACGGCTTTCAGGCGCTCCTCGAACTCGCCGCGATACTTGGCGCCGGCCAGGAGCGCGCCCATGTCGAGCGCCAGCACGCGCTTGTTCTTGAGGCCGGTGGGGACGTCACCGGCGACGATGCGCTGGGCCAGCCCCTCGACCACCGCGGTCTTGCCGACCCCCGGATCGCCGATCAACACCGGGTTGTTCTTGGTGCGCCGCGAGAGGATCTGCATGACGCGGCGGATCTCGTCCTCCCGGCCGATCACGGGATCGAGCTTGCCGTCACGGGCGCGTGCCGTGAGGTCATTGGCGAACTTCTGCAGCGCGTTGTCCTTGCCCTCCGGGTTGTCGTCGGTGACCCGCCGCGCGCCGCGCAGGTCCTGGAGCGCCTGCCGCAGGTTTTCGGGAGTGCAGCCCGAGCTGCGCAGGTTGCGCCCCAGCGGCGTATCGCTGGCTGCAAGAGCCAGGATCAGGTGCTCGGTGCTCAGGTAGTCGTCACCGTGCTCCTGGCGCACGACGTCGGCGGCCTCCAGCAGATTGGCCGTGGCACGGTCCAATCCGGTCTGGCCTCCTTCGACTTTGGGGAGTTTGGCCAGTTCCTCCTCGGCGTAGCGCCGGGCCAGTACTGGGGTGACACCGGCCTTGTTCAACAGGGCCGGAACAAGCCCCTCCGTTTGTTTCAGCAGGACCTCCAGGAGGTGAGCCGGCTGTACGCCACGATGTCCGCGCTCGCGCGCCTCGCGCTCCGCTTCCTGAAAGGCTTCTCGTGTCTTCTGGGTCCAGCGCTCCGGTTGGATCATGGCGGGTTGGGACTAGCAAGCGGTATGCCGCAAAGGCGGGCCCGATTCCGCACGAAGATCCGGCTCTGCTGCCGGAATGGCATGTCAAAGCCGGCGGCCGCTCAGAGGTCACTCAAGCGCAACGGGTTGTTTCCAGGCAGATGGGAATGAAGGAGACAGCGGACTCCGTAGGCCGTACAATCTTCGACCCGCATCCCGTCCAGCACGCCACAATTCATGCCGACACCTTCACTTCTTGTCGCCGGTCTGTTGGCCTTCGCCGCGCCGGCACTTGCTCAGGATCCGGCCGCCAAGCCGCCGGCCAGCCAGCCGCAGGCGACTCAGCCTCAGGCGGGCGCGCCCGCCAAGCCCGAGCTCCTGACTCGCCTGGAGGCGATCCTCCAGAAGCCCTTCGAATGCGACGTCAACCTGAGTGCTCAGGCCGAGGACGAGACCAGCGGCAGCGGGCACGTCGCGTGGGGCGGCGCCGGCAAGCTCGCGGTGAACCTCACCTTGAAGGGCGTCATGGAGGGCGAGGACCTGACCATGAAGCTGGTGGCCGACGGGAAGGACTTGTACGCCGAGTTTCCGACGCCTCAGGGCACCCAGGTCATGAAGCTGTCCCTGGCGCTGCTGAAGAACAAGGACGCCGTGGGCCAGTTGGCGCAAGGCATGGACTTTTCGGCCGTCCTGGAGGGCGTCAACAAGATCCAGTTCAAGGAAGAGGTGAAGGACGGCGTGCGCAATCTGACCGCCACCGTGTCGGAGTCCGACCTGGGCGGCGATGGGGACGAGAAGGTCAACGTGGCCCTGGCCCTGGATGAAAAGACCTGGTTCCCCAGGTCGCTGAAGATGGTGGGCGGCGGGGAAGAGGAAGTGAACGTCGAGCTGATCACCAGCGGGGTGCAATTCCCCGAGTCCATCCCGGCCGAGCGCTTCCAGTACACCGCTCCGCAAGGCGTCCCGGTCATTGACCTCAGCATGTTCCTGGGCGTGGGCGGCGGCGAGGGCGAGGAAGAGTTCTGATCCCCCCGGCCCGCCGGGCACACGCGCCGGGGCGGGAATCTCCCGTCCCGGCGCTTGTCATTGTCCGTAACAAGGTCTCTGCCATGAAGTTCCCGCTCACCGCCGCATTCCTGCTCGGCGCCGCCCTGCCGGCCGCCGCCCACCCGCAAGGTGCAGACACCGACAAGCCGGAGTACTGGCTCAAGAAGATGGCCACGCTGGCCGGCCGGCCCGTGGAGGCGGACCTGGAGATGAAGGGGCAGCAGATGCTGATCCCCATGGACGGGACCGGGCGCCTGGTTTACGCCGACTCCACGCACTATCGCCTGGAGCAGAAGATGCAGCAGCACCAGCAGGGCCGTCCGGAGCCGGTCACCGCCTCCAACCTTCTGGTCTGCGACGGCACTACGCTGTGGAGCGAGACCAACTGGATCTACTACAAGAAACCGCAGGTGGAGAAGATCCCGCTGGCGCAACTGCAGGGCGCCCAGGACCTGGCGCTCGGCATGGGGATGGGCGGCATGGATCCGGATCCTGTGCGCCTGGTCCAGGACTTTGCCGCGCTGGTGGATTTCAAGGAAGTCAAGTCGGGCAAGGGCGTGATCATTTTGCACGGGACGGTCAAGGCGGACGCCAAGGAGAAGCTCGGCGCCATGTTCGATGACCCGCCCAAGACGATGCTGCTGACCCTGGACGAGAAGACCGGCTTCCCTGTGCACCGCGAGCTACGGGGTGACACCGGCCTCATCATGTCCCTCCGCTATACCAACGTACGCCATCCCAAGCGCGAGGACATGGACCACACCCAGTTCCAATATCAACCCCCGGCGGACGCGAACGTGGTGGATTACGGCCAGGCGGCGCCGCAGCAAGGGCAGAAGCCGGCACCCAAGCCCGGCCCGCAGTAGCGGGCTGGCGGCTCACAGCAGCGGCTCGATGCGCTGCCAGATGCGGCGCGCCGCGTCGCGCCAGCGGAACCCGGCGGCGCGGCGGCGGCCGCGCTCGGCCAGCTCGCCGCGCAGGCGCGGCTCGTCGATGAGACGGCGCACCTGGCGGGCGATGTCGGCGTCGTCAGCGGGATCGCAGTAGAGCACCGCGTCGCCGCCGACCTCCGGAAGCGAGGAGCTGTTGCTGCACACGACGGGGCAGCCGAGCGCCATGGCCTCGAGCGGGGGGAGGCCGAAGCCTTCGTAGAAGGAGGGGAACACGAAGGCCAGGGCGTTTTCGTAGAGAGCCCGCAGCTCGGCGTCGCTCACCCGGCCCACGTGGATGGCCCCCGCAGGCAGGGCTGTGGGGTCGGAACGTGCGAACACTTGCGGGTTGGCGCCGCCGGCGATCACGAAGGCGACGTCGCGCGTGTCCAGCAGGCGCAGGGCGCGCAGCACGGCGGCGAAGTTCTTGTTGGGATTGAGGCTGCTGACCGCCAGCAGGTAGGCGCCGGCCGGGATGCGGTGGCGTGCCAGGATGGCTGGATCCGCGCCCTCCCGCAGCGCGTGCTCGTGGCCCTCCGAGGTGACGGTCACCGCGGCGGCCGGGATGGCGAGAAAGCGCTCGATCTCGCCGGCGGTGAACTGCGACGGCGCGAACAGCGCGGCGGCCCGGCGCGCGGCGCGCGGCGTGATGAACCGGTACAGGCGCTGGAAGGTGCGGCCATGCGTGTCCGGACAGCCGTACACCTGCAGATCGTGGATCAGCAGTCCGCCGCCGCGCCGGAACGCAGGCGCGGTGTTCTTGAGACTGAGCAGGAATCCCGGCGCGCGGCGCGGCAGCGCCATTTGTTCCCACAGGTGCGATCGCCACGGGCCGGCCACGTGCAGCTGCAGGTGCCGGCAGGAGAAGCCGAGCGGCGGCTCCGGCGTGAGCAGGGTGAAGCCGAAGCGTCCGCGGTCCACTTCGCCTTCCTCCAGCATGGCGTCGAACTCGCGCAGGAGCTCGCGGCCGCAGCGCTGCACGCCGGTGATCGGCTCCGAAAGGAAGCGCGCATTGACGAAGACCGTCCTGCGGCCGCTCATCGCAGGAGATTCAACAAGGCCACCAGCCAGAACGGCAGGACCAGCATGCCGAAGCCCGCTGCGGCATAGGAGTACGGGGCCCAGCGATCGCCGTGGCCGCTGCGGACCTGCACCAGGTATAACGGCAGGAGGGCCAAGGCCAGGGGCGCGCCCACGACCGTGCAGGCGACGAGCCGCATCCTCCGGCCCGTCTTCTCGCGCGGGTTGAGCCCGGACTCGCTCACGCTTCGGCCGCGCCGGAGGCGAGCAGGCGGTCCAGCATCTCGCGCACCGCCTGGTCCAGGCCCACGAGGACCGACCTGGCGACGATGGCGAAGCCGATGTTCAGCTCTTCCACGTGCGGCAGGCGGGCCACCTCGCCCACGTTGTCGTAGTCCAGCCCGTGCCCGGCGTTGACGCGCAGCCCCAGCTCGTGGGCATAGCGCGCCGCGGTCTCGAGACGCTTCAGCTCGTTGTGCCGTTCCGCGGCGCGTGCGCGCGCGTACCGGCCGGTGTGCAGCTCCACGAAGTCGGCGCCGCACTGGGCCGCGGCTTCCAGCGCCTTGGGATCGGGATCCACGAACAGGCTGACCGCGATTCCGGCCTGCTGCAGCTTCGGCACCTCCTTGTGCAGCCGGGGCAGGGCCGCCGCCGCGTCCAGCCCGCCTTCGGTGGTCAGCTCCTGGCGGTCCTCGGGCACGACGCACACCTCGTCCGGGCGCACTTCCAGCGCGATCCGCACCATCTCCTCGGCCAGCGCCATCTCCTGGTTCAGCAGGGTCGTCACCGTCTCGCGCAGCAGGCGCAGGTCGCGATCCTGGATGTGGCGCCGGTCCTCGCGCAGGTGAACGGTGATTCCCTGAGCTCCCGCCAGCTCGCAGATCACCGCTGCCGCGACGGGATCGGGAACGCGCTCGCGCCGGGCCTGGCGCACCGTGGCCACGTGGTCGATGTTGACGTGCAAGCGGGGCATCGGGCCACGATTGTCCCGTTCCGGCCGGATCCACGCTACCCTGGGCCGATGCTCCGGATCACGGCCGGCGAGCATCGGGGCCGCAAGCTGCGCGTGCCGGCAGTGGCGTCCACCCGGCCCCTGCCCGAGCGGGCGCGGCAAGGGCTGATGAACCACCTGCGGGCGCTCATTCCGGAAGCCGTCATCTGGGACGTCTACGCCGGCAGCGGCATCCTCGGCTTCGAGGCGCTGTCGCGGGGGGCCGCGAGGGTGGTGGCCGTGGAGCGGCACCGGGCGGCGGCGGCGCAGTTGCGCGCCAGCGCTGCCGAACTCGGCTACGCCGACCGGCACGAAGTGGCGCAGGTGGACGTACGCTCCTTCCTGGACCAGGCGCCAAGACAGCCCCCGAACCTGCTGTTCTACGACCCGCCGTACGCGGCGTTCCGCGGCTCCGGACGGCCGGAGACCTGGGAGCTGTTCTGCGCGCTGGCGGCACGGCTCGCCCCCGGCGGCTGCGCGGTGGTGCACGCCCCCAAGGGTCTGCTCGCGCCGCACGAGCGCGCGCAGCTGTCGGGGCTCGAGGAGCGCGTCTACGGCAGCAGTAGTCTCTATTGGTGGCACAAGGGAGAAGAATGAGTCGGCCAAAGGGCGTCGCCGGCCGGTTGTGGCTGCGCGGGCGCTTCCGCGACGGCTGGCTGCGCTGGGAGCGCGGCCGCATCGCCGAGGTCCGCGCGGGCGCGCCGCCGCGGCGCCTGGCGGCGGAGCTGGCCGACTGCCGCGGCCTGCGCGTGGTGCCGGGCTTCGTGGACACGCTCCTGCACGGTTACGGCGGCGTGGACACGAGCGTGGCGACGCCAGCAGAGTTGCGCGCGATGGCGGAAGCCCTGGCGCGTACGGGCGTGACCACGGCGCTGTGCGGCCTGTATCCGCTGCCGGTGCCGGACCTGCGCCGGCTGCGCCGCGCCTACGAGCGCTTCGCCGCGCAGGCGCCGCCCGCCGGCTGCCGGCTGGCGGGCTGGCACATCGAAGGGCCGTTCGTCGCGCCGCACATGCGCGGCGCGCTGCCTCCGGTGGGTATCTCCGAGCCCACGGCAGAGCGTGCCGAGCAGGTGGCGGGCGCCTGCGGCGCCTGGCTGCGCATGTGCACGTTTGCGCCCGAGGTCCAGGGCGCCGAAGCTGCGGCGCGCGTGCTGCGCCGCGCCGGCGTGGTCCTGTCCATCGGCCACTGCGCCGCCGGATACGAGGACTGCGGACGGCTGGCGGAGGGCGGCGACGTCGCGATCACCCACCTCGGCAACCGCATGCCGCCGCTGCAGGCGCGGGAGCCCGGCCCGATCGGCTTCGCGCTGCGCGGGCGCGCGCGCTGGACCGGCGTCATTCCCGACGGCGTGCACGTCAGCAACGTGACGCTGGCGCTGCTCGCCGACACACCGGAGCTGCGTGGCCGGCTCATGTTCCAGAGCGACAACCTGTCGCACGCGGGCCTCCCGGCGCTCGACTTCGAGGCCGGAGGCAAGCGCCTGCACCGCGACGGCCCCGCGGCCCGCGACGAGCAGGGCGGACTCGGCGGCACGCTGGATCCGCTGCCGCAGCTCCTGGCGCAGCGCGTGCGCGAAGGCGCGCTCACCTGGGAGCAGGCGGTCCGCGGCGGCTGCGAGGTACCGGGCAGCCTGTTCGGCGACTGCGGGCGCCTGGAGCCGGAAGCGCGCGCCGACGTCCTGGTGCTGGACGCGCTCGGCGAGATCGAGGCCATCTGGACCGGCGGGCGCGCGCTGCGGCCGGCGCCGCTGCCCGCTGTGTCTCATGCGCCCGGAGCGGCCAAAGTGCTGCCGGGCTGGCCCGGTCAGATCCAGGCCGGACGCTGAGCGCAGACGTGGCGGCCGGATCGCGGTGATCGGCGAGCCGCGCGGCTACGACTCGGCCAGCTCGGCGGTGAGCGCGAGCACGGTCGGCGCGAGGTCGTTGCCGAAGCTCTCGAGGATGATTCGGTCCACGACTTCCGGGCGCTCCGGCTGCACGTGGAACTGACGTACCTGGCCCCAGCTGCGCGCCTTCAGCAGCCCAGGCGCGAACTCCGAGCCGGGCACGTCCACGTGCCGGATCCAGTCGGCGAACTCGACGCCGTTGCGCAGGATGTGCTCTTCCGTGGCGCCGCCGGCGTAGACCCAGGTCCAGCGCAGCGCCGGGATGGTGTCGGACACGTACGGGAAGCCCCAGCCGGCGATGCCGCCGAGCACGTGCACGCGCTCCAGCGCCGCGCCCACCGGGATCTCCACGCGCTGCGGCATGTCGGTGTTGCACTGCCACTGCTTATGCAGGCCGCCGCGCAGCACCAGCGCGTTGCGCCCGCCGGGGTTGCGCGCCGGGTCGAGCAGCTCGAAGGGCACGCCGGCGACCTCCAGCGTGCCGTAGCGCACGAAATCCATGGGCTTGGCGTCGTAGCGCGTGTCGTACAGCCCGAGCGCGGTGCTGGCGCTGCACAGCGGCGCCAGGTCCAGGACGCGGAAGCGCTCGTAGCCGCTGCGCAAGTACGCGAACAGGTCGCGCAGGCCCTCGGCCCCCAGGCTCTCGAAGCCGGTGGGCATGGGGGAGCGGCCGGTGGAGCTCAGGCTGCGCAGCTGCGCGCGCGCGATCTCCTGGTCGCCGCCGCTGCTGCGCAGGACGATTCCATCGGTCGTGTCGCGTACCAGGACTCCGGAGATCAGGCGGCCGCCGGTCGTTTCGGCCACGTACTCGAGATAAGCAGCCTCCACGGCGCGGTTGGGATCCAGCACGATCGGCAGCAGGTCGCGCAGCTCGTGCGCACCCATGCCGGTGAGGTCCGGGCCCACCTCTCCGCCCTCGCCGCGCAGGCGGTGGCAGGTGCCGCAGTTGGTCATGAACAGCGCGCGGCCGCGCTGGAGGTCCCCGGGCTGCGTGATCACGGGCAACAACTGCGCAACGAGATCCTCGATCGAGCGATCGCTCTCGGGCGGCGCGAGCACCTGCTGCGCCAGCTCGGCCACGCCGGGATCCGGATGGTGCAGCAGCCGGTACGCGCGCGCCGGGCCGAGCACCGCCGCCGGCGGACGTTGCGCGCGCACGCCTTCCAGGAAGCGCCGCGACCACTGCGGGCGTTGCAGCAGGTGCTGGAAGCCAAGCTCGCGCTCGGTTTCCGGGAGCGAGCTGAAGGCGCCGGCGACGACGTCCACCAGCCCGAAAAGGGCCGGGGCGTCGTCCGGGGCCTCGCCGAGGATGCCCAGCACTTGACGCCGGCAGTCCGGCCACTGCGCGGGGCCCAGCAGCGCGGCGGCGGCCTCGAAGACTTCCTCAGGCGGGTCCGGGAGCGCCAGCAAGGTGTCCAGGGCGGCCACGCGCCTCCGCCAATCCAGGTCCTCACGTTCGAGCTCGGCCGCCACCCGATGCGTGGCCTGCGCGATCGCGCCGGCCAGCGGCGGATGCTGGAGGCGTGCCGCCACTGGCAGTACCGCCCAGCCCGCCTCCGTGCTCAACAGGCGCTGGAGCGCATCCAGCAGGGTCGCGTCGCCGGAATTCCACCGGCTCGACTGCGCGGTGTCGGCGATGCCGCTGACCGCGAGTTCGACCAGCTCGACTTCCTCGGGCGGGATCCTGGTCGAAGTGACGCGGTCCGCCAGAGCCGAGAGGCAGTCCGCGACCGCGGACGTGTCCGTGAGCTGGCCGGCGCGCCGGCCGACCGCTAGGACGAGGTTGGCGCACCCGTCCAGGGCCTGGACGTCCGGCAGCCCCGCGAAGAAGGCGACCGGATCCGTGGCGGCGAGGCCGAAGACGACGGAGCGCGTCCAATCCTCCTGGGCGGAGCCATAGCACTTGAGGAAGCTGGACGCGAGGTCGCGCTCACGCGGCCATGCGCGCTGTGCCGCCAGGATCTCGAGGCGCGTGCGCGCGTCCGCATCGCGCCAGGAGGCCAGCAGCGCGGTTGCGGCATTCGGGTCCTCCACCTGGCGGGCAATGCGGGCGGCAGCGCGCTGCACCACGGCCGGAGCGCCTGTGGATGGCGCCGGCAAGGCAAGTCCGTCCTGCTGGAACACGACCCAGCGGTACAACGCCTCCGCGACTGGATCCGGCGGCCTCCAGCCTTCCGGCGCCGCCACGTCCTGCTCGACGATCAGCCGCTGGGCGGTCGCGCGCGCCCAGCCGTTCGGATGCGACAAGGCGCCGTACAGGACGGCGGCGTCGGCGCGCGCGAGATCCATCCGCTCCAGCGCCCGCGCCCGGCGGTGCTGCACGCGCCAGATGCGCCCGTTCTCATGATCGCGGTCCGGCCGCCGGGCCGCGTTGGTCGGCCCGTGCTCCGGGCCGCGCGGATCGTTGTGCACGACCGCCTGGTTATAGAAATCGAGCACGTACAAGGCGCCGTCCGGCCCCACGCGCAGGTGCACCGGACGGAACCACAGGTCCGGCGACGCCAGGAACTCGGCCTCACGCTCCTTGCTCGCAGCATACGTGACGCCGTCCGGACTCAGCAGATCGCGGTGCACCAGGTTGAGCGTCGGCTCGCACACGAAGTGGTTGCCGTCGTACTCGTCCGGCCAGGCGCCACCCGTGTAGATGCAGCAGCCGGACGCGGCCGTGAAACCGCCCACGAAGTCGATCTGAGCGTACGGCGGGCGCGTGCGCGTCACCAGAGGGAAGGCGCGCTCGTGGTCCGGCACGTCGGCCCAGCTCTTCACGTCCATGCGCCCGCGTGCGAGCGCGGCTTCCGGAAGGACGACGTGGCGCAGGTGCGCGCCGTTGGCCATGGTGAAGAACAGCTCGCCGTCGGCGGAGAAGTCCAGGCCCCAGGTGTTCGAGCCGTAGCTGGACACCACCTCGATGGCGCCGCCGTCCGGACGGAAACGGATCACGCCGTTGCCGATGGCTCCGAAGCGCTGGTCCTGCGCGCCGGCGATGTCGCGCGAGGCGGAGCCGCTGTAGCCCTGCGTGGCGTAGATCCAGCCGTCCTGGCCCCAGCGCAGGTTGCTGACCACGGCGTGCGTGTCGCCGTAGCCAAAGCCGCTGTAGAGGCGCTCGCGCCGGTCGCAGGCGCCGTCGCCATCCGTGTCACGCAGCCACCAGATGTCGGGCGAGGCGCTGGCGATCACGCCGTCGCGGTGCAGGACGATGCTGGTGACCAGATCGAGGCCGTCGCAGAACACCTGCTTGCGGTCCATGCGGCCGTTGCCGTCTGTGTCCGCCAGGATGGAGACGCGGTCGTGTGCCGCCACGCCGGAGAAGCGCTCCTTCTCCGGGTATCCCGGAGTTTCCGCCACCCACATACGCCCGGCGGCGTCCCAGTCCAGGCTGATCGGTTTCTCGATGAGCGGCTCGGCGGCCACCAGCGCGATCTCGAAGTCCGGGTGCAGCACGAAGGACTCGTGGGCCTCGTCCGGCGCCGTCGGGCCGCCCGGCGGATACCGCAGTTGCGCGCGCTCCCCCGCCGCCGTGAGCAGGTCCGCGTCGCGCCCGCCGGCCCAGGCGATACCGCGCAGCACGAGCGTGCGCCACGCGGGGTGCGCGAACGAGCGCCACTCGTGCCCCTGGACGCTCACGAAGGCCCGGTACGGTCCCGGTTCGTACGTCCACATCTGCGGGGTGATCGCGAAGATGGAATGAAATCCGCTGGCGAGCACCTGGACGCCGGGCATCATCTCCAGGTCGTAATAGATCTCGTCCTCGAACTCAAAGTTGGAGACGCCGCGGGTGATCGGGTGCTCGACCGGGGTGAGGTACAGGTGCGTGGCCCCTTCCTCGTACTTGGCGCGGCCGTAGTCCCAGGCACCGCCGATGATCGTCTTCCACCACTGCGGATCGTCGCCGCACAGCGCGTCGTGCAACACCACGATGCCGCCGCCGCGCGCCAGGAAACGCTCCAGGTCGACCCGATCCTGGCCGTGGATGGAGCCGCCGTCGGCCTTGTACAGCACGAGCACGTCGGTCCTGCCGTATTCCGCCGCGCTCGGCAGGCGCAGCGCGCCCTCCACCTGAGCGCCGCGCGCGCGCAGCAGGGCCGTCCATTCGTCCACGAAGCGCGGCGCGTCGTGCGCGCCGGGACCGTGCGTCTTCGGCCCCCCGCTCAGGAAGATCCGCAGCGCCGCTTCTTGCGCCTGCGGCGGCGACGCCGTTGCCGCGATCGGCGCGGGCGCGCTCCAGGCCGCAGCCAGCGCCGGCGCGAGCAGCAAGGAACGGCGCCAGTGGGCCGTGACCACGGCGCAATGGTAGTCTCCGCCGCGCGGAGGCATGCGCGAGCACCTCATTCACCGGAGCCCTGACACCGCGGCGCGGGCCGGCGGCGCGCGCCTTCTGCCCTCGTGAGCACGCCGCGCGAGGAGCTGGCCGAGTTCACCTTCAAGGCGGTCGTCACCGGCGTGGTCCTCGGGCTGGTCTTCGGCGCTTCCAACGCCTACCTCGGCCTGCGCGTCGGCTTCACCGTCTCGGCCTCCATCCCGGCCGCGGTGATGGCGGTGGCGGTGTTCCGGCTCCTGCGCACGCCCGGCACCATCCTGGAAGCCAACCTGGCGCAAACCATCGGCTCGGCCAGCACCTCGCTGGCCAGCGGCACGATCTTCACCATCCCCGCGCTGTTCCTGTGGGGCGTCGCGCCGCCGTACCTGCAGGTCGTGGTCCTGTGCTTCCTGGGCGGCCTGCTGGGCCTGTGCGCCATGATCCCGCTGCGCCGCCTCCTGATCGTGCGCGAGCACGCGAGCCTGCCGTATCCCGAGGGTACGGCCTGCGCCGAAGTGCTGCGCGCCACGACCGGCGGCGCCTCCGCCGGCGTCTGGGTGTTCCGCGGGATGGTTATCGGCGCGGCGGTCAAGCTGCTGGTCTCGCTGCTGTTCCTGCTTCCGGCCAAGCTGGGCGCGGACCTGCCCGTGCTGCCGAAGGCGCGCGTGGAGCTGGAGCTGGCTCCGGCGCTGCTCGGCGTCGGCTTCATCCTCGGCTATCGCCAGACCGGGATCCTGGTGGCCGGCGCGCTGCTCTCCGCCATCGTGCTCACCCCGATGGTGGCCTTCTTCGGCGCGACGCTCGACCGGCCGCTGCCGCCGGAGACCACCGACCTGATCCGCGACCTGCCCGCCGGAGAGATCTTCAAGCGCTACGTGCGCTACATCGGCGCCGGCGCCGTGGCCACGGCCGGGATCCTGACCGTGCTGCGCACGCTGCCCAGCATGGTGGACGCCGTGGCCGGTGTGCTGCGCGGCCTGCGCGGCGGCTCCGCCGCCACCGGAGAGCGCACGGACCGCGACCTGCCGGGCGCGTTCGTGCTCGGCGGCATCGCCGTGGTCGTGCTGGCCGCCGGTCTCATTCCCGGCGTCTTCGCCGGCGACATGGCGCTCGGCCCGCGCCTGGTGTGCGCCGGCGGCGTGGCCATCTTCGGCCTGCTGTTCGTCACCGTCGCGGCTCGCATCGTCGGCATCGTCGGCGTGTCCTCGCAGCCCACGTCCGGCATCACGCTGGTCACGCTGCTCGCGGTCGCCTCCGTGTTCGCCGCCGCCGGCTGGACCGGCGAGGGCGCGCGCGCGGCGGTGCTGACCGTCGGCACCATCGTGGCGGTCGCCGCCAGCAAGGCCGGCGACATCTCCCAGGACCTCAAGACCGGGTACCTGGTGGGTGCAACGCCCGCGCGCCAGCAGTTCGGCCAGCTCATCGGTGCCGCCTGCGCCTGCTGGGTGGTCGCAGGCACGGTGCTCCTGCTGGGCAACACCTTCGGCTTCGGCGGCGACGAGCTGTCGGCGCCCCAGGCGACGCTCATGAAGACCATCATCGACGGCGTGCTCGCCGGCCAGCTCCCCTGGGACCTGGTGCTGAGCGGCGCGGGCCTCAGCATCGGGGCGCTGCTGTGCGGCCTGTCGCCGCTGGCCTTCGCGATCGGCGTGTACCTGCCGCTCTCCACCATGGCCCCGATCTTCCTGGGCGGTTGCATGCGCGCCTGGCGCGACCGCGCACAAGGCGCTTCCGCGGCGCATTCCGGCAGCGATCCCGGGATCCTCGCGGCGTCGGGCCTGGTCGCAGGAGAAGGACTGGCCGGAGTCCTGGTGGCGGGACTCGTGGCCGGCAGCATCATTCCGAAGTCCGCGACACCCCTCCTGCCCGGAATCGCCGGCGACGGTGCGACCATCCTGGCGCTGGCCTTCCTGTGCGCCTTCCTGTGGCTCACCCGCCGGAAGCGCTCCTGACCGCCGGCAGGCGCCTGCGAAACCGTGGCGATTGGTGCCGGAATGGCACCAATCGCCAGGAATCACCGCAGCACCGGGCCACAATGGCCAGCGCGGATCCGGCGATGCCCTGGCAGCTTCTGGACCACACGGCTGACGTCCGCCTCGAGGTGGAGGCGGCAAGCTGGCCGGGATTGCTGGAAGAGGCCGCCGCCGCGTTCGGCGGCTTCGTCGGCGGGGGTCAGACGGGCCGGACGGAGGCGCGCCCGGTGACGCTGTCCGGAAGTGACCCGGTGGAGGTCTGGGTGCGCTGGTGGCGAACGCTGCTGCGGCTGTGGACCGTGGAGCGAGTGCTGCCGGTGCGTGCCGAAATGCTCGGGTCTGACCCCAGGGTTCTTGCCGTTCCGGCCGCGGCGCTGGATCTGTCCCGCTGCGAAGACATCAAGGCCGTGACCTGGCACGCCGCCAGCGTCGAGCAGGCGGCGCCTGGATGCTGGCGCGGCACGATCGTGCTCGATGTATAGCGCTAGATCGATGCGTTCGGGGCGCTGCTGACCTGGAGGAAGATCAGGAAGGCTCCCAGCATGACCACGAAGGCCAGCGCGACGATGGTCCAGACACGGCGGCGCTTCTCCACGCTACTGTGGACGCCGGAGGCCTATGAGTCCTTCCCGAAACCTCAAGCGGGTGTCGGACACGCTGTGGGAGCTGCCGCGGCAGGGCGCCATGCGCGTGCCGGGGCGGGTCTACGCCTCCGAGGAGCTGATGGCCGAGCTGCGCGACGACCCCAGCCTGGACCAGGTGCGGAACGTGGCCACGCTGCCGGGCATCGTCGGCTACTCGCTGGCAATGCCCGACATCCACTGGGGTTACGGATTCCCTATCGGCGGAGTGGCGGCCTTCGATCCGGAAGATGGCGGAGTGATCAGCCCGGGCGGCGTCGGCTTCGACATCAACTGCGGGGTGCGCCTGCTGGCGGTCACCGGCGTAAAGGAAAAGAAGGTCCGGGAGCACCGCGGCGAGCTGGGACGGGCCCTGCTGGAGGCCGTGCCGGCCGGCACCGGCCGCGGCGGCCCGCTGAAGCTCAAGGCGCACGAGCTGGACCAGGTGGGCCGCGGCGGCGCGCGCTGGGCCGTGGAGCGCGGCTTCGGCGGGCCCGAAGACCTGCTGCATTGCGAGGAAGGCGGCTGCGCGGCCTGGGCCGATCCGGAGCCGGTGTCCGCCGACGCCCGCATCCGCGGCTACGACCAGCTCGGGACGCTGGGCAGCGGCAATCATTTCCTGGAGGTGCAGGCGGTCGAGGAGCTCTACGACGCCGAGGCCGCAGCCCGGCTTGGCATCGACGCGATCACCGTCCTGATCCATACCGGATCGCGCGGTTTCGGCCACCAGGTCTGCGACGACTTCCTGGAGACGATGCAGAAGGCGTCAAAGGCGTATGGCATCGAGCTGGCGGACCGGCAGTTGTGCGCGGCGCCGTTCCTCTCGCCGGAGGGCCAGGCGTACTTCGGCGCCATGGGCGCGGCCATGAACTTCGCCTTCGCCAACCGCCAGCTCGTCACCCACCGCGTGCGCGAGGTGCTGGCGCGCATGTTCGGCGAGCGCGCCGAGGCGCGCGTGGTGTACGACGTGTGCCACAACATCGCCAAGCGCGAGACGCACGCCGTGGGCGGCCGCGAGCGCGAGCTGGTGGTGCACCGCAAGGGCGCGACGCGCGCCTTCGGCCCCGGACATCCGATGGTGCCGGAGGCCTACCGCGCGCTGGGCCAGCCGGTGCTGGTGCCCGGCGACATGGGACGCTACTCGTACGTGCTGCTGGGCACTGCCCGGGCCGGCGCGGAGACCTTCGGCTCGTGCTGCCACGGCGCCGGGCGGCGACTCAGCCGCAACAAGGCGCGCGCGGCGGCCAGGGGCCGCAACATCAAGAAGGAGATGGCCGCGCGCGGCGTCTCCTTGCAGGCGGCCAGCCTCCGCGGCGCCGAAGAGGAGATCAGCGACGCCTACAAGGACGTGGCCGACGTGGTGGACGTCGTGGTGCGCGCCGGCCTGGCGCGGCCCGTGGCGCGCCTTCGGCCGTTCGCCGTGGTCAAGGGCTAGGCTCCGGGCGGATGCTCAGGCCGCCGGAGGCGCGCAGCTCGACGATGTAGCGGGCGTCAGGGCGCAGCTCCATGTATGGGGCTTCGCCGTGCACCGCGCGCACGCCGTGCTGCTCGGCCAGGCTGGGGTCGTTGGCGTAGTCCCAGAAGCGGCGCCAGAGGTCGCTCTCGAGGGGGCTGGCTTCGCCTTCCACCGAGTAGGGCAGGGGGCGCATGCCCACGGGATCGAGCGGGAAGCCGTCGCTCGGCTGCTGGTACTCGCCGAAGAGGCGGCGGAACAGGCACACGGAGGTTCCGCGCAAGGCGTCGCCGGCCTCCACCAGGGAATCATCGAACTTGATGACGAGCGCGTCCACGTAGGCGATGTCGCCGCGCAGCGTGAAGACCTTGGGGGCGCCCAGCGGGAGGTTGTCCGCGCCGATCTCCTGGAACTCGAGAGTGGTGGCGTCGGGAGTCTGCTCGAGCACGATGATGCGCGCCAGGCGATGATCCACCTTGAGCAGGCGCAGGGCGGCCTCGAGCTGCTCGATGCGGCGGTCGCGCTCGGCCACCTCGCCGTGCAGGGTCTCGATCTCCTCCTGCTTGTCCGCCAGCTGGCGCTCGTGCTCCTTGAGGCGGCCGCGGAACCACAGCGACCAGCCGCCCAGCAGGACCACGAAGACGCCCAGGACGAGCGTGCGCAACAGCAACGTCCAATCGCGCAGCCGGGTCTGGGCCATGCCGGGGCGATGCTACTGGATCTGGAACAGCCAAAAAAGGATCTGGCCGGGCGCGATCTCCGGCGTTCCGGGCAGCAGGCTCTCGCCGCTGGAGGAGGAGACGAAGGTGGAGTCGGAACCGGCGACGAGGCTGAGATCCAGGTTGCGCGCTTCCAGTAGGTAGGTTTCGCCTGCGGGGAGATCCCAAAGGGATGGGCTGAAGCGCAACTGGTAGTGGAGGGTGTGAGGGCCCGGGTTGGCCACGGCCACCAGGACGCGCGGCCCGCCGGTGCGCGCGTCGTCGTCGGCCCAGGCGCCGATCGCCAGGGCTTCGAGCGGCATGCCGCCGGGATTGGAGGCGGTGTACGGCCGGCTGTTGTAGCGCCGGTAGGTGAAGCCGCGCAGCGTGTCGCGGCGGATCACCTGCAGGTCTTCGGCCCACCAGTTCGGCTCGTTCTCCGGCCGCTCCGGCCGGGGATCGCGCACGCGCCGGCCCCAGAGGAGGAACTGGCGCATCTGGGATCTGGCCCGCATGATCCGGCGCACCATGCCCTGAGGCGTATCCTCGGCCCAGCCGCCCCTGGCCAGGTCATCGGCGCCGGCGGTGGCCTGGTTGGCCAGCGAGGTGGACAGGCGGTCGTCGAGACTGTCGAGCACGCCGAGCTCGCCGGCCTCCAGCTCGAAGGCGAGCTGGCCGCTCAGCTCCACGCCCACGATCGGGACGACGCCGGCGCCGAGGGCTTCCCGGCACAGCTTGTGCAGCGACAACTGGGTGGCGAGCGCCCGGTCCTCCGGCCGGTCCTGGCGGAAGTAGCGTGGATCGTCCAGGCCGAGGGGGGTGGTCCGGTACGGCAGGCCGTAGAACAGGCTGAAGCTGTATGGCACTCCGCGCATGCCCGCATAGTCGTGATAGAGGAAGCTGGTGATCGGCACCGGCTCGGCCAGCGCGATCATGCCGGAGTTCAGGTCGCCGTTGTCCTCCAGGACGGCGACGGGATGCGTCTGGCGATGCCCGTGCGGCGTGTTGCGATACAGCAGCATGTCGTTGCAGCGCTCCGTGCTCACCAGGAAGTGCGGGCTCCGGTTCGGCGTGCTCAGGCCTGCGCCCAGCATGGCCTCCAGGTTGTCGCGCACGCCCTGGAACCAGGCGTTGCCGCCGCCGACGCCGTGCATGGGCGCCGGGTTCGACAGGTACTGCGGGTGCCACTGCGAGTAGTCGGGCTTGGCCTGGCCCCACTGGCCGTTGATGAAGTACCAATCGACTTGCACCGGCCCTCCGAAGCCGTCCAGGGCCAGGCGCGCCAGCGAGTCATCGACCTGCGCGAGCTGCTTGCGCAGCTGTTCCGGGCGCGCCATGCTGCTCAGCAGGTCTTCCGGCAGCGGATCCGGCGGGTCGCGGCGTATTGCGGGCCGCCCGGTTTCGCGCCGCGCCACCTCGTCAGCGGAACCGGGCGCGGATTCGAAGACGGTGCCCGAGTCGCGGTTCTGGATGGCGAGCACGTTCCCCGTCCAGCCCGCTCCCGGGTCGGGAGCGCGCAGGTTCGCGAGGAACTGCAGCAGGTCGGGCCTGGGATCCAGGTTGCCGGTGTCGCTGCCGATCGCCAGCACCGCTTCTCCGTCCGGCCCCGCGATGCCTTCGCCGAAGGCCACGCCGTACCACGGCGCGTCGGGGTAGCGCGTCATGTCCTGATAGCGCGTCCAGTCCTCGCGCAGCCAGTCCAGGTAGGCGCGCACGTTGGCTTCCTGGGCCAGGGGCACGGGCGCGCCGCCGGGAACCGCGGCAGTGACCTCGGACAGGCCGACGACGCCGAGCACCTCGCGGTACACCGGTGGCAGGACGTCGGCCGGCAGGTCGCGCAGCGGCACGGCCTCGTCGTTGCGGCGGAACAACGCCTGGCTGGCGGCCACCTGGAACGCGCGCTGGCGCAGCGTTGCGTCCACCCAGTCGCCGGACAGCGCTTCCAGGACCACCGGCCAGGCGAAGTGCAGGTCGGTGCCGGAAGTCGGGTTGGGATCCGCGTGCAGCGAGTCGGGGCCCTGGTAGTAGGCCTGCCAGCGATCACCCGGGTTGCCGTTCCGCTTCAGCTCGACCAGGCGCGCCGGCGTGAAGTTGACGAAGCTGCGCAGGCCCAGTCGCAGCAGCGTGCCGTCGGGGCCGTCGACCGGCTCGAAGACCACGCGCTTCATGTTGAGGTCCGGATCCTCGGCGGCGAGGTACAGTCCCTGGCCGCCGCCGCGCGCGCTGGGACGCGTTCCGAAACCCTGGATACGGTCGTTCTGCAGGTGGAACCAGGGCTCCTCCGCGTCGCCGGACGCGTCCATGTCGTAGTAGAACAGGAACGGCGCCGCCATTTCGCCGGGGTACTGGGCCGAGTACGCGCCGCCCTGGCTCTGGTCGAAGGCGTAGCTGTCGAGCACCACGCCGGTGATCTCCACCTCCTCAAGGCAGTAGATCGGGTCCGGCACCAGGAAGCCGTGCTTGTAGGGGAGCGCCAGCACGTCGTCGCGGAAATCGGCGGGTTCGGCGCCGAAGGGCAGTCCGTCGAGCAGCAGGTCGGGAAAGGCCACGGAGAACAAGGCCAGGTCCAGCGCACCCACGTCGTCGCGGAACAGCTCCACGTCGATGCTGCAGCGCAAGGGCCCCGTGTCGTCGGCATACCGCAGGCGCACGTGGACGGTGAAGGTGCCGCGGTTGCCCGGGTGCCACTGGCCCACCGGCACGCGGGACCACCGGAGACGTAGCGAGCGCGGGCCGTCCTGCTCCAGCTCGACCGCGGCGGGCGGCGCCGCCGTCAGGTCCACCCAGGCGGCGCCCGAGCCGCGGCCGTCGGGCAGGTTCTGCTCGGGATTCAGCACGGGCACCAGCTTCCACTGCGCCCACGGCACGGGGGAATGCACGGGATCCACGTCCACCAGCGAGCGCAGGTCCAGGCGCCACAGCGGCGCGTTGCTGCAGTCGATGCTGTTGCCCGTGGTCAGGTCCTCCAGGCTCTGCAGCCGCAGCGCCTGGAAGTGGTGGATCGTGCCGTCCACGACCACCGATATGGATTCGCGTGTGACCGTGCAGCGCTGCCTGTCGTTCTCGATGACGAACAGCTCCTCGGTCCGGGGCCCCGACTGCCCCGTGTCCTCGCTCCCGCCGCCGCAGGCGGCCGCCAGCGCGGCCGGGGCGACGCCGAGCGCCCGCAGCACCCGCACCGGGACTCGCACCGCACGCATGAGCATAGCCCATGGTACGGGCTGACCGTGGAGCGCCGGGGCGTTGTTAAACTGGCCCTTCGTGCCGCCGTCCTCCGGTCCCCTCGAGCCGCTGTTCTTCGAACGCATCCTCATGGAGAAGGTGTGGGGCGGCACCGCGCTGGCCGAGCGCCTGAACGCGCGGCAGTCCCTGAAGGGGAAACTCGGCGAATCCTGGGAGCTGAGCGACTACCCCGGCCAGGTGACCCGGGTGCGCGGCGGGCGCTTCGACCGCGTCCCTCTGCGTACGCTGATGGAGGAACGCGGTCACGAGATTCTCGGCGACTCGCGCCCCGGTGCCGGCGGCCGCTTCCCGCTCCTGGTGAAACTCATCGAGGCCGAGGAGAGCCTGAGCGTGCAGGTCCACCCTCCGGACGGGCCATCGTCTCCGACCGGCGTCGGCAAGACCGAGGCCTGGTACGTCCTGGACGTGGAGGAGGGCGCGGAGCTGATCTGCGGGCTGAAGCCCGGGACCACGCGCGCGGCGTTCGAGCCGGAGGCCGGCGACGCCCGCGTGGAGCGACACTTGCAGCGCCTGCAGGTGCGACCGGGCGACTGCGTGCTCGTGCCCGCCGGAATGACCCACGCCATCGGCGCCGGGATCACGCTGGCCGAGGTGCAGCAGACCTCCGACGTCACCTTCCGCATGTATGACTGGGATCGGAAGAAGGACAACGGCGAGCCGCTGCGCGATCTGCACTTGGCGGATTCGCTGCGCGTCGTGGATTATGGCCTGGGCCCCGGCAAGGTGGTGCGCGCGCGCTTTCCGGCGGAGCCGGACACGGCGCGCAACGGCTCCGCGGCCGCGGACCTCGTGGATTCCGGCTACTTCCGGCTGCGGCTGCTCCAGGTGGGCGGGACGGCGGTGCACCGCCCGCAGGGCCTGGCGCGCGTGCTCACGGTCGTGCAGGGCAGCGGCGCCATCGCCGGGCGCGCGGTCGCGTTCGGAGACACGTGCCTGCTGCCGGGGACCCTCGACGTTGTCGAGATCCGGTCCGGACCGGCCGGCCTCGAGCTGCTGGAAGGGATCGCCGCCTGATGGGCGCGGCCGCAGGCGTCCGCCTGAACCGTTGGTTGGCGGAGCGGGGCGTCGCATCGCGGCGCAAGGCCGACGCACTGATCGAGAGCGGCGCCGTGGCCATCAACGGCGCCCCCGTGACCGAGCTGGGCGTGCGCGTGCAGCCGGGCGACAAGGTCACGGTCAACGGCGAGGCCGTGCGCGACGTGCGCAAGCTGTACTTCGCCTTCAACAAGCCCAAGGGCGTGCTGTGCACCGACGACCCGCGCGAGAACCGGACGCGGGTGCGCGACCTGGTGGAGCCGCTCGTGCGCACGCGCGTGTATTCGATCGGCCGGCTGGACGAGGACTCCGAGGGGCTGCTGCTGTTGACCAATGACGGCGACTTCGCCAACCTCATCGCGCACCCGCGCTACCGCGTGCCGCGCACCTACGTGGTGAAGGTGGCCGGCCAGGTGACCACGGAGGATCTGGCGGGGCTGCGCGAAGGCGTGCGGCTGGCCGAGGGCAGGATCGTGCCCAACCGGGTGCGCGTGCTGCACAAGAGCCACGACAACACCACGCTGGAAGTCATGGTGCGCGAGGGCATCAACCGCGAGATCCGGCGCATCTTCGCCAAGCTCGGCCACAAGGTGCGCAACCTGAAGCGCGTGCGCATCGGACCCGTGGGCCTCACCGGCGTGCGCCGCGGCACGCTGCGCCCGTTGCGCGAGGAAGAGCGCGAGGCCCTGGTCGCCCTGGCGCAGGGCGGCGCGGAAGAGCGTTCCCGGGCGCGCCCGCGCCGCAGATCCTGATGCTGCGCTACGAGCACCTCGTGCGCGACCCCGTGCACGGGGACATCCCCGTCACCGGCGAGGAGCTGCGCGTGCTGGACACGCCGGAGATGCAGCGCCTGCGCAACGTGCGCCAGCTCGGCGCGGCGTACCTCGTGTATCCAGGCGCTCAGCACACGCGCTTCGAGCATTCCGTGGGCACGGCGCACCTGGTGGGCCGGCTCACCTCCGAGATCAACGCGGCGCGCGACCGCGAAGGCGGCGGCGCGCTCGGCGGCTACGACGACCACGAGGTACGGATCCTGCGCCTGGCGGCGCTGGTGCACGACGCCACGCACCTGCCCTTCGGGCACAACATCGAGGACCAGACCGGACTGCTGCCGCGCCACGACACGGCGGCGCGCTACGAGCGCCTGTTCTCGGGCCGGACCGCCCTGGGCAAGGCGCTCGCGGCCACCGGAGTCGCCGGCGAAGTGCTGGCGGTGCTCGCGCCCGAGTCCGCGAAGTCCGGCCCGCAGCCGCCGGCGAGCTGGAAGGAGCTGGTGTCGGGCACCATCGACGCCGACCTGCTGGACTATCTGCAGCGCGACGCGTTGTTCACCGGACTGCACATCCCGGTGGACCCGCGCATCTTCAGCATGTTCCGCGTGGAGCGGCGCACGCAGCGTCTGTACGTGGACCTCACCAGCCGCGGCTACCTGCGCGAGGCGGCGCTCAGCGAGGTCGTGCGCTGCCTGGAGGCGCGTTATTACTTCAGCGAGCGCGTCTACTACCACCACGCCAAGATCGCCGCAGGCGCGCTGATGGCCAAGGCCGTGGAGATCGCGCTGCTGGCCGGGGCGGTGGACCTGGACGGCCTGCAGCGGGCCACCGACGCCGGCCTGGTGGACCTCCTGGACCGGGCGCGCATCCCGGATCCGGCGCTGCGCCGCCGCCTGCGCCTGTACGTGGACGCGTTCCGCGCGCGGCGCCTGCCCAAGCGCGTGGCGGTCTATCCCCAGTACGCCAACGCCGCGCTGCAGCCGGAGTTGATCCGCCGCTTCTTCGGGGCGGGCAGCGCGCAGGAGCGGCGCAAGGTGGAGGAGCGCCTAGGCGAAGCCGTGCGCTTCGCCGCGGGCCAGGACGTGCCGGTACTGGTGTACTGCCCCGCCGGGCACATGCAGCTCAAGCAGGCCAGCCTGTTGGTCCGCTGGCCGGGTGCTGCCGACCTGGCCCCGCTCAGCTGCTTCCGGGACGCAGTGCCCCGGCTCGGGGACCTGGAGCAGGCCTACCAGAGGCTGTGGAAATTCTACGTATTTGCCCTGAGCGAGGATCCCAGGGCGCTCGCTGCGCTCCGCCGGCTGTGCTTGGAGGAGTTCCCAGGAGCGGAGAACGTCCTGGCAGCCGCGGAAGGCGACCCGTTGGTCTAGACCTGGCCAAGTTTTCTGGAAACGTCTTGTGACCGGTGTGATAGAGACGCTTTGTCCAGAGCTGGGTGATCCCCCACTCGCGGCTCGGCATCCAAGATAGGGTCGCGCGCTCGGCTCATGACGCTCCAAGGTCCCAAGGTGCTGCTCCTCACCCTCGTCCTCGCAGGGGCCGTCTACGGTTCCGGCGTGTCAGGTCCTGCCGCGGTTGTGCCCCTCGGCGACCGTGACACGTTGCCCCTGGTGGCTACCGAGTCCCTGGTCTTCCTCGGCTTCAGCGGCGACTTCGCCGGCGACGCCGAGGTCCGATTCCGGGCCCTGGCCGGCGACGAGCTCGGCCTGGTCCTGGTCGGGTCGCCGATCCGCAGCTCCTCCGACAAGAGCCGGCTGGTCTGGGCCGTGCGCACGGATGACCCGGTCAACCTCGGAAAGCGCCTGGTAAAACCTTTCAAGGAAAAGGGTTACGCGGCACAGCCCTTGCGGGCTACGGCGCTCTCCGTGCTCGGCGGCCAGTCGGACTCGGACGTGCTGCGCGGTATGCGCGACCTGGACCGCAGCGAGAGGAGGGTCTGGGCGTTCTACCAGGACGGGAAGGAGAGCCTGCTGTGGGTGTTCCACGAGCCCAAGCTGGCTGCCGAGAAGCTCGTGGACGAGGTCCGCGACCGCAAGCTCAAGGTCGGCTTCTACCACCAGGAGCTGGAGCTGCAGGCCAAGGAGGACGCGGACGTCCAGGCCCTGGCCCAGCAGGCCACCGGGAAGCTGGACCTGGCTCGGGCCAGCAACCGCGGTCGCTTCCTCGTGCTGGACGTCTACTTGCGCGACGTGGACGCCTTCCTGGCTCTCGACCGCGGCAAGAAGACCATGGCCTGCCCGGACGTGCTCACCTTCCTGCAGGACGTGCCCGCCGGGAAGCTGAGCTGGGTGGTCACCCTGGAGAATCGGGGTTACCCGTTCGTGATGAACTAGGCGGCATCGCTCTAGCGCAGCGCCTGCAGGCGCGCAGCGAGACGGCGCAGCGCCTCATGCAAAGTGTCTTCCGAGGCCGCGAAGGACAGCCGGAAGGCCTGGGGGTCGCCGAAAGCGGATCCGCCCACGGTCGCAACCCGGTCCGCCTCCAGCAGCACCTCCACGAAGTCATCCCCGCTGCGGATGGTGCGGCCCGTCGCGGGATCGGTCTTGCCCAGGAAGTTGCGCAGCCGCGGGAAGGCGTAGAAGGCCCCGCGCGGGACCGGGCATTCCAGTCCGGGGATGGCCTTCAGCGCGGCCACCACCAGGCGTGCGCGCCGCTCGAAGGACTGGCGCATGCGCTCCCGGTCGGCCCCGCCCTGGCGGATGGCCTCGAGCGCCGCCACCTGGGAGATGCCGTTGGGCGAGCTCACGAGCTGGCTCTGGATGTCGGCCACCGCAGTGGCCAGCGGCCTGGGGGCCGCCAGGAATCCGATGCGCCAGCCGGTCATGGAGTAAGCCTTGCTGACCCCGCCGATCCAGACGCCTTGCTCGCGCAGCCCCGGGGCCGCGCGCAGCGGCGACACGTGGCGCGTGCCGTCGTAGGTCAGGGCCGCGTAGATCTCGTCGGAGATGACCCAGATCTCGCGTTCCAGGGCCCAGGCGCCGATCTCGCGCAGCAGGCTCTCCGGATAGACCGCCCCCGTGGGATTGCACGGGGTGTTCAACAGCAGCGCCACAGCACCGTCCTGGGATGCCGCCTCGAGGGCCTCCACCTGCGGATAGCCGTCGGGGCCGCAAGGCACCAGGACCGGCTCGCCCTCGCACAAGCGCACCATCTCCACGTAGGAGTTCCAGGACGGGATGGGGATGACGACCCGCTCGCCCGGGTCCACAAGTGCCAGCAGCGCCTGCGAAATGGCAAGCTTGGCGCCGGGAGTGACCACCACCTCGTCCGGGCTATAGGGGAGGCCCACCTCGGCCTGGATCCACTGCGCGGCGGCGGCCCGCAGCTCCGGGGTGCCTGCAGCCGCCGTATACCGTCCCTTGCCCTGGCGGATCGCCTGAATGCCGGATTCCTCGACCACCGGCGGGGGGGTGAAATCCGGCTCCCCGGCGGTCAGATTGAGGATCTCGACTCCCTGGGCCTGGAGCTTGCGCACCCGGCCGACCATGGCCAGGGTGGCGGAGGGCTGGAGGGCTGCGGCGCGCCGGGCGAGGCGCAAGGAGGGGGCGTGAGTGGGCACGATCGGCATGAAAGGGGCGTCTCGGCGAGGCTTGACGCGAATGAAGGGAGGAAATTGTAGTGTCCAGGCCGTCATAAACGGAGCCCGGCATGCGTGAAACCGGCTTTCTGGAGCGGCTGCGCGAGTTCATCGGCAGCCGTCGCTTCGTCTGGACCCTCACCATCCTCCTCGGAGTGGTGGTGGTCCTCTATTTCCTCTTCGTCACCTTCTTCTTCAATCCCTTCGAGGACGACCTGGAGGACACCGCCGCCATCGTGCCCCAGGAGGTGGACTACTTCCTGCGCTGGCAGGACGCCGGCGCCAGCTTCGACCGTTTCCCGGTGCCCAGGGTGTGGAGCGACTTCACCGAGACCCCGATCTACCAGGCCCTGGAGCCGTCCGGCGAGCTCCGGCGCTGGGGGGAGGAGCACGGCGTCGAGAAGCTGGTCGCCGACCTGGAGCAGGCCGCGGCCGAGCTGCCGGCCGGCCTGAGCCTGCAGCAGGACCTGCTGCGCGAGGTCGCCCTGGCGGGCAACGGCGTGCCGTCGCTGGACGGCCGCTTCGACGGCCTGCTGATGCTGCGCGTGTCCTTCAAGGTCAAGGCCGGCGTGGCCATGCTGAACTTTGGCTTCGTGCGCAGCAAGCTGCCGGCCGAGCTGCAGCTGGCCTCGCTCGGCGGCGGGCGCTACGAGATCAAGGAGTTCGAGCCGTTCGGCTTCCGCAGCGCGTACCTGACCCGCATGCGCGACGTGCTGCTGCTGGCCACCTCCCCGGAGTGGCTGGACCGGGCGCGCGAGCTGCAGATCCGCGGCGGCGAGGAATCGCTGGCCCACGCCTCGCGCTTCCATGACAACGTGACCGGACTGCTCGCGCCCGGCAGCCGGCCGGTGGAGGTGTTCCTGCGCTGGGACGCGGTGCGCCCGATGCTGGAAAAGGATCCGAGCGCGGAGACCGCCTCCAGCTTCTGGTCCCGGCTGCCGGCGGCGCTCTTCAGCTCGGACCTGCCGCGCTACGCCGCCGGGTTCTGGCTGCCTGGCGAGCGCTTCGAGGGCCGCTTCGCCGGCGAGATCGACACGTCCAAGGCCAGCGAGTTCCAGCGGGCCTGGTACGACAGCCAGTCGCTGGCTCCGGCCAAGATCCAGGATTTCGCCGAAATGATCCCCGGCGACTCGTTCCTGTACGCCGCGCTGGCCGGGGACGTGGGGCGCTGGCTGTGGCAGCTGTACGCGTGCCTGGACAGCGACCTGCAGCGGCTGCTGGACGACACCATCGTCAACGCCGGCAAGTACAAGACCGTCAAGGAGCTGGTGGACGACTTCAGCAACGCCTTGTCTCCCGGCGTGTTCGTCGGCATGCGCCGCTTCGACTATCCGCCCTCGGAGAGCGACACTCCCCACGACGACGCGCCGTATCCCGTGATCGTGGTGATCGCCAACCTGCGCAGCCGGGACGCGTACCAGCGCCTGCAGAGCTACTTCGAGACCCAGTTCCAGGCCGGGCGCCTGGGCGCAGAGGCCGCGCAGTCGCACCTGCAGTCGGTCACGGTGACCGGCGGCTACAAGGTCACCTCGTTCGCGTCGGCCGCCATCCGCGGCACCGGCGAGATCGTGGTCATGGAGTTCCCGGCGCGCAACGCCGTCGTGATCAGCAACTCCTACCGCTATCTCGAGCACGTCATCCGCGCGGCGCTGACCACCGAGTCCGCCGCCGGCCGCGAGACCGTGCCGCCGCTGCACCGGGTGGAGCGCTTCCAGCAGGCGCTCGAGCCGCTGGAACGCACGCATTCCAGCGCCAAGGCCTTCGTGTACTTCGATCCCGGCGAGGCCCGGCACTGGCTCGACCGCCTGGCGGCGGGCGTGGCGCCGCAGTTGTTCCAGCTCGAGCAGGAGCGGGCATGGAACGAAGGCGGCGAGCGCGCGGCCGAGGAGCGGCGCCAGCGCGAGCTCCTCTTCCCCGGCGGCGGGGAGCCGAGCCAGGGCGATCAGAACCGCCTGCGCGACGCGGTGGACCAGGCCTTGCTGGCGCGCAAGGACGAGCTGGCCAAGTCCCGTGTCCCCGAGCTGCGCGCCCAGATCGAGCGCCGCCTGCTGCCGCTGCAGCTGTTCGACTGGGTCAGCGTCGGCTTCCAGGCCAACCGCAAGGACGCGGCGCTGCTGCTCGGCGGCCGCTTGCAGTTCGATTGACGGTCCGGCGGTCCGGGCTAGAATCCGGCGCCGCAACGCCGGGGTGGCGGAACTGGCAGACGCGCAAGGTTGAGGGCCTTGTGGGAGTTAAATCCCGTGCAGGTTCGATCCCTGTTCCCGGCACCAGCCACACGGCGGGGCTCCTGCGGGCGCTCCGCCGTTCTCGTCCGCTCCATGGACCGGCCCGCCGCCCCCCGCAAGCCGCCGCTGCGGCTGCAGACCACCACGCTCTGGCACTACCCGTCGCAGCACTACGGGCCGGGCGTGCAGGGCGACCCGCGCTTCGCGGGGGCCACGCCGTCCTACATCCTGTGGAACCTCCTGCAGCGCTACACCAAGGAGCGCGACCTGGTGGTGGACGCGATGGCCGGCAGCGGCACCACCCTCGACGTCGCGCGCGAGCTGGGCCGCCGGGCGCTCGGCTATGACGTCGCGCCCGCGCGCAAGGACATCTTCCGCGCCGACGCGCGCAGGCTGCCGCTGGAGGATGAGAAGGCCGACTTCGTGTTCTGCGACCCGCCGTACGGCACGCACATCCGCTACTCCGGCCTGCCGGAGTGCATCGGCGAGCTGGACGCGCACGCGCCGGCGTACTTCGAGGCCATGGAGCAGGTGTTCGCGGAATTCGCGCGCATCCTGCGGCCGGACCGCCATCTGGCAGTGTACGTGTGCGACTCCTGGAGCAAGCGCGGCTTCGTGCCCATCGGCGCGCGCTTCGCCGTGATGCTGGAGAAGCGCTTCACGCCCGTGGACCACGTCGCGGTCGTGCGCGGCAGCAAGGACCTGCACAAGGGCAACTACCACAAGGCCGCCGAGCAGGAGAATTTCTACCTGCGCGGCTTCAACCACCTGCTGATCTTCCGCAGGCCGGCGCGCCGCGGGCGGTGAAAACAGGCGGGCGGCCGGCACGCGCCGGCCGCCCGCACGAAAACGGTGGGTACGACCCTAGAAGTCGCCCATGCCGCCGCCCATGCCGCCCATGCCGCCGCCGGGGGCGCCCGCGGGCTTCTCTTCCTTGACCTCGCTCACCAGGGCCTCGGTGGTCAGCAGCAGGGTGCTCACGCTGGCGGCGTTCTGCAGCGCGGTGCGCACCACCTTGGTCGGGTCGATGACGCCGGCCTTCACCAGGTCGGTGTACTCGCCGTTGGCGGCGTCGTAGCCCTCGGTGAAGCTCTTCTGGTTGCGCACGCGGTCCACCACGATGGAGCTGTCCAGGCCGGCATTGGCCGCGATCTGGCGGATGGGGGCCTCGAGCGCGCGGCGCACGATCTGGGCGCCCGCCTTCTCGTCGCCGTCCGCGCGGAGCTTGTCGATGGTGTCCTGGGCGCGCAGCAGCGCCACGCCGCCGCCGGGCAGGATGCCCTCCTCGGCGGCCGCGCGCACCGCGTGCAGCGCATCCTCGACGCGGGCCTTCTTCTCCTTCATCTCGGCCTCGGTGGCGGCGCCGACCTGCACCACCGCCACGCCGCCGGCCAGCTTGGCCAGGCGCTCGTTGAGCTTCTCCTTGTCGTAGTCCGAGGTGGTCCGCTCGATCTCGGCCCGGATCTGCTCGATGCGCGCCTTGATCGCGGCCTTGTTGCCGGCGCCCTCCACGATCGTGGTGTTGTCCTTGTCCACCACCACGCGCTTGGCGCGGCCCAGCTGCTCGAGCTTGGCGTTCTCGAGCTTCCAGCCCAGGTCCTCCATGATGGCGGTGCCGCCGCTCAAGATGGCGATGTCCTCGAGCATGGCCTTGCGCCGGTCGCCGAAGCCGGGCGCCTTGACCGCGCAGCACTTGAAGATGCCGCGCAGCTTGTTGACCACAAGGGTGGCCAGGGCCTCGCCCTCCACGTCCTCGGCGATGAGGAGCAGCGGCTTGCCGCTGCGCGCCACCTGTTCGAGGAGGGGCAGGATCTCGCGCACGCTGCCGATCTTCTTCTCGTAGATCAGGATGTAGGGATCATCGAGCACGCACTCCATGCTCTCGAGGTCCGTGGCGAAGTGCGGCGACAGGTAGCCCTTGTCGAATTGCATGCCCTCCACGGTCTCGATGGTGGTCTCGAGCGAGCGGCCCTCCTCCACGGTGATGACGCCGTCCTTGCCGACCTTCTCGAAGGCCTCGGCCAGCTTCTTGCCGATCTCCGGGTCGTTGTTGGCCGCGACCGTGGCGATCTGCTCGACCTCCTTGTTGGTCTTGGTCGGCTGCGACTTGCTCTTGAGGAAGTCCACGACCGCGTCCACGGCACGCTCGACGCCGCGCTTGAGATCCACCGGGTTGGCGCCGGCGGTGACGTTGCGCAGGCCCTCCTCGAAAATGGCCTCGGCCAGCACGGTGGCGGTGGTGGTGCCGTCGCCGGCCACGTCGCTGGTCTTGCTGGCCACCTGGCGCACGAGCTGTGCGCCCATGTTCTCGTACTTGTCCTCCAGCTCGATCTCCTTGGCGACGGTGACGCCATCCTTGGTGACCGTCGGCGTGCCGAAGGACTTCTCGATGATCACGTTGCGACCGCGCGGGCCGAGCGTGACCTTGACGGCCGCGGCGAGCTTGCGCACTCCCATGCGGATGTGCTCGCGGGCTTCCTGGTCAAAGGCGATCTTCTTGACAGCCATGGTGATTTCCTGTGTTTGTTCCTGGATCAGCCCACGAGGCCGAGGATGTCTTCCTCGGAGACGATGAGGTACTCCTCGCCTTCCCACTTGATCTCGGTGCCGGCGTAGGAAGTGAAGAGGACACGGTCGCCGGCCTTCACCGCGAAGGGGGCGCGCTTGCCGTTCTCGAGCAGCCGGCCTTCGCCCACGGCGATGACGGTGCCTTCGCGCGGCTTCTCCTTGGCCGTGTCGGGCAGCACGATGCCGCCGGCGGTCACCTCGGCGGCCTCGATGCGCTTCACCAGAATCTTGTCGCCCAGGGGGCGGATGTTCACTTGCTTCGCGGTCTTGGGCATGGGTTTCTTGAAACGCGTTTCGGGACGGTTCGGAGTGTGGCGGGTGGGGCGGGTGGAGCGGGATGGTGTGCGGCGGCCGCCGGCCGGCGCAAGCGCGCTCTAGAAGCCTGGAGGCGGCCCCCCGGACGGACCCGGGCGGCTCGCGGGCGGGCCCGGGCTGGGAGTGAGGACGCGCTGGATCGTGATGCGCAGCAATTCTGCCGGGATGGGCTTGCGCAGCATGGCGATGGCTCCGGCTTCCATGGCGGCCATCTCCAGCGCACCGGAAGGGTGCCCGGTCATGAGGATGCTGGGCACCGGACGGCCGACCTGCCGCAGCGCGCAGACCACCTGGATGCCGGTGAGCTGGGGCATGTGCACGTCCAGCAGCGACAGGTCGAAGTTGCCGTCCAGCAGCAGGCGCAAGGCCAGGGAACCGTCGCGTGCGGCCTCGATTTCGAAGCCGGGGCCCTGCAGCAGAGCGAGCAACGCCTGCAGGTTCGGCTCACTATCGTCGGCGACCAGGATGCGGTAGGCCATGGCTGTCGGGCGGGCAACCATGTTCAGCAACACCTGTGCCATCCTGCGCCGCCGCCGGGTGTGAGACATAAGTATCGTCAAAAAAACGGCTTACGAGTGCCATCCGGTGCCCTCTTGTACCGTCCGGCGCCCGCGGCTGTCAGAACGGCAGCCGGGACCGGCGCCTAGAACACAGGCTCGTCCTCGCCGTCGTCGCCGAAATCCGGCACGCCCTCGAACAGGTCATCCTCCTCCTGGACGTCCACCTCGGCCTCGGCCTTCTCCAGGCCTTCTTCCAGGACCGCGTTGTCGCCCCAGTCCTCCAGGCTGTCCTCCAGGCGCTCCATGTCCAGGACGCCGCCGCACAGAAGGCAGCGTCCGCCGCTTTCGACGGCTTCCACGGTTTCGCGGTAGGTGGCGATCTCGTAACCGCAGTGGGGACATTCCACGGAGGGCGTGGCCATGGCGGGTTCAACGGCGCGGGCGATCCGCGTCCAGCATAAGGAATTCCAGCAGGGCGACACGGATGAGCGCGTGCTCGATGCGGCCCTCGCGCAGCAGGGCGGACAGGCGCGACCTCGGCTCGAGCTGCACCTGGATCACTTCGTCGCCGTCTCCGGCGGCTTCCTGCACCGCCACCGCGTCGCGCACCAGAAAGGAGTGGCAGCGGTTGTCCTGGAGCGCCGGGTTCGGCTCCACGGTGCACAGCCACTGCGGCGGGCCGCCGCGGTACCCGGTCTCCTCCAGCAGCTCGCGCGCGGCCGTGGCGGCGGGCTCCTCGCCCGGCTCCACGATGCCGCCCGGGATCTCGAGCCGGACGGCGCCGACGCCGGGACGGAACTGGCGGATGAACACGATCTCGCGCTCGGAAGTGAGCGCCAGCACGTTGACCCAGTCAGGGCAGCGTACCACGAAGAAGGAGCGCTCGCCGTGCAGGTCCGGGTGGTCGTAGAAATCCTCGTGCACGCGGAACACGCGGAAGTCACCGCGGGGTTCGGTGCGCAGGCGGCGCCAGCGGTCGGCCATGGCGCGGCTCAGCGGTGCTTGCGCGCGGCTTCCACCGCCGCCTCGATGAGGGCGTGCAGCGCGCCGGAGACGCACAGGGAGTGCAAGGCGCCAGCCAGGTACTCGGCGGCGGTGGCGTCGGGATCCGGCTCCTCCAGGAAACGGGTGCACGCCGCCGAGGCGCCCACCAGGAACGCCTCCTCGGTCTTGTCCTCGTGCCAGAAGTGGTCCCACTCGCTGAAGCGGCTCTCGGCGCGGCGCGCGGCCTGGCGGTGCAGGCCGCTCTGGCGCAGCCACTCCGGCTTGAATGGGGGCTGCGCCTCGACTCGCACCTCCCACAGCGGGTCATAGCCGCTGGCTCCCCAGGTCATGCCGGCGAACAGCCGCAGCAGCCGTTGCGCGTCCTGCCAGTACAGGCCGTACTCATGCACGCGGTCGCCGGGCTCCTCGCTGACGAGCTGCATGGGAAAGTCATCCGGCAGCTCGAAGGACTCGCGCATGGAGTGCAGCACGCGCTCGATCTTCCGGTACAGCCCGGGCACGCGCACCACCGCCGCCAGGTCCTCGAGCGCGATGGGATCGGTGGAGGCCTGGTCCGGGCTGCCGCCGCTGCCTTCCTCCTCCGGCGGGGGCGGGGTGGGTTCGATCACGCGGGGAAAAGAATAGCGGGCTGAGCGCCGCCGCCCAGCCCGCTGCAGGGACGTGCGTCCGGCTAGAAGATGTTCAGCGTGAGCATGTTCGAGTCGAAAGTGGTGCCGAAGGAGTCGTCCACCCGCACTTCCAAGTAGACCACCAGGCCGGCGGCTCCGCCCGGGATGTGGACCGTGATGGTGCCGTTGCCCAGGGCGTCGGTCGTTCCCGTGCCGCCCGTGTTCACCGGGTCGCCGATGTCGAACTGATGGCCGTTGATGGTGGTGCCGTTGTCGTTCAGACTGTAGTAGAACCACCACGGCGAGCTGGCCGGGGCGTTGCTCCAGTCGTACATCACGTTCTGGTTGGTGAAGCCCACGTTCGGGCCGCTCAACAGGATCGTGTCGGTCTGCACCGTGCCGTAGTCGTAGGGATGCCCCTCCGACAAGGCCTTGTGGTCCGTACGGCTGTTCTTCACGTGCATACCGCCGGATTCCACGCCGCTGTTCGGCATGTTGAACGTGATCTGCGTTCCGCCGGCGGTCGACGCCAGGCCCGTGACCTTGTAGGGCACGCCGCCCGCAGTCGTGTTGTTGAGCCACACCTCGTTGCCGGTGGCCGAGAAGTTGGTGCCCGTGATGATGGCGGTGCCGCCCGGCAGGGTCGAGCCGGACACCGAGGTGATGCTGGGAACGGCGGCGTCGTCGCGCGCGCCGTACACGCCCAGCTGGATGCCGTTGCGGTCGTCGTTCTCGATGGAGCGGTTGGGAACGCCCGTGCCCGAGATCGCGAAGTACATGGTGGCGGCGGAGAAGTTGCTGTGCCCCAGCCCGAGCGCGTGGCCCAGCTCGTGGGTCGCGACGCCCTGGAAGTCGATGCCGGAGCCGACGCCGTCCGGGCCGTCCTGCCAGTTCCAGGAGCTGTAGTAGCGGATGCGCCAGCCGTCGGAGATCGGGGTCTCCGTGAACGCCAGCACGCCGCCGCTGGAGCCCGCCAGCTCGGAGTTGATGTTGTCGTTGGTGCTGCCGATGCCGAACGCTTCGCCTTCGAAGAAGAAGTTGAAGTTGGCATTGCCGTCGCCGACGTTGGTCTGCTGGCTGTCGCCGGTGCCGTCACCGAAGGGACGGGAACCCCACTCGGCGCCGGCCTTCCAGCAGGCCAGCTCGATCTGGGTGTAGCCGGGCCAGTTTGGGTGCGCCGTGTTGTTGTTGTGCGCGGCGGAGTCGGTGAAATTGTCGAAGATGCGCTGGTCGCGCTGGCTCAGCCCGAGGCTGCCGCCGATGGTGCTCCAGGCATCCGCCGACTGGGGCAGGGCCAGGGCCGCGGCGCCGCTCAGGAGCGCGCCGCCGAGCAGGAAGCGGAAGGTGTTGTGCATGACTACTTCGCCTCCTTGGCCTTCAGCTCGAGCGCCGTGGCGATGCCAGCCCGCAGGTCGACGAGGCTGGTGTTCTTGTCGATGGCGAAGCCCTCACCCTTGCCCAGGATGACCGGGCCGTTCTTGGTGCTGACTTCCTTGAACACGCCGCCGTAGCTGGCGTAGACGCAGCGGCTCACCTCGGGGCCCCAGCCCTCCACGGGTGCGCTGAACAGCACCACCTTGCTGCCCACGCGGTAGTCCGCCGGGGCCGGCATGGAGGTGACAATCATGGAATCGCCGCCGAAGCTGCCGCCGACGAAGCCGGCCTCGAGCGTACGCGGCTGTCCGTTGTACAAGTCCTCACCTTCGACCGTGACCAGGGTGTAGATCATCCGCTCGTCGCCGGGCGGCGTGTACTTCACGGTGCGAACGCCGGTGATCGTTCCACGGACGGCGACGTCGGTCTTGGCGACCATCTTGTTGAGGTCGAGGGCCTCGATGCAGGCGTAAGCGGTGCCGGCGAGCACCACTCCCACGAGCGCCGAGCCCAACCAGAAGGCTTTGCTCATTGTTATTCAGTTCCTCGGGGTTCCTCGGGATCCGGTCGGATCGAGGATTGGAGCGGGTTGTTAAGGTTCACGACAGGCAAGATTCACCCCCACGGGGCGAATCGAGCCTTGGTTGGGAAGACTGCGCGGAGCCGTCCCGCGTTCCAGCATTTCCCGGTGCAGGGGGATCCCAACGGCGGGAGGCAAGGATAACTTGTGTCCCGCGCGGCGCCAGGGGTGGCACGCCTAAGATCTTGCGGTCAAGGAATTTGCAAATGCCTCCCGGACGCTGCGATTGCGGAACCGCAAGCGCTCGGGACGCGTCCCACGGTCGCGCCGCAATGCGCGCCCGGCGGTGTGCGCCAGGTGGAAAGCAAGTCCTTGTGAATCAATCACCTAGATGAACGCCCCGGAACCGGAACGGAGCTCGTGGAGCGCGCCCGGTCGCGTGGTCCCGGCGTGGATCCTGGTGCTGCTCGCCCCCTCCGCCGCCCTCCAGGCCCGGCCCAGGGCGCAGGACGCGGATCCGGCCCTGGTCCGCAATGACCGGGGCGCCGCAGCCACGCAGATGGTCCTGAGGACCGGCGTGTGGGACACACGCTCCACGGTCCCAGCGCCCGCGCCCGCGCTGCGCTACGCCGCGCCTGAAGCCGAGGCCGCCGGCTACTACTTCGTCCAGGGCGCCCCGGGAGGCATGTCCACCTTGCGTGCGGCGATCCTGGACGCCGGCGGCCGCGCCTTCGACTACGTGCCCAACAACGCATTCGAGGCCTGGCTGCCCGCGGCGGCGGTGCCGCGGCTGCGCGCCGGCGGCCTCACCGTGGTGCCCGTGCACCCGGGCTTCAAGCTGGCGCCCGGACTGGGCGCGCTGCGCAGCTCCGCGACCGATCCGCTGGGCCGCCTGCAGCTCGCCGTGGAGCTGTGGCCGGACTGCGACCTCGGCGCGACCGCCCGCGCACTGGCCGCGCTGGGGCTCTCCGTGGAGGAAACGGCGGACTCGGGCCGCTACCTGCGGCTGCTCGTGCGCGCCTCGAGCGCCGACGCGGCGGCGCTGGCCCGCCTGCCGCAGGTCAAGTGGATCGAGGAGAACGCCACGGCGGCGCCGCGCAACGACCGCGCGCGCTGGATCATCCAGACCAACCTCCCTGACGACGTGAAGCTGTGGCGCCTGGGCGTCAGCGGCGCCGGCGTGACCATCGGGCACATCGACGTCGGGCTGCTGTGGGAGCAGAGCTGCTACTTCAAGGATCCGAGCGGCGCCGCGCCCGGGCCGGCGCACCGCAAGCTCAAGTGGTGGTCCGGCGGCTCCGGCGCGGACCCGCACGCCACCCACACCGCGGGCTCTGCGGCCGGCGACAGCCGTCCGATCAACGGCAGCATCTTCCGCGACGGCATGGCGCCGGACGCCTTCCTCGTGCACCACGGCTACACGCCCACCAGCACCGGGCTGCTCGGCATGCTGAACGAGGCCAACGGCCACGGCGCCCGCATCCACACCAACTCCTGGGGCAACGACTACGTCCGCGACTATGACGACTGGTGCCGCGACATCGACGCGTACTCGCATGACAACGAGGACGCGCTGGTCGTGTTCGCGGTGAGCAACGGCGGCATCATCCGCAACCCGGAGAACGCCAAGTCCTCATGCTCCGTGTCCGCCACCCAGCGCGACGATCCGGAGGCGCACGGCAGCGGCGGGCGCGGTCCCACGCGCGACGGGCGGCTCAAGCCCGAAGTGATGGCGCCGGGCTGCGGTGCCTGGTCCGCGGCCGCGGGCAGCGGCTGCCAGACCGTGCCGGACTGCGGCACCTCCATGGCGGCGCCGCTGGTCGCTGGCGCCGCGGCCCTGCTCAAGCAGTACTTCGAAGACGGTTATTATCCCGGAGGGGCCGCCAACCCCGCGGACGGCTTCACACCCTCCGGTTCGCTGCTGCGCGCCTGCCTGGCCAACTGCGGCGACGACGTGAGCGCCTTCCCGGGGTATCCGACCGACAACGAGGGCTGGGGCCGCATCCTGGTCGACAGCGTCGCCTACTTCGCCGGCGACGCGCGCCGCCTGCACGTGCTCGACCGGATGCACGCGCACGGCATGGTCACCGGCGGGCGGCGCAACTACCCGCTCGACATCCCGGCCGGCGCGGGTGAGCTGCGCATCACCCTGGCCTTTGCCGACGAGCCGGGCAGCGCCTTCGCCGCCGATCCCGTGGTCAACGATCTCAACCTGATCGTGCGGGATCCGGCCGGAGTGCGCTATCACGGCAACATCCTGGACACCGCGACCGGGCTGTGGATCCCGGACCCGCGGCGCCAGGACCAGAAGAACACGCTGGAGCAGGTCATCATCACCGCACCGGCCGCCGGCACCTGGACGGTCACCGTGGAAGGCAAGGACATCCCGGTCGGTCCGCAGGGGTACGCCCTCGTCGCCACCTACTGACCATCGCTCGCTAGGATGCAGCCGCACCACGAACGCTCCTCCCCGGACGTTCCTTCCGAATCCCCGAGGCTTCCATGTTGTTTGTCCCGCTACTGTCTCTCGCCTGCTGCGCGCAGGAACCCCTCGCCGCTCCCGCCATGACGCGCTTCGACGCGCCCACGCGCCTGTCCTTGAAGACCGGTGACTGGGACACGGGCTGGGGCGCGGCGCAGCTGCGGCCCGAGCTCCGCTACGGCGTGGAGGAAGCGGCCGCGGCCGGCTACTTCTTCGTGCAGGCCGCGCCGCAGGACCTGCACGCGCTGCGCGGGCGCATCCAGGCGCTGGGCGGGCGCGTGTTCGACTACGTGCCCAACAACGCCTACGAGGCCTGGCTGCCCGCGGCGGCGCGCCTCGATTCCGCCGCGGTCTTGGCGGTGCACCCCTTCTTCAAGCTGTCGCCGGAGATCGGCGCCTACGGCTCGACCGCCGGGGATCCCCAGGGGCGCCTGCTGGTGTCCGTCGAGTTCTGGCCGGACCGCGACGTCCTGGCGGAGGAGGAGCGCCTGCGCGCGCTCGGCGTGGAAGTCGTGGAATCCTTCAGCGGCGGTCGCTACCAGCGCGCCGACGTGCGCGCGTATCCGCAGGACATCGTCGCCATGGCGCGGCTGGCCGGCGTCAAGTGGATCGAGGAGGACGCGCAGGCCCAGGCGCGCAACGACAAGTCCGAGTGGGTGGTCCAGACCAACCAGAGCAACAACATGAAGCTCTGGAACCTGGGCGTCACCGGCCGCAACGTGGGCGTGGGCCACATCGACGGCGGGCGCATCTACGAATCGAGCTGCTACTTCGACGACCCGACCGGCGCCGCCGTCGGCCCCAATCACCGCAAGATCAAGTGGTGGAGCAGCGGTTCCGGCAGCGACTCGCACAGCACGCACACGGCCGGCTCCGCCGCCGGCGACAGCCGGCCCGTCAACGGCGGCACGTTCCGCAACGGCATCGCGCCCGACGCGTTCCTGGTGCACCACAGCAACTTCCCCTCGAGCAGCGCGATGGACACGTACCTGAGCGAGGCGCACAGCCACGGCGGCCGCCTCCATACCAACTCGTGGGGCAGCGACGCGACCACTTCCTACAACAACTGGTGCCGGGACATCGACGCCTACTGCCACGACAACGAGGACGGCCTGGTGCTGTTCGCGGTTTCCAACCTGAACGTCATCAAGAACCCGGAGAACGCCAAGTCCTGCGTCGGCGTGGGTGCCACCGACCGCACCAACCAGGAGAACCTGGGCAGCGGCGGCGGCGGACCCACCGCCGATGGACGCCTCAAGCCGGAGGTGTGGGCACCGGGCTGCTCGACCTACTCTGCATCGTCGGGCGCAAGCTGCAGCACCCGCAGCATGTGCGGCACCTCCATGGCCTGCCCGGTGGTCACCGGCGCCGCGGCGCTCCTGAAGCAGTACTTCGAGGATGGCTACTACCCGGGCGGCGCCGCCAACGCTCCGGACGGCTTCACGCCCTCCGGCTCGCTGCTGCGCGCCAGCCTGGCCAACTCCGGCGACGACATGAACGGCTTCGCCGGCTATCCCGGCTACCGCGAGGGCTGGGGCCGGATCCTTCTGGACAACGTCTGCTTCTTCAGCGGCGACTCGCGCCGGCTGTGGGTGGCCGACGTCGCGCACGCACAGGGACTCACGGACGGCCAGACGCATACCTATCCCGTGTCCCTGACCAGTCCCGCCAACCTCAGGATCCACCTCGCGTTCGCGGACGAGCCCGGCAGCGCCTTCTCCGCGCAGCCCGTGGTCAACGACCTGGACCTCATCGTCACCGCGCCCAACGGCACGGTCTACCGCGGCAACGTCCTCAACGTTTCCACCGGCCAGTCCGCCGCCAACCCGAGCAAGCGCGATCCCAGGAACAGCCTGGAAGGCGTCCTGCTCTCGGCACCGGCCGCGGGCACCTGGACCATCGCGGTCGAGGGCCGGGACGTGGTCGTCGGTCCCCAGGGCTACGCCCTCGTCGTCACCTACTGATCCAAGTTCGCGGCGCGGCGCGATGGGTGCCGTCGTGGCACGCATCGCACCGCGTCCAGCGTTGCATTGCGCGAACGATGGCGATTGGTGCCGTCTTGGCACCTGGACGAAGTGCGTAACCAAGCCGTGCCGTTCCCGTCTTCCTGCGGATGCCCGGAGCTACGCGCATGCGATGGGAAAGGGTCAAGCCGGACCTGGAGCGACGGCGGAAGCTGCTGGGACTGCTGTTGAGTGCCGAGAAGGCACCAATCGCCACGGTTTCGATGTGCAGCATGGGTTCCTGCCACGTCTGCTACCCCGACGTGGCCTTGGACTGGCGCAAGATCCGCGGGCTGTGGGTCGTGCGCGACTGCGACGTGGCCGCGCTGCTGGGAGTGACAACGCGCAATCTGAACCGCCTGACGGAACGACGGCCCGACCTGTATCCCGAGCGGCTTGCCTTCCGGCTGCATGACCACGAGTTCCGGCGCTACTATCCGATATGCCGCATTGCCGAGCGGCGCGGCGGGCGCCCACCCATGGTGTTCTCCACCGCCGGTGTCCTGCAATCCTGCCTTGAGTACCGCGGCAAGGAGCGGCTTGAGCTGGTGGCATGGTGCGTCGGCTCCCTTGTGCAGGACGAGGCGGGACGGCCGAGCTGGGCTGGCGTCATCGTGTCGCCTCAGGAGCGATCGGCGGGGACGAGGCGGTAGCCGGTGCCGCGGATGGTGAGGATGTACCGCGGGTTCTCGGGGTCGGGCTCGAAACGGCGGCGCAGGCGCACCACGAAGTTGTCCACCGTGCGCGGCGTCGGGTCGGCCTCACCGCCCCAGACGCGGTCCAGGATGCGGCTGCGGCTGACGATCGCGCCGCGGGCCTCGATCAGGAGTTGCAGGATGCCGAACTCCTTGGCGGGGAGGGTGTCTTTGGCGCCGTCCACGGACTCGGCCTCGCGCGTCACGAGATCCGCCCAGCCGGCGCCGACGCGCACGCGTCCGCCGGCCGGCTCCGCCGACCAGGCGGCGCGCCGCAGCAGGGCGGCGACGCGCGCCAGCAGCTCGGCGAGGTGGAAGGGCTTCACCAGGTAGTCGTCGCCCCCGGCCTGCAGCCCGCGCACCCGGTCCGGGGGCAGGTCGCGCGCGGTGAGGAAAAGCACCGGCGCGCGGTTGCCCTCGGCGCGCAGCCGCCGGCACACCTCGAAGCCGTCCAGCCTGGGCAGCATGACGTCCAGGAGGATCAGGTCGATGCCGCCGTCGCGCGCGGCGCGCAGGCCGGCCTCGCCGTCCGCGGCGTGCATGACGCGGTAGCCTTCCGCCTCCAGGTTGTCGCACAGCAGGCGCGCGATGCGGGCTTCGTCTTCCACGACCAGGACGCGGGCTTCGCGGGGACTCATGCGGCCGGCCAAGATACGCTGAACTCGGCCCCGCTGGCGGGTCCGTCGCTGCGGGCGTCCACGCGCGCGCCCTGGGCCCGCGCCAGCTCGGCCACCAGGAACAGGCCAAGGCCCACGCCGGGAGCGGTGCGCACGCGCTCGTCGCCGGCACGCCAGAAGCGCTCGAACAGGTGGCGGCGCTCCTCCGGCGTGAAGCCGCGGCCCTGGTCGCGCACCCGCAGCACCGCCCGCTCGCCCTCGCGCGCGAGCTGCACGGTCACCGGCTTGCCCTCGCCGTACTTGCGGGCGTTGTCCAGGAGGTTGCGCAGGATCGGCTCCAGGCTGGCCTCGTCGGCGGAGGCGAACACCTCCGGCCGGATTACCGTGCGTAACCAGGACGGGGGATCCCCGTCTCCCAAGGGCATGCGCTGCAGGCGGTCCTGGATGGCGCGACTCAGGTCCATGCGCGCGGGCGCGGCCCGGAAGGCCTCCGCGTCCAGGCGGCCCACGGTCAGCACGTTCTCCACCAGGCTTTCCAGGCGGCCGACGTCTTCCAGCATGCCCTCGCCGTAGCTGCGGGCGCGGTCCGGGCGGCGCAGCAGGGACTCCACGGCCAGGCGCAGGGACTGCAGGGGCGAGCGGAACTCATGCGTCACGGCGTGCAGGAAGTTCTGGTGCTGCAGGGCGAGGAAGGCCTCGCGCTGGGCGGTGCGCTGCAACAGCCACAGGCCCATGAGAACGAGCAGCGCGAACAGCAGACCTTCGCCGATGACCATGATGCGCCGCCGCTCGAGCTGCAAGCCCAGGCGCTCCAGCTCGGCGCCGCTGGGTTGCACCGGCTGCTCGCGGTTCTGCGGCGCGTGCACCACGCCGGGGAAGGAGGCGGCCAGCTCCCTCCAGGCCGCGGCCGGGTCCCCCAAGGCCTGCGCGCGCTGCTCCCAGATGTCCTGCGCGCGCCGGCTGCGCTCCCACAGCACGGCCACCTGGGCGTCGTGGATGGCCCGGGCCTGTCTCACGATCACGAAGCCCCACCAGGCCAGCTGCAGGCAGAACAGGACCGCCAGCACGGCCACCCACACGCCGAGACGCCGCGGCTGCATCGCTCGGGGCAGGATAAGCTCTGCCGACGCCATGCGCTCCGTTCTCGCCCTGCTGATGCTGGCCGCCGCACCGGCGGCCGGGTCCGCGTACACCAGCCCGGTGTTCCTGCGCCTGCGGTAGCCTGGCATGGCGACGCGCATCCCTCCGGACTGGCCGCCGGTCCGCACCGTCGACACGCCGGAGGCGCTGCGCGACGCCTTGCCGGCCTGGCGGCGCGCGCCGGTGCTGGGCGTGGACACCGAGTCGAACTCGTTCTACGCCTACCACGACCGGCTGTGCCTGCTGCAGCTCAGCACCCCGGAGGACGACTTCATCGTGGACCCGCTGCGCCTGGGGCCGGAGCTGCGCGCCATCAACGAGCTGTTCGCGGATCCCGGCATCGTGAAGGTGTTCCACTCCGCCGAGTTCGACCTGATGCTGCTGCGCAAGGACCTGGGCGCCGGCGTGCGCGGCCTGTTCGACACCCAGGTGGCGATGACCTTGCTGCGCCACCAGCGCACCGGGCTGGCGGCGCTCATCGAGAGCATCTACGGCCTGGAGCTGTCCAAGAAGGAGCAGCGCTCGGACTGGGGGCGCCGCCCGCTCACGCCGGAGCAGATCGCGTACGCGCGCGTGGATACGCACTTCCTTCCCGACCTGCACCGGCGCCTGCTCGGCGAGCTGGTGGACAGCCAGCTGCTGGCGGCGGCGGACGGCGAGTTCCGGCGCCTCGAGCGCGAGGTGCTGCCGGCGCGCGAGCCGGACCCGGAGGGCTGGCGGCGGCTGAAGGGCGCCCGCGCCTTCGACGGGCCCATGGCGGCGCGCCTGCGCCGCCTGTGGCGGTGGCGCGAGGAAACCGCCCGGGAGCGCGATCTGCCCCCGTTCCGGGTCCTGGGCAACGACGCCCTCCTGGACCTGGCGGCGCGCCCGCCGGCCGATGTCCGTGCTCTGGGCACGCGGGCCGGAGTCGGCTGGAACAAGGCGCGCAAGCTGGGCGCCCCCATCCTGGAAGCCCTGCAGGCCGGCGACCAGGAGGGACCGCCGGAGCCCGCGCCCGCCGCCGACGCCGCGGAGCGCCGGCGCCAGCGCCTGCGCCGCGACAACCAGGAAAGCCTGCGCCGCTGGCGCAAACAGGCGGCCGCCGCGCTGGGCCTGCCCAGCGAGCGCCTCTTGCACCGGCGCCACCTCGAGGAGGTCGCCCGCCGCCTTCCCCGCACGCGCGAGGAGCTCCTGCGTACAATACCCATGACCGATTGGCAGAGGGAGCATCTGGAAGCTTCGCTCCTGGATGTGCTCGCTCGCCTCCCCGATCCGGAGCAATCCACATGAGGAATCTCGTCCTTTCCGTCCTGGGCGCCGCCGCGCTGAGCCTGGCCGCCCTTTCTCTGACCGGCTGTGCCGACGCCGCGCGCCAGCATTCCGACCAGGAGCATGCCACGATGGCCGAGTGCTGCGAGCACGCCCATGCCAAGGGCATGCAGTGCAGCGAGGCCTGCTGCAAGCAAGCGATGGAGGAGAACCATGCCTGCAAGATGTGCATGGACGCCAAGTGCGGCACCGCCGACTGCGCCTCCATGGCCCACTGCGAGGGCATGAGCGCCGAGGACTGCGCTGCGGGAGGATCCTGCTGCGCCGCCGGTACCGTGGAAGGCAAGGAGTCCTGCCCCGCCGGCGCCACCGCGGCCAAGGAGTGCGGCGGCTGCCCGGGCAAGGTGCAGGGCTGAGCGAGCTGCGTCGTGACGGCATGGCCGGGGACGTCCTCCCCGGCCATCGTCGTTAAGAACACGTCCGCCCGCTCATGCCTCCGGCGCCGCAGGCCGACGGTCTGGGTTATGCGCGCGTCGCGCTGGATACGCCCGTGCGCCGCGAGTTCTCGTATCTCGTCCCGCCGGAGATGCAGGCCGTGGAGGCCGGCTGCCGCGTGCGCGTCCCCTTCGGCAGCCGCCGGCTGGTGGGCGTGGTGGTGGGCCTGGACCCGCACCCCCCGGCAGGGATCCCCAGGGACAAGCTGCGGCCGCTGGGGGCACTCCTGGACGAGCGGCCGCTGCTGACGCCGGCGCTGATCCGCCTGGCGCGGCACATCGCCGACAGCACCTATTGCTCCTGGGGCAACGCGCTCGGCGCCATGCTGCCGGCGGCGCTGCGGCGCGCGCGCCCGCGGCGCAGCGTGCCGGTGGTGGCGCTGGCGCGCCCGCTCTCGCCGCAGGAGCAGAGCGAGCTGGCGCAGCGCTTTCCCAAGCAGGAGCGCGCCGCCGCCTACCTGGAGGCGGCCGGCGGGCCCATGGAGCTGGCGCAGTTCCAGGCGCGCACCGGGCTTTCGCGCTCGCCGCTGCAATCGCTGGCGCGGCGCGGCGTGGTGCGCTTCGCGCGCCGCCAGGAGCTGTCGGACCCGTTCCGCGACGCGCCGGTGCGCCCCGATCGCCCGCCCGAGCTGAGCGGCGAGCAGGTGGCCGCCGTCGCCGAGATCCTGGCGGCCCTGGAGGCCGGGCGGCACGCCGGATTCCTGCTGTTCGGCGTCACCGGCTCGGGCAAGACCGAGGTGTACCTGCGCGCCCTGCGCCGCTGCCTGGACCTGGGCCGGGGCGCCATCATCCTGGTGCCGGAGATCGCGCTGACGCCGCAGACCGTGGCGCGCTTCCGCGCGCGCGTGGGCGATGTGGCGGTCCTGCACAGCGGCCTGACCGACGCCGAGCGCCACGACCAGTGGACCGCCATCGCGCAGGGACGGCTGCACGTCGTTGTGGGCGCGCGCAGCGCCTTGTTCGCTCCGCTGCCCCGGCTCGGGCTGGTGGTGGTGGACGAGGAGCACGAGAGCTCCTTCAAGCAGGAGCAGACTCCGCGCTACCACGCCCGCGAGGTCGCGCTGGAGCGGGCGCGGCTGGAAGGCGCCGTGTGCGTGCTCGGCTCGGCCACGCCGTCGCTGGAGTCCTGGCAGGCGGCGCGGGACGGCCGCCTGCGCCGGCTGGATCTGCCGCGGCGCGTGGCCGGAGGCCGCATGCCGGAGGTGGCGCTCGTGGACATGCGCGTGCAGAAGCCCGAGCAGGGGCACTGGACGGTGGTGAGCGAGCCGCTGCGGCAGGCGCTGGAGCGGGCACTGGAGCGCCGCGAGCGCGCCATCCTGTTCCTCAACCAGCGCGGCTTCGCCCCGGCCTGGCACTGCCGCGCCTGCGGCGGCAGCGTGCACTGCCGCCGCTGCGACGTGGCGCTCACCTACCACCGCTGGCGGCGGCGCGCCCTGTGCCATTACTGCCTGCAGGAGTTCCCGCCGCCGGAGCGTTGTCCCGAATGCGGACAGCCGGTCCAGTTGGTGGGAGTGGGCACGGAGCGGGCGGAGGACGCGCTGGCGCGCCTGTTTCCCCGGGCACGCATCGCCCGCATGGACCGGGACACCATGCTGCGGCGCGAGTCCTACGAGAAGGTGCTGGAGGACTTCGGCGCCGGGCGCGTGGATTTCCTTCTGGGCACGCAGATGGTGGCCAAGGGCCTGGACTTTCCCGAGGTGACCGTGGTGGGGGTGCTCAACGCCGACACGGCCCTGCACCATCCGGACTTCCGCGCCGCCGAGCGCTGCTTCAACCTGGTGGCCCAGGTGAGCGGGCGGGCCGGGCGCAGCGCGCGCGGCGGCCAGGTGGTGGTGCAGACCTGGCGGCCGGAGCATCCGGCCCTGCAGGCGGCGGTGCACCACGACTACCCGGCGTTCGCTGGGCATGAGCTGGAGGAGCGGCGAGCCTTCGGCTATCCGCCCTTCGCCCGGGTGGTGCGCATCGTGTGCGAGGCCGGCGTCACCGCCAAGGCCGACCAGCTCGCCGCCGGCGCCGCCGCGGCCTTGCGCGCGCTGCCGGCGCCCGGCTGCAGCCTGCTCGGTCCGGCGCCCCCGCCCGTGGAGAGGCTGCGCGGCCGCTGGCGGCGGCAGATCCTGCTCAAGGCCGTCCCGCCACCAGCCCTCGCCCCGCTACAGGGAGTCCTCTACGAGCTGTGCCAGCGGCCCGGCGTGACTGTGGACCCTCTGTGAAGGCAAAAACGGACGCAGCCGGCTAGTAGCCCCCTGCCGGCTGCGCCCGCAAATGTTGCAAGGCGGAAAGGGCCTCCGATGTTCAATTGGGAAACCCCCTCCGTCACGACACTGATTTTTCCGGGCGTGGCCGGGCCGGGCCGGCAGCAGGCGGTCAGCCGCCTCCGCCTCCGCCGCCGGTCACGATCCCGCCCCGGGCCATCTGGCGGGCGTCCAGCAGCCTGTCGGCCTCGGCCGCGGTCAGGTAGCCCTTCTCTACGACCACCTCGCGGATGGTCTTGCCCTCCTTGAGGGCGGTCTTGGCCACTTCCGCGCCCTTCTGGTACCCGATCACCGGGTTGAGGGCGGTCACCAGGATCGGGTTCCGGGCCAGCCAGCCCCAGGCCTTCTGCGGCTGCGGTTCCAGTCCCTCGATGCAGCGGCTGCGCAAGGTCTCGCAGCAGTGGATGAACAGGTGCATGGACTGGAACAAGTTGTAGGCGATGACCGGCATCATCACGTTCAGCTCGAGCTGGCCGGCCTGTCCGGCCTGCTGCACGCAGGCATCGTTGCCGATGACGTGGTAGCAGACCATGTTGGTCATCTCGGCCATCACCGGGTTCACCTTGCCCGGCATGATCGAGGAGCCGGGCTGCGTGGCCGGCAGACGGATCTCGTCGAAGCCCGTGGTCGGGCCGCTGGCGAGCAGGCGCAGGTCGTTGGCGATGCGCCCCAGATCCACCGCCAGGTTGCGCAGGGCCGCGGAGAAGAACACGGCGTCGCCCATGGACTGCATGCACTCGAACAAGTCCTCGGCCCCGCGCAGCTCGAGCCCGGTCAGGTCGCCGAGCTTGCGCACCATGCGCGCGTGGTACTCCGGGTGCGCGTTCAGTCCCGAGCCGGTGGCCGTGCCGCCGATGCCCAGACGCCGCAGCCCGTCGGCAGCCAGCACGATCTTGTCGCGGCTGCGGGCGATGCTGGTGGCGTAGCCGTGGAACTCCTGGCCCAGCGTGACCGGCACCGCGTCCTGCAGGTGCGTGCGCCCGGACTTCACGTGCTCCTTCCAGGCCGCGCCCTTGCGGCGGAACGCCTCCGCCAGCTTGTCCAGGGCGCTGGTCAGCTCGTGCAGGCGCAGCAGGCAGCCCAGGCGGATGGCCGTCGGAATGGTGTCATTCGTCGACTGCGCCATGTTCACGTGGTCGTTGGGATCCACCGGCTTCTTCGGATCCTCGATGGAGCAGCCGAGGATCTGGTTGGCCCGGTTGGCGATCACCTCGTTGCAGTTCATGTTGTGCGAGGTGCCGGCGCCCGCCTGGAACGGATCCACCACGAACTGGTCGTCCCACTTGCCGGCGATCACTTCGTCCGCGGCCTGCAGGATGGCCGCCGCCAGCTTCGGCTCCAGCAGGCCGAGGTCCCGGTTCACTTCCGCGGCGGCGCGCTTGATGGTCGCCTGCGCCCGGACGTACACCGGCATGGGCTTCAGACCGCTGATCGGGAAGTTCTCGATCGCCCGCTGGGTCTGGGCGCCCCACAGCGCGTGCCGGGGAACACGCACCTCCCCCAGGGAATCCCGTTCGATGCGGTGCTCGGCGGAGGCGGCCGGGGGAACGCTCGTGGCCATGCCGGGCGCCGGACGCTAGTCGCGCCGGCTGGTCAGCAGCAGCAGCATGCGCTGGAACATGAGCACGAAGTCGATGAAGAGCGTGGCCGCGGCGGCGGCGGCCATGCTGGTCGGATAGCGGTGCATGATGGTATTGGTGTCGTACACCGTGAACCCGGCCATGAGCACGATCCAGGCCAGCGAGATGCCGAAGCCGGTCGTGTCCCATCCGAACAGAAGGCCGAGGAGGCTGAAACCGAACAGGATCGCGAAGCCGATCCACAGCGCGGCGCGCATCCACGAGAAGTCGGCGCGCGTGGTCAAGGTGTAGAGCGTCAGTCCGCCGAACACCACCACCGTCATGATCGAGGCCTTGGCGATGATGCCCCCGCCCGCTACCGGATCCACGCTCAGCACGTAGAGCAGCAGCGGTGCGGTGAGCAGGCCCTCCAGGCCGGCAACGGCGACCAGCGCCACGACGTTCAGCGGATAGCGCGAGGCGGTGGCCCGCAGCATCAGGAACAGGCCGATCATGACCAGGATCGGCCCGAGGATGCCCATGGAGAAGATGGGCGCCAGGAGGCGCTGGGCGGTCGCGCTGGTGGTGCCCCACCATGCGGTCGCCGCGAACACCGCCATGGCGGCGCCGAACAAGCTGTACACCTTGCGCAGGAACGCCAGGCGCTCCGGCGTATCCACCTCAATGGCCAGCATGCCGCGGTACGGGCGGCCGGCGACGCTCTGATTCTGCACGTTCATGCCGGCAGTATAGGCCAGCCTGCGCCTCCGTTCTCCGGCGTCAGCGCGCGGGCTTCGCGCCGGCGCCGCTCGGCTCCGGCAGGGGGATCCACAACAAGGAAAGGACTCCGGGCAGGCCCAGGAAGCACACCGCCAGGAAGAACTCCGGGTAGCCCAGCCACGCCTGCAGGTAGCCGCTCAGGATGCCCGCGCCGAGCACGCCCAGCGCCATGAGCCCGGTGGCGATGGCGTACGTGGAGGCGGCGTACGGCGTGCTCTGGCTGATGAGCATCAGGTAGACCAGGTATGCCGTGAAGCCGAAGCCGTAGCCGAACTGGTCCACCGCCACCAGGGCGCCGACGGCGGCCGTGCCCGGCTGCGCGTGCGCCGCCCACACGTACAGCAGGTTGGGCAGGTTCAGGCACAGCACCATGGGCCAGAAGCAGCGGCGCAGGCCGAAACGGGCGATGGCGGCCCCGCCCAGCAGCCCGCCCAGAACCAGCGCGATGATGCCGACGGTCCCGGTGATGATCCCGTTGGCCGTCGTGCTGATCTGCAGGCCGCCGCCGTCGGAGATCCTCTTCAGCGCGGCTGCTGGCGCCGACCACGGCGCGCCGGCCAGCTCCGGGGGCTCGATGACCTCCAGGCGCAGCGTTCCACCGCCTGCGTCCTCCACAAGCGTGCCGCGCGCGTGCACGGGCTCGCCTCCGGGCGGAGTGAAGCTGCCTTCGTAGGCGGGCGCGCGCGTGTCCAGCAGGAACGGCACCGACATCTTCGCGATGAGGGACTCGCCGCAGCGATAGAGCAGGATGAAGGCGAGGATCGCCCACAGGCGCTTCTGGCGGAAGAACGCGCCCAGCGCGGCGAAGAAAGGAGCGGAGTCCCTGGGGCGGCCCGCTTGGCGCTGTTCGGCCGGATGCGGCATCACGAACGCGTTGATCAGGGCGCAGGCCGAGTACGCGATGGCACCGGCGGCCAGCGCGGCGGCCCAGGCGCGCGCCAGCGGGTTTTCGGAGAGGAAGCTCCAGGCGAGGCTGCGCCGGCTCCCCTGTGCCGTTTCGAACGATCCCGCGAGCGCCACCAGTGCTCCGGAGCCGAAGATCACCGCCAGGCGGTAGCAGGTGGTGCGCACGCCGACGAAGCCTGCCTGCTGTTTCTGGCTCAGCGCCTGCATGTAGAAGCCGTCGCAGGCGACGTCGTGCGTGGCCGACAGGAAGGCGACGGCGGTGAAGACGAGGAGGAACGGTGCGAGGAAGCGCTGCGCGCCCAGCGTGAGCGGCGCCAGCAGGAGCATGGCCGCGATCCCGAGCTGGGTCACGACGATCCAGCGCCGCTTGGTGAGCGTGAGGTCCACCAGCGGGCCCCACAGCATCTTCAGGATCCAGGGGAAGGAGATGAGGCTGGTGTAGAGCCCGATCTCCTCGTTGCGCACGCCCAGGCGCTTGCACAGGACGACCGAGACGGTGTTGACCAGGACGTACGGCAGCCCTTCCGCGAAATACAGCGTGGGCAGGAACGCCCACGGGCTGCGGCTCGGCAAGCTCACACGCGCGGCTTACTTCTCGACTTCCTCGGCGAACAGAAGCGCCAGCAGCGCCGGCGAGATGCCCGGCAGGTACACGCCCTTGGCGCTCTTGGGCACCATCTCGGCCGCCTCGGGCGAGCCGGCCACGTACAGGATGGTGTGCTGCTTGGTGATGGCCTCGACCCAGTTGTGGGGCAGGGGTGGCAGCCCGCGCCCGGCGGACGCGCCCCAGATCACCAGCACGGCTTCGGGCAGCTTGGCCGGCGGCGGCGCGCTGGACAGCATGGCCTGGACGCCCCAGTCCTCCAGGAAACGCGCCGTGTCGCGCGTGCCGCTCAGCCACAGCGCGAGTTCCGGCTGCGGCAGGTGCTTGCCGGGCGAGCCGCCGGGCAGCGGCTTCAGGAGGCGCTTGCTGCCGGCACCCAGCATGAGGGGCTTGGGCTGCGCCACCGGGAGGTCCCCGGCCCGGCGCTGCAACTGGTGCACGCGCGCCGCCGCCTCCTCCACGCGCCCCGCGTCCAGGTCGCCGCGCTGCAGCGCGTCGCGCAGGCTGATGGCCAGCACCACCGGGTCCTCGGGGTCGAGCAGCAGGTCCACGCCGGCGTGCAGGGACTCCATCGCCAGCTGCTCATGCGGGCCGTCGCCGTAACCGGTCATGCGCAGGGAGTCGCTGACCACCAGCCCCTTGTAGCCCCATTGCTTGCGCAGGATGGACAGCACCTTGGCCGAGCGGCTGGCGGGAAGGTCGTCGTCGTCCAGCATGGGACAGTGGATATGGCCGGCCATGATGGTCGGAAGCTGCTTCAGGAGGGCCTTGAACGGTTCCAGGTGCGGGCCCAGGTCCTCGGCCGCCACCGCCTTCTCGGTATGGCTGTCCTGCGGGCAGGCGCCGTGCCCCGGGAAGTGCTTGCCGCAGGAGATGCCCCCGGCGTCGGCGCAGCCCTTCAGCCAGGCCGCGGCCAGCTCCACCACGTGCTTGGGATCGCCGTGGAAGGCGCGGTGGCCCACGATGGGGGAGTTGACCGCGTCCCTGCCGCTCCGGTGCAGGTCCAGGACCGGCGCCAGGATCCAGCGCACGCCGGCCTTGGCGGCCTCGGCGGCGGTGCGGTGGCCGGCGTCGTAGCAGGCCTCGGCCCCGAGGATATTGAGCGCGTAAGCGTCGGGCAGGGGCGTCAGGCCCTCGAACTGCTCGCCGGCCCCGCGCTCGAGGTCGGCGCAGAACAGGATGGGGTGGCCGGCCTGGTCCTCCAGCGTCTCGTGCAGCCACTGCACGTCCTCGGCTTCGCCGCCGAAGATCAGGAAGACCCGTGGATCGAACTCACGCAGGCAGCGCAGACCTTCGGCCAGACCTTCGCCCTTGTGCAGGCGGATCGCGGGAGCCACGAGGCAGTCGGTGAGCGCGCCGGCCATTGCGGAACAAGCACTCTAGGGGCGCTGCACGGCCGTTTCTAGAATCCCGCCGCCATGACCGAGCCCCTCATTCTGGTCCACGGCGGCGCCGGCGATGTCCCGGCGGCGCTGCGGCCGCGGCACCGGGAAGGATGCCTGCTGGCGGCGCGCCGCGGGGGCGCGGTCCTGGCCGCGGGTGGCTCGGCGGTGGAGGCCGCCTGCGCCGCGGTGGAGGCGCTGGAGGACGACGAGGTCTACAACGCCGGCACCGGCTGCGCCCTGGACCGTGACGGGCGCGCGGCCCTGGATGCGGCGGTCATGGACGGCGCCACGCGCAAGATCGGCGCCGTGGCGGCGCTGCCGGCGTTCAAGAACCCGGTGCGCATCGCGCAGCGCCTGCTGGCGGCGCCGGAAGTGCTGCTGGTCGCGGAGGACGCGGCGCGCTGGGCCGAGAGCCAGGGCTTCCGGCGCCTCCCCAACGAGTCCATGGTGGTGGAGGGCTCCCGCCGCGCCCTGGAGCGGGCCCTGGCCAGCGGCGGCGCCTGCAACTGGGCCGGCGGCACGGTGGGCGCGGTCGCGCGCGACCGGCAGGCGCGCTTGGCGGCAGCCACGAGCACGGGCGGAACCATGGGCAAGACCCCGGGCCGCGTGGGCGACGCGCCGCTGTGCGGCGCCGGCACCTATGCCGACGCGCGCTGCGCCGTGAGCGCCACAGGCGAGGGCGAGGCCTTCATCCGCGGCGTGTTCGCGGCCCGGCTGGCCGACGCCCTGGCCGCCGGCCAGGACCCGCAAACGGCCTTGGATGCCGGATTGAAGCGGCTGGAACGCGACTTCGGGGGTCTCGGCGGGGCCATCCTGATCCAGCGGGACGGCGGGCCGCATGCCGGCCGCACGACGCCGGGAATGGCCCATGCCTGGTGGTCGCCCGCGGGCGACGGCGCCGCCGACTGAAACTGCCGGGGCCGCCGACCGAAGGAGGGGGCGGCGGCCGCTGTACAATGCCGTTATCCTGCTGGGCCGTTTTCGCGGAGGAACCCCGATGTTCACGTCGCGTTTGCTGCCCCGCCTGCTGCTGGTCGCTGCTTCCACCCCGCTTCTCGCCGCCTACGTTCCGGCCCAGGGAGGCGACGAGGTCGTGCGCTGGCTGCCCCCGAACTCCATCGTCCACGTGGAGATCAACGGCGGCCCGTGCTCGCGCGCCGGCGAGGAGCTGGCCCTGGCCAAGATCTGGAACGAGCCGGAGATGCAGCAGTTCTTCCAGAACGCGCTGCAGATGGCCGGACCGTTCTGGCAGATGGGCATGATGCAGATGCAGGGCATGCTCGGCATCCCGCCCGAGGCGGTGGACGCGCTGCTGCGCGGCCGCATCACCGCCACCTGGTGCGGGCAGATCCACGGCAGCAACGAGGCGGGCACCGGCGCCTGGGACATCCCGGACGCGGTCTTCACCTGGGACTATGCCGAGGATCCGGATGCGATCGCCGCCGTCATGAGCGCGCTGGAAAACCTGGCCGTGTCCAACCAGGTCGCCGCGTTCAGCGACGAAGCGGTCGAGGGCGTCACCGTGCGCCGCATGCAGCTGCAGGACATGCTGTTTCCGCTGTATTACGTCGTGGACGGCGCCGGGCTGATCTTCGCGAGCAGCCGCGACACCCTGGCCGGATGCCTGGCGCGGCGCAAGAGCGGCGCTCCCGGCCTGGCGGCCAGCGCCGGCTTCCAGGAGTCCTGGATGCGCACGCACCGGGCCAACACCGTCGTGTACGCCTACGCGGACGTCGCCGGCATCCTGCGCATGCTGCAGGCGTCCGGCGCCATGCCGCCGGAAGCCGCACAGTTCCTGCCCTTGATCCCGTACCGCAGCCTGGCCTTCGGCGAGGACCTGGACGGGGCCGGCCTGTGGGACCGCCTGTACGTGGGCTTCGTACCCAACAGCCCGATGCGCCAGCTCCTGGCGCCGCGTGACCGCCTGCAGACCCTGGACATGGTCCCGGCCGGAACCGGCTTCTACAGCGCCTGGACCGTGTCCTACACCGGCATGTACGACTGGTGGCTGAACCTGGCCGAGTCGGTGCACCCGGGCGCCAAGGCCATGCTCGAGCAGCACATCGCCCAGGGCGAGGCCCACCTTGGCTTCAAGCTGCGCGACGACCTCCTGGCCAAGCTCGGGCCGGAGGCGGCCCTGTGCCTCAGCTTCCCCGAGCACGGGCTCATCCCCGACGTCCACCTGCTGGTCGAATCCTCCGACCCCGCCGGCCTGCAGGGCATCCTGGAGAAGCTGCTGCTGTCCGGCTTCAAGGGCGCGCAGGTGCGCACGGTGAAGTTCGGGCAGGACACGATCCGCTACATGGACCTGGCGCGCTCCCCGCAATGGCGCGAGCAGATGGATGCCGTGGCCTTGCGGCCGAGCTGGGTGGTCATGGACCGCTACCTGCTGGTCACCTTGTGGCCGCAGTCCGCCAAGAACTTCCTGGCCAACGTGCGCGGCAACGGTCCCAAGCTGTCGCAGAACCCGGACTTCGCGGCCCTGGCCGGTCGCAGGAGCGGCGCTCCCGGCGGCATGCAGCTCCAGAGCATCGGCTACCTCGACTTCCGCGGCCTGGCCGGCTTCCTGCTCGACAACACCGTGCCGGCGATGCAGTCGTTCACGCCGGCGCTGCCGGCGCAGGTCCCGGTGGACGTCGGCAACTGGCCGCGCACCGAGGTGTTCACGCGGCACCTGTTCGGCATGTTCACGCGCCGCGGCGTCGTCGACGAGGGCCTCTACTCCGAGACCTACTCGCCCACCGGTCTGGTGCTGCCCATGGCCGCGCTCGCCGGGGGCGGCGCCGCCGCCTGGATGCAGGCGCGGCAAGTGCACAGCATGGCAGCGCCCGGGCACGCGGTCGAGGAGTACTGAGCGCGCTTCAGCCGCGCAGCGACTTCCAGAAGGGCGCGAGGCCGACCCGCGCCCTTCTCGCGATTTCCAGCGCCTCGGCGCACGGCGCCCCCTCCAGCTCCGCGTTCCTCCCCGCCAGCGCCTCCAGCGCCGCGCGCACGCCCGCGGACAGTCCTGCGGGGTCGTAGCCGCCTTCCAGCGCGCAGGCGATGCGCCCCGGACAGAAGCGGTCGGCCCAGCTCCGGAACAACGAGAACATGGCCGCGTATCCCCGCTCCGTCATGCGCATGCCCCCGAGTGGATCGTGCTGCCAGGTGTCGAAGCCGGCGGAAACCAGGATCAGGTCCGGCTGATGCTCCTCCACCACCGGTCCGACCACTTCCCGATACAGGTGTAGGAAGTCGGCGTCGCCCAGCCGCGGCGGCATGGGCAGGTTCACGCTGTAGCCGAGCCCCGCTCCCGCTCCCGTCTCGTCGAACCAGCCGGTCCCGGGATAGAACGGGAAGCGGTGGCTGCTGACGAACAGGACGTCGCGGCGTTCGTAGAAGCTGCGCTGGGTGCCGTTGCCGTGGTGGACGTCAGGGTCCAGCACCAGCACGCGCCGGCAGCCCAGCTCCGCCGCTGCGTGCGCCGCGGCCACGGCCACGTTGTTGAACAGGCAGAAGCCCATGGCCGCGTCGGCCTCGGCGTGGTGCCCTGGTGGCCGTACCAGCGCGAAAGCGCCGGCCGCGCGCCCGGCGACGACCTCCTCCGCGCCCTGCACGGCGGCGCCGGCGGCCAGCAGCGCCACCTCGTAGGAATCGGCGCTGGTGGCGGTGTCCGGATCCAGGATCGCACTCCCTCGACCGGCGGTCGCTGCAATCCGCAGCAAGTGCTCCTGCGTGTGCACGCGGCGCAGCTCCGGCGCGCTGGCGCGCCGCGGCTGCGCGCTGCGGACGCCCGCCAGCGGCCGGCGCCGCAGGTCCGCGTGCACCGCGCGCAGCCGCTCCGGGTTCTCGGGATGCCCTGGCCCTGGATCGTGCAGGAGAAAGCGCTCGTCGCTCAGCAGAAGTGTGTCCACGTCCCGCCTATCATGTCCGGATGGCCGACATGCTGCACGCCATCGCGATCGAGGCGGCGCCGGCGAAGGTGTACCGCGCCCTGACCACGGCCCCGGGGCTGCAAGGCTGGTGGACCGGCGACGCGAAGGCACAGGCGCGCGTGCGCAGCGTCGCCGTCTTCGGCTTCGGCGGCGGCGCCACGGTGTTCCGCATGCGCATCGTCAAGCTGGCGCCGGGCAAGCGCGTCGAGTGGCGCTGCCTCGGCGACGACAAGGAGTGGAAGGGGACACGGCTGCGCTTCAAGCTGAAGCGGCGCAAGGGCGGCGGCACGGAGCTGCGCTTCACGCACGCCGGCTGGCGCTCCACCAAGGGCTGGTTCCGGCTGTGCAACACCACCTGGGGCGCGCTCATGTTCTACCTCAAGGGCTACGTGGAGACCGGCAAGAAGCGCCCGCTCTTCTCCGGCAAGGCCTGACCGGCGGTCGCTATGCCGGCGCCAGCAGCACCGAGCGGAAGCGCTCGGGGCCGTCCGTCCAGGCCTGCAGGATGCGCAGGCCGCCGGCCTGCGCCAGCGCCTCGATCTCCTCCGGGGAGTATTTGTACGAGTCCTCCGTGTGCACGGCCTCGCCGTTCTTGAAGTCCACGACCAGCTCGAGCTTCTCGATCTGCACGCGCTGCGCCGCCGTGCTCACCAGAAACATTTCGACCCGTCCCGCGCTCTCGTTGTAGTAGGCGACGTGGCGGAACTTCTGCAGATCGAAATGCCCGCCCAGCTCGCGGTTGATGCGGCTCAGGATGTTCCTGTTGAAGCGTGCCGTGACGCCCTTGGGGTCGTCATAGGCCGACCGCAGCGTCTCCTTGTCCTTGCGCAGGTCCACGCCGACCAGCACGCGGTCGTCCGGCCGCAGCGCCCGGCCCACCTGGCCCAGGAACTCGGCGGCCTCGCCGCGGTCGAAGTTGCCGATGTTGGAGCCGAGCCACAGCACCAGCTTGGGCCCCTGGAAATGCCGGCGCAGGTGCGCCAGCCCGGCGCGATACTCGCCGCAGACCGCCGAGACGTGCAGCGCCGGGTGCAGCGCCAGCAGGCGCGCGGCGCAGCCTTCCAGGGCGCTGCGCGAGATGTCGATGGGCACGAAGTGCAGCGCCCCGCCGCGGCGCAGCAAGGCCTCGATGAGCACCCGCGTCTTCTCGGCGCAGCCGCTGCCCAGCTCCACCAGCATGGCGCCGGCCGGCACCGAGGCGGCGATCTCGCCGGCGTGCTTGCGCAGGATCTCCTCCTCCGCCGCCGGGATGTAATACTCCTTCAGCTTGCAGATCTCCTCGAACAGGCGCGAGCCCTCCGCGTCGTAGAAGAAGCGGCACGGCAGCGATTTCGGGAACCCGCCCAGCCCGGCCTGCACCTCGCGGGCGAAGTCTTCCACCACCGGCTCGCCGGCGGCGATCAGCGCGAAGCGTGGCGCGGAGGGCGTGGATTCCATGGTTCAGCGCGGGGCGCAGCTGCGGAAGCCGGCGAAGATATCGCGCCGCTCCGGCCGATAGAAGTTCCGGAACGCGTTGCGCGCCAGCCGGCCGGTGGTGGCCCAGGACCCCCCGCGCAGCACCTTGTGCGTGCCGAACCAGGGCCGCGAGTACGCCGCGTACGGATCGGCCGAGAATCCCGGATAGGGCGCGAAGTCGCTGGCCGTCCACTCCCACACGTTGCCGATCATCTGCCGGCAGCCGAAGCCGCTGGCGCTCTCCTGCAGCGCCGTGACCGGCGCGCATCCGAGCGCCTTCCAGTCCGTGTGCGCCAGCTCCGGCCGCGCCTCCTCGCCCCACGGATAGCGGTGCTTCACCGCCGCCGAAGCCGGACTGCCGGACGCGGCCACCTCCCACTCGGCCTCGCTCGGCAGCCGCCGCCCTGCCCAGCGGCACCAGGCTTCCGCCTCGTGCCAGTTCACGTGCACGGCCGGCAGCGCGGGCTCGAGCGGCACCCACGCGTCGAAATGCCGGCGCTCCCAGCGGCCGGCCGCGCCCCGCCGCCAGTACACGGGCTGGTGCGCGCACGCACGCTCGCGCCAGGCCCAGCCCTCCGCGCTCCAGAACGCGCGCCGCTGGTATCCACCCGCGTCCGCGAAAGCCGCGAAATCGGCCTGGCTCACCGGACACCGCGCCATCCGGAAGGGCTCGACCTCGACCGGGTGCGCCCACTTCTCGTTGTCGAATAGAAAGCCCTGCTGCGGGCGGCTGCCGAGCGTGTAAACCCCGCCCGCGATCTCGACGTCATCGCTCCACGCGCAGGGGGCGGTGCCGTTGCCGGCCGGAGGACTGCCGCTGCCGCTGAGCCGCGGGGCCGGATACCCGAGCGTCTGGCGCGTGTACGTGAACGCCTCCGCGTGCATGTCCTCGTGATATGTCGCGAGCTGCAGGAAGTACACGTCTTCCTCGCCGAGATCCCCCGCGCGCAGCCGGTCCGCCACCTTCTCATGCACCGCCTGCAGGTAGTCCAGGACCGCGGCGCGCGGCAGCAGCGGGATGCTCCAGCGTGCGCCGTGGTGCACCTCCGCGCTGTCGTACAAGGCGTCGGCATTGGCTCCTGCCAGGCTGCGCTCGCCGCGACGGCGCAGCATCCAGCGCTCCTGGAACCAGGCCACGTGCGCCACCTCCCACAGCGGCGGGTTCACGATCGGGAGCAGCGGCCCCAGGAACTGCCCATCATCCAGGTCCCAGACCAGCTCCACCGTGCGCCGCCGCGCGTCCCCCGCGCACTCCGCGAGCCGCGCCAGCTCTTCGGATCGGTTGATTGCCCGTTCCATCAGCCACCGGCAGTGTAGCGCCAGCCTGGGGGCGATCTGGATGCTCCACTCCTTCGCTCCAGGCGTCAAGTTCGATGGTCGATCGCGTCGATGCCCCGTTCCGCCAGGCTGGCTTCCAGGTCGCCGGCCAGGAAGCGTTGCGCATCCTCTTGCCGCCTGAGCGTCGCATCCATGTGGCAGAGAGTGAGCCCGCGCGCGAACAGGTGAGCTTCCTCGCCGGAGCAGAGCTCCGCGATGGGTCGCATCTCCTTCTGCAGCTCGGCCAGGTCTCCGGCCAGCGGCATGGTCCGGAAGGATTCGTGCACTTCCTCGGTGTTGTCCATGAAGTGGGCGTGGTCGGCACGCCGCAGGATCATCATCCGCTTCGTCCCCGGAGTGCGCTGGAACAGCTCGTGCATGCCGGCAAGCGGCAATGAAGTGTCGTTCTCGGCGACCAGGTACAGCGCTGGGACGTCACGTCCCCAGTGGAAACCGAGCGTCACCGGGAGGATCCCCGGCTTCCGGATGGAAGCCCCGGCCGGCGCCAGCGCCACCACGGCGCGGATGCGCCGGTCGACCTCGGTCGCAGCCAGCGCGGTCCAGCCTCCCAGGCTATGCCCGACGACGCCGATCCGGCCGGGATCCACGTGGATTCCAAAGTCCAGTGTCGCACCGCCAAGCATGTGGTCGAGAAGGAAGCGAATGTCGGGCACACGGCTCGCAATCAGGGCCTGCCAGCGCGCGGAGGTCTGTTCGGAGGCCTCGTTGGTCTTGCGGGCCAGCTCCGGCGCAACCACCTCCGAGTGGTCCAGCGCCGCGACCACATGACCATGGCTGCACAGATGGGTGCACAGGAATGTGGCCGCTCTTCGATCGCTTCCGCTGGGGTGGGAGAAGACGCTTAGCGGGTAGTCTCCGGGAAGGGCAGCGGCATCGCGCACCGCGGCTTGGCTCCGCGATGCGTTCCCCGGAGGGGCCGTGAAAGAGTCCTGGCTGCCCGGCGCCAGATCATGGCCGGCATGCTGCGGTGCTGCCGGATACCAGATCTCGCAGGGAAAGACACGGTCGCGCGCCGTGTCGTGCGCCGGAATGGTGCGGACTCCGGCGGGGAATCCGCCGCGTGCGAAGGGGTCGTACTCGCTCATCGAGGACGGAGTTCGGACGTTTCGTCAGGCGCTCCGCCTTCGCAGCGCGGTGCTTGCGTGCAGCAACGTCCCGGCGAAGAGGGCATAGAGGCCGCAGCTGCTCACGAGCGTACGGGAGCGGCCGGCCACGGGTTCTACGACGAATGCTGCGATCAGCAATGCGGAAGCCACCACCAGGAGCAGTGACCCGACGGCTTGGATCGCGCGCGCCCGTCGCGTTGCCGCCGGCCGCACGTACGTGCCCAGGACCAGATGGAGCAGCGCCGCGGCCAGGATGTAGATGTGCCGCGAGATGAACATCAGGCGCATCCCCGGCTCCAGGGTCGAAACGGCAGGCTCGCGCAGACGCATGTAGGCGCCGGTGGCGAGGAAGATGACAAGAGTGGTCCCGCCGACGAGGAGGTGCCATCGCGCCGACCGCGCCGGCGTGGCCGTGGCGGCGCGGGGCACGTCGGTGTGCGAGATGTTGGTCTCTGCAGCCATTGGTCCGGCTCCTCTCGGCTTCCGGACCTGAATCGTACGGCCAACGGCGGCGGCCTTGCGCCCGTTGTCGTGCTACGGCGCGAACAGGCGCGGATCCGAGAGGTCCAGGCGGTACATGATCTGGTTGTAGTCGTAGCGCGGGGTCGCGGTCTCGGTGCCGGAGAAGCTCATCGTGTAGGTGCCTTCGAAGTGGATGAGGCGGCCGCCGTCCTGGTCGAAGAAGGGGCGCTGCGCGACGTTGTAGAAGCTGTAGTCGTCGTGGGTGACGATCTTGCGCGCCTGTATCCAGGGGCCCTCGATGTTCTTGGACTCGGCGTAGTAGATCTCGCCCAGGAACGATGTGCTGCCGAAGGACTGGCCGAGGATCATGATCCAGCGCTGGCGGTACGCGTTCCAGGCCACGGTTCCGTTGTGCTCGCTGATCTGCTTGCCGGTGTCGGCGTCGGCCAGGCGGTAGGGCGACTCGCTGCGCTCCATCAAGTCGGCCGTGACGAGCTCCCGTTGCTGCGCCGGATTCAGCGGCGGCGTGTCGGACTTCCAGGCCCACACGAGCTCGCCTTGCGTGTCGCGCTCGAGCTGCGTGCCGGCGCCGGCGAAGCGCGTGCCGGCGAGCAGCGGCGTGTAGCCCTGGTACTGGTCGGGCCGGCCGATGAGCTCGAGCTCGGCGCGGACGCGCAGGTTCGGGTAGGGGTTGCCGAAGTAGATGTACTCGATGCCCCCGTCGACGTGCTTGAAGGGGGCCGAGCCCTCCGGGTGCAGCGGGTTGTCGAGCGGGATGTTGGAGACCTTGTCGAAGACCTCCGTGGATTCATTCCAGAGGGCGAGGCCGTGCTCGATGGGCGAGCCCAGCCCCTGCAGGCGCGTGAAGTGCGCGAACATGCGCTCGATGCCGCTCCGGTCCGGCGCGGTCTGCAGCCCGGACAGCCACACGACCCCGGAGTCGCCGATCGGCGCCATCTGCCGGCTGAAGCCGCTGGCGTCCACGTAGTACGCCAGGTCGATCCCCACACCGGGGTCGAGCCCGCCGCTGCCGGGAAGCTGCGAAGTCGCGCCCGAGGTCTTGAAGTTGCCGAGCGGGTAGGCCGGCCGGCCGGTGTCACCCCAGAACCAGTAGAGCCGGCCGTTGTGCGGCACGGCCAGCGCGCTGTCCTGCCCGGCCACCAGGCCGTTGATCAGCGGTTCGGCGAGGGGCAGCGGATCGCCGAGCAGCCGGCTGTCGCGGTAGATGCCGATGCCGGTGATGCGGTAGAGCCGCTCGGCGAGGTTGATGCGCCGGATCGGAATGGTCGCGCTGCCGCCCGGGACCGGCGTCAGCCGCACGCCGCGGTAGCCGAAGTAGTCCGCCGGGTACTCGTAGCCGTGGCTGGAGACGTGGAAGAACAGCTCCTTGCCCATGAGGCCCGGTTCGTAGAAGGCGACGGCGCCGGCGCTGTCGGTGACGAAGGACGTGCCGTCGACCATGCGCAGCTCGACCAGCGGGACTGCGCGCAATGTGACGTCGTCGACGACCCGGATGCGGAAGAACGGCCCGGCCGCCTCCTTCGGCGCATCCTGCGCTGTGATCTCGGCGCCCGGCCGCGAGTCACCCGGGCGTGCATCGGGAAGAATTGCCAGGAACAGTGCGAGCGAAGTTACTCCGACGGTCATCATGCGGATATTTTACCGCGCCGGCGTGCTCTGCCTTGCTGAGCGGCGTCAGAAGGTCATCGTGTTGGTCTTGCTGCAGGTCGTTAGGTCTAGCGCCTGCATGAAAACCACGCCACAGGCACGCGCCGGAACCGTGACCATGGCAGTTGCGATTGTCGAGGAGTCGGCAGTGGCGAGGAGGTAGCCCGGCGGTGGCGTCAACAGCGGCACGATGTCCAACTGGATGCCCGCACATGGATAGCCGGCCGGGATCGTGAAGCCGCCCGCAGCTCCCCACACGAGGGCCACGCCGCCGCCAGGTGTCGAGCCTGAGGCCGTGAAGGTCATGACACCGGGACATGAGCCTGATCTCGTGAGCGAGGGCCCCAGTCGGTCGCGAACGAACACGTCAGGCACGCCGTTCGTGTCGCCAGACACCAAGTTGCTTGCGTCGCTGTAGAACGCGACGTAGCGGCCATCCGGTCATAGCGACGGATAGTCGCAGCTACTGTTAGAAAACGCAGGAGTGCGATTCTCATTCAAACAGTCCATCCACGGGACACAAGATTGCCTGGAGCTTGTTGCTGGGCGGCAACCTACTCTGGATGGAAACTCATGACGCCGGCACTGAAGGCTGGATGGCGACCCATGACGCCGTCGTTGTGAACGTCGCAGACGAAGCCAGCTTCCGTGCCGTCGTGGGTGCCGAGGTGGGAATGGTCTTTCACGCAATCGGCGAAGGCGAACTTCCGGCGAATGGCCTCCGAGGGCAGGAGGCAGTCGAAATAGACCCATTCCCTGCAGTTCTGTGACCACGCCTGGCCGCGGAAGGTCTCCTTGAATCCGGCGCGCGCTAGGGCCCGTTCGAGCTCGATCAGGTGTTCGCAGGTCATTGATTGGCTCAGACGACCGCCAGGCCGAGGCTGGTGCCGAAGGCGGAGAATTCGGCCAGCCAGGCGGCGGCGGCGGCGTCGCCCTGCTCGGCCTTGCGGCGCAGCTCGGGAGCGACGGTCTCCGAGAGCTCGTAGAAGCGGTTCTGCACCTTCCAGAGATTGAGGTCGAGCGCGTGCTCCTTCGCCATGGCGACGAGCGCGCGCATGGCGTGCAGGACGGAGGTGCTGGCGGCGTCGTGGCTGAGCTGGGAGGCCATGTGTTCCAGGGTCCTGGCCAGGACGAAGCCGAGCGCCGCGCGGTCCAGCGGGATGTGCTGCTCGCGCGCGTCGTCGAGCAGGCCGGCGATGTGCTCGAGGTCGAGCGCGCGGCTCACGAAGGCGTGCTGCAGGTTGTCGTTCAGGATGAACTCGGCGGTGATCTGGAGTACCTTGGGCAGCGGCAGGCCGAGCCCGGAGATGTAGCGCATCAGGGGCGTGTGCTGCTCGTAGACGCGGCGGAAGCGGCTCTCGGCTTCTTCCAGGGTGGGCGCGAGGATGCGGTTGAGGAGCTTGCGCCGCATGTCCGGGAACAGCGAGGCCAGCGTGTGCACGGAGGCTCCGAAGCGGGCGTCCAGGGCGCGCACCAGCGCCGGGAAGTCGGCGCGGTCGAAGGCCGCGACGAACTCGCGGGCAATGGGCTGGAGCTCGGCCGCGCTCTGGACCGGCTTGACGCCGCAGGTCAAGGTGTGGTCGCCCATGTGCACGACCGCGAAGCCGAGGCGGGCGCGCCCGTGCGTGATCTCGCTGCGCGTGGCCGCGACGCCCACGGCGAGCTGCGCCCGGCCGGCCTCCAGGTGCTGGTAGTGCTCGCGGCGGATGCTGTAGCAGTGCAGGCGCGTGGTCTCGGGGTAGCCGTCGAACAGCGCGGACATGGCGTAGACGGCCACCAGCTTCGGCGGGTCCACGCGCGCGGGCTGGACGTGCCGGGCCCAGATGTCGCGGGCGCCGCCTTCCTCGGGACGGTTGCTGCGGGCGGGCTCGAGGCGCGCGAGGAACTGGTCCTCGAGGTGGTCGCCGAACAGGTCCTGGGCCAGGTGCAGGGCGCGGCCGGCGTAGCGCAGCACCTGCACCGCCTCGATGCCGGCGATGTCGTCGAAGAACCAGCCGCAACTGGTCTGCATGAGGAGCGCGTGGCGCTGCAGCTCGAGCAGGCGCAGGGCGTCGGTCGTCTCCTCCTCGTTGAGCGCGCGGCGAGCGTGGGCAGCGAAGAAGCGCTCCAGGCTGGCGTTGGAGCGGTCCAGGATCACGTCGATGTAGCCGTCGCGCGCCTCCCACGGGTCCTGCAGCAGCGCGGCGGCCTTCTGCTCGTAGAGGGGAGCGAGCTGGTCGCGCAGCCAGTCGATGGACTGGCGGAGGGGGCCGCGCCAGGCCTGGTTCCAGCCGGGACTGCCGCCGGTGCTGCAGCCGCAGCCGGAGCGCCAGCGCTCGACGCCGTGGGCGCAGCTCCAGGACGTGTGCTCGAGGATCTGCACTTCGTGCTGCGGTGGGAAGCGCTCCAGGAACTCGGCGTAGTTGGTCAGGCGGGCCGGACCGCCGTCCTCGAACTGGTTGAGCGCATAGGCCAGCGCCATCTCGCCGTAGCGGTGGTGGTGGCCGTAGGTCTCGCCGTCGGTGGCGATGTGGCTGAGCTGCGGGCCGGCGTCGGCGTCCGGGAACGCCGCCGTGAGACGCCTGGCGAAGGCGTCGCCGCTGCGCAGCAGGTCTTCGAAGGCAACGGCGCGGGCGGCAGGGCCGTCGTAGAAGAAGAGGGCGATGCGGCGGCCGGAAGGCAGCGCGCACTCGTAGGCGCGGCGCGTGTCCACGCGGCCGCCGCGCACGTCCTCCCAGGGGCCGTCGGGCTTGCGGCGCACGGCCGCCGCCTGGTGCGGCGCCAGGATCGTGAACAAGATGCCGTGTTCCGCCAGGGCCTCCAGGGTCCGCACGTCGACCGCCGTCTCCGGCAGCCACATGCCTTCCGGCTTGCGCTCGAAGCGCCACTCGAAGTCGCGGACGCCCCAGCGCACCTGCGTCACCTGGTCGCGCCGGGTGCACAGCGGCAGGATGGAGTGGTTGTAGGCCTGCGCGATCGCGGAGCCGTGCCCGGAGAAGCGGCCGCGGCTGTCCTGGTCCGCGGCCAGGATCGCCTGGTAGGTGGCGGGGTCGTTCGGCTCCAGCCAGGAAAGCAGGGTGGGGCCGAAGTTGCAGCTGATGCGCTCGTAGTTGTTGACGATGCGGGTGATGCGGCCCTGCGCGTCCAGGATGCGCGAGGCCGCGTTGGGCGCGTAGCACTCGGCGCTGACCCGCTCGTTCCAGTCGTGGTAGGGGTGGGCCGAGTCCTGCTGCTCCACCGCTTCCAGCCACGGGTTCTCGCGCGGCGGCTGGTAGAAGTGCCCGTGGATGCAGACGTAGCGCTGGCTCACCGCGCCGTTCCCTCGTGGCGGAGGATGAGGACGCCCAGCGGCGGCAGAGTGAGGGTGAGCGAGTGGCTGCGGCCGTGGGCCGGCACCGGCACGGCCTGCACGCCGCCCAGGTTGCCCTGGCCGCTGCCCCAGTACTGCGTGGCGTCGCTGTTGCCGATCTCGCGCCAGAATCCGCCGCTGGGCGCGCCCAGACGGTAGTTGTGGCGCGGCAGCGGCGTGAAGTTGCAGGCCACCAGGATCAGCGGGTCGCGGGCCTGGCCCTTGCGCACGAAGCTGAGCACGCTCTGCGCCCGGTCGGCGGTGTCCAGCCATTCGAAGCCGGCGGGCTCGCAGTCATGACGGTGCAGGGCGGGCTCCGCCTGGTACAGGCGGTTCAGGTGGGCCAGCCACTCGCGGACGCCGCGGTGGGACTCGTGCTCGAGCAGGTGCCAGTCCAGGCTTTCCTCGTGCGTCCACTCGCGCCGCTGCGCCAGCTCCCCGCCCATGAACAGCAGCTTCTTGCCCGGCAGCGCGAACATGTAGCCGTACAGCAGGCGCAGGTTGGCGAACTTCTGCCAGTCGTCGCCCGGCATCTTCTCCAGCAGCGAGCGCTTGCCGTGCACGCACTCGTCGTGGGAGAGGGAGAGGATGTAATTCTCCGTGAATGCGTACAGGCCGCGGAAGGTGAGCTCGTCCTGGTGATGGCGGCGGTGCACCGGGTCGCGCGCCAAGTAGCGCAGCGTGTCGTGCATCCAGCCCATGTCCCACTTGTAGTCGAAGCCAAGCCCGCCCTCCGCGGCCGGTCGCGACACCCCGGGCCAGGCCGTGGACTCCTCGGCGCAGGTGGCAGCGCCCGGGAAACTGCGCTTGACCTCCTCGTTCATCCGGCGCAGCAGCGCGATCGCCTCCAGGTTCTCGCGGCCGCCGTGCTGGTTCGGGATCCATTCGCCCGGCTTGCGCGAGTAGTCGCGGTACAGCATGGAGGCGACCGCGTCCACGCGCAGGCCGTCCGCGTGGTAGCGGTCCAGCCAGAACAGCGCGCTGCTGATCAGGAAGCTGCGCACCTCGTTGCGGCCGTAGTTGAAGATGCACGAGCTCCAGTCCGGGTGGAAGCCGAGCCGCGGGTCCGCGTGCTCGTACAGGTGCGTGCCGTCGAAGTACGCCAGGCCGTGCGCGTCGTTGGGGAAGTGCGAGGGCACCCAGTCGAGGATGACGCCGATGCCGGCCTGGTGCAGCGTGTCCACCAGGTGCATGAAGTCCTGCGGGGTGCCGTGGCGGCTGGTGGGGGCGAAGTAGCCGGTGACCTGGTAGCCCCAGGAGCCGTAGAACGGGTGTTCCATCACCGGCATCAGCTCCACGTGCGTGAAGCCCATGCGCACGGCGTGCTCGGCCAGCCGGGGCGCGAGGTCGCGGTAGCCCAGGAAACGCTGCGGCTGGTCCGGCGCGCGCATCCACGAGCCGAGGTGCACCTCGTAGATGGAGATCGGCGCGTCCGCCGCCTGCCGGCGGGCGCGCGCTCTCATCCAATTCCGGTCGCCCCAGTCGTAGGCCAGGTCCCACACGACCGAGGCCGTGCGCGGCGGCGTCTCGTGCAGGAAGCCGCAGGGATCGGCCTTGTCGGCGCGGTAGCCGTCGTGGCGCGACTGCACGTGGTACTTGTACAAGGCGCCCTGGCGCACGCCCGGGAGGAAGCCCTCCCAGATGCCGGAGACGCCGCGCGGCCGCAGCGGCGCGATGCCGCGGCTCCAGCCGTTGAAGTCGCCCATCACGGACACGCGCTCGGCGTTGGGGGCCCACACGGCGAAGGAACAGCCGCGCTCGCCGCCGCGCTCCTCCAGGTGGGCCCCCAGCTTGTCGTAGGCGCGGAAGAGGCTGCCCTCGTTGAAGAGGTACAGGTCGTCTTCCGTGATCCGGGACGGCGACGCCGGCGTCATGAAGCCGACTCGCGGGCACGTCGCAGCTGGCGCAGCACGGCCAACATCTTGCGGTCGCGGCGCATCTGTTCCAGGCTCCGGCGCGCCTTCCGGCGCCAGTTGGAGGCCTCCATGCCCGTTCCCGGCACGTTCTGCGGCCGCGTCTCCAGCCACAAGTCCTCCAGACTGACGGGCACCAGCGCCGCGGGGCTCGCCCCCAGCCAGCGCAGGCAGGCCCGCAGGACGGCGTCGGCGCCGGCTCCGCCGCCGGCTTCGCACGCCTCCAGCAGGCCCTGCCGGCGCAGGTAGTCTGCCAGCGCCCGGCCCCAGGACGTGCGCCGCGCCGCGCTCCAGAAGGCGGCGAAAGGGGGCAGGTCGTGCGTGTTCAGGCACGCCGCCGCCCCCGCGGGCACCGGCCGCAAGGGCCGGCGCGGCTGGCCCGAGGCCTCGAACGGCAGCACGTACATGCGCGCGACGCCGTGGCGCTGCATGGCCGGCCGCACCTCCGGGGGCACGGTGCCCAGGTCCTCGCCCACGATGCGCGCGCGGTGGCGCTGCGACTCCAGGCACAGCACGGCGTACAGCTCCGCGGCGGGATAACGCACGTACACGCCGCGGGCCGCGGGCATGCCGTGCGGCACCCAGAACAGCCGGTGCAGGCCCAGGGCGTGGTCCACGCGCAGCGCGCCGGCGACCGCGAGGTGGTGGCGCAGGCAGGCGCGCAGGTAGCGGTAGCCGTGCTCGCGCATGCGCTGCGGGTGCAGCGGTGCGAAGCTCCAGTCCTGGCCGTGCGGCGCCAGCGGGTCGGGGGGCGCGCCGCCGCTCACTCCGGCCGCGAACTCGTCGCGGAAGCGCCAGGTGTCGTAGCCGTCGCCGTGCACGCCCAGCGGCAGGTCCAGGTACAGGCGCCGCGCTCCGCGCGTTCCCTGCGCCGCCGCGATCTGTTCGCCGCACAGCCACTGGGCGTACGCGTACGTGCGCGCCGCCTGCGGGTCGAAGTCCCCCGCGCGCAGGCGGCCGGCCGCCAGCCGCCGAGGCCAGGCGCGCCAGCCGCATCCCTGGCGTTCGCCGGCGGCGCGGAAGCGCGCGTAGTCCATGACGTCCTCGTGCTCCGCCTCGAAGCGCAGGAACTGCTCGCGCCGCGCGCCGGGCCGCGCCAGCAGCGTGCGCAGCGCGCCGGCGAGGGCGCGGCGCTTCCACGACCACAGGGTCTTCCAGTCCACGAGCCCGGCGGCGCGCGCCCGCGCCAGTTGCGCCGCCGCGGGCCGCAGGGAGGGCCGGAACTCCGGGAGCGCGTCCAGGTGGAGGTACGCCTCGTTCCAGAACAGCCGGCTGACGGGAGCGTAAGGACTGGGCTCGAACGGCCGGTCCAGGAACGCGGGCAGGAGCGGCAGGGTACCGACGTACGCCCCCCCCAGCCGGGCGGTCCAGCGCGCCAGGCCGGCCAGGTCCGCGTATTCTCCGCAGCCCCAGTTCTGCGACGAGCGCAGCGCGTAGAGCGGCAGCAAGACGCCCCAGGCGCGCTCATCCTCCGGACCGAAGGCGCGCCGCGGCGCGCACAGCAGCAGGGAGCGGTGCTGCTCCCCTCCGGCGTCCACCGTCAACCGGTGGTAGCCGAGCGGAAAACGCCGCGCGATGCGCAGCCGGCCGTGGCCGTCTCGGGAGGCGCAGCCGGATTCCTCGGCGCCGTCCTCCCGGCGCACGCTCCAGCGCACGCGCCCGCGCAGCGCCGGCGTGAGGCGCAGCCCCAGCGCGCCGAGGCTGCCGTCCCAGGCCACGATGACCGGCTCGACGGCGGCGGGCCGCCGCGGCGGCGATCCGGCGCCCAGGGCGTGCAGGACCGCGCGCAGCGCCTCCGGGGTCGCGCGGCGCAGGTGTCCTTGCGCGTCACGATAGCTCGTGGCGACGCCGTGGCGGCGCGCCAGCGCGGCCAGCGCGCGGCCGGCGGGAGCGGCCGTCACCGTACCTTGTCTTGCAGGAGCTGGAGGATGCCCTGGAGCGGGATCTGCAGCCAGTCGGGACGGTGGTCCATCTCGTAGCCGACCTCGTACAGCGCGCGCTCCAGCTGGTACAGCGCCAGCAGTGCTTCCAGCTCCTCCCGCGCCTGCGGCAGGAACCGCGATTTGCCGGCCTGGGCGAGATAGGCGCGCAGGAACACGCCGGTGACGGCATCGTTCCAGTGCCGGCCCCAGGGCTCGAGCTGCGGCAGGCGCGAGGCGGGCACGACACCCAGCTTCTCCTGGCGCAGCTGCGCCGCGTGGGTGGCATAGTTGAAGGAACGCAGCATGGCGACCACGTCGCGCAGGGCGTTGCGCTTGATGCGGCGCTCGCCGATCGGGCGGGTGACCTCGCCCTCGAAGTCCAGGATCACGAAGTCCTTGCCGGTCCACAGCACCTGGCCCAGGTGGTAGTCGCCGTGGATGCGGATGCGCCAGGCGGTGATGGGGCGGTTGGTGAGCGCGCGGAACAGGTTGAGGATCGCGTCGCGGCGCGCCAGCACGGCCGCCGCCGCGGAACGCGCCGGCTCCGCCAGCCCGGACAGGCGCGCGTTCAGGTTCTGCAGCGTGCGCCCGGCCAGGTTGCGCATGGATTGATAGAGGCCGCGCTGGTACAGGGCGCCGAAAGGCTCGGGCGCGAACGCCGGGTCGGCGGTCTCCGAGGCCAGTGCGATGTGCAGCGCCGCGGTGCGCTGCCCGAGCAGCCGCGCCGCTTCCAGGTAGCCGCCGACCAGCTCCGTGCTGGCCGCGGACAGCTCGGCGCCGGACCGGTCCAGCAGACCGGCGGGCAGGACCGGCGGCGCGCCCACGCCGCCGTAGCCGCCGCGGCGGCTGACGACCTGCTCGAAGTAGCGGTCCAGGTGGCCCAGCGTGTAGCTCCAGGCGTCGCCCTCGTTGGCGACGAAGCCGTGCAGGACGCCCAGGGTGTGCTCGTGGCCGTGCGCGCGGTATTCCAGGGCCCCGGCGAAGGGTGGGGCGTGCGGGAAGCCCACCTGCTCGCTGAGGAAGCGGCTGACCTCGAAATCCGGATTGACGCCTTCGTCCACGCGCCGGAACAGCTTGAGCACGAAGCGCTGGCCCAGCGCGAACGAGGTGTTGCTCTGCTCGCCGGCCAGCACCGTGGCCGGCAGGTGCGCGACGCGCTGGCCGGCCTCGCGCAGCAGGCGGGCGCTGGACGCGTGCAGCCGGCCGTTCCAGCCGCCGGCCGACCGCTGCCGCGCCATGGCCACCAGCAGCGCGCGCGGGAACGCCGGCTCGTAGGCGGCGTCGTGCAGCAGGGCGAGGTCGTCGCGGCCGCGCACGCGCGCGGCCGCCAGCACGCCGTGACGGTGCTGCTCGCGCAGCTTGTCCGCGGCCGCCCCGAAGGACAGCATCAGCGGCACCTGGTACATCTGCGCCTCCGATTCGGCGTAGGCGACCTGCACCAGGCACAGCGCCGCCCGGCCCTGATCGCCCAGCTCCACCGGCAGCGCCTCCCGGATCTGGGCGTGCTGGATCGTGCGGCTCTTGGCGCCGAACCAGCGCTGTCGCCGCAGGAAGTCGGGCAGCAGGGCTTCGATCGCCTCGCGCTCGTCGCCCTCCAGCGCGGACTGCAGCGACTCCGGCAGGTTCAGCTCGGGCAGCTTCTCGAGCTGCGGCGCGGCCGCTCCCGGGGCCGCGGGCGCCTGCAGCGCGAACCAGTAGAAGGAGTGCGGGCCCAGGGTGAACAGGTAGGGTGCCTCGCCCACCACCGGGAAGCGCGAGCGGCCGAACAGCTCCACCGGCACGCAGCCCTTGTGCGCCGACAGGTCCATCTGCGCGGCCTGGGTGAAGCGGGACAGGTTGGCCACGACCAGGATGCGCTCGTCCTGGAAGCGGCGCACGAAGGCCAGCACGCGCGGGTTGTCCGGGTGCAGGAACTCGAGCTCGCCGCGGCCGAAGGCGCGATGGCGCTTGCGCAGGGCGATGAGGCGCTTCATCCACCACAGCAGCGAGCTGGGATTGTTGAGCTGCGCTTCCACGTTCACGGACTCGAAGTGGTACTCCGGCTCCGTGATCACCGGCAGGTACAGGCGCTGGGGATTGCCCGAGGAGAAGCCGGCGTTGCGGTCGCCGTTCCACTGCATCGGCGTGCGCACGCCGTTGCGGTCGCCCAGGTAGAAGTTGTCGCCCATGCCGATCTCGTCACCGTAGTAGATGACGGGGGTTCCGGGCATGGCCAGCAGCAGGCTGTTCATCAGCTCGATCTTGCGCCGGTTGTTGTTCAGGAGCGGCGCCAGCCGCCGGCGGATGCCCAGGTTGATGCGGGCCTTGGGGTCGCGGGCGTAGGTGCGCCACATGTAGTCCCGCTCCTCCTCGGTCACCATCTCCAGGGTCAGCTCGTCGTGGTTGCGCAGGAACATGGCCCACTGGCAGTTCTCGGGGATGGGCGGCGTCTGCTGCAGGATGTCCACGATCGGGAACCGGTCCTCCATCTGCAGCGCCATGTACAGGCGCGGCATGAGCGGGAAATGGAAGTTCATGTGGCACTCGTCGCCGTTGCCGAAGTACGCCGATGCGTCCTCCGGCCACTGATTGGCCTCGGCCACGAACACCCGCCCCGGGAACTTGCGGTCCACGCGCGCGCGCAGCTCCCGGAGAAACTGGTGCCCTTCGGGCAGGTTCTCGCAGTTGCCGCCCTCGCGCTCGTACAGGTAGGGGATGGCGTCCAGGCGCATCCCGTCCACGCCCATGGCCATCCACTTCTCCATCACGCGGAATACCGCCTCCTTGACCGCCGGGTTGTCGTAGTTGAGGTCCGGCTGGTGCGCGTAGAACCGGTGCCAGTAGTACGCCTTCGCCACCGGGTCCCAGGTCCAGTTGGAAGGCTCGAAGTCCTTGAAGATGATGCGCGCCTCCTTGTACTTCTCCGGCGTGTCGCTCCACACGTAGAAGTCGCGCTCCTTGCTGCCGGGAGGCGCGCGCCGCGCCCGCTGGAACCACGGGTGCTGGTCGGAGGTGTGGTTGACCACCAGCTCGGTGATGACCCGGATCCCGCGCCGGTGCGCCTCCCTCAGGAACGCGCGGAAGTGCGGGAGCGTGCCGTAGTCGGGATGCACGTCCTCGTAGTCGGCGATGTCGTAGCCGTCGTCGCGCAGCGGCGAGGGATAGAACGGCAGCAGCCACACCGCCGTGACGCCCAGGTCCTCCAGGTAGTCCAGCTTGCGCGTCAGGCCGCCGAAATCGCCGATGCCGTCGCCGGCGCTGTCGTAGAACGCGCGCACGTGCAGCTCATAGAGCACGGCGTCCTTGTACCAGAGGGGATCGGGCTCCATCAGGCGAAGTAGTCGAAGTCGCGCTCGCTGCGCACCTGGCGGCGGATGCGGAACACGTGGGCCGGGCACTCGTGCGGGTTCAGCTCCACGTAGTTGCGGGCGCCCTGCCACACGTAGCGCGCCCCGGACAGCAGGTCGTGGACCTGGAAGCGCTCGTCGCCGTCCAGGCCCAGCGCCGGGAGGTCCAGGTGCACCAACGACGCGTGGGTGTGGTGGAAATCCAGGTTGACGGCGGTCAGGATGGCGTTGGCGCGGTCCGGCGTGACCTTGCTGTACACCGTGATGAAGTCGCTGTCGGCGCGGTGGAAGCGCAGGCTGCGGTCGGAGTGCAGCGCCGGGTTCTCGCGCCGGATGCGGTTCACCAGGGCGATGAAATCCGCCAGGCTGTCGGGCCGTCCGCGGTCCCAGTGCCGGATCTCGTACTTCTCCGAGTCCAGGTATTCCTCGCTGCCCGGGCTGCGCGGCTTGTTCTCCATCAGCTCGAACGCCGGGCCGTACACGCCGCAGGACGCCCCCAGCGTCGCCGCCAGCACGTAGCGTCCCAAGAAGGCCGGGCGCCCACCGGCCTGCAGCGCCTCGGTAAGGATGTCCGGCGTGTTCGGCCACAGGTTGGGGCGGAAGAACTCGCGCACCTCGGTCTGCGTCAGCTCGGTGAAGTACTGCTCCAACTCGCTCTTGCCGTTGCGCCAGGCGAAATACGTGTACGACTGGCTGAAGCCCAGCTTGGCCAGCCGGTACATGACGCGCGGCCGCGTGAACGCCTCGGACAGGAAGATGACGTCGCGGTGCTGGCGCTGGAGCCCGTCCAGGCACCACTCCCAGAACGCGAACGGCTTGGTGTGCGGATTGTCCACGCGAAACACGCGCACGCCCTGCCCGATCCAGAACTCGAACACGCTCTTCAGCTCCTCCCACAGCGCTGGCGCGTGCTCCGTGTCGAAGTCGAAGGGGTAGATGTCCTCGTACTTCTTGGGCGGGTTCTCGGCGTGGCGGACGCTGCCGTCGGGACGGCGGCGGAACCACTCCGCATGCTCCCGCACGTACGGATGGTCCGGCGCGCACTGGAAGGCGATGTCCAGGGCCACCTCGATCCCGCGCGCGCGCGCCGCCGCCACCAGGGCGCGGAAGTCCTCCAGGCTGCCCAGCTCCGGGTGCAGCGCCTTGTGCCCGCCCTCCGGCCCGCCGATGGCCCACGGGCTGCCCGGCTCGCCCGCAAGGGCCTGCGCGGCGTTGTTGCGCCCCTTGCGCTGCGTGCGGCCGATCGGATGGATCGGCGGCAGGTACAGCACGTCGAAGCCAAGCTCCTCGACGTACGTCAGCAGCCGCTCCACGTCGCGGAACGTGCCGTGGCGTCCCGCCGTCTCCGCGCACGAGCGCGGGAACATCTCGTACCAGGTGCTGTAGCGCGCCCGCGGCACCTCCACGTGCACCGCCAGCTCCCGGGAGCGCGTGGCGCGGCGCCGGTCGGGATAGAGGCGCATCAGGCCGTCCAGGTCATCGTCCAGCGCCTGCTCGGCGCGCGCCTCCTGCGCCTGGTCCGAGCGCAGGAAGCGGGCGTACTGGCGCAGCCGCTCGCGGTCCGCGCTGCGCGCGCGCGCCGCCGCCGCCGCCGCCAGCTCCGCGCCCACGAGCAGCTCCGCGGCCAGGTCCTGCCCGGACGCGCGGCGCTTGAACAGGTCGCGCCGCCAGGTCTCGAAGGCGTCCACCCATCCCTCCAGGCGGTAGTGCCAGCGGCCCAGGGAATCCACGACGAACTCGCCGCGCCAGCGGTCGTTGCCGAGCGGCTGCATGCGGGTCTCACGCCACGCCGTCTCGTCCTCCGGGCGGTAGCGCAGCACGCAGCCCAGCTCGTCGTGGCCGTCCGCGAACACGTCGGCCTCCACCACCACGCTCTCGCCGGTGACGCGCCTGACCGGGAAGCGGCCGCAGTCCACGACGGGCGCCACCCTTTCGATCACGACGCGAACCAGCCGCTCGTTGTCTTGCACGCGCAGGGCAGTCTAGGAGCGCGCCGCTAGCCGCCGAAATCCGCCCCGCTGTGCGCCGCCTCGAGCAGGGCCTCCGCTCCGCCCGACGGGAACGGCGCTCCGTGGCCGGGGCAGACCACGTCCGGCTTCAGGTCCAGCAGCAGCTGGAGGCTCTCGCGGCTGCGCGCCGGGTCCTTCTGGTGCTGCGCCGGCAGGAAGCGCAGCGGGCCGGAGTCTCCGCGCATCAGCAGGTCGCCCAGGAACAGGATCGGGCCCATGTCGCGCCGCTCGATCTGCAGGACGTGGTGGGCCGGATCCGGCCCGGGCGCGTGCAAGGCCCACAGGTTGCCCGGAAGCTGCGCGTCGTGCCGGTACTCCTTGTCCGGCTTGCCTTCCAGGCCCTCGCCGCCGCGCGGCGCGAACACCGGGCAGTTGAAGCGCTCGCGGTAGCGCCAGGTGGCGCGCTGGTGCGAGGGCGAGGTCAGCACGATCGCCACCACGTTCTGGAACCGGTCAAGCAGCTCCTCGCTCAAGGGCAGCGGGTCCACCAGCACCGTCCGCATGGGCGCCAGCACGGCATAGGCCTCGCTCCGGAAATCGATCCGGTCGTCGTGCAGCGACCAGTGCAGCACCCCGGGCGCGACCTCGCGCACCTCCCGGGCGACGGTGGTGGGTTCGGTCATGCGAGGCCTGCCTCTTGCAGCAGCGGCTGCAGCTGGGTGGGGTGTCCGGCGGCGGCGGAGCGGCGCACCGCCTCCATCACGCAGAAGGTCTCGAGCCCTTCCTCGAGGCCGGGAGCCAGGTCGCGCCGTTCCAGCAGCGCCCGGGCGAAGGCGTCGGCGTAGTTGGCGAACTCGCCGTAGTGCATCCCGTGCACTTCGCTGTTGAAGTAGTAGTGGCGCAGCGCGTACAGCGGGTCCTCGGTCACCTCGCTGCCGTCGGGCGCGGTGTGGCGGTAGCGCATGTCGTGGTACTGCGCCTGGCTCGTGCCCTTGCTGCCGTACAGCACCAGCTCGATGCAGTTGCGCGCGCTCGGCAGCTCCTCCAGGCCGTAGTGGCCCATCACGCGGCCGATGCGGCCGTCCGCGGCCTTCAGGTTGACGATGTAGACGTCGTTGCCCTTCAAGCCCACGCTCTGCCCCAATTGGGAGCGGTACGAATACGCATGAACCTCCGCGATCGGCCCCAGGTACCAGCGCGCGAGATCCACCGGATGGCTCAGTCCCAGGAACACCCAGTCGGTCTCCGTGACCGCCCACGGGCTCTTCCGATAGAACCAGTCCATGCGGTGGATGTAGTGCGCGTCCAGCAGCTCGATCGCGCCGATCTCGCCGCGCTCGCACGCCGCTCGCTGGCGCAAAAAGGGCTCGAAGAAGCGCGTGGACTGGCCCACCAGCAGTCTTTTCCCGGTCCTTTTCCCCGCCTCCAGCACGCGCCGGGCGTCCTCCATGCTGTTGACCAGGGGCTTGGTGCAGAGGACGTCCTTGCCGGCCTCGAACGCGGCCACGACGTGCCGCCCGTGCAGGTGGTCCGGCGTGTAGATGGCCACGATCTCCACTTCCGGCCGCGCCAGCAGCTCGCCGTAGTCCGCGGTGTAGAACAGGTCCGGCCGCTCCTTCCTGGACGCTTCGATCTTGTCCGGGTCCAGGTCGCATCCCGCCACGGCGTACGCGTAACGGCAGCGATCCAGCCCCACGAGCAAGGTGCGGCCCTCGTGCAGGCCCAGCACGCCCACGCCCTTGCGCACGGGGGCCGGCTGCGGCGGATCGGTGCGCCGGGCGCCGGGGACGTGGCGCAGGAAGCCCACGGCTACTCGTCGAGGGGCTGGCGGCCGGCGAAGCCCGCGTCGGTCTCGTGCCACCAGCGGATGTCGTCCTCGCCGTGCATCCAGCACAGGCTGACCTCGCGGCCCTCGCGCAGGCTTGGGAAGTCGAGCAGGCCCTTGTCCAGATCCTTGATCTGCACGCCCAGCTTCAGGATGCTGCGTACGGCGCGTTCCAGGACCTGGGTGTGCTGCAGCGCCTGCGTCACCGCAGCGGCGCCGCCGTTGCCCATGGCCTTCTCCAGCGCCGGCCACTGCTCCGGACTCACCTTGAGGATGGCTTCCTTGGCGGCCTGGATGCGGTTCATGTGGCGGCGCACCTGAGGCAGCAGCTCGCGCGCCTCCGCCACCGTGAAGTACCGGTATTCCATCCCGTCCATGGGGAGGCATAGCTTAAGACGGCCGGTCCTTGAGGCGGACCACAAAGCGCAGTCCCGCCGCCCGCGCCGGCGCACTTCGTCCAGCCGCAGCGTGCGGGCGAAGCCATCCAGCGGGCATGGGGGGCGGATTCCAGGAGGCGGATGCCGCGCGTCCTGCGCCAGTTCATTTCCAGGTTTGCGGAAACCTGGAAGCGGCGGCGCAAGCGCGGCCCCGGCGCCGCCGGCGCGCCAAGTAGGATGTTGGATCGGAGCCTGCGGATCCTAGGAACGAGCGCGTGATCGAGGTCGAGGGCCTCACCAAGGTGTACCGGTCGCCGAAGAAGGCGCCCGGGCTGTGGGGCTCGCTGCGCTCCATCTTCTACCGCGAGTACAAGAAGGTGACCGCGGTGGACCAGGCCAGTTTCCGCATCGCCGCGGGCGAGCGCGTGGGCTTCCTCGGGCCCAACGGCGCCGGCAAGACCACCATCCTGAAGATGCTGGCCGGCCTGCTCGTGCCCACCGGCGGCACGGTGACGGTGGCGGGCTTCACGCCCAGCGAGCGCCGGCCGGAGTTCCTGCGCCGCATCACGCTGGTGATGGGGCAGAAGCAGCAGCTCCTCTGGGACCTGCCGGCGCGCGAGACCTTCGAGCTGAACCGCGCCTTGTTCGACCTGGACAAGGCGCAGTACGGCGCCACCCTGGACGAGCTGATCGCGCTCCTGGAGCTGGAGCCGCTGCTCGACCGCCCGGTGCGCAACCTGTCGCTGGGCGAGCGCATGAAGTGCGAGCTGGCGGCGGCGCTGCTGCACCGTCCCGACGTCCTGTTCCTGGACGAGCCGACCATCGGCCTGGACGTCACGATGCAGGTGGCCGTGCGCCGCTTCATCGGCGAGTGGAACCGCCGCAACGGCGCCACTGTGCTGCTGACCAGCCACTACATGGCGGACATCGCCGCGCTGTGCCCGCGCGTCATCGTGGTCGCCAGCGGCCAGGTGCGCTACGACGGCGCCCTGGACGAGCTGGTGGCGCAGTACGCGCCCGACCGGCACGTCGTCGTGCGCCTGCTGCGTCCGCCCACGGCCGAGGAGGCGGCGCAGTCCGCGCCCCTGAGCCAGGTGGACGGCCGCATGGAGGCGCTGGTGCCCGTGAGCGAGGTCAAGGCCGTGGTGGACCGCGCCCTGCGCACCCTGCCGGTGAGCGACCTGACGGTGGAGGAGCCGCCGCTGGAGGAGGTGATCGCCCGCCTGTTCGCACGGGAGAAGAGGTGAACACCTACGCGGCGGCGGCGCGCGCCTTCCCCTCGCTGCTGAAGACCGGCCTGGCCGAGATGGTCAGCTACCGCGTGGAGCTGGTCATCTGGGCGCTCACCGCCACCATGCCGCTCCTGATGATGTTCATCTGGGACCGCGTGGCGGCCACCGGGCCGGTCGGCGGCTACGACCAGAACGCCTTCGCCGGGTACTTCGCCGGCACGCTGATCGTGCGCCAGCTCACCACGGCCTGGGTGGTGTGGGACCTCAACGAGCAGATCCGCACCGGCAGCATCTCGCCGGCGCTGCTCAAGCCGCTCGGTCCCTTGTGGCTGTCGGCGGCCGAGAACCTGGCCGCCGTGCCCTTCCGCATGCTGGTGCTGGTCCCCATCATCACCTGCATCTGCCTGTGGCGGCCGGAGCTGGCCCTGGGCCTGGCCTGGGCCGACGTGCCCGCCGCGGCCGCCGCGCTCGCGCTCGGCTGGATGGTCTACTTCTTCATCCAGGTCTGTTTCGGCGCGCTGTGCTTCTACACCGAGCAGTCCGGCGGCATCTACATGGGCTTCTACGGCCTGTTCACGCTGTTTTCCGGCTACCTCTTCCCCCTGGACCTCATGCCCGCGGGCATCCTGAGCGTCGTGCAATGGCTGCCGTTCCGCGCCATCATCCAGACGCCCGTCTCCATCATCACCGGCCAGCTCCACGGCGCCGCGGTGCTCGCGCCCATGGCCCACCAGCTGGCCTGGGCGGTGATCTGCGCGGCGCTGGCGCGCTGGTCCTGGCGCCACGGCATCCGCCGCTACGAGGCCTACGGCGCATGAAGCGCCTGCGCCAGATCCTGCGCGCCGTGCGCGCCCAGATGCGCGCCGCCTGGATGACGGCCATGCAGTACCGCCTGTCCTTCCTGGGTGAAGGCATCGTGTCCCTGCTCTGGACCGGCTTCACCGTCGTCCCGCTGATCGTGGCCTACGACTACCGCGAGGGCATCGAGGGCTGGAGCTTCAACGAGTGCCTGATCGTGGTCGGCGTCTTCATCGCGCTGCAGGGCATCCTCGAGGGCTTCATCCACCCCAACCTCGGCAGCGTGGTGCAGCTCGTGCGCCGCGGCACGCTCGACTACGTGCTGCTGAAACCGCTGGACGCCCAGCTCATGGTCAGCGTGGCGCGCAGCACGCCGCTCAAGCTGCCGCACATCGGCGTGGGCCTGGCGCTGGCCGGCGTGATGGCCGCGCGCCTGCCCGATCCGCCCGGGCCGGCGCAGGCCGGCGTCGCACTGCTGCTGCTCCTCTGCGCCACCGCCATCCTCTACAGCATCTACGTCTTCATCGTCAGCACATCGTTCTGGTTCGTGCGCGTGGACAACCTGTCCTTCCTCCTGATCAGCGTGCTCGACACCGGCCGCTTCCCCGTGGTCTTCTACACCGGCGCCGTGCGCGTGTTCCTGACCTTCATCCTGCCCGTGGGCATGATGACCACGTATCCCGCCCTGGCCTTGCGCGGCCTGCTGAGCCCGCGCGGCGCGCTGACCGCGCTCGCCGTCGCCGCCGCGTTCCTGCTCGCCAGCCGCCTCGTGTGGCGCACCGCCATCCGCCGCTACTCCTCGGCTTCGAGCTAGATGAAGAGCGCGGTGCGGGAGCGGGAGGCGTCGCCGAGGAACGTGGCCACGCCGCCCAGCTCGACGCCGTCGAGCAGCTCGTCCTTCGTGATCCCCATCACGTCCATGGACATGGTGCAGGCGATCATATTGACGCCCATCTCGCGCGCCATGGCGAACAGCTCGCCGATGGAGGTGATCTCCTTGTCCTTCATCATGGACGTGAGCATCACGCGGCCGACGCCGCCGAAGTTCAGCTTCGAGACCGGCAGCTTCTCCAGCCGCGACGGCGTCATGAGCGCGAACATCTTCTCCTTGAGGCCCTTGCCGGAGAGATGTACTTCCTTCTTGAGCGCGCTGAGGCCCCAGAAGGTGTAGAAGATCGAGACCTCCATCCCCATGGCGGCGGCGCCGGTGGCGATGACGAGCGAGGCGAGCTGGCGGTCCAGCTCGCCGGAGAAGACCACCAGCGTGACGCGATTGTCCGGCAATTGCGCCTGAAGCTCGGCGATGCGCCGGTCCACGTAGGCCTTGACCTCGGGATCGATTGCAGTGGCGGTCTGCGCGCTCATGACTTCTTCCGGATGAGGTGGATGTAGATCGTGCGTCCCTGCTCGTCCCTGCCTTCGTCCTGTTTCAGCAGCTCGTAGGCCGCGGCGGCCTTCATCCAGCCCTGGAAGTCCAGCACCGAGCCCGGGTCGGTGGCGATCACTTCCAGCACCTGGCCGGCGGCAAGCGTATCCATTTCCTTTTTAGCGCGCACGATCGGCATCGGGCACTTGAGCCCGCGCGCGTCCAGCGTGCGGGCCGGGATCGTTTCCTTCGTGTCGCTCATCTCAATGCCTCCTGGCCATGGCGCACTCGTTCTTGCCGAATTCCAGCTCGGCCAGCTCGTCCTCCGACGCGCTCCAGTGTCCCATATTGGCCTCCCGGATGCGCGCGTACGCCTCCGGAGCCGCGCCGGCGGAGCGCACGGCCTCTTCCACGAACGTGGCTGCATCGGTGCGCAGCGCCGGATTGCGCTGGCGCAGCGCGCCGAGCGGCGCCGCGACCGTGCCGTCGGCGCGCGCTTCCTGTGGCCCGGCGCTGTGCGCCGGGAGCACCAGGACATCGTCGCCGAGCGGCCGCAGCCGCTCCTGGAGCGTCCGGTGCAGCTCGCGGCCCCATTCCGCGGCCTTTCCGGCCAGATCCGGGCGCCCCACGCCGCCCACGAACAAGGTGTCGCCGGTGAGGAGCAGCTTGTCGTTCACGAGCAGGCTGGTGCTGCCCGGCGTGTGCCCGGGCGAGTGCAGGAAGCGCACCGGGGCGAGATCGAGGGCGCCGATGCGCAGCGGCGCACGGTCCGTGATGGGTTCGAACGAGAACGAGGCGTGCTCGAAGTCGTCGCGGTGGCCGAAACAGGGGACGGACGCCGACTGCGCCAGGGCCGGCGCCCCGGACACGTGGTCGGCGTGCAGGTGCGTGTCGATCACGGCGCGCAGGCGCAGTCCATGCTCGTGCAGGAGTGCGCCGTACTCGTCCATGTGCCGGTGCGGGTCCACGATCACGGCGTCGGAGCCGGCGCTGAGGACGTAGGACAGGCAGCCTTTGCCGAAACGCAGGATCTGGAGCACGCGCACGGGACTGGACGGGATCTCGCTCCGCACGGTCTGCCCGCCCCAGGCGATCATCCCGCCTTCCAGGTTCTGCGCGGACAGGCTGTGGCCGCGCAGCACCTCGGCCACGAACTCCGAGGAGCCGCCCTTGGCGCAGATGACCACCAGCTCGGGCGCGCGTCCGGCCAGCCAGTCCTTCACCTTCGCCACCGATCCCGGCTCGTCCTCGACGAAGGCGAAGTAGGGCAGGTTGAGCGTCTCGACCGGATGCGCGCCCTCCACCTTCCAGCGCGCAAACTCGTCCTCGTTGCGCACGTCCAGGAGCAGCGGAGGCCGCCGCGCCTGGATCTGCTGGTAGAGCTCTCGGGCCGTCGTGATCATGCGCTGGCCGTGATTGTAGGGTCGGGTGCAATTGTTGGGGTCACAGACACCCATTCCAGGATCTCTGGAACCTGCGTCACCATGGACGCCGGCCAGCGCGGTTACCCGCGCCAACAAGATCATGCCACTGGGTCAGAAAGGGTGTCTCTGACCCTCAGCGGCGTCACCGCGCTGCTCCACGCGCCTTCTTCCTCGAGGCGCCCGGCTTGCGTTTCTTGCCGCCGGCCGCCGGCCGCGCGGGCGCCGGCTTGCCGGTCTTCCCGCCGGCCGCCTCGTAGGCCTGCCTGTAGCTGCGCGCGATGGCGCGCACGGCGCGGCCGATGTCGTCGTACACGTGATCCTCGAGGTTCGCGAAGGAGATGCGCACGGACCAGTCAGGAGCGGCGAAGCCGCTGCCGTTGAGCAGCACGATGCCGTGGTCCTCGGCCAGACGGAACACGATGTCGAGCGGGTGGACGTTGGCCTTCAGCCACTTGACCATGTCCTCGCCCAAGTACTTGCGGGCGAAGAACTCGAAGTCGATCAGGCCGTAGTAGCAGTCGAAGAGCTCGTTCGGACTGACCTCGATCCCCAGCCCCTCGATGGTCGCCTCGACGCGCTTCCTGACGATGCCGATGCAGGCCTTCTGGTAAGCCTTCTTCTCGTCCATCAGCTCGCTGGCCGAGAACAGCGTCATCATCACCTGCTGCGGGAGCGACAGGCCGGCCGTGTGGTTCAGCGCCACGTCGCGGCTGTCCGCCACGATGCGGTCGATGAACGCGATCTTGCGGGGCTCGAGCGTCAGCGTGCCGTAGCGCTTGTCCAGCACCTTGCGGATCGGCTCCGGATGCGCTGCGATCTTCTCGTCGAAGATGTTGTCCTCGTGCACCGCGACCGCGCCCAGGCGCCACCCCGTGCAGCCGAAGTACTTGCTGTACGAGTAGACGCCGATGGTGTTGCGCGGGAACGCCCCCAGCAGCGAACGGAAGCCCGGCACGAACGTGCCGTACACGTCGTCGGTCAGGAGCATCAGGTCCGGCCGCTTCTTGAGCACGTTGCCGATCGTCTTGATCGTCTCGGGCGCGAGCGCCACGGCGAACGGGTTGCCCGGATTGACGATGAAGAACGCCTTGACCTTGGGGTCGAGGAGCTTCTCGAGCTCCTCGTCCGGGTACTGGAACCGGACTTCCTGCTTTGCGTGCACCTCGACGAAGTGCAGGTCGTAGTCCTCGAGGTGCGCCATCTCGAGGTAGGGCGTGAAGATCGGCACACCCAGTGCGATCGTGTCGCCGGGGTTGAGCAGGCGGTTGCACTTGAGCGACTTGAAGATGTAGCACATGGCGGCGGTGCCGCCCTCGACCGCGTAGATCTTGAACTTGCCCTTCGGCCGCGGCTCGCCGCACATGGCCCACTGCAGGTACTCGTGGACGACCTGCTCGTTGTGGACCAGCATGCGGTCTGGCACCGGATAGTGGTCGCCGATGATCGAGTCCACGAGCTCGTGCACGAACTTGTCGGGGTCGAAGCCGAACCTCTTCACTGCCCAGGGCACCATCGCCTGCAGGAACGACGCCCCCGGCGTGTCGGCGTGCTTCGTCAGCCAGGCCTCGAGCCGGCCCGAGATCCCCGAGGCCTTGGGCATGCCGCCCACGCCGGGCGGCAGGTCGAGCACGCGCTTGCACTCGGTGACCGCGAACTGCCCGAGAAGGAAGAAGGCCTCGCGCGGCTCGGTCGCGACCCAGTTCGGGTTGCCGCGGCCGGCATTGAGGTAGGTGACGGCCGATTCCTGCGCGGCCTTCGACGCGACCTTGGCGAGGAAGTCCTTGATCTCGAACGGACCCAGTTTTTCGTACTTCCGGAGTGTCAGGTCGTCCATGGTTTCATCTCGTGAGTGTTGGAGGGGTCCTTGAGGGTAGATTCGGGTGTGGCCATGGTCAACCCATGACGAAGTACACCCACGGCGACCCGATCAGCAGGTACACCGCGAGGAAGGCGAGGGTGATGAGCAGGCCCAGCTTGTAGAGCTCGCGCTGCGTGAGGTACCCGCTCGCCGCGAAGATGATGTTCTGGCTCCCGCCCTGCGGCGTGATCACCGAGAAGTAGCTGCTCGCGAAGAGCAGCCCGAAGGACATCAGAGGCAGGGGCACCCCGCCGCGCGTGCCGACGTCGAGGAAGACGCCGAACAACGCCAGCACCTGCGAGGTCTGGCTCACGAACAGGTAGTGGATGAAGACGTAGAGCGCGATCAGCGTCACGTACAGGATCGTCCAGGACAGGCCGCCGAGGCCCGCGGCGAGGCGCTCGCCGACGTAGCCCATGAAGCCGAGTTCGTTCAGCTGCGCGCTCATCGCGAAGAGCACGGCGAGCCAGAGGAAAGTCGTCAGCGTGTCGCCCTGCTTGGTGATGTCATCGGGGGTGATCACGCCCAGGAACAGCAGCACGCCGAAGCCCATGAATGCGACGCTGGTCGTGTTGAGGTCCAGCTTGTGACCGAACACCCAGCCGGCGACCATCAACACGAAGGTCACGGCCGTGATCCACTCGTCGCGCGACATCCTCCCCATGGTGGCGAGTTCCTTGCGCGCCGCCGGGGGTGCCTCGGGGGTCTTGCCCACGCCCGGCGGGAAGATCTTCGCGACGAGCAGGGGCAGCAGCCCGATCGCGAGCAGCGAGGGCACCGCCGAGGCGAGCAGCCACTTGCCGAAGTCGATCTCGAGCCCGGCCTTCTGCGCGATCTGCACGGCGATCGGGTTGGCAGAGGTGGCCGTCATCCAGAGCGCGGAGGAGAGCGCGAGGCCCGCCATCGCGCAGAACATGAGGTAGCCGCCGAGCCGCCGACCTTTGGGGTCATCGGGATTGGATCCCGTCCCCTTGGCGACCGACAGCACGATCGGGAAGAGCACGCCGCCGCGCGCCGTGTTGCTGGGAAAGGCCGGCGCGATGGCCGCGTCGGTCAGCACGATGCTGTAGGCGAGCCCGAGTGAGGAGCCGCCGAAGCGGCTCACCATGAGGAGGCTGATCCGCCGGCCGAGCCCTGACTTCACCACGGCCTGCGCGACGATGAACGCGACCACCACGAGCAGCACGCTCGAGTTGGCGAAGCCCGAATAGGCCTGCGCCGGCGTGATCGTCCCGGTGAGCACGACCGCGCCCACGGCCAGCATCGACGCTGTGAGCAGCGGGAACGCGCCGAGCAGCACCGACGCGATGGCCGCGGCGAAGACTGCGAACAGGTGCCAGGCCGGCGCGGTGAGTCCGGCCGGAACGGGGAGGAACCAGATGACGAGCGCGATCGCGAACGGCGCCGCTCGCTTCAGGCGCAGTGCTGCGGTCATCGGGGCGCGCCTTCCGATCCGGGGCCGGGCCGGACGCGCCCCTTCAGGTCGACCGCGCGGCCCTGGATATGGCCGTCCTCGGCATCCATCACCCACTGCCAGGAAAACTCGTAGGAGCCCGTAGCGCCCGCGTAGCGTCCCGTCCCGCCCAGGATGTTCCCCGTGATGTGGTTGCGTTCCGCGGTGCCCTCACCCTGGAGCTCGCTGAACACCTGGTCGCCGCGCTCGTCCTTCCAGACGCCGCGGCCCACGAGGCCCGTGGCGCTGTCGACGAGCGCGATCACCTCGGAATGGAATCCCGTGCCGGGGCGCCCCGGACCCGCGAGCAGCATCGTCCCCCGCAGGTGCACGATGGATCCGACGCGGTCCGCGCCGAGGGAGATGGTCTGACGGCTGCCGGCGGCGTTCCAGGAGCCTTCGAACTCCAGCCAATCGCCGGCGGTTGCCTGTGACTGCGGCGCCTCCGCCGCCGGTTCGCAGGCCGTCACGGCCGCGGCCAGGGCGAGGAAGAGGCTTGACCTCACGACAGCAGGATGATGAGGACCATGCCCCAGATCGTGAGCAGCGTGTTGCCGACGGCGTACGTGACCGTGTAACCGAGCGCCGGGATCTGGCTCTTCGCCGAGTCGCAGACCAGGCCGAGGGATGCAGTGGTCGTGCGCGCCCCCGAAACGATTCCGAACAGGAGCGCGTCGTGGAAGCGGAAGAAGAACTTGCCCACGAACATGCCGGCGATGAGCGGGATCGTGGTGGCCACCGCCCCCCAGAGGAAGAGGCTCACGCCCTGCGTCTTCAGGCCGTTGACGAAGCCCGGTCCGGCCGAGATGCCGACAATGGCGATGAAGATGTTGAGGCCCACGTTGTTCATGAACCAGACCGTGGGCGTCGGGATGCGCCCGAAGGACGGGCGGATCGAGCGCAGCCAGCCCAGCACGATCCCGGCGATGAGCGCGCCGCCGGCGGTCGACAGCGTCAGCGGAACGCCTCCGAGCTTCAGGACCAGCGCGCCGACGAGCGCGCCCAGCGCGATCCCGGCCCCGATGAAGGCCACGTCGGCCACGTCGGTCGGCCGGTCCGCCACGCCCAGCATCTTGGCGGCCGCCGCGGTGTCCTGGGTGCGGCCGACGATGGTGAGGATGTCCCCGCGCTGGATCTGCGTGTTCGGCAGGATCGGGATCGACGTGGCGGTCGCGCCGCGCACGATCTTGCGCAGGAAGACCCCGCGCGCACCGGGGCGCTCGGCCAGCTCGGCCAGCGTCTTGCCGTCGACTTCCTTGCTGGTGACGTAGACGTCGACGCCCTCGATGGGCACGTTCAGGAGCTCCGGGTCCTCGACCTCCTGCGCGCCCTCGCCGATCACCTTCACGAGCGCCTCGCGCGGGCCGGCGACCGCCACGACATCACCGGCTTGGAGGACCGTGTCCGCGGTCGCCTCCTCGACCTTGCCCTCGTGGCGGACACGCAGGACGAAGAGGCGCGCATCCTTCACCAGCGCCTCGGCCTCGACGGCCCGCAGGCCCTTGACCTTGCCGTCCGGCTTGACGTGGAAGGCGCGCACGACCCACTTGTGCCAGGCCGAGCCGGCGCCGCCCATCTCCTTGGCCTGGCCGCCGCCCTGCTTCTCCTCATAGTCCTTGCAGGCGGCCTGCAGGTTGATGCGGAACAGGGCCGGCCCGAGCACGGCGATCACGATCGCCGATCCGACGGTGCCGAACATGTACGTCACCGCGTAGGCGATGGGCATCGCGTCCAGCAGCGGCTGGCTCTGCTCGGCCGGCAGGCCCAGGCGGCCGATGGCGTCGGTCGAGAGGCCCATGGCGGCGGAGATCGTCTGCGACCCCGAGTACATGCCCGCGGCATAGCCGAGGTCGTAGCCGGCGATCTTCGCGATCACGAAGGGGACGATCAGGCAGAACAGGCACTGGACCACCGAGAAGAGCGCCTGCGGCAGTCCGTCCTTCGCCACGCCGCGCACGAACTGCGGCCCGACCCCGTAGCCGACGGCGAACAGGAACAGGAGGAAGACCGTCGCCTTGAGGGGCTGCGAGATCGTGATCCCGATCTGCCCGATCAGGACGCCGGCCAGCAGGGTCGCAGTCACCGATCCCAGGCCGATGCCCCGGAACTTGAACTTGCCGAAGTAGAACCCGAGCGCGAGCGCGAGGAAGATCGCGATCTCCGGGTAGGTCTTCAGTGTCGTCAGGAACCAGTCGATCATGACCGTGACCTCCTTCGGGAAACGGGTACGGGCGCCCGGTGGCCGGGCACGGCGGCGCGCGACTTGCCGCCGCTCTTGCCCAGCACCGCGGGCCGGATCAGCTTCAACCCCAGGCTGGCGTCGTAGCCGTGGATCTCCTTCACGTCGAGCTTGCGCATGAACTCGATCGTGTCGGCGGCGATCACCTGGCCGGGCACCATGATCGGGAAGCCCGGCGGGTAGGGGATCACGAAGTGCGCCGAGACGAGCGGCGGACCGGACTTCAGGCGCTGGTCGATCTCGGGGCTCATCAGCTTGACATGCTCGCAGCGCTCGGAGTCGTAGGCGACGTAGAACGCCGCGCGCATGTCGCCCTCCAGCGTCCTGCCCTTCGGGTCGTCGCGGAAGCGGTCGTGGAAGCGGCTGAAGTTCGGCAGGTCGGGCACGTCCTCCATCAGCGCCTTCACGCGCGCCGCGAAGGCCGCGCGCGCGGGCTCGCCGCCGCTCTTCAGGCGCTCCTCGATCCCCTTGGAGATCTCGACCAGGACCTTGAGCAGGTTGGCGACGTCGCTGCGGGTGTTGTTGATGTTGGTCTGCAAGAGGACCGAGTTACGCGAGGTCTTGTTGAGCTGGATTTCATACTCGGCCGCCAGGAAGTTCTTGAACTGCGTGCCGTCGAAGCCTGCCGTGCCGCACACGAGCGTCAGGCGCGTGGGATCGAGCACGAACTCGTCCTCGCGGAAGGCTTTGAGCGCGTCGACCCAGGAGCCGCCGCCCTCGGTGAAGCTCGCGAAGCCCGAGGGCCGGAATCCGGCCGGGATCATCTCCTCCGGCTCCAGCACGCGGAAGTACCTGGACACGAGCGGGTGGTGGTTCACCGCGCGCCGGATCTCGAGCGCGTTCTGGACCGCGGCCATCACCAGCTCGTAGCCCTCGAGCTCCATCTGGCGCCGCGCGACGTCCAGCGAGGCGATGATCTGCAGGTTGGGGGAGGTCGAGGCGTGCGTGAACACCGCCTCCTTGAAGGCCTGCTCCTGCTTCGCGAACTCCTCGTCGCCGACCAGGACCATCGAGCCCTGGCGCAGCGCCGACATCGACTTGTGGGTCGAGTTGGTCTGGTACACGCGCAGCTTGGCCTTGCGCGGGTCGGGGATCAGGCGCGTGTCGAGCACGCGCTTGTCCTTGGGGTCGAGGTCGGCGCCGAGCTGCTTCTCCTGGGCCTGGTAGCGCTTCAGGTACTCGGGATCGGCAAAGGCCTCCTTCAGCGCGGCGCGCGCGCCCATGGCCGTGCGCGGGCGGTAGAAGGGCGAGAAGCGCGCGAAGCCGAACCAGGCCTCGTCCCACAGGAAGACCAGGTCGGGCTTGATCGCCAGGCACTCCTCCATCACCCGGCGCGTGTCGTACACGTGGCCGTCGAAGGTGCAGTTGGTGAGCGTGACCAGCTTCACCTTGCCGAGGCGCTTGGCCGCCTTGAGGTCGAGCAGCGCCTGCTTGATCGCGCGCACCGGCACGGCGCCGTACATCGAGTACGCGACCAGCGGGAAGGCCTCGACGTAGTAGGGCTGCGCGCCCGCGAGCACCATGCCGTAGTGGTGCGACTTGTGGCAGTTGCGGTCGGCGATGACGATGTCGCCTGGCTCGAGCAGCGCCTGGTGCACCATCTTGTTCGAGGTCGAGGTGCCGTTCGTCACGAAGTAGACGTGGTCGGCGCCGAACGCGCGCGCCGCCGCGTCCTGGGCCAGCTTGATGTTGCCGGTGGGCTCGAGCAGGCTGTCCAGGCCGCCGGTCGTGGCCGAGGATTCGGCCAGGAACAGGGTGGGGCCGTAGAACTCGCCCATGTCACGGATCCAGTTCGAGCGGAAGATCGACTTGCCGCGCGCGATGGGCAGCGCGTGGAAGGTGCCGACCGGCTTCTGCGCGTACTTCTTGAGGTTGTCGAAGTAGGGCGTGCGGCAGCGGTCGGCCACGCCGGCCAGGATCGAGAGGTGGATCTCGAGCGGCTCCTCGACCGCGTAGAACACGCGCCGCAGGCCGGCCGCGGCGGGGTCCGAGACGATCTCGTCCGGCTTGCGATCGGCCAGGAGGTACACGTCGAGCTCCGGCCGGATCGCCTGCACTGCGCGCGCGAGCAGCAGCCCGAGGTCGGCGCCCGCGCTCGCCGTGATGGAGGCCGGGAGGCGCGAGGAGAGCCAGCTCTTGAAGAGCGGCACGTCGAACACGGACTCGTACGGGAAGCCGTCGTAGATCACGACCGCCTCCAGGTTCGTGTTCACGATCACGCCCAGGACCGCGTCCTCGAAGCTGCCCACGAACACCGGCTCGTAGATGAACTCGTCCTGCGGCCGGCGCAGCTTGCGCACCTGCTGCACCTGCGCCTGCCGGCGCGACAGCGGCGCCGGCGAGACGAAGAGCACCTCGAAGTACGGCCGCGCCGCCGCCTCGCGCGGGGCGGTGGGCAGGGCGCGCTCGCCCGCCCCCCCGTCCTCCTCCGGCTCGAGGTCGCCGCTCTCGCCGCGATAGCTGCGCGACATGAGCGCGCTGGACACGCGCTGCACCAGCCGCGCGGCCGCGTGCGCGTCGCCCGAGCTCACGCGCTCTTCGAGCGCCTGCAGCAGGCGCAGACCGGGAAAGGCCTGCAGCGACTCGAAGGGCGTGAGCTGCTCGAGCTGCCGCGCGCACTCCGCCTTCGAGGCCGCGCCCGCCTTCCCGGCGCCCTGTGCGGCCCAGGCCTGCGCGGCCTTGCCGAGCTCGCGCCAGCGATCCAGGCGCGCGGCGATCACGGAGAAGAAGTGGTCGAGGTCAGCGGCGGCTTCGGGGTTCGTGGCCATGGTCGCGGAGCGCGGCGTGGTCTTGTGAGGAACGGGCTTCATCGGGAAAGCTTCTCCGTCGCTGTCCGGCAGCTGGACTCACGGGGACTGGGGGGAGGGGAGATGGTGGGTCTTGGACTCAGATGTCGAAGCGCAGGGAGATCTGGATGCGGTGCGCGGTGCCGTCCGCGTTGTCAAACGTCTGGCGTTCGCCGTAGAGGTACTCGATGCCGACCCAGGCCCGGTCGGCGAACTGCCAGATGAGGTTGGCGAAGCCGTACTGGAGCTGCTCGGTGGTGGTGGCCGGCGGCGCGCCGCTGGGGACGTCGCCGTCGCCCCAGCTGTAGCCGACCGAGCTGCGAAAGTCTTCCGCCCAGTAGTGCTGATATGAGCCGAGGATTCCGAGCGTTGGGATCGCGTCGAGGTTGCCGTTCGCGTCGTACGCGGCCGTGTTGCCGCCGCGGTAGCGCGCGACGCCCTCGCCGTAGGTGATCTGCGCGATGGCGTTGTCGGAGCCCCACGTGGTGAGCTTGGTCGAGAGGTTCGCGCCCCACAGCCAGGCGTCGTTGGTCGAGCCCGTGCCGGGGTCGAAGCGCGCCATGCCGCTGAACAGGCCGAGCTGGACGTGACCGAGCGGGTTCTTCAGGTGTACGCGCGCGTTCAAGTCGGGGAGAGGCTCGTCGGTCTCGCCCGTAAGGCCGGCGGCCGGGATCACGTCGGAGTCGGGGTCCTCGAGCGAGACGGCGAAGTAGTTCCCATTCTCCAGCTCTTGCGTCCAGCGGACTTGCGCCTGGCGGATGAGCGGGAACGCGACCGGCGACTCGAAGTCGAGCGTCTCGGGCATCGCGTTCTCGTCCATGAACGTGGACCAGGTCTGCCCGCCGAGCACGTGACCGACCGTGCCGTAGGCGTGGCGCATGCGGAAGCCGTTCTGGTCGCTGAAGAAGTCGCCCTCGAAGAAGGCCCGGAAGGCGCCCGCCGAGGTCGGGCCGGTGACATCAAGGTTCAGGCGCGTCTGGCGCGCGTGAATGCGCGTGCTGTCGCCCGGCTCGTTCGCGCCCGCCGTCGGGATCGTGCGCACGTCGAAGAAGTCGGTCGAGCCGATCTCGTCGAAGTCGTGGATCACATCGACCTTGATGTAGCCCCCGATCTTCCACTTGTAGTCGCCCGTCGTCCACTGGATGCCCTTGGGCGTGGGCTCGACCTCTGCTCCGGCCTGCTGATCTTGGCCGGTCTGCTGGGCCGCGAGACTCGGGCTCGCGAGGATCAAGGCCCCGACGATCCGCGACGTGAAACCACCGCGAGGCGTTCGCATTTCCTGCTCTCTCCTTCTCCTTGTCAACACGGCTTGTCAACACGGCTTGTCAACACGGCTTGTCAACACGGCTTGTCAACCTGCTTCGCACCTTGCGTGAGGTTGAGTATAGCAGGATGGGGCTCGGTTCTGGAAGTGCCGCAGTACGTGATGTTGCGGGGTTCGACTGGATGCAGGCCGAGCTCGGAACCGCTGGTTCGCGGCGCGCACGAGTGATCGCTCCCGAGGTTGCGACGGGTCCTCGCGTCGCCCGGCCGGGAGTTGCAGAATGCCGGCGTGGACGCTCCCCTCCACGGGCGGGAGGCTCGCACGCTCTTGTGCCTGCGAGGGATCTCCAAGTCGTTTGGCGCCGTGGCGGCCCTGCGCGACGTGTCCCTGGACCTGCGGCCGGGCGAGGTGCACGCGCTGGTGGGGGAGAACGGGGCCGGCAAGAGCACGCTGATCAAGGTCATCACCGGCGCCCACGCGCCGGACGCGGGGACCCTGGAGATCCAGGGGCGGCGCGTGGAGTCGCACTCGCCGCGGCGGGCGCGGGAGCTGGGCGTCGCTGTGATCTACCAGCAGCCCGCACTGTTCGGCGAGCTGACCGTGGCGGAGAACCTGCTGATCGGCAGCGACGGGCCTCTGCTGGACTGGCGGGCGCGGCGCCGGCGCGCCGCCGAGTTGCTGGCGCGGGTGGAGGCCGGCGTGGATCCGGGCGCGCTGGTGCGCGAGCTGGCGCCGGCGCAGCAGCAACTGGTGGAGATCGCGCGGGCGCTGCGCAGCGAGGCGCCCATCCTGATCCTGGACGAACCGACGGCGGTGCTCGCGCGCACCGAGTCCGAGCGCCTGCTGCAGATTCTGTTGCGCCTGCGCGAGCGCGGCGCGGGCATCCTGTACATCTCGCATCGGCTGGAGGAAGTGGAGCGGATCGCCGACCGGGTCAGTGTGCTACGCGACGGCCGGCTGGTCTGGAGCGCGCCGATGGCGGAGCTGACGCGCCCGGCGCTGGTGGCGCACATGGTGGGGCGCGAGCTGGCGGAGCCGCAGGCGCGCGGGGCAGGAGCTGCGGGGCCGGTCCTGCTCGAGGTGGCGGGATTGACGTCACGGGAGGCTGGGCTGCACGACATCTCGCTGCAGGTGCGCGCGGGCGAGATCGTGGGGCTTGGCGGGCTGGTCGGGGCGGGCCGCACCGAGCTGGCGCGCTGCCTGGTCGGCCTGGCGCCGTTCCAGGGCGGGGAAGTGCGCGTGGGTGGTGGCGTGATCAAGCCGCGGTCACCGAAGGATGCGCTGGCCTGCGGGATCGCCTGCGTGCCGGAGGACCGGCGGCGGCACGGCGTGCTGCCGGCGCTCGACGTCAGCGAGAACCTGACGCTGCCGCGGCTGGAGGCGCACACGCGGCGCGGGCTGCTGGATCGCGAAGGAGAGTTGGCCTTCGCTCGCCGCTGGATCGAGCGGCTCCGCATCAAGGTGCCGTCGCCACAGACCGAGGTTGCAGCGCTTTCGGGCGGCAATCAGCAGAAGGTGGCGCTGGCGCGCTGGCTGGCCTGCGAGCCGCGCGTGCTCGTGTTGGACGAGCCGACCCAGGGGATCGACGTGGGCGGAAGGCAGGAGATCCACGGACTGATCCTGGAGGCGGCTGCCAAGGGCTGCGCGGTGCTGTTGATCTCTTCCGACCTGCCCGAGCTGCTGGAGCTGTCCGACCGCATCGTGGTGCTGCGGCGCGGGCGCGTGGCCGGCGCGCTGCCGCGGGCGGGCGCGAGCCAGGAAGCGGTGATGTCGCTGGCATTGGGTCTCGAGGGAGCAGCTTGATGGAGCGCTGGCGCCGCGAAGCCGCGCTGGGGGTCGTGCTGGCCTTGCTGGCGGGGGCGGTCGCGATCGCCGCGCCGGAGTTCTACGACGCCGCCAACCTGCGCAACTGGCTGGTCGACACGCTGCCGCTGCTGGTCGCCTCGGTCGGGATGACCTTCCTGATGCTGGCGGGACAGATCGACATCTCCGTCGGAGCGCAGTTCGCGGTCTGCGGGGTGCTCATGGGCCTGCTCGCCAGGGCCGGGCTGCCGCCCGTTCTGTTCATTCCGGTCACCCTGGCCGCCGGCGGCGCCATCGGCGCGCTGAACGGCCTGCTGGTGGCACGCCTGCGCGTGCCGGCCATCATCGCGACGCTGGCCGGCATGGCCGTGCTGCGCGGAACGCTGCGCTGGCTCAGCGGCGGCGCGTGGGTGGCCGACCTGCCGCCCTCCTTCCCCTGGTTCGGACTGTCCCAGGACGCGGGTCAGGCCGTGTTCATGGCCGCCGCGGCGTTGCTGTTCCTGCTCGCGCTGCTGTTCCTGCGCTGGACGAGCTGGGGCCGGGCCGTGCTCGCGACCGGCGGCGACGCGGAGGCGGCGCGGCTGGCCGGCATACGGCCGGAAGGCGTCGTGTTCGGGGTCTTCGTCGCCATGGGGGCCTTCGTGGCGGCGGCGGCGCTGTTGAGCTTCCCGCGCTACCCGGCCGTCGAGATCGAGGCCGGGATCGGATTCGAGCTGAAGGTGATCGCCTGCGTCATCGTGGGAGGCGTCTCGATCCAGGGTGGGCGCGGCAGCCTGGTCGGGACGCTGCTCGGCGTGGCGCTGCTGAGCGTGATCGGCACGATGCTGGTGTTCCTGCGCGTGGACGCGGCCTGGGAGCGGGCGATCCAGGGCGGGATCATCCTGGCGGCGGTGACGCTGGATTCGCTGCTGTGGGCGCGGAGGAGCGGAGCCCGTGCCTGAGCGCCGCGTGCTCCCGCTGCTGCTCCTGCTGGAGATCGCGCTGTTCGCGCTGCTCGCGGACAGCTTCCTGAGCCTGCAGAACGGCCTGGAGATCGGGCGTGCCACGGCCGAGCTCGGCCTGCTCGCGCTCGGCATGACGCTCGTCATGACGGCGGGCGGCATCGATCTCTCGGTGGGCGCGGTGATGGGCCTCACGGCCGTCTTGCTCGGCGACCTGCACGCGCACGGTGTGCCGCTTCTTCTCGCGTGCGCCGCCGCGCTGGTCTTCGGGGCGCTGGTCGGCCTCTGCAACGGTGTCCTGATCGCGCTGGCGCAGGTGCCGCCGCTCGTGGTGACGCTCGCCACCATGGCGCTCGCGCGCGGAGTTGCGGAGGCCTGGACCGGCGGCTATGCGGTCTATTCCGGCTTTGCGCCCTCTTTTCTGCAATTCGGCCAGGGCTACTGGTTCGGCTTCCTGCCGCCGCAGCTCCTGGTCCTGGCCGCCGCCGCGGCCGCCGGCTGGCTGCTGCTGCACCGCGCGCCCTTCGGACGCCGGCTGGTCGCCATCGGCTTCTCCGTGGAAGGGGCGCGCTACGCCGGCGTGCCGGTGCGCCGCTGCCTGCTCGGCGTGTACGCGATCTCGGGCGCGGCGGCGGCGCTCGCCGGGATCCTGTACGTCTCGCACCTCGGGCAGGCAAAGGCCGACGCAGGGACCGGCTACGAGCTGCTCGCGGTCACGATCGTCGCCCTCGGAGGCACACCGATCTCCGGCGGGCGTGGCACCGTGCCGGGCACGCTGCTGAGCCTGCTCACGATCGCCGTGCTGCAGAACGGCCTGCTGCTCTCCGGGCAGCCGACCGAGCTCGCCTCCATCCTGCTCGGCGTGCTGCTGGTCGGCGCGGTGCTGCTGGAGGGGCGCGCGAAGCCGCGCCTGGCCGGCGCCCGGGTCCTCGTTCCGGCCGCGGTGCTCGGCGGCCTCGCCTTCCTGGCCTGGAGCCGGGACGGCGGCGCCGGGTCCGGACAGCCGCTCGTCGCCCTCATGCCGAAGAACAAGAGCGATCCCTACTTCGTGTCATGCCGCGCGGGGGCCGAGGCCGCGGCCGGCGAGCTGGGCGTCGAGCTGCTCTGGGACGGCCCCAACGACACCGACGCGGCCCGCCAGAACGAGATCGTCGAAGGCTGGATCACGCGCGGCGTGGACGTCATCGCGGTGAGCGTGGAGAACGCGCCCGCGATCAGCACGGTGCTGCGGAAGGCGCGCGAGCGCGGCATCCCGGTCCTGACCTGGGACGCGGACGCGGAGCCCGACGCGCGCGACTTCTTCATAAACCAGGCCACGCCGGAAGGCATCGGCCACGCGCTGGCGGACGAGGCCGGGCGCGTGCTCGGCGGCGCGGGCAGCTTCGCGATCGTCACCGCCTCGCTCACCGCCGCCAACCAGAACGCCTGGATCGAGCACATCCGCGCGCGCCTGGCCGAGCGCTGGTCGGACCTGCGGATCGCCGTGATCCGGCCCAGCGACGGCCTGCGCGACCGCGCGCTGACCGAGACCCGCAACATCCTGCGCGCCTACCCCGAGGTGCGCCTGATCATGACCATCGCCGCCGCGGCCGTGCCCGGCTCGGCCGAGGCCGTGAAGCAGGAAGGCAGCGAGGTCAAGGTCATCGGCCTCTCGGTGCCGAGCCTGTGCCGCTCCTACGTGCACGCGGGCATCATCGACAGCATCATCCTGTGGAACACCGTGGACCTCGGCTATCTCACCGTGCAGGCGGCCGTGGCGCTGCACGACGGGCGGCTGAGGGCCGGCTCCACGGCGCTTGCGGCCGGTCGCCTGGGCAGCATCGAAGTGCGCGGCGCCGACGTGCTGCTCGGCGCCCCGTTCCGCTTCGACGCGTCCAACATCGACCAGTTCGACTTCTAGGCTGGCGGAGGCATGTCCGCCGGTTCCCTGGAGGTTGGCGTCCATTCCGGCACCCAACCACCACGGTCCGAGGGACAGGCTACGATGCGCCCGATGAAGACCGGCACGGCGGAGCCTGCCGAGGTAGCGTCCCGTTGGGACGAGAGCGTCGCGCACGGATTCACGGAAGCGCAGTTGCTGCTGTACCGGTCCCAGCTGCTGGGCAGCGACCTGCGGGTGACCAATTTCGCGGGCGGGAACACCTCGGCCAAGATCCCGGACCGCGATCCGCTGACCGGCGCGACCGTGACGGTGCTGTGGGTGAAGGGTTCGGGCGGCGACCTCGGCTCCATGCAGCTCGACGGCTTCGCCACGCTGTACCTGGGCAAGCTCGTGTCTTTGAAGGAGCTGTACCGCGGGCTCGAGCACGAGGACGCGATGGTGCCGCTGCTCGGCCACTGCACCTTCAACCTGAATCCGCGCCCGGCCAGCATCGACACGCCGCTGCACGCCTTCATCCCGCACCGGCACGTGGACCACATGCATCCGGACGACGTCATCGCCGTCGCGGCGTCGCGGGACGGCGAGCGGCTGACGCGCGAGATCTGGGGCGGAGAGCTGGGCTGGCTTCCGTGGCAGCGGCCGGGCTTCGACCTGGCGCTGAAGCTGGAGGCGGCGTGCCGGGCCCGGCCGGAGCTGCGTGGCATCGTGCTCGGCGGCCACGGCCTGTTCACCTGGGGCGAGACCTCGAAGGAGTGCTACGAGAACACGCTGCGCGTGATCCGGCGCGCGACCGGGTACCTGGCGGAGAGGGCGCGCGGGCCGGCGTTCGGCGGCGCCGTGGCGGAGACCCTGGACGCGGAGCGGCGCCAGGAGATCGTCCTGCGCCTCCTGCCGCTGCTGCGCGGAGCGGTCGGGCGCGAGCGCCGCAAGATCGGGCATTTCACGGACGCGCCGGACGTGCTCGAGTTCGTGGGCTCGAAGCGGCTGGAGGAACTGGCGGCCAAGGGCACGTCCTGCCCCGACCACTTCCTGCGCACCAAGATCCGCCCGCTCGTGGTGCCCGCGGACGCGGGCGACGTGAAGGAGCGGGTGGAAGGCTACTGCCGCGACTACGCCGCGTACTACGAGCGCTGCAAGCGGCCGGATTCGCCGCCGCTGCGCGACCCGAACCCCGTGGTCATCCTGGTCCCCGGCGCCGGCATGCTGACCTTCGCCAGGGACAAGGCGACGGCGCGCGTGGCGGCCGAGTTCTACGTCAACGCGATCCGCGTGATGCGCGGCGCCACCGCCGTGAGCGATTACGCCGGACTGGACGAGCGCGAAGCCTTCGGCATCGAGTATTGGCCGCTGGAGGAAGCCAAGCTGCAGCGCATGCCGCCGCCGAAGAGCCTGGCCGGCCGGGTGGCGCTGGTGACCGGCGGGGGCGGCGGGATCGGGCGCGCGGTCGCGGCGCGGCTGCTCGCGGAAGGAGCATGCGTGGTGCTGTGCGACATCGACGCGCAGGCGCTCGAGTCCGCGCACGCGGAGCTGGACACGCGCTTCGGCGCCGACAACGTGCGCGGCGTCACGGCCGACGTCACGCGGGAGGCGGAGGTCGCGGCCGCGGTCGAGTCCTGCGCGCTGCACTTCGGAGGCCTGGACGTCCTGGTGTCGAACGCCGGCATCGCTTCCTCGGCGCCGTTCGAGGACACGAGCGTCGAGCTGTGGCAGCGCAACATGGACATCCTGGTCCAGGGCTATTTCCTGGTGTCGCGCGAGGCGTTCAAGCTGATGAAGCGCCAGGGACTCGGCGGCTCCATCGTGTTCGTCGGCTCCAAGAACGCGCTGGCCGCCTCCACGCAGGCGGCCGCGTACAACAGCGCCAAGGCCGCGGAGCTGCACCTGGCGCGCTGCCTGGCGCTGGAGGGCGCCGAGGCCGGCATCCGCTGCAACGTCGTGAACCCGGACGCGGTGCTGCGCGGCTCGCGCATCTGGAGCGGCGCCTGGCGCAAGGAGCGGGCGCAGGCCTACGGCGTCGAGGAGCAGGACCTCGAGCGCCACTACCGCGAGCGCAGCCTGCTGAAGCGGAGCGTGTACCCGGAGGACGTCGCCGAAGCCGTGTATTTCTTCGCCTCCGACCTGTCGGCCAAGTCCACAGGCAACATCCTGAACGTGGACGCGGGCAACCTGACTGCGTTTCCGCGATGAGCGGCGCCTTCCGGATCGCTCCGGACTTCGTCGAGCAGCACAACCGTGCCGTGCAGCGCGCCGTGGAACCGGACTTCCGCCAGCTCGCAGAGCGGCTGGCGCGCCGCGGCGTGGACGCGGAGGAGCTGCTGCGCCTGGCCTCCGGCTTCGCGGTGGCGGTCCCGTCCTGGGGCGTCGGCACCGGCGGCACGCGCTTCGCCCGCTTCCCGGGGCCGGGCGAGCCGCGCGACGTCCTCGAGAAGCTGGACGACTGCGCCACGGTGCACGCGCTGGTGCGCTGCACGCCCACGGTCTCGCTGCACATCCCCTGGGACGCGCCGGAGGACGCGGCGGAGCTGGCGGAATACGCGCGGGAGCGCGGGCTCGGCTTCGACGCGATGAACTCGAATACGTTCCAGGACCAGGCCGGTCAAGCACACTCCTACAAGCACGGCAGCCTCACCCACACAGATCCGGCGGTGCGCCGCCAGGCCATCGAGCACAACCTGCGCTGCATCGACATCGGCCGGCGGCTGGGCAGCAAGGCGCTCACGCTCTGGATTGGCGACGGCGCCAACCTCCCGGGTCAGCACAACTTCCGCGACGCGCTGGAGCGCTACCTGGACAGTGCGCGCCGCATCTACGCGGCGCTGCCGGCGGACTGGCGGCTCTTCCTGGAGCACAAGCTGTACGAGCCGGCCTTCTACGCCACCGTCCTCAACGACTGGGGCACCAGCTACTGGTGCGCGCGCGAGCTCGGGCCGCAGGCGCTGTGCCTGGTGGACCTGGGCCATCACGCGCCCAACACCAACATCGAGATGATCGTGTCGCGCCTGATCCAGTTCGGGAAGCTGGGCGGCTTCCACTTCAACGACAGCAAGTACGGCGACGACGACCTGGACAGCGGCTCCATCCACCCCTTCCAATTGTTCCTGATCTTCCACGAGCTGGTGGACGCCGCGCAGCGCGATTCGGCCTTCCATCCGGCCTACATGCTCGACCAGTCGCACAACGTCACCGATCCGCTGGAGTCGCTCATGGCCAGCGCCATGGAGCTGCAGCGGGCCCACGTGCAGGCGCTGCTGGTGGATCGCGCGGCGCTGCGGCGCCATCAGGAGGCCAACGACGCGCTCATGGCGCACCGCAGCCTCAAGGAGGCGTTCACCACCGACGTCGCGCCGCTCCTGGCCGAGGCGCGGCGGCGCGCCGGCGGCGCCATCGATCCGGTCGGCTGCTTCCGCGCCAGCGGCTACCGCGCGCGCAAGGACGCGGAGCGGCCGCAGGCGCGCCGCGGCGGCTCCGGGATCGTCTAGCCGGCGCATGCAGCGCGCTTACGCAGCCGTGGACCTGGGCGCCGGCAGCGGGCGCGTGGTCCTGGGCCGTTTCCACGACGACGGGCTCGAGCTCGGGATCCTGCACCGCTTCCACTACGGCCCGCGCGTCAGCGCCGGCCACGAGCGCTGGGACTTCGAGGCGCTGTGGCGCGGCGTGTGCGCGGGCCTGCGCGCGGCCTCCGGCGCGCCGCCGCGCAGTATCGGCGTGGACGGGTGGGGCGTGGACTACGGCCTGCTGGACGAGGACGGTGAGCTCCTGGAGGATCCGGTTTCCTACCGCGACGGACGCACGGCAGGAATCCTCGATGCGCTGCTCCAGCGCGCGCCCAGGAACGACATCTATGCGCGCACCGGCATCCAGTTCATGCCGATCAACACGTCCGTGCAGCTTTGCGCACAGATGCAAAGCAAGGAGTGGCCACAGGAGGCCCGGCGCCTTCTCATGATTCCCGACCTGGTGCACAATCGGCTTTGCGATTCCGAGTCGGGAGAGGAAACGAACGCCAGCACGACGCAACTCCTGAATGCCGGCACTCGCCGCTGGGATCCGCAGCTCCTGGAAGCCGTCGGCGTCCCGGCCGACGTGATGCCGCCGCTGGTATCGCCGGGGACCGACCTGGGTGCGCTCGACCCCCTGCTGCAGCGCAGACTCGGCCTTCCGGATGTCCGTGTCATCGCGCCGGCGACGCACGACACCGCCAGCGCCGTGATCGGAACGCCGCTCGAGGACGGTTGGGCGTACATCTCCTCCGGCACCTGGTCCATGGTCGGCTTGGAGCTGCCCGCGCCCGTCCTCACGGCGGAGGCGCTCGCAGCCAACTTCACCAATGAAGCCGGCGCGTTCCGCACGACGCGCTTCCTCAAGAACGTGATGGGGCTGTGGATCCTGGAAGGCTGCCGCAAGGCCTGGGAGCAGCGCGGAGTCCGCCTGCCCCACGACGAGATCTCGGCGCGCCTCGCGGGGGCGCCTCCCGGCGCGCTTTTCATCGATCCGGACGATCCGCGCTTCCTGAACCCGCCGGACATGCTGGAGGCGGTGCTTGGCTATTTCAGGGAGACTTGTCAGAAACCTGTGGAGGACCCTCTGGAGGTCGCCAAGGCGATCCTGGAATCGCTGGCGCGCCGTTACGCCGAGGTCGTGCGCAAGTTGGAAGCGCTCACGGGACGCACCATCCAGGGCATCCACATCGTCGGCGGCGGCAGCCAGAACGACTTCCTGAACCAGGCGACGGCCGACGCCTGCGGCCTGCCGGTGCGCGCCGGTCCGGTGGAGGCGGCGGCCATCGGCAATCTCCTGGTGCAGGCCGTCGCCGACGGCGCCCTTCCCGATCCCGCGTCCGCCCGCAGCTTCGTCGCGCGCGCGTTCCAGTTGCGCAGCTTCCGTCCATGTGCAGGAATGAGGTGCTAGCGGGAGCTCGGCACAATCTGCGCTCTTCTCCGCGGAAGTCCCGGCCTTGACATCACTTCTATGATCGATATAATCTTCGTAAGTCGTTCTGCTCATCGATAGCAGCCATGGAGACCGTCACCATCTCGCCGAAGTACCAGATCGTAATCCCCAAGGCGGTCCGGGAGCTGCTGCGCCTGCGCCCAGGGCAGAAGGTACAGGCCATCGTCTACGACGACCGCATCGAACTCATTCCGGTGCGCCGCCTAAGGCGGATGCGGGGATTCTTGCGGGGGATCGATACGACAGTAGATCGGGAAGCGGACCGTGTATGAATGTGGTCGATTCATCCGGCTGGCTCGAATACTTTGCCAACGCCAGAAACGCCAGCTTCTTTGCTCCAGCCATCGAAGACACTGCGAGGCTGATGGTTCCGACTTTGAGCCTGTTCGAAGTGTTCAAGCGAGTTTCGCAGCAGCGAGGTGATGCCATTGCGCTGCAAGCTATTGCTCTCATGCATCAGGGAACGGTCGTCGATCTGGATTCGACCCTTGCCCTTGCTGCAGCGCGTTTGAGCGTTCAGGAGCGTCTGCCGCTTGCCGATAGCGTGATCCTGGCGACTGCGCGGGCCTTCGATGCGACTCTGTGGACGCAGGACCGTGACTTCAAGGGTCGCAAAGGCGTCCGATTCGTTTCCGCATGAGCCTCTACCATGAGGGCCCATGCGGCCCCCCTCCGTCCTGCTCCTGCTTCTCGGCGCCTGCCAGGCGCTCCCTCCTGCCCAGGATGGAAGCCTGCGCGCCACGCAGCTGCGCTGCGAGCACCTGGTGGAGCCTCTGGGGATCGAGACGCGCACGCCGCGGCTGGACTGGAGGCTGGAGGCGGCGGATCCCGCCGCCCGCGGCTTGAGCCAGAGCGCGTATCAGGTGCTGGCCGTCTCGGAGGGCGCGCCGCTGTGGGATACCGGCAAGGTGACGTCCAGCGCGACGGTGGACATCGAGTACGCGGGACCGCCGCTCACCTCCGGCCAGCAGGTGCGCTGGAAGGTGCGCGTATGGGACCAGGACGGCAAGGCCTCGGCATGGAGCGAAGTCGCCGCCTGGTCCATGGGCTTGCTCGAGCCGTCGGACTGGCAGGCGCGCTGGATCGGCTACGACGTGCCGCTGCAGGTCAAGGACGACGCCGCCGGCTTCGACGGCGCGCAGTGGATCTGGTTCCCGGGCGATGACGCCCAGAACGCGCCGGCGGCGGAGCGCTGGTTCCGCGGCCGCTTCAGCGTGCCGGAGCCTGCGGAAACGGCGCGCCTGATCGTCTCGGTGGACAACCATTGCGAAGTGTTCCTCAACGGCCAGAAGGTCTACGAGAACGCGGACGAGCTGGACGGATGGCGCCACGGCGGCGACGTGGAGGTGGCCGCGCTGCTGCATCCCGGCGACAACGTGATCGCGATCGCCGCCCGGAATGCCGCGCCGAGTCCGGCCGGGGTCATCGCGAAGCTGACGGTCGGCGCGGGCGGCGGCTGGTCCTTCGCGACCGACGCGGACTGGCGCTGCAGCGATCAGGTCGCGGAGGGTTGGACCAGCGCCGACTTCGACGAGCGCGGCTGGATGGCCGCGCGGATCGTGGCCGAGCACGGCGGCGGCCCCTGGGGCCGCATCGGCCAGTCCGGGCTGTTCCTGCCGCCGCCGCGCTTCCTGCGCAAGGAGTTCCGGCAGGACCAGGACGTGAAGCGCGCCACGCTGTATGCCTCGGCCCTGGGTCTGTACCAGATGTACGTGAACGGCGAGCGCGTCGGGGACGATTACTTCACGCCCGGGTGGACCGACTACACGAAGCGCGTGTACTACAACACCTACGACGTCAGCGACCTGCTGCGGGAGGGCGCGAACACGCTGGGCGCGGTCCTGGCCGACGGCTGGTACGCGGGCTACGTGGGCTACGGCGGGCAGCGCAACCACTACGGCCGCTCGCCGCGCCTGCGCGCGCAGCTCGTGATCGAGCACGCGGACGGCGGCCGCTCCGTGGTCGCCACCGACGCGAGCTGGCAGGCCGCGGCCGGCCCCTTGCTGGAAGCCGACTTCCTGATGGGCGAGACCTGCGACGCGCGCCGCGCGATCACCTCCTGGGACCCGGCGCAGGAGTTCGACGGCATCCAGGTGGCCTGCGCGCCGCATCCGGGCTATCCCGTGCGCGCGGTCGCGGTGCTGGAGCCGCGCACGGTCACGGAAGTGGCGCCGGACACCTACGTGCTGGACCTGGGCCAGAACATCGCGGGCGTGGCCCGGATCAAGGTCCAGGGATCCCCCGGCCAGAAGATCACGCTGCGCTACGCCGAGCGCCTCAGCCCCGACGGCACGCTGTACACGACCAACCTGCGCGGCGCCCGGGCCACGGACACCTACATCTGCCAGGGCGGCGGCGCGGAGGAATGGGAGCCGCGCTTCACTTTCCACGGCTTCCAGTACATCGAGGTCTCCGGCCTGGGCCGCAAGCCCGGCCCGGACACCGTGGTCGGCGTGGCGCTGAGCAGCGACACGCCCATCGCCGGCAGCTTCGAGACTTCCAACCCGCTGCTGAACCGCCTGTACAGCAACACGCTGTGGACGCAGCGCGCCAACTTCATCGACGTGCCCACCGACTGCCCGCAGCGCGACGAGCGGCTCGGCTGGACCGGCGACGCCCAGGCCTACATCCGCACCGCCACCTTCGTCGCCGACGCCCAGGCCTTCTACGACAAGTGGCTGGTGGACCTGGTGGACGCCCAGCGCGCCGACGGCCAGTTCCCCATGGTCGCCCCGCTGAAGGTGGCCGGCGACGACGGCGGGCCGGCCTGGGCCGACGCCGGCGTCATCTGTCCCTGGGCCGTGTACGAGGTCTACGGCGACCGCCGCCTGCTCGCGCGCCACTACGACTCCATGGCGCGCTTCCTCGCTTTCTGCGAGGGACGCAGCGTCGGCCTCCTGCCCCCCGCCCAGTTCCAATGCTTCGGCGACTGGGTCGCGATCAACGCCGACACGCCCCACGACGTCATCTACACCGCGTACTTCGCCGGCTGCGCGCGCCTCATGGCGCGCGGCGCCGAGGAGCTGGGCCGTGCCGAGGACGCCAGGCGCTACTGGAATCTCTACGAAGGCATCAAGCAGGCCTTCAACCGGGCCCACGTCGCCGCCGACGGCCGCGTCAAGGGCGACACGCAGTGCGCCTACGTGCTGGCGCTGGCCTTCGACCTCGTGGATGGCGAACGGCGCGCGCAGGCGGCGGCGCACCTGGTCGAGCGCATCCGCGAGCGCGGCTGGCACCTCTCCACCGGCTTCGTCGGCACCAAGGACCTCATGCTGGTGCTCGAGAAGATCGGGCGCATGGACGTGGCCTACCGGCTGCTGCTCAACGAGACCTTCCCCTCCTGGGGCTTCACCATCCGCAACGGAGCCACCAGCATCTGGGAGCGCTGGGACGGCTGGACTCCGGAGAAGGGGTTCCAGGATCCCGGCATGAACTCGTTTGCGCACTACGCCTTCGGCGCGGTCACGCAATGGATGTTCGAGAACATCGGCGGCATCCGCCCGGCGGCCCCCGGCTTCCGCGAGATCGCGATCCGGCCCCGGCCCGGCGGCGGCCTGGCCTGGGCCAAGGTCGGCTACGACTCCATCCGCGGCCGCATCGCGACCGAATGGCGGCTCGACGGTGACGTCCTCACCCTGGGCGTCACCATCCCGCCGAACACGACCGCGACGGTCTTCGTCCCGACCACCGACGCCGCCAGCGTCATGGAGAGCGGTGTTGCGGCCGCCCGCGCCCGCGGTGTCCGCTTCCTGCGCGCCGAACCCGACGCCGCGGTCTTTGCCGTCGACTCCGGAACCTACACGTTCTCATGCCCCGGGCCCGTTGTGCACGCCATGGTCGCGAGCGGGGACTGAGCTGCTGGGTGGCCGCTATGCTGCTGGAGGGGGGATCGGAGAGCCATGTCCCAGGAGCTGAAGGAGATCGTCGCCGGGCTGCGGCTGTGCCATGAGCCGGGCCAGGCCGCGCCGATCTGGGAGCGGGCGCGGCGGGTGCTGCAGGCGTCCGGGCTGGAGCCCGAGCGTGTGGAGGCGATCGTGGGCGCACAGGACGTGGATGCGCTCGCCGCCTTGTCGGTGGACAAGGGCTCCGAAGCCACCGTGCACGTGAAGCAGGCCCTCAAGGCCTTCCGCAAGCACCTGCGCGCGCTGCAGCTCGACGACGAGTCGCGCATCGGCGCGGGCCCGTTCAGCAAGGGCCGCAAGTCCTCGATCGTGGCCATCGCGCCGCCGCCGGGCTTCCCGCGCGAGGTGTGGGAGGAGCTGGTGCGCCAGGGCCGGCTGCGCGAGGCCGGCCAGGGCCAGTACGAGCTGGTCGGCGAGTAGCGGCTAGCCGACCGGCACGCGCTCGGCTTTGAGGAACAGGTAGTAGAGGCGGCCGATGGACAGCACGTGGCCGGCGCGCGCGGTGGCGGCGTCGCCGGTGCCGATGAAGACGTCGCTGCGCCCGGCCGACTTGATGGCGCCGCCGCGGTCCTGGTCGCTGGCGAAGAAGCGCATCGGGCGCTGGATGAGCCGCTCCTGCGCATCGTAGGCGGGCAGGCGCACCTCGACGTAGCACAAGCCGCCGCGCGGGAAGATGTCCTTGTCCGTGGCCAGCGTGCGCATGTCGGTGACGGCCTGGCCCAGCGAGCCGTAGGGGCCGCCGGTGGTGGGCTGGAAGAACACGAACGAGGGGTTCATGGGGATGACGCGGTCCACCTCGGACGGGTTCTTGCGGAAGTAGTCGCGCAGCGTGGCCAGGCTGAGCTGCGACCGGGCGATCCGGCCCTCGTCCACCAGGATCATGCCGATGCTGCGGTACTCGTGGCCGTTCTTGCCGGCGTAGCCCACTTCCATCATGCTGCCGTCGGGAAGCTGGATGAGCGCCGAACCCTGCACCTGGGCGATGTAGGCGTCGAAGGGGTCGTCCAGCCACACGATCTCCTTGCCGTCCAGGTGGCGGTTCTGCAGCAGCTCGGAGGTCGTGTAATAGGGGACCACGTCGTCGCCTTCGGTACGCCGGCCCAGGATCGCGCCGTCCTCCCCCTTGACCAGGTCGTCGGGAGCGCCGTACAGGGGGTACTGGTAGGCGCCGCCGCGCTCGCGGGCGCCGCGCAGGATCGGGCGGCAGTAGCCGGTGAAGAGCACGTCGCCGGTGTTGCTGCGCCCGCGCGCCATCCAGACCTCGAACTCGGCCACCATGCTGGCGCGGAACTGGTCGGCACCGGTGCTGGTCTCCAGCAGCTCCAGGAAGCGCTCCAGCGAGGCCACCATGCGCTCGTGGGTGATCTCGCCGTAGGGGAAATGCTTCTGCGACGAAGGAGCGCCCAGGTAGTCCAGGGAGTGGCGCACGGACTCGGCCAGGCGCGCCCGGTCGTTCCAGGCGATGGAGAAGTCCGGCAACGGGGCGCCGGGGGGCAGAGGGCTCAGCCCCAGCTCGCCGGGCGGCAGCTCCCGGGTGAAGTCGTCCAGCGGGCTTCCGGGCTGGGGGGCGACGTCGTTGCGGGCGGCGCAGCCGGCGGCGAGCATCGCCGCCAGCGCGTACAGGGTCGGCATGCGCATGCCGGGAAGGCTAATCTGCGGGGCGGCGCCGGTTCAAGCGCGGCGGTTGCAATCCGGCGCGCCCGCGCTGACACTCTCGCCCCGGAAACCATGCTGACGCTGCTGCTCCAAATACTCCAGGACGGGGTGCCGGCCGCCGCGGAAACCGGCGCCCAGGCGCCCGACGAGCCCGCCGGGTTCCTGGACCGCGTCTACCTGGGCAACACCGTGACGCGCTGGATCGTGGCCGCCGGGGTGTTCCTGGTGGTGCTCCTGGCGCTGCTCCTGATCAAGAGCGTCATCGTCAGCCGGATCAAGAAGTGGGCCCAGCACACCCAGACCCAGCTCGACGACCTGGCGGTCCAGCTGATCGAGAAGACCAGGGGCTTCTTCCTGGTGCTGATGGCGGCGTTCGTCGCCTCGCACTCGCTGGCGCTGCCGGGGGACACGCGCGTCATCTTCCAGCGCGTGGTGACCCTGGGCGTGCTGCTGCAGCTCGGCTTCTGGGCCGGGCATGTGGTTGGTTTCGCCATCCACGCGATGCTGAACCGGCGCGCGGGCACCGATCCCTCGCGCAAGGCGCTGGCCGGCGTCTTCGGCTTCCTGAGCCGGCTGGTCGTCTGGTCCCTGATCGTGCTCCTGGCCCTGGACAACCTGGGAGTGGACGTGACCGCGGCGGTGGCCGGCCTGGGCGTGGGCGGCATCGCCGTGGCCCTGGCGCTGCAGAACATCCTGGGCGACCTGTTCGCCTCGCTGACCATCATCCTGGACAAGCCGTTCGAGATCGGCGACGCCATCGTGATCGGCGACTTCACGGGCACGGTGGAGGAGATCGGGCTCAAGTCCACGCGCCTGCGCAGCACCGGCGGCGAACAGATCATCGCCAGCAACAGCGACCTGCTCGGCAGCCGCATCCGCAACTTCAAGCGCATGCAGGAGCGGCGCATCGTGTTCGGCATCGGGGTGGCCTACGAGACGCCGAAGGAGAAGCTGGCGGCGATCCCCGCGATCGTCAAGGAGGTGGTCTCGGCCACCCCGGACTGCCGGTACGGCCGCGCGCACCTCAAGACCTTCGGCGAATCTGCCCTGCAGTACGAGATCATGTACATGCTGGACTCGCCGGACTACGACCGCTACATGGACGCCCAGGAGCGCATCAACACCGGCATCCTGGAGCGCTTCGCCGCCAAAGGGATCGAGTTCGCCTACCCGACGCGGACGGTGCTTGTCAGGGGTCCGGTGTAAGCATCCGCGGCGGATGGTTACATCGGACCCCAACTCGAGTGCTGCGGCCCGCGCGCCGGCAGGTCGGCGCGCACGTAGCCGTGGCTGCCGAAGGCGTCGCGCATGGCCTGCGTGAGGTTCAGCGGCAGGCGCTCGCTGCGGTAGGCGTCGAAGTAGCCCAGCGCGGCGGACATGGCTCCGGCCGGGAGGCCGAGCGCAGTGGCCGCCTGCAGCGCCGCACGCAGCCCGCCCTGCGCGGCCGCGGCGCGGGCGCCGATGTCCGCGTCCAGGAGCAGGTGCGGCAGGTCCGGCCGGCGCCGGAAGGCCTCGCGGATCGGGACCAGCAGCCGCGCGCGGATGATGCAGCCTCCGGTCCAGATGCGCGCCATCTCGCTGGTGTCGATGTTCCAGCCGTAGGCGCGCGAGCCGGCGCCGATCAGGTCCAGCCCCTGCGCGTAGGCGCAGACGCGCGCGCACAGGAGGGCGTCGCGCAGCGCGTTCAGGAACAGCGCGCGCGCTGGAGGCCGGCCCGTGACGTCCACCGGCAGCTTGCGCGCAGCCTGCACGCGCTCCCCCTTGCGACTGGACAGCGCGCGCGCGTCCACGCCGGCGGTGATGCAGGGGACCGGCACTCCCAGCTCCAGCGCCGCCTGCACGGTCCAGCGGCCGGTGCCCTTCTGCTCGGCCTGGTCCAGGACCAGCTCCACCAGCGGCCGGCCGGTCTCGCCGTCGACCACCGCCAGCACGCGCGCCGCCAGCTCGACCAGGAAGGACTCCAGCTCGCCGCGGTTCCACTCGGCGAACACCGCCGCGACATCGCCCGCGCGCATGCCGCAGCCGCGGCTCATGAGGTCGTAAGCCTCGGCCAGGAACTGCAGGTCGGCGTACTCGATGCCGTTGTGCACCATCTTCACGAAGTGCCCGGCGCCGTCCGGCCCGACGTGCGTGACGCACACGCCCAGCGGCGAACGCGCCGCAATGGCCTCGAACAAGGGCCGCGTGCGCTGCCAGGCCTCCACCGTGCCTCCCGGCATGACGGAGGGCCCGCGGCGCGCGCCCTCCTCGCCGCCAGAAATCCCCACACCCATGAATTCCAGCCCTCGGGCGCGCAGCGCAGCTTCGCGCCGGCGCGTGTCGGCGAAGTGCGAGTTGCCGCCGTCGATCAGGATGTCGCCCGGCTCCAGCAGCGGCGCGAGCTGGGCGATGACCTCGTCCACGGCCGCGCCGGCGGTCACCATCAGCAGGATGCGGCGCGGCCGCTCCAGCGCAGCCACCAGCGCCGGCAGGCTGGCGGCGGCGCGCAGGTCGAGGTCCGGTCCTTCGCTCCGGAAGCGCTCCATCTGCTCCGGCTTGCGCGCCCAGGCGCACACGGGGAAGCCGTGCTCGGCGGCGTTGAGCCCCAGGTTGCGACCCATCGTGCCCAGCCCGATCAAGCCCAGGGCGGCCGGCTTCATGCCGTGACCACGTTGCGCAGGGCCTGCCGCGCCGCGGCCACCACGTTCTCCACGGTGAAGGCGTATTCCGCGAACAGGACCTTGGCCGGCGCCGAGGCGCCGAACTTCTCCACGCCGACGGCCACGCCGCGCTCGCCCACGTGCTTCCACCAGCCCAGCGCGCGGCCGGCCTCCACCGCCACGCGCGCGCCCACGGACGGGGGCAGCACCTGCTCGCGGTACGCAGCCTCCTGCTCCTCGAACAGCTCGACGCACGGCATGGACACGACCCGCGCCTTCACGCCCTCCTGGGCCAGGCGCTCGCGCGCGCCCAGCGCCAGGTGCACCTCCGAGCCTGTGGCGATCAGGACCAGGTCCGGCTCCGGTTCGCCGTCCGCGAGCACGTAGCCGCCGCGCGCCAGCCCCGACGCGGCCGCGCAGCGCGCGCGGTCCAGCACCGGCAGGTTCTGCCGCGACAGCACCAGCGCCGCCGGGCGCTGCGGGTGCGCGATCACGAACCTCCAGGCCTCCGCGGCCTCGTTGGCGTCGCATGGCCGGATCACGCGCAGCCCCGGGATCGCGCGCAGCGCCCACAGGTGCTCCACCGGCTGGTGCGTGGGCCCGTCCTCGCCCAGCCCGATGCTGTCGTGCGTCCACACGTAGATCACCGGCAGGTGGTCCAGGCTCGCCAGCCGCACCGGCGGCCGCATGTAATCGCTGAACTGCAGGAAGGTGGCCGCGAACGGGCGCGCGCCGCCGTGGTACGCCATGCCGTTGCAGATCGCGCCCATGGCGTGCTCGCGCACGCCGAAGTGCAGGTTGCGGCCCGAGCCGGTCTGGCCGTCGAAATCCCCTCCGCCCGAGATCGGAGTCTTGGTGGACCCGCCCAGGTCGGCGTCGCCGCCGATCAGGAACGGCACGCGCTTCGCGACCGCGTTCTCCACCTTGCCCGCCGCCACGCGCGTGGCGACGGACTCGCCGGCCTGGAAGCGCGGGATCTCCTGGTCCCAGCCGGGCGGGGGAGTCAACGTGAGCGCCTGCTCCCATTCCTGCGCCAGGTCCGGGAACGCGGCCGTGTACTCCGCGAGCTGCTTCGCCCACTTCCTGCGCGCGCGCGCTCCGCGCCGCGCCGTCTCGGCGAAGCGCGCGGCGGCCGCCTCCGGCACGTGGAACTCCCGGCCGGGATCCCAGCCCAGCGCCTGCTTGGTCAGCCGCGCCTCCTCCTGGCCCAGCGGCGCCCCGTGCGCCTCGAACGTGCCCGCCTTGTGCGGCGAGCCGTAGCCGATGGTCGTGTGGACGATGATCAGGCTGGGCTTGCGCGTCTCGCGCCTCGCCTTGCGGATCGCCGCCTGCAGCCCCACCAGGTCATGGTCGCCGTCGGCCACCTTCAGCACCTGCCAGCCGTACGCCGCGTAGCGCCTGCCCACGTCCTCCGTGAACGTGACGCTGGTCGGCGCATCCAGCGACACGCGGTTGCTGTCATACAGATAGATCAGCTTCCCGAGCCGCAAGTGCCCCGCCAGCGAGCCGGCCTCGGCGCTGACGCCTTCCATCAGGTCGCCGTCGCTCACCAGCGCGAACGTGGTGTGGTTCACGATCTCGTGCCCGGGGCGGTTGAAGCGCGCCGCCAGGTGCCGCTCCGCGATGGCCATGCCCACCGCCACGCCCGCTCCCTGTCCCAGCGGCCCCGTCGTGGCCTCCACGCCCGGCGTCAGGTGCTGCTCCGGGTGCCCCGGCGTCCTGCTGCCGAGCTGGCGGAAATTCCGGATCTCCTCCATGCTCAGCGGGAAGCCGTAGCAGTGCAGCAGGCCGTACAAGAGCATCGAACCGTGCCCCGCGCTGAGCACGAAGCGGTCCCGGTCCGGCCACTTCGGGTCCGACGGATCGAACTTCAGCTCCCTCTGCCACAGCGTGTACGCCATGGGCGCCGCCCCGAGGGGCAGCCCGGGGTGTCCGCTGTCTGCCTGCTCCACCGCGTCAATGGCGAGCACCCGCAGCGTGTTCACCGCGAGCCGGTCAACGTCGTCGAAGGGCTTGGGCATTGCTCTCCTGGCGTCCGGGCGTGCCAGCATAGCGGACCGGCGCCTCCCGGCAGCACCATGCCGGCAGCTCCCTTCCACTCTTGCGGAAACCTGGAAGCAATCGCGCAACTCGAACCTTTGCAGGCCGCGCGAGCTTTGGCAGGTGGAAGCCGGTCTTGCCGCCCGCTTGCAGCAGGTTTCACGGGCGGTACCTGTCCGCTACGAGATAGAAGCTGGCCGGGACTCAGGCGCTCTCTGAATTTGGCCCCAATTCGCGCCAGCGGCGGCCGTCGGCGTGCAGAAGGGCGTGCGCCTCCTCCGGCCCCTCGCTGCCGGAGTCGTACGGCGGGAGGGAGGAGGGGTCCTGGTCCCAGGCCCTCTGGATCGGGTCCACGAACTTCCAGGCCAGCTCGACGGCGTCGCGGCGCGTGAACAAGGTCGCGTCACCGCACAGCGCGTCCAGGAGGAGACGCTCGTAGGCTTCCGCCGGCTGCTTGCGGAAGGCCTCTTCGTAGTGGAAGTCCATGTTCACGCTGGACACGGACAGGTCGCGGCCGGGCACCTTGGTCACGAAGCGCAGGGCGATGCCTTCGCCCGGCTGGATGCGCAGCGTCAGCACGTTGTGCTCCACTCGGGCGCACACCTCCTGGTCGCCGAACAGGCACAGGGGGATCGGCTGGAAGTGGATGGAGATCTCGGTGAGGCGCGCGCGCAGGCGCTTGCCGGTGCGGATGTAGAAGGGGACCCCCTGCCAGCGCCAGTTGTCCACGTGCACGCGCAGGGCCGCGTAGGTGGCGGTGCGCGAATCGGGGGCGACGTCCGGCTCGTCCCCGTAGCCGCGGTACTGGCCGCGCACGCCGTGCTGCGCCGCCTCGTGCTCGTAGATCGGGCGCAGGCTGCGCAGCACCTGCGTCTTCTGGTCGCGGATCTCGTCGCCCTGGAACGTGATCGGCGGCTCCATCGCCACCAGCGCCAGCACCTGCAGCAGGTGGTTCTGCACGACGTCGCGCAGCACGCCGGTGGTGTCGTAGAAGCGCCCGCGTCCTTCCATGCCCAGCGTCTCGGCCGCCGTGATCTGCACGTGATCCACGTACTTGCGGTTCCACAGCGGCTCGAAGATGGCGTTGCCCAGCCGGAACACCAGGATGTTCTGGACGGTCTCCTTGCCCAGGTAGTGGTCGATGCGGTAGATCTGGCTCTCGTCCAGGAAGGTCGCGGCCAGCGCGTTGAGGGCGCGCGCCGATGCCAGGTCGCGCCCGAACGGCTTCTCGATGATGACGCGCGCCCAGCCGCCGTTCTGCACCAGCAGTCCCGCCTGGTGCAGGCCGCCGAGGATGCGCGGGAACTCCTCCGGCGGCGTCGACAGATAGAACAGCCGGTTGTCCCTGGTCTCCGGGTGGCGCTGCAGCGTGGCGGCCAGAGCCTCGTAGACCGCGGAATCGGCGACGTCGCCGCCCACGTACTCCAGGCGCCGCGCAAAGCGCTGCCAGGCGGCCGCGTCCACCGGCCGGACGCGGGCGAACTGGTCCAGCGCCTCGCGCGTGGCCTGCTGGAGCTCCGCAAGGGACTTGTAGCGGCGCGCCACGCCCACCACGAGCGTCTGCTCCGCCAGCGCGCCGCTGCGGCTCAGCTCGTACAAGGCCGGCAGGAGCTTGCGCCGCGCCAGGTCGCCGGAGGCGCCGAAGATGACGACCGCGCACGGCGGCGCCGCCGGCTCGTGCAGGATCTGCGTGCGCGTCTCCTCCTTCGCGGCGAGCTGGATGCCGTCGGCCACGCTACTCCCGCCCGTCGAAAAGGTTGCCGAGGCCGCCGAGCACCGAGCCCTCTTCCTTGCGGAACAGCACGGCGCGGGCGATGCGGCCGGCCAGGCGCGAGAACGGCAGCGACTGCAGCCAGATGTCGCCCGGCCCGCGCAGCGTGGCGAAGAACAGGCCTTCGCCCCCGAACAGCGTGTTCTTGAAGCCGCCCACGAACTGGATGTCGTAGTCCACGGAGGGCTGGAAGCCCACGATGCAGCCGGTGTCCACGCGCAGCCGCTCGCCCGGGGCGAGCGTGCGCCGCAGCACCATGCCGCCGGCGTTCATGAAGGCCAGGCCGTCGCCGGCGAGCCGCTGCAGGATGAAGCCCTCGCCGCCGAACAATCCGGCGCCGAAGCGCTTGGTGAAGGCGATGCCGATGGTGACGCCCTTGGCCGCGCACAGGAACGAGTCCTTCTGGCACAGCAGCTCGCCGCCCAGCTCGCGCAGGTCGAACTCCACGATCTTGCCGGGGTATGGCGCCGCGAAGGCGATGGTCTCCCGGCGCGGCCCGCCCGCCGTGAACGTGGTCATGAACAGCGATTCACCGGTCAGCACACGCTTGCCGGCGCTGAGCAGCTTGCCGAAGAAGTCCTGCTGCGGCTGGCTCGGGTCGCCGAACACGGTCTCCATGCGGATCCCATCGCTCATGAACATCATGGAGCCGGCCTCGGCGATGACGGTCTCGCCTGGATCCAGGTCCACTTCGATGAACTGCATGTCGTCGCCGTGGATCCGGAAGTCGATCTCGTGGGAGCGGCGCGGGTACACGCGCGCGCCCGAAGGCAGGGGCGGAGGGGTGGGCGTCATGCGCCGGTTCGTGGGTATTCCCAGGCTACGCTTGCGCCGGGGCGTGGGTCCGCCACTTCAGTCGATCTCCGCGTGGAAGCGGTGCAGGAGGCTGTGGCAGACCGGAGCGAGGATCACCAAGCCCGAGAACAGCCGTTGCGGGTCAGGCGCGCCCGGGAGACCTCGGGCGGGGCCAGGAGCTGCTTGCGATGCTCGTACATTGCGAGCATCGAGGATAGCGAGTCCCCCCGCATGAGCTTCCACTACGAGCGCGCGCTGCCGGGGGGCGCCCGGCTTACCCTCTTCACGCACGACAGCCGGATTCTCCGCGGCAACCCGCTCGGCGATCCGGCGCTGCGCCACCACCCGCTGCTCCTGCCGCCCGGCGCCTGCGCCGGACTGCCGCTGGTCCTGGTCCTCGGCGGCTACACAAGCTTCGGCCACCGCGTCCTGAACGTGGATTTCCTGCGCGAGAACCTGCCCGAGCGCACGGCCCGCCTCATGGCGCAGGACCGGATCCCGCCCGCCGTGTTCCTGTGGCCTTCCTGCGAGACGCGCTACGGCGGCAGCCAGTACCAGAACTCCGCGGGCACCGGACATTACGAGGACCTGCTGCGCGACGAGCTGGTGCCCGCGCTCGAGCGCGAGCATGGCTGCGGCGGCGCCGGGCGGCGCATCGTGGTCGGCAAGTCCAGCGGCGGCTACGGCGCGCTCACCCTGGCCATGCGCAACCCGGGCTTCTTCGCCGCGGCCGGCAGCCACAGCGGCGACATGGGCTTCGAGTTCGCCTGTTTCAGCGACCTGATCGGCGCGCTGCAGGCCTGGCACCGCCACGGCGGCCCTGCGGCCTTCCTGCGCGCCCTGCCCGGCCTGCGCCTGGACGCGCAGGAGTTCCAGGCCATTTCCCTGCTCGCGCTGGCGGCCGTCTACTCGCCCAACCCGCGGTCCCCGCTCGGCTTCGACCTGCCCGTGGACCCGGAAAACGGCGCGCTGCGCTCCGACGTGATGGAGCGCTGGTTCGCGCACGACCCGGTCCGCATGGCGGAAGACAGCCACAACACCGATGCGCTGAAGCAGCTCCGCGCCCTGTACCTCGACGCCGGCGAGAGCGACGAGTACGGGCTGAACTGGGGCCTGCGCCGGCTGTCGCAGCGCCTGACCGCGGCCGCCGTGCCCTATCGCGCCGAGTTCTTCCCCGGCGGCCACCGCGACACCGACCACCGCTACGAGATCAGCCTGCCGTACTTGCTGCGCGCGCTCGCCTAATCGCCGGCGGCGTCGATCTGCACCCGGGCCCGCGTGCCGTGCTCGTGCGGCACGCCGGGGTGGTGCGCGTGCTCATGCCCCTCCGGCGGCAGGATCTCCGCCAGCCAGCCGCGCGGCCCGCAGCGCCAGAAGGACACGAGTGCCGGCAGCAGCGCCACCATCGCGACCACTTGCACGATGGTAGAAGCCTGCGTCAGGCCGCCCCCCACCCGGCTTGCGGGCGCGGTCTCAATGCCCACGAGGTCTGGCAAGAGCGGCGCCACCGCAAGAACGCAGGCCAGGGTTCCGGCCATCAGCGCCGCGGTCAAGACCAGGCTCGCAGCATGGCCATGCAAGCGCGTGATGACGCGGCGCGACGCCACACTGCTCATGGGTCCGGCGAGCAGCACGAGGAAACCGCATGAATAGGCCTCGATGAGAAAAAAGGGCAGCGCTGCCAGCGCCAGGGCTACGAATGGATGCAGATAGACGGGCAGGGTGATCAGCATCACACCGATGAGGGCCAGTACTTCCTCCGCCGCCGAAAGTGACGTGGGCGGGTCGGCGCCTACCGCCCCAAGGTATGCCATCGCAAACAGACCGAAGATGATTGCGATGACGGTCCAGGCTGCGTTGTGATCCAGCCAGTCGCCGGTGAAGTAGGACCACCAGGAGCCTTTCCTGGGTGTGGCTGATCTTTCCGGGGCATGCCCCGAGTCCAGCCCGTCCAGGAGCACATTGGCGGGCTGGATGGTCCAGCGGCGACCGAAGATCCATGCGCACAGAACGACCAGGACCAGGGCACAGCCCAGCCACAGGGCGGCAAGGCGCAAGCCGAAGAGCCAGCCTGCGAGGACGAAGGCCTCCAGCCGCAAGACCGGCGCCCCGAGCAGGAACGCGAGGCGGGTGCGCCCGTCGACCCCGTGGCCGACCAAGTCAACATACACCGGAATGATGCCGCAGGAACAGACGGGCGTGGTCAGCGCCAGGCGAAGTCCGGCCAGGATGCCGCCGCGCTTCAGCACGTGTTCCGGTGTTGGCTTCGCGCTCGAAACGGCGGAGAAGATGCCGGCTGCCAGGATCGGGATCCACAGCACTACCAGCATGAGAGGCAGGACGTCGCCCAGCCCGGACAGGTAGCTGTCCTGTGGCAGGAGCACGAGCAGCGCCAGCGCGCCTCCGACGGCCCCGGCATGAGGGGCGGGCTTACGACCTGCGGCGGGCTGCACTTGGTGCACCAGGACGTGGAGCAGCGCGCCGCCGATGAAGGCGAGCAGGAGTGCGACCGGGATCGATCCCTCGGTAGGACTGACCGTGGAATAGGCCCAGTAGCCGCCGAAAGTCGCCGCGGCCGCGGCAGCGAGTGCCAGCGCTGCGGCGCGCGTTCCGAACAGCGGACGCACGCTCAACCAGAGAAACAGGCCGAGCGGAACACGATGGAGCACGATCGACCATTCCGTCGCACGCGAGGCGCCGGTCGAGCCCGAGGCTGCCATCGCCAGTCCGGCGCCATCCAGCGTCTCGTGGAGGATCAGGCCGCAGAGGGAGAGGGCGAGCACTATGCGGTGCGCTCCACGGTGGTCCTTGTTCCAACCGCGCTCCGCCAGCGTCGGCAGGGCGAAGCCGAGCACCGCCGCGACCAGGGCCGGCCAGCCGACGGCGCGCACCGCCTCCGGCAGCACGCTGCCGAGCACCAGGAAGGACACCGCCACCAGCACGAAGCCGTCGAGCGCGTACAGGGCCGCCGGGTTGCGGCGCAGCGCGGCGGCGAGCAGCGGCCCGGCGAACAGCGCCAGCACGGCGAGGAGGAGCGCCGTCATGCGCGGACGGGCGCGCGCAGCGGGCGCGCCGCGCTCTCGCCGGCCAGACGGCCGGTGACCCAGGCCCACAGGAAGTTGTAGCCGCCGATGCGGCCGATCACGTCCAGGATCTCGCCGCACAGGTACAGCCCCGGCGTCTTGCGGCTCTCCAGCGTGGACGGGTTCACTTCGCCGATCGGGATGCCGCCGCCGGTCACCTCCGCCACGCGGAAGCCCTCGTTCCCGTTCACCGGCAGCGGGAACGCGCACAGCACGCGCAGCAGCACGTCGCGCTGGGCGCGGGTCATGTCGCCGATGCGGTAGTCCTCGCGCAAGCGGGCGCGCCGCACCAGGATCTCGGCCAGGCGCCGTGGCAGGAGGTCGCCAACCCCCTTCGCGGCCTCGCGCCGCCCGCGCGACTGCCAGTGCTCCTCCCACTCCTCGGGCGCCAGCGCTCCCCACGCCACCTCGAGGACGGCGCGGTCGCGCACCGCCCAGTGGCTCGCGTCCAGCACCGCCGGCCCGCTGAACCCGCGGTGCGTGAACAGGAGCTCGCGCACCCGTTCCTCCATCACCTTGCCGTGCAACAGCGCCCGCCAGCGCACCGGCAAGGCGATGCCTGCGAGTCCGGTGAGCTCCTCGTCCGCCGTCGTCAGCGGCACCAGCGCCGGATACGGCGCCAGCAGCGAGTGCCCCAGCCGCCGCGCCATCTCGTACCCGGCGCCGTCGCTGCCGGTGTTCGGAACGGAGGCGCCGCCGCTCGCCAGGATGACGCGCGCCGCCCGCAGTTCCGCGCCTTCGCTGCTCTTCAGCAGGAAGCCCTCGCCGCTCCGCTCCAGCTTCTCGACGCGCCATGGCACCAGCACCTGCGCCCCGGCCTGCTGCACGGCCTCGACCAGCCGGTCGCGCACCGGCACGGCGCGCTGCCACTCCGGGAACAGCTTGCCGGTCTCCTCCTCGAGCACGAGCGGGATCTGCAGCTCCTTCTCGAAGAATTCCCGCACGCGCTCCAGGCTCCAGGTGCGGAACAGCCGCGCCAGCACGTGCCGCGAGCCGCTGGTGTAGAAGTCCGACTCGTCGGACGCGCTGGGCAGGATGTTGCAGCGACCGCCGCCGCTGATCAGGATCTTCAGCCCGGGAGCCCGCGAGCCTTCCAGCAGCACTACGCGCGCCCCCGCGCGCGCCGCCCACAGCGCCGCCATCAGACCGGCGGCCCCGCCGCCCACGACGGCGACGTCGACCGGATCGGATTGCGAGCTCATGGCGGTGGACGCATGCACCGAGTGCACCACTTACACTACCGACGCCGTCCTTCGCTGCGCGGCGCCCACAACAGGGTTATTTGGGGTCGGATCTCGAATTCGAGACGTTCGCCCGCGCAGTACATTCGCGCCTGATGAGCACTACGGAACGCCCAGTGAGCCAACGGCGGGCGAGCGTCGCGGCGTTCCTGGGGCTTGCGGGGGCGCTGGCGGTGGGGGTGTATTCGCCCCTGGTCCTGCCGGAGCTCGGGGACGTTGGCGAGCTGGCCTTGTACTTGGCCGGGTCGCTCGGGGTCGTCGCGCTGGCGCTGGTCGTGACGCACCGGATGCCGGTGCATGCGGTCCCGGCGGAGCTCGGGATGGATCGCGGTGTGCTGCAAGGTCTGGCGTGGGCTTTGGTGCTGACGGTGCCGATGCTGCTCGGCTTCCTCGTGCTCCGCCGCGGCGTGTTCTTCGAACCCGGCGGCATGGACGATCTGACGGAGCGGCCCTGGGCGGTGCTGCAGTCCTGGGCCGGCGCGGGGCTGGTGGAGGAGACCTTGTTCCGCGGCTACTTCTTCCGGCAGCTGGTGCGCCGGGGCGGCTGGCCGGCCGGGCGCGCCATGCTGCTGTGCGGCCTGGTCTTCGGCCTGCTGCACGTGCCCGGCGCGTGGGGGGAGCCGGCGGGCGAGATCGTGGGCGCGGTGGCGGTGACGGCGATCGGCGGTGCCGCGTTCTGCTGGATGCTGCTCCGCTGGGACTGGAACCTCTGGTTCGTGATCGGCTGGCACGCCTTCGTCAACCTGTGGTGGACGCTCGGGCAGGGCGGAGACACCGCCGCGGGCGATGGACTGAGCAATGCACTGCGGCTCGGCGTGGTCGCGCTCACCGTGGTGGCGACGATCCGGCACGGCCGGTTATCGAAGCACTCGATGGGTTCGACGCCGGAGCACCAAGCGCAGACCCAACGGCCTGGCGACACGTAGTCGTTTCGGTCTCAGGCCGTCATGGGCGCCGCGGCAGCGCAAGCGCTCTCCAGTGCATCCAGCCACGCGTCGAACAGGCGTTCTTCGGCCGCCAGCACCCGTTCGAGGCGCGCAGGGGCGTCCGGCAGCGCGGCGGCGAGCTGGGCGGCCATGGCGGCGAGGTGGCGGTCTTCATCGCGCTGGATCGCCGCGACGCTGAAGGGGGCGCCGGCGGCGCGCAGCGCGGCCTCGTAGAGGGGATAGAAGGCCTGGGCGCGGATCTCGATGGCTGCGCTGGTGAGCAGGTAGTTCGGTTCGGTGCGCGCGGACTCGGGAAGGTCGGCGAGAGCGCGCTCGGCGGCCTGGTCCACGGCCTGGAAGTAGTCCTCGGCCTCTTCACCGGCCAGGGTGTGCGCGGCGGCGAAGGTCGCGACGCCCGGGTCGAGCTGCAGGGCCAGCCGCTTGAGGCGCAGCGCGTGGCCGGCTTCCTCGAGCGCGTGCTGCAGTCCGTCCACGTCCAAGGCCTCGGCGCGGCGGCTCTTCAGCATCTTGCGCACGCCGATGTACTCAAGGCGCGCCAAGCTGTTGACCAGCCGGCCGTGGAGCCCCGGGTCCGCGACGATGCGCGCCAGGAGCCGCTCCATGCGCTCGCGGGATGGGTGGGTGTCCCGTTGCCGGATGTGATGGTCCATCACAGATGCGCCGGATTCTAGGGCCCCGGATGCCGCCTGGCCGATCCGTGGAGGTTGCGAGCCATTCTGGCCCCTAAGCTCCACGACCCTGGCCAAGGGCCTTCTCGCAGGCGGCGGTCATGGCCGCGGCAACGAAGGCGCACTCTTCGCGCGTGGTGCAGGAAGGCGGCAGGGCGTACAGGACATTGCCGAGCGGCCGCAGGAGCACGTCGAAGCCGCGGCAGGCGGCGCGCAGGTGCTCGCCGAGAGGGGCGAGGTAACCGCCGGCGCCGTCGAGCTCCACGGCCACGATGCCGCCGCAGCGGCGGATCTCGCGCACCCCGGCGGCCGAGCGCAGCCCTTCCAGCCCGTTCTCGATCCAGCCGCCGATCTGCTCGAGGCGTTGCGGCGTCCGCTCCTCGTCCAGCACGCGCAGGGACTCCAGCGCGACCGCGCAGGCGATGGGATTGGCGGTGTAGGAGTGGCCGTGGAACAGGGCGCGGCCGCGGTCCGGGCCGAGGAAGGCGGCGTAGATCTCCTCGCGCGCCAGCGTGACGGCGAGCGGCAGCGTGCCGCCGGTCAGGCCCTTCGCCAGGCACAGCAGATCGGGCGCGATGCCGGCCTGCTCGCAGGCGAACAGGGAACCGGTGCGGCCGAAGCCGGTCATCACCTCGTCGGCGATGAGGAACACGCCGCGGGCGTCGCACAGGCGCCGCGCGTCGCGCAGGAACTGCGGCGCGTGCATCTTCATGCCGGCGGCCCCCTGCACCAGCGGCTCGAGGATCAGCGCCGCCACGCGACCGTCCTGCGCGGCCAGCGCCTGTTCCAGCGCCGCGGCGTCGGCCGGCACGCGCGCCACGTGGAACAGGAAGGGCGAGAGCTCGCGGAAGAAGGGCTGCGGATCGCCGGCGGACATGGCGCCGAAGGTGTCGCCGTGGTAGCCGCCCTCGAGGGCGAGGAAGACGCTGCGCCGGGCCTCGCCGCGGCGCGCCCAGGCCAGGTAGGCCGCCTTCAGCGCGACCTCCACCGCGGTGCTGCCGTCGTCGCTGTAGAAGACGCGCGACAGCCCGCGCGGAGCGAGGCCCGCCAGGGCGCCGGCCAGGCGCGCGGCCGGCTCGTGCGCGCAGCCGGCGTAGATGACGTGGTCCAGGCGCGCCGCCTGCTCCGCCATGGCGCGCAGCAGGCGCGGATGGCAGTGCCCGTGCAGGCAGGTCCACCAGGAGGAGATGGCGTCGAGCACGCGCCGGCCGTCCGCCAGCTCCAGCCATGCGCCGTGCGCGCCGGTCACCGCCATGGGCTCCGGGTCCAGCGCGTGCTGGGTGTACGGGTGCCAGCAGTGGTGCGCGTCGAGCTGCAGCCAGTCGGGCTTCATTTCCAGAGAGGGCGCAGATCGTTGCAGGCGAGCCAGGAGTCCAGCGCTGTCGGCGTGAGCGGCTCGAGCAAAGGCAGCTCGAATATCGGGAGATCCAGCCGCGCGCGCAGCGTGGCGGCGTTGTCCGGGTGCGGCGGACCGACCAGGAACAAGGCGCGCACATCCAGGCTGCGCGCCTGCGCGGACTCCAGCGTGAGCAGCGTGTGATTCAGCGTGCCCAGCGCGGTCCGGGCCGCCAGGACCAGGGGCGCGCGCAGCGCGGCCAGGAAGTCGGACTGGTCCTCCGTCTCGTTGAGCGGCACACGCAAGCCGCCCGCGCACTCGAAGATCCAGAAACCACCGGAGAGACGCCGCCGGCGCGCCACCTCGAGCAGGGCGCGCGCCTCTACGCGCACGCCCGCGTGCGCCGCGGCCTGGTCCACGGAAGCGGCCAGCGGCAGGGAGAACGCGGGCGGCAGGGCGTCCAGCGCAGCGAGACCTGACAGCGCGACCACCGCGTCCGTGTCGGAGTCCGCTCCGGTCTGCACCGGCTTCCAGTAGCGCGCTGGCAGGCCCGCCCGGCGTGCCGCGCGCAGCAGCAGCGCGGAGACCACGGTCTTGCCGACGCCGGTGTCGGTTCCGGCGACCACCAGCGCGGGCGCGGCGGCGGGCGCACGCGACTCCTCGGCGGGCGGCGCCGGGACCTCCGCCATGGCCGCGGCGACGGCCGCCGCCAGTCCGTCGATCTCCGGTTCTCCGTGATCGGCGTGGCAGACGATGCGCAGCCGGCTGGAGCCGCGCGCCACCGTCGGATAGCGCACTGCGCGCACGTCGAAGCCCGCGGCGCGCACGCGCTCGGCCACGCGCAAGGCCCGCTCCGCGGCACCCAGGATCACCGGCACGATGGGGCTCTCCCCAGGGCTCGGAATGCCGGCGTGCGCCAGCGCGCTGCGCAGGCGCCCCGCCGCCTGCAACGCGCGCTGCGCCCGCTCCGGCTGGCCGCGGGCGCTGGAGATCGCGGCGGCCAGCGCAGCTGCAGTGGCGGGAGTGGTCGCGGTGGTGAACACGAAGGCGCGCCCCTTGTTCAGCAGCAGCTCCACCAGCGTGCGCGAGCCGGCCACGAACCCGCCGCACACCCCCAGCGCCTTGCCGCCGGTGAACACGCGCGCCAGCAGGCGCTCGCGCACTCCCAGCTCCTCGCAGCGGCCGCTGCTCTCGGGACCGTACAGGCCGACGGCGTGCGCCTCGTCCACCAGCAGCCAGGCGTCATGCTCCGCCGCCAGCTGCTCCAGGGCACCCAGCGGCGCCAGGTCCCCGTCCATGGAGAACACCGATTCCACAAGAACGAAACGGCGACGCGCGCCGGCCGCGCGGCGCAGCCCCCGCTCCAGATCCTCCGGATCGTTGTGGCGGAACACGCGCACACGCGCCCGGCTCATGCGGCAGCCGTCGATCAGCGACGCGTGGTTGAGCTGGTCGCTCAGGATCACGTCCTCGGGACCCGCGACGGTCGAGATCAAAGCCAGGTTGGCCTGCCAGCCGCTCGGCAGCAGCAGCGCGGCCTCGGCGCGCAGCCACTCCGCGGCGGCGTGCTCCGCCTCCGCGTGCACGGGCAGGTTCCCGCGCAGCAAGCGCGCGGACGGCGCGCCGGCGCCGTAGCGCTCGAGGGCTGCGCGCGCGGCCGCGATCAGGCGCGGATCCCGCGAGAGCGCCAGGTAGTCGTTGCTGCTGAAGTCGCGGCCCTGCGGCAGGCTCAGGTGCCGCCGCAGCCCCGCTCTCTCCCAGGCCGCCAGCTCCGCGCGCAGCTCGGCCGGCAGATCAGACCGGGATTGCGCCACCGCGAACGGCACGCTCGCCATGCTCCGCCCTCAGGCCCAGCCGTTGCAGCAGCGCGCCGTCGTGGTCCAGGCCCGGGTTCGGCGTGGTCAGCAGCTTGTCGCCCAGGAAGATGGAGTTGGCGCCGGCGAGGAAGCAGAGCGCCTGGGCTTCGTCGCTCATCGTGGTGCGGCCTGCGCTCAAGCGGATCTTCGCTTGCGGGATCAGGATGCGCGCCACTGCAACGGCGCGCAGCATCTCATCCCAAGGCAGCGGCGGCTGATCTTCCAGCGGCGTGCCCTTCACCGCCACCAGCGCGTTGATGGGCACGCTCTCGGGCTGCGGATCCTGGCGCGCCAGCTCGTAGAGGAGGCCGATGCGGTCCTCGCGGCTCTCGCCCATGCCGAGGATGCCGCCGCAACACACATGGATTCCGGCCGCGCGCACGGCGTCGAGGGTCTTCAACCGGTCTTCGTAGGTCCGCGTCGTGATGATCTCCCCGTAGAACTCGGGCGAGGTGTCCAGGTTGTGGTTGTAGTAGTCGAGGCCGGCCTCCTTCAGCGCGCCGGCCTGGTGCGGCTGCAGCATCCCGAGCGTCACGCAGGTCTCCAGCCCCAGCGCCTTCACGCCACGCACCATCTCCAGCACGCGCTGGAACTCCGGCCCGTCCTTCACTTCGCGCCATGCGGCCCCCATGCAGAAGCGGTCGGCGCCGTTGCGCCGGGCGCTGCGCGCCGCCGCCAGCACGCGCTCCACGCTCATGAGCTCCTCGCGCTCGACCGCCGCGTCGTAGCGGGCCGACTGGGGGCAGTATGCGCAGTCCTCGGGGCAGGCGCCGGTCTTGATGCTGAGGAGCTGCGAGCACTGCACCTCCGCCGGATCGTGGTGCGCGCGGTGCACCGCCGCGGCCTCGAACACGAGGTCCAGCAGCGGCCGCCCATACAAGGCGGCAATGGCTTCGCGGGTGAGACGGATGCGAGGCTGCATGGGAGGCGGCATTGTCCCTGAGCCGTGACGGGATCCAAGCGCCTTCCGAGGATTCTGGCACCGGTCCCCCTGCGTGTTAGGGTGGACCGACACCGATGCGTACCCCTGCCACTTTCTTCCTGCTCACCTGTCTCGCGGGCCCGCTCGCGGCGCAGGGCTACACGATCACGGACCTCGGCGACTTCGGCGGCGCCACGGCCAACGGGCTCGGGCTCGATGAGCTCGGCCGCGCAGTCGGCTGGGCCGCGACCCCCGGCGGCTGGCACGCGTTCTACAACGACGGCTTCACGACGCAGGACCTCGGCACGTTCGCGGGCGGCTACAACAGCGAGGCCTACGACGTGAACGGCGCCGGCGACGTGGTCGGCTGGTCCAGCAACAACGCCGGCGGCTGGCACGCGTTCCGCTACACCGGCGGCGTGATGCAGGACCTCGGCACCTTCGTGGGCGGCTTCAACAGCGAGGCCTGGGGCATCAACGACGCCGGCGACGTGGTGGGCTGGTCCAGCAACAACGCCGGCGGCTGGCACGCCTTCCTGTACAGCGGGGGCGTGATGCAGGATCTCGGCACCTTCCTGGGCGGCTTCACCAGCGAGGCGCGCAAGATCAACAACGCGGGCGAAGTCGCCGGCTGGTCCAGCAACAACGCCGGCGGCTGGCACGCGTTCCGCTCCACCGGCGGCGTCATGGAGGATCTCGGCACCTTCCCCGGCGGCTTCACCAGCGAGGCCTACGACCTCAACGACGCGGGCCAGGTGGTCGGCTGGTCCAGCAACTCTGCCGGGCTGTGGAGCGCCTTCTGGTACACCGGCGGCATCCTGCTGGACATCGGCGTGTTCCCCGGCGGCTTCACCAGCATGGCCTATGGGATCAACGACCTCGGCGAGATCGTCGGCTGGTCCACCGACGCCAGCGGCAACAAACGCGCCGCCTATTGGAAGGACGGCGTCATCCACGACCTCAACACCATGTTGCCGGGCGGCAGCGGCTGGATCCTCTACGAGGCCTGGGACATCAACGACGGCGGCGACATCGTCGGCTGGGGCACGCGCAACGGCACCAGCCGCGCCTTCCGCATGAGCCCCATCGAGCTGACGCTGCGCGGCCCGATCCCGGGCACCGCCGGAGCCGCCAACACGGCACTGGTGACCGGCGCGCCGCCGGGCGCGGCCGTCTACCTCGCGTTCAGCTTCCAGGCCGGCGCCACAGTCGTCCCCGGCTGCCCCGGCCTGTTCCTGGGCCTGGACAACCCCGTCCTCGCCGGCGTGCAGAACGCCGGTCCGGGCGGCAATGCCGTGTTCTCCGGCGTTGTGCCCTCGTCCTGGTCGGGCCGCACGGTCCTTCTGCAAGCGGGAGTTCCCGCGACCTGCTCCCTGAGTAACATGCTGGCGCACCGATTGCCATAGAGCCATGCACGCGCTCCTTGCTACGGCGCTGCTCGCCGCGCAGAGCTACACGATCACCGACCTCGGGACGCTCGGCGGCGGGAGCAACGCCTTCGGCGGCAGCGAGTTGGGACACGCCTGCGGGCAGTCTTACACCAGCCAGGGCGAGCAACGCGCGGTCTGGTCCGACGGCACCGCTCTGGTGAACCTCGGCACGCTGCCGGGCGGCGCGTTCAGCATGGCCTACGCCGTGAACGAGTCCGACGTGGTGGTGGGAGCTTCCGGCATCGCCTCCGGCAACCATCACGCCTTCCGCTGGCAGGCGGGCGTGATGGAGGACATCGGCACCCTCCCGGGCGGCGCGCTGAGCCTGGCGCTGGACGTCAACTCCAACGGCGAGGTCGCCGGCTGGTCCAGCGTCGCCTCGGGCGCGTCGCACGCGTTCCTGTACGCCCGCGGCGTGCTGCACGATCTCGGCACCCTTCCCGGCGGCCGGTTCAGCGAAGGCCACGCGGTGAACAACCGCCGCCAGGTGGCTGGCCTGTCCGAGACCGCCAGCGGGGCCAAGCACGCCTGCTTGTGGACCTACGGCGTGCCTCGCGACCTCGGAGTGCTGGGGGGAGGCTCCACCAGCGTCGGCACCGCTCTCAACGAGCTCGGGCACGTGACCGGATGGTCCGCCGCCAACACCATCGGCATCGGCACGGCCTTCCTCTGGGATGGCGTCATGCGCGACCTGGGCACGCTGTCCGGCGGCACCATGAGCCAGGGCTTCGGCATCAACGAGAAGGACGAGGTCGTGGGTTGGTCCACCGACGCCGGCGGCCGCAAATGCGCTGTGCGCTGGCTCTTCGGACAAGTGACCGACCTGAACACGCTGCTGCCACCCGGCAGCAACTGGGAGCTGTACGAGGCCTGGGACATCAACGACGCCGGCGACATCGTGGGCTGGGGCTATCACAACGGCCAGGAGCGCGCTTTCCGCATGCAGCCGGACGGTCTTCGGCTGCGCGGGCCGTCGCCGGGGCTCACGCAGGAGCAGAACTCGTTCGTGGTGAGCGGCGCGCCTCCACGTTCTCGCGTCTTTCTTGCCTACGGCACCCAGAGCGGCTTCACGGCCGTGCCCGGCTGCGGCTCGCTCAGCGTGGACATCCAGGGCGCGTTGCTGCTCGGCACAGCCGACGCCGGTGCTTCGGGCAATGCCCTGTTCGCGCTCCGCGTTCCCGCGACCTTCGCCGGGCTGCCGCTGTACGTGCAGGCTGTCGTTCCCTCGACTTGTGACAAGACGAATACGGTCGTGCACGTGTTTCCGTGACCAGCCGCCCCTCTCGGGGGAACCGTGGCGGATTGGTTTCATCTTGATACCGCACCTCGCGAAAGCCGTCGATCGGTTGCAAATTGGCACCAATCCGCCATGGAGCCGGAGACAGGTGCCTGACCGAGGGCCGCAGTCAGCCTGCTCTCAGCGGCTCAACAGCTCCGGCAGTTTGGCCGGATCATTGCACGGTGCCAGGCAGGCGGCGCCCCGGCACAGATAGAGCGTTGCCTTGCCCTCCGCCGCGGGACGCTGCGCGAAGAGACCGATCTCGCTGTCGGGTGCGGCGCTGGCGCGGAACACGGGAAGCAGAAGCGGCGTCTCGAGCGCGAACAAGGCCGTGCGCCATTCCGAGAGCGATTCGTGTGAGCCGGTTCCGATCACGACGGCGACACTGGGCGCCTCGACGGCAAGGGCGAGGCCGCGCAGCGAGGTCGTGAACGCGCGCGGGCTCTGCTCGATCATGGGCAGGAGCGCCGCGTAACCGCGCGCGGCGACGTCGCGATAGCGCGCCTCGCCGGTGAAGGCGTGCAGGAGGAGCAGGGATTCCAGGGCGACCGCGTTCGGCGAGGGCGTGGCGCCGTCCCAGGGACTCTTGAGGCGGTGGCGCAGGCTCGGGTCGCGGCCATCGCTGTCGAAGAACACTCCGGTTTCGGCATCGCCGAAGCGCTGCAGCATCTCGTCCACGGTCGCGGCGGCTTCCTCCAGCCAGCGCTCTTCGCCGCTGGCCTGGAACAGGGACAGGAGGCCGCGGCTCAGGTAGGCGTAGTCCTCGAGCACGGCGCGATTCTTCGCCTTGCCCTGACGCCAGGAGCGGAGCCAGCCGTCCTCGGTCCGCAGGTTCTGAAGCAGGAAACCGGCGGCGGCTGCCGCGGCTGCGGTGAAGCGCGGCTCGTCCAGAGTCATGCCGGCCTGGGCCAGGGCGTCGATGGCGAGACCGTTCCAGGCGGTGAGAACCTTGTCATCCGTCGCAGGCGGCACGCGCTTCGAGCGCGCGGCATACAAGGCGCCGCGCACTTCGGTGGCGAGCCGCTCCGGGTCCCCGTGCTCGATTCCGACCTCCTTGGCGGCCTCTTCCGGACTGGCGGCGGCACTCAGCACGCTGGTGCCGTGCTCGAAGTTCCCGAACGCGTTGACACCGTAAAGGGCGGCGGCGAAGCGGCCGAGCTCCTCGCCCAGGGCCTCCTCCAGCAGGCCGGGCGACCACACGAAGAACCTGCCTTCCCCGCCCTCGCTGTCGGCGTCGGTGCTGCTCCAGAAGCCGCCCGCGGGGTCGCGCATCTCGCGCAGGAGGTACTCGCTGGTCGCGCGGGCGATGTGCGCGAAGAACGGCTCACCGCTGGTGCGCCAGGCGTCCACATAGGCCGGGATGAGCGTGCCCTGGTCGTAGAGCATCTTCTCGAAGTGCGGGATCATCCAGCGCTCATCCGTGGAGTAGCGATGGAAGCCGCCGCCGACCTGGTCGTACATGCCGCCCTCGGCCATCTTGCGCAGCGTGTGCAGCGCCATGTCGCGGGCTTCGCCGGCGGCCGCAGCGGGGGCGTCGCCGCTCAGCGCCGCGCGCTGCGCGAATGCGAGCAGCCAGCGCAGTTCCTCGGCGCGCGGGAACTTGGGCGCGCCGCCGAAGCCGCCCCACACGGAGTCGAAGGCGGCCTGGAACGCGCGCAGCCAGGCCGCTTCCAGCTTCAGGAGTTCCGCCGGCCTGGGCAGCGGCCCTGCGGATGCCGGCGCCAGCGCGATGCCGGCGCTGGCGTCGATCTGGTCGGCGCTGGCCAGGACCTCGTCGCGGCGGTTGCGCCAGTAGTCATCCAGGACCTGGAGCACCTCCAGGAAGCCGGGCCGGCCGTGAGCGGAACGGGGCGGGTAGTAGGTGCCGCCGTAGAACGGCTTCAGCTCCGGCGTCAGCCACACGGACAAGGGCCAGCCGCCGCCCCCGGTCATCCGCTGCACCATGCCCATGTAGAGGTCGTCCAGGTCCGGCCGCTCCTCGCGGTCCACCTTGATCGGGACGAAGTGCTCGTTCAGGAACGCGGCGATTTCCGGATCCTCGAAGGACTCCCGCTCCATCACGTGGCACCAATGGCAGGCGGAGTAGCCGATGCTGAGGAAGATGGGCTTGTCTTCCGCCTTGGCCCGGTCCAGGGCCTCCTTGCCCCATGCGTACCAGTCCACAGGGTTGTGCGCATGCTGCAGCAGGTACGGGCTGGTCTCTTGCGCCAGACGAGTCACGGACCTAGTGGGCAGGGGCATGGCAGGATCCTGGACGAGGCAGCCGTTCCCCGCGGTGAGAGCCAGCAAGGCGGAGACTGGGAGGACCAAGGCTGCCAGGGTACGCCGCGTTGCGACTTTGCGCCTCGTACCGACGGTTTTTCCCAGGGTTTTCAACCGGCAACCCTTGTTCCAAGGGCCGGTATGCAGGATGATGCACTCGCGATGGGCTTCTTGAATCGTTGGTTCCCGGGAGCGGGACGCGACAAACCCACCGAAGACCGCTCCCCTGGAGAAGCCCGACCGGCCGTCGCTCCTGAGCTGACGGAAGAAGTTCGGGCCCTCATCCTGGAAATACGGCAGTTGCGGGAATCTCTCGGGGCCATGCAGAACATGGCCAGGGAGGCGCCGGCTCCGCCGGCGGAGCCACGTGCCCGCCGGGGGGGGAGGGGTCGCGGCGCGATCGAGTACGCGCGCGACGCCGAACCCGCTCCCACCAGGCCTCCCCGGCGAGGATTGCCGCGGACCCCGCCCGAAGATGCGCCCACCGGCCCCCTGGTGGACTACCTGAAGGGCCGGCAGGTGACGGTGTACGAGGGCCAGGACGAGCTGGCTCGCAACGAGGCGTTCGAGCACCTGGCCCGCCATCTGGGCCAGCACTTCGACCTCATTGCGCCGTTCTACGAGCGCCTGAAGCGCTGCGTCGCCACCGGGCACGGCACCCGCATCGACATCGAGAACATGAGCGAGCAGGAGCGCTCGGCGGCCGTGCAGCTGGGCACCCTGCTGCATCGCCACGGCCTGCTCAAGGACTTCTACTATCACCGGACGCCCAAGAAGCAGCTCCGCGTCATTCCGACCCAGGACGGCGACACGGCGCAGTTCCTCACCGGCGGGTGGCTGGAAACCTTCGTGGCCTGGCTGCTGTCCCGGCGGCTGAAGTCGCGCCTCAGCCCGGCCAAGTACCAGATCCTGTTCAACGTCAAGGGCACGCTGCCGGACCTGCGCGAGTTCGAATCCGACATCATGGCCTGGGTTGACGGCCGCCTGCTGTGGATCGAGTGCAAGACCGGCAACTGGCAGGAATACCAGGCCCGCTTCAAGGGCCTGGTCCAGACCTTCGGCTGCGACCGCAATTCGTGCGCGCTGCTGCTGCTGCGCGCGCCGGACGCGCAGACCCGCAATCGCATCACGGATCACAACGACATGTCCTGCCTGGCCCTGGAGGAGGTCGTGCCCTTCGTCAACCGGTTCCTCGGCGTGCCGGAGGACGAGCCGATGCCGGGGCTGTCCTCGGATCTCGCTTTCCTCGGTGGGGAACAGGAGTCCGACCGCACCGCGCCCTTGCCCGTGGGCTTGATTCCGCCGCTGCCGGAGGACGCAATCCCCCTGGCCAACGCGGAGCCGGCGCGCAAGCTCGGTCGTGTGGAACTGCATGCGGGTTCCCCGGCCGGCGACACCGCGCGCGAGCACGGCCGCCGCCGCCGCCGGCGGCGCCCGGCCGCTGCCGATGCCGGCCAGGCCGCCCTCATCGAGAAGCTGCCGATCCGTCCGGTCGCGCCGGGGGAAGCGGCGCCTGCCGCGGCACCCGCTCCGGGAAAGCCTCCCGCGGAAGCCGAACCCGCCGCCAGCCCGACCGAACGGCCGAGGCGCGCCTCGCCTTTCCTCGCCGTTGCCGGCCGGATCGAGCAGGACCGCGCCGAGGCGGAGGCAGCGCCGCGTCCGGAGTTCGAGGAAGATGTCCTGGAGGAGGCCTCTGCAGGCCTCGAGGCCGGCGAAGGTGCGCTCGCTGACGCCGCCGCCGGTCCGGAGGTCCCGGGCCGCCGCCGGCGCCGCCGCCGCCGCCGCGGCCGCGGGCGGGCTACGGAGCCCGGCGCCAGCGAAGGCGCCGCCCTCCCCGCGGCGATCGCGGCGATGGATGAGCCTGCGCTCCCCCTCGAGCCTCTGGACGATGCGTTCGCAAGCGCGGACGAGGCGGCACCGGTCACGCCCGCTGCCGGCGCTTCCGCCCTGGAAGGCGAGGGCGCCGAGCTGCGCCTGGAGCAGGGGCCGCGCCGCCGCCGTCGTCGCGGCGGAAAACCCTCCGCGCTGCCGGAGCCGGAAACCACGGTGGCCGTGAAGCCGCCGGCGCCTGCTCCGCCGCCTGCCACCGAACTCCGTCCGGCGACGCCTGCGCACCCGCCCCAACCGGCCTCGCCGGCGCTGCCCAAGGTGGCGCCCAGAGCGGCGCCCAAGAAATCGGCCACCGGGGTCACCATCGCGCCAGACCTGAGCGCCATGATGGCCAAGCCGTCCAACGCGGCGGACGCGGAATAGGCGCAACGGGAAAGCGGACGAAGCGCCGCACTTCGTCCGCTGCATTCTGGTGGGCAGACCCGGAGTCGAACCGGGGACACAGGGATTTTCAGTCCCTTGCTCTACCAACTGAGCTATCCGCCCGGAACCGCAAAGGATAGCCGGTCCGCCGGCCTTGGGCCAGATGGCGCCGGTCTAGGAGACTTCCCGGGCCAGCAGCGCGTCCGGCCCGGGGCCCTCGATGGGCAGGTATGTCCCGGGGATGCGCCAGCGGCGCGGTGCTTCGGCGGCGTGCCCGCGTGCGCTCTCCACGTCGGCCTGGATCTGCGCCACCAGCGCCTCCACGCCGGGGAAGCGGCGCTCGTCGCGGATGCGGCCCAGGAAGAACACCTCCAGGTCCTGGCCGTAGAGGTTTCCCTGGAAGTCGAGGAGGTGCACTTCAACGACCACCGCGGTCTGGCCGAAGGTCGGGCGGGTGCCGATGTTGACCACGGCCGGGAGGAGCCGGCGTTCCGAGTCGGCGCGGCGCAGCGCCAGCGCCGCATACACGCCGTCGGGCGGACGCAGCTCATGGTGCAGGTCCAGGTTGGCAGTAGGGAAGCCAAGCTCGCGGCCGCGGCTGTCCCCGTGCACGACCGTGCCGAGCAGGCTGACCGGGCGCCCCAGCATGGCGGCGGCGCGCCCGAACTCGCCCAGTGAGACCGCTTCGCGCACGGCCGTGCTCGAGACGGGATGGCCTTGCAGCATGAGCGGCCCGATCTCCTCCAGGGCGAAGCCCTGCGCCTGCGCCAGCGGCTGCAGCGACTGCACTGTGCCCTGGCGGTCCCTGCCGAACTTGCTGTCCCAGCCCAGCAGCAGCTCGCGCATGCCCATCCCGTCGAGCAGCACGCGGCGCACGAACTGCTCGGAGGTGAGCTCGCGCAGCGCCGGGGTGAATTCCAGGACCAGCGCGGCGCCCAGCCCGATGCGCTCGAACAGCAGCAGGCGGTGCTCCAGGCTGGTCACGGTAGCCGGAGCGCGGCCCACCAGCAGCTCCTTGGGATGTCCGGCGAAGGTCACGACCGCGGGCTCCATGCCGCGCTCGGCCGCGCGCTCCACCACGCGCCGCAGCACCACGAAGTGGCCCAGGTGGACCCCGTCGAACACGCCTACGGTCGCAACCCGACCGCGCCGGCGCTCGGGATCCGGCAGCGCTTCCAGGCCGCGAAGGACGCGCACTTCCGGGAATCTAGGCCTGCGCCCGGGCGGTGCTGAACTTCTCGGCCAGCTCGTCGAGCAGGGGCTTGATCCGCACCTTGTCGCTGGGCGTCATGCGGTCGATGAACAGGATCCCTTCCAGGTGGTCCAGCTCATGCTGGAAGATGCGGCCGTCCCAGTCGGCCAGCTCCAGGCGGGTGGGCTGTCCGTGGAGGTCCTGGGCCTCGATGTGGACGGCCGTGGGCCGCTCGATCCGGGCGAAGATCCCCGGAAAGGACAGGCAGCCCTCCTCGCCCCAGTCCTTGTCCCGGGAGCGCCAGACGATCCTGGGGTTGCACAGGACCCGCTCGCCCTGGGACTTGGCGGGATCGCCCTCGGGGTTGTAGACCAGGAGGCGCAGGTTCAGGCCCGCCTGCGGCGCCGCCAGGCCGACGCCCTTGGTGCGGTACATGGCCTCGAACATGTCGCGGACCAGCGCCTCCAGGTCGGCGTCAAAGCGCTGCACGGGCGCGTTGCGCCGGCGCAGCCGCGGGTCAGGGTAGAGGACAACCTCCATCGGCGGATCTGTAGCCTATCTAGAATACCGGTGGCAGCCTTGGAAGACTGGGAATGGACCTCAAGAAACATCTGGATCGGGCCGAAGAAGCCTTGCACCGCGGCCAGGCCGACTATTCGGCGGAACTGTGCGACCAGGTTCTCGACTTCGCACCTGGCGAGTCCCGGGCAGCCGCCCTGCTGGCCAAGGCCCTGGTCAGCCTGGGCGCCGGCCGCACCTGGCTGGGCCGGTTGGGCGCGGGCTCGTTCAGCATGGTGGCCCGCATCAGCCGCATGACGCGCAATGCCGACGGCGAGGCCCGCCAGCGCCGCCGCGCCTTCCTGAAGAACCCGAGCGACGTGCACAAGGGCTTTCAATGGGGCGACGCGCTGGAGCGCGCGGGCTACGCCGGCGCGGCGCTGGCAGTGTTCGCGGTGCTCGCGGACCGGGACGGCGAGTCCGCCAAGCGCGCCGGCGCCCTGGCGGCGGCCCAGGGCGACGTCGCCCTGGCCCTGGAGTGCTACCAGAAGGCCCTGGACGCCAATCCGCGCGACACCGAGGCCATCCGCGCGCGCAAGAACCTGGCCGCGGAGCAGGCGCTGCGCACCAAGAAATACGACGAGGCCGAGAGCGGCTTCGACCTGGCCGTGGACAAGGAGGCGTTCCTGCGGGCGGCCCGTGGCGAAGACGCCGGACCGTCCCAGAAGCCGGCGTAAGGCGGCCTTGCCGGGCGGTGTTCCCGCCCTAGAATGTTCGCCCCCGATCCGCGGGGAACCCCTTTCGTCATGCCCATCACCCCGTCGGCCCACAAGGAACTGCGCAAGAACGCGGTGCGGCGCCAGGCCAACCGCTCGCGCAAGTCCACCATGCGCACCTGGATCCAGAAGACCCTGGACGCGATCGAAGCCAGGGACCTGGAGCAGGCCGAGAAGAGCTATGCCCTGGCCAGCAAGTGGATCGACAAGAACGCCAAGCGCAACCAGATCCACCGCAACACCGCCTCGCGGCGCAAGTCGCAGCTGGCGGGCGCGATCGCGAAGCTGCGCAGCGCGAAGTGATGTCGGAGCAGCTCGGGCGGCGCACGCCGGATGGCCCTCAGCGTGCCCCGAGCACCCTGGCGTAGCGGTAATACACCTCCAGGATGATGGCGCTGAGCGCCGTGGTGTAGACGCGGCCGCCTTCATCACCCCAGGGATCGGCCTGCGGATCCCAGGAGCCCTTGAAGTTGCCGTCCTTGCGCTGGTGCGGCAGCAGCGCCCTCTCGATCGCGCCCCGCCATGCTTCCCAGTGCTTGCCGCCCCACTGGTACATGGCGAAGGTGGCGTAGTACCAGTAATACAGGTCGATGGATCCTCCGGCTTCGTCCCATAGCGGCGGAGTGCGCGCGATCAGGTCCGCCTGCTTGCGCAGCGTCTCGTAGTCCGGGTGGTCCTTCCACGAGGCCATGCTGCGCGGCGCGGTGAACTGGCGGCACAGGAGCGTGACCGCGGTCAGGGACTCGGACTTGTCCGGCGGGAAGCGGCTGAGGTAGATCTGCTTGCGCGAGGGCCGCGAGCCGACGCCGGCCTCGAGGGTGTAGCCGGAGCGGCCGTTGTCGTCGGTGATCTGGCGGAACCAGGCCTCGGCGCCGTCGAAGTTGTCCTTGCTGACGGCCAGCCCGGCGTCGCGCGCGGTTTCCAGCGCGAACACCATCCAGCCGGTGATGGAGGTGTCGTTGTCGCCGTTGGGCTCGAGCTGGTAGCGCCAGGCCAGGTAGGGGTTGCGCGCATTCACGATGACCCTGACCGCCTGGTGCAGCACCGGCTCCAGGATCGGTGACCGGCCGAAGAAGTAGGCCTCGCCCATGGCCATGGTGGCGATGGAGTGGTTGTAGAGCGTCGCGCTGCCGACGTGCTCGCCGAACAGGCCGGAGTCCTGCTGCACGGATTTGAGCCAGGCAATGCCGCGGCGCAGGTTGTCGGCGTAAGCGCCGGTGCTCATGGTGTCGCCGTGGCCGAGGAAGGCCAGCAGCGCCAGCCCGGTCACGCCGACGTCGTTGACCGCGTTGCCGGGGCCGTCGCTGGGCGGCACGTCCTCGATCCTGTCCCAGGAGGAGAACTGGTCGCAGTCCCAGAAGCCCTCCTCGGCCTGGTGCTCGGCGAGCCACTGCAGCGCGTCCGCCACCGCGGCTTCGGTCGGCGAGCCGGAGTGCGGGCGCCCGCGCGAGCCGCGGATCCCGGGATCGCCGCTGGGGCCGCCCGCGATTCCGAGCGCGTTGTTGGCGTAGCGCGAGTCGAAGGGGGAATCGCTGTCCTGGAAGCTGGGATCGCCGGAGTCCTCCCGCGCCTGCTCCTCGGGAACGTCCTCCGCCACCTCCGTCTCGGTGAGGACCGGCTCCTCGAGGCGCGGCTCCTCCACCGGAGGCGGCGGGTCCTGCGGATCCTCGATGGGCGGAGGCGGGGGCGGGGCGAGCACTTCGATGCGGATGTCCGGCCGCTGCTCCGGGCGCAGGACCTCGAATCCCGCGAACAGGAGGCCGATGAGGGCGTGCAGGGCCAGCGAGGCCAGGAAGAACGGCGTCATCCGCAGCTGCGTCGCCAGCGCGTCCTGGAACGAGTGGCCGGATTCGAAGCGGGCCGCGGAAGAGATGAAATCGGGAGGTTGCGTGGGCATGCGGGCTCCGGGGTGTCATCCGCAGCAACGCGCGCCGCGCGCCCGAGTTCGGCGCCGACGCCCGCGCGCGCCGCGGCGCGCGCCGAAGTCGCGATGAACTTCCGGGCGTGGAAAGCGTTCGGGCCGGACCGCGCGCTGCGCGATCCGGCCCGGGCTGCTTCGATCAGGCGCTAGCGCGCGCCCAGGATGGGGGCGTAGCGGTAGTAGACCTCGAGGATGATGGCGCCGAGCGCGGTGGTGTAGACGCGGCCGCCTTCATCGCCCCAGGGCTCGAACTGGGGATCCCAGGAGCCCTTGAAGTTGCCGTCCTTGCGCTGGTGCGGCAGCAGGGCCTTCTCGATGGCGGTCTTCCAGTTCTGCCAGGCCTTGTCGCCCCACTGGTACATGGCGAAGGTGGCGTAGTACCAGTAGTAGAAGTCGATGCTGCCGCCGGCCTCGTCCCACAGCGGCAAGGTCTTGCTGATCAGGTCGGCCTGCTTCTTCATCACCTCGTACTGGGGGTGGGCCTTGAAGTCGGTGGCCCCTTCCGGAGTCATGAAGATGCGGCACAGCAGCGCCACCGCGGTCAGGGCCTCGGACTTGTCCGGCGGGAAGCGGCTGAGGTAGATCTGCTTGCGCGAGGGCCGCGAGCCGACGCCGGCCTCGAGGGTGTAGCCGGAGCGGCCGTTGTCGTCGGTGATCTGGGCGAACCAGGCCTCGGCGCCGTCGAACACGTCCTTGGACACCGGGATGCCGCCGTCCTTGGCGGTCTCCAGCGCGAACACCATCCAGCCGGTGATGGAGGTGTCGTTGTCGCCGTTGGGCTCGAGCTGGTAGCGCCAGGCCAGGTAGGGGTTGCGCGAGTTGACGATGACCTTGACCGCCTTCTCGAGCACCGGCTTGAGGATGGGCGACTTGCCGAAGAAGTAGGCTTCGCCCATGGCCATGGTGGCGATGGAGTGGTTGTACAGAGTCGGGTTGCCGACCTCGTCGCCGAACAGGCCGTTGTCGAGCTGCACGTCGCGCAGCCAGTTGATGCCGCGGCGCACCTGATCGGCGTAGGCGCCGGTGCTCATGGTGTCGCCGTGGCCGAGGAAGGCCAGCAGCGCCAGCCCGGTCACGCCGACGTCGTTGACCGCGTTGCCGGGGCCGTCGCTGGGCGGCTCCTCCTTGATCTTGTCCCAGTAGAAGAACTCGTCGCAGTCCCAGTAGCCGTCTTCCGTCTGGTGGTCGGCCAGCCACTTGAGCGCGTCCTCGACCGCGGCTTCCGTGGGCGTGCCCCGCCGGGCGCCGCCGCGGCCGCCGCGGATGCCCGACTTGCCGCCAGCGCCGCCGCCCAGACCCACGGCGTTGTTCCAGGCGCTGTTGTCGAAGGGCGCGTCGCTGGTGAAGTTCGGGTCGCCGGTCTCCTCCAGGGTCTCCTGGGTCACCGCCTCCTCGACGATGTCCGCTTCCTCGAGCACCGGCTCCTCGATGACCTTCTCCTCCGGGGGAGGAGGCGGCTCTTCCGGCTCCTCGATCGGCGGCGGCGGCGGCGGCGCCAGGACCTCGATCTGGGTCTTGTTCTCCTCCGGAGTCAGGACCTCGACCCCGGCGAACAGCAGTCCGATGAGGGCGTGGAGGGCCAGGGACGCCAGGAAGTAAGGCGCCATCCGCATCTGGTTCGCCAGGGCGTCGGTGAACGAGGCCTGGTGATCCCAGGGGCGGTGGAACTGGTACTCCAGTTCCGTGGGCTGCTGCTGGGGCGTATGTTCCGTCATGGGCGCTGGATGGGCCGAATCACCACCAGTAGGGGAACGCGGGCTGGTCCCCCACGGTTCAGCCCGGTCGCGGGGACCGGAGCCGGCATTCTAGCCCCGGCACCTTAGTCGGCCGATGGCTCGTCCTCGAGGGCCGCATCCACCTGCGGGCCCCACAAGTAGCAGCGCTCGCGCAGCCGCCGGATGGCGGCCTGGAAGATCTCCTGGTCGCGTCCCTGCAGCAGCTCTCCGATGATCCGCAGCTGCACCGCCCGGTCGCTCAAAGGCCGCATTCCGCCCGGCTGCACCTGCTCGACCAGCACCAGGGCCCAGCCGGAGGAGAGCTGGATCGGTGCGCTGGTCTGCCCCTCGGACGCCGTCGTCAGGAAGTCCCTGAGGGCCTGCTCGAAGCTTTCCGGCGGCTTGAGGCCCATGTCGCCCTTGCGGCTGGGAAAATACTTCGAATACTGCCCGGCGGCGTCGGCGAAGGAGATCTCGCCCGCGCCGATCCGCTGCGCCAGCTCCCGGATCCGCTCCGAAGCCGGCGGCAGGCCCTGCTCGTCCTGCAGCAGGATCATGCGGGCCTTGACCCGGTGCTCGACCCGGAACTGGTCGGCGTGGGAGTTGTAGTACTCTTCGATCTCCGAGGGCCGCACGAAGCGCGGCTCGTTCTTGATCCCGCTCTTGCCGCCGGTCGGGCGTTCGCCCTCCTCGCCCAGCCGGAACATGTACGCCATGTACTGCCGGCGGATCTGCTGGCGGTAGGCCTGCAGGGTGATGCCCTCCTGGCGCAGGAATTCGGACAGCGCCGCGACCGAGCCCGCGCGCTCGATCTGGCTCTGCATCTGGTCCTCGACCAGCCGGTCCAGCAAGCCCTCGTCGCCTTCCAGCTTGAATCCCTCCTGGAACAGGAGGTCCAGGAGCATCGAGCGGAAGGCGAACAGGTACATTTCGTCCGGGCTGTAGCGGTTGTCGCCGAGCTCACGCACGAGCGCACGCACCTGCCCGATCACCTGCTGCTCGGTGATGACCTCGTCGTTGACGATGGCGACCAGCCGGTCCACGAGCACGCGTTGCGGCCGGGGCGCGGCCGCAGGACCGGAAGCCGGCGGACCGTGCAGGGCCGGCGCCTGGGGCGCCAGCGCGAGGATGAGCTCGGCGATCATCGGGGGCTCTGGGCCACTTTACGGGCTGCGCTGTCCGGGCGGCAAGTCGCGGCGATGCGGTACAGGTGGGACAGGACCGCTTCCGGGGTGCGGACCGAGGCGGGCAGCACCCAGTGCGCGCGGCGCGGCGTGAGGACGCGCAGGTCTACGCCGCGGGCCCGCAATCCGCGCTCCATTTTCCGGGCGTCGGCCACCGTGCACACCAGGCGGTCGTCCACCCAGTGGACGGCGTCCAGGCCCAGCGCGCCCAGCCGGTGCTTGAGGAAGAACAGGCGGGCCAGCTCGGCCACGCCTTCGGGCGGGGGCCCGAAGCGGTCGCGCAGCGCGGCCAGCACGGCCTCCACCTGCTCCGGGGCGGTGATCCGGTCGAACTCGCGCAGGATCTCCAGGCGCGCCTCCTCGTCGGGCACGTAGCTCGGCGGCAGCGCCGCGGCCACGCCCAGGCTGACGTCGGCCGACGGCGTTTCGCCGCGCGCGGCGGCCGTCTCGGCCTGCTTGCGCAGGCGCGCCACCGCCTGGCCCAGGAGCTTGCGGTAGGTCTCGTAGCCCACGGCCGCGATGTGCCCGGACTGCTCCTCGCCCAGGAGGTTGCCCGCTCCGCGGATCTCCAGGTCGCGCAGCGCCACCTGGAAACCGGCGCCCAGGTAGCGCAGCTCCTCCACCGCCTTCAGGCGGCGGCGCGCGTCCTGGTTGAGCGGCTCGCCGCGCGGGATCAGGAGGTAGCAGATGCCGCGCTCGTGGCTGCGACCCACGCGCCCGCGCAGCTGGTGCAGGTCCGCCAGGCCGTAGTTGTGGGCGTCGTCGATGAAGATTGTGTTGGCGCGCGGGATGTCCAGGCCGCTCTCCACGATGGTGGTGGAGCACAGCAGGTCGGCTAGGCCGCGCACGAAGGCCAGCATGGCCTTCTCCAGCTCGCGCGGCTCCATCTGCCCGTGTCCGAGCACGATGCGCGCCTCCGGCACCAGGCGCTGCAGGCGTGCCGCCACCTTGTCCAGGCCGCGCACGCGATTGTGCACGAAGAACACCTGGCCGCCGCGCGCCAGCTCGGCGCGCACGGCCTCGCGGATCAGGACATCCTCCTCGCTGTAGCGGATCTCGGTATGGATCTCCAGGCGCCCGCGCGGCGGCGTGGTCAGGTTGCTGATGTCGCGCAGGCCCGCGAAGGCCATGTGCAGCGTGCGCGGGATCGGAGTGGCGCTCAAGGTCAGCACGTGCACGCTGGCGCGCTTCTTCTTGAGCAGCTCCTTGGCGCGCACGCCGAAGCGCTGCTCCTCGTCGATGATGACCAGTCCCAGGTCGGCGAAGCGCACGTCCTTGGACAGCAGGCGGTGCGTGCCGATGACGAGATCCACCCGGCCCGCGGCCAGGTCCTTCAGCACCTGGCGGCGCTCCACGGCCGGCCGGATGCGCGACAAGGGCTCCACGCGCACCGGCCAGCCGGCGAAGCGCTCGCGCAGGGAGCGCGTGTGCTGCTCCGCCAGGACGGTGGTCGGGACCAGCAGGGCCACCTGTGCGCCGGCGAAGATGGCGCGGAAGGCGGCGCGCGCCGCCAGCTCGGTCTTGCCGTAGCCGACGTCGCCGCACAGCAGCCGGTCCATGGCGCGCGGCTGCGCCAGGTCGTGGTGCAGGTCGCGCGTGGCCTGCGCCTGGTCGGGCGTGTCCTCGAAGGGGAAGGCCGCCTCGAACCGGCGCTGCTCCTCGCCGCCGTCCGGCAGCGGGCGCGCCGGAGTGCTGAGGCGCCGTGCCTGGACCTCGAGCAGCTCGGCCGCCATGTCCTCCACCGCCGCCTGCACGCGCCGGCGCCGCCGCTCGAACGCGCCGCTGCCCAGGCGGTCCAGCTCCGGCGCGGCGCCGCCGGCGCCGATGTAGCGCTCCACCAGGTCCACGCGCGAGACCGGCACCTGCAGCAGCGCGCCCTGCGCGAACTCGAGCAGCAGCACGTCCTGGTCGCGCCCGTCCTCCGCGGCCGCGCTCTCGATGCCGCGGAAGCGCGCCAGGCCGTGCACGGCGTGCACCACCACGTCGCCCGGCCGCAGCGCCAGGGCCGTGTCCACGCTCTCCGCGGGGTACGCCGCGCCGCGCCCGCGCGCCCTGGGGCGGTGCGCGCCGTGCCCGGGCACCAGCTCGCGGTGGTGCAGCACGATGAGGCGGGCCTCCGGGACGCGGAAGCCGCGGTCCAGGCCGCCCAGCCGCAGCTCCAACGCGTCCTGGGCGTGGCCCGTGTCCTCCAGGATCTGGCGCAGGCGGTCCGCCTCCGCCTCGCTGCTGCAGCACACGATCACTTTCTCCCCGCTGTGCGCGCGCGCCGCCAGCAGGGCCGCGCCCTCGGCCACGCCGCGGCAGTACTCCTCCACGCTCAGCGTCGCCAGCGTGCCGTCCTCGCCCGGAAGCGTAGCCAGGTCCAGCACGCGCCGCTGGCCGAGCAGCTGCGCGTTGCGCTCCAGGGCGCGCGCGTGCGCCAGGCCGAGGAAGCGCAGCTTGTCGGCGGCGTCCGCCAGCGCCGCGGGCTCGAAGCGCAGCACCACGACCGATTCCGGCAGGGCCTGCAGCGGCAGGCGGTCGTTCTCGCCCGCCGCCTCCGGCAGGTCGTGGGCCAGCGGCACCTTCACCTGCTTGAGCACGTGGCGCGTGCGCTGGCTGCCGATGTCGAACACGCGCACGCTCTCCAGCTCGTCGTCGAAGAACTCGAGCCGCAGCGGCTCGCCCAGCGCCGGGGCGTAGAAGTCCAGGATGTCGCCGCGGCGCGCCACCTCACGCGGCGCGCTGATGGCCGGCACGCGCTCGAACCCGGCCTGCACCAGCCGCTTGAGCAGCGTCTCGGGGTCCAGGCGCAGGCCCTGCGCCAGCTCGAGCACGTCGCCGCCGCCGGCGGGGACGGGCTGCAGCAGCGCCAGCAGCGGCGCCACCAGCACGCCGGCGAAGCCGGACCGGGCCGCCAGGTCCAGGGCGTGGAAGCGCTCGCGCAGGACGTCCGCCTCGGCGCCCAGGCGCCCTTCGCGGGCCGGAAACGGCACCACCCCCGCCCCGAAGGTGCCGAGGTCATCCAGCGCCAGGGCGGCGGCCCCCGGGTCGGCGCACAGCACCAGCAAGGGCTGCTCCAGGTCCCGGCTCAGCGCCGCCGCCGCCAGCGCCTTGGACGAGCCCCACAGCCCGCCGTAGCGCAGCAGCCTGCGGCGACCTTTCCCCAGTCTCCGGACCAGCTCCTGGTACGAAGGAGTCGCCGCCAGCCGCTCAACCGGCATTCCGGCCGTCCCATGCGCCCTCGGCGCGCAGCACCAGCAGCGCCTCCCAGGCGGCCCAGCGCTCCGCCTCCTTCTTGCTGGAGCCCCAGGCGCCGGGGAACGTGCGCTCGTCCAGCTCCGCCGCCACCAGGAACGAGGTCGTGAGCGGGTGCACGTACGTCTCCAGCACGCGGTAGCGCGGCACCGCGCCGCAGGTCCTCTGGGCGTACAACTGCAAGCTCTGCTTGGCCATCTCCCGTTCGGAATCCCGCTCCAGGCTCTCGATCTCCGGCGCCAGCCAGCGCGCCACCGCGGCGCGGGCATTGTTCAGCGCCTGCTCCGGGGCGCTGTCTACATAGATCGCGCCCAGCAGCGCTTCCACCGCGTTCCCCAGCAGCGAGCGCGGCAGCGAGCTGCGGCCCTCCAGGCTCCCGCCGGTGCGCAGCCATTCCACCAGCCCGAGGCGCTCTCCGGCCCGGCTCAGGGTGTCCCGGGACACCAGGCGGCTCTTCAGCACGGTCAGGCGGCCTTCCCGCTCGCCCGGGAAACGGCGGAACAGCTCCTCCGCCGCGACCAGGCTCAGCACCGCGTCGCCGAGGAACTCCAGGCGCTCGTTGTGAACCTCCTGGCGCGACGCGTGCGTGAGCGCCTCCTCCAGCAGGCGGCGCTCACGGAAGCGATACCCCAGCAGATCCTCGAGACGGCCGAACTCGGGAGCATCGTCCGTCACCGCACCGAATATTAGCGATGGCGGACGCGGGCACTCGCGTACGCCGCCTCTATGCTGGCGCTGTTCAAGGCGATGGCCTCCGTTCCCCCGAACGCCGCTTTGCTCGAGGTTTCCGAGCTCTCCTATGCCTATGACGGACGGCCGGCGGTGTGCGGCATCAGCTTCGACATCCGCGCGGGCGAGATCTTCGGGTTCCTGGGGCCCAACGGCGCCGGCAAGACCACCACCATCCTGTGCATCGCCGGGCTGCTCGGCGCCTGGACCGGAGGCATCCGCATGAACGGCGGCGACTTCGCGCCGTTCCGCCGCGCCGCCGACCGCGCGCGCCTGGGCGTCGTGCCCCAGGAACTCGCACTGTACGAGGAGCTGACGGGACGCGAGAACCTGGAGCTGTTCGGGCGGCTGTACGGGCTGGCAGGGACCGCGCTGGGCGCGGCCGTCACGCGGGCGCTGGCCCTCTCCGGCCTGGAGGAGCGCGCCGCCGATCTCGTGAAGAAGTACTCCGGGGGCATGAAGCGGCGCCTGAACCTGGCGCTGGGCGACCTGCACCGGCCCGGGCTGCTGCTCCTGGACGAGCCGACGGTGGGCGTGGATCCGCAGTCGCGCAACCACATCTTCGAGGCCCTGCGCGGGCTGCGCGCCGAGGGCCGCACGATCCTGTACACGACGCACTACATGGAAGAGGCGCAGAAGCTGTGCGACCGCGTGGCCGTCATCCACGAGGGCCGCATCATCGGCAGCGGGACCGCCGCCGAGCTGGCGCAGCAGGTGGAGAGCCCCGGCGCGACCCTGGAGGACGTGTTCCTCAAGCTCACGGGGCGCAAGCTGCGCGACGAATGATCGGCTTCCTCCGCTCGGCCTGGCTGCTGGCGCGCAAGGACCTGCGCATGTTCTTCCGCGACCGCACCGGGATGCTGCTCGGCTTCCTGCTGCCGGTCGCCCTGGTGACGGTCTTCGGCTTCGTCATGAAGTCCATCATGGGTGCCGACGGCGACGAGGCCATGCCGCGGGTGCGCCTGTGGGTGGCGGACCTGGATGGCAGCGAGGAGAGCCGCGGGCTGGTGGCGGCGCTGCGCGTGGCGTCCACGGTGAGCCTCCAGCCGGAGGCGGAGCAGGAGGGTCTCGAGCCGGAGAGCCTGGAAGAGGCGCAGGAGTGGGTGGCGGAAGGCAAGAACAACGCGCACCACGTGCTCGTGATCCCGCAGGGCTACGGCGCCGACGTCGCGGCCGGGAGCGTGCCCAGGCTCGAGATCGCGCGCGATCCCGGCCGGCCCATGGAAAGCCGGCTGGTCTCGATCGGCGTCATGCAGGCCTTCATGCAGCAGACGGAGGGCCGGCTGTGGCCGGCGCTGATGGGCCGCAGCATGGAGGGCGCCGGGATGGATCCGGCGTCGGCGCAGACCCTGGTCGGGTTCATGGAATCGGCGCGCCAGCTCATGGCCGGCGTGTTCGCGGCAGCGGACGAGCCAGCGGGCGCGGACGCCGGCGGCTCGCCGCGCGCGGCTCCGGACTTGACGGACTTCACAGCCTGGATGTCGCCGGCCACGTTCGTGGACGTGCAGCGCGGCGACCGGCCCAGCACGCTGACGCTCCAGCTCGCGCAGGTCGTGGCCGGAATGACGGTCATGATGCTGATGTTCGGGCTGATGGCGGTGGCGAGCACCCTGATCGAGGAGCGCGAGAAAGGGACCTTGCGCCGCCTGTTCCTGGCGCCCTTGGAGCGGGAGAGCATCCTGTTCTCCAAGTTCCTGCTGGCCGCCGTCATCGGCGCGATGCAGCTCGTGGTGCTGCTGACCTACGGCGAGCTCGTTTTCCGGGTGAACATGTTCCGGGATCCGGTCACGCTGGCGATCCTGATGCTGAGCACGGTGGCGGCCGTCACCAGCTTCGGCATGCTGGTCGCCTCCTGGGCCAGGACCCAGAAGCAGGCGGAAGGGCTTTCGACCCTGCTCATCCTGGTGATGAGCGCGCTGGGCGGCGCCTGGTTCCCGGTGCAGTACTTCGAGGGCTCGCTGCCGGCGGTGGCGCGCGTCGCCATGCGCTGCACCTTGACCCACTGGTCCATGAGCGGCTTCCAGGGGATGCTCTGGTACGAGAGGCCCTGGACCGATTCCGCCACCCTCGCCGCGCTGGGAGTGTTGTGGAGCTTCGCCCTGGCGGCCGGGGCCATGTCCTGGATGTTGTTCCGCCGCCGCCACCTGTCGCGCTGAGCTGGGCCGCCGGGGGGCTGGCCATGAGCCTGTGACCGATATCACCGTTTGAGGTAGCATGCTATGAGTCTGCAAAGCCTTCCATGGCTCGTTGAGATGGCGCAACACACAGCCAGCCTGTCCCGCAACTTGTTCAACCAGTGGCGGACAATCCACGACCTGGCGGAACATCTCTACGGTTCACCGCCGGATGACCGCAAGCTGCGCGCGGCGCGCCAGGCCTTGAGTCGCCTGCGGGAGGCCGTCCGCGAGGAACGCTGGCCGGTGGAAGTGCCTGCAGGGAAGGCGCTCGTGCTTGACGAGCGGTGGGAGCGCAAGGGCGACGGCAACGGCAGCGAGAAGTGCTACCGGCTGCGCCTGGTGGACCGTCGCGAGGGCGGAGACGGTGGCGGCGCCCCGGCCGCGAACTACGTACAGCTCTGGTTCCAGCCGTCCTCGTGGATGGGTTGGGTGGTGCCGGGCTTCTCGGCGCTGGAGCGGGACCGCCTGGTCAGCCACAAGCACCTGTATTCGGCCACGCGCGGGCCGGACAACTGGCTGACGGTCGCGAGCAACCCCTTGTACCGTGAGGTGGACAAGGCCGCGGGCGAGGCCATGCGCGGCGAGCTGTACGCCCCCAACGCCAACTGGGCGGGAACGGGCGACCTGGTGTACATCGGGCTGGGCACCGGCTCGGGCCTGGGCGACGCGCGCGTCCTGCGCGAGCTGCTGGAGGAGAACCGCGGCCGCTGCGTGCGCGCGGTGACCCTGGACTTCTCACCGGTGCTGCTGTCGGTGGCGGTCTCGAACCTGTACCAGGAGTTCCAGGGAGAGATCCGCTCCGGCCGGCTGAGCGTGCACCCGATCCTGGGCGACATCGAGCGGCCGGAGGAGTGGACCCGCCTGCTCCCGGCCATCAGCGGCGGCGCAGCGCTGGTGGTCAGCATGCTGGGGAACACGATCGGGCACCTGCAGTACCGCGAACGCCAGACCCTGCTGCGCGTGCTGGACGGGCTGGACGAATGGGCACGGCGCCACGGCCGGCCGCGCTGGAGCATGGCCAACATGCGCTTCCTCCTGGGCGTGTCGCTGATGCGCCGCGACGGCGCCCCGCACGGCAAGGACGAGCTGCAGATCCTGCGCTGGCTCAACTTCGTGGCGGACCCGCTGCGTGACCTGCTGGAGACCATGGAGGGGGAGTTCGAGACCGTGGCCCTGCCGGCGGAGCGCCAGAGCGAGGAGAACGGCCGGCGCGCCGTGGCCGAGCTGCGCCCGCGGTCGCGCAGGAGCCGCCTGATCGGCCGCTTCTGGCACGAGGAGCTGCCGTACAAGCCCAGCGACGGCATCACCGGCGTGGTGCAGCGCTACTGCTTCCTGTTCGAGGAGGACGTGGACCTGGCGGCCGAGCGCGTGTTCACGCGCCATCACCTGCCGCGTTCCCTGTGGCAGGACCTGGAGTCGGTGCACGCGCGCTTCTCGGGGGGCGAGGACCAGATCGTCCTGTGCGAGGTCACGCAGTTCGACCTGCGCACCTTCCGGCCGGCGCTGCGGCGCATGGGCGTGATCCACGGGGAGAACCAGGTGTACCGGATCAAGATCGGCAACAGCGAGCCGTACGCGGTCCTGGCGTTCGCCCGCGCCTGAATTCACGCGCCGCTCACCTCCGGCTCACCCGGACGGGCGATACTCCGGCGGTCGGTTCGGCATCCGACCCGGGAGCGAACCGAGCGGTCCAGGAGCCCTGCTGCGGCGAAAAATACGGCCCTCCAGGGCGCCTGGGCATTTCCAGGGAACCACGCGCGGGTGAACCGGCGGCGGCGCTGCGCCAGAATGTGCGGCAACCCCAACGACGGTCCCCCGAATGCTGGAAGGCAAGCAAGGCGTCGTCTTCGGCGCCGCCAACAAGAACAGCCTGGCCTGGCACATCGCCCAGCAGGCCCACAATGCCGGCGCGCGCGTTGCGCTGGCCGTGGCCAACGAGCGCTTCCAGGAGCGCGTGGCGCCGCTGGCCGAGGAGCTGGCCGCGCCCGCCCCGATCCTGTGCGACGTCACCAGCGACCAGTCCATCGCCGCGGCCTTCGCCGAGCTCGGCCGGCACATGCCGCGCCTGGACTTCCTGGTGCACTCGATCGCCTTCGCCAACAAGGAGGACCTGGAGCGGCCGTTCTACCAGGTCAGCCGCGACGGCTTCCTGCTGGCGCAGAACGTGTCCGCCTTCTCGCTGGTGGCCCTGGCGCGCGCCGCCGAGCCGCTGCTGGCCCCCGGCGCGTCGCTGCTGACGCTCAGCTACATCGGCGCGGTGCGTTCGGTGCCCCAGTACAACGTGATGGGCGTGGCCAAGGCCGCGCTGGAGGCGAGCGTGCGCTACCTGGCGGCCGATCTCGGCCCGCGGGGCGTGCGCGTCAACGCCATCAGCGCCGGCCCGATCCGCACGCTGTCCTCCGCCGGCATCAAGGGCGTGCGCGACATGATCGACTACCAGGCGCAGGTGAATCCGCTGCGCCGCGCCATCGTGGGCGAGGACGTGGGCAAGGCCGCGGTGTTCCTGCTCAGCGACTACGCCTCGGGAGTCACGGGCGACATCCTGTACGTGGACTGCGGCTACCACATCCTTGGCGCCTACGACGTCCGCGAAGGCTGAGCCGAGGCTGCTCAGCGTCGCTGGCTCCGACCCTGGCGGCGGCGCCGGGCTGCAGCTGGACCTGAAGGTGTTCGCGGCGCTGGGCGCTGACGGCGCGGCGATCCCGGCGGTGCTCACCGTGCAGGGGCCCGAAGGCCTGACCCGCGCCGAGCCCGTCGCGGCCGGCCTGGTCGCCGGCGCGCTGCGCGCCGTGTTCGCGCTGGGGCCGGTGCAGGCGGTGAAGCTGGGCGCGCTCGGGGATGCGGCGGTCGTCGCCGCGGTCGCCGCGCATCTGGGCGCGCACGCGTCCGTTCCCGTGGTGCTGGATCCCGTGCTCTCCGCCTCCGTTGCCGCCGCCGGCGTGACGCTGCTGCGGCCGGACGCGCTGCCGGCGCTGCGCCAGCAGCTGCTGCCGCGCGTGACCGTGCTCACTCCGAACCTGGAGGAAGCCGCCGCGCTCACCGGGCGCGCCGTGTCGAGCCGCCCGGAGATGGAGCGCGCGGCCGCGGCCTTGCTGGAGCTTGGCCCGCGGGCCGTCCTCCTGAAGGGCGGCCACCGGGAAGCCGACCCGGAGGCGGCGGACCTGTTCCAGGAGCGCGGTCAGGAGCCGTTCTGGATCACGGCGCCGCGCCTTGCCGGCGCCACGCACGTCCACGGCACCGGCTGCGCGCTCAGCAGCGCGTTGGCGGTGTTCCTGGCGTCCGGCGCGGCGCCGGCGCGCGCCGCGGTGCGCGCCAGGGAAGTCCTGAACGCCTGGCTGCGGGCGGCACGCGCGGGACGTCTGCTCCCGACCGCCGTACCGATCTAAGTGGATGTACGGAGATCCGTCGCGGAGCGCCGCCCGCGGCGCCAGCGAGGGTATGAATACCGGAGATGCGCGGGCTTGCGCGCCTCCTGATTCTCCTGGGCGGCCTGCTGTGCGTGGGCGGCGTGGCGCTGGGCTTCGCGCTGAACCTGCGCTCGCTGCACCTGTCCTTCGGCTGGCCAGGAGCCGCGGCCGGAGTGCTGCTCGCGCCGCTGACCCTCATGGTCGAGCCCTGGCGCGCGCTGCTCTCCGCGCACCACATCTGGTGGAACCTGGCCGCGTGCTTCGGCGGCGTGCTGCTCGGGAGCGCCCTGTACGGCTTCGGGCACCTGCTCGCGCACAGGGTCGTGACGCGCGATGCCGCGGCGCAAGCGTTCGATCGGAATCCCTAGATCTGACCCCAGCTCAGGATCCCGAGCTGGCGGGACACCCGCTCCACGTAGCGGTCGGTCATGCCCGACACGTAATCGCAGACGGCGCGCGCCGGGCTGTCGGCGAGCTGGTGGTTGCGCTCCGGCACTGCCTCGGGCTTGTTCAGCAGCGCGGTGAACAGGTGATCCAGCAGGTCCGTGGCACGGCGCACGTGCCAGTTGACGCGCTCGTCGAAATACATGTGCTGGTACAGGTACTCGTGCAGCCTGGCGACCTCGCTGCGGAAGGCCTCGGAATGGGCCAGCACGCGTTCCGGCAGCTCCTGCGCTTCCCGGGGCGAGCGTGGCTGATGGCGCTGGAGGCGGCGCAGCGCCTCTTCCTGCAGGTCCACGATGGCCAGGCCCAGCAGCTCATTGGCGGCGCGCCGCCACAGCAGCAGGTCGCCTTCCTGCAGCCCGGCGTGGCGCCGGCGCGTGCGCGCCACCGCCTCGGCCCACAGCGGCAGGTCGCGCTGCATCTGGAGCGGGTCGAGGATCTCGGCGCGGACGCCGTCCTCCACGTCGTGGTAGTGGTAGGCGGTGCTGTCGGCCATGTCCACCACCTGGGCCTCGAGCAGCGGGAAGCGCACGCGCGCGCCGCTGGCTGGATCCACGGCCTGATCGTGCTTGCGCAGGGAGGCACGCACCTCGGCGGTCAGGTTGAGGCCCGGGTACTCGGGGCTGCGCTGCTCCAGCACCTCGACCACGCGCGCGGACTGGCGGTTGTGGCTGAAGCCGCCGTGGGGCTGCATGCGGCTGTCCAGCAGCTTCTCGCCGGCGTGGCCGTAGGGCGGGTGGCCGAGGTCGTGCGCCAGGGCCACCGCCTCCACCAGGGGCTCGTTCAGGTTGAGGGCCGCCGCCAGGGAGCGCGCCACCTGCACGACTTCCAGCGAATGGGTCAGGCGCGTGCGATGGTGGTCGCCCACGTGGTTGACGAACACCTGGGTCTTGTATTCCAGGCGGCGGAAGGCGCTGCAGTGGATGATGCGGTCCCGGTCGCGCTCGAACGTGGTGCGCCAGGGATCCGGGTCCTCGTCCACGGCGCGCCCGCCCGAGTCCGCCGCCCGGCAGGCTGCAGGGTGCAGCAGCCTCCGCTCCAGCTCTTCCTTCTCCTGGCGGTTCATGGCGCGCGCGCCGGCCGAGAATACCGGCGCCGGATGGCCCGGCATTGACCACAGGCCCGGAAAAGCGGATAATTGCCGCCCTTTAAGCCCGGCATTCCCTCGGAGTGAAGAACGCGTGATCCTCCTGTTGCGCGGCGACCTGCCGCCCGACGCCCGCGACGGCGTGCTGGCCCGGCTGCAGCGCTGGGCGCGGGATCGCGGCGCGTCCCTGCGCGGCCCCGAGGCCGGCGCGGCGCACTCGGTGGAGATCGCGCTGCCGCAGGGGCAGATGGAAGAGGAGTGCCTGCTGCAGCTGCGCTCCTGGGAGGGCGTGGAGGCCGTGCTGACCGCGGCCGAGCCCACTTGGAAAGTGCGCGGCTACGGGCGCGAGCCGCAGGTGGTGCGCGTGGGCGACGCGCGCTTCGGCGGCGAATGGGCCGCGTGCATCGCCGGCCCGTGCGCGATCGAGGCCGAGGAGCCGCTGCTGGCGCTCGCGCGCCGCCTGAAGGCGCTGGGAGTCACCGCCCTGCGCGGCGGCGCCTACAAGCCGCGCACCTCCCCGTACTCGTTCCAGGGCCTGGGCCGACGCGGGCTCGAAATCGCCGCGGCCGTGGCGCGGCAAGCGCGTTTGCCCTTCGTCACGGAAGTGCTGGACCCGCGCGACGTGGAGCGGGTGGCGGCGCACGCCGCGGTGCTGCAGATCGGCTCGCGCAACATGATGAACCACGTGCTGCTGCGCGAAGCCGGCGCCGCCGGCCGGCCGGTGCTGCTCAAGCGCGGCATGAGCGCGACCCTGAGCGAGTTCCTGCAGGCCGCCGAGTACCTGGCCGTCGCCGGCTGCCGCGAGATCCTGCTGTGCGAGCGCGGCCTGCGCCACTTCGACCCCGGGCTGCGCAACCTGCTGGACCTGTCGGCGGTCCCGGCGCTGCACGAGCGCACGGGCCTGCCGGTGCTGGTGGATCCCAGCCACGCCACCGGGAGAGCGAGCCTGGTGCCGCCGATGCTGGCGGCGGCCGCCGCCGCCGGCGCCGACGGCTTCCTCGTGGAGGTGCATCACGACCCGGCGCGCTCCTGGTCCGACGCCGAGCAGGCCCTGGACCCCGATTCCTTCGCCGCCGCGCTGGCACGCGCCGAAGCCGTGCTGCACGCCTGCGGGCGGCGCCTCGCCCGCCCGGAGTCCGCATGAGCCGCATGCCCATCATCGCCGGCAACTGGAAGATGCACCTGACCCGCCGCCGCGCGGCCGCGCTGGCGCGCGCCGTCGCCGCGGCCCAGGGGCAGGCGGACGGCCGCCGCTGCGTCGTGTTCCCCGCCTTCGTGCACCTGGAGATCGTGCGCCGCAATCTCAAGGGCAGCAACGTGCAGGTTGGCGCGCAGAACTGCCACGAGATGAAGGAAGGCGCCTTCACCGGCGAAATCAGCGCGCCGATGCTGCGCGACATGGGCGCGCAGCAGGTGCTCGTCGGGCACAGCGAGCGCCGCCACGTGTTCGGGGAGACCGACGCGCGCGTCGCCGCCAAGCTGGCCGCGGTCCTGGCCAACCGCATGGCGGCGATGGTGTGCGTGGGCGAGACTCTCGAGGAGCGCGAGAGCGAACGCACGCTCGAGGTCCTGCAGCGCCAGATCCAGGCCCTCGCCGGCGTGCTGCGCGCCGAGCACCACGGCCGCTTCAGCGTGGCCTACGAACCGGTCTGGGCCATCGGCACCGGCCGCACCGCCACGCCGCGCGTGGCGCAGGAAGCCCACGCCGCAGTGCGCCGCCTGCTCGCGGGTATCCTGGGGGCCGAAATGGCCGCCCGGACCCCAGTCCTGTACGGAGGCAGCGTCAAGCCCGGCAACGCCGACGAGCTGCTGGGCCAGCCCGACGTGGACGGGCTGCTGGTGGGCGGCGCCTCGCTGGACATCGAGTCTTTCGGTCCGATCCTCGCCGCCGCACCGTCCGCCTGAGGCCACGCCTACCCATGCTGGAAGTCCTGCTCTACGTCCTCCTGGTCTTCACCTCCCTACTGCTGGTGCTCATCGTGCTGGTGCAGGAGGGCAAGGGCGGCGGCCTCACCGACGCCTTCGGCTCCTCCGGAGTCGAGGCCTTCGGGGTGCGCCCCGGCGGCATCAACAAGGTCACTTTCGCCTTGTTCGCGCTATTCCTTCTGAGCGCCCTGGGCATCCACTGGATGAATCTGAACCCGAACCGCGGCTCGATCATGGAGGGCCTGGAGCCTGGCTTCGACAACCAGAGCCCGATGATCCCGGACCTGGGCCCGCCGGCCACGCCGCCCGGCACTCCGCCGGAGGACGGCGGGGGAGCGCCGGAGCAACCGCAGTAGCGCGGCGCCCGTGAGCACGAGCGCGAGCGCGAGCACGAGCACGGCCGCGGCGGAACGCCTGCTCCGGGCCCTGCGCGACAGCCGCGCGCTGCTGGACGGCCACTTCCTCCTGTCCTCGGGCCGCCACGGCGGCGCCTACGTGCAGTGCGCGCTGCTGCTCCAGTACCCGGACCAGGCGCAGGCCGCGTGCGCCGACCTGGCGGCCGCGATCCGCGCGCGCACCGGTGAAGCGCGGCCTTGCGCCACCGTCATCGGGCCGGCGCTGGGCGCGGTGACGCTGGCCTACGAGCTGGGGCGCGCCCTGGGCGCGCGCGCATTGTTCGCGGAGCGCGCTGCCGAGGGGGGCTTCACGCTGCGCCGCGGCTTCAGCGTGGCGCACGGCGAGCCGGTGCTGGTGGCCGAAGACGTCGTCACCACCGGGAAGAGCGTGAACGAGGTCATCGAGGCCCTGCGTGCGGCGCAGGCGCGCGTCGTGGGCGTGGCCTCGCTGGTGAACCGCAGCGGCCAGGAGCGGCCGTTCGGCGAGCTGCCGTACCACCGCCTGCTCGACCTGGACATCCCGAGCTGGGCGCCGGAGGACTGCCCTTTGTGCCGCGCCGGGGGGCCGCCGCCGGTGAAGCCCGGCAGCCGTCCCGGATCCCGCTGAGCCATGGCGGCGCGCCGCGGCGGCCGGTCCGGCGCAAGCCCCTTGCGCAGCATGACCGGCTACGGGCGCGGGCGCGCCCGCAACCGCGCGGCCGCAGCCGAGGTCGAGCTGCGCAGCGTCAACGGCAAGGCCGTGGCCCTGAAGCTGCGCCTGCCGCCGGAAGGACTGGAACTGGAGCCGCGTATCGAGGAGCTGCTGCGCGGCTGCCTGCAGCGCGGCAACGTTCAGGGCAGCGTGCGCCTGGAGATCCTGGACCTGCGCCCGGCGCAGATCCATCACGAGGTGCTGCGCGGCTACCTGCGTGCCTGGCGCGCCGCCGAGCGCACGCTGCGCCTGGAGCGCCGCGATCCGAGCCTGGCCGAGCTGCTGGCGCTGCCCGGCGCGGTGCAGCCGCACCTGCAGGACGCGCGCATCGCGCGCGGCGTCAGCCAGGCGGCGCTGGCGGCGGCCGCAGCCGCGGTGGCCGAGCTGATGGCCTCGCGCGAACGCGAGGGCCGGCGCCTGGCGCGCGAGATCGACGCCTTGCTGCGGCAGCTGGAGCAGGACCTGGAACAGGTGCTGGCACGCCTGCCGCTGGCCAACGCCGCGGTGGCGCGGCGCACGCGCGAGCGCATCCAGGCGGCCTGGGCTGCCGCCGGCGTCAAGGAGCCGCTGGACTTGACACGCGAGCTGGCGGTCCTGGCCGAGCGAGCCGACGTGCAGGAGGAGATCGCGCGCCTGCGCATCCACCTGGACCGCGTGCGCGCGCTGCTCGCGCACGGCGGCGCCTGCGGTCGCGAGCTGGAATTCCTGGCCCAGGAATGCCACCGCGAAGTCACCACGCTCGGCAACAAGGCGGTGGACGCAGGGATCTCCGCGCTGGTGGTGCGCATGAAGGTGGCGGTGGCCCAGCTCAAGGAGCAGGCGGCGAACGTCGAGTGAGCGTGCAGCCGAGCCGCGGCCGCCTGATCGTCGTCTCCGGGCCTTCCGGCGCCGGCAAGTCCAGCCTGTGGCAGCGCCTGGTGCGCCACCCCGGCGTCGCCTTCTCGGTCTCGGCCACCACGCGCGCCCCGCGTCCCGGTGAGGTGGACGGGCGCGACTACCACTTCCTCGCCGAGGACGAGTTTCTGCGCCGCGTGGCCGCCGGCGACTTCCTGGAGCACGCACGCGTGCACGACCGCCGCTACGGAACACTGCGCTCCGAAGTCGAGCAGGCGTTGCGCTCCGGCCACGACCTGGTCCTGGAGATCGACGTGCAAGGCGCCGAACAGGTGCGCCGCAGCGGCCTGCCGCAGGTCTCCATCTTTGTGCAGGCGCCCTCCCTGGCCGAACTGGAGCGGCGCCTGCGCGACCGGAACAGCGAGAGCGAGGAGCAGATCCGCGAGCGGCTGGCCATCGCCCGCGAGGAGATGGCACGGGCGCACGACTACGATCTGGTCGTGATCAACGACGACTTCGACCGCATGGCCACGGAAGTGGAACGCTTCCTGGGGCTGCCATGAGCGAGATCCTCGTCGGCGTTTCCGCCTCCGCCGCCTGCTTCAAGGCCGTGGCCGTGTGCTCCGCGCTCACCAGGGCCGGCCACGGCGTGACCACCGTGCTCACGCCGGGCGCGACGAAGCTCGTGACCCCCCTCCAGTTCGCGACCGTGACCGGGCGGCGCGCGCTCAGCAGCGAGTGGGAGCCCGAGAGCGCCGACGGCATGGATCACATCCACCTGGCGCGGCGCGCGCAGCTCCTGATCGTCGTCCCGGCCAGCGCCGGACGCATCGCCGTGCTGGCGCAGGGCCTGGCGCCGGACCTGCTCGGCTCGCTGGCGCTGGCCTTCGAGCAGCACAAGCCGCGCCTGTTCGTGCCGGCCATGAACCCGGAGATGTGGAAGCATCCGGCGGTGGCGCGCAACGTCGCCCAACTCGAGCGCGACGGCTGGACCCGCATCGGGCCCGTGGCCGGGCCGACCGCCTGCGGCGAGGAAGGCCTGGGCCGCATGTCCGAGCCGGACGCGATCGTGTCCGCGATCGGGCGGGCGCTGAGCTAGGGATGCGCGTCCTGGTGACCGCCGGACCGACGCGGGAGCCGCTGGACCCTGTGCGCTACCTGAGCAACCGCAGCAGCGGGCGCATGGGCTACGCGGTGGCGCGCGCACTGCTGCGCGCCGGACACAAGGTCGTGCTGGTGACCGGACCCACCGCCCTGCGCCCGCCGGCAGGAGCCAGCGTGGTGCGGGTGGAAACCGCGCGCGAGATGCTGGCCGCGTGCCGCCGCCACTGGCGCAATTGCGACGCCGTGGTCGCCGTCGCGGCCGTGGCCGACTGGCGTCCTGCGCGCGCCGCGGCGGTCAAGCTCAAGCGCGGGGACGCCGCGACGACCCTGGAGCTGGTGGCGAATCCCGACATCCTCGCCACCCTGGCGCGCACCAAGGGCCGCAGGCTGGCTGTCGGCTTTGCGCTGGAGAGCGGCGACGGGCGGCAGGAAGCCTGGCGCAAGCTCCGCGGCAAGAACCTGGACGCCATCGTCCTGAACGGGCCGCGCGCGCAGGGCGCGGCACGCGCCACGCTGCAGCTGCTGCGCGCGGACGGGGGCGAGGCCCGACTCGGGCCCGCCGCCAAGGAAGTGCTGGCCCGCCGCCTGGTCCGCTGCCTGTTCGGCCCGCGCCGCAGCCCCAAGGTCTAGCCAGCCGCTGTTCCTAAACCACCACAAGCGGGGCATTTCCGGACGGCAATTGTGGAAACCGCCGGACCCTCCTGCGTACGATGGACGGCCAATCGTGGCGGGAAAGCGGAGTCACCGGTCCGGAGCCGCCCTCACAGCGCACGGCGGGTTCGTGTGGGAGGGCTTGCGCACCGTGCTCGGCTGGCTGGGCCTGCTGTGCATGGCGTTTGCGGCCCTGGTGGCCTGGGTGTTCCGGCGCATCTCGGCATGGTTCCGGGGCGAGCACGGCCAGCCCGCCAAGATGCTGCTTCTGGCCGCGGGCTCTCTGTTCGTGTTCGTGGCCTTGTTCGACTACGAGCGCGGCGATCCGGACGAGAACGCCTGCGGCAGCATCGGCTACAACCTGGCGCACCTGCTCCTGATGTTCCTCGGGCTCGGCGCTTATCTGCCGCCGCTGTTCGGCGCCTTCTGGGGAGTCGCTGCGCTCGCGGGACGGCCGCGCGGCGCCGCCGCCTTGCGCACCCTGGGGGTGGTGATCCTGACCTGCACCGTGGCGGTGGCTGCCGGCGGACTGGCGCAGGAGCGGCCGCCGGATCGCTCCTTCCCGCTCGGCGTCGGAGGCTGGATGGGCCGCTCGGCTTTCCCGCCGCTGCAGGCGGCCCTGGGCGCCTTCGGCGTGGCGCTGCTGCTGGCCCTGACCGGCCTCCTGGCCCTGCTCATGGCCACCGAGTGGGGCTTTGTGCCTCTGGCGCGCGACCTGCTGGCGCGGGCCGCCGCCTGGCGCCAGCCGAAGCTGCCGCTCTCCGCGGAAGCGCCGGCCATCCGCACCGACGCCGCCCGCACCAAGGAGCGCGCCGCCACGGGCCTGCGCCGGCTGTGGCTCGGCTTCGTGGGGCTGCTGCGGCCGTTCCACCCTGCGGAAGAGCGGCTGGAGAACCAGGCGGCGCTGGCGGTGGCGCCGGCCGGCGCGCCCGCCGTGGCGTCGGCGGTCACGCGCCCGCACGCGCAAGACCGCGCTACGGCTCCCGCGCGCCTCTGGGAGGGGGAAGAAGTTGCGGAGGACGAGGGAGCCGGCGTCGCGAGCGAAGCGCCGCCGGCGGAGGTCGCGGAGGACGCCTCCGAACCGGGAGCGGAGCAAGCCCCGGCGCCGCGGCTGCGCGTGGCGAAGCCAAGCCTCAAGTCGCTGCCGCCCACGGCGATCCTCAAGGGCGGCGAGCGGCGCGACCGCGCTTCGCTCCAGACCGAGATCGACAGCCTGGGCCGCCGCCTGCAGAAGGTGTTCGACGACTTCGGCCTGGAGGCGCGCGTGGTCGGCGCCGAGCGCGGGCCGACGCTCACGCTGTTCGAGGTGCAGCTCGCCAGCGGCGTCAGCGTGAAACGCTTGAAGAACCAGCGCGACGACCTGGGCGTGTCCCTGGGCAGCCACGGCGTGCGCATCGTCTATCCTCTGCCGGGCCGCAGCACGGTCGGGATCGAGGTGCCCAACCTCAAGCGCGAGACCGTGCGCCTCAAGGACGTGTTCGAGGAGGTGGACATGTCCTGGGAGCGGGTCAAGCTGCCCATGATGCTGGGGCGCGACACTCTGGGCCGTCCCGCGGTCGAGGACTTGACCGTCATGCCGCACATGCTGATCGCGGGCACGACGGGGTCCGGCAAGTCGGTGTGCCTGAACTCCATCCTGTGCTCGTGGCTGCTGACGCGCCGGCCCGAACAGATGCGCATGGTGCTCATCGACCCCAAGCAGGTCGAGCTGCAGCTCTACCGCGACATTCCGCACCTCCTGTGCCCGGTGGTCACCGACATGAAGCGCGCGCCCTACGTGCTGGAATGGGCCACCCGCCAGATGGAGGACCGCCTGCACATGTTCAAGCTGGCGGGGGTGCGCAACATCGCCGATTACAACGGGCTGGGCCGGCGCCAGCTCAAGGAGCGCCTGGGCGAGGACTACGACCCCGAGGAGTTCCCGGACGCCTTGCCTCTGTTCGTCCTGGTCATCGACGAGCTGGCCGACATGATGCTGGTCTCCGCCAAGGAGGTGGAGATCGCCGTCAGCCGCCTGGCCGCCAAGGCGCGCGCCGCCGGCATCCACCTGCTGGTCGCCACCCAGCGGCCCAGCACCGACGTGGTCACCGGCCTGATCAAGATGAACCTGCCGGTGCGCCTGGCCTTCAAGGTCACCTCGGCCGTGGACAGCCGCGTGATCCTGGACGAGGGCGGCGCCGAGGACCTGCTCGGCAACGGCGACTTCCTGTACCGCCCGCCCGGCGCCAGCGCCATGGTGCGCGGCCAGGGCTCGTTCGTGAGCGAGCCCGAGGTGCGCGACATCTGCGACCACCTGCGCCAGAACGGCAAGCCCGAGTTCCTGGAAGAGCTGATGCAGCAGAAGGGCGCAGCCGCCGAGGGCGGCGTGGACGACCCGCTGTACGAGGACGCGGTGCGCATCATCCTCCAGAGCGGGCGCGGCTCCGCCTCACTCCTCCAGCGCGCCCTCAGCATCGGCTACACCCGCGCCAGCCGCCTCATCGACATCATGACCGAGCAGAACGTGCTCGGCCCCTTCACCGGCTCCAAGGCCCGCGACGTGCTCCTGACGCTGGAGCAGTGGGAGGCGCAGAAAACCGCGCCGGAGAAGTCTGAATAGACGCCGGGTGCATGGCGGATCACAATCGCGTCCGCCATGCCGCCGGGTCTCGATCGAAGGCCTAGCGGCCGCTCAGTGCCTGGCCGAAGGATTCGAAGTAGTAGGAGCTGCCGAGGATGCCGCTGCTGTCCTGGCTCCAGAGCTGGTTGCCCGTGGTGAACAGGCCGCTGGTGCCGCCGTAGAGCACGTTCACCACGCCGGAAGAGCTGAAGATGGTGGTGGGCTCGGCATCCCAGGGGGAGCCGATGGCGAGGTCAGCGTGGGTGGAGTTGCCGAAGTTGCCGGCCGCGAGCGCGTAGCCGAAGGCCTGGTTGTCGCCGCCGGTGCCGTTGACGTTGAGCGTGTTCTGCCGCCAGAGCTGGTCGCCGGCATCGGTCAAGCCGCTGGTCCCGCCGTAGAGGACCGACACGGCGCCAGCGGCGGTGTCCTCGCCGTAGATGCCGATCGCAAGGTCCGCGTGGCTGGAGTTGCCGAAGTTGGCGGCAGCCAGCGACCATCCGAAGTGGTCGAAGAACTCGGAGGTGTCCTGGATGCCGGTCACGTCCTGGTACCAGACCTGGTTGCCGGTCGTGGTGAGGCCGAGCGAAGCCCCGTAGATCACGTTCACAGCGCCGGCGAGCGTGGCGCTGCCGATCGCCTCGTGCGGCACGCCGATCGCGAGGTCCGCCTGGCCGGAGTTGCCGAAGTTGGCCGCCGCCAGGCTGAAACCGAAGGTGTCGCCGGCCTCGGCCCCGCCGCCGATGCCGCTGGTGTCCTGGTTGAAGCCCTGCGCGCCGGTCGCGGTCAGGCCGGAGGCGCTGCCATAGATGACGTTGACCGTTCCCGCGTCCGTGATGCTGGTCCAGTCTTCGTAGGGCGCGCCAATCGCAAGATCCCGGTGGGTGCTCTTGCCGAAGTCGCCCGCGGTCAGCGCGTAGCCGAACTGGTCCCCGGTCTCGTTGGCGCTGTAGGTCAGCGAGCCCTGGGTCCAGAACTGGTCACCCGTGGCGGTCAGCTTGCTGGCGCTGCCGTACAGGATGGCGACGCCGCCGGTATCGGCGGCGGTGCTGATGTCCTCACCGGGTGCGCCGATGGCGAGGTCGTGGTAGCCGTCCAGGTTGAAGTCGCCGGCCGCCAGCGACCAGCCGAAGAGGTCGTCCGACTCGGCCGTATCGAGCACGCCGCTGGAGTTCTGCGTCCAGAACTGGCGGCCAGTGGCGGTGAGCCCGAGCGAGCTGCCGTACAGCACCGCGACGGCACCCTCGTCCGTTCCGGTCAGGTCCTCGTACGGTGCGCCGATGGCGAGGTCGGCGTAGCCGTCGCCGTTGAAGTCGCCGCCGGCCAGCGCCCAGCCGAACTGATCGTCGTCCTCGTTGCTGAGCGCCATCCCGCTCTGCACCCAGAGCTGGTCGCCGCTGGCGCTCAACCCGCTGGCGGAGCCGTAGAGGACGTTGACGCCGCCGGCCATGCCGACGCCGCCGGCGTCGTTGGTCTCGCCCGGCACTCCGATCGCGAGGTCGAGGTAGCCGTCACCGTTGAAGTCGCCGGTGCCCGCCTGGGCAGCCAGGCCGGAGGACAAGGCCGGCAGGACGGAGATGGCGAGGAGAGGGAAGATGGAGAGGTTGCGCATGCTGGCTTGGACTTGGGAAGTTGCATGGAGAGCGGCCGCGATCGCTCGCGGCCGACTCAGATTATCCGGACGGTGACCGGGACGATTCGACTACAAGGAGGCGGTGTTGCTGGTCGTGCAGCTCGACAGATCCACGGCTTGCATGCGGACCGTGCCGCAGGCCCCCGAAGGGACCAGGATCGAGGCTGTCGCCGTGCCGGAGCCGTCCGCCGTGGCGAGCAGATAGCCGGGCGGCGGCGACAACAGCGGCACCAGGTCCAGCAGCGTGCCCGCGCAGGGGTTGCCCGCCGGGATCGTGAAGGAGCCGCTGGTCCCCCAGACGAAGGCCACGGTGCCACCTGGGGTGCCGTTGGAGGCCGTGAGGGTCATGGGCCCCGGGCAAGTGCCAGAGGTCGCCAGCATGAAGCCCGGTTCGCCGCGGTCGTGGACGAAGATGTCATCGGCGCCGTTCGTGTCGCCGGGGACGAGGTTGTCTGCACCGCAGGCGAACGCGACCAGGCGGCCGTCGGCCGAGATCGAGGGCTGCCGGCTGTAGCTGTTCCCCTGGACGCCGGCGGAGTCCACGCTCACGCGGGTGGTCTGCGTAGTCTGGCGGTCGTGGACGAATACGTCGTCGGCGTTGTTCGTGTCGCCGGGGACGAGGTTGCTGGCATTGCCGAAGAATGCGACAAAGCGGCCGTCGGCTGAGATCGAGGGCCAGCTGCTGTAGCCGTTCCCCTGGGCGCCGGTGGAGTCCACGCTCACGCGGGTGGTCAGCCCGGTCTGGCGGTCGTGGACGAAGGTATCGGGGATGCCGTTCGTGTCGCCGGCGACGAGGTTGCTGGCATAGCTTTGAAACGCGACGGAGCGACCGTCGGCTGAGATCGAGGGCGTCCGGCTGTAGCCATTCCCCTGGGCGCCGGTGAAGTCCACGCTCACGCGGGTAGTCAGCCCAGTCTGGCGGTTGTGGACGAAGATGTCATCGGCGGCGTTCGTGTCGCCGGGGACGAGGTTGCTGGCACTGCTGGTGAACGCGACGAAGCGGCCGTCGGCCGAGATCGAAGTGCTGTAGCTGAAGCCGCTCCCCTGGACGCCGTTCGAATCCATGCTGACGCGGGTGGTCTGCCCGGTCTGGCGGTCGTGGACGAAGACATCCGTGGTGCCGTTCGTGTCGCCGGGGACGAGGTTGCTGGCACTGCTGGAGAACGCGACGAAACGGTCGTCAGCCGAGATCGAGGGCACGTTGGCTCCGCCGCCGTTCCCCTGGGCGCCGGCGGAGTCCACGCTGACGCGGGCGGTTTGCCCGGTCAGGCGGTCGTGGACGAAGATGTCATCCCAGCCGTTCGTGTCGCCGGGGACGAGGTTGCCGGCATAGCTATGAAACGCGACGGAGCGACCGTCGGCGGAGATCGAGACCCCGAAGCTATTGCCGTTGCCCTGGACGCCGGTGGAATCCACGCTGACGCGGGTGGTCTGCCCGGTCTGGAGGTCGTGGACGAAGATGTCATGGACGCCGTTCGTGTCGCCGGGGACGAGGTTGCTTGCACCGCTGGTGAACGCGGCGAACCGGCCGTCAGCCGAGATCGAGGGCGAGCCGCTGTGGCTGTTCCCCTGAACACCGGCGGAGTCCACGCTCACGCGCTCGGTCGTGGGGGTCTGCCCGAGGGAGGGCAGCGCGAGCGCGCAGGTAGCCAGCAAAGGAAGGAGAATCTGGCGCATCGTGGGCCGATCATCGGGGAGCAGGGGGTGGTGCAGCGAGACTCCGAGCAGGAATCAGATGGTAGCTGCCACGTCGGTCTCGACGGCACCGCTTCCGACTCATCGCCCGGGAGCTGCAGAAGGTGCTGGAGGTGGTCGAGGTCCGGCAGGCCGCATTCCAGCTCCTCGGCGCCGAGCGGGACGAGCTGCGCGCCGCAGGATGGAGCGTCTCGAGGCCCGCGTTGTCGAGATGACTCGATCCGATCGCTGGGGCCGAGTGCAGCCGAGTACGTCGCTCCCGGTCGGGTGGGTGGGAATGCGGCGCCGTCAGAGAGACGATCCAAAGCCGTCGAAGGTCTCGTTGTTGTCGGGCACGCCGGAGCTCCCCTGGTGGTAGAACTGGGTGCCGGCGGCGCCGAGGCCGGAGCCGCTGCCGTAAATGGCCTGGACCGCGCCGCAGTCCACCACGGTGCCGGCGTCCTCGTGCGGGACGCCGACCGCCAGGCTGGCGTAGCTGCCGCCGAGGAAGCGCCCGGCACGCAGCGCGAATCCGAAGTTGTCGCCGCCCTCGGCCGGATCGGCGAAGCCGAGGTTGCCCTGGTGCAGCAGCTTGGCGCCGCTGGTGGAGAGGCCCACTGGGCCGCCGTTCAGCACGTTGACGGCGCCCTGGGAGCTGAAGTCCAGGTCCTCGAACGGCACGCCGATGGCGAGGTCGGCGCGGCCGTCGTTGTTGAAGTCGGCAGCGGCCAGGGCGTAGCCGAACCAGTCGTGGGCCTCGCTGCCGTCCTGGAAGGTGGCCGACTGGGTCCAGCTCTGCCCGTTGGCGTTGCTGAGGCCGGTGCCGGGCGCGCCGTAGAGCACCTGGACGGTGCCGACCTCGGCGATCGTGCCGAATGCTTCGAGCGACTCGGTCGGCGAGCCCACCGCGAGGTCGTCGGCGCCGTTGCCGTCGAAGTCGCCGGTGGCAAGCGCCCAGCCGAAGCAGTCGTTGCTCTCGATCTCGCCGGAGAGACTGGCCTGGTTCCAGGACTTGCTGTTCATGCTGGTGAGGCCGGAGGCGCTGCCGTTCAGCACGATGACCGCGCCGGCATCGTCGGAGGTGTAGAGCTTCTCGTAGGGCGTGCCGACGGCCAAGTCGTCGCGCCCGTCGGCGTTGAAGTCGCCGCTCGCAAGCGTCCAGCCGAAGTAGTCGCTGGCCTCGTTGAGATCGGGGACGGTGCCCGAGTCCTGGCTCCAGAGCTGGTTATTGGTGGAGCTGAGTCCCCCGGGCGAGCCGTAGAGGACCGCCACGGCGCCGCAGTCGGTCACCGGCGTGCGGCCGAGGTCCTCGTAGATGACGCCGATTGCGAGATCGGCGTAGCCATCGCCGTTGAAGTCTCCGGCAGAGAGCTCGGCGCCGAACTGGTCCCAGGACTCGCAGGAGTCGAGCACGCCGCTGCTGTCCTGGTGCCAGAACTCGTTGTTGAGACTGGCGAGTCCGTTGGGGCCGCCGTAGAGCACGTGGACCGCGCCGCAGTTGGTCGCGGCCAGGTCCTCCAGGTTGGCGCCGATCGCCAGGTCGTCGTAGCCGTTGCCGTCGAAGTCGCCGTGGGCCAGCGCCACCCCGAACTGGTCGCCGTTCTCGCAGAAGTTGGCGATGCCGGTGGAGTCCTGGGTCCATTGCTGAACGCCGGTGTTCTTGAGTCCGTTGGCGCCTCCATAGAAGACCGTCACGGCCCCGGCGTCGCTGTAGGCGCCCACGTCCTCCTTGGGCGCTCCGACGGCCAGGTCGCCGTAGCCGTCGCCGTTGAAGTCCTGGGCCAGGGCGGGAGCGGCGAGGAGCAGGAAGGCGAGCGCGGGTTGCATGGCAGCTTCTTGGCGGGCGGCTGCCGCATCCCTAACGGCATTTCGGCGGCGCTTGTATTGGATACATAAGATATTGACGGAAAGGCACTTGCGACGAATCCTATGCTCCTGACTGCCATGCTTGCATGCCTCTTCTTGCTGTTCGAGCTGTCGTCCGCTCAACAACCGGCCCCAGCGCCCAGGACCAGCCTGGCGCAGGAGGTGGTGCGCGTGCCCATGAGCCACGAGACACGCATGCCCGTGATCGAGGCGAAGGTCAACGGACAGGGGCCGTACCGCTTCATCCTGGATACCGGGGCCGGCGCCCACGGGCGGCTGGACCGCGATCTGGTGGCGGAGCTGAAGCTGGAGCCGGTGGGCGAGGCGCAAGCGAGCGACGGCACCGGAGTCAACACGCGCAGCGCGAGGCTCGTGGGCGTGGACTGCGTGGAGGTCGGCGGCGCGCGCTTCGAGGGCCTGACGTTTCTCGAGGGCGATTACGCCACGCGCATTCCCGTGGGGGAGCCGGTGGTCGGGATCCTGGGCTACGGGCTGTTCGCCGGCCTGCTGTGGACGGTGGACTATCCCGGCAACGCCGTGGAGCTGCGCCGCGGCGAGCTGGCGGCCGGCGCGGAGCACGTGCTGGCGTATGACGACGCCCGTGGCATCGCCACTGTCCCGATCCGGCTGGGCGAGCACGAGCTGCGCGCGCACGTGGACAGCGGCAACATGGGCGGCTTCATGCTGCCGTCGGAGTGGATGGGGAAGCTGCGGCTGGCCGGCCCTCCCGTCATCCGCGGCAGCGCGCGCACCACGAACAACGAGTTCCAGATCCGAAGTGCGGCGCTCGAGGACGCGCTGCAGTTCGCCGGGCACTCGTTCCAGCCGGCCGCGGCCGACTTCGCCGAGCTGTTCCGGGTGGCCAACCTCGGCTACGAGGTCCTGAAGCCGTTCGCGCTCACCTTCGATCCGAAGAACCGTCTGTTGCGCGTGCAGCGCGCCGGCGAAGGGCCCCTGGAGCTCCGCGTCCCGCCGCCGCGCTTCGGCCTGATGTTGGCGCCGGGCGAGGACAGCGTGCGCGTGGACAGCGTGGTCGCCGGCAGCCGTGCCGAGAAGACCGGGCTGAAGGCCGGCGACGTGCTGCTGCAGGTAAATGGCCGGGACGCGGGCGAGCTCGCGGAATCGGGCGAGCTGGGCGCGCTGCTCGGCTCGGGCGGGCCCGTGACGCTGAAGCTGCGCCGCGGCGAGCAGGAGCTCGAGCTGGTCGCGCCACAATAGCGGCGTGGAGCTACTTGGCCGGAGCGGCCGTGGGATTCGCGCGCGCCTTGTTGACGGCCTTCACCATCCAGAAGATCACGAACGCGATCACCAGGAAGTCGATGACAGTCTGGATGAAGTTGCCGTAGGTCAGCACCGGCGCCTTGGCCTCGACCGCGGCTTTCAGGTTCTCGTAGTCCTTGCCGTCCAGTGGAATGAACAGCTGGGTGAAGTTCATGCCGCCCATCACCAGTCCCACCAGCGGCATGACGATGTCGCCCACCAGGGAGCTGACGATCTTGCCGAAGGCGCCGCCGATGATGATGCCGACGGCCAGGTCGACCACGTTGCCTTTGACCGCGAACTCCTTGAACTCCTGCGCGAAGCCCATGAGATCCTCCAGTGCTCGGGGGTTGGGTAGCCTGAACTAGAAACTGGAGCCGAGGGAGACCGTGTAGCGCCAGTCGGTCTTTTCGAAGCCGGGGGCCGGGGTGTTGTCCCAGGCCACGGCCACGGTGGCCTGCGCGAACCAGGTGCTGGCGAACGTCCAGCGCACGCCGGCGTCGGCGGTGGCCGAGCGGTCGTCCGTGTCATCCACCGACTGCAGCAGCTCGCCGTGGTTGATGATCTTCCAGTCGGTGCCGATGGCCCAGTCCAGTGCCTCGGCCACGCGCGCGCTGGCGAAGCTGTCGGAGGGCAGCGCCACCAGGTTCTCGATCACGTACGACGGGCCGGCTTCGGCGTTGAAGCTGCTCTTGTCCTCGTCCCACTTCCAGGAGTGGCCCACGCCCACGCCGGCGCTGTCGCGCACCTGCAGGCCATGCGGCTCGTCCATGCGCCAGGCGCCGTTGGCATAGGCGTACCAGGTGCGGGCGGCGCTGAAGTAGCGGTTGTGCGAGGCGCCCGCGGTGTACAGCCGACTGGTGGTCGTGGAGTCGCCGGTGGCCGAATCCTCCTGGCGGACGCCGGAGTAGTTGGCGAAGGCGGTGCAGAAGTACTTCTGCTTGTCGTACTTGGCCGCGAAGTCGAGGGTGCCGGTGGAGCTTTCGGAGTTGCCGGTGATCCAGGTCAGGCCGGCGGCGAGGCTGCCGGACCACGGATCCGCGGGAGGGTCCTGCATGGCCTCGACCGGCGGCGGCGCCAGCGCAGGGACCGCGGAAGGCTGCTGCACGGCCGGCATCAGGAGGGAGGAGAGGGCGAGAAGCAGCATGGTGCCCGCAGAATAAGGAAGCGGTCGCGGCCATGTCCACCGCGGAGCCGCGCCCGCTGAGCCGCACGCGCCGCGTCCGCTTTCGCCCCTACAATGTCGTGTTCCCGGCGCGGCGCCAAGCCCCCGGACACCGCCGCGCGCTCATGCCGTCCGCCGACATCCGCATCGCCCTGGTGCACCTCGGGTGCGCCCGCAACCTGATCGACTCGGAGACCATCCTGGGGCGGCTGGGCGCCCAAGGTTATGCCGTCACCGGCGACGTCGCCCAGGCCGACGTGGCGGTGCTCAATACATGCTCCTTCATCGGCCCGGCGCGCGCGGAGTCGGAGCGCTGGATCCGGGACCTGCTGGCCGCCAAGCGCCGCCGGCAGCTGCGCGGCGTGGTGGTGGTCGGCTGCCTGCCCCAGAAGTTCCGGGCGGATGTGGAGCGGAAGTTCCCGCAGGTGGACGCCTTCCTGGGTCTGAGCGACTACTCCAACATCGCCCGCGTGGTGGAGGAGGTGCTCAAGGGGCGCAAGGTGCGGGACGGCGCGGGCGGAAGGGCGGTGCAGGGCCAGGTCGAGGGTCCGCGCTGGCTGCAGACGCCGCGCAGCTACGCCTACATGCGCCCCAGCAACGGCTGCGACCACGACTGCGCCTTCTGCATCATCCCGGCCATCCGCGGGCGCCAGCGCAGCAAGCCGCTGGAAGTGGCGGTGGCGGAGGCGCAGTCCCTGGTGGCGCAGGGAGTGCGCGAGATCGTGCTGGTGGCGGAGGACAGCACCGGCTACGGGACGGACTTCGGTCCCGGCGGACCGCGCCTGCCCGATCTGGTCGAAGCCATGGCGGCGGTGGAAGGGCTGCGCTGGCTGCGTGTCATGTACGCCTATCCGAATGCCTTCCCGTGGCGGCTGGCGCAGGTGATGCGCGCCTGGCCGAACGTGGTGCCGTACCTGGACATTCCGATCCAGCACATCTCCACGCCGGTGCTGCGGCGCATGCGCCGCGGCGGCAGCCGTGACAGCGTGGAGCGCACGCTGCTGCGCCTGCGCCAGGAGGTGCCCGGGATCACGCTGCGCACCACCGTGCTGCTGGGGCATCCCGGGGAAGGCGTGGAGGAGTTCGAACAGCTGCTGCAGTGGCTGGCGGAGTTCCGCTTCGAGCGGCTGGGCGCGTTCGCGTTCTCGCCGGAGGCCGGGACGCCCGCCGGCGCGGACCCGGAGCGCTGCTCCGCGGACGAGGCGCAGGAGCGGGTGCGCCGCGTGCTGGAGCAGCAGGCCCGCATCCACGCGGAGCACCAGCGCGCCCGGGTCGGGCGCGTGGTCGAGGTGCTCGTGGACGGCCGCGAGCGCGCAGACGCCCTGGCGCGCACGCAGGCCGACGCGCCGGAAGTTGACGGCCTGGTGCGCGTGGCCGACGCCGCCGGAACGCTCACGGCAGGCGATCTGCTGTCCGTGCGCGTGACCGCCGCCGAAGGCTACGATCTGCGCGCCGAGCCCTGCCTGTCGTCCGCTCCCGCATGAGTCTGAACCGGCGGCAACTGCCGAACCTGATCACGCTCAGCCGCCTGTTGTTCGCGGCGGTGGTGTTCTTCTTCCTGGAGTCCCTGGTGCGGCGTGAAGACCCGTCGGTGCAGCAGCGCGCGGCCTTCTGGGCCTTCTGGTTCTACCTGGCAGCCAGCCTGACCGACTCCCTCGACGGCTGGCTCGCGCGCAAGTACGGCTGGGTCACGGCCGTGGGCCGTGTCGCCGATCCGGTGGTGGACAAGGTCCTGACGCTGGGAGCGTTCATCTACCTGGTGCAGGTGGACTGGCTCACGGACCGCGCGCGCTATCCCGCGGACTGGCGCTGGGTGAGCGGGCAGCACGATCTGCTGCCGGACCTGGTCCCGGCCTGGGCCGTGGTGGTGCTGCTGGCCCGCGAGTTCCTGGTCACCGCGCTGCGCGGCCTGGTGGAGAGCCGCGGCCTGCAGTTCCCTGCCGACCGCTACGGGAAGGCCAAGATGACCTTGCAGACCATCTACATCTGCATCCTGGTCGGCGCAGTGGGCGCGGTGCCCGAGGCGCTGCACCTGCGCTGGCTGTACGCGGCGCGTGAGCCGGCGCTGGTCGCGGCGCTGTTCTGGATCGTGATCGGACTGACCTTGTTCTCGGGCCTGAACTACTGCCTGCGCGCGGCGCGCATGCTGGCCCAGGACGCGCCGTGAGCCCGGACGAGCTGGAAGAGGCGCGCGAGCTCATGGACCGGCTGGATCGGAGCGATCCGGCCACGCGCCTGCAGGCGGCGCGGATGCTGCGCGCCTGGACCGACAGCCACCTCGCGGCCGCGGCGCTGCCGGTCGACGACCTGCCGGGCCGCTACGGGATGATCGGCGCCGCGCCGCCGATGCAGGCGGTGTTCGCGGTCCTGGACCGGATCGTGCGCTCCGAAGCGCCGGTCCTGATCCTGGGGGAGAGCGGCACCGGCAAGGAGCTGGTGGCGCGCGCGCTGCACGAGCACGGGCCGCGCCGCAAGAAGTCCCTGGTGGCCGTCAACTGCGCCGCCATCCCGGCCAGCCTGCTGGAGAGCGAGCTGTTCGGCCACGTCAAGGGCGCGTTCACCGGGGCCCACCGCGACCGCAAGGGCTACGCCGAAGCGGCCGACGGCGGCACCTTGTTCCTGGACGAGATCGGCGAGATGCCGGCCGAGCTGCAGGCGAAGTTGTTGCGCTTCCTGCAGGACGGCGAAGTGCGGCCGGTCGGCGGGAACCTGGCCCGCCACGTGAACGCGCGCGTCATCGCCGCGACCAACCGCGATCTGCAGCAGCGCACCCGCGAACACCTGTTCCGCGAGGATCTGTACTACCGGCTGGCGGTGATCACCATCCAGATGCCCCCGCTCCGGGAGCGCCCGGGCGACGTGCCGCTGCTGGCGCGCTTCATCCTGGCCAAGCACGCCCGAGAGGGGTTGCCCTCGGGCCAGCTCGATCCCGGCGCCGTGGCCGCCCTGGAGGCCTACGCGTGGCCTGGCAACATCCGCGAGCTGCAGAACGAGCTGACGCGGGCCGCGGCGTTCTCGCGGAACGGGGTCATCCGGCGCGAGGATCTCTCGCCCGCGATCGCCGGCGCCTAGCTTTACCCCTGTCCGGGCCCTGCCTAGAATGCCCCACCCCATGCGGGATGCACGGTTGCGAGGCAGTGCAGTCATGTCCCCCGAGCACGATCCGAAGGCTGTCGCCGGGCCTGCAGCGGACGCCCTGACCCAGAAGATCCTGGGCCAGGAAGGCCGCCGCTTGCGCGTGGTGGAGCGCGAGCTGCTGCTCCAGGCCTTCGACCTCGCGGTGCGCGACGCCCTGGAGCGGGAGTCGGTGACCTTCGACGCGGCGGAGGCGGCCGCGGTGAGCGGCTCGGCGCGCCGCCGCTTCGTGGAGCTCCTGGGCCGGCACGCCAAGGAGGGGCGCGGCTTCAGCAGCGCCGAGTTCCTGCGCGCCGTGGCCATGGCCCGTGACCAGCTGCTGGCGACGCGCGAGCGGTTCCGCCACGAGATCGCCGAGCTGGAAGCCGAGGTGGACCAGCGGCGCAGCGCCGCCCGGGCCGAGCAGACGGCTCTGGAGCGCGCCGTGGACCTGGTCACCGACCCGGCCAGGAGTCCGGTGGCGGCGCGGCTGCGCGAGATGTTCGCGCAGGCCGGCACGGCCGGGCCCGAGACGCTGCGCCTGCGCGACGAGGTCGTCCTGTACGTGCTCAATGTGATCCGCAGCGAGCGCCGCAAGGCGGTGGAGCTGCAGGTGGCCGAGCACGCGCGCGAGCTGGACAACCTGGAGCGGCGCATCCACAAGCTTGTGCAGTCCCTGGAGACGACGGAGGAGCAGCTCAAGCGCCTGGCCAGGATGAAAGGCATGGAGCCGGGCCTGGCCTCCATCTACCGCGAAGTGCAGGGCCTGGGCGACGACGAACTCAACGCCGAGCTGAAGCGCGAACTACTCACCCGGATCTTCGAGGCCAACATCCGGCTGAAAGAGCAGCTCGAGGCGCAGAAGAGCGGATCCTAGACCAGAATCATCCCCGAGACCGAATCACTCCTGGAGCACGACGATGAACGAGACCGCAAACGCCGGCGCACCGCAGCAGAAGGATCACGGCGTCCTGTACCTGGGCATCGACCTGGGCACGTCACGCACTTCCGTTGCCGCCAGCAACGGCGTCCGGGAGACTCTCGCCAGCCACGTCGCCTATCCCAAAGACGTGGTAGCGAGGAAGCTGCTGAAGAAGGAGGTCCTGTTCGGGGAGGAGGCCCTGGAGCACCGCCTGTCCTGCAACTTCTACAGCCCCCTGGCCAGCGGCCATATCAAGTGGGGTGACGGCAACGGCGCCGGCAACGCCGAGGCCGAGGCCAACATCAAGGCCACTGCCGACCTGGTGCGCGAGATCTGCCGGCGGGCGCGCCCGCGCAAGGACGAGCTGCTGTACGCCGTCGTGGGCGTGCCGGCGCAGGCCTCCATCCGCAACAAGGAGGCCATCATCAACGCCGCGCGGGAGACGCTGGATTCGGTGATGCTGTGCTCGGAGCCGTTCGCGGTCGCCTACGGGCTGGACTGGCTGGATGACGTGCTGGTGATCGACATCGGCGCCGGCACCACGGACCTGTGCCGCATGCACGGCACCATGCCCGAGGAGGCGGACCAGGTGACCCTGGCCGCCGCGGGCAATTCCGTGGACCAGGTGCTGGCCGATCTGATCCGCAAGAAGTACCCGGAGGCGCAGTTCAGCATGCAGATGGTGAAGAAGTTCAAGGAGCGCTACTCCTCGGTCCTGGACACCATGGAGCCGGCGGTGGTGGAGATGCCGGTCAACGGCAAGCCCACCAAGTTCGACATCACCAAGGAAGTGCGCGACGCCTGCCGCAGCATCGTTCCGCCCATCGTCGAGGGCCTGGGCCGGCTCATCGCCACCTTCGATCCGGAGTTCCAGCACAAGCTGCGCAACCGCGTGCTGCTGGCCGGCGGCGGCTCCATGATCGACGGTCTGGACACGGAGATCGAGAAGTTCATGGCCGAGAAGCTGGGCGGCGGAACCGTGCTGCGCATCGAAGAACCGCTGTACGGCGGCTCCAACGGCGCCTTGAAGATCGCCCACGACATGCCGGACGACTTCTGGGAGAAGCTGAAATAGCGGGTCCGACCCCTATTTCTGCCTCGCGGCGATCTTGTCCGGCGTGTAGATCTTCACCAGCATCGCGCCCGCGCCCAGCAGGCCAATGCAGGCGACGGCCGCCAGGAGCAGGTCGAAGAGGAAGCGGCGGTCCCACTTGCGGCGCTCGCGGTAGAGCTCCAGGATCTCCTCCCGGGTGCGGAACTCGCCCTTCCACGGATAGCGCCCGCTGGCGGCCTCGGCCTGCGCCTGGGCGCGCAGGGTCGCCAGCAGCTTCTCCCGGCGCGCGGCCGCGTAGCGCTCGAGCAGCTCGAGCTTGCGCTGGCGTTCCTCGCGGAGCGTGGCCATGTCAGACGATGGTGGCGAAGGACCGGATCGAGTAGACGACGATGGCCACGGTCAGGGAGCCGATCGCGGCGCCCAGCGCCGCCAGGAACACCAGGCGCAGGACCTTGCCGGGCGCGCCGTCGAACCAGGTGCGCGGCGGAGGCGGAAGCTCGCCGCGCTGCACCGACTCGGCGTGGAGTTGATCGAACACCTCGCGGCGCAGCCCCACCTCCAGCTCCTCGCGCATCTCGAGCGGGATCTCCGCGAACGGGTCCGGCTGGCCCGGAGCGGCCTCTTCCTCTTCGAAGACCCAGGTGATGCCAGCTTGGGCTACCACGGCGCTCTCTCCCGATGATAGCTGACGCGGTCCATGATCACGATCAGGACCACGGAGATGATGAGGCCGAGGATGGCCGCCACGGCCATGTTGAGGGTCACGCTGGGATACTTGGGCTCCGTGTCGGGAACGGCGCGCTCGGTGATCTGGATGTAGTCGGGCTTGCGCGCCTGGAACACGCGGAACTCCTCCAGGCGGGCCATCTCGTCGCCCAGCGTGCCGCGCGTGTCGGCGATGCGCTGGTCCATCAGGTCGAGCTGCGCCTTCAGGTCCGGCATGGCGCGCCACTGCGCGAGCGCGGCGTCCAGCTCGCGCTGGCGCTCCTCGCGCTGCGCGCGCAGGGACTCGCGCTGGATCTCGAACTGGTACAGCTGCTGCTCGAAGGTGCTGGCGATGCTGTCCAGCGTGAAGCTGCGCGAGCCCGGCTCGTACTGGTTCTCCGGAGCCGACTCCACGGCGAGCTGGCGCTCCAGCTGCGCCATGCGCTCCTGCTCGGCCTTCACCAGCGGGTGCTCCACGGTGTACTTCTTCAGCATCTCGCTGAGCTTGATCTCCTGCTGCGCGATCTCCTGGCGCAGCGTGTTGATCAAGACGTTGCGCACCTGCGCCTGCGAAGACAGGATGAAGGCCCCGTCCTGCAGCAGCAGCTTGCGTGCGGCCAGCTGGCCCGTGGTGGCCGCCACCTCGTCGTCGAGGGTGCCGATCTGCACGTCCAGATCGGAGAGGGCCTGGCGCAGGCGGTCGATGCGGGCCGCCAGCGACTGGAACTCGCTGCCGTAGTCCACGGTGTTGCTGGCCCGGAGGAAGTCGAGCTGCTGCTGCTGCTCCGACGCCAGGCGCGCCTGCGTGGCCTCGATCTGGGCCCCGAGCACGGCGACCGTCGCGGCCACGCCGCGCTGGTTGATGTCGCGCAGCATGTCCTGCAGCATCTGCATGCTGGTGTTGGCGATCCGGGCCGCGGTCTCGGCCTCCGGATGCCAGGCGGTGAACACCAGCAGGTTGAACTTGTCGATGTCCGCATCGACGTTCTTCTCGAGATACTGGTAGTTGACCTCGGGCAGCGCGTTGGCCACCTGCTCGCGCAGCATGGCGGACCGGGCCACCCCCTTCAGGGAATCCTGCATCTCCGTGCTGGCCACGGGCAGCTTGGGCCCGGTGGGCAGGTTGCCTTCTTCCGACCGGATGTTGATGGCGTCCGCGGTCGTGGGCAGGAAGCCGCGCGACTGCCCGCGGTACATGGGCGTCACCGTGCGGGAGATCAGGAACGCCGCCGCCACCGCCGCCGCCGTCACCAGGATGAGGACGTACAGCCGCTCGTACAGGAGCAGCAGGGGGCCTTTCTCTTGACGGTTCAACTGCGGGCGAATGGCTTCGGGGGATCCTGCGGGAGTGGCACCGCAGGAAGGGGCGCTATTGTGGGGTGTCTGATCCGGCGGCGCCAGTCCCGGAGCCGGTCCGCGCCGCGTGGACCAGCCGTTCCGCCGCCGCCAGCACCCGGCGGCGGAACTCCGGAACGCCGAACTGGCGCGCGTGCGCGCGACAGTCCTCCGGGCGGATGTCGCAGCGCTCCAGCTCCCGGATGGCCGCGACCAGGCTGTCGGCGCTTTGCGCGGCGAAGTGCAGGCCGGTGCGGCCGTGCACCACGGTCTCGAGGCTGCCGCCGGCGCCGTACGCCAGCACCGGGCGTCCGGCGGCCGCCGCCTCCACCGGCGCGATGCCGAAGTCCTCCTCGGCGGAGAACAGGAAGGCGCGGCAGCCGGCCACCAGCTCGGGCAGCATGGCGTCGCTCACGTAGCCGAGGAACTCGACGCCGGGGCCGGCTCGCTCCTGCAGGCGCTGCAGCTCCGGACCCTTGCCCGCCACTTTGAGCGGCACGCCCAGGCGCGTGCAGGCGTCCACGATCAGGTCCACGCGCTTGTAGGACTCCAGCCGGCTCATGGTGAAGAAGTACGCGCCCGGCCGCGTGTGCAGCCCGGCCGCGTGGAACGCCTCCAGGCGCACCGGCGGGTACACGATCTCCGCCTCCCGCCCGTACAGCTCCTTCACGCGCCGGGCGGTGTAGCGCGAGTTGGCGAGGTAATGGGTGGGGCGGGCCGCTGTGCGCTGGTCCCACTCGCGCACCCGTGCCGCGAGCAGGCGCAGCAGCGGGCGCATCGGCGCCGGATACGCCGCCAGGAAGTCGGCCTGGCGATCGTAGGCGAACATCATGGGGCGGTGGATGAAGCACAGGTGCGGCACTCCGGCCGGCGCCGCCAGGCTCTTCATCCAGGACACGGACGAGGTCACGAGCAGATCCGTGTCGGCGGGCAATCTGATGCGGTCCACCATGCCGGGATAGATCGGCATGGGCCATCGGTACCTGGAAGGCGGCAGCCAGTGCTGCAGCCAGCTCGAGCGGATGTCCCAGTCCTTGTACTCCTCGTGAGGTTCGTACAGAAGCGTGTACACCGGGGCCTCCGGCCACAGGCGGTGCAGCTCCTCCAGCACCACCTCGGCGCCGCCGTGGCGGATGAAATCGTGAGCCAGGACGACCTTCACGCCGAAGCCCTCATGCCGCAGCCCCGCGGCGCATGCGCCAGCCCAGCCAGCGGCCGCGCCAGGCCGGCAGCAGCGCGCCCACGCCCAGCAGGTAGCGGCTGGGCCAGAACGGGCGGAGGAGGCTCCCCGCCACCGCCCACAGCAGGCCGGGATCGGGGAAGTTGCCGACCAGGAACGCGAACACCAGGTGCGCGCCGCGGCCGAGGAAGCCGTAGTGCTTGCACAGCACGTAGGTCTCGTTGGCGGCATTGTTGCGGATGGTCGCGGGCACGAAGCGCTCCTGGTTGCCGCTGCCGCGCGGGGCCTCGTGGTGGTCGGCCTCGACCTCCGGATCGAAGACCAGGCGATAACCCTGGCGCGCCACCGCCAGGCACGCGTCCAGCTCGAAGCGGAAGCAGTCGCCGCGCAGGCGCGCATCGAAGCCTCCGGCGCGGCGCAGGGGCGCGAGGCGCAGGCTCATGTTGGCGCCGCGGTAGTGATCCACGCGCACCACGCGGTCGGTATGGCGCGTGCTCTGGTCCAGGATCAGGCCGGGGAAGATCACGCGATTGCGGAAGCGGGCGCGGCGCTCCTGCGGCTTGCCGTCAACCACGTTGATGGCCGGACCGGCCACGCCGCCCACGCGCTCGTCGCGCTCGTAGTGGCGGGCGATGTGCTCCAGCCAGAACGGCCGCGCGATGGCGTCGTCGTCCAGGAAGCAGGCCACGTCGCCGCTGGCGGCGGCGAGCAGCGCGTTCTCCGCCACGACGATGCCGCGCTCGTGCACGTGCACCGGCACGACCTTGAGCTCCGGGTGCGCGGCGGCGAAGGCGTCCACCGCGGCCACGCCCTCCGGATCCTCCGCCGGCCGCAGCGACACCAGGATCTCGTCCGGGCGGCGCGTCTGCACCGCCAGGGCCTCCAGATTGCGCCGCAGCAGCTCCGGGCGGCGGAACGTGGGCACGAACACGGAGTAGCGCAGTCTCATGCCGCCCGCGCGGCCTCCAGGGCCCGGCGGTACGCGCCCACGTGCTGGCGCGCCGAGGTGTCCCAGTCGAAGTGGCGGCTGCGCGCCAGGCCGCGCGCGATCAGCGCGTCGCGCTCCGGGCCGGCCGTGGCGGCGATCTCGATGGCGCGCGCGATGGCCTCGGCGTCGCCGGGGTCGACGATGAGCGCCGCGCCGCCGGCGACCTCCGGGAGCGAGCACGCGTCGGCCGCGACCACCGGCGCGCCGCAGGCCATGGCCTCGATCACCGGGATGCCGAAGCCCTCCAGCAGCGACACCAGCACGAAGGCGGAGCAGCAGCCGTACAGGCGCCGGATGTCCTGGTCCTCCAGGTAGCCGGTCTGCAGCACCCCGGCGTCGTCGCCGCGTGCATGGATGCGCGCCCACATCTCGTCGTACAGCCAGCCGCGCGCGCCGGCCAGCACCAGCTGCCCGGGGAAGCCGCGCCGCCGCAGGATCTGCCAGGCCGCGCACAGCACCTCGATGTTCTTGTTCGGCTGCAGCGTGCCCAGGTAGAGCACGAAGCCGGGCTCGATGCCGTAGCGCGCGCGCAGGCGCAGCAGGTCGGCCTGCGGGTCCTGCGGCGGCGCGTAGAGCTCGGGGATGCCGTGGTAGATGGCCTCCACGCGCTCCGCGGGAATCTGCAGCCGCTCGACGATGTCACGGCGCGAGAACTCCGAGACCGTGAGCACGCGGTGCGCGCGACGCGCCGACGCCGGCACCGTGGCGCGCAGCTCGCGGATCCACTGCGCCGGCAGTCCCTCGGGCGCGCGCAGGAACGCGAGGTCATGGATCGTGACCACGCGCGCCGCCTTGCGCGTGCGCGGCACGCGGTCGAAAGGTCCATGGAACAGGTCGCAGGCGCCGGCGGTCCATTCCGCGGGCGCATGCACGGCCCGCAGGAGCCGCGGATGCACGCGCGAGCAGCGGTGGGCGCGCACCCCGGTCTTCTCCATGGTCTCGTGCATGCGCGGCACGTGCTCCTTGCGGAAGAAATTGAAGTACAAGTCCAGCTTCCAGTCCGCCGGCAGCGCTCCGGGAAGGCGGCGCAGCAGCTCCATGCCGTAGCGGTACGCGCCTCCCTTGGTGTAGCCCTGCAGCGCCAGCGCGGTGGCGTCGAAGACGATGCGGCGGCTCATCGCGGCAGCTCCAGCGCTTGGCGGTACGCGGCGAGGGTGGCGTGCGCGCAGCGCTCCCAGGTGTAGGGAAGCGCCCGGGTGCGCCCGGCCGCGCGCAGATTGTCGCGCAGGAGCGCGTCGGCATCCACCTGCGCCAGCAGCTCCGCCAGCCCGTCCTCGTCGTCGGCGTCGAAGATGCGGGCGGCGCCCCCCGCGACCTCCGGCAGCGCGCCGCGGTTGCTGCACAGGACCGGCGCGCCCGCCGCCATGGCCTCGAGCACCGGCATGCCGAAGCCCTCGTAGCGCGAGGGCAGCACCAAGGCGCGGGCGCCCGCCACCAGGAACGGGAGATCGTCCTGCGGCACGAAGCCGAGGAAGCGCACGCGCCGCGCCAGGATCGGCAGCGCTTCCGCCGCCGCCCGCACCGACGCGGACTGCCAGCCGGCGCGGCCGGCCACGGCCAGATCGGCTTCCAATCCGCGGCCGAGGGCGCGGCCGAAGGCCCGCAGCAGCATGTCCAGGTTCTTCTTCGGCTCCACGGAGCCCAGGAACAGGAAGTAAGGTCTGTCCAGGAGCTGGTGCCGCGCCCGCACCTGCTCCTGAGTCCCGGGCTCCTCGGCGGCGCGCGCGAAGCGTGGATCCACTCCGTGGTAAACGACCGTGGTGCGGCCCACGGGCACGCCGAACTCGGTCACCAGGTCCCGGCGCGTGTGCTCGCTGACGCAGATCCAGTAGCTGGCCCGTGCGCTCAGGGCTTCCGTGCCCTTCTCCAGCCGGGCGGCCCAGCGCGGATCCAGGTACTGCGGCTGATGGTGGTACATGAGGTCGTGCAGGGTCACCACCAGCCGCGAGCGGCCCTGGAACGGCCATACCGGCTCCACGGCGTGCACCAGGTCGTGCGGCCCCCCAAGCCATTCGATGGGCACGCCCGCGCGCCCGGCGCTCCCGAGCCAGTCCGGAGACGCCCACCAGTGGCGGATGGTGGCCCCGGTCCGCCGGTGCGTCTGCAGCTCGGCCGCCCGGCGCGGGTGCAGGAACGCGCTGAGCAGGGTGTAGCGGCAGTCCGCGGGCGCGGTGCGCAGCAACGCCGGCACCAGGTTGCGCCAGTACGAGTCCACGCCGCCGGTGTCGTGGCCGCGGGCCAGCTTGAAGCCTTCCAGGAGGACCCTCATCCGGCGAGCTCCTGGTAGAGAGCGGCGAGCGCGTCCCAGTGAGCCTGCGGGTCGAAGTTGGCGGCCACCCACTCGCGCATGCGCGCGCCGCGCGCCGCCAGCTCTTCCGGCCGGCTGGCGGCTTGCTCCAGGACGGCGGCCAAGGCGGTCGCGTCCCCGCTGGCGAATGTCCAGCCGCGCTCGGGCGGAGCGAGCAGTTCCGGAACGCCCCCGGAGTGGCTGGCTACCGAGGCTCGCCCGCGCGCCCCGGCCTCCAGCACTGTGAGAGGCGAGTTCTCCGGCACGCGGGAAGGCAGGACCTGCAGGTTTGCGCGCCGATACGCCGCGTCCATGGCGTCCGCATCGAGCTGGCCCAGGAAGCGAACCCGATCCCGCAAGCCCAGACGCTGTGCGAGCGACTGGAGCTCGGCCTCCTGATCGCCGGCGCCGGCGACTTCGAGGTTGGCCCTTGCTACATGCCCCATGCCTTGTGCCAAAGCCTGAAGGAGGACATCCACGCCCTTGGACCGATACAGGGTGCCTGCGAAGAACAGGCGCAAGGGCGGCGGAGGCAGTGCGGGGGCGGCCGCCAGCGTGATGGGCAGGCGCAACAGCCGCGCCTTGCCGGGTGGAAATCCGACTGCGTCGCGCAGCGTGACGGTCGGACACAGAAACAAGCTCACTGACTGGAAGACCTCGCGCCTGGAGCGCTCCAAGGAGCGGCGATCCAGGAACCGCTTGAAGACGCCAGTCACGCCGCGGCGCTCCAGGCGCGCTGGATTGGGGTCCAACAGCGTGAAGTCATGCACCGTCATCACGACCGGGACCCCCAGACGCGCGAGGGTCGGGAAGACGGTGCTGCGAAACGCTGTCAGGTTCTGGACGTGCACCAGATCGGGCCGCAGCTCACGCGCGAATGCCTCGATCGCCTGCGCCAGGGGTGCATGGAAGTGATGGAAGTCCCGGCGCCGCCGCCAGGGCGACCGGGGCCAGGAATAGTTGAAATGTCCGACCTGCGGGGCGAGGCCGGTGCCAGGCTGATCCAGGGAAAAGAGGGCGGATCGGCAGCCCCGGGCTGCCATCTCGGGAATGAGTTGGCGCAGGTACGCCGTGGCTCCGCCAAGGATGTGGGGAGCGTCGTGGAGGTGCAGGACGATCACGCCCGGGTCATGCTGGCCTAAATCATTTGAGGAAAACGGGTTACGGCGTCAAGCCGCAGTTTTCCCGGCCGCTAATCTAGCAGAGCCGGTGCCCGCGTGCGGCCGGAGCGCACGCGCAAACGCTGGATTCCAAAGGATTTGCGTCGCCATTTGGCAGCCGCCGGGAGTTTTCTTGAATTTTGAGCAAATCCCTATGGTCGACTGCCGATCCGACGTATGGCAGGCGCGCTCTCCGTACCGGCAAGCCGTTTCCTCAAAGGGCTTGTCGAGCCGGCGCGCGACGCCAAACTGTTTGGCCGTTTTCCGCAGGCCCCCCTTGGCCTCGGAAATGGTCATTCGCCCATGCGCGGAGCCCCTGGCCGCAACCCAGGCCGCGATGGCCCGCCGAACGGCGGGAACAGTCTCAAGAGGGTCCCTTAGGAGGAACTACATGAAGGTCCGCTTGTTCCATCTGGCAGTCTTGGCTGCCATCGCCACGGCCGGCCAGGCCGCCGCCCAAGAGCCGGGCGGTGACCTGGAGCGGGCCCTGGCGGATCTCAATCGAGGGCTGGTCGCTCCCCAGGGCGCAGCCAACAACGTCTCGGCCAACGCTTCGTCCAGCCTGCAGTTCGGCGGTGACATCCGCGTGCGCAACACCTGGCTGAACGAGATTGGCGCTGCCGCTACGACCTCCACTCCGGCGGTGGACGGCTCGCCGGACCGGAAGAACGTGGACGCCCGCATGCGCATGCACGCCGCGTTCGACGTCAATGAGCACGCCAGCGCGTTCGTCCAGTTGATCGCAAGCGAGAACTGGGGCAACGCCACCGGCGCCGGGCCCAACGCGGCCACAAACGAGACGTCGAACCTGGACACCGGCTCCATCAGCCAGGCCTGGTTCTCCGGCAAGAGCATCATCTTCGACGAGGAAGAGTGGACGTTCGGTCGCAGGTACTACACGCTCGGCTCGGGCCGGATCATCGGCACGGACGACTGGGATCAGAATCCGAGCTCGTACTCCGGCGCCTGGTACAGCCACCCGCTGTACGGCTGGAACCTGAACCTGTGGATGATCACGGACGCGTTCAACCTGGGCGGCGTGAACGGCCGCTTCGGCCCGGTGGGTGACACCGACGTGTTCGGGGCCGCCGTCAACTACTCCACGGACGCCGTCGAGGCGCTGGGGACCATCAACATCAAGCCCTACATCCTGCGCATGACCACCCAGGACGCCGCCACGGGCACGAAGAACTGGTTCGGCGGCCAGGTCACGGGCGCGATCAGCGCGGTGGACTACGATGTGGAACTGGTGTGGGTGGACAGCGACCGGCAGAGGGATCCGGAGATCAGCTCCTACACCGGCTGGGCCGTGGACCTGGGCATCCGCCTGGGCGAGTGGATCCAGGATGTCCCGGGCAACATCGACCCGCGCATCGAGGTTGGCGCCGCCGCGGCCGACAAGGCCGGCGTGGCACTGGACCCGGTGTACCACAACACGGCCGGCATCTTCGACCTGCAGAACCGCTCGGGCCGCCCGGGCGTGTGGGGTGGCGAGGCGGACACCTACCAGGGTGCCCTTGCCCTGACCCCGGCTGCAGAGTGGGAAGCCCGCATCGCCTACATCCACTTCAACGACAACGACGAGTCGAACGCCTTCAACACGGACGCGGAGGAAATCGACTTGTCGGTGAGCCACACCTTCCACAACGAAATGGCCTTGTGGCTCGGCTGGGCACTCGTGGACGTCAGCGGGTCCGACCCGAACGCCTACGTCGTGTACGCCACCTTGGGCCTGCCCTTCTGAGGCTGAAGTAGTTGCGCTTCCGCCGGGACGGTCCGCAAGGACCGTCCCGGTTCTTGCTTAATCGCCAGCATGATCCAGCCCCTGTTCGAAGGGCCGGTGGACGTCGTCGGCGACGTGCACGGCGACTGGGAGGGCCTGGGACGGCTCCTGCAGCGCCTGGGCTACGAGAGCGACGGCGCGCACGCGCACGGCCGGCGTCTGGTGTTCGTGGGCGACCTGGTGGACCGCGGGCCCGACAGCGTGACCGTGTGCCGCTTCGTGCGGGAGCTGATGCAGCGCGGCCGGGCCCAGGCCATCCTCGGCAACCACGAGCTGAACCTGATTCTCGGCAAGAGGCGGCCGGGCAACGAGTGGTTCTACGGTGAGGCGCAGCTGTACCGCGACGGCCGTCCGCTCCGCCAGCGCCTGGCCGGCGCAGCCGAGCGCCGCGAGCTGCTGGCCTTCTTCCGCGGCCTCCCCCTGGCCCTGGAGCGCGAGGACGCCCGCGTGGTCCACGCCTGCTGGCACCCGGAGTCCGTGGAATCCGTGCGCGCGGAGGACGATGTGCTGGCCGTCCACGAACGCAGGCTGCGCGAGATCCGACGCTCCCGGCCGCCGCAGGAGCCGGCCGGCGCGCTCGAGCGGGAGCTGGCGCTCCAGAACCAGAACCCGGTCCAGGTCCTGACGTCGGGCCTGGAGCGGGCCGCGGACGCGGCCTTCGAGGCGGATGGGCGCAGCCGGCTGGCCGAACGCGTGCGCTGGTGGGAACAGTACGAGGATGCCGCCGTGGTCGTGTTCGGCCACTACTGGCGCTCGCGCGATCCGCAGCGGCGTCTGAGCCGGCGGCCATACCTGTTCGATGGCTCCTCCCCGTGCGGCGCCCTGGGGCCGCGCGGCACCGCCTGGTGCATCGACTACAGCAACGGCCACCGGCTGGCGGAGAGCGTGGAGCGCGGCGGCGCGGAGACCGTGGCCGCCCTGGCGGCCCTGCGCCTGCCCGAGCGCGAGCTGGTGCTGGTCTAGCGGAAGAAGACGAGCGTGACCAGGACGAAAACGGGAACCAGGATCGCGCACGCGTACAGCATGTAGCCGAAGAAGCTGGGCATGCGGATGCCGTTCTCCTCGGCGATGGCCTTGACCATGAAGTTGGGTCCGTTGCCGATGTAAGTCAGCGCTCCCATCATCACGGCGCCGCAGGAGATCGCCGCGAGCCACTCCGCCCCCTGCGGTCCGGTCTCCAGGAGCTGGCCCAGGTAGCGCTCGCTGTCGGAAGAGATCCCGAGGCGTCCCGCCGCGGCGGCGCCGAACGCGAGATAGGTCGGGGCGTTGTCCAGGAAGCTGGACAGGGCGCCGGTGGCCCAGAAGATCTCCCAGGGCTGCGTCAAGCCGAGCCCGGCTCCGCGCTCGTTGAGGATCTGCAGCGGCACCGTCATGGTCACGAAGATCCCCGCGAACAGGACCGCGACCTCGACGAGGGGATGGAACGTGAAGCGATTGGCGGCGCGCAGCGCGCCCGGCGTGGTGAAATAGCCCGCGACCGCCAGGCCCAGCATCAGGCCTTCCTGGACGCCGAAGGGCCAGCTGTGCCCGCCGCGGAACCAGCCATAGCCCTTCCCCAGGATCACCAGGATCACCCCGGCCAGGAACAGGAGGTTCCACGCTCCGTCCACGCGCAGCCGCTGGTGCCGCATCAGGTCTTCCAGCAGCGGCCGCCGGTCCCCCGCCTCCTCCCGGTTGAGCAGGTGCTGGTCCACGAGGTTGAACAGCACGAGCACGGCCCCGTTCACCAGCAGCCAGTGCGGCCACAGGCGCAAGGTCCAGTCGAATGGCACGCCCTTGAGGAAGCCCAGGAACAGGGGCGGGTCGGCCAGGGGGGTCAGCAGGCCGCCGCTGTTGCTGACGACGAAGATGAAGAAGAGCACCAGGTGGACCCGCCGCCGGCGGTGCGCGTTGGCGCGCAGGAGCGGGCGGATCAGCACCATGGAGGCTCCGGTAGTGCCGATGAAGTTGGCCAGGATCGCGCCGACGCCGAGCAGGGCGGAATTGGCGAGCGGCGTGCCGGACAGCGAGCCCCGGATGTGGATCCCGCCGGCGATGACGAACAGCGAGCCGAGGAGCGAGATGTACGAGACGTAGTCGAGCAGCGCGTGCTGCAGGTGGCGCCAGCCTCCGGCGCCGTGAGCCAGCAGCATCCAGGCGGCGAATGGCAGCGCCAGGGCGGCGCTGAACCAGGCCTTGTTGCGGTTGCGCTCCCACCAGTGGCCTGCCACGAGCGGCAGCAGGGCGATGCCGAGCAGCAGGCACAGGAACGGGGTGATGCTCCAGAGCGGCGGGCTCTCCACGGCGACTCCAGCTGGATTCCGAAGCTTAGGAACCGCTGCCGTCAGCGGCGCCGAATTCCAGGTCGATCTCCTCGGCGTCGGCCCACAGCTGGTCCAGGGCGTAGAAGCCCCGCGCCTCGTCGGTCAGCACGTGCACTACCACCATGCCGAAGTCGGCCAGCAGCCAGGGCGATTGGTACTGGCCCTCCACGCGCCCCTTGTGGAAGCCGTGCTCCTTCGCGGCCGCGTTCAAGGCATCCGCCATGGCCCGGGTCTGGCGGGCGGACTTCGTGGTGACCAGCACGAAGAAGTCGGTGATGTACACCAGCGGGCCGACCGCCAGCACGCGGATGTGCTCGCCGCGCTGCGCGTGCGCCGTGCGGGCCAGCAGCTCCGCAAGCTCCTGGGAGCGGGACTTCGCCGGCTTCTTCGGGACCTTGCTCAGCGGGCGAAGAAGGGCAGCAGGATCAGGCTGAGCACGGACATCATCTTGATCAGGATGTTCAGCGAGGGGCCGGCCGTGTCCTTGAACGGGTCGCCGACCGTGTCGCCCACGACCGCGGCCTTGTGCGGGGCGGAGCCCTTGCCGCCGTAGTGGCCGCCCTCGATGTACTTCTTGGCGTTGTCCCAGGCCCCGCCGGCGTTGGCCATGAAGATGGCCAGCATCACGCCGGTGATCGTCGCTCCGGCCAGCAGGCCGCCCACCATCTCCACGCCGCTGAGCGGGTTCTCGGGATCCATCCAGTTGCCCACCTTGCCCACGACCAGCGGGGTCAGGATGGCCAGCAGGCCGGGCAGGATCATCTCGCGCAAGGCGCCCTTGGTCGAGATCGAGACGCAGCGGGCATAGTCGGGACGCACCGTGCCGGCCAGGATGCCCGGATTCTCGCGGAATTGGCGCCGCACCTCTCCGATCATGGAGAAGGCGGCCCGGCCCACGGCCTGCATGGCCATGGCACTGAACAGGAATGGCAGCATGCCGCCCAGGAACATGCCGATGACCACGTTCGAGTTGGTGACGGACAGATTGAATTCCAGCCCCCGCTTGCCGGCTTCCGCGCCGGCGGCCGCCCCGTAGGCGGCGAAGAAGGCCAGGGCGGTGAGCGCCGCCGAGCAGATGGCGAAACCCTTGCCGATGGCGGCGGTCGTGTTGCCCACCGCGTCCAGGCTGTCGGTGCGCTGGCGCACCTCCTTGGGCTGGTGCGACATCTCGGCCACCCCGCCGGCGTTGTCGGCGACCGGGCCGTACGCGTCCACGGCCAGGGAGATCCCCAGGGTCGCCAGCATCCCCACCGCGGCCAGCGAGATGCCGTAGATGCCGGCGAAGAAGAACGCGACCCAGATCGCGGCGCACACCACCAGGATGGGGAAGCCGGTGGACTTCATGCCGACGCCCAGCCCGGCGATGACGTTCGTGGCGGCCCCGGTCTCGCACTGCTCGGCGATGGACTGCACCGGCTTGTAATCGCCGCTCGTGTAGTACTCGCTGATCTTGCCGATCGCGACCCCCGCGAACAGGCCGGCCACGATGGCCCAGAACAATCCGAGACCCGTGAATGTCCTGGTCTCCACGGTGATGTCCGGGATGCCGCGGGTCAGGAAGAAGGCCAGCACCATGAGCACGATGGAGGCGACGATCAGCCCCCGGAACAGCGCGCCCTGGATCTGCTTCTCGTTGTTTGTGCGCACGAAAAGGGCGCCCACGATCGAGGAGATGATTCCCGCTCCCGCCAGCGTCAGCGGCAGGCTGATGAGCGGCGCCGCCTCGCTGTTCAGCGCGTACATGGCCACGCCGATGACCATGGTGGAGATGATGGATCCCACGTACGACTCGAACAGGTCGGCCCCCATGCCGGCCACGTCGCCCACGTTGTCGCCCACGTTGTCGGCGATCACCGCCGGATTGCGCGGGTCGTCTTCCGGAATCCCGGTTTCCACCTTCCCCACCAGGTCGGCGCCCACGTCGGCCGCCTTGGTGTAGATGCCGCCGCCCACCCGCGCGAACAGCGCGATGGACGAGGCGCCGAAGGAGAAGCCGACGATCTGGGAGATCTCCAGGTTGTTGAGCAGCCCGTCCTCGCCGCTGAACAGCCGCGTGAAGCCCCACACACCGAGGACGCCCAGGCCCACCACGGCGAAACCCATCACCGAACCGCTGCCGAAGGCAATGGTGAGGGCGCCGGCCAGGCTGGTCTTCGCCGCCTGCGTGGTGCGCACCGCCGCGCGGGTCGCGGTGTACATGCCGATGAAGCCGGTCAGCGCGGAGGTGAACGCGCCGGTCAGGTAGGCGATGGCCGTGCGCGGTCCGCCGCCCAGGGTCTCCGGCAGCAGGAGGAACGCGCCGGCAACCAGCAGCGCGAACACGACCAGGATCTTGTACTGGGTGGTGAGGAAGGCCATGGCGCCTTCCTGCACGGCACGCGCGATCGCGTTCATCCCGTCGTCGCCTGCGGGCGCGCCCAGGACGCGGCGCATGAACACGAAAGCAACGATCAGACCGAGGACGCCCGAGATCCAGGGAAGATGATGCAGCAGCGGTTCCATCCGAATTCGATGGGGTGGGGGGCCGGCCGCCCGATTCCGGCAGAAGGCGGCCAATGAGGGGCGGAATTCTAGCCGTAGCCGGGTCCCCTAGCGACTCATTTCGGAAGGGCAGCGCCCGCGCTCAGCTCGTTGCCGGCGCAGGGTTTCCAACCGTTGCCGCCGGCGCAGCAAGGAGCGCCACAGCACCAGTCCCAGCACCCCGCCGGCCACCACCGCGAGGGGGATCTGGAAGCGGCGCAGCAGCACCCCTGCGGCGTCCAGGTTCTCGGCGAACAGGCGGCCCAGAAAGATCGAGGGAGGGACCGTGATCAGGATCCCGATCAGGTCCAGAACCAGGAACTTCCAGTACCGCATGCCCAGGTTCCCGGACATGAAGTAGGCGGCCATCCGGTAGCCCGGCACGAAGCGCGCCACGAACACCGCCTTCTTCCCGTGCCGGAGGAACAGCCGCCGCAGCCGCGCCTGCCGCTTCGGGCTCATGTGCCGGCGCAACAGAGGGACTCGATACACCCGGTGGCCCAGGGTCTTGCCCATCCACCAGACCAGCGAATCGCCGGCCAGGAGCCCGGCGCTGCACCACAGGCAGCCCGCCAGGAAGGAGATCGAATCCGCGGCCACGAAGTAACCCGTGCCGAGCAGCACGACCTCCTCGGACCAGGGGGGCAGGCCCAGGCCGCAGGCCGCCAGCAGCAGGAACGCCGATATCCCGGCGTGCTCGGCCAAGACTTTCAGGACGGCGTCCACGAAGGGAAAGCGGGCGGGGGAAGGCTGCCGGCGCTGATTGTGCCGGGCGCGGCGCCGGACGCCACGCCAGCACAGACCCGAGCGGACCACGCGACGGCTGGAAGGTCGGCTAGATGCGCCCCGTCCGTACAAAATAGTCTATAAACACGGCCGGCGACGGCCGATCCCCAGCCGGCCCTGGAGAATGCAGCCATGCGCAGTCGTCGCCGGCCTGTGCCCGGCCCCCTGGTGCAGCTCTACACGCGTCCCGGATGCCACCTGTGCGAGGCGGTGCACGCCGATCTGGTGCGGCGCGAGCGGACCGGCGAGCTGCGCCTGTCCGTGATCGACATCAGCGGCGATCCGGAGCTCGAGGCGCGCTACGGCGCCAGCATCCCGGTGCTCGAGCACGCGGGCCGGGCCCTGGCCAAGGGCCGCTTCGAAATCGCCGAGGCGCTGCGGCGCCTGAGCCGGCGAACGGAGGCGCGCCCGTGAAGCTGGTGGCCCGCGAAGGCGGCCGGGACATCCCCCTGCGCGACGGCCTGGTCCTCGGCCGGGCGGAGGACTGCGGCGCCGTGCTCGCGGACGAGAGCGTGTCGCGCCATCACGCCCGGGTCGAGCGGCGCAGCCAGGACTGGTGGGTGGTGGATCTCAGCTCTTCGAACGGCACGCGCGTCAACGGCCAGCGCGTCACCGAGTTCCGGCTGCGCCCCGGCGACCTGGTCACCGTGGGCAGCGTCGCCTTCGACGTGGTGGCGCCCGCGGCGCCCGTGACCGCTGCGAAGCACGCGGCACCTGCGGCGCAGGTTGCCGCCGCCGGCGCGGAAGCTGCAGGCCCTTCCGCCCAGGCCGGGCGCGCGGACAGCGCGGCGTCGGCGGAGCGGGCGCGCCTGCGCGCGGAGGCGCGCCAGGTCCAGCGTGCGCGCGGCCTCGGCGACCTGGGCCAGCAGCCGCTGCGCGTGCGCGCATTCGCCTTCCTCCTGGCCTTGCTGGTCCTGGCCGGGATCTTCCTGGGCGTGCGCTGGCTCGGACACGCCCTCGCCGGACCGTGACGCCGGCGCGCCTCCGCGCATGAGCACGGGCGCGCGCCTGCTGCTGGTGCTCGCTCCGCTGGCGGGGCTGGCGCTGGTTGGCGCGTGGCTGCTGCGCGCTGCGCCGGCGCCGGCGCCGGCGCGGAGCGCATCACCGTCGCCGGCGCCGGGACACGACATTCCGGACGCGCCGGGTCCGGATCACGCGGAGCGCGCGGCGCTGCCGGGAGCGGCGCCTGCGGCGCCGGATCCCGCAGCGACTGCTGCCACCGCCGCCGACCTGCGCACCGACCACGCGCTTCTGCAGCGCTTCCGCGCGCGCCTGGAGGAGGTTCTCGCCCGCAATGAGGCCGCCTCCGCCGCCTTCGACGCGCAGCACGGCGCGCCGGCGCTGGAGGACGCGTTGCGCCTGGCGCGGCCATACCTGGCGGCCGATGTGCCGGCGCAGGCATTCTCCGCGCTCACTGCGGAGGAGCAGGCGGCCGTGGCCGAGATCCTGCGCCGCATCCCGGCACACGCGGCGCGCAACGTCGACGGCGAGCTGGACCTGCGCAGTCTGCAGCCGTCGGACCGGGAGCTGATCCGCGACAGCCCCCTGCAGTTCCCGACCGAGCTGCTGCTGCAGGACCTGGGCGTGCTGGCGTCGTTCGCGTTCCTGGATGCGGGGCGGCTGCGCGAGCTGGAGGATGCGCGCGTCCAGTCGCTGATGCGCGTGGCTCCGTACTGGCGCCGGCTGACCCGCATCCAGGTGGCCATCATCCAGGCCGCCCGCGAGTGCGGGATCGAGGCATTCGTGCCCTATCCCGGGGACTGCCGCTTCCTCTCGCCCGAGTACGAGCAGGTGGACCGCGACCGCGCGCTGATCGAAGCCGGTTTCCGCGCGCGCGTGCAGGCGGCGCTGGCGCGCTGACCGCAGGCTACCGGCGGCCCGCGCCAAGCTGGCGGCGCAGCAGCGCGTCCAGGGCCTGCGCCGCCTCCTGCCAGGGGAAGGCCAGGGCACGCGCCAGGCGCGGCTCTGCGCCACCGGGATGCGCGAGCAGTTCGCGGATCACCTCCAGCGCGCGCGCCGGATCATCCGGAGCGAAGTAGCGCGCGGCGTCGCCGCCGACCTCACGGTGGGCCGGAATGTCGCTGGCCGCAACGGGGCAGCCCTGCGCCAGGGCTTCCGCCAGCGGCAGGTCGAAGCCCTCGAAGGCGGACGGGCACACGGTGACCGCGGCGCGGCGGTACAAGTCCACGAGGCGGGCGTCGTCGGCGGCCACCGCGTGCACGCCGGCGGGCAGCCGGATGCCCGGTTCGCCGGCCAGGAGCAGCGGGAGCGGGGGCTGCAGCAGCGCGTGCGCGCGCAGGAGCAGCTCCAGGTTCTTACGCCGGTCCCAGGGCCCGACCGCCAGCAGGAAGCGCTCGCGCACCTCCTCCTGCGCCGGCGGGGGGAAGTGGTCGGCGCCGTTGCGCACCACCAGCGGCGCGATGCCGGGCAGGTGCGCCCGCAGGCGCGCGGCGGTGGCCTCCGACGGCGTGACCACCGCGGCGGCCGCGCGCAGCGCCGCCGGCAGCGTGCGCCGCAGCCACCAGCGCCGGCCCGGGGACAGGAGCCGCGGGGCGTCCCACAGGCGCGCGTCGTGCACGGTCAGCACGAACGGCACGCCGCGCGGCGCCGGCGGCGTCTCGGTCAGGAACACGCGGATGTTGCGCTGGCGGCACGCCTCCGCCATGCGCGGGCCGGCCAGGGCGCTGCGCAGCGGGGCGGGGTGCGCCGGCACCGGCAGCGCCACGATCTCGACGCCGGGCAGGCCGGTGAAGGCCGGGGCGCTGCGCTCGGCCACGAACAGGAGCGGCTCCCAGCCGCGGGCTGCCAGCAGCGGCAGCAGGCACTGCGCGCGCCGCGCCGCCCCGGACATGCACGCGTCGTACGCAGTGCCGTCGGCGGCCAGGCGCGCCGGCGGAAGTCCGGGCATCAGCCCGCCAGCTCGCGCCACAGCGCGAGGAGCTTGCGCGCCGGCGCCTCCACGGGAAACTGCGCGGCGCGGGCGCGGCCGCGCTCGATCCAGTCCTCGCGCTCGTTGCCGAGCGCGCGCAGCAGGCCCTCCGCGGCCTCCAGCGGCTTCTGGAAGTCCACCAGGATGGCGGCGCCGCCGGCCACCTCGGGCAGCGCGGCGCGCCGGTTCGCGACCACGGGCGTGCCCGCGGCCATGGCTTCCAGCAGCGGCATGCCGAAGCCTTCGGATTCGCTGGGCACCAGCAGCGCCGCGGCGCCGGCGTAGAGCGCGGGCAGGTCCGGCTCATTCACGTAGCCGGTGATGTGCACGCGCTGCGCCAGCCCCAGTCGGACCGCCAGGTCGCGGGCAGCGCGCAGGGTGGCGTTCTCCTCGCCGGCCATGACCAGGTGGTAAGGTCCGCCGGTGCGGTCCAGCAGCACGCGCAGGGCGCGCACCGCGTGCGGCAGACCCTTGCGCTTGAGCGCGCGTCCCAGCGTCAGGAACCAGGGAACGTCGGCGGGCACGTCGTAGGCCTCGCTGAGGCGCATGGGGTCGGGCTTCGCCTGGGCATAGACCGGGTCCACGCCGTGATGGATGACCACGGTCTTCGGCTCCGCCGACGGGTGCAGGGTCAGGAAGTCGCGGCGCGTGCACTCGCTCACGCACACGATGCGGTCGGCGGAGCGGCTGACGATATACGCGACGCCGCGGCGCCGCGCCAGCGAACCCTCGTCATCCACCTCTTCGGTCTCCATCCACGACAGCTCGTGCAAGGTCGCGACCTTGGGGCGGTCCAGCAGCAGCGGAATGGCCTGCACCGGTGAGTGCCACAGGTCCACGCGCACGCGGTGGGCGAAGGCCGGGACCAGCCGCTCGCGCCACAGCAGGCGCCGCCCGCCGCCGACCAGCGACACCGGCCGGAAGCGCGGGTCCGCCAGCTCGGGCAGCAGCCAGGGGCGCTTGGGTGCCACCAGGAAGTACTCGTTCTGGTCCGGCAGGGCCTTCAGGCCGGCCAGAAGCTGCAGCAGCGCCTTCTCCACGCCGGTGGCGTGCGGCCGGTCCAGGGGTGAGACGTCCAGCGCGATGCGCAAGCGGCCGGATTATCGGCGCGCCACGCCATTCTCACCGCGAAAGAGCCGCCGGGGCGGCGGATAGGGTCGTCCTCTTCTCGATGGACGAGGACAAGAAAACCGCCCCGCCATTGCTGGCGGGGCGGCTTCCCCTGGCCGCAGCCGGTTCCCCTCAGATCCGGCCGGGCGTGATCCGCCGCGCGCCTCCCTGGACCCTCGCGCGGCGTCGAGCGGATCGTTGCGCCGATCCAACCCGTCCCCTCGGAGTCGAAGCCGCCGTCCGTCGCTGCGGGCGCCGGCCCCTGCTTCCAACAGTTCATTGCGCAATCCAGGACGCGATCTTTCAGACTTTTTTCCGCGCTGCGCGGCCGGCGCCAATGAAAACGCCGCCCCGCTGGCCGGACCAACGGGACGGCATCTGCAAAGCGCGAAGTGCCGTCTGGATAGCCCGGGCCTCCCCTCGAGTCCGAGCCTGCGTTGTGAAAAAGCTCCCCGTCTGCTTTCACGGCATCCCCTGCCTCCTTACAGCGCGAGCTCGCGGTAGATGTGACAGGTTTCCCGCGCGGCCCGCTCCCAGGTGAACTGCGCGGCGCGCGCCGCCAGCGCGGCGGCGAGGCCGGCCCGGGGGGCCGCGAGCACGCGGCGGATGCCGTCGGCGATGGCGGCGGGATCGCGCGGGTCCACAGTGACGGCGGCAGGGCCGGCCACCCAGGCGGGGGCGGAGGCGGCGGCGACGAGCACGGGAGTGGCGCAGGCCATGGCTTCCAGCACCGGCAGGCCGAAGCCTTCGTGCAGGGAGGGATAGAGAAGGGCTGCGGCCTGCTGGTAGAGGCGCAGCAGCTCGTCGTCGCCGGCGGCGGCGAGCCAGCGCACGCGCGCGCGGTGGCGGGAGGAGGCGAGCCGGGCCTCGAAGTCCGCGCACTCCCAGCCGCGGTGGCCGACGAGCACCCAGTCGGGGCCCTCGTCCCGGTCCCAGAGCTGCTCCAGGGCTTGCAGCAGGCGCGGGTAGTTCTTGCGCGGCTCCAGGGTTCCAACGCTCAACAGATAATCGGGTCGGGCCGGGGGCTGCAGCGGCGGCTGGAAGAACGGGCTGACGCCGTTGGCCACGACGCGGATGCGCGGCGTGGAGACGCCCAGGAACTCGGCGTCGGCACGCGCGGGCTCGCTCACCACGATGACGCGGTCCGCGTGCTGCAGCGCCGCCTGGACGCGCGCCATGAGGACTGGCGTGTTGCGGCCGTGGAAGGCGGGGTCCAGGGCGAAGGCGGCATCGTGCAAAGTGAGCACGCGCGGAGCGGAGCGCACCGGCGGGTAGACGTAGTCGGTCCAGTGAAACAGGGCGACGCGGGCCGGCAGGCGCGCGGCGTCGCAACCGGGCAGGCGGTGGATCCAGCGCCACGCGCGGGCCGGCAGGGGACCGCGGTGCAGGCGATGGCGGCCTGCGGCCAGGGTGCCGGGAGGCAGCTCGCCGTGGCGCCAGGCGGCTCCGTACAGCTCGAGGAAGGGCCCGTCGGGCAGGCGTGTGAGGGCGGCGGCCAGCTCGCGCGCGTAGCGGCCGACGCCGGCGCCGCCGAACAGCGCGGGGCGGATGTCGAAGCCGACCTTCATCGGTGGCGCTCCCGGAGCAGGACCAGCGCGGGCAGGACCAGGGTCACGACTTCGGCCGCGGTGCGCGCGGCGGCGGCGCCCGTGAGGGTGGCAGGCGGCACCAGCACGGCGGACAGAGTCGCGCTGGCGGCGAGCGCGAGGGCCGAGATCCACAGGGCCGGGCGCGCGCCGCCGCTGGCGATGAGGGCGGTGAGAAAGGCGGTGCCCGGGTAGGCCAGGGCGGCCGCGACGGCCAGCATGCGCAGTGCGCCGGTCGCCGCCCGGTACTCGGCGCCGAAGAAGACCTGCAGGAACCAGGGAGCGAGCGGAAAGGAAAGCAGCGCCGCCGGCACGGCGAACATGGCCAGGCCTCGGGCCAGGCGCAGCGCGCGGCGGCGGAACTCGGCCGGGTCGCGGTGCGCCTCGGCGGCCAGCGGCGGCAGCGCCACGGTCAGCAGGTAGCTGGGCCACTGCAGCGCGAAGTTGAGGGCGGTGCGCGCCGGGGCGTACAAGCCGGCGGCGTCGGGCCCGACCAGCCAGCGCAGGAACAGGACGTCCGCGCGCACGTAGCCCTCGCGCAGCAGGCCGCCTGCGCCGAGCGTGAGGCTCTCACGGATGTAGCCGCGGGTGTCGGCGCCGGCGTCCGGGAACCGGCGCAGGTGGCGGCGGGCGCAGGCCCACAGGATTCCGTTCGCCACGGCGGTGCGCGCCTGCGTGACGCAGAGGTAGGCCACCGGGTCGGTGACGTGCGCCAGCGCCAGGACCAAGGCCGCGCCGAGGGAGAGCAGGGCGGTGGCGGAGCGCACCAGCGCCGGCAGCGCGAAGTCGAGGCGCAGGTTGAAGACGGCGCCGTCGGTGCCCGGCACGTGGCTGAGCATGGTGAGGGCGGCGATCCAGCCCCAGGCGTTGGCGCCGGGGACGCGCGGGTCGAGCAGGAGGTAGGCCAGCGCGCCGGCGACGGCCGCACTTGCGGTCACGGTGCGCAGGCGTCGGGCGCGGCGCAGGAGCGGGCGCAGGAGCTCGGGACGCGCGCTGCTGCGGCGCACGAGGGCGAGCACGCTGCCCCCGTCCACCAGCGCGTCCAGCAGGCCGAAGAAGGCCACGGCGCTGGCGTACAGCCCCACGCCGGCGGGATCGAGCACGCGCGCCAGTACCACCAGGATGGCGAAGGACGCGCCGCCGTGGGCCAGCCGTCCGAAGGCCTGGAAGCCGACGCCGGCGGCGAAGCGAGGGTGCTGGAGCTCTTGCAGGCCGCGGTGCAGGCTAACGCGTCGGCCGGCTGCCGCCGAAAAGGCGAAGTCCGCCGCCGGCCTTGTGACGCCCGGCGGCGGACCTCGATTCCGAGGAGGTTTAAGGCAGGATCTCGATGACCACGGCGGCCGTGCTGAGGCGCACCAGGGTCGGCGGCTGGTAGCTGACGGCGGCCAGGTACAGGTTGCTGCCGATGAGCGGAGCCATGCCGCCGGGCGGGCACACGACGGCGGCTGTGCCGTCGCCCGCGGGATCGAGCACGCCGGCGCTGTTCACGAGGAAAGGCGGCGGGTTGCCGCGGCGCGTCATCTGGAACAGGGCGTCGCCGGTCAGGGGCACCTCCACTCCGCCCAGCGTGATCGGGCCGCGCCCGGTGGCGGACGCCAGCACGGCGTAGCTCATGCCGGCCTCACCGTCAGGGAAGTCCATCGCGATGTTGGCCGTTCCGCCGGCCGCGGAGCTGATGGAGCTCGCGTCGGCGCTGATGAAGCCGTCGTAGCTGAAGACGCGCACTGCGCCGACCTCGGGCATGCCGTTCACGCGCGCGTGGTGCACTGACATCATGACTTCCGGGATGCCGTCGCCGTTCAGGTCGCCGGCGCCGGCGATCGAGAACGCGGCGCGCTCGCCTGTGGCGGTGCCGCCGAACTGGTGCACGATCTCGCCGGTGCGCCCGGAATACAGATACATCTTCCCGGCCTCGGGCAGGCCGTTGAAGTCGGCGCGGAAGCCGCCGGACAGGATGTCGTCGCTGCCGTCTCCGTCCACGTCGCCGGCGTTCGCCGACGACCAGCCGTTCTTCTCCCAGATGCGCTCGCCCACGTTGCGGCGGATCAAGGCGCCGGTGCCGGATATCACGTACAAGCAGCCGGCGGCGGTCCGGCCGTTGGGCTTGGCCAGCCAGGCGCCGACCACGTAGTCGGGCAGCGCATCGCCGTCGATGTCGTTCAGACCGGCCACCGAGATGCCGGTCATGTCGCCCGGGTTGACGCCGAGCACTGTGTTCAGCGTGCTGCCGTCCCTGCCGGACGCCAGCAGCGCCATGCCGTGGTTCATCTCGCCGGTGCGCAGGTCGGCGAAGGTGGCGCCGATGATGACCTCCGGAGTGCCGTCGCCGTTGATGTCGCCCACCGGCGCGACCGCGTTTCCGAACCACCAGTCGCTCTGTGGCGAATCCCAGCGGTGGATCTGGGCCCCGGTGGCGCCCGAGAAGGCGTAGGCCGAGCCGGCACGGTAGAAGCCGGAGGGGAACGGCTCGGCATAGGGCTCGCCCACCAGCACGTCCTCGTGGCCGTCGGCGTCCAGGTCGCCGCCGCCGTTCACCGCGGTGCCGAAGATGCCCCAGCGCTGCTGGCCGAGCAGCTCGCGGATCACGGCGCCGGTGGCGCCGTCCACGATGCGCACCAGGCCGGCGGCGGACTGGCCGTTGGCCTTGGCATAGGGTGCGCCGAGCAGCAGGTCGGCCACGCCGTCGGCGTTGACGTCGGCCGCCGCCACGGAAGCGCCGAGCCCGTCGCCGGCATTGGAGCCGTCCACGCGCCAGATCAGCGCTCCGGTGGCCCCGGAGTACAGCCAGGCCGAGCCGGCGTCCACGCGTCCGCCCGGATCCTCCTGCGGCGCGCCCATGAGCAGGTCCTTGACGCCGTCGCCGTCCACGTCGGCTGCGGAGGCCACGGACCAGCCGAAGTTGCTGTAGGAAGAGTCGCCCTGGAACTCGTACAAGGTGGTCCACAGGCCGCCCTGGGCGGACGCGGCCCCGGAGCAGGCCAGCAGGGACGCAGCAAGCCACGCGGCGCGCGCGCGAGAGGAAGGGATGCGCAATTCCATGGATCTAGCTCCCGGACGAATGGTGAAGGACCCTGCAATGCGACGCCGACTCCCGGCGTCCGCCGGTTTATAGAAAGAGTCCGTCACGCTCCTGTGTCCGGATGCGGGATACTTTCGTGACCGATTGCGCGCGCGGCTGCGGGACAGCCCGAAGCTACCGCGGCGCGTGCCGGTCGGGATGCGGCGCCAGTGCAATGCTCAAGCGGTGCTGGCCCGGCCGCACCCGGCACGCCGCGCTCCGAGCGCCGCCCGCGTCCGCGACCTCCAGGAGCAGCTCCGCTCCGGCGAGCTCCTCGGGCGGAATGAAGAACGCTCCGTCCTCATGGACCGGGAAGCGCGGTCCCGCGGCGCCGGCGGCGCGCACGCACAGTTCGTCGAACGGCGTTGCGTCCGACCTCCGGACCTGCCCCGAGGCATACAGGTCGCTGTCCCAGGTCCGAAGCCGGAGGACCTGCCGGGCGCTCCGGTCCGCCAGCACGCGCGCCTCCGCTTCCGCGGGCTCATCCCAGCAGCGCGAGGCCGGCACCGCCAACTGCCACGCCCCTTCCTCCAGGCCGCTGAACCGGATGATCCCGTCCTCGCCGGTGAATCCGGTGCGCGGAGTCCAGGTGTCGGTCGTCATCTCCAGGAGCGTCGCGACCGGGCCGAAGATGTCGCCTCGATAAATGCCCACGGGCGCGTGCGGCACCGGAGCTCCGGCTGCATCCGTCACCTGGACCTCCAGGCTGCCTCCCGGGATCAGGTGGAACTCCAGGTCCACCGGCGGAGGGGAGAGGAAGCGGTGCGTGCGCCGTGCGCTGGCGCATCCATCAGCCTCCACGAGCGCTTCCAGGACCAGCAGGTCCAGGCTTCCCGCGTCCGCGCTGTCGAGGCGGAAATCCCAGCTTCCGTCGGCGTCGGTGCTGCCCTGCCACGACTCCGCTCCCCGCTCCGGCAGGCTGGCGCGGACGGCAGCTCCTCCCAGCGGCAGGCCGCCCGCGGCGAGCACGCGGATCCGCGCCACCAGGATGTCCGGCTCCCGCGGCGCGCCGGCCTTGTCTCCGTCCGGCGCGAGCGCGCGACGCGAGCTTGCCGGCGTGCCGGAGCGGGCGGGGCCGGCTTCCGGGAGCGTCGCCGGCACCGCGAAACCGCGTGCGGACGGCGCCGGATCGCGCGCAGAGCCCGGCGCGCCGCTCTGCAGCAGCCACACGGCCGCTCCGGCGGCGGCGAGGAGCAGCACGGCGGTCGCAAGCAGCGCCCACCTGGTCTTCCGGGAGGCGGCGGGCGCGGGACGCAACTCCGGCTAGCCCCGGGAGACGCTGGCCTCCAGCTTGCCGCCCAGCGCTTCGCAGACCGCCGCGGCGAACTCGTCGGTGCCGAGCGCGCCGCCCAGGTCGCGCGTGCGCCGGCCGGATTGCAGTGTCTGGCGGACCGCGTCGTTGAGCGCCTGGCCCAGCTCGAGGTGGCCGCAGTGCTGCAGCAGCATGGCAAAGGCCCACAGCGAGCCGCTCGGGTTGGCCAGCCCATTGCCGGCGATGTCCGGCGCCGTGCCGCCCACGGGATCGAACATGGCCAGGGTGGCGTCGCCGGCGTCGTTGAAGGCGTAGTTGGCGCTGGCGCCCAGCGCCACGCTGCCGACGATGCCGCAGGCGGCGTCGCTGAGGAAGTCGCCGTACTCGTTGGGGCAGACCACGATCCGGAAGTCCTCGGGTCGCATGATGAGCTTGGCCAGCATGGCGTCGAACAGCTCGGCGTGGTGGTGGATCCGGGGATAGCGCTGGGCCACTTCCTCGACCACCTCCTCGAACAGGCCGTCGGTGGCGCGCTGGATCGTGTATTTGCTGGAGCTGGTGACGCCGCAGCCGAGCCGCTGCGCCAGCCGGAACGCGAACTCCGCGGCCTGGCGGCTGGGGCGGCGCTCGATCAGGCGGATGGAGACCGCGGCGTCGCTGCCGACGCGCCGGCCCGCGTCCTCGTAGGTGCCGCCTACCGCCACCCGGATCACGTGCAGGTCCACCAGGCCGCTGTGGCGCGTCGGCACGCCCGGGATGGTGGACACCGGGCGGTGGATCACGGTGAAGTCGAAGCGCTCGCGCAGGACCTTGTTGGGCGACTCGCGCTCGGTGGTGGTGGGGTACTTCAGCGCCACCGCGTGCTTGCGGATGGCGGCCTCCGCATCCCGGTATGCGCCCTCGGCGTCGTGGCGGCGGCGCTCCAGGCTCAGGTCCACCGGATGGAAGCGCAGCTCCAGCGGCAGGGCGGCGGCCACCGCGTGCACGGAGCGCGACAGCTCGTGCGAGATGCCGTCGCCGTGGAACTCGGCGACTTCCAGGACCTTCGGCGTGGACATGGAACCCGAGATTGTAGCCGTGGCCGCTACAGGGGGTCGGGGTGCACGGTGACGGTGCTGTGCGGCACGGCGTCCTCGACGGCGCGCTCCACCTGCTCGCTGAGCTCGTGCGCCGCCACGAAGCTGAGGCTGCGATCCAGGTCCAGGTGCAGCTCCAGGAAGATGTCGCGCCCGGAGCGGCGCGTGCGCAGGTCGTGGAAGCCGGAGACGCGCGGCGCGAAGCCGGCGACCACGCGCAGCACGGCGGCGGCCTCGGCGGGCTCGAGGCCGCGGTCCATCAGGTTGTTGAAGGCCTTCAGGAACACCTGGCGCGCGGTGTTCAGGATCAGGAGCGCGATGCCGAGCCCCACCAGGAGGTCCGGAAGGGGGGTCCCGAGCCAGCGCGTGAGCAGCAGGCCGGCGACCACGCTGCCGTTCAGCAGCACGTCGCTGGCGTAGTGCAGCGTGTCGCTCTCCAGCGCCGGCGAGGCCGTGGCCCGGGCCGCGCGGCGCAGCTTGCGCGTCCACCACAGGGTCCCCAGCGCGCATGCGACCATGACGGCGACACCCAGCCAGGGCTGTTCCACGGCGGCGCTGCCGGCCAGGACGCGGCGCACGGTCTCGTAGACCAGTCCGAGGCCGGAGACCAGGATGAGGAGGGACTGGAACAGGGAGGCCAGGCTCTCGGCCTTGCCGTGGCCCCAGGCGTGGTCGGCGTCGGCCGGCCGCTCGGCGGCCGCGACCGCGACCAGAACGAGCAGGGAGGCGGCCGCGTCCAGGATCGAGTCCAGGGCCGAGCCGAGCACCCCGGCCGAGCCGGTGAAGAAATAGGTGACTGCCTTCAGCGCGACCAGGGTGCTGGCGAACTTGACCGAGCCCCAGGCCGCGATGGAGCGCTCGCGGCCCGTCCGCTCCCGGGAAGGAAACCCCCGCATGGCTCGTCCATACTCTAGGAGTTCATGGCGGCGCAACGCCGGAGCTGGCTGCCCTGGGTGGCCTTGAGCCTGGTGGCGGGCGTGGCCGCGTGGCTGGCTTTCCAGACCGGCGGAGGACCGGAGCCGGCGGAAGAGCCGGCGCCGGCCCAGCCGGAGCCGGCGGAGACGCCGCCGGATGAGGTGCCGCAGGCGTCCCTGGAGGAAGGCACGCTGCCCGGAGCAGGACCCATCGAGGTGGACCTGCGCTTCCTCGGCGGCGAGGAGGAGGAGCGCACGCTGGCGGCTCCGGGCGGACGTCTGGAAGGTCTCGTGGTGGACCAGGGCGGGAATCCGCTGCCGGACGCGCGCTTGATCGTGATCGGGGGGCCGCAGGACGGATGGATCGCGCTGGGGGACCGGCTAGGCCGCTATCTGTTCCCCGCCCTGCTGCCCGGCACGCAGTTCTTCCGGATCGAAGTGCCGGGCCGGCCGCCGGTGGCGCGCGAGCAGCGCGTGCTGGAGCACGGACGCACGCAGCGCGACTTCGAAGTGGGCGATCCGGTGCCGCTGCTGTTGCTGGTGCGCGGCAGCGATGGGAAGCCGCTGGCGGGCGCGCGGGTGCGCGTGGATCTCGGCCAGCAAGAACTGGTGACGGCCGCCGACGGCCTGGCGGCCTTCGGCGCGGTCCCCAGCGGCCCGCGCGTGCTGGTGGACGTGATCGCGCCCGGGCACGTGCCCACGCGGCACGAGCTGAACCTGCTGCCGGCGGCGCAGGCGGGCCCGGGCCCCGTGGAGCTCCCGGTACTGGAGCGCGGCGGTGTCGTCCAGGGCGTGGTGAAGTCGTGGCCCGGCGGGCCCCTGCCCACGGTGACGCTGATGCCGCGGGCCGACCGCCCGGAGACGGCGCAGGTGATCTGGGAGATCTGGCACGACGTGCCCACCGGCGCGGACGGCCGCTTCCGGCTGGTGGACGTGCCGACCACGCGCACCGTGGACGTGCGCGTGGCGCATCCGGAAGGAGTGGCCGACCCGCCGCTGCGCAGCGTCCGTGCCGCGCCCGAGGCCGGGGCCTTCGTGGAGTTCCTCATCCGCCGCGGCGACGACCGCATCGCCGGCCTGGTGCTCGGCCCGGACGGCAAGCCGCTGTCCGGGGCGCGCGTGGTGCTGGAGGCCGCGGATCCGCTGAAAGTCCTGGCCGCGGAATACCCGGGGCTGGGCGAAGGGCCGCTGGCGGCCCGCATCCCGGTGCCGCCCAGCCTGCGGCGCGAGCTGCGCACGGGCAGCGACGGGCGTTTCGACTTCGCCTGGGGCGACCATCGCGAGGGCACCGGCACCTTCCTGCTGCGCGCCAGCAAGGAGGGCCTGGCGCCGGCGCGGGTGGAGATCCGCAGCGTCCGCTCCAACATCACCCTGCGCCTGCAGCCGGAGCAGCGCGACGGTTCCCTGCGCCTGCTGTCGCTGGCAGGCGCGCCGGTGGACGTCGAGACGCGCTGGTTCCTGGACGGCCAGCCCCTGGACGCGCCGCGCGGCCTGGCGCGCGGCTATTACGAGATCCGGGTGCAGCGCGGCGAGCACCTCCTGTACCAGTCGGCAGCGCTGCTGGTCGGCCCGGAGACGTTCGTGAGCCTGAAGGGCCAGGTCTGAGCACTCCGGATCCCACCGTTCCGGGCGCCCGCGTCGCCTGCGGCGAAAGTAGAGTCTGACCCCGCGATGCACACGCTGGCCTTGGGCGCCCGCTGGCGCGCCGCCGACCTGCTGGCCGCCGCCTCCGGCGCGCTGCTGCGGGTCGAGCTGGACCGCGACGCGCGCCAGCGCGTGCAGGCGGCGCGCACCGCGGTGGAGCGCATCGCCGCCGGCGAGGCCGCGGTGTACGGCGTCAACACCGGCTTCGGGGCGCTGGCGCGCCGCCGCATCGCCCACGCCGACCTGGGAGCGCTGCAGCGCAACCTGCTGCGCTCGCACGCGGTGGGCACGGGTCCGCCCCTGTCGCCCGAGGAAACGCGCCTGGCGCTGCTGCTGCGCATTCATTCGATCTGCCAGGGCTACAGCGGCGTGCGCGTCGAAGTGGTGGAGTGGTTCCTGCGCCTGTTCCAGTCCGGCTGGCTGCCGCGCGTGCCCGAGCAGGGCAGCGTCGGTGCCAGCGGCGACCTGGCGCCGCTGGCGCACCTGGCCCTGCCGATCCTGGGCGAGGGCGAGCTGGTCGCGCCCGACGGCAAGGCGCTGCCTGCGCGCAGGGGATTGGCGCGCATCGGGCTCGCCCCGCTGGCGCTGGCAGCGAAGGAAGGACTGGCGCTGATCAACGGCGTGCAGGTCAGCAACGCCGTGGGGCTGTGCGCCTGGGCGCGCGCACGCGTGTTGTCCGCGACCGCCGAGGCGGCCGGCTCCCTGAGCGTCGAAGCTCTGATGGGCAGCCATCGCCCCTTCGACGCGCGCGTGGTGCGCGTGCGCCCGCACCCGGGCGCCGCGCGCTCCGCCGCCAACCTGCGCAAGTGCCTGCGCGGCTCGCGCGTGGTCGCGGCGCACGCGCACTGCGACCGCGTGCAGGACCCCTACTCCTTCCGCTGCATGCCGCAGGTGCACGGCGCCGCCAAGGACGCGCTGGCCTGCCTGGAGACTTCCTTGCTGACCGAGGCCAACAGCGCCACCGACAACCCGCTGGTGTTCGCCGGGGAGGGGGACGCGGTGTCCGCCGGCAACTTCCATGGTCAGCCCATCGCCATGACCATGGATCACGGCGTCAATGCCCTGTGCGCATGGGCCAACATCAGCGAGCGGCGGGTCTCCACACTCCTCCACCCGGCCATGTCCGGCCTGCCGGCCTTCCTGACGCCCGAGCCCGGCCTCAACTCCGGCCTCATGATCCCGCAGGTGGTGGCCGCCGCGCTGTGCAGCGAGAACAAGGTGCTGGCGCATCCGGCCAGCACGGACACGGTCACCACCAGCGCCGACCAGGAGGACCACGTGAGCATGGCCATGCATGCGGCACGCAAGCTGCGGCAAGCAGTTATGAACACCGAGAGGGTCCTCGCGATCGAGCTGGTCACGGCCGCCCAGGCCCGGGAGTTCCACCGCGAGCTGCGCGCCGGCAAGGGCGCGGAAGCGGCCTATGAGTGCCTGCGTGGCGCGGTGGCGCCCCTGCGCGAGGACCGCTACCTGGCCCCGGACCTGGACCGGGCGCACGCCCTGGTGCGCACGGGCGCCATCCTGGCCGCGGCGGAACAGGCGGTGGGAGCGCTGGAAGCCTGAGCCCGGCGCATTTCGCAGCCGTTTACCGCATTACAGGTTACGCTAGGAGCTCTCCAGGAACGGTGAAATGACTTGCCTCCCCAGTGTCATGGCACTCGTCGTCGGCGCCTCACTGGTGGTTCTTGCCGGTTCCGTCCCGGCCCAGACCGTGGGCGGTGGATGGGACCTGAAGTACCGCTGTGACGGCAACTTGCCGGGCGACCAGTATGGACGTGCGGTCTCTGCGGCCGGCGACGTCGACGGCGACGGCATCCTCGACTTCGCGCACGGCGCGCCCAGCGCCGACCCCGGCGGGCTCACGGACGCGGGCTCCGTGTTCGTGTACTCGGGCGCAACCGGCGGCAAGCTGTATCGCTTCGACGGCCCGCACGCCATCGCCTGCCTGGGCGTGTCCGTGGCTTCCGCCGGCGACGTGAACGGTGACGGCAGGGCCGACCTCATCGCCGGCGCCCCGTGCGCGGACAGCCCCGCCGGGCTCAACGAGGGCGCGGCCTTCGTCTACTCCGGAGTGGACGGCCAGGTCCTGTACCACTTCGTCGGCGTCAACAACCTGGACGGCTTCGGCGATTCGGTGGACGGCGGCGGCGATCTCAACGGCGACGGCATGCCGGATTTCCTGATCGGAGCCCCGTACAGCGACGTGAACGGCCCCTCCGGCGGCTCGGTGTACGTGTATTCGGGCGCAGACGGTTCGCTGCTGCTGCAGTTCCACGCGCGCGGCGGCAGCGAGCTGGGCGACTCCGTGGGCTTCATCGGCGACCTCAACCTGGACGGCCGCGACGACTTCATCGTCAGCGCACCCGGCGCCCAGGCTCACGGCGTCATGAACTCCGGCTCCGCGCTGGTCATCTCCGGAGCCAGCGGCAGCATCATCTACCGCATCGACAATCCCATCAAGGGCTTCCTCGGGCGCGGCGATTCGGTGGCCGGCGCCGGCGACTGCAACGGCGACAGCCTGCCCGACATGATCGTGGGCGCGCCCTTCGCCGAGCCCAACGGCGTCAACCTGGCCGGCGGCGTGAGCGTGGCCTCGGGACGCACCGGGCTCGGGCTGTGGGCCCGCTTCGGCATCGCCGACACCGTGCTCGGCTGGTCCGTGTCCGGCGCCGGCGATCTGGATCAGGACGGCATGGACGACGTCGTCGTCTCCGCTCTGGGCCATGGCTGGGTGTACCTGCTGCGCGGCCTGGACGGAGAAGAGGTCTGGCGCTTCCACATCGGCTCGACCCGCGGCGAGAACGGCGCCGTGGCCGGGCTGGGGGACCTGGACGGCGACGGTTTCCCCGACGTGATCGCCGGCGACGGCGATCTCGATCCCAACGGCGTCACGGACGGCGGCTCCGTACTCGTGTACACGCACAAGCCGTTCCTGGATTGCGCGCCCTCCTTCCTGTCCGTGGCCGCCGGCGGCCCCGTCGACCTGATGGTGGACTTCCCGGACTCCGAGGCCGCGCAGCCCTACCAGATCCTCGCGTCCCGCACCGGCACCGGCCCCACCTGGCTGGGCGGCGTGCAGGTGCCGCTGACCGAGGACCCGATCTTCGTGCGCTCCCGCGACGGCACCTACCCGGCCTACACGACCGGATTCACCGGCCTCCTGGATGCCGTGGGCGACGCCAAGGCCGTGCTGGCACCCGGCGCCGGCCAGTTCGCGCCGCATCTCATCGGCCACACCCTCTATTTCGCCGCCGTCACCGGGCTCCGCGCCGGCGCCTGGAGCGTCAGCTCCATGGCCGCCCCGCTCGCGATCGTGCCGTAGGGTCGGACCCAACCAATCGCGCCGCCTTGCGCGCGCCGCCGGCTCACTCCACCAGCCGGCCTTCCGTTTCGACGCGCTGCGGATCACCTGCGCCCACCCACAGGAGGAGGCTCACGCGGGAAGCGCGATGCCCTTAACATGGGCTGGGATGGCCGCACGCATTCCGGTCGACCGCGCGCGCATCGCCGAATTCTGCCGGCGGCACCACATCCGCCGCCTGGCCTTGTTCGGCTCCGTGCTGCGTGACGATTTCCGCCCCGACAGCGACGTGGACGTCCTGGTCGAGTTCGAGCCGGGCCGCACGCCTGGTCTGGCGTTCTTCAGCATGCAGGACGAACTCTCCGAGCTACTGGGACGGCGGGTGGACCTCAACACACCTGGCGACTTGAGTCGTTACTTCCGGGATGAGGTGCTTCGGGAGGCAGAGAACCAGTATGTCGCGGCGTGACGATCGCGTCTTTCTGCTGCACATGCGCGATGCCGCCCAGCAAGCAGCAGCCATGGTCTCCGGTCGTACGCGCGCGGATCTCGACAGCGACGCAATCTTGATGCTGGCCCTCACGCGGGCGCTGGAGATCGTTGGCGAGGCGTCGAAGAACGTGAGTCAAGGTTTTCGGGATCGACACCCGGAACTGCCGTGGCAGGACATTGCCGGACTGAGAAACCGATTGATCCATGAGTACTTCAACGTTAACCTCGATCTCCTCTGGCAGATCGCAACAGAGGATGCGCCGATGCTTGAGAGGCAGATCAACGCCGTGCTACTGAGCCTGCTTGGGCCGGCGTCGCCCGGTACAGCGGAGGCATGAGATCCTGCGTCGCAGGCCTCGCCGGCCTAGAATAGGCTTGGAATGACTGCTTCCGCGCGGACGGATCCAGCGCCGGTGCTTCCGGCGCGCGCCTGGCCGCGGGCCGCGGCGCCGATCGAGCTGCGCCCCGGCCCGCAGCACGCGCCGCACGGCCCGGAGCTGCACTGCGCCGACTGGCACGCCGAGGCGGCGCTGCGCATGTTCCTCAACAACCTCGATCCCGAGGTGGGGGAGCGGCCGCAGGACCTGGTCGTGTACGGCGGCACCGGCAAGGCGGCGCGCAACTGGGACTGCGCGCGCAAGATCGCGCAGACGCTGCAGCGCCTGCAGCCGGACGAGACCCTGCTGGTGCAGAGCGGCAAGCCGGTGGCGGTGTTCCGCACGCACCGCGGCAGCCCGCGCGTCCTGATCGCCAACAGCAACCTGGTGGGGCGCTGGGCCACCTGGGAGCACTTCCGCGAGCTGGAGCGGCGGGGCCTGATGATGTACGGGCAGATGACGGCCGGCTCGTGGATCTACATCGGCACGCAGGGGATCCTGCAGGGGACGTACGAGACCTTCGCCGCCGTCGCCGCCAAGCGCTTCGGCGGCAGCCTGGGCCGCCGCCTGTGCGTGAGCGCGGGGCTGGGCGGCATGGGCGGGGCGCAGCCGCTGGCGATCACGATGAACGAGGGCGTGGCCTTGATCGCCGACGTGGATCCGGCGCGCATCGCCTTCCGCCGGCGCACGCGCTATCTGGACGAGGTGGCGCCCGACCTGGAAGCGGCGATCGCGCGCGCGCGCGCCGCCCGGCAGGAGGGCGAAGCCGTCAGCATCGGCGTGTGCTGCAACGCCACCGAGCTGCTGCAGGCGCTGCTCGACCGCGGCATCGTGCCCGACGCGCTCACCGACCAGACCAGCGCGCATGATCCGCTGCACGGCTACGTGCCCGACGGCCTGTCGCTCGAGGCCGCGCTGCGCCTGCGCCGGGCCGATCCGGCCGACTACGAGCGCCGCGCCTTCGCCACCATGGGCCGCCACGTGCGCCTGATGCTGGAGCTGCAGCGACGCGGGGCCGAGACCTTCGACTACGGCAACAACCTGCGCGCCTTCGCGCGCGAGCGCGCCGGCGTGGACAACGCCTTCGATTTCCCCGGCTTCGTGCCGGCGTACATCCGGCCGTTGTTCTGCGCGGGACAGGGCCCGTTCCGCTGGGCCGCGCTCTCGGGCGATCCCGCCGACATCGCCGTCACCGACGACGCCATCCTGGAGCTGTTCCCGGACAAGCCGCACTTGGCGCGCTGGATCCGCCTGGCGCGCGAGCGCGTGGCCTTCCAGGGCCTGCCGGCGCGCATCTGCTGGCTCGGCTATGGCGAGCGTGACCGCGCCGGCCTGGCCTTCAACCGCCTGGTGCGCGATGGGCGCGTGCAGGCGCCCATCGTCATCGGCCGCGACCACCTCGACTGCGGCTCGGTTGCCAGCCCCAACCGCGAGACCGAGGCCATGCTCGACGGCTCCGACGCGGTCGCCGACTGGCCGCTGCTGAACGGCATGCTGGCCGTCGCCTCCGGCGCCTCCTGGGTCTCGATGCACCATGGCGGCGGGGTCGGCATCGGTTATTCCCAGCATTCCGGGCAGGCGGTGGTGTGCGACGGCTCGCCCGAGATGGATGTGCGGCTGCAGCGCGTGCTGACCAACGATCCCGGCATCGGGGTCGCGCGGCACGCGGACGCGGGCTACGCCGAAACCGCCGGCGCCCTGCGCGGTCTGGACTTGCCTTAGCGCCGCCCGCCGGCGCTTGGGCAGGGGTCTAGGATGAGGCGGTCCCCGAGCTTCTTGCCATGCACCCCCTTCTCCTCGTTCTTGCGTTTCCCCTCGCCGCGCAGAGCCATGACGCGCGCGGCTTCGAGCGGCCCGGGTTCGCGCCCGGCGCGCTGGACAGCCAGAATGGCTGGATCGGCAGTGCCGCAGGTGGCGGCCTGGCGCCGGTCGTGGTGACGGCGCCCAACCCTGCGATCGGCGACCAGGCGGTGCGCCTCGAGGTGGCGGACGTCCAGGGCGCGACGTCGACCATGCAGATCCCGATTCCGGATCCACTGGCCGCCGGCATCACGCGCGTGCGCGTGAGTTTCTCCATCTATCGCGAGCCCAATCCCTTCCTCACCAACTTGTGGTGGTGGTGGGTGGATCCAGGCGACCCGACCTACGGCCTGCAATGGGACGTGTACAACGGCCAGGTGGGAGACACGCTGCCTTTCGGCTGGTACGGCACCGGCACCGGCTCCATTCCGATCGGCCGCTTCGTGGAAGTGGAGCTCGACTACGACTTCAGCACCAACATGGCCGAGGGCTGGGTCGACGGGCAGCTCGTGACCACGGTGGCGATCCAGAACGTCCAGACGCTGACCGCCTTCGTGATCCACCTGGCCCACGATGAAGGCGCCGGCTCGGGCCCGGAACGGGTCTGGATCGACGACTTCCGCATCGCCAGCGGACCCTGGCTGTCGCTGTTCCCGGAGCCGCTGCAGGCCGGCAACCGGATGGCCGCCGAGTCGGTCAACCTGCGCGCCGGCGCGCCGAGCGCGCTGGCCTTCAGCCTGACCGGGCCCGGCAGCACCTATGTGCCGCGCCTGCAGGTGACCCTGGACCTCGCCAATCCGCTGCAGGCCGGCCGTGTCCTGACCAGCGACGCGCACGGACGCGTGCTGTGGGACGGCATGGTCCCCGGCGGTCTGGCCGGGCGCAGCGTGTGGCTGCAGGCGGCCCAGTTCCGCCTCAAGACCAACCTGGTCGCCACGGGCGTGCGCTGACGCCTGGCAACTCCCGGCATCCGCGGGCAAGGCGCCAAGAAGCGGTGCGCGAATAGGCGCAGCCGGCTTTCGTGGTAGGGTGATCGGACCCCGCGCCCTTCGGACCCCCTAAGGAGCCGACGATGATGCCGCTCGCGACGCTGCTGTTCCTGATCGCTTCCCCGCAAGAACCCGCCAAGCCCGCACCCGAGCTCCTCGAGCTGCGCGCGGCCTGCAAGAAACTGGCGGACGCCGGCAACTACACGGCGACGCAGACCATGCTGGATTCCGGCAGCGGCTTCGGCCAGCGCCCGGAAGGCGGCGCGGCGCCGGCGCCGGCTCCCAGCGAATTCGTGGCCCAGGTGCAGGCGGATCAGCCCGTGCACTTGAAACAGGGCAGCCTGGAGGCCTGGCGCAAGGATGGCGTCCTGATCTACCGGGACGGCGAAGGCGCCTGGAAGCGCTTCGATCGTGAATCGTTCCGCCAGGGCGGCTGGCGTTCCCAGGGTGGTGGCGGTGGTGGTGGGGGTGGGGGTGGCGGCGGTGGCCAGGGCGCGCCACCCGCGGACGAGGAAGCGATGCGCGCCATGCGCGCGCGCATGAGCCTCTCCAGCGCCGGAGTGGCCCACGACCTGCTTTCGGGCCTGGACGGGAAGGTGGAGAATGTGACCCGCACGGAGGAGGATGGCAAGGTGGTCTATGCCGGTGCCCTCACGTCCGAGGGCGCAGCCAGCCTGGCCATGACGCGCGGCTTCGGCCGTGGTCCCGGCGGCGGCGGCGGCGGTGGTGGAGGTGGCGGGGGCCAAGGCGGACCGGACTTCGATTCCGCGGGCACGTTCCGCCTGGTCGTGGACGCCAAGGGCATGCCGGAGTCGGCGGTCATCGATACGACCATCAAGGGTTCCTTCGGGGACCGCGACTTCGAGCGCAAGCGCCACGTCGAGTTGAAGCTCAGCGCCATCGGCGCGACCAAGGTGGAGGTGCCGGCGGAAGTGGCCACCAAGCTGGCCGAGCCGCCGCCGGCGCCGGTGGAAGAGTTCTAGGCGGTGCGGCTGCCGCCGGGATGGATCGCGGCGGCGGCCTGCGCGATCTGCAGCGCCTGCGCGGCCGGCGAGTCCTCGTTGCGCGGCCTGGACGCGGATGGTCCGCAGGTGTGGGCCAGCGGCAGCAGCGGCGAGGCACGCGTCGCCGCCGCGGCGGACGGGCGCTGGCGGCGCGTGGCGGTGCCCGGGACAGGGGCTCTCGACTTCCGCGACGTGGAGCTCCTGGACGGCGGCGCTGTGCTACTGATGAGCGCCGGTCCGGGGGAGCTGTCGCGTGTGTACCGCAGCCAGGACGGCGGCGCCGCCTGGTCGGAGACGCTGCGCGGCGTCGCGCCGGAAGCCTTCTTCGACTCGATCGCCTTCTGGGACGCGCAGCGCGGGCTCCTGGTCGGGGACCCCGCCGAGGGCGCGCTCACCGTCCTGCGCACGCAGGACGGCGGGCGCACCTGGCAGCGCGTCCCGCTGCCGTCGGCGCCCGGCGAGCTGTGCTTCGCCGCCAGCGGCACCTGCGTCTGCGTGCAGCCCGGCGGTCTGGCCTGGATCGGCACAGGCGGCAGCGTGGCGCGGGTATGGCGCAGCGCCGACCACGGCCGGACCTGGACGGCCGCCGCCACGCCGCTGCGCGCGGGCGAGTCCGCCGGCGTGTTCTCCGTCGCGTTCCGCGATCCGCTGCACGGCGTGATCGTCGGCGGGGATTATCGGCAGCCGGGGCAGGCCGTCGCTTCCGCCGCGTGGAGCGAGGACGGCGGCGCCACGTGGCACGAAGCGCGGGCGCGCGGCTACCGCTCCTGCGCGGCCTGGTTCGGCGGCGCCTGGGTCGCCACCGGGCCCGAAGGGACCGACGTGTCGCGCGATGACGGCCGCAGCTGGCACGCGTGGCTGGCGGAAGGTTTTCACGCCGTGCACAACGGCTGGGCCGCCGGCGACCGCGGCCGGCTCCGCCGCGTCGGATCGCCTCCGTAGCCGCGCCAAGTTCCGCCGCATCCGGTGCCCCGACGGTAATGGGGCCGTGCGTGCAGAAGGGTGGCTACGACCCCGGTCAGAGGTCGAAATCGACCGTCGCCAGGAAGTCGTGGAACAGCCGGCGCGTGTCGTCGCTGCTGGCGCGCAGCTCGAAGGTGAACAAGGTGTCGTCCTCCAGCACGAACAGGGCGCGGTTCTCCGTGTCGCCCTCGGTGCGCACGTAGAGGTGCGCCGTGCGGCCGTCGAGGCGCGTCTCCACCGGCCCGGTGAGCCTTTCGCCGACCTGCTGCCTCAGCTCGTCGAAGTCGAAGAAGTACGGCACCTCCATCGCCCCGACCTCGATCTGGTCGCTGCCCTGCGGCGGCTCGATCTCGACGATGTCGCCGGTGAAGCCTTCCGGGTGCAGCGAGTCGAACTCCCAGTCCGCCGGCTTGGCGAAGGCGAGGCCGAGCAGCTCGTTGCGGTACACGTCGCCCTGGACCAGGTGGCCGGTCGAGAGCTGGTCCGCGCCGACGAGCCGATCGCCGTAGCGCAGCTCCACGACCTGGATGTCCACCGCCGCGATGCCGCGGGCGAGGTTGCCGAACATCTCGTAAGTGCCGCCGTCCGCCATGACGCTGTTGCCCAGCGCGATGTGCGTGGCGTCGGCGCCGCCGGCGGCGTTGGTGGCGTCCAGCGCGTACCAGTCGCCGCACCAGACCTCGGTCCAGGCGTGGCCGCCGAAGATGCCGGCGGCGTACTCCCAGCCCATGACCACGCGCGCCGGGATGCCGGCGGCGCGGCACATGGCGGCCAGCAGCAGCGCGTGCTCGGAGCAGTCGCCGCGGCCTTCGCGGAACACCTCCAGCGCCGAGGCGAAGGCCACGCCCATGCTCTTCTTGTCGATGCGCTCGTACACCCAGCGCTCCAGCGTCTGCGCCGCGCGCCAGGCGTCGCTCTCGCCGGCCACCGCGGCCTGGGCCGCGGCCACCAGCTCCGGATCGTCGCACTGCACCGAGGAGCTCGACTCCAGGGCCGCGGCCACGTCCGGGGGGGCGCCGGTGACGGGGCGGGTCACGTGCCCGGGAGTGCCGTCGAGCCGGCGCACGCGCAGCAGGCGTTCGCTCGCGCCGTCCTGCTCGACGGTCTGGCGCCGGTCGAAGCTGAAGTCCGGGAACTCGGCGACGCCGTCCTTGAGACGCACGCGGAACAACGCCTCGTCCACGCGGCGCGGGTGCGGAATGCGCACGTCGGAGCGGATCATGAGCTGGGAGAACAGGTCGGGGACCCGGTTCTCGGCCGCGCCCGCGGCCAGTGCCTCCTCCTTGGTGGAGAGCTCGAAGACCATCTCCACGCCCGCCATGACCGGCTGGACCGTGCGCAGGGCGCGGCCCTGGTCGTCGATCCAGGCCGTGCCGCGCATGCCGGGGAGCAGGTCCATCTCGAAGTGGACCGCCGTGGCCTCGACCGGCTCGCCGCGCCACTCGATGGTCTCGCGCGCGCCCGTCTCCAGCACGTACGTGATCGTCTGCATGCTGGTCGGATCGAAGGTGAGGCCGGCCAGCTCGGTCCCCTCGGGCTCGGAGGCGGCCCGCGCATACAGGAGCTCCAGGCCGCGGTCGCTGATGATCTCCTCGTCCCAGGGGATCTCGAACTCGCGCACCTCGCCCAGCGCCTCCGAGCGCGCGCGCAGGACGTCGCCGTCCACCACGCCCTCGAAGCGTCCGGGCTGGTTGGAGAACTGGGTGTCCATCTCGATGCGGCGCAGCTTGCCGGAGCTGTCCTCGAACGTGCGCGTATGCACCACGATCTCGACCTCCGAGCCGAGACGTCCCATCTTGATGCGGGCGTCGCTCTCGTTGAGCGTGCCTGCCGCTCCGTCCATGGTCTCCGGGCGCGAGACGCTGTGCACGTAGCCCACCCTGGCGCCGTTCATGCTGGTCACGAGCCAGACGTCCTCCAGCGCCTGGGCGGGCGGCGCGCCGGCGCCGGCGGACGCACGGGGCGGGGCAGCGCAGCCCCAGGCGAACAGGAGCACGGCGCAGCAGGCGCCGGCGGCGAAACGGAGGAATTGCAGCATCACGGGTCGCGGAAGGGAGAGGAGTGAGTGCAGCGCCGACCCGGAGCGCAGGAGGACCGTCCTGAGTGTAGCAACGTCGCATCCAGGGTCCACGCGGGATCGTACTGGAGGGGCCTGTCCTAGTGCACGCCGCGGCGGGAGGTAGCATCGTCCCTGATGCAACGCCTGGCCCTCCCTGCTCTCCCGTTTCTCACGTTCTGCGCGCTGGTGGCGGCGCGCCAGGACCCTGGCGCCGCCTCAGCGGCGCCGACCCTCGTCCTGGCCCGGCGCGACTTCGCCGTGCCCCTGGAGCGCGAAGGCAGCTTCGTGCCGGCCGAAGCCGCCGAGATCCAGCTCTGGCCGGACGAGTACTCCGGCGACTGGATGTTCCTGGAGGTGCTTCCCCACGGCACCTACGTGAACTCCGGCGACGTCATCGCGCGCCTGGACCAGCGCCGCTACGCGGACCAGCTGCATGACGCGGAGCTGGACTTCAAGACCGGCGAGCTGACGCAGCGCAACGCCGAGGAACAGGCGCGCATGGAGGAGGAGCGCGCCCGGGAAGAGCACACCAACGCGCGCGCCGCCCTGGAGCGGGCGCGCAAGGACCTGAAGGGCTGGGAGGAGTTCGAGCTGGCCTTCCGCCAGCGCCAGAACCAGCTGTCCGACGCGTACTCCCAGGACAACATCGCCGACCAGGAAGACGAGCTGTCACAGCTGGAGGCGATGTACCGCGACGACGAGCTGGTGGACGCCACGGAGGAGATCGTGCTGAAGCGGTCGCGGCGCCAGCTGGCCCGCTCGCGCGAGGGCCAGGAGCTGCAGCGCGACCGGCGCCGCTACGACGACGAGTACGAGATCGCCGTCCAGACCGAGACGCGGCGCGAGGCCTTGCGCAACCAGGAGAGCGCCTTCCAGCGCCTGGAGCGCAGCCAGGAGCTGGAGCGCCGGCTGCGCGAGGACCGCGTCGCCCGCGGCGCCGACCGCCTGCAGCGCCAGCAGGAGCGGCTGGAGGCCTTGCGCCGCGACGGCGCCCTGTTCGAGGTGCGCGCGCCGCGCTCCGGCGTGCTCCTGCACGGCGCTCCGGACGACTACGGCCCCGGCAAGACGCCGCCGCGCCACGAGCGCGCCGGCCGCCCCGGCATCCGCGCGACCCTGTTCAGCATTGCCGACCCCGATCGTATGCGCGTGGCGCTGTTCGTGGACGAGGCGGACCTGCCCAAGATCCGCGACGGCATGGGAGCCGAGGTCACGGCCGCGCCCGCGCCCGGTCAGGAATGGGTGGGCAGCTTGCGCCTGGAGCGCTTCCCCGCGCCGGGGCAGAACCGTTACGCAGGCTCGGTCGAGCTGGCGCAGCCGGTGCGCGGCCTGGCCGCCGGCATGAAGGCCGGCGTGCAGCTGGTGACGGAGACGCAGAAGGCCGTGTTCGTCCTGCCCCGGAGCGCGGTGTTCGGCTCCGGCGACGACGCGCACGTGTTCGTGGCCGCCGACGACGGCAGCGTCCGCAGCACGCCCGTGAAGCTGGGCGCCGCGCACGGCAACGAGGTGGTCGTGGAAGGCGCTCTGGCGGAAGGCGCGCGCGTGCTGCTCGCGGAGCCGGCGCAATGATGGCCATCCTCCTGCTGGCGCTGCAGCAGACCCTGGAAGGCCCGCTGGGCGTGCCGGCGGCGCCGGCCAGCCGCGGCGATGCCATCCGCGGCGCCGTGGAGTGGCTGGTGGCGCACCAGAACAAGGACGGCTCCTGGGGCAGCCATCACTCGCCGCGGCCGATCGAGGTGCTGGCGGACGTGCCGGGTTCGCACCAGGCGTTCCGCGTGGCGACCTCGGCCCTGTGCGTGATGGCGCTGGCCGCCGGCCCGCAGCCGACCGACGCCAGCCGCGCCGCGCATTCCCGCGGCCTGGACTACCTGCTGGCCGACTATGACGTCAAGCGGCCCAGCGGCATGGAACACTACAACGTCTGGTCCTTCGGCTACACGCTGCAGTGTTTCGGCGAGCACCTGCTCGCGCAGCCCGCCGACCCGCGCGCCGAGGCGCTGCGCGCCGCCAGCCGCCGCCTGGTGGAGAAGCTGGCCCTCTACCAGGCGCTGGACGGCGGCTGGGGCTACCTCAGCCTGGATGAAGTGCCGACGTTCCGGCCATCCTTCACGTCCATGAGCTTCACCACGGCCACGTGCCTGATCGGGCTGCAGCGCGCCCGCCAGGCCGGGATCGAGGTGCCGCAGGCGGTCGTGGACAAGGCCGTGGCGTCGATCGTGCGCTGCCAGACGCCCACCGGCTCCTTCACCTACGGCGAGCTGTGGCGCAATTCGCCGGGCCGCGGCATCAACCAGCTCAAGGGCGCTGCCTGCCGCGCGCCGGCCTGCCTGGAGGCCATCGGCGTGTTCGGCCGCGAGCCGAGCGCGGAGCAGTGCGCCAGCGCCCTCGACGATCTGCTGGTGCGCAACGCCCGCTTCCAGGTGGCTTCGCTGCGGCGGCCGATCCCGCACGAGTCCCACTACCAGATCTCGGGCTACTTCTACCTGTACGGCCACTACTACGCCACCTTGCTGCTGGCCCGGGTGCCGGATCCGGCCCGCTACGCGCCGTTGCTGGAGCAGGCCGTCATGATCTGCCGCGAGCCGGACGGCTCCTTCTGGGACTACCCGCTGTACAGCTACCACAAGCCCTACGGCACCGCGTTCGCGCTGCTGGTACTGGCGCAGCTCGGCAGCCGGATCCCTGACGTGGCTAGCGCTGCCGGATCGTGATCGGGCCGTTGCTGGTCTCGAGGTGCACGTGCGGGCCCACCGCATCGGCGCCGCTGCCGAGCATTCTCAGCTCGCCGCCTTCCAGGCGCACGCGGGCGTTGCTGGTGTCGGCGCTCACGCTGCAGCCGAGCGCGCCGGCACACTCGATCGTGATGGAGCCGTTGGACGTGTCCACGGAGCCGTCGCCGCTCCAGCCGCCGGGCAGATGGACGGTGACGGAGCCGTTGCTGGTGCTGATCTCGAAGCGCGCGGGCGTTCCGGCCAGGGTGATGCTGCCGTTGGAGCTGTCCAGCACGGCGCTGCCGCCGCTCACCTCGGCCTGCACCGTGCCGTTGGAGGTGTCGGCGCGCACCTGCGGATAAGCCGCCAGCACGTCGATGTCGCCGTTGCTGGTGTCCAGGTCCAGCGCCAGGTGCAACGGCACCTGCAGGCGCAGCGCGGCGCCATAACGTTCCTCGCGGTCCGGCGCCACGACTTCCAGGACCAGGCGGCCGCCCTCCTGGCGGCTTTCCAGCCGCAACTGGTCCACGCGCTGGCGGGCGAGGTCCTCGCTGGAGGCCCAGGCCGTGAACTTGGCGCTGCAGATCACCGCCGGGCCGTCCACCGCGGAAACCTCGATGGACCCGTTGCGCGTCACCACCCTCAGCCCGGTCGCGGAGGCCAGCGGCACCTCGACGCGTTCCTCGCGGGTGGCGCTCCGGTCGTTCGACCAGCCGTCGACGTGGATGACGCAGCCGGACAGGGTCAGGGCCGCCAGACTCAGGAAGAAGGGAAGATGCTGCATGGGGAAACTCGATTGCCAGCGGAGAGCGCCACTATCCTAGCCACGGAATGAACCTGAGCGAGGCGCAACGCGTGCGCGCGCTGGCCGACGCCCTGCGCTCGCGGCTGGGCCCGCCGCCCGAAATCGCGGCGATCCTCGGCTCCGGTTGGGCGGCGGCGGGGCGCATGGAGCCGGCGGAGGCGCTGCCGCTGAGCGAGCTGCCGGGCTGGCCCGTGCCGCGCGTGCCAGGCCACGCGCCGGTGCTGCAGGTCGGCCGGCTGGCCGGCCGGCGCGTCGCCGTGTGCGGCGGGCGCGTGCACGCGTACGAGGGCCGCAGCGCGGCCGAGATCGTGCGCGGAGTGCGCGCGCTGGCCGCATGGGGCGCACGCAGCCTGCTGCTGCTGAACGCCGCCGGCTCCCTGCGCCCGGAACTGGCGCCCGGAAGCTGCATGCCCTTCACCGACCACATCAACCTGGGGCTGCCGAACCCGCTGTCGGCCGGCCAGAGCATGGACGGGCACGCGCATTTCCTCGACCTCGTGGACCTCTACGACCCGGAATGGCGCGCGCGCCTGCTCGCGGCCCGGCCCGAGCTGCGCGCCGGCGTGTACGCCGGCGTGCCGGGCCCCAGCTACGAGACGCCAGCCGAAGTCGGGTTGCTGCGCGCCCTGGGCGTCGACGCCGTCGGCATGAGCACGATCCCGGAGGCGCTGGCCGCGCGCGACGCAGGGGCGCGCGTGCTGGCCGTATCGCTGCTGACCAACTACGCCGCCGGGATCTCCGGCAGCCGGCCCAGCCACGGGGAGGTGCTGCGCGCCGCGGTGGAGCACGGCGCCGGCGCCGCGGAGGTGCTGCGCGCCGCGGCCGGCACCGCGCCTTGAGGCGCTACAATCCCTCTCCGCCAGCGGAACTCCACCTCACCCAGGAAGACCCAACCATGAGCGTCCTCGTCGGCAAGCCTGCGCCGGATTTCACTGCCAAAGCCGTCATGCCGGACGGCTCCATCAACGAGAATTTCAAGCTGTCGGACTTGCGTGGCAAGAAGTACGTGGTGTTGTTCTTCTATCCGCTGGACTTCACCTTCGTGTGCCCGACCGAGCTGATCGCCTTCGACCACCGCCTGGCCGAGTTCGAGAAGCGCGGCGTGCAGGTCATCGGCTGCTCCGTGGACAGCCAGTTCACGCACCTCGCCTGGCGCAACACCCCCCTGGATCGCGGCGGGATCGGCCCGATCAAGTACCCGCTGGTCTCGGACCTGACCAAGAACATCGCCCGCGACTACGACGTGCTCATCGGCGAGGCGGTGGCCTTGCGCGGCTCCTTCCTCATCGACAAGAACGGCGTCGTGCAGCACCAGGTGATCAACAACCTGCCGCTGGGCCGCAACGTGGACGAGATGATCCGCATGGCCGACGCGCTGCAGTTCACCGAGTCCTACGGCGAGGTGTGCCCGGCCGGCTGGAGCAAAGGCCAGAAGGGCATGAAGGCCAGCAGCGAAGGCGTCGCCGCCTTCCTCAAGGAGAACGCCGGCAAGCTCTGAGCCGCGCGCCCCCGGGCCGCGCCCGCGCCCCGCACCTGCGGGGCGCCTGGCTACTCCGGCCGGCTCGCGGCGTAGAGTGACGGCACTTCCATCACCGGCAGACCATGCGTTTCCTCGCGGCACTCGTCATCTGGCTCAGCGGCGGCTATCTCATATACAAGCACGTCGCTCCCATCATCGGGAAGTTCCAGGACAGGTTCGAGAACCCGGACAGCTTCCAGTCCATGACGGTGCTGGAAGTGGTGGACATGTTCGCCATGCCCTTGTTCCTGACCGGGATCCTGCTGTGGGTGGCCGTGCCCGGCCCCAAGGCGCGCAAGTCCGACAAGGGCGCCCCGAAGGCCTGAGGCTGCGCCTGCGCGCCACGCGACCGCACGCGTGATCGGGCGCCGCTAGACTATTTCGCTCGAAATGAAGATCTACACCCGCACGGGGGATGAAGGCGAGACCGGCCTGTTCGGCGGCGACCGCGTGCGCAAGGACGCGCTGCGTATATGCGCTTACGGCGAAGTGGACGAGCTGAACGCCGCTCTGGGCTGGTGCGCCGCAGCCGCGCCGGCCGGCCTGGGCGAGCCTTTGCGGCGCGAGATGGCGCGCCTGTTCGTGGTGGGCGCCCATCTGGCGGTGGCGCCCAAGGCCGCACGCAAGGCGCTGGCCCAGATTCCGGTCTGGGATGACACCGCCGTGGGCCAGCTGGAAGCCGAGATCGACGGCCTGGAACTGGACCTGGCGCCGCTCCACAACTTCATCCTGCCCGGAGGCAACGAGCTGTCGTCGCGCCTGCACCTGGCGCGCACGATCTGCCGGCGCGCCGAGCGCTCGCTGGTGGCGCTGGCGGGCGAGGAGAAGGTGGACGCGCGCTTCGGCGCCTACCTGAACCGCCTCAGCGACTGGCTGTTCGTGCTGGCGCGCGCCGCCAACCACGCCGGCGGCGTGGACGACGTCCCCTGGGTTCCGGTCAAGCCGTCCAACGCCTCCGCGAAGGCGGTCAGCGCGCCCGCCGCGGCTCCGGCCGCGCGCGCGCGCCGCCGCCGCGAGCGCCGCTCCTCAGGCGCGTCCAAATAGCGTTGCGCCGGCCGGCGTCGCCAGCGCCTCGCGGGTGGCGCGCTCGCCTTCGGCGATGATGTCGGCGGCACGCTGGTAGTCGAGCAGCCCGACTCCGGGCAGGTGCGGCCGGATGACGAGCTCCGGAGGATCCTGCGCCATCTGCAGGCGCGAGAGCACGCACTGCGTCAGCGCAAGAGCGTCGTTGACGATGCTGGTGAGGCTCGGCGGCCGGTCCTCCTCCGCGCGCTCGCGCCGCTGCCAGATCTGCACCACGCGCCGCGCCAGGCGCTGCCCCGGCCCGCTCGGCGGCGCCAGCGCTTCCCGGACCGCCTCCCGCACTTCCGGCTCCACCGTGGGATCGTGGGCCAGCCGGTCCAGGCTGCGGCGCTGGTCCGCCGCCTCCTGCTCGTGCGGCGGGCGCGTGCCCAGCGGACGGCGTGAGGGGAAGGCGTGGGCGTGGAGGTCCACCGCCGCCACCGGCCCCAGACCCAGCGCCCGGGCCGCGCCGACGGGCACCGGCGCCACCACGCCGCCATCCACCAGCCACCGCCCGCGCACGCGCTGCGGCGTGAACAGGCCGGGGATGGCCCAGCTCGCGCGCAGCGCTTGCAGCAGGTCGCCGCCGTCCAGGCGCACCTCGCGGCCCTGCTCGAGGTCGCAGGCCACCGCGCAGAAGCGGATGGGCAGGCTTTCGATCGCGCGGTCGCCGATGAGCGAATGCAGCAGCCTGCCGAGGCGCCCTCCGCCCATCAGTCCCGAGGCCGGCAGCACCGGGTCCAGGAAGTACAGCACGCTCTTGCGGTCCAGGCGGCGCACGATGTCCTCGTACCGGTCCAGCGCATCGGCGGCGTACAAGCCGCCGATGATGGCGCCGATGCTGGTGCCGGCGATCCCGGCAATCGGCACCTGGGCGTCCGCCAGCGCGCGCAGCACGCCGATGTGGGCCATCCCGCGTGCCGACCCTCCGCCGAGGGCGAGCACGATCGGCGGACACGCCGCGCGGGCTTCCGTGGAATTCAAGACGACGGGCTCAGACTACCATGCCGCGGTGGACGCCGCCTTGCCGTCCGACCTGCAGCCGGGCGAGCCGGTGCTGGTCAGTGCCTGCGTGCTGGGCCAGGAGGTCCGCTACAACGGCGGCTCCAACCTGGATGCCGAGCTGCTGGCGGCGCTGCGCGCCCGCGGCTGCATCCTCGTGCCGGTGTGCCCGGAGATGCTGGGAGGCCTGCCCGCGCCGCGGCCGCCGGCGCAGCCGCCGGGCGGCGACGGCCGCGACGTGTGGGCCGGCCGCGCCCGCGTGCTCACCGACGCCGGCGCCGACGTCACCGGCGCGTTCCTGTCCGGGGCGCGCCAGGTGCGGGAGCTGGCCGCGCGCCTGGGCGTCCGCTACGCCTTCCTCAAGGAGCGCTCGCCTTCCTGCGGCGTGAACCGGACGCACAGCGGCGGCGGGCTCGCGGACGGCCCGGGCGTGACCACCGCCGCGCTGCTGGAGCTCGGCGTCGTGGTCTTCCCCGCGCGCTCGTCGTCCTGAGGAGAGTTCCGCCGGCGTGGCCGCAGGGCGCCGCCGGCCCGCCCCCACGGGATTCTTGCCGGACGCTCACGTCCGGCTGACAGACCGCGCATACATTCCGGGGACACGCGGCCGGATCGGGCGGGGAAGCCTGCGCTGAGTCCAGCACGTGGCCACTTCGTGAAGCAGGAGTGCATCCCTGGAGAAGTCTTGCAGAAATGAGCGCGGAGGGCGGCCGACCTTGCGGCAGACCATTCTGTGCGCCGCCGCCGCTCTTGCGTGCGCAGGCGGCTCGTCTGCCGCGCAGGGCGAGAGGGTTGCGCCCGGCGCCGGCGCGCCGGCGCTCGAAGAAACCCGCCTGACGATGGGCAAGTGGATCGAGACGCAGCAGATCATCTCCAAGGAGCGCAACGAGTGGCAGCAGGGCCGCGAGATCCTGCTCGGGCGCCTGGAGCTGGTCCGGAAAGAGGTTGCCACGCTCGAAGCGAAGATCCGGGAGGCCGAGTCCGGCGTGGCCGAGACCGACCGGAAGCGCGAGGAGCTCCTGGCCGAGAACGAGCAGCTCAAGGCCACCGGCGCGCAGCTGACCGCGGCCGTGTCCGGCATGGAGGGCGAGGTCCGGCGCCTGTGCCAGGCGCTGCCGGAGCCGATCCGGGCCCGGCTTCAGCTCCTGCGCGAGCGCATGCCGGAGGATGAGGCCGCGGCCGCGGCCCGCCGGATCTCTGCGCCCGAGCGCTTCCAGAACGTCATCGGCATCCTCAACGAGCTCAACAAGGCCAACAACGAGATCACCGTCAACTACGAGGTTCACGAGCTTGCCGACGGCACGCCTGCCGAGGTCCAGGCCATCTATGTCGGGCTCGCGCAGGCCTACTTCGTCAGCGCCCGGGGGGAAGCCGGCATCGGCCGCCCCGGCGCCGGCGGATGGAAGTGGGAGCCGTCCAGGTCCATCGCCCGGGACGTCCTGATGGCGCTGGAAATCCTCCAGGGCAAGCAATCCCCGGCTTTCGTGCCGCTCCCCGTGAGACTCCAATGAAGGCATTCGGCCGCGCGCTCTGCATCCTCGCCCTGGCCGTCCGCGGCGGCGCGCAGGAGCCCACCGCCGGCGCGACCATGAGCCGACTGTCCCGTTCCGCGGCGGAGGATCTGGCCAGGAGCATCGAGGAGCTCAACCAGCTGCGCGCGCAGATCGCGGCCGAGAAGCTGCCGCTGGCCCAGGAGCTCACGGCCCTGGAGGAGAGGCTGGCGCGGCTGCGTGACGAGCACGACCGGGTCACGCGCGCGGCGGACGACGGCAACCTCGCGATTGCCACGATCAACACCGAGATGAAGGCGCGGCAGGAGGACCTGTCCTACATCGGCAACCTGCTGGACGAGTACGCCCGCAACCTCGAGACCCGGGTCCACGTCAGCGAGCTGCAGCTCCTCGGAGAAGCCGTCAACGCCGCCAAGCAGGCCACGGACAACACGGCGCTGTCCATGCCGGAGAGGTTCGCATGGCAGCTCGCCCTGGTCGAGGCGTCGCTGCGGCGCCTGTTCGATGCCCTCGGCGGGATGCGCTTCCCGGGACTCGGCGTGGACACGCAGGGCACGGTGGCGGCCGGCCAGTTCGCCGTCATCGGCCCCGTGGCCTTGTTCCGCGCCACCACCGGCGGCGCGGCCGGCCTGGCCGTCCCGCAGACCGGCTCGGACAAGCCGCTGATCCGCCCGCTGGAAGGAGAGCTGCAGGAGGGCGTGAAGCACCTGGTGGAGACGGGAGAGGGACTGCTGCCGCTGGACCCCTCGCGCGGCGGCGCCCTCAAGGCTCTGGTGCAGAAGACCAACCTGATCCACATCTTCGAGAAGGGCGGGCCGATCATGTGGCCCCTGCTGCTGGCCTCGATCCTGGCGCTCGGCACGGTGCTCGAACGCGTGCTGTTCCTGGCCAACGAGCGCCGCAAGCGCAGCCCGAAGGCGCTGGAGCAGTTGTTCGCGGAGGTCGAGCGGGGCGACACCGAGGCCGCGATCCGCACCGGCTCGGAGTCGAAGGACTTCGTCGTGCGCACTCTCGCCTATGCACTGGAGCACAAGGGCCAGTCGCTGCCCAACGCGCTGCTGTACGCCCAGGCGCAGGAGCTGAAGCGCTTCCAGCGCGGCATCCCGATCCTGGACACCGTGATCACGCTCGCGCCGCTGCTCGGCCTGCTGGGCACGGTGACCGGCATGATGGGATCCTTCGCGCTGATCGGCGGCGAGCTCAACGCGCCCGGCGCGATCACCGGCGGCATCGCCGAGGCGCTGATCGCCACGGCGTTCGGACTGGGCATCGCGATCACCGCGCTGCTGCCGTTCAACTTCCTGAACACGCGGATGGAGGATGCGCGGCACGAGCTCGAATCTGCGGCCGCCCAGCTGGAGCTGCTGGTGCACCGTCCGGCCGGCACGGAGGCGGCGGCCGGCCCGGGATCGTGCGAGCACGTGCCTGCGGCCGCCGGCCACGAAGAGCTCCGGCACCGGCAGCGTGAGCTCCAGCCGGTCGAGGAGTGAGCATGCACGGCTCATCCGCTCGCGGCGCCGGCAAGCGGGCGCGCATCGAGATCATCCCGCTGATCGACATCATCTTCTTCCTGCTGGCGACGTTCATCATGGTCTCGCTGTCCATGACCAAGAACCAGGGCGTGCAGGTGGCGCTGCCGGCCGCCGGCAGCGCGGCTTCGCTCGGCGATCAGCAGGAGATGGAGAAGGCGGTGACGCTGAGCGTCAATGACAAGGGCGAGGTGTTCTACAACAAGGAGAAGATCACCATCGCGCAGCTGCCGCTGCGGCTGCAGACGTTCCAGGCCGGCGCCAAGGACCCCAAGGTCATCATCAACAGCGATGCCGGCGCCGAGTTCAAGCACGTCGTGGCCGTCCTGGACGAGGTGCGCAAGGCCGGCATCGCCAAGGTCGGGATCAACACGGACAAGAAATGAAGCTGTCCTGGCCGCTGGGCATCTTCGGTGCGGTCATGCTGCACGCGGGCATGCTGCTGTTCGGGGGCCTGCTGTTCCCGGGCGCGAAGGAAGGCCCGGAAGCGCTGGCGGAGGTGGAGCTGCTGGGCGCGGACGCCGCGCCGGAGAAGGACAAGGAGCCGGACCAGCCGGAGCCCGCGAGCGAGGAGGCCGAGGAGCTGGAAGCCGAAGCCGAGGAGGCTCCGGACGCCGCCGAGATCCTGCGCAACCTGGAGCGGCCGGCTTCCATCGACGCACCCGCGCTGGAAGCGGCCAGCCTGGCCGCCATCGAGCAGGCGCTGAACGGGCCGGGCGGGGGCGGCGATTTCGCTGCAGCGCTCAGCTTCGCCTCCGGCGGCCGCATCGGCGGCACGGGCGATGCGGGCGCCCTGGACCAGACGCTCGGGTCCGCTTTCAGCCTGGCGGAGATCGATCAGAAGCCGCGCGCCGTCTTCCAGGCCACCGCGCTGTATCCGGCCGAGATGCGCGGCAAGAGGCTGGAGGGCCTGGTCAGCGTCATCTTCGTCGTGGACGCTTCCGGCAAGGTCACCCAGCAGCGGGTGGAGAAGTCCAGCCATCCTGCGTTCGAGAAGCCGGCGCTGGACGCCGTCAAGCAGTGGAGGTTCGAGCCGGCAGTCAAGGCCGGACAGCGCGTGCCGTGCAAGATGCGCGTGCCGATCCGCTTTCAGCCGAGCTGAGGATCATGCCTGCACCGACCCTGCTCTCGTGTCTGGCGGCCATGCTCCTGGCCGGCGCGGGCCGCGCCCAGGGCCAAGGCGACGTCGCCGCCATCTGGAACGACCCGGTGTTCCAGAAGCAGTTCATCGCGGGCTACGGCATCAACGCGGACATCGAGCCGCGCGTCACGCCGGACGAGGTCGCGCTCCTGGAGAAGATCCGGCCGCTGATGGCGGACGACCTGCCCAAGGCGGAGGCCACGCTGCGCAAGCAGATGAAGCCGGACTGCTCCGCGATCCTGGACTTCACCCTGGGCGGCATCCAGTTCCAGCAGGACCGGATGGTCGAGGCCCTGGACAGCTACCAGAAGGCCGTGGCCAAGTTCCCGAGCTTCCGGCGCGCCTGGCGCAACCTCGGGTTGATCCACGTGCACGACGGCCGCTACGACCAGGCGATCAGCGCGTTCACGCGCATGATCGAGCTCGGCGGCGGCGACGCGTACTCCTTCGGCCTGCTCGGCTTCGCCTACGCCTCCCGGCCGGACTACCAGGCCGCCGAAGCCGCCTACCGCAACGCGCTCCTGCTCCAGCCCGAGAACACCGAGTGGCGGCTGGGCCTCACCCGCTGCGTGTTCCGGCAGGAGAAGTTCGAGGACGCGGCCGCCCTGCTGGACGGGCTCATCGAGCGCTACCCGGACAAGACCGACTTCTGGCTGTTGCAGGCCCAGACGTTCCTCGGCATGCAACAGCCGCTGCGGGCCGCCGAGAACCTCGAGGCGGTGGACCGGCTCGGCCAGGCCAGCGCGGACAGCCTGCACACGCTCGGCGACATCTACCTGAGCGAGAACCTGATGGACCTGGCGGCAAGCGCCTACCGCCGGGCGGTGGACGCGGACGCCAGCCAGCCGCTGGCCCGCCCCTTGCGCGCCGCCGAAGCCCTGGCGGCACGCGGAGCGCTCACCCAGGCCCGCCAGGTCGCCGCGCGCGTCCACGAGGTCTGGGACCAGCGCATGGAAGAGGCCGACCGCCGCCGGCTCCTCAAGCTGGAAGCGCGCCTCAGCATGGCCGAGGGCGACGACAGCGCCGGCACGGCCGCCGTGCTGGCGGAGATCGTGCAGCTCGACCCGCTCGACGGGGAGGCGCTGATGCTGCTCGGGCAGCACTACGCGCGGCTCGACGAGCCGGACCGCGCCATCTTCTACTACGAGCGCGCTGCCAGCCTGGAGGCATTCGAGGTCAACGCCAGGATCCGCCACGCCCAGGTGCTGGTGAGCATGGGCCGTCACGGCGACGCCGTCCCGCTGCTGCGGCGCGCCCAGGAAGTCCGGCCGCGCGACGACGTGGCCCGCTACCTCGAGCAGGTCGAGCGCATGGCCCGGGCGCAACGCTGACCGCCCGGGACTTCGCCACGCGGCGCAAGGCATCCACTCCGGACTCTTGCATGGCACTCACGCGCCGCTGACAAGGGAGGCAGATACTCACGCACCACGAGCTAGATCAGGGAAGAGCGGCTTCTTTGAGCTCCGTGGCGTGAACCCCGTGTGGAGAAGGAGAGGATTCCGTGAAAAGCATCGGCAAGGGAATGGCGGTCAGCGTGATGATTGGCCTCGCTCTCGCGGGCGCGGCCAATCCGGGCGCCGCTCAGGGCGGTCGAGGCGAGGTGCTCGTGACCAGCGACATCGCGGTCTCCACCACCTGGACGGCGGACAACACCTACAACCTGCAGGACCAGATCTACGTCCTGCCGGGAGCGACCTTGACGATCGAGGCCGGCACGATCGTGGCGAGTGATACCGACCTCGGCGGCAGTCTGGCCGTGACCAAGGGTGCCCAGATCTTCATCCAGGGCACCAAGGCCAACCCGGTCATCATGACTTCCAAGGCCGACATGGCCACCTGGAACGGCGGCAATCCCGAGACCGGCGCGTGGCGCGAAGAGGCCAACGAGTGGGGCAACCTCACCATCATGGGGGGCGCCTACATCTCCGAGAACGCAACCGTCGGCAACACGCCCGTCCCCAGCGCCGGCAACGTCGCGGTGATGGAAGGCCTGGTCGCGGACTTCCCCGGCGACACCAAGGTGCTGTACGGCGGCGGCAACGACGACGACGACAGCGGCTCGGTCGGCTACCTGTCGCTGCGCTACGGCGGAAAGGTGATCAACCTCAACAACGAGCTCAACGGCCTGTCGCTGGGCGGCATCGGCCGCGGCACCGACATCCATCACGTCGAGATCATGAACAACGTGGATGACGGCATCGAGATCTGGGGCGGCACCGTCAACATCAAGTACTTCAGCATCTGGAACGTCGGCGACGACAGCTTCGACGTGGACCAGGGCTGGCGCGGCAAGGCCCAGTTCGGCCTGATCGTCCAGGGCTACAGCCTGAACGCGTCCCAGGGCTCGGGCGTCGGCGACAACGCCTTCGAGACAGACGGCGCCGAGGACTCCGACTGGCAGCCGGTCACCACCGCCACCGTCTACAACTGCACGGTCATCGGCCAGCCGGTGGACGGCGACCACGGCACGGCCTGGCGCGACAACGCGCGCGTGCAGTACCGCAACTCCATCTTCATGGACCTCGGCGAGCGGCTGGTCGGCTTCGACAACATCGACGGCGACGGCGCCAACGGCTACGGCTTCAACGGCACCTTGTCGTGGGCGGACACCTGGAGCACGGACTACAACGCGGTCCCGCCGCACGCGCACGACTTCACGACGGGCACGTACGCCACCAACTACCCGGCGCAGACCTCCGGCAAGCTGGCGGAGATCAGGGACAGCGTGTTCTTCCGGAACCTGAACGCCTCGGCTTACACCGAGGCGACCGCGCGCGGGGTCTTCGACGCGGCCAACAACAACGTGCTGATCCCGGGCTCGGATGCGGCCGACGCCCCGATCAAGGGCATCACCCGCGGCCCGAACGTCACCCGGGGCGGCAAGATCATGCAGCCCGTGATCGCGCTGGATCCGCGCCCGGCCAATGAGGCCCTCACCAGCGTGGAGACTGCGCCGGACGACGGCTTCTTCACCTCGGCCACCAGGTTCCGCGGCGCCTTCGACCCGGCCTGCCCCAACTGGATCTACGACTGGACGGCCTCCCACGCGTTCGGCTTCACGACGCAGGAACCGCTGTGCTTCAACATGCTGATCGGGCAGAACGTCGTGGCCCAGCTGTCCGTGAACTCGACCCGCACCGCGGCGACCGTGGTGCGCGAGAACGTCGTCCAGTGCGACGATTCCCCGATCAGCGTCATCAGCAGCAGCCCGCTCACCGTCGAGTTCGACTGCGGCGCCCTGACGGTCACCATCATTCAGACGGGCAGCGGCCTGATCTGGCAGGCCGGCCCCTTCAGCGGAACCCTGCGCGTGGTCCAGTAGTCCATCCGCGGGCTCCAAGGCGTGCGAGGGACCTCCACTGCGTGGGGGTCCCTCCTGTCATCCCGATCCACGGAAGGCTCCACATGCTCCTCCTCCCGCTCTGCGCGGCCCTGCTCCTCGCCCCGGCCTGCGTCCCGCAGTCTGGAGAGCAGTCGCCGGCCGAGGCTGCGTCCGGCGCAACCGGCTCCGGCGCGGACCGGCCGCTGGAGGACTTCCAGGGCCAACTGCTCGACCTCGCCTTCCAGGCGGCGACGGCGCTGCCGGTGAATCCGCACATCAAGAACCGCTCGCGGGCGCAGGAGGCGGTCGTGGCGGCCTGCCTCGAGCTCGACCAGCCACGGCGGGCGCTCGCCTGCATCGAGAAGATCGACAACTGGCGCCGCGGGAGCGGCTACGCCGACCTCGCGTCCTTTTGGGCACAGCGCGGGGACGTCACGGAAGCCCGGCGCTGCCTGGACCTCGCCCGCCAGGTCGCCGACGGCGTGCACGGTGAGACCGCCCAGGACTGGCACAAGGACCGCATCCTGGCCAAGATCGCCGCGACGCAGCTGCAGATGGGGCTGGCGCAGGATGCGGCCGATCTGGAAGCCGGCCTGGTCGCCTCCGAATCCGGACGGGTGGCGGCGGCGCGGGCGCTGCTGCTCGACGACGGCGCTTTCGATGCGCACCTGGCCATGCTGGACCAGGTCCTTGCCGCCGGCAGCTTCGACCAGACGCGCGGCGCGCTGGAGAGCTGCGCCGCGCTCTTCCGGCGCTTCTACCAGGACCAGGAGCGGCGCTCCCAGGTGGAAGAGAGGATCAGGGTGCCGCGCGCCGGGCTGCCGCTCCTGGTGCGCATCGAGCTGCTGATGCAGCTTGCGGAGTCTGCGCTGGAGCACGAGGATCGCGCCAAGGCGCTGGAGCTTGTGCATGACGCCCAGCTCCTGGTGGAGAGCGTCGAGTGGATCCCGGAGGACCGCATTGCGCTGATGGCGCGGCTGGCCGGGCTTCGCCACCGGTCCGGCGACGCGGAGGGGGCGCGCAGCCGGGCGGACGCGGCGCTCGCGCTGTTCGACGCGCAGCGCGACCGGATCGCCGACATCTACCGCGCGGGGGCGCTGCGCCCCCTGGCCGAGGCGTACCAGTCGATGGGCGATTCAGCGGCCGCGCTGGCGGTCTACCGCCGGGCCGTCGCGGACGGCGCAGGGAACCCCAACTCCAGGCCGCGTGCCGAGGACCTTGCCGCCACCTGCTGTTCCATGGCCGTGCACGCCGTGGAGCCCGACGCCGAGCTCAGGACCCGGATGCGCCGGATTCACGCTGAGCTGAGCCATCCGTGGTGAGATGGGTGATCGCATGCTGGCTCGTGCTCGGGGCCTTGTCGACCATCGCCGATCCTGCCGCCGCGCAGGACCCGGCCGGCTCCTTGCGCGGGGTGGTGCGTGACCAGGACTTCGGCACTCCTCTGTCCGGCGCGCAGGTGCAGATCGTCGAGATCAGCCAGCGCGTCATCACCACGGATCAAGGCAACTTCGTGTTCGCTCAGGTGCCGCCGGGCAAGTACACGCTCGTCGTCACGAAGGAAGGCTACCTCCGGCAGGTGAAAGCCGACGTGGTCGTCTCCGCGGGCCGGTTGACGGACGTGGAGGTGGCGCTGTCCGGCGAGTTCACCGACATGGAGGAGTTCCTGGTCCAGGACATCCTGCACTTCGGGTCCGGGACGGAGGCCGCCCTGCTGCAGAAGCGCTTCGAGAGCCCGGCGCTGATGGACTCGATCAGCGCCGATCTGATCAGCCGGGCCGGGGCCAGCGACGCCGCCGGCGCCCTGCGGCTGGTGACCGGCGCCTCCGTGCAGGACGGCAAGTCCGCGGTGATCCGCGGGCTGCCGGACCGGTACGTCAGCTCGCAGATGAACGGCGTGCGCCTGCCGACGGGGGACGAGGACAAGCGCGCCGTCGAGCTCGACCAGTTTCCCGCGGCGGTGCTCGAGAGCGTGCAGGTCAGCAAGACGTTCACGCCGGATCAGCAGGGCGATGCCTCCGGCGGCGCCGTGAACGTGCGCCTGAAAGGCATTCCCGATCAGACGATGGTGCAGGTCAAGGGCGAGGTCAGCTACAACACGCAGGTGACGGGCCGGAGCGATTTCCTCACCTATGACGGCGGCGGCCTGAGCTTCTGGGGCAGGGACGACGGAAGCCGGGACATCCAGTACGACAACATCGGGGGCAACTGGAACGGCGCCGCGGGCGTTACCGAGACGGGGGCGCCCATCGACTACAAGGGCTCCATCGCGGCCGGCAGCGAGCACGAGTTCGAGAACGGCGTCAAGATCGGCGGTTTCGCCAGCTTCTTCTACGAGCGCGACAGTTCGTTCTTCGACAACGGGATCGATGATTCCTGGTGGGTCGAGAGCCCCGGCCGCCCCATGACGCCCCAGACCAACCAGGGCGCCCCGCAGCCCGGCGGGGGCGGCGACTTCAAGACCGCGCTGTACGACGTGACCCAGGGCAAGCAGTCGGTGCAGTGGGGCGGACTGGCCACGTTCGGGGTGGAAACCGAGGACCACGCGCTGGGCCTCACCTACCTGTACACCCGGACCGCGGAGGACACGGCCACGCTGGCGGAGGACACACGCGGCAAGGAGTACTTCTTCCCCGGCTACGACCCCGACGATCCGATGGGCACGGGCAACGAGTACGACAATCGCAACGCGGCGCCTTACCTCCGGCTGGAAACCCTGGAATACACCGAGCGCACCACCGGAACGCTGCAGCTGAACGGACGGCACCGGCTGCCGCTGGGTGACTTCGGAAGCGACGGCTTCCTCATGTTCCGCGCGCCGGAGCTGGACTGGACGCTCGCGGACAGCTCGGCCGGCCTGAATCAACCCGACAAGCGGCAATTCGGCTCCCTGTGGATCGCGCCCGCATACAACGAGACCTTCGGATTCACCACGCCGCCCACTCACTATGAATACAAGCCGGGAGCCAACTACAACCTGGGCAACTTCCAGCGCATCTGGAAGGACATCGAAGAGGACAGCCGACAGTACTTCCTGAACCTCAAGCTGCCCTTCGATCAATGGAGCGGTGATCAAGGCTACCTCAAGACCGGCATCTTCAATGACCAGGTCGACCGCGCCTTCAACCAGGACACCTTCAGCAACTTCGGCGACTCCGGCGCCAGTTTCGAGGGCGGCTGGGACGAGTTCTGGAGCGAGGAATTCCCGAACGAGGACCACCCCATCACGGAGTCGCTTGCGGACGTGGACTATGACGGCGACCTGGGGATCTCCGCCTGGTACGCCATGGCGGACCTCCCGCTGTACTCCTTCGTGAGCGTCATCGGCGGCGCCCGCTTCGAGTCCACCGAGATCAGCGTCGTCAATGACCCGGAGGAGGAGGCGTTCTGGTATCCGCCGGGGTCCACGGCGCCGGTCGCGCTCAATCCCGGCGAAGCCGACGTCGACTTCGAGCAGAACGACGTGCTGCCGTCGATCGGACTGGTGCTGGAGCCCCTGGAACAAGTGACCGTGCGCACCTCCTACAGCGAGACGGTGGCCCGCCAGACCTTCAAGGAGCTCACGCCCATCATCCAGCAGGAATTCCTCGGCGGCCCCATCTTCATCGGCAATCCCGACCTGCAGATGAGCTCCTTGAAGAACTATGACCTGCGCCTGGACTACGTGCCGCACGAGGGGGGGCTGCTCTCGGCGTCGTGGTTCTACAAGGACATCGAGAACCCGATCGAATACGTGCAGCGCGTCGGCGACTTCAGCTACACCACTGCCGTGAACTATCCGAAGGGCAAGCTGAGCGGCTACGAGTTCGAGCTGCGCCAGAACTTTGGACGCTTCTGGGAGGAGCTGGACGGCCTTGCGCTGGGCGCCAACGCCACCTTCATCGACTCCGAGGTGACCCTGCCGGAAACCGAGGCCGACGCCTTCGAGGAGCCGGACATCGAGGCGCCCATGGCCACCCGCGACATGACGGATGCGCCCGAGCACCTCTACAACCTGTACCTGACCTACGACCTGGCTTCCACCGGGACCCAGGTCGCGGTCTTCTATACCATCCAAGGCGACACGCTGGTGGCGGGCGCGGGCGAGTCCGGCGGCAACTTCGTGCCGAGCATCTATGCGAAGCAGTACGACACGCTCAACCTGAGCCTGTCGCAGAAGCTGGGAAGCCACTTCAGGCTGCAGTTCCAGGCCAAGAACCTGACCAATCCCAAGATCGAGACCGTGTACCGCTCCGATTACATCGATAGCGACGTCACGCGGAGCTCCTTCACCCGGGGTATCGAGTACTCGATCGGACTGAGCGCGGAATTCACCTTCTGAAGCGCCGGGAGAAGAGCAGCAACATGGCGACGATCTCCACGGCGACGTAGGCCAGGAACAGTGCCAGCGCGAGCCAGCTCAGCGGCGAGAGGCGCGGCTCCGGGGCGCGGTTGGCGGCGTAGATGAGCTGGAACAGGACCAGCAGGAACGCGGCGGTGGCGCAGCCGATGCGCAGCAGCATGCCGCGGACCCGCTGCAGGCTCTGCGCGCGGCGTTCGGGCGCGAGCCAGTGGTCCTTGTGCGGCAGGTTGATGAAGGCATCCGGCAGGCGCGGCAGCAGCAGGCCAATGCCGGCGAACAGCAGGAACACCGCCAGGGAGATGCCGGCCTGCCCCAGGACCAGGGACATGCGGCTGCCCCAGCCATCCGCCACCCCATCGGCTTCGAAGTGCGTGGCAACCCGTTCCGGCAGCCGCGCGGAGTACCACCCGGCCTGGGCCAGCGCGGCCACCGTGAGGATGGCGAGCGCGCACAGCCATACGGCATTTGAAGAGGAGAAGGAAGGCTTCATCGCTACTTGGGCCTCGTCTGAGGGAGCGCCGTTGGCGTTTTCGCAATAAGTATGGGTGAATGCCGCCACCCCCGCGCTCCACGACGGCATCGTTCTCTCTTTCCCTTCGTCGCCCTGGACAACTCCATGAGACTCCTTGCCAGCATCCTGATTGCACCGACCCTTGCTGCAGCCGCCCTGGCGGCGGCGAGCCTCCCGTCGGGCACCGTCGCCACGGAGGGGCAGCCTGACGGCGCCGGCGGCAGCGGGCGCGCGTTGAACTTGAACCTGTTCGGCAACTGCCCGGGGCCCATGGCCTTCCTGGTGAGCGGGGCGCGGCCCGACAGCACCATCGCGTTCCTCTGGTCCTTCGGCACCGGCTCGGCGACCATCCAGGGCGGACGTTGTGCGGGCACCGTGCTGGGGCTCGACGCGAATGCGCGTTTCGGCGGGGCGGCCCTGGCCGACGCCAACGGTGACGCCTTCTGGCCGGTGACAGGCGTTCCGCCCAGCGCCTGCGGCCGCGCCTTCGTGCAGGCGCTGGAGATCGCAGGCTGCGTGACCAGCAACGTGGTCCGGCTCTGACCGGCGCCGGCGTCCGGTATCCTGAAGGGCAGCGCGCGGCCGCGGCGGCGGTCCCGGCGCGCGCGGCCTCATGTCCCGGCCTACGGACCTCTACGAAGAAATCGTGCGCCTGCGCGCTGCGGGGGTGCCCGCGGCCTTGTGCACGGTACTGCTGACCCGCGGCAGCACCCCCGGGAAGGAGACCATGAAGATGCTGGTGCGGCAGGATGGCAGCACGCTCGGGACGGTGGGCGGAGGCTGCGTCGAGGAGGACGTGCGCAGGATGGCGCTGGAGGTCATCCATAGCGACCGGCCGGAGACGCGCAGCTTCAGCCTGAACCAGAGGGACCTGCCGGAGTCGGGCTTGATCTGCGGGGGGCAGGTGACGATCCTGGCGGAGCCGGTGACGCCTCCCATCCTGGTGCTGTTCGGCGGCGGCCACGTGGCCGGCGCGGCGGCGCGGGTGGCCAAGGAATGCGAGCTGCGCGTGCACGTGTGCGACGACCGCGCCGAGTACGCGGAGCCCAGGCAGCACCCCGCGGCGGACGAGTGCTTCGCCGGGTCCTGGGAGGAGGCGGTGCGGCGCGTGGCGCCGGCCGGGCACCACTACCTGGTGGTGGCCACCCGCGGCCACAAGGATGACGCCGCGGTGCTGAAGGCCATCCATGATGGGGGCTGCCGGCCCAAGTACCTGGGCCTCATCGGTTCGCGCGCCAAGAAGGCGACCCTGGACCGGATCCTCCTGGACGAGGGCGTCGCGCCCGAGTTCCTGGCCTCGATCAAGACGCCGATCGGCCTGGACATCGGGGCGCGCAGCCATGGGGAGATCGCCGTGGCGCTCGTGGCGGAGCTGGTGCGGCTGCGGCGCACCGGGGCGCTGCAGGCGGCGCCGGAGCGGCCTGCCCGCCCGGAACGGCGTCACCAGGCCCCGGTCTGACACTAATCGGGGAGGGCCGGTATCCTGTTCGGCCCACCGGGCGCGCGGGCCCCCGCGTGCCGCGATCCACATGCTGCCGAACCTGATCACCGCTGCCTTCCTGCTCGCCGCGCCGGCCCTCCAATCGGACCGGATCGTCCTGACCAACGGCAAGGTCATGTCGGTGGACCGGGTCACCAGCGAGACCTACAAGGAGGTCGTCTACAAGACCGGCACCACGGAGGGCCGCAAGCCGGCGCAGGACGTCATCGAGGTGCAGCACGCGACCGGGGCTGCGGCCCTGGAGGATTTCGACACCGCCCTCGGCCTCATGAACGACGGCGACTGGGGCGGGGCGATCGGCGCGTTCAACGAGGTGCTCGCGGACGAGCGGCTGATGGGCAATCCGCGCTACGCCTGGGTGGTGCAGCACTCGCTCTTCCGTCAGGCCCAGTGCAACAACGCCCTGGGCGACGCCAAGGGAGTGAGCGCTGCAGTGGACGCCCTGCTCACGAAGGTGCCGGACAGCTTCTTCTTCGCTCCGGCGCTCAAGCTGAAGGCTCAGGCGGCCACCGACGCCCAGGACGCGGCCACGGCGCGGAAGGTATACGAGGAGCTGGCCGCCGCGGTGCAGAGCAAGGGGCTGCCGGAGCGCTGGGGCCGCGAGTCCGAGCTCGGCCTCATCCTGCTGGATTCCGGCCTGAAGGGCAACGACAAGATCCGCAGGCTCCAGCAGATCGTGGAGAAGAACCGCGAGCTGTATCCGACCGTGGCCAACGGCGCCAACGTCGCCATCGGCACGACCATGCTGGAGATGGAATCCCCCGACTTCGATGCCGCGGAGAAGTTCTTCAAGGACATCCTCGAGAGCGGGCAGGCGGATGACCTGACCGAGGCGGCGGCGTGGTCGGGACTGGGTGACGTCGCGTACAAGCGCGCACTGAAGTTCGACGACCCCAAGCAGGCCGATGGCCGTTTCCTGGATGCCGCCCTGGCGCACTTGCGCGTCATCCTGATGCACAAGGAAGTGGTGAGCCTGGTGCCGCGCAGCATCTTCTACGCGTCCGACGCCCTCACCCGGCGTCAGGATGAAACCAGCAAGCGGCAGGGCTACTTCCTGGCGCAGTACGCCAACACCAAGTTCCCGCGCTCGGCCTGGACCGAGCGGCTGCTGCAAGCGCTGAACTTGAAGCCGAAGTAGCCGGACTGCTGCTTCTCGCGGATTTTCCGCCTCCCGGGCGGCGCGCGCGTGGAAAGGGAGCGATGGAGTTTTCGGATCAGCAAGTCTGCGCGTGGACCGAGCAGCTGGAGCGCTTCCTGCTCAAACGCCTGGGCAGCCGGGTCCTGGCCCGCGACATTGCGCACGAGGCGACGATGCGGCTGCTGGAGGCGGCGCGCGGGGGCTACCCGCCGGAGGAGCCACGCTCCTGGCTGTTCCGCATCGCCCGCAACCTGGCCGTGGACGAGGTGCGCCGCAACCTCCCCTGCCCCCTCGGCTTGGAGGCCACGGGCCTGCTGTCGGGCGCGCGGCCGCCGGTCCCGGCCCCGTCGTGGAAGCTGGGGCCCCGCGAGCTTCCCCACGGCCGGATGCTGGAGCTTCTGCCCGCAGCCGTGTCCAGCCTGCCAGAGCACTACCAGCGCCTGATCCGGGCGCATTACCACGACGGCGTGTCCTGCGAGGGGATGGCACAACGGGAACGGCTGTCGGTCGCCAACGTGAAGGTACGCCTGTTCCGGGCCCGCCGCAGGCTGCGCCGCTGGCTGGTGGCGGCCGCCCGAAATCCGCAAGACCAGGCGTAACCTTTTCCGCCCAGTCCGTCCTCTCTGCGCCGGCGCCGAGGCGACCGGCGCAACCATCAGACACGAGAGGAAAGGAGACGATCGCCCATGTTGGCTTCCTTTGTCCTGTGCACGCTCGCCGCTCTGCAGGCCGGCGAGGTCCCCAAACAACCCACGGCGGCGGCCCAGCTCAACTACGCGAAGAAGGTCAAGTCCGAGAGCCGCGGCACGGAAGGCGCCGAGCGCGTGGCGGCGCTGCAGCGGGCGCTGGAGGCCTACGCCGCGGTGCCGCGCTACTGGCCGGACGGGGGCACGCTCCTGGCCGAAGCCGCCTTCCGCCGCGGCGAGATCCACCGCGGACTGGGGCAGGCAGGAGCGGCTCGCGGAGCCTTCCAGGAGGCCCTGGACCACGGCCAGGGCACGGACTTCGTCCCGCGCGCCTTGCTCGAGATCGGCCATCTGCACCGCCGCGAGCGCGAGATGGACGCGGCCGTGCAGGCGTACCAGCGCGTGCAGGCGCTGCCCGGGGTGAACCTGCGCTACCTGAACGACAGCCGCGAGTGGACCGGCAAGGTGCAGCTCGATCTGGCGCAGTGGGAGGCCGCAGCCAGCTCCTTCGCCGCCTGGGCCGCCAATGCCGAGGGACCGGTGGAGGTGGTGCGCGCCGCCGACCTCGAGGCCAAGGCCTGGATCGGGAAGGGCGACCTGGTGCGCGCAGAGAACCGCATCCGGGCGGTGCAGGCGCAGATGGAAGCGCTGGCTTCCGAGCCTACCAAGGAGGCGGAGGAGCTGCGCAGCGCCCTGGAGCGCATGAAGTCGCCGGAGCTGCTGCGCAAAGCCCGTGAGAAGCAGGTGGGTGGCGCCGCGGCCGCTGTCGACGAGGCGCTGGAGGAGCCCTAGACCGCCGCCGGAGGGCCGGGCACGGCCACGACCGCCGCTCCGGCGGAACGGGTGGTGTGGCTCAAGGAAACGCGCAAGCCGCGGAGACCATGGTGTTCCGCCACCTCCGCGGCCTTGCCGTGCAGCACCAGCCTGGGCGGGTGCCGGCCGTCCGAATGCACCTCGAAATCGCGAAAACCGACGCCTCCGGACCAGCCGGTGCCCAGGGCCTTCATCCCGGCCTCCTTGGCGGCGAAGCGGGCCGCGTAGTGCAGGATGGGGTCGGCGCGGCCGTCGCACTCGGACTGCTCGTGCGGGGTGAAGACGCGCTGGCGGAAGCGGTCGCCGTTGCGCTCCATGGCCAGGCGGAATCGGTCTACGTCCACAAGGTCGAATCCGACGCCGGGAAGCCCGTCGGGCGCAGGCGGCTGCATGCGCCGGGAATCCTAAGGGGTGCGCGCCGCGCGCTGCGCCGGAATAATGAGGGCTCGCGATGACCGCCTCGCTTCTCGAAGGCCTGAATCCGGAGCAGCAGCGTGCCGTGCTGCATCCGGGCGGGCCCCTGCTGATCCTGGCTGGTGCCGGGACCGGCAAGACGCGCACGATCACGCGGCGCGTGGCGCACCTCGTGCAGGCTCGCGGCGTGGCCGCGAACGCGGTGCTCGCCATCACCTTCACCAACAAGGCGGCCCGCGAGCTGCGCTCCCGCATCGCCCAGTGGGTTCCGGACACGCGCATGTGGATCGGCACCTTCCACGCCACCTGCGCCCGCATGCTGCGCGTGCAGCCCGAGCCGGTGGGGCGCACCCGCGACTTCACCATCCTGGACGAGGAGGACCGGCGCAGGTTGCTCAAGAACCTGGTGCAGGAAGCCAACTGGGATCCGGCGGTGGTGCGGCCGCAGGCCGTGGGCCAGCTCATCTCCGGCTGGAAACGCCGCCGCATGGGCCCGGAGGCCGCGGCCGGCGACGCCGCGCTGTACTCGTTCGCCGAGGAGCGCGCCGCGCGCCTGTACGCGAAGTACCAGCGCGCCGTGGACGCTCAGGACGCCCTGGACTTCGACGACCTGCTGCTGAAGGGCCTGGAGCTGGTGGAGTGGGATGCCCGCGGGCCGGGGCGCTGGGCGCGCCAGTTCCAGCACGTGCTCGTGGACGAGTACCAGGACACCAACGAGCCCCAGTACCTGTTCGTGAAGGCGCTCAGCGCCGCCACCGGCAACATCACCGTGTGCGGGGATCCGGACCAGTCCATCTACCGCTGGCGCGGGGCTGACATCCGCAACATCCTGCAGTTCGACCGCGACTTCCCCGGAGCGGCTGTGATCCGCCTGGAGCGCAACTATCGCTCCGTCGGCAACGTGCTCAAGGCGGCCCAGGCGGTCATCCGCCACAACCGCTCGCGCGCGGAGAAGGACCTGGTCACGCAGCGCGAGGACGGTCCGCTCCTGCAGCTTGTGGAGGCCCCGGACGAAGAGCTGGAGGCCCTGGAAGTGGCGTCGGCGGTGTCGCGCTGGATCCGCGAAGGCACGCCGGCCCGCGAGATCGCGGTCTTCTACCGCACCAACGCCTGCTCCCGGGCCCTGGAGGCCGCCTTCACGCGCCGCCAGGTGCCTTACCAGGTGGTGGGAGGGCTCTCCTTCTTCGAGCGGCGCGAGATCAAGGACCTGCTGGCCTACGGCCGGCTGGCGGTGAACCCCCGGGACGACGTGGCGGTCGAGCGCGTGCTCAACGTGCCGCCCCGCGGCATCGGCGATTCCACCGTTCAGCGCCTGCGCGCCTGGGCCGCCGAGTTCGAGCAGCCGCTGCTGGAGCTAATGCGGCGCGAGCCGCAGCGCGAGGCGCTGGGCACGCGCGCTGCCAAGGCGGTCGCGTCCTTCCTGGCCCTGGCGCAACAGCTGCGCGAGCGCGTGGACAGCGCCGAGATCGCGCTGCGCACGGTCCTGGACAGGACCGGCTACCGGCGCTACGCCGAAGCCCTGGGCGACACGGAGGACGTGGACCGCGGCGAGAACATCGACGAGCTGCTGGCCTTCGCCGCCGAGTACGACGCGCGCCAGGGCGGCGGCCTGCGCGGCTTCCTGGAGGAAGTGGCGCTGCTGACCGACCAGGACCGCTGGGACGAGGCGGCGCAGCGCGTGTCGCTGATGACCGTGCACACGGCCAAGGGCCTGGAGTTCGACCGCGTCGCCGTGATCGGTCTCGAGGAAGGCTTGTTTCCCCACGCCCGCGCCCTGGAGGATCCCGACGGCCTGGAGGAGGAGCGGCGCCTCTTCTACGTGGCCCTCACGCGCGCCCGCCTCGAGCTGCTGCTGGCGCGCTCGCGCCTGCGCTTCCGTACCGGGGCGCCGGGGCCGCAGGCGGCCTCGCGCTTCCTGGACGAGATTCCGCCGGAGCTGGTGGAGGGAGCCGGCCGTGGAGAGCTGGCGGCGTGGGGCGAGCAGGCCCCGGTCGAACGCGTGCGCGAGGCCAAACCAGCCATGGCCTGGAACGGCTATTCCAGCAACGACCGCGTGCGCCACAAGTACTTCGGGGTCGGAACGGTGCTGCGCGTGCTGGGCCTTGGGGTCAACCAGCGCGTGGTGGTGCGCTTCCAGGACGACGGCTCCGAGCGCCAGCTGCTCGTGGCCTACGCTCCCATGGAGAAGCTGGCGTGACCCGCTGGCGCGACACTGCCGGCGAATGGCTGATCTCCGCCGGCGGGCTGGGCTTCGCGCCGGTTGCGCCGGGCAGCTTCGGCACCCTCGGCGGCGTGGCCCTGGCGGCCCTGTGGGGCTTCGGGGCGCCGGACCACTACTTCCTGGGCGTGCTGGCCAGCGCGGCGGCGGTGGCAGCCGTGGGGGTGCCCCTGGGCCACTGGGCCGAGCGCCATTACGGCCGCAAGGACCCCCAGCGCTACGTCCTGGACGAGGTCGCGGGATACCTGCTGGCCGCCGCCTGGTGGGCTCCGCAGGCCGGGTTCCCGCGCGGCTTTCCGGGCTGGACCACCCTGGGGGCCGCATTTTTCCTGTTCCGTCTGACCGACGTGCTGAAACCGCCCCCGGCGCGGCGGCTGGAGCGCCTGCCCGGCGGCTGGGGTATCCTGCTGGACGATCTTGCGGCCGGAGTTTGGGCCTGGCTGCTGCTTGCCGCCTTGCACCTGGTCCTGCCCGGTCTGTTCCGCGCCTGAACTTGAAGCACGCCGACACCCCGGACGGCGCCGCTCCGCTGCGTTCCGCCCCCGGCTTGGGCCTGGTGGGCCGCATCACCTTGTGGCTGGGCGCGGGCGCCCTGGTGTTCGCGGTGCCCACCACGTTCCTGCTGCTCCGGGTGGCGGCCAGCCTGCAGCGCGAGGCGGTGGAGGACGCGCGCCGCGAGATGGCGGCAACCACCGCCCGCATGCGCGCCGCCGGGGCCGAGCTTCCGGGCGAGCTGCCCGCGGAGCGCGTGGAGCACGGCGGCGTGGACCTGCAGATCGCCCGCGGCGAGGTGAGCACGTCCTCCGGGCCGCGCGAGGCGCGCATCTACCGCGCCGTGGAGCCCGGCGCCGGCAGCGAGTCCGCTGCCGAACAGCCGATCCTGCTGTTCGCTCCCGCGCAGGACGATCCCGCCGCCTCCAGCCGCCTGCTGGTCCTGGTGCTCATGGTCACCGGCGGCCTGGTCGTGGTCACGGTCGCCCTGGGCGCGTGGGTGGCGCGGCGCGCCGTGACGCCGGTGCAGGCCATGATCGAGGACGTCATGGCCGTCAGCCGCGGCCGGATCGACCACCTGGTCCACGTCCAGTCCGCGAGCGGCGAAGTGGCACAGCTCGGCCGGGCCGTCGACCGCATGGTGCGCGACCTCGTGGCCAAGGAGGCGGCGCAGCGCGCCCTGGCCAAGAGCCAGCGTGAGAGCGAGCTCCTGCGCGAGCTGCGCCGCAATCTCCTGCCCATGACGGTGGCCGCACCTTCCGGATACACCATCGAGACGCGTCTCTTGGAAGCCGAGGACGCCGGCAGCGGCGACTTCGTGGACGCGCTGGCCGACGATCGTGGCCGCCTGACCGTGGTGGTCGGCGCCACCGCGGCGCGCGGCACGCCCGGCGCCCTGCTCATGGCCATGACGCGCGCCTACCTGCGCGGGGCCATCCTGCAAGGCCAGCCGCTGGCGGCCGCCTGCGACTCCACCAATGCCTCCCTGAACCGCGACCTGGCCCGCGGCCTCTATGCCTCCGCCGTCGTGGCCCGCCTGGAGCCGGAAAGCGGACAAGTCGAGCTGGTTTCGCCCGGCCACAAGGCTCCCGCCATCCGCTACGACGCCGCTTCCGGCCAGCTGCGCAAGATCCAGCCCAACGGCATCGCGCTCGGCTTCGACCAGGGGCCGGTGTTCCGCCGCTCCCTGGAGACCACCGGCCTCCAGCTCAAGCCCGGCGACGCCCTGTTCCTGTTCAGTCCCGATGCCTTCGACTGCACCAGCGCGGACGGGCGCCCTCTCGGCGAGAACGGCGTCTACACCCTGGCCAAGCTGGCGGTCCAGGAGGGGCTGGCGTCCATGGAAGGCAAGCTGCACTCCTTCCTGGGCGCGCCGCCGCGCACCGATCTGGCCTTCGCCCTGCTGCGCCGGGAGTCCGCATGAACAACCGCAAACCGATGGGCCTGCGTGAGTTCCAACGCCTCATCGAGTCCATCTACTATCGCAAGGACAAGGCGAGGGGCTTGCACGGCACGTATTTCTGGTTCGCTGAAGAGGTCGGCGAGCTGACCCGGGCGCTGCGCCGGGGCGAGCGCGGCCGGCAGGAGGAGGAATTCGCGGACGTTCTGGCCTGGCTGTCTACCCTGGCCTCGATCCAGGGCGTCGACCTGGAGCGCGCCGCGCGCCGCAAGTACGGCAAGGGCTGTCCTTACTGCCACGCAACTCCCTGCGCGTGCCCGGATCCCGGCGCAAAACCCAGGCAGAAGAAAGTCTTGCGCAGGAACAAAACGGGGTAACTCCTGCCGCCTGCCCCCTGGATGAATCCTCAAAGGCGACCTGAGCTACCCCTGGGAGCGATCGCCGGCTGCTCCGGCGCCGCCCCTGTGTTGCTGATCATCGTGCGATGGGGCTAATCCCCCGTTTGTTCCCGCTTCTCCACAGCTTTTTCCACGTGTTAACCTGCCGGGATGACCGCCAAGGAACTCCAGGTCCAATGCCCTTGCTGCGGCGCCCACCTGCGAGTGGACGCCCGCAGCGGCAAGGTCTTTGCCTCCAGCGACAAGCCCAGGGCCAAGGACCTGTCAGAGGTGGTCAGCCGCGTCCAGGAACGCAGCTCCAAGGCCGCCGACAGCTTCTCGGCCGCCTTGGAGGCGGAGCGCAAGCGCAAGCAGGAGCTGGAAGACCTGTTCCGCAAGGCCCAGGACAAGGTGAAGCAGGACGGCGGCGGCGAATCCGGCCCTGACGCCCCCCTGGACGACCGCTGGCGCTAGCTAGAATCCGCCGCTGCGCCGGGCGGGCGTAACTCAGTTGGTAGAGTGGCAGCTTCCCATGCTGCATGTCGCGGGTTCGAATCCCGTCGCCCGCTCCATCGCAAGTCCTGGCCCGTCAACCCAAGCTTAGGGCCACTTGCAGAAGCTGCCGCTGGTGCCGTTGATGACGCTGCAGGTGGAGCCGGCCACGAAGGCGCTGCAGGTGCCGGCCGGGGCCGGCAAGAAGTTGGTGCAGAAGCTCCGGTTTGGCGCCCGCACAGAGCAGCTGCTGGCGGCGATGAACACCGAACACTGCTTGGGCACCTGACCCGCAAGGACCGGGTCGGCCACCGAGCAGCGCTTCCGGATAGTCGGTCCACCACCGAGCACGGAGCATCGCATGACGCCGCCCGTGAGGCCAGTGAGGTTGTTGGTCGAGCACTGGTTGCCGGCCACCGTCGCCCCGTTCTGCGCCGAACACCCCTGCTTGAAGCCGTTGCCCAGGACCGAGCAGTTCACGGCCACACCGGTGGCGTCGCCGAAGACGCTGCACATGGAAGGCCCGGCGAAGTTGATGTTCGGCTGCAGCACAGAGCAGCGGAGCTGGCTGCCGCCCAGTGTGGAGCACGCCGCCGCGGTGCCGGCCGCGAAGGGGAAGGCCGAGCAGAACTGGAGGTTGTCGCAGTGCGCCGAGCACTGGATGCCGGTGGTGGCGGTGGAGCAGGTGGGCGGGGTGCCGATATCCGAAGGATCCACCGAGCAGCGCAGGCCGATGATGCCATTGGGCATCACCGAGGTAGGCAGGTGGTTGCGGCCACTGCCGCCTCCGGTGCTCGATGACCAGGGCGCCTCGGAGGGCTGCTGCAGATAACTGGCAAAGGCGGCAGGCGCTGCTGGCTGGTACGACGCCTGCGCGGCGCTGCCGCCGGCCGGGACGAGGGCTGCAGCGAGAACCGCGACACCGCTGGCGAGCGCCGCTCGAATCATCCATTGTTGGGCATGCATGGAAGGAGCCTCTTTCAAACCAGGATGGGAAAAGGGCAATGAGACGGCGCAGGGACCGACCCAGCGCCAGCATAGCACAACGTCCAGCCAGGCCGGGATCCTGCACGAGCGGCGCGCCGCCCGCCCCGTACTGCGCGGATTCGGTCTGGACGCCCGCCGTCAGCGCATGCGCAGCAAGTGCAGCTCCAGGTCCTTCTGCATGCGCGCGAAGTCCGTTCCGGCGAACTGCGCCTGGACGGCGCCGCGGGCTGGACTTCCGGCAACCAGGCTGTCGAACAGACGATCGAACAACTGTTGCTGCGCCTTGCCGCCGTGGCGCAGAAAGTGCACGAAGCCCCAGGCCTGGGCGTAGTTCTGCTCGACGTCCGCCGGCGCATAGAAGCTGCCGCGATCGAGAGCTACGAAGTGCTGCAGCTCGAGCATGGGAGAGCCGAGCAGCCGCTCGCGGTACGCGAAGTGCACTTGGCCCTCGCGCCATTGCCCGTCGACGTAGTCCGCGATCTCGTAGTACTCCGCCAAGCCTTCGTTCAGCCAGATAGGCGCGTCCGGCGCCAGACGGTCCAGGTACTGGTGGAAGGCCTCGTGGCGGATGGTCCGGAACATGGCGTCTCGATCGGGCAGATTCCAGATCAGCAACTGCTTGAAGACCGGGCTGTACAATCCGGCGCTGCCGCCATGGGCGCCACCCAGCGCGTCCCGCGAGTAGCGCAAGTAGCCGTCCTGGCCGCTGAACAGATAGGCGCGGAACCGGCGCTGATCCGCGTCCGGCACGGGCCGCAGGTGGCGCGTGAACGCCAGATAGCTGTCTTCGAGCACCTTGCCCGCTTCCCGGCACAGATTCAGGTCGATGTCCGAGCTGACGAGGTAGTGTTTGGTCTGGTGGCGGTACGGCTTGGTCCAGGCCGGGCCCTTGTCGGTGTGCGCGAGCATCCGCTGCAGGTCCAGCACGGCCGCCGCCCGTTGCGGGTCGCCGCCGGCGGCGTCCACGAAGCGGCGTGCTTCGTCCATGCGCCCGGCACGCAGCAGTGCGGCGACGTGCGCAGTGGCCGCTTCGACGCTGGCCGGGAAGTCGCGCGCCGCGCTCTCCATCCGGCCGCGCGCTTCGTCCGGTTGATCCAGCTCCCACAACAGCGCAGCCTCCATCAACCGGGTCTCGAGGAAGCTCGGATCCGCTTGGCACACCCGCCGGCAGCACTGTAGCGCCAGCGCGGGCTTGCCAAGGTCGCGGTACACGCGCGCCAGGAGCAGGTCGCGCAGGACAGGCCGCAGATCCTGAGCCGAGAGCGTCTGGAGGTAGCTCAGCGCTGCCTCGCGCGCTCCCTCTTCCAGCATGTGCAGGACTGCCCGCCACGCCGTTCCGGGATCGCTCTGATCGGAGCCGGGGAGCAGCACGCCCGCCGCTTCCCCCGGCGCCTCCGAGCCGGACGCCACGAGCAGCCACGCAGGCAGGTGCCGCTCAGGCTGGAAATCCCGGTCGAACTCCAGCCGGGCCTCCTGCAGCGCGGCGTCGCGCAGGTTCTGCATCCACGTTGGAGAGACTTGGCCCTCGATCTCGATCCGGCGCAGCTCGCCCCGCGCGAAGGCGCTGAAGCCGAATCGCCCGTGCTCGCCCGTGCGCGCACCTTGCAGGATACGCTTGCCGTTGGCGTGGCCGGTGATCAGGCCATCGCCTACGCGGATCTCCAGCCGACAAGGCTTGCCGGCTTCGATGGGCACGCTCTCCTGCTCGTCCAGGAGCCGGTTGACCTGGCCCGAGACGCTGCTGAGCTGCGCCCGGTAGTAGCCACGGCTGTCGGACTCGCGCCCGAAGGACAGCGCGTACGTGGAAGCATTGCCCAGGTCCAGGAAGAACGCCGGCGGAACGGCGGGATAACTGGTCAGCTCGATCTCCACGCGGTAGTAGCCGGTGAATGCGACAGGATGCACCATGACGTCGCCTTCGCTCAGGAAGTCGTCCAGCTGCTCGGGCCCGTAGCGGATCTGGAAGTCGCCCTGGCGCTCGTCGTACTTCAATAGCTTTCCGGACACCAGGTCCTGCGCCTTCGGAGGCTCATACTCCTGCCAGAACAGGATACGTCGCAAGTCTTCCTCGATCTCCGCCCGCTGCGCCCGGGCATAGGGCTGGTCCGTATGTGCGGCCAGCAACAGCATCAGGCGCTCGTGAGCGTCGGCATAGCGCTCGCGCTCCATCAGCGTGTGCACTTCCTCCAATCCGGCACGAAACTCCCCCGTTCCGCGGTCCTGAGTTGCAAGCATCCAGATGCAAAGGGATAGCAGATGCATGAGGAGGGCCAGAATACCAGGAAACCGGCAACACGCGCGCCTCCGGGCCGGCGGCGCACGGGATCGGGATCGCCTTACTCGGCGGCGCTGCCCAGGGCGCCGGGGCGGCGCAGCATCTTGTCCACCTCGCCCAGGTCGAGCTCCTCGGTGTGGACCATGTTGCGCGCGTACTCCTCCAGCAGCACGGACTTGCCCTGGACCAGCGCCAGCAACTCGCGGTAGTGCTGCGTGGCCGCGCGCTCGTGCTCCAGGATCTCGCGCAGGATGTCGCCGATGTCGTGGCGGTGGGTCTCGAGCAGCGGCCCGATCGCGAGCGAGGGGTGTCCGCCGAGGTGCGTGATCAGCTCGCCGGCCTGCTGCGCGTGCTGCAGCGACTCCTCGGCGCGCTTCCGCAGCCACGAAACGATCGGGATCCGGTTGTAGCCGTAGATCATCAGCGAGTAGTGCGTGTAACGCACGACGCCGGCCAGCTCCATCTCGAGGATGGAGTTGAGGTGGGACTGCACGGCGGATTGATCCGGCCCGGCGCTGTCGGAGGCGCGTTTCTTGGTGGCCATGGTTTTCTCTCGGGAAGGATGCGGACGCGCACGCTTGCAGGCGGCAGGTGGCTCACGTGGAGGAGACTCCTGCGCGTGAGGAAGCGCCCATCCTAGGAGCTCCCGGGCCCGGAGGCGTCCGGTCCCGGCGGCGCGGAGGGGCGGGTCCAGAGGAACAGCAGGACCGCGGCCACCGACCCGGCGGCGGCGGCCTTCAGCGCCGGAGCGAAGTCCAGGAACAGCAGGGGGTAGGACAGCAGGACCACGATCAGCAGCGTCGCCGTCAGCTTCACGCGCAGGCGGATGGCGTGGTGCTGCTCCCAGTCGCGGATCAGCGGCCCGAAGGTCGGCTGCGCCAGCAGCCAGCGGTGCAGGCGCTCCGAGCTGCGGGCGAAGCACCAGGCGGCGAGCAGCAGGAAGGGCGTGGTCGGCAGCAGCGGCACGAACACGCCAAGGACGGCCAGGAGCACGCAGGCGATTCCGCACGCCAGCAGGAGCGGTCGGTGGAGGCGCAAGGCCGGAGGATTGTGCCCGCGTCGGCCTGTGCGACTAGAATCCGGGGAATGACCGGCGTCGCGGTGGACGTCCTCACCGGCTTCCTGGGCAGCGGCAAGACCACGCTGCTGCGCCACGTGCTGCAGCACGGCCTGGACGGCCGGCGCGTCGCCATCGTCATGAACGAGATCGGCGACGTCGGCATCGACGGCAAGGTGATCACCGGCCTGAAGTCGGTCGAGAGGATGGTGGAGCTCAGCTCCGGCTGCATCTGCTGCTCCATCTCGGGCCAGTTCTCGCTGGCCGTGCGCGAGATCGTGCAGACCTCGCGGCCGCACCTCATCATCATCGAGACCACGGGCCTGGCCGATCCGGGGCCGGTGGCCGGCCAGGTGCGGGACGCGGGCCTGAACCTGGACGCGATCATCACCGTGGTGGACGCCGCCAACGTGCTGCGCTCCCTGGAGGAGAGCGCGGCGGCGGTGCACCAGGTGGAGGAGGCCGATTTCCTGGTGATCAACAAGACCGACCTGGTGACGGAACAGGAGCTGGCGCGGGTCGAGGCGGCGCTGGACCGCTTGAACGGCCGGGCGCAGCGCCGGCGCACGCGCTACGGCCAGGTGGACACCGACCTGCTGTTCGCGACCAGCGTCGGACGCATCCGCAGCCAGGTCCACGCCGGCGGGCACGGCCACCTGGAAGCGGACCGGATCGAGGCCTTCACGTTCCGGGGCGCGCCCGGCGAAGTGCTGCTGCGCTCCCGTTTCGAGCGCCTGCTGCGGCGCCTGCCGCGCGACCTGATCCGCGCCAAGGGCATCGTGCGCTTCGCCGGCGAGGCCGACCCGGTGCTGTTCAGCTCGGTGTGCGGGCGCGCCGACATCCAGCCGTTCCCGCTGCCGGCAGCCGGCGAGCCGCCGGCCAACCAGGGCGTCTTCATCGGCCGCGACGGGCGCCGTCACGAGGCCCGGATCCTGCGCGATCTGGAGCGCTGCCGCCCCGGCGGCCGGATGCTGGACCGCATCCTCTGAGCGTGGAAGCGCTCTGGGTCCTGGGCTTCGCGCTCGCCGCCGGCGGCCTGATCTACCTGGCGTGGAGGGCCGAGCAGGCGCGCCGGGAGGCCTTCCGCCGCTGGGCGGCGGCGCGCGGCTGGAGCTACCGCCCCGGGAAGGACCGGGCGTGGGCGGCGCGCCACGCGTTCCTGGAGCGCCTGCGCCAGGGTGGCAACCGCTACGCCTTCGACCTGCTGGAAGGTCCGTGGAACGGCGGGCGCGCCACGGCGTTCAGCTTCCACTACGAGACCAGCGACGGCAAGCACACCTGCCATCACCACCTGAACGTGGTTACCGTGGCGCTGGAGCGTCCCTTTCCCGAGCTGCTGCTGGCCCCGGAGGGCTTCCTGGAGCGCTTCTTCCAGGCGCTCTCCGACGACATCGACTTCGAGTCCGTCGAATTCTCGCGCGCCTTCCGCGTACGCAGCCGGAACAAGAGGTTCGCTTACGACTTCTGCCACCCGCGCATGATGGAGTACCTGCTGGCGCACCGCGACGTCGCCCTCGAAGTGGATGGCGACGTCCTGGCCCTGCTGGACGGCGGCAAGCTCGCGCTGCGGGACGTGGAGGGCAAGCTGGAGCGCGTGGACGCGATCCGCGCGCTCATCCCGGCGTACCTGCTGCGGGACGCGAGCCTGGCCGCGCCGTCACACTGAGCCCCCTCAACTAGGATGCCATCCATGATCTGGATCCTGCTCGCCGCCGTCGCCCTGCTCGTCGCCTGGTGCATCGCGATGTACAACAGCCTGGTCGCCGTCCGCCAGCACGTGGACGAGGCCTGGTCGAACGTGCAGACCGAGCTGAAGCGGCGTTACGACCTGATCCCCAACCTCGTGAACACGGTCAAGGGCTACGCCAAGCACGAGCGCGAGCTGCTGGAGAAGCTGGTCCTCCTGCGCGAGCGCGCGGCCGCCAACACCGGGCCGCCCAGCGCGCAGGCGCGCGACGAGAGCGAGCTGCAGCGCGTCCTGGGCCAGCTCATGGTGCGCATGGAGGCGTACCCGGAGCTGAAGGCCAGCAGCAACTTCCTGGAGCTGCAGAAGGAGCTGGGCAACACCGAGGACCGCATCCAGGCCGCGCTGCGCTTCTACAACGGCAACGTGCGCGAGAACAACACCAAGATCCAGCAGTTCCCCGGCAACGTGGTCGCCGGCCTGTTCCAGTTCGGACCGAAGGAGTTCTTCGACCTGGAAGTGCCGGAGGCCCGCCAGGCTCCCAAGGTCGAGTTCTAGGCCGCGCGCGCCGGCGCGGCGCGCCGGTCAGAGCGGATAGAAGCGCCAGGCCACGGGAAGCTCGCGCTCCAGCGGCAGGCCCGAGAGCGCGGCCCGGATCAGCTCGACCGGGATGGCGTTCTCGCGCAGCACGGCGTCGTGGAACTCGCGCTCGCCCATGCCTCCGCCCTCCACCAGCTCGCCGCGCAGGGAGCGCAGCTGCAGCCCGCCCAGCATGTACGCGCACTGGTACAGCGGCCCGTAGCCGCCCTGGATGGAGCGGCGCACCTCCGCCTCGGCGCCGCGGCGCTCGTGTCCGACCTCGTCCACCAGGTAATCCACGCACTGCTGCGGGGTCCAGTTGCCGAGATGGAAGTTCAGCGAGAACACGATGCGGGCGGTGCGGTGATTGCGCCAGAACAGCGCGCCCACGCGGTCCTCCGGCGACTGGAAGAAGCCGCGGTCCCACAGCAGCATCTCCCAGTACAGGGCCCAGCCTTCCACCAGGAAGGCGGTGCCGAAGGTCTGCCGCCACGGGCGCCAGCGATCCGCCTGGAACCCCTGCAGGTGATGCCCGGGAATCAACTCGTGGTGCACCGTGGCCCGGCAGAAGTGCACGTTGTTGCCGCGCAGGCTCATGAGCTTGTCCTCGTGCTCCATCCCGGCCGTCGGAAACGAGATGCTGATGACCTCGCCGCCGGTGAAGTACGGATTCAGCTTCTGGCGCTCCGCCGACATCATCTGCATGCGCCAGGCCTCCGCGCACAGGGGCGGAACGGTGACCAGGTCATGCTCGGTGACGTAGCGCGTCGCCTCCTCCGCCAGGCGCCGGATCAACTGCGGCTGCTCGCCCGGCGCGACGAAGTCCCCCTTGACCCGTTCCAGGGCCTCGTGCCAGTCCTGGCCGAGTCCCATGTCCGCCGCCGCCTTGCGCAGCTCCACCAGGCACCACTCGTGCTCGCGCTCGGCGATCTGGACCAGCTCCTCGGGCGTGTACGGGATACGCTCGTGCGCCAGCGCTTCCAGCAGGGCCTCACGGCCGATCGGATCGCCGACGAGCTGGTCCGCATCGTCGGGCTTCAGCCCGCCGATCGTCTCGCGCAGGAAGCGGGCGTACTCCGCCAGCGACTTCGCCAGCTGCTCCCAAGGCTGCCGCACCCACCAGGTGAACTGCGGGTCGTATTCGGCGGAGAACTCGTACCAGTCCTCCAGGGCGCCGCGCAGCCCCTCCGCGCGCTCCGCGGCGCGCCCGGCCAGAGCGGCGGTGACCACCGGCTTTTCGCTCTCGAAGCCCTTGCGGGCGTCGGCCACCGCCTTGACGGCCGACGCCAGCACGCCCGCCGCCGCCGCCGCGTCCACCGGCTCACGGCGCGCCCGGATCGTGCACAGCTCCACCAGCGGCGGCGCGAACGGCAGCAGCGGCGCCACTTCCTCTTCGCGCCCGCGCTGCTGCGGCAGCGCACGCTGCTGGTGCAGCAGCTCGCCGCGCAGCAGCAGCCAGTCCACGCGCGACGCGGGGTCCAGGGCCTCGAAGTCGACCGCGTCCACGCGCGCCAGCCAGTCGGCCAGGAAGCGGTCCGCTCGCTCCCAGCGCGCCGGGTCCAGCGGCGCGGAATACAGCCTGCGGACGGCGCGCTGGTCGGCGTCGTACTGGGCGATGAGCTCCGGCAAGGTCGCGCCGGACTGGGGGAGCAGCAGCAGGAGCACGGGCAGCATGGGAACAGAGCAGGATCCTAGGCCCGCGTCCGCGCCGGGCTAGCCGGCAACCGCTGCCGGCGCTAGCGTTTCCCGGGTGGCGGGGATCCTTCGCATCCGCGCCGCCGGGCCGGACGACGTCCCTGCGGTGCTGCAGTTCATCCGCGCGCTGGCGGAGTACGAGCGCCTCGCTGCGGAGGTCGAGGCGACGGAAGAGCGCCTGCACGCGGCCCTGTTCGGCCCGCGGCCGTACGCGGAGGCGCTGCTGGCCGAATGGGACGGCAAGCCCGCCGGCTTCGCGCTCTTCTTCCACAACTTCTCCACGTTCCTGGCCAGGCCCGGGATCTACCTGGAGGACCTGTTCGTGACGCCGGAGATGCGCGGCCACGGCATCGGCCGCGCATTGCTGTCCGAGCTGGCGCGCATCGCCCTGCTGCGCGGCTGCGGGCGCCTGGAATGGGCCGTGCTCGACTGGAACGAGCCGGCGCTGCGCTTCTACCGCTCGATCGGCGCCCGCAGCATGCCGGAATGGACGATCGAGCGCCTCACCGGCGAGGCACTGGAGCGGCTGGCGCGCGCCGAGCGCCCGCTCTGACCCCGGTCACATCCGCGGCTGGATGCCGAGCGCGGCGAAGCCCTTCTCCTCGAAGTTCTTGCGGAACATGTCGCGCAGCTTCTGGGCCTGGGCGTCGTAGGCGGCCTTGTCGGCCCAGGTGTTGCGCGGGTTCAGGATCTCGCCGGCTACGCCGGGGCAGGACGCCGGCATCTTGAGGCCAAAGACCGGGTGCGTCGCGTACTGCACCTTGCCGGGGTCCAGGTCGCCGCGCAGAGCGGCGTTGAGGAGCGCGCGCGTGTCCTTGATCGAGATGCGCTTGCCGACACCATAAGGCCCGCCGCTCCAGCCGGTGTTCAACAGCACGCAGCGCGTGTTGTGCTGGGCCATGGACTGCCCGAGCAGCTTGGCGTAGACCGAGGGCTTCTGCGCCATGAACGGCCCGCCGAAACAGGCGCTGAACGTGGCCTTGGGCTCGCTGATCCCCACCTCGGTGCCGGCCAGCTTGGCGGTGAAGCCGGACACGAAGTGGTACATCACGTCCGCCTGGTCCAGGATCGCGACCGGCGGCAGCACGCCGAAGGCGTCGGCGGTCAGCAGCACGATGGTCTGCGGGTGCGGCCCCTTGGCGCCTTCCATCACGTTGGGGTTGGCGGCCAGCGGGTAGCTGAAGCGCGTGTTCTCGGTGATGGAGCGGTCGGCCAGATTCAGCTCCTGGGGATCCGTGTCCTCCATGCGCTTGCCGGGCAGGGGCGGCACGTTCTCGATGAGGGTGCCTGGCATGCTCAGTGCGGCGGCGATGATGGGCTCGGCATGCTTGTCCAGGTCGATGAGCTTGGCGTAGCAGCCGTCCTCCAGGTTGCTGATGCCGTTTCGGGTCCAGACGTGCTCGTCGTCGCCGATGAGCTTGCGTCCGGGATCGGCGCTGAGCGTGGTCTTGCCGGTGCCGCTGAGGCCGAACAGGATGGCGCCGTCGCCGCTCATGCCGACGTTGGCCGAGCAGTGCATGCTCAGGTCGCCCTGCTCCGGCAGGACGAAGTTCATGACCGTGAACATGGTCTTCTTGACCACGCCGCAGTAGTCGGCGCGGCCCAGCACCAGCGCCATGCGGTTGCGGAAGTCCATGAGCACGATGCGCTCGCTGCGGGTGCCGTCGCGCGCCGGCTGGCAGTGGAAGGACGGCACGTTCAGCATGGTCCAGCGCTTGCCGGCCTCGTCGGCCACGCCCGGCACGTCCTTGGGGAACATGTTGTGGCAGAAGAACGAGTGCGTGGCGTACTCGCTCACCAGGCGGTAGGGGCGCGCGTAGGACGCGTCGGTGCCGCAGTACACGTCCTTCACGTACAGCGTGCCCTTGCGCTCGTTGAGATGCTGGATGACGCGCGCCCGCAGCGCCTCGTACCGGGCGGGATCGAACTTCTGGAAGTCGGCCTTCCACCACACCTTGTTCTCGATCTCGGGCCAGGCGACCCCGAAGGTGTCCTGCACGGGCCGGCCGGTGCACGACGGATCGGTGTAATAGACCAGCGGCCCGCGGACGCCGAGCCGGGTGGCGTAGGCCTTGTGGTCCGTGTCCGGCCCGTCCGGCCGGATGCGCCCGCGGTCATTGGCCAGGGCCTCCTGGAACAGCTCTTCCTTCGACAGGTTGATCCTGTAGCGGACGTTCTCGAGTCCGAACAGGCTCTTCAACTCGGCGCGATGGTCGCCGGCAACGGTTTGCAGGGTCATGGTGGGATGGTTTGGGGCCGCAGGGTCGAACGCGCGCCTGCCCGGGCAAACGGATTTCATGATTCTAGCGGCGGCCGCACCGACGCTCACTCCCGCCCGTGAGCCGGCCACCGCACGGTTCCGGAATGGATGCCGTAAGTATTGATGAGAAAATCACTTAGAGAATCACTCGCGAAAACTCTCCGGATTTTCCGGGAGTTTCACTGGCAAACAGCCACTTTGTGGGTGATCGGCCCCTCGGCAGGCTCTTTGTTCCCTCCTCCCCCTCCGGGTCGCGTCGTGACGCGCAGCCTGACCCCCCAAAGGCTTTGCTCGCGCGGCGCAGACCAGGCTCCGGATCCCATCCGAAGTCTAAGTCCTGACCGCTTATTTGTGGTCCCATCTGAGGGGATGGAGTTGCGGCCTCGGCGTCGCTTGACGTCGAGGTCGCATTTTTCTTGCGGCTAGCGCCGGTCCACCCGGAGGAACACGCGCACCGGCCCGGCCGCCGAGACCGCCTCGTAGGTGATGGGCACGCAAGTGGAGGCGCCCGAGCCTGACGGACCGGGCTCCATCAAATCCGAGGCCGGGCGCCAGGGCTCGCGCGTGGCCGGGATGGAGATGAGGCCGCCGGTGAGGCTCTGCAGGAACGCGACGAGATGCGTGTGTCCCTCGTTGCCGCGCGTGCCCAGGCAGGCGCGCAGCGTCGCGCCATGCACGGGGGTCGGCATGGAATCCGGCAGCGCGCCCGAATTCGGGTACAGCAGGTCCACGCTGGTGATGGTGGTGCCGTCCCAGGTCGCCTCGTAATAGCCCGTGTCGGTCTCCTGCTGCTGGTCGGGCAGGTGCATCATGGCGATGCTGACCGAGTTGGTCGCGTCCATGCGGCTCGTGGCCAGCTTGGGCCGGCGCACGGGATCGCTGCGGCGCTGGCCGCGGAACTCGTGGCTCTGCAGCGGCACCGGAACGCCGGAGCCGGAGTCGGCGAACCAGGTGAGCCACACCCGGCCGATGTCGGCCGGCGCGCCCAGGTGGCCGCTGCGCACATAACTCTCGTAGGCGAGCACCAGGTTGCCGGAGTCGTCGCGCACCACGTCCGGCAGCACCTTGCCCCCGAAGGGCGCGGTCGTCAGGGCCGTGTCGTCCAGGGTGGCGCTGTCCACCAGCACGTGCGGCCCGTCCACCGCCGGCGGCAGCGAGCCGAAGTCGGCGCGCAGGAAGCGCAGGTCGAACTCGCGCAGCGGCTCGGCCTGCAGCTCGTCGTCCACGTACACCACGGCCACGCTGGCGGCCTGGCCGGGCACTTCGACCAGGTCCGGCATGATGCCGGCCACCTGGCCGTCGATCTGCGCATCCACGACGTAGCCGACGCCGGGCCCGGGCGCGTCCACCCGGAAGCCGCCGAGGCCGTCCGGCGCGACGCGCGCCATCTCCAGCCGGTGCAGGAGGCGGTCCTCGCTGCTGCGTGGCCACACCACGTAGAAGTCGCGGCCCACAGCCACGACGTCGGGCTTGCGGCAGGCTTCATAGGCCAGGCCGAATGCCTGGGACTTGGCGCTGCCCAGCAGGCAGCGGTTCACGGCGGCGTCGGGCGCGGACCAGGCGCCGGAGCCGAGGTGGCTCAGGTAGAAGGCTTCGACCTGGAAGGCGCGCGGCGACAGGTCGAAGCGCTCGGACGAGAACACCGCCAGCAGGTCGCCGTCGGAGTTGATGGCCACGGCGGCATGGTCGGCGTCCTGCGGACTGCTGCTCGGCAGCTCCACGGCTTCACCGAAGCCGAAGCTGCCGCCCTGCGGCGCCGCGGGGAACGCGAGCAACGCGGACAGGAGGGGGAAGATGCTCATGTGGAGAAGGACCACTCTACGCCTGGGAACACGCTGACGGCCTGGCATGCAGTTCCAGTCGTCTACGCGCCGCAGGCCGAGCAGGCTCCAGTTTTGCGCCGGGACGAAGGTGGCGCTCAAATCACGGCCGAAGCTGCGGCTCCGGGTCTAGGCGCATGCATGTCAGGGCGCCTTCGCACCCGTGGCTGCACCCAGCGGAGCGCCAACGGCTCGCTCCAGCTCGATGCGAGACCGGGCAGCCTCCAGGAGAGCGTCGACCAGGGTTCGCCGCGCTTCGAGGACCGTCCGCTGGGCCTCGAGCAATGCAAGCACCGTCGTATCGCCGAGCTCGTAGGCTTTCTTGGCCAGGGCCGCGCTCTGTTCCGCCTGCGGGAGCAGGTCTTCCTGGACGAAGGTGGCCGCCCGTGCCGCACTGGCGGCCTTGTCCGCTTTCGCGCGGACTTCCTGGCTGACCTCGGCCACGAGGGCCGCGTACTCCATTCTCAGCTCCGCCAGGTGGAACTCGGCGCGGCTCACCTGCGCCTGGTTCTGATCGAAGAGGGGGATCTCGATCGTCGCGGTTGGTCCGATCAGGAAGTCCGTCGAGCTTCCGCCCTCGGGTCGTTCGGCCGAGAGGCCCGCCGACAGCTCCGGAATAATCCGCCGCCGTTCCAGGTCGGCTTGTCCTTCGGCCGCGGCAACCGCCTTCCCGGCCGCGCGAACGTCAGGGCGAACCTCCAGGCTCCGGTCCACGAGCGACTCGCGCTCCAGCTCGAGCAGCGCCGGCTCCGGCAGGGGGTCGGCAAGCTCGACTTCGAACACGTCCGCTTCCAGGGACAGCAAGGCCGCCAGCCTGCGCTTGGCCGTAACCTCCTCACGCTCGGCGCGCCGGAGAGACAGCTCCGCGCCCAAGGAAAGGCTCTCGGCAAGGTTCTCTTCCGTCCTCGTTGCCACGCCGTGCTCAGCCTGCCGGCGCACGGCCTCCAGCAGGCGTCGAGCCAGCTCCACGCTCTCTCGAGCCACCGACCGCTCCGCGCCCGCGGCGACGCTCTCGAAGTAGGCCGCTCTCGTCGCGGCGACCAGCTCGCCGGCGAAGCGTGAGACCTCGAGGATGCGCTGCTCGAGCCCGGCGGCCGCCACCGCCTTCCGCGAGGGGATCTGCCAGAGGTCGGCCACGCTGCCGACGAGATCCGCCGTCCACTTCACGCGGCCCCCGCCCTCGGGGAAGAGGAACGCGAGGCTCAGGCTGGGGTTGCTCAGCAGGCCGGCCTGGACGTACTCCGCACGTGCCACGCCGAGCCCCATGAACCCGGCCTGGAGCCGGCGGTTGTTGAGCAGCGCAAGCCGCGCGGCCTCGTCGAGCCCAAGCCCGTCCGAGACCATGAGCTGGATCTCTTCCGCCGAGAGTGCCGGGCCCTCGGGGTGGTAGATGGACTCCACGCCCGTCGTGGCGTGGATCTCCTCTCGAGCCTTCTCATAGTCCGGGCCCGGGTCCACCGTGGCGCAGCCGGCGAGCGATAGGCTCAGGAGAGGACAAAGACCGCCGAAGTGCAGCTTCCAGCTAGCCATGTTTCATCACCTCCGTCCGCGCCTCGACGAGCTCCGCTTGCGACGCTGCTTCTCCGAATCGAAGAAAGAGCGCCGGGACGACGAGCATGTTGAGGAGGGTCGATGAGAGGAGCCCGAAGAGGATCACCACCGCCATGGGAGTCAGGATCTCGTTTCCGGGGCGATCGCCCCGTAGGGCGAGTGGGGCCAGCGCCAGTCCCGCTGCGAGGGCCGTCATCAGGATCGGCGCGAGTCGTTCCATCGCGCCCCGGCGCACGGCCTCCTGGAAGCCGCTCACGCCCTCGACCCGCTGCAGGTGGCGGATGTGCGAGACCAGCATGATGCCGTTGCGCGCGGCGACGCCGAACACGCTGATGAAGCCGATGATCGATGCGACCGAGAGCGTCCCGCCCGTGAGGTAGACCCCCACCACTCCGCCGATCAGGGCCAGCGGGAGGTTCACCATGATCAGCACGGTGTCCCGCCCCGAACGGAACATGAAGTAGAGCAGCCCCGCGATCCCGGCAACGATGACCACGGCAAGGAAGGACAGCAGCCGCGTCGTCGCCTCGGCGCTCTCGAACTGGCCGCCGTATTCCACGTAGTAGCCGGCTGGCAGCTCGATCCGCGAAGTTAAGGCCTGCCGGATGTCCTCGACCACGCCGCGCACGTCCCGCCCGGCGACGTTGCAGGTCACCACGATCTTCCGCTGCACGTTCTCACGGCTGATGAGGTTCGGCGAGCGCTCCTCGCGCAGTGCCGCCAGCGCCTTGAGCGGGATCCTTGCGCCGCCTGGCGTGTCGACCAGCATCTCCGCGATCGTCTCTGCGGAGGCTGAATTCACGCCGCCGAGGCGCACGAGGAGATCGAAGGCATTCAAGCCTTCGAGCACTTGCCCAACCACCTGGCCGCTGGTCGCAAGCTCGAGAGCGCGCGCCACATCGGACACCTGCAACCCATGTCTTGCGATCGCGTCCCGGTCGAACTCGACCCGGAACGTTGCCACCTGCGCCTGCTGCTCGGTGGAGAGGTCGACGACGCCGGCAACCCCTCGCATCAGGCCCTCAACCTGCGTCCCCAGCGTCCGCAGGGTCTCGAGGTTCTCGCCGAACACCTTGACGGCGATGCTGGCGCGCGTGCCGGAGAGCATGTGATCGATGCGGTGGCTGATCGGCTGCCCGAAGGTGGCCTGCACTCCGGGGATGGCCGCGACATCGGCCCGAAGCGCCTCGATCAGCTCCTCCTTGCTCCGCCCGGGAAGGCCCAGGCGGCGCGGGGCGTCCATGTCGAGGGTCAGATCGACCTCGCTCGCTTCCACGCCCTGGACGTGCTCGTCCTCCTCGGCCCGCCCGGTCCGGCGGCCGATGGCGGCGATCTCCGGATGGCGCATCAAGGTCTCCTCGACCAGGTGCGCCAGCTCGTCGCTCTGGCCGAGAGACGTCCCCGGCACGGTGACGAGTCCGACGACCAGCGCTCCCTCGTTGAACTCCGGGAGGAAGTTGCGGCCCATCGTGAATACCGCGACCACGCTGGCGGCAAGCAACCCGGCGCTCGGCCCGGCCATCTTCCATGGATGGCGGAGAGCCCAATCCAAGGGGCGCGAGTAGGCGCGCTTGAGCCAGGCAACCAGCCGCGGGTCCTTGCTGGTTCGGACGGTCCGGCTCGCGGGCAAGAGCAGCAAACACAGCGCGGGCGTCAAGGTGAGCGCGACAAGAAGGGATGCCGCCAACGCTACCGAGAAGGCCAGGCCAAGCGGCTGGAGAAGCCTGCCCTCGACGCCAGAAAGTAGGAAGAGTGGCGTAAACACGAGCAGGATGATGAATGTGGCGAGCACGATCGATCCGCGCACCTCGATGCTCGCGTCGTAGACCATTGCAAGGACAGGCCTCCTGCGCTCAGCCGGGGCCCGATTGTTCTCGCGCAACCGCCGGACCACGTTCTCCACGTCGATGATGGCGTCGTCGACGAGCGCTCCGATGGCGATCGCCATGCCGCCCAGCGTCATCGTGTTGATCGTCCCTCCAAGTACCTTGAGCGCAAGAACCGCCGTGAGCAGGGAGAGGGGCAGCGCGAGCAGCGTGATCAGCGTGGCGCGACCGCTGGCGAGGAACGCAACGACAACCAGCGCCACGACCAGCGCGCCTTCCAGCAGCGCCGTGGTCGTGTTCTGGACCGAATTCTCGATGAAAGTCGCCTGCCGGAATAGGTCTTTGTTGACGTGCATGCCGGCCGGCAGGCTGGCCTGGATCTCTTCCAGGGCGTCATCGAGCCGCTTGGTCAGCTCCAGCGTGTTCGCCCCTGGCTGCTTCTGGATGGCGATGATGACTCCGGGCTCGATGATGGGTTCCCAGTCCGGACCACGGCGCGAGGCGGAGCCCACACCTCTCTTGAAGGCGGCTCCGACCGTCACTTCCCCGAGATCGGAAACGCGGACCGGGACCTCCCCGCGCAACGCGACCACGGTCTTCCCGATGTCCTCCACCGAACGGACCCGCCCGATGCCCTCGACGATCGTCTCCTGCGGCCCGCTGGCAAGGATCCCTGCGGTGACGTTCTCATTCGTCTGTTCCAGGGCCCCGGCGACCTCGGAGGGGGCGATGCCGAAGGCCCGGAGGCGCTCCGCGGAAAGGAGGACCTGGTACTGCTTCGTGTCGCCTCCGATGGGCGTGACCTGCGAGACCCCGGCGACCGCGAGCAGCCGCCGGCGCACCTGAGTCGTTGCCACGGTTCTCAGCTCGAGCAGGCTGTGCCGGTCCGAGGTGAGCGAGATGAAGAGGATCTCGCCCATGATCGAGGATGCTGGCGCGAGCTTGGGCGGCTCGACCTGCGCCGGCAGGCTTCCCGCGATGGCGCTGAGCCGCTCCGCCACGGTCTGCCGCGCCCGGTAGATGTCGGTCCCCCATTCGAACTCGACCCAGACGACGGCGATGCCGACGGCCGTGGCGGATCGCACCCTCCGCACGTCCGCCGCCCCGTTCATCGTGGTCTCGATCGGGAAGGTCACCTGCGTCTCCATCTCCGTCGGCGCCATCCCGTGGCCCTCGACGATCACGGTCACGGTCGGAGCCGTGAGGTCGGGGAACACGTCGACCGGCATGCGCAAGGCCACGTACCCGCCCGCGACGATCAGCAAGGCGGCCATCACGAGGACCGGCACGCGGTTCGCGAGGGACCAGCGGATGAGAAGGTTGATCATGGCGTCTTCCCCCTGCCTCAGTGCACGTGGCCCGCGCCGAAGGACGCCGGCGACAGCGCGGCGAGCTTGATGACGTACGCGCCCCGAGTCGCCACGTGCTCGCCGGGCTCGAGACCCCGGCGAACCTCGACCAGATCGCCGTCCTGGATGCCGAGCTCGAGCTCCCGCTTCTGGAAGAGCTCCCCTTCGAGCATCACGTAGGCGGCTGGAAGACCCTGGTCCATGACCACGGCCGCCTTCGGGATCACGACTGCCGCCTCAACGCGGCCCGTCGCGATCTCGAGCTCTGCCAGCATGCCCGGACGCACGGCGCCGTCCGCGTTCTGCATCGCGTAGCGGATGAGAAGCGTCCGCGAGGAAGCGTCCACTTCCTGTCCGACGTACGGGCGGCCGCCGGAAGCCCCGAGCAGATCGAACCGCCGTCCGGGAATCGCGGCGAAGTTCGCCACGGCATCCGGAGCTTCGCGGATGAGCGGCAGGTCGAACTCCAGGACCCGCCCTTCGATCCAGACCTGCGAGGAATCGAGGATCCGGAAGACCGCATCGTTCGGTCCGACGGATTCGCCCTGCACGCGCCGGACCTCGACCACCCTCCCCGTGATGGGGGCGGCCAAGGGCAACTGGCGCACCGCGGCAAAGGTTTCTCCAGTCCCACTCCTTCGGCTCTCCAGGAGTGAGTCGAGCGAGTCTTTCATGCGGGCGGCAGCCTCGGACTCATTCCGTGCCACGGCCAGGTTCTGCTCAGCCTGGTCGAGCTGCTGCTGGGTGCTCAGACCCTCCGCGCGCAGCTTTCCGATCCTTTCGCGCTCCCGCTCGGCGTAGCGGAGCCGCGCATCGGACTCGCCGAGCGTTCGGATCACGTCGAGCGCCTTGAGATCGAACTCGAGGTCGAGTGCTCGGAGCTGCCCGAGCTCGGATGCGCCGAGCGGCGGCTCGACGAGACCCAACACCTGCCCGGCTTCGACCTCCTCGCCGGTCCGGGGAAGCGCGCCAGAGGGCGGCGCCACCAGGCGGCCTCCTACCGGCGAAGACACCACGGCCGAAGCGCCTTCGGGAGCCAAGGCGCGCGCGGGAACGATGAGTCGTCTGCTCAGGGTTTGCGCCTCCGCTCTGGCCAGGAGCAGCCTCAGCTTCCACTGCTGCTCCATGAGGAACGGGACGGCATCGGGCGGCTCGCCTTCGCCCCTCGACTCGGCTGCCTTGGCCGCCGCCGCTGCCGTCTCATGCACGACGACCTCCCCGAGATCCAGCGTCTCCTCCGCCTGCCCGCTCTGCACGATGAGACGCGCGGGGAATCTCCCTGGCTCCGGGAAGCTTCCCTCGGGAATGAAGAGACCCTCGCGCTTCGGCGCATCGACACCGACCGTCGCGGATCCAATCTCCAGGGTGACCGAGCCGGAGCGGACCGGTTCCCCAGTCGCGAGCACCGTGAGATGCGCGAGGAAACGGCCTGGCTGGCCCCGAACGAGGTGCGGATACTCCATGTAGAGGAGCAGCCGCTCGCCAAAGACGGTCACGCTCGTTGTCTCGACCGATGTCGCCGACTCACCCCCAGCACCGGCCGGGCCCTGGTCGCAACTTGTGCTGGCGGCAAGGGCAGTGATCGAAAGAACGAAGCTGAGACGGAATTGCCGATGCATGTGCGCTCCTCGGGACTCTGGAACTCCAGGGACGGCGGCAGGCGCATCTGGATGCGTCCGCGCCATGGCATAGCCCGACCTGCCGGCCAGGCGCACCGAGGAGCGCTAGATCAGGATCGCGTGGCTGGAGCGCAGCAGCGCTGCAATGCCCGACAACTTTCCGCGCCCAGGTGGCCAGCGCGACCGACGGGGCTCGGGCCGGCATGTGGCGCCGGCAGCATCCGCGTGCCACGGGAGCACCGGTGCAGGCAGCTCCGCCTGCGGAATCAGTTCGGAGGCAGCGCGCGCGTGCTGAGGAGCTGCAACGGGCAACAATGGCACTGCGACGAGCAGCCCACGCGGCGCATTCTGGTCGTGACCGTGGTCCCCGGCACCAGTTCTGGCATGCAAGGCGTCGTGCACGCCGGCGGGCACTTGATGGCCGGGTGTCTCTGCGGCGGACAGGACATGGATGTGCTCGCCTGACGCGCCATGCGAATGGAACCATACTGTCCGGTCCCCGAAGGCCGGCCCGAGCAGCAGCACGGGCAAAAAGACGGCCAAGGGCATCGCTCGCTTCGGAGCGGCACCGGCCGCACGCCTCCTCTTGCACTGGCAAGCCATTCTTGGCCTCGCGCGAATCCTACCATTCCAGACCCGATCCTGGAATCAGGCCGTTCGCCGGCCGTGCCGGCCCGGCACGCGATGCGCGGGACTGCATACTTGAGCGCGGCATGTTCACGCGCGCCGACTTCGACCTGTACCAGCCGCGCTTCCAGTCCGATCCGGAGTGGAACGGCCGGCGCCTGGACGTGCGCCGGCGCCTGCAGGAGCTCGGGGAGCGGGTGCAGGCGGCCTATGCGCAGCTCGGCATCGGGCTGGAGCGGCGCGAGAGCATCCACAACCCGCACGCGGTCAACCAGAACCGCGTGCGCCGCCAGCGCACCCAGCTGTTCCGCGACCGCAAGGCGCGCAAGGCCTTGCAGTCCTTCCTGGGCAAGGAGCTGGGCAAGGATCTGGACTCGTCCCAGAACAACGCGCACCTGCAGGCCGGCCTGGACGCCGACGGAGTGTTCTGGGGCCTGCGCATCGATCCTGGTGCCTGGTACGACCTGAACAGCCTGCTCAAGCGTGCCGAGGACGAGCCCGGCCGCGCGCAGATCCTGGCGGCTTGCCGCGGCGTCTCCGGCTTCCAGCTGCTCGTGGACGGGCGCGGCCCGCGCGCGCTGGAACACATGAGCTCGCGCGACTGGCGCGATCTCGCCGGGATCCTGCAGCCGGGGAAGAGCGGGCTCGACGTGATCCGGCGCCTGCCTCCGGCCGCCGCGGAAGCCGCCGGCGCCGCCCTGGAAGAGCAAGTCATGGAGGATCTGCTGCGACTGTCCGGCTTGTTCCGCCTGGCATGCTGGACCTTGGACGGTCCCTGCGGCGCCTCGCTCTGATGACCTTGGTGACCTGATGACCCCGGAGATCGCCACTCCTTCGCGCTGGACCGACCAGCCGGCCTACCTGCGCTGGTGCCAGCGCCCGCTCGGGCGGGCTTTCGTGCACAGCGTGCGCCGCCGGCTGGCGCCGTGGCTGGGCGCCGCCCGCGGCCGGGTTGTCGACATCGGCTGCGGTCCGGCTCTGAACTACCTGGACCTCATCCCGGCGGCCTGCGAAGTCGTGGCGGTGGACTGCAGCGCCAGCATGGCGCTGTGGGCGCGCCGGAGGATGGAGGAGATCCGGCCGGCGGGGCGGGTGCTGGTCGGCTCGATCGAGCAACTGCCGCTGCAGTCCGGCTGCGCCGACCTGGTGCTGTGCATGAACTGCCTCGAGTTTGTCGCGGACCGTGCGCGGGCGCTGCGCGAGCTGCACCGCGTGAGCGCGCCGGGCGCCAGCGCCGTGCTCGGCGTCATGAACCGCGCCGGCTTCTGGGAGACCAGCCGCCGGTGGCGGCGGCCGCTGTCGCGTGCGCCGTATTACCGCGGTCGCTTCCTCAGCGTGGAGGAGCTCACGGAGGCGGCCGCCCAGGCCGGCTGGCGCGCGCTCGCCAGCGAGCACGCGGTGGGCTTCCCGCCGCTGCCGCTGCCCAGTCCGGGCTGCTACGAGTGGCTGGAGCGCCGCCTGCCGCCGCGACGCGGCGGCGTGGCGCTGCTGCTGGCGCAGCGCCCGGACTGAGACGTTCCGGACGCCCCCGCTTTTTCGTGAACGCGGCGCGCGCAGCGTCCGTTGTGCGTCATCCCATGGCCCGATCCGAGGTCGCGACTCTGTCGGTCCTGCTCCTGGGCGCACCGGTCCCGGCGCAGGATGCGGGCGCGGCCGTGCGTCCCGCGCCGCAGGAGATCCCGGAGACGGTGGTCACCGCCACCACGGTGGAGGAGGACCCGCTGGACCTGCCGTTCTCGATCGACGTGGTCGGCGAAGAGCGGCTGCGCGGCCGCGCGCGCACCCTGCCGGACGCGCTGGAAGGCCTGCCCTCGGTCATGGTGCAGCGCACGGGCCATGGCCAGGCTTCGCCGTTCATCCGCGGTTTCACCGGCTACAGCACGCTCATGCTGGTGGACGGCGTGCGCCTCAACCACGCCGCCATGCGCTCGGGGCCCAACCAGTACTGGAGCACGGTGGACTCCCTGAGCGTGGACCGCCTGGAGCTGGTGCGCGGCCCCAGCTCGGTGCTGTACGGCAGCGACGCCATCGGCGGCACGGTCAACGCCGTGACGCGGCGCGCGGCACCGGGCGCCGCGGGCGGCGCGCTCAGCGTCGGCGGGGGCGTGTTCGGCCGCTACGCCAGCGCCGAGGACAGCTGGATCGGCCGCGCCGAGCTCGAGATGACGTCCGGCTCCGACTGGGGCCTGCTGGGCGGAGTGTCGGTCAAGGACTTCAACGACCTGGAGGCCGGCCGCGACTACGGGACGCTGCCGTACACCGCCTACGAGGAGCGCGATGGCGACCTGCGCTTCGACGGCTACCTGGCCAACGGCATGCAGCTCACGTTCGCGTGGCAGACCGTGCGCCAGCAGGACGTCCCGCGCACGCACAGCACGGTGTTCAGCGTGCCCTTCCACGGCACCGTGGCCGGCACCGAGCTGCGGCGCGAGCTGGACCAGATCCGCGACCTGGTGTACGGCCGGCTGAGCTGGGACGAGGCCGGCGGGCTGTTCCACGGCGGCGAGATCACGTTGAGCTTCCAGCGCCACGACGAGGAGCGCGACCGGCTGCGCACGGGCGGCCGCCGCGACCTGGAAGGCTTTTCCGATTCCGATCTCGGGCTCACCGCGCGCTTCCAGAGCGAGGGCCTGGGGCTGTGGTCCTGGGGCGTCGAGGCGCATCAGGAGACCATCAGCTCGTTCCGCAACGACTACGTCGACGGCGTGCTGACGCAGACGCAGGTCCAGGGCCCGGTGGGCGACGACTCCGAGTACACCACCCTGGCCGCGTACGTGCAGAACGAGCTGGACCTGGAGCGCTTCCGCGTCATCCCGGGCGTGCGCGTCACCAGCATCGCCGTGGATGCCGGGCGCGTGCAGAATCCCGATCCCGGCGGGCCGCGCGTGATCCAGATCGAGGATGACTGGACTGCCGCCGTGGGCAGCCTGCGCGGCTTGTACCACCTCGGCGAAGCCTCCAGCGTGTACGCGGGCGTCTCCCAGGGTTTCCGCGCGCCCAGCCTGGCCGACGTCTCCACGTTCGACGAGACCAGCGCCTTCGAGGTCCCGACCACCGGCCTGGACCCCGAGTACTATGTCCAGGTCGAGGCCGGTTACAAGGGGCGCATGCGCGGCATCGAGTGGCAGGCGGCGGTGTACCGCACCTGGATCCGGGACATGATCGTGCAGTCGCCCACCGGCGGCTTTGTCGGCGGCACCCCGGTGGTGGAGAAGTCCAACGTCGGCGACGGGTGGATCCACGGCATCGAAGGCGAGCTGCGCTGGCCCTGGAACGAAGTGTGGTCGTCGTACATCTTCGCGAGCTGGATGGACGGGGAGGTGGAGCAGCTCGACCTCAGCGTGCCTGGCGGACAGATCGTGGAAGCGCCGGTCAGCCGCCTGATGCCGGCGCAGGCCACGTTCGCCCTGCACTGGCAGCCGCCGGCCTCGCGGCAGTGGGTCGAGGGCTGGGTCTGGGCCATGGACAACCAGGACGACCTGGCGCTGCGCGACCAGGTGGACACCCAGCGCATCCCGCCAACGGGGACCCCGGGCTTCTATTCGGTCGGCATCACCGGCGGATGGGATATTCGGGAGAACCTGCGGGCTACTCTGACGGTAGAGAATCTGACCGACATGGACTACCGGGTGCATGGCTCCGGCCTCAATGCCCCGGGCCGGAACGTCGTTGCTACCGTAGAGATCAGCTTCTGAGAGTGCCGCCGCAGCCGTCCATGCCCGCCGCAGCCTCCGCCCCGCGGTCCAGGCCCGCCTGTAGGCGGCCGTGGGGGACGCGGTCCCTGGCGCTGGCGGCCTCGCTTGCGCTGCACGGCGTCCTGGTGGCGGCGGGGCTCTGGATCGGCTTCGACCTGCGTGGCGGCGGCTCCCGGCTTCCGCCGGAGCTGGCGCTCCTGTCCGCGCCCGTGGCCCTGGCTGCGCCGCAAGCCCCCGCCCGCCTGGAAACCGTAGCCTCGCTGGCGCCGGAGCCGGTGCTGGCAGAGCTGGCGTACGAGCCGGAAGCCGAGGTGGAGGTTCCGCTCACCTGGAGCTGGATGCCGCGGCGCAGCACGCGCCCGGAAGGCTTCCGCGCGCTGCCGCCGCGGCCGGCGGCCGCCGCTCCCCCAGCCCAGGCCGTCCTGGCCGAGGCGCCGCCGCTGCAGGCCGCTTCCGCCAGCCCCGTTCTTGCCTCTCTGAGCGCGGCGGGATACATGCCTCCAAGGCCGCTCCAAGGCTCCAGCCCGGCGCCGGACTATCCGGCCAGGGCGCTGCGTAGCGGCCAGGAAGGCCTGGTGAAGCTGCTCGTCTCTGTTTCCGCCGCCGGCGCCCCTGAGGAGATCGAGATCGAGGTCTCCTCGGGCCACGCGGTCCTCGACCAGGCGGCGCTGGAAGCCGTGCGGCGCTGGCGTTTCGAGCCGGCGCATCGCGACGGCCAAGCCGTCGCCGGCGACATCGTGGTCCCGATCCGCTTCCGCCTGGATCGCGGATAATGCGTTCATGCTGAGTGCGTTGCTGTGCGTGGTTGCGGGGATGCAGGCTCCGGGGCCGGCGGACTGGCACGAGCTGCGCGTCCTGTACGCGGGACGGCCGGATTCCGCGCGCGCGGGCGCATTCCTCGAGTTCCTCCGCGGCCACTTCCACAGCGTGTCCAGCGTGGGCCTGCGCAAGCTCAGCGCGGTGCCGGCCGCGGACTACGACGTCGCGATCGCGGACTGGGAGGTGGAGGAGGACTTCGAAGAGCTGCCCGCGATCGCCCTGAGCGAGGATTTCGCCAAGCCGCTGGTCCTGCTCGGCAGCGTCGCGCCGTCCCTGGCGCAGCGCGCGAAGTTCGAGTACTTGTGAAACTGCCTGCTGAATGAGGCGCATGGTATGCGCCTCGACCACCCGATCTTCCAGGGACCGCTGCCCGTGGAGCTCGAGCTCGCGGAGATCGAGACTCCGGCGCATTACCGCGACTGGCCCGGCGGCGCCGGGCTGCCGGCACGGCTGCCGGTGTGGCGCGTGCAGGCGGCCGATCTGTCGCCGATCGTGAGCCGCGGCACCATCGCCGACCCGTACGGCTTCGAAGATTCGCCCGACGCGGAATGGATCTCCAGCGGCATCAATTCCAAGAGCTACCGCTCGCTGGCGCTGGGACGGCACGGCAACTTCTTCTACTGGGGGTTTTCCGCGGATCCCGCGCACATGACGGCCAGCGGCCGCACGGTGTTCCTGAACGTCCTGGTGTACATGCGCGGCTTCCAGGGCGCGCGGCCACTGGTGCGGCGCGAAGCCCGCTCGCGCGAATGGGCCGGGATCTACGTGTCCTACGTGCGCCGGGCGCAGCAAGGCGAGGGCGTCGCGGACTCGAGCCAGCTCGGTGCCCTGCGCAAGTACTTTCCGGACGCGGTCCTGTCGCGGCTGGGAGTGGAGGCCGCGCCGCTCGCGGAGTACTACCAGCAGAACCTGGAGTACCTGCAACCGGCCGAGCGCGGCTTCGGTTTCGTGGCGGACCCGGATCTCGCAGCCCTGCAGGTCTCGAACCGGCGTCCCGAGCTCCTGGAGCGCCTGGCGACCCTGCTGGAGGAGCGCGGCCCGGACGACGCCGTGGTCCTGCGGCTGTTCCGGCAGTACCTCCCGGCGGAGGCTCCGCGCTCCGCCGCCGGCTACGCCGCCTGGCTGGAGCGCAACCGCGCGCGGCTGTTCTTCAGCGACGTGGGCGGATTCCGCTGGTTCCTTGCTCCGCCCTAGCGCTTTCCGCCGGCGTTGCTGTGCTGCGGCGGCGGCGGCCGGGGCGCGCACCACGGGTCGCAGTAGGCGTGGTTGGACCAGGAGCCAAATCCCCAGTAGCCATAGTGGTGGGCGTAGGGATCGTGGCGCACGCGCTGGAAACTGGCGTGGGCGACCACCTCTCCGGCAGGACGCCGGATGCCCCAGCGGAGGTCCAGGCCTTCCAGGTCCATATCGCGCAGGGACATTCCGTCCGGCAGCGGGAAGTAGAGAGTCGCGTCCGCGGCGTCGCCGGGCGGGGCTTCCCGATCTCCTCCCGGAGGCTCCACGCGCGGCGCTCCGAACGGCTGCAGGCTGCCGCTGAAGAGCTGCGTCGCGCCGGCGAGGAAGGTCAGCGGCTCGCTGCCGGGGTTCTCCACGCGCATGCGCACCTCCACCTCCGCCGGCCTGCCGGCATCGCTGTCGGCGCGGCGCACGCCCACCACGGACGCCAGGGCGCGCGCCACGACCGCGCCGTCCGTGGTCGTGGCGGTGGCTTCCAAGGGCCGCGGCTCGAAGCGATATCGCGAGTCGTAGACCGAACAGGCTGGAAGGGCCGCCGCCAGGCCCATGAGGAGCCAGTGCCGCATGCCCTCAGTCTAGTGCCGGGGGATCGGCCTACAATCCGCCCGATGGCCGTCCCCTTCTTCGACATCCACTACAACCTGGGCCCGGCGCAGCGCGCCGCGATCCTGCGCCGCTGGCAGGGTGTGCTCGAGCACGGCAAGTTCATCCTGGGGCCGGAAGTGGCGGAGCTGGAGCAGAATCTGGCCGCGTTCCTCGACGTGCGCCACGTCATCGGCTGCAGCAACGGCTCCGACGCCCTGGTGCTGGCGCTGCGCGCCATGGACGTCCGCCCCGGGGACGAGGTCATCGTGCCGTCCTTCACCTTCTTCGCCACGGCCGGGGCCGTGGCCCGGGTCGGCGCCACGCCGGTGTTCGCCGACATCGATCCGCGCACGTTCTGCCTCTCCGTGGCGGACGCCGCGCGGCGCGCCACCCGGCGCACCGCGGCCGTGATCCCGGTGCACCTGTTCGGGCATCCGGCGCCGATCGAGCCCCTGCGCGAGGCGCTGGCCCGGGCAGCGGGCCGCGACGTCGCCGTCATCGAGGACGCAGCCCAGGCCATCGGCACGGCCAGCCCGGAGGGCCCCATCGGCGGCCTGGGCCGCGTGTCCGCCTGGTCCTGCTTTCCCACCAAGAACCTGGGAGCGCTGGGCGACGCCGGCTTCGTCAGCACGCCGGACGCAGCCGTGGCCGCGCGCGTGCGCGCGCTGCGCGAGCACGGCGGCGCCCGGACCTACTTCCACGACGAGGTGGGCTACAACTTCCGCATGGACGCACTGCAGGCGGCGGCGCTGCTGGAGCGGCTGCCGCACCTGCTGGAGTGGAACGCGGCGCGCGTGGTCTCGGCGCGCCACTACCGTGACCTGATCCGCGAGCACGGGCTGGAGGACGTCGTGACTGCGCCGCAGATCGTGCCCGGCCACGTGTTCCACCAGTACGTGGTGCGCGTGCGCCAGCGCGACGCGCTGCGGGCCTCCCTGAGCGCCGCCGGCATCGGCACCGCGGTCTATTACCCGCTGCCCCTGCACCTGCAGCCGTGTTTCGCGCCGCTCGGCGGCAGACCCGGCGACCTGCCGGAAGCCGAGCGCGCGTCCCAGGAAGTGCTGGCCCTGCCGATCCATCCGGGCGTCACGCCGCAGCAGCGCCAGGAAGTGGTCGCCGGCATCGCCGCGCACTTCCGCAGCCACAGCGCGGTTGCCCGGGGCCGCTCCTAGGGATCCGGCGGATGCGCGGCGGCGTCCCCGCGCGACGGCGGGTGCAGGACGCGCCAGAAGCAATACAGGTTGACTCCCAGGAGCAGGGACCAGCTCAGGACGGTGAACAGCGAGCCGAAGGGATTCAGCGCGACCGCCGGCTCGTTGGGGCGGGTTGCTTCCCCGGTGAGACCCAATGGGCCTTCCGGAGCCAGCCAGGGCAGCAGGAGAAGGACGGCGAGCACGGCGTCACGGGTGTTGTACGGGCCGGCGCCCGGCCGGCGCAAATCCGGTGTAACCGGCGCGGGTCATCTCCGTTCATCCAGGCACCGAAAGGAGGATGAACGATGCGGTTGGACTTCACCAAGGTGGACGACGTGGAAGACCTGCGTGCCGTGCCGGAAGGCGAGTATCCCTGCAGGGTGGTGGAGGTGCGCGTCAGCCAGAGCCCGGCAGGGCACACCCGCTGGGGGATCCGATGGGAGGTCAGCCAGGGGCCGTTCATCGGGCGCACCGCCTGCTGGGATTCGCTGCACTGGACCGAGCGTGGCCTGCCCAGGGCCAAGTTCGTGCTCAAGGTCCTTGGTTTCGACGTCAGCGAGCCGTTGGAGGTCGAAGCGAGCGACCTGGAAGGACGTGAAGCGCTGGTGACCTGCAGCAGCGAGGAGCGGGAGGATGCGGCGACCGGGCTCCGCCGGCTCCTGAACCGGGTGCCGTTCACCGGCTACCGCCCCTTGCACAACGGCGCCGCCGCCGCGGACCCGAAGGCGTAGACGGGCTGCGCACCCGCTATCCTGTGCCCGGAAAGGGCACCGAGGCATGGACGATCGCAACCTCATCGCCGTGGCCGAGCAGGCCGCGGCGCCGTCGCGGGTGCTGCGCGGCGCCCGGGAGGGCGCCACCGTGAAAGCGGATGACGGGCGGGTGTTCCTGGGCTGCCGCATGGAGTTCGCGGACCCGGGCCTGGACACCGACGCCATCAGCAACGGCATGGCGGCCGGCCAGGCGCAGGGCATGCGCCGGGTGGCGCGCGTCGGCCTGTATTCGCCGGCCGGCGAGGGCCTGCCGCGCATTCCGCGGGCGACCTTGCTGCGCCTGCGCGAGCTGGCGGCCCCGGGCCTGGTTGTGATCCTGTCCGGCGGCAACGGCCGCTACGTGGAGAAGCGGCTCGAGGATCTGCTGGCGGAAGCCGGCGTCGGGCGGTGAGCGGCAGCCGTTCGCGCTATGCGGAGCTGATCCGCGAGCTCCAGGAGCACGACTACCGCTACCACGTGCTGGGGCGTCCGACGATCAGCGACGCCCAGTACGACCGGCTGTTCCGCGAGCTGGCGGAGCTGGAGGAGGCGCATCCCGGCTGGGTGCGGCCGGACAGCCCCACCCAGCGCGTGGGCGCGCCCCTGCCGGAAGGCAGCAAGTTCGAGCGCGTGGCCCACGCGGTGCCCATGATCTCGATCGAGAGCCTGTTCAGCGCCGCCGAGGTGGCCGAGTTCCACCGGCGCGTGCTGCGCGGGCTGGAAGGGGAGACGGGCGAGGCTCCCGTGTACGCCTGCGAGCCCAAGTGGGACGGAGTGTCCGCCAGCCTGCAGTACCAGGACTGTCTGTTCGTGCGCGGCGTCAGCCGCGGCGACGGCGCCGTGGGCGAGGACATCACCGCCAACCTGCGCGCCGTGGCCGGCGTGCCGCTGCGCCTGCGCGGCCGCAAGCCGCCGCGTACGCTGGAGGTGCGCGGCGAGGTGCTGATGCCGATCGCGCGCTTCGAGCGGCTCAACGAGGAGCTGGTTGCGGCCGGCGAGGCGCCGTTCGCCAACCCGCGCAACTCGACGTCGGGGACGCTCAAGCGCCTGGATCCAGCCGCCGTGGCCGCCCGCGGCCTGCGTTTCCTGGCCTGGGAGCTGGTGACGGCCGAGGGCTCCCGTTTCGCGACCCACGACCAGGCCATGGACGCCGTGGCCGGATGGGGTTTCCCGGTCAGCCCGTTCCGCGTGCTGGCCCGCGACGACGCCGAGATCGCGCGCTTCCACGGCCAGCTGGAGACCCGGCGCGACGAGGCCGAGTTCGAGATGGACGGCATCGTCGCCAAGGTGAACCAGCTGCGCCTGCGCGAAATCCTGGGCGCGCGCGCGCGCACGCCGCGCTGGGCCTGCGCCTGGAAGTTCACGCCGCGCGAGGAGACCACGCGCCTGCTGGACATCGAAGTCCAGGTGGGGCGCACCGGGCGCCTGACGCCGCGCGCCCTCCTGGAGCCGGTGAAGCTGGGCGGCACCACCGTGCGGCACGCGACCCTGCACAACGCGAAGTACGTCGCCGAGCGCGACATCCGCATCGGCGACCGGGTGGTGGTGCGGCGCGCCGGCGACGTCATCCCGCAGGTGCTCGGACCGGTCCCGGAGGCGCGCCGGGGCACCGAGAAGGGCTTCCAGATGCCAGAGCGCTGCCCTTCCTGCGGCGGCGAGGTCCTGGTCCGCGGCGAGCTGCACTACTGCGTGAACATCGAGTGCCCGGCGCAGCTCAAGCGCCGCATCGGACACCTGGCCTCGCGCCGGGCGCTGCGCATCGAAGGCCTGGGCGAGAAGGCCGTGGAGCAGTTCGTGGCCGCGGGCCTGCTGCGTCACGTGGAGGACGTGTTCGACCTCGACTTCGGCAAGGTGGCCGAGCTGGAGCGCTGGGGCGAGAAGTCCGCGGCCGCCTTGAAAGCCCAGGTCGACGCGGCGCGCACGCCCGAGTGGCCGCGCTTCCTGTTCGCCCTGGGGATCCAGGAGGTGGGCGAAGAGACCGCCCGCGCCATCGCCGGGCGCTTTCCCAGCCTGGAGGCGCTCCAGGAGGCCGCCACCGCCCCCGGCGCCGAACAACGGCTCACCGAGGTGGAAGGCATCGGCCCGGAGGTGGCCAAGTCCATCATCGCGTTCTTCCACGAGCCTTCGAACCGGCGCGCGCTGGCGCGCTTCCTGAAGCTGGGCGTGCGCCCGCAAGGCCGCGCCCGTGCCGCCACCGGCACACGCGAGGGCGTCACCGGCAAGACCTTCGTGCTCACCGGCACCTTGTCCGTGCCGCGCAGCGAAGCCGAGGCCTGGATCGAGTCCCTGGGCGGCAAGGTCGTCACCAGCGTCAGCAAGAAGACCGACTACGTCGTGGTCGGCGCCGATCCCGGCTCCAAGGCGCGCAAGGCCGAGGAACTGAAGGTCAGGATGCTGGATGAGGATTCCTTCCTCGAGCTGATCGGCCGCTGAGGACGATCGCCACGGTTACACCGGCGTCAAAGGTCGAACTCCGCGAGCAGCGGCAAGTGGTCGCTGGCCACGCGCGTCGCGCGCAGCCGGCTGATGTGCACGTGGGGCTCGCCCAGCGGCCCGCGCCAGAAGAACTTGTCGAGGGCGGTGATGGGAGCGAGGCTGGGAAACGTGAGATGGCTCTGGCGGCGGCCGTGGCCGCCCCAGGTGCGGAAGCCGGCCTTGGCCAGGCCGCCGTAGTGGTACAGGCGGTTGCGCCAGTCGTTGGTGTCCCCGGCGACGATGATGCGGGCGCTGGCCGGCAGGTGGCGGATGACGTCGAAGCTGAGGAAGCGGCGCATCTGCTCGGCCCGCTCGGCCGAGCCCAGCCCCAGGTGCATGTTGAACAGGTACAGGTCGCGGACCGGCCCGGGGGGGTCCAGGACCGTGTACAAGCACCCGCGCTGCTTGCGGCCGTTAAGGGTCAGGTCGAAGTGCCGGCGGCGGCGGATGGGAAAGCGGGACAAGGTGGCGTTGCCGTAGCTGCCCTCCGCCAGGACGTGGGCCTGCGCCCAGGAGTGGTAGGGATAACCGCAGGCCTCCGCCAGGAACTCGGCCAGGTGCAGGCGGCCGGAGCGGGGCACGAAGCGGTCCACCTCCTGGAGGAGGAGGACGTCCGGCTGGTGGTGCTGGATGACGGCCGCCACCCGCTCCGGGCGGAACCTCCGGTCCACGCCGATGGCGCGGTGGATGTTCCAGGTCATCAGGCGGACGCGCATGCAGAGGACTAGTCGGGATGGCCGGGAAGCGTAAAATCTTTCCCCCATCGGGCCATTAACTCAGCGGCTAGAGTGCCATCTTCACAAGGTGGAAGTCGCTGGTTCGAATCCAGCATGGCCCACCAGTACACCCCGGGCGCGCCGCTCATGGCCCGGGGACTGCGGGGTCCTGCGGGGGATTGCTGAGCAGCGGCGGCCTGCGCTGCCCTGGCCTCAGGCCGGCGCCCCCGCCGCCCCGAGCAGGCCCTGCAGCGCTTCCACGACGCGCGCCGGCGGCACGCCGCGCAGGCAGGCGTGCCCGATCGGGCAGTGCTTGAGGTGGCAGGGACTGCACGGCAGGTCCGCACGCCGCAGGTGGACGGCGCCTCCGCTGCCGGGACCGCTCCAGCGCGGATCGGTAGGGCCGTACAGGACGGCGGCCGGCACCCGCAGCGCCGCCGCCATGGCCCGCGCGCCGTTGTCCATGCACAGCAGGGCGGTGCAGCGGCGCAGCAGCGCCTTCATCTCGCCCAGGCCGGCCGGAGCCGCGTGCGTGCTGATGGCGGCCGCGCCGAGCCGCTGCGCCAGATCGCGCAGCAGCGGCGCCTCGGCGGGCGAGCCGAGCAGCAGCGGCCGCAGCCCCAGGCGGGCGTGCAGCGCGTGCAGAACTTCCGCCAGCAGCGGCACGGGATAGATCTTGGACGCGCCAAAGGTTGCGCCGGGAGCGACGGCGAGCAGCGGCGCCGAAGTCGGGGAACCCGCCAGCCGGTTCGCTGCCAGCGCCTCCTCACCAGGTGTGATCGCAAGCTCGGGCCCCGGAACAGCTCCGGAGACTCCCAGAGGCGCGCCCAGCTCGAAGTACAGAGCGCTCATCGCGCGCGGCGCGCCCACCGGCGGCAGCGTCTCGCTGAGCAGCGGGCCGCGGCCGGCGGCGCGCCGGCCGATGCGGCGGCCGATGCCCGCGAGCCGCGCCGCCAGGGCCGAGGACCACGAGTTCGGCAGCAGCAGGACCGCCTCGGCGCGGGAGCGGCGCAGGAGCCGCGCTTCGGCGGCGACACCGCGTCCCGCCGGGAGGACCTCGAAGCGGTCGTAGCTGTCCAGGCCGGCCAGCAGCTCCGCGGCGCCGCTGCTTCCGGCCAGGATGATCGCCTCCGCGGCCTGCGCCTGCCGGAGCGCGCGCAGCAGCGGCGTCGCCGCCACGACGTCGCCCACCGGATTGGGGAGGCGCACCGCCAGCACCGAAGGCCGCGTCATCGGCAGCGCAGGCGGCGCGCCAGCTCGCTGCTGCTGCGGCGCTTCTCGTCGCCGACCAGGGCCAGGCGGATGTGCAGTTCCGCGGCCACGCGCTGTTCCTCGGCCGGAATGCGGCCCGCGTCGTAGTCGCGGCCCTTGGCGTGCACAGCCGGCTGCAGCAGGCGCAGCGTTTCCGCCGCCGTGTCTTCGCCGTAGACGGTCACGAAGTCCACGCAGGCCAGGGCCGCCAGCACCTCGGAGCGCTCGGCGGCCGGCACCAGGGGGCGGTCCGGGCCTTTCAGCCGGGCGGCGGAGGCGTCGTCGTTGACGGCCACCACCAGCAGGTCGCCGAGCGCACGGGCCTCCGCCAGGGCCCGCACGTGGCCCACGTGCAGCAGGTCGAATACGCCGTTGCACAGGACGGCGCTGCGGCCGGCGGCGCGCGCCGCGCGCAGCCGCGCGGCCAGCTCCTCGCGCGGCAGGACCTTTCGCGGGGCGTCCAAGCAGCACTAGCCTAGCGGCGATGCGTCCGCTGACCCTGGAGATCCTGGAGGACCGCAGCGCTCAGGCGCGCTGCGACGAGGGCTTCCTGCGCCTGCGCCGCCTGCGCCTGCGCCACCGCTACGACGACGGCAGCGCCTCGCCGCCCTACGACTGCGACCTGGTGTCGCGGCGCTCCGTGGACGCCGTGGCCGTGGTCCTGTGGCGGCGCGCCGCGGACGGCCGCGTGCAGGTGCTGCTCAAGGAGGGAGTGCGCCCGCCCATCTGGCTGCGGCGACACAAGGAGCTGGTGCGGCCGGACCCGGAGGCGCCGCTGGTCCTGGCCGAGATCGTTGCCGGCATGCTGGAGCCGGAGGACGCCGGCGGCGACGCCATGCGCCGGCGCGCGCGGATCGAGTGCCGCGAGGAGGCGGGCGTGGATCTGCCGCTGGCAGCATTCCAGCCCCTGGGCGGGCACTCGTTCCCGTCGCCGGGCATCACCGACGAGCGCGTGGACTACTACCACGCCGAGCTGGACACGCTGCCCGACCGCGAATCGCCGGCCCTGGGCGACGGATCCGGCATGGAGCACGGCACGCGCCTGCTCGTGCTCGACCTCGACGAGGCGATCCAGCGCTGCCGCGACGGCAGCATTCCGGACATGAAGACGGAGGTGGCCCTGTGCCGCCTGTCCGAGGCGTTGCGCGGCGCCCGTTAGGATGCGGCCCGTGGAAGCGACGACCCCCGCGGCCGCGTCCGAGCGCGCGCGCAGCGGCGTCCTGGAGACGCGGCCGCTGCGTGTGGCCGTGGTCGGCGCGCGCCGGGTGCGCCAGGGCACGGGCCCCTTCCTGGCCCGCCATGCCCGCGCCTGCGGCGCCGAGGTGCGCGGCGTCATCGGCACCAGCCTCGCCAGCGCCGAAGCCGCGCGCGCGGAGCTGGCGCCGCTGGGACTGTCGCCGCGCGCCGACACCCGCCTGGAGGGCCTGCTCCGGAACGAACCGCTGGACGTTCTGATCGTCGCTTCCCCGGCGGGCACGCACGCCCCCTGGCTGCACGCGGCTTTGCGCGCCGGACTGCACGTGCTGTGCGAGAAGCCGCTGCTGGCCGGCCCCGGCGACAGCGACGCGGCCCTGCGCGCCGGGGCACGCGAGGCCGCCGCGCTGGCCGAAGCCTTCGCCGCCCGCTCCCTGGCGCTGTCCGAGACCTGCCAGTGGACGCACACGCTGCCTGTGTTCTGGCTGCTCCACGGGAGCAGGGACCTGGACGGCGTGCGGCGCTTCGAGATGGTGCTGCAGCCGGTCGAGCCCGCCCGCCGCGGCTGGCTGGAGAGCCTGCCGCATCCGCTCAGCCTGCTGCAGGCGGTGGCGCCGGGTTCCGCGCGCGTGGAGGATCCGCGTCACGAGCGCTCCGGCGGCGGCGAGATCTTGTCGTTCACCTTCGCCGGCGGCACGCGCCGCATCCGCGCCAGCGTTGAGATCCGGCCGCGCGCGGAGACGCCGCGGCGTGCCGAGTACGCCCTGGACGGGCGCTGGCTGCACCGCCGTGTCGACCCCTCCGGCCAGGCCGTCACCTACGAGACCGGTCCGCCCGTGGACCGGAGCTGGCGCACGGTGGACCCGATGAAGATCGCCGTGCGCGCCTTCCTGGCGCGCGTCGCGGCCCTGCACTGCGGCGAGCCGGCCCTGGCCGACGCGGCCCTGGTGCAGCGCCAGGAGCTGCTGGCGGCGCTGCTCGCAGCCTGTCCCGTCGCATGAATCCGGCGCCGCCGCCCGCAAGCGCGCCGCCGGCGCCGCATCCGTACCACGACTTCGCCGCCAAGCTGCGCCAGCCGGACACGCGCCCGCTGGTGCTGGACTACCTGCGCTGGCGGCGCGCCGCGCGCGCGGCCGAGACGGCAGGCAGGCCGGCGCCGCCGTTTCCGGACATCGGCCCGCTGAGCGTCAACCTGGATCTCACCACGGCCTGCAACTACGCCTGCGACCACTGCATCGACTGGGAATCGCTGAACTCCCCGGCCCGCCACGAGGAGAAGCTGCTGCGCGAGTCCATGCGCGAGCTGGCGCGCCGCGGCCTGCGCTCGGTCATCCTCATCGGCGGCGGCGAGCCCACGGTCTATCCCGGCTTCGAGGACATGCTGCGCTACCTGAAGGAGCTGCGCCTGCAGGTGGCGGTGGTGAGCAACGGCGGCCGCAACGAGCGCATCGCCGCCGCGGCCGACTGCCTGGAGGAGGGGGACTGGGTGCGCCTGAGCCTGGACGCCGGCAGCGACGCCACCTTCCAGGCCATGCACCGGCCCAAGAGACCCATCACGCTCGATCAGATCTGCACGAGCGCCGGCGCGATCAAGCGGCGCAATCCGGCGCTGACCCTGGGCTTCTCCTTCGTGATCGTGTGGCGCGGCGCGCGCCGCGACGACGTCGCCCTGGTCGAGAACGTGCACGAGATGGCGCTGGCGGCGCACCGCGCGCGCGCCGCCGGATTCGACTACATCTCGTTCAAGCCGTGCCTGGCGCGCGCCGCCGACGGCGCGGAGGTGCTGGACCCGCATGGCCTCGACTCCGCGCGCCTGCGCGCCGGACTGGAAGCGGCGCGCGCCCACCAGGGCGGCGGCTTCCGCGTGATCGAGAGCCTGAACCTGCGCGTGCTGCTGGACGGCTCCTGGCGCCGCTACACCGATCAGCCGCGCGAATGCCACATGCAGGCCCTGCGCCAGGTCCTGAGCCCGCTCGGCGTCTACAACTGCCCGGCGCACCGCGGCGTCGCCCGGGCGCGCGTGGGCGATCCGGAGGCCTGGGCGCGCGGCGGCACCGCCGCGGCCGCCGGAACGCAGCGCCTCGTGCGCGAGTTCGACGCCCACCGCGAGTGCGCGCAGGTCACCTGCCTGTACAACCCGGTCAATCGGTACCTGGAGGAGCTCGTCTCCGGCGGCGGCGACCTGGAGGCGGCGCTGGAGCAGGCCGGCGGCCTCGGCGACAGCTTCCTGTGAGCCTGGAGCGCGCGTACCAGGCGCCGGGCGCGGCGGAGCGCTATCAGCAGCGGCGCTGGAGCGAGCGCGCGCACGCGCGCCGCGCCGACCGGCGCGAGCAGTCCATCGTTGCCGGACTGCTGTCCCGCTGCGGGTGCATGCGCGCGATCCTCGACGTTCCCTGCGGCACCGGACGCTTCCAGCCGCTGCTCTCCCGCGCCGCGCCCCTGTGCCTGGCCTGCGACCGGACCGCGGCCATGCTGCGCCTGGCGCCGGCCTCCCGGCGCCTGCAGGCGGCCGCCGAGCGCCTGCCGCTGCGCGATTCCGCGGTGGACCTCGCGTTCTGCATGCGCCTGCTGCACCACCTGCAACAGCCGCAACTGCGCATCGCCGTGCTGCGCGAGCTGGCGCGCGTCAGCCGGCGCCACGCCATCGCCTCCTGGTACGACCGGGCCTCGCTCCCGGCCTGGCGCCAGCGCGTGCGCGGCCGCGCGCGCGCGCGCTTTCCCATCGCGCGCCGCCAGTTCGAGCGCGAGGCGCAGACCGCCGGCTGGCGCGTCATCGCCCAGCGTTACCTGGCGCGCGGACTCAGCGAGCAGGTGATCGCTCTGCTAGAACGATCCTGATGGGCTGGAAGCACCACGCCGCGCCCCACGGGACGCTGCCACAGCTGCGCGACGGCTTTCCCGACGGCACGGTGCGCGCGACCCTGGTGGACCGGCCCACCGTGCGCGTGCAGCAACTGGACCTCGCCGACGGCCGCCGTGGGGTTCTCAAGCGCTACTTCTTCCCGTACTGGAGCCAGCGCATGCGCGCCCTGCACCGCCATGCCTGGCTGGGCCTGCCCAAGCCGGTCAACGAGGCCCGCAACCTCCTGCGCCTGTCTGCCGCCGGCGTCCCGGCGCTCGAGCCCATGGCCTGGGCGGTCAAGACCAGTCCGCTCGGCATCGTCCGCGACGGCTGGCTGCTGCTGCCTTACCTGGACGGAGCGCGCACCCTGGAACAAGTGCTGCGCGCGCACACCACGCTCCCGGAGGCTTTCTGGAGCACGCTCGGCGCCGAGGTGCGGCGCGTGCACGACGTCGGCTGTTGGTACCGCAACCTGGCAGCCCGCAACCTTCTGCTCACGCCCGAGCTCGCGCTGCACTGGATCGACCCCGGCAAGTCGCAGTGGTTGCGCGCGCCTCTCGACTCCAGCCGCGCCGCCGCCGACCTCGCCGTCTTCCTCATCCCGCTCCAGCCCTTCCTGCCGCCCGGCGCCTGGCCGGCCTTCCAGCGCGGCTACGGCCGGCCTCCGGCACCGCTCGAAGACCTCTGGCAGGAGCTGCCGCGCGACCTGCGCCGCCGCTGCGAGCACTGGGTGCGGCGCGAACAGGACCGCCTGGCCGCCCCGCGCTGATCTTCGTGACCCTTCTGTGCTCGCGTACGCCCGCTGGATCGGCGGATTCGATTGCGTGATTGCGCAATCACGCAATCGAATCCGCGACAAGGGCCCGTGCCAGCTCAGCGCGGGCGGATTGCCTGGAAGCCGGCGTAGCCGCTGCGGACGCCGTTGACGAAGTAATGGAAGGCTGCGTCGCGCTCGCCGCGCACGACGATCCGGTCCAGGTCCTGTGCTTCCACCCAGAGGCCGGCGTTGCGGCCCATGGGCGTCAACTGCACGGTCAGTCCCTCCGCTTCTGTGACCAGGCGGAATTCCTCCGGCACTTCGATCACCGCCACGCCGTCGCGCAGCTGCGCGCTGCCGCGGAAGTAGGTGCCGGCCTCGTTACCCTCCACCCCGCGGCCCTGGAAGTCCTGTCGCTGCTCGGACCGTGCCATGCGATGCAGGATCGCGACGCCGAAGAGTCTGCCGGCAGGAAGCGGGTGTCGATTGGCGCGACGGGCCGCGCTAGCATCGAGGGACGGGGGTTGCCGTCCATGTCCGTCACGCCGAATCCGCTGCGCAGCGCCTTCTCCTGGCTGGCCCTGGCGCAGAGTGTCGCGCTGGTGGCGGTGGCCGGGTCCTTCGCGCTGACGTATGCGCTCGGCCTGAAGCCCTGCCCGCTGTGCTTCTACCAGCGCAGCTTCGCCATGGCGGTGCTCGCCATCGTGATGCTGGGACGCATGCTGCGCGTGCCCTCGGCTGCCGTGACCGGCATGGCGCTGGCACCGGCGGTGGCCGGGCTGGGTGTCGCGAGCTACCACGTGTTCCTCGTGCACACGAGGGTTCTGGACTGCCCGCCGGGGCTGTTCAGCGCCGGCAGCGCGCCGGATCAGAGCTTCGTCATGTTCGCGTTGATCGTGGCGCTGCTGCTGCTCGCGGCGCGCGCCGAGCGCCTGTATTCGAGCGTGGTCGTCACCAGCGGCGTGATGGGGCTCCTGTTTGCGCTGCTGTCCTGCACCGGCAACGGCCCGATGAACCGCACACCGGCCCCGAAATTCGACGAGCAGGGCCAGCGGATCCTGATGATCTGCGAGCCGCACTGGAACGAGACGATGGGACGCTGAACCAATGTCGTGGCGCTTTCAACGATCTGGTTGACACCCCATGCCTGTGAGAGTGTGGAGGTTGGTGTCCAGAAAGGACTCTAACCTCCACGCTCGCGCGAAGCACAACCTCGAGACCGAGGTTGTGTCCTGGGCGCCAGGTCGAAGAGCGCTCGGGTGGCCTGAAGGCAGCGCTGGAAGCCGCCGAAGTGATCACGAACTTCAGGGATCGCCCTTGCGTCGACAGGCTACGGCCGCGCTTCGAAGACCAGGTTGAAAGGCGTCTCGGTGGCGCGGCGGAAGCGGGTGAAGCCGCCGGAGGTGACGACGTCGCGCAAGCGCGCCTCGCCGGCCTGGGCGCCGAGGCCGAGGCCGACTTCCTGCGACAGGGAGGCGGGAGTGCAGACCATGGTGCTGGCGCAGTAGAAGACGCGCCCGACCGGATTCAGGTTGTCCTCGACTCGGTCGTTGGCGAAGGGCTCGACGATCATCCAGGTGCCGTCCTTCGCCAGGGATTGCAGGACGTGGCGCGAGGCGCCCACGGGATCTCCCATGTCGTGCAGGCAGTCGAAGAAGGTGACGAAGTCGTAGCCCTGCCCGGGATAGTCCTTGGCCGCAGCCGCCTCGAAGCGCACGCGCTCGCCCAGGCCTTGCCGCGCCGCAGCCTTGCGCGCCCATTCGATCGAGGGCTTGTGGTAATCGAAGCCCGTGAAGCTCGAGTTGGGGTAGGACTTCGCCATGAGGATGGTGGAGGCACCGTGGCCGCAGCCGACGTCGGCGACACGGGCGCCCTTGCGCAATCTGGCTTCCATGCCGTCCAACGCCGGGATCCAGGCGCTGACGAGATTGGCGGCGTAGTTGGGGCGGAAGAAGCGCTCCGTGCCTTCGAAGAGGCCCGGGTCGTGCTCGTGCCAGCCGACGCCCTGGCCGCTGCGGAAGGCGTCCGCGATCTTCGGCTCGTCCTTGAGGGCGGAGGTGATGAGCTGGAAGGCTCCAGGAAGGAACACGGGGCTGTCGTCCACCGCCAGGGCCAGCGCCTGCTCCTCGGGCAGCGAGTAGCGCTGCGTGGCGGCGTCGTAGGCGACGTAGCCGCCGGCGGCCTGCGCCGCCAGCCACTCGCGCACGTAGCGCTCGGCCGTGCCGGTGCGCTGCGCCAGCTCGGCCGAGCTGAGCGGCCCGGCCCCGGCCATGGCCTTGTACAGGCCGAGCTTGTCGCCGATGACGACCAGCCCGGCGTGCAGGGCGGCGCCCATGTCGGTCACCGCCTTGCCCATGAAATCGTGCAGTTTGGCTTCGTTGATGCTCATGTCGGGTCCTTCCGGGGGATCATCCTGGGCGCCTCAGGGGCTCGAGGCTTTCTTCAGCTCATCGGCCAGCTTGGGCAGCACCTGGTGCACGTCGCCGACGACGCCGTAGGTGGCGTGCTGGAAGATCGGCGCTTCCTTGTCCTTGTTGATGGCCACGATCACCTTACTGGTGCTCATGCCGGCCAGGTGCTGGATCGCGCCGCTGATGCCGGCGGCGATGTACAGCTCCGGGCTGACGGTCTTGCCGGTCTGGCCCACCTGCTCCTCGTGCGGGCGCCAACCCGCGTCCACCACCGCGCGCGAGGCGCCCGTGGCCATGCCGGGCACCGCGTCGGCCACCGCCTCGATCAGGTGCCAGTTCTCGGGCCCGCCCATGCCGCGGCCGCCGCTGATGATCTTGGTGGCTTCGGCCACGTCCGGTCGCCCCTTGCGCTCGCCGCTCAGGCCGGTCACGACCGCCTTGCCGGGCTCCGCAGTCGTTTTCTGGATGGCCGCAGTCGCGGAGCGTCCCGCGCCGCGGAAGAAGTTGGGCCGGAATGACGCGACCGCCACCGGCCCGTTGATGCGCACGCGGATCAGGGCCTTGCCGGCGAACACCGGGCGCACGAAGTGCAGTTTGCCGCCCTCGGCGCCCAGCTCGATGCAGTCCGGCACGAAGCCCGTGTTCAGGAGCGCCGCGATCCGGCCCAGCAGGTCGCGGCCGCGGATCGTGGCGGTGAGGAACACGGCGCCGGCGCCGATCTCGCGGGCCACGCGCGCCGCCGTGGCAGCGGCGCCGTCTGAACTGTGCTGTTCCGTGTTCGCGACCAGCACCTGGTCGGCGCCGGCGGCGCCGAGCGCGGAGGCGTCCACTTCGGCCGCGTCCGTGGCCAGGGCCGTCACCGTGCCGCCGCCCGTGAGCTCGGCGGCGGTGCGGGCGGCGCCCAGGGCCTCCATGGACGCGGGACGGACCTTGCCGCCGCGGACTTCGAGTACGACGAGGACGCTGCCCATCACAGCACCTTCGCCTCATGCTTGAGGAGCTGGACCAGGGCGGGCACCGCCTCCGGTCCCTCGCCCACCATCTTTCCGGCCGCGCGGGGTGGCGGCATCTTCATCTCCACGATCTCGACCAGCGGCTCGCCCACACTGGCATCCACCACGTCCAGCGGCTTCTTCTTGGCCGCCATGATGCCCTTCAAGGTGGCGTAGCGCGGCTCATTGAGCCCCTTCTGCGCCGTGACTGCGCACGGCAGCGGTGCCTCCACGATTTCGTGCGCGCCTTCGACCTCGCGGTGGGCCGTGACCTTGCCGTCCTTCACCTCGAGATGAACCACTTCGCTGATGCAGGGAACGCCGAGCAGCGTGGCCACCGCGGGGCCGACGCCGTGCTGGTCCATGTCCACGGCCTGCTTCCCGAAGAACAACAGGTCGAACTTCCGCCCGCGGATGGCGTCGGCCAGCGCCCTGGCGGTGGTGGCGCCGTCGCACAGCGGCGCCTGGGCGCTCTGCAGCAGCAGGGCCGCGTCGGCGCCCATGGCCAGCACGGTGCGCAGCTCCTTCTGGGCCTCGGCCGTGCCGAAGCTGACGGCGGTGACGGTGCCGCCGCCGGCAGCGTCGCGCTGCTTGAGCGCCTCCTCCACGGCGAATTCGTCATAGGGATTGAGGAGGAACTCGACCCCGGTCGGGTCGATGCTCTTGCGGTCGCCCCCGATCACCACCCGCGTGGTGGTGGAGGGGACCCTTTTCACGCACACGATGACGTCCATTCCGAGGCTCCGCGGAGGGAAAAAACGGGCGGAACAGGATAGGGTCGCCGAGCGCGTCAGGCCAGCTCGAAGCGGGAGCCCAGGTACACCTTGCGCACCTCCGGGTTGCCCACCAGGTCCGCCGCGGCGCCCTCGGCCAGGACCTTGCCGCTCGCCAGGATGTAGGCCCGGTCGGTGATGTGCAGGGTCTCCCTCACGTTGTGGTCGGTGAGCAGGATGGCGATGCCCTTGCGCCGCAGTCCGGCCAGGATGCCCTGGATCTCCTCCACCGCGATCGGATCGATGCCGCTGAAGGGCTCGTCCAGGAGGATCAGGCTGGGCTCGGTGGCCAGGCAGCGGGCGATCTCCAGGCGCCGGCGCTCGCCGCCGCTGAGCACCTCCCCGCGGCTGGCGCGCAGGTGGGACAGGCCGAACTCGTGCAGCAAGGCGCCGGCACGGGCTTCGCGGCTGTCACGGGCGACGCGGGCGACTTCCAGGATGGCGAGCAGGTTCTGCTCGACCGTGAGCTTGCGGAAGACCGAGGGCTCCTGGGCCAGGTATCCCAGCCCCAGCCGCGCCCGGCGGTAGATGGGCAGCCCGCTGATGTCGGTGCCACGGAACCACAGCCGCCCCTCGTCCGGACGCACCATCCCCATGCACATGCGGAAGGTGGTGGTTTTCCCGGCGCCATTGGGACCCAGCAGGCCGACGATCTCGCCGCGCCCGACCGCCAGGTCCACGTGATCCACCACGCGCCGCCCGCGGTAGGCCTTGACCAGTCCTTCCGTGCGCAGCAGGGCGTCGGGTGTGGACATCCGGTGGAAAGGCGGTTGGGAACGGCCAGGAAGCGGGGAGAAGCGGCGGAAACCGGCTCAGCGGACCAGTTTCAGCCGGAACACCGGCGACAGCGGCGGGATCGGCAGGAACACGGCCATGGCCTTGCCCAGGATGTAGGCGCGCGGCACCAGCGGAGCCGGCTCCGGGAGATTCGACGCGATCTGCGAGCTCGGGATGGCGTGCAGGTTGCCCCACTCGTCCCGGAGGGTCATCGTCGTGCGCATGCGGTTCCAGCGCGGATTGTTGAAGAACGGGTCGGATCCCCCGTCCAGCTGGTCGCCGCGGAACTGCGTCCGTCCCCCGACGGGCTGCGTCGTCTGGATCACCCGCGCCACCCAGTCGCGGCTGTCCAGTGAGTTCTCCGTGTTGTCGCCCATCATGAAATAATGGCCCGCCGGAATCGAGAAGGGCTCCGACTCCTCCCTGCCGCTGCGCGCCTCGCGCGGTTGCAGGTAGTAGATGTCCCGGGACACGGTCGGGGGCTCCAGGCGCCACGCGCCGCCTTCCGCCGCGCAGCGCACGCGATTGCTCAGCGCCGGTTCCGGCTCCAGGTCCAGCGCCTGCACGTGCTCCGCCTTGCCGGCGTCCGCTTTCACCCGCAGCCGCACCTGGTGGTCCCAGAAGCCGAGCTCGAAGCGCACCGGCTCCCCGGCCTGCAGGCGCATGGACTGCTCGAAGGCCGCGCCGCCGGAGCCTTCCAGCACGATGCGGCCGCGCGCCACGTCCAGGATCAAGGCGAATTGGCGCTGGCCGCTCACGATCTCCACGCGCAGCGCGCCAGCACCGGACTCGGGCGTCGCCGTGCCGGCGATCTCGAGGTCGTTGACGGCCTCGTTCCCGTCACCCTGCTTCACGCGGTGCCACAAGCCTGCGGGGTAGCCGTGGTTGTACACGTCGCGGATGTTCCCCCTGACCGCGATGGCGCCCTGCGGCTCCAGACGGAACTCCCCGCTCGCCCAGCGCGCGCCGGCGTTCAAGTCCCAGAAGCCGTGCGCGTCCGGTTCCGCGCCGGGCACCGGCCAGACCTTCTTCCAGAGCGATGCCTGCAGGCGCGGCGGCTTGCGCAGGATCGCGAAGTCCTCGGAAGTGCCCAGCGGGCGCGCGTACAGGTCACCGTAGCGGATCTGCAGCTCCTCGCCCGGCATGCCGACCAGCCGCTTCACGTAGTTGTTGCTGGTGGCCAGCGGATAGCGGAAGACGACGACCTCCCAGCGCACGGGATCCCGCACCAGGAAACAGACCTTGTCCACGAGCACCCGGTCGTGGATGGACACCGCGCTGCCGTCGGAGCCCTTGGTCATCCCCATCAGATTCGGCTGCATGGAGCCGGTGGGGATCTGATAGGCCTCGAGCGCGAAGACCTTGAGGCCCAGGGCCATGACGATGGCGAAGACGATCACCTCCACCGTGTCGCGGAGAGGGTGCGCGGACTTGTGCTTGGATGCGGCTCGCGGCCCCGGGCTCAGGTCGGTGCGCGGCGCGTCGAGGGCCGTCGCGCGCTCTGCAGAAGTGGGGGGCGAGGCAAGCGGCGGAGGACCAGGCACGAGATTCCGTCCACTCACTATAGCGCGACGCGGAGCGCCCGATCAGCCGCTGGCGCTGGTGTGGTCGTGCACGATGCGCCATCCGTCGGGAAAGCGCCGGAGCAGCACGGTGAACAAGCCGCCGGCTTCGGTGCCGTCGTTGAAGCGCAGGTTCCAGCGCCCGCGCACCAGGGCGTGGTCGAGCCCCACCGGCAGGACTTCGGCCTCGCTGAAGCTCAGGCGGCCCATCTCCCGGCCTTCGCCCTGGTAGCTGGCCCGGTAGCGCGCCAGAACCTCCTCGTAGCCGCGGCGCGCGCTGCCGCCGGAGAAGAAGCAGAGCTCCGGCGAGCGCCAGTACCCCAGGCTCATGAAGGCGTCCAGGTCCCCGCGGTTCCATGCCGCTTCCTGGGCCTGGAGCACCAGCAAGGGCGAAGGAGCGACCGCGGGCGGCTGCGGCGGCCCCTGGCAGCCTGCAACGAGGCATCCCGCCAGCAGGAAGGCATGGCGATCGTGGGGGGACAAGCGCATGCGAGGCCTGGTGTCTCCGGCCATTATGCTGATGGAACCCCTCTACTCTCCTGGGAAACGTCCGAGAACGCCATGATCCTTTCCGCCTTCCTGTGCCTGGCCGCCATCCCTCAGGCCTACCGCGTCGCCGATCTGGACCGCGACGCCAGCGCCCTGGGCGGGGTGGCGTGGCGCGTCCATGACTCGGGTCAGGTGGCCGGCAGTGCCCTGGCCATCGGCGCGCCCGATTGGCAGGGCGTGATCTACAGCGCGGCCGGCACCCAGTTCCTGCCGAACCTGCCCGGAGACGAGGTAGGAAGCGCGTACGACGTCAACGCCGCCGGCACCGCGGTGGGCGAAAGCGACGATGTGGTGCCGATCGGCCACCAGCTCCGCATCTATCCGCACGCGGTCGTATGGATCCAGGGGCAGGTGACGCCGCTGACCAGCCTGATCAGCGGCGGCGATCCGATCGAGCCCCTCAATGCCTACGCCATCAACGACCGCGGCCAGATCCTCGGGTACGGCCGCTACGCCGCCGGCAGCTTCCTGCGCACCTTCCTGCTGGAGAACGGCATCGTCACCGACCTGGACGACCTGCACCCGGGACCGGACGGCGGCTCGTCCCCCGGCGCCATGAACGAGCGCGGGCAGGTCGTCGGCACCTCGGACGGCCCGCTGTTCTTCCGCCACGCCTTCCTGTGGGAGAACGGCGTGATGGAGGACCTGCACGATCCCGCCATCCTTCTGGGACGCGTCAGCTCGGCCTGGGACATCAACGACCGCGGCCAGATCGTGGGCGGAGGCGACTACGGCGCGGACTTCCTCGACTACGAGGTCGCGACCCTGTGGGACAACGGCGCCATCCTCAACCTGGGTCTGCTGGCGGGAAACGAGTCCTGGGCCCGCGGCATCAACGACCACGGCTTGATCGTGGGCGGCGCGCTCAACGGCTCGTTCGAGAACGTCGCCGTGATGTGGCAGGATGGCGCGCTGGTGGATCTGAACACGCGCATTCCGGCGGGCTCCGGCTGGCACCTGCTGATCGCCAACGACGTGGACAATTCCGGCCGCATCATCGGCGAAGGCAGTTATCTCGGCGCGCTGCGCCCGTTCGTGCTGATTCCGGAGTGCGACGGAGCCTTCCAGGTGTATGGCGCCGGCTGCGCCGGCGGCGGCGGCTACACGCCGTACCTCACCGGCTCCGGTTGTCCCGAGCCCGGCGGGATCGTGAGCCTGGCCTTGACCCTCGGCGCCGCCGGGCAATCAGGCCTGCTGCTCGCCGGCATCGGGACCGGCGTCCACAGCATCGCCCCCGGCTGCGATCTGCAGATCCTGCCGCTGCTCGACCGGCGCGCGCCGCTGGGCCTGGACTCCGCCGGATCGGCCCTGCTGCGCCTGCGCCTCCCGGCCGGACTGGCGCCCGGAATCTACAACCTGCAGGCCGCGCTCCGCGATCCCGGCGCTTCCTCGGGCGCCACGGTCAGCAACCCGCTGCGCGTGGACGTGCGCTGACCTGCTGCGGACCTGAAAAAGCCGCCGGGAGGGGACCCGGCGGCCGGCCCAATCACTCACTGGGGTCGTTTGAGAATCCTGGAGGTCGATGTGTCCCGGAACGGCGCACCGGGCGCCGAACCTCAGCCAAGGGACAGGAGGCCCGAGTCATCCCTGAATCCGATTCGGATTGCTACCCCCGCGGTGGGACGCACTTGAGCCTCCGTTATGCTGGTGCCCGCGGCGGAGGCTTGCGTTCTCGCAGCTCTCCAAAAAGGCCCTGAAACGGGCACAGCGGCCGCGGCCACGGAGTCAATGGTGGAAAGTCGGCCGGTTCTGGACACCGAAGCGCTGCTGGCGCACGCGGGATGGGTGCGTGCGGTCGCGCACAGCCTGCTCGCGGACCCGGATTCCGCCGAGGACCTGGCCCAGGACACCTTCCTGGCGGCCCTGGAGCGCCAGCCCGAGCAGGTGACATCGGTTTCCGGCTGGCTGGGCGGCGTCCTGCGCCACATGGCCGCGCGCTCCCACCGTGGCGACGTGCGCCGCCTGCGCCGGGAAGGACGCGCCGCCCGCTCCGGCGAATGCCCCTCCGCGGCCGAGCTGGCCGAGCACGCCGTCACCTTGCGAGAGGTGGTGCAGGCCGTCATCGAGCTGGAGGAGCCGTACCGCAGCACCGTCATGCTGCGCTACTTCGAGGATCTGACGCCCACGATGATCGCCCGCGAGCTCGGGCTCCCGGCAGCGACCGTGCGCACCCGCCTGCACCGCGCGCACGCGCTGCTGCGCCAGCGCCTGGAGATCCAGTTCGGGCGCGAGGAGACGCGCAAGCGCCTTTCCGCCGTGGCGCTGGCGCCGCCGGGCTGGCTCGCCACGCTGCTGAAGTCCGGAGTCCTGGCGGGTCCGGCGGTCAAGACCGGACTGGCCGCCGGCGTGCTCGTGGTCTTCGGCATCGTGTGGTGGGAGCGCCACACGGCGCCCGCCTCCGCGCCCGCGGCACCGCTTCAGGGCGCGGCGCTGGTGGCTGAGGAGCCGGCGCCGGGCGCGGAAGAGGTCGGCAGCTCGAGCGCGCAACGGCTGAATATGCGCGCGGCGGCGCCGGTCAGCGCGCCAGCGGCTGCCCCGGCGACGGCGACGTTGCGGATCCAGGTGCTCTGGGAAGGCACCGGTGAGCCCGTGCCGGGCGTGCCGCTGGCGTTGTTCTGGACGGCCCTGCGCGAGTCCTCCATCGAGCGCACCGCCGGCGTCAGCGACCACGAAGGGCGGTGGAACCTGGAGCTGTCTGCGCCGGCCGAGGTGCATTCCCTCTGGGCGTCGGCCACCGCCGTGACGCCCGGCCACTTCCAGATGGAGTTCGAGGACCTCAGTCCGGGCGCCGTCCAGGACCTGCTCCTGCGCCTGCCGCGCCCGGGAGTGCTGGAAGGAGTGGTGCAGGACCTCGAAGGCCGGCCGGTCCCAGGTGCCGAGGTCCTGGGCTGGATGGCCGTGGCGCGCCCGGACTGGCTGGAGGACCGCGCGGATCGCCGCACGGTCGCCGACGCGGAGGGCCGCTTCCGACTGGAAGGCCTGGCCGGGGAATTCTGGCTGGCGGCGCGGGCGGGCGAGCTGCTGCCGACGCGCAGCATCGAGGGGCGGCTCGAATCGGGCGCGTCCCTGAGCGGTCTGGAGCTGTCCGTGGAGGCGCCACGCGCGCTCGCGGGCCGTGTGCGCACCGCCCAGGGCGAGGCCGTGGCGAACGCCAAGATCGAGGCCGTGAGCGCCTTCGAGCGCCGGGATCCGGAACAGGCCGGCGACGGCTACCAGTGGCGCAGCCGCGGCACGCCCGCGTTCCACGTGCGCACCGACGCGGATGGGCGTTTCGCGCTGTCCATGCCGGCCTCGCGCAAGGTCACGCTGAGCGTGCGCGGCACCAGCATCAGGCTGGCGCCGGACCAACACTGGGCGGACATCGTGCTGGAGGACGGCGTCACGCTGAGCGGGCAGGTCCTGGACCTGGAGGGCGCGGCGGTGGCGGGCGCGCACGTGCAACTGTTCCCGCATGCCCGCGGCTCGTGGCCGCCGATGGCGCGCACGGACGCCGCCGGCAACTTCACGCTGCACCTGCAGGACGCTCCCGACAGCGGGACGCTCTCGGTGCGCCGGGACGGCTACGCTCCGGTCGTGCTGGAATCGGTGCCGCTGGAGCCGGCGGCCGCGCCGCTGCAGGTGCGCCTGGCGCCGGAGCGCGTGCTGGCCGGCAAGGTCGTGGACGCTGCCGGCGCGCCCGCCGGCTTCGCCCGGCTGCGCCTGGATGTGGCGAGCCCGGCCGATTCCGCCGGCAATCCCTGGCTGGCCGGCGCGAGCGGCATGTTCGGCTTCGAGGACATGAAGACCGATGAGGCCGGCTTGTTCCGCATCGGCGGCCTCCAGGACGCGGTGTATCGCCTGTGGGTGGTTCCGCTCGGCAGCAAGCATCCGCAGGCCTTCACCGAGGTGCACGCCGGCGCCGAAGACCTGCACATCGTGCTCGGCGACGGCCTGGAGCGTCTCCTGACCGTGCGCGGGCGGGTGACGGACGCCCGCGGCGGCACCCCGGTGCCCCGCTTCACCGTGATGGTGGAGCTGCGGCGTTCCTGGGGCGCGTTCGAGGAGTTCCAGGACTCCGAGGGATTCTTCACGCTGCCCGGGCAGGATCCGGAGCGCGTGCGCAGCATCACGGTCAGCGCGGAAGGGTATGCGGAATGGCGCCGCGACGTGGACACCGCCGCGGCTGGCTTCCTGGATCTGGAGGTGCAGCTGCTGGCCGAGCGATCGGCGCGCGTGCGCGTCCTCTCGCCCGCGGGCGCGCCGCTGGCCGCGGCGGAAGTGGCCGCGCGCGACGCCGATGGGCGCACGCTGCGGCTGCGCGTTCCCGACGTTTTCGGCTGGGGCACCTCCGTCGACACCGATGCGCAGGGCGAGGCCCTGCTGCGCGGCCTGCCCGATGCGGTGGTGACGCTGCTCGTGTCGCCGCCGGACGGCGGCCCCCCGCTGGAGTTTCCGCTGGACCTGACGCTTCCCCTGGAAGGAATCCAGGAGCTGCGGCTCTGACGCCGGCCTTTCCGGCCTCCCTGGCCTCCGCGGAATGGTCTCACTGCAGCGGTCACGTTGGGGCGGTCCCTGCATCTTCAGGCTGAGGCCATGAGTTCCACGCCCTCGACCGAGCTGGAGCACCTGCTCCGCCACGCGGCCTGGGTGCGGGCGCTGGCGCGCGGGCTGGTGGCCGACGAGGCCACGGCCGACGACCTGGTGCAGGAGACCTGGGTGGCGGCCCTGCGGCGTCCGCCGCGCTCCTCCGAGGCTGCGGCCGGCTGGCTGGCGCGCGTGGCGCGCAACGCAGCCGCGGCGCTGCATCGCGGCGAGGCGCACCGGCGCGCACGCCAGGCGCGCGCGGCGCGCAGCGAAGCGCAGCCGTCCGTGGAAGACAGTCTGGAGCGCGCCGCGCTGCAGCGGCGCCTGGTCGAGGCGGTCTGGGAGCTGCGTGAGATCCACCGCACTCCGGTCCTGCTGTACTACTTCGACGGGCTGCCGCCGCGCGCGATCGCGCGGCGCCTGCAGATCACGCCCGAAGCCGTGCGCCAGCGACTGCACCGTGGCCTCGAGCAACTGCGGCTGCGCCTGGAGCGCGACTACGGGCCCGAACAGGCCCGCGCGCGCCTGGCCGCCCTGGCCCTCAGCGGAGGTCTGCTCGTGAGCACCGGCTTGAAGATCGCCGCGGCCGCCGTAGTGGCGGCCGCCCTCGGCTTGTGGTGGCTGCGCGCGGGCGCCGAGTCGGAAGCGGGCGGCGTCGCCGCGGTCGCGCCGGCGCCGGCCGCACACGGGAAGGAGCGGCCGGCGGAAGAGGCCGCGCTCCCGGGCGCGGAGGCGGCGCGCGCACCCGCGGTTGCAGTCGCCGCGCCGGCGCCGGGCGGCGGCGCCGTCGCCGCTCCGGCGCGCAGCCGGCTCAAGGTGCACGTGCAGGAGGAGAACACTGGGTTGCCGCTCGCCGGCATCGCCTTCCATGCGACCTGGAGCCTGGCCGGCACCGACGAATGGCAGTTCGCCGAGGGCGCGACCGACGGCGGCGGCGACTGGGTGCTCGAGATGTCCGGCGCGGCGCTGGTTCCCTACCTGAGCGCGATGCCCGGGCCCGACGTTCCGGTGCTCGATTGGTACGAAGAAGCGCCGCGGCCCATGCCCGCCGGTGAGACCCTGGAGATCAACCTCACCGTGCCGCAGCCGGGCGCCGCCGAGGGCGTGGTGCTGGACCTGGAAGGCCGGCCCGTTGCGGGCGCCGAGGTCCTGGCCTGGCACAGGCCTTACCGCGGCCAGGTGCGCTGGGTGGTCGCGCCGCACCGCAGCGCGCTCAGCGACGGCGCCGGCCGCTTCGTGCTGGAAGGCCTGCGCGGACAGTTCCACCTGGCTGCGCGCGCCGCCGGGGCGCTGCCTGCGAGCTGCGTCACCGGCAAGCTCGGCTCGCTGGCGCGCGCCACCGGCATCGAGCTGCGGGTCTGTCCCGCCCGCAGCCTGCGCGGGCGCGTGGTGGACAGCGCCGGCCGGCCCATCGCCGGGGTGGAGCTGCGCGCGGTCTCCGCGTACCGCGTGTTCAGCAAGCTGCAGATCGGAGACGGCTTCGAGGTGGCCGACGGCGGCGGCGTGGAACTCCAGGCCGCGAGCGGCGCCGACGGCGGGTTCGCGCTGGACCTGCCCGCCGGCGAACGCACGCTTTACGCGCGCTGGCACGGTCATCCCGACCAGCAGGTGCTGGTAGCGGACGCGCAGGACTGGGTCGAGATCGTGTTCGACGACGGCCTGGAGGTCAGGGGCGTGGTGCTGGACGCCGCGGGCCGGCCCATCGCCGGCGCCACCTGGCACTGCAAGACGCGCAGCGACAGCTACGGCCATTCCGGTATCACCGACGAGACCGGCGGATTCCAGTTCCTCGCGCGCGAGCCCGACTCGGACGCGGTGCTGATCGCGCACGCCGCCGGCTTCGCCGCACAGGTGCTGCGCCCGCTGCGGCTCGCCCCCGGCATGGATCCGGTGGAAGTGCGCCTCGAGCCGGCGCGAGTCCTGGCCGGACGCGTGCTGGACGCGGGCGGCGCCCCGGTGGCCGGAGCCAGACTGCGCCTGGCCGGCGCCGTGCGCGTGCCGCCGCCCGGTGAATCCGACCCGCAGACCGGCGTGCGCCTGGAGGAGATCATCGGCGCCGGCCAGGGGACCACGGATCCCGCAGGCCGGTTCCGCTTCGACCGGCTGAACCCGGGCCGCTACCGCATCCGCGTGCTCGTACCCGGGACTCCGGGCGCGGCCGCCGTGCTCGATGCCGAGGCGGGAAGCGAGGACCTGGTCCTGGTCCTGGGGGACGGGCTCGACTCCATGACGTCCCTGCGCGGCCGCGTGCTGGACGCCGTCACCGGCGCGCCGCTGCCGCGCTTCGACATCGGCGTTTCGCGCCTGGACGGACCTTACATCCTCGGCGACGTCGCCACCGTGGAGGACGCCGCCGGGCGCTTCGAGGTGCGCGGCGTGGACGCAAGCGAGTTCGCGGCGCTGTCCGCGCGGGCCGATGGCTACGCCGCATGGCGCTGGGAGCGCGCGGCGGAGGACTTTCCGCGCGAGTGGGACATCCGCCTGTGGCCGGCCCGCGCCGTCGAGGTGCTGGTGCTGGATTCCGCGGGCAAGCCCCTGCCCTGGTCCGGGATCACCGCCACCACGGAAGACGGGCGCGAGGTTGCGTTCCGCGTGCCGCTCGGCACCACGCCCAAGGCGGTGGCCGACGAGAACGGCCGCGCCAGCCTGCTGGACGTGCCTGCGTGCCGGCTGGCGCTGCGCGTGCTGGGCCTCGAGAACGAGCTCCTGGGCGAGTTCACCCTCGACCTGCGCCAGCCGCTCGGCGGCGTGCAGGAGCTGAGAATCGGGACGGAACCCTGAATGCTGGCCCCCTTGGGTGGGCATCATGTGCACAGGTGCTCGCGCAAAGCCTGCTTCTAAATGCACTTAGGCATTGCGCCAGGGTGCTTCCGCCCTCGCGGCCAGCCGCACGCATGGAAGCGTGCCTAACTCCAGCTGCCACAACGCGCGGCGTTCTGCGTGACCCACTCAAGGGGGCCAGTATCCGGCGGCTGCGCCTACGGCAGCCTCGTCAGGCGCACGACAAGGCCTTCGGTACCCGCGGCCACGTTCTCCAGCGTGACGTCATAGCTCGGGTCCCACTGTCCGCTCGCGTCGAGCACGGGCAGGTAGCCGCCGATGGGTCCATACGGCGGGTGAAACACCAGGCTCACCCGCGAGCCCTCGGCGGCCGCTACCGCGAAGCGCCCGTCGCGGTCGGTGCTGCACATCATCCTCATGCTTCCCGGCTGTTCCTCCAGGAGCAGGAGCACGCTCGCCCCGACGAGTGGCTGTCCATCCGGTCCGAGCACCGTGCCGGAGATCGCCGCCGCATCCGGCAGGACCAGCATGACGTCGTGCGCGCCGGCCGCGATGCCCGCCAACCGGGCCGCGCCGAACAGCCGGCGCCCACCATCGGCATCGTAGGAATGACCGAAGCCGCGGGTGGCACACAGTGTGTACGAGCCCGGCTCCAGTCCGCTCAGCCGGAACCGGCCATCCGCTCCGGCGAGGTTGTAGGCCTGTCGATGCAAGGGCTGCTCACTCGGGTAAACCTCGACCGTCGCGGACGGCAGCGGCCGACCCTGCCGGTCCACCACCACACCGTCGATCACCAGGCCGACGTCCAGGGCCAGCTCGACGCCGGTCCGTTGCTCGCCCTCTTCGAGTTGCAGCTCCAGCTCCGCGCGCCGGGCGAAGCCCTTGCTGCCGGCGTCGAGGATGTAGCTGCCGGACGGAAGAGCGCCGAAGGCGAAACGCCCGCGGGCATCGGTGCGCGCAAGGATCCTCCCGAAGCCGAGCCCTTCCTGCGTGACGTATCCCTGGTTGCCCTCGAGCGCAGGGCCGAGCTCGTCGCGGCGCCGCGGCTCGCCGCTGAGCAGCACCCACAAGTCGGGAAGGGGACGCCCCTGCGGGTTGACCAGTCGGCCGGAGATGGCCGCGGGCCGCTCCAGGACGATCTCGCCGAGATCCAGGTCGAGCGTGGCCCACTCATCGGCCGGAAAGTCGTGCACGGTGGTCGCCAGGCCGCCGGCATGGACCATCAGCGTGTGCCGCAGGTCGCCGCGCAGGTCAGCAAGCTCGAAGCGGCCATCGGCGCCGGTGCGCGCGCGCCGCGCATCGGCATGAGAGTCGCCGTCGCGCAGCGCGTAAGCGCCGGCTGTCACGTACGCGCCGGCGACGGCCACGCCGTCGCGATTCACGACGCGTCCGTGCGCACGCCGGCCGGGCTGCAGCAGGACATCCTGATCCAGCCCGGTTTCCGGCACCTTGTAGACACGGAAGGAGAACTGGCCGTAGCCCCGTGCCTCGACCACCATGTTGTCGTCATAGCCCGCCGGCACGCCGCGCAGCACGTAGCGGCCCTCGTCATCCGTGCCGGCGACGTTGTGCGCGCCTCCGGTGCGCAGCCGCACCAGGGCGCCTGCGATCGCCGCGCCGGTCCGGCCGTCGGCCACGCGCCCGCGGATGCTCGTGCCCGGATCGAGCGTCAAGTCCATGCGCCGCTGCTCGCCTTCGGCGAGCAGGATGGATTGGCTGCCCCAGTCCTTGGCGTAACCCGCTGCATCAACCTTCAACGTGAACAGGTCCGGGCGCAGCGCCTGCAAGTGGAAGAAACCACCGGCATCGGAGACAGCCGCGGCCCGGTGGTCGCCGGGCACCCATATCGGCGCTTTCCAGGCTTCCACCGTGGCGCCGGCGATCGGCGCGCCGCTGCGCGCGTCCGTGATGCGGCCGTAGACCGAGGCGGCCTGCGCCATCGCGACGGTCAGCTCCTCACCCGCGTACAGTCCGGGAAGCCGCGTGAACGCGAAGCCTCGCGCCTCGGCGCTGAGATCGTAGACCTTTCCAGGCTCCAGCCGGAAGCGGAAGCTGCCATCCGGGGCGCTGACAGCCTCCGCAACGGCCCGCTCCTCGTGCTGATCGGAGTCCAGCATCCCGGGGACCTGCCGGTCCAGCGGCAGGACGACCGTCAACCGAGCGCCGGCGATGGCATCGCCGGCGGTGGTCACGACCACGCCGCGGAGGTCCCGCTCCGGATCCACGGAATCCACCCCTGGCAGGGTCTCTCGCGCGCGCGTCGACGTGGTGATTGCCGCCGGCTGCTCCCCGGCATCCAGGATGGCGGTCGCAGAGACGGCGCCCTGCACCGCCGTGACGCCGGCGTCGTCGCCTCTGGCCGACCACAGCGTCCAGGCCGTAGCGCCACCGCCGGCAATCAGGAGAAACAGGGCGGCAATCCGCAGCCACTGCGAGAGCGGCGGAGCCAGCAAGGCTGGCGGAGCGTGAGGCCAATCGGCCACCAGGGCGAGCAGCAGCGCGCGCAGCCCGTCGCGGCCATGCCGCGCCTCCAGCGCTTCCCGCAGGCGCGCGCGCCCGCGGCTGAGCAGGGTGCGGACGGCGGACTCCTGCATGCCGCGCGCCCGGGCGACGTGGCGGACGCTCTTTCCTTCGAAGTAGTGCAGGAGGAGGACCGTGCGATACGGCTCGCCAAGATCCATCAAGGCCTGGATCAGCTCGCGGTGGATTTCCGCCTTCTCGAGCACGTCCGGCGCGTCCAGCATCTCCGGCCGCGCCGCCTCGGCCTCCCGCCGGCTCCGGCGGCGCTGCGCGCGCCGCAGGTTCAGGGACAGGTTGCGTGCCACCCGGCGGAACCAGCCTCCCTTCGGGCCAGGACCACGCGGAGGGCGCTGCAGCGCCATCGCCAGGGCATCCTGGACCACGTCATCGGCATCCTCTTCGCGCCCCAGCAGGCTCCGGGCCAGGGAGCGCACGCGCTCCGACTGCTCCAGCAGCTCGTCCAGTCCCACGGGAGAGGGATCGCCGATCATCTTCCACTCCAACACCGCCGCCGGCCTCCAGGCTACAAGGAAAATTCCGGCTGCTCGACGCCGAGCTTCCCGCGGCTCAGTGCTGCGGGCTGGACGCTGCGGAGGCTGAGGAACGTCCCGCAACCTGCATTGGGCGCCACGCGCCAACAGCACACGTGCGGCGGTGCGCGCCCCGCTCGAGGACCCTCAAGCAGCACGAGGCGCGCGACCGCGAGCCACGAAGCGGACTTCCAGCCGCAGGTGGAGGGCCTCGGCGATCCGGCGCAGCATCGTCAGGGAGTGTCCTTCATAGTCCGCGTTCTCCAGCCGCGCGATGACGGGCTGAGTCGTGCCGATCAGATCCGCGAGCTGTCGCTGGGTCAACGAGGCGGCGCTGCGAGCCTCATGGATCATCTGCGCCACGCCGGGGTTCCCGAACCTGCTGGTCAACGTGGTCGCCTACCAGGTGATCGTCGAGTCCTTCCAGGCCACGGTCCCCTCCACGGTGCTCAGCATGACCGTTCCTCCGGAGTTCGTGGGCTCGCTCGCGCCTGGAAAGCACCAGTTCGAGGTGCTCGCGATCGAGGAAAGCGGCAATCAGACCCTGACCGAGGGCTACTTCACCTTGTAGCCGGCGGATGTCGAGAACGGCACAGGACGCGCGCAAGCCTCGGTTTGCGCGCGTCCGCCGGTTCCTCCGGGCGTTCAGCCTCGGTTCAGGTTCACCGGGCAGGATGGAGCCTGCAGCACAGCTCCCATCGAGTCGGCTGCGCCAACCATTGCCTCAGGAGACAGAACCATGAACGCTGCGCAACTCCTCCTTCTCGCCGGCCTGGCGGGCGTCGGGTCGGCTGTCGGCATCCACGCGCCGCGCGGCGCGGCAGAGCTGGCGGGGCCCCGGCCGACGAGCCTGGCCGCGGTTCCGCTCGAGGAAGCCATGATCTACTGGGAGTACAACTCCAGCGGCAATGATCTCGGCGTCCACGTCTTCCTCGACGGCGAGGACTGGAAATCGCTGCGGATCACGAACTCCGAGGATCGCCTGCTCTTCGTGGTCAGCGGCTTTGGCCCCTACAAGGCGCTCGGCATGACCGAGCTGTTCTTCGAGGGCGCGGAGCCGTCGCTGGACGAGGTTCCGCTGAACAAGCTGCTCGCGGCCTTCCCGGAGGGCGTCTACGAGTTCGAGGGCAGGACCGTGGACGACGCCGTCATCCGGGGCGAGAGCGAGTTCAGCCATGCCATTCCGGACGGGCCCGACGTGACCGCGACCGTCGGCCCCGGCAACCTGCTCGAGATCAGCTGGACCGCCGTCACGGGCCCGCCGCCGGGCTTCCCGAACCTGCCCATCAACATCGTCGGGTACCAGGTGCTCGTCGAGGAGGACTTCCAGGTCACGGTTCCGTCCTCGGTGCTGAGCCTGACGGTTCCTCCGGAGTACGTCGGCGCGCTCGCGCCCGGTAAGCACGAGTTCGAGGTGCTGGCGATCGATGAGAGCGGGAATCAGACGATCACCGAGGGTTCCTTCCGGCTGTAGCCGGTTCGCACAGCGGTGCGGCGCGCCGGCGGCGGCGCAGCCAGCACTGGACGCGCGCAGCCTTCGGGTCGCGCGCGTCCGGCGTTTCAGGCGCGCGGATGCGGCTCGGTCCCCTGCGGGAACACCCGCCGGACCAGCCAGACCCCGTCGATGGTGTCCCCGGACTTCAGAGGCGGCCGATGGTCGCACTGGAAGATCCGGTGTTCCAGCGGATCCAGGAAATCCTGGACGAGCACCGACCAAACCGTCCCCGCGGCGGGCGGGGTGGCAGTCACGGGCTCCGGTGTGGAGATGATCGTCATCTACTTTCCTGGCGCTTCACGGATTCGGGTGGGTAGAACCGCATGAAGTTGGGTAGAGGTCGAGGCGGCCGCAGTGGAATAGGATGGCGAGGCGGAAGCAGCCGCCGGCGGCGCTGACATTGGCAAGCTGCAGGAAGAGCTGGAAGCAGCCCTCCCGGTGCCGAGAGAATGACTGACGTCCCCTGCATCTGTGCAGCTTTGCGCAGAGGTGCACAGATCGCGGGCGGAAAAGGGTGTCTCCGACCCTATTCCTCGGTCGACAGCACTGCCAGGAAAGCCTTCTGGGGCACCTCGACGCGGCCCAGCGACTTCATGCGCTTCTTGCCTTCCTTCTGCTTCTCGAGCAGCTTGCGCTTGCGCGTGATGTCGCCGCCGTAGCACTTGGCGGTCACGTTCTTGGCCAATGCGCGGATGCTCTCGCGCGCGATGATCTTGCCGCCGACCGCCGCCTGCAGCGCGATCTCGAACTGGTGGCGCGGGATCTCCTTCTGCAGCTTCTTGAGGATGGCGCGCCCGCGCCGGTCGGCGAAGTCGCGGTGGCAGATGATGGAGAGGGCGTCGGCCTCCTCGCCGGCCACCAGGATGCGCAGCTTGACCAGGTCCGCGGCCTGGAAGCGCGGCAGGTCGTAGTCCATGGTGCCGTAGCCGCGCGTGGACGACTTCAGCTTGTCGTAGAAGTCGAAGATGATCTCGCTGAGCGGCAGGTCCCAGGTCAGCATCACGCGCGTGGGGGACAGGTGCTCCTGCTTCTGGAAGACGCCGCGGCGCTCGCTGCACAGCTTCATCACCGCGCCGATGCTGTCGATCGGCAGCAGCAGGTGCGTGGCCACCACCGGCTCGCGGATCTCGGAATAGAGCGAGCCGTCCGGCAGGTCGCCCGGCGCGTGGATCATGCGCGCCTTGCCGTTGTTGAGCAGGACCTCGTAGGGCACCGTCGGCGCCGTCTGCACGATGTCGATCTCGCTCTCGCGCTCCAGGCGCTCCTGCGCGATCTCCATGTGCAGCAGGCCGAGGAAGCCGCAGCGGAAGCCGAAGCCGAGCGCGTCCGAGGTCTCCGGCTCGTACACGAGGGAGGAGTCGTTGAGCTTGAGCTCCTCCAGCGCCGTGCGCAGGTGCTCGAAATCGCTGGCGTTCACCGGGTAGATGCCGCACCAGACCATGGACTGGGGCTCGCGGTAGCCCTTGAGCGGCTCGGCGCGCGCGCCCTTGGCGCTGGTGAGCGTGTCGCCCACGTGCACGTCGCCCAGGCGCTTGATGTTGGCGATCATGTAGCCGACTTCGCCGACGCCCAGGCGCTCGTGCGCCGCCATCTTGGGCGTGAACTTGCCCACCTCCTCGACCTCGTACTCGCGCTCGACGCCGAGCATGCGCACGTGGTCGCCCTTGCGGATCGCGCCGTCCACCACGCGCAGGTACACGATGACGCCGCGGTACTCGTCGTGCTTCGCGTCGAACACCAGCGCGCGCAGCGGCGCGGAAGGGTCGCCCTTGGGCGGGGGGATGCGCTCCACGACCGCGCGCACGACTTCGCGCACCCCCTCGCCGGTCTTGGCGGAGCAGCGCAGCGCCTGGCTCGGATCGAGCAGCAGCACGTTCTCCAGCTCCTCCGCGATCTCCTCCGGGCGCGCGTGCGGCAGGTCCACCTTGTTGAAGACCGGGATGACCGTCATGTCCTGGTTGAGCGCCAGGTGGGCGTTGGCGACGGTCTGGGCCTGGATGCCCTGGGCGGCGTCGATCAGCAGCAGCGCGCCCTCGCAGGCCTGCAACGACTTCTCCACCTCGTAGCTGAAGTCCACGTGCCCGGGGGTGTCGATGAGGTTGAGCAGGTAGTCCTGCCCGTCCACCTGCACCACCAGCGCCACGGCGGCCGCCTTGATGGTGATGCCGCGCTCCCGCTCCAGGTCCATGGAGTCGAGCATCTGCTCCATCTTCTTGCGCGGGTCCACGGCCCCGCCGATCTCCAGGAAGCGGTCGGCCAGCGTCGACTTGCCGTGGTCGATGTGGGCGATGATGGAGAAGTTGCGGATCCTCTCCGGCGGGAAGTTGCGCGCCATCAGTGGGTCCCGGCGGGAAGCACGCTCTCCAGCACCCGGCGCAGGCGCGCCACCGCCAGCCCGCGGTGGCTGACGGCGGCCTTCTCCTGCGCGCTGAGAGAGGCGAAGCTGCGTCCGGACGCTTCATGATAGAAAACCGGGTCGTAGCCGAAGCCGCCGGATCCCTCCGGCTCCGGCAGGATCCGGCCTTCCACGCGTCCCTCCACCGCGAACAGGATCTCGTCGCGGCGCGCCACCGCGATCACGCAGATGAAGCGGGCTGTGCGCGCCTCGGGAGGGACGTCCCGCAGCCGGGCCAGGAGCCGGGCGATGTTGGCCGCGTCGCGCTGCTCGCGGCTGCCGTCCGCTCCGGCGTAGCGGGCGGAACGCACCCCGGGCTCGCCGTCCAGCGCGTCCACTTCCAGCCCCGAGTCGTCGGCCAGGGCCCACGCGTCGGGCCCGAGCTGGCTGGCGGCGGCCGCGGCGGCCGAGAAGGCCTTGAGGCCCGCGTTCTGCAGGAAGTTGACGCCCGTCTCCTCCACCTCGGGCAGCCCCTCGGGCAGCGACTCCGGCCCCAGCACCTCCAGCGGCAGCTCTGCGCACAGCCGGCGCAGCTCCTCCAGCTTCCTGAGATTGTGCGAGGCCACGAGCAGCCGCTGCCTCACGGACCGCCGCCCTCGCCCGCGTCCTCGTACCCGGCCTGGAGGTCGCGCCCGCGCAGGTTCTCCGGCATGTTGAGGGGCTCCCAGCGGAACTGCGGCAGCGTGCCTTCCCGGTACTCGCCGATCAGGATCTGCGCAGTGTCGCCGCGCTGCCCCAGCCCCTCGCCGGCGATGATGGTGCGCAGCCCGTTGTGCGTGAAGTCGAAGGAGGCGTGGATGTGGCCCGCGAGCAGCACGTCCGCGCCGATGGCGCTCAGGCTCGCGTACAGGAACTCCTTCTCGCCGGCGCGGTTGAGCGCGTGCGCCTTGGCGCGGCTTCCGTCCAGGACGCGCGGATCCTCCAGCGGACGGTGCGTGAAGACGACCGCGGGATCGCCGGCCTTGACTTCCTGGCCGCGCTCGAGCTGCCGCAGCAGGGCGCCGCGCTGCCCGCGGCCCGGCGGGAGGGTGTCCGCCGCGGTGTCCAGGTTCACGAACCACACGCCACCGACCGTGAAGTGCGCATTCAGCGGCCCGAAGTGCTCCTGGAAGAAGCGGTAGCGGTAGCGGTGGCCGCCGTGGAAGTCGTGGTTGCCGACGGCGGCGTACACCGGCACCGGCGCGCTCAGGAACGCGTCGATCGCGTCGTCCATGTCGTCATGGTCGTAGCCGTCCTCGACGCTGCGGTAGCCGATGTCGCCCAGGTGCAGGATGAAGTCGGCGCCCAGCTCACCGGCGCGCCGGAAGCACCAGTCCAGCTCGCCGCCGCCGCCGGCGTCGCCGAAGGCGGCGAACCGGTAGACCTCGCGCCGGGGGAAGCGGAAGCTGAGCGTCTCCACCGCGCCGAACGCCAGCTCGAACTCGACCTGCCGCTGCAGGCCCTGTGCGCCCGTGCGCACGGCCGCAAGGTCGTGCCCGGCCAGGGACACCAGCTCGGCTTCCGGGTGGATGTTCTCCACGATCAGCTTCACGGTGCCGCCGCGCGTGCCAGCGAAGGTGAACGACGGCATGGGCACGTAGGCGCGGAACGAGAGCAGGCCTGCGGCGGAATCCCGGTAATACGCGCCCTGCGCCTCGACGCGCCAGCCGAGCTCGCTGAAGCCGGCCGCCGGCAGCGGCCTGGGGTCGAACTGGAGCGGGGGATAGCGCAGGCCGTGCTGCAGCGAGTAGACGCCCAGCCCGGCCAGGGCCAGCGCCCCTGCGGCGAGCGCGATCTTGACGGCGCGCTTCACACGGGCACGCCGCCCTCGACCGCGGACTTCTGCAGGGCGTGCAGCTTCCAGATGCCGGCCAGCGCCAGGTCCAGCATCTGGTTGAATTCGTGGCGGTCGAACACCTGGCGCTCGGCCGTGGCCTGGACCTCCACGATCTTGCCGTTGCCGGTGGCCACCACGTTCATGTCCACGTCGGCCTCGGAGTCCTCGCCGTAGTTGAGGTCCAGCGCCGGCTTGCCGGCCACGATGCCGACGCTGACCGCGGCGATCCAGTCGCGCATGGCCCAGTGCGCGAGCTGGCCGCGGCTGTTCAGGGTCTGCAGCGCGTCGTACAGGGCCACGCAGCTGCCGGTGATGGCGGCGGTGCGCGTGCCGCCGTCGGCCTGCAGCACGTCGCAGTCGGCGTACAAGGTCCAGTTGGGGAAGGCGCTGACGTCGGTGACGGCGCGCAACGAGCGGCCGATCAGGCGCTGGATCTCCACCGAGCGGCCGTCGCGCTTGCCGAACTCGCGGGTCTTGCGGCCCTCCACGGAGCCCGGCAGCATGCTGTACTCGGCGGTCAGCCAGCCCTCGCGCCGGTTCAACTGGAAGGAGGGGACGCCCGGCACCGCGGAGACGGTGCAGAGCACGCGCGTGCGCCCGAACTCCACCAGCACCGAGCCTTCGGCGTTGTCGGTGAAGCGGCGCTGGAAGCGGGTCGGGCGCAGCTGGTCGGCGGCGCGGCCGTCGAAGCGTTTCATTGCGGTGGCGGCAGAGGTTCCAGGGCAGGAATGAGACCCAGCGGGCGCGTCGCCGGAGCGTCCGGCGTTCCCCAGGTGAGCCCGCGGGAAACAGAGAATTGTAGCAGCGGCCCGGCGGGAGTTCCGGGCGGATGCGCGCGCACGCCCAGCGGCGCCCAGGCGCGCAGGCGCCGCAGGAACTCGGCCTCCAGCGGCTCCGGGCCGCTGCGATCGAAGACCGCCAGGCGCCGCTCGAGCTGCAGCAGCCAGTGCGCCAGCAGGTCGGTGCGCGCGATCGGACGGCGCGCGTGCGCGTCCAGGCAGGTGGCGGCGTACGCGGCGCGCCCGGCCGGGGGCGCCGCGTGCACGTTGACGCCCAGGCCCAGGATCGCCAGCGGCGGCTGCGCCGCGGGCAGCTCCGCCAGCAAGCCGGCGACCTTGGCGCCGTGGATCAGGATGTCGTTGGGCCACTTGATCGCGGCGGGCGCGGCGGTCCAGGGCGCCAGCGCCGCGCACAACGCGCAGGCGGCCAGCAGTCCCAGGGCCTCCGGCGGCCGCGTCGGCGCGATGGCGAGGCTCACGGCCAGGTTGGCGGCCGGCGGGCCTGACCACCAGTCGCGCTCGCGCCGGCCGCGGCCGCCGGTCTGGTGCTCGGCGGCGAGCAGCAGGCCGTCCACGGAGCCGTCCTGCGCCAGGCGCTCGCGCAGCGCGTCGCTGGTGCTGGTGCATTCGGCGAGGACCTCGATCCGCCGCGCCAGGGCGCGCCGCGCCGGCAGCCGGCGCTGCAGCTCCTCGGCGCGCAGCGGATCGGCGCCCAAGGCGGCTCAGCAGCGCATCAGGCTGAAGACGTCCAGGCCGTGCAGCCTGTCGCGGCCCTTGAGGACGTCGAGCTCCACCACGAAGGCGGCGGACACGACTTCGGCGCCCAGCCGGCGGATCAGGTTGACGGCGGCCGCGGCCGTGCCGCCGGTGGCCAGCAGGTCGTCCACCAGGACCACGCGGTCGCCGGGGCCGCCGGAGTCCTGGTGCAGCTGCAGCGCCGCGGAGCCGTACTCCAGGTCGTAGGACTCGGACATGGTCTTCCACGGCAGCTTGCCGGGCTTGCGCAGCGGGATGATGCCGGCATTCAGCCGCTCGGCGATGGGCGCGCCGAACAGGAAGCCGCGCGACTCGATGGCGGCCACGTGCGTGGGGCGGTGGTGCGCGACGGCGGCGGCCAGCGCGTCGACCGCGGCGCGGAAGACCTGCGGATCGGCCAGCAGCGGCGTGATGTCCTTGAACAGGATGCCGGGCTTGGGGAAGTCGGGGACGTCCCGGATGTACTTGCGGAAGTCCACCGCAGGGGAGGCCGCCGGATGCATGCGTTCAGGATAAGGGCGCGGCGCGCCAATACTGGCCCCCTTCAGTGGGTCGAAGTTCGAGAGAGTGCGAGGGAGAAGAAGGGAGCGCGCCAGCGCAGCACGTCCTTCCATGGGAGCTTGCGCCGAGCAATACCGAGCACCATGGCGGAGCTGAGCCGCCACCCCCTGCGGGTGATCCCGCGCA